>NZ_JARESY010000004.1:0-859067 GCF_046025895.1 Paraburkholderia sp. RL17-337-BIB-A | reverse complement strand
ATGATTGTCCGCGCGAAACGGCGGGGTTTGCGCCTGTCGTTCTGCGCAACGGCGCCATGTCCGGCGGGCGAGACCGGCGTGTTCGAGTTGCGCTTCAGCGATGGCGCAGGCGAATGCCTGATGCTGGCACGGCTACAGCGGGTTGGAGGCAGGCGCAGTAAACGCCGACAGACCAGCCGGACTGACGTGTCCCGACCCCCGCCACGCGATCCCAGGCAGACCAGGTTGTTCTGACGCGACGGCCCCGGTTGCCGCGCCACGCGCTGCTCGCTATGCTCGCAGCCTTCAACGGATCAGGAGTTTTGACGTGCGGCGCGTGACGGTCAGGAAATCATCGGTTCATGGGCGGGGCGTGTTCGCGCTACAGGCGATTCCGGCCGGTCGGCGAATCCTCGAATACCGCGGCGAAGTGACGTCGTGGCGGCGGGCGTCTGCGCGGCACCGGCGATCCGGCATGCCCGGCCACACGTTCATTTTCGGCCTGGCTGACGGGCGCGTGATCGACGGCAGCGTCGGGGGCAACAGCGCCCGCTGGCTGAACCACTCCTGCCGGCCGAACTGCGAGGCGATCGAGGACGAGCGGGGGCGGGTTTTTATTGAAACGCTCAGAGACGTGATGCCGGGCGACGAGCTTTGTATCGCCTATGGACTCACTATCGATGAGGCGATCACTCCCGAACTGATCGCTGACTATGCCTGTCGCTGTGGGGCGAAGAGTTGTAGCGGTTCGATGCTGGCCCCGGCGAGCGGATATTAGGCGCGCTCCTGACAGACGCATCCAGCTTTTCCTTCGAAATGGTTCGCCGCAGGAAGGTCCGTCAAGCTGTGCGTCGTCCCGTCCCGTCGCACGCAGCCGTCACACGTTATCTGCGCAAGGCCGGCGCGCCTTGCCAGCACCCCCGTCGACGGAGTAGGATTAAATCCTGTCAGCCCGGAGAGCGCCATGCGTACCACACAGCAGTTCAGCATTACCCTGCCCAACGAGATGGCCGAGCTCATCCGCACCAAGGTCGCCAGCGGCGAATATGCTTCGGAAAGCGAGGTGATCCGCGACGGACTACGCACCCTCGCGGCCCGCGACAGGGCCATCGAGGCCTGGCTGCGCGACGAGGTGGTGCCTGCGGCCGAAGCGTTGCGCGCGGAGCCCGCGCGCGCGCTCACGCCCGAGCAGGTGCGCGCTCATCTGGCGAAAAAGCGCTCGGGCGCCGCATGAACTACCGGGTGCAGTTTGCCCCGGAAACGCAGGACCAGCTTGAGGACATCGAACGGTTCATCAGTGAAGCGGGTTCGCCCGTCACGGCGGCCCAATACGTCGACGCCATCATTAGTTTCTGCCTGCGCCTGCAGACGTTCCCTGAGCGCGGCGTCCCGCGCGATGATCTGTTGCCTGGCCTGCGCGTGACCCACTACCGGCAGCGAGCCGTGATTGCTTACCTTGTGGATCCTGAGGTGGTGTCAATCGTTGGCGTGTTCTACGGCGGACAGGCCTGGGAACCGTCTTTCGCAGATCCGACGGAACACGACCACTGATGACGCGCCCGCACCGTGGTCACCGACGCGAGCGGTCGGCGCGCAATCGTCGAGTCAGTCGATGAGCACGACAGGAAATTGAGAAGCGCGGTCAAATGGATTAATCTCGTCAGCCTGACCAGCCAACTGTTCTGAATCCGACGGATGCAGCTCGACATTTTCAACGACAGCCGCGACGTGATGCTGCGCAATGACGTCCTGTCAGCGTTGCAGCGGTACGATGCCGCGGGCGCGCGGCGCGCGCTGCAGGCGCTTGCGAACGAGTATCCGGACGACGTCGCCCAGGTGTATTTCGGGTCAATCGTCAATGCCCTCGAGGGTCGATCGACGGTACCGTTTGACCGTCACGAAGCCGCCCTGCAGGCTCGCCAGGCGCTATCTTACGAAGTTCAGCCCGCAGTCGCGCGTGCGTTCCCGAGGCAGACCGGGGCGACCTGGCTCGCACCGCTCTGGGCAGAACTGGCCGGACGCGCCGCTGCGCTGCCTTTCCGTGCGGACCACGCGGATGCGCACGCGGCGCCGCTCTTCCTGCTTGCTGCGAGGTGGGCCGAGGCGTCCGATGCGATATTGCGTATCGCGTCCTGGCGACGGATTCCAGCGCCGCTTTGCTGGATAACGGAGGCACGCTACCGGCTCGATGGCCTGGACGCAGCGTGGCCATTGCTGGTGGAACTTGCGTGGCTTTCGCCATCCCGGTTCGACCAGCTTTTGAGCCGGCTTGGCGACGCGTCCGTCAATACGTTGCGGCGCGCCTTCGATACTTCGTTCGACGGCGCCCGCGACACTGACGATCTCGCATGGTTTCCGGCGTGGGTACTCACGGAAAAGGCCGGCCTCGCGTCCCTGTTCAGACAGGCAGAGCCTTCGCGACGAAATGCGCCCGAGCGGGCGGCGAAGGTGATGCTCCAGTTACTAAGTCTGGAGCGTCAGGGCCGGCATCACGAACTGCTGGAAACCCGGCGCGAACTGCAGGCGCTCAACACGGCGCTGTACGCCGCCTATATGAAGACGCGCTGAGCTGGCACCACGGAGCATGGCACGCACAACCTCTCACAAATGGGCTTTCGCCACGCGGTTCCGGCGTGGCGCCTTCGGCTGGAAATCCGCATTGCCGATCCAGCGTCTGAAGGAGGCCCTGATCGAAATCCGGCAGATCGCTCACGCAGATCCTGTTCTCGCTGCGGACGGCGCGGTCGCGTTGCTCGAAAAGCTTTCGCCGGCGCTTGAACACGTAGACAGCTCGTCGGGGGCAATTGGCACCGCCGTGAATCGCGCAATCGACGCGCTTGTGCCGGTCATTGCCGGGGTGGACGTGCCCGCTCCGGTCCGGATGCGGTGGCTGGAACGCCTGTTTGACGCGCTCCAGGATGACCCGATGCCGTATATCGAACAGCTGGGCGATCGCTGGGGTGACCTGTGTACGTCGCCCGACATCGCGTCCTTATGGGCAGACAGGTTGTTGCCGGTTACAGCGCGCGTGATGGGCGCTGAAGGACTGGGAGAGCATTTCGCGGGTACCACCGCCTGCCTGAGTGCGCTCAATGCCGCCCGGCGCCATGAGGAACTACTCGCTCTCGTGAATGGCGCGCGCCTGAACTGGTGGGGGTATCGCCAGTACGGGGTGGGTGCACTGATCGCATTAAATCGTTCGGCTGAAGCACTGCGTTACGCGGAAGCGTCGAGGGGGCTGAACGCGCCCACTGCCGCAATCGCCCGCAAATGCGAAGCGATCCTTCTGTCGTCGGGCATGATGGGCGAGGCCTATCGGCGCTACGCGATCGAGGCCAATCAGGCCACCACGCATCTCGCGACATTCCGTGCCATCGCGAAAAAATATCCGGACAGGAGTTCCGACAGCATCCTCCACGATCTGGTCGCGAGCAGTCCCGGCGCCGAGGGGAAATGGTTCGCCGCCGCGAAGGACGCTGGCCTGCTCGATCTGGCGGCGTCGCTTGCGATGCGCGGCCCCACCGACCCGCGAACCCTGACGCGGGCCGCACGCGATTTCGCGCAGCGCAAGCCTGAATTCGCGATGGCCTGTGGCACGGCAGCGTTGCACTGGATGGCCGCAGGCTTCGGGTACGAAATCACGGGGAGCGATGTGCTGGATGCGTACGGTGCGCTGGCGGATGCGGCCCTTGCTTCCGGCATGGAACGCGACCAGCTCAACAGGCGTCTGAGGGCGCAGTTTGCGGCCGTTCCGGGGCACTCGTTCGTCGCCACGGTGCTGGCGCATCATCTGTCGACATGACGTCGCGATGCATCCAGGTCGCGGGATTGACGGTGCCCGAACGGCCCGCGGCCCGGCGGGTTGTCGTCAACGGGTCGCCCCGGGTCGTGTAGGACGGGTGCCAGTTATGCCGCCGATGACTGAACTGAAGCGCAACGCAGCGGTAGACGCCAGTTTTACGGCAGGCAAAAGGCCAGTACAGGACTAGCATCATGAAAGAGTACAACCCCGAATGCGCACCCGAACCTGAATCGTGGCTCGAACTCGATGAACAGGAGCGAATTACTCTCGTCGGAACGTATCACCGCGTTGCCCGGATCAAGCTTCCCAAGGTCGCGGCACACGCTGCGCTACATGCGATCGTCGAAAACCAGATCGCCCTGAATCTTGGGCCCGTGGTCCGCGCGATGCATCGCCTCGGGAAAGAAGGGCTTACGCGACACGACGCGGTTCACGCGATCGGCTCAGTCGTCGCGGAGCATCTGCTGGATATTTTGAAGACGGATCAGAACGACAATGCTGCGACTTCGCAGGCGCGTTATTACGCGGCGGTGGGGCGGTTGACCGCCGCAAGCTGGCGCAGAGGTGAACACTGATGCCGATACCATCGAAGCTTCAGCCGTGGTTTGAAGCGAGACAGCGTTTCAGATTGAGCCATGCTCATATCCAGATGGCGCGCGAACTGGGATTGAATCCCCGAAAATTCGGGTCACTGGGTAACGGGAAGCAGGAACCGTGGAAGCGCCCCCTGTCGGAATTTATCGCGCATTGTTATCACAAGCGCTTTGGTCGTACTACGCCAGAACACGTGCTATCTCTGGAGGACGTCGTGAAACGTGCGGAAGGGCGGCGCAGCGAGCGGCGGGCAAGAAAAACGAACAGAGCGGGTCCACCGACGGGGCCGCAACGTAGCGATGACGGATCGAGCGAAAAGTTGCCGGAGCTCTGCGCACGCGGCGGTGAATAGGGTACGAACGGAATGGACATCACGAACGGCTGGGTGGGCGACGTCGACCAGTTGCGCCCAAGCTGCTTCTACTTTTGCCTCATTGCACGTCGATCGAACGTGCCGGCGTCGGCGCAACAACCCTCGCGCGGACGGCCGAACAGCTGGTCGGTACCGAGCGGTTTCTCAAGATGCAGAACGATGCGGTGCGGCTGCAGGCGAGCGGGGAGGCGGACGCGCTGCGCGCGCAGAATGGCCAGCTACGTGAGCGAATCGACCATCTGTTGCTCGAAGTCGATGAGTACCGGCGCACCTTTTCGACCCGACCGCCCGGGAGTCGCTGAGCGCGTGGCACGCCGGCACAGGTCGCTGCCCATCGGGCCTGTGCGCGGATTCCTAGCGGCAGCCCGCCGTTCGCGTCATTGCCGGTTCGCGATTACTCCAGTCTGGGGTGTCCATTTAACCGGAGGTGAGCGTAGATTGCGGCAAGGGAACGCCCCACGCCAGCACGCACTACCCCAAGTCCCTTGGGGCGCTTCAGGCTTGGCCCCGGACTGATGCAGACTGCCGGTCTACCTCGAATGGCTGTGATGGCCTTGCGTGGGCGGCGACAATGACTACGTCCTGTGGGAATCCAGAGGATGGCGGCTTGGGGACGACGGGTTCATGTGTACTGGAAGCGGTAGCCCTACATCAGTGATGGCAGGCACCATCGCGCGTGGAGGCAAATCGCTCACTCCGGTTAAATGGACACCCCAGAGAAGGATTATCTGAATAGCACGGTTTTGCGATGCGTTTTGGCAAACACATCTTGAGAACCGGTACGCGGGTGCCCTTGCGAGCGTGCCGGTGCCTGAAAAGTGCCGGTGGCTCTCCTCACTCCGCACGACGCGGCGGTTAGCCGGGGCATCGACAAATGTTTCGCTTCGTTGCGATGCCTCGCCTGGCAATGATCTGCGCTACCCGACGCCACTTTGTCCGGTTGTGGTAAAACAGCGCGCGAATGCGCCGGTCTGCGGCGCACAGACGCAATCAGGAGTAGAGGTTGAGAAGGAAGTCAGAGAACAGGTCGCAAGTCATCGCGGTACGCGTCGAGCCGGCAATCGAACAGCGATTGAGAGTGCTGGCGGAAACCACAGGCCGCAGCCAGTCGTTTTTTCTCAAGCAGTTGATCGAGAAGGGCATCGACGCGATGGAAGACACCTGGCTGCCGCAGGAAGTGGTTGCACAGGTCCGCAGCGGGAATCTACCCGCACAGCAGCATGGCACAACCTTGGATCTGTTCGAGAATTCGATTTGTGACCGCCCTGTATGACAGCATCGCGCTGCTAGCCTTCGCCGGCATCGATCTGGCAGTCGAGAACGTGCCTGATGCAACCACGCTTTTGAAGTTCCGGCGCCTGCTGATCGAACACGAACTGACACGGAAGTTGTTCGACGAGATTGGCATCTCGCTGTGTGAGCGTGGGCTGATGATGAAGGAAGGCACGCTGGTTGACGCGGCGATCATTGAAGCGCCGCCGTCGACCAGGAACGCCGGGAAGAGTCGTGACCCGGAAATGCATCAAACGAAGAAGGGAAACGAATGGCATTTTGGGATGAAAGCCCAGATTGGCGTCGATGCCGATTCGGGCCTGATCCACAGCGTGGTTGGCACGGCGGCCAACGTGTCGGATGTATCGCAAGCGCATGCCCTGCTGCACGACATGAGGAGCAGGCGTTCGCCGAAGCGGGCTACATTGGCGTAGACAAGCGCGAGGAAATGGCGGGCAAGACCGTGAAGTGGCACGTCACTGCCAAGCGGGGAAAGATCAAGGCGATGCAGGAGGGAGCGCTGAAGGACTTGATGATCGCGGTCGAGCGAACCAAGGCGCAGATCCGGTCGCGGGTTGAGCATCCGTTTCATATCGTCAAGAACCTGTTTGACCATCGCAAGACGCGATACAAGGGCTTGGCCAAGAACACCGCGCAACTGTTCAGCCTGTTCGCTCTGGCGAATCTGGTGATTGCGCGAAATCTGTTGCGATCGGTCCATGGGAGCAATCCGTCATGCGCATGAAAAATGCGCGCAGGGAGGCTCGTTTAGGCATCCAATTCACCGAATTGAGCGTCGATTCGCTTCGTCAGCTGGAAAATTCGACGCCATCTCGCCTGCAACTTGGGCAGTTGGTCCATTGATCAGCGTTTCCTTAGGTGTAAAGGCCGTCGAAACAGCGTTTGACTCCGCCGCGAAGGCGGCTGGCTTTCCGTGTGCTCCAGCGCGACCGCGGCCAACACCCCAGTCATTGAGGCATACATTTGCAGTGAGGGCACTTGAAAACTGCCCGGATAGCCGGGACCGCATCACGAAACACATGGTGGCATTGTCCACATACCTCGGTCACTGTAACGTCAATCATACGTATTGGTATCTTGAGGCAACGCCTGAACTGATGAGGGGTATCGTCGACTGCTGTGAATCATTCTTTACGGGAGCAATGTCATGACCCCGATTGCACCGCATATCACCGCATTCCTCCAGTAGCGTCTACCATTGGAGCGCGGGGCTAGTGAAAATACCTGCGAATCGTATGAATATGCCTTTAAATTGCTTCTGGAGTTTGCCAGTCGACGTCTCAAAACTCAACGGTCCCAGTTGTATCTCGAGCAAATCGATGCGCCAATGATCCTCTCCTTTCTTGATCACCTGGAGACTACGCGCCATAACGGCGCAAATTCGCGGAACACGCGGCTCGCTGCAATCAAATCGTTTATACGCTTCGTTGAGTATCGGGTACTTTCCACCCTGGAGTAGGTTCGTCGGGTCTTGGCGCTACCGATGAAGCGGACCGGCATGACGCGATCGGCGAACCCACTGTCGCGGACGCGATCCTCGATCGGCTCGTACAAAACGCTCATCGCATTACGCTTGCCGGTGAATCGATGCGCAAGACGCGAAGCCGGTTGACCACGAAATCACAGTCAGAGTAAAAAGGCAAAGATCCCGCGTCGCTGCGTCCTGTTTGTTCGCCATGCGTAGAATGGATGCATGCCTGCGCCGCGACCCGCGACGCTTCAACGAATCGACGATGCGAGGAGGGGCCATGCTTCGCGCAAAGATCATCGGCCGGCCAATTGTTGTGGTGGGTGCACTGACGCTTTGGGGGTGCGTCTACTATGGCCCGTACAGCTACTATCCGGGCGCCGGTGGCTACTACGCCTGTACCAGCGCCGCAGCGGCATCTGCTGCGAGTCAGCAATCGGCTTTAGCGAGTACCCGCGTCGGCGCGGCGACAATCCCAAATGCCCTGCCGTCATCCGGCCAGAACTGCACGTTCGTGTCGGTGCCCTCGCCTTCGTACTATCCCGCCCCCGTTTATTACGGCTACCCACCGTACTACTACGGCAATCCGCGGCCCGCATATTACGGATGGTAGCGACGCGCGCGGTGATCCGGGGCTATCGGACCGCAAAACATATTAAGGTTACTACAAGGGCTTCCCCGTTAAGCGCAAGCTCAAGTGTGGTTCTTTGTTAATGTGCTGCAATGCCGTTCGGGTGCGCGTGAGGGTTCTGGTGCAAACAGCCGGTGAAGCCGAGACGTCTCCAATACATAAGGATGCCTTATTTATTGAACAGGACAGCATTCCAGACGGCGGCTGCAGTAGTAGTATCCTTGAGTCCGAGAGTGCGGAGATTGAACTGACCCTTGCGGATGCGGTGCATCAACTCGATGCCTGAAATCGTGGTCTTCGCACACCTGAATCGTTTGAATCCGAGCATCACGTTCGTTCTGGACTTGATGTTTCGATGATCCTGGTCGGGTAGCAGCAGCGCATTGCTGCGCTGCTGCCCCCTAAGAACCGTACGTGCGCCTTTAGGCGCATACGGCTCAAGCCTCTGCAAAGGCATCTGTCGACACCCGGTAGTACAACTTCATTTTCCGGCGTACTGCGGATTTCTACGGCAATTGAGATGGTTAACCTGGAGGTTGCTTGCTGCATCCGTGCCGCCGTCAGTTTGCTTCACAATATGCGTAACATCCCAGCGGGTGTTCATTGTGATGGGCTGCTGACAGTTGGAACACATGCCATCTTGCCTTACCCAGACACGGTACAGCTTACGGCGACCGCGCGTCGAGTTCAGCATCTTCTGGCCCCATCGGGATTCGAAGTATGGTGCCCATTGCGGATCGTGCTGATTTGCGCCCGCTCGGATCTTGATGTGCCGTTTTATCGGCGTGTCCGATTCTTTCAGCAAGGTGACCTCTCTTGTCGTGCCATCCTCTTTTTTTTCTGTGGCGGCAAATACCCAGTCCCGTAGCAGGCTGCGGAAATACACCCCATCGGAAGCGGCCTCGCTCCGTTTAAGCGGCTCTCGTCGCGAGATTTTCGCATTTGCGCAATTTCAACGCGAATTCAATGTCATGTTTAGCGTTTTAAGGCCAATTTCTGGCCTCATTGCCGCGTTTTCCGCCACTATGGGCGGACTTGTGCCAGGGATCGGATGCGCACGAGGTTGTAGGCGGCCATGTTCAACACGAACATCTGATCCACTTTCTTCAACCCACGCACCATCACCTGGCGCATGCGCCCCACGGTCTTCGCCCAGCCGAAACCTTGTTCGATCAACTTGCGCTTTTGCTGCGAGATGGCGTAGCCCACGCTTGAGGCAATCGTATCGGGCACCGCCGAACGCCGCCCCGAGGTGTTTTGCGCAACGTGCGGTGTGACCTTCATCTGCTGGCAGGCTTCGATGAATTCCTCTGCGTCGTAACCCTTGTCCGCACCCAGCGTGATTTCTGCGTTTGCATCCTCTGCCGCTTGCCGCGCATCGTTGATCATGATCTTGGCCGCTTCACGCTCGGCATGCCCGTCAGCGCGTGTTACGCGCGCGTTGACTACCAGGCCATGCCGATTATCGGTCAGCGTATGGCCCATGTACCGCAATTCGCTGGCCGTCTTGCCTTTGCGATACAGACGCGCATCGGAATCGGTCTTCGACTGATGCGTCTCGTTGCTGCGCTTCTCGCCCTTGAACTCGCCCGCGCTGCCGCCGTCATTGTCCTGATCGTCGCTGTTCTTGCGCACAAAGCTCTTGTGTCCCGCCCACGCCTGGATCAGCGTGCCGTCCACGCTGAAGTGCTCGCCCGAGAGCAGGTCCTTCTTCTCAGCGATGGCCACTACTTCGTTGAAGAATTCGATCACTGCGTCGTGTTTGATCAACCGCTCACGGTTCTTCGTGAAGACCGTGGGCACCCACACCACATCATCCATCGCCAAGCCGATGAACCAGCGAAACAGCAGGTTGTATTGCACCTGCTCCATCAGTTGGCGCTCCGAGCGGATGCTGTAGAGCACCTGGATCAGCATTGCTCGCAGCAACTTCTCCGGTGCGATGCTCGGCCGCCCACCCTTGATGTCGGCTTCGTACATCCCCGCGAACAGCCGATCCATCTTCGCTAGCGCTTCGTTCGCCATGACGCGAATCGCACGCAGCGGATGTGACATCGGAACGAAGTCGTTCAGCTTGCGCATGGAAAACAAACTCTCGGTGAACGTGTCGGCGCCGCGCATGATCTCCAGGGGGCAAGTGGGGTCCTTCTATCAACGCTTCAAAGGCTTTCCGCGATGACGTGACCGCCGGTATTTCAGCAACCTGGTAGACCTTTGGCCCTGAAGTATTTGCTTTTTATCCATCGGGCGCCTTTTTTAGGGTGCCTTCTGGCCGCCCATCGCCATAGCATTGACCAGACCTCGTGATCAACCCGATCGAAGGCTTTCTTGGCGACGACATGGCTATGGTAATTCGCCCATCCTCGTAAAACAGGATTGAGCAGCTTTACCAGGTTCGCCTGTTTAGCCGTCTTGTTGGCCTTGATGATTTCACGAATTTTGTCAAGATGTGCCTTGACGTTCGCTTTCGACGGCTTCATCAGTAGCTTGCCGTTGTACTTGCGAATGTTCCACCCGAGGAAATCAAACCCATCCTTGATGTGCGTTATCCTGGTCTTTTCTGGTGATAGGACCAGCCCGCGTTCCGCCAGGAATTCAGCTACTGCCGGCCTGACTTCATGTTCCAGCCACTCCTTCGAGTGGCCGGTAATAATGAAGTCGTCCGCGTAACGCACCATGTTCATTTTCAGTCCTCTCTGCTTCGCTCGCGGGAATTTTTCCGCGAGCATAGCTTCGAGGCCATCGAGCGTCATGTTGGCTGCCACCGGGGAAATAATTCCCCCTTGCGGGGTGCCGGCGTCAGTGGGGAAGAGTTCGTTTTGATACACGTATCCCGCTTTGAGCCACTTCTTTAGAATCACCTTGTCCGTGGGGATATTGGCGATCATCCAGTCGTGGGAAATTTTGTCGAAACAGCCTTGGATGTCGGCCTCCAGCACCCATTCCGCACTCGCCTTTTTTGCCAGAGAAATGAAGCATTGTCCTCCAGCGTCAGCAGTAGAGCGTTCCGGTCTGAACCCATAAGAATTCAGATCGGCGGTGGTTTCCGAAACGGGTTCCAACGCCAGCAGATGTAACGCCTGCATGGCGCGGCATTTCATCACGGGTATGCCGAGCGGCCTCGTCTTACCGTTTTTCTTCAGAATAAAAACTCTCCGAAGTGGAAGGGGCGAATAATCCCGCCTCTTCAACGACGCAATCGCGTTGGCCTTTGCCACCGGTGTTTTCCACGTTACCTTGTCCACACCGGGGGTGTTCCTGCCTTTGTTTTCAGTCACCCGCTTCACGGCTAATGCACGGCCGCTGAACGAATGGGTCAGCAGCCATTGCAGTGCTTTCACCCTGTTATGGCGGCCGGCCTGTACCGCCTTCACCATACGCGATTGCAGCCTCCTTACCTGACGTTGAACATCGGCCCAATTGATGCCGTTCCACGCCACGCCCGAAGGTGCACGCGCCCGTGTTGCTGCGCTCATTTGCTTTCCTTCCGTTTAGATGGTTCTGCAAACTCTCTGGTGAGGAGAGACCACGAGGAAGTCTGCCCGCTTTCGCGTCGGGTGATGTTGCAACCCGTATCCCGTCCATTACAGCCGGGCATTCGCTTTTTCCCCGATCCTGTGCCCGCACCGCCATGGGCAGACCTCGCAGCCTGCTGTCCCGAAGGGAGCGATACGGGGTTTCCACGTTCCGCTTATGGAAGTACGTCGGGTTAGGTGCCTGCTCTGGGCCGGGAGGTATGCGGGTCACGAACGCGTAATCGAAAGACGCTGTTCCCACCTCCAGTACCGTTTTGGTTCGAGCGCAATAGCCATTTCCGCTCGTTCAACGTAACGACCCTACTGCAGATTCAAATGTTTTCACCATACCGACTATCTGGCACTCATCCGGCGTATGGCTGCCAGAAGGGTACGCCTCTCGCGATTGATACCCCGCGCCTTGCGGCGCTTCGTTACGTTGTCAGAGCCGCTCTTGATTCAGGCCCCTGGATTCACCGGGTGACACCGGTGGTTCTCTCCTTCGATACGGCGAGAAGGGAGAACAACTTCTGTAAGCGACCTCGTGTCGCACCTCGATCACGTTGTTCAGATATTTTGAGGACTGGACCTTCGTGTCTTGAGGCAGCAGACCATCGGCCTTCATCTCGCGCACCGCGCGGTGCGAGGCCGCATAACCATCGAGCGTGATGGTCTCGGGCGACTGGCCCTGATGCCTGACGGCCTTGCTGAAAAAGGCTTTGGCCGCGGCCACGTCGCGCCTCGCCCTGAGCGTGAAGTCCACCGTCTGGCCACCCCGATCCACCGCCCGGTACAGGTAGACCCACCTGCCGCGAATCTTCAGATAGGTCTCGTCGACACGCCACGAGCGACCCGCAGGGGTAGCAAAGCGGTTCCAGCGTTTGACGAACTCGGGCGTATAACGCCTCACCCAGCGCAGGATTGTCGTGTGAGCCAGCGACAAACCCCGTTCGGCCATCATCTCGACCAGATCGCGTAGGCTGAGCTTGTAGCGCAGGTACCACCGAACACACAGAATGATGATCTCCCGATCAAAATGGCGTCCACCGAACAGCTCCTCCAGACATTTCAACTTGCTCATCGCCGGTCATCAGTTCGTTTTGCTCCGACAACTCTAACCGATTCTCCGATCCTATTTGCACCAGAACCCCCATCGGCACGGGTGAGTCTGTACGGTAGCGGTCAGACGACACGCGCACGGCTGGCTCCGATTAAACCTGTCTCTCAGATCGTAGCCTCCTCCGTACTACGTCGCGTCGGGCTATCCGTTTAACTTGCGCACCACCGTGCCATCTGCCCGCGCCCATTGTTTGTAACACGAATGCGGCTCACATCTCGAAGTTTGGGCGGCTTGACCGACGAACTGGCCACAGTGAAAAGCGATAAGGATGGCGAAGCAAGGTTTGAGGGTTGCCTTGTCCCACAGAAGAATTTATGGGTTTGTAGTGTCAATGTATTCAGAGTGGCAGGTCATTTTGAATGACCGTAACGACGGGTGGCGCAAGGTGCAGTCGGCAGGCTACGCTTCCGGTCCTCAAGTTCACAAAACACACATCATTTGACTCCGATCAATGTCGTCAGCCTTTATCGCACTCACCCTTGACGCATCGGCGCAAGCAACGGAACCAGCACGCAGTCTGGTCGCAAGAAGGGGCGGGGCGCCGGGACGCCCGTTCATACGTGATGGAGCTTCCCATGACCGGTTGGGGAAGGAAGGGTGCAGTCAGTATCATCCTCAGGGAGCATCAGCAACTGACCACGGCGATCGGCGGAATGCTTCAGTTTGTCCGCCTGCGCGAAAATGGCAGCACAGCGCCGGGTCTCGCGGTGCTTCGGTCGATCCTATATTACATTCGCGAATATCCAGAACGGGTTCATCATCCGAAGGAGGAAAGGTATCTGTTCGCACGGATCCGCGCAAGGACCACTGAAATCGACGATGTTCTGAACGATCTCGATCGGCAGCATGCCGAAGGTGAGGCCAAGGTTCGAGAACTTGAGGACGCCCTGACCCGTTATGAACTAACGGGTATTTCCGCACTCCCGGCGTTAAGTAGTCGGGTCCAGGAGTACGTCACGTTCTACGCGAACCACCGTCGAATAGAAGAGGACGTAGTCTTGCCTGTTGCCCTGCGCACGCTGATCGCCGAAGATTGGGCGGAAGTCGATGCGGCCTTCGGCGCGAATCGCGATCCTTTCGAGGGCGTTGAGTTGGAGGATGACCTCGACAAGTTGTACCGTATGATCGCCAATATCATTCCGGAGGTAAGGACCTGACCTGATGAAGTGAGTCGGACGAGGAGATAGCGTGGAAAAGAGGAAGGCGTTTGAACTGGCGGGTTGAATGTTCGCAGCGGGCGGACTCGGTGATGAAATAAGTGCGTGGCTGCGGCTTCGTAAGGACCTTTCGACGTAGGCATTGACACCGCCTGCACGACATGGCCTCTCCTCGTCGGGCCCGGTTGCTTTGACATAGATCAATGCAGTCCTTTGTGCAGCCCGGAGACTGGAATGACTTCGTGGAGCGCAAGACGATAGAAGCCGCAACGGAATGATCAAAGCGGAGCGGCGCAGCATACGCGGGGTCGTTCCGCTAATAGCGCCGTGGAGGGCAATCGTGTCAGAGTTCTTCCATTGCATTTTGCGTCATTGCAGGGTGTGTGAAATTGGAGATCCGCAAATGTCTTCCGCCAGTCAATCAGATCAGAATGGTCCCGTGCGCGACAAGCTGAGCAATAAGGACTGTGAAAAGGAACTTCGGCGCTTGCACGTCGAACTGGTCAATCTGCAGCAGTGGGTTGTGCGCGAAGGAGTGAAGGTCTGCATTGTGTTCGAGGGCCGTGACGCAGCGGGTAAGGGTGGGGCGATCAAAGCGATCACCGAGCGCGTCAGTCCGCGCGTGTTTCGTGTGGTTGCGTTGCCTGCGCCCAGCGAACGCGAAAAAAGCCAGATGTTCATACAACGGTACGTCCCGCATTTTCCGGCGGCCGGCGAGGTGGTGATTTTTGATCGCAACCGGTACAACCGTGCGGGTGTCGAGCGTGTCATGGGGTTTTGTTCGGAGCAGAAGGCGGTTCGCTTTTTGAACGATCTGCCAGGTGTCGAGAAGGCGATGATCGACTCGGGCATCATCCTGTTGAAGTACTGGCTCGAAGTCAGTCCGGACGAGCAGACTCGGCGCATCAAGGCTCGAATCGAGGATGGCCGCAAGGTATGGAAGCTTTCTCCGATGGACCTTGAGTCCTATCGCCGCTGGTACGACTATTCACGTGCGCGTGACGACATGTTCGCGGCGACGGACTCGGAGTGCGCGCCGTGGTCGGTGGCGATATCGGACGACAAGAAAAGGGCTCGCCTGAACATTATCCGTGATCTGCTCAGCCGGATTCCATACGAGACGGTGCCCCGGCAAGAAGTGCAACTGCCCAGGCGGCAAAAGCGCGGCGACTACCAGGACTCCGATTATCCGTTCAAGATTATTGCCGATCACTTTTGACAAATGCGATCCCGAATGCCGCGAAGCCTCAGCCGAGGGCTTGACCAGGATCAAGCCGTACGCTTCTCGTCAACGTACCTTGCTAGATAGACGACCGTCGCTTGGCGACGGAGTGCAGTGGAATCCGCATGCGGCGGTCGAGTCCGGCGCCGTAACGGCCCAATAGCCGATCGGTGAGCCGGACCAGATATGACCGGGCATCAGCCTCGAGGAACATCATGGCAGATTTGTGGATTGGCAACATCGAGACAGGCACCAGCGATCAGGAGATCAAGGAGTTTCTGACGCGGTATGGTTTCCCGCCCTTCGACAGAATCAAGCATATTCCAGGTGAGGGTTCACGACCCGCAGTGGTGGTGAACTTCGAAGGCCTGGATCCGGAAATGCTCCGTCGTCTGCAGCCCCGAGTGCACAATATGTTCTGGAAAAAACGAAAAATAAACGTCCAGGTCATGAAGGACCGCTCCGAGTGAAGTGAACCCGAAGGGGGGGCCGACATGGGCATTTTCAATTGGCTGCGAAGCAATGACGACGCTCGCACTAAGCGGCATCAACCGGAACAGGCTACGGAAGCCATCGACCGGATTATGGCACTGAATCCTCGACTGGGAATGGCACAGCACTGCCGGGAACATCTGGCGCCAGCGGTCGCGGCATCGCTCCGATATGCGACCGCCCTGGTCGCATCCCTACCTGCACCTCATGAAGCCAGCGCACGCACATGGGCTTCGGATCTCTACATGCGTGCTTTTTTCGCCAAGCCGGAAGAACTGACGGGAAGGATCAGCCGCTCGGAACAGTTACGTGCGTACTTCGCACAGAATCCGGACTCGGAACACGCTTACGCGGTGCTCGGAATGGCGATGACTGAACGTCACGTACTAGGTGTCGCCCTTGAGGGAAACGCGGTACGTCGTGATGTTGCGCAAACTACGGTTTGCTTTGGTGACCATCGTGTCATGATCTGCGGTCGATCGGAATCGGAGTTGCGACGGGAGATCGTCAGGCGAGTGATCGACCAGCTAGCGCTCACGGGGCTGGCCAAATTGGCGAAAGATCGTCGCGATGCACTCGACAAGGGCCGCGCATTGCTCAAGACCCGCTTGCTGTTGCTACAGCGCGAAGGCACAGGCATGGATTCCGTGTGTGGGGGTGGTGCTTCTATTGCACATGAAGAACTCGTTCAACTGCAGGCACAGATTGAAGATAACTCCCAGCGCCTTGGTGACCTGCGAGTTTCAACGGACGCGCTTGAGCGTCAACTTGACGGGGTCTGCCAGGTTCTGATGGAACCAGACAGGCACGTCCACCTCAGCAAAAAGAAAATTCGCTTGGACCGGATGAATGTAGTGCAGACGAAGGACAGTGTGCAAGCCGCGGATGAGCTCGAATTCCACATCGCGCACGTTCCGACCAGGCCGCCTCAAGTGCGTGCGATAGCGCTTGTGCGGTTTGCGCGTGCCGAACTGCTGCCGGGAGGATTGCTTCTCGATCAGGCAATGCGCGAGCTGCTATAACCGCTAGGTTCTACACGTGTGAACGGCTGTTCGAAACCGACACTAAACGGCGGCGTCGATCAGAGATACGGAATGGTCGTGCTCTGCTGAGCGGTTTGGTAGTGGTTGGCGCGAAGAGCGGGAGGGCGGTACTGGGTGCGTCGGAAGGATCCCGTAGGGCGAGTGCAGACGCACCCGACGCGGCTCGTTTCAGGAAGAGGTGACGCTGAAGTCGGGATGCGGTAGAAGGAGGCTTACCGCCGAAGAAACAGGCCCGACACCGGCTCAAACCGCCAAGTTCATTCCGATGTCGAGCCCCACACGCGCACGGGGCACGGGTGCCGGTCCAGTATGGCACGGCCCACCAGTCCCGTCGATACCGTTTCGGCATTGACGGGGATTGCCGATGCCGGCCACAGGCCGCCTGTTTGTGTGTGCCCGCTGTCGGGCGCAGGTCATCGTTTGCCGCCGTTGCGACCGCGGCCAGATCTACTGCGACGGCGACTGCTCTGAGCTCGCACGTCAGGCCAGCATGCGCGTGGCCGGCCAACGCTATCAGCGCAGTCGTCACGGCCGCTTTGCGCACGCCGAACGGATGCGCCGCTATCGCAGCCGCCAGAATAAAGTGACGCATCAGGGTTCCGCTGTGCCTGCCGCCGATGCTCTACTGGCACCGACTTCGACGACGTCGGCGGCAAGAGCGGCGGTACCCGCCACCGCCCCATCTGTGCCTGAGCATTGCCACTTCTGCTACTGCGTCTGTCCGGGCTTCGTACGCCTCGGGCCACTGCGCCGTCGGGTCTTCCGTGATGTTCGTACTGCTACTCACTGCACAGGAAGTGACCCATGACCATCGGAGTTGAACTCGAGGCGCAGATCCTGCGCTACTACCACGTCGAGAAGTGGCGCTGTGGCACCATCGCGCGCCAGTTGCACGTACACCGCGGCACCGTCCAGCGCGTACTTGCGCAGGCCGGTCTGCCCCGCATCGGCGGGATGCTTCGACCGTCGCAGATCGATGCCTACCTGCCGTTCATCCATGAGACGCTGAAGAAGTTTCCGTCGCTCACGGCCAGCCGGCTGTATGCGATGGTCACCGAGCGCGGCTACCGTGGCAACATTCATCACTTCCGGCACCAGGTCGCACTTCACCGTCCGCGTCCCATATCTGAGGCTTATCTGCGCCTGCGCACGCTGCCCGGAGAACAGGGCCAGGTCGACTGGGCGCATTTCGACCATCTCCAGATCGGCCGCGCGCGTCGGCCGCTGATGGCCTTCGTGATGGTGCTGTCATGGTCGCGGCAGATCTATCTGCGTTTCTTCCTCGATGCGCGCATGGACAGCTTCCTGGCAGGCCACGCCGGTGCGTTTGCGGCATGGTCCGGCTTGCCGAAGGTCCTCCTTTACGACAATCTCAAAAGCGCTGTGCTCGAGCGCCAGGGCGATGCGATCCGCTTCAACCCGACGCTGCTCGCGTTCGCCGCGCATCATCACTACGAGCCCCGTCCGGTGGCAGTGGCAAGAGGAAACGAGAAGGGCTACGCTGCATAGTGCACCTCATATGTCGGTTGCGTTGGTGTTTATGCGGCCGAGCGTCGGCCACGGGTCTTTCCCTGATGCTGGAACTTTACTGGTGCGTCGGCGCCCGGAGGTTCGAAGAGATATCCGCCCTTGTCGTCGTAACGGTGCGCTACAAGCAGGCCCGCACGACGCCAGCTCTTGACGGTCGTCGGCGCCACGTCCAACCGCTCTGCGATCTCGTCTTGTGTAAGCATTCCACGTGCGCGCAGCCTGTCATGATGACTCGGTAGCCCGTGGGACAGCCGAATCCGCGTGATCATTCTGGAATTAAACCGCTTACCCCAGCCGGAGATGAGCTGCTGACGATTCAGCTGCTCCGCCGTTTCACCCTCGGTGTACTCGTCGAGAAGCCGGTCCATTTCGGCAACGACTGCGCGTGGGGTCTGCCGTAATATCCACGCTGGCATGGATAGCGGCACATGTAGCGTATGCGTGGCGCCGCCGTTAAAGCGTATCTGAACGCAGATGTCTGCACCCTTGAGCAAAGTCACGTCAGCGATGAGCAGTCGCGCCATGCGCTTTCGCTCGCGATCAGGTGTGCGCGGATCGTTCCACAGACGAGGGAAGTCTCTGGCTAGTGCCATGATGCGCGCACGCTGTTTGTCGTCAAGTCCGGCATGATCAGCCTCACGCTTCTTTTCGTAGCAATCCTGAGCTTCGGCGAGAGCGCGAAGCGCATGGTTCCATTCCGCTTCAAGCGAGTCCGCAACCAATCGATTCGCTGGATCCACCTGCATATAGCGGCGACGCGCCAGATCGGCCTCGTAGCGTGCCCGCTCGAACTCCTGGCGGTGCAGTCGGTCGCGCTCTTCAGAACGGCTGTCAAGTTCTTCCTGTACCGCCAGCGCGACCTCAAGCGTGACCGGCGTGACTGTCTCCACGAGCAACCTGCCAACAGCATCGTCAAGCTCGCCACCGTGAACATGCTGGCATACCGGCCGCCCATGTTCGATGCCGTGACGCTGGCACATGTAGTCCGGCACCCTGCGGGTGCCCTGGACGTGATAGCGCACCGTCATTCGCTCACCGCATCTGGCGCATATCGCCAGGCCCTGCAGCAGCGCCGGCCCCTCACGTGGCGCCCCCCTTTCCCGGTCGATGCCCAGTGCGTGGGCATTCTCGCGCAACACCTGAACATTCTGTTCGAACTCTTCCCAGCTCACATAGGCCTCGTGGGCGTCAGGGATCAGCGACACCCATTGCGCAGAGGGCAGCCGGACGGAGACCGTCTGACCATCGGGATGCTTTCGATAGCGCGTGCGCCCGAAGCAGTATGCACCTGCGTAACGCGGGTGATGCAGGACCCACAGCACACGTGAGTGATCCAGTTCGCCCCACTGCACATCGCCCTTTCGTGCCCCGCGGTAAATCCGGTGGGGGAACAGAAGACCCTGCACGCGAAATGCCTTGACCGTTGCCGTGGCCGAACCGGTGCGCCGGAACGTGCGGAAGAGCTGCCGGATACTTTCCTGGATACGTGCGTCGGGATCCAGACGCACGCGTGCCTCGGTGTCATACACAAAGCCGATGGGCAGCCGCATCTCCAGCTCTCCGCGACGTGCCTTGTTGAGAATTCCGCCGCGCAGTCGTGCCCGCATGACATGCAACTCAGCCTCGCTCATCGTGCCCTTCAGGCCGAGCAGCAACCGATCATTGAAGTGCGCGGGATCGTAGACGCCATCCTCGTCAAGGATCAGGCAGTCGGCCAGTGCGCAAATCTCCAGTAGCCGATGCCAGTCGGTGGAATTGCGCGCCAGGCGCGACACCTCGAGGCCCATCACAATCCCGGCGCGGCCCAGACTCACCTCGGCGACAAGACGCTGGAACCCCAGGCGATCAACCGCAGACGCGCCGGACAGGCCGAGGTCCGAGTCGATTACAACCACCTGATCAATGCGCCATCCAAGAGCGACCGCGCGCTGTCGCAGGTTGTACTGGCGCTCAGTGCTCTCGGTATTCTCGAACAGCTGTCGCAACGTGGACTGGCGGACATACAGGTAGGCGCTTCTTTTCAGATGCCGGGCCTGAACTTTCGCGTGCGTCTGATCGGTCATGCCATCACCTCCGCTGTCGCAATTGCCATCGCCGCCACAATGACGATCAGGTTCTGTTCGAGACCGACAGGCAGATTCAGCCCGCTCGGGCGCGTGACCGGTAATGGACTAAACGGAAACGCTTCGGTCACCGACTTCATCCAGACCGCCATGCCCTTGAACATGAACAGCGCCCGGCCTCGCATCAGCGTGGGACCACCTCCGCCTGTATCGAGAACCTCCTGGCGCAAGACCTCGTAGCATCGGCTCAGGGACTGGGCATCGCGCGCCGTTACGGGGGGATTTACCGTCGTTTTTTTTTAAAACGCGCCAGGGCGCGCTCCACGGTGCGTCGATGCACCGCCAGGCCAAACCGCCCCGCAATCCGATCGACCAGCTCCTGCACTTCCAGCCCAACGTGAGTCGCGCGCGCTTCTTCGATGAAGCGCGTCACCTCATCGGTGATCTTATGAGGTCCGTGCGGGCCGCGCTTGACCGGCAGCAACCCAGCCAGGCCGTCGCGCTCGAAGTCGGCCTGCGCCTTGTAGAAGGTCGGCCGACTGACTCCGAAGTGTGCGGCGGCATCCGCGATGGTTTGCCCTTCCACGCGTACGCGTCGCAGCATTTCGTAACGGACCTGAACCAGATCCCGGGGATCGAAGAAGTCGCTGTCGCTGAAGGCAGGATCATCGCCTGCTGCGGCTGCTCGACCGTTATGGCGCGGCCGAACTGCAGGCAGCGATCGAGGAAACGCTCGCCAGCGATGCCGCGCCTCACCAGAATCCGGTGCGTCTGGCGCTGGAGCGTCGGCGCGAGTCGCGCCAGGTACCGCCGCCAGTTACGGTCAACCTGCCCGAGCACGTGCGCAGCAAGGACACGCTGGTGACCCCTCACCGGCTCGACATCTACGACCAGATAACGGGAGGTGCTGATGAGCTCGCCTGAGAACCTGCAGGAGCGCGCAAACGCCTTGCGCCTGTATGGGCTGCTGGCACACTGGCCGGATCTCACTGACGCCGGCTGGGTTGCGCCGCTGCTGCAGTGGGAAGAAGACGAGCGTGCCCGCCGTTCGCTCGAGCGACGCATCCGGGATGCCCATCTGGGTAGCTTCAAACCGCTGTGCGACTTCGACTGGGCGTGGCCCACGCGTTGCGACCGGGCCGCCGTTGAAGAACTGATGTCGCTCGAGTTCGTCAGGGACACCGCCAACGTCGTACTGATCGGCCCGAACGGCGTGGGCAAGTCGACCCTGGCGCTGAACCTCGCATACCAGGCGCTCGTCAACGGGCACACCGCGCTGTTCACAACCGCTGGCCAGATGCTCGGTGAGCTCGCCGCGCTTGACAGTGACTCAGCGTTACGCCGACGGCTGCACCGCTACGCAACGCCTGACGTGCTTGTAATTGACGAGGTCGGATACCTGTCCTACTCGAACCGACACGCCGACCTGCTGTTCGAACTGATCAGCCGCAGATATGGCGCAGCGAGCACCGTCGTCACTACAAACCGGCCGTTCGCAGAATGGTCGGAAGTGTTTCCGAACGCCGCCTGCGTCGTCTCGCTGGTTGACCGGCTGGTGCATCGCGCCGAAGTCGTCGCGATCGAAGGCGAGTCCTACCGGGTAAAGGAGGCACGTGAACGGGCCGAGCAGCGCACAAAGAAACGCAGCGCGGCACGCATGGAGAAGAAGAAATCATGAAGCGCCTTCACCTGCCTTCGCGCATCAGTCACGGGCTCGACTTCCTGATCCCGGACAACTGGTCCGCCGATCAGGCGCTCGCCGTCGTCGAACTCATCGACGATCTACGCGAGCGCATCGTCGCGCACTATCAGATTGCGCTCAACGAACTGCTGCGCGAGCAGCGTGCGCCTCCTGGAAACCCTCACCCTCGTGACAACGCGGCAGATCCCTTCTGACTGACGACCCCGCACGCTCGATCACTGGCGCCAATACCGTTCACGGTTGTTGGCGCATCTACTGAACCTTGCGCCGCCGTTTAATGTCGCTTTTACACCGCCGCCAACAACACGCCTTCCTTCGTGTGTCGACCCACACGGGACCGCGTCCGAAGGTCGTTTTTTTGCCCATACCATAGGAATGGTCTACCGATCATCACCACGATCACGTATTGCCGGGATCAGCTTTTCTTGGCGCGAATGATCCCCGCGATCGACGCGTTGGCTTCGATCGGTCCGAAGTGAGCCTCAAGCCCGGCTGCGCGCAGATCTTCGCGCACCGGACCGCGGGCGTCGGCGAGTTCCAGCACGATGCTGCGTTGAGCCAGCTCGTCACGTAGTTGTACCAGCATCTCCGAGCCGGCCAGGTCGACGGCGGCGACAGTCGACAAGCTCCAGATCGCGAGCTTGACCGGCCCGGTTTCCTGTGCCAGCCATTCGAGAAAGCGGTCGTACAGGAACTCGCAGTTGAAGTACAGGATCGCCGCGTCGGCGCGAAAGATAAAGACACCCTCGGTACGAAGGTTCTCGGGGTTGGGTGCGATGTTGCCGTAAAGTTCGGTTCCAGGGACGCGTCCGAGCACTGCGACAGGCGGCTCGGACGCGCGCCGCAACAGCAGTACGATGGAAATCACCGCGCCGATCAGCACGCCGCGCAGCAGACTCGTGGTGAGTACGCCGACGAGCGCCGCTGCAGCGATCGCAAACTCTCTGCGATCGAAGCGCCAGAGCCGCTTCATTTCGTCAAACTTGAACAACCCGGCCACCGCGACGAGGACAATCGCTGCCAGCACCGGTTGCGGCAGATTACGAAGCAGGTCCGAAAAGAAGAGCACCACGACGAGAATGATCAGTGACGCGACGAGACCCGAGAGCGGTGTGCGTGCGCCGCCGCTTTCGTTCACCAGGGATTGCGACATCCCGCCGGAAACCGGGAACCCCTGACCCATGCCGGCGCCGACGTTCGCCGCAGCAAGGGCCAGGAACTCCTGATTCGCGTCAAGCCGGTAGCCATGCTTGCGTGCAAACATACGACCGATGGCGATCGTCTCGACTGCCCCGAGCACGAAGCACGCCATCGCCAGCGGCAGCAGCAGGTCGTCCACATCGCTCCAGTGGACGGCCGGAAGCCCAAGCGCCGGCAGCCCCTGCGGAATGGTTCCAAGCAGTTTCACGCCCTTTGCGCCAGCGTCCATCAGTGACGCGGCCACGACGCCGCCGATCACAACCAGCAGCGCCACGGGTCTGTTCTTCAGGAACCGCTGCCCCAACACGAGCACGACCAGCGCAACGACGCCCATCGCAAGCGCTGTTCGGTTCGTCTGGCCGACCTGGGTGAAGAAATCGGCCATGCGCTCCCAAAAATCACCATGGCCGCCCTTGAAACCGAACAGCTTGGGCAACTGCGTGCTGCCGATGAACAACGCCACGCCGGTCTTGAAGCCGACGAGCACGGTTTCGGAAATGAAGTTGACGATTTTGCCAGCGCGCACGAGCGAAGCCAGGATCGACATGCCGGCTACCAGTAGTGCCGTGCAGGCTGCGAGTGCGCCAAAACGCGTGACATCTCCGCCCGTGACCGTGCCCAACGATGAGCCGACGAGTACCGAAAGCGCCGAAGTCACTGTGATCGCCGTGTGCCTGGAACCGCAGAAAAGCCAGAAAAGCAACCCTGAGAACAGGCAGGCGTAGAGCCCCGCCTCAGGAGGAAGGTTTGCCAGAGACGCATCGGCTACGCCAGCCGGCAACAGGTACGCGGCAAGTGTGATTCCGGCGACCACGTCGGAACGTAGCGACGCACCCGCAAGCGTTCGCAGCCACGTGGCGGCAGGCAATAATCGAAGCAGCCAGGACACTTTTTTCGACTCGACGCTGGTGGCCGGCATTTCTAAACCCTCAGGAGAACCTTAAACGGATACGCCATCCATCGCATTCTTGAAGAATAGGCGCACACTGGGCTTCATCCAGATCAACTTCGTTTGCCTCCGAGCGGCTCGCCTCCGGCGACCTGCAACGACACCAGTCGCGCCAGTACAATCGCCGGGTAGAGTTGACCGATCAGCGCCTCGAGAATCGCAAGCGACCTTGCTGCATGAGCGACCGGTGTGATGTCGCCATAACCGACGGTCGTGAGCGTGACGAAGCTGAAGTAGATCCACGTCGAGCGATCTGCAGGCGTGTTGCCGTGCGAGATTCCGATATAAGCCGCGGAATCGTGGATGCTGATGAGTTGGTATGCCTCTGACCAGACAACCCCGATCAGTAGGTAGAGTGTGATCGCCCCAAGTATCCGGTCGATTGTTGCTGTGCCGGCGCCGAATACCCTGATTCCGATGACCGCTGCAAGCAGACCGAGCGCAACCAGGGCTGTTTCGTCGCGAAGCGCTGTTGCCGCCCCCAGTGGCAAGAGCCATCCCGTCCAGCGGACCACGATCGCAATACCGGCGACAATGGCGATGGGAACCAGATGTGCGCGGTGATCCGATACCGCCACCACGCCGCTCGCCAGAACCAGCGACAGCAGCACATCCTGGGCAATCCTGGCCAGAACGCTCGTCGGCGCGACGGTGAATGGAACGACGAATACAGCGAGGACGGCAAGCGCCAGAAGAGCCGCCATGCTGCTAATACGCAGATGCGCGGCACGATCAAACACTTGATGCGCGTGAGTCATTGTCGCTCCGGGGTCTAACTAACCTGCGCATCTGCTCTATCGCTGCGACGTTGTTCCCAGCGGCTCAGGCTGCGGTGCAGCCGGGAAAACGCAACAGAGGGGCCGTCCGGGTGTTTTAGCTCGCCTCGACTTCTTTTCTGCCGGAACCGGTCGGCTCATGCTCCGGCGCATCATCGTTCAACTTCGTAATTGTTGTCGCGTAGCGGCTGATCCCAGGAAGCGCGGTGAGCCCGTGAGCGAAAATGCTGAGTAGTACAGTCGCTGTGACGGCAAGCTTGATGGTCGATTCTCCCGGCAGGTTGGTTTCTCCCTCGAGATAGACGAGTCCGAGGACGATGGACGCCAGTCCTCGTGGGCCGAACCAGCCCATGAATAGTATGGTCGGCCGGCCAAGGCCCGTGCCTCTCAGCGCAATCGCCACCGGAACCATGCGAATCAAGGTCAGGCTTAGCACGCCGTAGGCTACGATGGCAAAGGTAAATCCGGCCCAGAACCGGGTAACGAGCAAGCCGAAGAAAAAGAAGACGAAATAGTTGAAGAGTTGCCCCCATTCCTCGGTGAACTCGACACTGTGTTTGCCAACCTCGCTGAAGCCCGCTTGAGCAGAAAGTCCGGCGACGAATGCAGCAATGAACATGCTCGCGCCGACGGCCTCCGAAGCGAGCACGCAAGCGAGCGGCAGGGCCACGACGCCAAGCTGCGCGAGCGGTTCGGCCATCCATTCCCTGCGGCGGGCAAGCCCTAGCAACCAGCCACCCGCAAGCCCGACGCCAAGTCCGACCAGCGTTCCGTAGCCGATCTGCTCGACGAGAAAGCGGGTGAGCACTGAGCCGCCAGCGCTCTCCTCCTGGGCCACTGCCAACGCAATAAAGAACATCATGAAGGGGACCGCGAGCCCATCATTAAGACCCGCCTCAACGTTCAACGCCTGGCGAATACGTTGCGGCACGAGCTTGCTGTTCACAATCATCTGCCCGAGCCCGGCATCGGTCGGAGCCAGAATCGCGGCAAGGATGCTGGCTTCCCACCAGGTGAGGGTCCTGAGAACGATCATCGCGCACAGCGCGCCGAGCGCGATTGTCAGCAGCATGCCCGTGCTTAACAGGCGAACGGGTAAATTGGTGTGCCCCTTGAGCATACGCGGGGCGACGCGGGAAGCATCGGTGAAAAGCGTCATGACCAGTCCCAGTTCGGCAACCAGCAACAGGCTTTTCCGGTCAAGCGCCAGTTCGTTTAGCACTTCAGGTGAAACCGCCATGAGTACACCGGCCGCGGTGAAAAGGATCGGCGCGGTGAGGACCGTCTTCTCCAGCCGCCGCGATACCAGGCTGTAGAGGAAAACGATCGCGATGAACGCGGCGATAAGGACCATGAGTCAAGTCTCCGTTTATGTCTGTCTGCGCTTTTACAGAATCCGCGCGTAACGACTCAGCGACGGCGTCGTCATTCATTAGGCGCCGAACGGACCGGTGGACATTGACCTGAATCAACTCGCGGGTTCATGCCGGAGGAGCCCGCCCGTCAATCGGCAGCGCCTCACGATTCGCGGGTCGGCGCCTGATGCAAGGTTGTCACTGGTATGCCGCACGCTGATTTGACGCGCCGTGGCAAGTCTATTCCGGATGAGCTCGGGGCAACTCTTCAGGATGCTGGATGGCAGCTTCGACTAGAGTGCTGCTGATGGCCGACATGCGCAGGTCGGTGACACAGCGCTCCCCGTTTCTCGATGGAGTGGCAACGCCGCGTCAGAGATCATTGGCGGAAAGCGACAGCCGACTGCCGGCGCCCGGGCGTACTGTACGTTCCACCGCAGCCAGAAGTCGTGGTTTTCCAAGCTGAAAGGCCAGCAACAGTTGTCTGGGGCTGTCATCCGCAGCACCCAGGCACTCACAAACAACCTGAGAAGGAAGCGCAAACGCGCAATATCCCCAGCCGAACCCGTAGGCCGAAAACCAGATAGCCGAGTCGGCTGACAGAATCGGCGCCGTAAGGCTCGTGAGCGGTTGTTCCATACGCTTCACCTTTCTGAATGTAGCCACCTTGCCGAACCTGTACGCGACACTCGCCGCTTCCGTCGGTCAATTCGGGGAATCCGGGTTGCCCATCGGCCATGTCAGCGCGACATTGACGCCACCGTGCGACGGGATATTGATATCGCTCGCGCGTTCCACGCCGTTGGATACAGCGCTGATTCGGTAGTGCCCAGGCGGGATCTGTGCGTAAAGATAGGGGCCGTCAGTGGTGGCGACGAAGATCAGGGCGCCGTTGACCTGTCTCAGAAGGACCTTCACGCCGGACAGAAACTCGCCCGAACTGGATGTGAATCTCGCACGCATGCTGTATCGCGACGCCACGGCACGCAGCGCGGCGGCTTCATCTTCGCCAACGCCACCCGTGACATAGTCTATGCCCCTGTATTGCTTCGCCGGCAGAGCGGCAGCTGGCGAGGCTACGAGCCCGCTCGTGTTGCCGGCGTCGGGGGCGCAACCCATGCCAGCCATGTTGCCTCCCATGCCCATACCGGTAGTGGCGGCGCCGCGTCCCATCATGGGCGCTTCGTTCTGCATGCCAGGCGGTAGTTGGAGACCTTGCTCCTTCGCGCGCGCAACCATCGTATCGTGCATGTGTTGGGCAATGGCCTGCAGTTCCTCGGCCGTGGTTGCGCCGCGCATTTGCGCGCAGAACTCGACACGCTCGTCGTGACTGAACATCTGATGAGGCATCGTGCCACGAGTAGCGGACGCAGGTTGAGCGACAACATCAAACGCCGCTGCGGTAGTTACACACGCGATTACGAGTAGTGCGGCTTTCGACAGGTCTGTGAACGTGGTGGCCACCGCTAGTCTCCTGATCAAAATTGCACAACCGACATATCTGATTATCGAAGGCCTGGCGGTACACCCGTTGATCTGCGTCAGACAGAAGGAAGATCCTGATCCCCGACGTCTGCCGATCAACTTCAGCAAGTCGCGCCAAAATTCGGCTAGCACGCGTTGGATACCGTCTTAAGCGTCCAGTATCTGTTCAGTTGGCTGTCTTCCGTATTCAGCCACCCAGGGCCATGACGATCGCAATCAGTACAGCGCCGAGCAAGGCCATCACCAATCCGGTCCGCGCAGGCTTGGCATACCCTGCGTAATGCCCAAGCTTCATACCCGCGAGAAAAAGCATTCCTAACGTAACGATCCGCGACAGGCGCATGGCCAGCATGACGTTAGTCGTCAGCAGAAACGGGAGCACCACCGGAAATGTGGCTAAGACAACCAGAAAAAAAATTCCGCATGCCTCGAGAAAATCTCTGGTGTGCAAAACGGGTTGACCCTCAAACTGTAGCTTGCCCAGTCGACACCGCATTCCTTCGATTTCCTCCGGGCCGCTTACGGCTGCGACATGAGCCGGCAACGACCTGGCGATCAACTGGCGAGCAATTTCTGGATCCGCCCCACGCACCTGTTTTGCAACAAGTCGGTTATGCGTGCGCTCAGTCGCCGTCCGCATGAGGTACATCACCGCATCGACCAAACCCCACGCGAGATTGCAGCCAAGTGCGGATAACGTGACGGTGCGCACCTGGGTTTGCCCAGCCGTCGCAATAGACAGTGAGCCGATGATGGTGACCGCCATGATCAGGCCAAACAGGATCTCTGAGATCCGGTCGATCGGATCGAGCAACCTCTCCTGCTCTTCATTCAGGATGCGCATTCTGTTCTTAAGCTTGTCTGGAGAATACGGGTGTTTTACTCGTTCGCGGGTGAATAGCGATTTTATCGCCCACCCGCAGATGTCATCACCGGCACGCCGTGGCTCGATCGTGAGAGTTCGCCGGGCGATCACGTGTGCTGAGCTCAAGAAAATTCCTTCTGCGAGAGCGCAGTTTCCGCCACGCGTTCGGCTAGTATGGATGCGAGTTTCAGGAAACGGTTGCGCCATATCAAACGTCTTGCCGGCAAGAGAGGCCACCGCATCGAAAGCGCGCGGGGTACGTCCCTTGGGACTATCTGAGTTACACGCGCCATGCGGTAGGTGCTGCGTAGGCGAACGCCTACAGAGCGTAGCGTTCGGCTACGTCATTCTGAGGCCGCTCTGATTTAACTTCGCGAGTGCCCATCCAATAATAGTTTCATAGACCTGTGGAAACGACTTTCCGTCCCAGGCCAACCGGATGTCAGGAGCACGCCATGAACAGCAACTACGTTTCCCTGCGATACCTTGTGGATAAATGGTTTGCGCCTACGCTTTCGATGCCGGCGCGGGTGACGCAGATTGGTCGGATGCTCGCAACGCACGGTCGCTATGTGCGACTGGAAGGATGCACTTCGACCGGACCTCTGACGATCGTATTCTTCCTGCATCACGACGGTTCGTGGTGTGTGTTTCCGCCCGTTGCCGCGTCGCCCGCGATGTGCGGACGTCTCTTTGTTAACTGAGCCGCCACGGCCAAAAAGGTGAATCGACGAGATACCCATTCCATTGCGATGGCGCCACAGAGCAGTCAGTGTCGACGTTGCCTTGCTTTCGGCACTGAGAAAATTCGGCAGCACAGTTCCGTTCAGTGAAAAAGAGCCGAGGAGCGCGACGACAAGCGAAAGTAAAACCAGTAATGGATAGAAAATACCCTTCGTTCAATGAGCCGTTTAACGCAGGTTGCCCTGGCGGCGGAAAACGACGCGTTGGTTCCAGACTGGGCTCCAGTCGCGGGGAAGGGTCACCCGGTAGTCGCGACCCAAGTCGTCGGGTTTACTTTGGGCATAGGGAAACAGGGGCCAAACGGCACGGAACAGCGGTGTTGCGAAGAAAATAATTTAACGACGCTGCGCTAGCATATCGTCGAAGACTGGCACAGCAGCGAGAGTGAGAAGTACAACAGCGAGAGGAACGGTGGACACGAACCCCAAGTGCGTGAAGCCTACGGCGCCCGCAAGGCCGCCAGCGAGGAACGACGCCAAGAGCGATCCGAGAAGGATCAATTTCTGGCGATCCGCACGGACCGCGCTGCCGGCCGTTGCTCCAGCGTTCCAGTAAAAGAGCTTGCCTAGTTCGATGCCGATATCCGTCACAAGGCCGGTGACGTGCGTCGTACGTATCTCTGCCTTTGAAATCTTTGTGATCATGGCGTTCTGCAGCCCCATCACATAGCACAGTAGACAGACCGTTGCCGGCACGAAAACGACGTGATGGGCCTCGAGATTCGAGCCAATCAGACCAAAGCAGAGGAGCAGCGTAGCCTCGACCATCAACGGCATTGCATACCGGCTGTGCAGTTGCCGGCGGCGCCCCCAGTTGATCAGGATTGCGGACGTGGCGGCCCCGAAGAGGAATGACAGCAAGGAACTTAATCCCACCGCGATTGCATTGATTTCGCCAAGCGCGAGATTGTCGGCGAGCGACGACACAATGCCAGACATATGGGAGGTGTACTGCCCCACGGCGAGGAAACCGCCGGCGTTGGCCGCGCCGGCGACGAAAGCGAGCGATCGTCCGAGGCGGAGATTCGCCGAATCGCTGCGCTCGGGTTTCGTGAATCCTCGAAGATAGTTGATCGGCACGTGGAGTGTTTATCCGTGTGAGCGGCGCCGCGCTGGCCGCCGCCAATTTTCAGGCGCCACGGAGTCCTTCGGTGACCGTCACAGTCACTTCGAGATCCTGGGCAACGGCGCCAACCGGCAACACCGTGCGTCCATGTGTCTCGTTGATGATCTCCGCCGCCGACAGATAGAAAGCCAGCAACGCTGTCACCAGACCGAGGTAGCCTCCGGCGTGATGCAACCATCCAAGACCGGTCCATTCGCTCGCTGCAAGCACGAAGAAAGTGATCCACAAAGACAGGAACACCAGTTGCAACGCACGCGGCGCGCGCCATGTCGCCACCCACATATAGAGCGTGAACACACCCCACAGGAACAGATACCACCCGATGAACGCCGCAGGCACGGCGCCGTGCAGGAACAGCACGAAGAGGGCGAACGACCACCAGAACGCACCGTAGCTCAGAAAGGCCGTTGCGCCGAACGCATTGCCGCGCGGTATTTCCATGAGTCCTGCTAGCATCTGCGCGGTGCCGCCATAAGCGAAAGCGACGGCGAGCACCATGCCCATCGAATCGCCGGCGAACCAGCCGGCGTTGATCATGCTGAGCAGCCAGGTCGTCAACGCAAAACCGGCGAGGCCGAGTGATGCGGGGTTAGGAGCTTTGATATTCATGATGAATTCCTCATGCAAACAGAAGTAGATGCCGTGTGCGCGCCTGTCCTGAAGACAGGCGCCGCGCCACGGTCACATCACAATCGAACATAGCAACGTCGGATCGCTCAGATCGAATCGGCGAACTGGGAAATCACGGCCGGATTTTCGACGGTCGAGGTATCCTGTGAAATCACTTCGCCTTTCGCCACTGAGCGCAACAACCGGCGCACGACCTTGCCGGAGCGCGTCTTGGGCATGGCGTCGCCGAACCGGATGTCTTTCGGTTTCGCTATCGGACCGATTTCCTTGGCGACCCAGGCGCGCAATTCGTCCGCTACGCGCTTAGCCTCAGCACCGGTGGGCCGCGCCGTTTTCAGAACAATGAACGCGACGATGGCTTCTCCGAACGTTTCATCCGGACGGCCGACGACCGCGGCCTCGGCGACAAGCGGATTGGCCGCCAGCGCGGACTCGATTTCCATCGTACCCATCCGGTGGCCGGACACATTCAGCACGTCGTCGATACGGCCGGTGATCGTGAAGTAGCCTGTGTCCCGGTCGCGAATCGCACCGTCGCCGGCGAGGTACAGCTTGCCGCCGAGTTCGCCGGGGTAATAGCCGTTACGGAAGCGCTCAGGATTGCCCCAGATCGTGCGGATCATCGACGGCCACGGCTTGCGGATGACGAGTACGCCACCTTGTCCGTTGGCCACTTCGTTGCCGGCTTCGTCGACGATCGCCGCGTCGATGCCCGGCATCGGCAGCGTGCATGATCCCGGCACGAGCGGCGTAGCGCCCGGCAGCGGCGAGATCATATGGCCGCCCGTCTCGGTCTGCCAGAACGTGTCGAGCACCGGACAGCGGCCACCGCCAACATGTTCGGCGTACCAGTTCCATGCACTCGGGTTGATCGGTTCGCCGACCGTACCGAGAATGCGCAAACTGCTCAGGTCGAAGCTGCGAGGATGCACAGCGGTGTCAGCGTCGGCGCTCTTGATGAGAGACCGGATGGCGGTCGGCGCGGTGTAGAAGATGCTGACCTGATGGCGCTGGATCATGTCCCAGAAGCGGCCCGCATTAGGATAGGTCGGCACACCCTCGAAGATCACCTGGGTTGCGCCCACTGCGGTCGGGCCATAGCAGATATACGTGTGACCGGTGATCCAGCCGATGTCGGCGGTACACCAGAAGACATCGGCAGGCTTGATGTCGAAGGTCCATTTCATCGTCACGGCGGCCCACAGCAGATAACCGCCGGTGCTGTGCTGAACGCCCTTGGGCGCTCCGGTCGACCCTGATGTGTACAGCACGAATAGCGGATGTTCGGCGCCGACCCATTCCGGCTCGCAGGTATCCGGCTGGTTTCGTTCAAGCTCATGCAACCACGCGTCACGCCCCGCGATCCAGGGGATCCGGCCACCCGTACGCCGATAGATGACGACCGTTTTAACGGCTTCGGCGCCACCCATGGCAAGCGCTTCGTCGACGATCGTCTTGAGTGGCAGTGTCTTGCCGCCGCGCACCTGTTCGTCGGCCGTGATCACGGCTACGGCGCCGACATCGACCATTCGCTCGTGCAGCGATTTGGCGGAAAAGCCGCCGAACACGACGGAATGCGGCGCACCGATGCGTGCACACGCCAGCATGGCGGCGACGCCTTCCACCGACATCGGCATGTAAATCACCACCCGGTCGCCTTTCCTCACGCCGCGCGCGCGCAGCGCGTTGGCGAGTCTGCACACGCGGTGATAGAGCGCCTGATACGTGACATGCGTGACCTTGCCGTCGTCGGCCTCGAACACAATGGCGGTTTTATCCGCGAGGCCGTTGACGAGGTTGCGATCCAGACAATTGTATGAAGCGTTGAGCTCGCCGTCCTCAAACCATTGATAGAACGGCGCGTTTGCATCGTTCAGGACCTTCGTGAATGGCCGACGCCACTTGAGATGTTCTCTGGCAAGGCGTGCCCAGAACGCTTCGTGATCGCGTTCGGCCTCGGCCACCAGCGCGCGGTAAGCCTCCATGCCGTCGATGGCCGCGTGCTTGAGCACGGTGATAGGTGGCGCAGTGGAGCTGGGTTGATTAAGTTCGACGGTAGACATCCATAGTCTCCTTATATGAGTCAAGGGGCGACGACGCATCGGGCGCATAGTCGCTAGTGGGGGCTCTTGGTGGCCATGATGCGTGCGCCGGCGCGTCTGGGACTCTGGCGCGGGAACGGCGACGGCTGCATGGCAGACACGAGGGAATGGGTGCCTGCGATGAATCAGCGTGTGTGTATATGGCAACTATGACGGTCAGGCTGACGATGCACTTGATTCACATCAAGAGATGCGATGCCTCGAGTGCTGGTCGGCCTTTCTTGATGCAAATCAATCGCAATACCCTGTCCAGGTCGATGATGAAGTCGTCATTGACGGCGCGCGAACAGTCACGTCAATTCAGAACCGCGCGCCTTGAGCCAAGGAAGAGATCATGATCCGGGCAGAACCCAGAATCATCGGTGCAGCGGTTGCCGTCTTTGTCGCGTTAGCAGGTCTGGCGGGATTGATCCGCGGTCTACTGTTCGATCGGACGGACTTCGTTCACTACGGCGCGACCGCGCTCATTGGCGGCGTGGTCTGCTTCGTCCTGCTGCTGAACCCCACAGGCAAAGCCGACTCCTAGCACGCCGCCGAAAGGCGCACGCCGGGTTTCGCAGTTCCAACTGCCACATCGAAGATATCTACGCCGAAAATGGATTCATTGCGATCGACGACGCCGAATTCGTCAAACTGAAGAACCCGACGCTCGGAACGGATTTCGAGTTGAATGATCATCGTGCCGCCGCCGAGGCGCTAAGGCTGATCAAGGCGGGCTACAGCGCCGGCACGATCGGGTATCTGCAGATCCTGGTCGCCGACAGCCAGTTTCATCAGGCGCGAATCGCGTGGTTGCAGTGTGTGGCGCAACGTCTGCAGGATACGGTGGCACTGTATGTGGCGTTGGGAGGGGGCTGGGATAGCGCGCGGTTTGTCGCGATCAGGCGGTGATTCGGTGAGTCGCGGTTAGTTAGTGCGTGTTGACGCTTCAGGCTTTGACCGTGCCGCACGACGGACCCGGCGTATCCGATGAGGCTGCGCGCTCATCCGGTTCGAGCCGCAATGCGCCCCAACCGAGCGGCGCAAACACGTGACCGCCCGCGAGTTCGACCTGCTCCACGAATGACTCGAGCGTGACGCCCGCCATGATGTGAATCGGTGCATTGCCGACATAACTTTGTGTACGTAGCCATGGTGCTTCGCCGCGATTGATTTCGTTGACGCAGCGCTGCTTGCCGTCGTAGCTGAGATCGGGCGAATACAGCGGACCGTCGAAGGCGACGGTCAGGATCTGGTCGGGACTGTCGGTATAAGGGGGGCCGGCGTGCTGTTCATAAGGCATCCGTTCCCAGCCATCGCCCCATTGCTGGTCGAGCTTCAAGCGGGTGAAGTAGGCCTAGGGCGCGCGCACGAAGCAGAGCCCGTATGCATGACGCACGCCGTCCAGATTGGTAGTCATTCCCACGGTAGCACCTCCTCAAGGTGGGCAAGGCCGGCAACGCTCACGGGTTGTCGTCGGCGGCGAAGATGCCGTCTTCCGGCTCGGTGTTCTCGTTGTCGACACATTGCACGTGCCAATGGCCTGTCATCAGCGATCTGCCCGCATCGGAGCACCATTGTGCGCGGCCGGTTTCGCCCTCGAATGGTCCAGACGTGGCGTTCAGATCGAGCCCTTCGAGTATGCAATAGGGCGTCGAATCGTGCGGCCCGCAGACGAGCGTGTTGCCACAATCGACGTGCAAGTTGCCCCATTCGGGCAATTCGAGTCCCATATGACCCTCGCGTGACCATTGGCGTGTTTCATTGTCGAGCCACAGGATGACAAATGCCATCGGATTGATACGGTCGAACGTATCGAGGTGGATGGTGAGGCGCATGAGATTCTCCGTACATTCCACGAACAGGTGCAAACGAACTGGGCCGCTATTGACTCAAAACCCACTGGATCAAGGTGTGAGCGTCTTCGGGTGTCAACGGGCCGCCGCGGTCCGCTGGCAGCGGCATTGCCATGTCACCCCAGTGGGCTTTGCCGCCGAGTCGCAGCTTGTGCTCAAGCATCACGCTGGCGTTTGGCACGCCGCGATAGCGCTCTGCGATCTGCTCAAACGAAGGCGCGAGAAAAGGCGCATCCCTGGTATGGCAGAACATGCAATGCTGTTGATCGACTAGCGCTGTCGGCTCGGACTGGGCAAGCGCGGCTGCGCTTGCTGCCAGCAACAGCGCAAGTATGCTTGCAGTGAGATAGTGCAGGGGCGGGGCATTCACGAGACACACTCCAGGACAGGTTCTGAGTTTAGTGTAGAGTCGGTGTCGCCCTTGCGATTGACGCATATCAAGCCATCGTCTCTCGTGCGTTACGCGCAGCCCACGAGCTCACTTGACTTGAGTCAATGCTGATCGCCGGCGAAAATTCGGCAACCGGCAAACGAGGCCTATTCTGTTCACAGGTGAGCGCCACGCGTGGCGGCACTCTCTGCTGTTTGCCGTATGAGCATTGCAGTCGCTCGCATGATGGCGTCTTTAGCGCCACGCACATCTTCAGGCTGCGGTCATGAATATTCACTTCCCCCAGGAACGTCCGGAATATTGCGCTCGCGATCTGGTCATCGCCTTTCCGGCAGAGATCGACGGCGTGCGGGTTCAGTGCGCGATTACCGCGGAGGCGCTCGAAGATCACTTGGGTGCAGCGTCATTACGTGAAGACGACCTGATCGCCGCGTTCGATACTCACCGTTATCCAATCGAACAGGCTGCGCGACGCTTGCTGGACGAAGTGGGTGCCAGGCCGGTCATGCTGCACAGCGGCTACTTCCGTTTTTGCGAGTGAAGTGGCCCTCGGCGGGCCGCTTCGTCCCTACGATACGACCTCGGCAAGCGGACGCCGCGGCGAATGCGGAACCTGCCGGCCGCGGCCGATACGCAGCAGCAATTGCGGTATGCCGTCCAGATTCAGGGCGCCACGCAATGTGTCGCGTAGTGAAGCCACTTCGATAGGCTGATTCAGATAGGACGCCGTGATACCCGCGTCCGCGGCGGTCAGCCGCACCCGTTCGAGCGCCTGACCTGCTGCCAGCCACGCGGCGGCATCGTCCGCTCCGGTGGCGATACACAGCAGTAACGGCGAACCGGTGACCAGCGTGTGATGGGCGGCCGCCATGCCGCCACCCAGGTCGAATGTGCGAATCACCGAACCTACCAGGGGCACGGCGAGATCGAGCAGGACGCGCATGCCCGGCGACAACGCAGGCATGCCATCCTGACCGCGTTTCGGATGGATCCAGCTCGCGAGCTCGCGCCGGAAGCGCGGATCCTCGAATTGCGCATGATCTGCTTCAGCGACCAGCGCGGCCAGACGCTCGCGGAGGGCCGCATTCCCGGCGCAGACAATATCCGCGCCCTCGGCGGCGCCGGCTTCGTCGAGCCGCAACTGGAGTTCGACCGGGATGGACTCGTCAGCGAAGGTTTCACGGGTCGTGACCCGCCGCAGCATTGCGTCAAATAGCGGTGCAAGGCTGGCGTCGCAACGGCCATCGGGCAAGATCCGCAGATGCGCCAGCACGTCCACGTCGACCGACGAAGGAAACAGCGTAATCGCGTAAGCAAGACCGAAGCGGCTCAGCGCAACGCGGAGATTGAAAAGCGCCGCGCCACAGCTGATGATCAGCTCGCGGTCAAAGGGATCGACCACCGGCAGCGCGCGCAAACGGTCCGCGCACAACGTGACGCAATCACCGTCGACGATGAAATGCCAGGGCTGCGTATTATGGTTGGACGGCGCCAGGACTGCGTATCGCAGTGCAAACCGCAGTTTTTCTTTGATACCGGCATTCGGGGCGAGTTGATGCTCGTCGACCGACCAGGCTGTGTTCTCGGGAAGTGCGTTCATTCAGGGCCTCCTGCGCGTCTCTACGATCGGTGACCAGCCGTGCATGCGCTACGCGGCTGTCGATCATCTCGTGAAGCCATCGTGTCAGATGCCGTCATGTGCGGCTTGACTCAGATCAAGCGCCAGTGCTCGAATTGCAGTGAAATGAATGATGGCGCTTGAGCAGCGCTTTTCAGTCCCGCTGCCGCGGTTTCGCGGTCCGATCGAGGAGAACGCAATGCGCGCAATGGTGTTCGACGGCAGCGAATCGCGGCTGAGCGATATGCAGGTTCCAGAACCGGTACCCGCCGTCGGCGAACTATTGATCGACATTCACGCGTGCGGTGTCTGCCGGACCGACCTGCATCTGATCGATCACGAACTGCCGCATCCGAAACGGCCGGTGATTCCCGGGCATGAAATCGTCGGTACGGTCGTGGCGCTGGGCGCCGACGTCACGGGCTTCGCGATCGGCGATCGCGTCGGTGTGCCTTGGGTCGGGCACACGTGCGGGCACTGCCGCTATTGTTTGAGCGCGCGCGAGAACCTCTGCGACGCCCCGGGCTTCACCGGCTATACGCTCGACGGCGGCTATGCGGAACGGACAGTCGCCGACAGCCGGTATTGCTTTCATTTGCCGGCGCAGTATTCCGACGTCGAAGCGGCTCCGCTCCTATGCGCGGGGCTGATTGGTTACCGCACGCTCAGCATGTCGGGCGACGCACCACGAATCGGGATATACGGATTCGGCGCGGCCGCGCATATCGTTGCGCAGGTTGCACGCCATCAGGGAAGGTCGGTGTATGCGTTCACGCGTCCGGGCGACGCTGCCGCCCAGCAGTTGGCGCTGCGTCTCGGAGCCTCATGGGCTGGAGGCAGCGATGAAGCGCCGCCGGTCGAACTCGATGCTGCCTTGCTGTTCGCGCCAGTGGGCGCGCTGGTGCCGGCCGCGCTGAAGGCGGTTGCGAAGGGTGGGGTGGTCGTGTGCGGGGGCATTCACATGAGCGACATTCCGTCATTCCCTTATGCGTTCCTGTGGGGCGAGCGGCGCGTAGTATCGGTAGCGAATCTCACGCGCGAGGACGGCACTGCTTTCATGCGGGTAGCCGGACAAACACGGCTCCAGATCGAAACGACGACGTATGCACTGGGCGATGCCAATCAGGCGCTCAGCGATCTGCGCCAGGGGAAGCTGACGGGTGCGGCGGTGCTGTCGATCCGCTAAAGCACCCCGATCCTCCGGCACGAAAAAGAGGCGGCTAACTGTGCCGCCGGAACACGCACCTTTCGAGGGATCGCCGCTAAAACCCGGTATCAATCGAAGCTGCCTCGTCTAGCCCCGTGCATCTCGTGTCTGGGCCTAGACGCGTGCGAGGCCTTCGAGGTCGAGAATCCTGATCTGTTTGCCATGCGTATCAACCAGACCGTCCTTCTGAAATTTCGAAAACATGCGGCTGACGGTTTCCAGTTTCATCCCCAGGTAGCTGCCGATCTCCTCGCGTGTCATGCGCAAATTGAATGTGGCGGGCGAGTAGCCGCGCGTCTTGAGCCTTCCCGAGAGGTTCAGCAGGAAGGCGGCGACCCGCTGGTCGGCGGACATCGTGCCCAGCAGCATCATGAGGGTTGCCTCGCGAACGATCTCGCCGCCCATCAGACGATGGACGTGCTGCTGCACGACCTTCACCTCGCGGCACATGACTTCGAGCAGATGAAACGGGATAATGCAGACGTTGCTGTCCTCGATGGCGAGCGCATCGCAGCTGTGCCTGCCCGAACATACGCCGTCCAGACCGAGCGAATCGCCGGCCAGATGAAAGCCGGTGACCTGTTCGCGACCGTCGCGATGCATGACGACGGTCTTGAACGAACCGGCGCGCACCGCATAGATACTCTGGAACGAATCGTTGGCGCGGTATAGCGATTCACCCTGTTTGATCGTACGCGAAGCGCACATCAGCGACTCCATGCGCTCCAGTTCGGCCGGCGTCAAGCCTTGTGGCATGCAGATCGCGCGCAGCGAGCAGCTTGAGCAGCGCGCGGCGGGGCGGCAATGCACTGACGGTGCGGGCGCGGAATGGCCGGACGCCGGTAGCGGGACACGCTGAAGCGGCATGATTTCGGAATATTCGGCGACGTCAGACATGATGTGCTCCTGTGTATTCGAGGCCACGTGCGCCAGGCTCGTGGGCAATCCGCTGGATCGTGTTGCACGCAAGATCGAATTCACTCGTCTTGTCGAAGAAGTACTGCGCGCCGGCGGCGAGGCACGCCTGCCTGAACCACGCACTCGAATGATTCGTCAGCACGATGGCAATCACCCGCGACGCACTCTGCGTGAGGCTATGCAGCAGTTCCATGCCGGTGCCGCTAGTCAGGCGAAAATCCACGACTACGACGTCGGCTGCGGTAGCGTCGATACCGGCGAGCGCGGTGCCTGATTCCTCGGCTTCGCCGACAATCTCAACACCGTCGATTGCGCCTAAGCGCGCCGCCATCCGTTGTCTGATCGGGATCGTGTCTTCAACGAGGAAAACACGCAGTGCTTGTTGGGACGGGCTTGAGTTCATGGCTCGAAGTATCGGCCTCGCCGTCTCAAAATAAAATCGGCGGCGAACGAACTTCGGGTAGGCGAGCGCGAAGGCGTGTAGGGAATTTCCTACACAGGTTGAATGTGAGGGTGGATGTAGCCGCGCGACCGGGAAATTGATGTGACGATTGGATCTAAGCCGCCGGCCTGTGCGCCGTCCCGGATCCAGATCTATATTTCGTCGTCGTCTCCGAGCAGCTTGTGGCGTAGCGCGTAACGCACTAATGCGGCTTCATGCGGCATCTGCATTTTTTCGAGAATGCGCGTTTTATAGGTACTCACCGTCTTGCTGCTGACGCACAATTCCGCGGCGATTTCGGTGAGGGTTTGCCCTGCGGCGATGCGGCGGAACACATCGAACTCCCGGTCGGACAGGCGCTGATGAGGCAACGTGTCGGCGGGTTCGTTCAGGCTCTGCGCAAAACGCTCGGCCATCGCCAGACTGACATAAACGCCCCCGCTTGCGACTTTGGTGACGGCGGTCACCAGTTCGGCACTGGCGCTTTCCTTGGTGAGATACCCTGAGGCGCCCGCCTTGAAAGCGCGTACCGCGTACTGCTGCTCTGCATGCATGGTGAGCACGAGAATTCGCAGCGCCGGCTTTTCGTCCTTGATCTGTTTGATCAGCTCGACGCCGTTGCGTCCCGGCATCGACAGATCGAGCACGAGCACGTCCGCAGCGCTCGCGCGGATCAGCGCAATCGTGCTGGCGCCGTCATTGGCCTCGCCGACCACCTCGAAGCCGCTTGCGCCTTGCAGGATATGCCGCAGGCCATCACGCACCAGAGCGTGATCGTCGGCTATCAACACTCGCGTCATGTTTGCATCTCCTGTTGTTGCACCGCCAAGACTGGAAAGGTAACGGTCAACCTGAAGCCCTTGCCGCTGGAAGTATGGATTTCGACCGTGCCGCCGAGCATGTGCGCACGCTCGCGGATACCGAGCAAACCAAACGATTTCTCCGCGGAGGAGGACGGGTGGCTCGCGCCCTGACCGTTGTCCGCAATTTGCACAACACACACGCCGCCCTCGACATGCACCGTCAGCGTGACGAGCGTCGCTTCCGCATGCCGGGCGACATTGGTCAGCGCTTCCTGCACGATGCGAAATAGCGTCGTCGCGCCCCCCGGTGTAAAGCTGGCGTTGCCGACTTCGATCCGCCGCTCCACGTCGATGCCGTAGCGGTTGGTAAAGTCATTGGCGAGCCATTCAATCGCCGGAATCAGGCCGAGATCGTCGAGCATGACCGGACGCAAGTCGGCAGCGATGCGGCGCACGGAGGCGACCGTCGCGTCGATCAGCCGGCGCATTCCGCTCAGTTGTTGCAGCAGGCGCGGCTCGACGGTAGTTTCAAGCTCCTGTTCGAGCGAGGAAATGTCCATCTTGAGGGCAGTCAATTGCTGCCCGAGATCGTCGTGCAGCTCGCGTGCGATGCGGGTTTTTTCTTCCTCGCGACCTTTTTGCAGATTTGCCGAGAGTTCGCGCAGTTCCTCGCGCGATCGCCGCTGCGCATTTTCCGCTTTGATCCGTTCAGTGATGTCACGCAGCATGACCGTGTACAGCTTGCCATCGCCGTCGCGGATCTGAGAGATCGACGCTTCGATAGGAAACTCTTCGCCGTTGCCCCGCAAGCCGAACAGCACACGCTGCTTGCCCATCTGCCGGTCGGAAACCCCGGTCACACCGAACTGTTCGACATGCCGCTCGTGTCCCCCGCGAAAGCGCTCGGGAATAAAGCGCGAGAGCGAGGCGCCGACCGCTTCCATCGCGGAGCATCCAAAAACCTGTTCGGCCATTGGATTGAAGATAACAATGTTCTGTCGCTCGTCGACGGTGATGATCGCCTCCATCGACGACCGGATGATCCCCATCATGCGTGCCTCGTTCAGGGTCGACTGGCTGCGCGCCTTGCTCGTCGCAACAGATCCGCCGCCGGGTTCGCGTGCTATCAGGAAGGCCAAGGCGCTGAACAGGCATGCTGCCGCCACACCGGCGATCAGCACCGTCGTTTCTGCAAATTCGTCCTCGGCTCGCAGATAGCGACCGCTCGCCGTGAAGGACAGCGTGATAGGCACACCGCCGACTCGCAAGGTATCGGTTTTACGGATGACAGGCGCCGTCTCCACCAGGTCGTCATTTCCCGCGGCGGACGAATAAAGCAACGCGGCAGGGGTCCCGCTAAAGACCTGCAGATCAATGCGCCGTTGCCGGGCGAGGGCGTTATCGAACACGCGGCCGGTGTCCAGCGCCGCTACCAGTAGCCGCCTGATGCCCGCACGGCGCGCTTGTGGCGTCGGTGGCGAGCCGGCGTCCGAATACACCGGAAAATAAAGGTAAAGACGCGGGTGGGCGTTCGAACCGGTATCGCCGAACGGCGCCGCGTCCGCGTCGAGCGCGCTTGCGCCACTATCAATGGCGTGCAGCAACGCCATACGGCTCGCGGGAGCGCCAGCCAGGTCGTAGCCGACCGGCATCGCATCGACCGTGGCCGGCGCCATCTGGGTGACCGGCGCGACCGGTTGTGGCGCGGCGGCCTGGCCGGCCATGTTGCCGGTGCCGCCCGTCAGGTGGGCAACACCGGCGGCGTCAACCTCAGCATAGCCAAGCGCGCGCACAACCGACGACGTTTCGTCCAGATCGAGTTGCGCGACGTATCGGCGCCAGGCATCGGCATCGACCGCCGGCGCGGCGGAGAGCAAGCCGCCCGCGCCGCGCAGCAGCGCTTCGCCGGTAGCGAACTCACGCCGCAGATCAGCAGTGATATGCGCGGTATTCTGCTCGAAGCGGTGGTTCGCGGCGCGCAATGACTGTTCGCCGGCCCAGCGCCACGCACCGAGCGCGGCCACGAGAACGGCAGCAAATGTGAGCGCGGCGACAAGCACGGGACGCCGTTCATGAGGGACAACCCGCATGGGCGAAAGCAATCTCTTGGCAAACGGCGTCTTACCGCGAAAGGGCATGTGCGCCTCATGGGATGGTGAGGCAATCCGCAACCCTGGTTAATGGCACAGGCGCGGATCGGGAACGTCACTATGATTTTATTTAGTTGCGACCAACCGGTAGAACACGTGCATTGCGTATTGTCCCCGGTCTGCACGGATCGGGCCAGTATGCCGCGAATTCGCCATGGGAGTCGCACCGTACAGGCAGGTTGGCAGACAGCAAGCCGTCGGCGCTTGATCGTCGTCAAGCGCATTCCGTTCTGCGAACTGCAGACTGAAAGTTCGTCGCCGCCTGATAACTACGCCGGTTCGGGACGGACGCGAATTCAGGGAGAAGATCATGTACAAACGGATTCTCGTAGCAATTGACGGCAGCCAGGCCGCGAAACTCGCGCTCGAAGAAGCGCTAAAAATCGCCCAAGCGGTGCAGGCAACGGTGACGGCGATATTTGTCGCCGAACATGTTGCGCAAATGGTCGACGTAGGAACTGGATTAATCGAGGAGCAGGCAATCGGTACAGCGGCGACTGGAGCAGCGATGGCGCGCTCGAAGACGCCCGCGCGTTGTTTGAGCAGCGCAACGTGCGCGGATTGACCCGAACGATTGACGCGTATGGCGAAGACATCGTCACCGTCCTCTGCCGTGCGGCGCAAGAGTGCGAAGCCGATCTCGTGGTGATGGGCACGCATGGGCGGCATGGCATCGGCCGGATGTTGCTCGGCAGTGTCGCCGAGGCATTTTTGCGGCGGGCCCAGATGCCCGTTCTACTGGTTCGGCGCGAACGGGACATGGACGAGATCCCGTCGAGCCTGTAATGGTGCAGTGGTGCGTTGAGGGAGCCGAGGCTCCAATAAAAAACGCCCAACCCGGGCGCTTGAATTTGCGCGAGGGGTTTTTCGCGCGCAATTCCTGAATCGCCAGATCAGTGCGACATCAGCACCGGCACGGTCATCGACTGAAGCATGGTCCGTGTGACGCCGCCGAGTAGCCGTTCCTGCACGCGCGTATGTCCATATGCACCCATCACCAGCAGATCGATATGATGATCGGCCAGCATGTTCAGCAGCAGCGCGCCCGTGGGGACGCCGGCCACCTTGGGTGTGGCCGAAAATCCCGCCTGGATGTCGTGCCGCTCAAGCCAGGCGGCGACGTCGATGCCCGCTGGCGCTTCACTATCCGGGTGCCGCTGTACGGTCATCACGGTGACGAATTTCGCGCGTTTGATCAGCGGCAAGGCATCGGCCATCGCCCGGGCGCTCTCGCGGCTGCCGTCCCACGCGATCAGGACGTTTTCGACAAACGAACGGACAGTCCCGGCACAGGGCAGCACGATCGCGGGGCGGCCCGAGGCCATCAGCACGTCCTCGACAAAGTGGCGTGCAATATAGGACGAAGGGTCGTCGGGATCATCCTGGCCGAGGATCAGGAGGTCGGCGTGACGCGCGTGCAGGACTGCCGTTTCCACCGCCGGCCCTGACGGCGCCCGCCATTCCACGCTGCGCCCGGCGCGTTCGGCCGCCGCCAGAAAGCGCGCTTGCGCGTCTTTGAGGTTGGCATCATATTGCGCTTCGCGAGTCGCGAACAACGCGCGTTCGCCGTGAAGAAACATCGGCTGCGTCAGATCCTGACAAACCACGTACAGGCCGATCAGATGCGCGTCGTGCCGGCTGGCCAGTTCAAGCGCGAATTCGATTCGCGCGGCGCTATGGGTGCTGTCGTCGAGATGCACCAGCAGGGTTTTGCAGGTCATGACGGTTCCTTGATCGGTTCGGCTGCCTGTACGCTGCTTGCCACGGGTTTGGCGTTATGCGCCGATATCATCAGCACCGCACACTGCGCGATGCGCAGAAAACGTTCGGCGACACTGCCGAGCACCAGCCTCTGGACGCCTCGCCGCCCGTGGGTGCCCATTACCACCAGGTCGGCCTTGAACTCGCTTGCGGCGCGCAGTATGCAATGGGCGATGTCGTCGCCTGCCAGTTCGGTCTCGGCGATGCGCGGCGTGCCCTGCACGCCGGCTCGCTTCATGCTCGCGACGGCGTCTGCGATTACATTTTCGCCTTGCTCCAATAGTGCATTGCGGGCATGTGTCAGGTCGGTGCCGGGCGTGGCATATACCAGCATGGGGACGTCAACGACAAAAAGGGGTTGCAGTTTTGCGCTGGTGTCGCGCGCGAGCTGCAATGCTGCGTCAAGGGCGCGCGCGGACGTTTCACTGCCGTCTACGGCAACCAGGATATGTTGATACATGGTGAACTCTCCTGAATGGAACGGACTCGAGGCTGCGGTTCATCAATGCGACATCAGTACCGGCACGGTCATCGATTTGAGGATCGTGCGGGTGGCTCCGCCCATCACCAGTTCCTGCCAGCGAGCGTGCCCGTAACCCCCCATCACGAGCAGATCCGCGCCGATCGCAGATGCCTGCGACAACAGCGCGTCACCGATCGACGCGCCGGTGTAGGCCTCGATATCCTTGACCTCGACGTTGACGCCGTGCCGCGCGATGACGGTCGCGATATCCGCGCCCGGAATGCGCGGGCGCGGCTCGCCCCGCTCGCCGTTGACGGTGACGACCGTGGTGGTCTTTGCCGCGCGCATGAACGGCAGCGCATCGTGTACCGCGCGGGTGGCTTCGCGGCTCCCGTCCCAGCCGACCATCACGTGCGCACCGGGCGACGTCACGCTGCTGGCGTACGGCACCAGCAATACCGGGCGGCCCGCGGACATGATCAGGTTTTCAGGAAAATAGTCGCCGACGTACGATTCCGGATCGTGCGGGGCGTCCTGGCTGGCGATGATCAGATCGGCGCAACGACCGTGACGCGGCACGGCGAGGCTAGCTGGGGCGTCGTCGGCGATCCACTCGCCGGCAACTTCCGCACGGCTCAATTCCGCATGAAAGAGCCGTTCGAGCGCGCCACGGCGTTCCGCGCGCAGCTGTTCATGCGTGCCATAGTATTCGGCGGTTCCGGCCATCACGTAGAGCGAACGCGGATCGGGCGAGAACACGGCAAACACGCCGGTCAGATAGGCGTCGAACTGCCTGGCGAGCCGCAGGGCAAGTTCCAGCCTGGGATGCGCGCGCTCACTTGTATCCAGGTGAACGACGATGGTTTTGTAGGTCATTGCAATGCTCCAGAAGTGGGTGAGGGGCGCATGAACGCGTGATCTGAGTCTAGGAGCCAGCCAGGCGCCGGCGTTGATTCAGATCAACGGCGCAGTAGCGCGCGACACTTCATCTGGGTGCGCCGATGGCAATCCGTGCTCAAGCCATGACATGAAAGCCCGTGTCCGCGTAGACCGTCGAGCCGGTCACCGTCATGTCTGCGTCGCTCGCGAGAATGGTGGCGATCCGGCCGACCTCCTCGATCGTGGTTTTCACCGCACCGGTGAAGATCGTGTGGGCATGAATGCGGCGCGCAGCCAGATCGGCGCAGCGGCCGGTGCCGTAAATCGATCACGCCATGGCCGATTCTCGATGCGTCACGGTCCAGCACGCTGAATAGGCCGAGCTTGACTGTCGAAGGGCCGGGATTCAACGTCAGGAGAAGTAGGGCGCTCATGACCAGATCGGTCCTCCCGGAGCGCGTTCGGCGGCCAGCTTGGCGAGCGCCGCGGAAGCGAGGCGAGCGCGAGCGCTGTCGGCGCGGCTGGTCACAATGATCGGCAAGCGGGCGCCGAGCACGAGGCCCGCTGCATCGGCGCCGGCGAAGTACACAAGTTGCTTTGCGAGCATGTTGCCCGCTTCGAGATCCGGGACCAGCAGAATGTCCGCCTGACCTGCGACGGGCGAATTGATCTGTTTGGTCCTCGCTGCAGCAAAACTGATGGCGTTGTCGAAAGCAAGCGGGCCATCAACCAGCGCCCCGGTGATCTGGCCACGTGCTGCCATCACGGTAAGGGCGGCCGCGTCGAGCGTGGTCGGCATTCTTGCGTTGACCGTTTCCACGGCGGCAAGCACCGCAACCCGCGGCAGTTCGACGCCGAGCAGATGCAGCAGGTCTATTGCATTCTGGCAGATGTCACGCTTATGTTCGAGCGATGGCGTGATATTGACGGCAGCATCTGTGACAACCAGCGGCTTCGAATAGGCCGGCACATCCATCGCATAGACATGGCTGATCCGACGCGCGGTGCGCAAGCCAGACGCCGGCGCAACGACAGCAGCGAGCAGTTCGTCCGTATGCAGACTACCTTTCATCAAGGCGGCAACCTGACCGGCCGTCCCCATTTCGACCGCACGTGCGGCGGCTGCGTGGCTATGTTCAACTGCTTCAATCGGTACGCCGTCGAGGCTCACATTCGCTGCCTCGGCAGCCGCGCGGATTTTTGCCTCCGGGCCGATCAGTACTGGATCGAGCAAGCCTTCGTCGCGGGCGTCGATCGCTGCCTGGATGGCTTCCGCGGAGCACGGATGGACGATTGCTATGCGCAGTGCGGGACGCACGCGCGCTTCCCGGATGAATGCCTCGTAGCGGTTATGGCGGCGTACGGAGACGTCCGGCCGGGGTGCCGATGGCCATACAACCGAAGCCGAGGGGGCAATGACCGTTGCAGTCCCCAACAGGACGGTGTCGCCGGCCTGGTTCGTGCAACAGGTGTCGAGCAGCACAGTGTGCTTGCCCGGGCGTTTTTCCCTGACCGTCACGGTAGCGGTAATAGTGTCGCCGGGCGCGACCGGATGGCGGAACTGCAAGGTCTGGTCGAGATAGAGGGTGCCGGGGCCGGGTAGCCTCGTGCCCAGCAGGGCGGAGATCAATCCTGCGGTCCAGATCCCGTGGATCACTACATGACCGAACCGATCGCCCGATGCGACTACGGCAACCATGTGGGCGGGATTGACGTCGCCGGAAATGGCGGCGAACAGATCGATGTCATTCTGCAAAGCTACGCGCACAAGCGATGCCGATTCGCCGATCTCAAGTTCATCGAACGTCCGGTTTCGCAACAGGATATCGTTCACCGATGCCTCCTGGACCTGAAAAACGTAAGAGCCGGGTGCGTCCGCGAGCGCATGACCGCTCGCGTCGAGCGACATCGGCGGCGGTGCCACGAGCTGCGTACTCGAATGTGCTTTGAGCCACTCGCTCCATATGGGCCACCACGATCCGTCCTGGATCTTCGCATCGGCGAGCCATTCTTCGAGGCCAATGCGAAGATCGTCGGCCGCCCTGAGTTTCATCCTGAAGTGCCGGTCCGGATGCCCAGGCTCGCTGACGATGCCCGCGTTGTGACCACCGCTCGTCAACAGGAACGTGACATCGGCATCGGACAGGTTGTGAATCTTGTAGACGGACCGCCATGGCGCGATGTGATCGCGCTCCGTGCCGACGCCCCCTTGGACTGTAGACGCTCGGTAGCTGCTGCCGTTGATTTTTGTCAATGAGAATGTCGCTGGGGGAATTCGAAGTGAACGTGACTGAAATCTGGCACGCGTCAGTTTGGACGGGCGATGCCGCACGAGCAGGGCAGGCAGATTGGCGGGTAAGTAGCCGAGCCAGGCGGCTGCGCATGGTTTGATATAGCGCAAACCTCTCACTGAACTTCGCAGGTCTACTGCGATGGCGGACCATCGTCTTTAGAAGTTCCCGCAGCCGCCAGTACGTAACGACTCAAAGGAGAAGCACACATGCTGATCGACATCACCACAATGGCCCTGCCGGCAATCGCCACTCTCCTTGCCATCGGTGCCTCTGAACGCTGGCGGGCTCTCCGGATATATGCGTGACCCATAGCAGTGCAGCGCAATCGGCGCGGCCCATTCCGGCATCGATAGTTTGGCCGGTAGGTACCCTGAGGCCGTGTCTTGAGATACGTCGCTCGGGATATCGACGTCACTCAATCGCGCTCCGAGCGGGCAAATCGGTTTGTACGCGTTCTGGTGTCAGGAAGAAGCGAAGGAGCGCTGTGATGATTCGTGTGATTGAAGAAAATCCGCGCCCTTGGGTACGCCGACTATTACAAATTGTTGGCTTGAGCGCGGTGATCGCAGTTTCCGTCACTTGGGCAGGTTCGGTTTACGACCAGCCGATCGACAGCGCGATCCTGGCCGGCATCGCGGCGCCGGAATGTGCCGGGGTACGGGCAATGCCAGCCGGATCGCTTTTTTTGGCCAAACAGCCGGACGACGCTATCTGCCGTTCATTCTTCATGTATCGGGCGTCGTTCGCGGATGCGGCCGACGACGTGACTGGATATGTGGCGTCGGTGAACCTCGGGAGGCTCGCCGAGTTCTGGCAGCTCGTCGGCTATGTATGGGGTCTATCTTTCGCGGCGGTTGTTGTTTCGTACTGGCTATTTGTAGTATTGCGCGCCGGACTTCGCCGCAATTGGCGCTCAAAGCGGCAGCATGAACACACGCCGCGACGAGGCTGTCCCCATTCCGATTAAGCGCGGGATGGCGAAGACATTGCGACGGTGCTGGCCAACGCAGCGCCGAACGACCGCCTTGTCTTTTCTGACGATGCCTACATGCGCGTGACGCGTGTGCCCACCGTGCCGTGCGCCATTTCCTCTATGCGGTCAAGCGAGCCGATAACGGCCGGCCAGTGCGCGCGACGAACTCGCACGCTGCCTCCACTTTCGGCCCCATTGAGCCGGCCGGGAAGGACATTGACCGAAGTCCCGCTACCGACATCTCGCGCAGCACGCGCTCGCAAGGTGTGTGCCAGTCGGCGAAAACCGCATCGACATCTGTCGCGATCAGTAGCATGTCGGCGCCCACATCAGCCGCAAGCAAGGCGCTGCACAGGTCCTTGTCGATCACGGCCTCTACACCGGAGCGAGTCCTGCCATCGCTTGCAACCGTTACTGGAATGCCTCCGCCGCCCGCCGCGATCACGACGACATCATGGTCAAGCAGCCATTCAATGGGCTGAAGAGCCACGATACGTTGCGGCTTTGGCGATGCGACGACGCGCCGGAAGCCGTCGCCGTCCCGAGCGACGGTCCAGCTGTTGCTGATGACCAGACGTTCGGCCTCTGCCTCCGTATAAACGGGACCGATTGGCTTGGTGGGAAGAGTGAAGGCTGAATCGCCGGCGTCGACCTCGACCTCGACGCGCGTCAGCAGCGTCGCCACTTGCCGCTGCGGCGGCAATGCGTTAGCCAGTTCCTGCTCGAGCAGATAGCCGATCATGCCTTCCGACTCGGCATCGAGCACATCGAGCGGTGCCGCGCAAGCTGCGCCAGCGGCGGCGGCCTGCAATGCCAGCAGGCCGACCTGAGGGCCGTTGCCATGCGCGACGACCAGCTGGTTGCCGTCGGCCAGCAGCGCGATCTGCTGTGCGGCGCGGCGGATATTGGCGATCTGGTGTGACATCGTCATCGGCTCGCCGCGCCGAAGCAGTGCGTTGCCGCCGAGTGCAATCAGGATGCGCATAATGGTTCCTTAAGCCAGTGTCGCCACGAGTACTGCCTTGATCGTATGCATGCGGTTTTCAGCCTGCGAAAACACAATCGACGCATTCGACTCGAAGACTTCGTCGCTGACTTCGAGTGCGGACAGACCACGCGAGCAGCGCACCGCCAACCGACACCAGTAGCCCGATGCTGATCAGCACCGCTCCCCAGGTGCCGACGGCCTTGTCGAGCACGCCAGCCATCGACGGGTTCTTCATTGCGGCCAGATCGCTCTGCGAGACGATGCCAAGCGACAGCAGCGAAACGGCCATCAGCAGAAGCAACACCCCAGCGAAACCGAGCATCGTTGCGCGTCCGATATCCTCGCGACGTTGCGCGCGGGCCGAAAACACATTTGCGCCCTCGATGCCGATGAATACCCATACGGTGATCAGCATCGTGCCTTTGACCCGTGTGAACACGCCGCCGAGCTTCGGGCTGCCCCAGAAGTCCTGCGCGAAGATGTGGCTTCTGAATGCCGCGATCGCCAGCAGGATGAACAGTAGCAGCGGGATGACCTTGGCGACGGTTGTGATCGCATTCGCACTGCCGCGCTGCGTACGCCGCGCAGAATCAACGCGTGCATGACCCATAGCACGATCGAGGCGCCCAATACAGCGGCGCGTGTGTTGCCGTCGCCGAACACCGGAAAGAAATAGCCGAGTGTGCCGAATACGATGACGAGATAGCCGACTTTGCCGATCCACGCGCTGACCCAGTAACCCCACGCCGAGTTGAAGCCGACGAACTCGCCGACGCTTGCGCGTGCATCTGGGTGCCGACGGCCTCACCAATGAATCCGCCAGATTTTTCATGACACGACCTCGGTAATTTCAACATACGTTGATTAGGTCACTTCGGGCGGCTTGGTCAGTTGATCTGGATCAGCCGCTTCGACGGTGGACATGGTGGTGGCCGCGCACGGATGAATGGCTGTGTCGGCATCCGAGCCGGGCAGCTCGACGGTTTCGAGGTAGATGGGCACCTCGCAGCGCCAGTGAAGGGTTTCTTCCAGATGACGCCGCAGCGCGTCAGCGGCGCCGGGCTCGCCGTGGGTGACGAACGTTCGCTCCGGCGGCACGGAGATGGAGCCGAGCCATGTCGTCAGTTCCCGGTAATCCGCATGGGCCGACAGCGACGAAAGCGTGACGACCGAAGCCCGCACCGGCACATAGTCGCCGTGAATCTTGATCGCGGGCACATGGGCGGCAAGCGCCGCGCCGCGTGTGCCGGCAGCCTGGTAGCCGACCAGCGCGATGGTGTTGCGACTATCAGATGCAAACGCCTTCAGGTGATGGACGACTCGTCCGCCGGTCGCCATCCCGCTGCCGGCGATTACCACCATCGGACCGTGCCGGGCCGAGACGGCTTTAGATTCGTCGACGGTACGCACCATTGCGGCAGCGCTGCTGATCGCGTTGGCTTCGGTCATCGTGAGGCGATGCTCGCCGACGTGATGCCGGTACAGTTGCGTGACGCTCGACGCCATCGGGCTATCGAGATAAACCGGCACATCGGCCATCCGTCCGGCCGCCTTCAGACGGGCGATGTAGTGAAGAATGGATTGCGCACGGCCGACCGCGAAACACGGAATCACAACCACACCGCCTTGGCGGAAGGTGCGTGCAAAGACCTCGGCGAGTTCGATGGCCGGATCGCCCGGCTCGTGCAGACGATCCCCGTAAGTGGATTCGATCACCAGATAGTCGGCGTGCGCAAGCGGCATCGGCGCGCGCATGATCGGATCTTTCGGACGGCCAACGTCGCCCGAGAAGGCGATCACCTTGCCTTCCATACACACCACGACGCGGGCAGCACCCAGAATATGCCCGGACGGCAACAGCCGGAAGCACGCTTGCTCGTTCAGCCGTTTCGGTACATCGAACTCGCGTGGCACGAGCAATTGAAGCGCCTTTTCGGCATCTTCAAGCGTGTATAGCGGCAGCGCCGGATGATGTTTCGAAAATCCATGGCGGTTGGCGAAGGCGGCTTCTTCTTCCTGCAGTCTGGCGCTGTCGCGCAACATTACTTCGCACAGATCGCGGGTGCCTCGGGTGCAATAGACCGGTCCCCGATAACCCATCCGCGCGAGGACCGGCAGATACCCGCTGTGATCCAGGTGGGCATGCGTCAGGATCACGGCATCGAGCGTTTCGACCGGAACCGGGAACGCTCCCCAGTTGCGCAGCCGCAGATTCTTTGTGCCCTGAAAGAGCCCACAGTCGATCAGCACCCGAAGGCCTGCTCCCTCCAGCAGATACCTCGAGCCGGTGACGGTTTCTGCCGCACCCAGAAAACTCAGCTTCATTGCCTCACCTCTTTTGGCGGATGAGCCGCACGCTCGTCACATTGCCGCGCGTTGGCCGAGGCTTTCGCAGAACGCTTCAGCGAAGCGTTTGAAGGCGTGCAGCGAACCCGCGATGCTTTGGTATTTCTCGCGGCCGATTTGCCCGTCCAGCGTGATCAGCATGCCGGCCTCACGGGCCAGTGCGAGGATTTCATCGAATTCGCTGGCGGCATCGCGTGTGTCTTGCGGTTGTCCGGCCAGCGCTGCGGCGCGGACGGAAAAAGTGACGTTCGGCATGGCCGGTCTCCTTGCAGGTCTGCGCTCCGCGCGCTCTTCGAGGGCATCGCGAGGCAATCAATGGCTGCTGTCCTGAAATTCAGTATTGGTCAGCGCAGGGTCGATAGAAATCAGGTGACGCTGAGCTTGGCGTAGGGCGTCCTGCGTTGGTGTAAGGGATTCCCTACACATCGATGGCGCAGTAATGATGGTCGAGTTGGACGCTTGACATGGATCATGAGAATTCTTCCCGCCGCACCTATGCTCGTGGCATGCACTGCGAATCCCGCATGTGAACGCATACCGGCACGTGGTACGGAGATCGAAATGTCCGAAGCTAAGGTTCTTGTCGTCTTTTTCTCGCGCACCGGCACCACGCGTTCACTCGCGTCGGCGCTTGCAGGGATGCTGGGCGCCGATCTCGAGGAGATCTGCGACTGCAGCAATCGCGAAGGACCCGGCGGTTATCTGCGCTCGCTGGTCGATGCCATCCGCAAGCGGCACGTTGAAATCGTACCGGCGGGGCTGGATGTCTCGGCGTACGACCTCGTTGTCATCGGCTCGCCGGTGTGGGCGGGTTCGGTATCGGCCCCGGTGCGTTCGTACCTCATGGAGAATCGAGCGCGGCTGCCGCAGGTGGCGTTCTTTTGCAGCTTCGGCGGACGAGGCGCTGACAAGGCGCTGCATGAGATGCAGCAGATTGTGGGCAAGCCGGCTGTCGCTGAATGCAAGGTCACTGCAAGCGAGGTCCATCACGGCGCACACGTTGCGCTTGCGGCTTTTGTCAGTGGACTTAAGCACCGCCTTGCCAGATCCGAGAATTTCGAATGGATGTGCTGATTCGCCCGGGGAATGCGCGGACATGGACAACAGACTGATTCTGGCCTTGACCATCGCCGGGCTCGCGGCATGCACCACGCAGACACGCGTTGCTGCTCTTCGCGATACTGAGATCCAGCTCGAAGAGGCGCGCGCCCAGGCTTCGGTGAGCTGTTCCGGTCGCGTTGATTGCGATCGTTTGTGGGGCCTGACGAAAAAATATATCGCCGAGCGTTCGGTGACGCCGATCCGCCGCGCCGACGAAACGGCGATCGAAACCGCCGAGCCACACATGTTCGGCGCCGTCTACGTGTGGGCGACGAGAACGACCGATGAGAGTGGAGGCACCACGATCAGCCTCAAAGGCATGTGCCGGGGTATGTATCGCACGGACGGCAGCGCGGGCTGGCTGTACAGCAGTTGCGCCGAGCAGATCCGCGCGGTGGAAATGAATTTCCGCTCGTTCGTCGGCGCTTCGTGACAGTGGGCAGGGAGTAGTCAGTCTCCTGTTCAGGTATCGCGAGCTATCGCGAGGCGTCATTTCTCATACGTTTGATGGAAGTCACTTTATCGGCCGATCGCGGACGTATCTTGTGACTGTCCGGGAAGCGGCCGCAAGGATCCACGATTATGTCGACTCATGCAACAGCACCGTCATCAGCAAGACAACCCGCCATAAGCGACGAAAGCGACGGCTGCGTAGTCGCTGTGCGGGGCGCGGTCGTCGACGTCGGGTTTGCGGGGAATCAGCTTCCGCCCATCGACGACGCGCTCCTGATCCTGTCGGACGATCTCGCGCCGGTGCTGGCCGAAGTGCAGACGCATCTGAGCGCAACGATGGTGCGCGCGCTGGCGCTGCAATCGACGGCGGGACTGCGGCGCGGCGCGCGCGTGCGTGCGTGTGGCGGTCCCATCGAGGCGCCGGTCGGCGAGGCGGTGCTCGGGAGGCTCCTCGACGTGACGGGCACGACCCGTGACGACGGTCCCGCACTTCCCGCGCAGATCGAGCGCCGTCCGATTCATCGCGCTGCGCCGCCGCTCGCGGCGCAGACCGGGACGACTACGCTGTTCTCGACCGGCATCAAGGTGATCGACCTGCTTGCGCCGCTCGCCCAGGGAGGCAAGGCGGCGATGTTCGGCGGTGCGGGTGTCGGCAAAACCGTGCTGGTCATGGAGTTGATCCACGCGATGGTCGAGCGCTACCAGGGCATTTCGGTGTTCGCCGGCGTTGGCGAGCGCTCGCGCGAGGGGCACGAGATGCTGCTCGACATGCGCACGTCGGGCGTGCTGGCGCGCACCGTGCTGGTGTATGGCCAGATGAACGAGCCGCCAGGCGCGCGCTGGCGCGTGCCGTTTACGGCGTTGACGATCGCCGAATATTTCCGTGACGAACGTCGCCAGAATGTGCTGCTGCTGATGGATAACGTGTTCCGCTTCGTGCAGGCGGGTGCCGAGGTGTCGGGCCTGCTGGGGCGCATGCCTTCGAGAGTCGGCTATCAGCCTACGCTGGCAAGCGAAGTCGCGAGTCTGCAGGAGCGCATTGTTTCGGTCGGCGACGTGTCGGTCACCGCAATCGAGGCCGTCTACGTGCCCGCCGACGATTTCACCGATCCCGCCGTGACCGCGATTGCCGCGCACATCGACAGCATGGTCGTGCTGTCCCGCGCGATGGCCGGGGAAGGCATGTATCCCGCCATCGATCCAATCGCATCGTCGTCGATCCTGCTCGATCCGCTCGTGGTCGGCGAAGAGCACGCGGCGGTCGCGACCGAGGTGCGCCGGATCATCGAGCACTACCGCGAGTTGCAGGACGTCATCTCTTTGCTCGGAATCGAGGAACTGGGCGCCGAAGACCGCGTGCTCGTAGGACGTGCGCGGCGCCTGCAGCGCTTTCTCACGCAGCCGTTCGCGGTCACCGAAGCCTTCACGGGCGAAGCAGGCCGTTCCGTGGCGGTCGCCGACACGATCGCCGGTTGCAAGGCGATTCTCGCCGGCGAGTGCGATACGTGGCAGGAAAGCTCGCTCTATATGATCGGCACGCTCGACGAAGGCCGCCGCAAGGAAAAGGCCGTCGCCTCGCAGGATGTGGCGGCGCACGGCATGGAGCCTGTCCAATGAGCGCCGCGCCTTTGACCCTGACTGTGGCGACACCGTTGCGGGTGTGGTTCGACGCTATCGAGATCGTGTCCCTGCGCGCGGAAGACGAAAGCGGCTCGTTCGGCATCCGCGCCGGACATGCCGATTTCGTGACGCTGCTGACGCCGTCGGTGGTCCGCTGGACCTGCTCGGACGGTACGACGCGCTATTGCGCGGTGGATGGCGGCGTACTGCTGGTGTCGCGCGGCGTCCAGATATCGATTGCCTGCCGCGAAGCAATCGCAGGCGATTCGCTGGAAAGTCTGGAAGCCGGGGTCCGCAGCCGCCATGCCGAGGAGGACGATGCGGCGCGGCGTGCCCGTGTCGAGCAATTGCGACTGCATGCTCGCGCCGTGCGTCAGATGTTGCGCTATCTACGTCCGAGCCCGGGCGTGGACGGACCCGACGGACCCAGTATGGGAGCCAATCCACCATGAATCTCCACCGGACCGATGAGCGCAAACCGCCTGACGACCGGATGGCCGGCGCGGCCCGCCAGGCCGCCAGGCTCGATTCGCGCGGACGCGCGGAACCGGAGCCGTCGCTAGGGAGCAGGCTCGGCCAGATTGGCATTCTCGGTTGGGCCATTGTCCTGCCGACGCTGATGGGACTCGCGCTCGGACACTGGCTGGACCGGACCTTCGGCACGCGCGTGTTCTTCTCGGCACCGCTGCTGATGATCGGCGCCGCGATCGGCTTCTGGTCGGCATGGAAGTGGATGCATCGTCAGCAACGGGGGCGCGATGACTAGTCCGCTACAAATGATCGCGCAGTTGGCCGTGGGGCTCGCGCTCGGCAGTTTGGCCGGCGCGTGGCATTTCATGTCGCTGCGCTGGAACTGGCCGCTCTTCGTCGAGGGCCGCGCGGCCGCAGCGCTGGCGTTACAGCTTGCCCGCTTCGCCCTCACCGGTGTGCTGCTGTTCCTGCTCGCGCACGTCGGCGCATTGGCGCTGCTTGCCGGCATGGCCGGCTTTCTGCTCGCACGCGCCATCGCAATGCGGCGCTATGGAGACCAGCGATGACAGCTTCGCCGCTGGCCACCGCGCCGCTTCTGCATCTCGGTCCGCTCTCGATCACCGAGCCCGTTCTCGCGACCTGGGCAATCATCGTCCTGACGACCGCGGTGTCCGTCTGGCTGACCCGCGACCTGTCGCTCACGCCGGGCAAGGTGCAAACCGTGCTGGAGTTGCTGGTCGAGACCATCGATCAGCAGATCCGCGACACTATGCAAACCGGTCCCGCCACCTATCGCGCCTTGATCGGCACACTGTTCCTCTTTGTGCTGATCGCGAACTGGTGCGCACTGGCGCCCGGTGTAACACCCCCCACCGCGCACCTTGAGACGGATGTCGCGCTCGCCCTGATCGTGCTGGCTGCGACGATTTTCTACGGCATTCGCACGCGTGGCACGGCGGGCTACTTCGCTGCTTTTGCCGAGCCGAGCTGGGTGATGATTCCGCTAAACGTCGTCGAGCAGATCACGCGCACGTTTTCCCTCGTCGTGCGCCTGTTCGGCAACGTGATGAGCGGGGTGTTCGTGATCGGCATCATTCTTTCGCTCGCCGGCCTGCTCGTTCCCATTCCGCTGATGGCATTGGACCTGCTTACGGGCGCCGTGCAAGCCTACATCTTTGCCGTTCTGTCGATGGTGTTCATCGGTGCGGCGATCAGCGATACCCATCATCCCGTTAGTGTGAAAAAGGGCGAAGCCTCATGAATAATCTCATTGAAATCGTCAGCATCGCCGCTGCGGCGCTCGCCGTATCGTTCGGCGCGATCGGCCCGGCGCTTGCCGAAGGCCGCGCCGTTGCGGCCGCGATGGATGCGATCGCGCGGCAGCCCGACTCGGCCGGCACCGTGTCTCGCACGCTATTCGTCGGGCTGGCCATGATCGAGACAATGGCGATCTATTGCCTCGTGATCGCGTTGCTCCTGCTGTTTGCCAACCCGTTCGTGAAATAGGCGGCGGTCATGCGAATCGACTGGTCGACGCTCGCGCTACAGACGATCAATGCCCTGGTCCTGATCTGGCTGCTGGCGCGCTTCCTGTTCCGCCCGGTCGCGGGGATCATCGCCGAGCGACAGAAGGCGGCGCAGACGCTGATCGCGGACGCCGACGCGGCGAAGCGCGCTGCGATGCTCGAGCGCGACACGGCGGCTCGCGAGGCGCAGCAGCTTGTCGCTGCTCGTGGCGACGCGATGAAAACGGTGGCTGCCGAAGCGGCGGCGGAAAAGGCCGCATTACTCGCTGCCGCGCATGCCGATGCAGACAGACTGCGCGCGGCCGCCGACGCCGAAGCCGAAGCCGCGCGCGTCGAGCAGGACAAACTCGTCGCGGTCCGGGCCACCCAGCTCGCCGTCGACATCGCGGCAAAGCTGCTCGCGAAGTTGCCGGAGAGCGTGCGCGTGAGCGGCTTCATCGATGGTCTCGCCGACGCCATGGCACAACTCCCCGAGCCGGTTCGCGCGCAGCTCGGCAGAAACGGTGTGACGCTCACGCTAGCCGCGCCGCGTGCGCTGAGTCCTCAGGAGCTGGAACATTGCCGTGCTGTGCTCGCGGGCTGTCTGAACCGGGCGGTGTCGCTCGAGATCGAGGTCGATCCGCAACTGATCGCCGGGTTGGAACTGCGGGCCGCTCATGCCGTGGTGCGCAACAGCTTCGGCGCCGATCTTACGCAGATCAGGGCGGCGCTGCTGCATGACGCTCATGTACCCAGCTGACATGGCCGAAGATCCGTGGCTCACAGCGCAGCGCAACACGCTGGCCCGCACTACGGTTAAGCCGTATGCTGAAACGCTCGGACGCGTCGAGCGGTTCGGCGACGGCATCGCGTTTGTCTCGGGACTGCCGGACGCGGCCCTCAATGAACTGCTCCATTTCGACAGCGGCGCAACGGGGTTTGCTCACACGCTGGACGCAGACCTTATCAGCGTCGTGCTGCTGGACGATGGGACCGGGGTCGAAGCTGGCACGCGCGTGACACGCACCGGCACCGTGCTGGAGGTGCCGGTGGGAGAAGGGCTGCTAGGGCGCGTGATCGACCCGCTCGGGCGGCCGCTCGACCGTGACGAGCCTGTCGTGGCGGCGCTGCGCATGGCGGTTGAACGGCCGGCGCCGGCGATCATCGAGCGTGACCTGGTGAGCGAGGCGGTCGAAACCGGCGTGCTCCTCGTCGACGCGCTGTTCGCGATCGGCCGCGGGCAGCGGGAATTGATTATCGGGGACCGCGCCACCGGCAAGACCGCATTAGCCATCGACGCGATCGTCAATCAGAAGCAGTCGGACATGATCTGCGTGTATGTGGCGATCGGCCAGCGCACGACCGGCGTGCAGCGGGTGATCGAATCCGTGCGTCAGTATGGCGCCCCCGAGCGCTGCATCTTCGTTGTCGCCGCCGCGGCATCGGCGCCCGGCCTGCAGTGGATCGCACCGTTCGCGGCCTTCACCATTGCCGAGTACTTTCGCGACCGGGGACAGCACGCGCTAGTCGTCATCGACGATCTCACGAAACACGCGGCGACGCATCGCGAGCTGGCGCTGCTGACACGCGAACCGCCGGGACGCGAGGCCTATCCGGGCGACATCTTTTACGTTCACGCCCGGTTGCTTGAACGCGCAGCGAAGTTGTCGTCCAAGCTGGGGGGCGGCTCGCTGACCGCGCTGCCGATTGCGGAAACCGATATGGGTAACCTCTCCGCTTATATCCCGACCAACCTGATTTCGATCACAGACGGGCAGATCGTGCTGGCCGCCGCGCTGTTCGCCGCGAACCAGCGGCCGGCGGTCGATGTGGGCTTGAGCGTGAGCCGGGTCGGTGGCAAGGCGCAGCATCCGGCGTTACGCGAGGTGTCGGGCCGCCTGCGCCTCGATTACGCGCAGTTTCTCGAGCTGGAAATGTTTAGCCGCTTCGGGGGACTGACGGACGCGCGTGTCGCCGGCAAGATCGCGCGCGGGGAACGCATCCGCGCGCTGATTGCACAGCCGCGCTTCAGCGCTCTGCGCACCATCGATGAAATCGCGCTGCTGACCGCGCTGTCGCAGGGCGTATTCGATGCGGCGCCGGCCGGGATTGTCACGCAGGTGCGCACCCAACTGACCGCGCGGCTTCAGAGCCCGCGCGTGCAATCGGAACTGGCGCAAGCCCGCGCACGCTCACCGTCCGCGCCGTTCGACGCCGAGCTTCAGACTGAGCTCGTCGCCGCGGTTCGCGAGCTCGTCCAGCAGTTGACGCCGCCGGCAGCGACCGGCACGTCCGGCATCGGCAATGTGCGATGAGCGGCAAACTCTCCGAAATCGAATCGCGCAGCGCCACTGCCCGGCAGCTGGACGCCGTGATCGGCGCCATGCGCGGGATTGCGGCAGCGCGCTCGCGCGAAGCACAGAAGCGGCTGCCTGGCATCCGCTCGTCGGCTTCGACGGTCGGTGCGGCGATCGGCGCCGTACTTGCCCACGGTGCCGGGGCGCCCGCGCGTGCGCCGGCAGATGCCGCGCAGATCGCCATCGCGCTGTGCGCGGAGCAGGGTTTTGTCGGCGCATTCAATGAACAGATCCTCGACCACGTGCTGCCCCGTCTCGCGACAGCGCACTGCGAGCTTCTGCTCGTGGGAACGCGTGGCGGGATCGCCGCCAGCGGACGCCACCTCGCATTTGCCTGGAGTTCGCCGGCAGCGTCCCATGCCGACGATGTGCCCGCCCTGGCCAACCGTATCACCGACGCGCTTTACGGGCGTCTCGAGCGGCGGGCCGTAACGAATGTCACGGTCATTCATGCGGTGCCCGGCATCGCGGCGCATATCGAGATCGTCGAACATCGTCTGATTCCGTTCGATTTTTCGCGCTTCGAGGTGGCGCGGAGCAGCCAGCCGCCGTTGCTCACATTGCCCGCCGGGCGCCTGCTTGCCGGGCTGGTCGAAGCCTATGTGTATGTCGAGTTGTGCGAGGCATTGATGCTTTCGTTTGCCGCAGAAAACGAAGCACGCGTGCGCGCCATGCTGGCCGCGCGCGCCAACGTGAAAGAGACGCTCGAAGCCCTGACGCAAAACTACCGCCAGGTCCGTCAGGACGAAATCACGGCGGATATTGTCGAGCTGGCGGCGGGTGCCGCGAGCGCGGTTTGAACAGTGACGCCACCTGCGGCCGCGCGCAAGTCGTCGACTCGCAGTGTTCGCCTCTAAGCCGGCAGCAGTATCAGCACCGCGGCCGCACCCATCACCAGCGTGGCGATGCCGCTCGGGTCGTCGTCGGCGACACCGGCGATGAGGCCCGGGCCGACGCGCGCCAACCGATGCTCCTTCAGACGTGCGAGCAGCGTCCGAACGTTTTTGGTCTGCGGCCCGCCGTCGACGTCCATCCGATCACCTCGCTGATAGTCGTAAGCGTGCGCTGCCAGGACAGGCGGCCGCACGCTGCATGGCATTGACTAGCAGTCCCGTAGCGTAGAAAACGCCTTGTAGACAACCCTCGGATCATGCCGGCCCTTGTAGACCTCCGGTGCAGCGAGATCGAGTCCGAGCAGTGCATACACCGCATTCTGCGCCGAACGCACCGAGTACTCGACGGTGAACACGACATCGTTGGGCAACTCGCAGAACTGCCCGGTGAACGCAAGGTTATGCCAGCCTTCGGGCACCACGGCAGGCCGGTCGCCACGGCGGCGCGGCAGGAACTGGCTCGTGATGAACGGCATCAGGCAGGGAATGCAGTTGGCGTGGTCGAGAATTCGGGCAGACTCCGCCTCCACCCGCAAATGGGCCAGAATCTCCGTCAGGATTTCCCGGCCCGTGCAGGCCAGCATCGGCTTGGTCACGAAATCGCCGGGCTTGTCGACGCGCAAACCATAACCCCATAACACCTGCACGTCCGCGGGCTGGCCGATGAAATGTGGCTGATGCGGCAGAACGATAGACGCGAGCCAACTCGACTCCGCGAGCGTGATCAGGCCACCTTCGCCCGGCACATTGCCGGTCAGGTCACGGATCAGCCGGAACAGCGTCGGGTCGCGCAACGTGACGGTGAACGAGAGCCACTTCGATGCGTCGATATGATCCGCGAAGACGGACGGGTGGCCGAACTCGGGGCGGCCCGCGGCAATGGTTTTCCAGAGATGCCAGGCGCCCGTGGCGTCGGCGGCATTCAACGCGGCGGGGCGGTCCATGTCGCCCAGGCTGGAAGCGGCGGTCATCGAGCCGAGCGTCACGATGACCTTGTCCGTCGGCCCGACCGGCAACTCGACGCGTTCATGCGCGCGTTCGCAGACGATGCCGCGCACCCGCTTTTCTGTGCCGGTTTCGTCGAACAGCAGATTCGTCACCCGGGTGTCCGGCCGGAACGTCACGCCGTGGTCGTCCAGCCAGCGGCGCAGCGGCCGGATCATCGAGTCGTACTGGTTGTAGACCGTGCGCATGATGCCATGCAACTGGTTGAATCCAGCGGACATATGCGCAAAACGCAGAAGGTAGCGCCGGAATTCGACCGCGCTGTGCCAGGGCTGGAAAGCGAACGTCGTGCACCACATCAACCAGAAATTGGTCTCGAAGAAAGACGATTCGAAATGGTCCGAGATCCGGCTGTCGCCGAGCATGACCTCCGGTTCGATCGTTAGCCGCCCGAGCGTCAGCAGATGCCTTTCATCGAGGCCATAAACGGGCGTGTCTTCGCGTTTTCCGTTTCTGACGAGTCGCGACTTCGATGAGGTGCTGATTGTCTCGTTCCAGTCGAAAATCTCCTGTGTCACGCTCTTGCTGCCATCCAGCGTCGGAATCGACGAGAACAGGTCGTAGGTGCACAGATACTTGCTTTCGAGCATGCGACCGCCGCGGACGACATAGCCGCCTTCCGCGGTGCCCGCGCCGTCCAGGCTGCCGCCGGGCTTGTCGAGTGCTTCAAGAATGGCGATGTCGCAGCCGCGTATGTGCCCGTCGCGGTCGCCAACGAAGCAATACCGCCGCCGACGAGATAGAACTTGCCACTGTCAGGACTGTGGCCGTCGAGGTTGGCGTCAGCGCGCAATACCGGCGCGTGAATCGGGTCAGAGTGTTGCACGTCGATTTTCCTTTTCATGTTCGTCACTGTCGGAATGCAGCCGGACCGCCGCGAGGCGCGTGGTGGACGTTGCTTCAACATACCCGTGGTGCTTGCGTTCCGATTGAGTTGGATCAAGCAATGCTTGCGGCGGCGCTGTCGATCGCGCAGGACGCCGACGGATTCGCTCGATCCGTTACGGCCGCCCGTGCGCGCATCACTTCGGCGCATTTTGCTGTTTCGTGATCTTTATCAAGGTTACCTGAAGGCACGCTCGTACGCTGGTTCAGCGCAGGACGTCGTCTACGTGGTCAATCAGCGTCCTAACCTCGAATGCGGTGGCGAAATGAAAGAGAGTTTTCGCATTGCGGGCCTCGGTGGTGTCGATCCCCATGACAACGCGCGTGCGGTACGTGCATGGCGCTGGCTCCAGTGGCTTCTGTTCGGATTCAGCCTGCTCGCCATTCCCGCTTTCTACTTTGAACTGGCGGTCGATTCGCCGCTGCTCCATCCGGCGGGCAGGGCGCTCTATGCCTGTATGTCGGCAGGGTTCGCCGTTTCGCTCGCCTGGATGGCGCATCTGAGCCGCAAACCCAGGCGGTTTCTCGTGCGAAACCGCTACGACCTGTTGATCGCGATGGGCGCAGCGGCCAGCGTCGCGTGGGGCGTGTCCACGTGGTCGTCGCTCGAATGGGTGCTGCGCATTCTGTTCGTGGGACTGGTGGCGGCCCGCATCGCCGTGTCGCTGCGTGCGTTTTTCTCGCCCAATCGCTTACTTCTGCTGTTAGGAACCGCTGCGGTCCTGCTGGCGTCGGCGGGGGGCGGCTTTTACTGGCTCGAGCCGAGCGTGCACAGCTATGCCGAGGGCGTCTGGCTGGCATTCGAAAGTAGCGCGACGGTCGGCTTCGGCGACATGGCGCCGACCACGCCGGCGTCGCGCGTGTTTGCGGCCTTCGTGGTATTGCTTGGCTACGGCCTGCTGTCGCTGGTATTCGCGAGCATTGCGGCGATCTTCATCGAACAGGAAGAGCGCCTGCTGCGCCGTGAAATGCATCGTGACATCAAGACCTTGCAGGCGGAAATCGCGGCGCTGCGAAGGGAGGTGGGCCGCATCGGCACCCCGGCGCACCTCGACGAAGGGGCTACCGAACCTGATCGCCTGCCTGGATCGCGTTGAGGGGGATATGAACGGCAATCCGGAAGCCGGCGCCGGGTGTGCTGTCTATCCGAACGGAACCGCCCAGCTGGCGCGCGCGCTCGCGCATGCCGAGCAAACCGAATGAGCGTGGCCTGCGCTTATCGTCGAGCTCCGTGCCACGGCCGTCGTCTTCAATACGTACGGTGCAGGTGCCGACGCTGGTCGATATCGCAATCAGCACGTGACTTGCCTTGGCATGCTTCACGACGTTGGTCAGCGCTTCCTGCACGATGCGGAAAATCGCGGTTGAGGCGGACGGCGTGAAATGCGCCGCGTCGAGGTCGGCTTCGACGATGGTCTCGAAGTCGTAGCGATGTGTGAAATCATCGGCAAGCCACTCGAGAGCGGCGGCGAGACCGAGGTCGTCCAGCATCGGTGGTCGTAGATTAGCCGCGAGGCGCCGCAGCGATGCCATCATGGCGTCGATCTGCCGTTGCAGTTCGCTCGTTGTGGCTAGCGCGGCAGGGCTGGTGTGGCTCGCCGCCAGTTGTGCTTCCAGCGCGGCGATGCCCATTTTGAGAGCCGTCAGTTGCTGGCCGAGATCGTCGTGCAATTCGCGAGCGATGCGCTTCTGTTCATCCTCGCGCGTACTCTGAATCTGCGCCGCCAATTCGCTGCTGTGTTCGAGTTCGGCCAGCCGCATGCGCTCGGTCATATCGCGTGTGACCTTGGCGAAGCCGAGCAGCTCGCCGGACGGATCGTGCACCGCGGTGATCGTGACATCCGCCCAGAAGCGTGAACCGTCCCGGCGCACGCGCCAGCCCTGATCTTCCGCTCGGCCACGGGCGGCGGCAAGGGCGAGTTCACGCCCAGGCTTGTCGGAGGCGACGTCTTCAGGCGTATAGAAAAGAGAAAAATGACGGCCGATGATTTCGTCGGTGGAATAGCCCTTGATTTTGCGTGCGCCGCTATTCCAGCTCGCCACGCGGCCGGCTGGATCCAGCATGAAAATCGCATAGTCCTGGACCGCATCGATCAGCAATTGATAGCGGTCCTCCAGCGGGACCTCGGAGTCATTTGCCGAGCCAGCCTTGCGCTTTGCATCGTTCCAGTTGAAATCCACCGTTACCTCCCGACCCACGTTGCACGCCGTTTGCCGAAAGGTTAGCATCCGCGCACAGGGCGCGCTCTGGAATGTGGTTCGAGGGAGCATCGGATTCGCGGATCATCGATGCATGGTTCAAACGACCCACCGCGCCGGAACTAGCGGCGAAGCGCATGCTCGTGGCTAGCCTGGCATGCTTCGCAGCGCGTCGCGGCGGGGCAGACGAGCAGTCGCGCGAGCGGTATGTTTTCGTCGCAGTCGACGCAGATTCCGTACGTACCCGCCTGCAGCCGCCTATGCGCGCGAGCGATCGCTTCGAGCTCGCTTGCCAGATGGCCAGACATCGCCAACCGCTCATCCAGAACCTGCTCGGCATAGGCGCGCTCGCCTTCATCGCCAACCGGCGTGGCGAGCTCCGCGTACGACTGATCGTCATTTTTCACTCCGTCGCGAGCCAGCGCCGAACGCAACGCCGTTTCCCGGCGCGTCAGCAAATCGCGCAGCTCCGATTGCCTTCTTGCACTTAACAGCATGACAGCCTCCAATTATGTTTGCGGACTTCGGAGCGCAGACGCCGATCGGTCCGCGCTGTCCGTCCCGTATCCCGCCTACGCGAATCGCCTCCGGCCATGCGCGGCATAGATCGAACCGATGCGCCGCCATGTCGTCCCTCCCCAATGCTTATACCAGGGTAGCGCCTCAAGGCAGTGGCCAACGCAGGATTCAACTCGCTGCCATGCCACCTTGATCAGTCAGGCAATTGTGGGCGGACATCAGCTTGATGTCTTGATGCAAGTCAAGTGGTCCGGGCCGTTCGAGCCGATCATCCAATCATCCCGCAGCCGTATCTTGCCGCACTAGCGGCGCCACTGCGGTGGCGCGACATCGTTGCGGAGCCCGCGCGAAAACGCTGCACGCTTGGGAGAAGGAATATGGGAGTCGGCATGCAAATCGTCTATTTCGGTTTTGCCGGGACGTCGCAGATCGAAGCCGAGGCGGCTTCGCAACTGGTGCGTCTGGAACGTTTCAGCAAATACATTTCTGGCTGCCATCTGGCGATTGAATCCATTCGCGCCGCGCGCGAGCGTTTCGGGGCCGACGTGCCGGCCGAATACAAGCGCAGCCCGCTGTTCGACGCCCGGCTTGATCTGATCATGCGCAATGGCGAGCTCGTCCCGATCGGGCACTGTCTGGACATCGATGCAAACGCGGCGGTACGGGCCGCATTCGATTCCGCTGAGCAGCAGCTCGAACGGAGTCCGGCGCGCACTCGCTCCTGATCATCCCGCGTCGGCACCGAGGCTGCCCCGGTTCTTTTGCAATCTGTTACGAGGAGGAAATCATGTACGCAAACATTCTGGTGGCCATGGACGGCAGTGAAGGGTCGAAACGGGCGCTCAACGAAGCGATTCGCGTGGCCAAACTGGCACGCGGCAGACTGACGGCGTTGTATGTCCTCGATCAGTCGGCGGCGTTCACCTACGCTGGCGCGTGCGATCCCCATCTGCTGACCGACGCCGCGCGCCAGGTCGGACGCAGCCTGCTGGACGACGCACTCGCGAAAATGCAAGCGCTCGGCGTGGCAGGCGATACAGAAATTCTCGAGACCCAAGGCATCGCCGAGGACATCGCAAGTTGTATCGCGCGCTGTGTCGATCGGCGTGGCGTGGATCTCGTGGTGATGGGCACCCATGGACGGCGCGGCATGCGACGCATGGTGCTTGGCAGCGTCGCCGAGCGCTTCGTGCGCCATTCGCCATGTCCTGTACTTCTGGTTCGGGAGACCGCAGCCGAAGGCTGAGCGCAGTCCAGGCGAGGTAGGGCGCACGCGAGGTCTGTTCAGACGCACGCTTGATACAGGTCAACGGGCCTCCGACGACACCGCCTACATTGGACAGACTGCTGCCTCGCGATCAACGGCAGTGAAAATCGCGGGCGCGCTCGCGTGCCACCCCGAAACCACCGGAGGACCATCATGGCAACTGAATCTACCAGCCCGCTCGATCTGTATCGCGCGAATCTGGGACTTGAACTATGCATGCTGAGTGTCTGGCGCGAAGGCCGCCAGCAAGCCTGTGAGTTGGAGATGCTGCGCGAGTATTTGGCGGCGACCACCAATCTCTGGCAACAGGGTCTGGTTTCAGCGGTCAAGCAGCAAAACGCCTGCATCGACGGCATGCGCGACGCGTTCGCCAGATGGCAAGCGGCGTGGAGGGGAGAATGGCAGACGGGCGCCGGCATGACTTCCACGACGATGCCGCTGCAGGAATGGATGCAGCGTTTCGAGCAAACAGTCAGAGACGCGCCGGACGGCCGCGCGGAGTTCGGACCGGACATGAATTCGGCAGCGCCTCCTACGGCGGCACGCAGCCGCGCGGCACAAGGAGACCGGCATGTCGGCTAAACGCGTTGCCTTCATCACCGGCGGCATGGGCGGACTCGGCGCCGCCATCAGCCGGCGCCTCCATGACGCAGGCATGGTGGTCGCCATGTCGCACTCGGAACGTAACGATCACGTCGCCACCTGGCTGATGCACGAACTCGACGCCGGCCGCCGTTTTCACGCCTACGAAGCGGACGTGACCAGTTTCGACTCATGCGCACACTGTGCCGAGCGCGTCCTGAACGAATTTGGTTCGGTCGACGTTCTGATCAACAATGCCGGCATCACGCGCGATTCGACCTTTGCCAAAATGAACAAGGACGACTGGGATGCGGTGCTGCGCACCGATCTCGACGCGCTGTTCAATATGACCAAGCCGTTACTCGGCGCAATGGTTGCGCAGGGTTTTGGGCGCGTCGTCAATATCGGCTCGGTGAACGGCGCGCGCGGCGCGTTCGGGCAGACCAATTACGCGGCGGCGAAGGCCGGGATTCACGGCTTTACCATGTCACTGGCGCTGGAAGTCGCGAAACACGGCGTGACGGTCAATACCGTATCGCCAGGCTACCTCGCGACCGCCATGACCGCCGCCGTACCGAAGGACGTGATGGAAGCGAGGATCCTGCCGCAGATTCCGGTGGGCCGCCTGGGTCACCCTGACGAAGTCGCTGCTCTGATCGCATTTCTCTGTTCTGACGACGCGGGCTTCGTCACAGGCGCGAACATCGCTATCAATGGCGGCATGCACATGGGCTGAAGGAGGGGGGCGGGGCAGCCAGGCCGCGTCTTCAATCGATCTCCAATCAGGTTTTCGCTCCTCAGGGCCACCACTGCGGGCCGCGTCGCGAATCGTGACGCGGCCTGTCTCACGCGTGGGCCACCTCCGGCATCGCCCTATTTTGCCTTTCCAGCGCGTCCAGCCGTTCCAGCAACGCTTGCCAGTACCCGATATGCGCAAAGGCGCCGAGCGGCACTTCGGTATCGAAATACACGGTGTCGCCCATCTCCTCTACGCTGAGTGGTTCCTCATTCGCCAATTGCCTGACCAGAACCGCCGGTCCGGCGTCCGACTCCGCATGCGCCTGCGCGGCGCGCTTGCCGACGCGTTCCGCAAGCAGGCAGGTCCGCGCGTGAAAATCCAGCACGATGACAGGAACCGACAGTGCATTTCCCAACGCCGCAAAGCTCGACCGGTGCTCGCGCTTCAGAAACGTGGCGTCGACCAGCACCGGGTAGCCCGCGCTGAGCGCCTGCCGCGTGAGCGCCAGCAGCGTGCCGTAGTGGCGATCGATCGCGTGCGTCGAATAGGTGGCGCGAGGCAAGGGTCGCGTATCGGCCGGCGCAAACGGGCATGGGCGATTGCGTTCGATGTCGCTGGACACGCGGATCGCACCGATCAGACTGACGAGCGCCTCGCTCGCCACCGATTTGCCCGAACCGGAATAGCCGTGGCATAGCAATAGATAAGGACGCGGCTTCGCAATCATGCGTTCAGCGAGTTGCAGATAGCGGTTCGTCTGTTCGATTCCGTCGCCGGTCGGGCAACTGCGCGCTTTTAACGCCACCACCAGAGCACGCACCAGTGCGCGATAAACCATGTAGTAACGAACCGCCGGTAACGCGGCGAAGTCGCCCGTCCGTTGCAGCCAGCCGTTCAGTAACCGGGCGGCGAGGTCGTCCCGATCGTGCGCCTGCAGGTTCATGAGCAGGAAGCTCAGATCGCTTGCCACGTCGATCCATCGCAAGGTATCGCTGAACTCGATGCAATCGAACATGAGCACGCGCTTGCCGCGCCGCACCACGTTCGCGAGGTGCAGGTCGCCGTGGCATTCGCGCACGAAGCCACCGGCGCGACGCGCTTCGAAATGTCCCGCAAGGCGCGTGCCTTCGGCGTCACACCAGCGACGAAGCGTGCCCGGCACAGGTGTGCCGGTCGCCCGTTCGAACGAGTCCAGCACGGTTCGCATTTGCCCGCGCACAGCGGACGCCGAACCGAAGTTACCGCCTGGTGCGGCGCGCGCCGCGCAGCGGTGAAATCCGGCGAGGCGTTCTGCCAGCGCATCTATCTCCGCAAAGCCGAGTGCGCCGCGCGCGAGCAGTGCCCCGAATACTTCGCGCTCTTCAAAGCGCCGCATCCTGACCGCGTGTTCGACTACACGCCCTTGCCGGTCGAACCTGTACACACGGCCTTTCCGCACGATCGTTTCGACACCGCAATACAGCTCGCGCGCAAGGCGGCGGTTCAGCCGGACTTCGTCTTCGCACGCGCGCCGCCGCACAGCAGGTCGCGTGAAATCGACGAAGCCAGGATTGACGGGTTTCTTGAGCTTGTAGGCGTAGCGGCCAGCCAGGTAGACCACCGAGATATGCGTTTCGATCCGGCGTATGCGGCCTGCGGGATGACGGTACGCGCAGGGCCGTTGCAAGGCCCGGTCGATGGCGCGCGAGCCTCGTTGCACGAGATGCTCGCGTTGTCTGGCATGTAGCGGCCGGTGAGGTGGCAAAGAGAAGTGATCGGCCATGATCGGCTCCGCAAACATTGAGGGCACGTCCAGCATAGGCGTGCGCGGTCGGCGGAAATTGACCGAGGTCATCCATTTCGCTGCGCGGCCGCCGATACGCATCGCTTGACTCATGTCAATTGGCGCCGCGTGAGCCAGCCTAGAGTGAGTCGTACAGCAGGCTCGGTTCGATCAACGGAGGCAGCACCTATGAAAGCGCTCGTGTATCACGGTCCGGACAAGAAATCGCTTGATGAACGGCCCATTCCAAAGCTGGCCGCACCAGGCGATGCGATAGTCAAGATGACGGGCACCACGATTTGTGGCACCGATCTGCACATTCTGAAAGGCGATGTGCCGACCTGTGAGCCAGGACGCATTCTCGGCCATGAGGGGGTTGGCATCGTGCAGGAGGTCGGCGCTGCGGTGTCGGCGTTCAAACGAGGCGACAGGGTGCTTATTTCGTGCATTTCGTCGTGTGGCAAATGCGACTACTGTCGGCGCGGCATGTATTCGCATTGCACCACCGGCGGCTGGATTCTCGGCAACAGGATCGACGGCACCCAGGCCGAGTTCGTGCGCATTCCGCACGCCGAGACGAGCCTGTATCCGATCCCCTCCGGCGCCGATGAAGAAGCGCTCGTGATGCTCTCGGACATCCTGCCGACCGGCTTCGAATGCGGTGTGCTGAACGGCAAGGTTCAGCCCGGCAGCACGGTGGCGATTGTCGGGGTCGGGCCGATCGGTCTCGCCGCGCTGCTGACCGCGCAGTTCTATTCGCCGGCGCAGATCATCGTGATCGACCACGATCCGAACCGTCTTGAAGTCGCGAGCCGCTTCGGTGCCACAGCGTGTATCGATAACGGCCACGCTGATCCGGTCGCCGCCGTGACGAAGCTGACGGAACAGACGGGCGTCGATTGCGCGATCGAGGCGGTCGGCATAGCGGTCACGTTCGAGTTGTGCGAGGCGCTTATTGCGCCGGGCGGCGTGATCGCGAATGTGGGTGTGCACGGCGTGAAAGCCGATCTGCACCTCGAGAAACTGTGGGATCGCAACATTGCGATCACGACGCGCCTCGTCGATACCGTGAGCACGCCGATGCTGCTCAAAACCGTTCGCTCGGGCCGCATCGACCCCGCGCGGCTGATCACGCACCGCTTCCAACTCGAAGATGTCGCAGGCGCTTACGACACCTTCGGCCGCGCGGCCGAGACGCATGCGCTGAAAGTCATCATCAAGGTGTCCTAGCGCTCGAGAAGACTCGACCCACGAGCTGTCAGGAAAGAAAGCCGGTACGCCGGTGATCCACACGGCCGTACCATTCAACCCATCCAGTATCCATGACGTCCATGGATGATTTCAGGAGTGACACGATGAGCAACTTGACTCGTTTTGACCCGTTTCCGCTCGAACCCATGTCGGAGCTGTTCCAGGGCTTATTTCGTCCGCTGCGTGGCGGCGCGGGTGGCGACGCGCCGCTGGCCGATATCAAGGTCGATGTGACGGAAAGCGATACCGGGTACACGGTGAAAGCCGAATTGCCGGGCGTCGAGAAGAACGATATTGACGTGAAAATCGACGGCAACCTCGTATCGATCAGTGCGAGGGTCGAGCGTCAAAAGGAACTGAAAGACGGCGAACGGGTAATTCGGCGCGAGTGTTATTCGGGCGCTGTCAGCCGGTCGTTTTCGCTCGCGAGCGAGATCGACGAAGCCGCCGCGGCCGCGCAGTACAAGGACGGCGTGCTCTCGTTGACGCTGCCCAAGAAAGCGGCGTCCGAGCGCAAACGCCTGCCGATCAATTGATCGGGGCCGCGCCGGGCGCACGGCTGCACGTTCCGGCGCGGCTGCAATCCCTTGCATGCCATCAAGGAGCAGGCAATGAAGTCGGACATGGAATTGAAGCGGCAGGTCGAAGACGAATTGGCGTGGGACCCGGCCGTCGACAGCACGGACATCGGCGTCGAAGTGCGTGAGCGCGTCGTCACGCTGTCCGGGCATCCGACCAGCTACGCCGAGAAACTGGCTGCGGAGAAAGCGGCGCAGCGCGTGGCAGGCGTCAAGGCCGTCGTGGTGGAAATGGATATCCGCCTGATGCATACGGACGTGCGAACCGATGAAGACATCGCCAACGCCGTTCGCACGATCCTGCGCTGGACCGTCGCGTTGAGTGAAGAGGCCGTCAAGGTGCAGGTCGAAAAAGGCTGGGTGACGTTGCGCGGCGAAGTCGACCGGGCCTATCAGAGCCATGTCGCCACCCGCACGGTTTCGCATATGCGCGGCGTGACGGGCGTATCGAACCTGATTCGCATCGGCGGGGACGCTGCTGCGCAGGATATCGGCGAGCAGATCAGTCAGGCGCTCCAACGCCACGCCGATCGTGAAGCGAAGCACATCGAGATCAAAGTGCATGAGGGCACTGTTACCCTCACGGGGAAGGTTGATTCCGCTGCCGAACGATCGGCTGCACGCGGAGCGGCATGGTCCGCGCCGGGCGTATATGCAGTCGTCGATAATCTGACGGTGGGATAGGTACGCGCGCTTGCTGCGGCAGGGGCGACGCCGCGGATGCGGCGCCCGCCGCGCGGCTCGTTGACCACGCATCAAAAGGGAGCGACTCATGACGATTTCGGGTAGCGTGGGCGACGGCGACTGGTCAGTCGCCGCAACCACACATCGCACAGCGGGCGGCTTCGACTGCTCGATCCAGCTCAGCCATCACACGCCAGAGGGAATCTTCAAACACGAGTTCACGCACAGCAGTATTTTTCCGACAGAGCGCGAAGCCGTCCTGGCGGGTTTGCGCGAAGGTATGGAATGGGTGAGGCTCAAGATGTCGAACACGTTGTCGGTTCCGCCACACGGATGTTCTATTAAGCCGGAGTGATTTCTGTCACCCCCTCCTTATCTATCACTTCGCGCGTCTCTCTTTTCACGTTCAACCGTTAACAGAGAGGTCATGCGAGGGCGTCAGGCGCGAACGGTCAGGCGCTCGCGCCGCGTCTTTCGTCAATTTTGCCGCTCAGTCGATCTTCAGCACAATGCGGCCATCGACGTTCCCGCTCTTCAGTTCGGCGAGAACATGATTGATATTGTCGAGCCGATCGAGATGAATGCGAGCGCGGACTTGGCCTTGCGCGGCGAATTCGAGTGATTCCTGCAAGTCCTTGCGTGTACCGACAATGGAACCGCGCACGGTGATGCCGTTGAGCACGGTTGAGAAGATCGGCAGCGGGAAGTCACCTGGCGGCAGTCCATTCAGTGCGATGGTGCCGCCACGGCGCACCATGCCCAGCGCCTGAGCGAAAGCGCTGCGCGATACGGCGGTGACAAGTACGCCGTGCGTTCCGCCGATCTCTTTCTGGATCGCCGCCGCGGCGTCGCATTCCGAAGCGTTGAACGTGAGCGCTGCGCCGAGCTCGCGGGCGAGCGCAAGCTTACCGTCGGAAATGTCGACCGCGACCACGCGCAGGCCCATCGCAATAGCGTATTGAACCGCGACGTGGCCCAGGCCGCCGATCCCCGAAATCGTAATCCATTGACCCGGCCGTGTGTCCGTCATGCGAATACCTTTGTACACTGTCACGCCCGCGCAGAGGATCGGAGCGATATCTTCGAACGCGACAGCCGACGGCAGATGGCCGACGTAGTTCGGGTCGGCCAGCACGTACTCGGCGTAGGCACCGTTGACCGAGTAGCCCGTATTCTGCTGCTCCTGGCACAGCGTTTCCCAACCGCCAAGGCAATGCTCGCAATGACCGCAGGCGGTGTAAAGCCACGGCACGCCCACGCGATCGCCTTCCTTGACATGGGTGACGCCCTCGCCGACTGCGGCGACATAGCCGACACCTTCGTGGCCGGGAATGAAGGGCAGTGTCGGCTTGACCGGCCAGTCGCCGTCAGCCGCGTGCAGATCCGTGTGACATACGCCGGATGCCTTGATGTTGACGAGAATCTGTCCGCGCCCGGGCTTCGGGACGGGGACCTCTTCGATACGTAGCGGAGCGCCGAATTCGTGAACGACAGCAGCTTTCATAAGTTGGGCCATGGCCTTTCTCCGGATGGTGATTGGGTGGCGACCAGTATCTCCTTCGCGGATGCGGCGCAATTGACTTGGATCATCCAACACCCACGCGCTTTTTTGCAAATCAGGCTGCCGTGGTTCGCTGTCTGCGCGAGGGTAATGGGGTGACGTGATGGCCTCAGTCGAGCCACTGCTCGCGTGGCGTATGACAGGTGCACGCAACGGCCTTCGAGATGATCCATGTCAAACAGCAGGACGCCGTGCCGGCCTAATCTCAAATCACACGGGGGCTGACCAGCGTCCGGAAAATGACGGCTCAAACGGGCCGGTCCCAAGAATTGAAAGATCCTAACTGTGCAGGAGGCTTACCATGCGTGCATCTGATGTCATGACCAGCAACGTTATATCGGTTACACCCGACATGACCGTGCGAGAGGTCGCCCGAATTTTTGTCGACAACGGCATCAGCGGCGCGCCGGTCCTGGATCCGGACGGCCATGTCGCCGGCATGATCAGCGAAGGCGATCTGCTTCGCCGCAGCGAAATCGGCACCGACGAGCGCGCGCGAACCTCGTGGCTCGATCTCTGGTCCGCGAGCCATGAAGCACGGGATTACATCAAGACCCATGCGGCGAACGTGCGCGACGTAATGACCACGGACGTCGTGACCGTTCAGCCCGAAACACCGCTCGGCGAAGTGGCCGGCATTCTCGAGACGCGGCGCATCAAACGCGTGCCCGTGACGAAAGCGGGCCGGCTCGTGGGCATCGTGAGCCGCGCCAATCTCGTGCAGGCGCTGGCGAGCGTACCAGATGAGCCGGCAACGGATGTGACGCTCTCCGACGGGGAGATCCGTGCGATGTTGATGGGCGAACTTGCGGGTCGTAAGTGGAGCTTCGCCGGACGCAATATCGTCGTTACCGACGGAGTCGTGCATCTGTGGGGCATCTTCCATTCGATGGAAGCCGTCGAAGCGGTTCGTGTGGCGGCGCAAAACATACCCGGCGTCAAGCGTGTGGAGGATCACACCGAGCCTTATCCGGTGATGCCAGGCATCTAGCAGACGGCGACCGAAACGGTTCGGCATTCAACTTTGGAGGTGTGATGGCTCAGATCATTCCCGAGCAATGGCTCAATATGGAAAGCGATGGCTCCGACAAACTGTTCGGCATCACGACCGGGTGCTTCGACGCTTTTGAGCGGCTGACCGCGCTGAATCTGCAGGCAATCCGATTCGGACTGGCTAAAGCTCAGGAAGCCCTTGCACGGACATGTGTCGCGGACAATCTGCCGGAAGTGCTTTGTCTGCCGACCTTGCTTGCGCCCGCGGGGTTCGCCCAGGCGTTATCTTACAGTCGGCAGTTCCTCGCGATCGTGTCCTATCTTCAGCGGGACTCGGCGCCGCCGCAGCGGGTCGGCGCAGGCAGGCAACCGCATTTCGCGGACAGCCTGCTCGGCAGCCTTGCGACTCGGTCATTGGTGTGCGACGTGCCAGCAGAGCCGGCGATGCCCCCGACACCGGCAGCCGGGCACGTAGCAACGGCAACAGCAACCACTGAACGCGAGAAGAAGCGGCCGGAAAAGAAGACGATACAGCCGATGCACACGGAATAGCGGGCTTCCGATTCAAAGTCGCAAAGATTGACTTTCCAACCAGCCTGCTGGACGGGATTTCGCGGGCGCGAGGTGGGCCGGCGGAGCCGACGCGCATCGAGGTCAAGATGAGGAAAACTATCGCATGGGCTGTCATGTCGCTCGCCGTTGTCGCTTTGCTCGGTGGCTGCCTGCCTCGCTGCGTGCCTGCGGACGATGCCGAGGTGAGTGCCGCACTGAAGGAGGTCCTTCAGCAGTACGAGAAGCGTGCTGGACTCGCCAGGGAACTGATCGGGCTGATACAGCCGGTGGCGAATCGAAACGAAACGCTTGGCGGGGCAGTGCAGGCCGCGCAAGCCGACCCGGACTGCATCCGAACAGCCCCGGGGGCGTTGGTGGAGCGGGTTGCATTCCAGCGGTTTGAGATTGCACAGCGGCAATTGGGCGATGTGCTATCACGTCTTCTGGTCGAGTCGGCCAATGACAGGCACTTTCACAAAGACCCCGCTTCAGGTCGCTGTCCAGGCAACTCGGCGGGGTTGACAGGCAGATCGCCGTCACACGAAAAGCGTACGACGAGGCAGTCGACCGCTATAACGCCAGCCTGAGCGTCTTCCCGCGTGACGTCGAGGCGCGCATCCTGGCGCTGCATGAGCGGCCTAAATTCAGCGCTGCCGCCGAGACGGTGACGCGGCAGCCGCGCACCGATTTCGGCACGCTGCGCGGCTCGCTGCGAGTGTGAAAGCCCCCGCACGCGATGCGGGCGCCGTTATTACTCTCGGTTTGCCACTCTCGACACCGCTCGCTTTCATCCGGTGGCCCGGTTGCCGCCGTCAGCGTTTTCGCGCCTGCGTGTCGCGGTGCTGCGCTTGCGCGAAGGTTTCGCAGTCGGCCCGGCGCCATCCACAACGTTACCTGGCTTATGGTTTTCCTGCTGCGCTTCGCCGGCGGGCTCCGTCGGCAGCTCTTCGCTCAATCCGAAGACACTGCCATCCTGGACGTAATACGATCGCTTGACGCAGGTCAGGCGACTGCAACCATTCGCGCCGATCATCCAGTTACCTGCAGCGACGAGCAGTATCAAGACGTCGAGTGGGCTTCCTGCAACGTCTATGAGGAACAGTTCATGTATCAGAAGATTGTCGTGGCTCTGGATGGCAGCGACTCGTCCAGATGGGCGCTGTACGAGGCGCTCAAATTTGCTCAGCTCACGCACGCGCGGCTTCACGCGGTTTATGTCGTCCATCCGTGGTGCATGTCTCGGTACGCAGGCTATTTCGATCCCGACCAGCTTCGTAAAGTGCTACGCGACGACGGCCGCATTGCTCTTGAGGAGGCGCGCCGGGCGATGGTCACACGTGGCGTCCCCGGCGAGACCGAGATCGAGGAGACAGAGAATGCAGCGGACGACATCCCTCACTGCCTCGCCCGTAGCGTGCAACGCCAGGGCGCCGGCCTCGTGGTGATGGGCACGCAGGGCCGGCATGGCATCGGCCGGTGGCTGCTGGGCAGCGTTGCTGAAGCGTTCTTGCGGCACGCGGACGTTCCGGTGCTTCTGGTTCGGTTCCCACAGGATCTGGACGGGATACCTTCGCGCGTGTAAGCCGCCGTCACTGCGCCGTCACTACACCTGGCGTTCGGCTGCGCTGAATCCCACTGTCTGGGCGAGTATCGGCAGTTCGTCTTCATTGAGCGACAGGGCATCCGCAAGCAGCCGCGCGTTGATCCAGCCACGGATCACGCTGGCCAGTCCTGCCGACGCGCGATACAGGGAGACATTCTGTGCAATGGCTCCGGCTGTCACAGCGGAAAAGCGCTCGCGCTGTTGCGCGGGCATCGCCAGTAAGCGCGATGTGCGAACCACGTAGACGAGATCGAGCGGCGCCTCACCGACGAAGTCCTGGTAGCCAGTCTGTCCGCGCGCGTCGATTGCCTGTTTAAGGACAAGTTGGTGGTTCGGCGCTTCGTAACGGTACACGCCGTTGGGCAGCGCGGTGTAGATGTCGATTTTATTGAACGCGTGCGGCGACGGTGCGGTACGGCCGCCTGCCGCCGGCCGGTTGATCCCGTCGGCGGCCCAGAGCAACTCGCCCAGCACGGTGAGCGGCAATGCCGTCGGCGCGAACGCCCGGCAACTGGCGCGATGCGCGAGCGCGGTCATCAGCGGCACGCCCCCGTTCAGATCGGCCTTGGGCAGCGTGATGATGGCGGGTGTTTCGCCCTTCGCAAGTGAAGGCGCAAGACGGGAGCGGCCTGGTATGCGAGGAGTGGCATGTCGGTCATATCGGACTCCGTTAGAGTATCCCCGGGGGGTGGTCGCGGCGGAGCCGCGCTGCCCTGGACGGGTGTCATTCCACGTTAGCCCGGAATCCCTATCAGCCATTGATGCAGGTCAGTCGGAGCGGACCTTTGCTTGCGAAGGCGCTCTACGCCAATAACACAAATACCTGTCACGCAAGGGCACGAAACGGCTGCTTTCCGGCGTCGCGATCGCGTCTATCCGATTGCAGCGCACTTGCAATCGCGCGCTCATCGCCCGAGTGCTGGCTGGCCCAATAGCGTGCTTCGAGTGCCCATTGTCGGTCCGGGTGGGCGGCGACGATCGCGGCGTGCTGGGATGAACCCTGGGTAGACGCGCCGGCCGGCACCAGGGTAGTGCAGCGGGACCGTGTCAATCACCACGTTGCGAAACCAGTCGAGGCTATGGGTTCGAGCAAACCTGTCGACCGGAGTCGGCGCGAGACGCGCATCGATCGGCCCACCCATCAGCGTGATGCTGCGCGGAGGCGCCTCGCCAGCACTTGCCGACAGCGCTGTTGCCGCTAGCGCGGGACCGGTTGCCTGACAGACGGCAACGACATGCAGGGCGACACTTCCTGCCGCGCGCAGAAAACGCTGGATGACGAGCACGTAGTCGTCGAGCCCGAATGGGCCCGCGTCCAACGGCACGTCGCGTGCGGTGGCCCAGTCGGTGACGTACACGTTACCGTCCTGCAGCAGCGTTTCAACCGTTTCTCGCAACATCACCGCATGGTGGGCCGCCAGCGGCGTACAGAGGAATATGTCTGGAGCCGGGTCGCTCCGTTCCGGCACGGGCACCGCAACGTCCGGAGCGCCGCTGAACTTGCGTAGAGCGCAAAAGGGTGTGCGGTCGATCACCTGCTCGACAACAGGAACGTCCCGTTCGCCGATTCGTATTGTCGGGATGCCGAAAGGGGGCGGCTCTGGTGGCGGTTGAATCAGGCGGTAGATCCAGTCGTAACCGACCGCGGCGAATCGCGACTCGCCCGCCTTCTGCCTGTTTCCATCGGCAACCGGCAGCATCCATGTGTCAAGCATCCGCATCAGGTTGCGCTGTGTTTCGAGCCACGCGTACCACATGCCGTCTCCTGCTTAAGGTTGCCTTATACCTGTCGCGCGACACCCGTGCCAACTTTGTGCTGCCTCGCGAAGCATACGCACGCGTGTAGGGCGAGTTCAGATCAGGGCGGGTACGCGATTGAACGCGTTTCTGCATAGGCAAGGATAGCGTGGCGCCGGGCAGTTCTCCTGGGCTTGACTGGGATCAACGAACCCACGTTCACAGCGAATACTGTTTAGGGCAGGGATAAGCCGGCTTGCGCAAAGTGACGTGTGTCGATGCGTTCCCTCATCAGCGGTCCATGTAGGTTATCAAAAGAAGGGGAGGTTCAATGCGCACCCGAAGTTTTGGTGTGCTGGCTGTTATCGTCCTGACGGTTTCCGGATGCGGCTACAACGCTATCCAGCAGCAGGACGAGCAGATGAAGGCAAGCTGGTCGGAGATCGTCAACCAGTAGCAGCGCCGCGCCGTTCTGGTTCCGAACCTCGTGCCGCTCCCGCCGGACAATCCGGCGGATAGCAAGCTACGTGAGGCAACAGGTCAGCGCGAGTTGCAATTCTGATAAGTCAATGCGCCGGTGGACACAGTAGTTGACGCCGTACACCACACGCTTGATCGCACCGAACCAGGCGAACCCATACCGTTTCAGGACTCCGGAGCAGCCCCGTAAGTCACCGGACATGGTTATCAATGATGGCGCGATTCCGGACGGGCACCTGATACCTGGGCTTCGACCATCCCGTCGTGCGGGAACTCCTCAGACCACGTATCGACCACTTTCGGCATGAAACCTCATCGCCTGGCGATACCGTGGGAAAGAACAACTGACCGGCAGGTCAGTACCGTCATTTCGTTGATCAGAGTCAACCAGCCCGACCGGATCGGCGCGATGATCCAACGAACGGCTACGCACCGTTCGCAAGATTTAGCGATTTAGACCGGGAGTTGACGATGGGAATTGGCATGCAGATAACCTATCTCGGGCTCCCGGGAACCGCATCCCTAGAGGCAGAAGCGGCCGTGCAACTATTGCGCCTTCAACTGTACGGTACCTACTTCTCGGATTGTCAGCTGGCAATCGAGCATTTGGGCCAGCGCTCAGGAAGTAGTCGGTACGAGGTTCGCCTTGATATCCGGACTGCCGCGCACGCTCTGAGACGCATCGCACGTTGCGTACACTACAGCGCCGAAGCGGCTATTGGATGTGCGTTCAATAGGGCGGCGCGGGCACTCGAGATTCTTTCCGCACATGGCAGGCTGTGAAAACGACAAGCGCGGCCGCGACATTGCGCCTTCGGCCCACTGTTTCAATCCACGACGAACACATACTGTCCGACGCGCAGCGAGGAACGGCGGTTGCACCTCGGAAGCAGCCGTTAGGCCGCGACTAGGGCGTGTGGCCATCTATAATTGGGTCGACTTATTCGTAGTCCACGGGTGCATGTCCCGCCTTGACTGGCAGCGAGCTGCCAGTCCCACCAGTATCGATGAGAGCGGGACGGACTATCTATAACGGGTCGACTTTTTCCGATGGCCACGTGTCACGTCAGCGTTGATCGCCGCTTTGCAGCGTATCGCGAATTCCACAGATGACTCCAGTACCACTGCCAGCGCGCTGCGTGACGCAGCTGTCTGGCTGGGAGTTTCAACAAAGATCGTCTTCCGGGATAAGCTTGTGGATTACGGCATAACGCACAAGGGCGACGTCGTGAAGCAGTTCCATCTTCTCGAGAATGTTTGCCCGATGCGAGCCGATCGTCTTTACACTTGCGCCGAGCGTATTTGCGATGTCGGACAGAGATTGTCCGCAGGCAATGCGGAGAAAGACATCGAGTTCACGACTGGTGAGGCGCTGGTGGGAATATATAGGTTTTGTCGCAGTAAGGCGCGATGGACGAGGAAACGCAATTGTTATGTATTGCTTATGAAACGAGCGAGTAAAACTGCTGCGCGGCGGACAGTTGGATTTTGCCAAAGTCCTGCATCTGTCCTTTTTTGATCATGTGCATGACTTCGATGCCGCTCAGAATGACACGCGCGCAGTCAAAATCCTTGAACCCGAGCATCGGTCTAGTGCGACGTTTGATGGCCCGGTGGTCCTGCTCCACCACGTTGTTCAAATACTTGACCTGCCGGACCTTGATGGGCGTCTCGCGCTCGGCGTTCACCGCATGAAGCGCCGCCAGATTGGAACCGCTTTTGTCGATGGTCACCGTCTCGGGTACGCCGTTCTGAGCGATGGCTTTATCGAAGAAGCGGCGCGCGGCGGCCTTGTCCCGCTTGGCCCTGAACAGAAAGTCGATGGTGTTACCCGCCTTGTCCACGGCGCGATACAGGTATTTCCACGAGCCTTTGACCTTGATATATGTTTCATCCATGCGCCAGCTCGTGCCCACCGGGCGTTTGTGCTTGCGAAACGTCTTTGCGAACAACGGTAGCAGTTTGATCACCCACCGATGCACCGTCGAATGATCGACGCCGATGGCGCGCTCAGACATCATCTCCTCGAGATTGCGAAGACTTAGCGAATAGGCCACATACCATCGCACGCACAGCAGCATCACATCCAGCGGATAATGAAGCCGCTTCAAAACCTTCGCAATGCCTGTAGCAAGGGCCGTTCGTGGTATCGCGGTCTTCTTCATCGTGAGCCGAAGCAAAGTTTGTGCATCCCGAACTTTAACGCGGCATCGTTATTGCGACAGAACCTGACCGTCAGCTTCAGTTTGCCCATGATCTCGCGCAGTCGCGACAGGGCCTCTTCAGCTTTGCCTCGCTTGCACAGGATCACTAGATCGTCCGCGTAGGTCACAATTCGACTGCCAAGACTTCGCTGAAGCCCGAGCTTCTTCCATGCCAACACAAACCGGCGCATGTAAATATTCGCCAATAGTGGTGAGATGGGTGAGCCCTGCGGAATGCCTCGCCTGCGGTCCTTGGCCTCGGTCGTACGTGTCTTCCGGCCTCGGTGATCGGTTTCTTCAACGGCGCACTCCAACCACATCTTGACTAGATGCAGCACGCGCCGGTCAACGATGCGTCGCGCAAGCGACAACATCAAATCGGCATGGGGAATGCTTCCGAAGTAGTCCGCCAGGTCGGCGTCAACAACGTCCGTTTGCCCTCTATGCAGCCGCTCCTCCACCTCGATCACCGCTTGCTGGGCATTGCGCCCCGGGCGGTAGGCGTACTGCTCTGGTGGAAGGTCCGCTTCGAAGATCGGTTCGAGCACCAGCATCGCTGCTGTCATGCACACCCGATCTCGCAAGGTCGAGATGCCCAGTGGCCTTAGCTTGCCATTGGCCTTCGGGATAAACACTCTTCTGATAGGGGCCGGCCGGTAACTCTCCTGCCTGAGCGCAAGCGCCAGTTCGCCGAGCCACTTCTGCACCCCATACGCCTCGACCTCCGTGAAGTCTTGCCGATCGACACCCGGCGCGCCCTTGTTCGAGCGACACTGAGCGTACGCATGCGCCAGCACGTCCTCACGATAGATCTTGTCGTACAGAGCGTAGAAGCGGTACCCGGCTTCTGCCTTCGCTTTCGCGTGTAACGCCATCTGCAGCTTCTGAACACGAATCGGAGTTGATAGGTTGCCCAATCTCCACGTCCTCACTACGTATTGCGTCTGTCTTGAACTGAGGCCCCTTTCCTCCACCAGCATTACACCGGCTTCAACGGTAATACGGGCCTCTCCGTCACCCCAAGGCGCCCGGCCTGTCCCTCGCGGGCGTCCGGTTGGTCATCCCTGACCACGCCAGGGGGCTTCCCGTGTTGCGTGCGCTTCCCTTGTGTGCATGCTGTCGCCACTACCCCGGCGCAGCGACTGGGCGTCCTGCCTGCTCGTTCACCCAGCCGTATCAGCCTTCCCCGATATGGCAGTCAGGTCGGCCTGCGCATCGTCCTTTTCGAGGCTTGCTCGGCGGTTGCGGTAGGAACGGCGGTTGCCCGCCGCCCCCCGCGCAGATCCGTACGTGCCCAATTAAGGCATACGGCTCCTGCCTTAGGTCATGACGCGAAGACGCTCCAGCGGATGATTGTGGACAAGGCGCAACGGGGGCAGAAAGCGCTCAATGAGCGGCGCGAAGCGCGGCCAGGGCATGCGAGGCCGCTGGCTGCGTCGTCGCAGGGCACACAACCAGGCCCGTTCCACCTCGGCGCGAAATCCGTTGAGGCGGTAGATATTGCCAGGCACCGCAAAGTAGTTGTAGTACCCGCGCAAGACCTGTCCGAGCCAACGCCCCACAACAGCTATCGGCTCATGCCGACGACGCAGGAGGGTTTCCCGTATCGCCTTCAGGGTACCGCGCATGCGCTTCTTGACCGTCAGACGCAGGATGTCGAAGGCACCCCGCCTGCTGCGAGTGCAGCAGTGGGTAAAGCCAAGAAAGTCAAACGTCCCTGGCTTGCCAAGGTGACGCACGCGCCGACGCTCCGCAGCATATCGACCGAACTCAATCAGGCGCGTTTTCTCAGCATTGAGAGCCAGCCCAAATTTGCCCAGTCGCTCTTCTACCGCAGCCAGGAACCGTCTGGCCTCGTGTTCGTGCTGGAAACCTAGCACGGTATCGTCGGCGTACCGCACGACGATGACGCGGCCATTCGCTTCCTTTTTCCGCCAGCGATGCGCCCAGAGATCGAGAACATAGTGAAGGTACACATTCGCGAGCATTGGGGACAGCACAGACCCTTGCGGGCAGCCCCGTTGGCTCACGATCCTACGGCCGTCCTCGACCACCCCTGCCTTCAGCCCCTTGTGGATAAGCCGCAGTAGCCGCTTGTCCGCAATCCGGTGTTCCAGAAACTTGACCATCCATTCGTGCGAGATTTCATCAAAGAACCCCCGAATGTCCAGGTCGAGAATCCAGTTCACCTTTTGCGTCTTGATTCCAATGTAGAGCGCGTCCAACGCATCGTGCTGGCCGCGCCCGACACGGAACCCATATGAGAATCCAAGGAAGTCCGCTTCATAGATCGCACCTAGTACGGTCGAAACCGCCTGTTGCACGATCTTGTCCTCCAGGGAAGCAATCCCCAGTGGCCGCTGTCTGCCATCTGCTTTGGGGATGTATACCCGCCGCGATGGCTGTGCACGATACGTACCGGTATGAATCTCCCGATGCAGCTCGTGCACCCGCGTATAGAGAACTCCCTCGTATTCCCGCCACGTCACTCCGTCCACACCCACCGCTGCGTTCTGGCGCAAAGCGTAGAAGCTCTCCACCAGCAGCGACGGCGTGATGTGGTGCATCAATGCCGTGAACCTCGTCCGCCGATCCCGGCGGGCGACTTCGCGTACACCTTCAAGTCCCATCGACGCGCCGGCCCGGCTCTGTGTCCGGGGCGCGGGAGGCTTTCCAGTGTTCCCCTTGGCTGCGTCCCTTCCCTCCATCGCCTCCGCAGGGGGAACCCCTTTGTTCGACGACTTCTCAGGTACTACTGACGCATCCGACTTCTCATCGACGTAGACGGCGGGCGTACGGCTTGTGGCCTTCCCCGCCCCATCCGGGCAAACGGCCCCGAATGCCGATGAGATCTCCCAGTTCCTGTGCAGGAAGCTTCCCGACATGCGCAGGGTCTCCGACCGCGCGGGATCGTCACATGACTCGCATCTAACGCCATGTTCCGTGTTGCCTTCCGAGAAGTGAAACTCCGTCGGCATCCCGAATTCCTGATTACGCGGCTCAATGGCTGGCCTGCCGGTTTCCCCTGTCAACGCTTCGATGGATGCCTCACGACAGCCACCGCATGACTCGGGGTCAGCGTGGTTTGCTAGACCTTCGCTGCATCGAACTTTCATCGACTACCTCCTGCCAGTTTGTACTGGCGCACTTCACTCGCGTTACGGCCTGCACACTCGCGCTGTCACCGTATTTCGTGACACGCTTCACCGAAGGCTTCAACCGCTTCGTTACCTCCACGATTGCTCCGGTTGCTTCCGGCTGGAGCGGTTGCCGGGCGGGGCTTGCACCCGCTGGGAAAGCGCCGCCTTTGCACGGCGCACGCCATGAGCGGACGATCATCTACGCGACTTGAATGACGGTTGCGAGGCCTTAACGAGACGCTCGGAGTGAACAGGCAGCGGTAATGATCACCTAGCTCACAGGGCTACCGGCCGCGCATCAATCGGGCTGGCCGGCAGCGGTGAATCCCCTCATCAACAACTCCCGTTATCTGTGCATCACTTGGTAGGGCCGAACGGACTGTCGAACAAATTCGCAGGCGGAAGAGCATAAAAGCCCTCGTTATCTGGTGCCACTGCGATGTAAGTAACCACGCCGAAGCTTGGTCCCTGTCTCGGATTAGTAGAGTCGCTAAACAAGACACGTCTACCTGTCCGCGGGTTCACCCGGAACAGTTGCGTTGCGTCGGCGGCCCCCGCGATCCCAGCGCCGACAATGATGGTCCCCGACTTTTCGATTGCGAGACCCTTGAGGAACACGCCCAACGTTCCCTGCTGGGGGCTATCAAAATCGCTGAGGAGGGTGCGATTGCCGGTGATCGGGTTGATCCTCAGGAGCAGATTCCTGGGCGCATATATGCTTCCGCCCGAATTAGCCAGGATCTGCCCGGAGCGCTCCACGGCCAGACCGACTGAAAAGGACAGGTCGACCACATCGGCACCCTGTGCCGGGTTGGTGAAATCGCTCAGAAGCGTGCGATAACCCGTGACCGGATTGACCCGATAGATCGCAGACTGGCCGCCGGCGCCGGTAATGTGATTCGTGCCGATGAGAATCGCCCCCGCCTGGCCGAGGGTAAGGTCCGTAATCTGACAACAGGTCAAGACTGTTCCTTGAGCCTGATTCGCGAAGTCAGAGACAATAACGCGGGTGTCGGTTCTGGGGGCGACACGGACAACACCATAATGCGCCCCTTGCAGGTTTGCGACGACCCTGCCGAACGCATCCACTGCCAGGCCAGTGTAGAGGTTTCCCTGAACGGCACCCTGATTGAAATTGCTTAGGAGGGCGCGGTTGCCGGTGCGAGGATCGACGCCGAAAATACCAGTAAACAAATCAGTGACGAAAATCTGCCCCCGGCCGATTGCAACGCCGGTAAGGGCCTGTTGACCTAGGGGGCCCTGCGCCGGATTAGAGAAATCGCTGATGACCGAGCGCACGCCGGTCACCGGGTCCACCCGGAACAGTTTGTTGGCGCCCGTGTCGACGACGAGGATATCGCCCCCTGTGATCGACATAGCCTGAGGTGGGCTCCCGGCCAACAGCAGTCCGCCGACCAATGAGACGCAACCTAAAAAGAAGCGCCAACACGAATGTCGAAATAGTGATGTCCGACCTGCGCCCGCAATGCAAGCCTGCAAGTGCGTTACCCACTTCGCTGCCTTTTTCATGACTTCACTCCTTGTGGCGTTGACTGCAATCAGTGGCCGAGGAGGTCAAACAGGGAGCATCGAGAAGGCATGGATCCGTCGGGAATGTGTCGTCCCGGGAAATGATGCTAATGCTTCGTATCCCCAGCTGGTCTATCGAGGAAGAGACCGGTTGCGACCATTCGGCGCCGCACCTTTCCGTGCGACGTTACTGCGGTGCTCGTGAGCCGGAATCAACGGCTGTTACCGTTGCGCCGTACGACCATTCACCCCGACCGTCGTATATATATAGTCCATTTGGTCCGACTAACGCATGGAAGTTTCTTGACGGCTCGCCAGACGCCGTTCAATCCGACAAAGGTCCGACAGGTCTGCATTAAGTGCTGACTTGGCGCTACACTCGGCCTTGACTTGAAAGCCCTCGCAAGCGAACAGATCGACGTTAGAAGCGTCGCCCGCAGAGCAAAGGTCCCAGTTCGGCCGTTGGCTAAGTGATGCGGCGGAAACACGTCGCGTCACTCACGATGTGCTCCTGTGAGACAGCAAGGAGACATTCGTCGATGTGGACTGAACGACTCGAAGGGGTCGACTGCAGGCATTCAGGCGCACGCGACTCCATGTTGAAATACCTCTCGATCATACGCGGACGCTCTGCGGCGAGAATGCGCAAGTGGAAGCCTTCCACGGCAAGCAGGCGGGATGACGCATGAGCCCGCAACCTACCCAGTCTGGTAGGTCCACGGGCGTTCGCTCTTCGTCTATCGTCGACCTGACCAAGGGAGGGCACCATGACCGAGTGGGAAGTCACGCAACTGTTTGAGGATAGGATTGCTGCAGGCCTGTCACTTACCCAGACACTGCGCGGTACGTGCGGCGCGCTTGCAGACTGGGCCGCTCGCGAGTGGGAGAAACTCTCATCTGACGACCGAGACGAACTGGTCACGGTAGGAGCTGTGTTGCTTTGCCTGTCGGTTCGGAGCGAACCTCCCCGGAGGGGGTAACTCAGTGGTAGATGCTGCAGTCAGCATAGATCGCTGACTGGCGTGGGGCTTTGTCGGCGACGACGAGCAGTTCGCGGCCATCTGCAGACATTGGTCAGTGCCCACGTCGGAACGCGCCGATGTCGGCGATGCAGCGGATAACGGTCTGGAATTGGCCGACCTCGTCAAGGCGTGGGCCGATGCGTTTTCACGCAGCAGGCGAAATCCGCATACCTGCAGACATGGCTTCCAAAACGCTCAAGTCCGCGGAATCGAAGTCTCAGTGTCGGCCAATGAAGCTGTTTCCTGTCACAAGCGACGAATCGTCGGAAGCAAGCTAGCCGGCGTTCTTCAACATTTGTGGTCTGGCGACCCCGCTTAAGCTCGCTTGCCCCACAACACAGGTCGTCCCAGATCGGCTGCCCTCAGGGATTAGGCGCATATCGCTGTTGCGCTGCGGACCATTTGAACGTGCGCCGCCACTTTCCACCGGCTTTTTCCCGAAGCTGGAGATCGTGATAGCCGCCGGTCATGGCGGGAAGAATGGTGAGCGCATCCGCTGCGTCCGACACATCGTGGCTCCGTGTGCCGTCCTTATGCCAATCGCCTGCGAGCATTTTGTCGAAAGCCATCGGCTGGGCGAAGACCACGCGCAGTGACTTCCCGTCGATCACGAACAGATACAGCGCTTCGAAATCCGCACCGCCCCCGGCGTAACCCTCGTTCCATCCTGCGCGCACGCCGAACGCGTATTCGCCCGTGCGGAGCTGGTACGCAGCGAGATCGAAACGGGACCAGCTGGACGGCATGGCCTCCTGTTCGCTTCCTGTGTCGCTCGCGTCGAGCTTGTCCGGCCGGTCGATGTTCGTGTCGCGCCAGTCGGTCGGTGTGGCGACGGGCGCCTCAGTTCGCGCCACGAGCCGCGGTGCGCCGGAGCCATTGCTTTCGAAGACGCCGAACCAGACCCGCCGCGGGTCTGTATCGTCGCTGCCGAGGGTGTCGCACGAGGGAGGTGCGTACTTCAGGGCGGAGGCGGCGAGTTCCGGGTTGTTGGCAAGACAGATCATGGCGACGTAGCTGTTCGGCCGCAGCGGCCAGGGCTTCGCGCCCGACAACACGACGCTCCGCGCGTCCTGACCCGGCGCCAGCTGTTCGACGAGAAATGCGGTGGTGAAGCCGGCGGGAAGCTTTGCGTCGAAGCCGTCGGGTTGTGGTGCACCGTTCATCGATTGATCGAACATCTTTTGGGCGTCACTAGTATGCATGGCGCCGCGTACGCCGGATAGTGAGGGCACCGTCGTGTCCGCGAGCGCAGTGGAACCATGCAAAACGAACGCGAGAGCGGCGAGACCGAATGAGCGACGGAGCGGTATGTAATATGTCATGGAAATAGCACAGGTTAGATAGCGCCCTATTATCGCGGAAAAGGAGCGGAGATGAAGCTGTGCTTTTGATAGCTGAAAGCGATATTCTTTTTAATGACAAATCGAAATCCACGCCCTATGGGCGTGGTCATCGCCTAACTCATCGTCTTATACACAAGTCAGCCCTCCGCAACCGTAGGCCGGAACAAACCGTCGTCGGGCAATGAGATCGACGGGGGCTTGTAAACTTTCGGCGCATCGCGTTTACTCTCGCTTTTTGCGTGAACGCCTTGGCCCTGGAAGCACCGTGCTGGACGCAAACCGAATTTGCTGACCTCGACCTTGGCGACGCGCGCTTGAACAAGCGAGCGAGGACATTGATGGAACGATTGGCGGCCAAGCCGACGGCTGGCGTGCCGCAGGCGTGTCGGGGCTGGGGCGAGACGATGGCGGCGTACCGCTTCTTCGACAACGGCGAGGTCGAGTGGAGTGCGATTCTGGAACCGCACTGGCGGCAGACCGAGCAACGAATGGCCGCTCAGTCGGTCGTGTTGTGCCTGCAGGACACCACGGAACTGGATTTCAACGGCCGGCAGGCCGCGGGCCTTGGGCCACTGTCTTATGAGATGCAGCGCGGGATGTATTTGCATCCGACCTATGCGGTGACGCCTGAGCGGGTGCCGCTGGGTGTACTCGACGCATGGATGTGGGCGCGTGAGCCCAAGGACGCGCAGGGCCAGCGCGGCGGCCTCAAGGAAAGCCTGCGCTGGATCGAGGGTTACGAGCGCGTAGCGGAAACGGCATCGAGCCTGCCACACACGCGACTGGTGTACGTCGCTGATCGCGAGGCAGACATGCTCGCGCTGATGGTGCGGGCGCAGGAGTTGGGCACGCCGGCGGATTGGCTGATTCGCTCGACCCACGACCGCGCGCTGCCCGAGGGAGCCAAGCTATGGACAGCGACGACAGAAGGCACACCGCTGGGCGAGATTGCCTTCACGATGGGCTCGCGTCACGGCGTGAAGGCGCGCCAGGTGCGTCAGCACGTATGGTTGCGGCGCATCGAACTGCCGGCAGGCGTTGGTCAGAGCGTTGCGGCCACGTGTCTGGTGGCGCGTGAGTTTGATGCACCAGGCGGCGTCAAGCCGATCGAATGGCGCTTGCTGACCAACCGCGAAGCCACGACGTTGCAGGAAGCGATTGAACTGATCGACTGGTATCGGGCGCGCTGGGAAATCGAGATCTTGTTCAACGTGCTGAAGAACGGTTGCCGGGTCGAGGCGCTGCAACTGGGCGCGATCGAACGGCTCGAACGCGCGCTGGCGCTGTTTCTGGTCGTGGCTTGGCGAATCGTCCGTCTGATGCACATGGGTCGCAGTTGCCCCGATCTGGATGCCGAACTGTTCTTCGATGTCGATGAAATTCGTGGCGCGTATTTGCTGACCGACGTCAAGCAGCCGGACAAGCCCAAGCTCAACGAGGTGCTGCGCCTGATCGCGCGCCTGGGCGGATTCCTCGGCCGCAAGGGCGATGGCGAACCCGGCACGAAAGCTATTTGGCTGGGACTCAAAGAGGTTCATGTCGCTGCCAAGACATTGCAGAAGTTACGTGCCGGCGGTCACGCTGGAAATTGTGTATAAGCCGATGCGCCTAACTGGCTATGCCTGTTAGAGCACCTGCCCATGGGCTTTGTTCGGATGGGGGGTATTGCGAAGTTTGGGCGGATTGTGTAGAAGCACACCATCATAAAGTCAGTCCAGATCATGCCATACAAAGCCAGGCTGAAACAGGGTGAAGCGCGCAAGCGCAAGAAGCCCGGGTACCGGGTGACGAATGCGCGCGCGTACAACCAGAGTCTGAGAAAGCGCGGCATGATCAGCCTCTATGTTGCCGATGGCGATCTGAAGGCGCAGTTCATTAACGCGAAAGTCCGTGCGCCCGGCGTGTCGGGGCGCGAGCCGACCTACACCACCGCGTACATCGAGCTGATCTATACGTTCTACCGGCTGTTTGGCTGGGGCATGCGGCAGATCACGGGGTATATGGAAGACTACTGGGCGACCCGGGGTCTGGACATTCCGGTGCCCAGTTCGGGCCAGCTATGCGACCGGTTCGCGGCGCTCGAGGTGAGTGTCACGCAGCGCTGCGAGCAATTGGCCAGACGGCTCGCGCGCGGCGAAGCAGTGAGCATGATCGTCGACAGCACGGGGCTGAGCTTCGGGCGCGCGAGTGAGTGGTACGAACAGAAGTACGGCAGGAAGGCGACGCAAACACCGTGGCGCAAGATGCATCTGTCGATCGACGGGGAGATGAAAATTCACGCGATCAGCATTACCACGACAGAAGTATCGGACAGCGAAGGAATGGACGCGGTCCTGCCGGCGGATCTGCCAGTCGACCGGGTGATCGCGGACGGCGCGTACTACAGCATCGAGCGCACCGAAGCGCTCTCAAGCGCGGGCGTGACGCCCGTCATTCCACCGCCGGCTCACGCCGTCGTGCACGGCAACGACCAGACCCGCTGGCATGATCAGATCGTCAAATACATCGATGAGAAAGGCATCTATGCGTTCCACAAGAAATATGGATATGGCGTACGCGCGCTGGTCGAAGCGCAGATCTCACGCATCAAGCGATGCATTGGTGCCACCCTCCTGACGCAGAAGATCGCGTCGCAGGAGAGCGAAGGCGTGATCATCGCCAACATCATTAACCTGTGGAATTCCTTTGGGAGGCCCGTTTCCGTCAAAAATCTATAGTTGCGTCCGCAGCATGGGAACTCATACCTATCCGAACAAAGCCCCTTCTGGCCGCCCATCGCCATAGCATTGACCAGACCTCGTGATCAACCCGATCGAAGGCTTTCTTGGCGACGACATGGCTATGGTAATTCGCCCATCCTCGTAAAACAGGATTGAGCAGCTTTACCAGGTTCGCCTGTTTAGCCGTCTTGTTGGCCTTGATGATTTCACGAATTTTGTCAAGATGTGCCTTGACGTTCGCTTTCGACGGCTTCATCAGTAGCTTGCCGTTGTACTTGCGAATGCTCCATCCGAGGAAATCAAACCCATCCTTGATGTGCGTTATCCTGGTCTTTTCTGGTGATAGGACCAGCCCGCGTTCCGCCAGGAATTCAGCTACTGCCGGCCTGACTTCATGTTCCAGCCACTCCTTCGAGTGGCCGGTAATAATGAAGTCGTCCGCGTAACGCACCATGTTCATTTTCAGTCCTCTCTGCTTCGCTCGCGGGAATTTTTCCGCGAGCATAGCTTCGAGGCCATCGAGCGTCATGTTGGCTGCCACCGGGGAAATAATTCCCCCTTGCGGGGTGCCGGCGTCAGTGGGGAAGAGTTCGTTTTGATACACGTATCCCGCTTTGAGCCACTTCTTTAGAATCACCTTGTCCGTGGGGATATTGGCGATCATCCAGTCGTGGGAAATTTTGTCGAAACAGCCTTGGATGTCGGCCTCCAGCACCCATTCCGCACTCGCCTTTTTTGCCAGAGAAATGAAGCATTGTCCTCCAGCGTCAGCAGTAGAGCGTTCCGGTCTGAACCCATAAGAATTCAGATCGGCGGTGGTTTCCGAAACGGGTTCCAACGCCAGCAGATGTAACGCCTGCATGGCGCGGCATTTCATCACGGGTATGCCGAGCGGCCTCGTCTTACCGTTTTTCTTCAGAATAAAAACTCTCCGAAGTGGAAGGGGCGAATAATCCCGCCTCTTCAACGACGCAATCGCGTTGGCCTTTGCCACCGGTGTTTTCCACGTTACCTTGTCCACACCGGGGGTGTTCCTGCCTTTGTTTTCAGTCACCCGCTTCACGGCTAATGCACGGCCGCTGAACGAATGGGTCAGCAGCCATTGCAGTGCTTTTACCCTGTTATGGCGGCCGGCCTGTACCGCCTTCACCATACGCGATTGCAGCCTCCTTACCTGACGTTGAACATCGGCCCAATTGATGCCGTTCCACGCCACGCCCGAAGGTGCACGCGCCCGTGTTGCTGCGCTCATTTGCTTTCCTTCCGTTTAGATGGTTCTGCAAACTCTCTGGTGAGGAGAGACCACGAGGAAGTCTGCCCGCTTTCGCGTCGGGTGATGTTGCAACCCGTATCCCGTCCATTACAGCCGGGCATTCGCTTTTTCCCCGATCCTGTGCCCGCACCGCCATGGGCAGACCTCGCAGCCTGCTGTCCCGAAGGGAGCGATACGGGGTTTCCACGTTCCGCTTATGGAAGTACGTCGGGTTAGGTGCCTGCTCTGGGCCGGGAGGTATGCGGGTCACGAACGCGTAATCGAAAGACGCTGTTCCCACCTCCAGTACCGTTTTGGTTCGAGCGCAATAGCCATTTCCGCTCGTTCAACGTAACGACCCTACTGCAGATTCAAATGTTTTCACCATACCGACTATCTGGCACTCATCCGGCGTATGGCTGCCAGAAGGGTACGCCTCTCGCGATTGATACCCCGCGCCTTGCGGCGCTTCGTTACGTTGTCAGAGCCGCTCTTGATTCAGGCCCCTGGATTCACCGGGTGACACCGGTGGTTCTCTCCTTCGATATGGCGAGAAGGGAGAACAACTTCTGTAAGCGACCTCGTGTCGCACTTCGATCACGTTATTCAGATACTTCGAGGAGCGCACTTGCGTTCCCTCAGGCAGCAGAGCGTCAGCGATCATCTCGCGCACGGCCCGGTGCGAGGCGGCATACCCATCGAGCGTGATCGTCTCCGGTGGCTGGCCCTGATGTTTGATGGCCTTGCTGAAAAAGGCCTTGGCCGCGCTCACATCGCGTTTTGCCCTGAGCATGAAGTCCACTGTCTGGCCGACCCGATCTACCGCCCGGTAGAGATTGACCCACTTGCCACGAGTCTTCAGATAGGTCTCGTCAACACGCCATGACCGGCCAGTGGGTATGCCAAACCGGTTCCAGCGCTTGACGAACTCCGGCGTAAAGCGCTTTACCCAACGCATGATCGTGGTGTGTGCCAGCGACAATCCCCGCTCGGCCATCATCTCGACCAGATCGCGCAGGCTGAGCTTGTAGCGAAGATACCAGCGCACACACAGAACAATGATCTCCCGATCAAAATGCCGGCCATCGAACAACCCCTCCAGACCCTTCCTCTTGCTCATCGCCGCCCACCAGATTGATTGGATCGAACTCTCGCCTACCTTTGCCATTCCCACTCTTCGCTTACTTACTCTATCAGCATTGCTTCTTTCCGGAGTTCAACGAGTTGATGCTTGCGAATTTCACTGGCAGCACTATGGAGAGGCCAACGTAAAAATATTATTGACACCGAAATCGGTGACCATGTACCCGATGGATTTTGCAAATATTCAAACAAATATGAAATAGTGCTTGAAACAAATGCGGCAGTGTCAAGGGGCGCCGGTTCCACAATCGGCGTGGGATGGGCGGTTGCCACCATGCGGCCTATTGGTTCAAAAATTCAGCAAAGAGACCGATACATGCACACGGTAACGGATTCGAATTGCACAACTCTTGGTTGCACAAACGCCCTTGCGAATAAAGCTGCATTGGAGGCGCTTGACGACATGATGTCAGATTTTAAAAATTACGAATTCACAAAGTAAAAAAATAACGCTCGCGATCGCCATGACTGCTATCTTGTTAATTTCACCGATGACGTCTTGGTCGGAGTCAACGAGCCCGCTCAATCGTTTCCCGGCGCTTAACGCTGCGGCGAAAACGGTCAGATCAGGCGGTCAGGTAACGCCTGATCAAGCGCTTTCTGACGAAGCTCGTCGCAACCTTGCTGCCGCCCAGTGGCAGACGGGAGTTTGGTCAGGGCACGCGTTCGCTAACAACACGTCCGGATCATTGAAACGCAGTGGCACGATCGCGACGAGTGACCGAGACGGCCATGCTGGATGGGATGTCTGCGGAGAGGCAGAAAGAGATCGAAACGAGTATCCCGTTGCAGCGCGCTGGGAAACCGGTCGAGATTGCGGGTGCATGTCTTTTCCTCGCATCCGACCTTTCCGGATATGTGACAGGTGCCACGATCGACGTGAATGGCGGCAGTCATATTCACTGAACATTCCGCCGCTGGTTTGCGCTAGCGCAGACCGGCACGGATCGTTTTGCAAGGAGGGAATTTAATGCATCAAGAAATTTACTGGATCTTCACAGTTTCCGTTAAGCCTGGACGATTTGACGAGTTTAAGAAGCTGGTCGTGGAAATCGTGGCTGAAACCAGGAAGGAAGCGGGCGCTCTCGCATACGAGTACAGCGTAAGTTCCGATCAGAGCACGGTTCACGTTTTTGAGCGTTACCGCGACTCGGCGGCTGTCGTGACGCACATCGACCAGACATTCGGACGCTTCGCAGATAGGTTCATGTCACTCGTAACGCCGGCTGGCTTTGTTGTCTACGGCACACCGGACGAAGAGGCCCGGGGCAAGCTCGATGGAATGGGCGCTGTGTACATGACGCTGTTTGATGGCTTCAGACGATGGGAATGAGCGACGAAGGGCTCGACCGCTGAACGACTTGATTGTTGCTCGATTTTTTAAGCAAGCGTACGAACCGAGGAAGCAGCTGATGACCGCTTTCGCCTGGCGGATTCAACCGGTGGCTGCCTCTCAGTTGCGTGACGTTCGCGGTCAGATTGTCGAATCAACGGGTGCACTGCGCAAGGATGCGACGCGAGCCAGCCATTCCCCGGCGATGCTTGACCGGAAGTATTGGAGCGATCTCGAACGCCTCGGTGCGCTCGATGAGGGCGTAGCGCACTTCGCAGCGCTTGATGCGATGCCCTGTCCGATATGTGTCACACCAGTGGAGCTTCACGTGGCCCACCCGATCTTGGGAAGTGGGCGCCGGGCAGCTACAGGAAAGCAGTCGCGGCCGAGTCGTAGAAGATCGCCGGACTTCGTGCGGGCCTGTTGCATTCGCTCAGCATCGAGCAGTGGCGTCTTGCCGACGCGACGGAGCAGGCAGATCTGATCAGGTGGCGTCCCTGCTCGGCGAAGCTTTTCAGTTCACAAACACTGTCCATCCTCCTACGATACGCAATGTTGGCGACTTCAGACATAGCGTGGGACCGTGGCACCGGTCCATCAAGGGGGACAAAGGCATGGAAGATTTTCAAGTGCTCGACCACATCACGGACGGGGTGATGTCGCTCGACCGGGAGTGGAAGTTTCGAAACATTAACCGCACCGCGGCGCGACTGCTGAAGCGCCGGTCGACGGACCTGCTGGGTCACGAGATCTGGGCCGAATACCCGGACCTCATTGGGTCGAGCTACGAAACGGCCTATCGGCAGGCGGCCGAGACCGGTTTGCCCAGCACCGCGACTGACTTCTACGCGCCGCTCGGTACCTGGTTCGAAGTGCGGGCGTTTCCATGCGAGGACGGCGTCACCGTGCTGGTTCGCGACGTCACCGAAGCGCACGCGACCTCCGAACTCTTGTCGCGCCAAGCCACGCACGATGAACTGACCGGGCTCATCAACCGGCGCGAACTGCTGATGCGCCTGAACCGTCTCGTCGACGAAGGCGCGGCCGATTCCGTCGATCTGCTCTTCATCGACCTCGACCGCTTCAAGGACATCAACGATTCGTTCGGCCACGCGGCGGGCGATGAAGTGCTGCGTGTCGTCGGCGAGCGTCTTTCGGACTTGCTCACCGAACGCTCCCATGCATCGCGTATCGGCGGCGACGAATTCGTGATTTTCCTCGTCGACGCGCCCGAGGGCGAGGCCGCGCGTGTTGCGCGCGACGTCATATTACGCATGCGCGAACCTATCCAGACACCTTCAGTGCGGGCATCGGTGGGCGCGAGCATCGGCGTGGCGCGCTACCCCGTGTCGGCGTCGGATGCGGGCGAGTTGCTACGCAACGCGGACACTGCGATGTATCACGCGAAGCGCGTAGGCGGCTCGCACGTGTGGTCGTTCGGCAAGGAGGATGCGCAGCGCCTCTCGCATCGCCTGCGGCTGCGCGCGGATCTGGAACGCGCGAGCGCTGCGCATCAGTTCGAACTGCATTACCAGCCACAACTGGACCTGGGCACGGGCCGTATCTACGGCGCCGAGGCGCTTCTGCGATGGAACCATCCCCAACTGGGCCTGCTCATGCCGGCCCACTTCCTCGACGTGCTGCTTGAATCGCCAGCCTATGAGGCGACGGGCGAATGGTTAATTCGCCTCGCGTTCCGTCAGGCGGCGCAATGGCAGGCAACGGACCACATGCCGTTCAAGATCGCCGTCAATCTCTCGGCCACGACGATCGAGAATTGCGATCTCGTCGCACTGGTTTCGGAGGCGGCCGAGGCGTCGGGCGTGTGCGCTTCCGTACTCGACATCGAAGTGACGGAGACTGCGATCATGAGCGACTTCGTCGCGGCGTCGCGCTCGCTTTCGGCCGTGCGAAGGCTCGGCGTGACCGTCTCGCTCGACGACTTCGGCACCGGCTACTCGAGCCTCGCGTACCTTACACAGCTGCCCGTCGATCGCATCAAGATCGACAAGTCGTTCGTGCAGGGGCTCACCGTCGAGGAGACCTGTCACCAGGCACGCGCGATGGTCGAAGCGATGGTGGCGCTCGCGCGCGCGCTCGGCATGGGAACGGTCGCGGAAGGCATCGAGACCGAAACGCAACTCGTTCTCGTCAGGGAACTCGGGTGTGATGCCGCGCAGGGATACTTCATCGGCAAGCCGGTGTCGGCAGCGCGCATCGAGCCTTATGCTGAGGCGCGGTTTGGCCCGGCGCCGACTGCGCTTTCGTCGTCGCAGGGCACACGAAGCGGATCGCGCTAGCGGTCGACGCATAGGCGCCCGGTTCGCGTTGCTTCTGGTTACGCCCGATGAACCGGCATCTGCCTCCGCGCGTCTTCACGCGTGCGAAAGCCAGCAACCCGATATCTAACTGCGATGCGCTGCAACCGAAGCGGCCCAATTGGGCCTTCACAAGGGATTAGATAGCAAGAAACGGAGTGCTGGTACCGGACTGCTGCCATAACCTGAAGATTCGGTCCGGCAGTTGCCGAGGTCGGCGAACACCGCACGGTACGCTCGAACCATGCTCAAACTCGCAGGCCCGCGATACGTCAATTCTTTCATCGACACCGCGTCCCCGTCTTTCACTGACTGGAGTTTAACCATGTTGCCATTTCTCTCGCTTCACGCTCTCGCAGCCCAAAGCGGTGACGGACTACGCCCTGAACTTCTAGCGTTATTTGAGCGCCATGCCGGCTCATATGCTGGTCTCGCTGCCATCATCGAACCTGACGAAACAGCGCCCCTTAACTGCGTGTTAGACGTCGTGCCCGAAGACCCTGAGAAGGGGCATTCGTCCTTTTCGTGCTAAAACCAACGCCTTGATCGCGAGCAGTTGTTGCCGGTATTCGACAGCCGAGCGTGCCTGCCGGACCGTACGGTCGTAGGCCTGCCGCACAAGGTCCGAGACCCTGCGTCCTGCCTGACAGAGGAGGGAGGAGGGCGTCCGTCAACTCGAACAGCGTGACCCCCAGGAAAAAAAATTAGCTCAATGTGCGGGTCGATTCCTTGAGTTCACGAACCTTCGCAGGACGGCGAGCGTGGATGCGCTGCGCGTATGCACGCTGCTTTTCGATCGGCACGGCGTCGAGTACCCACGTGTGCGCACCGAGTTCTTGAGGAACCGAACCTTCACGACGGTTTCGGTAAGCGTCGTCGGGCTGTGTCGCGCCGGCGGCGTCTTCAGCCATTCGAGAACTCTCATGCCGGAGGTCCCGTGCTGGGCAGAGAGGACAGAATCGGCATGCATTAAGTGCGTTTCCGTGACGGCTGCTTTGATAAAAGGCCCGCGACGCACGTTTCCGGCCGTGCGGCTCGCGCGGCATCGCCTACGGGCCCACCGTTTCCAACTGCTCCGGCACGCCCGCATTCAAGCAGAAGTCTTTCAGTTCGGTGAAGTCCGCCAGTGCATCGTACCCGTGCAGACGGCCGAGGCCACTTTGCCGATACCCGCCGGTCTCCGCTTCGGCGAATAACCGGTTGTGGTCGTTGATCCACACGGTGCCGTTGCGCAGTGCCCGAGCGATCCGATAGGCACGCGCGACGTCGTGGGTCCATACGCTCGCGGAGAGACCGAACACCGTATCGTTGGCCTTGCTGAGCGCCTCGGCTTCGTCTTCGAAGGTCTCCAGCGTGACGAACGGCCCGAAGATCGTCCTGACAGAAAAACGCTTTCGGATCGCCATGCTCGACCAGCGTCGGCGCCAGGAACGCGTTGCCGCGGCTCACGCCGCGTAGCAGCACACGGTCCGCGCTTTCGCACGCCCGCTCGATCGTCGCATTGACCGCATCGCGGGTGCGGTGGTCGATCAGCGCGCCGATATCGGTCGCCGCGTCGCTTCCCGGACCGACCTTCAGCGCGGCCAGCGCGGCTGCCAATTGCTCGCGCATCTGCTGCACTTTCGAGGCATGCACGAGCACGCGGCGCGCGGCGCGATCGCGGCGACATCGGCATCATCGAACACCACGCAGCATGATTTGCCGCCCAGTTCGAGCGAAAGCTTTTTCATGCTGTCGGCGGCCGCGGCCATGCCGGGCAAATGGCGCGCAAGCCCCGCGTAATAGCGGACCTCCGAGATCGCCGCGCCGATTTCGCCGTGCGCCTGCGCGATCGCTTTGCCGTTCTCGCGCGCCATCAGCGTCGCCAGTTCTGCCCGCTTTGCATCCAGCGCCGTGGCCCAGTCGAGCAGCACGTTTTGCCGCAGCCGCGCGTCCTGTGCCCACGTGGTGCGATCGAACACAGCGCGCGCGGCGGCAATCGCCGCGTCCGCCTCTGCCGCGCCTCCATCGGCATACAGTCCGATCGGCTCGCCGATGGCCGGGTCGATTGCGGGCTGCGTCGGCGTGCCGGTCCACGTGCCGGCGATCCAGTGTTGTGCGTTCATCAAGCTTTCCTGGTCGGGGTAGTGGTGTCCTTCGTTGCATCGAACGGCGCGGCGTTCAGCACCTGGATGGCCGAAAAGATCGCCGACGCGATGCTCGCGCGAGGTTACCCGAGCTCAGCGTCGAGCACGACGGCGCTCCCGGTGGCCGGTCGATAAAGCTTTTTTAGCACACTACCAGCACGCAATCCAGAACGTGCCTTAAAACAGGGACGATCAAAAGACGTCCCGCTGAAATTCAAGGAGATGACGATGTCCGTAGCAGCGCAGAATGGCGCCGCCTTGCCCGCGGTAAACCAGCGGCAAGTGATGGGTGCAGTAGTGGCCTCGTGCCTCGGTTGGGCACTGGATTTGTTCGATCTGTTCGTCTTGCTGTTCGTCGCCCCGGTAGTTGGACGATTGTTCTTTCCGTCCGAACACGCCATGCTCTCGCTGGCTGCGGTTTTGCTGATTGTGGTGTCGACGCCGGTATCTGTTAGCGGCGCCTGCAGCCTACTTGCCGAATTTATCGACCGCCGCCCGCAATTCAGGCCGCGAGCTCGCGTACTCGATGAGGTCGGCGCCCGCAAGCGCCGCTTCCCACCCCTGCTGCATGCTGCGCACCCCCGCCGTGACGCCATGCGGATGCGCCATGATGCCGCCTCCCGCCATATGCAGAAAATCGATGGTGCCGGTTGCCGCATAGGTGGTGATGGCCGAGCCGGCCCACTGCGCGGACGACACCGCCGGCATCACCGTATAGCCGCCGAACATCGGCGTGAGGTAGTCCTTGATTGACTGCGTCACCTCTTCGTTCGCCTGATAAAACTTGCTGTCGATTCCGCCGACATGCAGATGGTCGACGCCGGCGAGACGCGCGAGCTTCCCATCGCGCGCATAGCAGGATCACTTCAAGCGGATAGTGCCGCCGCTTCGGAACCTTGGCGATATCCGAGAGCAAGCGTCGTTCGAGGCGTCATTGCCTTCTTCATAGTGTGGCCAGAGCATTTTCGTGCGCCTCGAAATTTTTACCTCGCCTGCGTTAATGCGACAGAGCCCAAGAAAACCGCGCGGTCCGTATTATGACGGCCGTCGCGGTCAACTTTTCCATGGGCGTGGCGTTTTCGCCGGTCGTGTAGCGTCGATAGCGTCGGCGATACCGACATTCTTGCCCGGTACTTAACGGCTTTCGGCGGGCCGCATTGGCGGATCACACAGTAAGTCTAGAACTTATGCCGGATTCCGACCCGAGCGACCGCTTGATGACGATTCGAAGAAGGTGGCAAATCGGCGATGTTCGCGACCGCCGCGTGCCCGGTCGAGTCGTCTCCGCTAACCGTCTGCCATGCACCTGAAATATAGACATCGGTGCGCTTGGAGAGCGCGTGATTCACACCGGCGGAGAGCTGATTGTATTTGGCGCCCCCAATGGCCTGAGTCACGGCGTTCCCTTTCAGGAAGTTATAGGCCGCTCCAACCGACCAATCCGGGGCAATCAGGTACTGCAGGCTGACTTCCGCGTCGTTGAAATCCGCACTGCTGCCACTAAGCGCGGTAATGTTCGAATAGCGAATGTTTGAATAGGTCGCGCCCACGACGACGTGTCCGAACCTGTAAGAACCGCCGGCCGCCACTACCTGGTAAGTTCTTGCCGACGCATAGCCGCTGTAGATCGGGCTCGCGGTCAGCCCGTTCGAAGTCGCGGTATCGCTTGGGTTGCTCCCGAACAAGGACGCCGCCGGATTGTTGACGTGTGAATATGCCACGGACATCCCAAGCGGGCCTCTCACGAAATGGGCTCCGAAAGAGTACGCCTGGTTGGTTGCAAGCGAGCCTGGCACGCCGCCGAAGCTATAGAGACTTTCGAAACTCAAACCGCCGTAGTTGGGGCTCTGGTACTTGACTGAATTGTTCTGGCGACGTGTGAAGTTGAAATTGTCGAGGTCGCCGGGATGTGCCGCGTGGTCCGAGCCAAGATTTGAATCACCGAACTCGTAAATGCCGACGTAGTCGATGATGGGATCATATTGCCGCCCGAGAGTCACGGCGCCATACCGGTCGCTCGACAACCCAACAAAGGCCTGACGGCCAAATTCATCGCCGCCTTGCGCGAGATTTCCCGTGTTGAGTTCAAAGCCGCTCTCGAGCGTAAAGATCGCCTTGAGGCCGCCGCCGAGATCTTCGGATCCCTTGAGTCCCCAACGGGACCCATTCAGCCCGTTGTTGGCATCGAGTCGGAACAGTCTGCGGCCGCTTTTGCTGCCGGCAACAGGTGCGTTGCTGATTGCTTCGAAGCCCTCGTCAATGATGCCGTATAAGGTAATGCTGCTTTGCGCGTGCGCGGCAGGGACAGACACAACAAAAGCACATGTCACTATGACTTTTTTCATAAGCAAACTCGCAGGATGCCGGCGTCGCCCGCAGCGCGTGGAAAGCGCGAGCAGGTCCGACGATGCCGAAGCGGAAGAAGAAGGGAAATCAAAGCCAATGGACGAAACGAACGCCGGCCCGATTTATTCCTCTGACTTTCTGAAAACGAGTCCGCGAGAGTTCTCGCAGCTCCGCACAACGTGGGCGACTGCGGCTGAACAAGCGTTAGCCGAGATCAGTTATCGGGAGGATATTGATGGGCGCTCTGGCGCGTTTCGCGGCGTATCACTTCGCGGTCTCTCGCGCCACGCGTGACGAACCCGCACCGAGCGCCTGGACTTTCAGCCGGCTACATCGACGAATCTATGCGTCCATATACACCCGTCGTCGCCGTCGGACCTGCCGCGAAAAACAGCGTGTTGGAAGGCTGGTTGTCGACGTTGTTGCCGAACGCCAGGCCCCAGAGTCCGGGCTGCGTCACCTTCGCACCATCGGCCTGCGTGAGCGGCCCTTTCGACGCGCCAGTCGCAGGATCGAACGCATTGATGGTGCCGTCGCCGAAGTTGCCGATCAGTAGGTCGTTGCTGAACGCGCCGAAATTGGCCGGCGCCATGGCGATCCCCCACGGCGAATTGAGCGGCCCGTTTGAGGCGATGCGCCTGACCAGGTGGCCGGCGGTATCGAATGCATCCACCACGCCGTTGCCAGCACCGCTTTGATCTCTGTGACCATCCGGCCCGAGCTTCGCATACGCCACATAAATCGTATTGCCGACGGCCTGGATGCCGAACGGATTAAAACCCGCCGGTACGTTCGGATCGCTGAAGGCACCCGCAGCCGAGATTTTCGTGAAAGTCTTGTCGAACATATCGACTTTTCCGTTATGGAAATCGGCGGCGTACAGCGTGCTTGCGCCGGCGTTGCTGGCGATCGCAAGGCCTGTGTATTCGGCTGCGCCCGCGCCGTCATCGTGAACTGTGACAGCCTGCATCGCCAGTACCTTAGGCGACCAGGCCGCGATCGTTCCGGCGAGGGTGGCGAAAATGAACGCCGCGTTGCCGGTTGCGCCATTCGCCGTGACGGCGAAGTCCGTCGTACCGTTGAAAACGATGCCGGTCGGACTCGCGGGTTGACCGCTTGCAGCCGGCGGCAGTGTGACGACGAGCGACTGCACCACGCCATTGCCGTCATACAGCGACGACTTCTGTGTATTGTTGTCCGATACCCAAACGGGGGTAGTCGGACCGAACGCGATGCCCCAGCCGTTTTGCAGATTGGGGTCGACGTGCGGCGCGGCGACGCTGCCGTCGGACACGAGAACGGTCGACTTGAAGGTACCGGCGGTCGGTGTGGGCATGTTGTTGTTCGAATTGCCGCCGCACGCAGCAAGTGCGAGCGTGGCCGCTCCAGCAAGCGAGAACACGGTTGCAAGCTTATGCTTATGCATGTCACCTCCTGAACTCTAAATGATTTGCGCATAGTCTCCACGCGGCACGACCACTGCCACGCGCGTCGACCCTTTTCTGTTCTGAACGAGCGCACCAACCCGCGACGGCGTCGATGTCGTCGATGGCATCCTTGCCCCGCGACCTTCGCGTCGGCGGTGCGGCGTCATTGCGGATTGAACGATCAAGCACGCGTGTTTATTCCGTGCGATCCGTATTTGAACCACCTGAGATTCAACTTGTGGGCGGTGGTGCGCACGGACGTTGATCTTCACTCGCGGCGCCCACATGGCAATTGACTTTCAGCGGCAGCTGCAGATCGCCTTGACTGGCTCACCGTGCGAGCACGCACATCCTCAGAAGGCAGACGGCTTAGCAAGATGGTTACCCCCGCTCCACGAGCTGAGCTTTACCCACAAGTCCGGTTGTAAACTGGATCGAACGATGTTAACTTTCGTCCAATCTGTTGAAGCGGTGGCAGCGGATTGGCGATCGACGACGATACGACGGACTGGGCGAGCGACGAATTCGCATCGGCGAATCTCGGTGACGCACGTCTATCGTCCCGACTGGTGGCGTTGGCCCGACAATTGTCCGCTAGTCCTCACACATCGCTGCCGCAGGCGCTGTCGCCTGCTGAACTGAAGGCGGCCTACCGGTTCTTTGACAACGACCAGGTCGACACTGACGGTGTACTGGCGCCGCATATCGCGCAGACGCTGGACCGTATGGAGCAGATCCCGGTGGTGCTGGCCATACAGGACACCACCGAATTTAACCTGACGCATCTGCCTGCCACAGATGGTTTGGGGCGCTGTACCGGTGGCAATGAGCGCGGGTTCTTGATGCACAGCCTGCTGGCGGTCAGTCCGGAAGGTTTGCCGCTCGGGGTACTGGGCATGAAGACGTGGGCACGTCGTGAAGGAACCCAGGGCAGCGCCGCGCAGCGCAAATCCCGCCCCATCCATGAGAAGGAAAGCATCAAGTGGATCGAGGGACTTGCGCACCTGTCGGCACTGAAGTCGCGTTGTGAGCACACGCAACTCATTGGCATCGGCGATCGCGAAAGCGATGTCTATGAACTGTTTGCTGCGCAACGCCCGGACGGGGTGGACTGGCTGGTGCGCGCGGCATGGAATCGCTGCGCCCGCCATCCCCAGCGCTATCTTTGGCAGGCGGTACTGGACGCTCCCGCAGCAGGTCACACCGAGTTGCTGGTGCCAGCCAAAGGGAGTCGTCCCCAGCGCACCGCATGCCTGACATTGCGATACGCATGCGTACGTCTGCGACCGCCTCAGACACGGACCCGCTTGCCCGAGCTGGACGTCTTCGCCGTGCACGTCATCGAGGACGAACCGCCTGCCGGTATCGAGCCACTCGAATGGATGCTGCTCACCTCGGTGCCCACGCACTCGCCCGGGCAGGCACTTGAGCGGCTGCAATGGTACGCACGGCGCTGGACGATTGAGACCTGGCACCGGGTACTCAAGAGCGGCTGCCGCATCGAGGCCCGCCAGTTCGGCACGCTCGAACGCTTTGTTCGGGCTACCTCCCTGTTCGCGGTCATTGCCTGGCGCATCCTCTACACCACGCTGCTGGCGCGGCTGGACGGTGACCTGCCTTGTGAGGCGGTCCTCCAGCCCGTCGAATGGCAAGCCCTGTATTGCCGCATGCATCGAACCACCCGGCCACCGGACACGGTGCCGTCGCTGCACCAGGCGATACGATGGATTGCCGCCTTGGGCGGCTACCTGAATCGCCGCCACGATCCACCACCCGGCGCCACGGTCATCTGGCGAGGCTTCCTCGTCTTGCACGAAATCACCGAGATGTTCCGCATCTTTGCTTCAGGTCCGTAACTTGTGGGTAAAGCTCAGCTCCACGAGTGGGGTACGGCAGCTGTTGGAGATCGTTAATTTTTGGACCGGACAAAAACCGGGGGAGCACGAAGTTTTTGCCCAAAGCTACCTTCGACACCCGTTCGGCGAGGTGAAGAATGGATATGCACTGGACGATTTACCTGCAGCGGGAAGGTACCGACGAGAAAGTGCCGTTACCCAGGTTTCAGCGCCCGCTCGAAGGAGCTACCCCGTCTGACTTTGGATTGTCGATGTCTGAGGCAAGAAGCCTGCTTTCCAGTCTTCAACAAGTGGTGGTTCAAGATCAGATCCGCGCCTACGATGCTCGACGGCGCCGCTGCTGACATTGCGGGCGATACCGCCGCATAAAAGACTGGCGCCCTCGGGTGTTTGCAACCGCGTTGGGCAGCGTCAAAGTTCGAGTGCCGTGGGATATCGTGCTTGTGCACCCCCGAACCGCTCGACGAGAATGATGAATCGGCGGATCTTCGATTCCCGAGGGCCCGATAGAAATTTTGCTACCGGGAAGGCGTACGCCGGAGCTTGCATGCCCGTGTGCGAAGCAAGGCGCTCCCGTCTCCTACCGATCTGCTGCACGCAATGTCGCCGATCTCACCGGCTTGCACACCCTGTCTCACGCCACTGTTCGGAAGGAGACGATCGACTGCGGTGAGCACATTGAAAATGTGCCAGTTCCACGCTGGGTGGTTCGCGGGAACCCAACACCGTGGTGGAGCGAAGCACCTGCGTCTTGCAATTGACGGCACAGTCGTCACGGCGGTTCCGCCGGAAAAGGTGCGCAGGTTCGAAGTTATCGCGGGCCGTATTGAGTGTGAGGGATAACCTCGATAATCACGCCCCTCGCGAACACCTGTTGAGAGATATCGATCACTTCCTTGATTTGCGCGATCTACGCCAGCATCTCGCGCCGTTCTACAGTCCGATGGGGCGGCCAGCGATTGATCCGGAGCTCATGATCCGCATCCTGCGTCCTGATCCAAAACACGACTTTTTCAACACAATCGAAACTTGATCGGACGCCGGATTTCGAAGGTTCGGAAAACCAGGTAATTGGTCTTGCCGATCATCGCGAAGGGATCGGAAGACCAACGGTCGGCGCTAAAAGCTTCCGCCGCAATCGCCAAGCCGTAGTGTCTGAATTGAACCGTTCATAGTGCCAGGTTTCTGATGATAGTTGGCGGGGCGAAGGACGGCTATTACATGAATCTGGAACCAGTACAGCGAGGGTATCGGCGCTCGACGCTTGTTGAGCAACGAGGCCAGGCACGTGGACGTTCCTCGGATTACATAAACATGCAATGTCTCGGCCGGGCAAAACGATATATGTTGTTTCTGGACGCTTGATCAAAACGCGGGAATAGCTGGTCGAAAAACTCATATCTTCGCCTCCGAAGATGCCGTTTGCGTGGACGGTATGGTGGTCAATCGAATGCGTGGCGGTGGTCATGTGATGGCGGCTCCGTGGCCAATTTGGGGATGCGCGTCGCAGCGGGATGGTCAGAATGGATTGCTGGTCGATTTCTTTTCGCAGGCGCAACTCATCGACTCGAATAGCGCAAGTATGCGAAAGCGGCGCCACGATGGACGCGGTACGCCACGCCTCTATGGAAACGATTCGGGACCGCTTCAGCCTTCGTGATGAATGCCTTCGGTGTCAGTTGGATATTCTAGGCGTTTCGACTGCCTCGGTCCGTAGAGAGGCTGTTACAGCCCCGGTTGCTTCGGCTTTACCGTAGACGGTCGCTTAGGTGACTCGAAGCAAAGCAGTCTCTGAACAGTGGCAGTGACACTTTTACTTCGCACGGGCAAGTCCATTGAATTTCCAGCAGATTCTCTCGGCGGGAGACTTCGCTCGCGGCAAGTGACATTTTTACTTGCGGACTAGAGGGTGTTAGGCACTTTTCGCCAGACCTGGTACCCTGGCGGAATGACAGAACGCAAGCCATACCCTACAGATGTCTCGGATGAAGAGTGGAGCTTTGCGGCTCCCTATCTAACGTTGATGAATGAAGATGCGCCACAGCGGCGGTATGAACTGCGCGAGATGTTCAATGCGTTGCGCTGGATGGCGCGGGCGGGTGCGTCGTGGCGTATGCTGCCGACCAATTTTTCGCCATGGGAGTTGGTCTACCAGCAAACGCAACGCTGGTTGAACGCGGGCTGCTTCGAGGCAATGGTCAGTGATCTGCGATCCGTAATTCGGGTCGCGCAGGAGCGTCAGGGTCAGCCCAGTGCGGTGATCCTGGATGGGCGCACCCTGCAGTCCACCTGCGAGAGCGGACCGCGCGCGGGTTACGACGGTCACAAGCGCAAGCGAGGCAGCAAAGTCCATATGGCTGTCGACACGTTAGGTCTGCTGCTGGCGGTGCACATCACGCCGGCCAACGGCTTGTACATGTTGCGCCGACTGTCCAAGTGCCTAACACCCTCTAGTGACGCTTTTAATGCGGACTACGCCATTCTGTTGCAGGATCTGCCCGGTACACCGCAACCGAAGACCGTCTTGGTCGATCTCGGGTTTCGTGGCGTTGACGCCGAAGTGTCATCAGTAGAACTTATTCATCGCGGCAAATACAAACCCTAACCAGCACGCAGCGACGTTGGCTCAAGCGACGGCAGGCGATCGAGCCGATCATCGGCCATGTGAAGCACGACCACGGCATGCGGCGTTGTTGGCTCAAAGGGCAAACCGGCGATGCGCAGCACGCGGTACTGTGTGCTGCCGGCTACAACCTGCGCTGGTTGCTGCGCGCCATCGTCCGCCCGGGCATGAGGCCCGTATTTTTTATCCTCGCGTTGCTGCACCGGCTCGCCAATTTCACGTTGAAGCCAGCGCTTGCTCGCCACAACCGCTTTCCATGGGCTGATTCTCGTTCGCCGACAGGACACACCCTCGGCTTAGCTCGCTACGCAAATTGAATTTTGCAGGTCCGACTAACGTATGGCGAGGCTGTAGCGACGGCCGGCAGGTCCGCCGCCCAGGCTGCTACACCGCGCCCGGATTCACGTATGACGTCTTCACCGTCGTGTAGAACTCGCGCGCATAGCTACCCTGCTCGCGAGGACCGTAGCTCGATCCCTTGCGGCCGCCGAACGGCACATGGTAGTCGACGCCGGCCGTCGCCGTGTTCACCATGACCATCCCCGCCTGCACGTTGCGCTTGAAGTGGTTCGCGTACTTCAGCGACGTCGTGCAGATCCCAGCCGACAGTCCGAACAGCGTATCGTTTGCTACCGCCAGCGCCGCGTCGTAGTCCTTCACCTTGATGACCGATGCGACCGGCCCGAACACTTCTTCCCGGTTGATCGTCATCTCCGGTGTTGTGCCTGTCACCAGCGCCGGCGCGAGGAAGAAGCCACGCGTCGCGCATTCCACCCGAGCACCGCCGAATACGGTGCCGCCTTCTTCGCGCGCAATCCCGATGTAACGCTCGTCCTGCTCCAGTTGCCGCTCGTCGACAACGGGGCCGATATGCGTCGCGTGGTCCAGCGCGTCGCCGATGCGCAGCTTCTCCAGTCGAGCCTTCATCGCGTCGACGAAACGGTCATGGATGCCTTCCGTCACGATCAGCCGGCTCGACGCGGTGCAGCGCTGACCCGTTGAGTAGAACGAGCCGTTGATGCACGCTTCGACCGCGACATCGAGATCAGCGTCGTCGAGGATCACCATCGGGTTTTTGCCGCCCATTTCGAGTTGAAACTTCTTGCCGCGCTGTACGCATTTCGCGCCGATCGCGCGGCCGGTGACCACCGAGCCGGTGAAGCTGATCGCATCGATGCCGTCGGACTCGACCAGCACCTCGCCGACCACCGAGCCACGGCCCATCACGAGGTTGACGACACCAGGCGGCGCGCCCGCTTCCGAGATGATGCGCACGAGTTCCCACGTCGATGCCGGCACGAGATCCGCAGGCTTGATCACCACGCAGTTGCCGTAAGCGAGGGCCGGCGCCATCTTCCATGCCGGAATCGCGATCGGGAAATTCCATGGCGTAATCAGCCCGATCACGCCGACCGGCTCGCGCGTGATCTCGACGGTCATGCCCGGGCGCACGGATGGCAGAATCTCACCGCCGGCGCGCAGCGTCTCTCCGGCGAAGAACTTGAAGATCTGCGCGGCGCGCCCGACTTCGCCGATCGCCTCGGGCAGCGTCTTGCCTTCCTCGCGTGCCAGCAATTGGCCGAGTTCGGCCTTGCGTTCGAGGATGACGGTGCCGACCCGGTCGAGCAGATCGAAGCGCTGCTGGGGCGTGGACTGCGACCACGCCGGAAAGGCGGCGCGGGCGGCGGCGATCGCGTGATGCGTCTGGCCGGCGTCGGCTTGTGCGAACTCGCCGATCACGTCGTCGAGGTTCGACGGATTCACGTTGCGTGAAACCTTGTCGCTCTCAACCCATTGTCCGTCGATGTAGTTTGCAAACTGGCTCATAGCGTTGTTTCGAATAAATAAATCGGATTCAGTCGTATCGTGATGCGGCGCTCAGTGCGCGTGCATCAGCCCGCGTGCGACAAGGTTCGCGTACAGCGCACGCACGCCGAACGTCCACGGCGTCGTTTCCGTGGACAACCGCACGGTGTTGACCAGCGCGCCGAGTTGCGGCGCCGAGATCGTCACGATGTCGCCGAGATGATGCGTAAAGCCGGCACCGGGCGCATCGCGATCGAGAATCGGCGAAAACATCGTGCCGAGAAACAGCATGAATCCGTCCGGATACTGATGGTGCTTGCCCCAGGTCTGCGCAACGAGGTCGACCGGGTCGCGGCTGATTTCGCGCATGTGGCTCACGGCGTCGAGGACAAAGTCGTCGTCCGCGCCCTCGACGCGCAGCGACACGCTCGCGTTGCGCACCGAGTCGAACGTGAAGCGGCCGTCGAACAGGCGCACGAACGGGCCGATCGAGCACGACGCGTTGTTGTCCTTGCACTTTCCGAGCAGCAGTGCAGAACGGCCTTCGATGTCGCGGAGATTGACGTCGTTGCCAAGCGTCGCGCCGACAATCTCGCCGCGGCCGTTGACGGCCAGCACGATTTCCGGCTCCGGGTTGTTCCAGACCGACGCGGGCAGCAGGCCGATGTCCGCGCCGAAACCCACCGACGACATCGGCTGCGACTTCGAAAACACCTCGGCGTCCGGGCCGATCCCCACTTCCAGGTATTGTGACCACGCTCCGCGACGCTGTAGCTCCTCCTTCAGACGCATCGCCGCCTCGGAGCCCGGTTCGATCTTCGACAGGTCCGCGCCGATCGCCCCGGTGATCGTCTCGCGCACCTCGCGCGCCTTTGCGGGATCGCCGCCCGCCTGTTCCTCGATGACGCGCTCGATCAGGCTTACCGCGAACGTCACGCCGCATGCCTTGATCGCCTGCACGTCGCACGGCGCGAGCAGCTGGATCGCAGCTTCGGGGGCGTCGGGCAGGCTCGCGGCGACGAGCGCTTCGATGGGACCGAGCGCTTCGCCCGGCGCGCCGCGCACGATCTCGATCGCGTCGTTGCGATCGAACAGGTCGGAGATGGTTGGCACCGTGCGGGTGATGTCGAAGGCGTGACCGCCGCGCACGGCGACGACGCTCGGACCCTCATGCGTGCCGTCGCGGCGCCACACGCGGCCTGCGAGCAGTGCGTCGTCGACATCAATGGGCAGACAGGCGGAAGCGGAAAGGTTGGCCATGTAGGGACTTAGGCTCGATGGGATGAGAAAAGAGCCTCATCGTAGGAGTCGCTCAGCCGGTTGTCCAGCATCGTGGTCCTATTTCCAACTGGCTGGATCATTTTGGCCGCCATATCCCGGTCCGGCGATCGCTGTTCGCGGTGCGACCCAGCCGTCCGCATTTCTAATGCAGTGCTTGTCCGATCTTGCTGGCGAGGCGCACGAGCGACGTGGCAATGGTGCTCTCGCGTCTTCTGGTCAGTCGTTCGAGCGGGATGCTGGTGCTGACCGCAACACGCTTGCCGAGAGGCGTCATGCCGACATAGCAGGCGAAACAGGCAAGACCAAGGCTGACCTCTTCCCGCTCGGAGGCGAACCCGCGAGTTCGCACCTTGGAAAGTTCGCTCAACAGAGTGTCCCGTTGCGTAGAACTATGAGCGGTTAGTGCGATCAGTTTTTTAGGCAGAACCCGGTTGAGTTCGGAGTCGGGGAGACTTGCAAGCAGCGCCTTGCCAAGGGCGCTGCAATGCGCGGGCAAACGCGACCCGAGATCGGACACCAGTCGTACCGGCCGCTGCGCGTCTTCCCGCGCAATGTAGATCACCTCGGCGCCGTCCAGCACGGCAAGCTGTACCACTTCGTTATGGTCGGCCACGAATGCGCTCGCCTCCCTTCGAAAGGCGGCCTGGAGCCCGTCATGGTGGACGTAGGCGCAGCCGAGTTCGAACAGTTTGACGCCGATGATGAAGCCGCCCTGGCGTTTCTCGATCCACTGTCGTGCCTCAAGTGAATTGAGCAGCATGTAGAGCGTGCTTCGGGATAACCCGGTGCGCTCGGCAAGCGCCGAGGCGCGCATCGGTTGCCGCGCGCTGGCGAGCGCTTCGAGCAAATCGCTTGCGCGTGCAAGTGCGGGGACTTCGCGAGATGTTGTCATGAATTGTAAGGGGTGGAGGGGAGGGCGGAATGTTGCTGCAGCGCCGGAACGGTGCGTCGCACCGCAAGCCGGATGGTGAGTGCATTGTCCAGCTAAGTGGACATTGATTCAATACCATAGACATTCGGCAAATCAGGCTACTAGAATCGAGCCCGTGTTGTATCGGAAACGCACATGCCTAGAGGAGAGTCGGCAAGCGCCGCACGCTGTGTTCGGGGGTTCATGGCTCGTCACGCTGGTCCGTGAGCGAACGTTGGTTTCAATGTGGCGGCAGTTCATCAGGAAACGTGAAGGTTCTATGTTCATTGTCATCTTGCGTTACGTAAAACCATGGGAGGCGATCGAGCCTCATTTGGAAGAGCATTGGGCGTTTCTCGATCGCCAATATGTGGCGGGTCACTTCATCGCGTCCGGCCCACAGGTGCCGAGAGAAGGCGGGGTGATGCTCGTCAAGAGCAGCTTGAGCCTCGATGAACTGGAGCGTCTGCTTGCCGAAGATTCCTTTCGTCGCGAGCAGGTCGCGACCTATCAGATTATCGAATTCAACCCGAGCCGATTCGGTGCGGGTGTGGAGTCAGCTTTCGGCGGAAGCTGAACGCGTAGTGCGCAACTAGCTACCCGGACTGGCCCGAACTTGCCTGGCCGTCTTCCACGACCGGGCAAGTAGCGGATGTGCGATCACGCACGGAGTCGTCCATGGTTGCGCTTCGCAGCGTCCTGTCTGCTTATATAACGATAACGGAGACCGCGCTAGCGCGCGCTTTCAAAAGATGAAAATCATCTCTGCGACCAGTGTACTGGTGCGTTTGCCCTTCGGCTCTTCCGGCCCAGACATCATCGCGGGGCGTTCGGAGAAGCTCATCAATGTACTGCAAATTCGTATCGAGACCGAGGACGGTCTGGTCGGTTGGGGGGAGGCATTTGGCCATGCCGTTGCTCCGATAACGCAGCAGGCTTTCGATCATCTGATCGCGCCGTTGTTGATCGGTCGCGACGCGACCGACATCGACTCGATCCTGCGCGAACTGCATACGGCGCTGCATCTTTACGGTCGCAATGGCGTCATCACGTTCGCCATTTCCGGCGTCGATATCGCGCTGTGGGATTTGGCGGGCAAGCGCGCGGATCTGCCGCTCTATCGACTGCTGGGCGCAGAGCCTTGCGAGAGCGTGCCGACCTACGCGAGCCTGCTGCGTTGCGGAACTCGCGATCTGCTGGAATCCAGTTGTGCAGCCGCGCTCTCGCTGGGCTTCCAGCAGGTCAAGCTGCACGAGGTAGAGCCCGCGCTCGTGAAGGTGGCGCGGGATGCGCTTGGTGCGGACGTCAGGATGATGGTCGACGTCAATTGTCCGTGGACGCTCGAAGAGGCCCGCGATAAGGAGCGCGCCATGCGCGATTTCGGGATCGCGTGGCTTGAAGAGCCGATTTTCCCTCCCGAGGACGCGCATACGCTGGCGCTGTTGCGTCGCGAATGCACGGTGCCGATAGCGGCAGGGGAAAACGTCGGCAGCGTGCACGGCTTTCGCGCCATGTTCGAGGCGAGCGCGATCGACATCGCGTTGCCCAGCGTATCGAAAGTCGGTGGGGTGAGCGGAATGCTCGCCGTGGCGGCTCTTGCAAAGCAATACGGCGTCGAGTTGCAGCCGCACTGCGCCTATTTCGGCTCCGGTTATCTAGCGACGCTACATCTTTGCGCGTTGTTCGGAAACACATCGTTCGAGCTTTATTTTATTCAGCAACCCGAGCCCCTGTTTGCGCCGTTCGATCAGATAACGGGCGGGCGCGCACGGGTGCCGCAGGGACCCGGACTCGGTTGCGATCCGGATCCGGAGTTGATCGCGCGTTATTCCAGCAACGGATGCTGAACATTTAACGAGAATAACCGGGAGACATCGTGGGTAAATATCGTTGGGTCATTGCGGCGCTTCTCTTTGCCGCGAGCATCATCGCTTTCATCGACAGGGCGGCACTCTCTGTCGCGGCGCCTTTTGTTCGTGCGGACCTGCATTTGAGTCCGGCTCAAATGGGCACGATTTTCAGCGCATTCTTCGGCGGATATGCCCTGTTCTGCTTCGTCGGGGGCTGGGCGTCCGATCGATTCGGGCCAAAGCGCACTTATGCGGTATCGATGCTCGTATGGTCGGTCTTCTGCGGATTGACCGCGACGGCGTCGAGTTTTACGACATTACTGATTCTCCGGATTTTTTTTGGTGTCGGCGAAGGGCCGATGGGGGCCGTGACCAACAAGACCGCGCGCAACTGGTTCCCGCCGCGTGAAACGGGCATTGTGATGGGTCTGAGCCCGACGGGCGGAAACATGGTGGGTGCTGCATTCGCTAGCCCGCTCGTTGCCGCGCTGGCGATTGCGTTCGGCTGGCGGATGGCCTTTATTGTCATCATGCTGCTCGGACTCATCTGGCTGTCGGCGTGGCTGTGGCTGATGAAGGACCGCCCGGCGCTCAGCCGGCGGGTCGGCGAAGCGGAGCGCCAATATATCGAAGCCGAGCGCGGAGAGGCGACTGCCGACACGCGTGAAGTCATGCCGCTTGGTTACTACCTGCGTTCGCCTTTGGTTCTCGGCATCGCGTTCGCATTCTTCGCTTCGAACTACATCCTCTACTTCTTTCTTTCGTGGCTCCCCAGCTATCTCGTCGACGTCCGGCATCTCGACATTCGCTCGATGAGCATCATCGGATCCATTCCGTGGATGATGGGCCTGCCTGGGTGCGCGTTAGGCGGCGTTTTCTCCGACCGGTTGTTGACGCGCACCGGCAATCCGATGTTCGCGCGTAAAATCATCGTGGTGGGCGGGCTCCTGATCGGGGCGGTGCTGCTGGCGTTGTCCACGCAGGTTACGACCACTGGCGCGGCGGTGACGTTGATTGCGGCGATTACCTTTCTCAACGCCACTACTCCGCTCGCATGCTGGGCCCTGGTTCAGGAACTGGTGCCGTCCAGGCGCGTGGGCGCGGTCGGCGGGTACGTGCATTTCCTGTCCAATCTGTCCGGGATTATCGGACCGGCGGCGACGGGCTACATCATCCAGTATGGCGGCGGCTACGGCGCATCGTTCGTGATGGCGAGCATGGTCGCCGCCGTGGCGGCGCTGGTGGTCTGCTTCTTCGTGCGGAGTCCTCGAACGGCTACGCTCCGGCCCGTCGAGCAGGGCTAGGGTTCTCGACTTGGGCAGGCATGCGCGCACGGATCTTGTCTTTGCCGAAATACGCGTGAGGGGGGTATTGTCAACTTGTTGACCGGCGTGCGACCGATGACACCGTACGGAAGGATACCTAATTTATGCTGCAAGGCGCTCCGGCATTGGAGCGCCCGTCACGCTTTCCCATGCCTCGAAGGCCTGGGTGCGCAACGCCCGCTTTTGCCTTGCGTCGGTGTGGTATCGGCAATGCATGAAGAGATTGGCGACCTGGTCGTGGACCGAAGCGAACCGTTGCAGGTGACGCGCCGACTTGAAGCGGCGCATCACTTTCTCGCACACCCGCGCTGGCTGGTGCGAGTTTTCCGCCCGGTTGTTCGGCCCCTTGTGCTGGCGGTGTTCGACGTTGATCCCCAGATCCCTGTTCGCCGCCGCATAGCTTTTGAGCTTATCGGTGATCAACACGCGCGGAGCGCGACCGTGTTTCCTGAGCAGCTTGCGCATCAGGCGCCGGGCCGCGTGCCGGTCGCGCCGGCTTTGCACCAGCACGTCCAGCACCGCGCCGTGCTGGTCTACCGCGCGCCACAGCCAGTGCTTCCTGCCGCTGATCGTTACGACCACTTCATCGAGGTGCCACTTGTCGCCTCGCGCAAGGGCGGTGGACCGGATACGCCGGGCAAGGCCCAACCCGAACTTTACCGACCAGCGTCGCACCGTCTCGTAGGTCAGATCGATGCCACGGGCGGCCAGCAGTTCCTCGACCATGCGCAGGCTCAACGGAAGCGGTAGTACAGCCACACCGCGTAGCTGATCACATCGGGCGGAAAGCGGTAACCCGCATACGAAATAGCGGGGCTGGCGGGCGGGCGGTGCGATTGGGCAGTTCGTTTCATGCCGGCTATTGTCGCCGCATCTCCTGTCGGCTTGCCAACAACATGACAGTACCCTTCACGGGCCTGCTTCATGATCGTCTGCCGATAGCTGTAGCCGGGGATCTCTTCCGCGATCGCGAGAATGTCGCCGATCGCGGACGCGTCCATCACTTTTCCGTTTTCGCTTTCTAGTGCTCGAGAACCGCGCTCAGCGCAAGCTCATCGGCGATTTTCTTCAACCGCTTGTCCCGCGTCCAGATCGTCACGCCAGGCTGGAGCTTTGCGGATGCGAGCAACGACGCATCGACGTAGCCGATCCCACGGCTAAACAACCGGTGTTGCTCAACCAGAAATCGAGATTCTCGTCAGCCCGCAGTGGCCGGTGTGCATCGAACGCACTCTTCGGCGGCTTCGCGAAGCGCGCGTTATACGACGCGATGAAGGCGGGCACGTACGCGTTCGCGGCGTCAATGGTACTGATGCCGCGCAGCCGCAGTTCCTTCACGAGCCGGTCCTGCAGCGTCAGGTGCGCACGCTCGACGCGCCCCTTCCTCAAAGCAGTCAACTGCACGCGATCTGACCGATGCGACGCAGTTGTTCCGGGTCACCCATCCCTTCCATCCGCTGTACGGGCGAGAGTTCATGCTAGTGGACCGGCGCAAGGCGTGGGGAGAGGATCGCGTCTACTTCCATGACGACATGGGGAATCTGAAACGTATGCCGGCAGGCTGGACGAGCGCAGCGCCGCCAAATGCATTCGAGACAGTTTCGGCGGGACGATCGCATTTCCGCATCGAAGATCTGTTGCAATTGACCATGCTAATCGCCCGGTACAGAGAAACAAACGGACATTCAAAAGGGCACACAGGCAAGCGCAAGCTGTCAAGGAAATAATGCCATCTGTGTAAATGTAATTATGCCATTCGATGCGCCTGCAATACTTCCGCAAATGATTAGCTGATGAAGCAGATGAGAGCCTTTGTTTGAAGATATGAGGCGCGCCGGGTGACAGTCTTGAAAAAGACCTTGACATCGACTGTAAATGGTCATAATTTATATTACATATGGCTCGTACCCGAAAACCCGATCCCAAACTCGCCGCTCTCGAAGATAGTGGCACTGTGAATCCGCGCCCGCAGGACATCGATGATCCTGCCTTCAGCGACAGCGACTTCTTCGATCCCCGGGATCTGGTTCAGGTCCGTTACGAAATGCTGCGACGCGTACGCGTGGAAGGGCAAACCATCGCGGATGCCGCCGCACACTTCGGAGTCAGTCGGCCGACCTTCTACAAGGCGCAGGCCGACTTCGAGCGCGACGGCCTGGCTGGGTTGCTGCCGGTCAAGCGCGGCCCGCACGGACCTCATAAGATCACCGATGAGGTGACGCGCTTCATCGAAGAAGCGCGCGCGACTCACGTTGGGCTGGAAGTGCAGGAGCTGGTCGATCGGATTGCGGGGCGGTTTGGCCTGGCGGTGCATCGACGCACCGTGGAGCGCGCCCTGGCGCGTTTGAAAAAAAAACGACGGTAAATCCCCCCGTAACGGCGCGCGATGCCCAGTCCCTGAGCCGATGCTACGAGGTCTTGCGCCAGGAGGTTCTCGATACAGGCGGAGGTGGTCCCACGCTGATGCGAGGCCGGGCGCTGTTCATGTTCAAGGGCATGGCGGTCTGGATGAAGTCGGTGACCGAAGCGTTTCCGTTTAGTCCATTACCGGTCACGCGCCCGAGCGGGCTGAATCTGCCTGTCGGTCTCGAACAGAACCTGATCGTCATTGTGGCGGCGATGGCAATTGCGACAGCGGAGGTGATGGCATGACCGATCAGACGCACGCGAAAGTTCAGGCCCGGCATCTGAAAAGAAGCGCCTACCTGTATGTCCGCCAGTCCACGTTGCGACAGCTGTTCGAGAATACCGAGAGCACTGAGCGCCAGTACAACCTGCGACAGCGCGCGGTCGCTCTTGGATGGCGCATTGATCAGGTGGTTGTAATCGACTCGGACCTCGGCCTGTCCGGCGCGTCTGCGGTTGATCGCCTGGGGTTCCAGCGTCTTGTCGCCGAGGTGAGTCTGGGCCGCGCCGGGATTGTGATGGGCCTCGAGGTGTCGCGCCTGGCGCGCAATTCCACCGACTGGCATCGGCTACTGGAGATTTGCGCACTGGCCGACTGCCTGATCCTTGACGAGGATGGCGTCTACGATCCCGCGCACTTCAATGATCGGTTGCTGCTCGGCCTGAAGGGCACGATGAGCGAGGCTGAGTTGCATGTCATGCGGGCACGACTGCGCGGCGGAATTCTCAACAAGGCACGTCGCGGAGAGCTGGAGATGCGGCTGCCCATCGGCTTTGTGTATGACACCGAGGCACGCGTGCGTCTGGATCCCGACGCACGTATCCAGGAAAGTATCCGGCAGCTCTTCCGCACGTTCCGGCGCACCGGTTCGGCCACGGCAACGGTCAAGGCATTTCGCGTGCAGGGTCTTCTGTTCCCCCACCGGATTTACCGCGGGGCACGAAAGGGCGATGTGCAGTGGGGCGAACTGGATCACTCACGTGTGCTGTGGGTCCTGCATCACCCGCGTTACGCAGGTGCATACTGCTTCGGGCGCACGCGCTATCGAAAGCATCCCGATGGTCAGACGGTCTCCGTCCGGCTGCCCTCTGCGCAATGGGTGTCGCTGATCCCTGACGCCCACGAGGCCTATGTGAGCTGGGAAGAGTTCGAACAGAATGTTCAGGTGTTGCGCGAGAATGCCCACGCACTGGGCATCGACCGGGAAAGGGGGGCGCCACGTGAGGGGCCGGCGCTGCTGCAGGGCCTGGCGATATGCGCCAGATGCGGTGAGCGAATGACGGTGCGCTATCACGTCCAGGGCACCCGCAGGGTGCCGGACTACATGTGCCAGCGTCACGGCATCGAACATGGGCGGCCGGTATGCCAGCATGTTCACGGTGGCGAGCTTGACGATGCTGTTGGCAGGTTGCTCGTGGAGACAGTCACGCCGGTCACGCTTGAGGTCGCGCTGGCGGTACAGGAAGAACTTGACAGCCGTTCTGAAGAGCGCGACCGACTGCACCGCCAGGAGTTCGAGCGGGCACGCTACGAGGCCGATCTGGCGCGTCGCCGCTATATGCAGGTGGATCCAGCGAATCGATTGGTTGCGGACTCGCTTGAAGCGGAATGGAACCATGCGCTTCGCGCTCTCGCCGAAGATCAGGATTGCTACGAAAAGAAGCGTGAGGCTGATCATGCCGGACTTGACGACAAACAGCGTGCGCGCATCATGGCACTAGCCAGAGACTTCCCTCGTCTGTGGAACGATCCGCGCACACCTGATCGCGAGCGAAAGCGCATGGCGCGACTGCTCATCGCTGACGTGACTTTGCTCAAGGGTGCAGACATCTGCGTTCAGATACGCTTTAACGGCGGCGCCACGCATACGCTACATGTGCCGCTATCCATGCCAGCGTGGATATTACGGCAGACCCCACGCGCAGTCGTTGCCGAAATGGACCGGCTTCTCGACGAGTACACCGAGGGTGAAACGGCGGAGCAGCTGAATCGTCAGCAGCTCATCTCCGGCTGGGGTAAGCGGTTTAATTCCAGAATGATCACGCGGATTCGGCTGTCCCACGGGCTACCGAGTCATCATGACAGGCTGCGCGCACGTGGAATGCTTACACAAGACGAGATCGCAGAGCGGTTGGACGTGGCGCCGACGACCGTCAAGAGCTGGCGTCGTGCGGGCCTGCTTGTAGCGCACCGTTACGACGACAAGGGCGGATATCTCTTCGAACCTCCGGGCGCCGACGCACCAGTAAAGTTCCAGCATCAGGGAAAGACCCGTGGCCGACGCTCGGCCGCATAAACACCAACGCAACCGACATATGAGGTGCACTATGCAGCGTAGCCCTTGGCCGAGTTGCTGTTCGCGCACCACGTGTCGATGTTCAGCCCGTACATCGCGCGGCCGAAGTGCGTGACACCCCGGTCGCCGGTCTGCGTGTGCGTCGGCCGGAATACGCTGGCCTTGTCGCTGTAGAACGCCGCGGGTTTGCCATGGTGCTCGATATACGCGCGCGTCGCCTCGAAGTAGCTGAAGGTCGACTCGCTTGCCGTGAAGTGCAGCGCCATCAGCCGGCTGGTGGCATCGTCGACGTACACCAGCAGCGTGCAGGCCGGCGCCCGGTCCTCAAACCAGCGGTGATCGCTGCCATCGATCTGGATCAGTTCGCCCAGACACGATCGCCGCGCCCGTGGCTGGTAGAGCTTCGGTGGCCGCTGCCGGCGTGGAATCCACAGACCCGCATCCGTCATCAGGCTTCTAACCGTCTCCCTGGCAAGCCGGATGCCATGACATTCGACCAGCTTCTCGCAGGCCAGCGTCGGCCCAAAATCGGCATAGCGCTCACGGATGATCGACAGCGCCCGATCGGCCTTCACCGGATCCAGCCGGTTGTTGCTGGGCTTTGAGCGCCGCCGCGACACCAGACCCGCCGGACCCTGGTCGCGCAGTCGCGCCACCAGCCGCCGGATCTGCCTCGTGCTCAGACCAAGCCGGTCCGCCGCCCGCCACGGCTTGAGCCTGCCGTCGGCGACGTCCTGAATGACCTTGAACCTGTCGAGCTCACGCATCGTCATCGTTATCCGTTCGGTCGCAGCCATCACAGCCTCCAGCGCCGGAGTACCGGCCGCTGGTCAGCTTACGCGCCACGAAAGCGGACATTTGAACTTGGCTATAAGCGGACATTATCAAAAAGCTCTGACAGGCGGTTTGTTGATAACTTTCATTATGTCAAATTAAAATTGAGGATGAGAACGGTCGACGGCCGCCGTCGGTTTTCATAAAACTGTTCTCGCTTCTTGCAGAAATTTGTTCCTAGCCGTGAGACGTGACACAAGCCGAGTGATGCCGCGGGCCCAGCCGCACTGACACTGCACGGAGCACCCTCAACCGAGAGCGCTTTCGTCGGAATTCAGATCGACCACTTGCGGCCGGCGTCGGCAAATTTCCAAGATTGCCTCAAAGGTCCACCGAGGGAACAATTTTCTGCAAAGCTTCTTGAGGCGAACTTGTTCCGATGCTTCTCCAAGCTCCGACTCGACTGGACGCGAGCAGGAACAAAATTCTGCAAACTAACGGCTTCCCTTGGTTTGCATAAGTGAGGCTACCGAATGAACGTCGCTTGTTGGCCGGCGACCACTTGATGAGACCGGCATACCCTTATGCAGTCGGTCGTCGCTTAGGTTAGGCTAAGCCATGCGCACGTATTGCTGGATGGAGTGATCAAGTTCGCTGATCAGTTGGGATTTTTTGCGTCTTGCAGCCATGTATAGCCCAGGTCGTCGAGATAGGAGCGGGCTTAGCACACGTATTCGTTGTCGGCAGTTTAATCAAGGCGGTCGAGTGACGGCCTGTGACCGACTTGCGCCGGATAGGCGCCCCAACGCTTATACATAGGCATCCAGTATGGCGAGCCGTTGGTGGACCTCATCCCTTTCGCTTGATCGGCTGCAATCTCAATGGGGCCTTCGGTGATTTTTTCTGTCCTCTTCGCGATGACGCTCGCAGTCTCCTTTCCGATGTCTCACGATGGCACTTCCTGATACAACATTTTTCTTCGATCTGGCTCGCTGGCATCAGGGATATTCAGGTACAAGAAATCAAATTGCGAGCCAATGGCTCGTATCTCGTCGTAGATCCCCTCAAATACGGCGATGCGGACGTGGCCGCCAAAAATCATTCTCGACGAGAGCAACTTAGAAACATGCTTCGCGCTATAGGCCAGAATGTCCTTGAAGTACCATGCCAGGAAGTCACAGGATGCGACTAGAACACTCTCTGCACTATGGTGTGGCCAAAACATCGGCCACTTTGGGATATTGAGCGACGCGTAAGTTTCCGCCTCAATGCTTACACCAGCGACATAATCGGCCACTGTCTCCTGTATGCCTTCGACGCCAAATCCGGTCTTCTTCGAACGCGGATAGACGAAGGCGTTTCGTGCTCGCGTAAGTTCAATCATCTTGCTAAATCGCGAATCGTGGGGACTGAGGGATTTACCTACTGTCATGTGGGCGTATAAATCCATTTTTGCGAGAAGCGGCAGCTTGTCGATCTCGTCCTTCAGCTTTTGGCTAACTTCAAGGGTTCCAATCAGGCAGTTCGCTGCGCTTTCGACACTAAACGAGTTCGCGGTAACGGAGGTCCGGGCGTGCCTGTTAGTTCTGTAGCGAGAGCCCAGGTCATCGTGGGCTACCGCGCTGGCTGCTGCTTCTCGCAGGCCCGGCATACGGCCTGCCGCCAGCGGCACAGCCGGCGAGCAAAAGCACCAGAGCGGGAAGTATTGACCGTGTTCCAGGCGCCCTTCTCATAGGACGTATCCTTCCCTACGATGGCGGCAACCCGCCCGGTGACATGCCGCCGCGCCCGGTGACATGCCGCCGCGCCCGGCGTCTCGTCGTCAAGTCGTTTCGTCCTTCGAGTGACGATGCCGTCTTGCTGCCGACTGATACCTACTTGTCGCCGCTGCCGAGCTCGCTGTGCTTGTGCGAGTGCGTCGCGCCGTGAACCAACTCGTAGTGCGCACCCTTGCCGCTGCGCGTTGGGGGGTAAATGCTCGCCTTCGACACACGTCACTTCGAAGCCGGCACCGGCGCCGCCTTCTTTCACCACCTTGTAGATCCCAGACGCCTGAACCTTCTCGCCGGGTCTGTGCTGTTCGGCCATGTCACGCTCCTTCGGTTTGCCTTTCGACAAGCAAGCGTTGTTCCCGCCTCGCCATTCGCAGCGTAGGTCAGCGAAGCGCGCCGCGAATGTTCGCGCGAGGCCCGCAGCCGTGCCCCGGCTTCGCTCCCCGAAAGTCTCTGTTCGACCCCACAAGAGACCTTCGATCTCACATCGCGAACGTCTTTTGCCACGCCGGTGTGGCAAACGCGGATTCGAGCGTCAAATCGTCCGAGTCCTTCGATCTTTTGGCGGATGCAGGTATGCCGAGGATGAAACTATCGCTGGAGGGTCTATTGTGAAAAGACCACCGAAGGCGGTCATATTTTCGTGACTTGAGTACTGCCCGCAATCGGCGCAGCGTGTCGCAGCACTTCTATTTTTAACTGGGGCGCACAATGGGCATCTCAATCGGAACATGGTTCGTAGCTGACTCGAAAGAAAACGAAACCGCATTCCCGCAAGTTGGAGAGCGCTCCTCAACGCTCGCTTTTCAGGACGTCTACTGGCGCTGCGTTGCGTGTTTTTACGTCACGAGTGTTGCAAATAATCCGCGCGCAAGGCACGTCTTCTATACAAACACCCATATTAGAAGTGTCGATGGTTTTGACATGCAGGCTCTGTTTGATCGACTTGGTGTGGAAGTTATCCAGCTTCCTGTCACCTACAGGCTCCCGCGAGATAAAGCTAAATTTTGGGGAAATCAGTTTTACATTCTGGACGTTATTAAACACATTGCCGGAAACGCGTCCACGGAAAAATTCATCATTCTTGACAGCGATTGCGTTTGGAATTCAAACGTAGAAAAGCTAAGCGACACTATCGATGAATTTGGATGCATTACCTATACGCTTGGCAATGAAGTGCACGAAATAAATTCGGCCATAAATGGTATTACGCGGCAGCAGATGAGGGCGGCCCTTAATGACTGGCAAAACATAAAAATCAAGCCGGGCGAGGATGAGCGTGTTGAATATAACGGTGGCGAACTGTTCGCTGCTACGCACTCCGAATGCAAGATTCTTGCTTCCATGATCGACAGCCTGTGGCAGTGGCAATCTGGACAACCAAACATAATTGGGTTTCTTGAGGAGGCTCATTTCCTCAGCATCTTATACGCGGCTCGCGGATACAAAAACTTCACTGCAAATCCGTTTATAAAGCGGATGTGGACAACATTCAAGGTCAACAACATCGAGAAGAAGGATCTCGAAATTGACATCTGGCATTTGCCTGCCGAAAAGAAAAGCGGGTTTCGTGCAGCGTTTCGACAACTTGTGGATGGCAAATTGCCAGACGACCCAGCCCGTTTGAGAACTTATTTTGCCCGCACTATGGGAATTCCTCGGCGCACCGCAGCAAAGTTCGTCGCGGATGCCTCGCGGAAGATAAACGAAAAGGCGCTTGCTCTCCTCGGTGCAAGATTGGCTTAGGAACCAATAACTCGAAGTCGCCCCGCGAGAATGCCTGTTACTGCTGACCCGTCACATGAAAGTAATAGGTACCGGAATAGCTGCCGGATGATGGGTATGCCGTAGATGTTTCCCGACAGGGTGCCAGATTCGAGCGGTGCAACAATCGTGGAATCGACCGTCCGCAACTGACCGAGGCCGTGTGGAAACTGTTTTCTTTTCACTGAAACTCATCTCGCCAGCCCGACCAAGCAAGTTTGGTAATTCCGGCCCGCGCTAACGTAACGTTTCGAGCGTAAAAGGCCCCTCCGGGCCTTAGGTTCCATTCATCTTCATCGCCTTTATTGCCGACGCTGCAAGGCGTCGAGTATGTGTTCGTGTTCCCATCGTCGGATACGGCGGTAATCGTTGGGTGAGCATCGCTCCTTGAGTGGGCAACGCGGACAGGCGCTGGGCCAGTACACCTGCAGCGTCATCCCGTTTTCAATGGTCGTGAATCGACGGATTGCGCGCTCGCCGGCGGGGCATCGATACTCGTCGTTCCTTGCGACGTAGACGAAGTCCCACTTGGTAAAGAGCCCGTCGATGGCCACCGTGTCGCTGGATAGCAGCTTCAGTCCGCGACACAGCTCGATGAAACGACGGCATACGTTGCGAATGGCCGAGCCGTTGTCGCGGCGAAAGTCTGCTAGACGGCACGCGGTTCAAATACCCATAGACGTAGATCTTGAGCATCACGCCTGGGTGGTAGGACGGGCGGCCGGTGACTGCGGGAGTGATACCGTTGAAACCGAGTTCCGCAAGGTCCAGTTCATCGACGAAGGCATCTATGACCCGGACTGGATCGTCCTGTCCGATATAGTCGTCGACGCATTCGGGAAGTAGTGCGACCTGCTTGCGGTCATCGCCTTCAACGAATCGCTCCATGAGACAACCGATCTCAGTGCGTTGATTCAGTTTAGGCGATCAATGCGTTTTCACACAGCCTCGACCGGGTCCGGTCATCCAGCGGCGCAATGCTAGTGGCTGTTCCTGGCCGAGTCCTGTCTCATGCAATCGGCATACACCTCTTCAAGCTCGCTGAAGCACGACGTCTTCGAACCGAGGCTGCTGGAGCAGATCGCCGCGCTCAATCGACTCGACGAGCTCGTCAGACACCTTGAGGTCTTGGAGCAAAACCGGCTATGTCATGCGAGTTTCATTACCTAAACCTTTCTTTGATGGTACGCTGAGGCCTGTCTTTGGGGAGTAGCCGGCTTCTACCCAGAAGCGCCTGCGCCAACATCCTCGGTCGCACAGACCGTGGTGCAGGTAGCCCTTTGGTTGGCAAGACCATCGACACACCTCGCGACCGGTCGGGCGCGGCGGTGTGTCGCGGTTTTCCGCCCGACCACGACTCACTTCTCTTATGAATCCCGTCGCAACGCTTTTCCTCGCTTTTGCAATGTCGACCGATGCCTTTGCAGCAGCAATTGGCAAAGGGGCCACTCTTCATCGCCCTCACTGGCGCGAAGCTCTGCGGACCGGCATCATCTTCGGTGTCATCGAAGCGTTGACGCCTTTGGTTGGCTGGTTCCTCGGGCGAGCCGCGGCCCAATATGTCTCCGCCTGGGATCACTGGATCGCGTTCACACTGCTTTTTGTTCTCGGGGCCCGCATGGTCTTCAACAGCTTTTCCGTCAAGGAAGCCGAGGAGACGAAACCGGCCGCTCATTCGTTCTGGTTGCTCGCGCTGACCGGCTTTGCCACAAGCATTGATGCGATGGCGGTTGGCGCTGGCCTTGCCTTTGTGAACGTCAACATCTATTCCACTGCTGCTGCAATCGGCCTTGCCACAACGCTCATGGTCACGATCGGTGTCCTACTTGGCCGTGTCATTGGTCACGTCGTAGGCAGGCGCGCAGAACTGGCGGGCGGTGTCGTGCTCATCGGCATTGGTTGCGCGATTCTGGTCGAGCACCTGCAGCTGTTCTGAAGATCCTCCCCCTTCAATCGAGTGCATATCAACTCGCCCAGGCGAGCTTTCATTCCCAACCCGTTACCTCCTGTTTCATGACACAAACCCGTCCCACAGATAAAACAAGCGGCCGTCCAAGCAACATCGCCGAACACATCCTTGAGCAAGGCATCTTTCAGAGCCGCTGGCTGCTTGCGCCAGTCTATGTCGGGCTTGCTCTGAGCCTTATTCTCATCCTGATCAAGTTCGGCCAGGAAAGCTGGGAGATGGCCCGACATGCTCTGTTCATTAGCGCTGACGACACCATTCTCGGCATTCTGTCGCTCATTGATCTTTCGCTTATGGGCAACCTGCTGCTCATGATCATGTTCGGCGGTTACCAGAACTTTGTGTCCAAACTCGAACTTGGTGGCCACGAAGACACTCCCGAATGGATCGGGCATGTGGGCTTCAGTGATCTGAAGCTCAAGCTGATGGCGTCAATCGTAGCCATCTCGGCAATTGAGGTCTTGAAGGCTTTTATGAAGATAGGTAGCGTGAGCAATCGTGAACTCGCCTGGGGAATCGGTATCCACATGACGTTCGTCGTCTCTGCTGTCCTGCTAGCGTTGATGGATTTGCTGATGGCGCGGGCGCGGAAGCACTCCCGGACGTCCTAGCTCTGCTGGACGGGACGGGCATGTCGCTCGCCCCGTGACGGCCGCAATAGCCAATGTCGAAAATTGGCCAATTTGCTCGTGCTGTGCTTCGCGCGATTCCATCGGAACGCCCCGCGTGATCTGCGAACGGCCGCCGTACGGCCTGAGTCCTGCCATTCAATGAGAGACACTCCCGTGCAGCGGGAACTAAATTTCCCACAAGGCCGCAGGCGCACGGTCCTCCCGGCGGAAGGCGCCAAATGGGACACGAAAACGGAAGTAAATTTTGGGAAATGCCGCAGATCTTGACGATCGAAGACGAACCGCGTCGTCGACCGTCAAGCATTGGACGCATCCGCTTTCGGTTTCCCGCCGCGGAAACTCCTGCCCGCATCGGCAAGGCTCGCGCCTCAGTGATGAACGGGCCGCACCGGTGATCCGATTGGCCGAATCACTGCGCCGCTCGCGCCTGGATTCTTCGCGGACGAAGTCGTTTCATGTGGACTGGTTGCGCAGTCGTACCCGTCCATTTGTTCATCGATGACAAAGTCTGCGACTCTCATCGCGTCCATCGAGTTGCCGTCCACGTCGTACCACTCGCGAATCGCGCGATTGACTTTGTGCGGCGACAGCAAGTAGTACGGCGTCGTTCTCGGTGATCTTGCCTTCAAGATCATCTGCTAGCTAATCCGCAACACGTAGAGCCGCGTCGATTAGATTGCTGTCGTCAATCAAGTCCGTCAATACCGCATGGACCACTGCGAGGCAGGCATCTTTGCGTGCAAGTGCGATATCTGTCATGAGGTTCTCCAGAGTCGAGGTGACAGGTTAGCGAACTTTGGCGGTCGCGTCATAGAACAAAGCGAACGCTACTCGGCCATCACTGCGACGAGTACGGCAACGGCGATATCAGGCGAAAACACAATTTACTCCGAGTTCGCCCCCCCTGCATATCGAATGCGCCCCCGGCGAAGCCGCCACAGCATTGCGGCGCTGTCGGGCACTTTGTAGTGCAAAACGGAGCGACTCCCAAACGCGCGTCGCCTTCTCCGCGCGAAATACTTCATCGGTCTAAGTCCACCTTTTTCCTCACGTCCACGTCCGCCCCACCGACAAAACCGGTACGGTAATTGTCAACGATCGGGGGCGTCGACGTCGAACGGTTGTTCTTTGCCGGCTACGGTCGTACGTATCCAACGCGGGCGACCCTTACGGAAATTTAATAAGCGAGCGAGAGCGTCGGACGCCGGCTCCAGATCGGATCGCCCTCACGCTGATCCCGCCCGCGCAAATCATCGTCGGAACCGCGGGTGTTCCAGCGCCAACTGCAAGCGGTGAGCTTGGTCGAGATGGAAAATAAAAGACGGGCGAGACCGGACGAGCAGCGCCTTTAACTCCGCGTTCGTCGTGGACCGAATGAAGGTGTTTACCGATTTGACCAGTTGTTGCAGGGAGATCACTTCGCGATCAAGGTACGCCTGATCGAACTCGTGAGCTTCGACTGCGTTGAGCCTCACAAGGTCGTCGTAGCTCTGCTGCGTCAGCGCATCGCTAATCCCGCTTCGTTGTGGAGTCGCCGCGAGTCTCTGCATCAATCCGGCGGTTTCCTGGTTGACCAGTCCATGCTCGTCAACCATCCGACTCGCGAAGATTTGTACGCTTCTCGACTGCGTTCTGCGCAAGGCTGTTTGGCCGGCCGCGATTTCCGCCTGATTCGCCACAAGGATGATGCCGACGATTTGTGCGTCGGTCAGACGCGCCTCCTGGCCAAATGCGCAAATCGTCGATGCGAGGAACAGCAACAGCGCTCCAGCGGTACGTTTAACGTTCATTGCTCCCCCCCGATTCGCGTTCCGGTCCTTGACTCACCGTTCACTGAGCGCGTCTACAACACAGTATACATACTACGCTTCCTCGATGGCTACATACGCTTGACGATGCCCGTCGAGGTCACGCATCCGGCCGAATTCATCGAGTTGAGGTGCCAGCAGCAGATGCAGACTTCTTGATGGTAACGTCCTCGGCGACGCGAAGATGACCACGGCGCTGCTCGACCGGCTCACGCACCACTGTCACATTGTAGAAACCGGCAACGATAGCTATCGTTTCAGGAACAGCATGACACAACCTGAAAAGGAGAGAAAACGAACCCCGAAACACCCAACCTGAAACCCCAAAACTGGATCAAAGGGTGGGTCAGTATTCGATGCAAATCCTGGGTCAAGATTCAGCGCAAATCAACAAGCGGTGCCCCAGTATCGACTGGTCGGCTCTGCAAATATCAAAATCCGGCTTCTTATTCCTAGGACTACAAATTTTTTGTGCATAAACGCAGAAACCCCACCTTTTGGGGGTGGGGTTTCTGTTACTGCAGGGGAGCCTGACGATTACCTACTTTCACACGGGAATCCGCACTATCATCGGCGTGGAGTCGTTTCACGGTCCTGTTCGGGATGGGAAGGGGTGGGACCGACTCGCTATGGTCATCAGGCATGACTTGTTGTCGCACTGCTCGTGGAGCAGTACAACCAATCTGGAAGAAGTAGTTTCTGGTGATGCTCACCAGGGGTAAAGCTGTTGGGGTTGTGTTGTTTCTGGCACAACACGTGATCTCAACCGTGGCGTAGTAAAACACACCGGTTATAGGATCAAGCCTTACGGGCAATTAGTATCAGTTAGCTTAACGCATTACTGCGCTTCCACACCTGACCTATCAACGTCCTGGTCTTGAACGACCCTTCAAGGGGCTCGAAGCCCCGGGGATATCTCATCTTAAGGCGAGTTTCCCGCTTAGATGCTTTCAGCGGTTATCTCTTCCGAACATAGCTACCCGGCGATGCCACTGGCGTGACAACCGGTACACCAGAGGTTCGTCCACTCCGGTCCTCTCGTACTAGGAGCAGCCCCCTTCAAATATCCAGCGCCCACGGCAGATAGGGACCAAACTGTCTCACGACGTTTTAAACCCAGCTCACGTACCTCTTTAAATGGCGAACAGCCATACCCTTGGGACCGGCTACAGCCCCAGGATGAGATGAGCCGACATCGAGGTGCCAAACACCGCCGTCGATATGAACTCTTGGGCGGTATCAGCCTGTTATCCCCAGAGTACCTTTTATCCGTTGAGCGATGGCCCTTCCATACAGAACCACCGGATCACTATGACCTGCTTTCGCACCTGCTCGACTTGTCGGTCTCGCAGTTAAGCACGCTTATGCCATTGCACTATCAGCACGATTTCCGACCGTACCTAGCGTACCTTCGTACTCCTCCGTTACACTTTGGGAGGAGACCGCCCCAGTCAAACTGCCTACCATGCACTGTCCCCGATCCGGATCACGGACCAAGGTTAGAACCTCAAACAAACCAGGGTGGTATTTCAAGGGCGGCTCCACGCAGACTGGCGTCCACGCTTCAAAGCCTCCCACCTATCCTACACAGACCGGTTCAAAGTCCAATGCAAAGCTACAGTAAAGGTTCATGGGGTCTTTCCGTCTAGCCGCGGGGAGATTGCATCATCACAAACACTTCAACTTCGCTGAGTCTCGGGAGGAGACAGTGTGGCCATCGTTACGCCATTCGTGCAGGTCGGAACTTACCCGACAAGGAATTTCGCTACCTTAGGACCGTTATAGTTACGGCCGCCGTTTACCGGGACTTCAATCAAGAGCTTGCACCCCATCATTTAATCTTCCGGCACCGGGCAGGCGTCACACCCTATACGTCCACTTTCGTGTTTGCAGAGTGCTGTGTTTTTATTAAACAGTCGCAGCCACCAGTTTATTGCAACCCCTTCACCCTAAGCGCGCAGGCGCGTCAGGCTACAGGGGCGTACCTTATCCCGAAGTTACGGTACCAATTTGCCGAGTTCCTTCTCCCGAGTTCTCTCAAGCGCCTTAGAATACTCATCTCGCCCACCTGTGTCGGTTTGCGGTACGGTCTTGTTAAACTGAAGCTTAGAGGCTTTTCTTGGAACCACTTCCGATTGCTTCTTCACCTAAGTGAATGGCGCCACGCCCTTGAATTACGCACCCGGATTTGCCTGAGTGCCTTCTCCAACGCAGCGACCGGGACTTCCAACACCCGGACAACCTTCCGCGATCCGTCCCCCCATCGCATTTAACAATGGTGCAGGAATATTAACCTGCTTCCCATCAGCTACGCATTTCTGCCTCGCCTTAGGGGCCGACTCACCCTACGCCGATGAACGTTGCGTAGGAAACCTTGGGCTTACGGCGAGGGGGCCTTTCACCCCCTTTATCGCTACTCATGTCAGCATTCGCACTTCCGATACCTCCAGCGCACTTTTCAATGCACCTTCGCAGGCTTACGGAACGCTCTCCTACCATGCACATAAATGTGCATCCGCAGCTTCGGTATATTGCTTAGCCCCGTTACATCTTCCGCGCAGGACGACTCGATCAGTGAGCTATTACGCTTTCTTTAAAGGATGGCTGCTTCTAAGCCAACCTCCTGACTGTTTTAGCCTTCCCACTTCGTTTCCCACTTAGCAATATTTGGGGACCTTAGCTGGCGGTCTGGGTTGTTTCCCTCTTGACACCGGACGTTAGCACCCGATGTCTGTCTCCCGTGATTGCACTCTTCGGTATTCGGAGTTTGCTATGGCGTAGTAATCCGCAATGGACCCCACAACCATGACAGTGCTCTACCCCCGAAGGTGATACACGAGGCACTACCTAAATAGTTTTCGGAGAGAACCAGCTATTTCCAGGTTTGTTTAGCCTTTCACCCCTATCCACAGCTCATCCCCTAACTTTTCAACGTTAGTGGGTTCGGACCTCCAGTACGTGTTACCGCACCTTCATCCTGGCCATGGATAGATCACCTGGTTTCGGGTCTACACCCAGCGACTGAACGCCCTGTTCGGACTCGCTTTCGCTACGCCTGCCCTAATCGGTTAAGCTTGCCACTGAATGTAAGTCGCTGACCCATTATACAAAAGGTACGCCGTCACCCCTTACGAGGCTCCGACTGTTTGTATGCATGCGGTTTCAGGATCTATTTCACTCCCCTCCCGGGGTTCTTTTCGCCTTTCCCTCACGGTACTGGTTCACTATCGGTCGATCACGAGTATTTAGCCTTGGAGGATGGTCCCCCCATCTTCAGACAGGATTTCACGTGTCCCGCCCTACTTGTCGTACACCCAGTTCTTCCTCGCTGTTTTCGTCTACAGGGCTATCACCTGCTATGGCGGCACTTTCCAGAGCCTTCGACTAACAATGAAGATAAAGAGTACAGGCTGATCCCATTTCGCTCGCCACTACTCTGGGAATCTCGGTTGATTTCTTTTCCTGCGGTTACTTAGATGTTTCAGTTCACCGCGTTCGCTTCTCGTGACCTATGTATTCAGTCACGGATACCTCAAAAGAGGTGGGTTTCCCCATTCGGACATCGACGGATCAAAGCTCGTTTGCCAGCTCCCCGTCGCTTTTCGCAGGCTACCGCGTCCTTCATCGCCTGTGATCGCCAAGGCATCCACCACATGCACTTGTTCGCTTGACCCTATAACGGGTGTGTCTCAACACCGATCCGAAGATCCATGCCTCGCCACAATCGCTACAGGTTGAGTATTCGTGTTGCGCCGTATTCCAAGGCAATCTTTCGATTACCTTTTCATACATTGATACAATCACAACCCTGATTCACCTACTCAACCACCCATCTCTAAGTGATCTTTCGTGAATCTCTTTACTACTTCTTCCTGATTGTTAAAGAACGACAGCCGATATGATGGTCGCTATGACCACCTATCACTCTGACTGGCTCAATCGCCAATGCCTGTTTCACTACACCGCAAACCTCTTGCAAGGTCCGCCGCAGTAAAACCGGCATTGAAGATTGGTGGAGGATGACGGGATCGAACCGACGACCCCCTGCTTGCAAAGCAGGTGCTCTCCCAGCTGAGCTAATCCCCCAGTCACACACAGATATTGCTATCTGTATTGATGCCCCAGGGGTTTCAGTCATTAGCGCAGCCACCGCAGAAACAGTGGTGGGTCTGGATGGATTCGAACCATCGACCCCCGCCTTATCAAGACGGTGCTCTAACCAACTGAGCTACAGACCCCTGAGTCTGTCTTTTTCACAGCCGATAAGCGTGAGCGCTCAACGCATTGACACGTTAGCTCGAGAAAGGAGGTGATCCAGCCGCACCTTCCGATACGGCTACCTTGTTACGACTTCACCCCAGTCATGAATCCTACCGTGGTGACCGTCCTCCTTGCGGTTAGACTAGCCACTTCTGGTAAAACCCACTCCCATGGTGTGACGGGCGGTGTGTACAAGACCCGGGAACGTATTCACCGCGGCATGCTGATCCGCGATTACTAGCGATTCCAGCTTCACGCACTCGAGTTGCAGAGTGCGATCCGGACTACGATCGGTTTTCTGGGATTGGCTCCCCCTCGCGGGTTGGCGACCCTCTGTTCCGACCATTGTATGACGTGTGAAGCCCTACCCATAAGGGCCATGAGGACTTGACGTCATCCCCACCTTCCTCCGGTTTGTCACCGGCAGTCTCCCTAGAGTGCTCTTGCGTAGCAACTAGGGACAAGGGTTGCGCTCGTTGCGGGACTTAACCCAACATCTCACGACACGAGCTGACGACAGCCATGCAGCACCTGTGTTATGGCTCCCTTTCGGGCACTCCCACCTCTCAGCAGGATTCCATACATGTCAAGGGTAGGTAAGGTTTTTCGCGTTGCATCGAATTAATCCACATCATCCACCGCTTGTGCGGGTCCCCGTCAATTCCTTTGAGTTTTAATCTTGCGACCGTACTCCCCAGGCGGTCAACTTCACGCGTTAGCTACGTTACCAAGTCAATGAAGACCCGACAACTAGTTGACATCGTTTAGGGCGTGGACTACCAGGGTATCTAATCCTGTTTGCTCCCCACGCTTTCGTGCATGAGCGTCAGTATTGGCCCAGGGGGCTGCCTTCGCCATCGGTATTCCTCCACATCTCTACGCATTTCACTGCTACACGTGGAATTCTACCCCCCTCTGCCATACTCTAGCCCGCCAGTCACAAATGCAGTTCCCAGGTTAAGCCCGGGGATTTCACATCTGTCTTAGCGGACCGCCTGCGCACGCTTTACGCCCAGTAATTCCGATTAACGCTTGCACCCTACGTATTACCGCGGCTGCTGGCACGTAGTTAGCCGGTGCTTATTCTTCCGGTACCGTCATCCCCCCGGGGTATTAACCCAGAGGTTTTCTTTCCGGACAAAAGTGCTTTACAACCCGAAGGCCTTCTTCACACACGCGGCATTGCTGGATCAGGCTTGCGCCCATTGTCCAAAATTCCCCACTGCTGCCTCCCGTAGGAGTCTGGGCCGTGTCTCAGTCCCAGTGTGGCTGGTCGTCCTCTCAGACCAGCTACAGATCGTCGCCTTGGTAGGCCTTTACCCCACCAACTAGCTAATCTGCCATCGGCCGCCCCTGTAGCGGGAGGTCTTGCGATCCCCCCCTTTCCTCCGTAGAGCGTATGCGGTATTAATCCGGCTTTCGCCGGGCTATCCCCCACTACAGGACACGTTCCGATGTATTACTCACCCGTTCGCCACTCGCCACCAGGGTTGCCCCCGTGCTGCCGTTCGACTTGCATGTGTAAGGCATGCCGCCAGCGTTCAATCTGAGCCAGGATCAAACTCTTCAGTTCAAACCTGTTACTGTTTTTCGGTTCTGTTACGAACCGGTCGCTCACTCAACGTACTGACGAATGATCCTCCTGCCAGCGCGTTTCCACCCCAGCAGAAAAACCTTCCTTTCATTACTGTGTGAGACTTGATACTTTCGCTTCCAGCAAACCCCGAAGAGTTCACTGCGCGTCGCGCATCAAGCGCCCACACTTATCGGCTGTTAATTTTTAAAGATCACTCGCTTAGAAGCTCTGCTTTCTTGCGTCCGTCATCAGACGGGAGGCGAATTATGAGGATCCACCACCACTCCGTCAAGCATATTTGAAAATTTCTTTTTTTGGGGCTACTGAGTTGAATTTAGTCACTAAGGAGTTAAGTCTTCGCGATTTGTGAGAAGACTTCAGTGTGCTGCGGCCAGAACGGGAACGATGTTGAAACGGGCGAGCGAGCAGGCGGCAGCGATGGCGGCACGGCCCAGACACGTGAGGTAGTAGCGGTAGGTATGGGCCACCTTCTTGATCAAACCGAGTGTGCGCAGTCGCGACAGCTGTCGGCACATCGCCGGGGCGCTCATGTCCACATGTCGGGCCAGATCGGCACGGCGCAGGCCGGCGTGGTTCAGGAATCGGCCGAATTTGGGTGTCAAGGACGAGCGTCGTCGTCCCGCCTGTCAAGGCCATATTAATTAGCAATGCGATATAAATGGAGGTCGTGGACCTCCCGGCGGCGTTGTCAGGTTGTTGGGGTCGTCGCGTAAGATTCCGCGATGACGAAATCAAAATCGCTGTATCACGGCCACCGTTTCCCCGCTGGTGTTATCAGTTGCGCCGTGCGTTGGCATATTCGCTTCCAGTTGAGCCTGCGCGACATTGAGGAGTTACTTTTCGAGCGCGGCGTGGTCGTGACGTACGAGACGGTCCGTTGCTGGGCAACAAATTCGGTGCAGGCTTTGCTCACCGCGTGAAAGCGGCCCGACACAAGACAGCGAGCACCGGGCATCTCAACGAGATCTTTGTGACGCTGCGCGGTGATGGTCGCTCGGGTATCCAACATGCGTTTGTGCTGGGGATGAACGGCATCATCGCATCCAGCCATGACTCGAAATCCTAATGCGCTGTAGCCGCCACATTCGCCCGCGCCTTATGCAATTTTTTGTAACTGTCGATCAAGCGGTCGTGCCTATCGAGACCCTCCAGTTTCATACTCGTTGGCGTTAAACCATAGAACCGCACGCTGCCGTCTACTGACCCCATTACCGCGTCCATCCGAGCGTTGCCAAACATCCGACGGAAGTTAACCGTGTAGTCGTCCAGTTCCAGGTCGTCATCGAGCAGCACCTCCAGCACCACATTCAAGGCCTGGTAAAACAATCCGCGCTCGACCGTGTTGTCGTTGTACTGCAGGAAAGCTCCCACCAGCTCTTGCGCCGCCTCAAATTGCTGCAAGGCGAGATGAATCAGCAGCTTTAACTCGAGAACGGTTAGCTGCCCCCAGCCCGTATTCTCGTCAAATTCGATGCCGATCAAAGTGGCAATATCGGAGTACTCATCCAGCTCACTGTTCTCCAACCGCTCAAGCAGTGCCGCCAGGCCGGCATCGTCCAGGCGATGCAAGTTCAAAATATCGGCGCGGAACAACAGCGCCTTGTTTGTGTTATCCCAGATCAAATCCTCTACTGGATAAACTTCCGAATAATCGGGCACCAGAATCCGACAGGCTACGGCACCCAGCTGGTCATACACCGCCATGTACACCTCTTTGCCCATGTCTTCGAGAATGCCGAACAAGGTTGCTGCTTCCTCGGCATTGGAATTTTCACCCAGGCCAGAAAAATCCCACTCAACAAACTCGAAATTCGCTTTGGCGCTGAAAAAGCGCCACGACACCACACCGCTGGAATCAATGAAGTGCTCAACAAAGTTATTTGATTCAGTTACGGCGTTACTGACAAAGGTCGGCTGAGGTAAATCGTTCAGGCCTTCAAAACTACGCCCCTGCAGCAATTCCGTTAGACTCCGTTCCAGCGCCACCTCGAAGCTTGGATGTGCGCCGAACGAGGCAAAGACACCGCCTGTCCGCGGGTTCATCAATGTGACGCACATCACCGGGTAGGTCCCACCCAGCGACGCATCCTTTACCAGCACCGGAAAGCCCTGCTCTTCCAACCCCTGAATCCCAGCCAGAATGCCAGGGTATTTCGCCAGCACTTCGTGCGGCACATCAGGCAATGCGATTTCACCTTCCAGAATTTCACGCTTTACCGCCCGTTCGAAAATTTCGGACAGACATTGCACCTGCGCTTCGGCCAGCGTATTACCGGCACTCATGCCATTGCTGACGAATAGGTTTTCGATCAGGTTGGACGGAAAATACACCACTTCGCCGTCCGACTGCCGCACATACGGCAGCGAACAGATACCGCGCTGCACATTGCCGGAGTTGGTGTCGTACAGATGCGAGCCATACAACTCGCCATCGGGATTATAAATTTGCAGGCAGTACGCATCCAGAATTTCAGCCGGCAGCGCATCCTCAGGGCCAGGCTTGAACCAGCGCTCGTTCGGGTAATGTACAAACGCCGCATTGGCGATGTCTTCGCCCCAAAATGCGCCGCCATAGAAATGGTTGCAATTCAGGCGCTCGATAAACTCCCCCAACGCCGACGCCAAGGCGCTTTCTTTGGTTGCTCCCTTGCCATTGGTAAAACACATCGGTGAGTGCGCATCGCGGATATGCAGCGACCACACATTGGGAACGATATTGCGCCACGAAGCGATTTCAATCTTCATGCCCAAGCCCGCCAAACTGCTCGACATATTGGCGATGGTTTGCTCCAACGGCAGATCCTTGCCCGCAATATAGGTGCTGGCGTCAGAAGCCGGCTTCAACGTCAGCAAGGACTGAGCATCGGCATCCAGGCTCTCCACCTCTTCAATTACAAACTCGGGTCCTGCTTGCACCACTTTTTTGACCGTACAACGGTCGATGGAACGCAAAATGCCCTGGCGGTCTTTGTCGGAGATGTCCGCCGGCAACTCAACCTGAATCTTGAAAATCTGTTGGTACCGGTTTTCCGGATCAACAATATTATTCTGCGACAGGCGGATATTTTCGGTAGGAATATTGCGAGTTACGCAGTACAACTTCACAAAGTAAGCTGCACACAAGGCCGAAGAGGCCAGAAAATAATCGAAGGGACCAGGCGCCGAGCCATCGCCCTTGTAACGGATAGGCTGGTCGGCCACTACCGTGAAGTCATCGAACCTGGCTTCAAGACGTAGCTTATCGAGAAAGTTGACTTTAATTTCCATGGGGGAATCCTAAAAATAGCGTTCAAAATAATGTAGCCGCTATTATCCGTCGCCAGGTGCAGTTGCACCAAACCGGAACGCCACGAGTTCCTCCCACATTCTCAGAATGCGAGAACTTCCAAGCGACAATCCAAAATATAAAGTCCTGTAAAAACAGGGATTTAATAGTCAATCAACTAGCAAATAATGTTTCCCGACGAAAATTCTGCTCCCAATCGATTGTCAATTCAGTGGCTGCGCCCTTGCGGGAACGGGGTTGCTGCCAGCGTGTGTATCGATGATACCGTCACGCATACCGCAAAACCCAATCGCCAGCATCAGCCTTCGACATAACTGCGTCGGAGAATCAATTTGCGTTTTCGCTGAACGATCATAAACACTGGGCATTTGAGCACGATTTCTGCGGAGTTGCACTTTTTCCTTATGTTTGCTCCCGGCTTTCGACACACCGACACGGCATTGTCAACGATCTCCGCGGTGACGTCGACCGCCCGCTCATGGCCCGTGAGCGTGTCAAAACGCGTAGCCACTGGGAATTGACGAAGCCCTGTCTCGGCGCGGATCGCCGCATGTCGATTGCGGCAAGCCGAACGTCAAATCACAGCCGCACACATCACGAAGGCTCAACAAGCCAATACGGGCGTCACGCCCGCATCGCCTTCATAACCGCTTCTGAACCGAGTAGTTTGATCACCCGCTTCATGTTGTACACCAGCGCGTGCAAACTCATTTCTGTGCTCACCCGCCCGATGCTCCGTGTCAGGAAATGAGTGACTCCCATCCATGCCTTGATCGTGCCGAACGGGTGCTCGACAGTCTGTCGCCGGATGCGCATCATCTCGGGCGCATGATCAAGTCGCGCCTGCATCTCATCAAGAACAGCTTCGTGTTCCCAGCGTGTCACGCGATGTTGAGGGCCTGGCGTGCACTTCCCTTTTAGCGGACATAGCTGGCAATTCGAACTCCAATATTTACTGATCTTCAGACCGCGCTCAACAGTTGAGAATCGCCAGATTAGCCGCTGGCCCGCCGGGCACCGATATTCGTTCGTCTGTGCCTTATAAATGAAGTCATCCTTACCGAAGCGGCCATTAGCCGTTGCGCTTGATGTCACCGTCTTCGGAACGAACACGCTTATTCCGGCCTATGGCATGCGAGTATCTCCTCGCTCTTTGTAGTAGCCCCGATTCGCAACTGCAGTGAGTTTGTCGACGGCCATCTCTGTACGGGCAAGCTTCGCCATCGACGCCAACTGATCACGATCGATGCCATCATTGGTAACGATGTGCGCGACGATCAGGTGATGCTTTGTGTCAGCCGCGGTCTGCACGTTATACCCGACAACCCCCGTTCCTTGTGTCTTCATCGAACGAGCATCTGGATCCGTGAGCGATACCTGTTTGTCGGGTGCTGCGTCGAGTTGGACCTCGATCTCCTTGAGGCCTCGCATCTGCTCCTTCAAGGCCGCAATCTTGTCTTGCAGCCGCTCCGTCCTGACCTTCGCGATTGCAGGCTCCTGACGATCCGCTGTGTCCATCGCCGCGAGATAGCGAGCGATACTTGACTCGATGTCGCGCATGCGTCGTTCGAGCTTGGCACTGGTGAAGTTGCGGTCGCGATGGTTCACCGCCTTGAACTTGCTGCCGTCAATCGCAACGATCGCTTCGGCGAAGAGGTCCAGACGCTGGCACGACACGACGAACTGACGGCAGACGATACGGATCGCTTTGCCGTTGTCTTTACTGAACCGCGCAATGGTCTTGAAGTCCGGTGCCAGGCGGCCCGTGAGCCACATCAGTTCGACGTTGCGCCAGGCCTCGCGTTCAAGGCGGCGGCTCGACTGAATACGGTTCAGGTAACCGTAGATATAAATCTTAAGCATCACCTCGGGGTGATACGACGGCCGACCAGTCAAAGCTGGTTCGACGCCTTCAAACCCAAGCTTATGAAGATCAAGCTCATCGACAAAGACATCAACTACGCGCACGGGATTTGTGTCCGTCACGTAGTCAGCAAGCGCTTCTGGCAGGAGAAAGCTTTGCGTACGATTGTCGCCTTGAACGAACCGCTTCATCTTGCTCATCCCTCGCTATCGGATGGAAAATTTTGGCACTCCAAAAAGTGTTTTGACACGATCTGGGCCGGGTCCTGCCGGATGGTGGTCATCCCTGATCGACCCACACCGGCCACCTGTAGCCTGAGCGGAAGATGGTCGCGCCTGGCATATGCACGACCGGTCGGGACGACCACGCATATGCACCTCTTTTCGCGAGTTGGATACTGGAAACGAGCGATTCCTCTATGGAGCGGTCGTGGTGCCTCCCCGCAAAAAAGCGGTAGCTCGGGAATAACCGGAAATTCCGCCCAGGTGTTGCAGGAACGTGCCGCGTTCTCGCAACGAGGCTTTATGCCTTTCTTGAAACGGCACGAAATCCCCGCGCATGCTGCGTTACTTCGGTCAGCGCTGGGGTTGTATCCACGCCCATGCTGGAGAATACGATGAAGACTCTGACCTTGATCCCTATTGCCGCATTGGCGTTGTGCGCCACGCTCGCCTATGCGGGTGGCAACACTGATACATCCAGTACGGCATCCGACAGCAACGCCGCGATGACGTCGGACGCTGTGGGCGGCACGTCCGTCGGCGGCAACGCTCGCACGCGACGTTTCGGCTCCGTTCGCTACTGTAGTGTTGGCGTGCGGGCAACTGAAATCATCTCAGGTGGCGGCCGTTAGCCGACCACGCCTCACTCCGATGCCGTTGGATGGACAAGCCAGCGTGAACCAGCGCGATGGCACAACATATGCATTGGTTCCGGCAAGCGTCCGGCCGCTCGTCCAGTCCTCATCCTCTACCCACCTAAGGAGCGCATCATGAAAGCACTGACGATCATGGACATTTCCACGTCCATTGACCTGGACCGCGTGGCGATGGCCGAAATTCACGGAGGCCGCATGAAGCTCATCGGCCAACATGCCAACGGCACAATATTAACGTCGGCCGACGGGGATCCCGTGGGCGTTTACGTCGACGGCGTGCTGCAGAATTCTGCGGGCGACGGCTATTACCACGTTTGATATGGCCAGGTGAGGCGCGCGCTCTGTGGCGCGCCCCGTCGACAATGCCCGGTATCCTTGTCCTATAGCCCGCCGGGCACATCACAGGCGAGCGTCGCAAACCGGGGAGCCACTCCCGCCTTTCAATCCATCGCGGCCTCAACGGCAGCTCTCAAAGGGATGCTGTTGAAAAGTCGCGGCAGTTTGTTAGCCCACCGCCGGCCAAAAAATCGACCTCTCAGATCGGCCTATAAGCCGTTCGTAGGCCTCGGTTAAGGGTAAAGCGACCCATGAAAACCTCGCTATGTAGACCGTCGCCGACTTTTTTCAACAGCATCCAAGGTACAACGGTCGTTAAGGTTAAGGCTCGCGTCGTCCGGCAAATAGTCGGCCAAAACAGACGGTCAGCGGGAATGGAAAATCCGTGTCGGCAAAAGCGGCCGATCTCTGATTCAGCGGACTGTGTATTCCCGCCCCCTTTGTAAAGGACTCGACTATGCGGGCTTGAAACTCAAGCTGATGTCGAGGACGCCATCTTGGTAGGATGCTGGAAACCAGGCCGCTATCGATCTGACGACACTGAGAGACTGCGGATTGAGGCGCAAGCCGAGTCTCTAACAACTGGCAACTACCCCATGAGCTGGACGCATCCCGCCTCAAGGTAGGTCCGCGTCTCACCCAAGTCGTCGAGGACATGTCGATACGCGGCGACGAACGCATCGGGTATAGGGCTTTCGCCAACACGGGCAACAAACGCGGATACGAAAGTTTTCGCCGCAGCAGGCGATAGCGGCCAGAACGACGTGACAATATAGTCGAAGCCACACGCTTTAAGCCGATAGGCAAGGCCTTCTGGCTCCCAGTCCAAAGCGCTCTGTCAGTCCAGCACCCCGCCCCGGCATGACAATACGACAGCCACATCCGCTGGATCGCGAAAGCAATCCAGCCCCTTTCAAGACCGCTCACGCCAGCATGAAACCGGCGAATTCGCGCTCCCTCGCAACGCCCTCCTCCCCCGATCGTTTCTCACCGTACGCCGCCGAACACATGCCGCGTCCCAAACGACATTACGCTGCAACCTGTTGGCCTTGAGCCACCATCCAGCACCCTGACGGTCCACATATAACTCTGCACAATCGGCGTGCGCGCCGCGCACCGCCTGTCCGTCCGGTTCCTGCACGTTCACACTAACGATTGGCACGTCATGTGCAGTGTTCCGGGCGACACCCGGCGGTGGCCGTATGAGCAGCCCGGGCAACCTTGAAGCGGGTCGGCACGTTCCGTACTCGCCCGAATTGTGGGGATCGTATGTGCGGGCGATTGCATCGTCGATTACTGTGCAGCATCGTTGCGCTCGTGGTTGCGATCGCGGTGATCGACAGCGTCTGCCCTTCGCGCAGTGAGCCGTCTTCGCTGACGATTCAGGGCGGCGCGATCGTTCGTCCCGTCGTAGCGGCCGTCGAGTCCACACCGCCCGCGGCAGCGGTCATTCCGGCTGCCGCGCAACCCGAACCCGGCCGGGAAAACGCCTCCGAAGCGGCGCAGGACGCGTTCGATCCCGGCATCGAACGGCTGCGCAGCGCGACGTGGTGGGAGGCGAACCGGAAGCTGCGGCCTCAGCTTGCGCAGGTCGGCGACCTGATGTTCGTTGCGACGTTGTTCGAAGGCGAAACGCGACCGTCCGCCGAAGGCGCGTCGCGCGTGCAGCGTCTGCGCGACGCGATGCGTGCGCATCGGCAACTCAAGCCCGCAGGCTGGAACCGGCTCGTGACGCAGGTACGCGACGCGCGCGCAAAGGCGGGCGATTACACCGCGCTGATGCTGGCCAACGCCTTGATCAATGAAATCCGCTATCGCGACGGCACCGACGGCAGCTACTATCCGCCCGCGCGCTTCTTCGCCGAGAGCGGCGTCTGCAAGGACTTTGCGGTCGCCAAGTACCTGCTGCTGCGCGAAGCGGGCTTCGACGCGTCGCAATTGCGCCTCGTCTCGCTCGCGCCGCGCTACAACAATACGCCCGACGACTGGCATGTGATGCTCGTCGTGCAGGCCGATGGCATGGCCGCACCGGTCGCACTCGACTCGCCGGCGCCTCTCGTGCGCAAGCGCATCGGCGAGGCGTCCGACGACGCAGTGCCCGCCGACACGGTCAACGCCGCCGATACCGCCAGCAAGTCCGATCCGCAAGCCGGTCCGGCCGGCCCGTCTGCGCTGCTTGCAGCGATCCTCGCCGGCCGCAAGCCCGCCGACGCGGTACTGCGCGCGCCTTCCGGGCCCGCGGTCGTGACACTCGGCGCGTCCGGGCAGGCTGAACGCCCGCTTGCCGTCGTCTTCAATGAGCAAGGCAGCCTGTCATTCGAGCGCGAAGCGCCTGTCGGCACACACCGGCTGCCCGCCTCCAAACTGCGCGGCGCGCGCGCGATCGTCGCGGACGGCGCAGGCCAATCGTGGAGCGTAGATTCATCGGGCGTCTTTCCGAAGTGGCAGTTGACCCGTGCGGGCGGCGCCGCGCCGCTGTCGGACGCACTCAAACCGGACCTGCGCCAGATCGACGCGCGCAGCAGCACAGCCGGTTAACCTCACGCCATTCCCCTCCACCCGCATCGCGCGGCCGAAAACGCGGCGACAGCGATGCTTTTCTGGGCCTCGGCGTCATGGGCCCTTCCTGCCGCACCTGACCGGGGCCGTACTCGATCACCCCACCATTTTGCGGCACCACCGTGTAGTCTGTGCGGTTCCACGACCATCCACTGATTAGACGATCCGTGTAGCGCAACGCCTCGTATTCCCCGCTCCGTTGATACCCGTCCGGCTTTCCTAACGTTGATTCGACCTCATGTTTGGATATGCCCTCATGAATGTCGCCCATCTTTTGGCCAGTCACACGTCCACCCATCAGCTCAGTCAGTGCAATCGCGAGTGCCCGCTTCTTCATTATTTTGTCCGCATGTATGCCGAACGCAATTAGCGTTGACTATCGAGAAAACGCCGCACCCATTCGACGCGTCGGCTAACCCCGTCGACCGTCCATGAGAACGTTTCTGTTGAGTAAAAATAAAGTCGTATAGTGGAGAAAATAAAGTTGTATAGCGCCTCAGCATGAGGCTTGCGACAAAAAAAGTTTGGCATAACTGACGGCAGGCATTGCGCGCTCCAACTTGAATTGGCACGTCTGATCAGTAACCTAACGGCTAGGTCGCGCTTTTGTCGGATGACCGCCATCGACCGATGCTGTTGAAAAAGTCGCTGCTCTGCTTTTTCAAATCACCGGTGAGAAAATCGACCTCTCAGACCGGCCTACAAACCGCTGGCGAACGCCGGTTAAGGGTAAGACCCCTGAAAACCTTGTGAGAGAGACGTCAGCGACTTTTTCAACAGCATCGGCCCGCAACTGACGGTCGGGTCGGCGCGCCGCCAACGGTCGCTTGCGGGGCGGAACCGACTCCGAAATGTCCGACCGACGACGTCTGTGAGCGGCAGTTTATGGCGCCAGATCCAGTTGCTCGCTCGACCGCCTCGATCAGCCCGCTCGACCCGATGTCTTGTTTCGAACTACGAGCTTTTTTGCACGGACTTCGTTCTGCGTGTTTGCATCGCCGAATCCGCGAACAGGTCGATCACCACCCCGCGCAGCCAACGATTGCCTTCGTCCTGCTGGACTCGCGCGTGCCAGAGCAAATGGATCGGCGCGGCGGGCAACGTCGAAGGCAACGCGCGTAGGCTCAGTGAGAACGGCGCTGCCAGCTGCAAGGCCAGTCGCTCCGGCACCGTGGCAATCAGATCGGTGCGTTGCAGGATGTAGCCGACGCTCATGAAGTGCGGCACCGTCAATCGCACCCGGCGCTGCACGCCTCGCCGTTTCAGCCAGTCGTCCACCTGACCGTGTCCGGTGCCGGCGGACACCACCACCAGATGCTCGGCTTCACGCCAGGCAGCGAGCGTGAGCGGCGCATCTTCGAGCGCATGGCCGCGCCTGAACAGGCAGACATATCGCTGATCGAACAGGCGGCGCTGATAGAAGCCGCCCTTGAGCTGCGGCAGCAGGCCGATGGCGAGATCGACCCGGCCCTTGGCCATCTCGTTGCTCAGATTGACGCTCGTGTCGCGAACGGTATTGAGCGCGATGCCCGGCGCCTCGCGCGACAGTCGTTCGACAAGCGCAGGCAGAAAGACGACCTCACCGATATCGGTCATGCCGATCGTTATCGTGCGCCTGGCACGCAGCGGATCGAAACCGGTCTCGGGATTGAGTGCGGCGTGCAGGATCGCGAGCGCCTGAGAAACCGGCTCTGCGAGGCGCAACGCGAACGGCGTGGGCACTACTCCGCCCGGCCCGCGCACGAACAGCGGGTCACCGAGCCGTCGACGCAGTTTGGCGAGGGCGTTGCTAACGCCGGGCTGACTCATGTTCATCTGCTCGGCTACGGTCGATACTCGCCGCTCCTGCATCAACCGTTGGAAAAGCAGCAGCAAATTGAGATCAACTTCACTCAGATTCATGACGCGGGTATCCCGGCTTCATTGATTTCAGTGATGATGCAGATTCACCCCATTTTATTGTGAAATGGACGACCAGCGCCGAGAATTCAGACACGGCGCACGCATCCGACTTCAGCACGGTATGCGTGCCGTGCCGACTCAAACACACAGTCTGAATACTGGAGACACCCCATGGAACAGCTGGATCTGAAGATCGCAATAATCGGTGCTGGCATCGGCGGCCTCACGCTCGCGCTCGCACTGCGAGAACATGGCATCGACGCGCAGCTCTACGAACAGACCGACGAGCTTCGCGAGGTCGGAGCGGCAGTCGCGCTGTCGGCGAACGCGACGCGGTTTTACGAGCGCATGGGACTGCGTGCAGCCTTCGACGCGGTGTGCGCTGAAATACCCGCGCTGATCTATCGGGACGGGCGCAGCGGCGAAGTGATTGGACAGCATCGTGGCGAACCGAGCTATCGCCAGCAGTTCGGGGGATCCTATTGGGGCATACACCGCGCGGACCTGCAGGCCGTGCTGTCGAACGCGATCGGCCTCGAGCGCATCAATCTCAGCCATCGGCTGACCGATCTCGTGCAGCATCCGGATCGTGTGAGTCTGAGTTTCGCCAACGGTCGTCACATCGACGCCGATCTGGTGATCGGCGCGGACGGGGCGCGCTCGATCACGCGGCGCTGGATGCTCGGCTACGACGACGCCCTGTATTCGGGCTGCTCAGGTTTTCGTGGCGTGGTGCCGGCCGGGCGTATGGATCTGCTACCCGATCCCGAGGCTATTCAGTTCTGGGTCGGACCACAGGGCCATCTGCTTCACTATCCGATCGGCGACAAAGGCGACCAGAACTTTCTGCTCGTCGAGCGCCATCCCTCGCCGTGGCCGTCGCGCGACTGGGTCACGCCAGCGAGCGAGGGTGAGCAGCTGCGCCTGTTCAAGGACTGGCATCCGGCGGTGGTACAGATGATCACGGCGATGCCGATCAGCCAGCGCTGGGGCCTGTTCCATCGTCCCCCGCTCGGGCGCTGGAGCAAGGGCCGCGTGACGCTCATCGGCGATGCCGCGCATGCACTCGTGCCGCACCATGGCCAGGGCGCCAATCAGTCGATCGAAGATGCCGTGGTGCTGGCCGCGCAGCTGGCCAAGGCGGGGCCGGGTCGCTGGCGCGAGGCCCAGGAGGCCTACGAGCGGTTGCGGCGGGGCCGTACGCGCAAGGTGCAATACGCCTCGATATCGACGGCTGACGTGTTGCATCTGCCGGACGGACCCGAGGCGCAGGCGCGCAACGCCCGCCTTCGCGCACGCGACAGCCTGCTGCATCATCTGGACTGGATTCACGATTTCGACGCCCTTGCACAAGAGCCGACCGAACGCCAGGGCGGCACCTGGCTTTGAGCTGCGTTCCTTTCGTCGACGCCTGTTCGATTTTTCCTGGACCGGTTCAGGATCGGCCAATTGTTGGCAGGCTCCGCTGACCGGAGTGGTGCTCTATGAAGCAACCTTCACCTCCGGCAGTCGATTGGCCGTTTGATGGGCCGGAGCCGCCATCCGAATGTCCGGGTGACACGACGGACGAATGACCCTTCATGGCCGGTCACGGCCGGAAGTCACTGCGTAGGCCCGGTAACCTGTGAGCCTGATCGAACATTCATTAAGGCACGGACATGCGCCATCGTGCCAGTGGCCAGGGCCTCCAGGCTATAACCCCCTTCCAGAATCGAAACGATGCGCCCCTCGCACGTCGCATCGGCAATACGCATCAACTCACTGGTAATCCAACGAAAATCGCTGTCCTCGAGGTTCAGGCTTGCGAGCGGGTCCAGGCGATGCGCGTCGAAGCCTGCCGAAATGACGATAAGTTGGGGGCTGAACTGGCGTACCGCCGGCAACATGTCGGACTCGATCCGTGCACGGAAGAGTGCCGAATCACATCCACGGGGCAACGGGACATTGACAATGTTGTGGTTCACGCCGGTCTCGGATGCGGCGCCCGTACCGGGATACAAAGGCGACTGGTGGCTGGAGGCGTAAAACAGCTCCGGGCGGTTGAAAAATGCTGCCTGGGTGCCGTTGCCGTGATGGACGTCGAAGTCGACGACCGCGACGCGTTCGAGCTTGTGTACTTCATGAGCGTAAGCCGCAGCGATTGCAGCCTGATTGAAAATGCAAAAACCCATTGCCCTCGCTGGCTCGGCGTGATGACCACACGGACGCGTGGCGCAAAACGCGTTGCGCGCCTGCGCGTTCATCACCGCATCGACGGCGGCACAAGCCGCGCCGACGCAGCGCATCACGGCTTCCCACGAGCCCGGCGACATCACCGTGTCGCCCGCATCAAGCGGCACATAACCCCGCTGCGGGGCGATCTCCGCGACCTCATCGACGAAGGCCTGGTCGTGGATCAATTGCACCTGATCGAGTGTGCCCATCGGCGCATCGCGCCATTCCAGCGCCGCAAATTCCGGCGACTGCAACGCGCGCAACACGACCTTCAGACGTTCCGGCGATTCCGGATGGTCAAGGCCCGGGCGATGATCCAGACACGCAGCATGGGAAAAAATAATGGTGGTCGTCATTTACATTGATACGCGGCGCAGACCGCGTCGTCTCCTTATTGCCAGTGCACTCGCAGCGCTGCCAGAGTGCATAACGCGGTAGTGGCGCACCTCATCAACCCCGCCCCAAACCTTCCGACTGCACTAAGCAAGCATAGGGCCGCACGTACTTTCACGATAATTAGACATTGCTTGCAACATCATAGACGTTCGCTTATGGATCACCCCGTGCCCGAGCGCAATCGGTTTTTCCAGGCCGCGACCTACTCTGAAGCAGAGCAACGGGCGTTAATGGCCGAGGTCGCAAGTGCTGATCTGGCCGGGCTCCGCGGTCGTCGGCCTGCAGCGATTTCCGCACTCGACCCACAAGCGCCATTCGCTTAAACGCTCGATCGTCCGTTCCATTGTCAATAAGGTCATTCGAGTCATGGGTCTTTTGGGTTTCGAGTTTCCATTGCTATCGATCATCGGAAAAGATGACCTGATTTCCACCCGAAAAAATATATTTTATGATATTCCTATCGGAAATCAGCGATCGGTAAGTTAAAACAAATGGGTTGCAACCAAGTAAGTTTATTCCGCCTTCACGCGCGCTGATCCTGATAGAAACATGCGGTAGTCAAATCATACAAATCGCTGTATTCAGTTCGCATAGTCAAACCAAATCAAGCGCGTCGATCGTAATATTATTTGTTATTGAATTTCCCTCTTCTTCGTTGCATCGTGCCTTACGCCTTTGCGCCCTCCATCCGCAAGGCGTCAACGACGATCGACCCATGCCGCGCCTTCAGAAAGCGCGGGCGGATCAGTCACGTCGATCGATTAAAGACAACGAGGAGAATTAAATTGCGCATTCATCGATATATGCGGGTGGGGTGTTCGGCACTTATAATCGCCGCCGCTGCACTTCCAGCAAGGGTTTTCGCCGACAATCACGGCGCTCCCTCCACAGCTCATCCAATTACACTGCTACAGTCATTTCGCCCAATCGGCGGCGCTGATAATAATTTCGCCAATCCCAACTTCAACGCCACACCGGGCAGTCCGGAATTGAAACTGGCCCCGTTGAACTTCGCGCCTGGCACGGCCAACGGCCTGATAAGCGGCCCGAATCCCCGGACCATCTCGAACGTTATTTCGGGCGGCACGGGCGCTCAGGGACAAAACGGCCAGACCACTGATCCCGTTGCCTCTGCATGGCTCTATGTGTGGGGACAATTCGTCGATCACGATCTGGGTCTAGAAGCTGCACCGCTCACAACCGACGCGATCAACATCACCATTCCCGCAAATGATCCCGACGTGACCGCCGGCACCGTCATCTCAATGACCCGCGCGGTGCGCAGTCCGGCGACCGATACGATCATCAACACGGTTGCCGGATATCTCGATCTGTCGCAACTCTACGGCTCGACTCAGACGATGGCCGATAGCTTGCGCAATGGAGACGGCACCTTGAAAGCGACGCCCAATGGCCAGTTTCTTCCGATTGTCGCGGGTGTCTTTGAAAGTGGCGATCCGCGGGTGATGGAGAATCCCGAACTCACAGCGACCACGACGCTTTTCATGCGCGAGCACAATTATTGGGTAGGTCAGCTGAAGGCCCAGCAACCGGCATGGTCAGACGATCAGCTGTACAACATGGCGCGAGCCATCACCACCGCCGAGTACGAGAACATCGTGTATTCCGAATATTTACCGGTACTGATCGGCTCAGTGCTGGGCCCGTACAAGGGGTACGACTCTTCCCAGAACGCGCAGATCTCGCAGGAATTCTCGGCTGCTGCGTTCCGCGTCGGTCATTCGCAGATTTCGGATACCCAGGAGGGCGTGGACAACAATGGCGTCACCACCTTCAGTGAAGGGCTCAGCCAGGCGTTCTTCAATTCACCTCAACTCGACATTGCGAACGGGACCGATCCCCTCCTGCGCACGCTGAGTCTGGATTTCGCGCAGGCAACGGATGTGTACGTGGTCGCGACGTTACGCAATCTGCTGGCTGCCAGCCTCGTGGGCGGCGGCGTCGACCTGATCGATCTGATCGCAATCGACATCCAGCGTGAACGCGATCTCGGCGTTGGCAGCCTGAACCAGATCCGCATCGCGTTAGGCCTCGCGCCTTATCGCTCGTTCGATGCATTGACCAGCGATCCTGCGCTGCAAACCCGTTTAAAAACCGTCTACGGCACCATCGACCAAGTAGACCTTTTCATTGGCGGACTCGCGGAAGCGCATGCGCCCAACGCGGTTGTCGGGCCAACGTTTCAGCGAATCATCGGCGACCAGTTTTCCGCGTTGCGCGCAGGAGATCGTTTCTTCTGGCTCAACCAGGGTTTCGATCCTGCAACCACCAGTATGATTACGAACACGACGCTTGCCGACATCATCCTGCGTAACACGGACACAACCACATTGCAGCAGCATGTCTTCATTCAAGGCTCGCCGGCTACACCGCCCTCGCATCACAAGAGTCAGACACCCGTTCCTCGTGGGATGAGGCCCGATGCTGCGTCCGCTATCAATCCGGCGCGTTGAGCCGCGACGGTCAGTTTTACGAGAATGACCCCAGCCGGGACATTCTCGGGCGTGTCTTCCGTGACTATCAAGCCATTGAACGCGTAAAAGTTAAACCACCGCAGCCGGGATACTATTCGATCGCTCCAACAGTAAATCTTGCGTACCCTCAGACACGCTTTCTCTCTTGGCGCGCAAAAACATTCGTCGATTTCGTCGTTTAGAACATCTAGCGTCTCCGAAGGAATCCGGATCAAATGTCCGATGACCGCCCCTGACGAGTCATTCCGAAGCATGGCGCGATTGACTGGTCATGGCCGAATCTTGACGGATGCGAAGCGGCGCGAAAGCTTCCGGCGGCGATTCACCTGCGTCGCGGGAAACGCCTTCAACAACGTGTGCTTGTGACAGCGTTCAAGAAAAGAGTGGCAAGGATTCAGTCGCACTTTGACGCCGCCGCGGTGACGCGGAGCGATTTGTGGATACGATGGCTTTTCCCCCGGCCGAGCCGAGACGTTTGTTGACCTCCAACAGCGCTCTGCAGACAGACTTGTGCGCGGGTATCCCCGTCAATGCCAGTTCAAGCCGGGTCAGCAGTTCCGGCAGATTCGTTTCCCGTACCCGAAGCGCCGGTCTGAACGTAGGTTCGCGTTGGTTCGTACTTCCCATACGGAAGGTGTCATGAGAGCGACATCAGTTCGCGTCGACGGAATCCGTTCCCCGATACTGGAGTCTGGTATACCGGAAGCCACTGAAGCTGTCGTCTTCGTGCATGGCAATCCAGGATCGACGGCTGACTGGACGCGACTCGTGGCCGATGTCGGTGAGTTTGGCCGCACCGTCGCCATGGACATGCCCGGTTCGGCGCTGCAGACAAACCGGAACATTTCGACTATAGCGTGCCTGGCTACGCGCGCCACCTTGGCCGACTGCTAGCCGAGTGCAATGTCCGGCGTGCTCACTTGGTCATGCACGACTTTGGCGGCCCTTGGGGGCTTGCGTGGGCCGCTACAAACCCTCACGCCATTGCGAGCGTAACGTTGATCGACACAGGCGTTCTGCTTGACTATCGCTGGCACTATCTGGCGCGCATCTGGCAGGCGCGCTGGCGGGGTGAACTGTTCATGGCCACGACAACGCGAGCCGGGATGCGGCTGCTGCTTCGGCACGGAAATCCGCGTGGCTTGCCGTCGGAATACGTCGATCAGGCGTTTAAAAGCTTCGATGGCGGCACCCGACGCGCCGTGCTACGGCTCTACCGCAACACCCGCGAAACGAACGGCGCCATGCAGGGCATTGCCAATTCACGCGCCCGCTGGATCTGCCCGCGCAGGTTGTATGGGGTGCCCACGATCCCTATATTTCCGTGAACTTCGCCGAGCGACAGCGCGAGGTCTTTCCCCGTGCCGAGGTGCTGATCCTGTCGGACAGTGGACACTGGCCTTTCATCGACAATCCTGACGCCGTTGCTCAAACGATCGTGCCGTTCCTGCGAAGGCAGTTGGGTCCACGCTGAATCGTTGCGAACTCGCCATTTATCGCAAAAAGGTGTCAGCAAGTGACGCACCGCGCTCGACCCAGATGCGACGGCCATATTGCAGTCAGCGCCACCGTGGCGCTTTTCCTGTCGCGCGCGATCCATTTCAGTATGCAGCATGCCCGGGTTAGCGACAAACCGGCGACTCTGCTCCATCAAAAGCGCTGTGGAACGGCCGAGTCCGGTGCTGCAGCCGGGCTGCCGTCCCGGTGACAAGCGCACTGCAACACGACAGCAGGACTGGTTCTCTACGCTTCAGTGACAGGTCGCGGCCGAATTCCCCCTATTGTGACCGTCCGAAGTCGACCCTGTATATGCGGTCGCTCAACTTTCTCGATCACAGACGTGCCCGCCGGCCATGCTGCGCTCCTTCGAGGAATACGGCGTCGAAGCCATTCACGGATGGGGCATGACCGAGATGTCACCGCTCGGCACGCTCGCAACACTCAACTGGGAACAATCACAGCGGCCGCCGGAAGAGCAGCGCAGGCTGCGCGAAAAGCAGGGGCACGCGATCTACGGCGTGGACATGAAGATCGTCGGCGACGATGGGCGCGATCTGCCGTGGGACGGCGTCGCGTTCGGCGAACTGCACACGCGCGGTCCGTGGGTGATCAAGCGGTATTTCCAGAAGGATGACTCGCCGCTCGTCGACGGCTGGTTTCCGACCGGCGACGTGGCCACGATTGACCGGGACGGTTTCATGCGCATCACCGACCGCAGCAAGGATGTGATCAAGTCGGGAGGCGAGTGGATCAGTTCGATCGAAATCGAGAACATCGCGATCGCGCATCCGGCCGTCGCCGAGGCGGCCTGCATCGCCTGCGCCCATCCGAAGTGGGCGCAGCGGCCGCTGCTCGTCGTCAAACGCAAGGACGCGGAGGTCACGCGCGACGAACTGCTCGCGTTCTACGAGGGCAAGGTCGCGAAGTGGTGGATGCCAGATGACGTTGTCTTCGTCAACGAATTGCCGCATACGGCGGTTGGCAAGCTGCACAAACTGAAGCTGCGCGAGCAGTTCTGCGATCACCTGTTGCCGTCGGCGCTCGAAGTTGAGAACGGTCCGCTTGCCGACGAACGCGCAACGCGAGGCGCCGGGTCGAAACCTGCGGCGGAATAGTCGGAAGGAGGTTGTCAAAGGGACCGCCACCGCACCGCCATTTGGTGCAACCGGCCGCAGCCGACCCCACTTCTGCCGTTGAACGTTACATGGGATGAAGGGCAGCTTTCGATGTCTAAGCGTCATCCGTGGGTTCGCGGCCGTCCCCAGTCCCGCTCCTGACGCATATCATGGCTGAAACGCCCCCGACCGACAGGTCGACTGGCGCGACCAGCAGGAGAAGCAGCGATGGCCGAATCCGCGGACGTGGTCGTGATTGGCTCCGGTGGACTTGGAGCGGCTACAGCGTATTACCTGGCTAAACGGGGCACCCATCGCATCGTGCTTCTCGAGCGGCACGAAATCGGCTCACAGACTTCTCCGCGAGCGGCTGGCATGGTCAGTTGCTTGCGCAAGAATGACCTGATGATCAACTTGATCACGTTGGCGGCAAACAAAATCAGGCAGTTCTCTGCGGACACCGGCCAGCCTTTGGATTGGGTGCAGTCGGGTAGCCTCAAGGTTGCGCGGCGCCCGCAAGATGCCGAGGTCATTCAGGAAGACATCCTGCGCGGCCGGCGCAACGGCCTGGACGTGGAGGAGCTTTCCCTGAACGCGGCCCACCGGCTCAACCCGTTTCTTGAAACGATCGGAGTAGCGGCGGTGATGCGTATCGGCGACGACATGTATTTCAATCCCGCCCAACTGGCCGTCGGCTTCGCTCGTGCGGCGCAGGCGCACGGTGTGGAGGTACTGCCGAAGACTCCGGTCACGCGCGTCCTGATCGAGGATGGCGAGGTCACGGGTGTCGACACCACGCGCGGTCGCATTCGCGCCCCGGTTGTCGTCGATTCAGCCGGCGCCTGGACTCGACAAGTGGCCGAAGCCAGCGGAATTCGTGTTCCCCTTATCCCGACAGCGCAGCAACTGTTCGTCACCGAGCCGGTGGCGGGTGCCCGCGCAGAATTGCCGATGGTCCGGATCATGGACGCTGCCGTCTATATGCGGCCCTGTGAGGGCGGATTTCTCTGGGGGGTCTACGAGGACAACCCGACATTCTTCGACATGAATGACTTCGACACCAACTTCGACATCAAGGATCTGTCACTTGATGCGGGGGTGCTCTGGCACTACGGTCGAGACGTCGAGGCTCAACTTCCCGTCCTTCTCAAGGCAGCGGTGCGTGAGCATCGCGGGGGGCTGCCAACGATGACTGCAGATGGGCAGCACATTGTCGGCCCAGCGTCGGCAATTCGTGGATTCTACTTCGCGAGCGGCTGCAATGTCGCGGGCCTGTCCATTGCCCCGGCACTGGGCGAAGCTCTTGCCACGTGGATTATCGACGGCGCACCTCCAATCGACCTGACGCCTCTTTCGGTCAGCAGATTCGGCACCGGGCCATGGGCAGACGATGAGTTGAAAAAGCAGGCATCGTGGCAGTACCGTCATTTCTACGGCGCGAGATAACCCGTCATCGACGTCATTCCCCAGCGGCCGTTTCGGAGGCGAGTGATTGTCTCAGGTCGAGCCGGATGGCCACGGCAGGCGTCGACGCGTGAGTTGCGCACGAAAGGTCCGCGATGATATGACCTGCAGGTCAGTGCTACTGCTTGCCCGCCGCGTGCAGTGCTGCTCTCATGCTCAGTTCTATGTCGTAAAGTTTCGCGCCGAGCTCCACAAAGCTGCTGCGCCCCTCACCGAATACCTCGCCGTTCATGTAGATCGTCGGCACAACGCTAATATCACGCGCCGACACCTCACTTTGAAAAATTTCTCCGTCGATCGTAATGTTGTGAATCCGTGGATTGATCACTGTCATCATGTTCAGCCCTTGCACAACGTCCACACAGCTTTTGCAAGATAGCGAAATATAGGTCTCGAAATAGTAGTCACGTTCTAGCGCTCGAATCTGTTCAATGGTCGTACGGTCGGCTATTACGGGATGTCCTCCAACCTGGAGTATTGCCAGGACAAGGGACGAAAACTCAGGCCCTGTTGGAGTGGCGGCAAACTGGATACCGGGTCTTCCTCCCGCCTGCCTGATTGAAAATGACGGCTTGCGTGGGTTGTCCTGCTGCTCCTCGATTACCGTCACCAGATCTGTCAACGACGCGATTTCGTTCAACATCGTCAGCATCTCGTGCGATTTTTGACTGCCGCCCTGCGACACGATCAATTCGACAGGTCTGCGAATGTTTCGCAGATACGTCTGCAGTTGTGACCTGAGGCTGACGTTTAACATATTTCGATCCCGTAACGACTTACAAGTTTATGTCAAGAAGTGCCAGGAGCTGAAAGAAATCTGAACAGAAGGTGTAGCGCCGATCTGCCATCGGAAGCAGGACGGTGCCAGGCAATGCTCCCCCGAACGTCGGTGCGTTTTGGTGCGCTATCGCACATATTCAAGATGTTCGCGAATCGTCTGATATGGGTGCACTCGTGTCTCAACGGCAAGCTCGAGCCTTTGTTGGCGTGCATCCAAGACAAAAGTCTGCACCAAGACTAAAAGCTGCAATGTGCGAGAGGTCTCCCAATCGGAGATCTCTTACGCGTGGCATGCGACCGCAAAAATTTCATTACGAAGTCCGTCGCTGACGAGAGTCGGACGGAGTGAATTGCAAAGGTTTGGAAGCATCCAATATAGGATGGCGAAGAACAGAACAGCGTGCAGCTGGCTCCGAATACTCTGGATTCGAAGCTTTGTCTGAGGCACTTGCCGGACTCCTCCTTCTGAAGAAGTTTGCAGGAAAGAAATTTTCGCCCAGCCTTGTCAATGAACGCATTGATAGACATCATGTCATCGGGAGTCAGGTGCGACCAGAAATCACTCGCCGGCTGTGTCAGCGTCGGACGTACTTCCCCGAAGTGTCGAAGTAAATTTCCCCACCCTGTGTGTTCGTGGTGCCCCATGGAACAATCGACCGCAAACGAAGGCTCGGATAGCTGCAACTATCTGCCCCTTCATTTCAGGACTGGCGCTACAGTTTGATTCATGTGAACGAAGTCAGCGGTCTGCGCCCTCTCAGCGCCCGTCAAAGCGACAATACTTGCGAATACGCTGTGCGACCCTGCGCACTGCTCCCACATCTAATCCCCGAACAGATCCAAGGTCCTGCCACGCTGCTGCGCCGGCAAAGCCCCGCTGCGGACTTGGGCAGCCACATCCTGCGGCAGCCACGCGTCTTCCATCGCGCTGATGCCCTTCTCGATCAACTGTTTGAGAAAAAACGACTGACTACGCCCTGTGACTTCCGCCAGCAATCTCAATCGCTGTTCGATTGCCGGCTCGACGCGTACCGCGATGACCTGCGACCTGTTCTCTGACTTCCTTCTCAACCTGTGCTCCTGATTGCATCTGTGCGCCGCACGCCGGCGCATTGGCGCGCTGTTTTACCACAACCGGACGGAGCGGCGCCGGGCATCGCAATTGGCTGCCCGACAAAGGCACCGCGTCGATGGGCGAACGTAATCCATGCTGCGGTTTCCAGCCGGTTGCTGGGCGCGGTCCGCAGGGTTGACGACGTTGTGTCAACGCGAAATCCCTTTCCCGCATACGGCGCCGCGCGCTACTCCGGAAACTGCGCTTGCGAAAAACGCGTCACACCCCGGAGCGCCGAGCGCCCTCCTCCAGAAACATCGCACCCACATCGTCATTGCCCGACGCCGATGCGCTCGCTGCATTGCGCGGCTGGTACGCGGGCCTGTCCTCGCGCGACGCGGTCGAACGCTACCTGCCGCACGCGCTGCTCACCGCTGGCGCGAGCGCACGTGGCATCCTTGGCCGGATCCGCCGGCAACTCGCCGCCTTCGCGCATGAGCGTCACCGGCCCGACCTCGTCGCACTGTTCAGCCACCCGGCCAGTGAACGTGCCGAACGGGGCGCCGCCGTGCTGCACGCGATCACCCTGCTGCCCGGTCTCGCCGATGCGGAACCGCAAATTGCCGACGACATTGGTCAGTGGCTGCGTCCGCGCGCCGTGCGTGTACTGCGCGCCCACGGCATCGTGACGCTCGCAGACCTTACCGTGCGCGTGCCGCGTCGCCGTCAATGGTGGCATGCCGTCGAGGGGCTCGGTGCGGCAACCGCAAAGCAGATCGAGGCGTTCTTTGCCTCCTATCCCAATCTCACGGAGCGGGCCCATGCGCTGGTCGCCGGCCACCCGACCGCCGTGCATGTGCGAGACAGCGCGGCCCTCGCGCCGTGGGAGCGTATTCACGTGCCACCCGGTGTCGACGGCACCGACGGGACCTTCCGCGCGCCGCGCAGCGCCTGCACACTCGATGCGGACAACGACTACGAGGCCGTGCACGCGTGGCTCTCGCTGCATGACGCGCCGACGACACAGCGCGCCTATCGCAAGGAGGCGGAGCGGCTGATTCTCTGGGCGATCGTCGAACGCAGCCGCGCGCTGTCGTCGCTCACTACCGAAGATGCGATTGCCTATCGTGCCTTTATCCTGGCCCCGTCGCCGCGCGGTCGCTGGGTAGGACCAGCGAGGCCGCGTCACGCACCTGACTGGCGCCCATTTGCCCGCGGCCTCTCGTCGCGTTCGGCTGCCTATGCGCTATCGGTACTCGGCGCACTGTTCCGCTGGCTGATCGAGCAGCGTTACGTGCTTGCTAATCCCTTTGCAGGCGTCAAGGTTCGTGGACGCACCCGGGTGGCCCCGCTCGACACATCCCGCGGCTTTACCGACGGCGAATGGCAGATCGTGCGTTCGCTCGCCGATGGTCTCGAATGGTCGTATGGCTGGGAGGCCGCCGCCGCGCAGCGTCTGCGCTTCGTGCTCGATTTCGCGTACGCGACCGGGCTACGCGCGGGCGAACTGGTCAACGCAACGCTGGGCGACGTTCTGGCCGATGCGAATGGTGATCACTGGCTGCGACTGATCGGCAAAGGCAGCCGGCCTGGCAAGGCCGTGCTGCCGCCACTCGCGCGACGCGCGCTCGAACAGTCACTGCTGCAGCGCGGCTTGCCGGTGACGGCCGCACGCTGGCAACCAAACGTCCCGGTGCTCCCCAGTCTAGTCGGCGAGGCGGACAGCGCATCTGGCATCTCGCCTGCGCGACTATGGCACGTGATGCGACGCTTCTTCTGCCAGGCTGCAGACCTGATTGAAGCTGATCACCCGCCGCTCGCGGAGAAGCTGCGGCGTGCGAGTCCGCACTGGATGCGTCACACGCATGCCACGCACGCGCTTGCGCACGGCGCCGAGCTGACGACCGTTCGCGACAACCTGCGGCACGCCTCGATCTCGACGACCTCAATCTATCTGCAGGGTGACGAAGTAAAACGTGCACGCCAGCTCGATGCGGCATTCGGCTGGCGCTCATCCGAACGACCATGAGGGAGCGCGCTAACGGTGAGTATTTTCGGGAGCCGGAAGCACGACGCCGTGCGTCAACGCGTGGAGAGATAGCCGTAACATGGATCGGCACATATGAGCGGTCCGGGATTCGCGGTCGCGCAATCGCATGGGGACGTTCTCCAGCACTCTGTCTTCTGCTTCACGACTCCAGACTGCGCACCGGCTCGAACAAGAAGGTCATCTATCCATTTGGGGCGATCGTCGAGTAAGGATGGCTTCGCTGTGGGGCGCGTGAAGCTCGATGAGCCCTTTCGTTCGCTTATACCGGTCACTTCGTAGTAGCCGCGTCCGAGGTTCAAAGGTCATCTAGTTCCTCAAGCTGCGTGGCAAGTGGTCTCGAGGGTTGTTCGACGCCTGCCCATGTCTGCAAGCTCGGGACGCGCGACGACGCGTGGGGCAAAAAGTCAACATGACGCGGTGCCCGGGTTCGCCGATCGACGATCACTTGCTGAATGGAACTGCCGCCTGATGGTCCATGTGGCGTGTCGGACGAAAGTCGCTCTCTGGCCGATCCCCTTCGAATAGCAGCAACAGCACCTGTTCAATCAGCTCAGATGCGATTGCGTGATTGTGACTGCAGTCGATTTAATCTTATGAGGTGCAGGTATTTGTGTATTCGTGCGCACCTGCGCGTACGCCTGTGTTAGTGGCCGGGCAGATCTGGCCGAAGCTCCGCTTCAATCTGATCGATCGACGGCAGCTCTGTTTCCAGTGATTCGGGCACCTGTCGAAGCAACTGATATTCGGCCACGCCCATTGGCTTCGTCACGCCTCGCAGCGCATATTCCGCGACGAGCCGGTTCTTTTCCTTGCACAGGAGCAAGCCGATCGTGGGTTGATCCTCCGGCGCTTTCACCTGCGCGTCAATCGCAGAGAGGTAGAAGTTAAGCTGGCCGGCATATTCTGGACGGAACGGCGTCGTTTTCAGTTCGACGACCACATAGCAGCGCAACTTCAGATGATAGAACAGGAGATCAATAAAAAATTCATCGCCTCCGACGTCCAGCCGGTATTGCCGTCCGACAAACGCGAATCCCGCTCCCAACTCAAGAAGGAACCGGGTGATATGCTGGGTGAGCGCCTGCTCGATATCGCGCTCCTGTGCATCCTCAGTGAGGCTGAGAAAGTCGAAGATGTATGGGTCCTTCAGCGCATCCCGAGCGAGATCGGACTGTGGCGGGAGTAAGGTTTCCCTGAAATTCGTCACGGCGCTGCCCGATCGCGTGTAGGCCGCTGTCTCAATCTGCATCGTCAGCACTTGCCGCGACCAGCCGTGTTCAAGCGTCTTGCCGGCATACCAGCTTCGTTGCTCTGGGTCCTTGACCTTGTCCAGCAAGGTACAGAGATGGAACCAGGGCAATTGTGCAGCAGGCTGCTGCACAAATTCCGCGTCTGGCCAAGCTTGCGCCAGCGAGCGCATATATTTCAGGTTGCGCGGGGAAAAGCCGCGCATGTCGGGAAACGCAGCTTTCAGGTCCCGGGCAAGCTGGTCGACAACCCCAGTGCCCCACCCCTGCCGCTGCTGACGATCCAGGATTTCGCGGCCAATCTGCCAGTACAGCGTCACGAGTTCGCGGTTCGCGCTGGTGACTGCGCGAAGTCGGGCTCGCTCGACCCTCTGTTTGAGCTCAGCGAGCCAGTGCCTGTAGTCTTCACCCCATGAATCGTTGGGCAGGTTATCCGTCATGCAAGTCTATGTTTGCCGTTAATCAACGCTCATTATCCGGGCATCGACAAGCGCGGGCAATCTCGGCATTGAGGGTTTACAGATTTAACGGACATGAACGTTTAAGAGCGACGCGATAAAAGGGCCAAATTATGTTATGTCAAATTAAAAGCTTGCATGCGCAAAGTCCGGAGACGCCGTCGGTTTGCATAGGCTTGTTCGCATTCTTTGCAGAATTTTGTTCCCGCTCCACTCGCCCATCTGTATCCCAACCGCCTGGTCTATTACTCCGCCTCATCCGCCATCCCCGTAGTGCCGGCTTTGCGGTCAAGCTTGCTTAAAAGCCACTGGTCGTTCGAGAAGCTCACGCGACGGCGATCAGTTTCTTCGTTCAGTTTTTCCAAGTCACGATCGTTGAGGATTGCCTCTTCCACCCCGCGTTCCCACGTTTCGCGCAGGATCGGTCGGGCATCGGGACCGGATTACCTGGCCCCGGTACGCCGTTCCAGTTCCGCTGTCGTGCGCTCCAGCTCCTGCACGATCATCGCCTCATCTGGCAACACCGTCTGGTACTCCGCCGCGAGAATCTTGTTCGGCAGGTTGTCCAGCGCGTAGTGTGCTTCGGCCGCGCCTTTTTCTGCACAAAGGATCAGACCGACAGGTGGATTCTCGCCAGGCTTCATCCAGTGATCGCGCGCATAGTTCAGATAGAGATGCATCTGCCCGGCGTCAGCGTAGCTGAAACGACCGACCTTGAGATCGATGATGACCAGGCATTTCAGACGTCGATGGAAAAACACCAGATCGACCCTGAACCACGTATCGTCGATTCTCGGGCGGCGCTGTCGGCCGACGAAAGCGAAGTCGTCGCCGAGCTCCAGCAGGAAATCCGCCAGATGCTGGATCAATGCCTCCTCAAGATCCGGCTCCGAGTACTCGTCCTTGATGTCGAGAAACTCGAGGACGAACGGGTCGCGAATCGCCTCCTCCGGCGTGAGGAGATCACCCGGCTGGACATCAGCGGCTTTCCTGAGCAGGGCCGCCTTGTTGCGCGACAGCGCCAGCCGCTCGTAAAGCTGGCTACTGATCTGACGGTCGAGCTGGCGGTCGAGCTGGCGCACCGACCAGCCTTCGCGCAACGCCGCTGTTTCATAGAAAGCGCGCGCGATCGCCGTCTTCACTGAAAGCAGGCGCACGTAGGCGGACCACGGCAACGTAAAACGGGTGGCTAGTGTTCCGTTCCGCTGATTCGCGAACAAAGTCTGTGTAGCTTTTCGAGGATGGAATCAGCGGATGCGGTCCACATGAATGGTTTGCAGTTTTCGTTGTAGTGGGAAACGAACTGATCGATACGCGTGATCAGTTGTTTGACCGAGCCAAACGAGCCTCTGCGGATGGCCTTGTCGGTGATCAGCGCAAAGAAGCGTTCGACCTGGTTAAGCCACGAACTGTAGGTAGGAATGAAATGCATGTGCCAGCGGGGCTTTGTTGCCAGCCACGCCTTGACCTTGGGATGCTTGTGACTGCCATAGTTGTCCACGATGCAGTGCACGTCGAGTTCAGCCGGTACGGCCTTGTCGATTTCGCGCAGAAACGACAGGAACTCCTGATGCCGATGACGCGGCTTGCAGGTGGCGAGCACCGCGCCATTGAGGACGTTCAGGGCGGCGAACAGCGTGGTGGTGCCGTGGCGAACGTAGTCGTGCGTGACGCCTTCGACATAGCCGAAGCCCATCGGCAGCATGGGCTGCGTGCGTTCGAGCGCCTGGCATTGGCTCTTCTCGTCCACGCACAGTACCAGGGCGTTCTCCGGTGGGCTCAGATACAGGCCGACCACGTCGCGCAGTTTCTCGATGAAGAATTGATCGGTCGAGAGCTTGAAGCTTTCGCTGCGATGCGGCTGCAGGCCCAGCAGCTTGAAGTAGCGATGCACACTCGTCGGCGAGATAGCCGTTTCGGCGGCCATCGTGCGCACGCTCCAGTGCGTGGAGCCATCCGCTGGCTTGGTGTGCAGGGTCTTGTGAATCAGTTGAGCCAGCCGCTCATCGTCAATCGTGCGCGGCTTGCCAGGACGTACTTCGTCATACAGCCCGTTGATGCGATGCTCCAGGAACCGGATACGCCACTTGCCCACCGTGGCACGCGTGAGCTGAAGACGCAGGGCAATTGCGCTGTTGGGCTCCCCGGCAGCAGCAGCCAGCACGATGCGCGCACGCGTCACCAGCGCCGCCGAAATCGAGCGCGAACGCGCTATCGAAGTCAGTTGCGAGCGCTCATCTTCACTCAACACCAGTTCGGCCTTCGGTCGTCCCCATGGGCATGCTGGTATCTCCCGTTCCGTCGATACAAGCATGCTACGTGAACATAGATTAGTTAACAACAGAACGGAACACTAGATGCAACCGTGTGAAGCAGACGCGCGATGAATGACATCCTGGCAGGTCTTCATGGATGCGACGAAGGCCTGTTAGCTGCTATGCGGAAGAGTTAATAGGGCCGCCGAGAATCATCGAAGGATGCGATTGACGCCATAGCGGCATCATTCGCATCTTTGAAGTCAGCGCAGCGTCCGGAAGCTCGTGCGAACTTCCTCCACGAACGCTTGCGGCTGCTCCCATGCCGCGAAATGCCCGCCTTTCGGAAGGCGGTTGTAGTGGATCAGCTTCGGATACGCCTTCTCTGTCCAGCTCTGCGGGGCCGCGTAGATCTCATCCGGAAACACGCTCACGGCAACAGGGATTGCAACGTGTTTCGGTGCAAAGAAGTTGAGCTTGTTTTCCCAATACAGCCGAGCCGACGAAACGCCCGTATTCGTCAGCCAATAGAGCGTGACATTGTCGAGCACGTCGTCTCGCGTCAGTCCCTCGGTCTGACCGTCAAAGACGCGCGCGATCATTGCCTGACTGGCGGCGTCGTGATCGAGCATCCATGCAGCGAGTCCGATAGGCGAATCTTCGATCGCATACAACGTCTGCGGACGGTTCGCCATCTCTTGCGCGTAGCCGAGACCGTGCTTGTAGAAATAGTCGAGCTGATCGAACGCGTGCTTCTCATCGGGCGAGAGTCCGGCCGGCGGCGGGTTTCCATATTTCAGTGCATTGGCAATGTCGTCCGGCACGGTGGCCGGCATGTTGGTATGAATGCCGAGCAGTTCCGGCGGCGCGATGAGCGCCATCTGTTCCGTAACCGCATTGCCCCAGTCGCCTCCTTGCGCCACGTAACGCGTGTACCCAAGACGCTTCATCAACACGATCCATGCGCGCGCGATACGTGCAGGATCCCAGCCAGTTGTAGTCGGCTTGCCTGAGAAACCGTAGCCCGGCAACGAAGGAATCACAATGTCGAAAGCGTCCGATGCATTCCCGCCGTGGGCGGTCGGATTGGTCAGCGGATTGATGATCTTCAACTGTTCGATGATCGATCCAGGCCATCCGTGCGTGACGATGACGGGTAACGCATTCTGATGCTTCGAACGAACGTGGATGAAATGGATGTCGAGCCCATCGATCTCAGTGACGAATTGCGGCAACGCATTCAGTTTCGCCTCGATCTTGCGCCAGTTGTAATCTGTCGACCAATACCGCGCGAGCTTTTGCATCGTCGCAAGCTGCACGCCCTGCGACGCATCCGTGACGGTTTCGCGCTCCGGCCAACGCGTCGACTTGATGCGTCTGCGCAAATCGACAAGTTGCGATTCAGGCACATGCACACGAAGTGGACGGATAGGGGCTTTGTCGCTATCCGCCGGCGGCGCAACTTCAGTAATGGACTGCGTCGTTTCCGCGAACGCGAGCTGGCTCAATGAAGCCGCAGCAACGGACGCCGCCGCCACACCAATAAAACGACGGCGCGATGGCGCATGGGGATCGTGAATGTCTGACACACAAACTCCTAAAACTTAGCGATCTTAATGATACAGATAAAACGACAGGGCGATGCGGGGCAGCCGCGCTGATGCATGAATGCACTCCGGCTATCAATCGTCGAGTTCGCCCAGCAGCCGGCCTAGGTCCAGTTCCGCTTGGCGTGTCTGGAACCCGTGGGCCATGGCGGCTTCCATCCGGCGTTGTGCGGGCACAGACTGCACGTTTGTCCCGAAGAGATTCGAATCGCGGCGAAACTCGTCGACGGGAGCCAGCGCGATGGCATTGACGCGCTCCTTGACCATCGCGTGTCCGGCCGCCGGAAAACGCGAGATGCGCCGCGCAAGCGATGCGACGAATTCGCCGAGCGATTCGGCGGGCAACGCCCGGTTGATCCATCCATACCGTTCCGCGATGTCCGCGTCATAGTCCAACGCGCTCAGCATTACTTCAAGCGCACGGCCGCGGCCCATCAGGCGGGTGAGGAACTGGGCAGCGCCGCCGCCGGGAATCAATCCGAAGGCGGGTTCCATCTGACTAAACACCGCCGATTCCCGCGCGGCAAAACGCATATCGCAGGCCAGCACGAATTCGCTGCCCGCGCCGCGCACACGCCCTTCGATCTGCGTGATCGAGACAAGCCGACTGGCACTCAAATGGCGGAACAGCCGCGCGATCGAGGGCTCGCCGGTCAGCTTTGCGGCTTCCTCGCGATATTCCTTTACCTTCGTCACATCCACGTGGGAGATGAAATAGTCGGGGTCGGCACTACTGAATACGAGCACATTTGTGCCGTCGTCGGCTTCAGCGTCCCGGATCAGCGTGACCAGGTCTCGCACGAGCTCGGGGCCAAGCAGGTTCATGGGCGGGGCGGAAATTTTCACGAACAGAACTGCTCCGTCGCGATCCACTTTGAGCGTTTCAAACGTCATGGCTGGTTCCTGATGGACAAGGCCGGTACCAGGCGAGGAAACGTAAGGCCGAGCGCCTGACATACAGTCTGGAGAAGTCAAACACCCTCTGAGCCGCTACCGCACGCTCACCGTCTTCGACCTCAGCATTCACTACAGCAATCCAGGCAAGTTGGGAGCAGTGCTCTGCGAGAAGTGGGGCAAGATGAGACTGGGTCACGGCACAAACAGCGCACGCAGCGGCGACCAGATAGGCGAGTTCGGGTCCCGCTGCTAATGCATTCGTTGCGACGCACACGGCGCCAAGCCAGGCGCACGCAAAGCGGACCAACACAGCTTCGGGGCAGTTCTCCATATGGACAACGACGCGGTCACCTGCCCGCACTCCACGGGCAGCCATACCGCCCGCGAGACGCTGCACATGGTCAAGAAGATCCGCATAGCTGTACGTACGACCTTGGCCGTCGAAGAGATCCCATATAAGGAAGGACGGGCATGTATGCAACCGTCGGCATCCTGGCCGCACTGGCGCATCGCACCGGGACGGGCGAAGGCCAATACATCGACATGGCATTGCTCGATGTACAGGTCGCGGCAATGGCGAACATGAACCTCAACTACCTGGTATCGGGAAGGACGCCGAAGCGTGAGGGCAATGCGCATGCGAACATCGTGCCTTACCAGGTGTTCAAGGCCAAAGATGGGCAAATGGTGCTGGCAGTCGGCAACGACGGACAGTTCCGCAAATTCTGAGCTTGCGGATTGCACACATCTGGCAACCGATCCGCGTTTCGCGACGAATGCGGCACGCGTGATGAACCGTGACATGCTCGGCCCGATGATTCAGGAAATCCTGGTCACGCGCACGATCGAGCAGTGGGTGACGCCGCTCGCGGCCGCGCGCATACCTTGCGGACCGATCAACGACATCGCGCAGACGTTCGCACACCCACAGGTCCAACACCGCGGCATGCGGGTCGATTTACCTCATCCGCTCTCGGGCAGCGCGCCCAGCGTGGCGAATCCGATCCGGATGTCAGCGTCGCCGATCCAGTATCGAAGTGCGCCGCCGACGCTCGGGCAGCATACCGACGATGTGCTGGTATCGCTGTGTGGGATCGATGGGGATGAACTCGGTGAGCTGAGGAAAAAAGGCGTCGTTTGACGCACGCCCGATACAGGGAGTTCGATCAAGAATCGATCGTCGATTCTTGCGCTTTGTGTGTTGCGCATCCCGCTACGAGAGATTAAACGCAACGGTCCTCGATACATTTGACGCCCTGTTCTTGAAGCGCCATTGAAGAGCGCCTGCATTGCGCCTGCTCCCCGCCTTCGGACGGGAACAGCGCCGCCAGCGATGCGACATCCGCGCACTCGCTGGCGCCGACCAGCACCAGCGGCATACCGAGCCGGGCCGCGCCGGCCGCGTCGGTTGCCGGGTTGTCGCCGATTACCAGCGTACTGGCCGCTGGCGTACCGAGCCGCTGCAGCGCCTCGATAAACAGTGGCTGTTCGGGCTTACCGACGATCTGCTCAGGTGCCACGCCGGCGCAGGCGATCACCGCGTGCATCAGGCTGCCAGTCTCGGGCACCAGGCCGCCGTCGTTCGTCGGATGGCTCAGGTCAGGGTTGGTCACAATCAGGCGCGCGCCGCCGCGCACGTCGTTGACGATCGCCGCGAGTTTCGCATAGTTGAAATGCACGTCGCGGCCGAGAATGACGACGTCCGGGGCATGCTCGACCAGGACGCACCCTTGACGCCTTGCGAAGGCTGCGAGCGTCGCGCTCGCGGCGAGTCGAATCCGCGCGCCCGGATACCGCCGGGCGACCATCAGCACCGCCTGCTCGCCCGCCAGTACGATGTGCTCCGGTGTTATCCGCAGGCCGATCCGCTCGAGCTTGCGCGACAGACTGCGCGCGGTGTCGCGCGAATTGTTCGATACGATCACGCAGCGCTCGCCGGCATAGGCGAGCAACCGCGCCGCGCCCGGTAGCGCCTGCCCGCTCGCGACCAGCGTGCCGTCCAGATCGACGATGAAACCGCGTGCCTGCGCCAGCCGCTCGATCGCCTGCGCGGCACGCGCGGCCGCACCGCCGCCTGGTGAGGCAAGGACCGGAGCGGCGCCGAGGCGCACTGAGTCGTCGGCGGACGGCATGGACGGAAAACTCATCATGCGGATCCCTTTGAACCGAAAGAAAAGCTCGCAAGCCTAATATTGAATTTATATCAATGCAATTCTTTTATGCATTGAGAAATAGTCATTCCGTTGACACTTGGGAGGACTATGCTTGCGCCGCCATGCAGCGGCTTGGGAGCCTCCCCAACTTTTGCACGCTCCCCCATCCGAGGCCACGCGTTGCGGCACTGATACGTATTGAAAGACATAGTCTTCTAGACGTTGAGATAGCTTCACTTAACTGTCACGGTGGCTTCCTAGAATGTGGCACACGTTCCGGCACTTGCCGGATGCATTGACGGGGTAAGCATGGAAGCAATTCGCGTCGAACGGCTGAGCAAGACATTCAGAAACGGCCGCAAGGCTCTCGATGAAATCGATCTGCGCGTCGCCCCGGGCGAAATGGTGGCGCTGATCGGTGCCTCGGGCTCGGGCAAATCGACGCTGCTGCGGCACATCGCGGGTTTCACCGTCTCCGACGCACAGCCGTCGCAGATTTCGATTCTCGGCCGCCCAATCCAGCAAAACGGCCGCCTCGTGCGTGAAGTGCGGCGGATTCGCCGCGATATCGGCTTCGTGTTCCAGCAGTTCAATCTTGTCAACCGGCTGTCGGTCGAGTCCAACGTGCTTATCGGTGCGCTTGCGCGGCTGCCGTGGTGGCGCCGCGTGACGGGCCGTTTCCCAAGCAGCGAACGGGCGCTGTCGTCTGCCGCGCTCGGCGAGGTTGGGATTGCCGAACACGCGCAGGAACGCGCGGCGAACCTCTCCGGCGGCCAGCAGCAACGCGCGGCGCTCGCACGTGCGCTGGTGCAGCGGGCCCGCATCGTCCTCGCGGACGAACCGATTGCGTCGCTCGATCCTGAATCGTCGCGCCGCGTGATGGACATGCTGCGTACGCTGAACCGCGATCACGGGTTGACCGTGCTGGTGTCGCTGCATCAGGTCGACATCGCGATGCAGTACTGCCCGCGTACCGTCGCCCTGCGCCGCGGCAAGATCGTCTACGACGGAGCATCTTCCGCGCTCACGCCGGCTTTGTTGCAGCAGCTTTACGGCGACGACGCTCGCGAGCTGCTCGAAGAAATTCATCACGGCGCCGCGCAACCGCATGCCGATGCACCCCAGTCGCAGCGTTACTCCTTTGCACTCGATCCTGCGCACTCTGCCTGAAATACAGCGTCGCTCCCATTCCTTCTGTTCTGCCAACTGGATTAAACCTGATGAAATTCCTGCGCTCACTGATCGCCGGCGCCGCCGCTTTTGCGTGCGTCGCCGCCCACGCCGAAGACATCAATCTTGGCATCATCTCGACCGATTCGTCCGCGGTGCTGTCGCAGCGCTGGCAGCCGCTGGTCGACGACATGAGTAAGCAGACCGGTTTGCACGTGAAGGCGTTCTTCGCCACCGACTACGCCGGCATCATCGAGGGCATGCGCTTTAACAAGGTGCAGGTCGGCTACTTCGGCAACGCCTCGGCGATGGAAGCTGTGGATCGCGCCGGCGGCGAGGTGTTTGCCAAGATCACCTATGCGAACGGCGACTCCGGCTACAAGTCCGTGCTGATCACCAACGTGAACAGCCGCTTCAAGACGCTCGACGACGTCTTCAGGAATACCAAGGATGTGACGCTCGGCTTCGGCGACCCGAATTCCACGTCGGGTACGCTGGTTCCCGGCTACTACCTGTTCGCCCAGCACAATGCGCCGGTGAATACCTCGTTCAAGGCGGTGCTACCGTCTAACCATGAAGCCAATCTGCTGGCTGTCGTGAACAACAAGATCGACATTGCGACCAACAACACCGAGATGCTCGACACGCTGAAAAAGGATCATCCGGACAAGTTCGCCCAGGTGCGCGTACTGTGGACCTCGCCGCTGATCGCATCGGACCCGCTGGTCTGGCGCAAGGATCTGTCGCAGGCCACCAAGGACAAGATCCGCGCCTTCTTCCTGAACTACGGCAAGACCGACCCGCACGAAAAGGCGGTGATGGCCGCGATTACCGGCTATAGCGGCTTCTCGGCGTCGTCCGATGCGCAACTGCTGCCGACCCGCCAGGTCTCGCTGTTTCAGCAGAAGCAGAAGATTCAGAGCGACACGCATCTGTCCGACGACGACCGCAAGACCCAGCTTGCCGCGCTCGACGCCAGGCTGAGCGCGCTGAACGCGGCTTTATCGAAGCAATGAGCGCGTCCGACCTGACTACCGCCCGCCCGACGCACCCGGTCGGCACGCTGGCGGGCGCTACTGTGGGCAAGCGCAGCTGGCTGTCTCTGCTAGGCTGGGTCGGCGTGATCGCCGTGCTGGGGGGAAGCTGGCACAGCGCGGATATGCGGCCGCTCGATCTGCTGACTGACTCCGGCAACATGGGCCAGTTCGCCAAGGACTTCTTCCCGCCGGACTTCACCGAGTGGCGCAACTATGTGCACGAAATGGTTGTGACGTTGTCGGTCGCGGTGTGGGGCACGGTGCTCTCGCTTGTGTGCGCTGTACCTTGCGGCCTGATGTGTGCGCACAACATGGCGCCGCAGTGGGTCGTGCAACCGGTGCGCCGCCTGATGGACGCGTGCCGCGCGATCAATGAAATGGTCTTCGCGATGCTGTTCATCGTCGCGGTGGGACTCGGTCCGTTCGCCGGCGTGCTGGCGTTGTGGGTGCATACCACCGGCATTCTGGCGAAGCTGTTCGCCGAAGCAGTCGAGGCAATCGATCCGCGTCCCGCCGAAGGCGTGCGCGCGACCGGCGCGACCAATCTTGACGAGATCATCTACGCGGTGCTGCCGCAGGTACTGCCGTTGTGGATCTCGTACGCGCTGTACCGCTTCGAATCGAACGTGCGCTCGGCAATGGTGGTGGGCATGGTCGGCGCGGGCGGGATCGGCGTGGTGCTGTATGAAGCAATTCGCTCGTTCGATTACGCATCCACCGCTGCGGTGCTGATCATGGTGATCGTCGTCGTCACGGCAATCGATCTGGCCTCCGCGTGGCTGCGCGCAAAGGTCATCTGACGGATGAGCGCGGACAGGCGGCCGGCGGCCCCTCGCCGGCCCGTCCGCGTAGCGGCTACGCCTTCTGGGCCGGCTGGCTTGCTCGCGGTCCCGGGAGCGGTCTTGCACCGGCGTCGCGCCGGCAGCGCACCCACGCGGCCATACTCATACGTCGTGTTCCACCATCAGTTGCACGCGATCGGCGGCGAAGTGCGTCACGCCGTATTTGATAGGCGTGCCCTGCAGATCGACATCGACGTTCTCCACCCGCAACACCGGCTGCTGCCGGTTGATGTTCAGCCGTCGCGCCACTTCCGGCTCGGGCAGCACGCTGCCGATGCGGCTCCACTTGCGCAGATAGTCGGCCACACCGAACTCCACCAGCGCCCTGGTCATGCCGCCGGTGCGCTCCAGCACCTCCGGCAGGTCCGCGAAACGCGCAACCGGGTACCAGTTGCGCGCGAAGGTGAGCGGCACGCCGTCGGATTCATGCAACGATTCGATCCGGTAGAGCTGTACGCCGGCACGCAAACCCAGCGCCTTCGCCACACTTGGCTCAGCTTTCACCCGCGCCGCCGACAGCATCGCGCCGCCCGCCGCATGATGCTGCTGACGCAGATTCTCGGTGAAACGCGTGCGGCGGCCGATCGTATAGTCGATCGCGCCGGGCTGCACGAAGGTGCCGCGCCCCTGCTCGACGTGGACGAGCCCGTGTGCGGCAAGCCCCAGCATCGCGCGGCGCACGGTATGGCGGTTGACGTCGAAGCGCCGGGCCAGTTCGCCTTCGCTCGGCAGGCGCCCGTCTTCGCCGAAACCGCTGGCCACTATCTCGGCAGCGAGGATCTGCTCGATCTGCCTCCATACGGCAACCCCCGCGCCACGTTCGAGCTGCGCGCCCGGCGCGGCGGTATCGTTCGATGTCATGGTGCCGTCATTCCCCTCAGTTCAAATATTCGTTGTCACATGCATTGTAGTGCGCGACCCGTGATGGAAATATGAAACCACGGTCGTTGCAAGCACAACTACATTATCTTCAAACGTCTATATGTTTAGATGAACAGACGGTCAAATGACGGCTCGCTGGATCAACAGGAACCCCGATGAGTGCCTCTTCCGGTGAAGCGGTCGAAATCGGCGAGATCGACATCATGGTGCGCGTAGAAGACTGCAAGATCCGCGACGTGGAACGCGGCACGACTTCCGCGCGCGCAGCCGAAGACTGGGACGGCGACTATCTGCTGCCCGGTCTGATATCGGCAGACCGTCCGCGGAATCCCGTTATCCCTCCTGCGAACCATGACGCGGAATCCGGCCAAAGAAAGGATGCTTGGGATCGTTGAACCCGGGCGTCGAAGGATGGCCGGTTGTGACGAGCGAGTCAACGAAGGCTTCGTCTTCCACGTCCAGACGATAACTCAAGGCCGGTTGGTAATCGTCCCATTGCGCTTCGGTACGCGGCCCGGCGATGGTCGAGCTGATATATCGGCTGTTCAGCACCCATGCGAGCGCGAATTGCCCCGCGCTCAAGCCCCGCGCCTGCGCATGCTCGCGAACGCGCCGTGCCAGTTCCAGAGACTCGGGCCGCCATTCGGCCTGCTGCAAGCGGCGGTCACCGCGCCCTGCCCGCGTATCGGAGGCGGGCGTCACGCCCAGTTCGTACTTTCCGGTCAGCACGCCGCGCGCGAGGGGGCTATACGAAATAACGCCAAGCCCATAGCGGTGCGCGGCAGTGAGTTGTTCCGCCTCGGCCTGCCGGTTTGCGATGTTATACAGCGGCTGGCTGGCCACGGGAGCATCCAGCCCCAGGGCTTGTGCTGTATGAGCGAATTCAGCGATCTTCCAGCCGCGATGATTCGACAAACCGTAGTACCGTATCTTGCCGGCGCGGATCAGATCATTCAACGCACGCACCGTTTCATCGACCGGCGTGTGATGATCTTCCGCGTGAAGATAGAGCAGATCGATGTAGTCGGTATTCAGACGCTTCAGGCTGGCCTCGACGGCCCGAATCATATGTTTGCGCGATGCCCCGCGCGCGTTGACGTCGCCCTCAACCAGAGGACTGGCGATTTTGGTCGCCAGCACCCAGCGATCGCGCTGGGCAGCGATGCAACGCCCGACGACACGCTCAGACTCACCGCCGGAGTAAACATCGGCGGTATCGATCGAGTTGACGCCCTGTTCATGTGCCATGTCGACGATGCGTGCCGCGCTCGCCTCATCGGTCGGACTGCCGAACGTCATCGTACCGAGCGTCAGCGTCGAAACCTTGAGGCCGCTGAGGCCGAGTTGCCGGAATTCCATATGAACCTTGTTCCACTAATTTGAAAGGATCTCAGCCCGTCTGGAAAATCTCATGTGACATGTCTATTTAATATCTGGACATCTAGATGAATTTCATCGGGGCAAGGAGAGTTGCTGTGTTCACGCTCACTACGCGAGATCGGAAAGGAATGCGAGATTTCCACTCGCCAACGGGCGAAAATCGCCGATCAGACCTTTTTTCGCCACTTGCAGCGCGAAGCTAACCGACACGTTACCGCCGCATTAACCGCCGTACTTCTCGGCGAACTCGACCGCAGTGAGCGCGCGAAAATCGGCCAGGGCCGTGTCGATTTGTTGCGGGCTCCAGTCCCACCAGGCGATCTGCTGCAGCCGTTCCGAAGTTCGCGCGTCGACGCGAAAGCGCAGCACGCGCGCCGGCACTCCGACAACGATAGCGAACGGCGGCACGTCCTTGGTCACAACTGCACCCGAACCGACCGCTGCACCCGTGCCGATGGTGACGCCGGGCATGACGATGGCGTCATGGCCGAGCCACACATCGTGACCGATCTCGACACGGTCCTTCTCGCGCCATTGGAAGATGCCGGCGTCGTCGTCGAGGGAGAGCCCATACGAGCGTGAGCGATAGGTAAAGTGGTGATGGGTCGCTCGCCACGACGGGTGGTTGGGCGGGTTGATGCGCACGCCGGTGGCGATGTTGGCGAACTTGCCGATGTGCGCGTGGGCGATCTGATTGTCGCCCATCGCATAGCCATAGTCGCCGAGGACCGATTCGGCAACATGGCTGCGCGGGCCAAGATACGTGTAGCGGCCAAAGTCGCTGGCGCGAACCAGTGCCGTCGGATGGATCTCCGGATCTTCCGACAAGACGCGGCCAAGCGTCCACGGATCGGCCGCGACACCATGATTAATCAGCATAAGAGTTCGAAATTCAATGTTGAGGTGACAGCGGCCGCGCTCGCCTCGCCCTCACATGACGAGGCTGCGCGCAGATAGGCGAAAACGTTTGATCGCTGCCAGCCCGACCCTATCCGTGTGCCCGATCGCAGCGTGGCAGGTGTCAGACGACGCGCTCGCCTGCCCGCCAGGTCGCACGGGGTACGGGCAGCCCATCGTGCATCTTGACGCGCACAAAGTCGGCCCGCAAACCGGCGGCGATGGCGCCGCGGTCGGACAGCCCCACCCTGCGAGCCGGTTCGGCAGATACCGTTGCGATTGCGCGCGGCAGCGTCCAGCCAGCCTTGTCGACGAGTTCGAACGCCGCGGCCAAAAGACTCGATGGCACATAGTCGGACGACAGGATGTCGAGCAACCCGGCCTTCGCGAGTTCGAGTGCCGAAACGTTGCCCGAGTGCGACCCGCCCCTCACGATGTTGGGCGCGCCCATGATCGTCGCGATACCGTGTTCGCGCGCGGCTTGTGCGGCGATGTGGGTGGTCGGGAATTCGGCCAGTACGATGCCTTCGGCCGCCGCCTGTTCGACATGCTCGACTACGGTATCGTCGTGGCTCGCCACCGGCACGCCAAGCGCCACGCAGCGTGCAACGATCTCGCGGCGGTGCTGGTCGGCGTAGCGCTCCTGTCCATCCGAAAGCTCGGCTACTACCGCGGCGAAATGTTCGTCAGTCAGCTTGCCGTGCCGTTCCTGCCAGCGACGCCACTGGTTGCGGTCGTGCCATTGCCGCTGGCCCGGCGTGTGATCCATCACCGAAGCGAGGCGCAGCAGCGGATGCGTGTAGAGCGAATCGAACACGTCCACCACATCAGGCGCGGCGATTTCGCAGCGCAGATGCAGGAAATGTTCGGCACGCAGCAACTCGCTCCCGGACAAACGTGCGAGTGCTTGCGTGCATTGCGTCTGCAGATCGCGGTTGTGCATGTCCACGTCGGAACGCGCGCCGATTCTGAGCGAATCGAAGACGGTCGTGATGCCGGCCGCGGCCACCTGCGCATCGTGAATCACGAACGCCGCGTCGATGTTCCACCGCACGCCCGGACGCGGCATGAGATGTTTCTCGAGATTGTCAGTGTGCAGTTCGATCAATCCGGGCAACAGATAGTCGCCTTCCCAGTCAACGGCCTCGCGTACGGACGTGGCGCCACGCTCCAGATCGCGAATGAAGCCGTCTTCGATACGCAAGGTGCCTGTAAATTCTTCATCTCGCGTGACGACGCGAGCGTTCCTGATCAGCATCAATGTGCTCCGTATGTGTACAGGCCTCAGCGTAGTGTTGCTGAAAGCCGAAGCGGTAGTGGTTGTAAGTCGAGCCGGCGCGTCGCGACTATTGCGAGCGCAGCATCGCGTGAAGACCACCATCCACGCGCGACGCGAGGGGGAAGAAGTCAACGCTAGCGCGGCGCTCACCGGGGTTCCTGCTCGTTCAGAGAACCGTCATGCCACGTTCTGTCATCTAAACGTCTAGATGTATTGGGCAATGTCAAGTTACCCGTGACGCGAGCGGTGCACTTCGTATTTCCATCACGGTCTGCCCACTACAACACGCGACAGCTTTAATTATTTGAACCGGCGGGAATGACAACACGATGACATCGACAAATAAAGCAGCCACATACCCCGCTCGGGGGTACTGTCAAGTTATCGAACGGCACGCACTCGAACACCCAATATATAAGTATGCCTAATTTAATCGGCGAGCCGCTCCAGCATCGGCGCGGGCGTGCCGGTCGGGAAGCACGACGTCACCACCAAGATCCTGGATCTCAGCGATCTGCTCTTCACGGCGTACGAGGTTGATGGTGCGAAACCCCTGCACTTTCGCGATCTGCAGCACGAGGCGACCGACCGTCGAGCCGGCCGCACTCTGGACAAGCCAGTCGCCGCGTCCGAGTTGGTGCTCGCTCGTCGTCATTGCCCATGCCGTCATCGGGTTGATGAGAGCCTGTGCGGCGTCCTCGTCGGAGATCACCGCCGGTACAGGTATCGCCAAGCCGCGCCCTCGCGACATTTTGCGGGTATCGACGAACTGCTGGCCACGATCGCGGCAAGCGGTTACCGTGACCTCGCTGCGCTGCGCGTTGCGATCCGTGACAGTGAGGATACGGCGCTTGCCAAAGCGTACCGGATGATGCGGGTGTATGTTGAGTTCGCCCAGCGCCATAATGGGCTGTTCAGTCTGATGATCGGGCCTCGCATTGTGGCGCATCAAGCGTATCCAGAACTCGCCGAGGAAAGTAACAGGTCTTTTGGGTTGTTTTCCGCGACCATCGAGGCGTTGCAGCGCGATGGCGTTTATCATTACGGTACAGTCTGGCCGCCGTTGCTGATGAAAAAGGACAGACTTTCATCTACTGAAACGTTGGACGGTCGATGTCGGGTCGGGAGGTTCCATGCCACCGCTACGCGCAATCAATCTTCTTCAGTCGACCGAAGGTGCCCGGCTCCATGGCCCGGAGCTCGACCGCTGGCGCCGCTGGGGGCCTTATCTGAGCGAGCGGCAATGGGGCACTGTTCGCGAAGACTACAGCGAATACGGCACCGCCTGGGACTACTTTCCGCACGATCATGCGCGCAGCCGCATGTACCGCTGGGGTGAGGACGGCATTGCCGGATTCGGCAACGACCCGCTCGACTGGTGCGTATCGCTCGCGCTCTGGAACGGGCACGATCCGATTATCAAGGAACGGCTCTTCGGGTTGACGAATGAGCAAGGCAATCACGGCGAGGACGTAAAGGAGCTTTACTTCTATCTCGACGGCACACCGACGCATTCATACATGAAGATGCTGTACAAGTATCCTCACGATGCGTACCCGTACCAGGATCTGATCGACGAAAACATGCGGCGCGGTGCCGATCAGCCCGAATATGAAATTCTCGATACGGGCGTGTTCGACGATAACCGCTACTTCGACGTCTGCGTCGAGTATGCGAAGCACACACCCGACGATATCGTGATGCGCGTCAGCGTCGAAAACCGCGCCGATCAGTGCGCGGCGCTTCATGTGTTGCCGCAATTCTGGGCGCGCAACAGATGGGCGTGGTCGGGAAAACACAGCAAGCCGTCGCTCACGCTTAGGTCGAATACCGAGGAAGGCGCGTGCGTCGTCGCGCACAGTCCCGCGCTCGGAACGATGATCGTGACGGCGTCGGCACAACAACCGGTCGAGTGGATATTCTGCGAAAACGAAACAAATGTGCGCCGCATCTTCGGCTTCGAAGGTGCGGGGCCGTTCAAGGACGGCTTTAATGATTACCTCGTTGACGGCGACGAGCAGGCAATCCGGCGCGATAAGGGCACCCGCGCCGCCGCGCATGTGTGCCTGCAGTTCGCGCCTCATACGCGCTCGGTCCTGTACCTGCGCTGGCGTCCCGAACCGGCAACGGACGCCGTGCCTCTCGACATGGAGGCGCTCTTCACGCGCCGGCAAGCGGAAGCCGACGAATTCTATGCTGCGCTTCAGCACGACATCCCCGACGCAGATGCGCGGCTCGTGCAGCGTCAGGCGCTCGCCGGCATGCTGTGGACGAAGCAGTACTACCAGTTCGACGTGACGCGCTGGCACGACGGCGACCCCGGGCAACCCAAGCCACCGGGAGCACGCAGGCACGGCCGCAACGCGGACTGGCGGCACATGTGCAATGGCGACATCGTGTCGATGCCCGACAAGTGGGAGTACCCGTGGTACGCCTCGTGGGATCTTGCATTTCATGCGGTCGCGTTCGCCGTGATCGATCCCGACTTCGCGAAGAAGCAATTGCTGCTGCTCGTGAAGGAACGCTATATGCATCCGAACGGGCAATTGCCCGCTTACGAGTGGGCGTTCGGCGATGCGAATCCGCCGGTTCATGCGTGGGCCACATGGCGTGTGTACGAACTCGACCGCGAGGTGACGGGCGTTGGCGATCACGAATTTCTCGAAGTCATGTTCCACAAGCTGCTGCTCAACTTCTCGTGGTGGGTCAACCGCAAGGACGCTGAGGACCACAACATCTTTCAGGGCGGCTTTCTCGGGCTCGACAACGTGGGCATTTTCGACCGGTCTTCGCCGCTGCCCACCGGCGGCCGCATCGATCAGGCCGACGGCACGGCATGGATGGCCTCCTACGCGCTCGACCTGATGCAGATCGGCCTCGAACTGGCGATGACGAACAGCGCGTACGTCGAAATCGCGGTGAAGTTCTTCGAGCACTTTCTGTACATCGCGGAAGCGGTCAGTTGCAGCGAAGGGTGCAGAACAGGGTTATGGGACGGACAAGACGAATTCTTCTACGACGTACTTCACCTTCCGAACGGTACCCGTGTGCCGATGCGCATTCGTTCGATCGTCGGACTGATTCCGCTGTTCGCCGTTCACGTACTCGAAGATCGCGTGTACGGCCATCTGCCGGGATTGCGCGAACGACTGGCGTGGTTTCTCGATCATCGGCCGAATCTCGCCAGGCTGGTGTCGCGCTGGACCGAACCCGGCACGGGTAACACCACGCTGCTGTCGTTGTTGCGCGGACAGCGGATGACTGCGCTGCTGCGCCGCGCACTCGATGAAGCCGAGTTTCTCTCCGGGCACGGCGTGCGGGCGCTGTCCCGCGTGCACCGCGATGCACCCTATGTCTTCGACCATGACGGCGTGAATGTCTGCATTCAATACCAGCCGGCCGAATCGGACTCGCGCGTATTCGGCGGCAATTCGAACTGGCGCGGGCCGGTCTGGATACCGGTCAACTACCTGCTGATCGAATCGCTATATGAGTTCCATCGCTACTACGGCAACGAGTTTCGCGTCGAGTATCCGACGGGATCGGGTAAGCGTTTTTCGCTGAGCGAGATTGCCGACGACCTCGCACGGCGCGTCACCACGCTCTTTCTCAAAGATGCACGAGGCGTGCGGCCGGTGATGGCGGCCTATCCGATACTGCAAGCCGACCCGCAGTCGCAGGATCTCGTCCTGTTCCATGAGTACTTTCACGGCGACAACGGGCGCGGCGTCGGCGCTTCGCATCAGACCGGCTGGAGCGGGCTCGTCGCGCTGCTGCTGCAGCCGCGCATGATGAAGCTGTCGCATGTTGCGGCTGATGTTGCGTCGGTGGGTGTGCCAGTGGCAGAAGACACCGCACCGGCCATGGCCCGGTAGCGTTTCGGCCGCTGGAATCCGGCAGCCACCAGCCGGAAGGAAAGCTGGTGGCAACCGCTGCATTCGGCATCTCGGGCATTGCCGCCGCGGCAATCCTTAACGGTTGACCACGCTCCTCGGCATCGTCAGCACAACGGCCGCCGCCACGAGCAACGAGGCTGCCACGCAATACAGGCCCATGTCGGTGCTGTGCGTCATATCCTTGATCCAGCCGACCAGATAGGGACTGACAAAGCCCGCCAGGTTGCCGACCGAATTGATCAGTGCAATGCCCGCGGCCGCCGCCACACCACCCAGGAATGCAGGCGGGATCGACCAGAACTGGCACAGTGCTCCAAGGATGCCGATCGTGGCGAAGGTAAGGGACACGACAGCCAACGCGACGTTGTGAGGCACCAGCGTGCTCGCCACAAGACCGACTGCGCCGACCACCGCCGGCAGTGCCACATGCCAGCGCCGCTCCTTGCTCCGGTCCGAACTGCGTCCCAGCAGCACCATCGCGATGGCCGCGGCGCCGTAGGGGATCATCGTCAGCAGGCCGACATTGAAAGCGTCGTTTACACCCGAGGCCTTGATGAGCGTGGGCAGCCAGAAGCTGATGCCGTACAGGCCCATGATGATGCCGAAGTAGCACAGGCACAGCACCCACACGCGCCTGTTGGTGAACGCGCCGCTTGCACTATGCACCTCGATGTGCCCTGACTCGTTTGCCAGTCCCTTCTCGAGTTGCGACTTTTCTTCAGCGCTCAGCCATCTCGCCGCGCTGATCCTGTCGTCGAGATATAGCAGCACCGCGATGCCGCCGATGATGGAAGGCAGCGCTTCGAGCAGGAACAGCCACCGCCAGCCCGCCATGCCGTGCACGCCGCTGAAGCTGTTCAGTATCCAGCCCGAAAGCGGACCGCCAATCACGCCGGCGATTGGAATCCCCGTCATGAACATTGCGGTGATCTTGCCGCGGCGAGAGGACGGAAACCAGTACGTCAGGTAGAGAATGATGCCCGGAAAGATTCCAGCCTCAGCAACGCCGAGCAGGAAGCGCAGCACGTAGAAGGCGGTGGGCGTCTTTACGAAAATCATCGCGCCGGAAAGCAGACCCCAGCTGAGCATGATGCGGGCGATCCATTTCCGCGCGCCGAAACGATGCAGCGCGATGTTGCTCGGCACTTCAAAGATGAAATAGCCGATAAAGAAAATCCCCGCGCCCAAGCCGTAGATGGTCTCGCTGAACTTGAGGTCGGTCAGCATCTGCAGCTTGGCAAAGCCTACGTTGACCCGGTCCAGGTAAGCGAAGACGTAGCAGAGAAAGAGGAAGGGAACCAGCCGCCATGTCACTTTGGCGTAAGTGCGGTCCTCGGCGTAGGCTGGCGTGACGACATCGCCGTAAGCGGACTTCAACATTGTTGTCTCCTTGAATCGCCGCCGGCGCGCTTTGTTGTCGCGCCAGCGCGGCTTGTTGTGTATGCGACGGCCTATGCTGGCCGTTCAGTCGAACATGTCCGGGCTGGTCTGCACGAGCTGGTCATAGATAGGCTGGAAATGCAGCCAGCCGATGTATTCGCTCCCGACGTGTTCACGGCTGTAGCGCGAACTGTGCTCCGGCACCATGACGGGTTTGATGCCGGTGGCCTCGACCAGCAACTGCTGCTGGCAGCAGCGCTCCAGCGCGATGAACCAGAACGCGGCGGCTTCGATGCTGTGGCGGCTCACCGTTAGCAGGCCGTGATTCTGGTGAATGGCCGCCTTGACGTTTTTGAAGTAGTCGGCAACCGACAGCCCGGCCTCTTCCTCGACCGCGACTGCGCCTGCCTCGTCCTTGATCACGATATGGTCTTCATAGAAGGCCGCGGCATCCTGGGTGATCGGCTCCAGCGGCCGTCCGAGCGCCGCGAACGCGGTGCCGTAGACCGTGTGCGCATGGCACATCGCAACGATGTCGGGATTGGCTTCATGCACTGCGGCATGCAGCACGAAGCCGGCGCGGTTGAGCGCGTACTTGCCTTCGACGACCTTGCCGGTATGGTCGGCCAGGATCAGGTTGGAGAGCTTCACCTGGGAGAAATGCACGGCCATCGGATTGGTCCAGTACAGTTCCGGGAACTCAGGATCACGCACGGTGAGGTGGCCGGCGAAACCGTAATCGAGATTGTGCAGCGCGAAGGCGCGACATGCGGCGACGAGGCGTTCCTTACGGTGCTGGCGCTCCTGCGCGAAGGACGAAAAGTCGGGCAACTCGGGGAACTTCAGCCCTGCCTGCTTCGGCCGATAGATGGAATTGTTCGAAGGATGCGAAATCGTGCGGCGCAGTTCGGCCTGCTGCGCGCTGCTATCGATTTTTCCGGTGCCGGTGCTCATGGTGTCTCCTGGGTTAACGGTGATCGCATGCCGGTAACGATAAGGAAACACGCGTCGCCGATCTAGGCGCGCCGGGCAATAGGATTTATTACGCCGATATATAAGTCCCCGGCGCCTAGGGTTTCTGCCAGGGCGGCTCGCGGAAGACTTCGACGAAGTAGTCGATAAAGGCGCGGATGCGCGGCACCAGTTGGCGCTCGGGGAGATAGACGACATGGATCGCGGTGTCGTCCTTGGCCTGGTACTCCGAGAGAAGCGGCACCAGATCGCCTCTGCGGATCGCGGGCAAGGCAAGATGGGCGGCGAGACGCATGATGCCCACGCCGGCCACGCACAACTGAAACAGGGTTGTGCCGTCGGTGCTGCGGAAACTACCCTGCACCGCGACGCGTTCAAGCCGGCCGTTGATCATGAACGGCCACTGGTTCAGATGCTCGCGCGGCGACTCCCAGGTCAGGCAGGCGTGCCTGGACAGGCCGAGCGGCGTCACGGGTGTGCCGTGTGCCGCAAGATAGCCCGGAGAAGCGACGACGATTCGTTGCAGGTCGCAGAGCTTTCGACTGCGCAAAGAGGAATCCTGCAGCCGGCCCATGCGGACTGCGACATCGAAGTTGTCCTCGATCAGGTTGACGTTCGAATCCGATAGCGAAAAATGCACGCACAACTTCGGGTAGGACGACAGGAAACCGGGCAACGCGGGCACCAGTTGATCCATGCCAAACGCCTGGGGCACGCTGATGCGCAAGTTGCCGGTCGGCTCACTGGAGCGCACCTGCGCTTCCGCTTCCTCCAGGCTATCGAGAATGTCGTTGCAGGACGAAAGAAAGCGCTCGCCCTCATTGGTCAGCCGCTGTGTGCGCGTCGAACGATGCAGCAATTGCACGCCGAGCCTGCGCTCGAGACTGTTGACGCTTTGGCTGACAAAGGGCTGGCTGACCCCCAGAAGATTCGCCGCCGCCGTGAAGCCGCCGGCCTCCACGACCGTCTTGAAGACGCGCATCTCGAGCAATCTTTCATCTTTCATCTGTCGAATCCATGTACAGCAATGGGCTGCACAATTTACCCGATTTGGCTTCGATACCTTCCCTGCCCGCTATCTACGGCTCGTGGAATAAAACATGGCCCTTACTGGGGCTGATTCCATGGCCTGCGGCTTCGCCAAACGTCACATCATGCCGCCGGCAGCGCTACTTGTGCTGCCTGCGCCGGACGAACGTGTGGACGTCGCTCTGAGCGGATGGGCGAGACCCGCCGCTGACAGGAGCGAGACGGCGGCCTGATCGGGCATGCCATTGGCGTCGATAGCACCCGCTGCCGCCAGTGCGTCGAGATCGGTATCGACGCCTGCTTGCCCAACAATAAACGGCGTCGTCAGAAACGCCGATGCCGTCAGCGTGACAGCGTAGCGCTGTTGCAGACTGGTCACGACGGCCGATTGCGCAGCAAGCACATCGGTCTGGTTCGCCAGCACTTGCTGGAACTGCGCGTTACTCGGGAAGCCCGCAATCAGACTGGTCTCGGCGGTGCCAAGTTGAGAAGCGAGATAGACCAGCATCAGCTCGGTCTCCGGTGTCGTATTGAAGGTGCCGCCGGCAAATGCCAGCGAATGCAGGCTCGTGCCGCCAGAGGTCACGGTAAGGATGCAGGGAAGCGTGGCGTTGAACGTGAGGGTGTAGTGCCCACCGCCGTCCGACAGGGTGGAGCCCGAACCCTGCACACAACTGACGCTGACCATCGCGCTGGCAAGCGCAATACCCGTGGCGGCCGTGCCGGATAGAGTGACGTCCGGCATTCTATTTCCGCCGACGCAGCCGTCGAGGCTGATGCAGGTACTTCCGCCGCACGCGACGAGCGTTGCAAGCGAAGCCACGCAAATTGCAGCCACTGCGGGGCGAACGAAACACGCATAGTGAGTGTTCATGGTTGCCTGCCGTTGATAGATCGGGATCGGACAATCGGTTCCACGCAGAAGACCGGCGCTACGTTTTCAGGGTCGCAGTTTGGAAAGACTATTCCGCGCCATCCAAACCTTAACTCGTATGCGCTACCGTCCAACCTTCCGCTGCGCCATGTACGCAAGATAAGCGACGATCAGATCAATCTCGCGATCGCTCAATTGGTCCTGCGGGAAAGCGGGCATGGTCCGTCCGGGCCAGTCTCGAACCGATGCCGGATTGCGAATGTAGCGGCGCAATGCAGCGGGCTGGAAGTACTCGACTGGATTCATCGGCACGTTGAGGTCGGGGCCGGTGTCCGCGCTGCCCGCGTGGTTGAGCCGATGACAGGCAAGACACTGAGTGATGAACAGGCTTTGGCCCGCGCGGATCGGATCGGTTGCCGGCAACGCCGGATCGACGGCGAGCACCGGCCAACGCGCGGACGGAGATGGTTGCGTAGCAAGTTGCGCGATCTGGTAAGGCCATTGCTCGCTGCGCACGGATGCCGCTTCCCTGCCGACCCAGACCAGGTAGAACGGCCCCGCGCTCACCGGCTTGCCCGGCAGCTTCGGCCACGGCTGCGCCGGGTCCTCGACCGCGAGCCATGCGACGGCTGTCGCAGGATCACGGCTGCGCACGAGGTCCATCGGCAGTTGCGCGGCGAAACCGTCAGTCGCGCGTGCCTCGAGCACGCTGTCCGGAGGTAACGCCGCACCGTCGAGCAGGTCGGCCAACGGCACTGCACGGTAGGTTGTCGACGTACCGTAGGCGACATCTCGCGGAACGTGAATCTCGGCGGCATCCGGACGCGCCAGCAACGCCCCCTGGCTAAACGACCGGGTTTTGCCGCCTATCGTAAGTTCGATCTTGGGCTGCGCGGCCGCACAATGCCCGATGACGCCAAGCGTCAGCAGTAAAACCGCAAACAACACGCGTTTGGACATTTGTTCTCCGTGCATTGTTGTTGCCTGCGCCGTCGGCGGCAAAATCGCCGAAGCCGCCACGAAAGAAAAGCCGACATCACAACAGCCGCAGTCGCTTCACTTTCGCGGGCCGCACCCGACCCGCAACTGCCGTTCCGGTGAGCCTCGCCCCACAGGCCGCTCGGGCTACAGCGGCCATTCATCCTTTCGCGTGGACCGGCAACTCGTCGGTCATTGCGGTCGTTGGATACTGCGCCGAAGCAACCCTGTCGAGCGCCCACTTCCCCAGCGCAACGACTTCCGCTGACGACCCGATATATATGGTCATACGAAATGAAGGGATATCAATGGGGTCGGCATATGCCGCAGGCTAACCGCGGGAACCGAAGTTTTACCCCTGTTACTGCTTCTCCGGCATGGCCGATGAGTGATGACTTGTGATTAGCCATTGCGCCCCATTCCAGTGATAGGTGTAGGTGTAACGGGCCTTAACAACCACTCCAGTTCTTGCGAAGGTGAATGTGTAAAGCCCGGCATCCACGGCAGAATTGCACCCCAGTTCAATGTAGCGGAAGTCAATCTTTCCGGATGGACGATCCTGTAGAAAAGAACGGAAATAGTCCTCTTTGTCCGCCACCGTTAAGCGCGGCTTGTTGGATACCGTTGGAAGAAGAATGGACCGCTCCGCATAGTTGGCGACCACCGTGTGCGGATCACCGGTTTGCAGCGACTGATTCCATCGATCGAACAACGCCGCAATCTCCTGATCTGACGTGACCTTACAGCTTTCCGTGCGCCCCGCCGGCGCATTGCTTGACATGCCTTGGTTCGCGGCGCATCCGGCGAGCACGACCGCCAGGACAGCAATGGTAAATAGCTTCATGGCGGCACTTCTCCTGTCAGCGTTGAGAGGAAGGCATAACGCTTGAAGTATGGTCCGTCCCTTGCGGGTTAGCCACATTTGAGTGACGGTTCCTACCCGGTCACTGCCTGACGGCGACCGGCGGCACGCGACCCTGACCGGCCGACCGATACTCGAGCGCCGCCATGTCTCTTTTCTTTAAGATGTTGTTGAAAAAGTCGCTGAGCGTCTCTTCCACAAGGTTCTCAGGGGTCTTCTTCGCCTTAGCCGGCGCTCCCGAGCGGTTTATAGGCCGATCTGAGAGGTCGATTTTTTCACCGGTGATTTGAAAAATCAGAGCAGCGACTTTTTCAACAGCATCATTAACATAGCGGCCGTTTGCATGTTGACATGCGTGCGCTGCTCATCGGCCCGCGTCGGCGGGCCGACCAAACCGAGCTATCGTGGCGCTGCGGACTTGTCGTCGCTCATTCAAATCCGTACGACAGCCACTTTGAGGAAAGTGTCTCGCCCAGCCTCGCGGCTGGGTGGAGTCTTGGGCATGACAGTAGCGCCAGTTTATGTGCCCTTTTCTGGATTACGATCATCGCGGAGTGAATGGCACGCGTCAGCGTTGAGGGTGTCTCCTTCAGGCTCTCTCCCTACCGCGTCATTCTCACGACGTTGGACGGGCCGTGCCCTGGGGACGCTCCAAAGCGGTATGTCGACCGACCACCCTTTTTGGCTTCATACATCGCCGCATCGGCGACGTCGAGCAACTGCTCGACAGTATCGGTCCGGTCGGGATACGTCGCGATGCCGATGCTAACGCCAATCTGGAATCGCCCCGCATATCTCTTGTCACCGACCTCGCGAACGCGGGCAATCATGCGACCCGCAAGCTGGCGCAACTGTTCGTCGTCACCGCAATCGGTCGTGAGCAATACGAATTCGTCACCACCGACGCGGGCGAGCATGTCCTGCTGTCGCGTCGCCGCGCGCAGCGCTTCGCCGAGTTCGCGCAACAACACGTCGCCAGCGCTATGACCGAGTGCATCGTTGACGCTTTTGAAGCCGTCAATGTCGAGGTACAGCAGGCCGGTTCGCCCTAAATCATCCGCAGAGGGAGTTGCCAGCGCGTCAATGGCAGCAAGCAACCGGCGGCGATTCGGAAGGTCAGTCAGCGGGTCGTGCGCGGCCTCCCGGTCGAGCGCTGCGGAATAGGAATGAATTTTCGCAAACGCGCGTCGCTGGATGAAGAGTGTGTAGACCAGCAGACAGCACACCAGAACGGCAACAACTGCCAGCGCAGCTGTGCCGTACACCAGCCGTACGTGCGCATCGCGAGTCGCGACCCGGCGCTTTTCTCGCCAGTCATTCAGCAACTGGCCGAGGTCGCGGCGAAGGCCATCCATGTACCGCTTGCCTTCACTGGTCTGCACGAGTGCGATGGCCGCAGCGCGATTGCCCGAGCGGGCCAGTTCGACACTGCGAGCCAGTTCCGTCACTTTGGCCGTCTTCGCATGTTCAATACGCCGGACCAGTTCGAGGGACTTTTCATCATTGCTCACCACCTGTTGCAGATGCAGGACGGTATCGTCCAGGTCCTGCACCCCCTGGCGATAGGGCAACAAGTAGCTTTCATCGCCGGTCAGCAGATACCCTCGCTGTCCGGTTTCCGCATCTTCGAGGTTGTGCAATACCCTGTTCGCCGCGCCGAGGACGGCAAACGCCTCTTCGTCGCGCAAACCGTCGTCCACGATGACGCGGGCTTCATAGATAAACATCCCGGCTGCGACCAGCAGGCCGAGAGCTATCGCCGCGTAAAGTGCGATAAAGCGATTACGGTCGGCTTTCGCTGAGTGGGATAGGCGCGAAGGCAAAGGGTTCTCCGTTGCAGCGGCTGGTCAAAAACGCCGACTATGGTAACCCGTTCGCGGTTCATCTCGACTGTGGGTCGAAAATCCTTCGTGGCGCAGGACAACTCCAACGCGCAACCGGTGTGCCCCGCTGTCCCGACCCGACAGTGTGAATGGAGGCTTTGTGCCCGGACGACGGAGGCCTCGCGGCTACCGAGCGAGGGTCACAGAACGGCAAGCATACCCAGGTAATTCGGATTGCCATTGGCCGCCGGGTTCGCCGAAGCCGACAGTACGGTATCTGAACTTTGGCGTTCCAGACCGTGAGTCCATCGACGCCGCGAAGAACGACGTGGAAGCTGGCGCGGTTATTCAACGTGATGCCGAAGAGCGTCAGGTTCTTTGCGTATTTGAAGACCATCAAGCGGAAGTGCGACTGTGAGCCGACCCCACTCTCAGGTCCCTGTCGATTCACATGGAAGCGCATGCCGGGGCGCCTCACCAGGGTCGCGTCCGCGGCATATAACGCGTATCGACAACGCTCTCATACGGAATCGGCACGCTCACCTGGTTCTGATACATCACAAAGCGATTCACGTTGGCAATTGCGAGTGGCGACGCCACCGGTTCAAACACGCCGCGATAGGTCGCCACATATTCCTTGAGCAGATCGTGCGGAATGCCGTGCATATGCGCGGCGGCCACACGCGTCACGTCTTCGATGCGGGCGGGATCATTGATTATCTGCTCCGCTTCGACGATCGCGGCGACGACCGCTTTGACCTGAACCGGATGTGCGTCGATATAGTCCTTGCGTGCAAAAAGTCCGTTAAACGCATACTCGCGATAAATCTCCGGCCCGGCATCGCCCTTCTCGAGGTTGATAACGGATTGATACGCGTGCGAGCCGAGCACCGCCTGGGTCTGAATCGGTTCGAACGCCATCGTGCCGTCGACCGTCCGGTTCTGCAAAGCGGTAAGTTGTGTCATGGCGTCGCCGATTGAGACGATCTTGACGTCGCGCTCAGGATCGAGCCCCGCCTGCCTGAGTAGCAGACGCAAGCCTGTATCCGCGCTGGCGCCCGGCGCACTGATACCGAGTCGCAACCCCTTGAGATCGGCCACACTCTTCGGAAAACCGGCACGGAGGTTCGGCAGCGCAATGTCTTTGCGAACGATCAGATCGAACGGCGGATTGCTCTGGCATAGCACCAGCAGCTTGAGTTGCTGGCCCTTACCCATCAGCAACAGCCCATGCTCGACGGCAAAGCCGCCGAACTCGGTCGCGCCGCTCATTACCATTGTCGGCGCCTGCGAGCCGAGTCCGTAGACCAGTTCGGCGCGCACGCCGTGCTTGTCGAATAGATGCAGGTCGGTCGCGACGTAAAGCGGAAAATTGACGAAAGCGCCATCGAATGCGGCGATCTTCAGCGTGCTGTCAGCGAGCGCGTTCGCGCCGAGAAGCGCCGCCGCGAACAACCCCGCGAGACCCGCGAGCCCGCGCCACATTTTGTTGAAGCCGACGCGCATGCCGATACGGCACCCACGCCCGCATGCGGTTGGGCTCATCACATGTCTCCTTCGTTGTTATCCGCTAACGCGATGCGCTATACGGTCTTGCACTGGCAAATGCGCTGCAGCGTCATCCCACCGCGTCGGCATGCCATACCGCATTGGGCATAGGTAAGCCGTCGAATAGCGGCTTTGCGTTGTGTTGCCGGGTACTGCCCTGTTCAAGGTCCAGTCGCCACAACAACTGGCGTAGGTGCTGCCCGGCGTGCCACGCGGTACGTTCGAGAAATTGCCGGTTGGTCTGCTCTCCGTAGTAGACATCGGCTCGCCTATTCCACGGATAATCTGCGAGCCGTTCATCAAACCACTTCGCCACGCGCGCATGCACATCCGCGCCGAACGCAAGCAGATCCTCTCGCGTGGCCTTACCCGGGGCCGGAACCCGCGCATAGGACTCAAACGTCACCGGTTCCCCTTCGGCATGTTCGAGAAACACGTCCGCCACGCTGAACACGTGATACGACAGATCGGCATAGGTGCGATTGCCGTCGGGAATCGCTTCGCGCAATACAGCGGGTTCAAATTGCGAAATAGCGCGCTCGCCTTCCTTCAGGATCAGCACCAGACGTTGCGCAAGCGCTTGCACCAAGAGTTCGGCCTGCGCCTTGAATTCGATTCCGCATAATCTGGCGACGTCGGCCAACGCCTGACCGTCCGCCCAGCCCTCGCCTTTAGTGACGATCGGCACGCGCCGGATCCCGAGCGCGGCCAGATCGGCGACCGCTGTCGGATCAGACTGGATGTTGCGAGACCGGTAGGCGATACCGTGCGAACCCAGATATTCTTTTACTCGCAAACAACTGCTGCAGCCGGGCGCCCAATAAACCGTCACAGGCTGACCCGTGTCTGGGGCTTCCATGTTCGTCTCCTTGGCATGAGGTCCGGTCCGCTTTCATTGTCGACTGGCTACTGCGACAAATACAGTCAGCAATTTCGAACGAAAGCGATCGGATTCGTCGATGGAACAAGCCTCAACGTTCCGTATCGACTTCGAACCACATATCGGACATATCGCCTTTGCGTTCTTCGGCAAAGCGCGTGATAACCGGCGTGCCGACCGCGAGGCGGGCTGCCGCCTTTTTCGGGTCGCTCAGATCGACGCCTTTGAAATAGCCACCGATCGCTGTATCCGCGTTTTCCAGCAGAACATAGCCGAACGCATACGGTGGATCCGGCAAGTGGTTGAACGGCTCGTAGACGATCGTGAAAGTTTCGATCACGCCGCGCGGGCCGACTTCAACCCATTCCGACGTAGGCTCGAGCGTCTGGTCGGAAAACGCGCGGGGAGGAACGAGCACCCGGCCCGATTGCGGACAACGCCGTCCGTACAGCTTGCCGTGCTCGCGCAACTGCACGTAAAACCAGCTGGCGGTTTCGCCCAGTGCATGCCGATAAGTGATGTTCCAGTGTTCTGTTCGAGTCAGCAGTTCCATGTTCCTTTTCCCCTGATTTCGCTTTACGCTTCGACGACCATCGAGCCGAAGAACTGATGGTCGCCGCCGTTACCACTAGCAATGCCAATCCGCGCGCCGCTGACCTGATGGGCGCCGGCGCGGCCCCACACCTGCAATGCGGCTTCCGCAACCCGCACCATCGCCGTCACCGCAATCGCGTTGGTACATAACGTACCGCCCGACGGATTAACCGGCACCGCCCCGCCCAAAGAAAATGCGCCCTCTCGCAACGGCGCGACCGACCGGCCGAGCGGCGCGAGCCCCGCGGCCTCGATAGCGTGCAGTTCGGTATTGCTGAACGGCGCATAAAGTTCGGCCACCTGCACTTCGTTGGCCGGATTCCTGATTCCCGCCATCCGGTAAGCTCTTGCGAACGATTCTGCGAGCGCGTGCGCGTCGGCATGATCCGCTATCTGATTGCGCCCCATCCGGTCACCGATGTAATAGCTTTCCGAGCAGTTGCCAAGCCCCGTGATCCACACCGCGTCGAGTCCGTTCGCCTTGATGTAGTCTTCCGAGGCCAGCACCATCGCGCAGCCGCCGCTCGACTGCGGGCAGGCGTCGAACAGTTTGATCGGCCACGATATATAGCGCGACGCCATCACCTCCTCGACCGTCGTCGGCGCACGCAAATGCGCATTCGGATTGAGCGCCGCATGCGCGCGATTCTTCACGGTCACGTGCGCGAAGTCTTCTTCAGTCGCGCCATATAGATGCATGTACCGCACGGCCGACATCGCGAGCATGGTGATCGTCCCAAGCGGCAATGGCCGCTCGTAACTCGGGTCCCAGATCTTGTTCAGCACGGTTTGCGAATCGCCGCATTCGCCGACTTTATCGGCGCCCGCAGTCAGCACGACGTCACAGGCCCCAGCCGCGATATGCTGCTGGGCAGCGGCCACGCACGACAGGCCCGTCGAACCGCCCGTGTTGACCCGCATGAAGGGTTTGTTGCGTCCGCCCACGGCGTCGACCCCGAGTCGCTCCGCATTGCCGATGCCGAGCAACGCATCGGGTGCAAGCGAATACACGACCCCGTCGAGCGCGTCGAATTCCAGCTTCGCATCCGCCATCGCAAGCACCACCGCTTCTCGCACCAACTCCGGATAGCTCGCATCCTTGCGTGCCGGTTTGAAGGCGGATTGTCCGATACCGATGATCCCCACTCGCCGGCCGCTCATTGCGCACCTCCTGCCTGATTGGACTCCATCACCACCACCGTGTTGTATTGCATCGCGAAGCCGCTCGCGCCGTGCGCGACGGCTCGCCGCACGCCGTCGAGTTGATGCGCGCCGGCCCGAGCGCGCAATTGCTGCGCAGCTTCGGCAATACGCATCAGACCGCAACAGAAGACGGGATTGAACGATGCCGCGCCGCCCGACAGATTGATTGGCACAGGTTTGCGCGCACTGCCTTGCGCGGACCGCTGTTCGTACAACCCGAGCCGTTCACCCGCCAATATCTGCTGATACGGTGTCGCATCGGCCACTTCAGCGAGGTCGATTTGCGTCTCCGGATTCGTCACGCCGGCTTCGCCATAGGCTCGCGCAACCGCGGCGTCCAGCGAGGGTAGCGCCGCGAGGTCACGGTCGCCGAGAAAGGCCGGCTCCGCGGCCCACCCCAGGCCTTTGATCCACGCGACCTCAGCGTCGCCACGCGCGGCGATGAACTCCGCGTCGGCGAGTACGAGCGCTACTGCGCCGATAGAAGGAGGCGCGACCATCTCTCGCGAGAGCGGCCAGGCGACGATCTCGCCATCGTCGATCCACACTTTCTCGCGTGGCCCGCACGGCCGCTCCGGATACGCACGATTGCCCTGCTGACGATTTTTTTCGACCAGCGCTACTGCGCGATCGTGCAGGCTATTGGTCGGGTCCATCGCGACTGCCTGCAACGCGTGCGACGCGAGATCATCGAGCGGCAGACCGCGATGAAAATACGGATCGTTGCCGAGTTGCTGAACTTGCGGCACCGACTGCGCCTCGAGCGGACTCCATGAGATCACCAGTTGCGTGCGGTACTGCCCCGACCCGACCCGCAGCGCGCCGAGTACGAACGCGTGCTCGGCGGAAGACGGCGTCGACAGAATGTCCCTGCCCACACCGCCCACTGAACCCGAGGCGGCCATGATGGCGATGGCGCGTCCGTCGAGTTGATCGCACGAGGCGCACACGATACCGTCGATATCGTTGATCGTCAGGCGCGCATCGGCAAGCGCGCGGCGCGTGAGGCCATAAAGTATTTCTTCGAGAGATTCATGCGGTTCGCCGCCGGGTGCGTAAAACGCGCAGCCAATCACGCCGCCATACTTCGATGTGTTCATCTGTACCTGTCTCCTTCTTCGTCCTTCTTCGAACCGTTCGCGGTGCGTCGGGCGACGCGCGGCGTTGCGGTTGCGAGCGATACGCCGCTCGACGAGCGCGCAGCATCGAAGTTAAAGACATCGATTGATAACGTATAGCGATATAAAGTTATGAGATTCGATCTGCGAAGCGAATCGTTCGACGATCTCGAACCGATCGGAATTCATTGGAATTTCAACGCCATTTCCGCGCGGCTTTGCTTTACTCTGTGATGAAACAGGGAGAGATGCATGGCAAAGGAAGCGTGGCACCGTTGGGGACATGAGAATGAAGCCGGCGCATTGCGTTCGATCGAACCGGAAAAAGTACGGAGTGCGGCGCAACTGATATCGAGCGGCCGCGTCGTCAGCCTCGCTCAGCCTATATCCGATCGCACACCGGTCCCGCATGGCCGCAGCAGCGTGATGCATTTCATGAATCGCGACGGCGGTGACTACGCGGCGGGCGGCAAACGGCCAGGCGGGTTCCAGTTCGCCGAAGATACGCTCGTGATGCCCGCACATCTCGGCACGCACCTCGACGCGTTATGCCACGTCTGGTACGACGACGAGCTTTACAATGGCTTCTCCCAGAATTCGATTCGCAGCACGTTCGGAGCGAGCCGCTGCGGTGTCGACAAATTGCCGCCGATCGCCACACGTGGCTTGCTGTTCGACGTCATGCAGCAACGTGGCGCGCCGCTCGCGGCAGGCGAATTCATCGGTCGCGACGAGTTGCAGGCGATCGCCGGCGCCGCGGACTTTGCGCCGGAACCGGGCGACGTCGCGTTGATCCGCACCGGCTGGTTCGAAACGCACGCTTCACAGGCTGACTATTTCGACGGCGAGCCCGGCCTCGCGCTCGATGCCGCGTTATGGCTTGCCACATCCGGCGTCGCGGTCATTGGCGCCGACAACTACGCAATCGAAACAATCCCGTTTCCGAACGGCACGGTTTTTCCGGTGCATCAACGCGTGATCCGCGACTACGGCGTGCTGTTGCTGGAAGGACTCGTGCTCGACGAACTCGCCGCCACAGGCGCAAAAACCTTTTTTTTCGCGGCGGCGGCGCTACCTATCGTCGGCGGTACGGCGAGCCCGCTCAGTCCGATGGCGATTCTCTAGGATCGCCGTTGCACGCGCGCATCATTTCATCGACGCTTGCAAGCGTATCGATCCGGAACACGAGATCGAACACGCGCTGAGCCTGTTCACGTGACAAGCGCAGGGCCGCATTGGCGAAAAACTTGTCTCGCAGTTCGGTTTCGCTCATCGGATTGTCGACGCTGCCGCGCGTGGACGGCACGATCTTCTCCAACACCCGGCCCTCAACCGTGTGCACGATGACCCAGCCTTTGAAGATGCGGCTATCCGGCGCGCTATCGTCCACTTTCACTTCGACACGGTCGGCAAGCGCGAGAATGCGCGGATCGTTCAGGCTCTCCGGCTGGTAGCTGCGCGCGTCGAGACGGCCGTGATGCAGCGCTTCGGCGAGCGAATACTGAAGGCTCGTACGTGCCTGCGCGTCGGTGCGCGGGCGCCGTTTCTGCTCGACTGGCGAGCACACCACCGGAATCATGTAATCGGCGATCGGGCAGACAATGCGCTTCACCTGATCCGCCTCGAGCCCTTCCCGATGCAATGCCAGCAGTGCGTCCAGAAATGGATGGATCACGTGGCCGCATGGGAACGGCTTGAACGCGATTTGCGCACTCTCCCAGCGCTCGCCCAGCGCATCCGTGATGCGTTCGAACGCAAACGGTATGCCATTGGGCCGAGTATGCGTGCACAGCACGCCGGCTTTGCCTTCGATCACCGTGCTCGGCCCAGAGAAGCCACGTCGTCCCAACGTAGCCGCCACGATGCCGCTATGCGCGGCCCATCCCGCGTGCAGCAATTGCGCCCAGGCGCCATCCGTCCAGCTTTCGATAATGCCGGAGACGAAGCTCCCCGCAATCCCGAGTGCGTGAGCCAATTGGCGTGAGTCGAGCCCGTAGAGTTTGCCCGCGGCGACCGTCGCCCCGAGCGGCCCGACCACGGCGGTCGGCTGGAACCCTGCGGCATGAAACCGGCGGGCCGCAGCGAGCCCTATTCTGCAGGTGATCTCACTGCCGGCCATCATGGCGGTCAGGAAGTCGCGCCCGCTTGCGTGATTCGCTTGCGCGGCGGCCAGTGCCGCCGCCACGACGACGCTGCTGGGATGCACGATGGTTTCGCTGTGCGTGTCGTCAAATATCAGGCTATGAAACAGCGTGCCGTTCGCCAGCGCAGCCCACGGCACCGAGACACGCCGGCCGCCGTTGCCGATCACGTCCGCATCCGCGCCGTCGGAGAGATCGCCCGCCGCGCCGAGCATCGCTTCGGCCACCGGCAATGACGTCGCCGCGAGGCCGACGCCGAGCGTGTCGAGCAGGCGCCAACGCGCCGCTTCGCGCAACGCATCTGGACAGTCGTCGAACTGGAGTCCGACCGCCCAACTCGCGCATCGCTCGCTCACGCTGCGCGCGGCCTCCGCTCTCGATGGCGCCACGGCAGGCAAGTCAGAAATGGTTGACTTCATCTTTGAGACTGCCCCAGATGCGTGAGTGGATGTCCTGATACTCGGGCGCGGCGGCAAGTTCCGCCGGCGGCAGGCGCGGTCTGGGCAGATCGACGGGAATGATCGACTTCACCCGTCCCGGACGGTTCGTAAAGACCACCACGATGTCGGACAGAAAAATGGCTTCGTGCAAATCGTGGGTGACGAACAGCACGGTTTTGCGTGAGCTTTCCCACACCGAGAGAAACAGTTCCTGCAGCTTGAGCCGCGTCTGGCTGTCGAGCGCACCGAACGGTTCGTCCATCAGCAGAATGTCCGGATCGGTCGCAAAGGTGCGCGCCACTGCAACACGCTGACGCATGCCGTGCGAGAGTTCGTGCCGATAGTGGTTCTCGAACTGCGCTAGTCCGACGCGCCGCAACCACTCGCGTGCGATTTCCCGATGATTGGGCACGCGGCGCACTTCGAGGCCGAAGCCAACGTTCTCGAGCGCGGTGCGCCACGGCATCATGCCGTCGCGAGCGAACATGTAGCCGACGTCATGACGAATACCCGACACTGGCTTGCCACCGACGCTGACGACACCGCTCGAGGGTTCGAGCAGGCCCGATACCGCATTGAGCATCGTCGACTTGCCGCATCCCGACGGCCCCACGATCGTCACGATCGACCCATGAGGCACATCGAGGGTGACGCCTTGCGCAGCCGTCACGACCTCGCGTCCCTCCGGCGCAAAGCGGATGTCGACGTTGCGGATCTGGATCTGCGCTTCGCTGGCTACGGTGCTCATCGAATTCTCCGTTGATCTAGGCTGCTGGCGCTGCAGCTTGCGGGCCATCGCCTTCCAGTGCGCGCGCGAGCGCGTCAACATCGGCCAAAGCGTCGAGACGTGTCAGCGCGGTGATCGCCCGCCCGCAAGTCTGGTCGGTCAATACGCCCGCGGCGCATTGACGGAACTTCGCCTGAATCTGGGCCGCATCGAGACGACGGCCGGTTCCACCCGGTGGCACATCGCGGCGCTCTGTCACTGTGCGCCCGTCGCGCAGTTGTAACGTGACTGCGGCTGGAAATTCACCGTTGTCGGGAAGGCTGGCATCGACTCTGATATCGGTCGCGCTCATCAGACGTTGAACGAGCGGATCACGTAATGCGTCAGAGGAAAACTCGTCAGGTGTCACCCGGCCGAAGCGCAGTGCCGCAGCCACGCAAAAGCGCAGATTGACGCGTGCCTGATTGGCGGTTGACGGCCGTTCATCGCGCAACGTCATCGCGTTCCACGGATGCACGTGGCACACGACCCATTCGATTTGCGCCGGATCGATCCGCTGGTTCGCGCTCAACGAAAGCGCGGCGTCGATAGCGGCATGCGTTGGCGCACCGCACGGATAGGGCTTGAAAATGATCCCCGATTCGATCAGTTCGAACGATTCGCCGAGGTTCGGCAATCGGACTTCGCTCTGCGCAAAGACACGCGCCAGTCCATAGCGACCGTCGAGCCCCGCCGGATCGGCATCGAAGCCGCGCGCGGCAAGTTGCATCGATTCGATCGCGTCGCGGGCCGTCCAACCGGCATGCAGCGCCATCGTCATGGTGCCGAAGTGTTGCCGCAAACCGCCTGCCGCCGAGGTGGCGATCCCGAGCGCGTGAATGGTCTGCTCGACGCTCACGCGCGCCAGCCGGCAACACGCCGCGGTCGCACCCAGCACGCCGAGTACGCGGGTCACATGCCAGCCCTGCTCGTACAGCGCCGGATTCACGGCGCGGCCCAGCTTCACGCCGACTTCGAAACCCACGCAGTACGCAAGCAGCAGGTCGTGCCCGCTTGCGCCGATAGACTGGGCAAGCGGCAACAACGCCGACACTAGCGACGCACTCGGATGCGCAATCATCGGCGCACTGTTGTCGTCGAACAGATCCGCGTGCGCCGCGGTCCCGTTGATCAACGCGGCACGTGCAACAGATGTCCTGCTACACATGCCGACGAGCGATGCCGTGGAATGTGGCAAGTTCACCGGTTCGAGGCTCGCGACGATACGCGGTGCAGCGCGGCGCGAGCCGATCAGCGTAACGGCGAGCGTGTCGAGGAAGGCGAGCCGCGCCGTCGCAAGCCCGGCATCGGGCAGACGTTCGATGTCTGGAGACTGGACCCAGTGCGCGATCTGTTCAAGTGCGGTCATGTTCGGCGCGCCTATCTGCATCATGCGATGCGATGCACGAACGCCGCGCCGTTGAACGCGGCGCGGCAGTTCTCGATCAGCGTGCGCAATTCCGGCAGCAAGCCAGCACGCGAACCGCCGGCCACATGCGGCGTCAAAACGACGTTGTCGAGCGAACAAAAACGGTCATTTGCCGAGCGGGGTTCGACGCCATGCACATCGAGCCCCGCGCCTGCAATCGCGCCCGAGCGCAGCGCGTCGAACAATGCGTCCTCATCCACCAACGCGCCGCGACTCGTATTGACGAAGAACGCTTGCGCGCGCATTGCGGCAAATTCCGCGCGCCCCATCATCCCGCGGTTTTCCGGCAGATTGGCGGCATGCAGCGAAACGAAATCGGCGCGCTCGAGCAGACCCGGCAGTGTGTCGAAACTCGCACCGAGCGTGTTTTCCTCGGCCTCGGACAACGGTTTGCGCTTGGTGTAGATCACGTTCATTCCGAACGCGCGCGCCAGTTTGACGACGAGCGTACCCACCTCGCCGAGGCCGACCACGCCCAGCGTTTTCCCGTGGAGCCCGGTCAAGCCGCCGATGCCCGGCCAGTTGTAGGCGACACCGTTGACGCCCGCTGCCGCCGGCGCGTCGCTCGCTCTCACGAGACGATCGCTGACGGTGAGCTTCTTGCCGAGCGCGAGCATCAGCAGCAACGCATGTTCCGCCGTGAAGTCGAGTGTGCGGCGCGGCAGGCACGACACGGCGACACCCGCGCTGCGCGCAGCGTCCAGATCGATGCCGTCAGGACGCTCACCGAGGCGCTGGATCAGCTTCAACTGCACGCAACCCGCGATGCATTCCGCCGACACCACACCGCGCCGAAATACGATCACCGCTGGGTCGAATTCTCGTGGGTCCGTGCCGTCGGCGAGCTGGATGTGCACGCCGTCCTCACGCGTAATGCCTCGCGCGGCGTCGACAAGCGGCGCAAGATCCGGCGCTTCCGGCGCGAAGTAGTCTTTCAGCCAGCCGGCATCGGGTTCATTGCACAGGACACTGCGAGCGATCCGTACAACCGGATCGTCATCAAGAAAGAGAATGGTTCGGGCAGTCATGATCAGGCGCTCGTCGTCGAAGGTTTCCACGCCAGCAGACGCGATTCGATCGTGCGCATCACAATCGCGAATAGCCACGCAACCAGCGAGAGCGCGATCAATCCGGCGAATACGCCAGCGGTATTGAAGCTGCCGGCGTTATGCGCGATCACGAAGCCGAGCCCCTGATTCGAAGAGAGAATTTCGGCAACGATCACGCCCAGCAGCGAGTACGTGAGTCCTAGATTGAGCCCCGCGAAAATCCATGGCAACGCGGATGGCAAGGTCACCTTGAACAGCATGTCGCGACGGGAGGCGCCCATTAGCAGCGCGATCGTACGGATATCGTTGTCGACGTTTTTCGCGCCGCTCAGTGTATTCACCAGCAAAATGAAGTACACCAGCGTGAACGCGGTAATCACTTTTGCGGCGAGGCCGATCCCGAACCAGAGAATGATCAGCGGAGCAATCGCCACGCGCGGCATGCTGTTGAGTACCACGATCAACGGGGCGAACACCATGTCCCAGAACGGCGAACGCGCCAGCAGTAATCCGCTGGCAATGCCGAGTATCGACGAAATCACGAAGGCGACCAATGCTTCGAACACGGTAATGCCGATATCCGATAAGAGGGTGCCGCTTACTGCCTGGGTCCAGAACTCTTTCGCCACCAGCACCGGGCTGCTGATCCAGAAAGGATCGACGAGCCCCGCGCTCACGACGCCCTGCCAGATCGCCAGCACAGCGACGATCAGCAAGGTTCTCGCGATCACCACCTTGACCGCGGTGCGGCTACGGCGCCGTGCCGGCGCGTCAGGGTGCGAGGTGGCAAGCATGCTCCGGTGGGCGGCTTTGCGGCTCATCATGGTCATTTCCCTGCAGTCGGGGTGAACGACTTCGGCATATACGCCGTCGCCACCACCTGCTCATAGGGCACTGGCGTCGTGATCTGCTGCTGGAACTGCAGGAAGCGGTTCACGTTGGCGATCGCCGCTGGCGTCGCGGTTGGTACGAAGATGCCCCGGTACGTTTCAATGTATTGCTTGAGCAGATCCGGCGAGATGCCATGCATGCGGTTCGCGGCGACCTTCACGACTTCATCGATATGCGCCGGGTCGTTGATGAGTTGCTCCGCTTCGACCACAGCATCCACCACCGACTTGACGATCGCGGGATGCTTGTCGATGTAATCCTGGCGCGCAAATACGCCGTTGAACGCGTAGCTTCGATAGATATCCGGACCCGCGTCGCCCTTTTCCAGGTTGACGACCGATTTCGCGGTTTTCTCGCCGAGCACCGCCTGGGTCTGGATCGGTTCGAACGCCATCGCGCCGTCTACCGTGTGATTGCGCAGCGCCGCAAGTTGCGTGGTCGGATCCCCGATCGGCACCAGATGGACGTCGCGATCCGGATCGAGCCCAGCCTGTTTCAGCAACAAACGCAAACTCGTATCGGCGCTTGCACCAGGGGTGCTGACGCCGAGCTTCAGGCCCTTCAGGTCGCCGATACTGTGCGGATAGCCCTTCGCGAGGTTGGCGAGCGGAAGGTCTTTACGCACGATCAGATCGAACGGCGGATTGGTCTCATTGAGTACGAGCAGCTTCAGCTTCTGCCCTTTGCCGATCACCTGTACGCCATGCTCGACAGCGAAACCGCCGAACTCGGTCGCGCCGCTGACCACCATGTTGGTCGTCTGGATGCCCGTGCCGTAGATCAGCTCGGCGTTGACGCCATGCTTCTCGAACAGATGCAGGTCGGCCGCGACGTAGAGCGGGAAATTGATGAAGGAGCCGTCGAACGCGGAGATCTTGACCGACTCGGCAGCCGGCGCCGCGAACGTCGCGAGACAGGCGGCAGCGCCGAGCGCGAACGCCGCCAACGCACGCAGGCGGGAACCGGTCCTGCGTTTGCGGCGCGCGGCAGCGTGCGAAGCCGTGCGATACGACTGTGCCATTGTCTCCTCCTGGTACATCGTTTTGTGTCGTTTCCCGCGTAACGCCACCCCGCCGCAAGGCTTGGATGTGCATCGCGTCAGAAGCGATTGACACAAACTCTATACCAGGCACTTGCCGCGAACTACTTACAATTTCCGATACGGAATGATCTGCAAACACGATGTTTGCACGGCACAATGGATCAGAAAAACCGCAGGCCGCCCACCGTTATGACTGCATGCCGGCCAGTTGCTCCACTTGCGTTACCGTGTTCGCCGCGGCCGGACGGCGCCGGAAAGTGCTGTTGGCCACCGCCGCGTCGATCACATGCCGCAGCACCGAGTGCTCCTGATCGCTGTGCCACGCGGCAAAAAACTCAATGTCTTCTGGATGCAACTCGGGTGCCATACGGACCAGCCGGCCGCTCGCCAGATCGCCGGCCACCAGATCCTCGGGCAACAACGCCAGGCCGCCCCCCGCGACGATCACGTGGCTGAGCGCACTCAGGTAGTCGCAGGTGTTGACATCCACCGCTTTCACGCCGATTTCGCGCAGCGCGGCCTGCGTTGCGGGGAACATCGTCGCGGGGCGCGGCAACGACCATACCGGGAAGCGTTCGAACAGTTCAAGCACGCCCGCCTCGCGCGGACAGGCCGCCGCGAGACTCGGCGACATCACCCAGATGAAGCGCGCGTAGCCCACCGAGAGCTTGGTGATGCGGTGCTCGTCGAAAGGTCCCGCGACGATCGCCACGTCGAGCTTGCCGGTCTCGAGCTTCTGCCGCGCGATGATGTTCAGATTGATTTCGACTTCGAAAACGACTTTCGGCATGAGCCGCTTCACTTTCGACAGAAACTCGCCGAACCAGCTCAACGCTACGGCCTCACCCACGCCGATCCGCACGATCCCGGTGGCCGCGCCCGGATTGTCGAGCGACACCACCACGTCCTCGATCTGATGCAGCAGCGGCTCCAGCCGCCGCACCAGCTCGCGCCCATGCACCGTCAGTTCCATCCGGCGCCCATGCCGCTGGAACAACGTAAGACCCGTGGAGTTTTCGAGTTCGCGCACGCGCCCTGAGACGGCCGACTGCGTTGTGTTCAGCCGTTCGGCTGCGAGATGGAAAGTGCCGAGGCGCGATATCCAGCACACCGTCTCGAGATTGACCAGATTGAGTCGTTTCATCGTAGTTGCCGATCGATTCCGATGTGAAGATATCTCTATTTATTATGTGTTCCGCTCGCTAAAGTACCACCCTGTGTTTTCCCTAACAGGCCACGGTTGCGATGGCCCCTGGTGAATGCGGATATCACGTTCGCATCCGTTGGAGACAAACGTATGGCGACGATGCCCGTTAGCAGGACCCTGCCTTTGCTGCTGGAGGAACAGGCGGCGATCGATCCGGAGCACGAAGCGATTGTCGGCGGCGCCGTGCGGCTTACGTATGAGGAACTGCTTACTCAGGTGAAACAGACTGCCGCGGCGCTGCACGCACTCGGCATCGGCCGTGGTGATCGCGTTGCGATTTTGATGGGCAATCGGCCCGAGTGGCTCGTTCTCGCGTATGCCGCGCAATATCTCGGCGCGATCGCGGTGGGCTTGAATACCTGGGCAACCGCGCGCGAACTGGAATATGCGCTACGGCATTCGGAGGCCTCGCTACTGGTTGCGGCAGCAACCTTTCTGCGGCAGGACTTCCGCGTCATACTCCAGTCGCTCGAGCCGCTCGCCGAGTGCCTGCCGAGGATGCAGCAGGCTGTCTGGATCGGCGACAAGCCGACGTCGCCCTCGCAATCTACCTTACATCTTTCGTACGCACAGTTCCGGCAACTCGGAGAAGGGGTGCCCGCGGCGACAATCGAGGCGCTCGGCACTGCCGTCGAACCGTCGGATCCCGCTTTGCTCGTCTACAGTTCGGGATCGACGGCGGCGCCCAAAGGCATTCTGCTGCGGCACGACGGTTTGATCGAAAACGGCTGGTATATCGGCGAACGCCAGCATGTCGTGCATGAAGACCGGCTATGGCTTGCCGTATCGCTGTTCTGGAGCCTCGGAAGTGCGAACGCGGTGATGAACCTGCTTACGCATCGTGGCACGATCGTATTGCAGGAGTCGTTCAATGCGGCCGAAGCGCTGAGACTGATCGACGCCGAGTCATGCAGCGTTTTTTACGGCACGCCGAACATGGTGCGGGCCATCTCCGATGCGAGTACGCCGGACGACCGGCGTCTCGTCTCGCTGCGCACCGGCGCGACTATCGGTACGCCCGAACAGATCAAACGGCTCGCGGCTCTCGGCGCGACGGCAATCTGCAATGTGTACGGGTTGACCGAAACCTACGGCAATTGCGCGGTCACCGATGCTTCTGAGCCTCTTGAGATTCGTTCAACCACAATGGGCACGCCGCTTCCAGGTTTTACCGTGCGAATCGTCGATCTCACCAGTGGCGCCGTGCTGCCCGCAGGCCAGGTCGGCGAGATCCGCATTCGTGGGCGCCTGTTCGCAGGCTACTATCGCGACCCCGCGCGCACCGCCGCGTGCTTCGATGCCGAAGGTTTTTTCTGTTCCGGTGATCTAGGTTTGCTCGATGATGCCGGGCGAATCGTGTACCGCGGACGCGTCACGGAAATGATCAAGACGGGCGGCATCAATGTGGCGCCGGCCGAAGTCGAGGAGACACTAGCGCAGCATCCGGCAGTGGAGTGTGCCTTCGTCGTCGCGCTGCCTGACGCGATTCAGGATGAGGTACTAGGCGCCATCGTGATCGCGCGCACGGATCTGACAGTCAGCGAAGAAACGCTCCAGGTATTCTGCCGGGAGACGCTCTCGGCCTATAAAGTCCCTCGCATTATCCGTATTCTCGCCGAGGCCGACCTACCGCTGACCACCACCGGCAAAGTCAAGAAAAGCGAGTTGAAACATCTGTTCGATACGGCGGCCGCAGGCAATCCGCCGCGCCGCTCATGAATGCACTGCAGGATCTCAGTGTCCTCGATGTGAGCCGCCTGCTGCCGGCGGCTTTGTGCACGCAACTGCTAGGCGACCTCGGCGCGGACGTGCTCAAGATCGAAGAGCCGGTACGCGGCGACTACCAGCGCGAATTCGAGCCGATGGGCGTAGCTGACTCCGGTACCTTCCTGCTTTGCAACCGCAATAAGCGCAGCATGACCCTCGATCTTAAAACCTCGCAGGGCAAAGCGCTGCTGCTCGAGTTGGCCGCCGATGCCGACGTGCTTGTCGAAGGGTTTCGACCGGGCGTCATGGAGCGGCTGGGTCTCGGCTTCGAGACGCTTGCCGCAATCAATCCCCGGCTCATCTACTGCTCGTTGTCAGGCTTCGGTCAGACCGGACCCTACCGGCTCGCGCCCGGCCACGACCTGAACTATATGGCGCTGCTCGGCACGCTGCCTCTGTTCGGCCGTCCCGACACCGGACCGCTCGTGCCTGGCCTGTTGATATCGGATATTGGCGGTGGCTCGATGATGGCGCTCTACGCGATCCTCGCCGCCTTGCTCGCGCGTCATACGACGGGCAAGGGGCAATGGCTCGACGTATCGATGTTCGACGGCACGGCGACGTTCCTTGCCTATCACGCAGCCGAGGCGTTGTTTGCCGGCAACGAGCCGCGCGGCGGCGCTTATCGCAATACCGGCGGCAACGCGTGCTACAACACATATGAATGCGCGGACGGCCGCTGGCTCGCGCTCGGCATCATCGAGCCGAAGTTCTGGGAGTCGTTTTGCCGATTGATCGATCGCGACGACTGGCTCGCCAATCAATGGCCGCAAGGTGACGCCGCCTATGCGCAAATCGATGCCCTGCGCGCGATCTTCAAAGACCGGCCGCGCGACGGTTGGCTCGAACTGCTGGAACGTGCGGACGTTCCAGCAAGCCCCATCCACTCGATGCGAGAAGCGTTCGACGACCCGCATTTTCGGGCTCGGGAATTGTTGCAGCATATCGACCACCCGGTGGAAGGCAGCGTTCCCCAGCTCGGATTTCCCGTCAAGTTCTCCGATACGCCGGCCACCATGCGACGCGCGCCGCCCACTCTAGGTCAGCATACGGACGAGGTGTTGCGCGAGCTCGGACGTTCCGAAGCGGATATCACGGCATTACACGCAGCGAAGATTGTTTGATCACGTTATGCATTGGAATCTTCCCGCGATGTATTTCGATAAGAATATCGCGCTATTAGTTTGGCATCCAAATCAATATGATTGAATCCGAGTAAAAAATATCACGAACAACGGAGACAATCATGAGTAAAAAAACCGTCTGCGCGGCGGCGACGGCAATGGCGTTCGCCAGCATCGTGCATGCGCAAAGCAGCGTGACGTTATACGGCGTTATTGATGAAGGTCTCGAGTACGTGAGCAATGTCAAAACCGCGTCGGGGGCTGGCAAGTCGCTCTTTCAACTCGATTCGGTGAGCGGTCTTCAGGGTTCGCGTTGGGGCTTGCGAGGCAGCGAAGATCTGGGTAATGGACTCAAGGCGCTCTTCGTCCTGGAGAACGGTTTCGATGTGAATAGCGGCAAGCTCGGACAGGGCGGCGCCCTATTCGGAAGGCAGGCTTTCGTCGGTATCGGCAGCACGCAATTCGGCACTGTCACGTTGGGTCGTCAATATGACAGTGTGGTGGACTATGTCGGTCCGTTGGGCGCGGCCGACCAATGGGCGAGCCATCGCGCCGCGCACCCGGGAGACCTCGACAATGAAAACAACTCGGTGCGCACCAACAACGCGGTGAAGTTCACCGGCGCGAATTACGGCGGCCTGACTTTCGGCGGAGTCTATAGCTTCGGTGGACAGGCCGGCTCGGTCGGCCGCAATCAGGTGTTCTCGCTGGGTGCGGGTTACGCAAATGGCCCGCTCGTGCTCGGTGCCGCCTATCTCAACGCGCGCAACCCGAACACTTCATTTTTCGGCGACAACCCGAACGGCGCGGGACCGACCACCAACAACATCGCTGCATCGACCAATCCTGTGTTCTCCGGTTATGCTTCCGCGCGTACTTACCAGGTCATCGCGGCGGGCGGCGCCTATACGTTCGGCGCGGCCACGTTTGGCGCGAATTACTCGAACACGAAATTCATGAATATGGGAGATACGACGGCCTCCGGACCGAACCCGCTCGGCTACTCGGGAACGGCCACGTTCAATAACGCCGAGGTAAACGTCAAATATCAGATCACGCCATCGTTCCTCGCAGGCTTCGCATACGATTATACGAACGGCAGCAGCGTGACGAGCCGACTGGCCGGCGTCGACAATTCGGGATCGCGCTATCACCAGTTCGCCCTGGGGGTCGATTACAACCTGTCGAAACGTACCGACGTTTATGTACTTGCGGTTTATCAGAAGGCGAGTGGCGTCGATTCGACAGGCAAAGCCGCAGTGGCCAGTATCGCGAGTGTCACGGCTGCATCCGGCAATCACGCGGTGCTCGCGCGCACTGGGTTGCGTTTCAAGTTCTGAGCACGGGCGATGAAAGTCAGTAGATATTATCGGGCGCTGTGAATATCAGCGTCGACGGCTCTTCAGTCCCTCGCCGCGCTGTCCGACCCGTTTCAGGCTGTCACTATCTTGCGACCATGCGGCTCGTCTCGGAGAACAGCGGGCACTCTCGAAATGAAATCGTTGGCGAATTCCCGGCCTCAGCGGACAAACGGGTAACGACGCCCGTCGGGCGGCCACCAGTCACTTTCCCGACGTTCACCCCTTGTCAGCCATGAATGTCTGGTCGCATCGTTCCGGATCTGTGTAAGAACCTATACCTCCCCTACGGTTGCTCTGCGGACGCGTTTCAAGGTCATCGCTTATATCTTCATTGAACAGTCTTCGTGAAGAAAAAAGCGCTCATCTCTGATCGGTGTCTTCGAATTGGCTTTCATCGCGTGTTCGAAAAAATGCGCCGATGCGCGCGAAGCTTTCAGACCGCTTGTGCATAGTGAACTACGCGATCGCCTAATGCCTGGCACTCGCGCAATCAAGAGCTGTTGCAAGCGGACGACACAGCCCCCTGTTTATTACTGCGCTTCTTGTTCAGGAAATATCATTCAGACCATTAGAGCCGATCCCAATCGGCGTGTCGAAATTCCATAACTCGGCCAGTGAGCTTTTCCTGCATCACCGGCCCAAATAACAATCGCAAACCACATGAAGAAGACTACTGCGGCACTTGGCGTTGCCCTACTCGCGCTTTCGGCTCAATCCGCTTTCGCGCAAAGCTCGGTCACCCTCTACGGGCTGGTCGACACGAGCGTGCGCTACCTGACCAACGCCAATTCAAATAACGACAGTCAAGTTGCCATGGGTGAAGGCGTTGAGACGCCGAGCCGCTTCGGCTTGAAAGGAAGCGAAGATCTGGGTGGCGGCACGTCGGCGGTCTTCAAGCTCGAGAACCAGTTTCAGCTCTGGTCAGGCAAGCTCGATAACAGTAACAACACGCTGTTCCAGCGCAACGCCTATGTAGGTCTTTCGAACGACAAGTACGGCACGCTGACTTTCGGGCGCCAACAAACGCCGTTCTTCGACGTGATGGGTAATACTTACGATCCGATGACGGTGGGTGACTTCTGGCAGGATAGTTGGGTCTATAACCCGGTGGGACCGTTCCTGTTCACCAACAACTCCGCGAAGTACTCCGGCCAGTTTGGTGGCCTGCACGTAGAAGGCATGTATGGCTTCGGCGGAGTGGCAGGCAGCGTTGGCGCGAACAGCATGTACGGCTTTACCGCGCAGTACGCGCTCGGCGACCTGATGGCCGACGTCGGCTTCCAGCAGAATGACGTGTCTGGCAAGAAGTTCAACATCGTGAATGTGAGCGCTGCATACGCTGTCACGCCAACGCTGAAGCTGCTAGCAGGTTGGTTGCATTCGCAGGACAACACCGGTCTGGCCGACATCGATATGCAGCAGTCCGGCGCCCCCACGCTGGCGCACGTGAGTCCGAACCGCATCGACGACAGTGTCTATGTCGGCTCGACATGGCAGGTCATCTCGCCGCTGGCGCTGACGTTTGCCGGATACTACGATCATGCGCGTAACGCGGCGAATCTCGATGGCTCGCTCGGCGTCGGCGTTAACTATTCCGCGACTGTCCTGGCCGAGTACTCGTTGTCGAAGCGCACCGAGGTCTACGGCACGGTCGACTTCACGCGTGGCACCGGCTCGTTCCTCGCGGACTATCCTGGCCGTAACAACCAGACGGGTGTCGCCGTCGGTATCCGCAACATCTTCTAAGGAAGCGGGCCGCGTTGCCGGGCCAACGTTTGAAGACAAGACCGCTCGCGCTGTGAGGCCCGGGCGGTTTTTTTTCGTTGGCCGGTACCATTGAAGTCGATGCCCGCGGCTTTTATCAAGGTTGACGAATGACTCGCGACCACTGCTTACAACACCGCTTCCTCAATGCAACCTCGAGTTGCTCGCGACGTGGACATCCGACACGGTGGTGGACACCATGCATCCCACGACGATGGGTCCTCGTGAAGAAGTGGCGGGTCGGTTAAGCGGAGTGCTTCGGTGCCCCGACGACCAGCGTCCTCCAGTGCTGTGTATCGCTCAGCAACCTTCTCCGGCTAGCGTTTCGATCTGAGTCACATTCTCTCTCCCCGGTTGGCCAACGACGGGCAGATCACGCTGGCAGGCCGACGATCCGCCGCACGTTGCCGCCGTTGCTGACGCCCTGCGCCCCCTCATATCGCCGCGGCTTTCGACAATAATATAACGTAAACCGTCATATATTTAGTTAATGTGCGTTACTATTTTGACATTAGGCCTATAATGTTGATATTATTGGAATCGATGCACATCCAAACGCGCCGACACCAACCTGCCACCTGAAGCCGCCCATGACCGCCCTGCTGCTCCCTCCGCAGCCCATCGAAAACCTGACCATCCCGTCTGAACTGGATGGCAGTGATGGCAACAATCGCTCCAGAAACGGCACCGCGCAGATCGCCGCCCGTAATGATCTCGACGCGATCCGCGCATGGCTGGCCCGCTTCGTCGATACGAAGACCACTTTCGACAACTACCGCAAGGAAGCCGAACGGCTGCTGTTGTGGTCCGTGCTGCAGATGGGCAAGCCGCTGTCGTCGCTGACCCACGAGGACCTGCTGGTCTATCAGCACTTTCTCGCCGACCCGCAGCCGGCAGCGCGATGGACTGCAAATGGCGGTCGCAAGCACCCACGCGGCGATCCCCGCTGGCTGCCGTTTTACGGGCCGCTCTCCGCCACCAGCCAACGCCAGGCAATGGTGATTCTCAACGTCATGTTCGCGTGGCTGGTGCAGGCGGGTTACCTCGCCGGCAATCCGCTCTCGCTTTCGCGCCAACGCGCACGGCGCGCCAAGCCGCGCATCACCCGTTATCTGTCGCCCGAGCTATGGCTCGAGGTGAAGACGTCGATTCAGGCGATGCCAAAAAAAACGGACCGCGAGCGGGAGCACTACACACGCGTGCGCTGGCTCTTCACCCTGCTCTATCTGGGTGGCCTGCGCATTACTGAGGTAGGCGAAAACACGATGGGCCGGTTTTTCTGCCGGCGCGACGCGAACGGCGAGGATCTATGGTGGCTCGAAGTGCTGGGCAAAGGCGGCAAGGAGCGGCTGGTACCGGCTACAGCGGAAATGATGGCGGAGCTCGGGGCGTACCGTCGCGAACGGGGACTGCCGGCACTCCCTTCGCCGGATGAAGACACGCCCCTGATACTGCCGATTGGACAGTCGCTCAAGCCGCTGACACGTGCCGCGCTGCATCGCATCGTCAAACAGGTTTTCAGCGAGGCAGCCGACGCGCTGCGCGCTCGCGGCGAAACGCATGCACCACGAGCCGATCAGCTCGGGCAGGCATCGGCGCATTGGCTGCGGCACAGCGCAGGCTCGCATATGGCGGACCAGCAGGTCGACTTGCGGCTCGTGCGTGACAATCTCGGGCATGCCTCGCTCACGACCACCAGTCAGTATCTTCATGTGGACGATGATCGTCGTCATCGTGAAACTGATGAAAAACACCGTATCGACTGGTAGTCCAGAGGGCTGAAATTCGGGCGGACGTTCGCCCTCTCTCTGGCGCAGTCTTTCCGCAATGACCGTTTTCGAGCAAAGCGCCCAGGCACTATCGCCCCGTTGCAGATACACAATCGCAGAAAGCAGCCCCCAACCCAAAGGTTCAATAGCGACATAGCCTCTGATGCTTTTTTCACCGTCAATGATGAACTGCCAGGCAGCGAAGCCAATTCGGTGTGGCTGCCAACATGCCCTATAAAGCACGACTACTGCAATGATCAGCGGCGTATGCTGCACGGTAGGTACCACAAATGCACGCCAACGAAACTGCGTCCCCGCATCCGGGCATGCCCGTGATCCACACGAGCGGTGACCGACATTCCTTCGGTAACGCGGCGATCGCCTTGAACTGGACCGTCAGGCACCAGCATCTGAGCGATTTCGCCCTGACCGACCGCGTGCACGTGCGCACGCTGCCGGTCACCGCGCCGTTTGCTCTATCGCTGGCTGACGGTCGCACACTGGGCATTGCCGACCTGAAGCAGCTTGCGCCACTGCGCGAAGAAATGCTGACGGCAAATCCCACGGCGTCTCGACTGGCCGAACGGATCGCCGGCAGACGCGTGCGTGCCGTCCTCGGTGACGAACAGAGTCGCCTGCGGGTGGAGTGGAGCGTGGAGCAACGCGAATGCTCACAGTATTTGCGTTTGCAGGTGGCAATTACCGCGATCCGCACGGACGAGCACATTGCCACCGTTTCGCTGTTGGAGACGCAGGTGTCCGGTGCGCAAACCGGCGGTGAGTTCAAGGGAACACCTGTGATAGCGGGCAACGTCTACCTCGGTTTCGAGCTTCCGTTGTCGGAAAGCCAGATTTGCGGCGACACCATCAGGTTCATCCTGTCGCGGGCGTTGCCGCTGGAAAAGGGCAAGACCTGGGTCTTCTCGGCGGTGGCGGGTGTGACTCGAGACGGCCAGCTACGCCGCGATTTCGCGGCCTATCTCGAACGCGAACGAGCCCATCCGTACCGCCCGTTCCTGCACTACAACAGCTGGTACGACATCGGTTACCTCATGCCGTACACGCAGGAGCAAGCGCTCGAACGCATCGACGACATCGGTCGCGAGTTGCACGACAAGCGCGGCGTACAACTCGACTCCTTCCTGTTCGATGACGGTTGGGATGACTACAGCGGCAGCTGGCATTTCGGCAAGGATTTTCCACAAGGATTCGTGCCGCTGCGCGACGCCGCCGCGCGGTACAGCGCGGCGCCGGGCGTGTGGCTGTCACCGTGGGGTGGCTATGGCTCGACGCGGCAGGAACGCGTGAAGCGGGGCCACGCAGCAGGATACGAGGTCATCGATGACCGCTTCGCGCTGTCGGGGCCGAAATACTATCGACGCTTTCATGAAGCCGTGATGGAACTGCTCACGCAACACGGCATCAACCAGTTCAAGTTCGATGGCACCGGCAGCGCTGACACAGTGGTCCCGGGCAGCCGCTTCAGCAGCGACTGGGACGCGGCGATCCAGTTGATCGAGGACATCCGCGAGGCCAACCCCGATACCTTCATCAACCTCACCGTCGGCACCTATCCATCGCCGTTCTGGCTACGCTACGCTGATTCGATCTGGCGCGGCGGCAAGGATGACGACCTGGCCGGCGTAGGCAGCAATCGCGAACGCTGGATTACCTACCGTGACGCACAGACCTACCGCAACGTCGTAATCAGGAGTCCGCTGTTTCCGCTTAACTCACTGATGCTCCACGGCATCATCTACGCGCAGTGCAACGATCGGTTGAATACCGCTCAAGGCCAGGACTTCGCAAATGAAGTGCATTCGTACTTCGGCAGCGGCGCACAACTGCAGGAGCTGTACATCACGCCGTCGCTGCTGCGCGACGGCGACTGGGACGTTCTCGCCGAGTCTGCCAGATGGGCCCGAGCAAACGCCGAGGTGCTGCGCGACAGCCACTGGATTGGCGGTGCGCCGGATAGACTCGAGGTGTACGGCTGGGCTGCATGGTCGCCGGTCAAGGCGATCATCACCCTGCGCAATGCCGACAGCCGGGCGCAGAGCTTCGTGCTCGATCTGCATAGGCAATTGGAGTTGCCGGCCGGCGCGGCGGGACGATTCCTGACGCGCAGCTTGTGGCGCGGCCATGCCTCGGAGATTCCGCCGGTGCTGGATGAGCACCGGCCGCACAGTATCCCGCTCGCGCCTTTCGAAGTACTCACTTTGGAGCTGCTACCGGCCGGCGGCGATGGGTAATGGAGCTGGCCGCGAATTTCCCGGTGTTGGCCTCAGTGCCTTCTTTACGATAGCGTGCGCGCCAACGCAACCGGTCTCGCTTCAATCTGATGCAGATCGAAGATGATGATCTCGTTGTCACCCTGCCTCATCCACGGAGCAGGGCAATACAGGCGCTTTTGCGGACCGATATTCCAGTAACGACCCAGATTGTGCCCGTTGACCCAGACCACACCTTTGGTCCAGTTACGCATGTCGAGATAGGTATCGCCGAGTGTATCCAGCGGCAGAATCGCCTTGAAAAACAGTCCGGCCTTACGAGGATTCGCACAGACGGTGCGCAAGTTCGCGATGAACGCGGAATCCATCGGCAACAGGAAGACTTCCCAGCCGGTAAGCGTGTCGCTCGAACCTCCCTCATCCTGCAGCGTGACCGGTTCGAGAATGCCTTTGCGGTCGATCATTGCGTGGCCATAGTTCACGCGTCCCATGCCCTCGACAAAGATATCCAATGATACGTCGCAGTCCGGCGACGACGATACAAGCGGAACCGCGAGCGGCGCGTGGTGCGTCACATTCAGCGGCTGCGCGCAATGTTCTGGCATGAAAGCTCTCGACACGCCGCCTACGTATTGCTCGCCGACGAAAACGGTCGCGTAATCGTGAACATGCTTGATATCCAGCACACCATCGCGATAGCCCCGCAGCGTCTTGCGATACAGCACGAAACCAAACGCCTGACCGTACAACTCGAACGGCTGTGGGTCGACGGTTTGCGCGGCCGGGAGCGCGACAGGCAGGTTGTCCCAGATGGACGTGCAAAGTGCCGGCATCAAGGCCTGGCCTCCTTTGCGGCTGATCGTCGGAACGGGTTTGGGTATATCGGGCAGCGGCGTCGAGAGATAGCGGGCGATGACGCCGCGGTACTTCATGTACTTCGCCGTCGCCACACCTTGCTCGCTGATGGGTGCCGCGTAATCGTAGCTGGTAATGTCGGGTTGATATTCGCCTGACTCGGCATCCACGTTTGCGCCAGCATAGAAGCCGAAGCTGGTGCCGCCGTGAATGACGTAAAGGTTGAACGACAGCTTCAGCTGCATGAACGCCTCTAGCGTGCCGGAAATATCGACGGCCGTACCTTGCAGAATCTCGTCGCCCCAATGAGTGAGCCACCCTGGATACACTTCACCGGCCATCACCGGAATGGCCGGAAATTCCCGCCCGACGGCCGCGATTTGCGCCGCATCGCCATTGCTCAATGCAATCGCGCCGCCGGTGACGTTCGTGCGATTCTGTTCAAGCTGCCTGATGCCATCTTCGGTATAAAACGGCCCCTGTATCCCTTCCCGAAGCCAGAGCTGCCATATCTCTTCAAGGTAAGCCGGGTTGCTCGCGTACGAGCCGAATTCATTCTCGATCTGAATCATCAGGATCGGTCCACCGTTACTCACCAGCAGTGGTTCGATGCGCGGGCTCAGCTCCCTGATGTAGCGAGCGACCGCCGACATGTAGCGAGGATCGTTAGCGGAGTCGGTCCTGAGCCGGATGTCCGGATAACGCAACAGGTACGACGGAATGCCGCCCAGATCCCATTCGCCGCAGATATAGGGACCCGGTCGCAGCAACACCCACATTCCCTCCTGCTGGCACAGTCGAATGAATGCTTCGACGTCGCGGTTCCCTGTGCGGAAATCAAAAAGGCCCGGACTCGTTTCGTGGTAATTCCACATGACGTAGAGGGCGATGCAGTTCATCCCCATCGCCTTGGCCATCAGGATGCGATGCTGCCAGTATTCGGCGGGGATGCGGGCGGGATGCATCTCCCCGCTGCGGATCTGGAAAGGCTCACCGTCGAGCAGGAAGCTTTCGCCATCCTGACTGAACGAAAAGGTATGTGTGCCTTTGCCTGTTGTGGCTGGGACGTCCACCGGAACAGTTCCAGTCAGGCCGTCATTCGGGTCGTTGCCGCCATCGTGTGCCGACCTGACTGGCAGGAGCGCGGCGAATAACGAGGATTCTCTTGTGTCCATTGATTGCATCTCCCTCAATGCTACCGAGACGTGGCGCAGCGGAATACACGGACGACGACGGCGCACTGGCGGCCTGCAACGGCCTGTTGGCGACAGCAACAACCTTAGCCGCCGTTCGCCGTCATGTCGATGAATTCGAGCTAATTCGACCAAAGAGCGAGCCACCGCCACCCGGCTACGAGCGGGCTCGCCGGGTCCGCAATAACGCTTCCATTGTCCTGACTGGTCGAACCGGTATTTGGCCGTGCCGCGCAGACGAGTCGCGTGTACGATATAACCGGTCGACCATGAGTTTCAGGAGGCGACATGAACGCGGTGTGCCCATTGCACGGGCCAACAACCATCATCCGCACGAATGCGTACGGATTCCCGGTCTATGCGTGCTGCTGCAACGACGTGACCTATGTGACGCCTCCGGATGCGTGTACGAGGGCGCCGACGCAACGCGGACGTGATCCGCAGCCCGAACAACCGAAGACGAGGAAAGAATGACACTGACGATCAAGCCCGCAGCTTGTTGAGCTTGCTTAGGTGTTAGCGGAAATGGCGCAACTGGACACCACAGCCCGATACGCCGTGATCTGGACGCCCAGCGCTTCTTGAAGTTGACGAGCGCTATCCCATTCCGGGAAAGCGAGTTCCAGGCAGCCTCGGCCAGTATCAATCGGCAGAGGAAAGTTAATCAGTATGCCGCCTCGGCCTTATGAGGTGCGAGGAACGGTGTCAACGCGAGCATTCCTAGTGCAACGCCAAACAGAAGCCAGACTGGAGCTTGAAAAGCGCCAGTCATGTCTCGCAGCGAGCCGACAAGCCAAGGTCCCGCGGCCGCAATCAGATAACCAACCGTCAGGACGAATGCATTCCAGGTATTGGCTTCGTCTGCGTCATGTACGCTATCGAGTGGCAAGGTCATCCCGAGTGTGAAGCCGCCGCCTAGACCAAACGCAGCAATGGCAATCCAAACGTGGGGCATGAGTAACGGCGCCAATGCCAAACCCAGAGTCCCTACTCCCGCGAGGGCCGCACATGCTGCGAGCCATCCACGACGGTCATGTCTTCGACTTAATGAGCCAAACACGGAAATCGCAATCGTAAACGCCACTGTGTAGGTTGCAAGCAGAATTCCTGCTGACGCCGCAGACATTCCGTGCTCCAAATAAATTGGTGAGACCCAGGCCAACAACGCGAAGAACAAGAAATTGTCGCAAGCGAAAAACAGTGCGACTCGCCACGCTGTCCCGTTGGTCAGTGGCAATCGTGCGGCACGCGCGGTCTTGCTGATTACAACGGCAGGTTCCCGCCTTTCCCGTACAAGGATCGCGAGCCCCGCTAAAACCGCAATCAGCGCGACAGGGGTCCAGATACCTGTTCCAAATCGCCAACCGTTTGCGCCAGCGATCGCGGCAATCGGACCAGTCGCCGCAGCGGAGACAGTGCTACTGAACGCAAGTGAGATCGCATAAATGCTCATCATCATGGCCACTTTCGTTGGGAATCTAGACTTGATAAGCCCCGCGAACAGCGTTCCGGCTATCGCTATTCCGGCTCCTACGCCCGCTGTAGTCAGAAGAAGCACCGCAACGTTCGGCGCGAATGTACGCGCTGCCATCGAGAAGAACAGTAAGACGAGAGAGGCAAGCAATACGCCATTTCTGCCAAATCGCCGCGCCAGCCACGGGCTCGGCAGCGCCAACGCCCCCATCAGCAGGATCGGAATGGTCGTCAACAACGATGCCATCGCATGCGAAAGTGAAAATTCTCGACTGATGAGCGGCAATACCGGGCCGATTGAAGCGATTCCAGGTCGAAGCGCCATCGCTATGACGACCATCGCAGCAACTACCCATGTTGTCTCCCGCGCATCAGCCGACTTTTCATGCATATTTTCGACGTCACGAATCTCCGTCACAGAACCATTCGACACCATGGCGTCGTAGCCAGGGCCGGGGCCTATTGGTGGAGCTGCGGAATCGTTCATTGAAATATTCCTTCGAAACCGGTAGATCTTGAGAGCACACGGTTCACCGCGTCATAAGACGTAATTCCGATAAATTTTGTGAGAGTCGTGCCTGGCGGAACGACTCCCCGGATTGCTCAGAACGGCTTGGTGGGCAAATATTTTCCGTCGAGCGTGATGACGGCGCGCGAGCCGCCTTCCGGATCGTCAACCTTCTTGATGTCGAGCCTGAAATTGATTGCGCTGATAATGCCGTCGCCGAACTTCTCGTGGACCAACGCCTTGAGCGTCGAACCGTAGATCTGCACCATTTCGTAAAACCGGTAGATCGTCGGGTCGGTCGGCACGCCGCCCGGAATGCTGCCGCGCACGGGGATGGTTTGCAGCAGACGAATGGCGTCTTCGTCGAGTTCGAGCTTCTCGCCCACGACTTTCGCGGCACTGGCCGGCAGCGGGTGCTGGCCGAGCAGCGCGGCGGTGACGAAGGCCAGACCAAGGCCCGTGCCTTCGTTGATCTGCTCGAATGTGAGGTCCTTGCGAACCTTTGCATCGATGATTGCGTCGGTCAGCGCTTGACGGGGGGCCTGGCTGTATTGGGATTGCGTCATGGTGATGCTCCTTGTCATTAAATGAAGTGGAAAAGCAGCTGGTCAGGCAGCGAGGTTGAGTCGGACCGGGGTCGCACAGGTGTGCGGATGTTCAGCGAGAGAAACGAACTGGTCTGTCGTGCCGTCGAGCGTATCGATTGAACCGGTTTCGATGTCGTACACCCAGCCGTGCAGGGCCAGATGTCCCTGTTCGAGGGCGAGACGCACGGAAGGATGCGTCTTGATGTTCGCGAGTTGGGCGATCACGTTTTCGCGGACCATCGAGTCGACCCGCTCGCTCTGGTTTCTGTGCTCGCGCGCGTCGTTGACGACTTTCGCCGAATCCGCGTAATGCAGCCAGTTGCGCACGGCTGGCATATGGTCCAGGCACTTGCAGGTTGCGATGGCGGTCATTGCGCCACAATCGGAGTGGCCGCAGATCACCACATCAGTGACGCCGAGCGCGGCGATTGCATATTCGACCGTGGCGGTCACGCCGCCGGGCTCCGGCCCATACGAGGGTACGATGTTGCCGGCGTTGCGGATGACGAACAGGTCACCGGGTTCGCGCTGCGTGACGAGTTCCGGCACGAGCCGGCTGTCCGAGCAGGAAATGAACAGGGTACGCGGGTTCTGGCTGGTGGCCAGTTGCCTGAAAAGCTCGGAACGCTGCGGAAACGCGTCGCGCTGGAACTTCAGGAAGCCGTCGATGATGTCTTGCATGGTTTGCTCCGTCTGGGGTTGGTCGAGAACAGATGGACCAAGGATGCGCGGATCGGACTATAGTGTCCAAGACCGGTTTATTATTCTCCCGATAGGCCACACCAATAGTTTCGAGGGCGCCCATGCTGCTGCGGCATATCCGGTATTTTCTGGCCGTTGCGGAGCATCGCAACTTCACGCGCGCGGCCGAGGCGCTGCATGTGTCGCAGCCAACGCTGTCGCAACAGATCAGACAGATCGAGCACACGCTGGGAGCGCAACTGCTCGACCGGTCCGGCCGCACGATCCAGTTGACCGACGCCGGTGAGGCCTATGTACGCTACGCGAAGCGGGCGCTCCAGGAGCTGGAGGCGGGCAAGCGGGCGATCCACGACGTGCAGGAACTAAGCCGCGGTTCGCTGCGCCTGGCGATGACGCCGACCTTCACCGCATACCTGATGGGTCCGTTGCTGGAGAAATACAACCGCAAGTATCCGAACGTCGCACTGAACATCCTCGAGATGCCGCAGGACCGGATGGAGGCACTCCTGAACGAGGATGCGCTTGACGTCGGCATCGCTTTCGATGAGACGCACACGCCTGACATAGAGGCCCAGACCCTATTCGTCGAAGCCCTTGCGATGGTGGTCGGCAGATCCCATCCGCACGCGAAGCGGCGCTCCCCGTTGAAAGTGAACGAGTTCGAGAGAGAGGCCCTTGTTCTGCTCAATGAGGAGTTCGCGACCCGTCAATATATCGACCGATATTGCAGGCGGCATGGTATTTCGCCGCGCATTTCGATTGAGGTGAACTCGATCAACGCGGTCATCGAGATAGTGCGCCGCAGCACGCTCACAACGGTGCTTCCGGCCGCGATCGCACGCGAGCACAGCGAACTCTGTCTCGTGCAAATGGAACCGGCGCTGCCGCAGCGTACCGCCGCGTTGCTATTGCGAAAAAATGCCTATCGAAACGCGGCAACACGGGCGTTCATAGAGCTCGCTCTCGACGAGAGTGCGGCTGAAACAACCGGCCGCCAATTAAAGCCTGCCATATAAAACGCAAAGCCTCTGATCGGCCTCGTGCGCGCTAGTCGAGTTAATCGAGTCAACTATCGCTGGGACGAGTCTTTCTACCAAGGTGGCGGCTACGTCGGAACGAGACAACATTGCCGCCCTCAGTCGGTACGTGGCCCATGGGGGACGCTTTCTTCCTCGTACAGCCGGTAGATAAGTTCAAGCATTTCCTGAATGTCTCGCGACTCATCGAGCATGCGCATGCTCATAATGATCGGGGAAACCAGCGTGGGGTCGTCCAGTTCCTTGTAGCTCACATCGTCTCGCTTCAGGCCGTACACGCTGCTCGGCACCACGGAAATTCCCTCGCCCGCGGCTACGAGACCTAGTGCAATCTGCAACTCTCGTACTTCATAGACTCGGCGAGGCTTGAGAGCGCGGTCCTGAAATGCCGAAAGCACCTGGTCTGCATAACTTGGACGCGGCGCCTTCGGGAAAATGATCAGAGTCTCATTGACCAGATCGCTGAGGGCCAGGATGGGCTTGGCGAGTGAAAGTGGATGCCCTTCTGGAAGCGCAACAATCATCTTCTCTTCGCGAAGAATCACTCGGCGGATGCTCGCATCTTCGTGGCGAATGCGGCCAAATCCGACATCAATTCGACCGTCTTTCAGCGCTCTGATCTGGTCCATTGTCGACATCTCGTGGAGGCTGAGTTCGACTGTGGCGTTCTCGTCGCGGAAACGCCGGATGATTTTCGGCAGCATGCCGTACAACGTCGAACCCACGAAGCCGACAGAGAGGCTGCGCTGGATGTTGCCCACGCGCCTCGTCATTGATTCGAGTTCGGCTGTCTGAGCCAGCAGTTGCACGGCGTGGGCATAGAAGAACTTACCCGTCTCTGTCAGGTTCAACGGACGTGAGTTGCGCTGAAATAGCTGTACCTCAAGCGTCTCTTCAAGTTGCTGTATCTGACGGCTCAGAGGCGGTTGAGCCATATGCAATCGCTGCGCCGCGCGCGTGAAATTGCGTTCCTCGGCCACTGCTACGAAATAGCGAAGATGCCGCAGCTCCATCTCAATACCTCCAGGATATAGCCCCATACTAAATCAGTGTTGGACGGGGCGTTATTGCGCCCATTATCCTGCATTTACACTCTGTTTTAGCCGCCAATTATACCTTCTGAGCATATTAGAACCAAAGGCAAATCAAGGGTTAACCCCAGCACAAAATAGAAAGATTTAGGAGCCGACGATGCCGCACATCCAACGAGGATTTGATTCCGCATGTGATCCAAAGACTGGCGGCCCTCCGCGTGGCATGAATGCCGACACGTACAAGGACATGGAGCTGACCGTGCTGTTCAGGGCAAGGAAACCAGGTCGTCCATCGCTCGCGTGCATTAGCACGACGTAACCGTTCAGCCCGGCGGCTACGTCATACCACTGCTGCCGCTCGATTCACCGCAAGACTTTCTTTATACCGATGCGCGTGCTCCATCGCCTGGAGCGCGCATTGGTGGGAGCAAACATGTCTGTCATTTTCGACAAAGCCAGGCCACTGGATGAATTGCTGCACGCCGCCGTTCAGGACGACAAACAAAGCGGTGTATTCCGCTGCCGTCGCGATATCTTCACCAATGCCGATCTGTTTGAGCTCGAGATGAAACACATCTTCGAGCGCAACTGGGTGTACCTGGCGCACGAAAGCCAGATTCCCAACAACAACGATTACTACACCACCTGGATCGGCCGTCAGCCTGTGGTTGTCACTCGCGACAAGAGCGGCGAACTGCATGCGGTCATCAACGCCTGTGCGCACAAAGGCGCGATGCTGTGCCGACGCAAGCATGGCAACAAAGGTACCTTCACCTGCCCGTTCCACGGCTGGAGCTTCGCCAACACCGGCAAGCTACTGAAAGTGAAGGATGTGAAGACCACCGAATATCCGGTGCAATTCAATACCAACGGCTCTCACGATTTGAAGAAAGTTGCCCGTTTCCAGAGCTACCGTGGGTTCCTGTTTGGCAGTCTCAACGCGGACGTGATGCCGTTGGAAGACTACCTCGGCGAGACGAAAGTCATCATCGACCAGATTGTCGACCAGGCTGCAAACGGGCTGGAAGTGTTGCGGGGCAACTCCTCATACATCTACGACGGCAACTGGAAGATGCAGATGGAGAACGGCTGCGACGGCTACCACGTCAGCACCGTCCACTGGAACTATGCCGCGACGATGGACCGCCGCAAGGTCGATGGCACCAAGGCTGTGGACGCGAACAGTTGGAGCAGGTCGGTAGCCGGAGTCTACGGCTTCAACCACGGCCACATCCTGCTGTGGACGAAGACGATGAACCCGGAAGTACGGCCGGTCTATCAATACCGCGACGAAATCAAGGAGCGTGTTGGCGAAGCAAAGGCGGACTTCATCGTTAACCAGACCCGGAATCTGTGCCTGTATCCGAACGTGTTCCTGATGGACCAGTTCAGTACCCAGATTCGCGTCGTACGTCCAATCAGCGTAGACAAGACCGAGGTCAGCATCTTCTGTTTCGCTCCGAAAGGCGAGAGCGCGAGCGACCGAACTACCCGCATCCGCCAGTATGAAGATTTCTTCAACGTCTCGGGCATGGGTACCGCGGATGACCTTGAAGAGTTTCGCGCCTGCCAGGCTGGCTATGCCGGCACCACTGCGTTGTGGAACGACCTTTCGCGCGGGGCGCCGTTGTGGGTCGAAGGTCCTGACGCAAATGCGAAGAGTATGGGTCTAAAGCCGCTTATCTCCGGTGAGCGCAGTGAAGACGAAGGCCTGTTCGTGTGCCAGCACGAGTACTGGGTCCGGGTGATGCGCGAGGCAGTGAAGAAGGAACAAGAGGAGGCGGTAGCATGAGCTTCGACTACCAGAAAATCTGCGCCGTCCTGTACCGTGAAGCGCGCCTGTTGGATGATCGTCAGTGGGACGACTGGCTTGCCTGCTATGCCGAGGACGTCACCTACTGGATGCCGGCATGGGATGACGACGACCAGCTTACCGATGACCACGATAGTCAGATTTCGCTGATGTATTACGCCGACCGTGGCGGCCTGGAAGACCGTGTGTTTCGCGTCAAGACCGAACGAAGCGGTGCCTCGATGCCTGAACCGCGTACCAGTCACAACGTTACCAATGTGGAAGTGCTGGCCGAGCGTGGCAACGAAGTGGACGTGCGCTACAACTTCAACACGCTCAGCCACCGCTACAAAACCACCGACCAATTTTTCGGCACGATGTTCGTGACTCTGCGACAACTCAACGATGAACTGTTGATTGCGCACAAGCGAATCGTGCTGAAGGACGACTACATCCGCCAGGTGCTCGACGTTTATCACGTTTGATGTCGCGCATTGGAGGAAATTAGAAGTACAGGAGGCAAGATGGCCAGCTACAACATTGCACTTAATTTCGAAGACGGCGTGACTCGCCTGGTCACATGTAAGGCGGGCGAGAAGGTACTCGATGCCGCCTTTCGTGCAAAGATCAACCTGCCGATGGATTGCTCCGATGGCGTGTGCGGTACCTGCAAGTGCCGCGCCGAAAGTGGACTCTACGACCTGGGTGACGATTACATAGAAGATGCACTGAGCGTGGATGAGAAGAAGAATGGTCTCGTACTCACATGTCAGATGGTGCCAGAAAGCGATTGTGTGATTGCGGTGCCGGCAACGTCCGTTGCATGCAAGACTGAGCAAGGCCGGTTCACCGCGACAGTATCAAAGATCGAACAGCACAATGATGCGGCTATTGTGCTCGAACTGGACGTGGATGCGACCGCACCGCAATTCCTGCCGGGTCAGTATGTCAACATCGATGTTCCTGGCAGCGGTCAGCACCGTTCGTATTCTTTCTCGTCGGCACCGGGCGAATCGAAAATCAGTTTCCTCATTAAAAGGATCACTGGTGGGGTGATGAGCACCTGGCTCGATTCCACTCAGCCGAACAACAAGCTGGAGCTGACAGGGCCGTTCGGTAGTTTCTATCTGCGTGCGGTGGAGCGGCCCTTGCTGCTCCTCGCCGGCGGCACAGGCTTGGCACCATTCCTGTCGATGCTGGAAGTTCTGGCGCGCACTAATTCGCAACAGAAGGTCCACCTGATTTACGGGGTGACGAGAGACCTCGACCTCGTGCAGGTCGAGGCAATCGAAGCGTACATGGCGAGGTTGCCGAATTTCAGCTATGCCACTGTCGTGGCCGAAGCGGATTCGAACCACCCCCGCAAGGGTTGGGTGACGCAGCATATGCCGCCAGAAGCCTTGAATGACGGCGACGTCGACGTTTACCTATGCGGGCCGCCACCGATGGTCGATGCCGTGCGCAAGCATTTCGATGACAACGGCGTGAAGCCTAACAGCTTCCACTACGAAAAATTCACCCCCAACGCAACGTCGAGGACCCCATGAGCACGCAACGTTTTGCTGGCAAGGTCATGGTGGTTACCGGCGCCGCACAGGGAATTGGTCGCGCGGTAGCGCTTCGCGCAGCCACCGAAGGCGGCAAGGTGTTGTTCGTCGATCGCGCCGACTTCGTCTCTGAAGTTGCCGCCGAAGCCAACGACGCGGACACGGCAGGGTTCATCGCCGACCTCGAAACTTACGAAGGTGCGGCGTCGGCGTTGGCTTTTGCGGTGCGCAAATTTGGCGGCATCGACATTCTTGTCAACGGCGTCGGTGGGGCGATTCGCATGCGTCCGTTCGCCGAGTTCACGCCCACGCAGATTGACGCGGAAATTCGCCGCTCACTCATGCCGACGTTGTACGCCTGTCATGCAGTTCTGCCGCACCTGCTTGAGCGCGGCGGGGGCACCATTGTTAACGTTTCCTCGAATGCCACGCGCGGTATCCGCCGCGTACCCTACTCGGCGGCCAAGGGCGGGGTTAACGCGATTACACAATCGCTTGCAATGGAATACGCGGAACACAACATCCGTGTCGTCGCCACTGCGCCGGGCGGGACCGACGCGCCTCCGCGACGCATCCCTCGCAACAGCGCCGGCGACAGCGAGCAGGAAAAAATCTGGATGGGCGATGCGGTAAAGCAGGTCACTGAATCAAGCTTTTTCAAGCGTTACGGAAGCATTGACGAACAGGTTGCGCCGATTCTGTTCCTCGCTTCAGACGAGGCAAGTTATATCACCGGCTCTGTATTGCCAGTAGCCGGTGGTGACACTGGTTGACCCGTGAATGCCTTGCGCCCATTGTCTCGCCACGCTGCGCATCGGCGTGCCCTTCGCCCTCAAACTTCCGTAGGAAACGCATTACATGAACGAACGAAAGGCCATTATCCCGGCAGGAATGGAACCAGTGTACGAGAAGATTCGATACGCGCCTGCGGTCAAAGTGGGCAACACGATTTATGCGTCCGGCTCAGATTGGTCGTGACATGACCATGCAACTGGTCGAAGGTCGCGAGGCTCAAATGGTGCAGGCATTCGAAAATCTCAAGCTGGTGCTGGCAGCTGCAAATGCATCGCTGAGTGACGTGGTCGACTTGACGACGTTTCACACCGACATGCGCAACCTGCCACTATTCATGCAGGTGCGCGACCGCTACTTCAATACGCATCCGCTGCCAGCCTGGACGGCAGTGGGAGCACACATGCTTGGAGGTGCGGCGGGCTACATCATTGAAATCAAGGCTGTGGCTGAAATTCTGAAAAAAATAGACTGCCCTCTTCTATCTCCAGATAAATAAGTAATAGTCTAATCGGACTCTGGTGCAAGTTTTTGCAAGATTACGACGTTCCAACGCCACACGGTCGGTGCGATAAAGAACTTAGGACGACGTTCGCATAACCATCGTCCCTACAATTTCTTATTGCAGACCGTCATAGACCATCTTTGTGAACTGGCTGCCGTTGAACACAAAATTCCCCCATTTGGCGTCGAAGGCAGCGGTGGGCTTGGCGGCAATAATTTCGTCCAATGATTTGCCTTGTTTTTTCAAGGCTGTGACGTTGTTGCGTACCGCGACCAACATGTCGCGAAATTCGATCAGTTGCGCGCGTGTACCAACTGCGCCGTGGCCGGGAATTACGATAGTGTGATCTGTCGTGACTGCTACAGCCTTGTTGGCCCATTCGATCGCCCCATTGATGTCGCCGCCATCTTCGTTATCGATATAGGGATAAAAGCCATTCCAGAAGGTGTCTCCCAGGGCCAGCACGTCTGCCTGTTTGCAGTAGATCCATAGATCGCCGTCGGTATGGCCACGACCAAAATTTTCGACTTCGATTCTTGTTCCATCGAAGATGAATGTCTTTTTATTATCGACAATCAGCGTCGGACGCGCACCTGCCGGCACTGGATCGAAGGTCCAGTTCCAGGCATTGACATGAGTGGTTTCGGTCAGATGCCTCAAGGTATTCTTCTGTGCGACGATGGTGGCGCCAGCCGCATGCATCCATGCATTGCCATCCGTATGATCCCAATGCCAATGCGTGTTGACCATGTATTTCATCGGTGCGGGACTGATCTTGTCGAGCGCCGCCTGCACTTTTTCCTGCGATTTAATAATGCCCGCGTCAACCAGGAACTTGCCCTCCTTGCCCGACAGGACGGTAATGTTTCCGCCGGAACCCATCAGCACGGTGATATTGCCACGCAGAGGCTCCACAACGAGATCAGCATCTGCACGGCGTAAATATCGTGCCCCTGCGCCGGTATGAAAGTAGTCATCTGGCACAGCGTCCTTGCCTGGTGAAGGCTGACTGACGGTCTCGGCGAACGTCGCCATCGAGGCCAGCGGAAAGCTGGCAGTCATGGCGATCGATACCAATAATAGGCTGGACAATACGCCTGATTGCTTCCGCAGCTTGATAAACGCATTCACTATTTCATCTCCGTTGAGCGTACCGTTGTGTAGGTTGCAAGCAGAATGCCTCGTTCCGGCCATCGCGATTCCGGCTCCTTCACCTGCTGTAGTCAACAGAGGCATTGAGACGTTCGGTGCAAATGTGCGTGCCGACATCGAGACAAACAGCAACATGAGAAACACAAGCAATACGCCGTGTCTTCCAAAACGCCGCGCCAGCCACGGGCTCGGCAGTGCCAGCAGCCCCATGAATAGAATCGGAATGGTCGTCAACAATGACGCCATCGCATGCGAAAGTGAAAGTCAGGCTTCTCATGAACCTGCACTTTCAATGTCGAACCGTAGGGGGCTAATCAAGAACCGACGGAGGGAGGATGCACCGGGCCAGCTATAGGTGTCCAAGACTGGCTTATTATCATGACTATAGGAAATACCAATACTTTGGAGAGACGCCAGGCAGCTGCGGCACATCCATTACTTCGGGGCGCCCGCTTACAGAACGGCGCCACGCAAAGCGCGACGCCGGCCGTAAAACTCTATATGCATGCCGCGGTGAACTTCAGCGAACTTCATTTCACAAGCGATTCGTTTATGGTTCGCGTAAGCCGGACGGGCGCCCACGGTATCGTCCAGCTCACCGGCTGGCGATTTCGCCTTAGAAGATCTGCTTAATAGCAGCCGTCACGCCATCAAGAAAGGTACTAGCGCCCGTTTTGTCTTGAACGGCTAAGTCCGCTTTTGACGTCGCTGTTCGCGCCGCTATTTGTACCCATATTTAACCCGTTGGTCTTCCCGCTGTTGGAACGGGTGGTCGCATTGCTGTTAGACCCGGAACCAACACCGGTCCCCGCCCCGGAGTCGGTACGCGTATCCCCCGGCGAACCGTAGTCCTCCTGGTTCAGGGCCTTCGTGGAACCGGCGCCCGCGCCGGACGTTGAGATTCCCGCAGCAGCATCGGCAGCTGGCGCGCTTGCTGCAAGCAACAATGCCCCGACAAGAGCCAGAGCGACAGACGTCCTAGTTATAGCTTTCATGGTTTACCCCCAAAGATATTCAGGCGAGCGCCTGCTTTTCATGTGCATGAGGCGCCGCAAGCTGCGTGCCTCGCCCCGTGGATTCGTCGCCTTTCACCGTGCGTGCTGGCGCTGATGACTAACCTAAGCGCGGTCATTGATCATGCGCAAGGAAAGGGAGGTCCGCCGGATTTCCAATACCGGACGACGCGTGACATTCCGAGGACTCCGAACATGCCCCGCTAGCTGCTCGGCAACATGATCGGCGGTATCTCGCTAGTCGCGATCATCAACCACGGCTCCATCGCAGCGGAAATAACGGACGCGGAGCCGCGGCGCTGATGCGCGCCAGCCAGCGCGATGCGCAAGCGCTCTAACGTGGGTTGTGTGGAAGGCTCTTATGAATCGCCGTCGCGGCAATGGCCGCTTCTCCCGAGGCGACGCTGATCTGATTGAGGGTATTGACGATGTCGCCGGCCGCGTAGAGGTGTTGAATGCTAGTACGCTGATGCTTGTCTGTTCTCACCATTCCGTCCTCGTCGCGCTCCACTTCGAGTCCCAATACGTCAGCCCGAGGATGGCAACCCATGACGGGATAGACCGAGTCGAAACGGTGAATAGCTCCACCCAGGCCGATGATCTGCACCGCCTGGTCAGTACCCCGAGGTGCTTCGAGTCTCAACAACGCTATCAAACTGACGCCACCGGCGGCAGCCGAATCCACTTCTGCGCCCGATAGCGCGTCGAGGTCGGACGCGACCACGGACACGTCGCGTGAAAATGTCCGCATAAAGATGGCATGCGATAGCGCACACTTCGCCGGGCCTAACATCGCAATACGCTTGCCTTCAGTCTCGTAACCGTCGCATATCGGACAAAGGCGGAACAGGCCGGAGCGAGTCAGGTCATCGGCGTTGGGCACTAACGGCAGTCCGTCACGTATGCCCGCGGCGAGCAAAACACGCCTCGCGTGCACCGGGCGCACTGCTTCCGCGTCACCGTCTCGCATTGGACGATAGTCGACCCGGAAACCGTCGCTGACAGCCTCGATGGCCTCCACCTGGGCATGTTCGGGCGCCACGTCGTACGGCGTAAGCTGCTCGCGCAGGTTCGCCAGCCACGCCTCACCGGTGATGCCCGACGGAAAGCCCGGCACATTGCGCGCAACGGGGATAAGCCGCGCGCGACTTTCGCCGGCGTCAAAGACTCTCGTCGTTCGGCGATAGCGCGCAAGATAGAGTGCCGCGGTCAAGCCGGCCGGCCCTCCGCCTACGATTACACAGTCGATCGAGCCATTCATCGGAAAGTATCCATCTTAGGCACAATGAGTATCACAACCCTCTTCAGCCAACGCTCGCTACAGACAGCGAGTTCGGATTCCCAACTTTCTTCCAGCTCGCAACGAGCATGCCGCGACCGCGCGCTGGTAGCGGTGTCGTCCGTAGGGACCGATCGCCGACCTGCTATGGAACGACAACAGGCGGCATGCAACGCATACGCGTCAGATTTTCAATCTGATGCCAACGTCCACGCGAGATTGGCAAAGCTGGATTCAAACAGATCTACGGTGAGCACCGACCCATTTCCGATGGCGCGGGCAACCAATAGGATATTGGGCTTGCGCCTGTTGATTGGTGCATCGGCACCCATTGCGTCGCAGTCCAATCAACCTATCTCGTGGTAGATGGAATCGGGTGGCTCGGACAAAGGCGGCGCTGGACGCCGCCAGGCGCGCCACGGGCCGCGACTCTCGCGCAGGCGCGGCGTCCGCACGCCATGTGCGCATCAGGGACTATTCAAACACTACAACCTGACGAATCGCTTTTCCTTCGTGGAGCAGATCGAAGCCATGATTGATCTGATCCAGGGCCAGACGGCCGGTAAGTAATTTGTTCACCGGCAGTCTGCCCTGCATGTAAAGGTCGATGTAATGGGGAATATCACGCGCCGGCACGCACGTGCCGATATAGCTGCCTTTGAGTGTGCGCTCTTCCGCAACCAGACTCACTGCCGGCAGTGGCCAAAGCGCAGCAGACGGCGGCAGGCCAGCCGTAACGGTCATTCCGCCGCGACGGGTAATACGATAAGCGAGGTCCAACGCTCGAATGGCGCCAGCGAACTCGAAGGCGAATTCGACGCCACCGGAGCTCATTGCCCGAATCTGCTCGACGGCGTCATCGCGGCCCGCGTTGACCGTGTGAGTGGCGCCCAAGGCGCGCGCCTGTTCCAGTTTCGCATCGGACAGATCGACCGCGATGATCTGGCGAGCGCCGGCCGCTTGCGCGCCAATCAGGGCCGCGAGGCCCACTCCCCCCAGACCGACCACGGCGACAGAACCGCCAACGCGGACTTGCGCCGTATTCACCACTGCGCCGACGCCTGTGAGCACGGCACATCCGAATAGCGCGGCTTCGTCGAGCGGCACACTGACATCGATCCTGACCACAGAGCGCCGCGATACGGTCGCGTATTCCGCAAACACCGAACATCCAAGGTGGTGATTCAATGTCTCGCCATCACGCGTCAGTCGACGGCCGCCGGAGAGCAGCGTGCCGGCTCCGTTCGCCGCCGCGCCCGGCTCGCACAAGGCCGGCCGGCCTTCGGCGCACGGCGCGCAATGACCGCAACTCGGCACGAACACCACCACCACATGATCGCCAATCTGAAGATCGGTTACGCCCGTCCCCAGTTCCACTACGACGCCAGCGGCCTCATGGCCGAGTGCCATCGGCATGGGACGCGGCCGATCGCCGTTGATTACCGACAGGTCAGAGTGGCACAGACCCGCCGCCGCGATTTTGATCAACACTTCATCAGCGCCGGGCGGCGCAAGGTCGACCTCGTCGATACGTAACGGACGGGAAACAGCGTACGGATACGCTGCGCCCATTGCGTCCAGGACTGCTGCCTTGAACTTCATTGCGCGACCTCCATGACCCGATTGCCCAGTTCCTCGACAAAGACGCGGACGTTCTCCGAGTAGTCAACCGGGACGATGACCAGTTGCACACCGCCTTCGCGAAATGCCATTTCCAGTGCCGGAGCTAAAGCCTCGGCCGTCTCAATGCGCCTGCCTTTGGCGCCATATGCATCGGCATATTTGACAAAATCGGGGTTGCCGAAAGTCAGTCCCCAGTCCGCGAACTTGTCGACGGCCTGCTTCCAGCGAATCATTCCGTACGCATTGTCCTGAATAATCAGCACAACGAGATTGAGCCTCAGCCTCACAGCGGTTTCAAGTTCCTGCGAGTTCATCATGAAGCCGCCGTCGCCACAAACAGCCATGACACGACGATCCGGATAAAGAATCGCGGCCATCATCGCCGAGGGCAAGCCCGCCCCCATGGTCGCCAACGCATTGTCGAGCAATAGCGTATTCGCGCTACGGGTTCTGTAGCACCGCGCGAACCAGAGCTTGTACATGCCATTGTCAAGCGCAACGATGCCGTCGGCCGGCATGATCTTCCTCACGTCGTGAACGATGCGTTGCGGGGTCAACGGAAAGCGCGATTCCTCTGCCCGTCCGAGCGTGCGTGTCAGGATATCTTCGCGCAGCGGCGCCAACGCCGCCGCGTGCGGCAGCTTTCCCTCCAGCAGATCGGCCAGGCGCCCAAGACTCAAACCGAGATCTCCGACCACTTCCGCGTGCGGGAAGAACACCTCTTCGACATTGGCCGGCGTATATCCGACGTGAATAACCATCGGCCCGTCGGGTCCCATGATAAAAGGCGGCTTCTCTACCGTGTCGTGGCCGATGGCGAGGATCAGGTCGGCGCGATCGATCGCCTCGTGCAGGTAGTCGCGTTCGCTCAGCGCCGCCGTTCCCATCCAGAGTTCAGAAGCCTCTTCGCGACCGATTGCGGACACGGTCCCCTTACCCATTTGCGTATTGAAGTACGGCATGCCCGTGCGCCGGATGAAGTCGGTCAACTGCCCGGCGAGACGGGGCCGATTGCTGGCCGCGCCGAACATGACCAGCGGACGCCTCGCGCTCTTCAGCAAGGCAGCAGCCTGCTCGATTGCTGCCTGCCCGGCGACGGGAAGGTCGACTGCATGCAATGAAATCAACGGGATGTCGCCGCTCACCTCCGAGCCGGCCACGTCTTCCGGCAACTCAAGATGCACGGGACCCGGCCGCTCTTCTGCTGCCACGCGGAACGCCTCGCGCACCACGGTCGGAATGCTGGCGCCGTTGACAATCTGCCGCGACGCCTTGGTGAGCGGTTTCATCGTCGCAACGATGTCGACAATCTGAAAGCGCGCCTGGCTCGCTGTCATGATGGCCTTCTGACCAGTGATCAGTACCATCGGCATCGCACCCAGGTGAGCGTAAGCCGCGCCTGTCACGAGATTCAAAGCGCCGGGGCCAAGCGTTGCCATACAAACGCCGGGCTTTCCGGTCAGACGGCCATGAGTAGCCGCCATGAAAGCCGCCGATTGTTCATGGCGAGTGACGATGAGCTCGATACCCGAGTGCCGCAGCGAATCCAGGACATCGAGGTTTTCCTCGCCCGGCACGGCAAAGATGCGTTCGACACCTTCATTCTCCAGGGCCTTGACGAACAGGTCGGATGCTTTCACAAATAGACTCCTTGATTCTTCAATACGCTGCCGGCTACTTCAGAACGGCTGGTGGCGACGTCGCGGGAACCGGAGCACGCCGTCGCCGACAGCCTCGTGCTGCTCCGTCACAAACGCCATGGCGTCGGCCTGCGTTTCACCGACATGGGATACAGAAGTGGTCTCGCAGAAAGCCGTGCGCAGCTTTGCGCGCATGAACGCGCAGCTGGTGAAGCGGCTCACCGACTTGTAGTACTGCGATTGCAGTCGCGCGGCCATTTCAAAGTACTGATCGGCTACTGCGTGGTCCAGTCTGAATCCGTCATAGTTGACGATTAGCGAAACTTTCTGGCCGATGGGTTTGCAGAATGCCTCGAACACGCGGCGCACGCTTTCAATGTCGCTATTAGAGCGAACCGCCATCCCTTCGAAATTTGCAAACAGGGTGATTTGCTCTGCGTCGTAGCTGAGTCTCTGAGCGAATTTCGAATCAAGCAACACGGTTGCCAGATTCATCAGTTGCGGCAGGAAGATTCGTGAATTCATGGGTCGTGGACTTAGCACGATCGGGGCGAAGTCCATGTGCGAAAGAATGTCCCGATCAACGTCCATACCCGGTGCGACTTCCGTCAACTCGAGCCCTTCTGGCGTTAGCCGGAATACACAACGTTCCGTTACGTAAAGCACTGCCTGACCGCGCTCGGCAGCGAGTTGTCCGTTGAATGTGATCTGCTCGACCGACTCGACAAGTTTCCTTTGTGAGCCTTCCGTGACGATCCGAAGGCGCCCCGCCTCCAACACAATTTCAAGGCCACCCGCCGTGAAAGTTCCGGCGAATACCACCCGCGAAGCGTTCTGACTGATATTGATGAAGCCGCCGGCACCGGCTAGCCGTGGACCAAAACGGCTTACGTTGACGTTTCCGCTTCGGTCGATCTGCGCCATACCCAGGCACGCCAGGTCCAGGCCGCCGCCATCGTAGAAATCGAACTGCTGATTCTGGTGAAGCAGCGCATCCATGTTGACGGCTGCGCCAAAATCCAGGCCGCCCCGCGGCGCGCCGCCGATGATCCCAGGCTCGGCGGTCAAGGTCAGATGGCTCAGCAGACCCTCCTCCGCGGCGACTGCGCTAACGACCTCCGGGACGCCAATACCCAGATTGATCACGCCATCAAGCGGAAGCTCGAACGCGCATCGACGAGCCATTACCTTCCGCTCGTCGAGCAGCGGGCATTCGTTCGCTCCGGTCGGAATTCTGATCTCGCTGGAAAACGCCGGGTTGTAGACCGTCCCGTAAGTCTGCGGCTGCGCCTCGGGTGATGCGACCACAACACGGTCGACGAAGATGCCCGGAACCACGACTGCGCGGGGGTCGAGTGTTCCGCTCGCCGCGATCCTCTCCACCTGCGCGATCACAAGTCCGTTTGAATTGTGAACTGCCATCGCTACTGCCTGCGCATCGAGCACCAACGCTTCGCGTTCCATCGTGATATTGCCTTCGGGATCGGCCGTTGTGCCGCGAATCAGCGCGACGTTGAGCGGAAACACCTTGTATAGAAGCCAGGTCTTGCCGTCGAGATCGATAGTGCTGACCAGATCCTCGGTTGTCCTCGCGTTGATCTTCCCGCCCGCCTGACGCGGATCGACGAAGGTGCCCAATCCCACTTGAGTGAGCGTGCCTGCCCTGTGGGCCGCGATGTCGCGATACAGATGCGACATCGTTCCAAGCGGCAGGTTGTAGGCCTCGATCAGATTGTCGGTCGCCATTCGAGCAAGCTTTGGCACCAGCGACCAATGCCCGCCAATGGCGCGTTTGACCAATCCCTGCAGCGCGACCCGGTTGAGTCCGCGGTCCTTGCCGTCGCCCGGCGCGGCCGCGAACACCAACGTCAGATCGCGTGGGAAGCCGGATTCCGTGAAGCGTCGGGCCAAAGCCGTGATTAACTCGTCGGGCGTACCAATGCCGACAAAGCCTGAACAACAGACGGCGTCGCCGTCGCGGATCAGTCCGATGGCGTCGTCAGCGGTGACAATCTTGTCTTGCATAGTGCTCGCCTGAAAGAGGTGAGTTCGCGGCGCACGTCGCCCAGGCCGCACCGATGAAACAGACGCGCATTCCGTTGACACGACGCTTGCAACATCGAGGCCCGTCATCCCGCGCGTCCGGCGGGTCGGCGGTCCTTCAACTTCACATGCACCAGGAACGGCAAATGACTCTTCGCGAGCGGATGAAGGCGGCAAAGGTCTGCCGCCAGCCTTGGCCAACCGCGTGGCGCGCGATACTCGAACGTGCGCAGCGCTGCTATATCCGACGACCAGCCATGCAGATGCGTCGCTATCTCATCGCCGTTGATGCCCCACGGCATTGCCGGCAAACGGTAACGCGGCGTTGTCATGACACCCCATTGGGTGAGCCCGGAAAACCAGCGCGGGATCGCATCAAATGCAATCTCGGCACCCGGAAAGCGCTCGGCGATCCGGATAAACAGGCGTCTCACCGCATCTGGCTGGAGATACATGAACAGCCCTTGCGCAACGACAAAAACATCAGCGCTGGCTTTGATCCCATTTGCCCAATCCGGCTCGAAAACACTTGCAGCGATACAACGAAAGCGCCGCGAAGAAGGCAGGAATCGCTCGCGTAACTCAATCGCCGGCGGCAGGTCGACCGTGAGCCAGGTCATGTGGCCGTTGTCGACACGATGAGCCTGTGTTTCAAGCCCTTCCCCCAGCGATATGACCAGTCCTTTCGGATGCCGGGCGAGCCAGTCTTTCAGGAGCCGATCGATTTCCGCGGCCCGCGCGGAAAAGGAGCCAACGGGATGGCCGAAGTGGCCCGCGAAATCATAGTCAATGGCGTTGCAGATGCGCACGCTATCCGGATCGACAAGAATGGCGTCGGCGCGACGCGATTCGCAGGCCCGGTCGTAGAGCGTCCACAGCATCGTTTCCGATATACCCTCCAGTCCCGAGGGGATCCGGGCTATTTCCCGATCGCCTCGCTTACGTGACGCAGGGCGAGCTTTCGCGCGCGCCCGCTCTGTGCCGGCGGTCATCCTGCGCCCAGGCGTCTTGCATTTGCGGTGGCACGGCCATGAATCGGTGCGAGCATTTCCCGGACCAGGGAGGTCATTGAACTTACCAGATACAAGGGGTTCGAGGGAGACTGGATTACGGTCGTCAAAAAGGTGGGCTGATGTTCACACCGTTGCGTAACGGGGCGTCTTGAAGCGAATCCGGTAGGCGCCGTTGACATGGCGCAGATCAGATTGCAGGTATCGCTAGTGAACTCGAAGGCTAGCTTGATAAGCCCGGAGTTCATCGCCTCTATCGATTCGGATGTGGCCTCGCATTTTTCAATGCCCATGATGCTGAACTCAGCCCGATCAAGCTGATTGGGCACCGGACCCGCCAATGCCATGCGGGCAGTGCGCAGGCGCACCACTTGCGCCGTTGCACTGAACAGTTCACACACCTCGGAAAAGAGACGGAAGCAGTTGCAGGAAACGTCGAAGACGGGTGCACAGCGTGATGAAACAGGGGTTATGTTTTCCATATAAAGATCCGTTTGCTCTGGATACCTAAAAATATTCAATCTCGCACAAGCGAGGAATGTACCGGCACGACCTTTAATGTTTATAAAAAGGTGCAAACGCACGCGCGACTGTCCGGGCCCTCAGGCCCACAGTTCCAGCGCGGCAATGTCGGCAAATATGAAGGGGCTCAACGCTCAAGGCGCGCCTCATACTCAAAAGCACGCCGACGACACGTCCGCGTTGCTTCCCGAAGTCCAACCATGACCCCAGCATAAGCGGATAAATGTTGCACCGCAACACCTGTTTCAGCGCCGGTTGGTGTATTGGTTTTGTGTGACGGATCAGGCATAGGTGTTGCGCAGACCGCGAACCCCACCATTTGTCGTCGGTTGCGCATCGGAAGGCATCGAATTGAGTCTGGCTTTTTCCGGGGAACCCAAGTTTGTCAAAGCCATGTTGACCGAGGACGCAGGCGTTTGAGTCGAAAAGTGATTTCCTCGCAACGGTTGCGCTATCTCAATCGGATCTACTCGTTTATCTCCAGCGATGCGATGTCCGCGCCTTATTCGTTCAATGGCGACAAGCCCAGATAGCCAGGTACATCTGTTGCGCTGTCCGTACATGAACCGGGTCGAACCGCTGCTTCTGATCTGCGGCGTTGAAACCTACACAACTGAAGAAAACCAAACTCAGTCCTGGCCCCGGGCAACCGGACGTTGGCAGTCTGATAGCGGCGCTGGGCGCCCAGTCTTTGGAGAGCATCATGGCATTCCGTACGATTACAAACGTTGTCTGCCCGTGCGGACATCAAGGCTCAATCGTCGAAAGCAGGTATGACGACGACCGGTCGCACTGGTATCTCGCGACGCTACGCGAGTTGTCCCACAATGGAATTTACGACGGCCTCGACGCACTCTTCTCAGAGACGACGCCGGCGTGCCCCGTATGTGGGCGCTCGTTAGGACCCGAGCACATGATTGTGGACGCGCATTGCGCCGCAAGCAGTGCTGTTGCTTCGTAAAAGCGGAGGGATCATGAACCTTCGCGTCGGATTTGAATTGGTCTTTTCGTGCAGCCAGCCCATCCCTATGCTACTCATGCTGAACACGCATTCCTCGCACGTGGATGATGTGATCGAACCGGATCGTCTGCAAATCGATCCACCGATACCCCTAACCCAGTATCACGACTCGTTCGGCAATCTTTGCAGCCGTCTGATTACACCTTCCTATGGCTACCTCACGCTTTCGACCGAGGCGTTGCTGAACGTACCGGACCGCCCTGAAGAGCCGGCGGCGGAGAACTACCAGAGTCCGGTGGAGCATCTACCCGATGAGTGCATGCAATTTCTGCTCGGAAGCAGGTATTGTGAAACCGATCTGCTGTCGAACACGGCATGGGCATTGTTTGGCGGCACGCCCCAGGGACGCCCTCGCGTGCAAGCGATTTGCGACTACGTGCACCGGCATATTGCCTTCGACTACCAGCAAGCCCGGCCGACAAGAACAGCTCATGAGGCCTACCAGGAGAGAGTCGGTGTGTGCCGGGACTACGCACACCTGGCAGTCGCGTTGTGTCGCGCGACGAATATTCCTGCGCGCTACTGTAGCGGCTATATCAGCGATGTTGGTCTGCCGCCGCCCTACGCGCCGATGGACTTTTGCGCATGGTTTGAAGCATATCTAGGTGATCGCTGGCAGACTTTCGATCCCCGGAACAACGCGCCCAGGACTGGCCGTGTGCTGATGGCGCGAGGTCGCGACGCAACCGATGTTGCGCTGAGCAATGCGTTCGGGCCGGCCGTACTCGTCAAGTTCAAAGTGGTGTGCGAGCCCGGTGGTTAACGCTTCCGCACAGTGTTGTACGATGTGCGCAGCTCGCTCAGCACGCATATCGCCGCTCGCTTGGCGCCTCGGATAATCGCAAGCGGGTCGTGGCAACCTCAAGGGAAGCATGTCACCGGCACGGGTTGCCACCGGGAGATGGCCCCGTCTGAAAAGACCGGGGCCATTGTTTCGCGCGAGGGCCGCTGCCTTGTACCGGCACCATCCCGTCCCCTACCTACGCCACCTGGCCCGAACCGAGCTCAGCCCCTGTCGCCGGATCGGACGACGTGTCTGACGCCGTGCGCGCGGCCATGGCCTGCAGGACCTTCACATCGCGTTGCGACACATTGACGGTGGCCAGACCATCGCCGCCATCTACAGCGGGTTGTGGGGACTCCACGAACTCCCATTCCGGTCCCTCGTTCCACGGACCGCGCGGCGCGTCGTCGCCTTGCGACATGTTGTAATACACGCTCGTGTATTCCGGCACGCCAGGAAGCTTGCCTTGCGGGAAGTTCGGCTGGATCGAATGCAACGCTTTCTCGAAAGACTTCTGATGGGCGATTTCGCGTGTCATCAGAAAGCCGAGCGTCTCCTTGATGCCCGGATCGTCAGTGACGTTGATCAACCGCTCATACACAATCTTGGCGCGCGCTTCAGCGGCAATATTCGACCGCAGGTCCGCAGTAGGGTCGCCAATCGTGTCGACGTAGGCGGCACACCAGGGCACGCCAGCTGAATTGGTCAATGCCGGGCCGCCGCCGTAGAGCAACGCGGTCGTATGGGAGTCGTTGCCTCCGCCTGTCATTGACCGATAGAGTTCTGCTTCCGCTTCCACTGCCTCGGCTAGTTGACCCTTGGCACTCTTGTTGAGCATTGCGACAATCGAACCGACAATTTCGAGGTGGCTCAGCTCCTCCGTCGCGATATCGAAAAGCAGATCCTTGCGACCCGGATCATCTTCGCCAACTGCCTGCGTGAAGTAGCGGCAGGCGGCGCCTAATTCGCCCTGGGGGCCGCCAAACTGTTCGAGCAACAGATTGGCAAGACCGGGATTGGGTGCGGCGACCCTGACGGTGTACTGCAAACGCTTGTTGTGAATGAACATGGTGCATCTCCGGTGCATGGCGCGATACGATCCGCTACGTTCGGGCCGGGGCACCATTTGCGTAGACAGGATCGTTTGCGACCGTGGGTCAAACCGGACAGCGACGCAATCAGGGGATCGCATCGCACCCATACGTGGGCGCCCGGCTCTCAGAGCAGAAGCTCTGGCATGTGCACGGCAATATTGCCGCGCATGGCAGACAGTGCCACCCGAAGTCCCGCATGACTTGTGCCTGTCACCGCGAGAGAATTGCAAAGCTTGAAATCAGCCGAAGGAGTCAAGGTATCAAACGGGAGCCGCCCGAGGGGCCGCAGACTACTTTTGGCTCCCGTCATCCGGCTTGACGTGTACAAGGTCGAATGCTTCTCGTGCAGACGCGTCGATTTGAATCCGCAGTTGTCAAACATGCGTCCCGCAAGTGCGTTCACCCTGCGATCCACAAAGTAAATTCCGCGCGGGCGCCGCCGTCGCTCAGGTGGGATCTTCGCATTTGCATTTGCTGACTTGAGTTCCTTACCTGAATCGGGCGGCGGCCACGTCCCCAGACAGCCAGGTACACCCGTTGCGCCGCCAATTGCGCCATGAACCGGAGCGTTCGCTCCAGTCGGTCCAAGCAACCCCAACCTTGCAGGATTATCTATGCGACTCCTCACTACCCAAGGCGGCCTACCGCGCATCTCATGGGGCTCCGTCATCGCCGGCGTGATTCTCTCCCTGACCGTCTATCTCATCCTCAGTGTGCTCGGTGCGGCAATAGGGATGTCTGCTCTTTCTCCCCTGTCACGCCCCAACCCGCTTCAGGGTTTTGGCTTCGGGTCCGGTGCCTATCTGGTCGTGATGACAGTCATTGCAGTTTTTATCGGCTCTTACTTCGCGGGTCGCTGCGCACCCGTACTCGGATGGCTTCATGGCCTGCTTGCGTGGGCCGTCATGATTCTCATGGTTGTCTATGGAGCAACATCGCTGCTCGGAAGTGCGGTGAGCGCCGCCGGAAGCGTAGCGTCGACCGGTGCAACGGTCGGTGCTACAGCGAATCCAGCGGGGGCCGCTAGCACGGTGGCGGGCTCACTGACGCAACGGGTACAAGGCGCAATTGCCTCTGCGACAGCAGAAGCGTCGAGTCCGCAAGCCGAAGCGGACGCGCGTCAGGCAGCCGACACCGCAGCACGCGGGGTCGCGCGCGCTTCCTGGTTTTCGTTTGCGGCACTCGTTGTCGGCGCAATTATCTCCATCGTTTCAGGCCAGGCAGGGTTTCGGCATCAGCCACCGTTTGAAGAAGCCGGCGGTGCATCGACCGATGACGTTGCCCTGCGCCGCAACCCGACTCGGCCGATGCCCGGCCGGCCGGCGTCCTGATCGGCGTCGTTGGCAAACCGTTGAAGGAGCCACCATGGCCGACCGCAAGGAAGCACCCGACCCGTCACCCACACCGCCTGCCGCGGCGATGAACGTCACTGCAGTCGAGGAGCGGTTGCATGTCGATGTCGCGGAACAGGAAACCGCAATCGTCCGGGTTCGAACAATTGTCCACAAAGAACTGAAGGAGATACCGGTTGTGTTCAGACGTCGCGTCGTCACGATTGAGCGCGTGGCCGCGAACCGGTTGGTCGACACCGAATTCGAGCCGTTCCAGGAAGGAAACGTTCTGGTAGTCCCGGTCTTCGAATATGTTCCGGTAACCGAAATGAGGCTGATGCTGAAAGAAGAAATCCGGATCGGCCTTGAAGAAACTGAAAAAGCGGGCGTGCACGAGGCCGAAGTGCAGCGGCAGGAGCTCGTGGTGGAGCGGCGAACCGGAACTGATGGAGACTGGATCGCGCAACCCGCGGCACCGTCCTCCGAAGATGGTGAGCAGTCGGCGGTTTGAAAAACAGCAGCTCAGTCTGGCTGACGTTAAGCCACTCACACTTTTGGAGTACAAAAAATGTCACAGGTCCTCGTAGGTGTATTCGATTCATTTGAACAGGCCGATCAGGCGCTGGAACAGCTAACGCGAACCGGAATTGCCAGAAGCAATATGGAAGTTCACGCACAAAACCGAACGAGCGCCGTACCGGAGGAAGACCTCCGCATCGAGCAACCGGGCGAGCATACTGAAGAGAGTGCGTCGTACAAAATCGGGCATTTCTTTGGCAAGCTTTTTGGCGGCGGCGAGCAACCTGCTGAGGTCGGCCATTATCAGGAAGCTGTGCGCCGTGGAGGCGCCGTTCTTACTGTGACCGTTGTTGACGAAGCTCAGATGATCGCCGTGCGCTCAGCGCTGCACGAGGCTGGCGCGGTGGATATCGAAGAGCGCGTTTCTCAATGGAAAAACTCGGGATACGAGGAATACGACCCGAGTGCAGCGCAATACTCCGCGGACGAAACGGCAGTGGAGCGACAATCCTTCGCCGTTGTGCGCGAGTCGCTCGAGGTGGGCAAGCGTGAGGTGCAGACCGGTGGTGTACGCGTCTATTCACGCGCAACTGAAACACCCGTCAGCGAGGCAGTCACCTTGCGCGAAGAGCATGCCGCGATCGAACGGCATCCTGTGGACCGTATTGCGACAGCTGAGGACCTCAAGGCGGCATCAGTCGAAGTACGGGAAACGGCGGAACACGCGGTCGTGGCGAAGACTGCTCACGTGGTCGAGGAAGTTATCGTCGGCAAGGAGGCTTCAGAGCGCACGGAGATAATCAACGAGACGCTGAAGGGCACAGAAGTCGAGGTCGAGCGCGTGGAAGGTGCGCCGACTGGTTTGCCTGGCGACCAGGCAGCTTCTCTTCCCGTAACGCGCCCGTAATGGCTATTGACGCCCCTGTCGGCAGCATGTCGCTGCGGACGGGAGCGCCGCTCCAGTGCTTCGTCGATCGAGTACATCATGAAAAATCCTTGGACCAAAAAGAACCCCTTCCTCAGTATGTGGTTGAGCGGGGCAAACGCAGTGGCAGGCTCTGCACGAGGTCGTGCGACTGCAGCGGCGAAACGCGGGACCACAGCTTTCTGGACTGTGGCTCTGACGCCGCCGAAACCCAAGAAAAAGAAAGCGCGACGTTGATTCGGGCGTCGGCAAGTTGAAGAGCTGATTGCGCCGTTGTATGTAGAGGTTTGGACGGCAATTCGGTAACGCGAAGACGTTTTGACGAGCGGCGAGATTCATGCCAGCGTTGGACATAACTGCCGCGCCGCATAAATTCCCCGACCCCGAAGTTCGCTTACCACTTCGTCGAGACCTTTCTGAACGGCTGCCACAAAGCGAACCACGGTGCGTGATACAGGGCGGTGCCGCGAGTAGATCGCCGCAAGCGTCAACGTTGTTTCGGGCAAATAGGGTCGCGCGACGAGGTCTCGGCCGATTGGAGAACAGACGACGAGCGCGTCAGTGATGCCGATTCCGAGGTTTTCGCGAACCAGGCTTGCCATGGCGATCGACAAGTTGGTCTCGATCATGCTGTCAGCCGCCGCGGCGCTTCCGCGCTCGCTCTCGCGCAGCGCCAGACCCGACGGCGTGTAGGCCGCCTGGGCCAGCAAGTCCTCACCAACCAGGTCTTCCCTGCTCAGGGCGGCACGATCAGCCAGTCTGTGGCCAGGGTGCATCAAGCAGACCAACTGGGTCTCAAGGATCGGTTCGATCACGACTCCTGTTTCATAGATGGGTAGAAACGCAAATCCGATATCCATCGTCTCTTGCATGATCCGGGTCGTGACTTCCGTTGTGGGATTCCCGACGAGCTGAATTTTGACGCGCGGGTGTTCTGCGTTGAAGCGCGCTACGGCGCGCGGCAGCAGTTGTCCCATCAGATTAGGAATACCGGTGATGTTGAGGCTACCCGCCTGGGCGTCGGCGAATTCTCGGGCGCGGTTGTGGATATTGCCGGCCTGCAGCAGCAACCGCTCCACGTCGGGCAGCAATTGATGTGCTTCCGCCGTGGGTCGCAACCCGCCCTTGCTACGCAAAAAAAGCGGAAGTCCAAGGTGAGCTTCCAGTTCTTTTATGGCCGAGCTGACCGCCGGCTGGGAAATATGCAAGGTCCGGGCAGTCTCCGTGACGTTTCGTATGTGCATGAGCAAGCGGAATATTTCCATTTGCCGCAAGTTAATTCGCATAACCTTTCCCTTATATCAATATCGAAATTATGAATTGGACATCACTTTATAGGCCAACAAAAATGTCCCAATGCGGGAATCAAAGCGAACTCGCTCCACGCCATTGCATAGTTGAGAGGCGCCGATGCCCGATCTGCACGAATTGACCGCTTGCCGGGCGGCGGACGTGATCCGACGAAAAGAGCTGGGCGCGCTCGAGCTGCTCGATTCCCGCCTGTCCCCAATCGAGGACTTCGAGCCTGAGATCAATGCCTGGAAGCCTTGCACCCCTATTGCGGGCTCGTCTGCAAGCGCATTTCGATCAACCGGTCTCGACATGCTGCTTCGCTGCAACCCCATCCGTTTATCGCTATTCATTTAAAAATAACGGCCCCGATTTGCGGGCATTTTTTGTGCATTGATTTCCATCCGAAGGACACCACATGTTGAAGTTCATCGCAAAACTGCTGCTCGCCGCAGTGGCCGTGGCCCCACTCGTCGGCCACGCCGAGGGAAGCCCCATCAAGCTTGGTTATGCAAAATGCGCGCAGTGCACGCCTATCGCGCTCACGCCGGAGAATGCGATCGGCGTCAAGATCGATGCCATCGGCTTCAACACGGGTAACGACGTGCTGACAGCCCTCGTCTCCAAGAGTATCGACGTCGCCCAGGTGACCTACCTGCACTACGCCATGGCCCTGGATAGAGGTTTCGACGTCGTCGCGATCTCCGGCCAGATCAGCGGCGGGCAGCAGGTGCTCATCGGCAATGACGTGCCCGTGGCCGCCAACGACTGGGACAGCCTGAAAAAGCTCATCGCGCAGTACAAGGCTCAGGGCAAGGTCTTCCGAATCGGCGCATCGCGCGGCAATGCCTCGGACCTGGAGATGCGCGGCTCCTTCGCCACACATGGCATCGACGTCAACAAGGACGTCGAGTTCGTGAATATCCAGAATCCCGCGGATGATACGCAGGCGCTGCGCCGTGGAGAGGTGCAACTAATAAGCACGGTCGAGCCTTATGCCACCCAGATCCTTCAACTTCACGCCGCAAAGTTCTTTGCATTTCCGTATGACCAGGCGGCGGGCAATCTGGCGAACCTGATCGTGACGCGGTCCGATGTCATCGCGTCCGATCCGAAGGGGGTTCAGGCCACCGTCAACGCCATCATCAAGGTAGATCACATGGTTGGCGCGAACAAGACCCTTTGGGTCGACACCATCGGCAAGGTCGCTGGGCTGGACAAGACGATTGCCGCGGGTGCTGTCGAGAACCTCACGCCGGACGACAAGATGTATCGCGGCGCAGCGGTGGCGATCGGGCAAATGATGCACAACCTGAAGTACATTAATTCCGATGTCTCCTCGTCCATCAAGTCACATATGGACTATCAGTTCCTCGAAGTTGCCACTGGCAAATCGAAGACGGAATTGGGCTACTGAACCCCGACCTTCATGCGCTTATCCACCTCTTCTCCATCTATGCAGGCGACCCTTTTCCGCACCCTGCTAGAGCCACGAAAAAATGGTATCGGTTGAGGCGCGGCCGTCGCTGCCTCCATACCCGCGAATCCATCTGGAAATTATTTACAGAAGGTAATCATAAAATGAAAGATCGACGATTTACTAACTGCGAGGCTATAGCGTGAACGCGAACGTTGTGTTTGATCATCTCGAGGTCAACGGCTTGGACGTCAACCTCCATCTGTTGACCACCGGCGACCAGACCGGTGTACCGGTCATCTTTCTTCCGGGCATTGTCACTTACAGCAGGTCCCTGGCACCGTTGGTCGAGCTCATGCCGAAGAACTGGTACTCGCTGATACTCGATCTGCGGGGCCGCGGCAAATCCAGCTGGCCCGAGCGCGGTTATCTGCTCAACGATTATGTCGATGATCTGCTCAACGTGATCAATGCCTTGATCGACAATCCGGTTGCACCCATTCTCGTCGGACAGTCAATGGGCGCGCGGATTGCTGCGGCTTTTGCCGCCCGCTGGCCGTCGCTCATCTCGGGCATGGTACTCATCGACCCCCCTATCAACGGTCCTGGCCAGCGGTCCATCTACGCCCATTCGCTGGAGGAGTTTCTTGAACAGAAGGCGGCCGTCGACGAAGGCCGCATGGATGCCTTCCGCCGCTATCTGCCGACGTTCAGCGATGCGAAGCTCGAGGAGCGGGCGGACGAGTACCGCAACGTAAGCAAGGACGCGCTAATCGAATCTTATGGGTCCATGGTCCGGGAGCCGTTCCAGGCTTACGTGAAGGCGGCGACTTGCCCAACCCTGCTGCTGGCCGCGGAAAAAGCCGACACCATCCGCGCCGGCGAACTCGCCACCTTGAGGATGATTAACCCTCGCCTGCGCGGTGAAGTGGTGCAGGGCGTCACCCACATGATCGCCAAGGATGCACCGCAAAAAACTGCCGATCTGATCATCAATTTCGTTCATGGTGTGCATCCCAGCGCCATCGTGGATTAGTCGCCACCGGTAGGCCCAGCCAACCACTGTTCTGTTTCTCTTTCGGCCGGAGGGCCGCAGCGCCTGCACTGGGTGATGATGGACGATTGCCAGTAGGACTAAAGTCCAAAGTCAAGCCTCACCACACCCAGAGTCGGGCTAAGAGGATATCCGGAATTCGCGGCCCAGCGCCTCTCATTCACGCAATAGCAAGGCGGCCAGGCCACCTGATAGCCCGGCATTGGGCTTTGCCGGCAACTTCGCGAAACTGCCAGCCTGCGCGCGCGCGGTGGCGAGCCGGGTCAACGCCTGCGCCTGACACACTCCGCTCGATACGCCATCGACCACCGGCACCGGCAGCCGGTCCGCCACGCTGCGCGCCAATCCCGCTAGCGGCGCGCCGGCTAGAATCAGCACGTCGGCGCCATCTTCCTCCACCGCGCGATGGCTCAGTTCGATCAGGTGCGCGCCATGATCTTCCTGAACCGTACCGGGATCGCGAAGCGGACGGTCGAGATGACGGATGCCCGCCAGCCGGCCGAGCATGCCATAACGGTCCACGCATTCGCGATACCAGGCCGTGATGCGTCGCGAAATCGCAATGATGCCGATCCGCTGACCGAGTTGGGCGGCGGTCATCAGCGCCGCTTCGGTCATACCGACAACCGGCACGTCGAGCACTTCGCGCAACTCAAGCAGGCCTGGGTCGCCGAACGCCGCGACCAGCAGCGCGTCGTATTCGCCCTTGCGCTCGCCGGCGATGTTCGCCACCGCGTGCGCGCCCAGCAGCGCCTCGAAGCGGGTTTCAATGTAGGCGACGCCGCTCGCCGCCGTCGCCATCTCGATCTGTGTATCGGCTAAAGCGACACGGCGCGCTTCGGCTTCAATCAGATTGGTGACGCTCGACGAGATGTTCGGGTTGACGATCAGTAGTTTCATCACGGTTCCAGTCAGGTGCAATGGCGCAATTGCTATGTTTTAGAGCGAAGGCGATGCGCGTTCATCCGAAGATGGCGTTCAGATCGACCTCGGTGTCTTCAGGCAACGACAGATCAAGCGTCGCCTCGATGTGATCGAGGTGTCCAATCGCTGCCGCGATCGCCGCCTCCAGTTCGCCCTTCTCCATCAGCCCGACGATTTCCGTGTGCTCATGGTTCGGGCAGGCCGGCACGTTCGGCGAATCGAACAGCAAGATGATGAGGCAGGTCAGCGACGCGAGTTCGCGCATCAGTTTGGTGAGCGGCGGGCTTCCCACCATCTCGGCGATTAGCAGATGAAATTCACCGGAGAGGCGGATCACCGCATGCTTGTCGCCCTTTTCGCGCGCGGCGCGTTCCTTGGCGACGTGCGCATGGAGTCGCCGGAAACCTTCGGCGCTGCCACGTTCGACCAGGCTGCGGACTAGCGCCGGCTCGAGAATGCGCCGCGCCTGGAAGATATGGCGGGCGTCCTGCACCGACGGGCTAGCGATAAACGCCCCGCGATTCGGGATAGTGGTGACGATGCCTTCGTGCGTGAGCCGCGCCAGCACCTTGCGGATTCGCGTGCGGTTCACCTTGAACACGGCGGCGAGCTTTTCCTCGACGAGTTGGGTGCCCGGAATCAGCCGGTGCTCCATCACGGCGGTCAGGATGCGCTCGTAGATCGTGTCGGAGTTGTCTTCCACATCCAGGATCTGGGCGGCCGGCCGCGCCTTACGCGGGCGGAGGGATGCTTTGTCGGTTAACACGCTAGCTTTCCTCGACTGACCAACGGTGTTTTTGTGTCAATACAATTATATATTGTGACAAAAATAATTGTAATTGTTCGAATTTGCACCATCAGCGCACACCGGCACCGCTTACGTATCCCAAAGGCACCCGAACGGTGCCAGGTTTGTGCGCGCAGCGGGAGACCGGTTTCGTCGGCCGGCTGGCGATATGGATCGCGTCGTTTTGCCTCACAGTACTTATCACGCGGACACACGCGGCCACGCGGGCTTGAGCCATGTACAAGGATATCGCTCGAAGTCGCTGGAGACGGCCTGACAATCGATTGGCACGACTATTGCTTTATTTGTCACAAATGTATTTCATTTTGTGACAATAACGGAGCTCCTCTGATGCGATTCATCCGCCCGTCTCTCGCCGCCCTGCAGCGCGCCGCACGCGTGCTGCTCGCGCCCCTCGTCGTTGCCACTGCGCTCATGCCGACGGTCGGCCACGCCAAGGATGCCGATCCGATCAACCTCGGCTACGCCAAGTGCGCGCACTGCACGCCATTGTCGCTGACGCCGCAGTACGCCACCGGCGTCAAACTCACGGCGACCTCGTTCAACACGGGTAACGACGTGCTGACCGCGTTGCTCTCGAAGAGCATCGACGTCGCGCAGGTCACCTATCTGCACTATGCCACTGCGCTCGACAAGGGCTTCAAGGTGGTCGGCATCTCCGGCCAGATCAACGGCGGTTCGCAGGTGCTGATCGCCAACAACTTGCCGGTGCAGCCGGGCGACTGGGACGGCCTGAAGAAACTCATCATGCAGTACAAGAAGGACGGCAAGCCGTTCCGCGTGGCGGCCTCGCGCGGCAACGCGCAGGACATTCATATGCGCGGCGCGTTCCTCACGCACGGCATCGACATCAACAAGGATGTGCAGTTCGTCAACATTCCGAATCCGGCGGACCACGTACAGGCGTTGCGCCGCGGCGAAGTCGAGCTGATCACTTCGGTCGAGCCGTTCGCCACGCAGATCCGCGAGGTCAAGGCGGCCAAGTTCTTCGCGTTTCCGTATGACCAGGCGGCCGGCAAGCTGACCAACCTGATCGTCACGCGCCCGGATGTGATCGAGAGCAATCCGCAAGGCGTGCTGGAAACCGTCCGCGCGATCGTCAAGGTGGACGACATGATGGCCGCCAACAAGCCGCTCTTCGTCGATACGATCCAGAAAGTGACGGGCCTCGACAAGACCATCGCCACCGGCGCGGCCGACAACCTCTATCCGGACTACAAGATGTATCGCGCCTCCGCTGTGTCGATTGCAAAAATGATGCGCGACCTGAAGTACGTGAATTCGGACGTCAGCGATGCCGTGCAGAAGAACCTCGACTACAGCTTCCTCGAGAAAGTGACCGGCAAACCCAAGACCGAACTCGGTTACTGATCCGGACCGCGCCATGTCAACCCTGTTTTCCTCACGCTTCTACAAGCGGATCGAGCGCGGCATCGTGCCGGTGCTGCTGCTGGCCGGCTGGGAGGCATTCTCCCGCTCGGGCATCCTGCCGGCGGCGTTGCTGCCGGCGCCGTCGCAGGTCGCGCTCGCCTGGGCCGACTGGATTTTCAGCACCGACGGCAACACGCAGACCTACTCCGGCCACTGGCTCTTCGATATCGCGGCCAGTTCCGGCCGCGTGTTCGCGGGCTTTGCGATCGCCACGGTGCTGGGCGTCGCCATTGGCATGGCGATCGGCTGGTCGCGCTCGATCGAATCGCTGCTCGAACCGACTCTGCAGACGCTGCGCCCGGTGCCGCCCGTTTCGTGGATTCCGCTCGCGATCATCTGGTTCGGCATCGCCAACAAGCCGGCGATCTTTCTCGTCTTCATGGGGTCGTTCTTCCCGGTGCTGCTCAGCACGATTCACGGCGTGAAGACCTGCGACCGCAACCTGCTGCGCGCCGGCGCGATGACGGGCGGCACGTCATCGATGTTGCTGCGGCACATCGTATTTCCCGCTGCGTTGCCGAGCATCTTCTCGGGGCTGCGCATCGCGATCGGCTCCGCATGGATGCTGACGGTAACGGCCGAGATGGTCGCGGTGAAGAGCGGCGTGGGCTACGTACTGTGGGATTCGTATTATTTCCTGCGCTACGACATCGTGATCGCGTCGATGGTGAGCATCGGTCTGCTCGGTTTCCTGAGCGACTACATGATCAAGTACATCGCCGGGCGCGTTCTGCGCTGGCAACGCGGTTCTACTCTGCAAGCAAGGGAAGGTTGACAGCATGACCCTCATCACAATCGATAGCGTCTCGCGCACGTTCGAAGACAGCAAGCGCAAACAGGTGGTCACCGCGCTCGACAACGTGAGCCTCAAGGTCCAGCGCAACGACTTTCTTTGTCTGCTTGGCCCGAGCGGCTGCGGCAAGTCCACGCTGCTGAACATGATCGCTGGTTTCGACAATCCTTCTTCGGGCACGGTGAGCGTCGGCGGCTCGATCGTCACCGGGCCGGGCGCGGACCGCGGCGTGGTGTTCCAGCAGGCCAATCTGATGCCGTGGCTGCCGGTGTGGGAGAACGTCGCGTTTCATCTGAAGATGCGCAACGTCGCCAAACCGGAACGCCGCGAGCGCGCGCAGCGCTTCATCGAGATGGTCGGTCTCAAGGGCTTCGAAAATCACTTCCCGAGCGAGCTCTCCGGCGGTATGAACCAGCGCGTGGGCATTGCGCGCGCGCTGTTGATGAACCCGGAAGTGATTCTGATGGACGAGCCGTTCGGCGCGCTCGACGAGCAGACCAAGATGGACATGCACGCCGAGCTGATCCGCATCTGGCGCGAGAGTCGCAGCACGATCGTGTTCGTCACGCACGGTATCGACGAATCGCTTGCGCTCGGCACGCATGTCGCGGTGATGTCGGCGCGTCCGGGCCGCATTCGCGAACTGTTGCCGATCGAACTCGACCGGCCGCGCGATCCGACCAGCGCCGAATTCAACGACTACAAGCGCCATATCCTCTCGCTGCTGCGGCCGGAGGCGGTGATGGAGCCTGCCTGAGATGACCACGTTCATCACGGGCAGCAGCGGTTTCGTCGGTCTCGCGCTTGTCGAGCGCCTGCTCGCCGGCGGCGAGACGGTCATCGGCTTCGACCGTAGCGCGCCGCGCGCGCAAGCGTTGCAGGCATTTGCCGCGCTGCCGGGCCGTTTCGTTGCGTTGACCGGCGACGTGCGCGATGGCGACGCGTTGCGCGAGGCAATGCGCACACATCGGCCGTCGCGGCTCGTCACGCTCGCCGCGATCACCGCGGATGCGCAGCGCGAACGGCAAATGCCGCAGACCATTTTCGAGGTGAACGTCGGCGGGGTGCTCGCCGCCATTGCCGCGGCCGCCGATGCGGGTGTCGAACGCATTCTTCATGGCAGTTCCGGCTCGGCGTACGGACTGAGCGGTCGCGCGCCGCACCGGCTCGTCGAAGACATCACGCCGCTACTGCCCGAAGGCCTCTACGGCATCTCCAAACGCGCCGCCGAAGACGCTGCATTGCGTCTTTCCGCGTTGCACGGCGTGCCGCTCGTGATCGGACGGCTCGGCACCTGCTTCGGCCCGTGGGAAACCGACTCGGGCGTGCGCGACACTTTGAGCGCGCCGCTGCAGGTGGTCACGAAAGCGCGCCGGGGCGAAACCGCCGTGCTGCCACGCGCCGGCCGCCGCGACTGGCTCTACGTGCGCGATGCGGTTTCGGCGCTGCTTGCCTTGCTCGAAGCGCCGCACTGGCCTCACTCCGTCTACAACCTCGCCGCGGGTTTCGAGTGGAGCGTCGCCGACCTGTGCGAACGGCTCGCGCGACGTTATCCCGCGTTCACGTGGCGCACTGCGCAGCACGGGGAGGCGCCGAATATCGATTACTTCGCCGATTACGACCGCGCGTCGATGGACAACACGCGGCTGGTCGCCGATACCGGCTTTGCGCCACGGTTCGATCTGGCCGAAGCGGAAGCCGACTTCCATCACTGGATAACCACGCTGGGCGCGTGAACGCCTGCCCCGCGATTGTACGAGTAACGTCATGACCCTACCCTCGCCCTCCCCGGCCGCAAGCGTGAACATGGCCGGCAAGGTATGCATCGTCACTGGCGCCGCGTCGGGCATCGGCCGGGCGACTGCGCGCCAGCTCGCCGTCAACGGCGCGACGGTCGTGATCGCCGACGTCACGACGGACGTGATCGAAGGCGGCGTGCCGACCGCCGCACTGATCGCGCGCGATGGCGGCCACGCCCATTTCGTCGCGACCGACGTATCCGACACGGCACAGGTCGATGCGCTGGTGGCGCACGCGGTCGAGCGCTTCGGGCGGCTCGACGTGCTGGTCAACAACGCCTGTGTTCGTCACGCACGGCCGCTGCTGGAACTCGAAGACGCACACTGGCAACGTCTTCTCGACGTCAATCTGACAGGCGTATTCCGCTGCTGCCGCGCGGCCGTCCGGCAGATGATTCAGCAAGCGCCTGAAGACGACGTGCGCGGGCGGATCGTCAATCTGTCGTCACAGCACGGCATGATCGCCGCGCCAGGCGACCTCGGCTACGGCACGACCAAGGCCGCGATCGACTATATGACGCGCCAGATCGCCACCGATTACGCGCCGCACGGCATCGTCTGCAACGCCGTCGCGCCGGGCAAGATCCAGACCGGCGCCGGCGGCCGTGCGGTCGACCCGGCCGTGCTCGAACGCGCCAACCGGCGCACGCCCTGGCCGCGTCTCGGACAGCCGGACGACGTCGCGCGCGCGGTGCTGTTTCTGTGCAGCGACCTCTCGACTTTCACGACCGGCACCACGCTGATGGTGGACGGCGGCTGGATGGCGGCATGAGCACGCACGACACGCCCGTCCCGAACGGCCCGCTCGATCTGCTGATCGCGGATGCGACGCTGATTTTCGCCGACGGCTCGGCCCGCGCGGCGCAACTCGGCATTCGTGGCGCGCACATCGCCTATATCGGCGACGCGCGGCCCGCGGCGGCGCGCACGCTGTCGCTGCCGGGACGCGTTGTGACGCCGGGATTCGTCAACGCGCACTATCACGCGGGCCTGAACTTTGTGCGTGGCGTGGCGCCGGATTGCGGCTTCGCGCCGTCCTATACGCCGGGGTTGCCGCAAGCCTCGTGGCTCGACGCTGAAGAAGCCCGCGCGCTGTCGCGGCTCGGCGCGCTCGAAGCGCTGCGCGCCGGCTGCACGACGCTTGCGGACAGTTTCGTGCATGCGGAGGCAACCGTCGAAGGTATCGCGCAGACCGGCGTGCGGGTGTTCGCCAGCCAGCGGCTCGCGGACGTGGATTTCGCGTCGGTGCTGGCTGGCGAACGGCGCTTTGACCGCGCCCGCGGCGAGCGCCAGCTGGAACGTGCCGACGCGTTCGTCGCGCGTTGGGCCGGTCAGGCGAACGGCCGCATCCAGGCGCACCTCACCGCGCATGCGCCGGACACCTGTTCAGTCGCGCTGCTCGAAGACATCGCCACGCTAGCCCGCCGTCACGATCTGCCGATCAGCACGCACCTCGCGCAAAGCACGGATGAAGTCGACTGGGTCCGTCAGCAGCATGGTCGCTCGCCGGTGGAATTGCTCGACGAAATCGGCCTGCTCGACGGCCGGCTGCTCGCAGGCCACTGCATTCACGTCGACGACGCCGACATCGCGCGTCTGGGCCGAAGCGGCGCGCACGTGGTGCACATTCCGCTCGGCAACGCGATGTCAGGGCGTATCGCACCGACGCGCCGCCTGCTCGACGCCGGCGCGCCGTTGTGCCTCGCCACCGACACCATGCACGGCGACATGATCGACGTGATGCGCTGGGCGCTCGCGATGGGCCGTCTGCAAGCCGGCGCGGTGGACAACGACTGGCAACCGTCAAACGTGTTCGCGATGGCCACGCGCCATGGCGCCGCCGCGCTCGGCTGGGGCGCGCGTCTCGGCACACTCGAGGTCGGCCGGCTCGCCGATCTGGCAATCTTCGATTTTCGCCAACTGCATCTCACGCCGAGCATCGATCCGCTCGGCAATCTCGTGCACAATGCCACCGGCGCGGACGTGGAAAGTGTCATCGTCGACGGCCGGCTCGTGATCGAGCAAGGCCGCGCGCTATGTGTCGACGAACACCAGATCCGCGCCGACGCTCAACGCGCCGTCGATGCCGTCTGGCGGCGCTGCCCGAATCCGCTTCGCCCTTATCCCCCTGTTTCCACTATCCGTTCATGAGCCGACGCATCCGTCTGGGCATTCTGACGCCCTCATCCAATACTTCCCTCGAACCGCTGACGCAGGCGCTGGTAGCCGGGCTGCCTGAAGTCAGCGTGCATTTCGCGCGTTTTTCCGTCACGCAGATCGCGCTCAGTCCCGACGCGCTCGGCCAGTTCCAGCGCGAACGCATTCTCGATGCCGCGCGCCTGCTCGCCGATGCGCATGTCGACATGATTGGCTGGAGCGGCACGTCCGCCGGCTGGCTTGGCTTCGATCAGGACGAAGCGCTGTGCGCCGCGATCACGGAGACGACGGGCATTCCCGCCAGCACGTCCGTGCTCGCGCTCAATCGCGCGCTGGAGGCGTTCGGCATTCGCCGGCTCGGCCTCGTCTCGCCGTATCTCGCGGACGTGCAGCAGAAGATTGTCGCGAACTACGCCGCGCTCGGCATTGATGCGAGCCGCGAAAGCCATCTGGATCTGCAGGAAAACTTCGCCTTCGCGCTGGTCGACGAAGCAACGCTCGACCGTCAAGTGGCCGAGGTGGTGGCCGGCGGCGCGCAAGCGGTTACGACCTTCTGCACCAATCTTTACGCCGCGCACCGCGTTGCGCACTGGGAAGCGCAACACGGCGTGCCGGTGTTCGACACCGTCACCACCGTCGTATGGGACATGCTGCGCCGCTGCGGCGTCGATACACGCCGCATCACCGGCTGGGGCCGGCTCGTTCAGGAAATTTGACATGCAAACCTTCGATACCGTCATTCGCAACGCCCGCGTGGTCACGGCCGCGGACATCTTCACCAGCGACATCGGCATTCGCGATGGCCGCATCGTCGCGCTCGGCCTGCATCTCGAAGCCGGCGCGCGCGAAATCGACGCGGCTGGACGGCACGTGACGCCCGGCGGCGTCGACAGCCACGTTCACTTCGATCAGCCCACCGGCGACGGCTCGATCATGGCCGACGACTTCCTCTCCGGCACCACGTCCGCAGCCTGCGGCGGCACCACGACCGTGATTCCGTTCGCGTGCCAGCAGAAAGGCCACACGCTGCGCGAAGCGATCGATGACTACCATCGCCGCGCGGGCAGGAAGCCAGTGATCGACTATGCGTTCCACCTGATCGTCACCGACCCGACGCCGGAGATTCTGCGCGACGAGTTGCCCGCGTTGATCGCCGAAGGCTACACGTCGTTCAAGATCTACATGACCTACGACGCGCTCAAGCTGAGTGATCGCGAAATGCTCGACACGCTCTCGGTCGCGCGCAGCGAGGGCGCGATGGTGATGATCCATGCGGAGAACGCAGACTGTATCGCGTGGCTGACCGAACGGCTGCTCGCCGCCGGTCATACCGCGCCACGCTATCACGCGACGTCACGGCCCATGCTGGTGGAACGCGAGGCGACGCATCGGGCGATCGCGTTCGCCGAACTGGTGGACGTGCCGATCCTGATCGTGCACGTGTCGGGCCGTGAAGCGGTCGAGCAGATCCGCTGGGCGCAAAGCCACGGTCTCAAGGTGTACGGCGAAACCTGCCCGCAGTATCTCTTTCTGACCGCAGACTCGCTCGGCTGTGACGACAGCTTCGAAGGCGCGAAGTGCATCTGCAGCCCGCCGCCGCGCGACAAGGCCAACCAGCAGGTGATCTGGGACGGACTTGAAAACGGCGCGTTCGAAGTGTTCTCGTCCGATCACGCGCCGTTCCGCTACGACGGTCCGGACGGCAAGAAAGCGCATGGCGAAGCTGTCTCGTTCGACCAGATCGCCAACGGCATTCCCGGCGTGGAGACTCGCATGGCTTTGCTGTGGTCCGAAGGCGTGCGCACCGGCCGCATCACACCGCAAAGCTTCGTTGCGCTGACCTCGACCAACGCGGCGAAGCTCTACGGTCTCTATCCGCGCAAGGGCAGCATCGCGATTGGCGCGGACGCCGACCTCGTCATCTGGGACGAGAGCCGCACGTTCCATCTGGAAAACGCGAAGCTGCATCACAACGTCGATTACACGCCGTACGAAGGCATGCATCTGAGCGCGTGGCCCGCCTTGACGATGTCGCGCGGCGACGTGGTGTGGGACGGCGAAAAGCCGTGCGGCGATGCCGGACGCGGCGAATTCCTGCCGTGCGCACGGCCCGATCCGGCCAAGCCGCGCCGCCGGAAGACCGAACTGCCGCTGTAGTCTCGTTGAGGGTGTGTGAGGGTTCAGGTGCAAATCGGATGCGCGGGCATTACGCTCGGATTTTGACGAGCGTGGACCCGCAATGAGTCATCTGGGCCTGTCGGTTTCGCATCTACAACCATGCGCTGGGGAATGCTCCACCGCTGCGACTGGCTGAACTAACCCCTGCATGCCCTTGTCACCACGCCCAATCGTTAAAGCTCACTCGATAATGAACGGAAAAGTCATTGCGGTTCACGTTAATGCCTCACACACATTTTCCAAACAATCCGTTTGGCAGATCATGTTGCTGAAAGGGCTGGGTGTTGAAGGCGATGCTCACTGTGGCGCCACGGTTAAACACCGCTCTCGTGTCGCTCGAGATCCCACGCAACCCAATCTACGCCAGGTGCACCTCATCCACGGTGAATTATTCGACGAGCTATCGGAAAAGGCGTATAGCGTCCGACCTGGTGATCTCGGCGAAAACATCACGACGCACGGGCTTGATCTTCTCTCGTTGCCCGTGGGTACTGAATTACATATCGGCGAGCATTCGGTCGTCACGCTCACTGGCCTGAGAAACCCGTGCGCGCAAATAGATCATTTCCAGGCTGGGCTCATGAAAGCCGTTCTTGGTCGCTCGCCGGAAGGAAAGCTCTTGCGAAAGGCCGGCGTGATGGCTGTTGTGACCACAGCGGGACCGGTAACCTCGGGCGACGAAATCACCGTCAAGATGCCGCCACCGCCATACCGAGAACTTGAAATGGTGTAGCTCATTTCCCTTTCCATGCAACTCAGACTGAACGGGAAAAGCTATTTTTCGATAGGGTCGCTTTCTATTCAGCTGATTTTCTGGGACGGACGAATCAGCAGGGTTGCAAGCACCCCTAATACTGCTGCGGCGATCAGTGTATATATCGTGTAGCCCCAATGGTGACGCCGAGCTTGTTCAGCGTGTTGAGCACCAATTTGCCCTGCACATCCATGGTCGAAACCTGGTCGACCTTGCAATCGAGAAAATCGCCGGGCTTCACGGTAGCTTTGCCAGCCGCATGCGCCAGGATTTTCTCGGTAATGGTCATGCCCAGACGTTAACCTCGATTCGATGTTTTGAAAGACACGGAGGCCGCGCCACCGGAATGGGATGCCGTCAAAGCGGTTTGGGAATGGCGAGGTCATCGACCATTTTGGCGCGCTGTGTGCATGCCGCGACCAGAAACGACAGGTCGGTGCCGGTCGAGACATAGCGCGCGCCCATGCCGACAAAATCGGCGATCAGCTGCGGACGCGATGCGAGTCCGCCCACGCCGGCGAACTTGCCGTGCCTGTTGCATGCGGCGATGACACGCTCATAGGCGTCGCGCACATTCTTGTGCTCGTACTCGCCGGGGATCCCCATATCCGCGATCAGATCGTTGGTGCCAACGAGGATCAGGTCGACCCCGTCCACTGCGGCGATCGCGTCAACCTGATCGAGCGCGCTCACCGTTTCTATCTGCACCACGACCATGGTGGCGTCGTTCAAAGCGGCATTGGCCGCGGCAGTGGGGAAATTGCGGTACTGCAGATGGGGCAGTCCGGAGTTGGCCGAACGCTCGCCCAACGGCGCGAACTTGGCATATGACACCACCCGTCGTGCATCCTCAGCCGAGAGAATGTGCGGCGCGATGATGCCTTGCGCCCCGCCATCCAATACCCGCGAGATGTATTCCGGCGTTTTGGCCGGTACCCGAACGAGCGGCGCGATGCCGATTTCGAGAGCCGTCATGCACATTTGCGCGCATGCGTCCAGCGTGATGCTGCTGTGCTCCAGGTCGACATAGAACGAATCAAAGCCGGCGGTCTTCGCAATTCTGGCTATTTCGACGGTGCGTACCAACCGGACCATCATCGACGACGCGACACCTCCCCCGCGCATTTTCTCCTTCAAGTTGTTGCGCACGATTGCATTGAGTTCGTTTGACACAGCGCCTCCCGATAAGCGTCACACTCAGATAAGGTGAAAATACGAACCACAAAGATTCTCTAAATGTGGGAAACTTTATCAATCTTCGCGGGAGAGTGCAAGTCCGTGCAAGCCGTAGGACGCATTCATTGCACGCCCCAAATTCACTTGACGAGTTCGCGATGCCACCGGGCACCCTGTCTTGGCCCTGACGCCCTTCTTGGGCTGGCACGTGGTCGATACGCTGGCCATGATGTAGCGCGGCCTAAGCGAAAATGCCAGACGCCCGCAGGGGATGTGGCGCGAGTCGTTCATAATGAAGGTTTATCGGAACCTCCCATTCCCCGACTCTTCATTACCGACTGTATTCGCCCATGAGTGGCCTCGCCCGTCTTCTTTCCTTGCTGGATCTTTTCACACCCGACATGCCAGTGTGGCCATCGGATGCCTTGATTGAGCACATGGCCTGCCCTGCGTCGACGGGCTACCGGTATATCAAGGCGCTGCACGAGGCGGGTTTCCTGACCCGGGTGGCCAACGGCTCCTATGCGCTCGGCCCGCGCATCCTCGATCTGGATCGCACGCATCGCGTTTCGGATCCGATTTATGTCGCCGGCACGCCGGCGATTCGACGCCTCGCGCACAAGACCGGCTTTAGTACTTTGTTATGCGAATTGTTCGGCGATTCCGTGGTATGCGTTCAACGCCAGTTGAATAGCGAAAACCTTGAGAATTTGTTTGATCGCGGCCAGAGTCGGCCTCTGTTTACCGGTGCGGCCGCCAAAGCCATTTTGGCGTGGCTGCCAACGCATCAATTGAAAAGTCTGTTCGCCAAGCACCGCGAAGTCATTCAGCGGGCTGCCCTCGGAGACGATTGGGAGAGTTTTCGCAACACACTGCGGGACATCCGCGCAATGGGCTATGTGCGCACCGTGAGTGAGTTTCATACCGGGATCGCCGCGATCGGCGCGCCTCTTTTTAACCGACAGCGCGACGTGGTAGGCAGCCTCGTTCTGGCGGCGTCCACGCTAGACCTTGATGAGCCCGCGTTTGCCGCCTTGGCGCCCGAGGTCGTCGCTGCCAGCCAGACTGTTACCCGGGCCCTGGCGGAGCCGCATATCAGCGATGTGTTGGCGGCACGCGCGCTATGAACGAATGGCTGTGGCGCAGCAGCGTGAAGTAAAAAATATACGCTCTCCGGCTGGCTACGCAGGCGTGCCCGCTCAAGCGCAAATCACTGCACGCCGCAGCGCAGGTCGCCGCCCCGCAAAGCTTCCGCGGGAAGGCATCCGTGGCAAATCATCCTGACCCTGCTTGAGCGGAAATGGTCATCCGGCAGATATCGGCCCAAGGCTCCGTCCGGGAAGGTTAGTCGCATGGCATAGCGCTTGCGGGTGTCTCCGTGTCGTGCAACGGAGAGCATCATGTCCTCAATGTCTACTTCCCACGCCATATGGACTCGCAGCTGACCTCTGGCACGTCCGGCCAGATCGTGATGGGAGAAAGTGATGAGCCCGCACTCAGAACAGACGCCAGTCAATGACGAGGCCCCGAAGTCGCCGTCGTCACGGAGCCTTCGGGGTCTGGACGGGCTAAATTTTCTGATGGCTGACGTGCGGGATGGACTTGGCCCGTTCCTGTCCGTGTACCTCAAAGGCACGCAACATTGGGGGGCGGGCAACATCGGCCTTGTCATGGCCGCGAGCGGCATCGCAGCGGCCATCTGCCAGATTCCGGCAGGCCTGCTTGTCGATGCAGTTCGTGTCAAGCGGCTGCTGGTTGCGACTTCCGGCTTGCTGGTGGGCACCGCATGCCTTCTGATTGCGTTTTTCCCCAAGCTGCCGGCCGTCCTTGCAGCGCAAATTACCCTCGGCGCCGCCTCCGCGATCATTCCCCCTTGCCTTGCGGCACTGAGCCTTGGCGTTGTGGGCCATCGTTTGCTGCCCGCCCGGATCAGCCGCAATGAAGGGTTTAATCATGCAGGCAACTTTGCGGCCGCGGTTCTGGCGGGCGGCTTGGGGCAGTATGTGGGGGTCATCTGGCTGTTCTATCTGATATGTGGATTCGCGGTCGCGAGCGCGCTCGTGGTTCTGCTTATCAAGCCGAAGGAGATCGACCACGCGCTCGCTCGGGGCGCGGAAAGCGCCTCGAACACCGAGGATCACCGCAGACCTATTGCGTTCAAGGAACTGTGGAAAAGGCGGGATCTCAAGGTGTTCATCATCTCGGTCATTCTCTTTCACTTCGGCAATGCCGCGATGTTGCCGCTCGCGGGCCAGGTCATCGCAAAGCTTCATCCCGGAATGGATGTCATCGCACTCAGCGCATGCATCATCGCCGCACAACTCGTGATGGTCGCCGTCGCCGCCACGGTCGGCCACGCAATGCGCAAAGGTATCGGACGAAAGAAGATCTTCCTGGTTGCGATGGCCGTGCTGCCCGTGCGAGGGGTTCTGTTTTCGGTGACCAGCAGCCCCTATGCTGTGGTCGCCATTCAACTGCTTGACGGAGTGGCCGCCGGCATCTTCGGCGTAATGGCTGTAGTGATCGCATCTGACCTGATGCGCGGCACCGGCCGTTTCAACCTTGCACAGGGACTCGTGGCGCTGGCTGTCGGCATTGGCGCGGCGATGAGTAACGTAACAGGGGGATATGTTGTCGAGAAGTTCGGCTTTACGACAGGATTTCTGACATTGGCCGCTATCAGTGCGCTCGCACTCGTATTCTTCGCGGTGTGGATGCCAGAGACCAGACCGCACGAAGACAGTTCAGCGGCGCCTGGTGGGCGGCCGCGAGATTTGATTCCCTCCTCTCCCTGATTACATCGTGCGAGCGCATCGCTGTACCCGGGTCACACTTCAGTGACTATCCGCTCGATCGTGCGGATTTCGTACAACACGCCCTTCACGTGACGTGCGCGCCCTGCAAGGAACCCAAAGACGATAGCAGTGACCCCAACCGCGGCGAACATCCATCCCACGCTATCGAAATTTCCCGTCCATCCATGCAACACACCAACCAACAGCGGGCCCGCCGCTCCGACGCCATAGCCAACCCCCTGCACCATCCCCGAAAGTTCGGCGGCGATGTGTGCGTTTTTCGAGCGCAGCACAATCAGCGTCAACGCTACCGAGGTGAGCGCGCCCTGACCGAGCCCTTGCACAACCGCCCAGAACCACAGCGTTGAAAGTGGAGCAAACAGACAGCCAAGGAAGCCACTGACAGCCAGTACAACCACGACGGCATTGAGCACACGCTGGTTTGGAAGCTTCGCTGCCATAGCAGGCGCTACCAGGCACGCCAATGTCTGCAGGATCACCGAGACCGACACCACCAGACCTGCGTGGTCGGCCGGCACACCGCGATCGCGCAGGATCGGAGCCAGCCATCCAAAGACGGTGAATGACAGCATCGACTGAAGCACCATGAAGATCGTGACCTGCCATGCAAGTGGGCACTTCCACAGGCCACGCGACACGATCCGCCCTTGATGACTGACCACTTGCGGCGAGCTCAAATGAGGACGCCAGCAGAGTGCTGCGACGAGAGCCGGTAATGCCCAGAAGGCGAGCGCGGGCGCCCATGCACCGTGGAACCGCCGCTCGAGTGGCACGGTCAATCCGGCCGCCATGGCGGCACCCGCGCATAACGCCATCGTGTACAGTCCCGCCATCAGACCAGTACGTTCGGCGAAGTCCCGTTTGATCAGGCCGGGCAGCAGCACGTTAATGACCGCGATCGAGGCGCCAGCGAGGATCGTGCCCGCGAACAGCGCGACGATCGGACCGGTCACCCTCAACGCGGTACCAACCGCAAGCAGCAGCATCAGCCAGAAAATGATCCGTTCGGCGCCAAACCGGCGTGCGAGCGCAGGACTGGCCGGCGCAAAGATGCCAAGGCACAGGACCGGCAAGGTCGTGAGCGCGCTCGCCATCGCGGGCGCAAGGCCATTCGCGCGGGCCACTTCAGGCAGCAACGAACCGAGGCTCGAAAACAGCGGACGGAGATTGAGCGCGACCAGCACAAGACTGGCTCCAAGCAATACCTTCCCGCGAACACGGGTGAGTGCTTCAGCCTTGGGCGGCGGCACGGAATCAACCTGCGCGTCGATCAACTGCTCGTCTGCAAGCGTCATGTCCACGGCAGGCTGCAATTCTCTGGAGCCGGTGTGCTTCTGACCGGAAAGCAATGACGAATCGGAAATTTCCAGGCTCATGAGCGGGACACCTCGGGCAGCGCGACAAGGATGAAATCCATGAAATCGCGGACTGCCTTTTCCGCTATATCGGGAGAGCGCGACTCGATGGCGTCGATCAACGAGCGATGCGCCTCGTAATCGGGCTCAGGAATGTCGACTTCAAGAGTCGATGCGATGGTTTCATTCACCGCGATCGATAGGAATTCGTAAGTTTCAAGAAGTGCGGGATTGTGCGCCGCCTTTAAGATAGCCAGGTGGAACAGATAGTCGTCGGCAACAAATCTCGCCTTGTCACTATCGACGCCAAGCCAGTGACTGCGCTTCTTAAGCAATGAGCGCAATTGCTTGAGATCGCGCACCGTTGCCCGCACCGCCGCCAGGCGCATGGCCTCCACTTCAAGTGCGCGGCGTACCTCGAACTGACTCCGCAGGCCCATACGCCGCAGCCGCTTTACTTCAGCTGAACGCTCCGTGGCGGATGCCACGAAGGTACCCGCCCCCTGTCGCACGTCCAGTAATCCCTCGACGACAAGGCTTCGCACAGCCGCACGCACTGTGCCACGACTGACCTGAAGGAGTATTGCCAGTTCAGGTTCAATTGGCAGCTTGTCGCCTATCTTCCAGACACCGCTACGGATACGCTCACGCAGGATGTCGGCGGCCGAATCGACGAGTGATATGCGCGCAGCAGGCCTGGTCAAATCGCTAACTGGAGACATGACATTCATGTATTGATCGATTCATTGAATGAATTGTAACCGGATCCGTGACGACATTCACGGGATAACCGCTTGACTAACGGAAATTTAACTTCCGATTTCGTTAAGGCACTCTTGCGCAAACCAACGACAATCGTCTGCAGACAAACCAATCTAAATGCGCGAAGGACGTCATCGAAAGGTACAGGGCGCCCGCTCAACACAATCACGCCGACGAGATCGAGTCGGACTGCGTCAAAGCGACGCGAGTGGTCGAAAAAAACCCCATACGTTGCCCACAATCGCGATGTTTCATCTAGCTGTCAGTTCGCGGCCATCTTGGCGCCACTCTAGCTTTGTATGATCAACATAGCGAGTGCCGACAGCAAACGGCATCCGCATTCCATCGATCCATGGTTCAGCGGAGAATCAGATTCATGAGCAAAGAGTCTCAACAGCCGGACGCTAGCGAAGACAGTCCCGCGTCTGCGCTTGAACGTCCAACACGTCGATCGTTCCTGGGCCGCGTGGGTGCTGCCGGGGTAGCAATCGGCGCCGGGCAACTTCACTCAGTTGCATTCGCGGACTCGGACGACACCAGCCAGAAAGCACCGGTAACGACGAACGCATCCGCGGACGGTGCCAATGTGCAGGTCCGATTGAATGTCAACGGTACGAACTACAACTTGAATATCGATCCGCGCACCACCCTGCTTGACTGCGTGCGCGAACATCTGCATCTGACCGGCACCAAGAAGGGTTGCGATCACGGTCAGTGCGGTGCGTGTACGGTTCATGTCGATGGCAGGCGCGTGAACTCGTGCCTGAGTCTTGCCGCCACCCATGAGGGCGAAGCGATCACAACCATTGAAGGCATCGGCAAACCCGGCGCGCTCCATCCGATGCAGGCAGCCTTCGTCGAACATGACGGCTTCCAGTGCGGGTACTGCACGTCAGGGCAGATCATGTCCGCCGTCGCGCTTCTCAAAGAGCCCTACGGTCACAACGACGACGATGTCAAGGAAGCCATGAGCGGGAATATCTGCCGCTGTGGTGCCTATTCGAACATCGTGTCCGCGATCCAGCAAGTTCGTCGTAAAGTCTAAACGGAGCGCACGCATGCAACCCTTTCAGCTAAAACGCGTCGCCAATGTTGGCCAGGCGATCGGACTGGCACAGACTGCCGCTAGCAGCCAACCAGATGGCGCGTCGACCCGCTTCCTCGCGGGAGGGACGACGCTGCTCGATCTCATGAAGCTTGACGTCGAGCGTCCCACTCAGGTGATCGACATTCATCGCCTGCCGCTCGATCAGGTCGAGGCAATCGACGGCGGTGGCGTCACAATAGGCGCAACGGTCCGCAATGCCGACCTCGCGAATCACCCGTTGATCAAGATGCACTACCCGGTCCTGTCGCAAGCGTTGCTATCCGGCGCATCGGCCCAACTGCGCAATATGGCGACGACCGGGGGCAATCTCTTGCAGCGTACGCGCTGTGTCTACTTCCGCGACACGGTCATGCCATGCAACAAACGCGAACCTGGCACCGGCTGTTCCGCGATTGACGGGTACAACCGAAACCTGGCCATCCTGGGAACTAGCGAGCACTGCATCGCGACCAACCCGTCGGACATGAGCGTCGCGATGACCGCACTCGAGGCCACGATTCACGTCGAAAGCGCGCAGGGCAAGCGGGGCATCGCCATTGACGACTTCTTCCTGTTGCCCGGGAACACGCCCGAACGCGAAACCACGCTCAACCCCGGCGAGCTCATTACCCACGTGACGCTTCCCGCTGCGGTGCCCGGCAATCGCAGCGTCTATCTCAAGTTACGCGACCGCGCGTCGTATGAATTCGCATTGGCCTCCGCAGCGGTCGTCATGAGGGTCTCATCGGGCAAGATCGATCACATCCGGATCGCACTGGGCGGCGTCGGCGTCAGGCCGTGGCGCTCAAAAGAGGCAGAAGCCCAATTGCTCGGACGGACCCCAGACGCCACGGCTTTCGGTGCGGCGGCCGAAGCAGCGCTGCAGTCGGCGCACGTACAGAGCCAAAACGGCTTTAAGGTCGAACTCGCAAAGCGCTGCATCCAGCACGCACTCACACTTGCCACACAAACTGCCTGATGAGCGGTCGTGACGCGGAGAGAATATGCAATTAGCTAGCAATAAAACGCAACCGATAATTGGCGGCGACTTTACTCGAATTGACGGACCGCTTAAAGTCAGTGGCACGGCAACCTATACGTCGGATGTCAACTTGCCCGGGACGCTTTACGCCGTTCCCGTTTGCGCGACGATCGCCAAGGGGCGCATCACCCATCTGGACACCGCCGCGGCCACGGGCATGCCGGGGGTCCGGGCCGTCTTCACACGCGAGAACATCGGCAAGTTCTATCGCGTCGGTTTTGCTCCCGACATGAAGATCGACGAAAAGCGCCCGCCGTTCGACGATGACAACATCTACTACTATGGCCAATACATCGGCCTGGTGGTAGCCGATACGTTCGAACAGGCAACCGCAGCGTCGCGAGCGGTGAAGGTGGCGTATTCGTCGAGCCGACCCGATGTCCGCATCGAAATGTCGGCAGAGCAGACACCGAGCGTCGACACGCAGCGAGGCGACGTGGATACCGCGTTCGCGGCTGCCCCCGCTGGGCAGAAGCTGGACCAGACCTACACGACGCCAATCGAAACGCACAACCCTATCGAATTGCATGCGACGGTGGCCGTGTTCGATGGTACGAGCTACACCTTCTACGAAACGTCCCAGTCGATCGTCAACCAGCGCCTGGTCATGGCGCAGATGCTCGGCGTGTCGCAGGACCAGGTGCGCGTGATCATGAAATACCTGGGGTCCGGATTTGGCGGCAAGCTGTTTCCGTGGTCACACTCTTTGCTCGCTGCCGCTGCGGCCCGCAATCTGATGCGACCGGTCAAGCTGGTGGTGACCCGTGCGATGATGTTCCACAACGTTGGTCACCGTACCAACACGCAACAACGCATGCGCCTGTCGGCGACGCCCGAGGGACGTTTGACATCGCTTCAGCAAGACTACGTCTACCAGACCTCACGCAAGGAAATGCGTAAGGAGAACTGTGGCGAGACAACGGGCTATCTGTACAGCTCACCTAACCTGCGCGCGACTGCGGCCTATGCACGCCGCGATATCGCACCCAGTACGTCGATGCGAGGCCCTGGCGCCGTTCCCGGTCTGTTCGCCATTGAGTCCGCTGTCGACGAACTCGCCATCAAGCTCAATATCGATCCTGTGCGCTTGCGTCTGATCAACGAGCCCGCCATTGACGAAGGTTTGAACGTGCCGTTCTCTTCGCGGCATCTCAAGGAGTGCCTCACACTCGGCGCCGAGAAATTCGGCTGGGCGCAGCGCACGGCGGCCGTCGGCTCCATGCGTCGCGACGGCATGGTGGTGGGCTGGGGCGTTGCAGCGGGGTCGTGGGCCGCGAGGCGCCTCGCAACAGAAATCATCGTCGAGCTTCACGCCGATGCGACTGCGCGCGTGTCAACAGCTTGCCAGGATATCGGCACGGGAACCTACACGGTGCTGGCTCAGATGGTGGCCAATGTGACGGGCATCCCGCTCGAGCGGGTTTCCGTGGTGCTCGGTGACACGCGTTTGCCACCCGGACCGATGTCCGGCGGCTCAATGGCGACCGCATCGCTGGTTCCCGCCGCGACGCAGGCGGCGCAAGCAGCGGTTCAACAACTTCTGGTCGCCGCGGCCCAGGCGGACAATTCGCCGTTCAAGGGCCAGCCGACCACTGAGCTCGCGTTCGACCGCGGCATGGTCTATCGCAAAGGGACCTCGCCGGGCGCGGGCGTACCGTTCGAGCGGATCCTCGCACCGGCACAGATCAATATGGTGGCCGGAAGGGGCCGGTCCGGTGCAAGCGCCGACGATCCCGACGCAGCCAAAGTGTCGATCCACTCGTACTGCGCGCATTTCATCGAGGTGACCTGGCAGCCGCAGACAGCACGATTGCGAGTCAACCGCGTAGTGAGCCTGATTGACGGCGGTAAGATCATCAACGCACGCACGGCCCTGAACCAGATCGAAGGGGCGGTAGTGATGGGCGTCGGCATGGCGCTGTTTGAACAAACGCACTACGACCAACGCACGGGGGCCCCGATCAACCGCAACCTCGCCGACTATGTCATGACCACGCATGCGGATGCGCCGAAGATCGACGTGACTTTCCTCGACTATCCGGACCTTGCGTTAAATTCGCTCGGTGCGCGCGGCGTCGGCGAAATTGGTATGGCGGGGATTGCCCCTGCCATTACCAATGCCGTGTATCACGCAACAGGCGTACGGGTGCGCAATCTTCCGGTTCGGATCGAGGACCTGCTAGCCACTCAGGCCGCCGTGTAACCGGGACGCCCAACAACCTGGACCGTCGTTCAACCTGCACAGCCGGCGTACGCGTAAGTGACCGCCTTCGCCGGCTATATGCGCATTTTCGTTCGTCAGAACCGGTGACGAATGCCGACCGTAGCGCTCAGTTGCTTATCCGTCGAAGAGCTCGAGCCAACGCTCTTGATCTGCGCAATGCGCTCGTATTTGCCCCCTACAAGCGTCGACGCGTCACCCGCCGCCTGCTGATACTCCATTGCCACATAAAGATCGGTGCGCTTACTCAGGAAGTAGTCAGCACTGAGTGTCACCTGATGCCACTTCGGCTTCAGATCGGCACCGCCCGTACCAGGCAACCCCGTCGCACTACCGCTCGTAAAGGTGTAGTCAGCCAGCAATGTCAATGGCGCGGTCAGCTGATACCGGAGCGTTGCAGTGTAGTTATTCAGCTTTCGCGCCGCGCCGTCGTTATAGTCGAGCCAGACCCGCGTAAAACCCAAATCGGCGGTAGCCTTTCCATATTGATAGCTGGCTCCCGCAGCACCGATGCGTTGCCGTGCCACGCCACCGTCGATACCGTAAAAGAAGTTGCTGCTGTACTCGTCGCCCGAAGAGGGTGATGCTCCCCCGACAGCGCCGCTCGTATTGCTGGTGGCGTTCGGATGATTGAACTCAAGATATCCGACGCCGGCCGAAAACGCGTTGCGCGTGTAATTTCCCGCGACGCTCCAGGCGCGGTTATTGCCGAAGCCTTGTGAGGACGGCCCCGCAGCCTGATTGCTAAAGCCATAGAGTCCGTTGAAGGTAAAGCCGGCGTAATTATTCGACTGAAACTTGACGGAGTTGTTGATGCGAATCGTTTGATTCATGTTGTCGTTGTCGCCGATATGCATCGCCGGCGAAAAGAAACAGGCTGCAAAGTAGTTGCAGAGCTCGTCGCTGATCGGACTGTATTGTCGGCCAAACGTGAAGGTACCGATGCTATCGCTGGAGAGACCAACGAACGCCTGCCGACCGAAGAGGCGATTTCCCTGCCCGGCCAAACCATTCGTTCCTGTAAAGCCGTTTTCCAGGGTGAATATCGCGCGCATCCCTCCGCCAAGATCTTCGGATCCGCGCAAGCCAAATCGGCTACCACTGGTTTTACCTGAGGTCTCCTGGAATGCAGCGCCCCCGTTCACGTTGTTTGTATAACTGAGCGACGTGTCCACTAATCCATATAGCGTCACCGAGCTTTGCGAAAATGCAGGAATACTAATTACGGACATTGCACATGCTGCTACTACAACCTTCTTCATTTCCAGCTCCTGTCGAATGAAACGTGTTGATGATTTTCTATTTAGACGAAGCTCGAATATCGCCTTTATTAACGAGCTTCCGCTTCGCCGGCGTTCAGGATCGGCAACTGTGCGCACACGATCATCGGGCGCGCCGTGGCCAAACAGCCTTGCGAAAGTATTCCGTTACCGCCCAGCACCTGTATGCCCCGAGAGTCCAGCCCGGGCGCATTTTCTGGGCGGCCGACGCAGCGCGATACGCGAGGATTCAATGGTCCGCAGACTGCATGATCCCGCGAAGGATTTCTGTTAAGCAGCCAGGAAGACTGCTTTCGAATCCAACAGCGTCGAGCACCTCCAGCAAGCGTGCTGCCAACTTGAGAATAACGGGCAGATCCGCTACCAGGTCAATCCGGCGCGGCCCCGCATTCGCAAGGGTTAGCAGCACTTGAATGCACCGCCGGCTTCTGGACTGCCGAGCGGATGAGGCGAATAAAATCCAGGCTCTTTTGTTATCGGTCTGATCGTTCCACGCGCCATGTCAACGCGACAAGGAATACCCCGACTCCCGAGCAGAGGAGAAAGAGAAACGCGCTAGTAAAGGACCCGTGCGAATGCCCGACGAGCAACCCGATTGTCGCGGGTGCGACAGCGGCCGCGCATTGTCCGCCGAAATTGATGACGCCAGCGGCTGTGCCGACCATTTCGTCGGGCAGATGCTTGAGCGGTATAGCGTAGATGGTCCCGTACACCATGGTGTAGCCAACCATGCTCAGCGTCCAGAAAATGAGAAGCACGGTGAGCGAATCGCTCATCGTCATCAAGCCTAGAAATAGCACGATGCAGAAACCGCCAGTCGCCATGAACAGTCGTTCCCGACCGTGACCGACCTTATCCAGCAGCCAACCCACGATGTTCAGTGAAATAAATGCCACGACATACGGGATAGCGGAAGCAACGCCGACATGGATGATGTCGATATTTTTCGTCTTCACCAGGAACGTCGGCATCCAGGACATCAGCCCAATCAACACGATGTTACTGAAGAAAAAGATCATCGTCGTTTTACGCATGATCGACATGCGTGCCAGCGAGCGAAACTTGGGAGCACTCTTTTCGCCGGGTTTGGCGGCCGAGCGAGGCCGTACGTCTTTGATCGCATACCAGAGAATCAGCGCCATCACCAGACCAACCAGTCCGAGCACATGGTAGGCAAAGCGCCATCCGTGGGCGTTGATCAGGGCTGCAATGGAACCCGTCCCCGCAGCTCCGCCGATGAAGATCGCGCCAATGACCAGGGACTTCGCCCGCGCTCTCTCCTGCTTTGGAAATACCTCGGCGATCGTCACCGTGCTTGCCGGGGAAAATCCACCCTCGCCAAGTCCGAAGAGAAAGCGGATGACGAGCAACGCGCCAAGGGAACTTACCATACCTGTCAAACCCGTGAAAATTGACCATGTCGCCACGCAGCCAATCAGCACCCCTTTCGATCCGAATCTATCCGAGAGCCACCCCGCCACCAGTTGCACCAAAGCGTAGCTGACATAGAATGCACTGAGCACATACCCCGCCGATTTCGAATCCAGACCGAACTCCTTTGAGATCGGAATGATCGCGATCGTCATCGCAATGCGGTCCGCGTTCGCCAATATCCACGAGAAAAGCAGGCTCGCGAGGATGAAGATTTTGCGCGAGGGTGAGTACCCGGTTCTCATTTGTCCGTGGCTGGACTCAACCTCGCCGGTCGAGGGAATTGAGGCTGTTGGAAATACACGAGTATTTTTCATGTCAGTGTCGAAGAGTCATAAGAACAGCGCCGGTCTGGCCGTTAACTGTGGGTGACGGGCCCACTGCCTTCAGCGGTGGTTATCGACCGGATGTCGAGGGGCAACGCGGGCACTTGTGGTGCACAACTTAAAACGGTTGAGCGATGACTTGACCGAGCGCAGCATTCGTCCGCCCTGCGCGCCCGGGCATCGCCTCAATATCAGCTCCTTCGTGTCTGGCTAAGCCGTCAATAAAGCGCAGTAGCGCTCCACATCGACGTTGCCGCCACTGACGAGTACGCCGACACGCTTCCCTTGCAACTTCGACCGCATATCGCGCAGAGCGGCGAAACCAAGGCAGCCAGTTGGCTCGACCACCATCTTCATGCGAGTTGCAAAAAAGCGCATGCACGCGATCAATTGCGCGTCCGTTGCCGTGTGTATGCTTTCGACGTGGCGGCGGATAATCTCGAACGTGTAGGCCCCGAGGTGCTGAGTCTGAGCGCCATCGGCAATGGTTTTGGGGGTGTCGATATGCACAATGGAACCGGCCTCGAGCGATTGCTGCCCGTCGTTGCCAGCCTCTGGCTCAACACCGTAGACCTTGCAATTCGGAGCCAGGGCAGCCGCGGAGAGCGCAGAGCCTGCCAGCAAACCGCCGCCGCCAAGAGGCACGAACAAGGCGTCGAGATCGCCCACCTCCTCGAACAACTCCATTGCTGCGGTTCCTTGACCGGCGATCACGTCTGGATGATCGTACGATGGGATCAGCGTCAGCCCATGCTCTTCGGCGAGTGCCCGCCCGATCGCTTCCCGGTCTTCCGTGTATCTGTCGTACAAGATCACCTTGCCGCCATAAGCTTCCGTCGCGGCAAGCTTTGCGGCTGGGGCATCGTGCGGCATGACGAGCGTGGCGGGAATGCCCAGCACGAAACTCGATAGCGCGATGGCTTGCGCATGGTTGCCGGATGAAAAAGCGACCACCCCATTGCGTCGTTGGCGCTCGTCCAGCTTCGACAGCGCGTTGAAGGCGCCTCGGAATTTGAAGGCACCCGTGCGTTGAAGACATTCGCACTTGAAGAAGACCTTCGCGCCTATTTCTTCGTCTACGATGCGCGAGGTCACAACTGCGGTCCTGTGCACTCGCCCCTTGATGCGCTCGGCGGCCGCAGCGACATCTGTATAAGTGGGAAGCTGAAACATAGTATTCCTATTCATACGCTTTATAGCTTAACAACACACTTGGGGCAGGGGGGACCGTGCAAATCCTGGTGGACGTTCACACAGCGAGTCAACAGACACGAACAGATCGCACCCGCGGCTACTGCTACATCCACATTTCAACATTTAGACAGATTATCTATTATTATTTTTTTCGTCAATCTGTCAATAAACTTTCTTTGACAGCGCCTTCGCTCGGGCCGTCATCTAAGTGATGCAATGGAACACTCGAACCGCTTCGTCATCCCATCGCTTTCTGGGTGCATTTATCAAATGCACGCGACATCGAAGAGTTGCGGTTCGAGCACAGCAACCGGTCAGCTGTGCCCCGAAGGGAGCGCCCCTTCGAGGATGAAACAGTCCGGTGCTGGTGCGACGAATTCGGTGTGGACTGCGCACACGGAGTGAACGCGGCACGTTCCATGCCCCGTTCGGTACCGGTCCTTTCCGTCTACCACCCGCTGAATCGTTGCCAGCGCGCAAGCACGTCGCGCGAACCGGGGCGTACGACCTGATATGCCCCATGTTGCGCGCCGGTTGCGCACGCGTGATTCGGCAATATCCGCACCTGAGCGCCGACCGGCAGATCAGGCAGCACGGCTCCGCTGCCCGGCCGTAGCGCAAGAATTCCCTGCTCCTGGTTGGCTTCGACCATGATCAGATCCGGATATATGCGGGAATCGACATCGCAGACAATGCCGTACCCTTGGTCGATGCGCTGCCGGGCGGTACCTCGATCGCGCGACATTGCCATCCAGCCCGCGTCAACGAGTATCCAGCCCTTGTCGCGCTGATGACCGATAACGGTCGCAAGCACGCTGAGCGCGAGGTCGTCGGTCGTGCATACGCCGAGGCCGGCCATGACGAGATCGAAGAACACGAATACGCCTGCGCGTACTTCCGTCACGCCGGTCAGGTCGCGCGCAAAGTGTGCGGTCGGCGTCGAGCCGACGCTGACGACCGGAGCCGGCAGCCCCGCAGCACGCAAAGTCTGCGCACACGTTACCGCCGCCGCGCGTTCGCGTTCAGCCATCGCCACTATTTCGTCGAGGCTTTTGCAACTGTAGGACTCGCCCGCATGCGTGAGGACGCCCCGCAACTCAGCACCGCCCTCGTGCAACACGCGGCCGATTGCGACGAGATCGTCGGGACGTTGCGGCGGTATGCCAGCGCGGTGGCCATCACTATCTATTTCGATTAGCGTCGGAATCTTGTCGCCGGTCTCGCGCGCCTTTGCCGCCACCGCCTGCGCGGCCTCGACGTTATCCACGACGATCGACAAGTCGACGCCGCGGCGCCTAAGCGCGGCGACGCGGTCGAGCTTGTTCGGCGCGATGCCGACAGCGTACAGAATGTCGCGTACACCCGCATCGGCGAACTGCTCGGCCTCCTTAAGCGTCGAGACTGCCGCGGGACCCGCTGCGCTGTCCATCGTGCGTTGCGCGACCTCGATCGATTTCGGCGTCTTCAGATGCGGCCGAAGCTGCACGCCCAACGTTCCGAGGTGTGTGCGCAGCCGCTCGATGTTGCGCGTCATCCGTGCTTCATCCAGCAACAGACACGGTGTTTCGAGTTCGTCGATCGACTGGCGGCCGGCGCTTTCATTGCGAATTTCACTCATCACGCGTCGCTCCGGGGCTGAACAGCACGGACTGTCGGGCTCCAATTTGCGATGTCGTCCATGGGTACGACGGGCCTCGGTAATTTCTTGAAGTCGAAACGCGCGAGAATGGGCGAAGTCAGGCCCGGCGCATCGACGCTCAAGATTTGTTCGCCAGAAAAGAATTCATCGAATGCAGCCCTGAAATGGCCGCGCGACTTCAACGCTACAACGCGGGCGCTGGCGATATCGATGCCAAACATTTCGAAGAACATCGGCTCGTGGCACTGGTGCCGTTTGCTGATGACGATGACCGTTACACCGCCGATCTGCAGCGCAACCGACGGTCCGAGGTCAAAGCTGCAGCCGGCCAACTGTCCGCGCCGGCCGACACCTTTGCCGTCATGCAGCCGCACCACGCGCGCCGGCACGTCGAACTGCTCTGAATAGACGGTAGTTTCGCTGCGGTTGAAGCGCGCGTGGAACGTTTCCCCGATGCCGGCCACATAGGCGTCCGCCACGAGATCCGGATCTGTGATGACACCGAGGATCGCACCACGCACATCCTGTTCGTGGAGTGCCTTGAGAATGAACGGCGTGTTGCCGCGTCCGCCGCCGCCAGGATTGTCGGCTACGTCGGCAAGCAGCACCGGGGTTCGCGACGCATCGTCACCTGTTGCTTTCGCGACGCGGACCGCCTCGTCGAGGGACGTCAGCTGCGGCGTAAACGCGGCACGCTCTTGCCACGCGTATGACGCAAGGTCGTGCGCAACCTGGGCCGCGAGCTGCGCATCGCCGCGCGTGGTGACAAGTACCGTTAGACCGTTCTTCGGCGTATCCGCAAATGCGAAGCCGCCTGCAATCGAGATGTTCACGATGCGCGGATCATCGAGCGCTTCAGCGCGTCGGATCATTTCTGCATAGGGCCCTGTGCCGGGCGCTGTCAGCAACTGCGTCGGCGGTGAACAGACGGGCATTCGCACATGCGCGACGGACGTGCGCATACCGTCCAGGAGTTCGATCATGATCCGCGCCGCGTCGGCACCTCGCTCGGCCATATCGGTGTGAGGATTGCGACGGTACGATACGAGCGCATCGACTGCGTCGACCATTCGGTCCGAAATGTTCGCATGCAGGTCGACGGTGGCGACGATCGGCACCGCCGGCCCGACAATGCTGCGTACGAGCGTGAAAACCACGCCGTCGGGATCGTCTTCTTCTGTCGTGATGGCTGCGCCGTGCTCACAGATGTAGACGGCGTCAAGCGGCAACGCCGCCCGCAACCGCTGCTCGAATTCACGCAGCGTATCGGCGAAGAATCCGTGCTCGACCGGTCCGCCAGACTCCGCGTTAGCAAAGAGGATCGGGACCGGCGTCCATGGGCGGATCGCATCCATTGTTCGGACGAACGCCGGGATTTCCGGCGTCATCACGGGTGCCGCGCTTTTCGCATCAGCTAGAAGCGCGGCGTCTTGCAGATACGCACGCGATACGAAATCGGCGCGTGTGGAAACCGGCGCAAACCGGTTCGACTCGATCGCGAAGCCAAGAATGGCAATGCGCGGGCTTTTCATTAAACACTCCTATCGGCCGGCGTCTTCGGCCGGCATCGGGCGCTGACGTCTCGGCGGGTCATTAAAGCTAAGTTACCATCGACAGCATGGCGGCGTGGCGTTGGTGTACACGAACATCGGCACTTGAGTTCGCGCGCGCGTTGCAAAGAGTATTGGCCATCAAATAGTTGTGCGGGTTAACATCACCTTATTGCTTCGTTAACCTGTAATTTAATGATCTCGACCGAAGACCTGCATTTTTTCATCACGGTCACGGCGTCCGCCTCGCTCGCGGACGCCGCGCGCAAGCTCGATGTGACGCCGCCCGCTGTCACACAACGACTGCGTTCTCTGGAAAAGCGCCTGGGAATGCGTTTGATCGACCGCTCGGGGCGGCACCTGGTACTGACCGATGAGGGCGAACTGTTTGCGCTCCACGCGCGCAGGATCTGCGATGACATCGGCAATCTATCGGACACGCTGGCGTCGCGACGTGGGACGGTCGCGGGACATCTTCGGGTGATCGCGCCGCTCGGCTTCGGGCAGCGATATGTCGCCCCCGCCGTCGCGCAATTCCGCTGCCTCTATCCGGAAGTGACCGCAAGCTTGATGCTGTCCGATCGACCCGCGCACATTTCGGACGACATGTGGGACCTGATGGTCCATATCGGCGAGCTACGCGATTCGACGCTGGTTAGCCGGCGGCTTGTGCCGAACCGGCGCATCCTGTGCGCGGCACCGCGCTATCTCGCGCAGCGCGGCGAACCACGGCACCCGGACGATCTGCGGGTGCACGACTGCATCGCGCTACGCGAAAACGATGAAGACGTGACGATGTGGCGCTTTATGCCGAAGCACCACGGCACACCGGCGAATGTCAGGATCGAGCCGTTCCTGACGAGCAACGACGGCGGCACCGTGCGCGATTGGGCACTTGCCGGACTCGGGATCATTGTGCGTTCCGAGTGGGACGTCGCCGAACATGTCCGTGCGGGTCGACTTGTCCCACTGCTCGATGGGTGGCAATTGCCGGATGCCGATATCGTCGCGCTGATTAGCTCGCGACATGGACGCTCATTGCGCGCTACGCGCTTTCTCGACCATCTGCACTCGTCGTTATCGCAACTGCGTTAGCTGCCATCCGTGGTCGCCGAATCGGCCGCGGCCGATCACAATATTCCGCGACTCCCCGGGTACGAGGCAACCGCGCCGCTTGAAGGAGCGCCGCGCCGGATGTCTCGTACTCCAGGAAAAGTATCGGGTGGCAGGCTGACCCAACCGACTACCAAGGCCAGGCTAGCGAGGTTCCCACGCCGGTTTCACGGGCACGCTCACACAGCATGCGCGCCACGGTCAGGTCCTGAAGTGCCAGGCCCGTCATGTCGAACACCGTAATGTCGTCTTCGCGGCGGTTCGCCTGTGCCTTTCCTGTCAGTAGATCGCCCAGTTCCGTGCACGGGTGGTCGGCTGCCCATTGCGTTTCACCGATCTGGCGCGCCTGGACTTGATCGTCGACGAATAGACGAACGCGCCCCAACAGGCCCTCGGGAAGTTCACGCTTTCCTTTGGTGTCGGCGCCTACGCAATTAAGGTGCGTGCCGGGTTGAACCGACTGCAAATCGAACAGCGCTCCAGCACCTGGGGTAGCCGTGATTACGATGTCGCTTTCACTAACTGCGCGATCACCGTCATTCGCGTGCGAGATGTCGCAGCGCTCTGCGAAGTGAGCTTCGAACGCTGGGTCACGCTGGCCATTCGCAGTCAGGTAGCGAACACGAACCAGCGATGGCATGAGCCGCAGAGCGAAGGTCAGTTGCACGCGCGCTTGTACGCCCGAACCGAAGACACACACTCGAGTGCTGTCCGCGCGTGCAAGGTGCAGTAGGCCAAGTCCGCCAGCCGCACCCGTGCGCATGGTGGTCACCGCATTGCCGTCGATCATGCAGAGAGGCCGACCCGTAGCCGGATCGATCAACATGATGGTTGCCTGGTGAGGTTCACCATTCAGTGCACGATTGGTGGGCCAGAATCCCGCTGCCTTGAAACCCAGCAGCCCTTGCACCTGAACATCGCCTGATTTGATACCGAAGATGCCGCCCGTGACCAACGGTTCCCTGACCACGGGAAAAACACGGCCCTCGCGCTGGCTATGCAGAACAAACGCCTCGCGCACCGCTTGCATCACATCATCGGGCAACAGCAATGACTCGACTTCATTCTTGTCGAGGAGCAACAATTGAGCGTCACTTGGCATCGTTGTACACCGTAGCTCGCGATACGCCCAAATGTTGCGCAACGACCTCCATCGATCGACGAACGTCCATGCTGCCTGACTCCCGGAGCTCTTTCATCAAAATCCGCCTTTCCTCTGTCTTCAATGCTCTGGGTGTCGTCGCGAGCCGCGCGGCGAATTTGTCTATCCGCATTCTTATTCCTTCCGCCCCAGGGGGGTCGAGCTTTTCATTCGTACCGGCAGAATCGTCCGTGCGGGCGAACTGCCCCAGCACGCTCTGCAAAGCACCAAAAAGCGTTAGATCGATATTGATGCACAGAGCGGCAACGTACTGCCCTTTCGAGTCCTTGATGCCGATTGACGTGCTCTTTGCCTGCCGGCCGTCGGCGAAGCGATTGGCGTAATTGGCGATCACTTGCGGATACTCCGCATCACCGATGCGCGCCAATCCAAGTTCCGTGGCAGGATCTCCTACCTCACGACCCGACAAATTGTTGTGAATCGCCGCAATGGCGTGCTCGGCGTCCAGCAGGTCATGCACAACTACTTCGCAAAACGGCGCAAACGTCTCACCCAAGCCCAGCGCGACTTGCTTCAGTTGTGCGACCAGCACTTGCTGTTCTTTCGTTTGATTTGACATTTGAACAATATATCCAACATTAGACATGTCGTCAACACGCGAGCCTCGGCGCGCACTTCGGCGGTTTTTGCTTGTTCTGAACCAGCCGTCAGTATGCGACCTTGGCGGTCGGCGCGTCCTCCGGACAGCTCCTGCGCCGGCTGTGGATCCACGCGGTCGCGATGTTCGCGTGGCCGGTCAGTACCCGACTCGTTGCCCATCCCATGCGCACTCAAAATTCCGGGAGCAAGCGCCAGTTCGCGCCGGCTTACAAGCCCTTATCCCCAACGTCCAGCAACCTCCGCTTCGCACCATCACGCTTCGCAAGTCGTACTTCCGTAGAACCGGATGCCCTATGACAGGCTGCCTGAAAACGCGTTATGACGAGCGATGACAAAGTTTACAAACTCCATGACCGATTCTGGAATTGCTCGTCCCTGCCGGGCGATGATGCCCGATGTCGTCTGCGCCAATCGCTCATGCTGCAATGGAATTAACTTAAATATGGATTCCCAGCCACTGGTTTTAATTGCAAATTCAGGCAAGATGGTTATTGCCAGCTTGTTTTTTACAAGTGATTTCAATATTTCATAAGAGTTACTTTCAATCACCGGCTGCAACTTGATCCCGACCGCATCCTCGACTACTTTTATACTCTGTCGAATACGATGTTGAGATGGCAGAAGGCCAATCGCAAATTGCTGAAGATCGTCCAGGCTCACCGACTCGGCTTCCGACAAGGCATGTCCTAGCGGAAGAACGACCAGCAGCGGCGCTGGAGCGGAATGAACAACCTTGATAAGGTGATGCTGCGGTGGATTCATGGTTATTCCAATATCCACAGCTTCATCAATTACCATCCTCAATACGGCATCACCGTTGCCTATGTCGATGCCGTACGTCATTTGCGGATGACGTTCTAAAAATTCCGGTATTACAACATCGGCTAGATCTGAAACATATCCATTTCCTGATGCCACTTTCACATGCCCGAATTGCAAGCCGTTCGAAGTGCGAATGGCATCCTTTACCGCGGCGTCTTGCAGCATGAGCTGACGAATATGCTCACGCAATATGTTTCCCGCGCCTGTTAGCACTATGCGTCGGCCGTGGTGCTCTATCAGGGCCTGTCCAAACTCGCTTTCTAGCAATCTGACCTGGCGGCTAAGCGCTGAAGCGGAAATGTGGACACGTTCCGCGGCTCGCCGAATTGAACCTTCCAGAGCGACCGCGTAAAAATACCGATAAGCAGAATTCAACATGATTGGCGTAATCAGCTAGCCTGGGTTTCACGATTGTGAGGGGAGCGCCTCGGGCGTACGGCACCCCGAGACTCGCGGCGATGTATTCGATTGGGACACGAGATGGCTCTGGATACATACCTTTCCAGAGCGCGGCAAGGGTCAGACGCAACGATAGCACCGATGGAGCAAGAACCTGCGGAGACCATCTTCTCGACGCAGCATGGAGGAGGATTGCGCGTCCTCCGAGCATCACGGTGCGGTTCCTTGTTCAAGGTCAGATGCCGCCGCTGCTTCATCGACGGATGCACAGTACCTGTCATGCGTCGCCTGAGGTCGAAGCGCCCGCTATCAGGGCCATGATGCACCGCCAAATCTGACAGAAATAGTTGCGACACAACCAACCGACTCTGAGCAGACGGAATGCGCCGCCGGCGCCCGGGCAAGCCCGGTGCTCAAAAGCCCTCCGCCCGAGAAACCAGCCACACGCGCCCCATCCGATCCTTGGCTGACGCGATAGCGCTCAAAAATTAGAACAGTCGCATCCAATAATTCGCCTTGACCCGTTCTTTTTTTAAAAACATATTGGCGCTTCCTGCCATTTTTATCCGAACGCCGTCATGCAGACATCGCAATTTGATTCAGCCTTGAAATTGTTGAAAGATATGGTGTCAATCGACTCCAGAAGTTTCGTTTCAAACGTTGAAATAGCAGATTTAATTGCAAATGAACTAGCAGATTGGGAATTAGAATTCATAGACTATTCAGATAATCGCGGAGTAAAAAAGAGAAATATTGTCGCCTATAATCCGGCCAGCCAATCCACCGTTGCGTTTGCCGGTCATCTGGATACCGTTCCAGATACTGGGTGGACTCGAAATCCTTTTGAACTCGTTACGGAAGGTGGACGCATCTACGGTTTGGGCACGACTGACATGAAAGGTCCCATCGCGGCCTTCATCACCGCGGTGAAGAGTCTCGATCCGGTAGCACAGCCTATTTTGATCTTTACCGCCGACGAGGAGGCCGGTAAGCAAGGCGTCCGCGAGGTCGTCGCACGAAGTGAGATACTCAATCGCCGCAGGCCACCGAAGTGCTTCGTGGTAGCAGAGCCAACGGACCTCGGGCTGGTACGCGGTCATCGCGTGGATATTCAATTCATAGCGCACGCAAAGGGAATCCAGGCTCACTCGTCGACGGGGAAGGGCAAAAACGCAAATATCTCTCTTGTTCCGTTCTTGAGCGATCTGAGGGAACTGCATTTGCGTCTCCGTCAGGATGTCACGCTGCATGACAATCAGTATGATCCTCCATTTTGCGATTTGAATTTCGTGATCGATAACTACGGTGCATTTCCCAATACCACGGTCGGCTTGGCTACCTGCCTCGTTAAATTTCGATACTCGAAATCTTTCGATCCGGAATTTGTAATGAAGGAAATTCGCGACTCGGCAACCGCGCATGGCGTCGAGTTGACGATCAAGATGGAGGCGCCTCCTCCCGAACTCGATGAAGGGCATTACCTTGTGAAGGCCGCCGAACGGATCCTGGGGTGTTGTGCATCCGTCTCCGGGCTGGGCACCGAGGCTTCGGAATATTCCAAGCTTGCGCCCTGCCTGATTTATGGCCCAGGCCATATCTCATGTGCTCACATGCCGACAGAATATATCGAAGAAGAACAGTTTTATAACTCGATCGAAACGTTTAGAAATCTCGCACTTCATCTGGTTTAATTTCCAGTGCGTCATTAACTTCCAGGCTGCTTGTCCCAGGCACGTCTGCCGACGGAAATGGAAAAATAGTCATCCATTTCCGTCGGCAATAGTTGCTCCGTCGAGCGGCATTGAGCGCGTTCACGGAGCGACGAATGCCGGGTATTCACGCGCGCGCAAAGTCTTCATTCGCATAAGTCCGCTATTGACAAGGGAATATTGACGAAAAATAATCGGTTAAATGTATCGAATTACTTTCGGTGTATTCAAAGCTTATCTTTATTCCTGGCGGCTTTCGCGGCGCCGGATTCAAATCTGCGGCGTCGATTGGCGCCGCGCATGGGCTTTCTCCCGATGAGCTCCATCCGATTTCTCAAGACGTTTATTGCGATCGCGCAGTACGGCTCGTTTGCTGCCGCGGCTGAACACGTGTCAGTCACTCAGGCAGCTGTCGGCATGCAAATGCGATCCCTCGAGCAGCAGCTCAACATCCCGCTGTTCGACCGTCAGGGGCGTACTGCCACACTTAGCCGCAATGCGCTGGCTCTGCTGCCGCGCATCGAACAGATCGTCGCCCTTTACGATGGTCTGAGCGACGCCTGGGAGGAAGACGAGATGCTCGTCGGATCGGTGACGCTCGGTTCGGTGGTTTCGGCGATGGCGTCGCTCGCCACGCAGATTACCGAATTGAAGACGGCGCACCCGCGCCTGGACCTGCGTCTGGTGACTGGCAAATCGCTGGAGTTGCGCGCGCGTCTCAATGCGCGCGAGATCAACGCGGCCGTTATCGTGCGGTTGCAGGAAAGCCTGCCAAAGCCGTTCGATTGGCGCACCTTGTATGAAGAACCGCTTGTGCTGGTAGCTCACCGCGAAACACTTACAGCCCGGGCGGGCAGTGCGGCCGGGCTGTTGCGCGATCGTCCGTTCCTGTCCTTCGATCGCAGCCAGCGCACAGGCATGTTGATAGAGCTGGCGGTGCAGCGCCAGGGCATTGCCGTCAACGAGCTCGTGGAGTTGGATTCACTCGAGACCATCATCGAACTGGTGCGGCAGGATATCGGCGTAGCCATCGTGCCACTGCTGCGCAATGCGACGTGGCAAAACGATCCCCTGCTGCGCATCATTCCGCTGCCTGTCCCGAGCACCCCGCGCGAGGTGGGCATCCTCGCGCGCACCGACGTGATGCGCCCCTATCTCATGCAGGCGCTCCGCGAGCGCCTGACCATGCCCGTCGTAAGGAGCAGTGCCGTCCGCGCCGTGGACGCCTTCGACACACAGCCGACACGGTGCCCTCCTTAACAGGACGACGGGCCGTGCCGTACAGGTGGCATTAGAACACCGTTCGTAATCCTATTCGCACCAGAGACTGGCTAGCGGACGTGGACGCCGTTTGCTGGTTCATGGCCGCGACCGCGGCCTTACCGCGCGAGTCGGTGCCCGATGCGTGCTGATAGACGCCGACCAGGTACACCGACGTGCGTTTCGAGAAATAATAGGCGACATTCGCCGCCACCTGGTTGTAGATGGCGCCCGGGTTTGAATCGATGCCGTTGCCTTTCAGGTAGTCGTACGCCATCCCGACCCTGACGGCGTGCCCTATGTCGTATTGAACGCTGACCTCGGCATCGTTGAACACGGCTGTACCGGAATAGTGGGACGGATTCGGCCCCGAGGTCGTATCCCCAACCCCTTTGAACGCGATATTCGAATACGTACCGGCGATTGTCGCTTTACCGAAGCGATAGCTGGCACCCGCCGCAATGTCCTGATACGTATGCGCCGACAGGAAGCCACTGAAGGCCGGCGAGGTCGCGTTGGTCGTCGCGGCGGTCAACGTGGTTTGCGAGCTCGTTCCGAAGAAGCTGATATTGGGGTTCCGGGCGTTCACGTAGCCGGCCCCGGCCGCAAACGCCCCGTACACATAGTGCATGCCGGCCGATATAACCTGGTCGCGCGACGCATCGCCGCTGACTCCGCCAAGCCCATACAGTGCACCGAAACGGAAACCGCCGATGGTCGGCGTCACGTACTTGACGGCGTTATTGATCCGGTACGTGTTGTGCAGATTGTCAATGTCGCCCGAATGCGCGGATGAGCTGCCGCCACCTAGCGAGGCAAAGGCGAAGCGTCCCACCTCGTCCACCACGAGGTCGTACTGTCGCCCGAGCGTCACGGTACCCGCGGTGCGCGATGACAAGCCAACATACGCTTGCCGGCCGAACAGCAAGCCCCCCTGCGATGCCTTGCCGGTCGTGTTGTCGAAGCCGTTTTCAAGGTCGAACACGGTCTTGAGACCACCACCGAGGTCTTCGGTACCGCGAAAGCCGAAGCGGCTGCCGCTGTTGTAACCACTACTCATTGCGTACTGGTGCTGTCCCCCGGCGTTCGAGACATAGTTGATGCCGGTGTCGATGATGCCGTACAACGTTACAGTACTTTGAGCATGCGCGAGCCCCGGTACTGCCGAGACTGCCCCCGCGGCCGAAAGGGCGGCCATCCACATCCTCTTTTTCATTACGTTTTCTCCGGTTGAGATTTTCCTGCATTGCGCTTGCTAATGCCGATGTACAAATAAATAGTCCTAAATTATTCGAATGGACGAGCGCTATCCCTGCGCAATGTATGGATACATTGCGTCAGCGGATGACACAGTAGGCTCTGGCCGCTCTTGTCGGGCGCCGCCCTTATTGAGGCGCTAAAGCGCTCGTCTTATGATGCTGCGCCAGCACGGTTCGATTAGCGCTCGCCGGCGCCCCGCAGAGGAGCGCGCACCTTCTTGATCGGATGCTTATCGGCCCGCGCCTGCTCCCAGGTTTTAGTGCATCGGCAGTTACGATTTGAGCGTCATGCCACGCAGACGAATCAACCCATCCGGATAGGCGACAAACCCCCCGACCTTGTTGCTTAAGGCGAACGGCAAAGGCGGGAAATACAGGTAGGTGATCGGCTGTTCTTTGGCGATGAGCTGGAACACCTGGTCGTAAAGCGATTTGCGCTCCGCGGGACCCGAAGCGCTGCGCGCCTGCACTAGCAAGGAGTCGACCTGTGGGTCGCAGAAGTGGCCATAGTTCATGGCACCTTTGCACGACACGAACGGCAGCAGATTGCCGTCAGGGTCGATGCGTCCCGACCACGGCCGCAAAATCACCTGGAACTTGCCACCGATCGCGGCCGCTTGAGCCGCTGAGAAATCGGCGGGCATCAGTTTCAGGCGTATGTTGGCTTCGGCCGCCATCGCCTGAATCACCTGGGCAAGTTGCATGGTCGAGGTGCTATTGCCCAGTAACAACTGGATATCGACACCGTTCGGGTAGCCGGCCGCAGTCAACAGAGCGCGTGCTCGCGCGACATCGCGTTGCGGAATTGCCAGCGCCTTGTCGTAATAGGGGTTTGTCGGCGGGATAGCCTGCACAGCCGGTGCGAACATGCCGGCACCGACCACCTGGTTGATCACGCCGCGATCCAGAGAGAGGCTGAGCGCCTCACGCACGCGGGCATCGCGCCATGGGCCGGCTGCTGACGGTCCATTATTAAGGTTGTAGGTCATGCCCATGAAGCCGAGACCGTTCGACATGACGAAGCGCAGGCTCGCATCGCGCTTCACGGAATCGACGTCGGATGTGCCGATGCGTTCGGCAATATCGATCGAACCCGAGCGCAGGTCGGCAAGCCGTACCGTTCCGTCCGGAACCGGCATGTAGATCACCTGCTGGATCGGATACGCCGCGGCATCCCAGTAGGTAGGCGACTTGTTGAGTACGATGCGGTAGTTCTGTACTCGTTGAGAAAACTGATAAGGGCCGACACAAATCGGGTGTCGCGAGATCTCGTCGTCGTTGGACAGGATTTTCGGCGCGAGCATCATTCCCGCCCGGTCCGACAGCATACTTAGCAGCGCAGCGTCGGGATGGTTCAGAGAGAGCTGAACCGTAGACTCGTCAATCACGCTCACGTGGTCTACCGATGCCAGTTCCAGTTTGCGGGCACTGACAGGGGACGTCAATTCGCGGTCGAAATTGGCCTTCACTGCGGCGGCGTTAAAAGGCTCTCCGTCCTGGAATGAAACATTCTTGCGCAACTTCAGCGTAACGGTTTTTCCGTCTGGACTGACCGTCCATGAAGTGGCCAGCTTAGGCGTCAACTTCAGGTCCGGCGTGATGGAAATCAGCGAATCGCACATCGATGCGAATACCATCCGGTCCACCATTTGCAGACTGCGATGCGGATCGATCGTGCCGATATCGTCCTCGAGCCCGATGCGCAGAGTTTGCGCCATCGCCGTACCAGCTCCCAGCATTAAGATTCCTGCAACTGCTACCTTCCGCATGATCCTATCCTCTATTCGCTTTACATTGATTGGCGATCTGCCGTCCGGCCTGATACCTCGGGACCGTGCATGCGTCACCGATCAGGTGAGGTTCCCAATTGATCTACCCAGTCAAATTGCATCGAGATTCACTTCATGATGAATTGGAAACGCAGTATGAAACGCCATTTTTCTCTCAATGACCAAAATTTATTTCCATGGGGATAAAGGTTTTCTTTACGGAACCAGGACGGTGCCGCAGCAATAGCGTGATGGTGGATCACACTGATATCCGAGGTTGGATACCGTATTACAGAGGGCCGCCTCATGGCCCGCCAGCGACAGCACGAACCAGGCTCGCATATCGCAAGCCTGGTTCATTGGCGACCGTCCGGTGAACCGCTAAAAATAGCGGCTGAACTCGCGTGACAGACTTCCTGTCACACGCTGATCCGATAAAAATCGGCGGCCGTATCGTGGAACAGGTTTGCCTTCTCTGCATCGGAAGCGCCGCTTGTTATGCGCTTGAACGCGTTCCACAGCACGCCGTATGCGAAATTGCCCTTGTCGACCGGGAAATTGCTTTCGAACATGCATCGGCTCGTTCCAAACAATTCGATGCATGTTTCCACGTAAGGCCGAATCGCCTCGGCGACAACGTCGGATCCCGGCGGGCGAGCTTTTTCATGGAAGTCGAACCCGAACAGGGTCATGCCGAATCCCCCAAGCTTGATCGATACATTGGGGAAACCGGCGAGCGTTTTCATCGCCTTGTGCCAGTGATCAAAAACTTCACTGCGCCGGCCGCGATAAGGTCCAATTCCAAGCGGTCCACCGACGTGATTCAAAACGATCCGTGTTTGCGCAAAGGCTTGCGCCAGGGAACACAGTTCATCGATTTGCGTATGGATCACCCAGGCGTCGAAACTTAAGCCACGCGGCGCCAGTTGACCGAAGCCCTCTCTGAAGCGCGGATCCATCAGCAGATGCGGCGGCGGTGTTGCCGCCGACGCCCGAACGGACGGGTCGGCATGCCAGACGCCGATATTCCTGATCCCCCTCACCCGTCCACCGGACACGGATATCAGTTCGTCGAGCACCGGACCCACCTTCGCGCCGAGGGACAGGTCGGCGAAGGCTACTATCGCCGCCCCGACTTTCGTTCGCGCACCACGCTCCTCGACCGCGCGGATCTCTCGCAGCACGAACTCTATTTCGCCAACGGGCGACGATTCGACCGGCCCCTCCGTTCTGTACCCCGTTTTGCACTCGATGAACACAGTCGCGCGAACGTTTTGCCCTGAGCCGATGTCGTCGAGCAGGTCGGCGTTCAGGTAGCTCTTCTCGGGAAAATGCCACAGATGATGATGCGCATCGATGATCGGCCGCTCAGGCTCGAGCGCCGCTTCCGAATGCAACGCAAGCCAATCGGGCCGTACCGGTATGTGTGGGGGTTGGGTATCCGCGAGTCGATGCCCGCCGTTCTCCAGACTCATTTCAGCTCCCTGCGTGTTGCGATGAGATGGCGCCGCTGGTCGTGGATGCAACGCCCGCACCGATGGCGCGATGCGTGAGGCACCATGACGACAGCGCGCCGGCTATGAATAAAGCGCCTGCCGTGGCGATGGCGGCGGCGAAGTGTCCTGTTGCCTGGACGATGTATCCCGTCACGATGGGCGCGAGAAAGCCGAATACGTTTCCGCCGATCAGCAAGAGGCCCACGGCGCGTCCGAGGTCCCCGCGGGACTGCAGCAGATCGCCCAGCAGGGCGATGTTCAAGGCAACGGCCGACGATGCGCTGGCTAGCGCGATCGTGATCAGGCCGAGAACGATCCAGACATTTGAAACCACCGGCACGAATACGATCACCGCTCCCGCGACCATCACCGCGCCAACGAGCCTTCTCCGCTGCCCGCTCTCCACAGCCTTTTCAGTCAGCACGCGATCGCTCAGGATTCCCAGCGCCATCGCAAGCACGATCGATCCGAGGTACGGCACCGCCATTGCTGTTCCGCTGCCGAGCAGCGTCATGCCGCGTTCAGTCTGCAAGTAGTTCGGCAGCCATGTCAGAAACAGGTATTGGGCATAGACGTTGCATCCTTGCGTGAGCATCAGTCCCAGCATGGTTCGCGAACGCACCAGTCTGCGCAGCCCGACTGGCGCGACATCGGCGCGCGCCTGCACCGTGGTTTCACGCTCGCGTTCAATCGTCTGCCGCTCGTGGGCGCTCAACCATCCCGTGTTTTCGGGCTGTCGAAAGAAGATGAGCCATACCGCGACCCAGATGAAGCCGACCCCGCCGCAAATCGCGAACGACCAGCGCCATCCCGAGAACGACACGAGCCACGACAGCACAAACGCGCCCACCGCCGGACCGAAATAGGCTCCCGAATTGAAGATGGTCATGGCCGTGGCGCGTTCACGGGCTGGCGCCCATTCGCGAACGATCCGGGCCGCCGACGGATAACAACTGGATTCGCCAACGCCCATCACCATTCTCGCGGCAAGCACGGAGCCCACACTGCCCGCAGCTCCCGTGAGCATGGTCGCGAGAGACCAGACCGTCATGCTTACCGCGATGACGTACCGGGACCCGAACCGGTCGATCAGAAGGCCGACCGGCAGCAGGAACAGCGTGTAGCCCCACAAGAACGATGAGAACAGATATCCCAACTGGACCTTGCTGATCGATAACTCAGCCGACATTTGTCCGGCGCCTACGGAAAGCGCAACCCGATCCAGGTAATTGATCATCGCCAGCAAAAACAACATCAGGTACACCCAGTACCGGGCCTTCCAACTCATGTCTCCTCCAATGTGATTGGCTTTCCCTGGCAGCACGATCGTTGACGAACGTGCTTTCGACATCTGGATAGCCAAATAATCGCTTAGTTTTACTATGTATTAACAACAGATGATGCCGACTCTGGCCTACTCGATGGCAATGCCTCACAGTCCGGTTAAAACGTCCCCTCACTATGCGTGAAGAAAGCCGGCAATCGCCGGGCGCCCAGCCGGGAATGAATGCGAGCAATGGATGAAGCGTGACCGGATTAGATCCCGTTACAGAGACCTTGCAGCGCGATTCGCCAACCCGTTCAATCGAAAGCAATCCAAATGATTGAGGCTAAATTGTAAGCGCTTACTCGACTATAAGTCGATGGCCGCCTCTCTGTCAATGCGGTCATCGTATAAATAAGCCCGAAATATTCCCTGCTGCCTGGTCGCAGGCCGATCGATTCTGTTGCGTTGAACAGGCCACGATGACCAGCCTCACCGAAACTGCCGCTTGGCCGATAGCGACGTCCCTGACTCACTAATGGTAGGCTCGAAGCCGACCATCACCGTGCCGAGCCGGAGCAATATGAACAAGCAGTGGACCATAACCGATATTCCGCCTCAGATCGGCAAGCGGGTACTCATCACTGGAGCGAACAGCGGCATTGGCTACCATGCCGCATTGACGCTGGCGCGCAAAGGCGCGCAAGTCATACTTGCGTGCCGCGATGAACAACGCGGGGAAGAGGCCTTAGCCCGTCTGAACGCCGCCATACCCGACGCCCGCGCCGAACTCGCGATTCTCGATCTCGCATCCCTCGAGTCCGTACACCAGTTCGCGCAGAGGGAGCTAACCGGGCAACGCCCCATTCACATTCTGGTCAACAACGCTGGCGTCATGGCGCCGCCAAAACGGCTCGAGACTGCCGACGGCTTCGAGCTGCAGTTTGGTACCAACGTACTCGGCCATTTCGCGTTGACTGCGCTCCTTATGCCCGCGCTCAAACTCGCTGCGACTGATTCGCCTGACCGACCGCGCATCGTCACGATCGCATCCATCGCGCACAAGCGCGGACAGATAAATTTAGACGACCTCCAATCCAAAAAGACATATTCGCCAATGCAGTCCTATCGGCAGTCGAAGCTCGCGAATCTGATGTTTGCGTTCGAGCTCGACCGGCGTTTGCGCGCGGCGAATTCGCCCATCATGTCGGTTGCCGCTCACCCTGGCATCGCCAACACCAATCTGTTTCGGGGCGGGGATCGCTCCGCGATTTCAGGCGCTGCTCGCGAGCTTCTTAGCCATTTCATCGGCGCCGTGCTGAACACCGATTACGCAGGCGCACTGCCGACCCTTTACGCCGCTACTTCGCGTGACGTCAGTGACGGTGGCTACTATGGTCCACAAGGCTTTCTGGAAGCACGCGGAAGCAGGATTGGCGAGGCGAGCGTCGCCAGGCAGGCAACGGACGCTTCGACTGCCGGCCGCTTATGGCAGGTGTGCGAGGAGCTTACTCGGGTAGGCTTGCGCCCGTAGTGCGGGTGTTTTGATATCGGATCGGCTCCTGGGTGAGACGGGCTCAAGCGCGAGTGGCAATCGCCCGCGCAACGGACAACATGATTTGCGACGCCATTGCGGCTTGCTGGGCGGTCACGTCCAGATGCGTGGTGACGCGAATGAAGTTGCCTCCGATTGCACGCACACGCACGCCTTCGGACCGGCAGAGTTCGGCGAATTTATCGGCGTTGATGGCTTCCGGGTCGAAGGAAAAGCGCAGGATGTTCGAACCCGGTTGCGCCGGGTCGAAGCGGAACAGATCGCAGGCCGACAGCGTGCGCCAGATCGATTGCGCGTGCGCATGGTCGGCCACGAGTTGCTCGATGTGGTGCTCCAATGCATAAAGCCCCGCGGCTGCGAGCACGCCGGATTGCCGCATTGCGCCGCCCAGACGATATTTCCACTGCCAGGCATCACGCACAAAGTCGGCGCTGCCACACAAGACAGCGCCCACGGGACAGCCGAGCCCTTTGCTGAGGTCGATCCAGGCACTATCCCAACCGGCGGCGTAATCCGCAGCGGCGATGCCCGTGGCCGCGGTCGCGTTCAGCAGCCGGGCGCCGTCGAGATGACACTTCAGTCCGTTTGAGGCGGCAGCATCGCGCACCGCCTGCAGTTGCTCCAAGGGCCAGACAGCGCCGCCAGAAAAGTTCGTCGTCTGCTCGGCGGAGAGCAGGGTCGAGCGCGGTGCCGTCCGGGTACGCGGCCGGATTGCATTGACGACCTGCTGTGCGTCGAAGATGCCATGCGGCGACGGCAACGCACAGATCGACACGCCGGCGAGCGCAGCCGCCCCCGCCGCTTCGGTGCCATAGATGTGCGATTGATGATCGCAAATCAGTTCGTCACCTGGCCGGGTGTGGGTAAGAATGGCCACCAGATTGCACATGGTGCCCGACGGCATGAACACGCCGGCCTCTTTGCCCAGCAGGTCCGCTACCTTCTCGCACAGTTGCAGTGTGGTCGGGTCGTCGTCGGATTGCTCGTCGCCGACCACTGCCTGCGCCATGGCCACACGCATGCCGGCCGTGGGCCGGGTCTGGGTATCACTGTAAAGATCAATGCAATGAGGTTTCAATTGAGTCAGTTCAGCTCGTAGCCGCGTAGCGGAGGGACAAGTTCGGTGCCGGGGGACGAAGAGTCAGGGGATCTGCTGGTGTTGCGTCAGAATCCAACCGGATAGCCGTCCTTGCGATGATCGGACGCGGCCACATAGGCGCCGTTGTCAAGACGCTGTGCTGCCTGCGCGCAGCCAAACTCGACATCGAAGCGCGGCGAGACGGAGACCGGATGCCCGCGTGAGGCCAGTCCCTCGATCGTAGACTGCGGCATGTTCCATTCGACGGCAACGCCGTGGTTGTCGTCGAGCACCCGAAAGCGTGGCGCGTCACTCGCTGCCTGCGGATTCAGCCCCTGGTCGACAATACGGGTGACCATCTGCATATGGCCCTGGGCCTGCATCGATCCGCCCATCAGTCCAAAGCTCATTAGCGGTTGGCCATTGCGCGTCACGAAGCCAGGGATGATGGTGTGAAATGGGCGCTTGCGAGGCGCCACTTCGTTCGGATGGCCCGGACGTAAATTGAAGCCCCAGCCCCGATTTTGCAAGGCGATGCCGGTATCCGGCACGACGACACCCGAACCGAATCCCTTGAAGTTCGACTGAATGAACGAAACCATCATGCCGTTACTGTCCGCCGTGGTGAGGAAGACCGTACCGCCACTATGCGGTTTGCCGGCGAGAGCCGGCGCTGCGCGATCGAGGTCGATCAGCTTGGCGCGTTTTGCCAGATAGGCGGGGTTGAGCAGATCAGTGGTAGTGACTTCCGTCATGCTTTCTGCGTCGCCAAGATATTCATGCAGATCAGCAAACGCCAGCTTCATCGCTTCGATCTTCAAATGCATCGCTAGCGCGGAGTCAGGGTCCATACTCTTCAAATCGAAATGTTCAAGCATGCCTAGCGCCATCAGCGCCGCAATGCCTTGACCATTCGGTCCGATCTCATGCAGTTCAACGTCTCTATAGCGGATGCTGATGGGCTCGACCCAATCCGCCTGGTGCGCGGCGAGGTCAGCTTCGGTCAGCGCGCCGCCCGTGCTACGCGCGTACTGAGCAATCGCGCTGGCGAGTTCGCCGTGGTAAAAATCGTCGCCCTTGGTTCGCGCGATTCGCTCGAGCGTATTGGCCTGCCCAGGGCAAATGAAGCGCTCTCCCTGGGCCGGCGCACGGCCGCCGGGAGCAAATGCATCGCGGAAGCCCGGCTGGTCGATCAGTTCCGGAATCTGTTTTTTCCATTGGCGATGTACCGTGTGCGAAACGAAGAAACCCTCTCGCGCATAGCGTAGCGCCGGCTCGAACAGGACTTCGAACGGAAGGCTGCCAAAGCGCTCCCACGCGGCGCGCCACGCTGAAACAGTACCCGGCACGGTCACCGAGTCCCAGCCCCGTTTCGGCATCTCCTTGTATTTCGAGAAGTACTCGCGGGTCCATGCGGCCGGCGCGCGGCCCGAAGCGTTCAAGCCGTGAAGCTTTTTTCCGTCCCAGATCAAGGCGAACGCGTCGCCGCCGATGCCGTTATTGCACGGCTCAACCACGGTGAGGGCGATTGCCGTCGCCAGCGCCGCATCGACTGCATTGCCGCCGCGTACCAGCATCTGCAAGCCGGCCGATGCGGCAAGCGGCTGGGACGTGGCGACGACGTTTTCGGCGAGCAGCGGAAAGCGCTGTGAGGTGTACGGGAAGGTCCAAAAAGCGCTTTGATCCGATTGCATATTCTCTCGAGACAAGTAGCGAGTGTGGTGTGCCGGTCAGGTCCCGGTGCAGCACGCTGCATCACGACCTGATGTTTAGTTGCATTTTGCATTCAACCAGCAAATTATGCGCCAAAGCGCTGACGTCCGGCAACTGGGCGGTCATGCATCCATAACGCACCTCGCCGGTGCGACACGCTGCAATCTCGTGCATGTGCGCCCTTGCGCAGACTTGGCCCACGTCCTTGGAGAGGTGGACGTTGCCTGGCGCGCAACCCATTCGTCCTATGTCGTACTGCCCTCACACGATTCCGCCCCAATTGGGCGTCCTTGGCATATTGATTGCATGCAAAATCCAATATGACGACTGCTGACCACTTAATGTCCAACATTCTGGAACAGATGCCCGATCTCGGAGGGCCGGCGCAGCCCTTGCTCAGCGTGCGTGGTTTGAGCAAGCACTATGCGCTGAAAGGAGGTCTGCTCAGACGCAGCACGGACAGTGTCCAGGCGGTTACTGGAGTGAGCTTCGAGTTGCGCAAAGGGGAGACGCTCGGCATCGTGGGCGAATCGGGGTGCGGCAAGTCGACCACGTCCCGCTTGATCATGGCCCTTTTGCAACCTACCGCGGGGGAAGTACTGTTTGATGGACAGCCCGTCGGACTCCACGGGCTGACGATGCGCGAATACCGACGCCAGGTGCAGATGGTCTTTCAGGATAGCTACTCATCACTGAATCCACGCCTTAGCGCCGAGGAGGCGATTGCGTTTGCCCCGCGCGTGCATGGGATGGACAAGCGCGGGGCGCGTGCGTTAGCGCATGAGTTGCTCACGGCCGTCGGCCTCGAACCTGCCCACTTCGCCCGCCGCTACCCGCACGAACTCTCGGGCGGCCAGCGTCAGCGCGTCAACATCGCGCGCGCGCTGGCGCTCCGGCCGCGGCTCGTCATCCTCGATGAACCCGTTTCTGCGCTCGACAAATCGGTCCAGGCCCAGGTGCTCAATCTGCTCGTCGACTTGAAAGCCCAATATGGACTGACGTATCTGTTTATCAGCCACGATCTCAATGTCGTCCAGCATATGGCGGATCGCGTGCTGGTGATGTATCTCGGCCGCGTGGCGGAAATCGGCCCGGTGGACGCAATTTACGCTCGAGCGGCACATCCCTATACAACTGCACTGCTTGCCAGCCGGCCATCGATGGATCCAGATCGCCGCTGCACGGAGCCGCCATTGATCGGCGACCTACCCAACCCTGTCAACCCACCGTCCGGCTGTCGCTTCCGCACCCGCTGCGCGCATGCCGAGGCGGTTTGTGGCGACGCGCCGCCGGTTCTGGCCACCGTCGGCGGCGATCACATGGCGGCCTGTCTGATGGCCGAGCGCGGCAGCGGCCACAGTCGCGCACCACGCGTCACGGCCTGAGGGGGCACCATGGAATCACTGGTACAGGTGCGCGACCTGCACGTCCGTTTTGTGTCCAGGCAAGCAACGGTGCACGCCGTCAACGGCGTCGATTTCGATTTGGCGCCACGCGAGACACTTTGCGTCCTGGGCGAAAGCGGCTCCGGCAAGTCGGTCATGTTGCGCTCGCTGATGCGCCTGCATCCGCCGCGCCGAACCGCGATGTCTGGCACGATGCGGATCGACAGTCATGACATGATGACTGCCTCCGAACGGCAACTCACCAACTTGCGCGGTCGTGTCGTATCGATGATCTTCCAGGAACCGATGACAGCGCTGGATCCGGTGTTCAAAATCGGCAGCCAGATTGCCGAGACCATCGTTCGTCATGAGGGCACGAGCCGCGCGGAAGCCGATCGTCGCGCGCTCGAACTGCTCGATCTGGTGCAGATCCCTTCCGCCAAACAGCGCCTTGCCGCTTATCCCTTTGAGCTGTCGGGCGGACTGCGCCAGCGCGCAATGATCGCTATCGCGCTCGCCTGCCGCCCGAAGCTGCTGCTGGCCGACGAGCCGACCACCGCTCTGGACGCCACCGTACAGATCCAGATCCTGCTGCTCCTGCGCCGTCTGCAGCAGGAGTTGGGCATGGGCGTCATCTTCGTCACCCACGACCTCGGCGTCGCCTGCGAAATTGCGGACCGGATTGCCGTCATGTATGCCGGCCGCTTCATTGAAGAAGGGCCAACCGCTGCGCTGATGCGCGGGCCGCTGCACCCCTACACGCAGGGTCTGCTCGGAGCCACCGTGCATAGCGGCCTGCGCGGTCAACGCCTCGCGACGATCTCCGGTGCGCCGCCCAATCTCGAACAGTTGCCGCAGGGCTGCGCCTTCGCGCCACGCTGCGCCCAAGCCGATTCCACCTGCCTGATCGAGGTGCCGGCCCCTCGCCGCCCTTCTCCTGATCGATCCGCTCGCTGCGTGCGTGTGTCGACTAACGATTAACCGTACCGAATACCAGAAAAATATCCCATGATCATTTACTTCTTGCGCCGGGTGCTTTATGCCGTCCCGATCGCACTGGCTGTCAGCGTGCTCTGCTTCATGCTGGTTCATCTTGCGCCGGGCGATCCGATCAACGCGATCGTGCCGCCCGACGCGCCAGAGGATGTGGTGTTGCAGGTCAAGCATGAATATGGGCTCGACAAGCCGTTGCCAGTACAGTTCGGCATATGGCTCGTGCATGTCGTACACGGGGATCTGGGGCGCTCGCTCGCCACCGGCCAACCCGTCTCGGACGAACTCTCAGTCGCGGTCGTGAACACTTTCCGGCTGGCGGCCGTCGCGGCGCTACTCGGATTCCTGCTGGGTTCTGTGCTCGGCGGCATCGCCGCTATGTACCGGGGGACATGGATCGACCGTAGCGTGGTCGGCGTCGCGGTGGCCGGCGTGTCGCTGCCGCACTACTGGCTTGGCATGGTGCTGGTCGTGGTGTTCGGCGTCATGCTGAATGCGCTGCCGGCGATGGGTGCGGGACCCGGCGGCTCCTCTGACTGGGCATGGGACTGGGTACATCTGCAGTATCTCGTGCTGCCGGCAGTCACGCTGGCCGCCATCCCGATGGGCATCATTACCCGAACGGTGCGCAGCATCGTCATCGAGCTACTCAGTCAGGACTTTGTCACGACGCTGCGCGGCAAAGGCATGCGCTCGCGCACCCTGTTGCGCCACATTGCCAAGAACGCAGCGCCAGGTGTCTCCGCGGTAATGGGCTTGCAGCTCGGCTATCTGATGGGCGGCTCGATTCTCGTCGAAACAGTGTTCGCCTGGCCAGGCACCGGGTTCCTGCTCGACAACGCCATCTTTCAGCGTGACATTCCTGTGCTGCAAGGCACGATCCTTGTTCTGGCTCTGTTCTTCGTCGCGCTCAATCTGATAGTGGATCTGCTGCAAGCAGTCCTCGACCCACGGATCAAGCGCTCATGACAGGCATCTCGGCTACCAAAACGGATCTCGCCGTTCTAGCCCGGCAGGCAGCGTCGCACAGCCAGGGCTACTGGCAAACTGTCGCCCGCCGGCTCGCGCGTGACAAGACGACGATCGTGTTCGGCGCGGTTCTACTGCTGATGTTCGCGGCAATGGTATTCGCACCGCTGCTGGCACCGCACGACCCTTATCAGGCCAGTATGTTGCTACGACTGAAGCCGGTTGGTTTCGAGCACTACCCGCTTGGCACCGACGAACTCGGACGCGACATGCTCACCCGCCTGCTCTATGGCGGCCGCCTCTCGTGGGCGCTTGGCATCACCCCCGTTGTCATCGCTTTCATGATCGGCGGCCTGCTTGGCGTCGTCGCCGGCTTCGCTGGCGGCTGGGTGAACATGACGATCATGCGTGTGACCGACGTGTTTTTTGCCTTCCCCTCTGTGTTGCTCGCGGTCGCCATCAGCGGCACGCTTGGGGGTGGAATCTCGAACGCCATTCTGTCACTCGCCCTCGTCTTCATACCGCCGATCATCCGCGTGGCGGAGTCGGTCACGACCAGCGTTCGGGAACTCGACTACATCGAGGCGGCGCGCGCGAGCGGTGCCGGCAGCCTCACTATTGTCCGCATGCACGTGCTGCCCAATGTACTAGGGCCGATTTTCGTCTACACGACGAGTCTTATCAGTGTCTCGATGATTCTTGCCGCAGGGCTTTCCTTTCTCGGCCTCGGCACCAAGCCGCCAGAGCCTGAATGGGGCTTGATGCTCAACACGCTGCGTGATGCGATCTACACCCAGCCGCTGGTCACCATGCTGCCGGGCTTCTGCATCTTCCTCACCAGTATCTGCTTCAACATGGTCAGCGACGGGTTGCGCGCGGCCATGGATGTGCGCGCCTAGGTTCGACCCGCGAGTGTCGCTTTAACACCATGACTATCTGAGAGTCCGTGATGATCTTTCGTCGTTCTATTTTTGCTTTGGTTGTAGCGTTGGTCGGCGCGCTGCTGTCGCAGTCGCAAGCCTGGGCTGCGGGAACATTGCGCATCGCGATGACGGCCGCCGATATCCCAACCACGACCGGTATGCCCAATAACGGCTGGGAGGGCATGCGCTTCCTCGGCTATCCGGTCTTTGAAGGGCTGATCCTGTGGGACCTGTCGCATGCGGACAGGCCGGCCAGCTTGCGTCCCGGCCTGGCCACAAGCTGGGAACAGTCACCGGACAAGAAGACCTGGATCTTCCATCTGCGGCACGGCGTGAAGTTTCAGGACGGGACCGACTTCAACGCCGATGCGGTGATCTGGAATCTGGACCGCTACTTCAAGAGCGACAGCCCGCAGTTCGAGGCGGGAGGCGCCGGCATCACGCGCTCGCGCGTGCCGCTGCTGGCCAGCTACAGGAAAATCGACGACAGCACGGTCGCGCTCACCACGACCACGCCGGCCTCGTATTTCCCTTCGATGGTGGTCTACATTCTGTTCACCTCGCCGGCCTCGTTCGAGAAGGCGGGACATGACTGGGGCCGTGTCGCCACGCTGCCGGCCGCCGGCACGGGGCCGTTTCGCATCGCCCGGGTGGTGCCGCACCAATCCGTCACGCTGGCCCGCTGGGACGGCTACTGGGATGCGGCGCACAAGGCGAAGCTCGATTCCGTGCTGCTGCTGCCGGTGCCGGAGGCCACTACCCGGCTGGCGGCGCTGCGCTCGGGTCAGGTGGACTGGATCGAGGTGCCGCCACCGGACGGAATTCCGTCCTTGAAGGCCGCCGGCTTCACCATCTCGACCAATTCCTACCCGCATGTCTGGCCGTGGTTTTACAACATGGGCGCCAGCAACAGCCCGTTCAAGGATGTGCGCGTGCGGCAGGCGCTGAACTATTGCATCGACCGCAATGCGCTGGTGTCGATGCTCAACGGCACGGCTGAGCCCGCGGTCGGCTGGCTGGAGCAGAAGGATCCGGCGTTCGGCAATCCGGTCAACCGGTACGGCTTTGATCCGGCTAAGGGCAAGGCGTTGCTGGCTCAGGCCGGTTATACCGCGCAAAAGCCGCTCTCGTTCAAGGTCATGATCTCCCCCGCCGGTTCCGGCCAGATGGTGCCGCTGCCCATGAACGAACTGCTGCAACAAAACCTGAAGCAGGCTTGCGGCGTCGACGTGACGTTCGATGTCGTGGAGTGGAACGTGCTGATGAACGCCGGTCGCCTGACACCGGACAATTCAGGGTTGCATGGCGCAATGGCACTCAATGTCAGTTCGCCTACGACCGACATCGCCATGATGGCGCGCTTCTTCGCCGCGGCCAATGACTCGCCGACGGGCAATAATTTCGAGCAATGGAATGACGCCAGGTTCGAAACGGCACTGGATACCCTGTCTAAAGCAACGGACCCGGCAATTATTCAGGCTTCCTACCGCGCAGCGAATGAACGCCTCGTGGACGACCCGCCCTGGCTGTACATCGTGCGCGATCTGAACCCGCGCGCGTTCAGCAAAAGAGTGCACGGCTTCGTCTCCGCGCAGTCCTGGTTCACCGATCTGACTCTGGTCAATATGCAATAAGACCGAAATGCGGCGTTCCGCGCTGTCCATACCAACCTGTCGAGGGCCTGTACTCGGCACGAAGTGGAGATTCTGACTTGACTGACAATATTGCTCTCGCACCCGCGTATGTCCTGTCGCGCGAAATCGCGGCACGGCGTCTGTCGCCTGTAGACCTGATGGATGCCCTGCTCGCGCGTATCGCAACGCACAACCCGAAGCTGCACGCTTTCGTGGAGGTCTACGCGCCAGAGGCGAGACTCGCCGCCGAAGCAGCGGATAAGGCGATCCGTTCGGGCCATGCCGTGGGCCCTTGGCACGGTATCCCGGTGGGCATCAAAGACATCATCGACATCGAAGGACGGATCACGACAGGCGGCTCCGCGAGCCGGCTCGATCATCGCGCGACGGCGACCGCAACGGTCGTGCGTCGCCTGGTGAGCCAAGGAATGATCGTGCTCGGCAAAACGCACACGGTGGAATTCGCTTGTGGCGCGTGGGGGATGAACCAGCATCGCGGCACACCGTGGAATCCGTGGGACGCTGAAGTGCCGCGCACGCCGGGAGGCTCGAGCAGCGGCTCTGGCGTCGCCGTCGCGGCACGCCTCGCGCCTTGGGCACTGGGCACCGATACCGGATGTTCGATCCGCCAGCCCGCTGCGTGGTGCGGCATTACCGGGCTGAAAACGTCGATGGGCCGAATCAGCACAAATGGCATCCTGCCGCTCAGCCCCACCCTTGATACGCCCGGTCCGATGGCCCGTACGGTGCGGGACGTGGCACTGCTTTTCGATCTTCTGCAGGGCCCCGACCCGCTCGATCCTCGCACGCGCGGCCATCTGCCGCCCGATCCCCTCTCGACGCTGGAGCATGGCGTCCGCGGTCTGCGGCTCGCGCGCCTGCCGTCCGAGGAAAGGGCAGGTGTGGCGGCCGATGTGCTGGACGCTTACGACCGCTCACTTGCGGTACTGAGCGGGCTCGGCGCGGAGATCGTCGATATCGCGCTGCCGTTTAGTCTCGTTGAATTCATTTCAATGACCAGCATCACGATGGCGGAGGCTTATTTCACCCACAGTCATGTCGTCGAGGATCCGCGCCAGCCGCTCGACGAAGTGGTCCGCGCTCGCATCCTTGCTGCATCCCGCATCTCGGCTCAGGATTATCTGGCAACGCTGCAGCGCCGTGACCAGATGAAGCAGGCGATGAAAACCGCGATGGCAGGGGTGGACGCGTTCTTGACCCCGACAGCGGAGACGGCGGCCATACCGCTCGACGAGGTGGATCAAAGCGGGCAACCGACCCGCCTCACGCGCTTCGTCAATCTTCTCGATATGTGCGCGCTTTCCCTGCCGAACGGCTTCACTGCCGAGCGTTTGCCGAGCTCGCTGCAAATCGTTTGCCGTGAATATGAAGAATCGCTGGCGCTGCGTATCGGCGAGGCCTATCAACAGGCAACGGACTGGCATGAGCGGATGCCGCCCGCTGTCGAGCAATGAGCAGCGAGCGCTAGTTCAGGCATTGGGTCACCGGGGCTTGTCGCACCTCGCATTTGAAATCGCGGGGAGCGACAAAAATCAGGCAAGCCTGAACACCTCGACAAAACCGTGCAGGTGACGGGATTGCTCGTTGAGCGCCTGAGCGGCCGCAGTCGCCTGCTCGACGAGCGCGGCGTTTTGCTGCGTGATGGAATCCATCTGGCTGACGGCGGTATCAACCTGTTCGATGCCGGAACGTTGCTCTTCCGCCGCGGCTGCGATCTCATTGACAATGTCGGTGACCTGACGCACGGCATGCAGGACTTCCTGCATCGTCTTGCCCGCGTCCGCCACGAGTTCGGTGCCGACCGTCACGGTCTGTACCGATTCGGCGATCAGATACTTGATCTCCTTGGCCGCCGACGAAGAGCGTTGCGCGAGACTACGCACTTCCGAGGCGACCACCGCGAAACCGCGTCCCTGCTCGCCCGCGCGCGCGGCTTCAACGGCCGCGTTCAGCGCAAGAATATTGGTCTGAAAGGCGATGCCTTCGATAATCCCCGTGATGTCGGCGATCTTGCGCGAGCTCGCGTCGATGCTGCCCATGGTGCCGACCACACGCTCGACCACTTCACTACCGCGTGTGGCGACCAGCGAGGCGCTATCGGCGAGCGAACTCGCCGTGCGCGCGCTGTCTGCGTTCTGCTTCACCGTGGCCGTCAATTCGCTCATGCTGGCTGCGGTTTCCTCGAGCGATGCCGCCTGCTCTTCGGTGCGTGAAGACAAGTCCATCGTGCCAGAAGCGATTTGCGCCGTTGCGCTCGCAATCGATTCGCTACTGCCGCGCACGGCTCGCACGGTCCTGGCGAGACTTGTCTGCATCTTCTCCACGCCGCGCAGCAGCGTGCCCATTTCATCTTCTTTGGCGATTTCGACGCGACGGTTCAAATCGCCTTCTGCGATTGCATCGAAATGTTCGAGCGCCTGGTTCAGCGGACTCATGATCGCGTGGCGCAGTGCGACCCAACTCAGACCGGCGGCCACGACGCCGACCACGATCATCAGAATCGACAGCGTAATGAACGTGTGAAAGCTCGACTCCGCCGCCTCGTAATTCCTCTTGGCATTGGTGTACAGCGTCAGCTTGAGCTTCTGGTTCGCAATGTTCATGTCGTTGAAGAGATCGCCCAATTGCGTCATCGTGATCTTGTCGGCCAGGACGTGATCATTCGCCTGGATCGCATCGATGAATGCGGAAATACCGCCTCGCATGGCTTTGCGGCGCGCGCTCGCATCACCGATCAGGCTCACCTCGTCAGCTTCGTGCGGCTGCGCGACGAACTTCTGCCACCACTGCTCCGACTCATTGAAATAGCCGTTGGCACGGTCGATCAGCCCGGCATCCTTCGGATCATCCGGATGCAAGGCGACGCGGTCCAGCACGAGGCGCGTACGCGCAATATAAATTTCCGCGTTGCCGATGTTCGTCGCCGCGGTCAGCTTGTTCTCGTAAGTATCCTGGTTCGCGCGATTGGCCCGGCTGGTGCCGAGCAAACCCAGAACACCGATCGCCACCATCAAGACAGCAAGAAACCCCATCGTCAAGCCAATACGCACCTGCAGCGAAATCACTGCTTTCCCCGTTTTCATTTTTCTTCCCCAAAGACGCCGCTGTGTAGATCACAGCCGTTCATGCTTGCTTACGGCAAGTACTTAAATAGGTTTAGAGACGATTGAAATCGTCTGCATAATTTCCCGAGTGCTAACTTGTGGAAAAGAGATTGGCTACCTGGTCGCGAACTGCAGTGAAACGTTGCAGGCAACGCACCGGGCTGAAACGGCGCTTCACGTTGTCACGGGCGGCTCTGGTGTAAATAGCGAAGGTGAACCGCTCAGAAGTTGCGGGGGCAAATGGACTGATGGGTGGTAATGCGCAAGAAGAGTGTGGATGGGTTGTTCGATGGGCGGCATTTTGATCGCGAGATCGTATTGCGTGTGCCTCGATAAGGCATCCTGCCTATTAAAATTATCGACCCACCACCCATTTTCGCCTGGGCCTTCAAAACGAACGTCCCGACAACCTGGAAAACTGGGTTCGAAGTCTATCTGCAATTGCACATATATAGTTCAGATGAATTTAACCTTGTCTTAATTCTTATTTATCAATGAGCGGTCCTGGATCGCGGGTTTTCGTGGCGCTGGCCACCGCGCTTATACCTTCGTATAAGCAGGTTACGCTAACGCGGCACTGGCATATCCCACCGTAGAGTAGATTCGCGCTTCGGCAAACCCTACTCTTCTCTCACTCAGACAGAACCAGCGAGCGGGTTGTCTTCGGCTCGCGATCGTCAAAGGCCGTGGTAATCACGCTTCCCGCATCCAACCCAGCACCCATCGCTACGACGGACCGCCTGTCGGCACGGAGCAAGAACCGACTACACGGAAACTCGGGTGCGGCAGGAGAACGGCATGACCCTCGAATTTTTTAGCCATCAAGTCATTTTCGACCTGGCGGTCCAGCATCTTTTTCAGCAGCGCGAGGCAGCGCTCTTCCCGCGCGGCGGCGGCGCATATCGCGGTTACTGCGGCGGCTGTCCAATCGGCAACTTCATCAAGCCTCGCGACTACCTGACAGCAATGGAAGGGGTTCCCGTTCACTTTGTCAGCAAGCAAAAGAACGAAGTGCCCGCCTATATGGACGTGGGCGTTGCCGCGCTGAAAAGAGCGCTACTGCGTTCGAAGATCAACGTCTACGACCCGCAGACGGTCAGCCTGCTGAGCTGCCTGCAAAACGTGCATGACGTCTTCGGCGCCTGGGAATCGGGCGACAGGCTGCAATCGATCGCCCGCCAATTCGGCCTCAACGCCGACCGACTTACGAACGCCGCATGAGAGCCTGCCATGCTGATGCGGTTGGCCGGAGCAAGTGGAACCAACGCCACCTGCACGAAGAAATTTCGTGAAAGAAAACCGCTAGTATTCATGCAGCGTTTCTATAAACAGGCTTGAGCACACGCCGCCCAGTGACGCTATGATTGCGCCTGCAGTTCCTTGCCAATCCACTGGAGTACGTCATGCCGGAAGTCGTTGTTTACGCAGTAGCAGGGCGCTCACCCGAGCAAAAGAAAGCGCTGATGACGGGGATTACCAAAGCTGTGGTCGACAGCCTCGGCGTCCTCGCTGAACAGGTTGTCGTGCAGATCGTGGAATCTCCAGCAGACTCCAAGTCAAGAGGCGGCATTCCGTTCAGCGAGCGCCAGCGCACGTCCTGAACCCGCACGAATCCGCATCATGACCGCCCGGTGCGCGGCGGCGCCGCCGACCGGGCGCGGACGTAATCCGCGCCGGTGCGCTCAGGTTGCGACCGCCGCAGTCGTATCGACGTATAGCGCGTACAGTGACTGCCCGGCCGCCATGAACAGCCGGTTGTGCGCTGCGCCGCCGAAGCAGACGTTCGCGCAGCGTTCGGGCAGGGCGATGCGGCCAATCGCGCTGCCGTCCGGCGCGAATACCATCACACCGTTCAGTCCCGGGCCGGTGCCCCAACCGGCCCACAGGTTACCGTCCGTGTCGCAACGAAAACCGTCTGGCGCGCCGTTCTCGCCCGCATCGACGAATACGCGTCCGTGCACGAGGCGCCGACCGTCCTCGACATCGTACACACGGATGCGCCTTGGCTTCGAGCCCGATTCGACGATGTAGAGGCGGCGTTCGTCGGGCGAGAAGCAGATACCGTTCGGATTGACGATGTCGTCGGCGACCACCTCCGCCCGGCCGGTGGCCGGGTCGAGGCGGTAGACGTTGGTCGGCAGCTCGGGCTCAGCCTTGACACCCTCATAGTTGTTAGAGATGCCGAACGGCGGATCGGTAAACCAGATGCTGTCGTCGCTCTTCACGACCACGTCGTTCGGCGAGTTCAGCCGCTTGCCGTCGAAGCGGTCGAGCAACACGGTCAGCGTGCCGTTGTACTCGGTGCGCGTCACGCGCCGGTTGCCGTGCTCGCAGGTGATGAGCCGCCCCTGGCGGTCCCGTGTATTGCCGTTCGCGTACCCCGACGGCTTGCGAAATACCGACGTCGCGCCGGATTCCTCGTCCCACCGCATGATGCGGTTGTTCGGAATGTCGCTCCACAGCAGGAAGCGGCCGTCGCCGAACCACACCGGTCCTTCGCCGAAGCGCATGCCAGTCGCAAGCCGCTCGACCGCCGCGCTCGTGATCCGGTATTTCAGGAAGCGCGGATCGAGCACTTCCACTGCGGGATCGGGATAGGTTTCGCTTTGCTGCCACATAGTGCCGGCCCTTGAGTCAGCGGGGCTGCTTGATGAACGCTTCGAATGCCGTGGCGTAGTCCGGATGCCAGCGCGACAACGCGGGCCGGTTCTCGACGACATCGCCCGCCGCCCATAGAATGCGCCGTTCGTCGAGCGAACGCGGCACGTCGTTGTCGGGACACAGTATGTAGAAGTCGCCGGCGTCGAGACGCTCGAACATGAAATCGACGGTCTGCTCGGGCGTCCATGCGGCGGCGGGCTTTTCCACGCGGCCGTTCCGTGTGAGTTCCGTGAACACGAAGCCGGGAATCAGCAGATGAGCGCTGAGCCGGCCGTCGGCGGTATTGCGCAGTTCGTGCTGCAGCGCTTCGGTGAACGCTTTCAGACCGGCCTTCGCAACGTTGTATGCGGGGTCGCCCGGCGGCGTCGTGATGCCTTGCTTTGAACCGGTATTGATCACGAGCCCCGGACGGCCGCGCTTGATCATGTCCGGCACGAAGACCTGCGTGCCGTGGATCACGCCCCACAGGTTGACACCCAGCACGCGCTCCCAGTTCGCGGTTGGACCGAACATGCCGCTGCCGGGCTGAATGCCGGCATTGTTCATCAATACATCTGTTCCGCCGAAGCGTTCGACGACGGTTGCGTGCAGGTGGCGAACCTCTTCGGCGACACTGACGTCGGTCTCAACCGTGAAGACGTCTTGCGCGCCGTTTGCGCTCAGCGCGGCGATTTCCTCTTCCGCCCGCGCGAGGCGGTCGGCGCCGAGGTCGGCAATGCAGATGCGCAGCCCAAGCTGCGCAAAGCGTTTGGCAGCAGCCAGGCCGATGCCGGCGGCGCCGCCGGTGATCACGGCGACGGCGCCGGGGGTCAGGGCAGAATGAGTCATCAGAATCCTCGTTGATGCGTGCCGGAATCGCGACGCCAACCAGCGACTGCGATCCCGATCAGTTGGAACAGTGAGGCGGCGATCCTAGCATGACTTTTCTTGCGTGACCGACAGCGCTCCCGCTGATGAGTGGTCCGAAGCATGCGCGGTACCGCGCGGTGCCAGTCAAGCGTCAGTTCGCCATCTCGGGCAATTTGAGCAAGTCCAGGAAAGCACGGGCGACGGGTATGAGCGGTTCTCCGGCGCTTCCCCTAAAAACCGCCGCGAGTTCCCAGCAGGGCTCATCGGCTTCGCGCAGGCTCGCCGTTGCGACCGGCGCCCCGCGCGTGTTGCTCCCCCTTGCGGCGGCCACCGATTCGGGCACCATGCTGATCGCAAGCCCGTGTGCGGCCAGTTCAAGCAACATCGGCATGTCGTTGACCTCGAAGCTGGTCTGGCGCTGCAGTCCAGCCGCCGCAAAACTTCGATCGACGAGCCGCCGCACGCTCCACTCCGGGCGCAGGTCGGCGAATGTTTCGTCGACGAGATCGGCCAGCGCCAGCCCGCTGGCGCCCGCAAGCCGATGATGTGTCGCGCAGACGACGACCATTCCTTCGCATGCGAACATGTGCGATCCGAGATCGTCGAGCGGCGTATCCGGCGGCTGTGTAAACGCGAGGTCGAGGCGCCCTTCCCTCACCTCGTCAATCAACGCGCGCGAGCCGTCCAGTGTCAATTCGATGTCGATCCCGCCGAACGCGGCCCGAAATTGTCCTAAAGAAGCGGGCAGGTCGACGAAAGGCGCGAGACCGTGAATCGCACCGATACTCAGCCGGCCGCGTGCGAGCCCGTGAACCTGCGTCACGGCATGCCGCGCGTCGCGAGCGGCAGCCAGGACCCGCTGCGCCTCTGCGAACAGCACTTCGCCGGCAGGCGTCAAGGCGACTCGCCTTGTGCTGCGATTGAACAACGGTCCGCCCAGGTCTTCTTCCAGCGAGCGGATCGACGCAGACAAGCCGGACTGCACGAGGTTGAGGCGCCGCGCCGCGCGCGTGAAATGCCGCTCTTCCGCGACCGCCACGAAATGTTCCAGTTGCTTCAAATCCACGTTGGCACTCTTTCTGCAGAGACGATTAATCACGAAAACCGCACAATTGGATCACATCTTTCTATTGGAATGGTAATTCAATCTCCGCTATCGTCCGACGTCTGAGGACGTCAAGAACGCCGGGCACGAAATGCGGGCGCAATGGGCTTTAGCGACCACACGCAGTTGTGAATCCTCGCAACATATATGGAGATTGCTTCATCATGGACTACCGTCAACTGGGCCGTTCGGGTCTCAAGGTGTCGACCGTCACGCTAGGCACGATGACGATGGGCGGCAAAGGCAAATTCGCGAGCGTCGGCGAGGTGGGTCTCGACGAGGCGCGCCGGCAGATCGACATGTGCATCGACGCGGGCGTCAACCTGATCGATACGGCGGACGTCTATTCGAACGGTGCGTCGGAGGAGATCGTCGGCCAGGCGCTCGGCGGCAAGCGCAAAGGCGGCGTGCTGATCGCGACGAAAGCGCGCTTTCCCATGGGTGAGGGCCCGAACGACCGGGGTCTGTCGCGACATCATTTGATAGAAGCCTGCGAGGCGAGCCTGCGCCGTCTCAAGACCGATGTGATCGACCTCTACCAGGTGCACGAATGGGACGGACTCACGCCGCTCGAAGAAACGTTTGAAGCGCTCGACCTGCTTGTCCGGCATGGCAAGGTCCGGTATGTCGGCTGCTCGAACTACTCGGGCTGGCACCTGATGAAGGCGTTGCATGTGAGCGAACGCGATCGCCTGCCGCGTTTCGTGAGCCAACAGATCCATTACACGCTCGAAGCACGCGAAGCGGAATACGAACTCGCGCCGATCGCGCTCGATCAAGGCCTCGGCATTCTCGTCTGGAGCCCGCTCGCAGGCGGCCTGCTGTCGGGTAAGCACCGCCGCGACGCGACACCCGAGGGCACGCGTCAGCTCGCCGGCTGGACGGAGCCGCCGATCCGCGACGCCGAACGGCTGTGGTCGATTGTCGACACGCTTGTCGAGATCGCCAGCGAGCTGAATGTCTCGGCCGCTCAGGTCGCGCTTGCATGGACGCTCGGGCGCCCCGCCGTCACGTCGGTCATCATCGGCGGGCGCAACGAGAAGCAGCTGCTCGACAACCTCGGCGCGGCGAATCTCAGGCTGAGCGCCGAACAGCGCGAGCGGCTCGACAAGGTGAGCGCGCCGCCCCTGCTATACCCGTACTGGCATCAGGCGCGGACCGCGCATGATCGTCTTTCAGTTGCGGACCTGTCGCTGCTGGGACCCCATCTCAAGGCGTAGGGTGTGATGCGGCCGACATCGACTGCCGGCCGCCTTGCAAGCTTGCCCGTCATCCGCAGATGTCCATCTTGTGCGGATCGCAGTCGTTCCATCGTGAAGTCGCTTGCGCTCGCCGCGACTTCACTTGAGCGTGGCGCGCCGTCATGTGCCTGCTGCGCGATGAAGTCGATAGATGCCCCTTCACGCCTGGCGTCACGCAATCCGCGATCGACATCGTGCGCCGCCACCGAAGCGGTGGCAGCGTCTCGCTCGCCTTCAAATTAACGACGTAACACCGAATCACCATGAAAAAACTCAGAACGGCCATCGTCGGCTGCGGAAAGGTCGGTCATTTCCATGCCCGGGCGCTCTCGAAGCTCGAGGACTCGGACTTCGTCGCGGTATGCAGCACCTCTCTCGATCGAGCAAAGGCCTTCGGCAATCAATACGGCGTGCAGGCGTTCGATAACGTCGAAGAGATGGTGGAAGCCGCGCAGGTCGACGTCGTATGCATCTGCACTCCGCATCCTCAGCACGCTCCCGTTGCGATCGCCGCCTTGAAAAGCGGCTGTCACGTTCTCATCGAGAAGCCCCTCGCTTCTTCGCTCGAAGACTGCGATGCCATCCTTTCTTGTGCCGAAGAACACCGGCGTACGGTCGGCGTTGTGTGCCAGCGGCGCTTTTATCCGTCCGCGATGCGCATCAAGCGGGCCATCGATGCGGGCAAGATCGGCCGCCCTGCCATCGGCAACGTCGTCATGCTCGGATGGCGCGACCGCCAGTACTACGAAAGCGATCCCTGGCGCGGCTCGTGGGCTGGCGAAGGAGGCGGCGTGCTCGTGAACCAGGCACCTCATCAGCTCGATCTGCTGCTCTGGTATCTGGGCGATATCGATGAGGTCTACGGCGTGTGGAAGAACGTCAACCACGACTACATCGAGGTTGAAGACACCGCGGCGGCCATCATCAAGTTCAAAAGCGGCGCGATTGCCAACATTCTGGTCAGCAACTCGCAGAATCCTGCTTTGTACGGGAAGGTCCATATTCACGGAGATAACGGCGCGTCGGTCGGCGTGCAGACGGACGGCGGCGCGATGTTCATCGCCGGCGTGTCGACCATCACCGAACCGCCTTACAACGATATCTGGACGATCAAAGGCGAAGAAGAAATGCTCGCCGAGTGGAAAAAGGCGGACGCGGAATATTTCAATTCCGAGGATTCGCTGTACTTCTATCATGAGCAGCAAATAGATGATTTCCTGACTGCCGTCAGCAACGGCACGAAGCCATTGATCGACGGACTCGACGGCCGGAAGACCGTAGAGCTGTTCACAGCCATCTATCGCAGCACCGAGAGCAATGCGGTTGTAAAACTCCCACTCTGAGCAGGACGACGAGTCGCCGGTGTTCCGGCGGCCAATGCATGTTTGGACGGTCATCCAGACGGCTAATTGAATGCAAAATCATGAAAACAACAAAAACCCGATATTTCATTGTCTTTTTACTGTTTGTAGTCACGGCCATCAACTACATGGATCGGGCGAACCTCTCGATCGCGGGCAGCAGGATCCAGGGGGAATTCAGCCTTTCGCCGACCCAGCTCGGCCTGCTCTTTTCGATGTTCACATGGACGTATGCGGCCGCCCAGCTTCCCGTCGGGTATCTCCTCGATCGAATCGGATCGAGGGTTCTATACGGCAGTGCCATCGTCATCTGGAGCACGTGTACATTCGCGATGGGCTTTGCTTCACATCATTTTTTCGCGACCCTGGGCGTCTCATTTGCGGTGCTGCTGGTCTGCCGCGCCCTGATTGGCCTCGCTGAAGCACCGTCGTACCTCTCGAATACGAAAATCGTCGCGAACTGGTTTCCGAAGAACGAACGCGCACGGGCAACGGCGACCTATATCAGTTCGCAATACATCGGTCTCGCATTGTTCACGCCCGTCCTGACTTTTTTGACAACCCGTTATGGCTGGCAAGCGGTGTTCTATGCAACGGGTGGCGTGGGGATCGTGTTTGGGATTTACTGGCTGATCGTTTATCGTGACCCCAAGGACAGCAGGAAAACCGCTCAGGCAGAACTCGACCTTATCAAGGCCGGCGGTGGCTACGGATCTCAGGATCAATCCACGGTCAGCACCGTGGTCGACAAAGACGACATCCTGTACTTCCTCAAGAACAAGACTGTCTGGGGCCTGTTCATCACGCAGTTCGCCTATAACTCGACGCTGATCTTCTTCATGACATGGTTCATCGTCTACCTCGAAAAGGCATTGAATCTCTCGCTTTCCAAAGCGGGACTTGGCGCATCCATTCCCTATCTCATGGCCATGGTCGGCATGCTGGCGGGCGGCTTCCTCAGTGACAGCCTTCTGAAAAGGGGTAAATCGGTCACGTTCGCGCGCAAGCTGCCGGTGATCGTTGGCCTCGTGTTGACGGCCATGATCGTCATTGTCAATTTTTTCGAGAACCAGCCCGTCGTCGCGATTGGAATCCTTTCGCTGGCCTTTTTTGGAAACAACGTCGCGAATCTCGGCTGGGTGGTATTTACGGACGTTATTCCTCGCAATTTCATCGGTACGATGGGCGGCTTCCTGAATCTGTTCGGTAATCTGTCCGGCATTACCACGCCCATCGTTTTCGGCATGATCCTGCAGCGCACGCATAACTTTCACTATGCGATGTGGTACGTCTCGATCGTCGCCGTTCTGGGCATCCTTTCGTATATCTTCCTCGTCGGCAAAATCGAAATGATTGTGCCGCCGAAGAAGCGCGAGCGGGACGCGTATCGGGTCATGCAGTCGAACTAGGCTCATGTAGGAGGACTTACGCTCGCCGAGCGGCTGCTGAACTGCTTCTGACGTTTGAGGGCGACAGGAGCGGGGCTTGACCGTTAGTTGCGTTGAAGAAGTCAAGCATCACGCCTCCGGGGCGAGCTTTTTACAGGAATGATTGAGCGCGAAATACTGCCGGCTCGATTCGAAGCGCAAGAGAGAGAGTGCGCATTTGGGATGGGGAAATCCAGACGATCTCCCCGGAATTTCAGGCGATCGGGGCGTTTTAGCACGCTCTCGACCCGTCGCCGCCGTTCGGATGCAACGTGCGAGCGTCCAGTTCCGGGAAAGGAACGGACGCTCTTTAGCCCCGGTAGTCAGGCCGCTGAGCCCGCATGATGCTCAACCAAAGGAAACGCACACGCCACCTTAAGTGACGGCGCCAATCTGCCATGGCACGAATTCATTCTGGCCGTACCCGTGAATCTCGCTTTTCGATGCCTGGCCCGACGCGGTCGCAAGCATGAGCTGGAAGATCTCTTCACCGAGTTCGTCGACCGTTCGTTCGCCGTCGAGAATCGACCCGCAATTCAAGTCGATGTCCTCTTCCTGACGTTGCCACAAAGCGGTATTGGTTCCCAGCTTCAACGATGGCGACGGCGCACAACCATAGGCGGAGCCGCGACCGGTTGTAAAGCAGATCAGGTTTGCCCCACCCGCGACCTGCCCGGTCGCCGAAACCGGATCGTAGCCCGGCGTATCCATGAAAACGAGACCGTGTGCGCTGACCAGTTCCGCGTACCGGTACACGTCGACGAGATTGGTCGTGCCGCCTTTCGCTACGGCGCCAAGCGACTTTTCGAGGATCGTTGTCAGCCCACCGGCCTTGTTCCCGGCCGATGGATTGTTGTTCAGATCGGCATTCATGCGCGCGCAGTAAGCTTCCCACCAGTGAATCCGTTCGATGAGCTTGTCGCCGACTTCACGTGACACGGCGCGGCGCGTCAATAGATGTTCGGCGCCGTAAACCTCGGGGGTTTCGGAGAGAATCGCCGTTCCACCATGCAAGACCAGACGATCGACCGCCGCACCGAGTGCCGGATTTGCGGTAATGCCGGAGTAGCCATCTGAGCCGCCGCATTGCAAGCCGATCACCAGATGCTTTGCATCGACGGGCTCGCGCCGTACGTTGTTCGCTTCCACGAGCATCGCCTTGACCTGTTCGATGCCCGCCGCCACCGTGCGCGCCGTGCCGCCGGTTGCCTGAATGGTCATCGTCTTCAGCGCCGCGCCGGGCGTAAGGCCCTGGCTTTTCACCAGCCCGTCGATCTGATTGGTTTCGCAGCCCAGCCCGACGATCAGTACACCAGCGAAATTAGGATGCCGTGCATAACCACCGAGGGTGCGCCGGATCATTTCCAGCGCTTCGCCTTCGGAATCGATTGCGCAGCCTTGACCGTGCGTCAGCGCGATCACGCCATCAACGTTTGGATAGTCCGCAAGCGCTTGCGGATGTATATCGCGACGAAAGTAATCCGCGATGGCGCGCGCCGCCGTTGCGGAGCAATTGACCGATGTCAGAATGCCGATGTAGTTGCGCGTCGCGACACGTCCGTCAGCGCGTACGATGCCCATGAACCGTGCCGCCGCTGCGACCGTCGACGCGGGCTTCGCATCCGCGCCGAAAGCGTAGTCCCGATCGAAGTCGCCCATCGCAAGGTTGTGCGTGTGGACGTGCTCCCCGGCTTCGATGACACGTGTCGCAAAGCCGATGATCTGCCCATAGCGCCGCACCGGCGCGCCCGCTTCGATACCACGGACGGCAAGCTTATGACCCGCCGGGATCAACCCACGTACGGCAAGACTACTGCGAATGCGCATGCCCGCGATAAGCTGGTGCCGCGCGATGACGACATCGTCATCTGGATGCAGTTGCACGATTGGCTCTACGGTTGCCGAAGAATCGGCCGTTGCGTTTTCCGCGTCGAATATCATGACGTAGCCTCCTCGATCTGCGCTGCGCGCACTGCCTCGCCCGTTACGGCGTCAAGGCTGAAGAGCGCACTATTCGGTGCGCAAGCGCGGCGTCGTCCGCCGATGTAATGATGTCCGAGAATGCTCATGTGAATTTCCGGTTAAATCGTGTGCAGCGTGCCTGCATGTGTCTAGCGAAGCGTCGCTTTGGGCGAGCCTATTGGCGCTTCGGTTACGCGGCGTGAATGCAAGCCGATGCTCAGAAGCAGAAGCACGCCGACGACACCTGCCAATGCCAGCATGAACATGCCTGCACGTGGGCTTTGGAAGAGTGTTTCCACTGCCGTCTTTAAAGTCGGCGCGATGAAGCCGCCGAGATTGCCGAGCGCGCCGATCATTGCAATGCCGCTCGCTGCCGCGGTACCGCTCAGGTAGGCCGTCGGCAAGGTCCAGAAGAGCGGCTGAACGACAACGAAGCCGACCGTCGCGATACAGAATGCGACCAGCACGGGTGCGAGATGACTGCCGAGGGTCGACAGTGCTATCCCTGCTGCGGCCATCGCCAGCATGACGACGGCAAGCTGCCGATGCTTCCCTTTCGCGTCCGCGTAGCCGGTGATAAAGCGCAGCGCGATGAGTGCGCACAACCAGGGAATAGCGGTCAGTAAACCGACCTTCGAGCCGATGGCGGTACCGGTCAGCTCCGAAATCCGCGTCGGCAGGTAGAAGATAACGCCGTATACGCTGACCTGAATGGCGAAATAGATCGCTACGAAGCGCAGCACGTTCCAGTTGCGCAGCGCGGTCAGCGCACTAGCCGGCCCGTGCGCAACCTTGTCCCGGTCTTCCGCTGCAATGGCGTTTTCCAGGGCGTCCTTTTCGGCCGACGTCAGCCACTTCGCGTGGCGCGGTTTGCTAACCAGATAGAAGAACGCGACGATGCCGACCATTGACGCCGCGAGACCTTCGATAAGGAACATCCATTGCCAGTTGTGCAGCCCGAGGCGGCCACCCATGACTTCCATCAAATACCCTGACAGCGGGCTGCCCAGCACGAGCGCCACCGGCAAACCGAAGTAGTAGATGCCTAGTGCCTTGCCGCGTTCACGCGCGGGGAACCAGTACGTGGAATAGAGGATGACACCGGGCGAAAAGCCCGCTTCGGCCACGCCCAGAATGAACCGCAGCACATAGAACGAAGTCTCGTTATGCACAAACATCATGGCCGCCGACGCAAGCCCCCAGGTGACCATGATCCGGCTCAACCAGAGCTTTGCACCCACCCGATGCAGCATCAGATTGCTCGGGATCTCGAACACCGCATAGCCGATGAAAAAGATCCCGGCTCCGAGCGCAAACGCCGCGTTGCCGATGTTCGAATCGACCTGAAGAGCCTGTTTGACAAACCCGACATTCGAACGGTCAAGCATCGATAGCGCGAACATCAGCGCGAGGAAGGGCGCGAGCCGCAGGCGCGCCTTGCGCACCGCGCTTTCCAACGGGTCTTGCGTAACGTGTTGAGTCTGCATCTCGTCTGTCTCCTTGGGAAGCCGGGTATGCCGGTCTGTGTCTGTTAGGGCGGGTTAGAGCGGGTTCATACGTGATCAGAGCGAAGTTGTGCCGAGCAGTCCTCGCGCAGCAAGGTTCGCCATCAGCGCGCGCACGCCGAAGGTCCACGGCTCGATGCGGTCGCTGTGGTTGACCCGGTTGACCAGCGTGCCGAGATGCCGGCTCGAAATCTTCACGATATCGCCCAGCTTGTGTGTGAAGCCCGCACCAGCGGCGTCGCGGTCTTCGATTGGTGCAAACAGCGTCCCGAGGAACAGCAGCGCGCCATCGGGGTACTGGTGGGTCGAACTGAGCGTCTGCGAAACGAGATCGAGCGGGTCGCGCGTGATCTGGTCCATCGAACTCGTGCCTCGCAAGACATAACCGTCGCTGCCCTCCACACGCAAATCGACCGTCGCGCGGCGCACATCATCGATCGAGAAAGTCTCGTCGAAAAGCCGCAGGAAAGGGCCAATCGCACACGAGCCATTGTTGTCCTTCGCCTTGCCAAGCAGGAGCGCACTGCGTCCTTCAAAGTCACGCAGATTGACGTCGTTGCCCAGGGTCGCGCCGAGCACGCGGCCGCGACTGTCGATCGACAGCACGATTTCCGGCTCCGGGTTGTTCCAGACCGAATTCGGATGAAGCCCGATCTCCGTGCCCGTGCCCAACGCCGCCAGCACCGGCGCTTTGGTGAAGACTTCCGCGTCAGGGCCGATGCCGACTTCCAGGTACTGGGACCATAGCCCCTGCTCGATCAGCAGCGCCTTCAATTCGCGCGCCTCGGCCGAGTCCGGCCGGATACTGGTGAGGCTATCGCCGACGAGAGCCCTGATCTGCTCTCGCACGCGCACCGCGCCTTGCGGATCGCCCTTTGCCTGCTCCTCGATCACTCGTTCAAGCAAGCTCGCCGCAAAGGTCACCCCGGCTGCCTTGATGACCTGCAGATCGCAAGGCGCGAGCAGATGGGCATGCGCCGGGTTGCGCGCCACGCCGGCCGTATTGGCGATGATCGTGTCCAGCGTGCCAATCCAGCGGCCACTCGCGGCTCGCACTGTCGCGACCGGATCTTCCTGCTCCACCAGGCTGCTGATGGTCGGTGCTGCGTCGGAAATGTCGAACACGCCGTCGGCGCGCAAGACGACGACGGCGGGGCCCGCGGGCGTTGATGGCGTGGCAGGAACCCAGGCACGGCCGACTAGCGTGCCGGACAACCCGTCCGACGGAAGCGTGTCCGTTACGCTGAGTGAAAGCGGGGATGTCATGTCTGTCTCCACGGATGTTTGTCTGGCGCTCGCGGCTTGCTGCCAGTTCGCGCGTTGATTCGCTCAACCGCCACTTTAGGCAGCCACGCGATAAACATCCAATCTCTTATTCAGTACAATCGATTCCATCCGGTTATGAGTTCTTGCGTGTTTACCCCATGTCCAGACAATTTACGGTGCGTACGTCGAGTGTCCTGGCAAGGCTGCGCTTCAGACATCTTCAACTGCTCGATGCGCTTGGACGCACGCACAACTTGCGCATCGCAGCCGAACAGATGCTCATCACCCAGCCCGCGGCGACAAAAATCCTGAGTGACATCGAATCGATGTTCGGCGCCCAGTTGTTCGAACGGTTGCCACGCGAGATGCGTCCAACCGATCTCGGCGTGTTGTCCGTGCGCTACGCAACCACGGCGGTCGCGGATCTCGGCAAGTTCGTGAGCGAGTTCAGCACCTTGAGTGAGGGTGGCTACGGTCATCTCACCGTGGGCGCCATCTCGGCTTCGGCTGCTCAGATGGTGATTACGGGCATCAGGGAGATCCGCCAGCAGCGGCCGCAGCTGGTCATCAAACTGGTCGAGCAAAGCAGCGACCAACTGGCGGTCTGGCTTGAAGAAAGGAAGCTGGACGTGATGGTCGGCCGTCTGACGGAGCCGCGCCATCAAGTCCTGTTCGACTTCGAGGTGTTGTCCGGAGAACCGGTCTGGGTGGTCGTCGGGCAGCATCATCCGCTGCTCCAGCGGCGGCGGCTGGAGTTGGCCGATCTTGGCGCGTGGCCATGGATTCTCTATCCGCAAGCCACGGCTATCAGGCAGCTGTTCGATGAAACGTTCGCCGGCGCGGGCATTCCTGCGCCAGTGGGCATGGTGGAAACGCCTTCAATCTTTTCGACACTGGAACTGTTGCAGGCGACCGACATGATCTCGCTGCAGCCGCGTGCCGCCGTCGAAAAATATGTGAGCAAGGGTCTGCTCGGGCACCTGCCCGTTCCCATCAACCGGACCATGACGAGCTACGGTATCGTCACGCGCAAGTATGAGCTGCCGTCGCAGCCCATGCAGGAGTTCATCACCATTTTGCGTTCGGTTGCCGGACGTGTCGGCGATCAGGCGCTTCCAGCGCGGGACGGCTCGTATGAGCCAACGTGACGATACGGATCGACGAAAGCGTACTGACGATCGCCTCAGAACGATGTGCCTATCTGGAACTGGAATTTCTGGTACTGATCGCCGGTGTGCTTGACGACCGGTAAGCCGAAGCTCAGCTTGAGCGGACCGATCGGCGAGATCCAGGCGAGACCCACCCCATAGCCGTAGCGCAATCCGTTCGCGCCGATGCTATTGCCTTCGCTGCCCCATACATTGCCGCCGTCGAGGAAGGTAAAGACGCGCAACGTGCGGTCATAACCGGATCCCGGCAATGGAACGGTCAGCTCGATATTGCCGACGATCATCTTCGAGCCGCCGATGGGGTCGTTGGTGGTCGCGTCGCGCGGCCCGAGCGAACTTGGCTCATACCCACGCACTGAACCAATACCGCCCGCGTAGTAGTTCTTGAAGATCGGATAGGGTTTGCCGTCCAATCCATTACCATAGCCGCCCTGAAAATTCAGGCCAAGCACGAAGCCACGCGCGAATGAATAATAGTATTGCGCCTGGAGGTCTGCCTTGTAGTACGGCGTATCACCGAGCGGCGTGCCATATTCGGCGTTGGCTTGCGTATAGTAGCCCCGGCTTGGGACAAGCGCGCTATCACGGTTGTCACGCGACCATCCCACCGTCACCGGCACATTGTTCGACACACGGCCGAATTCGTTCACGTAGTCGATGTAGCTCTGCGGCGTCGTGGAGTCGATCTCCAGGCGGTTCTGCTCGAACCCCAGGCCGAAGTACACCATGTCGGACTCGGAGAAAGGCACGCCGAATTTGAGGTCCGCTCCTGCCGTGATGATCCGGAAGCTCGAGTCGGTCGAATAATACAAGGGCTCCGTCGTGCGGTAATAGACATCGGTGATGCGTTTGATGCCGTCAATCGTGAAGTACGGATCGACCTGCGTGACCGTCAACGTACGGTTGGTAGTCGAGGTATTCACATTCAGTGCGAGGCTCGTGCCCGAGCCGAACACGTTGTCCTGCGATACGCCCGCGGAGATAATGGGCCCCTCGCCCGAGCCATAGCCCACGCCCAGCGAAATCGTGCCTGTGGGCTTTTCCGTCACCTTGACGTCGATATCGACCTGATCCGGCGTGCCTTCCACTGGCACGGTGGTCACGTCGACATTGGTAAAGTAGCCGAGACGGTTGATCCGGTCTTTCGACAGCGCGAGACGGTTCGAATCGAACCACGAGCTCTCCATCTGACGCATTTCACGGCGCACCACTTCGTCGCGCGTACGCGTGTTGCCGACCACGTTGATGTGGCGCACGTACACGCGGCGGCTCGGGTCCACTTGCAGCGTCAGGTCGACCTTGTGGTGTTCCTGATCGATCTGCGGCTGCGCGTTGACGGTTGCGAACGCGTAGCCGTATTCGCCGAGCTTGTCGACAATCGCCTTGGTGGTGGCTTGCAGCTTTTCCGCCGAGAAGCGGTCACCCGGTTTGATCTTGATGAGCCTGGCCAGCTCCGGCTCGCGGTCGAGCAGGTTGCCGGCCAGCTTGATGCTGTTGATCGTGTACGGCTCGCCTTCGTGCAGCGTGACCGTCAGATACATGTCCTTCTTGTCCGGCGAGATCGACACCTGGGTCGAGTCGATGTTGAACTCGAGGTAGCCGCGATTCAGGTAATACGAGCGGACGTTTTCGAGGTCGCCGGTAAGCTTGTCTTTCGCGTACAGGTCGTTCTTCGTGTACCACGAGAACCAGTTCGGCGTGGACAGCTGCATTTCGTCGCGCAACGTGTCGGTGCTGAATGCGCGGTTGCCGATGAAGTTGACCTGGCGGATCTTCGCGCTCGGACCTTCCGCCACCGAGAACAGCACCGCCACGCGGTTGCGGTCGATCGGCGTGATCGTGGTGGTGACTTCGGCGGCGTAGTAGCCACGCGTGAGGTACTGGCGCTTCAGTTCCTGCTCGGCCTTGTCGACGAGTGCCTTGTCGTAGTACTGGCCTTGCGACAAACCGACCGCGTGCAGCGCCTTGGTCAGGTTGTCCTTGTCGAATTCGTGAATGCCCGCGAAGTCGATCGTACCGACGGCCGGACGTTCCAGCAATTGCACGATGACGACATTGCCTTCAGTCGAGATCTTGACGTCGTTAAAAAAGCCCGTGGCGTACAGCGCGCGAATGGCGTCCGATGCCTTGTCGTCGCTGAAGGTGTCGCCTTGCTTGATGGGCAGGTACGCGAACACGGTACCGGCTTCGATGCGTTGCAATCCTTCGAGCCGGATATCGTGAATCACGAACGAGTCGCTAGCGTGGGCCGACATCGCCGCCACACTTAGGCCGACCAGAGTCACCACCCTGCTACGGCGTGCAGTTGAAGTTTGAACAAACATGCAAGGGAAGCCAAATGATAGAGACACAACGTGTAGACCCGACCGCAATACGCTGTGTCGCATATCGATCGAGGGCGCGGGGGATTGAGACGCGAGCTCTATTGCACCGTGATGGCGGACAGATCTCCGACCTTTGCGATGCCGCTCACAAGCGCGAGGACTTCCGTCATGTGCGCCGCCTCAGTGCGTTGCATGCGAAACGAGAGTTCCGCGCCTCCGGGCAGACGAAATGTAAGGATCAGATGGGCTGCCGCACCTGCGTCCTTGCCAACCTCCCATGCCTCACACGGCATTGCGAATTTCACGCTCTTTTTCTTGCTGCGGATTCGCTCCGAGACGCCGATAGCGTTCGACAATGCCGCCAGCAACTCGTGCATGACTGAGCAATGCAACGCAATGCTGGAAGTCTGATTGGCCTTCAACATCAAATACTGGCCGTCGCCCGTCAATTCGAAACCGCGCACGGAGTCGATCGCAAGGGAGGGTCGCGGTGCCATGGAACACTCCAGAATCAAGCAAGGACCGAAGTGTAGGACGCGCTTCCATGTCTTGAGTTACGCGACGATTAATTAAACTTTCCTTCGGCCGCTATCCGTTACTGAATATTTAATCCAGCAAGCTTATATGTCCGGCGAGCAACATCGACTCCAGACATTTCGAAAGAGAAAGGAAGGTGGCAGGAGATTGAAAGCGTTCGCGTTTACGGTGACGTTCATACGGCACTCGTTGCGACAGCAAAGGAACGCAGCGCGAATTGAGCGCCGCTGATGACGCGGGAACGGCATGCCCCGTATTTCGACTACTTCGGAGCGCGTCCCCTGTCCGGACTATTGCAACCTGTTGGCGGTCGCGGAAACGTTGAGCTCGGCCTCGTCGCCGCGATCAGTCGTCTGCGCGTCTTTTGAAAACGGCGAACGAAGGTCGCTTTGGATGAACCTGGAAAACCGCGCTTTGGCCTCGATCACGTGCCTGGTCGCAGCCACTGTCAGTTGCTGATCGTGAATGGCCAGGATTTCTTCGAGCATACCGGCGACCTCGGCGCTGATCTGGCACACTCCGTCACACTGCGCCCTGCCGGCAGCCTGATCCAATGCAGCCTCCGCACGCTGGTACAAATCAACAGGTGCGTCACCGAATCCGGCTTCTTGTAAATAGTACGTCAGACATACGACTCTGTTCAGCTCATTGATCAGATGAGCGTTTCCTTGTCCTTTGCGACAGACCGCTAGCGCAAGGTGATTCGCGAGCGAGATATCAGAGGCAGCCTGGCTCGTCATTGGGAGCAGCATCTGCTTGCTCAGGTGACGCCGACCAGAAGAAGCGCGGCCCGTGGGCCGGCGAGTACTATGGGACATTGAGAATGTATCGAATAGAGAGTTGCGAAACGGCCCCGCTGATACGCGAATAATCGACATTCACGGTTGGGGCGCGTCAATTCTATAGCGATATCGCCGAGGCCGTATTGACAACCAAATTACGACGGCGCGGTGCCGCCTAGCCGCATGGGACCTCCGAGGCCACCTGCAGAAAGGCCTGGATCAATCGGATACGGACAGAGGAGCGTCCCCATATCAACCCGACCACGCGCTTCTGAAAGGGATGCGGCAGCGGCCATTTGGCAAGCGATAGATCGGCGAGGGGTTTGCTCGTCCAGTCGGGTACGAGTGAAACGCCGAGGCCGCGGTCCACCAGCGCGGCAATCGCGCCGAGCCCGTCCAGCTCGCAACGTTGATGGGGCGTAATGCCATGTTGCCGAAGATAGCTCTCGGCGAGCTGCCCGCCGACCACATTGCGGTCGTAACGGAGAAACGGTTCCGTCTGCAAGGTGCGGTGCGGATCGGTCACCTTCATCGCGGCAGGCGTCAGCAGCACGAGCGGCTCTTCCCTGAACGTGTGCCAGTCGCAACTTTTCGGCAGATTGAACGGCGGCCGTGCAACGATAGCGGCATCCAGATCACCACTGACTACTTTCCGATAGAGGTCGTGCGAGGTGCCAGGCTCGAGATAAAAGTCGATTCCGGGGTGGCGCGCCAGCAATTCGGCCAGCATGACGGGGATCAGACTCGTCATCATCGTGCCCATGCCGCCGAGGCGCAGTTGTCCGCCCAACGTCGACGGATTCTCCAGATCCGACTTCAGGTCGCGGATCTCGTGCAGCACCTTGTGAGCGCGTTCGAGGATGCGCTCGCCGGCTTCCGTCGTACCGACGGTGCGTCCGCAGCGGCGCACGAGCTGACCGCCCAGCTCCGTTTCAAGCATCTTCACGCGCTGTGCCACCGCGGCCGGCGTCAGGTCGAGCCGGCGGGCGGCTTCCGCGATCGAACCAAATTCGACCACGTAGACAAAGCTCTGAAGATAGCGGGAGTCCATCGAAAGAAATTTTATGTTTTGAAGAAAGTAAAGACTACTTCTTCTGAGGGGCGATGACCAGCATACTCGTCGCAAACATTCCCCCGGTGCGTCTGTGGCTAGTCGACTCGGGCTGCAACATCGATCATCGGGCTGTTCCGCGAGTGCAATCGCCTGGCATGGCTGATGGACCGGGAAAGATTCGACCCGGCGCTTGGCGATTCACAAAGGAAGGAGACGATGACTGTGCCAGCCAGCCTTTCCGGCGCAACCGGAACGCTTGTCAAAAGCGTTGCGCTATTCAATCTGGGCACGCTGATCAACGACCAGTCGTCGTTGACACTGCGGCGCGGAATGGGCAAGCGGGTCGAGGTTCCCGTGACCGGCGCATTCATCGAGATGTCGGACGGTGAACATATTTTGTTCGATACCGGTCTTCTGCCGCATAACTGCGAACGCGACGATGGCGCCGATCCCTGCCTGTCGATGAAGCGGTTTTCCGAAATGATCGCGCGCTATGACCGGCAGGACGACATTCGCGCCCGGCTGGCCGACCTCGGTCACACGCCAGAGGACGTCAAGATCGTCATCAATAGCCACTTCCACTGGGATCACTCGGGCGGCAACCGGTTATTCCCGCACGCGCGCTTCCTGGTACAGGGTTCGGAATACCGCTTTGCGTATCAGCCGGACAGCTTTGCCGCGCGGCCGTACGAGCGCGCCTACTTTGATTGCGACCTCGACTATGAACTGTTGCGCGGCGATCAGGTGGTCAAGCCCGGCGTAGCCGTGCTCGCGACACCGGGCCACACGCCGGGACATCAATCGCTGATGGTGCGTCTGCCGTCGGGCTCGCTCATGCTCATGACCGGCGACGCCGTGTTCTGCCCGGCCAACCTCGAACCCGACTCGCCGCCCGGCAATGCGCACACGACCGAACAGGCGATCGCGTCGATCGCGCGGCTGCGCCTGCTGTGCGAGTTCTTCGGCGGTGAACTGGTGATCTGCCACGATCCCGACTTCTGGAAGAAATGGCAACCGGCGCCGCATCGATATACGTGAGTCGGAAGGTCTGGCGCCGATGCGCAGGGCGGCGCCAGACCGGATTTAATTCCTGCGTTGCTTAAAGCAGATTTTCGTGCGGTGGCTCGCATGCTGAGGCGGCTCAGACCGTCGCGATGCAATGCCGGGATAGTTTGCAACACGTAGCGATACAAAGATATACGTGTGCTGTGGCGCAGGGCTAGTTGCCGCCTCGTCGCCATGCACCCGAAACATGGAGACAGACGATGAAGCAAAGATGGTTTCGCTTACTGCCCGTAATGATGGTGACCCTTATCATCGCATTCATGGACCGCACCAACATCGGCTTCGCGATTCCGTCGATGGGCAAGGAGCTCGCGCTGACCTCCTCGATTCTCGGATTCGCGTCAGGCGTGCTGTTTCTCGGCTACGGCGCTTCGCAGGTTCTGGGCGGCTGGATCGCCGACAAGGGCTACGGCAAGGTGCTGATCGCCGTGCTGATGGTGCTGTGGGGAACGATCGAAATGGCGCAGGGTTTTGTCCACAATGCGCAGCAGCTGGTCGCGGTTCGCTTCGCGATCGGCGTATTCGAAGGTGGCATATTCCCGACTTTCCTGCTGTTCGTAAGGAACTGGTTCGCGCCGTCCGAGCGCGCTCGCGCGAATGGCATCTGGCAACTTTGTTACCCGTTCGCCGCGATGGCGAGCGGTCCTATCGCCGGCTACATCCTGAAGCTCGGCGACTGGCGCACGTTGTTCATCGTCGAGGGCGTGTTCCCGCTCGTATGGGTATTTGTGTGGCTGTGGGGCGTGGCCGATACGCCCCGCAACGCGAAGTGGCTGAAAGCCGCCGATCGCGCGCAACTGCTCGAACACCTCGACTCGGAAAACAAGCGGCACGCGTCGCAAGCGCCGTCGCCGACAGGCGTGTCATTCAGCTCGCAGTTGCGGCGTCCGGCGGTGTGGCTCTTCGCAACGGCGATCCTGCTTTGGAACACCGGCTTCCTCGGCTTTGTGATCTGGCTGCCCAGCGTGATCCATCAACAGCCGGGGCTTTCGCCGATAGATATCGGCTGGCTCTCATCGATTCCCTACGCGTTCGCGATCGTGCTCATGCCGATCCTGACTTACTGGTCCGACCGCAAACTGGACCGGCGGCTCTTTTCCGCGATACCACTGGCCATTTCCGGCCTGGCCCTGCTGGTTGGCGGCGAGATCTTCGAATCCAGTCCGTTCGTGGTGAACATGGCGCTGCTCGTGATCGCCGGCGCGACACTTTACGGATCGCAGCCTGTCCTCTGGTCGATCGCCACCGACCTCGTGCCCCCCGAAGTGACGGCCCGAATCAGCGGCATGATCAACGGGATTGGCATGATCGGGGCATTTGGCGGCCCTTACTTCGTCGGCTTCGCGCGCTCGTTGACCAACTCGTTTTCCGCCGGACTATTGGTCATGGGCCTCTGTCTGATTGGCACCAGCGCGTTCGTGATGTTGATCAAGGAAACCGCGAGACCAGGACGTCAGCGCGATACGACGGCGGCGCCGAATATGGGTCGTAGCTGAGCCCGGACATGCACCCTGGCTCAGCTACAGCTACAGCTACTGCACGACATTCCCGCTCGCCCGCTGTTCGACGCGTCGGATGCCGCTCATAGCGAGCGGCATCGTGCCCATTGCGTTCAGCTGCGGTGAAGCGCGTTACTCAAGCCTGCATCGGACAACGCACACAGCGCCACCGCCGACCAGTCATGATCAGCGCCGAGCCCTTGCGAGCGCAACGTCAGGAACCGGTCGTGGACGAGACTCGCTAGCGGCAGCGGAACGCCAAGTGCCTCAGCGGCTGCCAGCATCAGACGGTTGTCCTTCTGGCCGAGCGGCAAAGAGAAGCCAGGCGGCTGGAATTTCTGCGCCGCGATCAGCGGACCGTAGATCTTGTAGGGCGGCGCATTGAAGTTTGCGCTCGTCAGCAGTTCGACCAGACGCATCGGATCGATGCCGGCCTTGCCCGCGACGGCACAAGCTTCGCCCAGCGTTTCGATGATCACGGACAGCATGAAATTGCCAATCAGCTTCACCAGATTGGCCTGCGAAGGATCCTCGCCGACAATGCCGACCGACTGCCCCAGCGTTTCGAGCAGCGGCACGGCAACCCTGAGGTGCTCGTCCGCGCCGGCCGCCATGATGAACAGCTTGCGCGCCGCCGCGGCATCAGGCCGGCCGAATACCGGCGCGGACACGAAGGCAAGACCCGCTTCACGGTACTTCGCTGCGTGATCCTGCGCGGTGGCGACACTGATCGTGCTCATCGAGATGTGCAGCGCACCCGGTTTCAGCGTGGTGGCGATACCCGCCTCGCCGAACGTGACCTCTGCGTGCGCGGCATCGTCGGCCACCATCGTGAACACCACGTCGGCTCCAAGCGCCGCCTGCGCGGGACTCGACGCGACGCTCGCCCCCGCTTCGCGCAACGGTTCGGCGCGGGCCGGACTCCGGTTGAAAACCTGCACGTCATGCCCCGCCTCGACCAGGTTCTTCGCGATCGCGGCGCCCATCGCGCCAAGTCCTACAAATCCAATTTTCATAATGACATTCCAAATGATCAGCCGCGCGAACGCGGGCCTGCTTCAGACTGCGAATTGATAGACCTGACGGCTCACGTCGAGCGTCACGTCGCCGTTTTCGCCCAATGCCGTCATGCCGTGCTCTTCGAGCTTCGCGATCAGCGTGCCGATTGACTGGCCGCCAATCTGGTAGTCGCGCAAGCGGGTTCCCACCGACATGCGTTCGAAGAACACGCGGGTCGCCGTGATGGCCGCACTGATACGCTCGTCCTCGCTGCCCTCGGTGATATTCCAGACGCGTTCGCCGTACTGCAGCAACTTCGCGCGCTTCGACTCGCGGCGCACGCTCAGCATGGCCGGCAGCACGATGGCGAGCGTCTGTGCGTGATCGAGTCCGTGCAGCGCCGTGATCTCGTGGCCGAGCATGTGGGTCGCCCAGTCCTGCGGCACGCCGGCGCCGATCAGGCCGTTCAGTGCCAGCGTTGCCGTCCACATCAGGTTGGCCCGCACCGCATAGTTGTGCGGCTCGGCAAGCGCTTGCGGGCCGACTTCAGTCAGCGTGAGCAGCAGGCCTTCGGCGAAACGGTCCTGTACCCTGGCGTCCACCGGATAGGTCAGATACTGCTCGACGATATGAACGAACGCATCGACGACACCGTTGGCAATCTGCCGCGGCGGCAACGAATAAGTCGTGGTCGGATCGAGGATCGAGAAGAGCGGATAGGTCGCGTCGCTCGTGAAAAACAGCTTGTCGCCCTTCGCGCGGTAGCTGATGACGCTGCCATTGTTCATTTCCGAACCGGTGGCGGGTAGCGTCAGCACACTGCCGAACGGCATCGCGTCGCGCACAGGGGCCTGCTTGGCCAGAATGTCCCACGGCTCGCCGTCGAACTTCACTGCGGCAGCAATGAACTTGGTGCCGTCGATCACCGAGCCGCCGCCCACCGCCAGCAGAAAATCAATGTTCTTCTCCCGGGCGAGCGCGACCGCTTCCATCAGCGTTTCGTAAGTGGGATTCGGCTCGATACCGCTGAACACGTGCCACGCGCGTTCGCCGAGCGCCGCCTGCACTTGCGCGAGCACACCGTTGCTCTTGATGCTGCCGCCGCCACAGGTAATCAGCACCCGCGCGTTAGGCGGGATCTGCGCATCGAGTGCGGCAATCTGGCCTTCGCCGAAAATGATTCGTGTGGGATTGTGAAACGTAAAATTCTGCATTGAATCTCTTTCCTTACATTGATATGACCGGTCGTCTCAAAGCGAAATAAGCGGCTGCCCGGATCGAAACCAGACGCCGTTCAAATCAGCTGCGACCGTTACTGCGGGGATTTGAAAAACAGTTCGAACATTGAATGCACGCAAGCCTTCAGCGGTTCGACCGAGTCATCCAGCTTCATGCGCAACAGGCTGCCTTCCCACGCATTCCAGAACAGGTCAGCCATTGCTTCCGCTGAAAGATCGCGCCGCACGGAACCGTATTCCTGGCCGCGCTGCAGATAATCGGCGCAGCCGACACGCCATTCATTGACCGACCTGCGCGCGGCGAGCCGGCACAGATCGCTCGACTGCGCGATCTCGCCTGCAAAGTTGCCGACCAGACAACCGTAGCGGTCGTCACAGTCTTCGTAGTCGGCAACGATGCGCGTGTAGATGTCGCGCAGCGCGAGCAGCGGATCAGATGACGCCGCTTCGAGGGAATACTGCTTCCATTCAGCGGCCTGCTCCTGCGCGTAGTGATCCAGGATCGCCGCGCCGAATGCCTCTTTGCTCTCGAAGTAGTTGTAGAACGAGCCCTTCGGCACGCCGGCACGCTCGACGATGTCTTTGACGCCGGTGCCGTGATAACCCGTTTCGGCGAACAGCGCGACACCCGCTTCGAGCAGCCTTGCGCGAAAGTCTTCAGTGCGTCGTGTGTGCATAACCATTACAACTACAGCCCTAAAGGCACGGTGTCGCGCCGCGCGGGCGGACGGCACCGCGCGCGTCCATCGATTTCAAGCCGCATCAGGCGCGGCGCGTCGCGAGTTCGGCGCCTTGACGCAGTGCTTCGAGCAGGCTGCGTTCGTCAGCGATGCCTTTGCCCGCGATATCGAACGCCGTGCCGTGATCGACCGAGGTGCGGATCACATCGAGGCCGACCGTCACGTTGACGCCGGCTTCGAGGCCGAGCACCTTGACCGGACCATGGCCCTGATCGTGGTACATCGCCACCACCAGATCGAAGTCGCCGCGTCCCGCACGGAAGAACAGCGTGTCGGCCGGGAGCGGGCCTTCGATGTTCCAGCCGCGTTCACGCAAGACTTGCACGGCCGGAACGATCTTTTCCTCTTCCTCGCCATAACCGAACAGGCCGTTTTCGCCGGCATGCGGGTTGATGCCGCACACGGCGATGCGCGGATTGGCAATGCCCGCCTTCACCAGCGTTGCATGGCCCCGCTCGAGCGTGCGCTGCACGAGGCCCGGTTCGATCTTGCGGATCGCATCGATGATGCCGATGTGTGTGGTCACGTGAATCACGCGCAGTTGCGGCGCGACCAGCATCATCGACACCTCCTCGATGCCCGTGAGGTGCGCGAGCATTTCAGTGTGGCCGGGATACTTGTGGCCGCCGGCATGCAACGCTTCCTTATTCAGCGGCGCCGTGCAGATCGCGTCGATCTCGTCGGTCTTCGCGAGTTCGACGGCGCGCGCGATGTACTGATACGCGGCGTCGCCCGCGAGCGCCGACAGTGCGCCGAAAGGCAAGTCGGCAGGAATCAACGCGAGGTCGATGCAGTCGATGGTGCCCCGTTCATATAGCGCATCCGCCGGCTTCGCGATGCGGCGCACTTTCGTGCTGCCGCCGACAATCCGGTTGGCCTGCTCAAGGCGCGCCGCATCGCCGATGACGAGCGGGCGGCACTGCTGAAAGACGGACTCGTGCGTCAAGCTCTTGACGACGATTTCCGGACCCACGCCCGCTGCGTCGCCCATCGTGATGCCGATGACTGGAAGATAGTTGCTCATGATGTTTTGCCTGAATGACGTTGGTTCGTTTCGTGAGCCGGCGACGATGCCGATGTGCCGCTCGGGTGAGCCGATCCGGGCTCGCCAGGAGCGAACTCCGGTGTGCCCCGCAGATGAAGGTAGGCGCCATACAGCGCGTGCTCGCTGCCGAAGGCGCCGGCTTTGGTGACGACGGTGAGGCGCGGATTGCCGTGCGGGCGGCCCACCGCCACGCCCGGCTCGATTTCCGAAAGCAATTGCAGACTGTCGATGCCGGCTGTGCCGAGCATCGCGCGCGCGGTTTCGCCGCCGGTGGCGATCAAGCCGCTCAGATGCGTGAAAAACGGTGCGACGAGCGATGCGAGCGCCGCCGACAAGTGGGCGCCTTCGGCGGGATCGAACAGATCGTCGCGACCAATTCGCACCAGCAGATCGGTGTGCGCGCTCAGATGCGCGCCGACGCGCGCTTGCCAGCCGGCCCACTCCAGATGAAGCTCGCCTGCACGCAGCACGACCGGCGGCACGATCAGCTCGCCCACGCGCGCACGCTCGCGCAGCATCGCGCATTGCTGTTCCGAGACGGCCGACAGGCTGCCCACCAGAATCAGGATCGCGCGTCTCTCCTGCTCCGGTTCCAGCGGCGCGTCTTGCGCTGCTTGCGTGGCGACATCGAACAGGTCGCTCAACGACGCCAGTTCGCGAGCCAGACCGCCTGAGCCGACCCAGAACAGGGCTTCGTCCATCGACGCCGTCACCTGCGCGAGTGCCCTCAAATCCGCATCCGTTTCCGCGTCGACGATGAGCGCCTGCGCGCCGCTGCTCGCCACCGTGGCAATGGCGTCGCGCAATGCCGTGGGATCGCCGCGCAGCGCTTCGACACCCAGAGGCGCGGTGCGCAAGCCGACCGCCTCGACCATGGCGTTGAGGTCGGCGGAATGCGCGGCGTGTTCGAGCTTCCACGTTTCCGTGTTTTCGAGCGGCACGCCGCGCACGAATACGCGGCCCCCACGCACGGTGCGGCCGGTGGCAGGAAAGGCCGTCGCGACGATGGCGAGGCCCGCGAGCGGCTGCAACGCGGCGACTTCCGCGGCCCAGTTACCACGCAAGGTTGAATCGATTTTCTTGTACAGACGCCGACCCGGCCCGCGCTGCGCCAGCCACGCGGCGCCGGTGCAGTGCGCAGCTTCGGCCGGCGGCATGCGGCGGGTATCGGTATCCACCGCGATCACCTCCGCCGCGCCCATCGCGCGTGACGCGTTCAGCGTCACCGCCGTACTGCGCCCCGCACCCGCAAACGCAATCGCGCAGTCGGCGGCGCCGGACAGGTCGTCGGCGATGATCAGAATGCTCGTGCAGCTCACCGCGTCGCCTCCAATGCAGCAGCGCGGCTGGCGTCGGCACGCTTGCCGACCCGTTTGGCGACGGCTGCAGTAAGGATCGGCGATACGATCGCCGTCACGACGACGCACGAGGCGACCAGCAAGGTCGCGCTCTTCGCGGCCTCGGCATAGACCGGGTTGGCCGCTGCAATCAGCGCCGGCACGGCCGCTCCGTTACCTGCCGTGTTGGCTGCCGCCACGCCTGCGACACCCGTGCCGCCGGTCAGCCGATCGGTCAAATACAGGGGGATGCCCGTCAGGATCACCACCGCGATGCCGAGGCCGATGCCGAGCAAGCCGGCTTGCCATACTTTGTGCAGGTCGAGGCTCGCGCCCAGCGCCAGGGCGAAGAACGGAATCATCACGGGCACAGCGCGGCTGAGGAAGCTGCGCATCTCACGGTCCAGATTGCCGAGCAGCATGCCGGCCGCGAGCGGCAGAATGCTGCCGACCAGCGTCTGCCACGGAAACGCCGACAGCCCGGCCACGCCGAGCGTGACCATCGTCAGGAACGGGCCGGATTCGAGCGACATGATCGTGTAAGCACCGACGTCTTCAGACCTGCCATATTGACCCATTAACGCCATGTACAGGCCACCGTTCGTGTCGTTCATCGCGGCGACCACCGCCAGCGTCGACATTCCCGCGAACAGTCCGGACGAAATCGGCTGCTCACCCAGAAAGTGGCCCAATACGACACCCACCACGATCGCCGACCCAACCTTCGCCGCGAACAGCGCCCCGCCCTTCTTGAGCAGATAAGGCGTCGCCTTTACGTCGATCGATGCGCCCATGCACACATAGAACACGGCGAGAATCGGCAGCGCGCCGGTAAACAGCGCATTCGTGAACGAGCCGAAGAACTTCGGCGTGTCCGGCAAGAAGGTGGCGATGATTGCGCCGAACAGCAGCGGGACGATCATCATCCCGCCTGGAACGCGTTCGATCGCGCGCTTGATAGGAAGTTGGGCCATTCATTGTCTCCTGTTTAAAAGTGACCGATGCAATCATATAAATTGACTGATTCGATCATTCAGAGTGTACTTGACGAAACGACTATGCGCAATCCGCTCATTCACAAGTCGTGGGAGCTGATAAATTCACTGCAATAAGCCGTTCCAGGCGGGACGCGAGCCGAGATTGATCGAATCGATCAAAATGCGCACAACGCTCGCTTGCCGCGACGCCGCCGTGGGCGCGGTACGCCCCGCGCTGCGAGCGTTGCTCCAGCAGGCGGTTTGATTACACTTACGCCCGTTGGCGTTTTCCTGTCTATTGCGCGCACCATTCGGACGACCCGCTACCCTCTACCACCATGAAAGTTACGAACCGCCGTGAGGCAATGCTGAAGGCCGTCCTGTCCGGCATGAACGACGTCGGCGCCCTGTGCGAGCATTTCGGCATGTCCGAAGCAACCGTGCGTCGCGACCTGCGCGCGCTCGCCGACGACCGGCTCATTGTGCGCACGTATGGAGGCGCGGCCGCCTCGGTCGGGATTCACGAACCCGAGGAGTCGCTCGATCTGCGGCGCGAAAGCTTCCGCGAGCAAAAGGATGCGATCGCACAGGCGGCGGTGAGCCACGTTCAGGATGGCGACACCATCTTTCTCGACGGCGGCACCACCACTGCTGCGATGGCCCGGCTGCTGGCCGGGCGCCGCGACATTCGCGTGGTCACCAACAACCTGCTGGCAATTGGCCTGCTCGCAGTGAGCGAGGTGCCGGTCACGCTGATCGGCGGCGACCTGCGGCCCTCGAGCATGAGCACGCTCGGGCCGCTCGCGCAGCTCGCGTTGAACCGCCTGTCCGTCAACAAGGCCTTTCTTGGCGCGGACGGTGTAGTCGCCGGCCGCGGGCTCTGCGAGGCGACCGCCGAGCAGGCCTATCTGAAGGAATGCATCATCAGGCAGGCGGCCAACGTCTTCGTGCTGGTGACGTCGCACAAACTGGATCGCGCGAGCCAGCAGCACTGGACACCCCTCGAGCGCGACTGGACCCTGGTGACGGATGCTCAGCCGGGCGCGCCGGAATTGGCAACGTTCCTGCTGCACAGCGAAGTGACGATCGAAACCGCCTCGCAGCAGGCGCGCCAGCCTCTGCCCAACGGGAAGTCATAGGGCCTTGAGGAGGTGGCTCCGCGCGGCCCTTACAGACCACGCGGTCCCACCGGACAGCCGCGAAGCTTCACCCACGCGCAGCGCCAAACGCCTTCACGACATTCACCCAATACGCCGCACCGGTAGCCAATGCGTCGTCGTTGAAGTCGTAGTGCGGGTTGTGAAGCGGAGCGCTCGGCGTGGGCCCGTCCACGCCCATCCAGACATACGCACCCGGCTTCGCCTGCGCCAGGAACGCGAAGTCTTCCGAGGCCATCGACGGCTTACAGCCCAACGTCACCATCGCCGCGCCGACGGTCGCGCGCGCCGCATCGAGCGCGACGTCGGCTTCGGCGGGCGCATTGACCGTTGCCGGATAGCCGTAGCGATAAGACAGTGTCGCTTGCGCGCCATGCGCCTGCGCGGTCAGCGTGCCGATTTCATCCAGCAAGCTCCGTACGCGTTCCTGCACGTTGGCATCGAAGCAGCGTACGGTGCCGCGAATCACGGCGCGATCGGGCAACACATTCCACGCCTCGCCGCCATGAATCTGCGTGACGCTCACCACGCATGCTTCCTTCGGCGAGATGCGCCGGCTCACAATAGTCTGCAACGCGATCACGACATGGCTCGCGCAGACCAGCGCGTCGACCCCCTCTTCCGGCATCGCGGCGTGCGAGCCTTTGCCGTCCACCACAATCTCGAAGGTATCGAACGAGGCCATCATCGGGCCGCGGTTGATCGCGAAATGGCCAAGCGGCAAGCCAGGCCAGTTGTGCAGACCGAATACCGCGTCACACGGGAAACGCTCGAACAGCCCGTCTTCGACCATGACGCGCCCGCCGCCCGCCACCTCTTCGGCCGGCTGGAAGATCACGTGCACCGTACCGTTCCAACCGGTATCGCGGCTTAACGAAGCAGCGGCGCCCAGCAGCATCGCGGTGTGGCCGTCGTGACCACACGCGTGCATTTTTCCGCGGTGTTGCGAACAGTGCTCGAATTCGTTGTGCTCCACCATCGGCAGCGCATCCATATCCGCACGCAGTCCGAGCGCAGGGCCATTCCCCCTTCGCAGCGTTCCGACCACACCGGTTTTGCCGACGCCCTCGGTCACTTCAAAACCGTAGTCGCGCAGCACCGATGCCACCAGCCGTGCCGTCGCGACTTCTTCGAACGCGGTCTCGGGGCGTGCATGCAGTGCACGACGCCACGTCACCATGTTGTCGAGCAATTCAGCTTCAATCATTGATTACCTCACAAGCAGACCGCGGCGCGGCAAGCAACGTTGCACGGCCGGCGGTCAGAAAGATTCACCACTTCTGCTGCTTCAGTCCGCCGGGCAAAACGGTACAGGCGCGAGGAATACGGATTCCTGATGCACCAGATACGGCAGGATGCGAGGCGTGAAAGCTTGCCAGCGCGGATCGGCGGCGAGCTTCGCGCGCTGCGCGGCGCGATGCGCGTAGTCGTCATAGCCCCAGCAGAACACGATCGAATTCAGCGTGCCCGAGTCTTTCGTCCAGCAGCCCTTGAGCCGTGCGTACTGACTGATGATCTCGAGCCCCTCGCGCTCGTAGATTTGCAGAAACTCGCCCACCTTTCCTGCCGTAATCTGATACGTACGCATTTCCACCAGCATGATTGCCTCCTGTTGCAAATCAACCGCTCACAAAACGACGCCTGCCGGGCACACTGTCACGCGGCCCGGCAGACCTGTACTCCACTACAAATTAAAAGCTGTGTCTGATACCCACGCGCACCGCTACCTGAGTCGGCGTCGACGAAGGTGACAGATACGTCAGATCGGCTACCGCAGCGTGTCCGGTCGAATCGACGCCGCTGGCACGTTGCCAGGCGACGATCAAATAGGTAAAAGTACGTTTGGAAAACGTGTACTCAGAACCCGCTGCCACCTGGTTGTAATGCGCGTGCGGCGACGACGTGTAGTCGTACGTAATACCGGCCATGACTGCCGGCGTAAAGCGATGGCTGACGAATGCCTCGTACGAGCCGAGTGACGCGGAACCCTGGAACGTGGTGGTGTTGGTCGCTACTGCGTTGCTGAAGCGCGTGTCGGTGTAAAGCGCGCCCAGCGTCGTGGCGCCGAACTGATAGTTGCCGCCTACTCCGAGCGTCTGCATGCTGTGCGCAGTGGCGTAGCCGCTATAAATCGGGTTCAGTACGGGATTCGTAAACGCCCCACCGGCTGTCGCCCCCGTGGCACCGTCAAATCGCGTCACTGCCGGGTTGTTCACATAGAGATAAGCGGCCGCGAGCTTCAGCGGACCGTTCGCATAGCTCAGGCCGAAGCCGTACTGCCGCGAGTCGCCGACCGAACCCGCCACGCCGCCAAAGCTATATAGCGCGCCCGCCGTGAGGCCGCGATACGTCGGGCTCACGTACTTGACCGTGTTGTTGACGGGATACGTGCCCCAGATGCCGTCCACGTCGCCCGCATGCGACGACAGCGAGCCGCCGAACGCCAGCGAAGAAGTCAACGGCTGCAGATTGGTCACCATGAAGTCGTACTGCCGCCCAAGGCGCACGCTGCCGTAGTTGCCGGACAAGCCCACATAGGCCTGACGGCCGAACAGCCGGCCGTTATAGCCGAGCTTGCCGCTGTTCAGGTCATAGCCGCTCTCGAGCTGGAAGATTGCGCTCGTGCCGCCGCCCAGATCCTCGCTGCCCAGCAGGCCGAACTTGCTTCCGCCCAGACCGCCGCTGAAGGTCTGGTAATTGGCATGTCCGCCCTGATTGTTGGTGTAGGTAATGCCATCGTCGGCGACGCCGTAGAGGGTCACGCTGCTTTGCGCCTGAGCTGCCTCTGCAAGGCAGGTCAACGCCATTAGGATAACTATTTTTTTGATCACAAGGCTTCCTGTCGAATGAAAAATGGATCTGATCAAACGCTGAACTACAGAACGAACAAAGTTGCTACTGGAACGGCTTGTGACCCACGCGTAACGCACTCACGCATTGCGGCGCTGAGCCTGCTTACTTTCAGAACGGTGCCCGGTCTGCCGTTGACCGGGCACCGCCATCGCAACGCGGACCGTCAGCCCGCGTGCCCAATCAAAAACCCAACCAGCAAGCCGAGCAGCCCCGAGCCTGCACCGACCAGCCAGACCCGCAGACCCGAGGCCGGGGCGGCTTTGGGCGTGACGGTGGACGGCTTCGTCTCTCTATGCACCTGACGTTGCACGCCGCCGGTCAGTGGCGCGTTGTCCGGCTGTGTTTGCGGCGCCGGCTCGATGTCCTGGATAGCTTCCGCGGGGGCCGCCTCCTTTTCGATGTGCGCCTTCAGCGCGCCAAAGAAAGCGTCGAGATTCTTGCCCGCCGCGGACTGAATCAGGCGCGACCCCACGCTCATCAGCTTTCCGCCGATTTCGACATCCGCGTCGTACGCGAGCACGGTCGTCTCGCCTTCCGGTTCGAGTTGCACGCGCGCAGTCACCTTGGCAAAGCCAACCGCGCCCGCGTTACCCGAGCCGACAATCGTGTAACCCCTGGGTGGATCGAGATCCGACAACTCCACATTGCTTTTGAACGTCGCCGCCACCGGACCGACGCGAATCTGCACGGTCGACTCGAAATGCCGGTCGTCCAGCATCGCGAGCGATTTACACCCGGGCAGACACGCCTCCAGCACGGCAGGATCGTTCAGCGCACGCCACACGGCTTCGGGTCGCGCGGGGAGAATGCATTGATCAGCTAGCTTCATCGTCACTCCTCAGCGCTCGTAGAGTTTGAACAGCGCCTGGGTGCCGTTGCGCGTGAAGCCCTGGTCAGCGAGCTTCTGATAAAGACTGCGTACCAGGTCCAGACCCGGCAACTCACGTCCCATGTGAGCAGCTTCCTCATGCGCAATCCGCATGTCCTTCATGAAATGCTCGATAAAGAAGCCCGGCGCGAAATCGCCTTTCGCGATGCGCGGCCCCAGGTTATTCAGCTGGAAGCCGCCAGCCGCGCCGCCGCCGATCGCGCTCAATACGGTCTGCGGATCCAGTCCGGCGCTGTGCGCATAGGCCAGGCCTTCGCACACGCCCAGCATCGTCGATGCGATCACGATCTGATTGCACAGCTTGGTGTGCTGACCCGCGCCCGGGCCGCCTTGCAGCACGATGTTCGTGCCGAGGCAGCGCAGCATCGGCTCGACGCGCGCGAGCGCGGCGGCCGCGCCGCCCACCATGATGGACAGCCGTCCTTCGCGCGCGCCGATATCGCCGCCCGAAACCGGGGCGTCCAGCATGTGCACGCCGCGCGCCGCAGCCTGCGCGGCTAGCTCTTCGGCCAGTTGCGGGCTCGAAGTCGTCATGTCGATCAGCACGGCATCGGGTCGCGCGTTCGCGATCAGACCGTCGTCGCCGAGGTACACCGCGCGCACGTCGTCGGGCATGCCGACGATCGTGATGACCACGTCGGATGCTTCAGCGAGCGCCTTCGGGGTGTCATGCCAGGACGCGCCCGCCTCGATGAGCGACTCGGCCTTCGCACGGGTACGGTTATAGACATGCAGCGGATAGCCGGCTGCAGCGAGCCGCGCCGCCATCGAGGCGCCCATGATGCCGAGGCCGATAAAGCCGACAGCGGGTTTGCTTGCAGATTGATTCATGATTGTTTGATCCAGTCAGAGTTTGTCGCGCAGCAGGTCGCGCAACAGCATGGGGGTCAAAGGATGACGGTCCACCACCACGCCGAATGGCGCTAGCGCGTCGTTCACGGCGTTAGTCAAGGCACCGAGCGCGCCCATCACGCCGCCTTCAGCCATCCCTTTGATGCCCGCCGCCGTCGCGCGGTTAGGCGTATGCATTGGGATGATTTCGAAATTGGGTAACTCGGTCGAAGTGGCGACCATGTAGTCGGCAAGCGAGCCGGTCACGTTCTGTCCCGTTTCGTCGTAGCGCGTATGCTCGAACAACGCGCCGGACAATCCCATCGCCACGGCGCCATGTTGCTGCCCTTTCACCACGGTGGGATTGAGCAGCGTGCCGCAGTCTTCGGCGATCACGTAACGCGCAAAATGGATCGCACCGGTGGCCACGTCCAGTTCGATCTCGCAGCCGTGCGTCGAATTCGAGTAGGTCATCGGCGGCGGATCGTAGGTCAGGTGAAACTCGAGGCCAGGCGTGAGGCCCTGCGGCAGCGAAGTCGGGTCCATATAGGCACGCCGCGCCACGTCGGCGAGCGTTAGCCCCGCGTCGACCCACGCGTCGCCACTACGGCGCTCAACGCGCGCATCGACAAGGCGAAGCGAGTCGCTATCAGGCAGTTCGAGACAACCGGCGGCAATCTCGAGCACCTTGCGGCGCGCATCGAGCGCGCACAAATAAAGCGCGCCGCCGCCCGCCGTGCCGCTGCGGGCGCCGCGGCTGCCCATCCCGTATGGCGCGATATCCGTGTGACCCAGATGAATACGCACACTCGACGGATGCACACCCAGGCCTTCGGCCACCGCATTGGCCATTGCGCTTTCATAACCCTGTCCGCTGGGGCCGAGACCCACCGACGCGTTCACGACACCGCTCGGCTCGATACGGATCCAGCTTGCCTCGTGGCCTGAGCCCGGAATGCCGGCGGCTTTATAAAAGCGCGAGCCGTACGTGGTCGGCTCGACCACATTGCACAGGCCCAGCCCAAGATAGCGGCCGGCCGCCCGCGCCACCTGCTGGCGGGCGCGAAACGCGTCGTAATCGAAGGCCTCCAGCACCGCCTCAAAGGTCTGCGACGGCGTGATGTCGGCCAGCACTTCGCCGGTGGCCGTGCTGTACGGCAGTTCTTCCGGCGTCAACAGGTTGCGGCGGCGCACCTCGACCGGATCCAGCTTCAGTTCGCGGGCAATCGCTTCCATCGTGCCTTCTATCACCCAGCTGGTGATGGACATCGGCGCGCGCATGGGTGCATTGCCGCATTTGTGACTGAGCACGACCTTCACGTCGAACGCGTAGTTCTGCAGCCGGTACGGTCCGCTCAACACCATCGCGACGACGCGCGCGAGGTAATTCGCCGGAAAGAAGCAATAGGCGCCGAAGTCTTCGCGCATCTCCAGCTCGAGCGAGAGCAACGTGCCGTGCTCATCCACCGCGGCGCGCGTACGGCAGAAGTCTTCGCGCGAATTGGCCGCCGCGGTCAGATTTTCGAGGCGATCTTCGCGCCAGCGCACCGGCCGCTTCAGATGACGCGCGAGTGCAGCCACGGTCAGCTCTTCGCGGTACAAGGCGATTTTTTGCCCGAACGAACCGCCGACGTCAGGCGAAATCACCGTCACCTGCGACTCGCTGAGTCTGAGCCGTTGCGCGAGCTGCGTGCGCAAAGGATGCGGCACCTGGGTCCCGATGTGGAACGTCAGGTGGTCGCGCCCGGCATCCCAGACTGCCGCGCAACCGCGCGTTTCGATGGGCACATGGGTCTGCCGCTGCTGCTGGAAGGTCGCCTCGACCACGCGATACGCTTGCTGGCTCGCGCTCTGCGGATCGCCGTTCGAGTACGTCTGGTGCGACACCAGGTTGCCGGGCACGCCGGGGTCGACCTGCGCGGCATCGGCTTCGAGCGCTTGCCACATATCGGTCACCACAGGCAGCGGCTCGAACTCGACCATGACCTGTTCCGCCGCGTCTTCCGCGAGATACCGGTCGGTCGCAACCACACACGCCACCAGATCGCCCTGAAAGCGCACGACGTCGGTCGGCATCGTCGCGAACTCGACCGGCAACAAGCCCTCGATCGGCGGGGCAACGCGCATCGGCGTGGTCCACTGCGCCAGTTCCCGGCCGGTGACGACGGTCACGACACCAGGCATGCCGGCAGCCGCCGTGGTATCCACCGACACGATTCGCGCATGCGCATGCGGCGAGCGCACGAAGCTCACATGCAGAGCGCCCGCGATTTCGATATCGTCGAGATACCGGCCATAGCCCGTCAGCAGCCGATAGTCTTCGGTGCGCGGGACAGCCTTGTTGAGGTAGCGAAACGTCTGCTCAGACATCGACGGTCTCCCCGCGCATCCGCTCAGCCGCAAGCAGGATCGCCTGCACGATGTTCTGGTACCCGGTGCAGCGGCACAGGTTGCCGGAAAGCGCCTCGCGCACCTCGGCCTCGGATGGGCTTGGGTGCTCGCGCAGATATGCCTCGAAGGTCATCACGATGCCCGGCGTGCAAAAGCCGCACTGCAGGCCATGGCACTCATGCATCGCCTGCTGCAGTGGAGAGAGGCGGCCCTCCTGTGCGACGGATTCGATCGTGGTGATCCGCGCTTCGTCCATCTGAACGGCGTAGGCGAGGCACGAGCGCGCCGGACGGCCGTCGATCTGCACAGTGCATGCGCCGCACACGCCGTGCTCGCAGCCGACGTGCGTGCCGGTCAGACGGCAATCTTCACGAAGCACATCGGACAGGAGCTTGCGAGGCTCGCAATGCACTTCGTGACGGGTGCCGTTCACACTGAGATAAATTGTTTGCTTTTCCATGACTCAATTCGAGGTCGTGCGGGCCGACTGCGTCGCGCGTTGCAACGCGCGCGCCGTGAGCGCCTTGACAAGATCGCGCCGGTAAGCGGCGCTGATGTCCGGTTGATCGTACGGATCGATAGCGGCAGCCGCCGCGTCGGCGATTGCAGCAAGGGTCGGTGCATCGACCGGAGCGCCGGCAAAGGCCGCGGCGACTTCGTCCAGTACGAGCGGGGCGTCCGCCACGCCGCCAAGGCCGATGCGCAGGCTGGAGAATCGGTTGCCGTCGAGCACGGCGGTGAGTGCGCAAGACGCAATCGCGAAGTCGCCGTGCCGTCTGCTAAAGATTTCGAATGCGTGCCGCTCGCCCGGGCGCGCAACCGGGAAATGCACGGCGCGAATGATTTCTTCAGCAGCGAGATCGGTTGTCATCACCGCAATCAGGAACTCCGCGGCCGGCACCTCACGGCTGCCGTCCGGTCCGATAACCTCGATGCGCGCACCTAGCGTGCTGGCGATGAGCGGCATTTGCGCAGCAGGATCCGCATGCGCAAGACTGCCGCCAAGCGTGCCACGCTGGCGGATCGCGTAGTGTCCAATCGTCGCGGCCGCATCCGCGAGCAGGGGGCAAGCGGCGCGCACCGTGCTGCTGGTGGCCACTTCGTGATGGCGCGTCATCGCGCCAACGCAGAGCGACTCACCCGCAAGCGTCACGCCGCTGAGTTGCGCCAATGCGTTGAGGTCGATCAGATGTGCCGGCTGCGCAAAGCGCATGTTCATCATCGGGGCGAGGCTTTGCCCGCCCGCGATGACTTTGGCGTCGAAGCCGTGCTGCGCGAGCAGCGCCAGCGCATCTTCAAGCGTGTGAGGCCGGTGATACGAAAATACCGCGGGTTTCATGCGTTCTGCGCCTTCAGGTTCACGCCGCTCGTCTGATCGAAAAGGTGCAGACGGCGGCGGTTGATCGACAGGGTCACGCGTTCACCGACCTTGCATGAACGCTCCTTGCCGACACGGAAAAACATGGACTGCCCCAAACATTGCAGCCCGATAAACTGATCGGAACCGACCGGCAGCAGCGAGGCGATGTCGCCTGTCAGTGAACAATCGGTCGAGTCGCCATGCTCGTCGATGTCCTCGGCGCGAATGCCGGCCGACACTGCCCGGCCGTTGCATCCCGCGAGCAGGCGCTGGGTCTCTTCGTCGAGCGCGAGCGAAACATCGCCGCTGTGAAAATGCAAACCGTGGTCGCTTTGCTTCAGCACGCCGTCGATAAAGTTGATCGGCGGGCTGCCGAGGAAATTGGCGACGAATTTATTGGCTGGCCGCTCATAGATGTCGTCGGGCGAGCCGATCTGCTGCACCACCCCCTGGCGCATCACGACGATGCGGTCGGCGAGCGTCAGCGCTTCGGCCTGATCGTGCGTCACGTACACGAAGGTCGTCTGCATCGACTGATGCAATGCCTTGATGCTCGCGCGCATCGACACGCGCAGCGCCGCGTCGAGGTTCGACAGCGGTTCATCCATCAGAAAGACCGCGGGCTGGCGCACCATCGCGCGGCCGAGCGCGACACGCTGGCGCTGCCCGCCCGATAGCTGCCCAGGCCGCCGGTCCAGCAGATGCTCGATTTCAAGCGACTTTGCAGCCGCGCGCACTCGCGTATCGATCTCCTGTTGCGGATATTTGCGCATCCGCAAGCCGAAGGCGATGTTGTCGTACACGTTCTTGTGCGGATACAGCGCGTAGCTTTGAAACACCATCGCCACATCGCGCTGGTGCGCCGGCAAGCCGTTCACTTCGACATCATCGAAACGCAAGCTGCCTTGCGTGACCTCTTCCAGTCCGGCGATCATGTTGAGCGTCGTCGACTTGCCGCAGCCGGACGGTCCGAGCAGAACGAGAAACTCCTTGTCCCTGATCTTCAGATTCAGGTTGTCCAATGCGACATGCCCGTTCGCATACTTCTTGCCCACCTGCTGAAATTCGATTTGAGCCATGACCTTTCCCTTTTATCCCTTTACTGCGCCGGCAGTCAGACCCGACACGATGTAACGCTCGAACACCACGGCGATGATCACGGGCGGCACGATTGCGACCACGCCGGCTGCGTTGATGAATGAGAAGCTCGTCGTGAAATCCGACGTGAATGACGCGACGATGATTGGGACGGTCTGCGACGCGGCGGTTTGCGTGAACATCAAGGCGAACAGGAACTCGTTCCAGCTGCTCAGGAATGTGAACATGATGACGGCGACGAGCGACGGCACCGCGAGCGGCAAAAACACCTTCAGCAACACCTGAATCCGCGAGCAGCCGTCGACCCGAGCCGCCTTGTCGAGCTCATCCGGCAGTGATTCGAAATAGCTGAGCAACATGAAGACGCTGAACGGCACCGTGATCGCCAGATAGGTGATGATCAGCGACCCGACGCTGTCGAGCAGACCGAGCTTGCGCACGAACAGAAAGAACGGCACGACGAGCGCGATATCGGGAATCACGCGGGTTGCCAGCATGAAATACACCGACAGATCGCGGCCGATATAACGGATCTTCGCCATCGCATAAGCGGCGGGTACGCTGACGAGCAGATTCAGCAACACCACCGCCGCGGCAACCTCGAGACTATTGCGCAACGCCGGCAACAGGTACTGCGCGGTAGACGGAACGAAGGCAGCGTTGCCGTCGTCGGAGGTCGTTCCGGTGCTCGCCGCGACGATCGCCTTGAAGCTGGACAGCGTCGGCGGATGGGGAATCCAGTGCGGCGGAATCGAGGTGATATCCGCTTCGCGCTGCAGCGAAGACGACAGCAACCACGCAACCGGCGCCAGCACATACAGCAACATCACGATTGAACCGGCCAGCAGCGCGAGGCGCTTCAGAAAGAGAGAAGATGACATCGCTTAAAGCCTCTTGCCGAGTAGACGGATGATGGCGTACGACATCGCAAACGTGGCAAGCGCGAGCACATACGCGACCGCCGCGCCGGTGCCGAACGACAGGTTGCGGAATGTCTCGACATAGATGTGCCAGGAGAGCACGTGAGATGCGTCGGCCGGACCGCCCTCTGTCAGAATGAAGAAGAGGTCGAAGTGACGCACCGCCATCATTGCTTCGTAGATCATCACGAGCATGAAACCGGGTTTCAGCGCCGGCAGCGTCACGTGCACGAATCGGTTCCATAGGTTGGCGCCGTCTACGCGCGCCGCCCCGTACAGGTCCGACGGAATGGACTTCATCGTCACCAGCAGCAGGATGGTCGCGAGCGGCACTTCCTTCCAGACGAATGCGTTGCTGATCAGCGCCAGTGTCTTGTGCGTGTCACCCAGCCACACGAGGTACTGGCCGATCACGCCCAGTTGCAGCAGCAGTCCGTTGAGCGCGCCGTAGCCCGAGTCGTAGATCCATTTCCACATCAGACCGTCGACCACATACGGAATGGCCCATGGAATCAGCAAGGCGGTCGACAGGATGCGCCGGCCGCGAAACTCCTGATTCAGCAACAGTGCCATCAGCGTCGCGATGACCATGATCGCGAGGACCGACACGACGGTAAACCACGCGGTGCGCTCGACCGCCGCCCAGAACATCGGATCGCGGAAGGTCTGGACGTAGTTGCCCAGGCCGACGAACGACACGCTGTTCATGCGCGTCAAATGAATGTCGAACAGGCTCGTCCAGAACGAGTAAAGCACCGGAAACACGGCGACTGCGAGCAGCACCAGCATCATCGGCGTCAGCAGCAGCATTGCGCTGCGCTGATCGGACGGCGCCACGGAATGCTTGGCAAGCCAGCGGCGGCCCAAGGCTTGAACGCTCATATCGACCTCAGGCTTTGCTCAACGCGGTCCACTTCTGCGCGGACCGCTTCAATGCGTCGGCTACGCTCGACTGACCGAGGATCGCCGCTTGCCATGCCGTACCGTTGGTCTCGTCCCATTCGCCGAACCAGCGCGTGATCACGTCCTTCTTGCGGGCCAGATCCTGCTGCTTCTGAAACATCGAGAAATCGCCGTACTTTTCATATGCAGCGCGGACTTGCGGGTCGTTAAAGAGCGGCTTCACGCCGAATGCCGTACCGGTATCCAGGAACATCGCTTTCTGGAACGCGTACTGGCCGTCGAAGCGTCCGCCGAACGCTTCGATCAGACGCGTCGCCTCAGCGGCCCGCGTCTTGTTGGCGCCGGCCGCGGCGCTCATCGCGTGCATGCGCATCCACGCAACCGTGGCGTGCGAACCGTTCGGGCCGGCCGGCATCAACGCCTGTTTGATATGGCCCGCGACACGCGACTGGCGCGGATCGTTAAGCGCCTGAATCCGGTAGCGCGGCAACAACGCGAACGCGTGATTGCCTGACGCCACGGCCTTGAAGCCGTTCAATTCTCCCAGCTCGACGCAGGCCGGCGAAACGATGTGGTGCTTGTTGACCGCATCGGCGACCCATTGCAGCGAACTCACCGCGCCGTGCTTCGGATCCTCCATCACCGCGTTGCCGCTGTCGTCGACAAAGCGGCCGCCGTTGGAAAACACCAGCGACGACATGAACTCGATCAGCCAGCTCTCGCGTGCCATCGAGAGCATCAGCGGGTATTGCGAGAGACCCGCATTCTTGATCTTCAGCGATTGCGCGACCAGTTCGTCCCACGTTGCAGGAGGCGCCGCGATGCCCGCCTTGGCGAGCTTGTCGGCGTCATACAGAAACGCCATGTAGTCGGTGTAGTACGTGAGACCGTACTGACGACCCTTGTAGCGCATCGATTGGGTACAGAAGTCCTGCACCTCGCCGTTGTACTTGAGCAGTTGCGGATAGCCGTCGAGCGGCGCGAGCCAGCCCGCGTCGGCCCACTCGGGCAGCCAGCCGTCGGACACCCACAGCACGTCGATCGGCGCCTGGCCGACGAACTTCGTCACCATCGCCTCGCGATACTGTGCGAACGGGAGGTTGTTGTAGTTGACGTTCAGCCCCGATTCCTTCTCAAACGGCACGAGCAGGCGCTTCACCGTATCGACACCGGCCGACCAGGTATGGAGATTCACGCTGTCGGCAGCGAAGGCCCGTGACATCCCACCCATCAAACCGGAAGCAGCGAGCCCCGCGCCCGCCGACAGCTGTAGAAATCGACGACGACCGTTCCCGAATCTATTCACGACGTTACTCATGGTTCGCTCCGACCGCCTGCGCGGCGCTGTTCACACGTGGTGTAGCCGCTGATTCGGCTACCTCTTGGGATGCGACGATATCTTCGAGAAAATAAATCGTCAACTGACGACATACAGTTTTTGAAAAATTTTTTTGGCCTGCAGGCGCCATTGAGCTACTGACCGCGTTCCCCCTTATTTATCGGGCGTTTCCGCTATATCATCCGATGAATTTGTCGGTTCGATTGCGGCAATCGTGGTCGTCGATCGACGATTGACAAGAAATAATTTTGACGGCAGGAGACGCTATACGAGAGCAATGCGGCGGGAATTCTGCAGAGATCGGGCACGCACGGAGGGCCGCCCGGGACGGACGCACGCGACGGAGGCGCGACGGAGGTGGTTAGAAAGTGATATGCGCTGGCCTGGCGAATCCACCGAACCGGCAGATTGCGCGGCGCGCAGCGCTCAGGCGCTTTCCGGCGCCGACAGCAGTGAAGACATGCTGCGCCGAAAGGCGCGGGCGTGCATCGCAATCACCGCGCCGGAAGGCACGGTATTGTCGTTCGAGTCGATGTGGCTCGCGTTGCCGAATCGAGTGTGTTCTCGTGGGCATCGTGCAACGCGCGCTTGCTGCGCTGCGTCGCCGCGTGCCCATTGCGGGCACGCCTTTTTTTGCATGGCGCCTGCCAAAGGCCACGCCACGCTTTTAGTCCCGGATCAGGAATCAGCGGGACGCGATCACATCCGCCACCAGCAGCGCCGTCATGTTGACGATCCGGCGCACCGTGGCCGAAGCCGTCAGCACATGCACCGGCCTGGCCGCGCCCAGCAGCATCGGGCCAATCGCGATGTTGTTGCCCGCAGCGGTCTTCAGCAGGTTGTACGAGATGTTGGCCGCGTCGATGTTCGGCAGCACCAGCAGGTTCGCGTCGCCTTCGAGCGTCGAGTCGGGCAGGATTTCGCGGCGCAGATTCGCGTCCAGCGCCAGGTCGCCGTGCATTTCCCCGTCCACCTGCAGCTCCGGCGCGCGCTCGCGCAGGATCGCCAGCGTGTCGCGCATTTTCTGCGCGCTCGGCGCATTGCTCGAACCGAAGTTCGAATGCGACACCAGCGCGACCTTCGGTTCGATACCGAAGCGGCGCACTTCTTCAGCCGCCATGATCGTGATCTCGGCCAGCTGCTCCGGCGTCGGATCGACGTTCACGTGCGTGTCGACCAGGAAAATCTGCCGGTTCGGCAACACCAGCGCGTTCATCGCCGCATAGACCTTCGCGCCCTGCTTCTTGCCGATCACCTGATCGATGAAGTGCAGGTGGCGATGCGTGGTGGACACCGTGCCGCAGATCATGCCGTCCGCCTCGCCCTTTTCCACCAGCATCGCGCCGATCAGCGTGGTGCGGCGGCGCATTTCGAGCTTCGCCATCTGCGCGGTGATGCCCTTGCGGGACATCATCCTGTGATATTCCTGCCAGAAGTCACGATAGCGCTCGTCGTGATCGGTGTTCACGACCGTGTAGTCCTGACCCGCGACCAGGCGCAGGCCGTAGCGCGCAATGCGCTGCTCGATCACCGCCGGGCGGCCGATCAGGATCGGCTTCGCCAGCTTTTCGTCGACGATGATCTGCATGGCGCGCAGCACGCGCTCTTCCTCGCCTTCAGCGAACACGATGCGCTTCTTCTCCGGCTCGACGCCACGCGCCAGCTGGAAGATCGGCTTCATCGTCGTGCCGCTGTGATAGACGAACTGCTGCAGATGCTGTTCGTAAGCGTCCATGTCCTCGATCGGACGCTCGGCGACACCCGAATCCATCGCGGCCTTCGCCACCGCCGGTGCGACCTTGACGATCAGGCGCGGATCGAACGGCTTCGGAATCAGATACTCCGGACCAAACGACAGATCCTGGATGCCATACGCGGTCGCGACGATATCGCTCTGCTCCTGGCGCGCCAGTTCGGCGATCGCGTTGACCGCCGCGATTTCCATTTCCCGCGTCACCGTCGTCGCGCCCGCATCCAGCGCGCCGCGGAACAGGAACGGGAACACCAGCACGTTGTTGACCTGGTTCGGGTAGTCCGTGCGGCCCGTGCACAGCACGGCGTCCGGACGCACTTCGAGCGCCAGTTCCGGCAGGATTTCCGGTGTCGGATTGGCCAGCGCCAGAATCAGCGGCTTGTCCGCCATCTGTTTGACCATGTCCTGCTTGAGCACGCCGCCAGCCGAGAGGCCCAGGAAAATGTCCGCGCCGCCGATCGCTTCAGCGAGCGTGCGGGCTTCCGTTTCACGTGCGAAGCGCTCCTTGTCCGGGTCCATCAGTTCGACGCGGCCCTTGTAGACCACGCCGGCCAGATCGGTGACGGTGATGTTCTCGAGCGGCAGGCCGATGTCGACCAGCAGATCCAGACAGGCCAGCGCCGCCGCGCCCGCGCCGGACGATACCAGCTTGACCTTCTTGATGTCCTTGCCGACCACCTTCAGACCGTTGGTGATCGCTGCCGCGACGACGATCGCGGTGCCGTGCTGGTCGTCGTGGAAGACCGGAATCTTCATGCGCTTGCGGCATTCACGTTCGACGATGAAGCAGTCCGGCGCCTTGATGTCTTCGAGGTTGATGCCGCCGAAAGTCGGCTCGAGCGCCGCGATCACGTCGACCAGCTTGTGCGGGTCGGACTCGTTCAGTTCGATATCGAACACGTCGATGCCGGCGAACTTCTTGAACAGGACGGCCTTGCCTTCCATGACCGGCTTCGAGGCGAGCGGCCCGATGTTGCCCAGACCCAGCACCGCGGTGCCGTTCGTGACAACGCCGACCAGGTTGCTGCGCGCGGTGAAGCGCGCGGCGTTGAGCGGATTCTCGACGATTTCTTCGCACGCGAACGCAACGCCCGGCGAGTACGCCAGTGCGAGGTCGCGCTGGTTGATCATCTGCTTGGTCGGGGCGATCGCGATCTTTCCGGGGGTCGGGAACTCGTGATAATCGAGGGCGGCTTGGCGGATGTTCCGTGCGTCAGTCTTGTTTGTCATTCTGGCGTTACTCGCAAACTATGGTCGGTACGGTCGGATATCGAAGGCATCAGAAATCCATGACGGTCCAGCGGGGACTGCGCCGGCACTGGCGTCGCATCGAGCACGGACGGCAGCGCCGATTGCGTGCTGTGCATTGAGATCGCCGGTCAGTTAGATCGCCGTGCCGTCGGCCTTGAGCGTATAGCCGGTGGGCAATTCATTACGGCATCTTCTGAGACATTGCATGCGGGTCAATGTACGCAGAAGTAGGATGCAATAGCTTATCCGCGGGATGCGGGTTTAGAATTCACTCCAAATCACTTGTTTATTCACTTTCAGTGAAAACTGACATCGCTTCTGATCTTGAGTTCTTTGTGCTGGTCGCACGCCACGGCAGCCTCTCGGCGGCAGCGCGAGCGCTCGATCTAACGCCGCCGGCTGCCACCAGACGACTTGTGCAGATGGAAAGCCGGCTCGGCGTGCGACTCGTCAACCGGACGACGCGCAGCGTCAGTTTGACGGGCGAGGGCCAGACATACCTGCTGCACGCGACGCGGATTCTGGCCGAAGTCCGCGAAATGGAAGACCTGGTATCGAGCGGCCGCTCGACACCACGCGGCCTGTTACGCGTGAACGCGACGCTCGGCTTCGGCCGCACGGCGATCGCGCCGATCGTCTCTGAATTCGCCAGGCGCTATCCGGATGTCGCGGTGCAGGTTGAAGTGACTGATAGACCAATCGATCTGGTCGAAAGCGGCTTTGATCTGGCAATCCGTTTCGGCTTGCTGCCCGACAAACGCCTCAATGCGCGACGTGTGATGTCGAACCGGCGTTTGCTGTGCGCCTCGCCCGGCTATCTCAAGCGGCACGGCACGCCGTCCAGCCTTCAGGACCTCAGCGACCACCGCTGCATCATCCATCGGCAGAACGACGACGCCTACGGCATCTGGCGCTTCATGCACCGCGAACAGAGCGAAGTCGTGAAGGTACACGGGATGCTGTCGAGCAACGACGGAGATATCGTGCTCGGATGGGCGCTGGACGGCCACGGGATTGTGATTCGTTCAGAGTGGGATCTGGCCAAGTATCTGGAGAGTGGCAGGCTGAAGGTGGTGCTGCCTGATTTCGTGCTGCCGTCGGCGGATCTGTATGTGTACTATCCGAGCCGAAGCAACCAGACCGTTCGTGCGAGGGTGTTCATCGAATTTCTGGTCGAGCATTTCCAAACGCCGGTCCCGACGAGAGCGGAATAGCCGTAGACACCGTCAGTCGTCGCGGAATCCGCGCTTTCATTAGCGCTTTCATCAACGCTTTTCCAGCTGGTCATCTCCACCGCACCGCATATTCACGGCGCATTGCGCACCGTCGCGGCGCATCGAATCCCCACATCTGCACCAGCGCTTGGCATCGGTTTCGCGCCGCATTGTCGTGCCATTTTGTCCTTATTTTCCGTCTCGGACAAAAACCGCCACATTTCCAGTGCATTCGGGACAAGCTGAGTTCCCGCACAGACGGATCACGGCGACAGGCCTGGTACTCGCTCTATTGAGTCAGTCTCGATCAGCAACGGACTCTCTCATGAATCGCACACACACACCGCGCAAGCTTCCCGTCACCATCATCTCCGGGTTTCTCGGCGCCGGTAAAACCACCCTCGTCAATCAGTTGCTGCAGCAACACGCGCCGGGATCGATCGGCGTGGTCGTCAATGAATTCGGCGAAGTCGGCATCGACGGTCAACTGATCGTCGCCGAAGAACAGGCGCTGGTCGAGATCAATAACGGCTGCGTGTGCTGCACGGTGCGCGCGGACCTCGTCGCTAGTGTGAAAGCACTGCTGGCGCGTCCGCAGACCGGCGCGGCGCCCATGCAGCGCCTGATCGTCGAGACATCCGGACTGGCCGATCCGGCACCGGTCCTGCAAACGTTCCTCGCCGATCCCGACCTGCGCGAAGCCGTAGATCTCGAATCGGTCGTCACCGTGGTCGACGCACTGCATCTGCGCCAGCAACTCGATGACGACATTGCGCGCGAACAGGTGGCCTTCGCCGACGTCATTCTGATCAACAAGCTCGACCTGATCACGGCAGACGAGCTAATCGCCCTCGAACAGACGATCCGTTCATTGAATCCGACTGCCGCCATCATCACCTCGACCCGTTCGCAAATCCGCGCAGACGCTCTGCTGGGTGTGCGCCGCTTCTCGCTGCCCACGCTGCTCGCGATCGAGCCCGATCTGCTCGACGAAGGCGCTCACGACCACGAACACGACACGTCGATTCAATCGTGCGCGCTGGTCGAAAAGGGCGACCTCGATGCGACGCGCTTTAACCGTTGGATCAACGAACTCGTGCAGCAGCAAGGCCAGCAACTGATGCGCATGAAAGGGGTGCTCAACTTCCACGCCGAAGCGCGGCAGTTCCATTTCCATAGTGTGCATATGTTGCTGGAAGCCGCACCCGGACGCGCATGGCTGAAGGACGAGCCGCGCGAGAACAAGTTCGTGTTCATCGGCCGCAATCTGGATTTTCCGCAACTACGCGAATCGTTTCTCAGCTGCATCCATTAACCGCACTTACCCCACTTTCCCCACTTACCCTCAAGGAGTCTGTAATGAAGAAGACTGATGCGCTTACCGTCAGTATCGGCGTGCTCGCCGTCGTCGACACCTACGTCACCGCAACGGTATTTCCGGTACCGGTGTGGGTCACCTTTATCGCGTGGGCGTCGTTCTTCGTGGTCGGCGGTGGTCCGCGCGGCTTCGTGCAGAGCGTCGCGTCGAACCTCACCGGCCTCGTCATCGCGTCGCTCTCGCTGCTGGCGATCGCCAATACCGGGCCGGCGCCGCTCACTGTGGCGATTTGCGTCGGTCTCGGGAGTGCGGCGATGGTGCAGGTATCGAAACTGAAGCTGCTGAATGTGCTGCCCGCTGTCGTGTGGGGCTTCGCTTCGACGGTCGGCACCACAGTTGCCACCGGTAAGGCGATTACCACGGTCGGCATCCAGAACCCCGCGTTGGTGGCTGCCGCCGCGCTCGTCACCGGCGCCGTCTTCGGCATCGTCTCCGAAGTGTTCGGCGAAGTACTCAGCCACAAGCCTCAGCATCAATTCAACTGACCTCACGCTCCAGGAACCGCACACCATGAAACTACAGCACAGCCTTGGCGGGCTCGAAAACCTCGGACCCGTCAATGTCGAGACACGGGTTTTCGTCGAGCAGTGGGAGAAGCGCATTTTCGGCATTCATACAGTGATGATGGCGGAAAGCGCGCATCTGTCGGACGCGCGGCCACAGTACCCGGTGGCGACGCTGCCTACCACGTTCAAAAATACGTGGACCTGGGCGTCGCTGCGCACCGGTGCCGAAGGCATGCAACCGTTCGAATACTTCAAATACCGGTACTACGAAAAGTGGCTGATGGGGATTTCGCAATTCTTCATCGATCAGGGTTATGTATCCGCCGACGAACTCGCGCAGAAGACCGCGCACTACCGCGCCCATCCAGATGCGCCGCTGCCCGCACAGCCGAATCCGGCCATTGCCTCGCAGATCAACGAGTACCTCGCAAAAGGCGATTCGGGGCTGAACGCACTGAAGCAGGCACCGCGTTTCGAACCCGGCGCCGAGGTATGCATCGCCGATCCGGTCGCCGTTGATCACACGCGCTTGCCGGGCTACCTGCGCAACAAGCGCGGAGTGATCGACCTCGTCTATCCGGGCGCCTACTCCTACTTCGTTTCGACCGGGCCCGACGGCATCGGCGAGCCGATGCCCGTCTATCGCGTTGCATTCAAGGCCGAGGACATCTGGGGCAAGGACAAGAGCGAACCGAACACGACGATCTACGCCGATCTATACGAAGCGTATCTCGACGCATCGAACTGAATCTCTACATCCATCATCTGGTACGGAATTAACATGAGCGAACTTTTCAAATACGACGACGAGCGCGAAGCCGCGAGCGCGGCCAAGGTACGGGCACTCGAAGCGCTTCTGATCGAAAAAGGGGTGCTAGGCAGCGACTCGGTCGATACCGTGCTCGGTCATTTCGAAACGATGGCTGGCCCGTTCAACGGGGCGAAAATCGTGGCGCGTGCGTGGGTCGATCCAGCGTTCAGGGAACGCCTCGTCGAAGACACACCGAAGGCCATTGCGGAAATGGACTTCCCGGGCGGGATGGAAGGCGCGGAAGGCGAACACATGGCCGCAGTCGCCAACGGCAACGGCGTTCACAACCTCATCATCTGCACGCTCTGCTCCTGCTATCCCTGGCCCGTGCTGGGTCTGCCGCCCTACTGGTATAAAGACCCGGTGTTCCGCGCGCGCGGCGTGCGCGAACCGCGCGCCGTGCTGAAGGAGTTCGGCGTGCCGGTTTCGGACGACACGGAAGTCAAGGTATGGGACAGCAGCGCGCAAATCCGCTGGTTCGTCATCCCGGAGCGGCCCGCCGGCACCGAAGGCATGAGCGAAGCGGAACTGGCCGCGCTCGTCACACCCGAAGCGATGATGGGTGTGGCACTGGTGCCCTCGCCTTCTGCCTCGCCACGGCCGGCGGTCTGATCATGTTTACCCGGTTCGAGGAATATGCCGCCTCCAGCATGCTTGGACATGCGGACTCTCCGCCGCGCATGCAAGGCAAACTGCTGTTCGACAAACCATGGGAACGGCAAGTATTCGGGCTCGCGCTTTCGCTGTCGAAGGCGGGGCATTTCGAGTGGGAAGACTTCCGTCAGAACCTCATCGAGTCGATCGCCGAATGGGAAGACGGATACTGCGCAGGGCAGCCGCCGTGGGATTACTACGAGCGCTTTCTGCTCGCCCTCGAAAAGACCGTGACGCAGGCTGGGGTGCTGTCGGCCGCAGACATGGCGTCGCTGGATCTGCGTGCGTTGCGTCCGTCCAGCAACTGAGCCGCGCCCTTGCTTCCGGCGTTCAGGCAAGGGCACGAGAACGCACGCCATATCGCATAACGAAGTTTCATCAGGATATCTATTATGCTCAAGCAACTGTCCAATGTACTCACCGGATCCGATCCGCAGGTCCAGCGCAAGCTCGTCGGCATCTACGGCCTGCTGTTGGTGACGAATGTCGCCGCGTGGGTCTGGGCGTTCGTGTCCTTCCGGGATCACCCGGTCCTGCTCGGCACCGCGCTGATCGCCTATGGACTGGGCTTGCGCCATGCGGTCGATGCCGACCACATTGCTGCGATCGACAACGTGACCCGTAAGCTGATGCAGGAAAAAAAACGCCCTGTCGCAGTGGGCTTTTTCTTCTCGCTCGGTCACTCGACCATCATCGTCATCGCCTCGCTCGCGGTCGCGGCGGTCGCAAGCGCGTTGAGCACGCGCTTTGCCCACTACAAGGAATTGGGCGGACTGATCAGCACGTCGGTATCGACCGTCTTCCTGTTCGCGATCGCGTTCCTGAACCTCCTGATTCTGAAATCGATCTTCCAGGCGTGGCGCCACGTACGTGCAGGCGGCACCTACGTCGACGATGACTTCGACATGTTGCTGGCCGATCGCGGCTTCCTCGCGCGGATCTTTCGCCCGATGTTTCGGCTCGTCTCGCGTAGCTGGCACATGTTCCCGCTTGGCTTTCTGTTCGGCCTCGGTTTCGATACCGCGACCGAGGTGAGCCTGCTCGGCATGTCCGCGTCGCAGGCTTCGCACGGCATTTCGCCATGGTCGGTGATGGTGTTCCCGGCGCTCTTCAGCGCGGGGATGTCGCTGGTCGACACGCTCGACGGTCACCTGATGCTCGGCGCCTACGGTTGGGCGTATCTTAAGCCGATTCGTAAAATCTATTACAACATGACGATTACGCTGGTGTCGGTCGCGGTCGCGCTGCTGGTCGGCACGATCGAGGCTTTGGGCCTGATTTCTGACCACTTGAAGCTCGAAGGCAAGCTGTGGGATGCTATCGGTACATTGAACGACAACTTCGGCACGCTGGGCTACATCATCATTGGTATCTTCGCCGCGAGCTGGCTCGTATCGATGGTACTTTACCGAACCCGGCGCTTCGACGAACTCGAGACGAGTCGTTAGGCGAGCGCGTGCGGCATGCGCCGCGCCAGCCTCGCCTCCATTTTGACTGACACCTATGCGCAAGATCACCGTCGGAATGGTGCTGTACCCCGGATTCCAGCTGCTCGATATCGCGGGCCCCAAAGATGCCTTTGCGGAGGTCCGCGTCCTCAGTCAGGGGGAGTGCGAATACGAAATGCTGACGATCGGCACGACGCGGGGCAGCGTGCTGTCTTCCAGCGGACTGACGGTCATGCCGGACCGGACCATCTTCGATCCGTGCCCGCATTTCGACACGGTGATTGTGCCCGGCGGCCTCGGCGTATTCGAAGTACTTGAAGACTCGACGCTCAGCGAATGGCTCGCGAAGCAGCACAAGAGTACCAGGCGGATCGCCGCTATCTGCAACGGCGTTTTTGCCTTCGGCGCCGCCGGCATGATCGATAACCGGACGGTCACGACACACTGGATGGACGCCGCGCGTCTTTCATCGATGTTTCCGAAGGCGAAGGTCGAACCCGATCAGATCTACGTAAAAGACAGTGGCCTCTACACGACCGCAGGCGTGACCGCCGGTATCGATCTCGCGCTGGTCATGATCGAAGAGGACTTCGGCAAGAAAATGGCGCTCGACGTCGCGAAGTATCTGATCGTGTACGTGCGCCGCGCGGGCGGCCAGTCGCAGTTCAGCCCGCTGCTGGAAACCCAGGCCGCCAGCGATTCCCAGATCCAGTCGATTCAGCAGTACCTGCTCGACAACCTTCATCTGAATCATACGACCACGTCGCTTGCGCGCCGGCTCAAAATGAGTCCGCGCAATCTGTCCCGCATCTTCACCAAGGAGTGCGGCGTCAGTCTCATCGCATTCCTGAACGACGCGCGCATCGACGCCGCGCGCCGCTACCTCGAAAGCACCCGTCACCCGATCGGTGAAATCGCGAAGCGTTGCGGCTTTGAGAGCGCGGATACACTTCGGCGCACATTTAGTCGCCGGCTTCAGATCAGTCCCGTTGAATACCGGCAGCGCTTTCGCTCCGGCGATCCGGCGAACGACGAAGCGCGCGGGGTCCGCGAATCAAGCCGATAACGGTTCTTTCAATGTCACGCCGGGTTCCGCGCCTGATCGTTTATGGCACGGTCACGAGAACGGGATGGGCTGGTAGAGTGCTCTTGCGCCTGTGCTGTTGGGAACATGAGAGCGATAAGGGCACTGCTGCGTTGCGTCGGCTGGACGACGACACAGATTCAGAGGTGAGTTTGAGTCGGCATGCACCAACTCCAGCGCGACTCAGACAGGTGCGCTGGCCTTGATTAGCTCGCTGGCCAGGATCACTGCATCGCTGTTAAGCGGTGTGAAGCCGCCACGGATTCGAGGACGGTAGACCCGGTCGCCCTTCCTGATACGTTTGCCAGACAGGGCGCAACGCCCCGACGCGGGAGCGGGACACGCTGCCCAGACTTGCTCCTCGTAGTTGCACAGCGTCGCATCGTGCCAGCGCAACGCGAAGAGCGCATTGGGCAGCTCCTCCACGACCGTCACGGTATAGGTGCGCACGTGACCACCGTCCGCCTTGCGCGCACCGGGCGGCTCGCCACCCAAGCGGGAGTGACCGGACAGGTCCGGAGAATTCCGCATCAGGTCTGAAGTCGTATTGGGTTCATCGTTCAAGATCGTTTGTGTTCCTTAGCAAGGAGTGAAGCAGCAGTCGAACAACTGCTGACCTGCGGCTATTGGATGCAGATGGCGGAGAAGTCGACGGTACGGCGATAAATAGTCCTGCCAAGCCACGGCACGAACGTGTACTCGTTATATGCGTTGCTTCCGATGTGAATCCAGCTACGTAGAACATGTGACACGATGATTCCTTTGAGACGTTAAGAAGGGAACCGGTCGGGCGGCCATCCAAAAGTGTCTTGCGGTCGTCGGGCCGAATGGCGATCTCTGCGTTGCAATAACAGCGAGCGTGTAGCCATGGGAGAAGAGTAAATTTAGCCGGAGGCCAGGTCTACTCTACGATTGGATATGCCGATGCCGCATTAGCGTGACTGGCTTATACGAATGTATATAAGCGCGGCATGGAGACTTCACTGAGCTTGCCCCCGTTAGGCGAATCTCTTGTTGAGCGGCAAACGCAAGCAACCAGAGCGGCCATTTGGAAACGAACGCCGATACAGCGTTGAGTGAGCGCTCAGGGCTAGTGACAGGACGTTTGCTCACCACTGCCGGGCAGCGGTGGCTTGGCGTACGACTACGCTTGCGGCAGACCCGCGCTCAGCAATGACGGCCGTCAGGCAGACAGGGCTGGATACCAAGCGATTCGGCCTTGCGGACAAGGTCCGGCATCGAGCGCGCGTTCATTTTTCGCATGACTTGTCCACGGTGGACCTTGACCGTGATCTCACTCAAGTTCATCTCAGAGGCAATCTGCTTGTTCAGCAGACCGGACAGGACAAAGCCCATCACCTCTTTCTCACGCGGCGAAAGAGACTGGTACGCAGCGCGCAGACCGCTGAGCGCGGATTCTGCCGCGAGCCGCTCGCTGTCGCGCGCCAAGGCCTGAGCAACTGCATCGAGCATGTCCTGGTCTTTGAATGGCTTCGCAAAGAAATCAAGGGCGCCCGCCTTCATTGCCTTCACTCCCATCTCGATGTCGCCATGGCCGGTCATGAATACGACGGGAATATGCATGCCGCTGTTGACGATTTCCTGGTGAAAAGCCATGCCGCTTTTCCCGCGGAGTCGCACGTCCAGGATGAGGCAGCTCGGTCCCGCGGAGTGGGGAAAGCGGAGAAATTCGTCCGGGCTCTCGAACGTTACGACGCGCAAGCCTACGGAGCGCAAAAGCAGGTCAAGGGCCCGACGGATTCCCTCGTCGTCATCGACGACGTAAATGACGGAATCGTCGGTTGTTTCGGATTCGTCCGTTGTTTTGCGGCTCGGTCTTGTAGTCATCTGGACACCTCGCGAAGCTGGAATGCGGTCGCACCCCGCTGGCATGCGGCCATTTTACGCCGTCACGTTTGCGCGCGTCACCGGATCCCTGATAGCTTGCAGCAAGGGTTCGTTGCCAGGCGCACATACCGGACTCGCCTGGAATCCATCGATCGGTTTCTGACCGCTTTATCGCCCCTGGTTGCGTCTTGTTGGGCGCTCATCAACTTGCCAATGCCCTCTGCGCCTGATCGGTAACCGGGTAAACTAATTGTAAATCGTTGCGAGTCACCACGTGATTACTTTGGATGAGGCCAACACGCGTGCGGGCCTGCACCCCATTCAACAGCGGAATGCAACGTGCAGGTGTCGGGCGAGGTCGCCGGCAGACGAGGGGGGACAATGATCATCGCGAATTGTCAGACCATTGATCGGGTCTACATGACGGCGGGCTCGGCCCTCTACCGTGCCCGCCGCTTGACCGATGGGATGCCGGTGCTTCTGAAGCTCCTTCCTGAACACGCCGGCACGGCTCAATCCGCTCGTTTCAAGCGCGAATACCTGCTACTTCAAACATTGAACGTCGCGGGCGTTGCCAAACCGCTTACCCTGATCGATGACAGCGGACGCCTGGTGCTGATTCTGGAAGACTTCCCGGGCGAATCGCTCGAGACCATTTTGTGTCACGGCCCGCGCCTTGACCTGGCTCGCTGCCTGACTATCGCCCATCACCTGGCCGATGCCCTGGCGGGTATCGATACCGCTCACGTCATCCATCGAGATCTGCGGCCGGCCAATCTTCTGATCGCAGAAACTGACCATGTTCTGCTGGTGGATGTCAGCCTTGCGACGACCCAGGAACACACCGTCTTGCCAGATGACGTTGTCGTATCCGTGGGCGAGTGGGCGTACATGTCCCCCGAGCAAACCGGCCGCATGAATCGCCCGGTAGATTACCGGACCGATTGCTATTCGATGGGCGTGTTGCTCTATCGCATGCTGACCGGTCAGTTGCCGTTCCAGGCGAGCGATCCGCTGGAATGGGCGCATTGCCATATCGCCCGCATGCCGCCGCCGCCGTGCGAGGTCGCGCCCGCGGTGCCGCAACCGGTGTCGGACATCGTGATGAAGCTGTTGGCCAAACTACCGGAGGATCGCTATCAAAGCATGCGTGGAGTGCAAGCCGATCTCGACCGCTGTCTGGTGCAATGGCGTGCCTCCGGCCGCATCGAGCCGTTCCGGCTCGGCACGGACGATCTATCGGATCGTTTCCAGATTCCACACAGACTGTACGGGCGCGATCAGGAGTCGAATATGCTTTTCGGTGTATTCGAACGCATGGCGTCCACCGGCCGGACGGTGCTTGCCACCGTATCCGGGTACTCGGGCATCGGCAAATCGTCGCTGGTCGACGCGCTGCGCAAGCCGATTGTCACGAAGCATGGCTACTTCATTTCAGGCAAGTTTGATCAGTACCACCGAGACATTCCCTATGCCACTCTTACGCAAGCGTTTGGCGAGCTGGTGCAGCAGCTGCTGGCCGGAAGTGCAGCACGCATCGCCGGCTGGCGGCAACAACTGCAGGCTGCGGTCGGGGTCAATGGCCAACTCATTCTCGACGTGCTGCCCAAAGTCGAGTTGATCATCGGCCCCCAGGCTCCGGTACCGGCGCTGCCGCCGACGGAGGCCCAAAACCGGTTCCGCCTGGTCTTCCGGCAATTCGTGACGGTGTTCACGAGCAAGGCACACCCGCTAGTCGTCTTTCTCGACGACCTGCAATGGATCGACGCGGCCAGCCTGGCGCTCGTCGAGCACCTGCTCACGCACCCTGACACCTCCTATCTCCTGCTGATCGGCGCCTATCGCGACAACGAAGTGAGCGGGACGCATCCGCTTATGAAGAGCCTCGACGCGATCCGTTACAGTGGCACGCCGGTGGTCGACATCCAGCTCGCGCCGTTGTCCGCCGCGCATCTGAACCAGTTGGTGGCCGACACGCTGCATGCGCCACCCGCGTCCTGCGAGCCGCTCACACACCTCATTTGCGAACGCACCGAGAGCAACCCGTTTTTCTTTATCCAGTTCCTGGATGCGCTGCACAAGGAGGGGTTGCTACGGCGTGATGCACCGGTCCAGGCATGGCGGTGGGACCTGGAACAGATCAAAGCGAAAGACTTTGCCGACAACGTCGTCGACCTGATGTTGGGCAAGTTACGGCAACTGCCGATCCCGGCACAGGAAGCGCTGCAGCTGGCCGCTTGCCTAGGCAACAAGTTCGACCTGCGGATTCTCGCGCTGGTTAGCGGCCAGGCCGAGGTTGAGCGCCACCTTGCGCCTGCCCTGCGCGAAAATCTGATCTTGCGCACTCACGGCAGCGGGAAGTTCCTGCATGACCGGATCCAGCAAGCGGCTTATTCACTGATCCCCGAAGGACGCCGCAGTGAAGTACACCTGCACATCGGTCGCGTGCTCCTCGCGAGCATGACGGCCGACGAGCTTGCCGATCATCTGTTCGATGTGGCGAACCAGTTCAACCGGGGCGCCACGCTGATCACGGCACAGGAGGAGCGTGAGCGCGTAGCTGAACTTAATCTCAGCGCTGGCCTGCGTGCCAAGACAGCGACGGCGTACGCCTCGGCACTGGCCTACTTCACCGCTGGCGACGCACTGGTGGCAGAGGATGGTACGAACCGGCACGATGCCCTCACGTTCTCGCTCGGTGTTCAGCGTGCCGAATGCGAATTCCTGACCGGCTACCTGACCACGGCGGATGAGCGACTGTCGACGCTTTCAGAGCGCGCCGCAAACCTCATCGACGAAGCCTCCGTCACGTGCCTGCGCATGGCACTTTATATGAACGCGGGACAAGCCGATCGTGCCGTTGAAGTGAGCCTCGAATATCTGCGCGCCGTCGGCATCACGTGGTCGGCGCACCCGGGAAAGGAGGACGTGCAACAGGAGTACGAGCACTTGTGGCAACGGATGGGCAACCGCTCGATCGAGCAGCTCCTCGATTTGCCCTTGATGACCGATCCCGTCTCCCGCGCCACCCTGGACGTGCTAACCGCCGTTCAGCCGCCGGCCCATGCCACCGACATGAACCTGTATTGTCTGATCGCCGGCCGTATGGCGAATCTGAGCCTCGAGCGTGGCAACAGTGATGGATCGGGATTCGCCTATGTCATGCTCGGCATGACCCTCGGGCCGCAGTTCGGCGATTACCGGGCCGGCTTCCGGTTCGGCAAGCTCGGCGTCGATCTCGTCGAGAAGCACCGGATGGATCGCTTCAAAGCCCGCGTCTACGCGGGCTTTGGCGCCTTCATCGTTCCCTGGACGAAGCACATACGCTCGGCTCGCGCCTTACTGCGGCTTGCCTTCGACACGGCCAACCAGACCGGCGACCTCACCTTCTCGGGCTACTGCTGCAACAACCTGATCACCAATCTTCTAGGTGCCGGAGATCCGCTCGGCGATGTGCAGCGAGAAGCTGAAAGCAGCTTCGAGTTCGCACGCAAAATGCAGTTCGACTTCGTCGCCGACATAATCGCTACCCAACTCGCGCTGATCAAAACACTGCGCGGCATGACGCCGGAATTCGGCTCCTTCAACGATGCTGCGTTTGACGAAGACCGGTTCGAGCAGCATCTGGGTGCAGATCCGGGGCTGGCACTCTCCGCTTGCTGGTATTGGATTCGCAAGTTGCAAGCGCGCTTCCATGCAGGTGACTATGCTGGCGCAATCGCGGCGGCATCGAATGCTGAACCGTTGCTGTGGACGTCACCCTTCTGCTTCGAGGTGGCGGAATATCATTTCTATGCCGCGCTGGCGCGCGCCGCACACTGCGATGCGGTATCGGCTGACGAACAAACCGGGCATCTGGAGGCGCTGTCCGCTCACCGTGAGCAGCTCGAGGCGTGGGCGAACAGTTGCCCCGAGAATTTCACGAACCGTGCCGCGCTGATCGCCGCGGAGATTGCCCGACTCCAGGGGCACGACGCCGACGCCATGCGGCTTTACGAACAGGCCATTCGATCGGCGCGCGAGCACCATTTCGTCCAGAACGAAGCAATCGCCTATGAGCGTGCATCGGCGTTCTGCCGGACGCGTGGATTCGAGACAATTGCCGACGCCTATATGCGAAAGGCGCGTGACTGCTTTGCGCGTTGGGGCGCCGACGGCAAGGTCAGGCAGATCGACGCGCGTGCGCCGCAACTGCGCGAAGAGCCGGCTTTATCGGCTGCCACTGAGTTCGGTAACGTTGAACAACTGGATCTGCTGTCGGTCACCAAGGCCTCACAGGCCATCTCTGGCCAGATCGTGCTCGAGGATCTCGTCGACACGCTGATGCACATCCTGCTTGAAAATGCCGGGGCGCAGACCTGCCATTTGCTGCTCGCACGCAACGAGAGCCTGGTCCTCGCGGCCGAAGCGAGCGTCGAGCAGCAGACAATCCAGGTACGGCGGCATCTGGGCCGGACGCTGCCCGCACAGGCGGTGCCGGAATCGTCCATCCGCGAATCGGTGTTGCCCGCGTCCATCACCAATTACGTGCGGCGCTGCCACGAGCGGGTATTGCTGGCGGATGCGATGCAATCGAATCCCTTTGCGGCAGACGACTACTTTGCCCGCCGGCGACCGAAGTCGGTGTTATGCCTGCCGATCATGCGGCGCTCCGCGTTGATCGGCCTGTTGTATCTGGAGAACAACCTGGCCACGCATGCGTTCACACCCAAACGCGTGACCGTGCTGGAACTGCTGGCCTCCCAGGCTGCCATCTCGCTGGAGAACGCGCTGCTTTATGCCGATCTGCAGCGGGAGAACAGCGAGCGCAAGCTCGCCGAGGAGGAACTCCGCGAGCGCGAAGCACGCATCCGGCGGCTCGTCGAGTCGAACATCATCGGCGTGTTCTTCTGGGACATGGCGGGTAACATTAACGACGCTAACGACGCGTTTCTCCGGATCATAGGTTATTCGCGAGAAGATCTGCTGTCAGGCAATGTTCAATGGGCCACCATGACGCCGCCGGAATATCGCGCCGCCGATGAGCGGGCGCTTGAAGAAGTCCGGCAGCACGGGGGCTGCCAGTCCTACGAGAAGGAATATATCCGCAAGGACGGCCGCCGCGTTCCGGTTCTGCTCGGCGGCGCGCTCATGGAAGGTTCGCAGGAATACGGCGTGGGATTCGTGCTCGACCTGACCGAACAAAAGGAGGCCGAGACGGAACTCGCAGCGCGGCGGACCGCGGCCACGGTAGCGGAAGAGCAATTGCAGGCTTTGCAGGTGGAGCTGGCTCATGCAGCGCGCGTAACGACGCTTGGGGAACTGAGCGCATCCATCGCTCACGAAGTAGGCCAGCCGCTCGGCGCGATCGTCACCAGTGGCGAAGCCTGCCTGCGATGGCTCGGCCACAAGCAGCCGCAGCCGGAAGAAGTGCGGGCTTGTGTGGAGCATATGATCGGCGAAGGTAGGCGCGCGAGCGAAATTGTCCGACGTATCCGCACGCTCACCATGAAGGCTATCCCGCGGAAGACACAGCTGGAACTCAACGATGTGATCAATGACGTGGTAGCCCTGGTTCGGCGCGAAGTCTTGAATCATCGTGTTTCGTTGCGCCTCGAGCTTGGCTCCGGGTTGCCTCCGTTGCTCGGCGATCGGGTCCAGCTTCAGCAAGTGCTCATCAATCTGGTCATAAACGGTATCCAGGCGATGGCTGACATCGGCGACGACCCACGTGAACTCCTGATCGAGTCCCATCGGGATGGCGATGGGCAGGTGGTCGTCGCTGTACAGGATTCTGGCCCGGGCGTCGATCCGGAAAGCGCAGATCGGCTATTCGACGCTTTCTTCACCACGAAGGCCGAAGGAATGGGCATGGGATTGTCGATCTGCCGTTCGATTATCGAAGCCCACGGAGGACAGGTGTGGGCGTCCAACAATGCTGGGCACGGGGCCATTTTCCAGTTCAGCCTGCCTTCGATTAGCGACGCGTCCTGAAGGGCAATCCGGGCGTAATAAACGGGGCAATAATCGGTAAAGTTTGAAAACACGAGCGAAACGCATCCGGGATTAACGCTACGCTCATGAACCGTCTATACATTCGTATCATTTCCGCGCGGCGGCTTCCGAGCTACGATTGATTTGAATCGCATGCCACACGATTTGTCTGGCACGCTCAGCTTTCAGTATGTCGAGGCCCGTCGCTTGTGTCTTCTCAAATTATTTCCATCGTCGATGACGATGAGGGTGCCCGGGTGGCGACCGCGAGTCTGGTCCGTTCGCTAGGGTGGCAGGCACGAGTGTTTGCATCGGCGGAAGAATTTCTGAGGTCAGGGTTAATCGGTGAAACTTCATGCCTGATTTCGGATATACGGATGCCGGGTTTATCCGGAATCGAACTGCACGACCGCCTGCTAGCCCTCGGGTACGCAATTCCGATCATTTTCACCACGGGATTCCCGACTGCCGCCCTTGAGGCGAAAATCCAGGCCAGAGGCGCCCCCCCTTTCCTCGAGAAGCCCGTTGATGCCACCACGGTCGAGCGCTTGCTCAATCTTGCACTGGGTCGGTCATAGCGCGTTGGCAGCTCGTCAGTAGACAACCGCCGCGCCAGGCCACACATCCAGGCCCTCACAGCTTCAATTCCCCTGCGTCTTCAGACAATTTGGTGCCCGCATGGCTTCACGCCAACGGATATTGTCTTTCGAATAAGAACTTCATTGCGAAAGACACATTTCATCGCCTTCAGCAATTGCGCGAGTTATACGCGGGTATGAGATTCCTATCCACATGCAGGGGCGTCCGAACCGTTCGTAGAATGGTTTCGCGTGCCTCCGACCTGTACATTGTTCTCAAGGCCAATGTGCAAGCGCGATGCGCCTGACATGGTCAGTCTTGTTCATCACCAGTTCGTTCGATCAATACGCGAACCTGAATCCGGTTTCCTGACGATTGATGCTCACCGTTCGTCTCGCGGCTCAGGCTGTGGGCCTGCTGCGCAATCGTAGCCCGTTCTGTCAGCCGGTGGTGGCCGCCGCAATTGCGGCATATCCGAAGGAGGAGCAGACAGTGATGACCATCGTGCTTATCTACACGTCCGGCTTCCTTGCCGTCGTGGCGACTGCGCTTGTCGCGATGATTAAAACCATAACGCGCCCAAATCGTTGAAACGCGGACATGTCGTATCTATCCGCTGCCGTTGTGCGCACCTGCGTGATTTGACCACTCACATTTTCAATGTTGTGGAGGTTGTCATGTTTATCCAGTCCAATCAGATAGCACTGCCGGTTCCGTTCGACCTCGACCTGCGCGCATGGGCAAAAGCCGTGTACGACAAGGCCGTCGGAGAGGGCTTCATTCACGCGCCCTGGGAACCTGACGATGCGATCGTCCGACGATTGCAGTCTTATTTCGACACGGGCCTGTCGCCTGCTGACGCTGTGAGCGCGTGCTTCTGTCTGAACCACTAGTGATCGGACCTGGCGCAGAGCCTGAAATCGCCCGTCTGTCCCGCCCCAATCAAATCGCACACGGGTGCCATGGCATCTTTAAGCCCGAGCCTCGCAAGCGGCGGGTCGCCACCTGCGAGGCCCAGGCATCTTGCACGGTACAGCTGTCCGGATCAGAACCCGGCGGCCAGTCCGTCGCGCCGGGTGTCGCTCGCGGCGACATAACCGCGCTCGGGATCGTTGCGATCCAGCTTCCAGATGTACTGGCCGGAGCCGAAGTCCATATACGGATCCTCGACCGACTTGATCGTATGGCCGAGACCCTCGAGCGCGCGGACCGTGTCCTCATCGAGCGTCGCCTCGACGTCGACCGAGAAGTCGCGATTGACCTTCCAGCGCGGCGCGTCGCAAGCGGCCTGCGGCTGCTGGCCGTAGTCGAGCATGCGCACGATCGATTGCAGATGGCCTTGTGGCTGCATGTCGCCGCCCATCACGCCGAAGCTCATCACCGCTTCCTGCTTGCCGTCCACCTGCTGGGTCAGGAACGCAGGGATGATCGTATGGAACGGCCGCTTGCCGCCCTCGACCACGTTCGCCGACTTCGGATCCATTGAGAACCCGTAGCCGCGGTTCTGCAGCGAAATGCCGGAGTCCGGCACCACGATGCCCGAGCCGAAGCCCATGTAGTTCGACTGGATGAAGCTGACCATCATGCCGCGCTCGTCCGCCACCGACATATAGATCGTGCCGCCCGCCTTCGGCATGCCGAAGTCGAATTGCGTGGCGCGCTTCGGGTCGATCAGCTTGGCGCGCGACTTCAGGTACGCGTCGTCGAGCATCTGTTCGGGCGTGACCTCCATCGAACGCGGATCGGCGACGTACTGGTAGACGTCGGCGAACGCGAGCTTCATGGCTTCGATCTGCAGGTGCTGCGATTCGATGCCGTCAACCGGCAGCGAGCCCACGTCGAACTGTTCGAGAATGCCGAGCGCGATCAGCGCGGCAATGCCCTGACCGTTCGGCGGAATTTCGTGCACGGTGTGGCCGCGATAGTCCTTGCTGATCGGTTCGACCCAGTCGACGCGGTAGTTGCGCAGGTCGTCCATCGTGAGCGCGCCGCCGCCCTGGCGCGAGAACGCGGCGATCTGTTCGGCGATCTCGCCTTCGTAGTACGCGCGCGGACCTAGTTCAGCGAGCTTGCGCAGCGTCTTGGCGTGACCGGGAAAGCGCACCAGTTCGCTGACTTCCGGCGCCCGGCCGCGCGGCATGAACGTGTCGGCGAAACCCGGCTGGTTCTTCAGCTCGGGCACGGCCGCCGCCCACTTGTACGCAACGACGCTCGCCACGGCATGCCCGCGCTCGGCGATCTCGATCGCCGGCTCCATCAGATCGGCGAACGGCAGCGAGCCGAACTTCTGATGCAACGCCTCCCAGCCGGCGATCACGCCCGGCACCGTCACCGCATCCCAGCCGCGCTTGGGGTGCTTCGCGAGACCGTTTTCCTCACCGTACTTACGCTTGAAGTAATCGACGTTCCATGCCGCCGGCGATACGCCGGAAGCATTCAGGCCATGCAGCTTCTTGCCGTCCCAGACGAGCGCGAACGCGTCGCTGCCGAGGCCGTTAGAGACCGGCTCGACGACCGTGATCGCCGCGGCCGCGGCAATCGCCGCATCGATGGCATTTCCGCCTTTCCACAACATGCGCAGGCCGGCTTGGGCGGCAAGCGGATGGGACGTCGAAACGATGTTGCGCGCGAACACGGGCAAGCGGGGTGTCGGATACGGGTTTTGCCAATTGAAACGTGTCATTGAAAACTCAAACGAAAGTGATGAGAGGGCAGTCGGCCGATTGAAGCGGTGATGGAATCCGGTTACGACTCGCGCGGATCGAGCGCATCACGCAGACCGTCGCCGAGCAGGTTGAAACCGAGCACGGCCAGGAAGATCGCGATGCCCGGGAAAATCGACATCCACGGCGCCTGACTGACAAAATCCTTCGCGGTGTTGAGCATCGAACCCCACGACGGCGACGGCGGCAGCTGGCCGAGCCCGAGGAACGACAGGCTCGCTTCGGCGATGATCGCGGTCGCGATTGTCAGGCTGGCCTGCACGATGATCGGCGGCAGCACGTTCGGCAGGATGTACCGCACGATGATCCGTGCGTGGCCAAGGCCGATTGCCCGCGCGCCTTCGACGTATTCCTCGGCCTTCACGGTGATCGCCTGGCCGCGCGTCAGCCGGACGAAGCGCGGCATCGCGGAGATGCCGATCGCGGCCATTGCGTTGGTCAGGCTCGGTCCGAGGAACGCGGCGAGGGCGATAGCGAGGATCAGGAACGGAATCGACAGCAACGCATCGGCGATTCGCGAGATCACGCCGTCGACGAGCTTGCCGAAATAGCCGGCCAGCAAGCCGAGCGGCACGCCGATCACGACCGCGATGCAGACCGACACGACGCCCGCCAGCAGCGACGCGCGCGCGCCCCACAGCAGACGGCTCAGCACGTCGCGGCCGAGTTCGTCGGTGCCGAACCAGTGCGCGGCCGAAGGCGCCTGGCGCACAGTCATGAAGCTAGCCTGCACCGGGTCGTAATGTGACAGCCACGGCGCGAATACCGCCATGAAGACGATGAGCAGCACGAGCGCCGCGCCAAACACGGCGGCGCGATTGCGCATGAATTTCACGATTCCGCGGCGCTTGCGGCGCGGCAGTACGGTCGCCTGCGACGCAGCGGCCGATGCGTGAGCGGGGGTGGCGGGAGTAGCCATCAGCTGCGTCTCAGTCGAGGATTGAGGAGGACGTACAACACATCGGCGCACAGGTTCACGACGATGAAGCACAGCGCGGTGACGAGCACGACACCCTGCACGACCGCGTAGTCGCGATTGAACACGGCATCCACGATCAGCTTGCCGAAGCCGGGGATCGTGAAAACCTGCTCGGTCAGCACCGCACCCGCGAGCAGTTCGCCGAACAGCAGCGCGAGCACGGTGACGATCGGAACCAGCGCGTTGCGAAATGCGTGCTTGACGACGACGGTGCCGCGCAGCAGTCCTTTGGCACGCGCGGTGCGGATATAGTCGGTGCGCAGCACGCTCAGCATCGCGCTGCGCGTGTGGCGCATCAATTGCGCGCCGAGCGAGGCGCCGAGCACGAACGCGGGCATCAGCATGGTCTTGATGCTGAGCCAGAAGTCTTCGGCCGGCGACACGTAGCCGGACGACGGCAACAGATGCCAGCGCACCGACACAATGAAGATCAGCATGATCCCGAGCCAGAAGTTCGGGATCGACATGCCGGACAGCGCGAAGACGTTCGCTCCGTAATCGAGCGCGCCGCCGCGGCTTGCCGCGGAGATGACGCCCAACGGAATGCCGATGCCGATTGCGAAGATCATCGCCATCGCCGCGAGCTGCAGCGTGACCGGCAGCTTCTGCGCGATCAGCGACGTCACCGGCACGTCGGTGCGCAGCGACGCGCCGAGATCGCCATGCACGACGTCGCGGACCCACAGCGCGTACTGCGTCGGCACCGGCTCGTCGAGGTGGTACTTGACGCGCAGCGACGCGATCAACTGCGGATCCTGATCTTCCCCGGCCATCGCCGTCACCGGATCGCCAGGCAGCAGCTTCTGCAGGCCAAAGATCAGCATCGACACGAGAATCAGCGTCGGAATGGCGACCAGCACGCGATTTGCAATGATCTGCAACATGATCGGTCAGCCCTTGATACTGACGCCGCGCAGGCGGATCAGGCCGTCGGGATAGGGCGTGAAGCCTTGCACCTTCTTCGACAGCTCGAACGGCCACGGCTGGTTATAGACATAGATGATCGGATCGTCGTCGGCGAGCACCTTCGAGGCCGCGTCGTACTCCGTTTTGCGCTCCGCGGTGGTCAGTTTCACGCGCGCGGCGTCGAGCAACTGGTCGACGCCGGGGTTGCAGTAATGCGCGTAATTGAGGTTACCGGCGCACGTGTTGAACTGATGCAGGTTGCCGTCCGGATCGACCCGGCCCGACCAGCCGAGGTACATCGCTTCGAAGTCGCCGCTGTGGGCAGCATTGAGTTCGGTCGCATAGTCGGTCGGCCGCAGCTTCAGGTTGAAGCCGGCTTCGCTGACCATCGCCTGCATCATCTGCACGATCTGGCTCGACACCGTGTTGTTCGGGTAAGTGAACTCGATGTCGACGTGCTCGTGGCCCGCCGCCTTCAGCAGCGCCTTCGCCTTCGCGATGTCGCGATGCTGCATCGGCAGCGACGCGTTGTAGTACGGGCTCGACTTCGGCACCGCCTGATTGGCCGGCGCGAAGATGCCCGCGCCGATCACCTGGTTGATCGCGTCACGGTCGATCGCGAGTTCGAATGCCTGCCGCACGCGCTTGTCTCTCAGCACCGCGTTGCTGCGCTTGCCGTTACCGATGTTGAACGTAACGTAGTAGTAGCCGAAGCCGCTGACCGGCGCGAACTTGAAGTTCGTGTCGCTCTTGACCGACGCGACATCGGACGGCGCGAGGCGCTCAAGCATGTCGAGCGAACCCGAGCGCAGATTGGCGAGGCGCACGGTGCTGTCCGGGATCGGCAGGAACACCACGCGTTGGATCGGGTATTTGTCGGCGTCCCAGTAGCCAGGGAATTTCTCGAGCACGACGCGATCGTTCTGCACGCGCTGAACGAACTTGTACGGACCCGAACACACCGGATGCGCGGCAACGCCGGCCGGATCGGCGAACGTCTTCGGCGCGAGCATCATACCGGCGCGGTCGGTCAGCGTCGCGAGCAGCGAGGCGTCCGGCTGCTTCAACACGATTGCAACCGTGTAGTCGTCGATTACGTCGACGTGATCGACCGACGCAAGTTCGCTCTTGCGGTTGCTCGTCTGCAGCGTGCGGTCGCGGTCGAGGTTCGCCTTGACGGCGGCAGCGTTGAACGGCTCGTCGTCCTGGAACTTCACCCCTTGGCGCAGCTTGAACGTCAGCGTCTTGCCGTCGGCGCTCGTCGTCCACGACGTTGCCAGCATCGGCACGATCTTCAGGTCAGGCGTGATATCGACCAGCGCGTTGCACATCGACGCAAACACGATCCGGTCGACGAGCTGCACGCTGCGTGCGGGGTCGAGCGAACCGATGTCGTCCTGCAAGCCGATCCGTATCGTCTGACCGGTCTGGGCCATCGCGGCGCTGGCGCTGAGTGCGAGCGCCGCGGCAATCAACATTCTTCGCATGAGGACTTTCCCTTTGTATGCCAATTCATAAAACGGTGTGGTGAAGGGGCAGCGGCGCGACGCGCGCCTCGGTTCTTCACTCGAATTTCATCTCGACCACCGGCTCAGTCGCCGCCAGCGGCGGCCAGCGTCGCCTGGCGGTCGCGGTAGATCGCGAGCCGCTCGATCAATTTCGGGCTGACGCTCGTGGCCAGCGGTGCGCCGCCGCCGGCGTTCTGGATCTCGCGCCAGAAGTGGCACGCGACCTGCCGTCCGTCCTCGAGTCGTTCGCTGACCGGTCGCGCTTGCGCGCAGTGCGGCTTCGCATGCGGACAGCGCGTATGGAAACGGCAACCGGAAGGCGGCGCGGTCGGACTCGGCAGATCGCCGGACAACGCAGGCTTCGCACGCCGCTCGTGCGGACTGCTCGCCGGAATCGCACGCAGCAGCGCTTGCGTGTACGGATGCAGCGGCGCGTCGAACAGTGCATCGACATCGGCCAGCTCGACGATCTCGCCGAGATACATCACGGCGACGCGGTCGCTCATATGGCGGATCACCGCGAGGTCATGCGCAACCATGATCAGCGTGAGGCCGAGGTCCTGTTTCAGTGTCTCGAGAAGATTGATCACCTGCGCCTGCACGGAGACGTCGAGCGCCGACACCGGCTCGTCGCCGACGATCAGCTTCGGCTCACCGGCCAATGCGCGCGCGATGCCGATCCGTTGTCGCTGGCCGCCGGAGAATTCGTGCGGGTAACGGTCCGCGTAGGCCGGTTGCAGGCCGACCGTGCGCAGCAGTTGGGCGACGCGCTCGCGGTGCTCGGCGCCGTTGTGCGCGAGCCCGTGCAGCGCGATCGGCTCGCCGACGATCTGGCCGATCGTCATGCCCGGATTCAGCGACGCGAACGGATCCTGAAAGATGATCTGCATTTCGCGGCGCAACCGCCGCAGCGGCGCGCCTTGCTGATGCGTGATGTCCTTGCCTTGATAGAAGACGCGGCCGTCTGTCGAATCGATCAAACGCAGCAGCAGGCGGCCCAGCGTGGACTTGCCACAGCCAGATTCGCCGACGATCGCGAACGTCTCGCCGGGTTGAACCGCGAACGACACGTCGTTGACTGCATAGACGGTTGGCGTGCGCGTGAAGAGCTGCCGCGTACCGCCAAAATGCTTCGTCAGCGAGCGCGCCTCGATAATCGGCGCCGGCGAATTCGAGGCCGGCTGTGCGTACGGCGTCGGTGTAGTGGGCGTCGTCATGCAATTTCCTTGCGCAAGAGCGGCGCGGCGACCTGTTCGACCGGAGCGAGCCAGCACGCGACGCGATGCACGCCGGCGATCACCTTGTCGGGCGGCGCGGCGTCAATGCAGCGTTGTTCGGCGAACGGGCAGCGCGGCGCGAAGCGGCAGCCGTGCGGCATCAACTCGGGCGACGGCACCGAACCGCGGATCGTCGCGAGCGCGCCTTCGCGCTTGCCGACCGACGGAATCGCGCCCATCAGGCCGATCGTGTAGGGATGTTGTGGGTCGTCGAACAGATCGGCGACCGTGCCGTATTCGACGATGCGTCCCGCGTACATCACCGCCACGTGGTCGGCGACTTCCGCGACGACGCCGAGGTCGTGCGTGATCAACACCATCGCGGTGCCGGTCTCGGCCTGCAGATTTTTCACGAGCGCCAGCACCTGCGCCTGAATCGTCACGTCGAGCGCGGTCGTCGGCTCGTCAGCGATCAACAGGCGCGGGCGGTTCGCGAGCGCCATGGCGATCATCACACGTTGGCGCATGCCGCCGGAAAGCTGATGCGGGTACGCATCGAGCCGGGTTTCCGGCGCCGGGATCCGCACCAGCCGCAGCATCTCGAGCGCCTGCTCGCGCGCCTGCCCGCGATCGACATCGCGATGCCGCCGGATGCTTTCGCCGATCTGCTCGCCGACCGTGAACGCCGGGTTCAGCGACGTCATCGGCTCCTGAAAGATCATCGACAGCCGGTTGCCGCGAATGTCGGCCAGTTCGCGCTCGGACAGCGCGAACAGGTCCTTGCCTTCGAAGTGCGCGGTGCCGGCGACGCGTTGCGCAGGCGGACTCGCGAGCAGCCCCATCAGTGCGAGCGACGTCACGCTCTTGCCGCAGCCCGATTCACCAACGATGCATAGCGTCTCGCCGGTGCCGACTGAAAACGATACGTCGTGGACGAGGTTCGGCGTGTCGGCGGCGCGCGAGAACTTCAACGAAAAGCCGCGGACCTCCAGAACCGGTCGGCGGACGGCATCGGCCATGCTAGAAAACTCCATATCGCGCTGCTAGTCCTGTTCAAGGCTGTCTTGATGACGATTATGTAATGCATAACATCGCGAAAAATATTAATATTTCTTACTCACACTTAAGTTTTTCTTGGGAATGAGCGATGCCGACGCTGCGCATGTTGAGAACCTTTCGGGCCGTCGCGCGGACCGGATCATTCGCGGCCGCGGCCGGGACGGTCTCACTGACCCAGGCGGCCGTCAGCTTGCAGATGCGCGGGCTTGAACAGGCCCTCGGCCGCCAGCTGTTCGACCGCAGCGGGCGGCAGATCGCGCTGAGCCGTCACGGACAGGCGATCTGGCCGAAGGTCGAGCAGATCTTCGACCTGCTGGCCGACCTCGAGGCGACGCCGGCGGATTCGATGGTCGGGCCGGTGACCATCGGCGCGATGGTGTCGGTGATCGGCGCGCTGTCGCTGGTCGTCGCGCGTTTGAAAGCCGCGCATCCGCAACTGGATGTGCGGCTGCTGTCGTCACGTTCCGACGAGCTGGCGCGGATGGTCGAGGCGGGTGAGGTCGATATCGCGGCGATCGTCGCGCATGCCGGGACGACGCTGCCTGACACGCTGAAGTGGACGACGCTATACACGGAGCCGCTGATGCTGGTGGTTAGCCGCGAAATCGGCGATAGCGATCCGCGGCGGATTCTGCGCAGCCACCCCTTTCTGCGTTTCGACCGGCGGGTGCGCACCGGGCGCGTCGTGGAGCACGCACTGCAGACAGCCGGCGTGGCGGTCAACGAATACCTCGAACTCAACTCGATCGAGACGATCGTCGCGCTGGTGCGCGAAAATGTCGGCGTCACGGTGCTGCCGCTTCTGCATCGCGGCAACTGGCGCAACGATCCGTTGCTGCGCGTGCTGCCGATTTCGGATCCACCGGTGTTGCGCACGGTCGGCATGATCCAGCGCGCGTCATATGACCGGCCCGGCATCACGCAGGCGATTATCGATACGCTGCACAGCGACTGAGCGCTTGACCCTTCTATATCCAGGCGGCTTGCGGATCACTGAAGGACTAAGACGCCGCCTACATCACACGGAAGCAGGCGGTCAGGAAAACGTAAAGATTGACTCAAGCGACCGCGCAATAAGGCAGGCCCACTGGGCGTCCCCAGCCGAGGGCTTCCTGCACAGTACGCCTCGCATGCGATTCCTCAGTTCTGGCTAGAAGGGACTGGCTCGGGCCGCCATACCTTGATCATTTCTTCGGCGAATTTTTGTGCCGCGAGGTGGCGATTTTGCCGAGGTTTTTGGACCATGCCGATTTCCCGATAGAAAGTATCCTCGCCGAGTTCAAGCGCGCTCACCCCCGTGGGCCAGGCGGCCCGCGCGACCGTTCTCGGCACGAGGGCAACACCGGCGCCGCTGGCGACCATCTGGGCAATGCCGTGCAAATCGATCAGTTCGACTGCATCTTGCACATCAAGACACGCGCGAGACAGAAATTGATCGACGAGTTGTCCGCCGAACGAGCCGCGGTCGTAACGAATGAACGGCGCCTTGCAAAGCGCATATCGCCACGGCTGCCCAGCTAACGTGTCCGGCACGAGGAGAACGAATGGTTCGAACGCGAGCCCGCACCATTCAAGTCCATTTGGCAGGGTGAACGACGGCCGGCCGATCACCGCCATGTCCAGATCTCCCGAGTCCACCTGGCCGAGCAGGTTGAGCGCTCCGCCCGTCACAATGCGGACTCGCCACGCAGGGAACAGCTGGCGAAAAGACACCACAGGTCCTGCAAGGACCGACTCCTGAACCGACGAAATTGCGCCAACCCGCAGTGTTCCTGTGTTCTCCGCGATGCTCGGCTGTTTGAGCAGGCGAGCGTAGACCGCCATCAGCTCCCCAGCCAGGCCGAGCGCCTCCTGGCCGGCCGCAGTGAGGCGAGGCATTCGGCCTGTCCGGTCGAATAGCGTTACCCCGAGTTCCTCTTCGAGCCTATGCATCTGTGCGCTGACCGCCGATTGTGTCAGACCGACGCGCGCGCCAGCACTCGAAAACGTGCCGTACTCCGCGACCGCCATAAACGTCTTGAGCTCTCGCAGCATAACGACCTATCAAAAATTTTTGTGGGACCGACAAAAATATAGCGTTTTACGCTACAGCCCGATAGGCCTAATCTGCACTTCGGCATCCGACGGATACGGCAAGGGCTCGCCTGGTTACACCCGCCAGGAAAGGGTGCCCCTGGACGCCACGCATACGCTGGCTACACGTCGAATAGCTGCATCCGTGGGCTGCGAAAACCAGATAACGTAGAAAGGAGCGAGAATGAAAATCAAGCATGTTCGCGTCACGCCTATCGCGGTCAAGAATCCGCCGCTTCTCAACAATGGCGGAATATATAGCGCATACACGGTACGTTCCATCATCGAGGTCGAGGCAGACAACGGACTGATCGGTATCGGAGAAACGTTTGGCGACCGAATGATTCTGGAGCGTCTGAATGCGATTCGCGAGAGCCTGGTTGGATTGAGTCCGTTCGATCTCAACGCGCTGAAAAAACGCACGCAATCGAACACGCCCCACCCGGGCTCCGAGGCGTATCGTTTTTTGCCGGGTTCATGGAACGGGAATCCGACCGACGCAAAAATTTTCGGTGCCTTTGAGGTGGCCTTCCTGGACCTGCAGGCGCGGCACCTCGGTATTCCCCTTTGTGAGCTGTTGGGTGGTGCCGTTCGCGACGAAGTGCCATTTTCAGCTTACCTGTTCTTCAAATACAGCAGCGAGTCCGCTCGCGAAGTCGATCCTGAATACACTGAGAACGACACGTGGGGCGAGGTCATGAATCCAGCGCAACTCGTTGGTGAGGCAACGCGCATGATCGACCGCTACGGTTTCCGCAGTATCAAGCTGAAGGCAGGCGTGTTGCGGCCTGAAGAAGATGTAGCGTGTATCAAGGCGCTCAAGAAGGCGTTTCCGAATCATCCGCTACGCATCGACACCAATGGAGGATGGTCGTTAGACACGGCCCGGCGCATGGCCGAGCTAATGGCCGACGACCTCGAGTATTACGAAGATCCGACGCCGGGCCTTGGCGGCATGTCCGACCTGCACGCCGCCACCGGTCTGCCTCTGGCCACGAACATGGTGGTCACCGATTTCGAGGAGTTTCGCCGTAACATCGGACTGAACGGTGTCCAGGTCATCTTGTCGGACCACCATTACTGGGGTGGATTGCGAGCGACCCAGCAACTTGCGCAGATGTGCGAGCTTTTCGATATCGGCCTTTCGATGCATTCGAACTGCCATCTCGGCATCAGCCTGATGGTCATGACGCACATCGCTGCCGCCACGCCGAATCTCACTTACGCCTGCGACACGCACTACCCCTGGTTCACTGACGACATTCTGCAGGAGGGGCGCGTGCCCATCGAGGGAGGAAGTGTCGCCGTGCGTGATCTGCCGGGAATCGGCGTCAATATCGACCATAAGGCGCTGGCCGAACTTCATGAACAGTTTCTGCGTTGCGGTTCGAAAGGTCGCGACGACACCTTGCAAATGCGGAAGTTCAAGCCGGATTGGGAGCGCAAAAAACCGAGATTCTAGGCCTGCATCGACCTGCATCTAATAAAAAGACATGCGGAGACAAATCAGATGAACAAGAAGATGTGGCCTTCGGTAATTACGTATGGCGCGGGTGAAGTTGGCAACAACTTCATCTACGCGATGGGAGCGATGTTTCTTCTCAACTACTATACCGATGTTGCCGGGATACCCGCTGTCGGTGTTGGCACGATGCTGCTTGCAATCCGGATATTCGATGCCGTCGCGGATATCTGGGCGGGCCGGGTCGTAGATCGCACCAGTACACGCTGGGGACGATTCCGGCCATATCTTCTCTGGCTGGCGTTACCGCTAGCGGTCGCCAACGTGTTGGTGTTTTCCGTCCCCGCGCACTGGGGAGCGGGGGCGAAACTTGCCTATGCCTACTGCAGCTACGGTTTTCTCGGCGCGTTGTTTTCATTCGTCAGCATTCCATATGGTTCACTGGCCACTGCAATCAGCCAGGATTCTGGAGTGAGGGCGATGCTTGGCGTATCGCGTGAGGTCATAGCATCTTTCACCGCGATTTTTCTGGCGATCGTAATTGCGCCCAGGATCCATCATGCCGCACACGGCGGTGGCAGCCTGCACGACATGTACACGCGCTATGTGACAATTTTCGGGTTGATCGGCGTGCTGTTCTACGCAATCTGCTTCAAAGGAACCAAGGAAGTTGTGACCCGTCGCCGGGAGGTGCAGTCGCTCGGCAACAGCTTGCGAACGATATTGAGAAACCGTGCATTGATGTTTATCTGCTTTGCGCAGGTTTGCATCATGGCCGCTTATTTCTCGATGAACGCCACGATTATCTATTTTGCCCGGTACGTTCTCGACAATCCGGAAATGATCGTCGCCATCGTCGTAGCAAGGAAGCTTCTGGGAATGCTCGTTTCCATCTCTCTGACTCAGTGGCTGGTCAAGCTCTCTGGAAGGAAAGGCGTCTTCATCGCGGGATTGTGTGTGTATATCAGTGGATTCATTGCGCTGTACTTCGTGCGTACCACGAATGCGTATGCGATTTTTGCACTCTTTAGTCTGATATCGGTTGGGCAGGTTCTCGTCTCGTCGATGGCATTCGCGCTGCAGGCCGATACCGTCGAGTATGGCGAGTATGTCAGCGGCGAGCGTCTCGAGGGCATGAGCTATGCCTTCTTTTCGTTTTCGCGCAAGTGCGGGCAGGCCTTGGGCGGTGCGGTTCCGGCATTTGTGCTCGCTGCATCCGGTTACGTGCCTAATGCGTCACACCAGACCCCACAGAGCATCGCGGGCATATATAGCGCGTTGACGTTGGTCCCGGCTGGACTGCTTGCAGTGACCTTGGCGATTTTTTTGTTCTATCCTCTCACCGAACATCGCTTTTCGGAGATTCTTGCTGAAATCAACGCGAGGCGTGCCAGGACAAATGGCACCTTATCCGCCGGTGAGGAACTTGCTCCGACCTCATCGTGCGACGTCCTTCATTGACCGTCGGAGCGAGCGTCGCCCATTGCGTCAAGGCTACCCACCGCAGGTCCGGATGCCTAAGTGGCCAGATTGCCCAGAAAGTCGCGTGTGCGCTCCGACAGATCCTGGCTTAGCCGCAAGGCGAGCGCCGAAGCCTTGGCAACTTTCGGGCGGGCGCCCTCCTCCAGTTCGTCGGCCGCAATCGTTAGCCAGTCTGGAAATTTTTCCATAAGAGCGTCAATCAACACACACGCTTGACGACGATCCTTATCCGCTTTAGCTGCGCGTGAGGCGTCCCGTAGCGTGCTGACGATAAGCTTGTGAAGGGCGAATCTCGCAGGATCAGGCAATTGCACCGGAACGACGTGTTCCTTGCCGAGAATAAAGCCACGCGTCGTGTCAGACACGAGGTATCTGAAGTATGGCAGCCCAGTCGCGTGGGCGCGTATATGCGGCAGTGGCTTGGCTTCATACGCGTCGGTACCCGGAACCAGCAGATCTACTTTCAACGGCTGGCCTCTCGCCTTGAACGACGTCGACGGTCTACGGGAGTCCAGTTCAGGTACTTCGAGAAACGAAATACTACTGTCGCGCAGAATCTCGAGAAAGCTACGGTCTTCCGGGATGGCAAGCGAAATTGAACCAGCGCTTCCAATGTCGATGTCCTCGGTCTTGTAATTGGCCGGCAGACGCACCCCCAGACTATTCAGAAGCGCGCCAAATGCGTGCGAGCCGACAAGCACCCCGCCGTGGTTGAAGATGCCGGCGTTGAACAGCGTTGCAATGGTCAGCGCCGAAGAGTTGTCGGCAGCGGCAAAGCCGGCCTTACGCAACAGCTGAACATCGGCCCCGATCGCCCGCATCTCCGCGCCCTCAAGCACCTTAGCCTCGAGCGCCGCGTCGGTAGCCGGCTCTCCCGCCCGGCCTAACGACGTTTCCTTATGCTTGCCGGACGCCAGGTAAACCCGCCAGTAGAGATACGTCTTCCCGTCAACTGTCTTGCGGGCAGCCGATCCAGGAGAATGCAGGGGAATGGACGTTTGCGTGCTGGCGTGCTCGGTGACAGAGGAATAGAGGGTTTGAAGTGCGTCGTTGTGGAAGTTCGGCATGATCGTGATACCTATACCTGTTTGTTCGATTATAAGGTATAAAAAGCAGCCTGTCGGTTTTATACCTTCCGATAATTTTATAGGGTATAAATTGCCTCGGAGCAAGTTTGAGGCAGCTGATACCATTGGAAACCACTGAAGCATCCGCCCGTGCATGAGCGGTCTGTGCCCACCGCTTCACAGCGGTACATCTTCACATGACGACTTATGGTCTGATAAAGTATTTGTCCGGCAGCGAGGAAGCGCCTCATCAGGTGCCCGGGTGCAGCCATGCATCACCAGCCACCCTCGTGCCCGATGGCGCCGTCAAGGGTGCAACGCACCGGCGACCATGAATCAATTGGAGCACGCAGCCATGAAGGCTTCACCGGCGGCGGTATCACGCACTTATGCGATGCCCGAGCGAAGCGATCGCCTCGATTTCTACATACGTGACCAAGCCACACGCCCCGCGATTGAAGAGCCGCACAAGCACGAATATTTTCAGATTCAGATCAACCTTGGCGGTGACACCGAACAGCACATCGGCGGAGTACGCCGGCCATTTCCTGCGGGCGCGGTCGCCTTTATCTTGCCGCATCGCTTGCATCTGATACCGCACCCCGCGCATTCGCGCTTCGTTGTCATCAACTTTGCGCAAACGTTTTTACGCGCCAATACGGACGGAATCGAGGATTCCCTGGACCTCGAGGATGTGCCGATCACGCAGGCGCCGGAACTCGCCCCATTCAGGCTTCAGGAGCACATCGACTTCATTCTGGAGGACGCCGATCTCGCCGAAATCGAGCCGGTTCTGTCACGCATGCTGGCGATCAATGAGACGCGGCGCTTCGGTGCGACCGCCCTCCTGCGCGGATACCTTCTTCAGCTTATCGGACTCGTATGTCAGCGATACGCGGATCAGTTACTTCGGCTTTCCTCGCGTAACGTCCAAAGACTCGGCCGACGGGACGCTCTGGTCCGTGTCGACCGTCATGTCAATGCGCATCTCGCGAGTGACACACTGTCTCTCACCTCTGCCGCCGCCGCTGCGTTTCTATCGCCGAACTATCTTACGCATCTGATCAAGAAAGAGACGGGCCGGACATTTGTCGAGTGGGTGACCGAGCGACGCATCGCACGTGCAAAGGATCTGTTGGCGAACGACAACCGGCGCATCAAGGACATTGCGTTTCTGGTCGGCTATCGCGACGAAGCCTATTTTTCGAGGCGGTTTCGTCAGTCAGTCGGGCAATCTCCGAGCGACTTTCGCGACATGCACCGGAGTGCGGGTCGACAAGACAGTGACGCAACCGCGCGCAAAGGCGCACAGTAAGATCGTCCTGATGTTCAGCGGATTTGTCCTGCATGGCGGGTTCGCAGGGCGATATCGTAGGTAGGCACATACCAATCGTAAGGCTTACCATGACCGAATACTCAGTGACACCACCCGCGATCACCTCCGTTGCCGTCAGCGGCTCGACGAGCCGCTTTCCCGTGCGCCGCGTGTTCTGTGTCGGGCGCAACTACGCAGACCATGCGCGCGAAATGGGCGCCAACCCGGACCGGGATCCTCCGTTCTTTTTTTCCAAGCCTGCCGATGCCGTCGTGCCAGCGAACGGCGTGCTTCCGTACCCTCCCCTTACCTCCGACTTGCACCATGAGATCGAACTCGTCATTGCGGTCGGCAAGGAAGGAAAAGACATTGCCCCCGAAAACGCACTCGATTTTGTCTGGGGTTACGGAGTCGGTGTCGATCTGACACGCCGGGATCTCCAGGCGACGGCGAAGAAACTGAGCCGTCCGTGGGACTGGGCGAAAGGCTTTGACGCGTCTGCGCCGGTGAGCGAGATCAAACCGGTATCCGAGTCAGGGCATCCGTCAAGCGGCCGGATCTGGTTGTCCGTGAATGGCGAAGTCCGTCAGCAAGGCGATCTCAGCGAGATGATCTGGCCTGTCGCAGACATCATCAGCTACGTGTCTCAGTCCGTCACCCTGAAACCGGGAGACCTTATCTTCAGCGGAACACCCGCTGGTGTCGCCGCGCTGCGCCCAGGCGACAAGGTCACAGGCGGAGTGGATGGCGTTGCGAACTTCAGTTTCGAGGTCGGCCCGCTGGTCGGCTGAACGAAGCGCGGGACGTAGCCACAAGACTGCCCTGCGAACAAGTGCGACCGGCGCGAACCGGGCGGCACTTTTCGCAGGGAGACTCGAACGTGGACGCGGATGGTCAACGTCCACCTGCTTCCTGTCGTCGGGTCATGAAGGATGTCCATTCACGAGCGCCGCCTTAACGCGGCGCAATCGTCCCGACGACGCACCACCGCACTCAATCGATCCGGAGCGGATCACCGTCGAATTCGACAAGGCAGCCGGGGCCGCCGTGAAACAGCGCTTCACGCGCATCCTCCAGCTTGCCCGTGGCCGCGATCTCAGCCGCGTACAGTTCGGCATCATCTTCCGGCACGTACCCGAGATAGCGCACGTTAGCGTTGTCCCAACGATTGCGCGCGTTATTCGATACGCCATACACGACCGCGAAGTGGAACTCCGGATAGTCGATACAGCGGCGCGCCACTTGCACCATGTCGCGATGGCTGATCCATGTGAAGAGGTGGCGCGGTACGGTCGGGCGGTTGTCCGGGCGGAACGAACCGATGCGGATGCATGCAACCGACATGCCATGCTTGTCGGCGTACATCCGACCAAGCGCCTCGCCGAACACCTTCGAGACGCCGTAGCGGCTATCGGGACGCGGCTCGACGGAATTGTCGATCATCCTGTCGCGACGCTGAAAACCCACCGCATGGTTCGAACTCGCGAACACCACGCGCTTGACGCCCGCTTGCCGCGCCGCTTCGAACACGTTGTAGCAGCCCTCGATGTTCATATCACGGATGCGTTCCCAGCGAGCCTCGTCAGGAATGCCGGCGAGATGCACGACGACGTCGACACCTTTCATGATCGGCAGAAGCTCCTCCAGCCGCGTGATGTCCGCAGTCACGATTTCCTCGCCTGCCTGCGCCTCGGCCTGCGGCGCAATATCGGCGAGGCGCAGTTCATAGTGGCCCTGAAAACCGGCGCGCAGCACACGTCCGATGTGACCGGCCGCGCCGGTAATCAATACTCGAGTCATTGATACCCTCTCTGTGATTCAGGTAAATACAATTAATCGGCTTCGCCTTTCTGTACGGCGTAGCCGGCCGAGCGGCGATGATGCGCTTCAAGATACGCATCGCGCGACGGCACCAGGTGCTCCCGGCATAACTTGATCAACGATTCCCGGTCGCCGGTTCGGAGCGCCTCGATCATCTGGTGATGCTCAGCGCGAGCCTTCTCCAGATACTGGGGAAACACGATCGATACTGAACGGATGGCATGCGTGCGGCGCTCATACTCGTGAATCGCTTCGGTTAGAACCTGGCTTTCCGACAACGCAAAGAACGCTTGGTGAAAAGCCATGTTCGCGCGGAACACGCGCCGCAGATCGCCGGCGCTGGCTGCTTCGTCGTGCTCTGCCTGAATTGCCGTCAATGCAGCGAGCGCCTCGCTACTCACCGGAAAAACGATGCGCTTCGCCGCGTCTGCTTCCAGCAACTCGCGTAGCGCATACAGTTCAGTGACCTCGCGCGGCGTAAACGACTTGACCAGCGCGCCTACATTCTTGCGGCGCTCCACCAGGCCGCGCCGCTCCACCTCCACCAGCACCTGACGCGCGACGTGGCGCTTCAGGCTGAAGCGCTCGCACAGATCGTCTTCCACGAGCCGTTCGCGCGGATGCAGAACGCCAAGGACGATCTGCTCCTCGAGCTCGTCCGAGACGCTGCGCAGCGTCTCGTCGATATTGCGGTCGCGTTCGACCGTCTTCGCAGGGGGTGCATCGGAGCGTTTTGGCGTGGCAGCGTTGCTCATAAAAGGATCCGCAAAATGATCTAAGCCGCGAGCCTATACGAAAATATGGCCCTTAACCCTTGTTTCCGTTACCGGGAACGGTCGCGGTAATCCGGGTGGCTTGCAGAAAGTCAAAGTCGCAGCCTTCGTCGGCCTGAGTGATCGTGGTCAGGAAGAGCTTGCGATAACCACGCTCCTCGGGATCGGCCTGGCGCGCCGGCAATGCGGCGAGACGCGCTGCGATTTCCTCGTCGCTGAGAGCAAGTTCGATAGACCGTTCCGCCACGCTCAGGCGAATCCGGTCGCCCGTTTGCACGATCGCGAGGGGGCCGCCGATAGCCGCTTCGGGTGTCACGTGCAGGACCACGGTACCGGACGCCGTGCCGCTCATGCGGCCATCCGAAATGCGCACCATGTCTTTCACACCCAGGCGGCCGAGCTTGCGCGGGATCGGAATGTAGCCCGCTTCCGGCATCCCGGGTGCACCGACCGGACCGATCCGCTTGAGCACGAGTACGTCATGCGCTTCCACCTCGAGTTCCGGATCGTCGATCCGGCGAGCCAGATCCTCCGCGTCCTCGAAGACGACGGCACGCCCTTCGTGCTCCATCAGGTTGGCGCTTGCCGCTGACTGCTTGATGATCGCGCCGCCCGGTGCGAGATTGCCACGCAAGACTGCAATACCGCCTTGCGGGAAGATCGGGCGGTTAAACGGACGGACGACTTCTTGCGGGAAGCTCGCCGGGGCGAGATCCAGCTCCTCGCCGAGCGTACGACCCGTCACAGTGAGCGCGTCGAGATGCAACAGGCCTTTTATCTCGCGCATGACCGTGGTCAGGCCGCCGGCGCGATGCAGGTCTTCCATGTAGTGCTGTCCAGACGGTTTCAAATCGACGAGCACCGGCGTCTCGCGCGCCATCCGGTCGAGCTGCTCGAGGTCGATGCGAATCCCGAGCCGGCCCGCAATTGCGGTGAGGTGAATGATGCCGTTAGTCGAGCCGCCGATTGCGAGCAGAACCCGCAACGCGTTTTCGATTGCCTTGGGCGTCAGGATGGTCGCCGGACTCAGGTCGCGCCCGATCATCGCCACGGCTTGCGCGCCAGTGCGCTCCGCAATACGGATGCGATCGGCGGTCACGGCAGGCGCAGACGCACCGCCCGGCAGCATGATGCCCAGGGCTTCCGCAATGCAGGCCATCGTGCTTGCCGTTCCCATCACCGAACAGGTCCCGACCGTCGCGACGAGTTGATTGTTGACCGCTTCGATTTCGGCTTCGTCGATCTGGTCGCCGCGAAAGCTCGCCCAGAAGCGACGGCAGTCCGTACATGCCCCAACCCGTTCACCGCGATGCGAGCCCGTGAGCATGGCGCCCGTCACCAGCTGGATAGCCGGCACGCCTGCCGCCGCGGCACCCATCAACTGGGCCGGGACGGTTTTGTCGCAGCCGCCGATCAGCACCACCGCATCCATCGGCTGGGCCCGGATCATCTCCTCCGTGTCCATCGACATCAGATTGCGCAGGTACATGCTGGTCGGATGCGAAAAGCTCTCGGCGATCGAAATCGTCGGGAATTCGACAGGCAGCCCGCCCGCCAGCATCACGCCGCGCTTTACCGCCTCGATCAACTGCGGCGCGTTGCCGTGGCACGGATTGTAGGCACTGCCCGTGTTCGCGATGGCCACGATGGGACGCGACAGCGCGTCGTCGGTATAGCCCGCGCCCTTGATGAACGCCTTGCGCAGAAACAGCGAGAAACCCTCATCGCCATAGTTCGTCAGGCCCTGCCGCAAGCCGCTTTTCTTCTCGCTCATCACCGCTCCTGAATTTCCGATAGGATTATCAATAATCTTGACGGCGATCTTACCGATACTTATAGTCTCTCCGCAAGCGATTCTTTTTGTTGCGGTCGATGCCGCCTGGCAACTCTCTCTAACAGCATTCCATCGAGGTCTTAATGAAGCATGTCGTGGCCTATCGTTCGTTGCCTCCTGCCGTGCTGGGGCTACTTCGCGAGCACTGTTCCGTCGAGCTGGTCGACGTTTCCTCCGGCGACCTCGCGCCGTTCAGGCGCGCCTTGGGCACGGCTCATGGAATGGTCGGCAACAATCTCAAGATCACGCCTGAGATCCTTGACGCGGCGCCCCTGCTTGAGGTCGCGTCCACCATTTCGGCGGGCTTCGATGCGTTCGACGTGCCTGAACTCTCGCGCCGCGGCATCGTGCTGACGAATACGCCGGAAGAAGTCGCGGAAACCACCGCCGACCTCGTGTTCAGCCTGATCCTCGCGACCGCCCGGCGCATTTCGGAACTCGCCGACTGGACGCGGCGCGGCCAGTGGACGCGTACGATCGGCGAGGCGCAATTCGGTGTCGACGTGCATCACAAAACGCTCGGAATCGTCGGGCTTGGGCGCATTGGCAGCGCGGTCGCCAAGCGCGCCGCGCTCGGCTTCGGCATGGATGTGATCTATTCCAACCGCTCCCGCAACCTCGAAGCAGAGGAGCGCTACGGCGCGCAATGGCGGCCGCTTCCCGAACTGCTCGCAACTGCGGACTTCGTTTGCGTGCTGGTGCCGCTCTCGCCCGCCACCGAGGGCCTGATCGGCAGCGCCGAGCTCGGAGCCATGAAGCCGTCGGCCATTCTCATCAACTGCGCGCGCGGACAGGTCGTCGACGAAGCCGCTCTCATCGCGCATCTGCGCGAGAACCGCATTCGCGGCGCCGGTCTCGATGTGTTCGTACGCGAACCGGTGTCGCCGGACTCGCCGCTGCTCCAGTTACCAAACGTGGTAGCGGTGCCGCATATCGGCTCCGCTACGCAACAGACGCGCGAGAACATGGCCATGCGCGCGGTACGCAATCTCATCGATGCATTCGACGGCCAGCTCTCGTCGACCTGTGTCAATCCCGAAGCGCTCCACGCCCGCTCGCCGGCACAACAGATCGCCGGCTGAATGGCGCGAAACACCCTCACCGCAATCAAAAGGAACACGCGATGACTTCAGTCAACCGGCCGCGCGGCGTCTACTCGCCCGTGGTCACGCCGTTCACAAAAGATCTTCTTCCCGATCACGACCGCTATGTCCGTCATTGCCGATGGCTGATCGAACAGGACGTCGGACTCGCTGTTTTCGGCACCAACTCGGAAGCGAATTCGCTCGCCGTCAGCGAGAAAATGAAGCTGCTCGAAACGTTGGTTGGCGCAGGCATTCCGCTCGATCGTCTGATGCCGGGCACCGGCTGCGCTGCCCTCACCGACACAGTCGAACTGACCCGCCATGCGCTTTCGCTGGGCGTGAACAATGTGCTGATGCTACCGCCGTTCTACTACAAGGGCGTCACGGACGAAGGCTTGTTCCGCAGCTATGCGCAGATCATCGAGCGCGTTGGTTCCGACGCACTGCGCATTTATCTGTATCACATCCCGCCCGTGTCCCAGGTGCCGCTCAGCCTCGCGCTCATCGAGCGGCTGCTCGCTGCTTTCCCGGGCGTGATCGCCGGCGTGAAGGACAGTTCGGGCGACTGGAGCAACACGCAGGCCATGCTCGAGCGCTTCCAGCCGCAGGGCTTCGATGTGTTCGCCGGCAGCGAAAACTTCCTGCTGGCCACCATGCGGGCGGGCGGCGTCGGCTGCATCACGGCGACCGGAAACGTCAATCCGGCAGCTATCGTGCAGTTGTATCGTCACTGGCAAGCGGCCGACGCCGATGCCCGTCAGGCGGCACTGGATGCCACGCGTGCGGTGTTCGCCAAGTTCCCGATGATCCCCGCGCTCAAGGCAGCGATCGGCGTGTATTCGAAGGATCCCGAGTGGGGCGTCGTACGTCCGCCTCTCGTCGATCTGACGCCAGTGCAATGCGATGCGCTCGCCGCCGCACTCAGCGAAATCGGCTTCTCGATGCCGGGTATCGAAGTCACCGCCTGATGCCCTGAAGCAACACTCACTGGTTGCATGCGCAACCAGTGAGTGTTTCCCGGCTATTCACTGCGTCGGCTTCACGCCCAATCGTCCAGCGCGTATTCGTTCAGCGCGGCTTCATCGAAGTCGAATCCGAGGCCTGGACGCGTCGGCACGGTCAGCTGCCCGTCTGCGAACGACAGTTGCGTATCCACTAGCCGACGGAAATTCAGCACCTGATCGTCAGGAAAAAATTCGACATAGCGCGCATTGGTCGTCGACGCCACCAGATGCACGTGCAGATCGTGGAACCAGTGCGGGCACATCGTCACGCCCACGGCTGCAGCCGACGCCGCAATCCGTCGCCATTCGCTGATCCCGCCGCATACCGCCGCGTCCGACTGAAGGATCATGGCCGCGCGCTTGTCGAGCAGCTCCTGATGCCGCCAACGCCCTGCTTCTATCTCGCCGGTCGCGACGGTCACCGGCGTGCGCCGGCTCAGTTGCGCATGGCTCTCGATGTCGTCAGGACTGAACGGCTCTTCTATCCAGTACGGGTTGAACGGCTCATACCGGCGCATGTATTCGAGCGCGGTCGGAACGTCGGACCAGGCGTTGTTGGCATCGAGCATCAGCAGCACGTCGTCGCCGATCGCTTCTCGTGCCGCCCTGATCCGTGCTTCCTCGCTGCGCGGATCAAGCCGTCCTACCTTCATCTTCACGGCGCGAAACCCCAGCGCCACGTAGCCGGCCATTTCCTCGCCGAGGTGCTCGGGCGTCTTGCCTTCGAGGTAGTAACCGCCGCTGGCATAGGCCGGCACGGTGGCACTACACGTGCCGCCGAGATAGCGGCTCAACGGCAGACCCGCTGCGCGTGCATTCCGGTCCCACAAGGCGATGTCGAGGATGGACAGCGCCCGCATGACCGAGCCGGCGCGCCCTTGCAGCAGCGACTCGTCGTACATGGCGCACCACGAGCCTTCGACATCGAGCGCGGAGCGCCCGCGCAACAGCGGCGCAAACAATTCGCGTACGGCGTACGTGACCAGCATGCCGGCGCGGTTGCCGCTGTAGCAAAAGCCGATGCCGTGATGGCCGTCGGCTGTCGTGACGCGCACCACCGTGTAGTCGCGGGCGGTGACGAGACGGGTCGAGAATGCAGTGTGGCGGTCGAGCGGCACGCGGATGGTCCGCGCCTCCACCGAAACGATCCGCGAACGTGTCTGATAATCGGTTTGCTCAGATTCAACGATGACGTGTTTCATAGCAGTAGATCGACTCGAAAAAGACGACGATGCTCACGCGACCGATTGGGCGGCCGCGCGCATGGTCGCGGGCGGGTGCTCGCCTGCGCCGCCCTGACAGCATGCCAGGCAGGACGGACCGTTTATGCGGCGGTAGTATGCGTCCCAACTGTCTCGCCTGCCGTGCGCCGGCCGATCACCAGCAGCATGGCCAGCACACCGACCAGATCGACCGCTGCGCCGAGCATGAAGCCGCTGCTGAAACCGCCAAGGTACTGGACCGCTAAACCCATCATGGTCGGACCGACGATGCCCGAAATGTTGCTGATCAGGTGAACAAAGCCGCTTACGCCGCCAAGATGCCTGCCCGGCACAAGCTCATGCATGATGGCCCAGCACGCTTGCGACGAAGCTGTCAGGAACAGCACGGCGAATGCGACAAGCAGTACCGCGGGCGTCACGGAATCGACCATGCTCACGCCCACCAGCGCGAGACCCGACAGCGCGAGCGGCACGATCGCCGAGATCTTGCGCGCCTGCAGTTTGTTGCTCGCGCGCTTGAAATACGCGTCGGCGACGAGGCCCCCGCCGAAGTAGCCGATCCCGCCGCATGCCCACGGCACTGCGCTCAGAATGCTCATGTGCTTCATGTCCAGATGCAGCGCGTTGGTGAAATAGCTCGGCATCCACGAGATGAACACGAACAGCGTGTAGTTCACCGCGAACAGGCCGACGCCAAGCGCGAGCGTGCTCGGGCGAAACAGGTAACTGCGCAGCGGCGTGCTTTCATCGCCGCCTTCTGCCGGATGTGCGGCGTTGCGGCTCGTTTCGACCATCTCGCGTTCGGCCTCGCCGACCCACGCGTTTTGCGCAGGCTTGTCGGTCGCGAACACACGCCAGGCGACGATCCATACTAGCCCGAGCGCCGCGATAATCACAAACGACGTGCGCCAGCCGTAGGCAATGGCAATCAGTCCGACCACTGGCCCAGCAATAGCGCTGCCCACCGTCTGGCCCGAAAACGTAAAGCCGACCATGGTCGCGGTTTCATCCCGGGGAAACCAGTTGGTAATGGTCCGGTTGGTCGTCGAATTCATCGGACCTTCACCGAAGCCGAACAGCGCCCGGGAGACCAGCAGCGTGCCGAATCCAGTCGCGGCCGCCGTCAGCCCGCAGAGAATGGACCACGTCCCCATCGCCCACGAGAAGACCCGGCGCGGTCCGTACTTGTCGGCGAGTTGCCCGCCGACGAATGCGAAGATGGAATAGCCGAAGAAGAAACTGCTGAACACCACGCCGAGTTGAGATGGCGAAAGACTCAGCTCCTTGTTGAGGATAGGCGCGACCACGCCAAGCGCCGCGCGGTCCATGTAATTGATCGCCCCCGCAATAAAGAGCAGCAAGGCGATAATGTAGCGATACTTCCCGGTCTTCATGTTGTCTCTATTCCATGTAATTAAGGATACCGAATATTGTTATCTGGCACTTCTGTCGGTGCCATGAGGTACTACTTGTTGACAAGCCTGGCGGGAAGCTGAGTCAGGATGAGACATGCGGAGACAATCAGCGACCCCGCGATCAGGAACAAGCTCGAATCAAGTGAATGCGTGACCGTCTTTAGCCATCCGACAAGCGCGGGGCTTACGAAGCCTGCGAGATTGCCCGTCGAGTTGATCAATGCGATGCCGGCGGCCGCACCGGTGCCGCCGAGAAAGGACGTGGGCAAGGCCCAGAACATGGGCAACGCCGTAATCACGCCCGAAGCGGCAAGCGTCAGGCCAAGCAACGCAATATACGTATTGTTGCCCGCGTAGGCGCACATCACGAAACCTACCGCTGCCATGCATTGCGGCAACACGACGTGCCAGCGGCGTTCACGCGTGCGGTCCGCGTGGCGGCCGACCACGATCATCAGAATCAAGGCGGCAAGATAAGGCACGACGGTGAGCAGGCCGATCGTGAAAGGGTCCGTGATTCCGGAACTCTTGATGATGGTTGGCTGCCAGAAGCCAACGGCATAAGAGCCCATCACGATACCGAAGAGAATCGTGCACAAGGTCCAGACTTTGAGCGACGTGAAGACCTCGCGCACGGAACCGTGGCTTTTGGTGCGCTCTTCCGCAGCGATTTCCGCTGCAATGAAGTCGCGGTCCTGAACCGGCAGCCACTTTGCGTCTTTCACACGGTCGTCGAGAAACCAGAAAATGACGGCGGCCAGGATCAGCGCGGGGAGGGCTTCCAGAATGAACAGCCACTGCCAGCCGGTAAGCCCCGCGTTCCCCGCCAGGCGCTGCATGATGAAGCCCGATATCGGGCCGCCGACAATGCCCGCCACCGGATTGCCCGCCATCAGGAAAGCGATCATCTTGCCGCGCCGGTGCGATGGAAACCAGTAGGTGAGATACAGCACCAGCCCCGGGAAAAAGCCCGCTTCGGCCACGCCCAGAAAGAAACGCAATACGTAGAACATCGTGGGCGTGCTGACCCACGCGGTCGCGGCCGAGAGCACGGCCCACGTGAGCATGATCCGGGCGATCCAGCGGCGCGCGCCGAGCCGGTGCAGCAGCAGGTTGCTCGGCACCTCGAAGAAGAAGTACCCGATGAAAAAGATGCCGGCGCCGAAGCCGTACATCGCCTCGCTGAAGTTCAGATCACTGAGCATCTGGAGCTTGGCGAAGCCCACGTTGACGCGATCCAGATACGCCACCACGTAGCAGACGAACAGCAAGGGCATGAAGCGCCAGGTCACTCGCGTGTAGATGGAATTGCTTGCCGCGCTATCAGGTACTTGTATTGCCGGGGTTTGCGTACTCAAGGGCTGTCTCCGCTATTTTGTTCGACTTGCTACAGGGCGGCGGTTTTAGTCATGGGTATAGATGGCCGTTCGCCCTCGGGATTCGCTGAGCCACTGTGGACTCAACTCATGATGCCGATCTGCCACGGTACGAATTCGTGATCGCCTAGCCCAAGCATTTCGCTTTTGGTGCGCTCGCCCGACGCGGCTGCAAGAATAGCGTCGAAGATTTTCTGGCCCGTGCTCTGGATCGACGCAGTGCCGTCCAGGATCCCACCGCAGTTCAGATCCATGTCTTCAGTCAGACGCGTGTACATCGGCGTGTTGGTGGCGAGCTTCAGCGATGGCACGGGCTTGGCGCCGAACATCGAACCGCGCCCTGTGGTGAAGGCAATAAGATTTGCGCCGCCTGCAATCTGACCCGTCGCGGAGACGGGGTCGAAACCGGGCGTGTCCATGAACACGAGTCCAGGTTGCTTCACCAGCTCGGCGTATCGATAGACTTGCATCAGCGGCCCGGTGCCACCTTTCATCGCCGATCCGATCGACTTTTCGAAGATGTTCGCCAGTCCGCCCACCTGATTGCCAGGGCTGACCTGGCCGTTGATCTGAACGTCTCGACCGACCGAATACTCGTCTTTCCACCAGTGGATCCGCTCGACCAGCTTCTCGCCAACTTCGCGGCTGACCGCACGCCGCGTGAGCGTGTGTTCCACGCCGTAAATCTCGGGTGTTTCGGAGAGGATGGCTGTGCCGCCGTGACGAACCAGCAAGTCCATCGCCGCGCCAAGCGAAGGATTGGCGGTGATCGATGAAAAGCCGTCCGAGCCGCCGCATTGCAGACCGATCTTCAGGTGGCTTGCGGGAACCGTCGTGCGCTTCACGCGATTGGCATCGGGTAGCAGCGCCTGAACCGCAGCCACGCCGGCCTCGATGGTCCGGCGGGTGCCGCCATTCTCCTGCATGATGAACGTGTGCAGCCGCGAGTCGGCCTTCAGACCTTCCTGATCCATCAATCCGGCCAGCTGGTTGCGCTCGCATCCCAGCCCGACAATCAGTGCCGCGGCGAGATTAGGATGGCGCGCGTAACCCGCCATCGTTCGGCGCAGGAGCGCCATCGGCTCACCGCTCATTTCCATGCCGCAACCGATCGAGTGCGTGAATGCGACCACGCCGTCCACGTTGGGATAGTCCGCCAGCCGTTCCGGCGTGAACCATTCGGCGATCCTGTGTGCGACCGTGGCCGAACAATTCACGGTCGACAGCACGCCAATGTAGTTGCGCGTGGCAACCTCGCCGTTCTCCCGCACGATGCCCTGGAACGTCGCGCGCGCAGCTTCAGGCACCATCTCGACGGGCCGGTAGTCGGCGCCAAATGCATAGTCCCGGTCGAACTCGCGGAACTCGACGTTATGGCTATGGACCATCGTACCTGGCGCAATATCCGTCGCGGCGAAACCGATCACCACGTTGTATTTGCGAACCGGCTCGCCCTTTTTGATGGGCGTCGCCGCGATCTTATAACCTGCGGTCACCTGGCTGCGGCAAACAAAATCTTCCGATGGGACCGGCGTACCGATTGCGACGTCGATGCGCGCAATTACCACATTGTCAGCGGGATGCAACCGAATCACTGGCCCGGTTACGTTCTTGCTCGTCATCTCAGTCATCAGGCATTGCCCTTCAAAAAATTTTGCGCCGGGCGGTCAAAAAAAGGGTGAAACGAGTAACCGCTTTCTTACATAACAGCCTACGGTTGACGCGGCGCCGCTCGAAACTCAGGAATTTCAGGCATCTTATGGCACTTCAGTTGCGAATTCAAGAGAAAGCGCTTACTCATTTCCCCTTATACTACCGGTCGTGCCGCCGCAATAGGCGGAAATGCTGGGTACCCGAACAGGAGACTGAGATGTGGCAACAAGCTGAGCGATATCCCGACCCCCGGGTGATTTCGCTAGACCCTTCCTTCGATAAATACCGCGTGGCCTTTTCGGCTGTCGAACGGCTGGCTACCGGCTACCGGTGGACCGAAGGTCCGGTTTGGTTCGGCGATGGGCGCTACCTGCTCTGGAGCGACATTCCGAACAACCAGATGCTGAAATGGGAGGAGGAAACGGGCGTGGTCAGCGTGTTCCGGAAACCTTCCAACTACGCGAACGGCAACACCCGCGACAGGCAGGGGCGGCTCGTCACATGCGAGCACGGCCGCCGCGTCACACGCACCGAGTACGACGGCAGCATCACCGTCCTTCTCGATTCCTTTGAAGGCAAGCCGCTTAATTCCCCCAACGATCTGGTCGTGAAATCGGACGGTTCTATCTGGTTCACCGATCCGCCGATGGGCATTTCCGGGCACTACGAAGGCATCAAGGCGGAGCAGGAACTGCCGCACTCCGTCTATCGGATCGATGGCGTGACGGGCGAAGCGTCCGTAGTCACTCGCGACTTGAAAGGGCCGAACGGCCTGTGCTTTTCGCCCGACGAAAAGCTGCTTTACATCATCGAGTCGCGCGGTGTGCCCAACCGGATGATTCACGTCTATGAAATGGACGCGGACGGTCGCGGAATCGGTAAAGGCCGCATGTTCTACGACGCGGGCGCCGGCACGATCGACGGAATGCGCGCGGACGTCGACGGCAATTTGTGGTGCGGTTGGGGCATGGGCAATGACGAACTCGACGGCGTCATGGTTATTTCGCCACAAGGAAAGATGATTGGCCGGATCGCCCTGCCCGAGCGCTGCGCGAATTTGTGTTTTGGCGGACGCGCACGTAACCGGCTGTTCATGGCGTCGTCGCAGTCCATTTATGCGGTGCACGTCAACACGCAGGGCGCGCTGGGCGGGTAACCCGATTCACCACGAAACGTATCCAGGCTACCGGCATGCGCCGGTGGCGACACTTCCCTTCGAAACACCGACTTGATCACCCCGACATGCAAAGCAAATCCGTATTGACCGTTGTAGAAGCTACGCGAATCCTCGAAGCCGGGCGCGCGGAAGCAGAGAAAAACCAGTGGGCAGTCACCATCGCGGTTGTGGATGACGGGGGTCATCTGCTGGCCCTGCTCCGCCTCGACGGCTGTGCGCCGATAGGCGCTTACATCGCAACCGAAAAGGCGCGTACCTCGGCGCTCGGCCGACGTGAATCGAAGCAATACGAAGACATGATCAACGGCGGCCGGACCGCGTTCCTGAGCGCGCCGCTGGCCGGCACGCTGGAGGGCGGCGTCCCGGTCGTGGTCGACGGAAACGTTGTGGGCGCAGTCGGCGTATCCGGTGTCAAGCCTGATCAGGATTCGCAAGTGGCCCGAACCGCAGCAAACAGCCTCAACGGCTGATTAATTGATATTTGAAACTGTTGGAGCACATGATGGGTGAAATGATCGAGCGAAACGGGCTGCGTGTCGCGGCTGTTCTCAGCAAATTTGTCGACGACGAGGCGTTGAGTGGGACTGGCATCGACAGCGAAGCCTTCTGGAAAGGCTTCGATGCCCTCGTCCACGACCTTGCCCCGAAGAACCGCGCGCTGCTCGCCGAACGCGATCGTCTGCAGACGGAACTGGACCGGTGGCACCGCGCAAATCCGGGGCCGGTGCGCGATCTGAAGGCATACCGCTCATTTCTCGAAGGCATCGGCTATATCGTGCCGGTGAGCGCGGCCGTTAAGGCGACCACCCAGAACGTCGACACCGAAATCGCCGGACAAGCCGGTCCGCAACTCGTCGTGCCGCTCTCGAACCAGCGTTACGCGCTCAACGCCGCGAATGCGCGCTGGGGCAGCCTGTACGACGCGCTCTACGGCACCGATGCGATCCCCGAAAGCGACGGCGCGGAGCGCACCGCTTACTTCAACCCGGTCCGCGGTGCACGCGTGATCGGGCGCGCCCGCGCATTCCTCGATGAAGCCGCACCGCTCGCCAACGGCTCCCACGTCGACGCCATCGCGTATCGCGTGGAATGCGGCAAGCTCGCCGTCACGCTCAACAACGGTTCGTCGGCATTGAAGGTCCCCGCGCAGTTCATCGGCTATCAGGGCGATGCAGGCTCTCCTTCCGCCGTCCTGCTCAAACATCACGGCCTGCACTTCGAGATCCAGATCGACGCAACGGACTCCATCGGCAAGACCGACGCAGCGCGCGTGAAAGACGTGCTGATGGAAGCGGCCGTCTCGACGATTATCGATTGCGAAGACTCGGTCGCTGCCGTTGATGCCGCCGAAAAGGTTCAGCTTTACCGCAACTGGACTGGCCTCGCGAAAGGCGATCTGAGCGAGCAAGTCACGAAGAACGGCAAGACCTTCACACGTCGCCTGAACGCCGATCGCAAATACACCGCGCCCGATGGCTCGACCGTGACGCTGCATGGCCGCTCTTTGCTGTTCATCCGCAACGTCGGGCATTTGATGACGAATCCGGCGATTGTCGATCGCGACGGTCGTGAGATTCCCGAAGGCATTCTGGATGCCGTGATGACATCGCTGGGCGCGATGCACGACCTGCAAAACAAGCTCAATTCGCGGACCGGATCGATTTACATCGTCAAGCCGAAGATGCACGGCCCGGCCGAAGTCGCGTTTTCCAATGAACTGTTCGACCGCGTCGAAGATCTGCTGGGGCTGCCGCGCCATACCATCAAGATGGGCATCATGGACGAGGAGCGCCGCACGAGCGTCAACCTGCAGGCGTGCATTGCGGCGGCGTCGGCGCGCGTGGCGTTCATCAATACGGGCTTCCTGGATCGCACCGGCGACGAGATGCACAGCGCAATGGAAGCCGGTCCGATGATGCGCAAGGGTGATATGAAATCGTCCGCGTGGATCGCGGCTTACGAGCGCAATAACGTGCTGGCCGGCTTAAGCTCGGGATTGCGCGGACGCGCGCAGATCGGCAAGGGCATGTGGGCGATGCCCGACCTGATGCACGCGATGCTCGAACAGAAAATCGCGCATCCGAAAGCGGGCGCGAACACGGCCTGGGTGCCGTCGCCGACTGCCGCGACGCTGCACGCGCTGCACTACCATCAAGTTGACGTTCAGGCCGTGCAGCAAGAGTTGGAAAAGACCGCCTATGACAGCGTACGCGATGAACTGCTCGATGGCTTGCTGACGATTCCTGTGGTCGAAAAGGCGCAGTGGTCGGATGAGGAAATCCGCAAGGAAATCGAGAACAACGCGCAAGGGATTCTGGGGTACGTGGTGCGCTGGATCGATCAGGGCGTCGGATGCTCGAAGGTGCCGGATATTCACGATATCGGTCTGATGGAAGACCGTGCGACGCTGCGCATTTCGAGCCAGCACATTGCGAACTGGCTGCATCACGGGGTGGTATCGGAGGCGCTGGTGAACGAAACGTTCAAGCGCATGGCGAAGGTGGTGGATGCGCAGAACGCCAACGATCCGCAGTACCAGCCAATGAGCGGTCACCTGGATACATCGCTTGCGTTCAAGGCGGCGAAGGCGCTGGTTTTTGAAGGACGGTCACAGCCTAGCGGGTATACGGAGCCACTGCTGCACAAGTTCCGACTTGGCGCGAAGTCGTAGGCGTAGGTCGCAGTCGAAACGGTGGGCCGATGGCGGCATGCATCGCGGGCAGCGCGGGCAGCCGCCATCGGCCCGCGCGCAGCCATGCGCTTGGCAAGGGGCGGCTGTGGTGCAAATAGCCGCCTTCACAGCACGTCCATTTTAGAGAGGATACCCAGGCATGTGGACGCGGGGATTGCGGAGTGCGGACACTACCGTATTTCCAAGGCGGAACTTCGCGTGGTTGAACTGGCCTTTGTGAATGCGAAGCTTCAGCTCGATACCCGCAAGCCTCGCATCACATTTGCCGGGGAGCTGATGCTGCGGCGATTCTGCTCGATCGGGCTATGGGCGTTCTTGAAGGCCCGAATCCGGGACGTCTGCCGCACAGTCCAGTCCGCGGGGCACGCCGACCTCTAGCGGCAACGTGTCTGCAATGGTCGGCCACCGGTATGTCTCCGACCGGCGGCTGTCTGTCGCTGTCAGGATCCGTTCACCGCATCTTTGAATGCCTTGCCCGCCGTGAACTTCACGGTCTTCGCTGCGGGGATCTGGATCTCAGCGCCGGTCGCCGGATTGCGGCCGACGCGTGCGGCACGGGCTCCCGTCGAAAACGATCCGAAGCCGATGAGTTGAACCGTGTCACCCTTCGTGACGGCGCTCGTGATTGCGCTGGTGAACGCATCGATCGCCTCGCCTGTTGCCGCCTTGCTCGCGCCAGTCGCCGCAGCGACCGCATCCACCAATTCCTGTTTGTTCATTGCCGATCCGTTGTTGTTGTTGTGAAGTTCTCACCCTACCCGATCGCCTCACCGTCACGCAATCGCGAACGACGCACCATCTTCTTCGCCGCTGGGTGGTAGCGGTCCGTAACATTGTTATTGTCGCGCGAGACGAGAACTACAAAATACGTAGCGTTTGATACATAGCAGTTTGCGACGCTACTATTCGGCGATGTCTACTCTCCCCTTGCCGTTTTTGTAGCCGTGGAATGCGCCTCGTCGTGAAACATTATGGGAGATGGAGGCTTGGAAATGCTCCAAGGCCTTGTTTGCGCGACGTTTTGGTGTTCCCGCATTGATCGCTTAATTGTTTCACGAGGATTCGGGCTAATCGATGTCTGAAACCGGCTTCTTGAATGCCCTCCTGCACGGCAGTTGCGCCTGATGAATGGGCGTGCGCTTCCGCGAGGCGCGCGTATGTCGGCACTTTCTATACGAGAGCACGTGACTCACGCTGAATACACTATTGAATACGTTCATCGATAGCAAACAACTATTAAATAGACTTTTCTGATCGTTGCGACATCGAACGCTATATCCGGACGCCGATCAGCCGTTCCGCACGAAGGCAGAAGACGTGAAACACCGACCGTATAACTAGCGGCCGTGAATATGGCGCTACGACAGCAAGCGCAATCAGGTCGGCGGCATGATCGTTCGCGAGTGACTGGCCAACCTATCAAGTACGGTGACATTGAGACGGTGTTCCCAGCGGCAACCGATAGGACAGTGTGCCCGACTTTATTTGAGCCGCAAGGTGTGATCCGACGTGACGGATGAGTTCATATTCCGAGTCCAAGAAATCTACGCAACCAACGTGGCTTCCTCTACAAACATCAGTTTAGTCTGCGACCTGTAGCGTCTGCCCGGAAGATTTCCGGCAGACGTGGTTGCCGCAGGTAATCGGGTGCATCGGGTGCATAGATGAATAACCCGCCACTATCGCCCGGGCAGGTTGATGCGGGCATGTACCTGTCCTCCTCCTGGCGTAGCCCTCCCCTTCAGGAGATACGCTCATCGCCTCTTTCTTTGCGGTGTGGCACCCCGATTATTATCAGGTGACAGAGGGCGCGATATTGACTTGAGCCGTGCATGAACCATGCGTAACAATGTCGTCACCTGCGTGGCCTCCCTCGTCGACGAATGTGACCACCCTTCGTTTCCGGCTGGAATACGGTTCCCCAGCTCACATAATTACAGCATGGCCCTGGCCAGAGACGCTCCCTCCCGACCCGCATTGAGACGGCGACGCGGCTAGAAGCGTTGTTCGACGAGATACGCGTCCATCGACCTGAACAGATATGTCTGAGGAACGCTTACCTGTCCGAGAACCTGGCGGACGCGCGAGAACTCAATCGCTGGCTGACGACGACCGTTTCTTAGTGAAGATCACGAACGGGACTACCCCAATCCCAACGGTGGAAGATGCAGTCTCGGCATCGTTTCAGGAAAGCGTCTATCAGCCGATGCCTCAGAAACAAGTGAAGATGCTGGTCGACATCGAACTGCGCGGCTCGTCGCCAATGCAGCAACGCTGGGTCGGATAGTCATTGTCCATCGAGGAACGACGCTCGGACTTCGTGGAGTTAAATCCCGACGCAAAGCCGCTCATGGTGCATTTCAGCGCATTGCGGAGTCACGCGACGGTCGCCGTGGCGTCGATCGCGCACTGGCCCTTTACCTCGCCTCTGATCTCTGCGGACAACAACTTAGAAGCGATGCTCGCGTACCGAGACTGTTTCGCGGCCGCCCGAAGACCGCCACGTGGCCCAAAAGGGGCTCGAATGTTTCCTCGTGCGGTGCGTCTGGACGCGGTGGACAGCGTTCTCGGGCCTTCGATGGCAAGTACAAGCGGCACGAGAATTTCTCACGTAGCCGGCTCCAGCTTTGGTCGGCGCTAAGGGATCCGAATTTGCGTGCTGGTGGCCGTTTTGCCGCGGGCATTCGGGGGCCGTCTCAAGTGCTACGCGGAATTCTTACCGCGGGACTTTTCGCGTGGACGGATGACGTGCACTACCTCCGGTTGCAAGCCGTGGCTGGGCATTACGGACGCCGGTGGGGGAGACGAAAGAACTGGCCTTTGCCATCGCCAAGACCTTGCCGCAAAGCACCGGGAGGCGTTCACTCGCGTCGACGGCATTCTCGACTTGCCTGCGCGAAGTCCGCCCGCTCGCGGCGTGGCATGCCGATGCGAGTCAAAGCCACCGATGCAGCGGGCGCGCAATGCCGGTTCGCGTGCGCAAGCTGATGATGGGCTTCAGCAGGATGCAGCGGGAAGATCCTGTCCGCATTATCCGAATCCCGCTGGGCCCCGGCCGGCGCGGGACGGACAAGTAGATGTCGCTGGAAGGCCCCGGATCTGAAGTGCTGAAAGTGACGCACGGGCTCTCTTCGCATCTGGTCGTTGAAGCGCTACTCGCCCTAGGTCAATCCCGACCATGATTTTTGAAGATCAAAAGGCCCTGTAGTCCCGCCACTCTCCGGTAGTGATTCCGACGACGAAGGCGGTCCACGCGAGGCATCGACTTCTTCAGAACGACATTCCTGCGGTGACTAGCAGCGATTTAGCCCTGACGGGCCGGACCAAGTCGTGACGCCTACGCTGCTGCGCATCGCGGAAGACGGAACTCTGCCCGAGGGACGGGAGGGGCATGTGCTGCTCGAAGCGATGCGGAATCGCACGCATTGTACATACGTTCGTCAACCCCGCTAGTGGCCGAACACTTACGCGTGGACGCACTGTAGCGTGCACCAGGCCCCGCTGTCCGACGACGACAACGATCCGCTTGTCGGTCGAGCGCGTCCGCAGGCGCGAGGAAGACGGGAAACACTACCATGCGCATCTCGGAGGCAATGCAGACGGCGTGTCTCTCCGGAGGCACTTCCCCTTGCCCTCAGCTGCGCCATCCAACAGCAGGCCCATCGCCCTCTCGCATTTAGCGCACTGTCGCTCTCCATGTGCGCTCCGATTGGTCAAAGACCGGACACGACCTGTGTCAGTAATACTGACGCCCTTTCGGCCAGCCGAAGGAAGTCAGCTCTGAACAAGTGTCAGTAATACCGACACTCCAACAGTGAGTCTGGCAAAGGCACTGTCGCCAACTACCAGCACACTCGTGATTCATTGTCCGGTTGCGTAAATTCCTAGGTATAAACCTTCCGTCCATACAGTCATGGGACCCATACCGGGCCGGTCCCGCAGATCGGATTGCACGAGGAAATACCGGGTCTCTGCGCAGCGCGGACGGGCGGCTGGCGCGCAACCCCAACGCATTCGTCGAAAAGCACACCATGGCGTAGTTGGAGCCTACGTTAGACCCCTCGTCGGAGACGACGTCAAATTTGGTCTTCTTTCGGAAGCAGCGGGCTAGACTTCGTCCTCGAATGGACGCAGGAGCACCGCAAATGAATGCCGCAACGGGGACGCTCTCGATCAGACCTTTCTCGATCGCGAATCATTACTAGTGAACTGCGTCGGAAACGCCTAGGGTCATGTGGCAAATCAAAAGACGGCCGACGTACCAAAGCCACATCTTCAGCGCTGCTTTGTTGAATATTCGAAGTCGTCCAGAAGGGAAGCGTATGAACGACTCCTCGCCCTGCGACGATCCTTGTCGTGGGTTTTCAGGACGGGCGAGAAGAGCATCTAGGTACCAATATTTCTCGTGATCAAATTGACGATGCTGAGGCGCCACGCTGACTCGCGCCCGGACGACCGCATCGAGCCAGTCAACGTCTCCGCCTAGCTGCCTTTCCTGGCCCCACGCTCGGAGTGTCAGTAATACTGACGCAGCCACCGCGCTGACACAAAAAAACCCGCTCGAAGCGGGTTCCTTCGTCGCAAGAGACGCTTGTTCAACGCGGCTCGCCTTTGTACAGCTCACTAATAAGCTGCCGGATTCGCGCCTCCTGGGCCTCAGTCAAAGCCGCCGCCTTGATCTTGAGCGTAAAACTATTGACGTCCTTGGTAATGCTGCCCGCCTGGTCTTTCCCGGCGAAGAATTTCTCAATGAGCCTCTCGCGAGCCGTGGTCCCCGACGCACGACGAGTCACCATCGCGATAATCGCCGGCGCGAGCTTGCCTTGAGCCAGGTCTCCTTTGACCACATCTGGCCAGAGTTCGCGTGCGGCCAACTCAGCTTCGCTCCCGTGCTTCTTAAGCGCCGAGACAATTTCCTCTGCAGCGTTGCAACCGAGTAGGGCCGGCTGCAAGTCGAGGTCCTTTTTCATAAAGTCCGGCAGATTTTCGAACGCAAGAAATTGGTACAGCCCGGTACGTGAGAGGCCCACGGCTTCTGCCAGTCTTTTGCGGCTGGGAAACTCGCTCTCAGATCGACGAAGGGAGATCGCCACTTCGTAATCGGTCAGGTCGTCCCGGTCCATATTCTCGACCAGCGCCAGCACAATCATGTCCTGGTCGGAGCACTCGATAACGACCGTCTTGATCTGCTCTGCCCCGAGTATCTTGTGCGCTCGCCAGCGCCGCTCACCGGCCACAATCTGGTACCCCGATTCAACCCGGCGAACCACAATGGGCTGCATGAGCCCCACCTCGCGAATCGACTCTGCCAGCTCGGACAACTTCGCCTCATTGAAAACTCGCCGGGGCTGCCAAGGATTAGGAACAATGTCAGTCAACGGCAACTGCGACGTCGTCCCTGTCGACTCAAGCTCCTGCACCCTCAGCTGTGCTGCCGCCAATGCGCCGGCCATCCCCGGTGCTGTCTCAGTCCGATTGGCGCGACGGCTCGCATCGGGCGTTCTTTCCGCTGTTGACCGCAGATTTGCGGTCTTGGCCAACAGCTGGTCGCGGATATTGTTGGTGCTCACTGTGCTGGCCTCCATTGTTTGACAAACATGTCATCGACCCAGCGGCAATAGTCGATTAGCGGTTGTTTGACGCGTGCTAAGGATTTCGCCTGGCTATGAGAGCTGCTGATGTCAAAAACCGTCGTGAATGCGAGCGCGCCTGAACTCATTACGGAGCTGGCAGGAACCTCGAACGGGTCAAGCCAGTGACGATACGCACCTTGTGCCCACGTGCGCACAACAGGCGCCGCGGAGGTACTGTTGTAGTTCACGCGGGTCAGCAACACGGAAACGAAATCGTACTTTTTGTTAGCTTCGTATTTGATGAACGACTTGGCCACGTCCGAGAAAAGTCGCCAGAACGAAAGCGAACTGAAGAAGTCAAGATTCTCCGGGACCATCGGCATGACCATCGCGTCCGCTGCCATCAGTGCGTTCAGGTTGAGATAGGATAGCGAGGGCGAAGTATCCAGAATGATGTAGTCATAGTGCTTGCGCAACGGCGCCAGTCCATCCCGGAGCACCTGCCAGAACTTGAATCCCGCAAGCTTCATCTGCATGGCCGGAAGGTGATACTCGGCCCCGACCAGTTCGGTATGCGCAGGAATGATATCCAACCCATCCCAGTACGTCGGCTGCACTCTGGAGAGCAGACCACCTTCTACATTCTGGTCATAGACAAAAGGAAGCACCGTATCGTCCGGAGACACCTCTTTTTCGGCGTACAGTCCACATAGTTCAGAAAGCGATGCTTGGGGATCAAGGTCCACAACGAGAACCTTGCGCCCGCGCAGGCTCAAGCCTTGGGCAAGGCACATTGACGTTGTGGTTTTAGCGGAGCCCCCCTTCAGCTGCGATGTGATAAGCACTTTGCCTTCAAAGTCGCTCGGCCCAGCCACTAGCGGCGTCTGGTAGATGTCCGACACCTGTTGGACCCAGTTTCGGGCTTCAACTAATGTAAATAGCCGACTGCGGCTTCGTCCTGTCCCGGTGGACTGCCCTTCCGGCAGCACACCATCTCCCTTTGTTGCCAGGTACTGCACCTGCTGCCGTGTCAAGCCGCACAGCTCTGCGACTTCTCCAGTCGTAAACACGGGCGCTTCCTTGCGCGGGCGCGGCGCGAGAATCTGATCCCGCAATTCAGTTGCATAATCGGTGACGACGTCTGCGAAATCCGAGATTTCCTCAAGCGTCACGGTTCGGTCTATCGGCATCGGTTGGCTGACATTGGCCATTTCGGAGTTTTCCATGGAAATTGAAGCTAAACGGAGAATACAGGAAAAACGTAAAAACAGCTTTATATTGTCGTCCAGTTTCTCAAATATCGCCCGTAAGCCGCTGTTTTTTATGCCTTCACTGGATGCCAGTGCCACCCAGATGAACTAAATTCACGGCACAAAATCTCTCACCTTTGAAGCGCGTGACCCCCGCCGGGGGAAGCGGTGATGGATAAAAGGTGAGAGTTTTTGTCGCTGAAGCGGGACATGTAGCCAACAAACGGTCGGAGAGGTAGCGCTGAAGACGCTTGATAGCGCAACGAGCGCACAGACATCGGCGACTACATTACATTTTTATTTCGCTTAACCAAAGGAAGAAGGCAAAGGTGAGAGATAGTGTGCATAGGCGCTGATGCCAGTATCGAGCGGGCATCAGCGTGCACAAAATCCCTCACCTTAGGATTCATCTACCTCAGCCGCTGAAAGCTGAGCATTGGGCGATAGTCCCGATACCGCCGGAGGTGACGGATAGTTTGCACCCAGGACCTTGCGTGTATCGACCAGCAGAAGCTGCTGCACACAATCTCTCACCTTCGAAGGGAGAAAAAAACATCGCTGAGGCTGTGCACCGATGCATATGGCCCGGCACTGCTTCACATCACCCCGATTCGAAAAGCACCCACCGTTCTCCCGGCACGTCCTCAAAATGCGGCGGTGACCCCTTGTGTTACTGAGTTGAGCGCGCGGAACAGTCTTGCCGGAGATCGAGTTTTCGCGCTCGACTCAGCGGTTTACCGCGGCCAGGCCCGTAGTGCAGGCGTCCACGTTACTCAGCGGTTTGTTGGTTGTTTTATAAAAAAAAACGAACTAACAAACCTACAGGCGAACCACGATTCCTTTGCTATCAAACACTTGATACCTCAAAGGTGAGACTCAATGTGCCAAAGGTGAGAGGAAATGTGCAGTTCGGGTGAGATGTCTGAGCGGAGAAGGGGAGATTTATAGTGTGTCCAGGTGAGAGACAAATGCGCGTTTTGCTGAAGGTGAGAGATATTCCCGTAACACTTGTGGATAACCGGGTGAAACCCCCTGCCATCATGGGCTAGGGGTTCCGCGGTTTCTCCAGCTGGTGAGAGATGGTGTGCCGAAGGTGAGAGATCCTGTGCATGCGATTCGTCCCAGTGCAAAGGTGAGACTTTTTTATTGACATCTCACCTCTGTATGCCTAGAGTCTGCTGAAATTTCCAGGGAACCGGCATGTCCAGTAGCGTCGACCGACGAGTAACCCCTCTTCAATTTGCATTGGACCTATTCGTGGAGATGGCGCCGGCGCAAAGGTCCATCAATGAGGCGAGTCCAGACAAAGATATCGGTTATCAAAAGAACCGGGTATTCGCACGTATTATCGGTTTAGGCCTGTCCGCCAGACGCTTTGTGGATGCCGCTTACTTCATCGTCGCGCAGGAGCCGGAAATCCAGGAAACCTATGACGTGACGCTCAGCTTTTTTAAATGGCTGATGCGCTATGACAGCAGGAACAAGAAGCATTTTTCCAGCGTCATCCGCAGCGTCAAATCTTCCATGCTCGAAGTGATGAGTGCACCGGTGGTGTCCGTTGATTCGAAAGGACGGATGCTGGCGGAGCCTCTCGAACCCGGCGAGGAGGGGAGTGCCGGTGATGACGGTGCGGATGAAGACCTGGTCGTCCAGAATGAAGACGGGGACTGGCTTGAGCTGATAGGCCGGGTCAGCGTCAGAAATGGCCGGATTCGCTTCCGGGTGCCTATCGAGCTGCAACGCCTCATCAAGGACCCTGAGAACTCGTACTGGACTAGCCTGTTAGTCACCTCGAGATTTACGCTCATCTATGCTCGAGGCATTTACGACCATGTCTTGCCATCCGTGCCCAGCGGGCTAACAGACTGGTTGTCACTCGACCTCGTTCGAAACTTGCCCGGTAAGTCATGGGCAAACAACGCTGAGTTCAAATACTTCAAGCGCGATTATCTCGAGCCAGCCGTCAACCAGATCAATGAACTGTCCGACATCGAGTTGTCGTACGAGACCCGTGCCGGAACTCCCGGCTCGCGAAAGAAAGACCAGATACGCTTCCGGCTCAAACGCAAAGAAGGGGCATTGGCATCCAAAGCCGCCATGCTGAACTCGGTCGTACTTTTCAAAATGCTTCAGGATGAATTCGGACTGTCTGAAAAGCAGTTTGAAAAAATCGCTGAGAACAGGGTCGTCTGGACAGACGAGCGCATTCAACAAGCCATCGACTACACCCGGTGGACAATCAGGCAGGGGACCAAGGTAAAAAGAGCCTCCGCCTACTTGATGAGGGCTCTTTCGGACAACTACCGAGTATCCGAAGCCGACAGGCAGGTTGAGTTGATTCAGGCTCAGCTTGCCGAGGCGACGACGGGCGAACAGGGAGCCAGGTCTGACAGGCAAAAGGCAGTCGAGGCGAGCCTGGCGGCGGCTAATGCGGCAGCCGACAAACGTCGACAGGAAGAGATTCGCCTGGCGCGCGAATTCTTCGACACAGCAGACAAGAAGATACGGGAGGACCTCGTCCGCAAGTTTGTCGCGTCGAGCACAATGGGACTCCGCGCTATTGAGCGTCAAATGCTCAAACCGGCTAATGTCACTGAGGCCAACATTCTGAATCTGCCGGACGTTGCCAATACGTTCAGTTCGTACGTCGCCGGCGAAATTAGAAAAGCCGCGCGCGCGCGTGCGCGGAATCCATAACGTTCTGCAAGGCTAGCAGCAACACGCAGGCGGAACCGCGCGGCAAAGCCCTGTCAGCAAACGTGTCCAAATGCAGCTATGATTTCGTGCGGCGATTGGCGCCGACACAGGAAAGGAAAAAATCCGGATGCTTCATGTCATTGCAACGATCACTGTCCAGCCCGGTCAACGCGAAACCGTGCTGGCACTCTTCAACAAGAACCGCCCGGCGGTGTTGGCGGAAGAGGGATGCATCAGCTACGAGGCGGTAGTCGACGTACCGGAGTTTGGGGCGATGCAGACACCGCTCGGCAAAGACACCTTTGCAGTAATCGAACGCTGGGAAAGCGCGGAAGCATTGAAGGCGCATGCGGCCTCTGCGCATATGGCCGAATATGGACGCAATACTCGTCCACTGGTCGTAAGCCGCGTCATCAACGTGCTTCAGGCTTGCTAAAGGCGTCGGCTCGTGCAGCCTGGCGTTGGATGAGCAGGCAACGTCCAGGCAGTTAACTGCCTAAACGATCAATGACGCGGTGAATGCTTTCGCGCCATATTGGCCGCGGCGCGCCGGATTCCCGTGCTCGCGGTCACACACCTGCGCAACGGGATTCAAAACCGCCGACGTCAACGCCAGCTCGCTACCCATGCCCGGTAGCGCGAAGCCGACGTCGGTGCGATCCATGAAGCTGATGATAAAAGGTGGTCACCATCACCGGCGGCAGTCGGAACCCTCTTTGCTTCATCGCCTGTCTCCCTGGCAATACCGACCGCTCAGAGGTTCGGCGGTGGGGGATACACCTTGCGCTCAAAGACCCGTGGCTCATGAGCCGGCAGCACCTTTGCTCCAAGCGCCGCGATGCGGCGGAAGCTTTCGTCGTAAGCGCGCAGGTCCGTGTGGTTGCCGTTCGGGATCGGCTCGCTGCCGTCCTCCGGCCAGTTCTCGTAGAGCGGAATCAGGTCGCCCGCGATGAGATACGGTCCTGCCTGCGTATCGACCAGCACACCCTGTGAGCCTGCCGTATGTCCCGGTAAGCGTAACACGCGGATGCCGGGCACTACGTCGGCGTCACCGAACGCCACGTCCATCCGGTCGAGAATGTCCACCCACGGTGGTGTGTGGCCGCGTTGATTGGTTTCGTAGATCGGCCGCTGGAACGGCACCGGCCAGACCGCCTCTTTCAACTCCGCTTCCTGGACGTGAAAGCGCGCGTTCGTGAACAAGCGCGCGCCGCCGACATGGTCGTTATGCAGATGAGTGAGGATGACCAGTTCGACGGAAGCCGGATCGACGCCTTCGCGCGCCAGGCCGTACTGCAGCAGGTCGTCGATTCCGGCATCCGTCTCGGTGTAGCACTGCGGTGCGCGTGAGCGGGAACCCGGTCCGGCGTCGACGACGATCGTATGGCGAGCGCTGCGCAGCAACCACGCGATACACGGCGCATGCAGGCGCGCGGAACCGCAGTTCTTGCGGTACAAAAAGCACGAGCGCTCATGATTGACGATGTCGCCGCAACGGATCGGTACGATGGTGAAGTCCATGACTGAAGTCTCGCTTCAACTGTGTTTATGGTGCTGACGCCGGGTGCCTGCTTGACGGGCCGGCGCCTGGTCGAATCCTGGTCGCGTCTGGGTCCGGTTTCGCGATCAGATGAACGATCACGTTCCCTTCGTGCGCATTCAAGAGCATGGCGATGTAGCCGTCGTACCTGGTGCACGTGACCCGCCGGGCGTATTCGCAGGCGCTCAAATGATCCAGGACGGTCGCGGGTATTACCGTCGCGAAGTCCCAGTATAGGGCAAATGAGTAAGCGCTTTCTCTTGAGTTTCTCCGGGTTTTTCCCTAAACTACCGAGAAATTCTCATGGTTTTGATCAGGCGCTGTCCGAAATCTTATACGCGATAGAAAGCGATTACTTAAATTACGTGCTTGAGTAGTCACTAATTCGTGATCGCGCATGACGTGCGGGGCAATGCGCGTAACCGCTGGGACGATACATGCGGCAACTCGGCTATGTGCCGGGGAATGACGCCGGACGGTATGGCGTGCAGATCGCGGCGAAGGCGGCGGGTGGAGGGTAGGCGAGAGACGCTCTTCCAGCTGCTTCGGTTAACTTGCGGAGTTCGACGGAAACCCTGAACGGACCGACCAGGCGAAGCGCCGCGCCCGGCGATGGCCATTTCTAAAGGTGCCGCGTTATAGTATGCCGCAAAGAGAAGGCGCGATGGTGCGCCTCGACATCGGGCAGGGTGGAAGTTGACCAACGAGGCAAAGAAAAGAGCGCCGCGTCGCAAATCGAATGCGATTTCGGTGATAGATGTCGCGCGCGCGGCAGGGGTATCGACGGCGACCGTTTCGCGCGTGTTGAACGGCAACGCAAAGGTAGCGGCCGAACTGCAGAACCGCGTGCGCGACATCGCGCAAGAACTCGGCTACACACCGCACGCCGCGGCGCGCGCGCTGGCATCGCAGCGCTCGAAAACGATCGGCGCGGTGATCCCATCGCTGGAAAACCAGAACTTCGCGATCGGCGTGTTCGCGCTGCAAAAGCGCATCGGGGAAGCCGGCTATACCTTGCTGCTCGGCTGCTCGTACTACGATCAGGAAGACGAACTGAAGCAGGTGCGCGCCCTTATTGCGGACGGCATCGCCGGGCTGATGCTCGTGGGCCGCAGCCACTCGCCCGCGCTCTACGAACTGATCGAAAAGGAACAGATTCCGCTCGTCAATGGCTGGACAGTCGATCGTGACTATCCGTATGTCGGCTTTGACAACGTAGCGGTCGGCCGTCGCCTCGCCGACTATCTGCTCGATCTCGGGCACACGCGCTTCGGCATGATTACGCAAATGACGCAGCACAGCGATCGCGCGGCTGATCGTATTATCGGCGTGCGCGCGGCGCTCCAGGCGCGCGGACTGCAGTTGCGCCACGAGCATCTGATCGAGATGCCGCACAAGATCATTGAAGGCCAGATGGCGATGAAGGCGCTGATGAACGGCCCCGAGCGTCCCACGGCCGTCATCTGCGGCACCGATCTGCTGGCAATCGGCGCGCTGGCCGAGGCGCGCGAGTCGGGTATCGACGTGCCGGGCGACCTGTCGATCGCGGGCATCAACGACATCGAATTTTCCAGCTTCACGTCGCCGCCGCTGACGACCATGCGGCTCGCCGCTGATGAAATCGGCGCGCGCAGCGCCGAGTATCTGCTCGCACGGATCGAAGGACGGCCCGTGAGTTCGCAGTACATCGTGCCGACCGACCTGATCGTGCGCGGCACGACGGCGCGTCCTCGCAACACCTAGGTCGCCGCCGCGCGGCGCGTTGTGCAAAAAGACGCAGAAAGCCGCACCACGTCAGCGCGGGAGCAGGGATCGCAGCACGCCGGCGGACGCCGGATCGCCGATTCGTGAGACCGGGCAGACTCAGATCCCCGCCGGTTCCAACAACAATACGATGGCGCGCATGCATGCGTATAACGCATACATGCGCGCGGACTCAGTACGCAACCCGTCCGCCCGCTTCATTTCGGCTGCGGCGGGCACCTCGAATTCGCCGCAAAGCCACAGCCAGAACGCTGGTTTAGCGACCTGCCTCGCAAGTTCGATACACGATAACGTGTAATCTAGTTTCTCCCAACGTCGCAACTCTCGGTCGGAACCGCTCATAAAGCTCGCGCCAAAGTATTTTTACTGGCGTGCGTGAAATATGTTTACACTGGTTCTCGCAAAAACGTTGCCCGGAAAACTGCGTGCGGGGCATCAAACGTGCGCGCAAAATCAGCGAACTGAAGCATGGATAACCTACAGGTAGTACCTCACTCCACGACCGACACCCTGGCGCGAATCCGGGCGATTTCTGACTCCCTGCCTGACGCGCAGCAACAGGTGGGAAACGCGATACTCGCCGAGCCGGAGTGGTCGGTGCGAGCCAATGTCGCGGAGATTGCGCACCGCGCGGGGGTCAGCGCACCCACCGTCGTTCGATTCTGCCGCGCCGTGGGCTTCGAAGGGTTGAGCGACTTCAAGCTGCAGCTTGCACAGAGCCTGGCGGTAGGCACGCCGTACCTTCATCGAGCGGTCAACGCCAAAGATGACGTAGCGAGCCTCGTCCACAAAATCCTGTACGGCGCCGCCGCCGTGCTGACCGGTCTTGAGAGCCAGCTCGATGCCGACACGATCGGTCACGCCATCGAGAAGCTCGCTGCGGCCAACCGGATCGACTGCTATAGCGTGGGCAGTGTGTCGACTTTTCTCGCCAACGACGCCCAGGCGCGCTTCGCGCGCCTGGGTCTCACATCCAACGCCTATTTCGATCCGCATATGCAGGTCATCTCGGCAGCAGCGCTGTCGCCCCGCGACGTCGTGCTCGCGATTTCACACGTCGGACGAATGCCGACCTTGCTGGAAGCCGTAGCGCTCGCGCGCGAACAGGGCGCGACGGTAATCGGCATTACCCGGCCCGACACACCGCTTGCGAAGCAGTGCACGATTCCGATCGGCATGATCGTGCCCGAGGACGCCGCTGCGCGTGTGGGCACGGAGGCGTACCTTGCCGGCCAGATACTCATCGAGGTTCTGATGGTCGGGGTTGGCTTGCGACTCGGTCCATCGGCGCTCGAGCGGCTCAAGCGAGTCCGGTCCGTGCTGCGCGAGAGGGGCGTCGATAGCGACGTCCACCCGGCGTTGCAGCGCGCCTGGTCAGAAGCGGAGCGCGATGCGCTCGGCGGTAAACAGGTATGAGTACCCCGGCGGAATAGCGCCACGCGGGTCCCCCGGCCGGGATCGGCCAGCGCCCCCAAAAATTTATTTTTTTCCTTTTTGACATCAAAGGATCAAAGCTTTACGCTTGGTTCTGAAATTTAGTTACACCCAAGCCGAATCGCCATGTGGGAGCGGGTGACGGCAGACCGATACGGGTTTGCTCTATTTCAATAGGAATACAAATTAATTTAGTGCTGTAAACAGCGAAATTGCAGTGAGTTTGTGCGTGGTCTGTTGAAATGCTGGGCGGCCGGCCGAGCGGATGTGGTTCTTTTTGGCGGCGCATAGCGACGATATCGGGCCTTGAAAGTGAAATTTACTTACATCTCATCCACAGCAGCATTTGCCTTGGCGAAATTGGACCTATGAACGGAACACCGGAAGCGCACGGCTCCACGCATTGGCTGTTTCAGGGCGGCTTCGTGATCGACGGGAGCGGAGCATCCCGCTTTCGCGCCGACGTGCGCGTCGAAAACGGCCGCATCAGTGAAATCGGCGCGGATCTCGGGCTGCGCGGGGCGACGTGCATCGACGCGTCCGGGCGTGTCGTCGCGCCCGGCTTTATTGATGTGCACACCCACGACGACGAAAGCGTCCTGTCGGCGCCACAGATGCTGTCCAAGATAAGCCAGGGCGTGACCACCGTGGTGGTGGGCAATTGCGGGATCAGTCTCGCGCCGCTCGTGCACGCGAACGTGCCGCCGCCGTTAACCTTGCTGGGCGGTTCCGACAAGCACGTCTTTCCAACGATGAAGGCCTACGCGCAAGCCGTCGATGCCGCACGTCCGGCGGTCAATGTCGCGGCCCTCGTTGGCCACTCGACATTGCGCGTCGCGACGATGGACGACCCTTACCGCGCCGCGACACGCGCGGAACAGACAAAGATGGCGGACCTGATGCGCGAAGCGATGGCCGCGGGCGCGACGGGGCTCAGCACGGGTCTCTTTTACGACACCAACGCGGCAGCAGACGTTGCCGAGGTCACGCTGCTGGCGCGTATCGCCGCCGAAGCCGGCGGCATTTATACCGCGCATATCCGCAACGAAGCCGAGGACGTGATCGCGTCCCTGGACGAAGCGTTCACGGCCGGGCGAGATGCCGCTCTGCCCGTAGTGATCTCACATCACAAGTGCGCGGGGCCGACCAACTGGGGACGGTCCGTCGAAACACTCGCACACATCGACGCCGCGCGGCGTACGCAGCCGATCGGCCTCGATGCATATCCTTACGTCGCCGGTTCGACCATTTTGCGCCCGGACCTGGTGGACGGCATCATTGAAATCATGGTGACGTGGTCCGAGCCTTACCCTGCAATGAGCGGGCGCTCACTGGCCGACATCGCGCAGGAGTGGCAATGCAGCCAGAAAGAGGCATGCGAGCGCCTGCAGCCGGGCGGCGCAAGTTACTTCCAGATGCGTGAGGACGACGTGCGTCGCGTCCTGCAACATGAGGCGACGATGATCGGCTCAGACGGCCTGCCGCACGATCGTCATCCGCATCCCCGCCTGTGGGGGACTTTTCCGCGCGTGTTAGGCCATTACTCCCGCGAACTGGGTTTATTCCCGCTGGAGGAGGCCGTGCATCGCATGACTGGCCTGTCCGCACGCCGTTTCAATCTGCTGGATCGCGGTGAGATCGCGGTTGGCAAGCACGCGGATCTGGTCGTGTTCGATCCGGATTTCGTGATTGACCGCGCCACCTACGCGCACCCGACCACGCCGGCCGCCGGCATCGACAGCGTCATGGTGAGCGGCTCGATGACTTACGACGCACAAGGCGCTACCGGCATTCGGGCCGGCCGGTTCCTGCGTCTCGGGGCCCGCTCATGAGACTGTCACTATCGGTATCGTCCGCCAACCAGCGCCTTCGCAGCAAACGTATCGGCTACGATCGCCGCGCGTTCGCCTGGCTGCTCAATACACCGGCGCTCCTCGCGATCGTCTTGCTGTCCGCGTTCCCGATCGCCTACTCGGCGTGGATCAGCCTGCACCGGTACAACCTCCAGCGTCCGCACGCTTTCAAGTTCGTCGGCCTGTCGAACTACAGCGACATACTTCAGTCGCCTGAGTTCTGGACCGCCCTGCGGATCACCGTCGTCTACACGGTGCTGGTGGTTCTGCTGGTGGTGGTGTTCGGCATCCTGATCGCGCTGCTGCTCAACCGCGAGTTTCCCGGCCGCGCGCTGGTGCGCACGCTGGTCCTGCTACCGTGGGCCATTCCGCCCGTGGTGAATGGGCTGATGTGGCAATGGATCTATGACGCCAAGGTGGGCGCGCTCAACGGCCTGCTGGTCAGCCTCGGCTTGATCGACCAGTATCGCGGCTGGCTGTCGACGCCCACCTCGGCTTTGCTCGCGCTCGTGTTCTCGGAAGTCTGGAGCCTGTTGCCGCTCGCGGTGATCCTGTTGCTCTCCGCGTTGCAGCGCATTCCCGCGGAGCTTTACGAGGCGGCCGGCATGGACGGCGCCAGCAGGTTCCAGCTGTTCCGGTACATCACCTTGCCCTGGCTTTCGCAGTCATTGCTCGTCGTATTGATCCTGCAGACGATGTCCGCGCTCCGGGCCTTCGACGTCATTTATGTACTGACAGCGGGCGGCCCCGGCACGGCCACCACCACGCTCACGTGGCAGACCTACCTCACCACATTCGATAACCTCGATTTCGGCCACGGGAACGCCTACGCCTGGCTGGTAAGCCTGATTACGCTGGGGCTCGCCCTGGCCTATTTCCGAGTGCTGTACGGACGTGGGGACTTTGAAGCATGAGCACTCTTCTACACCCGTTGTTCACACCCGCCGGCCGCCAGTCGCGGCGCAAGGTGTTCCTGATCGTGGCGGGTATCGCCGTCGCGATCTATATCCTCGCGCCGTTCTGCTGGCTACTGCTGACGAGTTTCATGCACGAGCGTGACGCGCTGACAGTGCCGACGCAGTGGATTCCCCGCCATCCCACGCTCGAGCACTACGAGATGTTCTTTCATCCATCGGGAACGAGCGCGATCGTCGGTGGCCGTGCTGCCGAAGAAATGCTTCCGGGCATGCTGAACTCGCTGATCGCCGCGCTCGGTACGGCCGCGGTCAACCTGGTGCTCGGCACGCTCGCCGGCTATAGCCTCGCTCGTTTGCGTTTTCGCGGGCAGGGCGCGCTTCTCGGTGTTTATCTCGGCTCGCGCATGGTCCCGGGTATCGCGCTGATTGTGCCGCTGTATCTGACGCTCAAGAATCTCGGCATGCTGGACCATCTGTCCGCGCTGATCATCACATATGTGACCTTCACGCTGCCGTTCACGATCTGGCTGCTGAAGAACTACTTTCAGACTATCCCGCGCTCGCTCGAAGAAGCCGCGCTGATGGACGGGTGCAGCTGGTTTCAGATGCTCGTCAAGGTGCTGCTGCCCGTCGCCATGCCCGGACTCGTCTCTTCGGCGATGTTTGCCTTCATGACCGCGTGGAACGACTACCTGTTCGCCGTGATCCTGACGAGCACGACAGCGTCGAAGACATTGCCGGTAGTCGTCGCGGGCTTCGCCACCGACGTGACGACCCAGCGCACGCTGATGGCGACGGGCGGCGTACTGGCCATCATCCCGCCTCTGTTGCTGGCGTTCCTGTTCCAGCGCCTGATCGTCCAGGGACTGACAAGCGGTGCCGTGAAGGACTGATTATGGCAATCCATTCAATGCAATCTCATGGCCTCAAGGAGGTCCACGATGTCGTCCAGTGAAGATTCCTATCATGCGTTGTCCCGCCGTCGCTTTCTCACGATGTCCGCGCTCGCTGGCACGGGCGCGGCGCTCGGCGGCCTCGGGCTGATGTCCCCGGCGCGCGCGGCTGAAGCTTCCGTGCGATTCGCCGGCTGGGCTTTCGAGCCGCAGGTGGTCGAACAGCGGCTGAAGCAGTTCATGGCCGAGAATCCCGACATCAAGGTGAACTACTCGCCGCTCGACATGCAGTTGTACAGCGAGAAGATGATCGCCCTGTTCAATGCCGGCTCCCAGCCGGACACGTTCTATGTACGCGACACGGACCTGGGTGCGTGGGTTGACGCGGGCTGGCTGCAGCCGATCGACGGCTTGCCGAAGCTCGACGAACTTAACCGCGACATCTTTCCTTTCGACCGTCAGGCGCTCTTCTACAAGGGCAAGCAATACGGCACACCCTACTACGGCGACATCTACGTCTACATCTACGACCGCGCCGCGCTCGACAAGGCCGGCGTCAAAGCGGCGCCGGTAACGCTCGACCAGCTCAAGAACGCGGCCCTGGAAGTCAAGAAAGCAGGCATCGCCCAGTACCCGATCCTGAAGGGCTACAAAACGAACGTGGACGGGCTGAGCGAATTCTGGTCCATGGTGCTCGCCTCCGGCGGCCATCTGTTCAATCCTGCGATGGACCCTGTGTTTCCCAATGAAGACAAGACGGCGCTGACGGTGCTGCAGTGGATGGTCGACGCGATGCATAGCTGGCAGATCCTGGACCCGCGTGGCCTCGAACTCGACGACACCCAGGTGCGCGACGCTTACCTGAGCGGCCAGGGTATTTTCACGTCCAATGTCGGCAACGTCTTTCCTCGCTCCAACAATCCGCAGTACAGCAAGCGCGCCGGCAACATTCGCATGACGCGCTTTCCAGCCGTGAAGGATGTCGGCAAGGGACCGATGGGATGGGCACGCCTGTATGGCATGAGCTCCCAGACCAAAGCGCGCGACGCGGCCTGGCGCCTGATGTATTTCCTCGGCGGCAAGGATGCCAAGGGCCAGTACTCATCCGCCGAGACGTGGTATCTCAAGTACGGGGTAGGGTATCCGTTCAAGCCGCTCGATAGTGATCCACAGATCATGGCCTCGCAGAAACAGTTGGGCTACGAGCCGGCGATCATTCAGCAGCAGATGGCGAATGCGCGTACTCGCGAGAACATCGGCACGACCTGGTACAGCGAATGGGACCGCTTTACGCAGCAGCAGATTCAGGCTGTGTTAATGCGGCAGATCACGCCGATCGCGGCATTGACCGCGTCGGCGCAAAAAGCGCAACAACTGAAGAAGGAGGCGAGTTAATGAGCTATTTCACGCTTGAGCGCGACGGGGACGGTCCCCCGGCGGTTTTCCTGCACGGGTTCTGTCAGTCGTCGGCCTACTGGGAGCCGACTGCCGATCGGCTCGCCGCTGCGGGCATTCCGTGTCTCGCACCTGATTTGCCCGGCTTCGGCGCGTCGGCGGGCGAACCCGGTCCGTACACGATGGCCGCGCTGGCGGACTCGGTCGCGCGTCTGCTCGATGCACGCGGCCTGTCCCGCATCACGTTGATCGGCGGGTCCATGGGAGGCGTCGTCGCGCAGCAGTTCGTATTGCGCTACCCGGAACGCGTCGCACGCCTGCTGCTCGTCGCGACCGGCGCGATGGCCGCGGACCCCGCCGCGGCGCTCGCGAAGGCCGACGCCATGGCGGCCGCGCCCTGGGACGAAGCCGCGATCGAGCCCGTCGTGAACGGGTTCTTTCTGCGCCCGCCATCGGCTCCTGATCTGGCGAGGTTCCGCAGCATCGCGCTGAGCGCGGCGCACGCCGCCGCCATCGATGCAGCACGCTCCAATGCATCGAATAACACGCTCGACCAACTCGCCTCCATCCGGGTTCCGACGCTGATCATCCAGGGTCGGCATGACCGCGCGCGCACGCCCGAGCATGGCGCAGAGATGCAGGCAAGGATTGCAGGCGCCGCGTTGGCAGTCATCGAGGACGCAGGCCACACGCCGCAACTCGAGCAGCCGGACGCATTTCATGAGGTCGCGCTGCCTTTCCTGCTCGCTGATCGCGTCGATCAACCGGTCGCCGGCCGGACCACAGCCTGAACCACGGAGAACGTAAATGATTGTGAATGAAATCGCGGACAAGGTCTGCCTGGTGACCGGTGCGAGCCGCGGGATTGGTGCGGCAGTGGCACGCGGGCTCGGTGCCCGTGGTGCGAAAGTGATGGTTCATTACCGCAGCGGACGCGCGCAAGCCGAGGCGGTCGCCGCCGACATCGAGCAGCATGGCGGCATTGCTCGCATCATAGAGGGCGACATCGCGCAGCCCGATACCGCCGAGCGGCTGATCCGGGAAACGGTCGAGACCTTCGGGCGGCTGGACGTGCTGATCAACAATGCCGGCGACCAGATCTCGCGCGTCGGCATTGCAGAGTTTCCCGACGAGCTCTTCGAGCGCCATCTGGCGATCAACGTGCGGCCTGTGTTCGCCGCATGCCGCGCGGCCGTGCGCCAGTTTCGCAGTCAGAAGAGCGGCGGCAATATCATCAACGTCAGCTCCGTCGCGGCGCGCACTGGCGGCGGTCAAGGTTCGGCGGTCTATGCCGGCGCGAAGGCGTTCATGTCGACATTTTCGCGTTCGATCGCAAAGGAAGTCGCGCCCGAAGGCATCAGGGTGAATGTCGTCTCGCCGGGGGTGATCATGACCGACTTGCAAGAGCGCGTCACCTCGCCCGAACAACTGAAGGCCACCGCGACGCAGATCCCGATGGGGCGTATAGGCGATCCGGAGGACTGCGTCGGAACCTTCCTTTACCTGTGCTCGGATCAGTTGAGCGGCTACGTGACCGGCCAGGTCGTCGAGGTCAACGGCGGTCTGCTGATGCCTTGACGCGAGCGTCCCGCCATTCAACTACTCATTCCCGGAGCATCGCTTTGGCAAACCTCAGCATCCACAACGTTAAAAAGTCCTATGGCTCTCACTCCGTCATTCAAGATATCAGCGTGGATATCCCTGATGGAGAATTTGCGGTGCTCGTGGGTCCTTCCGGCTGCGGCAAGTCGACGCTGCTGCGGATGATCGCGGGCCTCGAGGACATCACGTCGGGACAGATCCGCGTGGCGGGGCAGGTAGTGAACGACGTGTCGCCCAAAAACCGCGACATGGCGATGGTGTTTCAGAACTACGCGCTTTACCCGCACATGACGGTTGGGCAGAACATGGGGTTCTCGCTCAAGATCAGCAATGTCCCGAAGGCTGAAATCGAGCAGCGCGTCAGGCGTGCGGCTGAGATTCTCGCACTCGATCCGCTGCTTGAGCGCTATCCTCGCCAGCTCTCCGGCGGGCAACGCCAGCGCGTCGCGATGGGACGCGCGATCGTGCGCGATCCGCAAGTTTTTCTGTTCGACGAGCCGCTGTCGAACCTCGATGCCAAACTACGCGTCGCCATGCGCACCGAGATCAAGCAGCTCCATCAACGCCTGCGGACGACGACCGTCTACGTCACTCACGACCAGGTCGAGGCGATGACGCTGGCCGACAGGATCGTGGTGATGCGCGACGGTGTCGTCGAACAGGTAGGTGCGCCGCTCGAGGTCTACGATCAGCCGCGCAACGTGTTTGTCGCAGGTTTCATCGGCTCGCCGGCCATGAATTTCCTGCGGGGCGCGCTGGTCGTTGGCGACAAGGAAACCGTGTTCCGTTCCGATAGTGGCATGACGATTCGCCTCGGCCGCCAACTTACGGCAGACCGTTCAAGACCGGTGATTCTCGGAATTCGTCCCGAGCATTTCGTCACGACGGCGGATGGCACGCCGACCGAAGTCGTAGTCGTCGAGACGACCGGATCGGCCACTCAGGTCAATGTCCGTTACGGCAGCGACGAGATCGTCTGCGAGTTTCGCGAACGCGTTCTCGCGCGACCGGGAGAGCGTCTGTGTATCGCTCCGCTACCGGAGGCCATACACCTGTTCGACGCCGAAACCGGCCGACGTCTGACCGGACTTGACCGCTCCCTTTCCTGATGAACACGCCGTACACCGGTCTTGCCTTGTACGGCGCGTAATAGTCCGCGCCCTCCCGCCGACTACCCCGGAATCAGCACGCGACTGCGCGTGAGCACTTCTTTTGCCAGCTCCACGATGGTATCCGCGCCGCTAAGACACTCTTCCTGATAGGCGACAAAGAACCCTTGCTGAGTGATCGGCCGTTCAGTGTTCAGCACGTGAATCAGCCCGGAATCGATCTCCGCGCGCATGATCGCGGGCGACAGCACGGCCGCCGCATGTCCGGCCGCGACCAGCCGCGACATCATCGACAGGGAATTGCATGAGCTGATGTTGTCTGGATTGCAACCGGCGCTACGGAACCAGTTCATCACCAGCGAATGGTTCGATGACGGTTGTGAGACGGTGATGATCGGCACCGACGCAAGCTCGTGAGGCGCGATCGTGCTACTGGGCACGAGTTGCGGCGACGCAACCCAGTGCAGATCCGTGTAGCCGATGGCGGTCTCGACCACGTGGGGCGCATCGGTGGAATCATTCAGTATCGCGATGTCGAGTTCGTGCGCACCAAGCTTGCGTCCGAGTGCGACACCCACATCGATCGTGAGTTCGATCTTCATGTGCGGGTATCGCGTCTTGAGTTGCGTCAGCAGATCGGCAAGCCCAGCGTGGGCGATCGACTCGATCGCGCCGAGACGCAGAAGCCCGTACATGGGGTCGGTACGCTTGGCAATCTGTTCGAGTTTTTCGGCGAGCTTCAGCACCTGTTCCGCATTGGCAAGCGCGTCGCGGCCTGCGAGCGTGAGTTCGGAGCGCGTCCGGCTGCGCGTGAAGAGCTGCACGCCGAGATGTTCTTCGAACTCCTGGACGCGCGCCGAGATAGTCGGCTGCGTGAGATGTTGATGGCGCGCCGCTGCATGAAACCCACCCAACCGCGCCACCCAGTAAAAGGTCTCAATTTGCTGAAGTGTAATACGCATGATCGAAGGTTTCTATCAGATGGTCTCGCTAACTTTGATTATCTCCCGGAAAAATTGCGTTCGTATACTCGGTGCACTCTTCGGTTGCCTCTTCGACACCGGAACGTAATGTGTTGTTGGTCATTTTTCAGCAAGACAGTCCGTAGGCTCCGATTGCCCCGCGCGCAATCAAAACCTCCCGGTCTCGAGATACGAAGTGGTGCGCGGTATATCACAAGATCGGCATACGAATCCTCACGATGAATTGGGAATCCTTATGATAAGGAAGTCACTACTCGTTCTCGCACTTTCGAACGCGTTCGCTATTCCAGCGTTCGCGCAGAGCAGCGTCACGTTGTACGGGATGATAGACGAGGGCCTGACCTACGTCAGCAACTCGGCCGGCCATAGTCAATGGGCCTTGCAAAGCGGCGTTGAGGGCGGCAGCAGATGGGGTTTGAAAGGCAGTGAGGATCTCGGCGGCGGCACGAAGGCGATCTTTCAGTTGGAAAACGGCTTCAACGTTTCTACAGGCGGGCTCGGGCAGGGCGGCCTGGAATTCGGCCGGCAAGCCTACGTCGGCCTGACGAATCAACGCTGGGGCACGCTGACACTCGGCCGCCAGTATGACCCGATTGTCGACATCATTGGGCCGACCACTTCCAACGGCCAATGGGGTGGCCTGTTTTCGCACCCGAGCGATATCGACAACACAGACAATGCTTTTCGCGTGAACAACTCGGTCAAGTACGTCACGCCGACCTGGGCAGGCGTGACGGCCGAAGCGATGTACGCATTCGGCGGCGTCGCAGGCGACTTCCGGAAGGAGAGCACGATCGGCGCCGGCGCGGATTATCGCAATGGTCCGTTCTACCTTGGCGCCGCATACTTTTACGCCACCAACCCCGCGCAACAGTTTACGGACGGTGGTTTCAAGCCGAACGCCATACCGGGCGTGTCGAACGGCGAAGGCGCATTCGGCTACGTCGGCAATCCGGGCAACATGCAGAACATTGGCGTGGGCGCCGCGTACACGGCCGGGCCGGCGCGGGTCACCTTGGCCTACACTAACACACGGTTTGAGGACGCTAGCGGCGTGGTGGGTAACACGGTCACCTTCAGCAACTATGAAATCTGGGGGCAATACCACGTGACGCCAGTGACGACTTTGGGCGCCGGCTATACCTTCACGGAAGCCAAGGTGGACTACAACGGCGCGAGACCCAAGTACAACCAGATCAACCTGCTGGCGGACTACGCTCTCTCCAAACGCACCGACGTCTACCTGAACGCGGCATATCAGAAGGCGGCTGGCGGAGCAAACGCGGATATCTATCAAGGCTTCCCGGGATCGGAATCGAGCACGACGACGCAATGGGTCGCGCGCGCGGCCCTGCGTGTGAGATTTTGACGGCGCCGCTCGAGCGGCAACCACTACTGAAGCGGCGGAGTGAATATGAACACGAGAATGGCAGCGCTGGCGCACGGCCGTAAATCATCGGTTCGATGGAGGATCTTCTGGTTCCTGCTCGTGCTGATCACGATCAACTACGTGGACCGCGCATCGCTGTCGGTCGCGATGCCCCTGATCTCGAAGGAGTTCTCGCTCTCGCCGGTGGTGCAAGGCTTGATTCTGAGTTCGTTCTTCTGGTCGTACACGATCATGCAGATTCCGTCGGGCATGCTGGTCGACCGCTTCAAGCCGCGCATCGTGATCACGGTTGCGACGCTCGTCTGGGGATGCTTTCAGGCCGGCGCGGGATTCTGCACGAATGCTGTTTCACTGCTGCTAATGCGTCTCGGTCTCGGGTTCGCCGAGGCGTCGATCGCGCCCGCCGGCGGTAAGCTCAATGCGCTATGGCTAACGCGCAACGAACGCACAAGGGGCGCGTCGCTGATGGACGGCGGCGCGCCGCTAGGCGCAGCGGTGGGATCGCTGTTGATCTCCGCGTTGATCGGACTATTGGGCTCGTGGCGCCTCGCGTTTCTGGTTGCGGGTGTCGCCACGACGCTGGCCGGCGTCGTGGCCTGGTACTTTATCCGTAATCATCCGCGCGAGCATCCGGCGGTCAACGAAGAGGAAGCGTCGTTCATCGAGCGTTCGCACGAGGAAGAACTCGAGCGCGAGCCGGCCAACGCATCCGGGCGTGCAATCGACTTTCTGAAGTACCGCTCCTTCCTGTTCATGTTCTTCGGCTTCATGTGCTGCAACACGTTGTTCAACGGATTGCTCACCTGGATGCCGAGCTATCTGATCAAGGTGCACGGCCTCGACATCCGTCAAATGGGTGGGTCGAGCTTCATCATTTACTTTTCCGGCTTCGCCGGGGAACTCGTCGGCGCGTGGATTGCCGATAAGTGGCTGGCGGCGGGCGGCAGGCCGAACACGGTGTTGCGTACGATTTTCGGCACGGCCGGCGTGATTGCCACCGTCTCGGTGTTCTCGGTGGCTTACCTGTCCAGCGCGACGCTGGTCGTCGTGCTGCTCTCGTGCACGGTTTTCTTTTTGCGCTGGGGCAACCTGTACTGGTGCATTCCGCCCTTGCTTGCCACGCGCAACAAGGTCGGCGCGCTCGGTGGTTTTCTGAACCTGGGGGCGGCGGTCGGCGGCATTGGCGCGCCGATTCTGGTCGGCGGGATTGTCCAGGCGACCGGGTCGTATTTTCTCGCCATGATGTTCTTTGCGGCGACCGGCGTCGGCTTGCTGCTCTGCTCGCTCGGCATCGACTACGAGAAGAAGCTGCCTGTATGAGGTCTGGGATGCCCGAAGCGGATCTGGACGTCGCGGCGGTGCACCGCACCTGCTCGACACCCATCCGCCGCGGGTGACTCGCCGGTCGATTCGAATGACCTGAGCGCTTTCCGGTCTTAGATTAACAACAATCAGTAAGGACGCTTTGATGAACCCAGATGACTCGAATAGCCTGCCTTGGCAATGGCCCGAACCCCATTGGCGGAAGCTGGTCGACCAGGTGCGGGCAGGACGCGCGCTTCGCCCCAATGCCTGGCCCGCTGAAGCGCGCTGCGCGGTGGCGCTTTCATTCGATTGCGACCACGAAACCAGCGAGTTGCGCGAGGGCGGAAAGTCGATCGGCCGGCTCAGTTGGGGACAGTATGGTAGCCGGGCGGGCATGCCGCGCATTCTCGACGTGCTGCGCAAATATGGCGTGCCGGCCTCGTTCTTCGTACCGGCGGTCACTGCGCTTTTGCATCCGGAAGAGGCGCAGCGCATCATCGGCGACGGTCACGAAATCGGCCTGCACGGTTGGATTCATGAACTGAACTCGATACTCCCGCATGAGGCGGAACGCGATCTGTTGCTGCGCTCGGCGGATACGCTCGAGACCATCACCGGGCAGCGTCCGGTGGGCATGCGTACGCCGTCATGGGATTTCAGCCCGCATACGCTTTCGATCGCGCGCGAGATGGGGTTGCGCTACGACTCGTCGTTGATGGCCGACGTCGACTGCTATGAGTTGCTCGAGGCCGGTGTGCCGAGCGGTCTCGTCGAACTGCCGGTCGAATGGATTCGCGACGACGGGGCGTATCTGATCATGAACCGCTTCGAGGCGGTGCGCCCTTACACGTCGCCGGCCGACGTCTACGATATCTTTCGCCGCGAGTTCGACGCGGCCTATGAGGAGGGTGGCGTGTTCCAGTTGACGATGCATCCGCACGTCACCGGTTACCGGTCGAGGATATGGATCCTTGAAGAGATCATCCGGCATGCGCAGTCGTTTCCGGGAGTCTGGTTCGCGACGCACCGCGATGTTGCCGAATGGGCGCTTGAACATGCACAACCGACCTGAACTTGGGGTGAGCGGCAGCGGGCAGCCGCGCTTTCCCGTTCCGCCGAAGGCGACCGATAGTCATCACCACATCTACGATGCGCGATATCCAGTCGATCCGTCCGCGCAGTTGCAGCCGCCTGACGCGACGGTCGCCGACTATCGCGCGCTGCAGCGGAGGCTGGGTGTCGAGCGACATGTCGTCGTTCAACCGTCTACGTATGGAACCGACAACCGTTGCCTGCTCGATGCCCTGTCGCAGTTCGGACAGAGCGCGCGCGGTATCGCGACCGTGCCCGTCACCGTGACGGACGGTGAGCTGGCCGGTCTGCACGATATGGGCGTACGCGGCTTGCGCTTTAACCTCGAATACCTGGTCGGCGTCACGGTATCGATGATGGAGCCGCTGTCGAGGCGGATCGAACCGCTCGGTTGGCACATTCAGGTCAATGCCACCGCGGCGCAGCTGCTCGCGCACCGGCAGTTGCTTGCGAGTCTGTCGTCGCCGCTCGTGATCGATCATATGGGACAGATCCCGCAGCCGGGCGGTGCGGAGCATGCCGCGTTCCGGATGGTCGAGGCGCTGCTGGCCAACGGCCGTACCTGGGTCAAATTGAGCGGGCCCTATCTCGTGTCGCGAAGCGGAGCGCCGGTCTACGCCGATGCCGGCATGGTCGCGCTCAGATTTGCCCAACTTGCTGCGGACAGGATGCTATGGGGATCTGACTGGCCTCATCCGACGCAAGCCGCCGACAACAAGCCGGACGCTGCCTGCTTGCTGGATGATCTCGCCCTGTGGATACCCGATGAATCGACGCGCCATCGAATCCTCGTTGAAAATCCCGCGAGGCTTTACGGTTTTTAGCGTGCGTGCGTGCGTGCGTGCGTGTGCGGCGCGCCGCGCCGCACGGTTCAGCGCTTGCCTATATAGGCCACCACGTCGATCTCCACGAGCACACCTTGCAGACCGGCTTCCACGGTCGTTCGCGCGGGCTTGTGCTGGCCAAACCAGCTCGCATAGAGCGCGTTGAAGCGGCTAAAGAGCGTCAGGTCGGTCAGATAGACCGTGACCTTGACGACATCCTCCAGTCCCGCGCCGGCGGAGGCCAGTACCCGCTCGACATTGGCGAGCGTTGCACGGGTCTGCTCTTCGATCGACTCGCCGATCAGCTTCCGGTCGGCGTCGCGCGGCGTCTGGCCGGACAGGAAGACGAAGTCGCCCGCTACCATCGCGGACGAATAGTGCCCGCCTGGTGTGAAGTCGTCTGGATTGACGCTACGCAATGCGCGGGGCGTGCCACTGTCGTTCATGTTTTTACCTTCGCCTTGATCTGCTGTTTTTCCGACTTGCCGCGTGAGCTGCGTGGCAAGTCGCGTTGTATCGCTTCAATCGACGTCTACCGGCTGCGGACCGCCCGGCCTATCGACGGCTCCCGAGTTGCTCACGCACTTCCCACGACCCTTCGGTGTTAAGCACCATCGCGTTGGGGTAGAGATAAGCAGACGTGCAAGCGTGACGCGGCAATAACATCACCCGGTCGCCGACAGCCAGATCGGTGTTTTCGACCACGACGTGCTCTTCGCTCATCATGACGATCTTGCCGTCCCAGCGAAAGCGCTCGGCAAGCGGCTTGTCGGGCGAGATAGCCTTCGAGCCCGCATCGAGCGTGGCGGTGGTGCTGCTGCGTGAAATCACCGTTGCCAGTACATATGCGCTCGGCGTCCAGCCGAGCGCTTGCAAGTCCAGGTCGTGTTGAGCGCTCGAATAGGTCCAACTGCCCGGGGACACGAAGTCGGCGAGGGTGCGCGGCCACAGATCGAACGTATAGCTGCCCCCGGCGACGAGCCGCGTCGGCAGTCCCTCTGCATCGGCGGCGCGCGTCAATGCCGTCACTTTCTCCACGATGGCGGCCACCCGCGTGCGGCGCGTGGCAATGTCGAGATCATGGATATGGCCGTCGTAGACATGCCATCCTCCAAAGCAGCCGAGCGCGGCCAGCTCACGGGCCAATTGCAGCGTCGCCGCTTCGATCGGCGCGCCAGTTCTGCCCATGCCGGGATCCAGATCGATGAGCAGCGCGAGATTGGTCAACGGCGCCCCATTCGTCGCGAGACGCCACGCGGCTACGCCTGCCGCCGAGTCGACCAGCGCCTCGACCCGTGCGTCCGGATGAGCGTGCGCCAACGCGAGCAAGGTACGGATATGCGCGGGGTTGACGGTCGGATACGCCCAGACGACGTGTTTCGCGCCGGCCTTGAGCACCATCGCCACTTCTGCCACGGTGGCCGCCTTGAACGCAGTCACGCCTTCGCGAATCAGCCTCTCGACGACCCATCCGGCACGATGCGTCTTGACATGCGGCATGAGCCGTTCCACCCCTCCACATGCACGGGCGGTCGCATACAGGTTATCGACGATGCCGCGCTCGGAGACGATGAAACACGGTGTCTGCAAGTCTTCCGGCAAGCTGGCGGCCCACGACGGCGCACGTCTGAGAGTGGTACTCGAAAGGTCGGACATGGTTGGTACGGTAAGAGAGGAAAAGGGCGTCGCGCTCACGAGTGCGACGGCGCTGCGAGGTATCCGTCGACGTGCGCTCTGAGCTGACTCAGCACCTGTGCATGCTGTTCCCACGATAGCCGGTCGACGCTCATCTTCGGCGTCGCGGGGCGGTCGACGCGGCTATCGTCAACCGCCTGCCCGACGTCGACGGCCGCGGTGAGATACGCCCGGTCGCGCTCCGGCGTGAAATCGACGAGCAGCCGTGCTGCCGCGTCTCGCGGCGCGACCATCGCCATCGCGGATACCAGTCCCCAGCCGCCCCAGTTCGAGACGCTGGATACGATCAGGTAGTCCGCGGGAATGGCTGCGCTGATCAACGGGCCGTTGGGAATGTCGCTGTGAACGATTTCCTCGGGCAGCACGCCCATGCCGATTTCATTGCCGCCGTCGCCGATGCCGATCGTGACCCACGGACGCGACCACTCGGGATCCTCGAACAGAAGATGCAGCGGAGCCGTATCGTCAGACATGTCCGCGCCGTACTCGCGGTGCGGCTTGCCGTCGCTCGCGGGCGACACCCGCTCGATCGCGATCATATGCGTGATCGGACGTTCAGCCTCGCTTAGCCGGGTTCTCAGCGATTTGACCGACGCCGCGTTCACCGAGGTGATCTCGAACGCCACGTCTTTCGGCAATTCCGTGGTGACTGCCCAGACCGCCTTGCAGCATGGCGCGTCCGAGATCACCGTCACCGGTACGCCGAGGTTCGACAGTGCGGCGGCCAGATGCGCCATGCCGCCAAGTCCGTCCGTCTCCGGCGAGGGCGGCACGGCATTGCGTATGAAGAAGCCAGTCACGATACCGACGTGGGCGTTCGGCGTGCTCATGATCGAACGCGCGGCCGCTTCCAGCTGACCTTGAACGAATTGCTTCATGCGGCCAATGTCGCGGCGGACGGTTTGACCAATGATGTCTTCGACTTTTGCTATTCCCATTTTCCAATCTCAGTAGCAACGTTGTTCATGCGAGGCGCGGCGATCGCTCAGACCGGAATCTTCGTTTCATAATCGATTCCGATCGAACAGAGCAGCAGGCCGACGCCCATTGCGGCGAAACACATCAGCGCGAGGAAATAGGAGCCCGTGAATTGAACGATCGCGCCGATTGCGATCGGGATCACCATGCCGCCGATATTCCCACCGAAGTTGAGCAGACCGCCGAGCACGCCCACCTTGTTGCGCGAGGCGAGCATCGCGGGGATCGACCAGTAGAGACCACCCCAGCGCAGAAAGAAGAGCGTGATGGACAGCAGGATCACGACCATCGTGGGGCTCGTCGCATGCGCCACTGAAAACACCGCGATCGTGGCCACTACGCCGGCGATACCGAAGATCGTGCGCATGACGCGGTTCGGCGCGGCGCCGCTCGCGAGCCATTTGTCGGCGACGTAGGCACCGAACAGCTCGCCGATGAAGCCGGAGAAGAAGATCACGAAGCTGGCGCCGCCCATCTGTTGAATGTTGAAGCCCTGCGCTTTCTGCAGATAGGTGGGCATCCATGTCAACAGGCCGTAGTAAAGCGTCGTGCAACACATGAAGCCGACGAACATCAGCAGCACTGAGCGATACTTGAAGAAATCGAGCGAGTTGCCCGACAGGTTTTTCGCTTCTTTTTCATCTTCCAGGCGCCGGGCTCGCTCGATGTGTTCCGCTTCGGCTTCATTGACCCCGGCGTGTTCGCGCGGTTGATTCTTGATGTAATACCAGGCGCCTATGCCGCACAGGACCGTGCCGACGCCGGCGATCGCGAATGCTGCGCGCCATGAGTGCGCGACGACGATCAGCCAGGTGATCAGCACCGATCCAAGCGCTGCGCCGAGCGGCGAGCCGCCATCCATCAGTGATGCGCCACGAACCCGCTCATGCTGCGTCAGCCACATCGCATTGAGCGCACCGCCCGCCGAGGCGACGGGCGCTTCTGCCACACCGAGTCCGAGCCTCGTCGCGAGCAGGGACATTGCATTGGTCGTCAACGCGCCAAGACCCTGGAAGGTGCCCCAGAGCAACGTGCACAGCGCGAGGATCAGCCGCGGCTTGAAGCGGTCGACTGCCATGCCGCCAGGAATCTGCATGAGCGTATACGACCAGAAGAACGAACTCATGATGAGGCCTTGCATGACCGGCGTAAGCGTGAACTCGCTTGCGATCATCGGCATCGCGACGGACAGGGATGCACGATCGATGTAGTTGACCGTGACGAGCAACAACATGATGAGAAAAATTTTCCAGCGAACCGATGTCTTCGGCTGGGCGTACGCCACGACCGCTGCAGGTGCTCTGCTCATGCCTAATCTCCTAATTCGCTGTTTGAATGTCAGGTAGCCACCCGGCACGTTGCGTATCGGGGATATTTGAACCGGTCATCTGCCACGCAGCAGGCACCCGTTCCAGGCTGTAAAAACCAGTATAGGGGCGACGATCTGAAGGGAGATAATCGAAAGTGACCCAGGCGATCGATAGAAATCGCTGATCATGCGTGCCACGCTTCGTGCAGGTCTTTTTCTTCTGTGCGGAATCGCTGTAGACACAATGGCCGCTTCGATAGCGGCCATTGCCATTGACGTCACGACCGCTGCAATAACGAGCGGTCGTGCTGTTTCAGATGTGGTGACATCCCTTGCGTGTAGAAGGGATGTTGCTCGCGAGCAGAATTGTTATCCGCGCATTCCGACAAAACGCGCGCGCGCCGGTTTCAACACGAACATTGCAAGGACGGCAGTGCTCAGATCGAGCACAATCGCACATCCGAACACTGGCGACCAGCTGCCGGTATGCTGATGCAGCAATGCGGCCAGCGGGCCGCCGAAGATCGAGCCAATCCCGAACGAGATATAAAGCCAGCCGTAATTCGTGGTGGCATAACGAGTACCAAACGTGTCGGTCAGGGTCGAAGGAAACAGCGAAAAAATTTCGCCCCAGCCGAAGAACACCACGCCGGACAGCAGCACGAACAGGACCGCGTTGTCGCGCGTCATGAGCCAGAGCGCCATCGCCACACCTTCCAGCGCGAACGCGAAACACATCGTGTTTTCGCGCCCCAGGCGATCCGATATCCAGCCGAACAGCGGACGGGTCAGACCGTTCGTGAAGCGGTCGATCGTCAGTGCCAGCGGCAACGCGGCGAGCCCGAAGACCAGTACCTTGGTGACGCCGAAGTCAGCGGCGAAGCTTGCCATCTGCGACGTGACCATGAGGCCCGAAGTAGACATCATCGTCATCATCAGGAACATCAGCCAGAACAGCGGCGTCTTGAGCATCTCGGACGGGCGGTAGTCGCGCGTCGCGACTGCTGCCCGGGATACTGCCGGGCCGCTGCTGTCGGCCGCGGGCGGTACTCGCAGGCCCTGCGAGGCGAGCAGGCCGACCGCCGCGAAGATGATGCCGTACAGCCACAGCGTGGATTCGACGCCGTGCGTTGCCAGCGATGCGGAGATCGGAAAGGTCGTGACAATGGCGCCCATGCCATAGCCTGCGGCCGCCACCCCGGCGGCGAAACCGCGCCGATCGGGAAACCAGCGAACCACGAATCCCACCACGCCGACGTAGACGATGCCGGTACCGAGACCGCCGATGCCGCCATACGTGAGGTACAGCATCGACGTACTGTGCGCATACGAAGCCAACACCCAGCTCACGCCTGCCAGCAGCGTACCGATCGAGATCAGCATGCGCGGCCCGAAACGATCGATCAGCGCGCCCTGGAACGGTGAGAAAAATGCCTGCAGCAGCACCAGCAGTGAGAATGTCACCTGCAGCTCCGGCAGCGCGATGCCGAGCTTGGCCATGAGCGGCTTCGTCATCAGAGTCCATACATATTGCGGACTCGAAATCGTCATCATGCAAACAAGGCCGAGTCCGAGCTGGATCCAGCGCGTATGCGCGGCGGTTTGGGCGCCGGGCGGGGCGGCACCTTTCAGTGATTGCGAGGGAGTGTTCAAGGTGTTTCTCCGTTTGGGATATGTGTCGACAGATGAACGGACGTGCGCTGTCCTTACCGTCGGCGCGAACGCCCGCGTGTCATCGATTCAAAAGGGTGCGGGCGGAGCGGCCGCCCGCTGTCTAACAGACGCGCCTACCAGCCAGCCGCGGCGCCGTCGCTGCGCGGGTCGAAACCTGCTTCCAGACATCCGTTGCCGTGCCGGACAATCGCGCCGGCGTGGCCCATTGCTTCGTCGTACGGCCGCATCTGCTCGACGTCATGGCCGAGACGGCGCAGCGTATTGAATGTGTCGACGGGAAACCGCGCCTCGAGCTTGAGTGATTCATTGGTTTGCCCCCAGGTCCGGCCCAGCAGCCAGCGAGGCGCATCGATAGCGGCTTGCGGATTCCAGCCGAAGTGCGCGATCCGCGAAAACACGGCGCTTTGCGATTGCGGCTGGCCGTCGCCGCCCATGTTTCCGTACACCATCGTGCGTCCGTCGGCGAAGCGCGCGAGTGCCGGGTTCAGCGTGTGGAACGGCCGTCGTCCCGGCGTTAGTGGATTGCGCGCGGAGGGATCGAGCGAGAAGCTGCAGCCGCGGTTTTGCCAGTTGATACCCGAATCCGGAAGCACGATGCCGCTGCCGAACTCGTGATAGATGCTCTGGATGAAGCTGACGGCCACGCCATCGGCGTCGATCACGCCGAGCCACACGGTGTCGGCCGGTCCGAGACCCCGACCCCACGGCGCTGCCGCGGACATTGAAATCTTTTCGGCCATCGCGTCGAGCACAGACGGCGCAAGCAGCGCCTGCGGATCGACGTCCATGTAATCCGGATCGGTGATGTGCTTGTCGCGGATGGCGAACGCGAGCTTGGTCGCCTCCACGCACGCGTGGACATACTCGGGCCCGAGCGGATCCATATCGGCGCGCAGGACACGGTCGAGCATACCGAGAATCTGCAGCGATACCAGCCCTTGTGTGGGCGGCGGCATGTTGTAGATCGTGCCGAGCGAATGCGTGAGTGCCAGCGGCGTGCGCAGCCTTGCGTGATGCTGTTCGAGGTCCGCTAGCGACAGTGGACTGTCGACGGCGCGCAGGTCGGCCGCGATGCTGCGTGCGAGGTCGCCCCGGTAGAAGTCGTCGAGACCGGCGTGGGCGAGACGTTCGAGCGTTGCGGCAAGGCGCGGCTGCACAAAACGGTCGCCGACGGCCGGCACGCCCAGCGGGTTGTCGCTCGTCAGAAACGTTTCGGCGAATCCCGCGACTGATTTGAGTTCGTCCCGCTTGAGCGCGATGCATTCGGACTGACTGCGCGTCACCGGAATACCGCGTCCTGCGTAGGCGATTGCGTCTTCCAGCAGGCGCGTGAGCGGGAGCTTGCCGCCGAGTGTGTCAGTCGACCAGCGATGCGCCAGCGACCAGCCCGACACGGTTCCGGCCACCGTATTCGCCGCCAGCGGGCCGCGAAACGGGATGGATTGCAGGCCGCGTGCGCGGTAGGCGTCGATCGTCGCCGCCGATGCCGCCGCACCACACGCCTCGATGCCGACGGGCTCTTCGCCCGGCCGCGAAATCAACCAGAAGCCGTCGCCGCCGATGCTGTTCATATGCGGATACACGGCTGCGATAGTCGCCGCGGCGGCAATCATCGCCTCGACGGCATTGCCTCCGTCGCGCAGGATCGCGAGCGCACTTTGCGACGCCAGTGCATGGGGTGTAACGGCCATTCCGCGGATGCCCCGCACCGGATTTAAAAATTCTGCTGACATGTTTCCTCAAACAATCAATTGATCAATCGCTACCCGCTCAGCCGCTGCGGGTTCGCATGATCACGTGTTACTTCCTGCACACAACAAAGCCGGCATCAACGCGAAGCAACTGCGATGTTCCAGCCGGTTCTACCTTCCACCCACTCGGCAAGCGACAGCAACGCGGCATCGTGTTGATTTGCCCCGACCAGTTGCACGCCAAGCGGCAGCCCTCCCGGACCGAAGCCAACCGGTAACGTCACCGCCGGCACGCCGAGGAAGGTCCAGGGCGTGCAGAACGCCGCATCGCCCGTATAGTCGAGCCCGCCGGGCGCCTCGCCCGATGCGGGCGCTACCAGCAGCGCGTCCAGTCCCGCCGCTTCGGTGAGCCACCGGTCGAAGCGACGCGCCATCTTTACCTGCAATACCTTCGCTTTCGCATACTCAGTCGCGGGCAAAGCCCGGCCTTCCTCGACCAGAGCCTTCATCGGTGCGCTGACAAGAGCCGGCGAACGGTCTACCAATTCGCCATGCGTCAGCGCCGCTTCAACTGCGAGCAGGATCGAAGCATGTCGTGCAGCGTCGACCAGTTCGGCAGGCAAGTCGGCACCGACGATTTCCGCACCATCAGCGCGCATACGCAAGGCAAGTTGATTCAGCACATGCTGCTGCGCCTTATCGATCGGTCCGCCGATCTGCTCGCGCAACACGCCAATGCGTCGCGGCCGCTTTGCCGCATCGCCTGAGCCTTTTCCCTGGCGGCTGTTATGCGAGCTGTGTGGATCGTCCGCATCGCTACCCGCCAGAATGGATAGCGCATGAACTGCGTCAGCGACATTGGTGGTGAACACGCCAAGGTGATCGAGCGACCCAGACAACGGCAACACGCCAGTCCGCGCAATCGTGCCGTAACTCGGCTTTACCCCGACCACACCGCAATACGCGGCAGGACGGATGACGGATCCGAACGTCTGCGTGCCAAGCGCGAGCGGCACGATGCCTGCGGCAACGGCGGCAGCCGAGCCGCTCGACGAGCCGCCAGGCGTGTGATCGCTATTCCACGGGTTTGTCGTGGCGCCGGGCTGACGCCAGGCGAACTCGGTGGTGACCGTTTTGCCGAGTATCGTGGCACCGGCTTCACGCAAACGGGCGACCACCCATGCGTCCTTGTCGGGCCTGCGCCCTTCATAGGCCAGCGATCCGTACGCGGTGGGCATATCGGCCGTATCGATCAGGTCTTTTACGCCGACAGGGACACCCGCGAGCGGCGCGTGGGGAGCGGCACGATTGACTATCGGCGACGCCGGCAGGTGGATGAACGCTTGCAACTCAGGCTGCAGCCGTTGTGCCGCATCGAATGCCTGTTGCACAGTCTGATCGACAGTGCGCGTTCCCGCGCGGATCGCGTCACGGATTTCGCGGATGCTGGGTGAAGGGAAAGAATGGCTCATTTCGCGGCAAGTGCTTGATGAATGAAGTTCTGCAATACGGTGCGCCAAAGGAACAGCAGGTCACGCTGCACGTCGGTTGTCCGCGAAATATAGATGCAAATTGCAACAATTGAAATATTCGCATTGATTCAATTTGCACAAAGCGTGCCATCGCGTGAAAGCCCTTATACAAGTGCGAATCGAGTATTTTCAGGTGGCTGTAAGCACACTGCCATGTTCGTAAAGTGTGCAGATACGCGCAAGAAAGGTGCACCGGGCACGACAAAACTGGCGGCGCACCGCCTTTGGGCGAAACGCCGGCGTTCGGCGGCGAAAGCCCGTTGCAACACATTCAGGATTGGAAATCGGTGCGAGGACCGCCTCCAGAATTCAAGTGCGGTGCCAACGCGAATGCATCAGAACGTCTATGTTGCGCCCTGCGGATGTGCTCGATACAGCGCCCTGCCAGTTCGATCCAGTCGGCATTTGGCTAGCGGCACGCGGCACGAAGTGTCGCTTCGGCCGCCGCATAAATGCCGTAGCGTCGGGGGGCAGCCGAAAAACGACTTCCCCCCGACGCCAGCGAGTGCTTACCGGATAGCGGCGCTTGCGCCCAGTGATTTGTCGCAAGGGCCGCTACGTTCACTTGTGTCAGGAGCGTTCGACGACGCGTTAGCGGTTAGGCAACCGCGTTTGCGTCGTTATCGTCCTGGTCAGGTTTTGTATGACTTTTGCGCACTGATCCTGTTTGCTGAAAAATCGGGCGCAGCTTCGCACGACCGAATCAGGAGACTGTGGGCGTAACGGACGGCTTCGTTTGTCGACGGCCGAACATCCAGGAAATGACCGCGGACACGATCAGCGTGCCGCTAACGAAATAGAGTCCGAGCGAGTAGTCGCCGCTGACTTCACGTAACTTGCCGATGACCATCGGGCCGATCGTACCGCCGATCAGACTGCCCATCGCGTTGATCAAAGCGATGCCCGCTGCTGCAGCCGAACCGGAGAGGAACTGCGTAGGCATGCTCCACAGCGGCGGCTTCGCAGCGTTGATGCCAAAATTCGCGACCGAGAGTCCGATGATCAGGAGCAATGCGGACGGTGCATACCCGGCGAGCAGCATCCCTGCGCCCGCGGCCAGACATGCGATCGATACGTGCAATCTGCGTTCGCCGGTGCGGTCGGAGTTTTTCGCCCAGAGCACCATGCCGACGACGGCGACGACGTTGGGAATTGCGTTGACGAGTCCCAGTTCGAAATAGCTGAAGCCGAAGTGACTAATGATCATCGGCGCCCAGATGCCGATCGCGTACAGACCGGTTGACGTGCCCGCATAAACGAGGGCGAGGGCGAGCACTCGCGGATCCTTCATGGCCGCCCATACGCTGGATGCCGCGTGCGTTGCCTTGAGGGAACGCTCCCGGTCCATCTCGAGCGTGAGCCACTCACGTTCGTCGGTAGCGAGCCAGCGCGCCTCTTCAGGCTTATCGGTCAGGAAGAAGTAAGCGATCACGCCGAGCACGATGGTCGGCGCCGCTTCGAGAATGAAGAGCCACTGCCAGCCATGAATTTGTGCGATGCCGTCCATGCCCATGATGGCACCGGAGATCGGCGAGCCGATCATGTTCGACAACGGCGCGGCGGTCATGAAGATCGCCGTCACAAGCGCCCGATGCCGGGCCGGGAACCAATAGCTGAGGTACAGGATGATGCCGGGGAAGAACCCGGCCTCTGCCAGCCCTAGCAGGAAGCGCAGCACATAGAAGCTATAGGGCCCGCTGACGCACGCGGTCGCCGCCGAGAGGGCTCCCCATACGACCATGAGCAATGCAATCCACCGCCGCGCGCCGACGCGCTGCAGCGCGAGATTCGACGGCATGCCGAACACAATGTAGCCGACAAAGAAGATCCCTGCGCCGAAGCCGAACATTGCTGGCGTGAGTCCGATGTCGTGATTCATCGTCAGGCCGGCGAAGCCGACGTTGACGCGGTTCAGGAAGCTCACGAAGTACAGCGCGATGATGAATGGCACGATGCGCCATGTAATCTTCTTGACTGTGCGGGCTTCTAGCGCGTGCGCGTCCGGCACGTTAGCGCGTTGGGAAGGCTGGGGCATGGTTGTCTCCCGCCGGCGCGGTCCCCGCGCCGGTCTCGTTATCAGGTTGAAAATTCGTGTCGCTCGATACTGAAACACACGCGTGGAAAGCGTGTGCGCGTCTATTTACGAAGTGCTGCGTTGCTGGGCGGGAAGATCGATGCGTGCCCACGGATTGGCTGCCCAATGCCGCTTTTCAAACGCGTCGATCTGATCGGATTGCTGCAGTGTCATCTGGACCATATCGAGACCGTCCATGAACATGCGTTTTTGCCGCGACGGGATCGAGAACGGGTGGCGCTCGCCCGAGGCGGTCACGACAACTTCGTTTTCGACGTCGATCGACAGTTGTTTGGAGTCCGCATCAGCCAGTTCGGCAACGAGTGCATCGACTATTTCCGGCGCCAGCGTCACGAGCAGCAGGCGATTGTTGCCGGCGTTGAAGTAGAAGATCTCGCCGTAGCTCGGCGCGATGACCGCTTCGATGCCGGCTTGTTGCAGTCCCCACACGGCGTGTTCGCGGCTCGACCCACAGCCGAAGTTCGAGCCGCCGATCAGAATGCGTGTGTCGCGATATTCGGGGCGATTCAGCACGAACGTCTCGCGCGCCTGACCGCGCTCATCGTGACGCAGGTCGTAAAGCAGCCCACGCGCAAGCCCCGACTTGTCGATGCCGAGCAGAAACTGCTTCGGCATGATCTGGTCGGTATCAAGATTGTTGATCGGCAACGGTGCTGCGGTGCCCTGAATGAGACGGCGATCAGCCATGTACAAGCTCCTTGCGAATGTCGACGATATGGCCCGCGATCGCGGCGGCGGCGGCCATGGCGGGACTCATCAGATGGGTCTTGCTGCCGCGGCCCTGACGGCCTTCGAAGTTGCGATTGGTCGTCGACGCGCAGCGCTCGCCCGGTGCCAGGACGTCGTCGTTCATCGCGAGGCACATTGAACAGCCGGGCTGGCGCCATTCGAAGCCCGCGTCGATCAGGATCTGCGCAACGCCTTCGCGCTCGGCCTGGTCGCGGACCATGCCGGAACCAGGAACGACCATCGCGCGCACTGATGCCGCGACCTTGCGTCCGCGTACCATGGCCGCTGCCGCTCGCAGGTCTTCAATGCGCGCATTCGTGCACGAGCCAATGAACACACGATCGATTGGCGTGCCCTCGATGCTCGCGCCGGCCGGCAGCGCGATGTAGTCGAGTGCCTTACGCGCGGTTGCTGCGTCGATGCCGGTTGCCGTGTCGACCTCGGGAATGTGCCCGTCGACGGGAATCGCCTGGTCCGGACTCGTGCCCCACGTCACATACGGCGCGATTTGCGATGCATCGACATGATATTCGACATCGAAGACAGCATCGGGGTCCGAGCGCAGCGAGCGCCATGCGGCCGTTGCACTCTCGAGCGTCGCTGCATCCAGATCGCGCACGCGGGTCCGCACGTAGTCGATCGTCGTGTCGTCCGGTGCAATCAACGCAGCGCGCGCGCCGGCTTCGACCGTCATGTTGCACAGGGTCATTCGCGCCTCGGCAGAAAGCGAAGCGATCGTCGATCCCGCATATTCGAGCGCGAAGCCGCGGGCGCCTTGTGCGCCGATACGGGCAATGATGTGCAGTACCAGGTCCTTCGACGTGGTGCCAGCCGGCAGTTCTCCGTCGACGGTGATCCGCATGTCGTCCGCCACGCGATAGACGAGCGTTTGCGTCGCGAGTACGTGTTCGACTTCGGAAGTGCCGATCCCGAAGCCGAGTGCGCCGAGCGCACCGTAGGTCGTCGTGTGGCTGTCGCCGCACAGTACGACCATGCCAGGCCGGATCAGTCCGATTTCCGGTGCGACGACGTGCTCGATCCCCTGCGCCGGATCGGTCACGTCGAACAGGTGAATGCCTTGCGTGACGCAGTTGCGTGTGAAATTCGCGGCTTGCTTCGATGCGTCGACGATGTCGATCGTGCGGGCGGCAACCGGCACCGGACGCGTCGGGATCACGTGGTCGACAATGCCCATCTGCTGCCGTGGCCGGCGCACGAGGACGTCTTTCTCAGCGAGTCCGGCGAACGCCTGCGGACTCGTGTACTCGTTCATGATATGCAGGTCCGCATACAGCAGCACATGCTGCTCGTCGAGGCGGTCGACTGTATGGGATGCGACGAGCTTTTGATAGAAGGTGTGCGGCATGGACTCCTCTGGCCGGTTGAATCTGAGGCGTGGGGCGCGGTCATCATCGACCGATGGGCAGGAGTCTAATCTGGCTATTCTGATATAGAATTCAGATGAATTTAAACTACTCTTAAATTATATTTATCAATGGATGCGGTTTCGGACCTCGAATTTTTCGTCGCACTCGTCAAACATGGCAGCCTGTCGGCGCTCGCGCGGGACGTTGGGGTTACGCCGCCCGCGGTGAGCGCGCGCCTCGCGCAGATCGAGCGGCGCCTCGGCGTGCGGCTGCTGAACCGGACGACGCGGCGCCTCAGCATGACGCATGAGGGCGAGCAATACCTGACGACGGGGTCGAAGCTGCTGTCTGCATTGCAGGAACTCGACCGGACCATTTCGAGCAGCAGAGCGACGCCAAAGGGGCTGCTGCGCGTCAATGCGACGTTCGGGTTTGGTCGCCGTCACATCGCTCCGGCCATCGCAGCGTTTCATCGCCAGTATCCCGACGTCGAGGTACAGCTTGAGCTGACGGATCGGCCGTTGAATCTCGCCGAAGCGGCGTTTGACGTCGGCATCCGGTTCGGCGAGATTCCTGATTCGAGGTTGATCGCACGCAAGGTCGCGACGAACCGCCGGATGGTCTGCGCGTCGCCGATCTACGTGCGCGCGAAAGGCGAGCCCGACACGCCGCGCGATCTGCAGCGGCATCAATGCATCGTACTCAGGGAAAGCGACACGGCCTACGGCACCTGGCATTTCAGCAAGGGCAAGCGCCATGAGACGGTCAAGGTGCACGGTGTGCTGAGCAGCAACGATGGCGAAGCGACGCTCGTCTGGGCACTTGAGGGACAGGGCATCCTGATGCGTTCGGAGTGGGATGCGACCACCTATCTGCAGTCTGGCCGCCTCAAGCAGTTGCTGCCCGATTGGTCGTTGCCGCCGGCAGATATCTATGCCGTGTATCCCGAGCGGCTCAATCTGACGGCGAAGGTGACGGCGTTCATCGAGTTTCTCGAAGGCTTTCTCGGGAAGGGGCCGGGAGCGGGCTGAAATCGCAAGAAAGCCGGTGATTTCTCGCTCACCTGCGATTTGCGCCGCAACCCGGAACGCGTTGCTCGAGCCGGCGGGCAATGCACATTGTGCCGGGCGTCTAGTCGGCATTGTCGACGCGCTTCCAGAAATCGAACGCAGTGGCGCATACGTTGCGCGGCGCGCCCGTGGCGAGCAGCAGCCAGAGAAGCAGGCGCGCCTTGCGCGGCCCGAGCCACCCTGAAAACAAAGCGCCACGGCGGGCCAGGTCGATTTCCGAGCCGGAAAATCCATAGGTGCGCTCGGCCGTCGATCCCGATCCCGTGCGGCTGGAGATGACGATCGGCAGCCGGGGCACCAGCGCCTCGATGCGCTTTGCTTCGTCATCCGAAACATGGCCTGCACCGTAGGCCGCGATGACGATCCCGTGATATCCCGCGTGGACGACCGCGTCGAGCATCTGACCCGTCTCGCCCAGACATGTCTCGACGAGTGCCACTCGCACCGACAGGTCGGGCTTTGCGAAGCGCGGGGAATAACGCCTTGACGGTGAACGGAAATACTGCGGCATACCTTCGAGCACCATGCCGGCTGGCCCCACGACCGGCGACTCGAAGGTTTCGACGGACATCGAGTTCGCTTTGCGCACCCAGCGCGCCTCATGGATCGTGTTATTCATGACTACGGCTACGCCGCGCCCGCGACTGGCGCCGTGCGCGGCGCAGGCCACCGCGGCAAGAAGATTGGCGGGGCCATCCGCGCCTGCGGCCAGCGGCGTGCGCATCGCCCCTGTGACCACCAGCGGCTGAGGATGCGTCCACAGAAGATCGAGCAGGAAGGCAGTCTCCTCAAGCGTATCGGTCCCTTGGGTCAGCACGATCCCGGCGGCGCCGGCCGCCACCATGCGCTCTGCCCACGCCAGACTGTCCAGCACATGCGCAAGGGTCAGCGAAGGGCTGGGTAATTGCAAAAGCGTCTTGGCGTGAATCTGCGCGATATCGGCCAGACCGGGGACCGCAGTCACCAGTTGTTGCGCGGAAAGACGTGGCAACGCGCCAGCGTCGGCATTGTCGGCGGTCATGCATATGGTGCCGCCTAATGCCCCGACTGCGATGCTCGGATAGTTCATCGAAGCGTTCCTTTCGAGTGTGTGAAAAATATCGACTTAAATCGTACTTTAAATAGCGTCCAAATACCCGGTACCGATGAGTAATGCCGCTCTCGCGCCCGGAATCGGTGCGACGACGATCTTGTACTGCGTGATGCACCTTCCTCGCGCGCACTTGCACAACTCCCGCGCACTGCAGCGCGCTCTTGCCGGTGGGGCAATCGCCCGACTTGCCCACACGTACTGGATTTACCGGATCATGGCACGCTTCGTGCCTGTAAGAGTGTGAATTTCAATTGTTGCAAGTTGCAATTAATGTAGCACGGTGGCTCGGAGATCAGCCTGTTGCAGGCGCATATCCGAAATGAAGCATCTGAAGTTCCGTCTGGATGCACTCGACGCGTGGGCGTGGAGTGCGGCGTCCGGGCAGGGACGTGACGCGCCGTACCACTGTCTCAACACGCTTACTGAACACGTCGAAGGAGGGGGGCGAGTGAACTCGGCCGCTAATAACGACGCAAGCACGGCCCGAATTCATTTTGTGTCATTTCTTCCTATTGGAGTGAAGCATGTTGAAGCGACTGTTTACTCAATGCGTGGCTGGGGCGCTGATTGCGAGCGCTGCGACGATGGTGTGTGCGCAGGATGAATCCAAGGTGTTACGGATCGTGCCGCAAGCCGATCTGAAGATCCTCGATCCGATCTGGACCACGGCATTCATCACGCGCGATCATGGCTACATGATCTACGACACACTGTTCGGCGTGGATGCCAAGGGCGTAGTACAACCGGAGATGGTGGACACGTATACGACCTCGCCGGACGGCAAGACCTGGACGTTCACGCTGCGCAAGGGGCTCGCATTCAGCGACGGCAAGCCGGTCACCTCGGCTGACGTTATTGCGTCGATCACGCGCTGGGGCAAGCGCGACGTGTTTGGTCAGAGAATGTTCACGGCCTTGCAGTCGTTCGATGCGGTCGACGCCAAGACCTTCCGCATGACCTTCAAGCAACCCTTCCCGATGGTCCTGGACGCGCTCGGCAAGCCGTCGGGCAGCGCCGCGTTCATCATGCCGAAGCGGGTCGCCGATACGCCGGCGGACCAGCAGATCTCCGACTACACCGGGTCGGGCCCTTACATCTTCAAACAGGACGAGTATCGCCCTGGCGCGAAGATCGTGTACATCAAGAACCCGAACTATGTGCCGCGACCGGAGCCGGCTTCCGGTACCGCGGGCGGCAAGCATGTCTATGTCGACCGGGTCGAATGGATCGTGCTCAAGGACGCGCAGACGCAGGCCAATGCGATTGCGAACGGTGAAGTGGACATGATCGAATGGATGCCCGCCGAGCAGTACGCCGCGTTCAAGAGCAATCCCAAACTGGAGCTGGTGAAGCCGACGCCCGCCGGGCTCTTCGACCTGCACCTGAATCATCTCGTGGCGCCGTTCAACAACCCGAAGATTGCTCAGGCGGCAATCATGGCGATCAACCAGGAAGCGTTGATGCGCGCTCAACTGGTGAACAAGGATCTGTACCGGACGTGTTCGTCGATTTACCCATGCGATTCGCCGTTGGCCTCGACCGAGACCGCCTATTTCACTGGCAAGCCCCAGTTCGCGGCGGCCCGCAATCTGCTGAAGGAAGCGGGCTACGACGGCAAGCCGGTGGTGCTGCTGTATCCGTCGGACTACGCAGTACTGAACAAGTTTCCGCCAGTCATGGCGCAACTGCTGAAGCAGGCCGGGTTCAATGTCGACCTCCAGGCAATGGACTGGTCGACGCTTGTGACGCGCCGAACCAGCAAGGCGGCGGCCGACAAGGGTGGCTGGAACCTGTTCATTACCGGCTGGGCGCCCGGCGACACGATGAATCCGTTGTTCTTCACGCCGCTGACGGGCAACGGCGAGAAGGGCTGGTTCGGCTGGGCGACTGACGACAAGATCGAGCAGCTCAAGAACGAGTACCTTGCCAGCAGCGATCCTGCGCAGCGAAAGAAGATCGCTGCGGCGATCCAACTGGAAACGTATCAGAGCGGGATCCTGGCGCCGTTGGGCGACTTTGATTTCTATTCGGTGATCCGCAAGGGCGTGGTCAGCGGCGTCGTGCCGGCTCCGGTCAACGTGTTCTGGAACATTCGCAAGAGCTAACCCGTATCGGCGGCTGGCTGTTAGCCGGCCGGCCGCCGTCTCGCAGAGCAAACGCGAGCCCGTTCATCTGTCAACCGGCTTTGGAGCGTAAACGACATGGCTTTCTTTCTTTTCCGGCGCATATTGTCGACGGCGCCAGTGCTGGTCGTTGTCGCCCTTATCGTATTCATGATTCTGCGCCTGACGCCGGGCGATCCGGCTGCGGCGCTCGTCGGTGACAACGGCACTAGCGCCGACATCGCGCGGATCCACGCGAGCCTCGGGCTCGACCGCCCGCTGCCGGTGCAGTTCGTCAAATGGACCGGGCAGTTGCTGCAGGGCAACCTCGGCGACTCGTACTACATGAAACAGCCGGTCACCCGGTTGATTGCGCAACGCATCGCACCGACCGTTTCGCTGTCCGTCCTGACACTGGTGATGACGCTCCTGCTCGCGGTGCCGCTCGGCGTGATCGCGGCCTCGCGGCACGGAGGCTGGCTGGACCGGATGCTGATGGGCGTGTCGGTGATGGGATTCTCGGTGCCGTCGTTCGTGGTCGGCTATATCCTCATATGGGCGGTCGCCTTGCATGCGAAGCTGCTGCCGGTGCAGGGATACGCGCCACTGAGCGCGGGCATTGGTCCGTGGCTCACGCACCTGATCCTGCCCGCCATTACGCTGTCCATCGTCTACCTTGCGCTGATTGCCCGCGTGACGCGCGCCGCGGTTGCCGAGGCGCTGACCGAAGACTACATCCGCACCGCCCGCGCCAAAGGCATCTCCGAAGCACGCGTGTTGATTCGCCATGCGCTGGCCAATGCCGCGGTACCGATCATCACGGTGATCGGCATCGGCGTCGGCTTGCTGATCGGCGGCGTGGTGGTCACCGAAACCGTCTACGCGATCCCCGGGCTCGGGCAATTGACGGTCGACGCGGTACTGGCGCGCGACTTCCCCCTGGTACAAGGCATCACGTTGTTCTTTTCCTTTGTTTATGTGCTTATCAACCTGCTGGTCGACATGAGCTATCTGCTTCTCGACCCGCGTATCCGCTATTGAGTGAAAGGACGATTGGACATGAGCGACGATCACGATCCGATGACCCTTGCCGCGCCGGGCGCCATGCTTGCCAACCTGGAGGTGGCGCCGGCCGTACGCTCCCGCACACCGTTGTGGCGCCGTGTGCTGCGGAACTGGTCGGTGCGCCTGGGATGCGGCGCACTGTTGCTTCTGCTCTTCGTAGCCGTCGCCGCACCGTGGCTTGGCACGATCGACCCGACCGCGATGGATCCCGCGAGCGCCAATCTCGCGCCGGGTGTGACGGCCGAATTCAGTGATCTGTCGGGCGCGACGTTCCAGCACTTCTTCCTGATGGGCACCGACAGTCTCGGCCGGGATACCTGGAGCCGGGTGGTATATGGTGCGCGCGTGTCCCTGTCGGTCGGCATCACGGTGGCACTGCTGGCGCTCACCTTCGGCGCACTGGTCGGCGTGGCGGCGGGGTATTTTCGCCGTCTAGATGACGTCATCATGCGCGCCATGGACAGCTTGATGGCGATTCCCAGCATCCTGTTCGCGATTACGTTGATGGCGCTCTGGCGACCGACGCTGGTCACGGTGATTGTCGCGATCACGATTCCCGAAATTCCGCGCGTCGCGCGGTTGGTACGCTCGATCGTGCTGACCATTCGCGAGGAACCCTACATCGAGGCGGCCATTTCGTTGGCCACGCCGACCGTCAAGATTCTGTGGCGTCATATTCTGCCGAATGCAATCGCACCGCTGATCGTGCAAGGAACCTACGTGTGCGCGTCGGCCATCCTGGTGGAAGCGATTCTGTCGTTTCTCGGCGTCGGCCTGCCGCCGGATATTCCGACGTGGGGCAACGTCATGGCCGACGGCCGCATGCAGTTCAACCAGTATCCGCAGACCGTGCTGTTCCCTGGTGTCTTCCTGGCGCTGACGGTGCTGGCGGTCAATATCCTGGGCGACGGATTGCGTGACACGCTCGATCCAAAATTCAACAAACGGGGGAGCTGACGTGATGCGCGATTTCGACTTCAAAACGGCGGCACCCTCCGCCGCCGGGCCGGCCACAACCGTCCTTGCCGTGAATGACCTCACCATTTCCCTGCCGGCCGGTGCCGACCGCCCCCATGCGATCCGCCACGTCTCGCTCGACGTGCGGCAGGGAGAGATTGTCTGCCTGCTGGGCGAGTCGGGCTCGGGTAAATCGGTGATCGCACAGGCAGTGATGGGCTTGCTGCCGGCGTCGCTCAAGGCGCTGGACGGCAGCATCGAATTGCTCGGCGAGGACGTGCTGACAGCCAGCCCGGATCGCATCCGCCAATTGCGCGGCGAAAAAATGGCGATGGTTTTCCAGGAGCCGATGACGGCCCTCAATCCGATCATGACGTGCGGCGCGCAGGTCGACGAGATGCTGGCACAGCATAGCCGTGCCAGCGTCGGCGAGAGGCGCCGGCGCATCCTAGAGATCTTCGCCCACGTCAGGCTGCCGGAACCGGAGCGCATTTACGCGTCTTATCCGCATCAGTTGTCGGGCGGACAGCGCCAGCGCATCGTGATTGCAATGGCGCTGATCCTGAAGCCGTCGCTGCTGATCTGCGACGAGCCCACCACGGCGCTCGACGTCACGACCCAGGCCGAGATCCTCAAGCTGATTCGTGAATTGCAGACGGAGAGCGGAACCGCCGTGCTGTTCATTACCCACGATTTCGGCGTTGTCGCCGAGATTGCTGATCGTGTCGTGGTGTTGCGGTTGGGCGACATGGTCGAGCAGGGCTCCAAGTTGCAGGTGTTGCAGCAGCCGCGCGAGCCCTATACCCGCATGTTGCTGGCAGCCGTTCCTGCGCTGGTACCGCGCACGCGCCCACCGGTGGAGAAAGCCTATCCGCTGCTCGACGCGCGCGGGATCGGGAAGACGTATGTGACGGGTTCCTGGCCGGGCCGCAAGCGCAAGGTGCAGGCGGCCAGCGATGTCTCGCTGATGGTGCATCCGGGCGAAACGGTCGGAATCGTGGGCGAGTCCGGTTCGGGAAAGTCGACGGTCGCGCGCTGCATTGCGCGGCTGATTGAGCCGACTGCCGGCGATATCTTCGCCGACGGCCGATCGGTGGCCAAAGCGCGCGGCCGCGCGCTATATCCGTTCCGACGCGGCGTACAGGTCGTGTTCCAGGATCCATACCGGTCGCTGGATCCGCGCCAGACAGTGGGTGCCTCGATCGTCGAAGGGCCGTTGAATTTCGGCGTGCCATACGCTCAAGCGTGGCAACGTGCTGAAGAATTGATGACGCTGGTACGGCTCAGGCCCGATGCGCTGAACCGCTACCCTAGCGAATTCTCCGGGGGCCAGCGGCAACGCATTTCGATCGCGCGGGCGCTGGCATGCGAGCCACAAGTGTTGATTGCCGACGAGGCGGTGTCCGCGCTCGACGTCTCGGTCCAGGCGCAGATTCTCGATCTGCTGGATGACATTCAGCAGCGGCTGCGGATCGGCATTCTGTTCATTACGCACGATCTGCGGGTGGCCAGCCAGATCTGCGATCGGGTCATCGTGATGCGGCGCGGCGAGATTGTCGAGGAAGGCGCGATCCAGGACGTGTTCCTCGCGCCGCGCCACGAATATACGCAGGCCTTGCTGGCGGCGGCGCCAGGGCGCGGCTTTGCGTTCGGCGCCGCTTGACGCGGACCCTTTGATCACGGTGATTCCCTGAGTTTCCGGTCAGCGGCGCCGCTGGCACTCATGCTATCCACTAGCTGCTGTGGGACGCGTTCGCTGCTGAACTGCTGAACTGCTGGCGAAGATCGCTCCCGCGTGCGCGAGGCGTGTGTGGCCGAGCTTCATGCCGCCGCGGCGCATCGAGACGTCTATCTGATTTTTCTATTACCATTCGCCACATTTCACCAAGAGGGACCCCCTACCAATGGAAGACTATTTTGTATTCAATGCCGGAAACGTGGTGTTGCAATCCGGTATCACCTTCAGAGATGCCAAGCTCGCCTATCAGACTTACGGAAAGCTGAACGCAGAAAAATCGAATGTCATTCTGTATATGACGTCGTTTTCCGCGCATCACTATGACATCGAGTGGATGGTCGGTCCGGGCAAGGCGCTAGACACTAACAAGTACTTCGTCGTTATTCCGAATCTGTTCGGCAATGGACTATCGTCCTCGCCCAGCAACGCAACCGAGCCCTTCAACGGAAGCCGTTGGCCGAATTTTACGATTGCCGATAACGTCGCGATTCAACACCAACTCCTGACGCAAGAACTCGGCATCGAAGTTCTGCAAATGGCATGCGGGTGGTCGATGGGCGGGTTGCAGGCGTATCAATGGGCATCAATGTATCCGGAGATGGTCAGGCGGCTGGTCGTGCTCTGCGGCGCGGCAAAGGCCTCGCCGCACAATCAGGTTTTCATCGAGGGCGTGCGCGCGACCCTGACGACGGATGCGGCCTTTCAAAACGGAACGTTCGTTGAGCGGCCCGAACGCGGTCTGCGGGCCATGGGTCGCAACTACGCCGCCATGGCGATGTCGCAGACGTTCTATCGTAACGAGGTGTGGCGGCAGGCCGGCTTCTCCTCGCTCGAAGACTATCTCGTGATGTCGTGGGAAGCGAATTTCCTGAAGCGCGACGGCAACAACCTGCTGGCTCATCTATGGACTTGGCAGCATGCGAACATCGCCGCTAATTCCACATACAACGGCGATTTTCACGCGGCGCTGAAAGCGATTACGGCAAAGGCGTTGATCATGCCGAGCACAACCGATCTGTATTTCCAGGTGGAAGACAACCGTCTCGAGGTCGAGCAGATGCGCAACGCCACGCTCCTGCCCATTACGTCGATATGGGGCCATCGCGCCGGACTGCCGACAGCCAATGTGGAAGATGCCGCGTTTATTTCCGCTGCGATAACCCGGCATCTCGAGGACTGACGCGCTGGACATGCCGCGGCTGCGTCTCGTGCTTTTCCTGCAGTCCTTCATCGGCACCGCAAGCCACCACCCCAATGCTGTCGGGCAACATTGCGGAAGTCGCTGATGCAGATGAGCGTGCGACTGCAACATGCCGGGGACGCCACAGGCGTCCCCGGCATGACAATCATCCGGGCTACCGAGCCCTGACGCCAGGTCGCACGACCTCCTGATGCGCACCGCGACGAACTAAGTCGGGTGTTTCGGCAGACTGCGTCGTCACATTTGAACGACTCCCTTGGATCGTCGCAACCGTACAGGCTCGACGAATGCCAAGGTTGCGCCCGGAATCGGTGCAACAGTGAATTTCAGTTGCGCAGTGCACCTTTCTCGCGCGCTCGGCGCATGATTTTCGCGCATGGCCGGGTGTGCGTCGCGGTATGAAAAACACCTGATTTGTCCATGAACACAGGGTTTCCCGCGTCGTGGCACACTTCGTGCAATCGAAGTCACATGTGAATGGCAATTATTGGAAATTGCAACTATATCGACGTGATGCCTACACACTGGCAGATCGTCGAAGGTGCCGTTTTCAAGGCTAGGTCATCTGAACTTACGCTCCGATGCACTGAGCGCGTTGTCCAGGAGCGTCGTTTCAGGCCTCCAGGCAAGCGCACTGCCCGAGTCATTTCGTGTCACTTATTCGTACGGAGTTGAAGCATGAGCACCCAGGATTTTGGCGCCCGCAGCCGCGCGCCACTTGCACTTTCACTACAGAGCCGCTGGTGGCAATTACTGTGCGGCCTCGTGTGTGCGATGGTCGCGTCCAATCCCCAATACATCTGGACTTTGCTGACGCGCCCGCTGACAGCGCAACTCGGCGTGTCGCTGCCGAGTCTGCAGGTCACCTTCTCCATTCTCATTGTCTGCCAGACTTTTCTGTCGCCGCTCGAAGGCTATTTAATCGAACGCTTTGGGCCGCGCTGGCTGCTGGCCGCCGGCGGCGCGATCACGGGGCTTAGCTGGGTACTGACGAGCCGCGCCGAGTCTTTGCTGTCCGTCTATCTCTGCTATGGCGTTCTCGGGGGGATCGGCGTAGGTATTGTCGTGGTCGGCACGATCGGGCTGATGGCGCGCTGGTTCCCAGACCGTCGCGGTTTTGCGATTGGCGTGGTGATGGCGGGCTTCGGCATGGGCGCAATGCTCACGACGTTTCCGATCACCAATAGCATCGCCAAATACGGCTATCAGCATACGCTGGTCGTCTTTGGCGTGATCCTCGGCGTGGTCGGCATACTTGCCGCGCTCGGCATGCGGCTGCCGCCGCCCGGCTATATGGCGGACTGGCGGCCGCAGAAAGCCGCCGCCGCCGCACCCGACACGCGGCCCGGCAGCATGCTGCGCACGCCGTTGTTCTGGCTGATGTTCGTGATGATGTCGATGATGGCGACCTCCGGCCTGATGGTGACCTCACAAATGGCAGTCTTCACGCGCGACTTCGGCATGTCGGGAGTCACCGTGTTCGGCCTCGCGGCGTTGCCGCTTGCGTTGACCATTGATCGCGTGGCGAACGGCGTGACGCGGCCTATGTTCGGATGGATCTCCGACCTGATCGGGCGCGAGCATACGATGCTGATCGCCTTCGGGATGGAAGCGATAGCGATGACCTTGTGGCTCACGTCGCGGCACGACCCGTTGTTGTTCGTGCTGCTGTCAGGCGTCGTCTTTCTCGGCTGGGGCGAGATTTTTTCGCTTTTCCCTTCGACGCTCACGGACACCTTTGGCGGCAAGCATGCAATCGTCAACTACGCGTGCCTGTCTTATGCGCAAGGCGTCGGTTCGATTCTGGGCGGACCGGTGGCCGCGCTACTCCACGAGCATACGGGCGGTTGGGACGCGGTGTTCGGCACGGCTATCGCGTTGGATAGTTGTACCGCTGTGCTCGCGATCGCCGCGCTCAGACCGATGCGCCGCGCGTGGTTTGCCCGCGCCTCCAGTCGCTCGTAATGCAGCCGGCCACGGCCGGCTTGCCAGCAATCTCGCCCACTCGAATCAGCGCGGATGCTGTACCGCTTCGTCGATTTTCTGCTTCTTTTGTCTCCTCAATCTTCCACTGAAAAGGATTAAATTCCGATGGATAGCGACCTGATCGACATGATGATGAAGTGGCGGCACGCACTGCACTCATGTCCGGAAACCGCGTTCGAGGAGGTCGCAACCGCCGATCTCGTCGCTGGCGTATTGCGACAGTATGGCTTCGAAGTACATGGCGGCATTGGACGAACCGGTGTGGTGGGCAGCATGACCCGCAGCGCGGGACCGGCTATCGGCTTGCGCGCCGACATGGACGCGCTGCCGATCGTTGAAGCCAATAGCTTCGCGCATCGGTCGCAACATGAAGGCAAGATGCATGCGTGTGGCCATGACGGCCATACTGCGATGCTGCTCGGCGCCGCTGTCGCGTTGAGCCGCGACTCCAGTTGGCGCGGCACGGTACATGTGATTTTTCAGCCAGCAGAAGAAGGGCCGGCGGGCGGCGGCAGGATGATGGTCGAAGACGGACTCTTCGAGCGCTTTGCGTGCGACGCCGTGTTTGGTTTGCACAACTGGCCCGGCATCCCACGCGGACATTTTGCGATCAACGACGGTCCGATGATGGCATCGTTCGACTCGTTCGAGATTGTTGTCGACGGCAAGGGTTCGCATGCCGCGATGCCGGAGGAGGGGAGCGACGTGCTGGTGTGTGCTAGCCAGATCGTCACCGCATTGCAGACAATCATAAGCCGGCGGATTTCCCCGAAAGAATCAGGCGTCGTTAGCGTCACGCAAATTCATGGTGGAGAAGCGTGGAACGTGCTGCCTGACCGTGCGGTCATTCGCGGCACCGTGCGCTGCTTCTCGAGCGACGTGCAGGAACGGATCCGCGCGTCGATCGGCGAAATCTCCACGGGTATTGCGCGCGCACTGGGCGCAAACGCGACGCTCGACTATCGCTATGCGTATCCGGCCACCATCAACACTGCCGCTCAAGCCGATCTTGCAGCTGCGGCCGCCGGCGCGACCGTCGGCGATGCCTGCGTGCAGCGAGGTTGTTTGCCTTCGATGGCCTCGGAAGATTTTGCGTTCATGCTGCATGCAAAACCCGGCGCGTACATCTGGATGGGCGTTGACGAGGCGACTCCGGCAGCACCGCTCCATAATCCGCACTACGATTTCAACGATGCCGCGCTTGCGATCGGCGCGACTTATTGGGTGAATCTCGTCAAGCTGTTTTGTGCCCGGTAAAGGACCCTCATGCAACCTGCCAATCTCCAGCATGCTGTGCAATTCGCGATCGATCATGAAACGCCGTGGGACCGCGAGGTCGATGGCGTGTGGGGCGTACATCCGGACGACCCGCCACCCTGGAACCGGTTGCTCGGACCGGTGCATGGGCGTGGCCCGGTGTCTGGCGTCATCACTCGGGCCGGCCGCCCGCTCACTTCGTGGGGCGAACCGGATCGCGCCGACCTGACCTTTAGCATCGCCAAGACATATCTCGCGCTGCTGGCCGGCGTTGCGCACGATCGCGGCCTGATGCCCGATGTCGACGAGCCGGTGCACGTGCGCGTGCCGGGTATCGGCTTTGATGACGAACACAACGCAAGCGTCACCTGGGCGCATCTGCTGCAGCAGACGAGCGAATGGCAAGGCGTGTGTTTCGGCTTGCCCGACGAGGCCGACCACTACCGGTACGTCAGATTCGGCAAGGAGCCCGATGGCAAGAAAGGGCAGCGGCGGCCGTTACGGGCTCCCGGCACCTACTGGGAATACAACGACGTACGCATCAACCAGTTTTCGCTGGCGCTGCTGCATCTGTTCCGCCGCCCGTTGCCGGAAGTGTTTCGCGAAGCGATCATGCGGCCACTCGACGCGAGCGAGAACTGGCAATGGGTCGGTTACGACAATGCCTGGGTGGAGGTGGGCGGGCAGCGCGTGCAGTCGGTTCCGGGCGGCACGCATTGGGGCGGCGGCCTGTCGATCAGCGCCCAGGACCAGATCAAGGTGGCTCAGCTGCTGCTGGGTCAGGGCAGCGTCAACGGGCAGCAGATCGTTTCCCGCGAGTGGCTGCAGCGCATGCTGACACCGTGTGCGATCGCACCGTTCTATGGCTACCTGGTCTGGCTCAACCACGAGCGTAGCGTCTTTCCGAGCGTGCCGGCGTCCAGCTACTTTGCAATCGGCGCGGGCGGTTCGTTCACCTGGATCGAACCTGAACGCGAGCTGGCGGTGGTGGTGCGCTGGATCGACCCGGCGCATGCGGACGAATTTTTCGGTTTGGTGCTCAAGGCGGTCGACGAGGGGGCGACGGGTTAATCAGCGTCCGTCCACTTGCCGCACCGGCATCGCGCGCGCTTGCCCCATTCGTGCGCATTGCGGTACTCTCGTGCCGTTTGGCAAGCCCCTGGCTTGTCTGCACGTATGGGAGTTTCCGCACGATGGTATGTTCCGTGCACGAAACGCGTAAACTTTAAAAGTTGCAATGCGCAACTGAATCAGAGTAGCTGAATGGGAGAACAGCATGTCGAAGGCGCCGTATCCAAGACTGGAACATTTGAACTTCCGCCTCGATGTACTGAGCAAGTTGGCCAAGGACGTGGCGTCTGGCCTTTACGAAGCCGAATGTGACGTAACCCTTCGCGACCTGCGCGTGCTGCGTTTCGTCGATATGCAGCCGGGCATCTCCCTCGGCCCGCTGATCGAGCTGACATACCTTGAAAAGACGCTGGTTTCGAAGCTGGTCACCACGCTGGCTAATCGTGGCTTGTTAACGCGCTCCACCGGCACGACGGATGCACGTGTCATCAACCTGAACCTGACCAGGAAAGGCAAGGCAATTGTCCGCAAGTGCGATCGGATCGGCCAGGTCTTCGACGAGCAACTCATGTCCGTTCTGTCGGCAGAGGAAAAGCGGGTGCTTTTTGACTGCATCAACAAGCTGACGGAACACGTTGAGGAGGGCGGGGAATGGACGCTCCCGCCGGCACGACGCAAACGCACAGCCTGAACGCGACACCGGGGCGACGACGGCCGGGATTTTGCAATTGGTACGGCAGATCAGCGAGATCATGGCCGAGCTCGCCGCGGCGTCGCAAGAGCAGAGCATCGGCATCGAACAGCCGCATGCATCTGCAACTCACCAGGTTCAACCTTGCCGACTAAAGAGTCGCACCGTCGGGTGACCTGAGGTGCCGCCCCGCTTTTCTCCACGATCGAACCGGAGCCGAGCAGCTTCCATTTCGGTCATGTGTCTTTCGGCCCAATCCCAGATTCCGCAGATTTTGTCCAGAAGGCTGCTTCCGAGCGGTGTCAGCCGGTAGTCGACGCGCGGCGGTATCACTGGATGCACGTGGCGCGAAACCAGGCCGTCGCGCTCAAGTTGGCGCAACGTCTTCGTGAGCATCTTCTGACTGACACCACCGATGTGTTCGCGTAGACGCGAAAAACGCATCTCGCCGTCAGTTCCAAGTGCATCGATCACCAGGATGGTCCACTTATCGGCGATCTGCTCGATGATGTCACGCGCAAGATCATCGGTTCTCTTTTGCGCGTTGTTGTCGGCGCAAGGCGCACCGTAAAGATTTGCTTCCATGGGGAAAGTATGAAACCGTCAAGGACCTTCTTGTGATCGCCAGAGGTGGCTGAAATAAGCGCCTCGCATGCTTGCTTGATCGGCGTGCGTCAGTTCTCCGAACCGCATTCGACGGGCGCGCATCGTCAAGCAATGAGTATCGCATGACTGTTGAAACACTTGCGATTCAATGTGTATGTAAACGTGTTTCGCGCATTGGCCTCGGGGGCGCGCGTGCTATCTGCGAAAGGAAGTGGCGTGGCACCAGTGAAAAGCAATCGATCGCAGTAATGCGGCGGCCGATCGACCTATTTGCTCAGGACACCTTCGGCGGATCCGTGCTCGCACTCGCCGTGCGTTGAGCGCCGGGCGTTTGTCTCGCCGCGCGTTGTGAGCGCAAGAAGCGATCTTGTGACAAATCGTCGATGGACTGAGTTCTCTGTGCAGACGAAAATCAAGACTCCGACCAGCACGAAGGAGTATGTCATGGGCCACGCGGAAGTCCGCGAGTTGCAGATTCCCAAACCAATCGGTGGACGCTTGCCGGAGCCGCCGGTATTCGCCAGCCTCGACGATGAACGGCAACATCGCAAGCTCAAGCTCGCTGCTGCATTTCGCATCTTTGCGCGGTTCGGGCTGTCCGAAGGCATAGCCGGCCATATCACGGTGCGCGATCCTGAGTTTCATGACCGGTTTTGGGTCAACCCGTACGCGCAGCATTTTTCGTCAATCCATCCCGATGATCTCGTTTGCATTGACGAAGAGGCCAACGTTTATCATGGGACCGGCCCCGTCAACGCCGCTGCGGCGGCGATTCACTGTGGCATCCACGGCTCGAATCCGGACGTCGTTGCAGCAGCCCATACACACACCACCGCCGGCCGCGCGTTTTCAGCGCGCGCCCGGCTCCTTGCTCCGCTCAATCAGGAAGCCTGTCTCTTCTATGACGATCACGTGCTGTTTCGCGGCGACGTAGTTGTGCTCGCAACCGAAGAGGGTCGCCGGATCGCGGAGACAATGGGTACCAAGCGCGCCGCCGTTCTGCTCAATCATGGCTTGCTGACCGTCGGTTCATCGGTCGACGCCGCGGCGTACCGCTTCATTGCAATGGAGCGTTGCTGCCAGGTGCAGCTGCTGGCCGAAGCGGCCGGCCCAATTGAGTCACTATCGGACGAGGACGCGCGGGCAACGCGCGCGCAACTGGGGTCCGACTACGTCGCATGGCTCAACTTCCAGGGGCTCTACCAGCAACTCCTGCGTGACAGCCCTGATCTGCGCGAACTCGCGTGAACACGGACGTCCTCACACGGACGTCTTCAGTTTGCCGCAAGCGATGTTTCGAAGGCTGCCGTGCTGTCGCGGTGGCAGCCTTCGCGATACTCGCGCACGGCCGCATCTAGCCATTGATCGAAGCGTCTAAGCGGCTCCCAGTCACGTTTCTGCTCGGGAAACGAATAGTAGACGGTCTCCGGATTCGGGATTGAATGGGGATGCGCCTGGACGAGTGCACCGCTGCGCAACTCCCGTTCGATCAGGATGCGCGGAAGCAACGCCACGCCAAGTCCAGAGATCGCGGCGTTGATTGCCATGATGAACATGTCGTAGTGCTGGTTCGCCGCGCTATGTTCAATGATCTGCGCGGACGCGCTTTCGGACCACGCAAGCCACGCGCGCGGAAGATCGCGGGTGTGAATCCACGGCAGCGTGCTGATCTTTTCGCTGCTCAAGCTATCGCGCGTACCGATCAACGCGGGCGCACAGACAGCCAGAACCTTATCGTCGCTCACGAGCGGTTGCCCCGGCATAGCGGGCCACAGGCTCTGTCCGAAATAGATCGCGGCATCGAAGCTTGAATTGTCGAAGAAGGTCGGCTGGTCGCGCCCCATGATGTGAAGTTGCAGGTCCGGGTTGAGCTCATAGAAGTCATGCAGACGCGGAATCAACCATTGAGACGCGAACGTGACGCCGACGGCCAACTGGATCTTCACTTCACTTTGCTGCCGCATCAGCTCGAGCGTATCGCGGCGGATCTGGTCGAGATGGACGCGAATTCGCCGCGCGTACTCTGCGCCCGCCGCGGACAGTACCAGGCGCTGACGCACCCGCTCGAACAGCGGGATGCCCAAATGTGCTTCGAGTTCGTTGACCTTTTTGCAGACAGCACCGTGCGTTTGCGACAACTCGAGCGCAGCTTTCGAAAAACTTTCATGACGCGCCGCAGCTTCAAAAGCTTGCAGCGCGCTGAGACTAGGGACACCACGGCGCATCGAAAATCCTTGCTGGCGAAAAGAAATGGGCAATGGATCGTTCGATGATAGTCCTAAGGACGCCGCGGCGCTGGCCACGCTTATTCGCTGGCAAGCTGTTGTGGCTGGCCAACTTTGCGCCAGCGGCTCTCGAGCAGCGTGACCGTGATCGAGGCGACCACCATCGTCGCGGCAATGCCGACAAATGCGAGGACAAACGTTCCGGTCGTATCCTTTACCCAACCGATAAAATACGGCAGCAAAAATCCTGACGATACCCCGATGCTCGTGATCAGCGCGATGCCGGCCGCTGCAGCGCGATCGGTGAGGATGCGGCTAGGCAGCTGCCAGAAGGTCGTGATGCTGCAGAAGCAGGCCGCGGCGCCGATCGAGAGGGCGATGATCGACTGATAAGGAGACTTCAGCAGCAGGGCCACCGAGAGCGCGGCCGCGCACACCAGCAGGGGGCCTGCCACATGCCAGGCGCCGACCTGGTGGCGGCTAACCACACGGCCCCAGATCAGCGTCGCAATAACGGCAACGCCGAATGGAATCGCCGTGATCAGCCCGATATCCATGAGGCTGTACTTCACCCCGAAAGTGCTCTCAAACGTTTTGATGACCTGCGGCAGGAAATAGAGCAAGCCGATGATGCCGGCGTTAGTGCCGAAGTAGACGACACCGAGCGCCCAGACTTTCGGATTTCCGAGCGCCTTCCAGGCGCTGGACGGCGAGGTGGCGGCCGCTGCCTCGGCTCGTTCAGTAGCAAGCGCCGCCGCGATTTCACTCTTTTCCTCAGCGGAAAGCCAGCGGCAGCGGGACGGGTCGTCCGTCAGCCTGAAATAGACAATCCCGGCGAGGATGATGGCGGGGAGTCCTTCCAGCAGAAGCATTGCGCGCCAGCCGGTGATACCGAACACGGTTGCATGTGCCATCAGCCAGGTTGACACCGGGGCCCCGAGCACGCCGGTCAGCGGGATTGCTGTCACGAACAGAGACATCATCCATACGCGATTGCGCGCCGGCATCCACAGCGTGAGGTAATACACCATGCCCGGAAACAGGCCGGCTTCGAACGCACCAAGAAAGAAGCGGGCGATATACAGCCAGCGAGAGTCGGGGACAAAGCTCGTCAGCGAGGAGAGCAGACCCCAACTCAGCAGAATGCGCGTCATCCACAGCCTCGCGCCAAACCGATGCATGCACAGGTTGCTCGGCACTTCGAACAAAATATAGCCGAGGAAAAACAGGCTGGCGGCGAAGCCGAATTGCGCCGTCGTCATGTGGAGCTCGGCGTTCATGGTCAGCGCCGCATAGCCGATGTTCGCGCGGTCAAGCTGGTTCGCGATGTACATCAAAATCATCAGCGGCGCGAGCCGCCAGGCGATCCGTTTCATCAACCGATCAGAAATCGCAGGTTTGCGCGACCCAAAATCCATGGCTTCCTCCAGATTAGCGCGTTACAGAATGCTCTCGAGGATGATTAAGCCCCCTGACCGAGGGTACGACAATGCACGAAAAATATTGACTTTGTGAGCAAACGTCACAGATAAGGCGGGCGCGTGACCGATCGTCAATTGGCCCCACGCGTGCTCTCAGTCAGCCACCCCTTCGCCGCCCAAAAGCGTGCGGCCGCTATCGCTCGGGCTGGCAGTGGATGGCGTGCGACCGAGAAACCCAAGCACGACAAGCGCGGAGGCCAGGGTGATGGCCACTAGAATATGAAGCAGGCTGCGGAACGCGCCGTCGTACGCCTGCGCAAGAATAGGCTGCCCCAGCGCGGGCAGAAGAGCGGCGGCATGGGGCAGGTCGCCGGTTGCCACGCGTTGGGCGGCTTGCGCGGCGGCATCGCGCGCTACGGGCGGGAACGCTGCGAGCGCATCGGACAGCCTCAGACGTGTGAGGACCGCCAATATCGCGCCGGCGATTGCGAGCGTCATGCCCTCTCCCGCCACACGCGTCGTGCTGAAGATGCCGGTTGCCATGCCCGCGCGTTCCTTGGGAACGACGCTGATTGACAAGCCATCCATCAGGCCCCACGGCAGGCCGGCGCCGATTCCGATGATGAATAGCGGAACCGTCATGGCACCGGATGGCGCGTCAGGTGCGATGCCGCTGAACCAAAGCATACCCACCGCCGCTATGACGAGGCCGACCGCTGAAATGACACCGGCCGACATCCATCGCGTGAGAAATGCGGCCGTGATGGGCACAAAGAGCATCGGCGCCGATAGCGAGAGCATCATCAAGCCGGCCTCGATCGCAGAATGCCCTTCAATTCCGATAAATCGCGTGGGCAAGACCAGAAGCAGGGTGACGTAACAGAAGGCCGTGGCTAGAGGGAGTACCTGCACACCCACGAAGCGCGGATAACGAAACAGCGCCAGGTCGAGCATTGGCCGGGCAGCGCGTTTCTCGATCCAGACGAACGCAATGAACATCGCCACGGCGCCTGAGAACAGTCCAATGATGAGAGGGCTGCTCCAGCCGCTTTCCGGCCCTTGCAACAACCCGAATGTGAAGAGTGTCAGCGCAGCGGTAAAGCTGGCGGCGCCAGGCCAATCGAGACCCATGGCATTGGGGTCGTACGATTCTCTAAGCTTCGGAACGCCGAGTGCGAACCCGATCACGCCGATTGCGGCATCCACCAGGAAGAACGAACGCCAACCGAACGTCTCCGTGAGAAACCCCGCGAGGAGTGGTCCAAGCGCCAAGCCGAGGCCGAAGGTGGTGCCGAGCATGCTGAATGCGCGGGCGCGCCCATGTCCGTCAAACTCCTGCGCGAGCGCTGCCGACGAGCCGGCCAGGACCAGTGCGGCGGCAATGCCCTGTAGCGCGCGCAGGAAATCGACCCACAGCAAAGTCGGCGCCGCGGCGATCCCGAGTGAAGTCAAAGCGAAGAGCACTACGCCTATGGCGAATACACGCTTTCGTCCGAACAGATCGGCAAGCGCTCCCGAGGCCATCAGACTGCTGCCGAAGCTCAGCATAAAGGCGTTGAGGATCCAGTTGACCGCCACTGGGCTGCCTCCCAAGGCGGTGCCGATGGCTGGCGCGGACATGGCCGCGCCGCCGAAATTCAGCGGCAGCACGAGCACTGCGATGCAAATGCCCACGAGGATCAGCATCTGTTGCGAGGCGCTACGGGGGGCTGCTACGTCTACTGTTGACATGACACCGGCCGAGGCGGCCGGTCGTACTGCGGACGGGGTACGGCTCTTTTCCTGCACGGACTATCTCTCTGTTCAACTTCTACGGTTATGCCCATCAGGGCATGCAAATTCGCAGTTCAATTCCGCGCTATCGCGATGCGGTCCGCGTATGGCCACTCACCTCCCGGCCTGCATCCGGTTCTACGCCGATAAAGTAGAGGACCGAGATCAGCACCAGCACAGCCACTAGCAGGAAGGCGACCCGGAAATCAGCCAGTGAGAGTTGTGCGTGATCTCCATGAACGAGGACCGCGGCGTGCAGCGCGATCGCACCAAATGCGATGCCCAGACCGATACTCATCTGCTGGACCATGCTAAAGAATGTGCTCGCTGAACTCATTCGCGCCGGCGGGACGTCCGCAAACGCGAGCGTGTTGATGCTTGTGAACTGCATCGACCGGCACAGGCCGCCTGCCACTAACACCAGCACGATCAGCGCGCGCGGCGTGTCCGGCGAGAGCAGGCTGCACAAAGCGATGGTGGCCGCGCTAAGCAGCCCGTTGACGATCATTACCTTGCGAAAGCCAAACCGTTTGAGGATCGGCGTGGTGACGGTTTTCATGCCCAGATTGCCGGCCGCGTACGCCAGCACCAGCAAACCCGCGGCGAATGCATTCAACCCGAAGCCCAGTTGGAACAGCAGCGGTAACAGGAAGGGTGAGACGCTAACCGATACGACATATAACGAACCGCCGTCGAGGGTCACGCGGAACGTCGGAATTCGCCAGGGCGAAAGATCGATCAGGGGATGTTCGGCGCGGCCGAAATGCCGAATGGCCAGGACTGCAGCGACCAGGCCACCGATCAGCGAGGCGGCCGTGATGCGCCAGTCGCTATGGAGCTGCCCGATCAGGACCATGCCGTACATCAGGCACGTCAACGCGATACCGCTCAGCACGAAGCCCGGCACATCGAAGGGACGGCGGGTGGGTTCGCGGTAGTTCGGAATGAAAATCGCGGTTAGCGCCAGGCCCAGCAAACCGATCGGTACGTTTAGCAGAAAGATCCAGCGCCAGCTGAAATAGGTCGAGATAAACCCGCCCAATGCTGGGCCCAACACCGGTGCAGCGAGGCCGGGCCACGTGATATAGGCTATCGAGCGCATCAGGTGACGTTTCTCGGTGCTGCGCAGCACGGCGAGACGGCCGACCGGCACCATCATTGCACCGCCGATCCCCTGCAGGATCCGCGCAATTGTGAATCCGGCGAGGCCGTCACTCAACCCGCACAGTATGGAGGCGCCCGTGAATACGATGATCGCGCCACCGAACACCGAACGTTGCCCAAAGCGGTCGGCTACCCATCCGCTGATTGGAATGAAGACCGCGAGCGCCAGCAGATAGGCAGTCATGCCGATGCTCAGGCTCACGGACGTGACGCCGAACGTGGCGGCCATGTGGGGCAGCGCGGTCGCGATCACCGTCGCGTCCAGGTTCTCCATGAAATAGGCACTGGCGACGATCAGCGCGATGATGACTGACTGGCGGCTTGACAAAGACATGGGCGGAAGAAGGGATTCGGGTTGTGCGACGCGCCCTCAAACACCCCAGATTGAGGCGTTTGCAGTAGGTGGCGGTCAAAGATGGGGCTCGCTTCGCGGCAGCCTGAGATAATGCATGACTGCGCCCGGTTGGCTGGCGAGACTCTTCCTCGTGCCGGGACGATATACTCTACCAAACCATAAGTCGTCATGTGAAGACTTATTTTTCGAAAGCGATGGACACAGGAGCGTCATGAAGGCCAAACCCAGGGATGTTGCAGAGCCGGGCAGCAAGACCGTAGCGGGTCGCGCGCCGATCAAGCGGCCAATGAAGAAAGCACCGCAGCGTCTGCCACGCGCCGAGCGTCAGGCGCGCGTGCTGGAGAAGGCCGCCGAATATTTCGCCGAGCACGGCCTGAACGCGCAGACTCGCGCGATTGCTGACGCCTGTGGTGTTTCGCAACGCTTGCTGTATAGCCTGTTCCCTAGCAAGGCCGCGTTGATCGACGAAGTTTACAAGCGCGAAATTGTAGGGACCTTCAAGGCGATGTGGTTTGTTCAACTGAAAGACCGCAGTGTGCCCATTGAAAGCAGGCTCAATACTTTTTATCGCGAGTACTACGATACCCTGCTGACGCGGCAGTGGCTTCGCCTGTTCCTTTACTCTTCGCTTGAAGATCTGCAAATGGCGCCGACGTACACGAATGCCGTCGTGACGCATGCGCTTGAGATTATTGTCACTGAAACAGCGCACGAATTGGGCCGCGGCGTACCGGCCGATCCGGCTCATCTGACCGAGGTGGGCTGGCTGCTGCACGGCGCGGTATCCCACCTTGCGATTCGCCGCCGTATTTATTCGAACGACAACACCACGCCCAGCGACGCGGTGATTGCGATGCACGTGCGCGCCTTCCTCACGAGCGCGCCGGCGCTGCTTCCGGCGCTGGAAGGCGCCTGAGCGTGACGCGCTGGCGGCCTCGCCCAGCGCGGAAAATAAGCAGCAACCGACGCGCGAATGCGCGTGTCGTGGACCGCTTCGCCGCGTGGGGGAATTGATGCCTGGCCTACAGCAAGGTTCCCGGTTGAGACAGCAAGCGGTCGCGACAATGTGAACGCCGGCAAGCATCGCGGAATCTTGTTGCCGTGGCGGCTTCCGGACGCGGCATGGAGACTCAGATGGCTTTGCAGCCGTTCAACAGAACCTCGATCACTGAGCGCACCTTGTCGGACAGGACAGCCCGTTTGGGTTTCACTATGAGGCCAAGCGATACTTGCTGACTTATCTCGCAAATCAACATGTCGTGAAACAGTACGGCAATTTTGTGCGGATCGACAGAGCCGATTTCACCGATGCGTTGACGCTCTTCAAAGAAGTCTGCCAGCAATTGGTGAGTCTGGGCAGGGCCGCGCTCGAACCAGATGCGTCCCACCTCCGGGAAACGATGCGCCTCGGCGAGAACGAGGCGCTGGAGGGCAACCGCCCGGGGCGACAACACCGCGTCAAGAAGCGCCTGGCCAACTGTCTGCAAAGCTTCGCCCAACGGCATTGAAGATGCCTTGATCCGGAAGACTTTTGAAACTGTCTCGTCGCACAGTGCGCTGACGGCGGCGACGAACACGCCTTCCTTTCCTTTGAAATACGAGTAGATGGTCGTTTTCGACCCACCGACTGCTGCGATGATTTCGTCAAGGCTGACGCCGTCGTAGCCCTTTGCGAGAAATAGCTCAGACGCGGTGGCCAGGAGATTGCTCCGCTTTTGAGCGGATCGTCGGCCTGGTAACAAATCGGCTTCCTGACTCTTTCGAGCCTTCGCAATTGTCGTTGTCATGGCGTTTCGAGTTCGAAGAAAGTTGGACTCGGGCATCAGAACCGTTAGGTGTCTGCGACCCGACAAGTTCGACAGTATAGTTCGCCATCCGCCACGAACAGACGGGTGCGGAAGCCACGTACGCTGATGGGGTTCTGTCCATATTCGCGTGTCTACGCACTGGCTGGCAAGTCGAAGATGGTGTCGAGGGCGACCGGACGATGCCGCAGAAAGCCCTGAGCATAGTCGATGCCGATTTCGCGCAACAGCGTTTCCACGGCCTCGGTTTCGACAAATTCGGCAACCGTTTTCTTGCCGGTTATCTTCGAGACTTCGCTGATACACCGTACCGTAGCCTGATCGACCAGGTCCTCTTCCAGATCGCGGATAAACTGACCGTCTATCTTCAGGTAGTCGACGGGCAGACTCTTCAGATAACCGAACGATGAAACACCGCTGCCAAAATCGTCCAGCGCGAAGCGCACGCCATAGGCGCGCATGGATTCAAAAAATAGTCTCGCGTCGCTGAGATTGGTGATGGCGGCGGTTTCGGTGATCTCGAAGCACAGCTTTTGATGGTCAAACTCGCAGGCCCCGATCAACTCCAGCACATAGCGATGAAAGTCGAGGTCCGCGATCGACAGACCGGACAGGTTGACCGACACGGTAGCGACATGTGACATCACAGTCTTGTGCCTCGCCATCCACTCGAAGACCTCTCGTACCACCCAGCGATCGATACGCGTGGCCATATGGAAACGCTCCGCGGCGGGAAGGAAAGCGCCGGGTGAAATCAGTTCTCCATCATCGCCAACCAGTCTTAGCAGGACCTCTCCGTGTACGCCGCCGGTTTCATGGCCTAGTGGCATGATCCGCTGCCAGTGGAGGATGAACTGGCCGTTGTCCAGCGCCTGTTCGAGGCGGCGCACCCATTGCATGTCCAGGCGATGGGACTCGATTATCGCGTCATCAGCAAAGTAGGTGTGCACGCGGTTTCGCCCGGCTTCCTTGGCAGCGTAGCAGGCGCTGTCGGCTGCCCGCAGCAGGTTCGCCGTCGTCGGCCAGCGGCTGTCCACCGGCACCAGCCCTATGCTTGCGCCAATGTGGAGACGATGGGTTCCCAGTTGAAAGCGGAATGCGTCGATTTCCCGGCAGATCTGTTGCGCGACGCTTTGAGCCGCTTCGGTAGAGCAGTGCTCGATGATCAGACCAAACTCATCACCACCCAGGCGGGCGAAAGTATCGCTCTTGCGCACGAGTCGCCCGATAACACCGGCAACCTGCTTGAGCAGCCTGTCTCCCGCAGCATGTCCGCCTGCGTCATTGACCAGCTTGAACTGGTCCAGATCGACATACATCAACGCGTACTCTGCCTCTCCTCTATGAGCGCAAGCAAGCGCCAGTTGCAGTCGATGCTCGAATTCGTCGCGGTTGAGGAGGCCGGTGAGCGCGTCGTGTGTCGCGCGGTACGTCATCTCGCGACTCAGGCGGCGCTGTTCCGAGACGTCACGAAATACCAGCACAACCCCCAGCGTGTCAGCCTCGGCGCTCCTGATCGGCGCGGTGGAATGCTCAATGAAATATTCCCGGCAATCGCGACTGGTCAGCACCGTCTGACCGGCTGCGCCAACGACCTGGTCGGCAGCCAGACACATCTCCACCGGGCTCCTGGCCCGCAAGCGGGTGGCGTCATCGACGATACGGAATATCGCAGCGGATGACATTCCCCGAGCCGCTGCGGTAGTCCATCCCGTGAGCTTTTCAGCGACAGGGTTAAGGTACTCGACCCGACCCTGCGCATCCGTTGTGATCACCCCTTCACCAATCGCATGGAGCGTCACGTGCAATCGCTCAATCTGCTCGGCCAGTTCGGTCTGCACGCGCTTGCGCTCGGTCACGTCCTCGATCACCGTCAGCGAGAGCAAGGGGATACCATCCGGATCGCGCTGGATGAAAGACGACGCGACTATGTCTATAACGGTGCCGTCTTTATGCACCGCCTGATATTCCGCGCCTTTATAGTGGCCCGTCCGAAAGAGTTCCGGGATGACGGTTCCGGTGGCATAGGCGCGCGACGCCGGCGTCAGGATGTCAGCCCACAAACCACCAATCACCTCGTCGCGCGCATAGCCCAGGGTCGCCAGCCAGAGATCGCTGACGTGTACCAGGCGCCCTTGTGAATCGATCGAGTGCAGCATGGCCGGCGTGGCTTCGTACAGCATCCGGTAGCGTTGTTCATAGCTATCCAGGGTTTGTTGCATCCACGCTAACTGCTGTGTGTTCGGCTGGGACGGATATAGGTCAGTCATGTTCGTTGCACGAGTTCGTGCTCAACAGGCACTCCCACGCACTATTGTGAGCCAGGGGTGAGGCTAGCGGCGCCCGCCCGATTCCTGATCCAGTGTGGCGAGGATGGCATTGGTCAGTTCAAGCAGCGTCGAGTGATATTCGGCGGGCAAGGGCATATCGTCCATCTGCGCCAGGGCATCTTCAATGCCTTGACGGAATGACCGGGTGACCACAGCACGCTGCGACGTCGTGAGGTGCGGCAGGGCTGCATCAAAAAACGCGCCCAGCACCACGGACCGCGCGCCAAGCATGCTTACTGTCTTCGTGTTAGTGGTCGAGAGTGCGGCCATCTTTCTCAGCACCTCGTCAGCATTGTTCAATTTTCCGCCCGCTCAGAAGGCCTGCCAGTCCACGGCATCACCAGCGTGCGTCACGGCTGTGGTGCTCCGGTCTGCACTAACGACTGGCCTGGTCAATGACTCACGAGAGGTCATGCGAACTGTCGGTGCCGACGGACGCGGTTCACTCCGCTGGGCAACCGCTCGTGACGCCGAGGCCCCCGTTTCGCCGATTTTGAAGAACGCCACCGTTTCACGCAGGCTTTGGGCCTGTCCGGCCATCGACTGCGCCGCCGCCGAGGCCTCTTCGACCAGCGCGGCATTCTGCTGGGTCACCTGGTCCATCTGGCTGACCGCCTGATTCACCTGTTCGATGCCGGTGCTCTGCTCCTGCGACGCCGACGAGATTTCGCCCACGATATCGGTCACGCGCTTCACCGACTCGACGATCTCGTTGATCGTGCTGCCTGCTTCCTCGACGAGCTTCGAGCCGACGTCCACCCGATCCAGCGAGCTGCCGATCAGATCCTTGATTTCCTTCGCCGCAGTGGCGCTGCGCTGGGCGAGTGTGCGGACCTCACCGGCCACGACAGCAAAGCCCCGACCCTGTTCGCCCGCGCGGGCTGCCTCGACCGCCGCGTTGAGCGCGAGGATGTTGGTCTGGAAGGCGATGCCCTCGATCACCGTGATGATCTCCGACATCCTGGCTGAACTGCTGGCGATCTCATGCATCGTCTCAACGACACGCCCGACCACCTCGCCACCGCGCTGCGCGATGCCCGAGGCCGTGCCGGCCAGCGTGGCGGCCTGCCTTGCGTTGTCCGTGTTATGACGGACCGTGGCGGTCAGCTCTTCCATGCTGGAGGCAGTTTCCTCGAGAGAGGCCGCCTGCTCTTCGGTGCGGCTCGACAGATCCAGATTGCCCTGGGCGATCTGCGCACTCGCGGTCGCCACGCCTTCGGCGTTCTCGCGCACCTCTGACACGACCCCCAGCAGGCCGTCGCGCATGGCCTTCAGCGATGCCATCAGGCTGCTCGTGTCGCCGGGACGCAGGTCGATCCTGACGCCCAGATCGCCGGTGGCAACGCTTCTGGCCAGTTCGGCGGCGATCGCCGGCTCGGCTCCCAACTGCCGCGTCACACTGCGCGTGAGCCAGATCCCGATTCCGATACCACTCAACACAGAGAGGACCACCAGGGCGATCATCAGCGTGCGGCTTTCCTGATAGAGCATCCGGTTCGAGTCGGCACGATCTTTCGCGCCTTTCTGCTTCAGATTCACCACTACGTCCATCAGGTCGTCGACCTTGTTGGTCCTCGAGCGGAAATCGCCGAACAGGTAGTCGGTCAGGTCACTGCGATCCTGTAGCGAAGCAGCACGGGCCCGGGCCTGCATCTCCCTGACGGCCTGCGCGTAATCCTGCCAGCTCTGGTCGATCTCGGCGAAGGCAGCCCTGCCTTTCTCGTTCACTAACGTCTGTTTGGCTTTATCGAGGTTCTCGCGCGTCAGTGCCAGGTTTTTTTCGCTGTCGGCGAGGAATGCGGCCCGCTGCTCGGCGCTGGTGGCCAGAATGGCGTCGCGCAGAGAGCGGCTGACATACAGGAGGTCGATGTTCGCCTCCTGGGTAAGGTCGAGCCCGACCAGATTGAGACGGTAGATATCGTCGCCGTTGTCGTTAATCTGATCCATATCGTGGATGCCGATCCCGCTGACGATGGCGCCAATAGCACACACCAGCATAAAAGCACTGATCAGTCTGGTACCCAGTTTCATGTTGCTGAATTTCATAGTTTCACTTTTCAAGGTCAACGAGGTACGGCCGTGTCCAGCTGATCGTTAAATTTCGTGACGATTACGGCGATGCGCTGTGCAAGCTATTTCGTAGTCGACGCCCTCGGATCGCGGAGATCGTTGTCTTAATGATACCATACAGTACGGTACGGATATTAAATTGCGGGACCGTTTGACATCGAACGAGCACGCACTTGATACACGCCTGCTCGCAAGAACCTGGCCCCAATACCTCTGAAACAGATATCAAGTTCAGCGCGGTGTGCTCGATAGGCCGTTGCAGCGGATCAGCCGTCAGTGGCGCCAGGGCAGAGGCCACGTCAAGGAACCGCGTTACATCAAGACGAGTCGGCTCCTGCCTGACGGGCGACATGAAAGGAATTGCAAAATGGAAATGGAATCGACCGTCCGCAACCTGACTACCAGCGCTGCACTGATAGCAGTCATCGGCCTGGGCGGATGCGCGACCGGGCTTGGTCACACACCCGGCGATCCTCTTGAGCCGATGAATCGGGCGATCTTCTCGTTCAACGAAGAGCTGGACAAATACGTCGCGCGTCCAGCCGCTGTGGGATACACGAAGGTGACGCCGAGTCCGGTTCGTGTGGCGATAAGCAATTTTTTTTCGAATATCGGCGATATCGGCAACTTCGCCAACGACCTGCTGCAATTGGAGGTCACCGATGCCACCGAAGACCTGGTGCGCTTCGCGTTCAACTCGACCTTCGGTATCGGTGGCCTGATCGACTGGGCGTCGCCGGCCGGACTGCCGAAACACCATCAGGACTTTGGACTGACGCTTGGGCATTATGGCGTGCCTGCGGGTCCGTATCTCGTGTTGCCGCTGTTCGGGCCGAGTTCGTTCCGGGACGCGACCAACTGGGCATTCGCGTACTTCCTGACCCCGACAACCTATCTATCTGCAGAGGCGAGTGCGCCGCTGTTCGGTCTGGATTTTGTCAGTACACGGGCGACCCTCCTGGGCGCGACGGACATTCTGTCGCAGGTGGCGCTGGATAAATACACGTTCGTACGCGATGCCTATGCCCAACGCCGTCAGTCCATGCTGAAGAGCGACGCTGCGCCGCCGCAGTATGTGGATGAGAATCGGGGAGAGGCCGGGCCTTGAGGCGTTAGCCGGGGAGGTCGACTTCTATCTCTTCATAGTCCGGCATTGCCGACGAGAGAATCATTGCCGCTGCGTTTTTCGGTTTTGGTTTGCGCTGCGACGGGCGATACACGGAGTCCCCACGACGAATCAGCCGGCCGGACAGCGCACAGACACCACCGGTTGTCGCGACCGCCTCGCGCCAATCCTGGTATCCATAGTGGCACATGCTGACGTCGGACCAGTACACGACCGCTTTACTACTGCTTAGCCGTTCGATCACGCGCACGATCGCTTGCGGGAATGACGGAGTAGCGGTAGCGCCCGTTCGGTCACCGACAAACCGTTTCGTGTGCGTGCGTTCAGTAGTTACTATTTTCGCCAGACGGGGCGCCGTAGTCTCCACAGCGGGGAGTGCTACCCCATACCCCGCGTCTGCGATCGTCGATAATGTGCTCATGGCGTTCCTCGCCGGATCTCGATATGCAGAATAGTTCTCCCTGATGCTCGTGCTCAAAGGCGATGTCCTGCAAGTAGTCCTGTGCGTAAGTGGCCTGTATGCGAGAGGATGTCAGCGCTCCTGAGTACGTACCATACCGTATGGTATCATCGTATCAATCAATGACGGGATTTGTGATCGACTCAGGTGACCCGGCGCGCTTCCAGAAACTTCGACTGACTTGGCTCTTTGCTAGGTAGAGATCCTACGTCAACCATCGGCTAGCGCGTACGGTGCGAGGCGCAGCACGTTGGACGGCCCCTCTTGGCCGAATCCTAACTCCCGCGCTCTCAGGCGCGATTTTATTGCTGCGTCCAGCCTGATCGGCCGCGGCGTGACCGGGGACCATGATGAGGCGACCCAGTTCCGAAGCAAAGCGTGAGCATCTTCTGGACATTGCAGCAGAACGCTTTCTCGCTCGAGGGTTTGCCGCTGTTAGCATCGACGAACTCGTTGCTACCGCGGGCCAATCGAAGACCAATGTGTATTCGTGGTTCGGTGGCAAGGAAGGCCTGTTTCTCGCTGCGGTGGACAGGCTGCTTGAGGCACTGCTTGTTCCGCTCGTTGACAATGATTTCGCGAAGCTGCCTTTGGGCGATGGGGTGCACGCGCTCGCCGAAACTGTTCTGGATATCGTTCTTCGGTCAGACGCGTTGGCATTGCATCGGCTAATCGTCTCTGAGGCGCCCTCGTTTCCTAACATTGCGCGGGCATGGATGAACGCTGGTCCAGAACGGACCTACGCGCTTTGCGCCGACTTCATACTGGCCCACCAAAAAGCGGGCCGGCTCCGCAAGACGGATGCCGGGCTCACAGCGATGTTCTTCGTCGAAATGTTAATCGGCGATCTTGAGCGACGGATGTTGATTGGTGAACGGACCAAGCTGGCGCGAGCCGAACGAAGGACGCTCGTTAAAGCAGTCGCTGATCTTTTCGTACACAGTTATGCAGCGTGAGCCGGCAAGCAGCCTGGTGATGCCGTGACAACGGCTGCGGTGCTGGTGGGATATCCGGCTGATGCTGGGCACGCGGGCTTCCGCGCTGCAGCGTTGAGGCAGAAGAGCCCGCGAAAGCCGCGAAGCGACCCGTACCAACCGGACCGTTTCGACTTTCTCGAGCAGGGCCAACGTCTCCGCGCGCGGCGTGGCCGTGGGGAGATGATGCCGCGCATCATCATGCGCGCGGACACTGGCGGCACTTAGCCGAGGTGCTCGACCGCATTGCGAACGCGCGCCTTGGTCTCTTCGCTGATTTTCGGGCTATCCGCGAGCGCGTGGGAGACGGCGGTATGCGCTGACGTTCAGCGCCTGCGCGATGTCCCGAATGGTGACGGCCTAGCCACGCCCCACAAATGGCATATTGCTAGCCATAACCGTCATGTTCAGAACGTTGGTGCTCAGGGGTAGGTTGGCGATGTAACGTACCGCTTCTGCAACGTGCTTCACATCAAACATCGGTTCCGGCGCCATCGTGCCATTTGCCTGGCGTACGCCGCGCGTCATGCGCTCGGACAGTTCCGTTAGCGCATTGCCAATGTCGATCTGACTGCAGACGATGTTGAACTCGCGGCCATCGAGCGCGATACTCTTCGTGAGACCTAGCACTGCGTGCTTGCTAGCCGTGTAGGGCGAAGTGAAGGGGCGTGGCGCATGTGCCGAGATCGACCCGTTGTTGATAATCCGGCCCCCTTGCGGTGATTGCTTTCTCATCAATCCGAAAGCACCGCGAGCGCAGAGGAAAACACCGGTCACGTTGGTATTGATGAGATTTGTCCAGGTCTCAACGGGCAGCTCATCCATCGGCACAGCCGGCGCATTGACTCCAGCATTGTTGAACAGAACGTCGAGCCTGCCGTAGGTGCGCTCGATGGTGTCGAAAAGGGCATCGACACTTGCTGCGTCGCGAACGTCGGTCACCACGGCAAGGGCTTCCTGGCCCGCGGCCTTTGCTGTCTCGGCGAGCTCAGCGAGCGGCTCGGCACGGCGGCCAGCAAGCACTACGCAGAAGCCGTCCGCGAGAAGCGCCATCGCAGTGGCTCGGCCGATACCGCTGCCTGCGCCGGTAACGAGCGCGATTCTTTTGGTGCTTGCTTCAGTCATGATCTTATCTCCGAGATTTGATGAACGCTGTTGAGGCGATTGTTAGCTCAAGGATACGCAGTAAACGCTGATGCAACCTGGACGCAACGGTGTGCGTCCTGGACAGATCAACGCAAGTTGGACACTGTGCAACCGGTTGCTCGCCTTGGCGCCAGAGCCTGAATATGACGACCGGCTCTTTTAAGGGTTCTGACCTGGCAGCGTGAATACCTGCGCCGCGTCCAGCAAACCCTGCGCCTGTTCCTTCAGCGTCTGCGCCGCGGCAGCGGACTGCTGCACGAGCGTCACATTTTGTTGCGTGTTCTGCTCCAGACTGCCGATCACGTCGCGCACTTCGCCGATCTGTTGCGCCTGCGCAAGGCAAGCCTGATGAATGGTTTCCATGATGTGCGTGACGCGACGCGATGCTTCCACGACGTTGGAGATGGTCGTGCCGGCCGCATCGACCTGGTTCTCTCCTTCGCCAATCCGCGCGCTGCTCGTGGCGATCAGTTCCTTGATTTCCTTCGCGGCAGTGGCACAGCGCTGTGCGAGCATGCGCACTTCGCTTGCGACTACCGCGAAGCCGCGGCCCTGGGTGCCGGCTCGTGCAGCTTCCACCGCGGCATTCAATGACAGCAAGTTAGTTTGGAATGCGATCGAATTGATGACAGAGATGATGTCCTCGATGCGATTCGACGATTCGCTGATCGCGTGCATCGTGTGGACGACCTGGCCGACCGCGGCGCCGCCCTGGGCCGAGGTGGCCGAAGCGTGTTTGGCGAGTTCGTCGGCATTGCCTGCGCTTTGCGTATTGGCCGCGACGCTGGAGTCGAACTTTTCGAGCGCGCCGCTCGCGTGTTCGAGTTCCAGGGCCTGCCGCTCGGTGCGGGTGCTCAAGTCGGCGTTGCCCAGCGCGATTTGCTCCGTGGCAGCCGCCATACCCTGCGCGGCGTCGCGCACTTGCGTGACGATTTCGGCCAGTCTTTGCTGCATGCGCGCCATCGCGGCCATCACGCTCGACGTATCGCCCGGCCGCAATTCGATTTGGCGCGCGAGGTTGCCCGCACGGATCGACTCCGCCAGTTCCACCACTTCGCCCGGCTCGGCCCCGAGGGCCTGCATGATGTTACGCACGAGCGCATAAACGATAGCGATGCCCACTCCGCACGCAACAATCGTCAGTACGATCATCAGCAAGCGAAAATCGGTGCTGATCTTACGCGCCTCGGCTGCTTCCTGCTGGTTGAGCTGTTCCTGAAAGTCGATCAGCGCGTTGATCCCCGCCAGCCATTCGACGAGCGCGGGACGCGCATCATCCAGCAAAATTTTGCGCGCGCCCGCGACGTCGCCCGCTTGTTGCAAGCTGATCAGCTGCTGGATCAGCGGTGTGCTTTGCCGCTGCGCGGCAGTGACCCGTGCATAGATTGCTCGTTCCTGTGCGGTGATGTCCGTGCGCTCGGCATAGATCTTCGCAAGCGGTGCAGCCGCCTGGTCGTACTGGTCCGCCAGCGTATGAATGTGATCGATGACCGAAGGCAGCTCCGCCGTGGAAACCAGCGTCACGTCGCGCACTGCGATCGAGCGGTCGTGGACGCTGCCACGAAAATTGATCGCGTAGCGTTCCTTCACGCCGTTCACGTCAATGATGTCATCGAGCCGCGTCCGGACCATCTCGACCCGGCTGATCGCGATTATCGTCAGCGCGACGAGCGCGATGAGTACCACGCCGAAACCTACGATCAACCGCGCCCGAATGCTCAATGTCGTCTTACCCGTGTTCACGAAGTTCCCCGTCTGCTGGCGCAGCCTTAACTTGCATGGCCGTTAAGCCGCAATGCGGCGCGCCGTTTGTGTTTGGAGAAGGCATTATAACCAATAAAATCTATCAAAAGAGGTGATTCGATAGTTTTTATGATTTGCCTCGCAGCCAGACTGCGGAATCTCGGGCGGCGATCTGCGAGGAACGATTTTTGATCATTCGGAAAGGAGAGCAGCCAGAAGTCGTCAGGCGGCAGCCTATAAATCGCAACTAACCGTCTGACGCCCCCAGCGCCCACCACCAACCGCGGCCCGCCGGCGCGCGGCCGTCAGACGGATGTCTCTCCGCACACAGAACCTCACATCCCGGCGCGGCCCGCCGCAAAAGGGGCTCAAAGGTAACGCGCACAACGGCGCTTCCCCCTGTTATCGGTGTCAAAACCTGTGCCTCAACCCCGCGGCAACGACCACCTGCTGATTGGTCGACGAGGGGCTTTGGCCGGCAATGTCGGCAGTGAGCCCCGAGCCATCGCTGTTGATGTGCTGGTAGCTCGCCTGCAGATACACATCGCTCCGCTTCGAGAGAAAGTAGTCCGTCTGAACCGAGACCTCATGCCATTTCGGATGATGCGAACCGCTCGCCGTCGAGAGTGCGCTGTTCGTGTACGTGTACTCACCGTTCAGGCTCAAGGCCGGCGTCAAGGCATAGCTGGCGTTCAGTTCGAAGTTGCTGAAGTTCGCGCCTTGCCCGTTCTCCACGAGACCGAGGCTGTTCGCGCCGTTGATCGTATCGAGTGCATCCAGTTGCGTGCGCGTCCACACAAAGCCCAATTTCGCGGCCCCCACCTTGTAGCTCGCCCCCGCGCCATAGGTGCGCTGACTTCCCGCGACAAAATTCCGGTCGGTCAGCGTCAACGCGCCGTTGGCGTTGCTGCGGCCGTCGTTGTTGGTCTGGAAATAGCCCGCGGCGAGATTCAACGGCCCAGCGTCGTATGACGTGCCAAAGCTGTAGAGACGGTTGTCATCAAAGCCACCGGCCTCGTTCGAGAAGCCGTAGAGCGCGCCGAATCGCAGCCCCGCATACGGAATGCTCGCGAACTTCACCGAGTTGTTCACGCGGAAAGAATTGTTGAGGTTGTCGTTGTCGTAGGGATGCGCGGACAGATTGTTGCCGCCGGGGTGGTGTCCGGTGAAGCTGAGCGGGGCAAGATAGTCGACCACCGAATCATATTGCCGCCCGAAGCTCACCGTTCCGAAGCGGTCGTTCGAGAGCCCTGCGAGGGCCTGGTAACCGAATTCGCGGCCACCCTGGCGCAACGTCCCGTTCGTGACGCTGAACCCGCTCTCAAGCTGGAACACCGCCGTGGTCCCGCCGCCGAGATCCTCGCGGCCCGCGACACCCCAATGGCTGCCGGTCACGCTGCCGCTGCCGGCCTGCATGACGCTATGGCCCTTCTGATTGTTCGTGTAGGACAGGCCGGCGTCGATCACGCCGTACAGCGTCACGCTGCTTTGGGCCTGCGCCGCGCACGCGTAACCCGCTACGACAGCGGTAATGATGAGTGTTTTCTTCATTCTGCTCCTGGGTCTGTAGATAGTTTGAGGCGGTAGCGAGCCGACGCGACGACACGACGCCCGACGAGCGGGCGCCGGTCGGCGGCTGGAATAGCGGTCTGAAGCTGGGCTGGCTGGGCCGCGTGCTAACTACTGGCGGCGGGGCTGGCGGTGTCGCTGGCGATGTGCGTGTGACCGGCGAGACCGTCGATCAGCACTTGATGGTGTCCGCGCGAGCACTGCTCGATCCGCGCTTCCACCCCAAAGACTTTCGCGAGATTCGCAGGCGTGACGACGTCGGCGGGTTGTCCGAAGCGCACGATGCGTCCTTCGTGCAGCAACATCGCGCGCTCGCATGCACGCATCGCGGCGTTGATGTCATGCAGCACCACGATGGTCACGATGTCGCGTTCGCGCGTGACGTCGTGCAGCACGCGCATGACGTGAAACTGATGGTTGAGATCGAGCGCCGAAAGTGGTTCGTCGAGCAGCAGCACCTGCGGGTCGCGCACCAGTGCCTGGGCGATACCGACGAGCTGGCGCTGGCCTCCCGACAACTCGTCGAGTGAACGCGTGGCGAGGTCGTCGATGCCAAGCCTTTGCAGCACGGCATGCGCATACGTGACATCGTCGTGCCCTGCGGCGCGTGGGAGCTGGAACGACTGCCGCCGCGTGGCGCGGCATGCGACCAGCACGGATTCGAGCACCTGCAGCCGCACGCCCGCGGGGAGCGCCTGAGGCAGATACACGACGCTATGCGAGCGGGCACTGGCCGCCGACAACGCAAGCAGTTCGCCGTCGAGTGAAAGCGTCCCGGCGCTCGCGCGCGTGAGCCCAGCGAGCGCGCGCAGCAAGGTGGACTTGCCGCTGCCGTTCGGCCCCAGCAGTGCCGTAATCTTGCCGCGCGGCAACGGGCCGGCCTCGAGCGCAGCGAGCACCTGTCTGCGGCCATACCCAACACTCAATGCGTGAATACCGAGCCCGCTCATCCCAGTTCTCCCTGCGAGCGCACGACAATGCCGAGAAAGAGCGGAATGCCGACCAGCGCCGTGACGATACCAACCGGTATCAGCACACCGGGAATGATCAGCTTCGAGGCAATGGACGCGAGCGACAGCATCAGCGCGCCAAACAACATGCTGCCGGGCAGATAGAAGCGGTGATCTTCGCCGAACACCGAGCGCGCGATATGCGGCGCGATCAGCCCGATGAACCCGATCGTCCCGACAAACGAAACCGCCAGCGCCGACAGCACCGACACGCGCAGCAGCGTACCCAGCCGCAGCCGCCGTACGTCGATGCCGAAACTGGCGGCGCGATCTTCGCCTAGCCGCAGCGCGGTGAGCCGCCAGGCGTTGCGCATCGACATGGGCAGCGCCAGCGCGAGGGCGAGCCCGAGGACGCCGATCTTCGGCCAGTCGGAGCGGGCGAGCGAGCCGAGGGTCCAGAAGACGAGCCCTTGCAGCGCATCGGCGGAAGCGATGAACTGCATCAGCGCAACCAGCGCGTGGAAGGCGAATACCAGCGCGATGCCCATGAGTACGACGCCAGCCGTGCTCATGCCGCGCCAGCGCGCGACGGCGTCGAGCAGCAGCGCCGACAGCAGCGCGAATACAAAGGCGTTGGCCGACACGATCCAGGTCTGCGAAACGCCGGGAATCGCGACATCCAGCACGATTGCCAGCGACGCCCCGAACGCCGCCGCCGCCGACACCCCGAGCGTATAAGGGCTGGCGAGCGGATTGTTGAGCACGGTCTGCATCTCGGCCCCGGACAGGCCAAGCGATGCGCCCACCAGCAACGCCATGACTGCGTACGGCAGGCGGATCTGCCAGACGATGACACTTGTCGCCGGATCGGCCGAGGCGCGATCGAACACCGTGCGCAGCAGCGTGTCGAACGGCAGCCCCGACGGCCCCGTGCGCAAGTCGAACAGTAGCGAGGCCGCGATCAGCGCCGTCACGGCGACAAGCGCGGCGACGCGCCGCTGCGTGAGGCGCCGGTAGCGGAACACGCTGCCGGCGTGCAGATTTGCGTGATTCTGAAGTGTGGACATCGTGAGGAAGCTCAGTGCGCTGCGAGTGGTGCGTCGACCCAGTAGGCGCCATCCGGTGGCACGGCGAGGAAGCGGCGATACAGCTCGTCCTGTGTCGCGTGCACCTTGAGGTCCTTGAACTGCTGCGGATAGAACCACTTCGCGAAGGCTTCGATGGCCACGATGTTGTACGGCGAATCGTAATAGTTGTGCGAGATGCCGTGCACGTGGCCGTCGTGGATCGCCTTGATTGTGTCAAAGCCAGGCCGCGCGACAAGGGCAGCCAAACTCGCTTGTGCATCCTGCTCACTCGTCAGCGCACCGACACGCAGCGCAGCGAGTCCCGGTTTTGTACGGCTGCCGGTCGCGATATACACGTCCGGGCGCGACGCAATGATCTGCTCCATGCTGATGTCGCCGAGCACACCGGGAACGAGGCCCGCTGCGATATTGCGCCCACCCGCTGTCGTGATGAACTCGCCGAAGTTGCCGTTGCCCGCCGTGTGACAGCAGCCTGCGTCCCATGCGCCCGCCAGCAGGTCGATGAAGACCTTCGGCCGCTGGTTCTGCGGAATCTGGCTCACGACGCTCTGCACATGCGCCAGGTGCTGCTGGTAGAAGCGGATATAGGCGTCGGCTTCCTTCTCACGATGCAGCACAGTGCCCAACAGCTTGATACTCGGCAACGTGTTTTGCATCGGATGCAGACGGAAGTCGACGAAAACGACCGTGGTACCGGTCGATTCCAGTTGCTTCACGAGAGCGTTGTATTGGCCCGGACCATGGCCGCCCAAGCTGAAAATCGCCAGATCGGGCTTCAGGCTCAGGGCCTTTTCGGCGCTGATGCTGTCTTCAGTGGCCTTGCCGATTAGCGGGATCTGTTTGATCTCCGGAAATTTCTTCGCGTAGGCGTCGTAGGTTTGCGGGTCCATGGTCGGCAGATCGCCTTGCCAGCCAACGATGCGTGCCAGCGGATGCTGACCTTCAAGCAGGGCCACCGCCGTGAGCAGCCGGCTTTCACCCAGCAGGATACGGTGCGGCTCGGCGGGAATCGCGATGGTGCGGCCTGCGAGATCGGTGACCGTCTGCGGTGCCTGGCTGGCCGGCGCCTGCGTAGCAGCGCACGCGCCCGTGCTCGTGACGACCGCGCCAAAGGTGAGCGCGACGCAGGCCGCAAATGCGCCAGCCGCAAGCGTCAAGGGCCGGCGCGCCAGAGAAAACCGGAGAATCGACATGATATAGTTCGAAATGAGAATGATTGCCATTTGCGGGCCTTACTTTAGCGGGGCGATGTAATGGCAATGTGTTGAAACACGGCCGTTTTGTAATGAAATGTGTTGAGACGGGCGCAGCTCTGCACGGGCCACGCAAACACCGGCTCAACGCAGCCGGTGCCGGGAAAAAAGGCTTTCACGATGGACCACATACTCGTCGTCGACGACGATCCCAACATCCGCCAGTTGCTGCGCGACTATCTGCACGACATGGGCTATGCGGCGAGCGCCGCTGAAAACGGCGCACAGATGAAGCAGATCATCAATAAGTCGCGAGTGGATCTGCTGGTGCTCGACCTGATGCTGAACGGGGAGGATGGTCTAGACATCACGCGCGAACTGCGGCGCGAGCACAGCTTGCCGATCATCATCCTGAGCGCGCGCGGCGGTCTGCTCGACCGGATCCTCGGCCTCGAAATGGGCGCGGACGACTATCTGCCGAAGCCTTTCGACCCACGCGAACTCATCGCGAAGATCAAGGTAGTGCTGAGGCGCACCCGCAGCGTACCCGGTGCGCGTCAGGCCGATTCGCTCGCGTTCGTGAGCTTTGCCGGCTGGCGGCTCGATACGCGCATGAAGCAGATGCTGTCGCCGGACGGCGTGATCGTCTCGCTCGGCGGCTCCGACTATCGCGCGCTGCGCGCGCTGCTGGATCACCCGAACCGGCCGCTGTCGCGCGAGTTCCTGCTCGACCAGGTATTCGGCAAGGAGCGCACGCCGCTCGACCGCTCGATCGACGTCTGCGTGAGCCGTCTGCGGCACTATCTGAAAGACGAGGCGCGTGGCGCGAAGCTGATTCGCACGGTGCGCAACGAGGGCTACATGCTGGTTGCCGACGTCGTCTACGAAGCGTGAGGCGCGACCAGCGATGAAACTGCGCCTATGGCCCGACACGCTGTATGGGCGGCTTGTCCTGATTCTGGTGGTCGGCATGTTTGCCGGGCAACTTTTGACGAGCACCATCTGGTTCGAGACCCACGACAACCGCACCCTTGAAATTCCCGCGCGTCTCTTTGCGAGCCGTCTTGCCGATACCGTGCGGCTGCTTCAGCATGCGCCCGATGACGCTTCGCGCCGTGAAATTGCCACGCAGCTAGGCGATGCGCGCTACCGGCTGCAGTGGATCGATGCGCCGGCCCCGGCGCCCGCTGGATCGGTCGCGAGGCAAGCCGTCGGCCATCTGATCTCCGGTGTGATGCGCCGCCGTCTTGGCGAGCCGATCGAAGTGCGCCTGATCGACGCCGAGCTGCGTGGCGATGCGGGCCAGCACGCGGGCATCCTCAGCCTGTTCAACTCGCGTATGCCAACGGGCGATTTTCATGTGCAGATGAAACTTCCGCAGGGTGAGTGGCTCGACGTGCAAGCCAACGAGGGGCAGGCGGGTATGCAGATCGAGCCGCACGCGCTCGTGCTCGACTATCTCACGCGGATCTATCTGCTTCGCCTGGCGGCCGTGTTGCTGTTGGCTCTGGTGGCGGTGCGCTTTGCGGTGCGTCCGTTGCGGCAGCTCGCGAAGGCCGCGGACGCGCTTGGCCGCAATATCTATCGGCCCCCGCTGCCGGTTAGTGGCCCACGGGAAGTGCGCACCGCGGCGCAATCGTTCAATGCCATGCAGAGCCAGTTGATCGATGGTATCAGCGCCCGCACGCGCTTTCTAACGGCCGTTTCACATGATCTGCGCTCGCCGCTGACGCGTTTGCGGCTGCGCGCCGAAATGCTGCCGGATCCGACATGGCGGGAATCTATGCGTGGCGATCTCGAAGACATGGAAGCAATGGTGCGCGCGACGCTGGACGCGGTCCAAGGCGTTGAGATCACCGAGCAGCGTCATGAGATCGATATCGATTCGATGATCGAAGGGCTGGCTGAGGATGCGCGTGAGGCGGGACATGTGGTGGATGTCGAGGGGCGCGCGGTGCATCCATTGAGTGGGTATCCGCGCAATCTCAAGCGTTGTTTGCAGAATCTGGTGGATAACGGGATTTACTACGGCGGTCGGGTCAAGATCCGGGTGACGGATCTGGAGCACGCTGTGCAAATCGTCGTGAGCGACAGCGGTCCTGGTATTCCCGACGAGATCCTGCTTGAACGGGTGTTCGAAGCGTACTTCAGGATCGATGCGTCAAAAGACGGGAAAAACCAGGGTACAGGTTTGGGGCTGACCATTGCGCGGAGCATTGCTGCCGCGCATGGCGGAACCCTCACTCTGAGAAACCGCGCGGACAGCGGTCTCGACGCGGTGCTGACTTTGAATCGGGACGACTAGGCAGACCGTGAGGCCTGGAACTGCATCGCGCCGGCGCTGCCCGTGGCCGTCAATATCGCTTGAGCGACAGCACGTCGAACGTACGGCGGATGGTTTCCGCCGATCTCTCGTAGTCCGAGAGCGCGAGGCACGCAATCAGCACGTCGATGATCGCCAGTTGTGCGAGACGGCTCGTCATGGCTTCCGTGCGAAATCTGGTCTCGCGCGCCATGGTGAACAGCACGATATCGGCAAAGGCCTGAATTGGCGAACGCCCGAAGTTCGTGATGCAGATGGTGCGCGCGCCGGCTTCCTTGGCGAGGCGCGTTGTCGTCACCGTTTCGTGCGTGCTGCCCGAGTGCGAGATGGTGAGCGTCGCCACGGTGGGGTCGCAAAGCGACGCGCTGATGACCTGGATGTGCGGGTCGATCACCGCGCGTACGTCCAACCCGATACGCAGCATGCGGTAGTGCGCATCTTCGGCGATCGACGCCGAGCTTCCCACGCCGTAGATTTCAATGCGGCGCGCGTTGCGGATCACCTCGACCGCCCGCTCGAGCTCGCCCACGTTGAGCGTGGCCTGGGTTTCGTGCAAGGCCTGCACGTTCGAGCTGAAGATCTTTGAAATGACCGCCGCCGCGTTGTCGCTGGGCTCGAGATCTTCATGGATCAATTGCACCGGGCGCACGATTTCCTGCGCCAGCACGATCTTGAGCTGCTGAAAGCCGGTGGCGCCGATCGCCTTGCACAGGCCCACTACGCTGCCTTCGCTCGCGCCCACACGCTCGGCGACCTCGCTGACCGACATGTGCACCACTTCCTGCGCGTGCTGACGGATGAAGTCGGCGATGCGCTGGCTGGTGGCGCCGAAGGTCGGATAAAGCTGCTCGATGCGCGACAGGATCGCCGACACCGAAATCGGCTGGGCCGGCGTCCCGGCCGCGGCCTTGGCACTCGCCACGCCTTTCTTTGCGGGTTTCATCAAAGCTCCTGTGAAAGAATCCGTCGAGCCGCTGGCACGCCGCGCGAGGCGCGGCTAGGGTCGCCCAATGCGCGATACGCAACCGGGCCCGACAAGGAAGCGGCAAGGATAGCGTGACTTCCGGGCGTGATGAGAGTGGTGAGTATCAAAAGGCGACGCAAATTTTCGATTACCGGCCGCGTTGATAACGACCACTCGAATGATGTTTGCGACGTCCACGATCCCTCCGGCCGGCGGAGGCCGAAGTCCGCCTCCGCCGGCCGGAGCCAGTTCAGCTCAAGTGAAGCGCCATCGCCGGATCGCTGACAGTCGGCTTGCCCGTTTCGATACGCCCCGAGAAGCGGCGCATGAAATTGTCGCCCGTCACGGTGAAGTCGTACCAGTTGCCGCTGCCCGAGAGATCCCAGTGCAGCATGCCGACATCATTGGCAGCAACATTCATCTGCCAGGGGCCATCGGTGCGGTAGGCGTTGGACTGCACCGTCACCGTGCCGGGCGCGCTACCGGTGTTGTGCAACTTCACGTAGACCTGGCCGGCGTTCGTGTCGTAGCAGACCTGCACTTCGGGCATGAAGGTCGCGGTACTGGCGGCCACTGCGTTGCCCGCGAAGGTACGCAGGAAGCCGTTCGGGCCGTAGACCCAGAGCTCGTAGTTGCCCTGGTCGGTCTTCAGCGTGTCGTCCCAGTAGTCCTCGAGCGTCTTGCCGGCTTCTACCGTGTATCGGCGCGGGATGCGGTCCAGGTGTTTCTTGTCGTACACATGGAACACTGCGCCTTGCGTACCTGTATTGCTGAACATCAGCTTCACGAGACCGGGACCTTCGATGCGTGCGCTGGTATGCAGTTCATAGGGCAGTGCGCGCGAAAAGCGCGTGCCCGGCTCCTGGAACAGCGGCTGCGGCGTGGCCGGCGGCGCTGCGATGGGCAGTGAGGCCTGGGCGGCAAGCACGGTCTGGTAGTTGGTCGTATCCGGCAGTTTGGGAAAGACCGGATCGTTCGGCGAAACAAAGTCAAAACACGAGGTCAGGTCGCCGCAGACCGCACGGTGCCACGGACTGACCGCGTCGACAGTGAGGTCGAAGCGCTTCTCTAAAAACAGGCTCATCGACGTGTGATCGAAAACCTGCGAGTCAACCCATCCACCCTTGCTCCACGGCGAGATGACGTACATCGGCACGCGCGCGCTGAGACCCCACGGCCGCACGTTGCCGCTGATGGTGTCCTTGGCGTTCAGGTACTTTCTCGTCGGATCGGAGAAGTACTCACCGTCCAGCGGGAACGTGGCCTTGCCTGCCAGGGTGCCGTCCAGGTTGTACGACGGTGGCGCTGGCGGCGCCACATGGTCGAACAGGCCGTCGTTCTCGTCATAGGTCAGGAAGAATGCGGTCTGCGCCCAGACATCTGGATTGGCGGTGACTGCGTCGAGCACTTCGGCCGTGAAGTTCGCACCGATCGCTGGATTGCTGTTGCCGGAGTGCTCCGAGTTGGCTGCCGTGCACAAGATCCACGACACTTCGGGCAACGTGTTGTTCATCACATCGTTTTTCAGGTCCGCAATCGAGTAGTCCGTCAGGCCCTTCACGTATAGCGGATCGCCGGGCTTGGCGGTGCGGAAGTCCTGGAAAGCCAGGCCGCCGTGCATAGCGCCGGTCCAGTTGTCGTTGGTGTCCTGGTAGATTTTCCAGCTCACGCCGGCATTCTCGAGCACTGACGGCAGGGAAAGCCACGTGAGTGCGTTGTCCGGATACGTATAGCCCGGCGTCGGCATGGTGCCTGTGATCCAGCAACGATCGTTGTTGGGTTCCGAGGTCCGGTCGTCGCTGTTGATGCCCATCTTCGCCAGCTTCGGGTCGAAGCCCGAGCCCGAGAAGAAAACCACGCGGTTCGGGTCCGTGCCGCTGGTGGTCGAGCAGTAATAGTTGTCACAGATCGTGAACGCTTCGGCCAGCGCGAAATGGAACGGGATGTCGCTGCGGGCAAGATAGCCCATCGTGTACTGCGTCTTGTAAACGGGCCAATGGCCTGACTTGCCCTGATTCCAGGCGGCCTGCATGTCGGAGAAGCTGTGCGGCGTGCTGGGCGATTGCAGCGCCTTAACCTTGGTCATATCCATGTGATACGGCGGAATTTCGTTGCCGTTTGCGTCCTGCTGGTACCACACGTCCTTGCCGCTCTCGAGTGGAATCGGCAAGCGGTCACCATAGCCGCGTACGCCCTTCAGGGTGCCGAAGTAATGATCGAAGCCACGGTTTTCCAGCATCAGGATGACGATGTGCTTGATGTCCTTGATGGTGCCGGTGTCTACCGCAGCTGGAACGGCAAGCGCGCGGGCGATACTGGGCGGCAGCATGCCCAGCGCAAGGGCGGCGCCTGCCGACTTGGCGGCACCGGTGAGGAAACTGCGTCGATCGAGTTTTTTCATGGTCTTGACTATGTAGGGATTGAGCGCGGGGCGGCACTTCGCGGCATCAGGGCGCGCAACTCAGCTTGACGCTGGGCGGTGCGGACGACGGCTGAGCGCCGGAAGCGGCGTTGGCGGCGCCCGACGGGTTTGTCGAAGACCCGCCGCAGGCGGCTAGCGATAGGCTCAGAACGATGCAGGCCGCTACAGCACGGCCATACAACAGGAATTGGGTCATTGGGGGGATCTCATGGCTGGTGGACAATTAGTAAAGCTGATTAAAAAGACAGTTGACCAATCTGCGTGGTGATCTGATCTAGTCCGAACACGGGATAAAGCCTGGGCAGTAGCGGTACCGGCACAGAGAATAAAAACTGAATGTGTCAGCGTAATGAAAACATTTCATTCAAAGACAACAATATGTCTGAATAAACTTCATTCTGCTTCTGTTGGGTCCGCTCGGCCACGAGCCGCTGGCCACGCGGTTGCACCCACCGCTGACATGGCCGCTGTTGATGCACCACCGCAGTTGGGCTCGCTTCTGGAGCTGACGGTCAACGAGGAAAAGACATGTTCGGAGCCGGAAGGCGAATTTGACTTCCTGGGTTTTACGTTTGGGCGAATGTACTCAGCGACAACTGGCCAGGCCCTTATGGGTTTGCGCCCGTCGAAGAAGAGTATCCGGCGCATGGTCGAAAAGATTCATGCGCCGACTGCCTTTAAGACGGCATGGCAGGAGAGGGAGATCGCTAGGGAAACGCCCGCTATGATCGCTCGCGAATGTCTGTTTGCGAGGGTCGGGTGGTTCTCTCGCCCAAGCGACGGGTCGACACCTGCGCCGACGCTGCGTATCGAGGTCCAATGCGGTTCCATGGCATCATCGTGCGCATCTTCACACCACCGCAGGAGCGTACGCCATGGCGACTTACATTGTCTTCACAAAGGAAAGCACACAGGATCAGGGGGAGCTCGACATCTACCAAAGCAAGGTGGGCGAGACCTTTAAAGGTCATCCCGTCAAGATTCTCGCTGCCTACGGACCTCAGCAGATCCTTGAGGGCGACGCGCCAGAGGGCGTCGTAATCGTGGAGTTTCCGTCGACGGAGGCCGCGCGCGCGTGGTACGACAGCCCGGCGTATCAGGATGTCGCGCAGCACCGGTTCAAGGGCGCGCGCTATCGCGCCGTCCTCGTCGAAGGCACGTGACGAAAGGGGCGCTCAGTGGGCGCAGTTTATTACGCGAAAGTCCGTATGCCCGGCGTGTCGGGGCGCGAGCCGACCTACACCACCGCGTACATCGAGCTGATCTATACGTTCTACCGGCTGTTCGGCTGGGGCATGCGGCAGATCACCGGCTACATGGAGGATTGCTGGGCGACCCGGGGACTGGACATTCCGGTGCCCAGTTACGGCCAGCTGTGCGACCGGTTCGCGGTGCTCAAGGTGAGTGTCACGCAGCGCTGCGAGCAACTGGCCAGACGGCTCGCACGTGGCGAAGCAGTGAGCGTGATCGTCGACAGCACGGGGTTGAGCTTCGGGCGTGCGAGTGAGTGGTACGAACAGAAGTACTGCAGGAAGGCGAGGCAAACGACGTGGCGCAAGATGCATCTGTCGATCGACGGGGAGATGAACATTCACGCGATCAGCAAGACCACCACAGAAGTATCGGACAGCGAAGGTATGGACGCGGTCCTGCCCGCGGATCAGCCAGTCGACCGGGTGATCACGGACGGCGCGTACTACAGCATCGAGCGTACCGAAGCGCTCGCGCCCGGGCGTGACGCCTGTCATTCCACCGCCGGCCCACGCCGTCGTGCACGGCAACGACCAGACCCGCTGGCATGATCAGATCGTCAAATACATCGACGAGAAAGGCATCTATGCGTTCCACAAGAAATATGGATATGGCGTACGCGCGCTGGTCGAAGCGCAGATCTCGCGCATCAAGCGATGCATTGGTGCCACCCTGTCTGACGCAGAAGATCGCGTCGCAGGAGAGCGAAGGCGTGATCATCGCCAACATCATTAACCTGTGGAATTCATTTGGGAGGCCCGTTTCCGTCAAAAATCTATAGTTGCGTCCGCAGCATGGGAACTCATACCTGTCCGAACAAAGCCGAGCGGCAGCGCCCCAAACATCACGAGTGGCGGTCAAGATTTCTCGCTTCTCAGTACATCCCACGCCGGAAAGACAAATGCGAACCGAAGTTCGCATTTACAGACCCACAGCGCAAAGGGAGAACAGCAGTCTTACTGAGCGGTAGACACCGTAGCGACGAACTGCTTTGCAGCCTTGTTGGCCGATTCGTAGGTAGCGTTCGCTGCAGAGAAAACCGACTTCCAGGCAGCTATAGCTGTTTCGCTTCCTGCAGGCGCGTTCTTTTTCAGGTTTTCGACGAATCCCTGAGCATCTTGCTGGAGTTGCTGGCCCTGCAATGCAGCCGCGGCTGAAATTTCGCTTTGCACCTCTGACACGATTTCATGAACGCTGCGGCCGTACGCGACCACCTTTTCCGCAGCAGGCTGGGAAAGGCTTGCTTGCAGTGCGAGCAGCGCGCCCGGGTTGCCGGCCGAAATGACTTTGGACACGATTTCCTGACTTTCAGCAAGAGCCGCTTTAGTGGCCTGCAAATTCAACGCGATCAGTTTTTCAAAGCCGGCGAATGCCTTGTTCGTGATGCCAAAAAATGCGTCCACGTTGGCCTGCTGCGCGGCAATCAACTGCTGGGGGGTAAGAGTGCTCATCAATGCTCCGTAGGTAAGGCGGCAAGGGACGATGATTGAAAACGGATACGCCGAGTCGACCAAAGATAAAATGCTGCGCTGCAACACGGATCATTGTACGGGGCGACACAGGGAAGTCAAATCATTTCGACGGGGGGACGTCAGCCTTAAACCATTCGCAACGAAGCGTTCCGGGAATGTTCTTTGAGCTGCTGGCAACAAGGTGCGCCACGGAATCGGCTGAATTCAAAATGCCGGATCAACTCGCGTTCCGAGGTTGGGGCTGCTTTGTCCATGCTCAGAGGACGCGCCCGCTTGCCGGCGTTTTGCTTTGCGATGTTAAGGTGGGTAGGTAGCTGGAGTCGTCCTTGCGCATCCGCAGCTGACAGCAATGTCTGCTGGCTCTACCATTAACGAAAAATGGACCTTTGAATTCAGCGGCGGTCTTAAGACCATCCATGAACTCATGGAGAAGCGTGGCCCCACCGCGGCCGATATTGATGCGCATAGCCTTCTTGGCAGTCTTTGTCTGCGCCGCTTCTAGGTATCTGAGCAAACCACGCGCGTAGTGCCTAAAAGTGGCTGTCCACCCACGCTCGCGCCCAAGCGAACCCAGCCTGCTGCGCCTCTTCCTCACTATCGAAATAGCCCTGCACGCCGGAAGCTTCAACGAGCTTGTTGTTCTGCGTAATGGCTCCGCCCCGCGCCGCTTCGCTTTTCTCGGCGTCGCCTTCTTCCTGCCCTAAGGCGCGCTCGATGTGAATTAGGCCACGACGCCTGTCGGGGTGTCGTGGCCTCATTGGCGCAAGCCTGGAGTGACTAGCTGTTTACCCGCTCACGCGGTTGGAAAAGCGCAAGACACGCGCCGGCAAAAAGCGCTGCGGCGATGACGTATATGCCGGCGTTGGTGCTGTTTGTCGCGTCCTTCATCCAGCCCACGATAGTGGGACTGACAAAACCCGCGAGGTTGCCCACCGAGTTTATCAGCCCGATGCCGGCTGCTGCTGCACCGCCGCCCAGCATGGCGCTCGGCCACGCCCAGAAGACCGGCATCGTTGCGAGTACTCCTGCTGTACCCAGGGAGAGCGCCACCATAGCGAGTCCGACGTTGGAGCCAAAGATGGTGGCGACCAGCAGCCCGACGCTTGCCATGAGTCCGGCTGCCGCGAAGTGCCAGCGGCGCTCGCGCAGACGGTCGGCGCTTCGCGCAATCAGCAGCATCGCGACTATGGCACAGCCATACGGAATGGCCGTCAGCATGCCGATGTCCAGCGCATCCTTGACGCCTGCGGCCTTGATGAGCGTCGGCAAATAGAAGCCCACGCCATAGAGACCCATCATGCAGCAGAAGTAGATGGCGGCCATGAACCACACGCGGCCGTTGCCGAGGACACTTCCTACCGTGGCGTGCAGCTTTCCAACACCGTCCTGCGCAATCTTCTCCTCAAGAAGCTTCTTCTCTGGTTCCGTGAGCCACTTTGCGGCGCGAATCCCGTTCGGCAGATAGATGAGCGTGAAGACGCCAAGAACGATGGAGGGGATGGCTTCCAGCAGGAAGAGCCACTGCCAGTTTGCGAGGCCATGCACGCCATTGAATGCCTGCATAATCCAGCCCGACAGCGGGCCGCCGATGACCCCTGCAACGGGGATGCCCATCATGAAAAGCGCATTGACACGACTGCGGCGCTCGGCCGGATACCAGTAGGTCAGATAGAGAACGATACCGGGGAAGAAGCCGGCTTCGGCAATGCCAAGCAAAAAGCGCAATATATAGAACGAGGTTGGCGTTGACGCGTAAAGCGTGGCGGACGAAATAACCGCCCATGTAATCATGATTCGACTAATCCAGACCCGGGCGCCGAAGCGATGCATTAGCACATTGCTGGGAACTTCGAAGAAGAAGTAGCCGATAAAGAAAATGCCGGCACCGAGACCATAGACCGTGTCGCTGAACTTCAAGTCGCTGAGCATCTGCAGTTTTGCAAAGCCGACGTTGACGCGGTCAAGGTAAGCGGCGACGTAGCAGAGAAACAGAAAGGGCAGAAGGCGCCAGGTGACTTTGGAGTAAGCGAGGGATTCCAACTTGTCCCGGTCGATACTGGGATTCAGGATTGTAGCGTTCATTGTCTCTTAATGCTTTGGAAGTTATCTGTACGCACCCTCAGGTCCTGCGAGGACCACGATTGCCAGACGCGCATCCGGCAGCATACTGAAGATTTTGATTTCACGCTGTCTGTCTCGCGAAAGGTCAGTTGTCGAATCGCCGACTCAGCGACGAGCGAGGACATCCAGACGCGGACGCTTTGCCGAACGACACGACAGCTTGGGTGAGTGCCCGGGTCTCTTCGTCTTCTTCGATCGCCGACGAAGGACTTGTCAATCTTTAGCGTGCTGATGGGAAACCGCTAATGTACGCAAGGTTGGAGTAACCGGTCCAGAAATCGTCTAGCGCGACCTCTGTCCATACCTGAACCTGCCGCCAATCCAGAGGTTGCGCGCTACAGCGACTCAATGGCTTCGTGTCGCGCTTGCGCTATCTGCGCAATCTGGCCGGGGTGTTGGCAATGGTACGCGTCGAACAGCTGGGAGCATAAGTGGGCAAGTGACGCGAGACTCGCGGCCTGGTCTGCGTGCTCGACCTGGCCTGTGTCGAGCACGTCATCGAGAACCGGGGCGAGACTTCGCAGTCGCACAAACATCCTGGCATCTAGTTTCCTTTTGGACCTTCTGTGGCCAGATGGCGAGGCGCACCCTGAGACACTCAGCTCCCAGGCGATGCTTCACGAGTGAGTTGTGTCTTTCCATTGCCGGCGTATCGACGTGGCCGGTCATGGCGACGACCCTACTGTGACCTGCGAACTGTGCAGCTGAAGCAGTTCCAGCAGGCGCGAGGCCGCGACTGGCTTTCTGAGAAATGCCGACACCCGAAGGTGTGGCGGCGGTGTCGCCACCGCTGAGTTCAGAACAACTGGAATAGTTGCGAGCTCAGGCTCGGCTGCGAGCGCGCCGATAAGGGCGGGACCGTCCATGACCGGCATCATGAAATCTGAAACAACGATGTCTGGGCGCCTTCGGCGCGCTGCGCGCAGTGCCTCATCCCCGTTCGATGCAGTCATAACCTCGTAACCTTCCCCGCACACCAACGTCTCAAGCGCTTGAAGCAGGTTTATGTCGTCGTCGACCAGTAACACCATCACCATGACCCGCCCCCCAAGCAGTGGCTGTTCATCTCGTCTGTCTGCCGGCAACAGCTATTCCGCTGCCCGCCCGCAGTGAAAGCAGTTCGTTAGACGGGGGCGTCCTCGCGGTAGCTGACACTGCCGACAGCACAATCTGCGTTTCCTTTTCACTGGTTGCGCGTGTTTGCTTGTGGGTCGCGCGCAATACCGCGACAAACGATGCTCGGCATTTCGACGCTGACTTTCCGCTTGCGAGCAATTCCTGTTCGAACGCTCGCTGCAGAAACTCGGGGACCGCGTCGCTTAGCGCCTGCGACGGACGGTCGAACGTCTCTTTCCTCCCGTCGTCGAGAACGGTTGCCAACAGTGCCGCAAGTTCTTCCGTTAGTGCGGTCGAAATGGACGCGAGCTGTGTTTTGAGGTCGTCGAGCGGAGTCGGTATTCCAGATGGACCGATGCTCCTCAATGCAGACTTGCGCTTTGCGGCCATTGTGGGCTCCCAAAAGTCTTTCGGTAGCGTGCTCCCGCGCAATGAGTCCGTGCCAGGAGCCGTTTAAACGCCAACAACCTGCACAACAGGGATTCACAGTACGCGACTAGAGGTCGGATAATCCCTGACCTGCGGCTACTGGATGCATATTGCGGAGAGGTCGACGGTACGGCGATAGATGTTCCTGCCAAGCCACGGCACGAACGTGTACTCCGCATAGGCGTTGCTGCCGATATATATCCAGTTATGCAGAACAACTGACACGATGATTCCTTGAAGACGTTAAGAAAGCGAACGGGTCGGACGGGTATCGCGGAAGGCGATGGTGCGTCGGGCCGCACAGCGAGCTTTGCGCTGTCATAACGGCGAGCGCTGCCTCGATGAGAGAAGAGTAGGTTTTGCCGAAGGGCAAATCTACTCTACGGCGGGATATGCAGATGCCGCGTTGGCGTTAACTGGTTATACGTGCGTATAACTGCGGTTGTGAGATTAGCTAGCGGTGTCGAACAGCAGATAGGTCCAGTCCCGCCTTGACCTTCAGGCATGTCTCCGTCACGGTTGAGGACTTCCGCGACTCTTTAACCGTTCTTTACGACACGCGATTCAACATGGGAATGGAGCTTGCTGTTTCCAGTTCTATTGTTGAAGCCCACCGTGGGCAAATCCGGGCCTCTAATAACCCTGGAGGTGGTGCGACGTTCTCGTTCAGCTTGCCGCCAGCCCATGAAGGAGGCGGTGCGAAAGTGACGCACGCCGCCGGCAGCGTCCGCAGCAACCCGCACAGCGCCTTGGGGCAACTGGCGCCGGACCAGTTCCGGCAATTGAGTCAACCACAAACCGGCCAGCCAGCTAACTTATGAGTGGTGCACTCGGCGGGGTAAAGTCAGGATGAATCGGCGAGACATTGTGCATCAGCGAGCGGCTTCCGCACCCTGCGTCGGACGGAGCTATTGGGCGACGTCGCGCCGCAGGCGATAGCCTGAAGCTGGGACCAAAGTCGTGGGCCACGAAGGCGTCTACGTAATACGGAATTGACCAGCTGATAATTCGGCCGGTCCGCCGAGGGCGCGACAGAGCACCGACAAGTCGCGAATTGTGAGGTGCGGGGAGCGGGCACAATGCTCCAGAAATCTCGTCTCGAGATGATTCTGGCGAACCAGCCATGCCGCCTGCAACCCGGCACCCAATGCCCCGAGAATGTCCAGGTGAAAGTCATCCCCCACGTGAAGCAAATCTGTTGGATGCACGTCCGCTGCCCGGGCAGCCGCATGGAATATTTCGGGTTCAGGTTTGGCAATCCCCAGAGCACGAGCACTTAACGTTTCACGAAAGAACTCAGCACCGCCAGTCAGCCGGAGGTCTGCGTTGCCGTTAGTCACTGCGACGAGTGGAAACCTGGCACTCAACCATGCCAGCGCTGGCAAAGCGTCTTCATAAAACTCGACCTGCTGTCGGGCTGAATAGAAGGCATCGTATGCGCTGTCAGTGAGAGTTACATCTTCCTTCGCCAACTCCAACGCGAGTCTGATTGAGCCGATTCTCAAAGCTCGGTAGTCGTTGACGAGGTCCGGGCGCGAACGCTCGTACTCGTCTCGCAACCGACCGAGCGTATGCCATGCAGGCAGTACACTCGCAGTATTTGGCGCGTGCTCAATCAGCCATGAATGAAGAGTCGCTTCGGCACGCTCGACGGAAGGCCTAAATGGCCACAGGGTGTCATCAAGGTCGAATGAGATTGCGGATACTTTGCCTAAACGCATAGCGGCTGAAGGAGCGGGAGTGCAATTCGCACGTAATCGGCCGAACTGAGGACTATGGACTTGTCGAGCCGAGCGGCGTTGAACGCGATTTCGTCAAAGCTGCCAATCAAATCCGGGTCAACAATCAACTTTATATTCGCAGAGAACGAAAACGGAGGGATTGCACCAATAACGCACCCCGTTTCATGCTGCGCTTCTTCGGCTGAGGCCAGTGTGGCCTTCTTGAACCCGGCAGCTGCCGCCACTTTCTTGAAGTCCAGCTTCCTGTCCCCGGGAAGAATAGCGAGAATCAAGGCCTGCCCATCATCTTTGCTCTTGCATAGCATCGCCTTTGCACCTTGCCCCGGCGACGTTCCGCGAATGGCGGCAACCGCGTCAGACCGTCCCTCCGCAGGATGTTCGATGACACGATACCTGGCGCCCTCGCGCTCTAGCAGGGCGACCAGCTTCTCATACATGGTTGGCATGTTGTTCGATTCCCTCGACATATGACCAGGTCTGCGTCACATAAATGCGCTGCCCTGAGTCAATTTCGCCCCCCCCAGGAAAGCGAGTTAAAGCTGACGCAGCGACCAGCGAGCATAACCGCTCAAGGTCGATATTTCCACCGCTGATGATGCCGATGCGCTTGCCGTTGACCGAATCCTTCAAATTCAGCGCGTGACTGTCGGCAAGGGGGAAACGAGAAGCGGCAGCCAAGCCCACGCAAGCTTCGTCGAATGTGCTCGGCGTTGAGCGCAAGAGGCACGGCTAGGGCGACCGTAGCGGGCCCGAGAAGAAAGTTGATGAACTGCGCTCCAGCGAAGTATTCGCTGTACGGTGTCCCTGTTACAAGCATCGGGGCCGCACGGCGCGCAATGAACTTAAATCCGTACAGCTCTCGTCGGGTGAGCGCGTGGCTTTCGCCGGCGAACTCGCGAAGATCCGAGCGAAGCATCCCGACATCCGTTTCGTTACGATTACTGTTCGCAAGGAAAAGGCGAACAGCGCTTTCCGGCGCTCGCCCAACGGCCTGTACAACTTCATGGCGAAGCTCCTGCTACTTGAGGTCATGAGCGAATACGATTCGGTATGCTTTATTCCGCACGCCCGTTCCCTGAAGATCGAACTCAAGCATTCACTGCAGGAGTATCTCTGCACCGAACTCGCGGGCCGCGGCGCCGAGATCATGCTGCAGACCACGCCTTGGGAAAGTAAGGACAGCTTTTCCCTGCAGTTCGTCGACTGGGTGGCGGGTATCGTCTGGGCGCATCATGAGCACCGCAACGGCGACGCCTACAAGTCGGCATCGCCGAGTATCGCGCAGCGCCGGCTGTTCTTCTAACCGCCACGCGCGGCTCCCCGCGGCAGCAAGGAGCGCTCTGGATGGGCTATCGTCTGTGCCAGTTACGATTACGGCTCTTCGGCCGTAGCACACGGCCTGACGTGGCGTAACGCGTTGCTTGACGGCCACCGGCCAGGGGTCGGTCGTGGACTCGCGCGGCACGACCAAGTTGTTACACACACGCTGTGTGAGATCAGGTTTTTATGTCGAGAGAGTGAGCCGTACCCGTGCTCATACGCTGATCGCCGGTTAGGGGGTACGTCTTCCTGGTAGGCTCGCCCAGGTCATAGATCTGCGCCGGGTCGCAATGTGTCGTGCCCCTTTTCTGGCACGCTGATGCGTCGGGCGCGCGTATACCCCTAGGATATAACCCTAAACTACTGAAAATTCCTGCCGATAAATTAGCGCGACCCCTCTAATTTCCTCAGGATCCCCAGCATGACCCTCTCGAGACGCCTGCTCCTCACGCGGTCCATTGTCCTGGCGGCCCTGATGTTCATCGGCAGTATCGGCCTGTGGCGGTTCTATGAGGCGCAACAGCGCTTTGAGTATGTCCAGAGCAACATCATTCCCGGCGTCAAGGAGCTTGAAGACGCCAAGTACAATATTGGCGGCTACGCCCGGCCGGACCGTCGGTACCTCTTGAGCACCAATGGCGCTGGCCGGGTCGCAGCCCAGCAAGCGATCGACGCCCTCAGTGGCGTCGTTGATCAACATATTGCGACATCCGCACGCGACGACATCTCGGACGACACCGACCGCCAGATGCTCGCAGCCGACAGGGGAATCTTGCTGCCTACCGGGCTGCGTTGCAGAGTTTCGAAGCAAAAATCCGGGCAGGCGACCTGGATGGCGCGAAGGCCATGCTGACGACCGGCGGTGCCTTTAGCGATGCGGGCGTGAAATTAAGGGCAGGACTAGACAGTCAGATCGCGTACAACGTCAAGCTCTGCAACGACTTGCGCAATGTGAACAACGCCGTTTACTCGCAGGCCTTCTGGTTACTGCTGAGCTGTATGGTCGCGGCGCTGGTGGTGAGTGGCGGCCTCCCTGGGAAGACTTCGCGCTGCAAGCCGGCTTTCGCTCAGGCGTGGCCATTCCGCTGCGCCGGCCGGAACAGCCCCCCCAAGGCTGTTCTCCTCTTGTACAGCGCTTTTCCTGGCGGTTTTACGGCAACAGACCGGATCGATTTCATCGTGCTGTTGCAAACCATCTTGGGGTTCGCGATCGCGCGTATCGAGCGCCTGGAGGGCAGCACCAATGCTGTGCCATATGCGTTACGGCAGCATTGGTCGCTACTGCTCAGATCCGATGCCCTGCAAATGCACTATCAACCGCTGATGGATCTCAAAACGGGGCAGATTATCAAGGTCGAGGCGCTAGCCCGGCTACGCGATAGCGATCGGCTGCGAACGCCCGGGGAGTTTTTTCCGGCCCTGTCATCTGACGATTTTGTGGAGTTACATGCCCGTGGGTTAATGCAGGCGCTTTCGCAAAGAAATCGCTGGCTGCGTGACGGCATTAACCTGAACGTCTCCGTCAATTTGCCGCCCAGTGCGCTGAGCCACAATCGCTATTTCGAAGCGACGCAGCAGGCGGTGAGAGAGTGCGGCTGTGCTCCAGACGGGCTGACCCTGGAAATTCTGGAGACCGATGCGTTTCCGCCTGGTGTAGACGTATTGCGGGAGCTGACAAGATTCAAGACGCTCGGGATCAGGCTGGCCGACGCTGATCTCGGTTCGGGGCACAGCAGCCTGAACCGTTTGCCGGAAGTGCCGTTCGATCTTGTCAAGATTGACCGGAATATCTCGAACCTTGACGGCCATGATGCCTCAGACGCATTGCGTTTTATCTGCCAGCTGATCCGGCTTGGTCACTCGTTAGGCAAAACAGTGGCCGTGGAAGGGATCGAAGATGCCGGAATGCTCGAAGCTGTGTTGATTCTGGGTGCCGACGTAGCCCAGGGCCATGCGATCGCCCAGCCGATGCCAGTGGAACAGGTGGCGAAATGGCTGGGGAGTCGGCCTGGCCTGCCCTATTGCCGCCATTCGGACACTCCTCCGGGAAAGCTCGCCAGCCGGTTGATCTGGCAAGAACGCCTGCACCTGCTCTCCGAAGATCCGCGAGCTTTCGCCATGCCGGCCGACATCAGCAAAATAAAAAAATGACGCAAATTAATGTGGCCAGTTGGCGCGATTTTTCTGCGGCCACGAAGAGCGGAGTCGCGATTCTTTCCGTTGTCTCAGCGGCACTCCTGAATCATTGGATGGAGCTACATTTTGTGGGGACGCCAATTTCATTGTTTCTCTGCGCCATAGCATTTAGCACATGGTTCGGGGGGGCAGGACCCTGCATATTGGCTATTGCGATCTCCCTATTAACGTTTGATTACTTCTTTGTGTCCCCGCAGCACACATTTTTCGTGGGTGCCGTAGGCACGGTACGCCTTATCACGTTCCTTTTAACGTCCCTTTTTATCAGCGGACTCGGTGCGATGCGAAATAGCACCGCTAAGACCCTGAAACGCACACATGACGAATTGGTTGGTGCCCTCCAGGAATTAAGGGAAGCCAATTTGGCCTTGGAAGTTGAAAATGCCGAGCGCAAGCGGGTCCACGAGAAATTAATTAGCAGCGAAGCTTGTCTCACTGAAGGCCAGAAGATCAGCCATACCGGCAGCTGGCGCTGGAATCTTTCTTCGGAGAAACTCTCCTGGTCCGAAGAACATTATCGTATTTTCGGCTATGAGCCGCAGGCGCACGTCCCAAGCTTCGAGTCCATTGCGAAAAGAATTCACCCGGACGATCGAGATGAAGTACAGCGCACCGTGCAGCAGGCAATTCAGGAGTGGAGTCGGTTCGAATGCGAGTATCGAATCGTTTTGCCAGACGGCAGCATCAGATATGTTCGGGGCGTTGGCTGTCCTGTGGGGCAGCAATTGTCCGATTCTAGAGAATATGTCGGTACCACTGTAGACATCACGGCGCGTCGAAAAGTCGAAGAGCAGTTGCGTAAGAGTGAACAAGAATTCCGCACTTTGGCGGAGAACTTGCCGGACGGGGTCGTCCGATTCGACCTAAATTGCAGGCGTATTTATGTTAATCCGGCCTATGTTCGGCAGTCTGGCATTCCCGCAGACAAGGCGCTGGGCAATTCCCTGGAGGCAAATTGGCGAGGCGATGTTCCGGTTGAGGATTTTAAAAACATACTGCAACAAGTTTTGAAAACGGGAATTCCAAATCAAGTGTTCGGAGTATGGAAAAGCCAAAATGGCTCAAATGGTCATTTCGCCATTCAAATGGTCGCGGAAAGAAACTCGAGCGGAACAATCGTCGGTGTGCTGAGCATAGGCAGGGACGTCACCTCGCTGAAGGAGAGCGAACAACGGCTTGAGGAATCGCGGTATCAACTGAGGCAGCTAGCCGTGCGCATGGAGTCGGTGCGGGAAGAGGAGCGCAAACATTTGGCGAGGGAATTGCACGACGAATTCGCACAACATCTACTCGCGGTGCGCATGCGGGTCTCCTTACTCGATCATGAGTTCGGCAGGCGGATTCCCGCTTTGAAAACGAAAGTGCGAGACATGGTAGAAATTGTGGATTCGACAATCAAAACGGTACGCAATGTGGTGTCCACGTTGCGACCGGCAGAACTAGACCTGGGTATACTGTCGGCGCTTGAATGTCTTGTTAGCGAATTCACGACGCAGACAAACATTACGTGCAAATTGCATCGCAGCCCAAAAAATATATCCTTGCCCGAAAAAACTACCATCGCGATTTTCCGGGTAGCGCAGGAGGCGTTGCGGAACGTGGCGAAGCATGCAAATGCGGATCGAGTGGATATCAGTTTTAAATCCGATAAAGGTGAACTCGCACTGGAAGTACGTGACAACGGTAGCGGCTTTGATCCATCTATAAAAAAAGCGCTGTCCTTCGGGCTGGTCGGCATCCGCGAGCGCGTCCTAATGCTTGGCGGCCAAGTCGAGATAACTACGGCACCAGGAGAGGGAACTAGCGTTCAAGTTCGCATCCCCGCCATAACTGATCGGTGACACGAATGATAAAAATATTGGTGGCCGATGATCATGCCATTATGCGTGAAGGGCTGAAGCAGCTGTTCTCGTTGGAAAAAGGCATTTCTGTGGTGGCAGAAGCCTCTAATGGTGACGAGGTATTCGAAACTCTGCGGCGTATGCAGGTAGACCTGATATTGCTTGACATGTCGATGTCCGGGATCAGTGGTGCGAACCTGATTAACCGCATTCGTTTGCAAAGAGGGTGCCCCTATATTCTGGTGTTGAGCATGCATAACGAACCGCAGATTGTACGATATGCCTTAAACGCCGGAGCGTCCGGCTATCTTACCAAGGACAGCGATCCGTTGACATTGATTGGCGCGGTTGTCAAGGTTGCGTCGGGCGGTCGCTTCATCGATCCACGATTGGCAGAACAGTTGCTATTTGACGGGGGCGATTTGGCGCAAAGACCCCCGCACGAACTTCTTTCCACTCGAGAATTTGAAATATTCAATCTGCTCGTAAGGGGGCGCAGCGTCAATGAAATCGCTGAAGAACTTTCGATTAGCAACAAAACGGTCAGCACGCATAAAGCGCGATTGATGCAAAAAATAGATTGTCAAAGCACGGTTCAATTGGTGCGATATGCCATGTCTCATCAACTTACCGAGTAAGTTTTCAGCTCTGATCGTTTCTCTCAAATTGGTGTTGACTACAACGCAGGAATAACCGCGTTAAGTGTTTCTGGTAAATCTGTTTGCATTTCGCTAACCTGGCGCCTGCTTGATGCCGGGGTAGCGGATGAAGTGTGTGGTAGAACTGAGCGAAGCGGAGGAAATAACGTCGCGGCAGCTTTCGATCAATCACCGGCATCGGCACACGCACACGCACACGCGGGCAGCGGGTCTGCTGATGCTCGGGAGCAGGATCAAGCCCAAGGCCATCGTCTTGCAGCTCGATGTGAGCGGGCAAACGGTCTACAACTAGGCGCGCGCATGGCGGGACAGCGGGGTGCGCGGCCTGATGGGCGGCCATAACGGGTGGTCGTCCGCGGGCGTTGTCTGAGGCGATGGTCGCCACGGCACTCCATGTGGCAAGAGCCGAGTCGTTGACGCTTGCCCGGATCAGCTGCTAGCGAACAGGATCGATGTGTGAGGCGGCGGGCAGCAGTGGGGCGACATTCCAGGGCAGCAGTTCGTCGATCCGGTTTGCCGGGTGATCGGCAATGCGCTCGATGACGTAATGCAGGTAGGCTTCGGGATCAATGCCGTTCAGGCGGGCAGATCCGACCAAACTGTGCATAGCAGCGGCACGTTCGCCGCCTGAGTCTGCGCCGACAAATAACAAATTGCGGCGACCAACAGCCACACCGCGCAACGCGCGCTCGGCGATCAGGTTGTCGATCTCAGCCTGCCCATCGCTGCAGCAATAGACCAGCGCAGGCCAGCGATTCAACGAGTACTGGATCGCTTTGCTGGTGTCCGATTTCGCGGAAAGCGTGAGAAGCGTCGTCTCGAACCAGCGCTTCATGTCCTCAAGCAGCGGTACGGCCTGCGCCTGGTGTATGCGCTGTCGTTCGTCAGGCGGCTTGCCACGAATCTGTTCTTCAATACGGTAGAGGGCGCCGATGCGTTCGAGTGCTTCGCTGGTGATCGCCGATGGCCGCACAGCGTGCAGATCGTGCACCTTTCGGCGTGCGTGCGCCATGCATGCTGCCTCCTGAATCTGATCGCCCTGGTAAAGCTCTGCATAGCGGGCGAACTCCGTCACCTGGACGAAGGAAACCATCGACACCGAACGCGTCGAGCTTCTAAACGGGTATGGCACCAGATTTCAAGTCAATTTCTCGAGAACACTTAAAACTAGAAAACACTACTTTCTAGCTGTCATAGGTGTAGGGAAAACCCTACATAAAATTCGGGATCGACCGATATTTTTCGACTTCGTATAGTAGGAGACTAACGACTTTTCCGGTGCTTCGTTGTAGCTAACGTTTGAGACCCGGAAGCCAGTGCAAAACGATTTGCTTTTAGTCCTCTCGGCTTCAATTCCCAAATTGAACGGCGTTCATGGCTGCAGCAAAGCCACATTCGGGGGCTATGAATTCGCGAAAGTAGATAAGACTCGCCGTTTGTAGCCACCCGATCATCCAACCTATTGTCGCGGGGATACCGCCAAGAGGGACGTCATTCAATGTTTTCCTGAATTGCGACAGCAAGACGTCGCACCGAGTGGACGAAATCGAGCGAGACGTCCGCCTGATGTCTTTTGTCTCCGGTCGGGAGGGCGAGAGTTTGTTCGGACTCTAATGGAGATCAACGAAGCTAGGCGAATGCCGGAAATACTCCAACGCTCGTATCCGAATTGGTACCGGGGGTCTCTATGGCGACCCTCGACGAACCGGAGGTGCCGATTGCGAAAGAACTCGCGCAACCCATCGCTGCGATCGTCACGTACTTTCATCGATCAATTGGACACGGTAATCCCACGTCAAGTTTAAAAAATAACACGATGAAATTCAGCAACATGAAACTGGGTACCAGACTGATCAGTGCTTTTATGCTGGTGTGTGCTATTGGCGCCATCGTCAGCGGGATCGGCATCCACGATATGGATCAGATTAACGACAACGGCGACGATATCTACCGTCTCAATCTGGTCGGGCTCGACCTTACCCAGGAGGCGAACATCGACCTCCTGTATGTCAGCCGCTCTCTGCGCGACGCCATTCTGGCCACCAGCGCCGAGCAGCGGGCCGCATTCCTCGCCGACAGCGAAAAAAACCTGGCACTGACGCGCGAGAACCTCGACAAAGCCAAACAGACGTTAGTGAACGAGAAAGGCAGGGCTGCCTTCGCCGAGATCGACCAGAGCTGGCAGGATTACGCGCAGGCCGTCAGGGAGATGCAGGCCCGGGCCCGCGCTGCTTCGCTACAGGATCGCAGTGACCTGACCGACTACCTGTTCGGCGATTTCCGCTCGAGGAGCAACAAGGTCGACGACCTGATGGACGTAGTGGTGAATCTGAAGCAGAAAGGCGCGAAAGACCGTGCCGACTCGAACCGGATGCTCTATCAGGAAAGCCGCACCCTGATGATCGCCCTGGTGGTCTTTTCTGTTCTGGGCGGCATCGCGATCGGGGTCTGGCTCACGCGCAGTGTGACGCGGCAGTTGGGGGCCGAACCAGCGACCGCCGCCGAACTGGCCAAAAGCGTTGCCACCGGCGATCTGGGCGTCAGGATCGACCTGCGTCCCGGCGACACGAGCAGCCTGATGGCATCGCTGAAGGCCATGCGCGACGGCCTGCTGGGGGTCGTGTCAGAGGTGCGCGAGAACGCCGAAGGCGTGGCGACCGCGAGTGCGCAGATCGCCCAGGGCAATCTGGATCTGTCGAGCCGCACCGAAGAGCAGGCGGCCTCTCTCGAGGAAACTGCCTCCAGCATGGAAGAGCTGACCGCCACGGTCCGTCATAACACGGACAACGCAAGGCAGGCCGCCACGCTGGCCGGCACGGCCTCGGGCATCGCGCAGCGCGGTGGCGAGGTGGTCGGGCGTGTCGTTGAGACGATGCATGAGATCGCCAGCAGTTCAGCCAGGATGTCGGAGATCATCACGGTGATCGAGGGCATCGCCTTCCAGACCAACATCCTCGCGCTCAACGCGGCGGTCGAGGCAGCCCGCGCGGGCGAACAGGGTCGGGGCTTTGCTGTCGTGGCCGGTGAGGTCCGCACACTCGCCCAGCGCAGCGCCACTGCGGCGAAGGAAATCAAGGATCTGATCGGCAGCTCGCTGGATCGGGTGGACGTCGGCTCGAAGCTCGTCGAGGAAGCAGGCAGCACGATCAACGAGATCGTCGAGTCGGTGAAGCGCGTGACCGATATCGTGGGCGAAATCTCGTCGGCGTCGCAGGAGCAGAGCACCGGCATCGAACAGGTGAATCAGGCGGTCAGCCAGATGGACCAGGTGACCCAGCAGAATGCCGCGCTGGTCGAAGAGGCCTCGGCGGCGGCGCAGTCGATGGCCGGACAGGCCCAAAGCCTGCGTGAAACGGTGGCGTTCTTCAAAATCGGCGAAACGGGGGCCTCGGCGTCACGAGCGGTTGCCCAGCGGAGTGAACCGCGTCCGTCGGCACCGACAGTTCGCATGACCTCTCGTGAGTCATTGACCAGGCCAGTCGTTAGTGCAGACCGGAGCACCACAGCCGTGACGCACGCTGGTGATGCCGTGGACTGGCAGGCCTTCTGAGCGGGCGGAAAATTGAACAATGCTGACGAGGTGCTGAGAAAGATGGCCGCACTCTCGACCACTAACACGAAGACAGTAAGCATGCTTGGCGCACGGTCCATCGTGCTGGGCGCGTTTCTAGATGCCACCCTGCCGCACCTCACGACGTCGCAGCGTGCCGCGGTCATCCGGTCATTCCGTCAGGGCATTGAAGATGCCCTGACGCAGATGGACGATATCTCCTTGCCCGCCGAATATCACTCGACGCTGCTTGGGCTGACCAATGCCATTCTCGCCGCACTGGATCAGGAATCAGCCACCCAAGGATAGCGGATAGTTTCATCCGCCTGGTGCGGCCCAGGTCCGGGAACTCGCCGGTCAACCCAGGGGACTGCGTCCGCCCCTTTGTCTCAGTGCCAAAAGCGGCCGATGAGGATCGGATGCCCAATTTTCTCTCAGGTTCTGGCATGCCCCCGGACAGTCAGAATCTTTAGCCGACCCTAACCGGTCGGTTTTTTTTGCGGCTGGATGCGTATCGCTTCAGCGCCGGAGAGCCGCGATTGAGCGAGACGTTGGAAGTTGAAATGGATCGTCTTTCTGAGCGGGCTGCCTTCGGTCACCTGATGCAGGTACGAGAGGTCTATTCAGCGGCTCTCCTGCCTATCAAAGCGCAATTGGCCGCGCATGACAGCAATGGGCACGTGCAACCATGCTGAGCTTGACGCCGCGTCGAACAGCGTTCTTCAAGGCGCTAAACGATTTCATCGAGGTTCAGCAAGGCCTGATGGCCGCTGCCGTGCAGGAATGCGTCGGCGCGTATGCGGCGGGGCGGAGAGGTGGTCGGACGGGTGGTCGACACGATGCACGGGATCTCTGACAGTTCCGCCAGGGTGGGCGAGATCATCACCGTGATCGAAGGCATCGCGTGCCAGACCAACATCCTGGCACTCAATTGGTGTAATCCGCGATGACCACCCTGCTTTAAAAAAACAAAAATGACGTGCCACGATAGACCGGCACGGACGAATTTCCATCGAACAAACATCCGAGCATAGTAGATGATGGACAGAAATATCGCCCCATTTGACGGGCAACTGGGAACCTTGGCGCAACAAACACGGGATACAAGCGCGCAACGCTACCAGATGCTGTACGAAGCCACACCGGCGATGCTGCATTCGATCGATCCACAAGGGCGCCTGGTACATGTCAGTGATGTCTGGCTAACGACTCTAGGCTATGCGCGTGACGAGGTGATTGGCCGTTTTGTGGGTGACTTTATGACGCCTGAATCGCGCGCCTATTGCACTGAGACGGGCATCCCAGAGTTTTTTCGAACCGGCCAGCGTAAAGACATCGAATACCAGATGGTGCGTAAAGACGGCACCGTCATGGACGTCTTGCTGTCGTCCGTCATTCAATGCGACACCTTACTCTCGCTGACGGTCATCGAGGACGTGACCGAACGCAAGCGCGTGCAATCGGAACTGGCTGCGCAGCATGAGCGCTTGCGGGTGACACTCCATTCAATTAGTGAGGGTGTGATCACCACGGATGCGCAAGGTCGCGTCGAGTACCTTAACCCCGTCGCTGAAAAACTCACGGGATGGAGTAATGTGGCAGCTCGTGGAATGCCGTCTGAAGTGGTATTTGAGATCGTCGATGAGACGACTCGGTTGCGGGCGAAGAGTCCGGTAGAGGAGTGCTTGTCTGAGGACCGCGTTGTCGATATGGCAGACCACACGGTGCTGATGAGCCGCGATGGCCGGGAGTATCGCATTGAGGATTCGGCCGCACCGATCAAGGATGCGGCCGGCCAGACCCTGGGCGTGGTGCTGGTATTTCGTGACGTGTCGCAACAGCGTCAACTAATCCAGGAGATGACGTACCGGGCCACCCACGACACGCTAACGGGGCTGTTCAATCGGGACGAGTTCGAGCGCCGATTGCAACTGGCACTGACCTCGGCTCATCAAGGGGAGACGGAATATGCGTTGATGTACATCGATCTCGACCAATTCAAACTGGTCAATGATGCAGGCGGGCATGCTGCCGGCGATCAGTTGCTCAAGCAGGTGGTCGGCCTGATCAGTAAGCTGGTCCGCAAGAGCGATACCTTCGCTCGCTTGGGCGGTGATGAGTTTGGCCTGATTATCAAGCATTGCTCCATCGAAGCGGCTCAAAGCGTCGCGCAGAAGATCTGCGAAGGAATCGACGCATTTCGGTTTCAACACGGCAACCAGCGTCTCCATATCGGGGCCAGCATCGGGCTGGTGCCGGTGGACACGCGCTGGCCAACCACGGCGTGTATCTTGCGAGCGGCCGACAGCGCCTGCTTTGCCGCAAAACAGGCTGGGCGCAACCGTGTACATGCTTATTTTGGGGCCGACGAAGTGATCGAGTCTCATCACGAGGATATGCAATGGGTGCGACGGCTAGAACAGGCGCTGGACAATGGGCAGTTCATCCTGCTCTGGCAACAGATCAAGTCATTGGGCCATGAACGCGAAGGCTTATTCGGCGAGATCCTGCTGCGGCTGATCGACGACGACGGCCGGCTGATCTCGCCGGGTGCGTTCCTGCCCGCCGCGGAGCGTTTTCATATGGTCTCGCGCATCGATCGCTCGGTCGTGCGCACGGTGTTCGAATGGATGGCCAAGCACCGGACGGTGCTGTCGCATGTCGATACACTGGCGATCAACCTGTCGGGTCAGTCGATCGGCGACCGCGACTTCCATCACTACGTCACGGAGTTGATCAAGACCATCGCATTCGATCATCACAAGCTGTGCTTCGAGATCACCGAAACCACAGCTATCACGAACTTGAGCGACGCGAAATTGTTCTTCGAATCGATGCATGCATTCGGTGTGCGCTTCGCGCTGGACGATTTCGGTAGCGGCGTATCGTCGTTCGGCTACCTCAAGAGCTTGCCCGTCGATTACCTGAAGATCGACGGGCAATTCATTCAAGATCTGACGCACGATCGGGTTGATCAGGCCACAGTACGGTGCATCCGCGAAGTTGCGACGATTACCGGTAAGAGAACCGTAGCCGAATTTGTGGAGACCGAAGCCGTGGAAACGCTATTGCGCGAAATCGGAATCGACTATGCGCAGGGCTTTCTACGACACCGCCCGATAGCCCTCGACACGATCTTGGGCATGTCGCCGCACGGAGAGCCTATGGCGTGACGCAATGTTCTTTATAACGGTGGTTTTTTAAGGCAGTGGAGAATGACACGAAAGGGCATTGTCAGGTTGCCGGGGTCGGTCGGGTGAGATTGGACGATGAACAAATCGAAATCGCTCTATCACGGTCACCGCTTCCCGGCTAGCGTCATCAGTTGCGCAGTGCGATGGTATTTTCGCTTCCCGAAACGCACACGGGCATTTCTCTCGTGCTTCGAATTGATTCGGCAACATTTCGCACTGAAGCGGCATCTGTTGCCCGCTTCACTCCACCGCAAACAACTCGCGACCCGCTTCGCCGCGTGGCGCGAACTCACCGAAGTTACTCAAAATCCGTCAACTGGTTTCTGAACATTCGCCGCACCTGCCGCCGTTCTGTCAATTTATCGGCAAGTTGACAGCGCCCGCGAAACATGTCCGCCCGACAACAGGCAGAAGTCGGCCAGCTACGGACGTTGGTCCACACTCTCACGACGACGTTCGAACGTCGCGCCTCTTCCGGAAGCAGCCGTTCATATGATGCTGCGTCGAACGGCAAAAGCGGATCAGGTGCGCTGCTGGCGGTTGGCCGGCACATTTTGCCGCGACCTGGAGGTCATGAAAATCGTCCAATATCCGGAGTGGCTGGGCGTAGACTTACGATACGTCGACACATAGGCTCAAAGTGCGAAGCCTCCTGCGACTGATAAGCCGTGCAATCGTGCACGAGGGCGTACCGACAGGCGAACTCGGTGAGGCGCAATAACCTGAATTCCACTCAGTCCAGAATTTCGGTGCTCTTGCCAGTACATGGTTTCAGTTCCCTGGTGGGCGGGTCTATGACGGCACTCAAAGATGCACGTCATTCGCCAGACCGCAGCAAGGTACTCGCATGGATCGGTCGATTAGAGGATTTCGATGAATCGCAATATTTGGTTTTTCCAGCAACTACACCTGGCTTTCTTCTGGTTGGAGCTACCGCAATGCATGCACAAGAGGCGACTGCTGATAAGGGGTTTTTAGAAGCGCTCTCGAGGTTCGACTCAGCCCAACACGACCTTGAGAATGGGAACGCGGACACCACTAAAGCGATTTGGTCACATGGAGACGATGTAACCTTGTCCGGAGGGTTTGGAGGAGAGACCGAACAGGGTTGGGCAGCAATTGGTCCGCGCCTCGACTGGGTAGGTTCACATTTTTCTAAAGGTACAAGCACACTCGAACGACTTGCGGCCCGATCGTCTGGTGACTTGGGGTACGTTGTCCAGAATGAGCATATCCGCTACCAGGTTCCCGGGCAGTCCTCTGAGTCGACAAGAGACTACAGGGTCACTATGGTGTTTCGTCGTGAGCGGGGCGGCTGGCGACTTCTCCATCGCCACGCAGATACACAGATGGTCAAAAATACGTAGGCATTTCCCGAAACCGCCTCAAAGACCGTTGGCGGACATCTCCCGCGTATGACGCAGACACGATGATCCGTCTTCCAGAAAATCAACTTTTTCATAGCCAATGCTGGAAGCACATTGAGCTTGAATGCGATCGCCGACCGAAATGTTCATATGAGGTCCGGTGTATCGACGGTTCGCGTCTACTACCTCTTCTTGAGCGTTTGGGGCCCCCTCTATCAGCGTTCACCGCTTTGCGGGGCGATAAGAAGGCATCGTTGCTGGAGTCGAACGATGGATGTGTAACAACAAGGGTCCCGCGCTTGTAACGTGGAACGTTGCAATGACCGGGGCGTGACACTTTATGTTGTTCCATAGTTTTTCATTTTGCGGGAGAAGATAAATTTTCAAGTCATTGTTCGGTAAAGGAAGCCCCTGCACCAGGTCCTATTCTCGTGAGAGACATGAACCAGCTAGGGCCGATCTGTCGGATGCAGAGGTTCTTCGAAAACTTTGCGTGATGCGCAGACTCTAACCCAATAACCCAGACGATGATCCTGACGGGATTTATCGCCGAAGCGAGCGAACGGCTCGACCGCTTTCAGGCAGGCAAGCCCTACCAACGGGCAGACCGCAAGCTGGCCTGAGCCGGCATTGAGTGTTCGGTGACCGTCTAGCTCGGCCTTGAGAGTCGCATTGGTGCGGCGCGAACAGTCGTCAGCCTGTCACCGCCGCGACCTGAACAGCCGTATAAGCTCTTCGCGTAGCTCAGAGATGTCCAGAACATGACGTGCACGCGTGACTGCCACGTACAGCAGGCGCATCTCGTCTTGCTCCAGCATCAGGCGTCCGTCGATGGTCTTGAAGCGAAAATCATTGGCTACTTTCACCCGTTTCCATTCCAGCCCCTTCGCGCGGTGAACGGTAGAGATTACGTAGTCAGCGGACGCCTCGGGCGCGATTCGCCGCGCCAGTGCACGCAGATAGTCGGTGCCAAACTCGTCGACAATTCGGACGATCGGATGCAGGTCGCGCCCGACCGTGCTCTGTGCAAACGCCTGAGCGTCCTTCCACGTTTCGAACAGGGAGAACGCCGCTGGCCGGAACGCTCGTTTTCCCGCCTGCAACTGATCGGCACCATCTGCAAATGCCACAATCTCGGCGGGATTCATCCGGATCGCTGGCTTATAACCGGCTTCGACGCCCGCGGCCAGTTGCCAGATGGCCGTCACGTTCTTCCGACACAAAATGGCATCGACGGGTGGAGAGACAGCAGGGTCGTCCACCAGAATCGAACCGATTGTGTCCTGGCCGCGAATGGGCGTACGCTCGTCAAGCAGTCCTAGAATACGGCTGGCGAGCGCAGCGACCATGGGTCCGAAGCGGAAGGATTCGGTTAGTGCCCGCTCGTGCGCGTCGATCTGCGCCATTGCATTGACAGCGCCACGCCACTCGTAGATTTGCTGGTAGGGATCACCGACGTAAATGATCTGCGCGTGGCGCTGGCGGCCAAGCACCGAGAGCATGACGCCATCGCTGTCCTGCGCCTCGTCAAACAGGATGAAGTCCGCATCGATACGCGGTTCTGTCTGCGCCCAGACTTTTAGATAGACGTCCGGCGCAATGGCGCTGCGCCCGCGTGGATCAGTGCTTTCATTCCACAGACGCACCACGCAGGGAAGTAACGATTCGCGCAGCCAGTCGGCCGCCTTTTCATGTACCTTTTCGTCGACAGGGATGTGGGAAGCCTCCGGCCGCAACTGCGCCGAGCGGCAGAACCTGCCCAGCCCGTCGGCAACTATCCGACCAATTTCAAACGGCGTGACTTCGACGGTTTTGCCGGTGATGGTCGGCACCTGTATCGGTCCGAGCCCATAGCGGGCAGCCAATTCGTGCGGTGGCTCGCCCGGGATGTTCAGGCGCGCGGTCAGGGCGGGAGCTACGGATGCATACGCGAGCGAATGCACTGTGCGAGCGTTGACATTGGACGGAAAGCCGCGGCGAGCGTGCTCGGCGATTTCCTTGTTGAAGGCGAGATAGCTGCCGCGCTTACCCGGGAGGTGATCAGCAATCAGCCGCAGCGTCGAAGTCTTTCCCGCGCCCGCATACGCCTTGATCTTCAGGTCGCCCCCGCCAAGAACGGCATCTACGACAGCGTGCTGTTCGACAGTGGGCTTAAACGAATGGGGCATGGCATGTGAGGCTGAGCGAAGATGCCCGTAGTGTGCCCGAAATCGCCTGTGGGCAAACTGCCGCGCGGCAACCGACCTCGTGTTGCCGGCAGCGCGACGACCGAATCCCAATCACGACCCTACCTCGGGAGTCGATTTATGCCTTAACACATGAGACCCAATTCGGCCCATTTCCGGCCGGTCGCCCGAGTGCTCACATGGACGCTTGACCGGCCGGTCCACTCCTGTATGAGACAGTTTTACTGTGGACGGATGATGCTCGCATCTATTCCAGTGCCCGCGTAACCGCCGCCTGCTCGTGCAGCGCGGTGGTGTCGAAGACCTGCAGCGGCACATCTTCCTGCGAAAGCAGGAGGGCGATCTCCGTGCAGCCGAGAATCACGCCGCCCACACCCTGCGTCCGCATCTAGTCGATGATGAGCCGGTAGGCATCGCGTGATGCCTCGCGCACGATGCCGTTGCAAAGCTCGTCGTAGATCACCTGGTGCAACAGCACGCGCTCCTGCGCCTGTGGCACCAGCGCTTCGATGCCGTGCCGCTCCTGCATGCGGCCGGGGCAAGATCCTGCTCCATCGTGAAGGCTTGTTGCGCGGTGGGGTCGACGATATGAAGGAATGGAACGTCGAGCGCGGCTTCCAGCGCCGGCGCCACGCGATGCATGGCATTCGTGCAGAGCAGTACGAAATCCGCCCCCGCGGTCTGCACCTGCAGCGCCGCCCGCGTCATTTGTCGCCGAGCCCCTCCCAGCGTTGCGCATGCTGCAGCCTCTTGATCCCTCGAAGCTGACCGTGACCATCACGCTGGCGCGTTATGGTGGCCGCCCAGCCGCGACTTCATGTCCACGTTGATCAGGCGGCAATACTCGGCCGACGATTCCCAGCTCATGCCCCCGATCAGTCCGATCATCTTCATTTCATCTTCCTGGCGGATGCCGCGCTGTCGAGCCGCAGCCAATATAGCAGCACACGTGGCGCGCCTCCATCCGGTGCGATGTCTTCCGCGACCGAACTTACTGTCGAAAAGCGTCGGCTACCGAGCAACACTTTTCTGAGTTCCGTGCTGGCATGAATGTCCGCACAGCCGTCGGCAAAGGCGCAGGGTTACATGGCACGGTCGATGCGTTGATGACGCCGTCAAGAGTCGTCTATTGACCAACATCGGGCCGTGCGAGGTGTGTCATGTCCAGTGCTCAGCAACAAGCCAGTCGCGGAACCAGCAACGGCTTGCGCGCCTTCTCCTGGCTGCGTGCCGTAAGGTTGATTTTCGGTGCACCCAAAGAGTATTTGCCTTACGTGCTTCCGTGGGTGCTGGGAAGCCTGACTGTCGCGTTCTGCTGTCTCGTCGTGCAGGGCGTGCTCAGGCAACAACTGCTGGTGCCGCCCGTGGACACCCCGCCGTCTCTGGCCGAACGCGGCTACACATCCAGTTTCCTCGCCGAAAAGATCATGTCTGCGATGCGGGTGATCGGGCGCGACGCTGGTTCCATTCCCCACGACGCGCTGACCGTGAGCGAAGCTCAGCCCGACATCCAGATTCCCGGTCAGGACCTGTCCTATGCGACGACCGTGCGCTTTCTGAAAGAGGTCGTCGACCGGAAGGATGTGGTCGTTCATATCGGCATCACGAAGCTTGGCGATGCCGCGGATTCCTACGTGGCGCACGTGCAGATCGAAGGCGGTGTGTTCCGCTCGCGCCAGGACGAGGTGCCGTTCGCGGGACGCGACATGGACAGGTTCGTGCGCGATATCGCTACGCAGGCGATGCGGCTTGCCGAGCCGAACATACTGGCCAGCCATCTGTTCACCGAAGTGCAGAAAACGAAATGCTCGCTTGCGCAATGCAACTACAGTGAGATCGTCGGCATCTACGATGAAGTGCTTGCGCTGCCCGCTTCGAAACAGAGCGAATGGGCGGAGGCAGGTAAGGCGTGGTTGCTGGTGAGCCAGGGCCTCGCGAAAGAGGCGGAAGCGCAGAGCCGCGAGGCGCTGCGCCGCTACGAGGGCTCGGCGATTCTGCGGGCTAGCCTCGGGATTGCGCTCGAGCAGCAGCACCGAATCGACGACGCGCTGGAGCAACTCAAGGCGGGCGCCAAAGAATCATCGAGGACCGCCGAGAACCTGCGTCTGCTGGGCGACGTGATGTTGCATGCGCATCGTTATCCGGAAGCGCTGAAGGCTTTCAGGGAAGCCGATCGTATGCAGCCGGACTCGGTCTACACGCTGCACGACTGGGGTGAGGCGCTTATCGCGGTCGGGCGCTACAACGATGCGATTGCAAAGTTCTCTCAGGCCGTATCGCTTCGCCCGGATCTCGCGCCGTCGTATGCGGGGTGGGGCCGTGCGCTCGAGCTAAATGGCGAGATGACCGAAGCGGCGCACCGGTATGCGCAGGCATCGAAACTCGACAAGGATGTGCTCTCGCCGCACGAAGACCATATTGCGCGGCTCAGCAATGAGTATCAGGAGGTCACGCATTCCGATACGCCGGCTCCGGATGCGACGAGCCGCCCACATTTGAATCCGCCCGGAAGACGTCAGCCTGAAGCAGCACAAAGCCCGATCGGATGGACCGCGATGCTGACGGCTTAGCGCAAAGGCATCTTGTTTAGCAGTATCACGTAGCAGGTAAGGAGACAGTAAATGAACAGCTTCGACGATGCGTTCAGGGCTCTGATCGGAAGCGAAGGAGGATATTCCTTCAATCCCGCGGACCCCGGCGGCGAAACGATGTGGGGCGTGACGGCACGCGTGGCGCGGAACTTCGGTTATGCCGGCGCGATGAAGGACCTACCGCTCGAAACCGCAAAGCAGATCGCCAAGGAAAAATACTGGGACCCGCTGCATCTGGATGAACTCGATCCGCGGGTCGCCTTCCAGATATTCGATGCGAACTATAACGGCGGTCTCGTGGTGTTGTGGATGCAGAAAGCGTCCGGCGCTCAGGAAGACGGCAAGTTCGGCCCGGACACGCTGGCCGCCGTCAAGAGCGCGGACCCGATGAGATTTGTCCTGCGATTCGTGGCGTACCGGCTCCGGTATCTGCGAAACCTGCATACGTGGCCGACCTTCAGCCGCGGATGGACGGACCGTATGGCAACCAACCTTCTTCTGGGAGCAGCATGATGGACTGGTCAAAAGTAGCGTCAAGCATCGGCAGCACGGCCCCTTTGCTTGCCGGCCTGATAGGCGGTCCGATCGGGTTGGGTGTGACGGCCGCCGCCGCCATCATTTCGCATACGCTGGGCACGCCCAACGATCCGCAGGCGATCGAGACCGCGCTGAACGACCCGACGGCACTCGACAAGCTCAGACAGGCCGAGGGCGCCAACGCGGTGCAGTTGCAACAGCTGGTGGTGGCCGCGGCGCAGGCCCGTCTCGCGTATGAGACCGACATGGCGCGCATCCAGGCAGGCGATCGGGCCGATGCGCGCGCGATGGGGATTGCTAACAAGGATTGGGTGCCCAAGGCCCTCGCGATGGTGGTGACCTGTGGCTTCTTCGGCATCCTGCTGCTGATGGCGTTGAAGGAATTACCTCACGAAAACCGCGATCTGGTCAACGTGGTGATCGGCGCACTCGGCACGGCGTGGATCAGCATCATCGGCTATTACTTTGGCACGTCGGCGGGTTCGATGAGAAAGACCGAACTGCTCGCCAAGCCGAGTGTGCCGATTACCGCGGATAGTGCGGTCACATTGCGGGAACCGGCGCCGCCGCCGGCACCCCGGCCGCCTGCCGGAGCGAGCGCGCCGCACGCCGAGATGTTCCCAGCGTTTGCGCCGGGCGGGCAGGGCCCGATCTTCACCGGCGGATCCTGATCCAGGGTTGGAACGGCCGGTGCGCGCGATGAAGCGTTGTGCTGTCGCGCGAAGTGAGATGAAACCTGACATTCGCGGCTATCGATGTGCGAATGTCAGGAAAGCAACGTGTAGCCGCCTCACCAACGACAATGCCCGAATGTCGGCAAAGGCCAGAAGGTGCCGGCCGCCGTGGACTTACGGATGGCCGTTGAACCTCAGAAGCCGTCATTGACTTGGTACCGGCTCCAACGGCGGTTGAGGGTCGACTTCTGCCGATCGCGGCCGTGCAAGAACGAAGCAAGTACGCCAATCGCGTGCGGCGACCAACGGACATTCCCGCTCGCGTTCGCCACGTTGTTGGCAAGCTGAACCGTTCGTTGCTCAACTCATGCTGTGCGCGAGCTTCGAGCAGATCTACTGGGTTGCGTTGCTGGAGATGCCCAACGAACACGCCGCGCGCAGCGACATCTTCAGTACCGTGCAGTTCAGATGTTCGTCTCCTGCACACCATCACTTTCTGGCGGACGGTGAAACCACGCATCACATCGGCACAACCTACCAGCCGGCTGGACGACCTGCCTCTCGCACGGGAACTGGCGGTGCGGGTCACGGCATTGGGCGTCAGCGAAGTCGTAACGCAACTTGACGACCGCTGTCGCATCCTGACCGACGGCCACGACAGCAATTCACTCAGCCTTTGCCTCTGGAATTGAAGGCCGTCGACGTTGGTGTAGCGTGAAGCGTCAGTAGTTCGGCAAGTTGCCAGGCGTCCGGTATTCCCGGCTCACATATACCACCTGTCCGTACCGCCATCGATGCCACGAAAAGCGGCCTTTAGCTGCGCGACGCTATGGACATCGAGTTTCTCGTATATCTTGCGCACGTGATCGATTACCGTGCTTTCGCGGATACCCATCAATTGAGCAATATCGCCATGCGGGCGTTCGAACAACAGATAGGTACAGAGCTGCCGCTGCCGTTCGCTCAAACCAAGCTGAAACCCTCGCGTTTCGATTTCCAATGCGAGCGGGGCAAAATGCTCGGCGTAGATAGCAATCAACGTGTGATCGGTCATCGCATCCGCATGGTCGAAGCGATACGCTTTGAATGTGAATCGACCGGCAGCGTTGCACCGTTCATGCGTAGGCGGAGCGGCCGCACCGCCGCGCCAGATTCCGTTGAAGTTCGCGACCAGGGGCGTCAGCCAGTCGGGGAGTCGCGCGTGCCGCACGTAGGTGACCGGTTCGCCGCTTGCCAACGCGAGCATCCGCACGCCGACGCCGTTCTCCAATACGATCTTTCCAGTTTCGTCGATCACGATGACGGACGACCGGCCGTTCTCGGTGTGGTTGAGATATCGCGCTTTGGGGCAAGCGAGCGCATGCGCTATATGCCTCGACAAAGGGCGAATGTCTGCGAGGTCACGCTCCGAAAACGGCCGGTTGTTGGGCATGCGCTTGAGAGTCATACTGCCCCAGCCGCGTTTGCCGTCGAACGCGGTCATTTCGAGGCTATGCCGAATGTACATAGGCCGGTAGAGTTCGTTATACATCGTGCTCTTGAGTAATGCGGCATCATTGCGTGCCGTGTTCTCATATCCGCGCCCTCGCCGCATCGCAGTCGTGAAGTCGACACCCACTGCATCCGCCTGCGTCTCTGTGTTATGCACTTCGGACATATACAGCGGCATGATCGCGTATATGGCTTCGTTCTGACTGTACATTTCGCTAAGCGCGTAATGCTCATCGGCATAAAAGAACATGCCCCAATCCGCACCCACGAGTGTCCGAACTGTTTCAACGACATGCGGAATAACGATGTGCGGCTCGGCACCAAGCGAACATAGCCGCCGAACGTGGCCCGCCAGGGCAGCGTGTTTGGATGACATGTCTGTCTCCGGGAATTGCAGAAACGTGCTCTTCCTTTCGTCCTTACTATACTGTCAGATTAAAGGTGCAACTGTTACTCCCATTTGGGAGGGTAGCGGTCCAGCGCAGAGGTAAAAATGGGACGCGTCGATGACATTCATGCTGCGGTTCGCCACGTCTATCAGGCGGCGCTCGCCCCAGACGAGTGGCAGGCGGCGCTCTGTTCGGTCGCGAGCGTCATCGGTGCACATAAGTCGTTGTTGAACGAGATGACGGGCGGCGCCCCAGGCATCGTAGTGTCCATCGGCATCGAACCCGGTTGCGTATCGCGACTACAGTGGGAGTTCGAGTCACGCGTTCCGGACTGGATCAATGCAATTCCGGTCGGCACGTCACGGCGCCAATCGTCAGCGATCTCGGATGCGGATTTCAGACGGTCATATATCTATAACGAGGCGGTTCGCCCGGCCGGCGGTTTCTATGGAGTCGTCGCACCACTCGTGCGCACACCACTCCGGCAGGTTTACTTCTCGGCGGGCCGTGAGCTTGGTGCAGCAGATTTCAGCAGCGAAGATGTCGATGCAATGAATCTTATCGTGCCACACCTGATGAACTCGCTGGAAGTCCGTAACCGCCTCGCCGTCACCAACGTGCAGATCCAGTCCACACTTGATGTACTTGCCTGCGTGAACGTGGGCGTAATTCTTTTCGACACTGCGCTGTGCCCCGTATTCGTGAACAGGTGTGCCGAGGCGCTTGCGTCGGGCGGCGACGGCTTGCTGATGCACAAAAAAACTGTCATGGCGACGAAGCACGCGGAAACGCTGGCGTTGCACAAGGCGATGGCGAGGTCTGTTGCCTTTCATGACGTGGAACGCAATGCCTGCGAGAGTGCCATACGACACGCTGCTGCCGTTCGCTGTTATCTGTCGCGCAAGCCGCCGCGCCTGCCGCTTGTCGTCAGCGTCATGCCATTCTGTACGCAGGAGAAATCGCGCGAGTGGGGTGATTCCTGCGAATCAAAGAATGCACGTGGCGCTCTGTTCGTGATGGAACCCGACCGGCCGTTGAACCTCGACCTGGGTGTACTGGTTGAGACATTTCAGCTAACGCGTCGTGAGGCGCAACTTGCCGCGTTGCTCGCGCGTGGCTGCGACCTTGCGGAGGCGGCGTTGAAGCTTGCGATCGGTATGGGCACAGCGCGGGGATACTTGAAACAGATACTGACCAAGACCTCCACTCACAGGCAGGCTGAGCTTGTTGCACTGGTCCTGCGAAGTAGCATGCAAGTTGTCGAATGTGTCGATAGACGCTAGAGAGGGGGTGGCAGATTGGTCCCCGCCAGACTGGCGAGGGGGGGCTTGTCACGCGAGCGCCGGCACATCATCCCCAAGGCCAGCAGGGCAATCGGATAGAGGATCTTGTAGCTGAATCCCGCGAGCAGAAAGCCGCAGGACAACAGTGCGAGCGGTGTCAGAAGCCATCGCTGCGCGCCGCGTTCGATTTTCCAGCAAGCGTAAATGCATACCAGATAGAGCACCAGGAAGTTCTGATTGGCAACGAGCACCAGATCCGGGACACTGATGTGAAATAGCGTCGCCGCCGCCAGGACGGCCGCAAAACATCCCGCCAGCAAAAATAGCGCGTTGCGCGGAGTGCCTTGCCGGTCAAGACGCGCAAAGACTTCGGGCAGCAGACGGTTTCTACCAGCGGCATAGAAAAGACGACTGGCCGCGAAGACCCATGCATTGGCTGTCGCCTGGATAACCAAGAACATCACGAGAGAAAAGAGCGACTGCCAGCGCAACGGCACGAGTCGGGCGATGCCTTCCGTTACGTTCACAGACGAGTCTCCACTCGACGCACCATTGATAGTCCCTGCCAGCAGGAAATACAGCACGACTACCACGAGAAAACTGAACAGGTAGACTTGCTTGATCGTTCGTTGCGGCTCCCGGAACTCTTCGAGACTGAACGAGACGTTCTCCCAGCCTACAAATGCCCAGAAGAGCAAAGCGCTCACTTTCCATACTTGCGATAGCGTGATACCCCTCCAGTCCGGACGAGTCCACAGCAGCACGCCGGTGTAGAGATTGGACTGGCGAATCGTGCATAGCACGAGCACGGCAACGACGATCAATGCCAGTGAAACGGTATTGACGAGCGCAGTGGTGCGAATTCCGGATAGATTGAACGCGACAGCGACTAGCAGGATCGATGCGGAGGCTGGGACAAGCGCACTTTGATCGAGCCCGAACGCAACGAGTGCATAGCTTGCACCGATCATCGATTGGGCCGGTACTGTGAGCGGGAAGGTGCCGCAAAGAACGGCCGTGACGGCGAGTTCGGCGCGTCTGCCGAGCGCGGCTTCGGCGTAACGCGAAATGCCGGCAGCAGAGGCGTAGCGGGTACCGAGAATCGCAAATACCCACAGCAGCGGAAGGCAGGCGATCGCGCAGGCCAACCATCCGAACGCTGCGGTTTGGGGCGAACTGAGCTGTAGCGCAAGGCCTGGCAGCCCGAAGACGCCGGACCCGACGACCATGCCGACCGCCAACGCCGTGCCACCGAACAGCGAAATCTGCCGACGCAATCCCGTCACCGTTTCTCTCCTCAAGCGACCTGCTTTCTGGGCGGATGTAGGCAGGTTGCGGCGTATGCTACGTGGCCGTTCCCGCCAGAACTTCTGGTCAAACGGTTCCTGTTGCTTGCGGCGATAGCCGCGTTGGCGCCGTGCAGGTCGTTGCTGGTGATGAGGTGGTTGCGATTGCAGATGCCACACCGACAGATAGCGGCGTGACCCGCACGGTTGTATCTCATGGTAGAGATCTGGCGGAGGCGAAACACCCCCTGTATGGGGGGCACTTGGAACTTGCTACAGAGTCCGGGACGGAAGCTTGAGGATGCCGAGACGCTTGGGTGGCACTATTTTGCCGGCCATCTCCCGCCGTTCGCCAGTGCCAGAAGACAGACACTCAAACGCCGGCTTCGCCCAGACAACGGACCTTCGCGCTCCAATTGTCCAGGTCGCGTCGTCGGCCAAAGGTATCGCCGAGCATTCCTCCCCGAGCACGCTGGATGGCTCGCGTTATTGCCCCCGCCGTGTGTCAGAACTTGTGCCGGATGCCGATGCGCGCAGCGAGCGCCCGGTCGTTCGACGACGCGGTGAGTCCGCCGATCTGAGCGTACTGTGCGTCGGAAGTAGCGAGCTGTACGGCCAGTTCCGCGTAGAGATCGGTCCTCGTCGAAAGAAAATAATCGCCCATCAGGCTGACCTGATGATAGCGAGGCGTCTGGTCGTTCTGGTGATTGATCCCGTCGGTGAAGTTGTAGCTCAACGCACCGAAGACTGTCGGCCGGAAATAATAGCCGAGGCTCGCTTCGTAGTTGCCGAAGCGGACATCATGACCGCCCGAACCACCGTGATACACCGTGTTCGTATAGCTCAGCAGCGCCTGCGCGTGGCCGAACTTGAAGGATGACCCGACAGCCAGAACATCCTGGCTTTGCGCGGCGGCCAGATAGTTGCCGTAGATCACATTGGTGTAAGTAGGCGAGTTGGCGAGGGGCTGAAACTCCGCGGTCGCGGGCGAATTGATGTGCAGGTAAGTAGCGGCGAATGCCACAGGCCCATGCGCATACGTGGTGCCTGCGCTCCAGGCGCTGTTACTCGCGAACTGTCCGGCAATGCCGCCGAACTGGTACAGGCCGCCGAAACTGAAGCCGCGGTAATCGATGCTGCGGTACTTGATGCTGTTGCTGAGTTGCACAGTGCCGTCGGTGAGGTCCATGTCGTTCGCGTGAATCATGAGTCCGCCGCCCCAGATCTCGTTGGCGACGAATGGCGATATGAAATCGACGGTCGATTCATATTGTCGGCCGAGCGTCACAGTGCCGTATTCGGAAGAACTGATGCCCACGAATGCTTTGCGTCCGAACAGCCGGGCGCCTTGTCCGAGCGTGCCCTTTCCGAGGTCGAATCCGCTTTCCAGATTAAAAACCGCGGCAAGACCACCGCCCAGATCTTCCTGTCCCTTGAGTCCCCAGCGCGTGCCCTGGAGGTTGCCGCTCGACATCTGGATATTCTTCTCGCCGCCCTGGTTAGTCGAGTAGGTTAGGCCCTCGTCCAGGATGCCGTACATAGTGACGTTGCTTTGCGCGAATGCGGCGGCCGGAATGACCAAAGCGAACGATGCAATCGTTTTTTTCATATGTAGTACAACTATTGTTGGGAAATAGAGGTTGTTGTCCAGCGTGGTTTTTTTACGTTGCGTTCAAGGTGCTCGAAGCAACATCGGAACGGACGGGGTGCACAACGGGTCGCATTCATGAAGCGGCCGGCCCGGAGAAAGCCGACGCGCTCCTACAATCAGCAATCAGGCGACGGGATAAATGTGCGGCCGGTCAAAAGGCTCAAGCCCCCGCCCAGCCAGGCCGCATTCCGCGTGCGCGAGCCTCACGCACGTCCGCCGAACGCGCATGCCCTTCGAAACTCTCGGCCCTCGAAGCACGGGCGCACAATGCGCCGATTTCGCCGCTGGCGGCGACGCTGGTGATCTCCTGGTATGTGACTGTCTTCAGGAACTTGCCGACCCACAAACCGCCGGTGTAGCGTGCCGCACCGCGGGTAGGCAGCACGTGATTCGTGCCGATGACCTTGTCGCCGAACGACACACAGGTGTTTTCGCCGAGAAAGAGCGCGCCGTAGTTCGTCAGCGCCTGTAGGGCCAGCCTCGGCTCGCGGGTCAACACCTGCACGTGCTCGCTTGCGTAGTGGTCCGAAATGGCGAATGCCTCGTCAAGCGTATCGGCTACGATGATCTCGCCGAAATCGCGCCACGCGGCTTCCGCTACCGGACGAGTGACGAGGTTCGACAATTGGCGCGCGATCTCGGTCTGCACATCCGCACCGAGTTTTGCCGACGTTGTGACAAGTATTGCCGGCGAATCGGGCCCGTGCTCGGCCTGGCTCAGGATGTCGGCCGCCACGACGAACGGGTCCGCCGATTCGTCCGCGAGAATCAGCACTTCGGTCGGGCCCGCGAACAGATCGATACCGACTTCGCCAAAGAGTTGCCGCTTGGCCTCTGCGACATACGCGTTGCCAGGGCCCGCCAGCATGTCGACGCGGTCCATTTCACCGGTTCCGATCGCCATCGCCGCTACGGCCTGTACACCGCCTAGCAGGTAGATTTCATCGGCGCCGGCGAAGTGAATGGCTGCAACGGAAGCGTCGGGAATTTCCCCCTGATTGGGTGGCGTGCAGGCGATGACGCGTTGAACGCCGGCGACCTTGGCCGTCGTAATGATCATATGCGCCGATGCCAGCAAGGGGTATCGACCGCCCGGAATGTAGGCGCCCACCGAGCCCACCGGAATGTTCCTCTGCCCAAGAAAGACGCCGGGCTGCACTTCGCTTTCGAAGTCGTGGATTGAAGCGCGCTGGAGCTCGGCGAAACGTTGCACGTTGGCCTGGGCCTGGCGGATGTCAGCGATGGTCTGAGCCGGCAAACGCGCGATAGCGTCGTCGATCTGCTGGGCTGTCAAACGAAATGAAGAAGGCGCCCAGCGATCGAATTTTTCGGCGTAGTGCCGCAGGGCGGCATCGCCGCGTGCGCGCACGTCGCGAATGACTTCTTCGACAACGTGGCGCACCTCGGGAGGCGAACCGGGAACGCTCTCGGCCGTCGCTGCGGCACGTTTCAGGTGATAGGCCAAAATGGGCTTCTCCATGGTTGGATCGGGTTGCCGTCGGCAGCCGGCCGGACGCTGTGCGCGGTGCTGGCAACGGGTCAGCACGGAGGTTAGGGGCGAAAAAACTATGAGACAATCCACACATTGTTATGAAATGCATAGGGTTACCTTGTGACGCTGGTCCAACTTGAGGCATTTGTCATGGCGGCGCGTCTCGGCACCTTCAGTGCGGCCGCCGCGCAACTGGGCATCACGCAGCCGGCCATATCGGAACTGACGGCGCGGCTCGAGGCGGAATTCAATACCAAGCTATTTCATCGAAAAAGCAAGAAGCTGTTATTGACCGCAGCCGGCGAGCAGTTGCTGCCCTTCGCGGAGCAGTGCGCGGCGTCGGCGGCGCAGGGCCTGCAGGCGGTGCGCTCGATGATGTCACTCGGCGGCGGTACTGCAACGTTCGGATTGCTGCGTAATGCCGATTACTATCTGGGCACGGACCTCGCGACGCGCTTTCATCGCCAGTACCCCGACGTGCGGGTGCGGCTGATCGGGCAGAACAGCGCGGAAACCGCGGCTGATGTGGCGGCGGGCAATCTCGAAGCGGGGCTGGTGACACTACCTATCAATGACGAAAATCTGGACGTCGTTCCGCTCGCGCGCGACGACATCCTTTACGTCACGGCCGATCAGCAGCGTGCAAGCAGGCCGCGGACCATCCAGGACTTCTGCAGCACGCCGCTCGTTCTTTACGACGCCCACTATCCGACCGCTGACCCTGCGCGGCGGCAGATCGCTGCGCGCGCGCAATTGGCGGGGCTACGCCTGGAACCCATCATCGAAGTGGAATATCTGTCGACGGCGTTGTCGCTCGTTGCGGGAGGCATTGGCGACACCATTGTGTGCCGCGCCGCGATCGCGAGCCCAGGCTTTCCCGATGGACTGCACTACGTGGAGTTCGCGGAGCCGCTCTATGAAGTGCTCGCGCTGATCAAGCGCCGCCGCCAGATCCTTTCGCCGGCAACACGCGAACTCGCGCAGCTCGCGCACGAATCGCTGATGCAGCATCAACGCTCCGCCCTCGGCACGACGACGATACTGCCGACCAGCGCCAACACGGATTCGTTCTTCTTTTAGTGCGGCCAGGCGAGGTGGCGCGCTGATCCGGACGCGGATGAACAGGTGGTCGGTAGCTCGGGGAGATGACGTTCGCGCGTGTTCAAATCCGCACGCGCCAAACAGTGCGAAGAAGCCGCACCGTTCGAGACGCGCGGCGAACCTCAGGAGAATTTACCCAGCCGGTTCGGCGAGTAGGGCGCGACGTCTTCGCGATCGCGCGGCCAGAACGCGTGCGGCCGGTTCTTCCAGGGCAGCGCCGCCAGATTCGCCGATGACGCGCCGACGCTGTCGACCAACGCCCACACGCCGCCTTCCCGCAGCACGTTGCGAAAGTTCATGCCGTTCTTCAGGACCAGGATGTCGTACTCATCGAGGTCAATCCCCACCGCCCGGAACTGGTCGTCGCCGTATTCGTACGTACCGTTGCTCGCGACCAGAATCCGCGTCTTTCCAACGCCGAGCACGGCCGTCGACCCCATGCGTCCCTGCGCGCCGCTGACCGGGCCCGCGTCGTAGATGAACTTGCCGTCGTGCAGGCTGATCACCTCGGCGTCAATTTCAAGCGGCGATCCGTAGCGCGGGTCGAGATGGAAACCCACTGCGAACCGGGCCTTCGCGCCCACGCCCAGGGTTGTTGCCTGCGATACGACGACGGGGTCCACCAGCGAGACGGCGCATGCGTGCGCAGGAGCGTGACGCAGCAGCGCGGCTAGTACGTACGACGAGTCGCCCGACGAACCCGCGCCGACGCAGTCCGCCGTATCGGCGAGGATCGCGGGCTTGACTGCAGCGCTCAACACGCGGGCGATCGCAGCCTCCGCCGTTAACAACGGCAATTCGAACTCATCGCGTAGCGACCACATCATGTCGGTGATCTTGACGGCGGCATCCGCCGCCAGCGCCGCGTCGCGGTGAGCGATCGCCACGCCTACGTTGCCGGCTTCATCGTCGTCGAGCCACGGCTGAACCACAAAGTAGCTGGTCGACACAACGCCGTCGCGTTCCAGGCTTCGCGCGAACGAGCGGAGCCTGGCGAGAGGCGCATCGGCCACGCGCGTCGAACTTCCCGGCACCGGCGAAATCATGTTCAGGCGGCTCATGCGCATGACCGGCACAAGCGTGCCACGCAGCGCATCGCCGAGCAATGCGCCAGCGCGCTGCCCGGTTTCATACGCATCGTCGTGAGGATAGTTCGCATAGCCAACGATAATATTCGCTGCCTCAACCATGGTCCGCGTAACATGCGCATGAAGGTCGAGACTCGCCGCGATCACACACTGCGGGCCCACGACCGTCCGGATCTGGGTGAGCAGCGCACCTTCTGCGTCCGGTACCCCCGCGCTGACCATCGCGCCGTGCAGCGCCAGATAGATGCCGTCGAAAGGCCCGAGGGAGCGCAGGCGGTCGACGATTGCGGCGACGGTGTTTCGATAGAACTCAGGCTCGACCGCTCCACCCTGTCCGCCGTGCGAAACCAGAACAGGCACGAATTCGATGTCGCCGTGCGCCCGCAACGCGTCGACGCCGCCGGTCACGGCCAGCGGACAGCCCTCTATCAACGGCCAGATTGCGTCACCGACTGCATGGAAGCCAAACTGTTCCTGCCCGCAGACCTTGGGTGAAAAATCGTTGCCTTCGAATTCGAAACTTGCGATGGCAACGCGCTTGACTGTTGATGTGTTCGATGCGACCACGTTCATGCTCCGTGCGATTGGATCAACCGATTATGGGTCGGCATTAATCGGCTCGCAAGTTCGCAACCGGTGAGCCATCCGACGCACAGTGACGCAATCCAGACGGGCTCGATGGGCGGCGCGCGGGACCCGGAGCCGGGGCCATGAGTCTTGCTGGCAAGGGCTTGCATGATGCCGGCGAACGACGCACGTGCCGCGAGACGTTGCGTCACATTGCGTCACTTCCACCGGCGTTTGCGAAGTTGTATTTACCGGCTCGAGTCGTGACAATAACGATCGACATGCCGTGGCATCGACTGAAGTCCTGTCCTGTTGACGGTGCAACCCTGCGCGGCCGGTATCGCACGCAACCCCTATCGAGCGTCACGTATGAACGACTATTCTCCGAGCCTGCCTGACGGGCTCGCCAGCCAGCTGAGAAGCAGGCAGCCGTTGCTGTGGCTCAACCCTTCATACGGCACCGCGCTGCCGCCCTCGGCAGCCGGCTACGAAGGTATCCTGGCAGCGGCCGACCGCTTTGCCCGGGGCCGGCGCCTGTTATGCGCGCTGTTCCCGCAGATGTCCGCGTGCGGCGGTACGATCGAATCGGAACTGCTGCCCGCCGCGGCGCTGCAGCGCGCTCTGGGCGCAGACCCAACGCGCGATGGCGTATGGTTTCTGAAAGCCGATCATCAACTGCCTATCGCTGGCTCCATCAAGGCGCGCGGCGGCTTTCACGAGGTGCTCGCACATGCCGAAGCGCTGGCCATCCAGCATGGCCTCGCGCTCCCCGGTGGCGACCTCATCGAGCTGGCTAAGCCGCAGGCCCGGGCGCTCTATTCCAGGCATACGATCGCCGTCGGCAGCACCGGCAACCTCGGCTTGAGTATCGGTATCATGGCGGCCGCACTGGGCTTCGCGGCGGTCGTTCATATGTCCGTCGATGCGAAGGACTGGAAGAAAAGCATCCTGCGTGAACGCGGCGCACGAGTGGTCGAACACGGCGGCGACTATGCCGCGGCTGTCGCGGCTGGCCGCGCGGAGTCCGATGCCGATCCGCTCAGCTATTTTGTCGATGACGAGAGCTCCACGCTGCTGTTCTATGGCTACGCCGCGGCGGCGCAACGACTCGTCGAGCAGTTGCACGAGCACAAGCGGCCACCGTCCGCCGACCATCCCGTGTTCGTCTATTTGCCGTGCGGCGTCGGCGGCGCGCCGGGCGGCATCACGCTCGGCCTGAAGCGACTGCTGGGCGAGCACGTCCACTGCTTCTTCGCCGAACCCGTGGCGTCGCCCTGCATGCTGGTTCAATTGGCGAGCGGCGAGTCGAGTCCGATGTCGGTCTACGATGCCGGACTCGACAACAAGACGGACGCGGACGGACTAGCCGTGCCGCTCGCGTCGCCGCTCGTCAGCCCGATCATGCACTCGCTGTTGTCGGGCGTTTTCACGGTATCGGACGACGCGTTGTATGTGAACCTTAACGGCGTCTGGAAAGCTGAGGGTATCGAGATCGAGCCGTCCGCCGCAGCGGGCATTGCCGGGCCTGGGTGGCTGCTTGAAAGTGAAGCGGGGCGTTCCTACCTGACGAAGCACGGTCTTTTGGACCGGCGTGCCAATATCACTCATGTTATCTGGTCAACTGGCGGCGGTTTGTTGCCGGCGTCCGACCATGCGCGGTTTCGCGCCATGGCCACACAGCAAGGTTGAGATGCGGGGGCGGCGCACGCCCGTCCTTCAAGAATGACTAACGGTTCAAAGGAAAGTATGCCGATTCAAACGACACAAGAGGCTGTGCTCGACGTCAGGCGCGACCTGGCCGCGGCGTTGCGCATTGCCGCCAAGATGGGCTTCCACGAAGGCACGTGCAATCACTTCAGCGCCGTGGTCCCCGGTGCGGCCGATTGTTATCTGATCAATCCGTTCGGCCTGCACTTCTCCGAGGTGCGCGCGAGCGACTTGCTGATGCTCGATAGCGAAGGGAACATTGTCGAAGGCAGCGGGACAGTGGAGGACTCCGCCTTCTTCATCCACTCTAGCGTTCATCGCAGCAATCCGCGGGCAGCGTGCGTGCTACACACGCATATGCCGTACGCGACGGCCATCACGTCATTGGCGGGGGGCAGGCTCGCGATGTGCCATCAGAACGCCACGCGGTTTTTCGGGCGTATTGCATACGATGACGAAGCCGCCGGCGGCTACAACGGCCTTGCGCTCGGCACGACAGAGGGCGACCGGATTGCGCGGGCGCTCGGTGACAAGACCGTGGTGCTGCTGAATAGCCACGGTCCGATGGTCGTCGGCCCGACTATCGCGCAGGCGTTCGACGACCTCTACTACCTGGAGCGTGCGGCGCAGGTGCAGATTCTCGCGGCGTCGACGGGGCGCCCGCTTGCTGAAATTTCCGACGCAGTGGCGCGAAGCGCCGCGGCCGATTTCGCCGAACAGGCGCCGGTCTATTCCGCCAGCCATTTCGATGCGCTCAAGCGTCAACTTGACCGCGAAGATCCATCCTGGCGTGACTAACGCCTATTCATCGCCTGAGCGGTGCTCGCCGGCTTCGAGGAAGTAGCGTTTGATAGCCGGCGGGAAATCCGCATGGTCGGACGCGAGGAGCGTGGCGAGACGCAGCTTGCTCTTGCGCACCGTTTGGTCGTCAGAGCGCCGCTCGAATACAACGCGCGTGGAGTAAGGCTCGCGATAAGTGGACGCGACAATGCCCGAAAGCAACCCGAACAGATAGCGCAGCGGGGTACGGTATTGCGGCATCAGAATCGTGTTCGTCATCTCATTCTTCTGCCGCCGCTCATAGTCCATGATGAAGATGCGGTCGCCGAGAAGATAGCAGACGCCCGTATAGAAGAACGAGTAGCCGCCTTCGGAACCGGGGACGGCGGGAAAGCGCTCTACCGTCAGGCAATTGACGCAGCCGCCCGATGCATAGAGGATCGTCACGGCTCGCACGATCTTCCCCGGTGAGATCGACGACGGATGATAGCGGTAATACGTGCCAAGGAACGGTTTTAACGCCACCACGGATTCCCTCGCCAGCATCCTTAGCTGATCGAGATTATTCGGCGTTGCGGCGTCTTCGCCGCCAGCTTCGCGCCGGTCATTCAGCCTGACCTTGAAGGCCGGATTGGCGAGAGAGAGATCATCGTTCGTTATGCCGATATGTTGTGCAATCCTGTCTATGGTCCTGCGCGACGGAACGTGTGTACCCGCCAGATATTTATTGAACTGCTGGCGATTCAGGCCGACGTTTCGGCAAAATTCCGCCACTGAAGGGAACTGTGCGGCGACGGTTCGCAGGTTGTGCTGCAAATTGGAAGCCGTGTGGTGGGTGGTCATAAAAATCCATCATGTTCCCGAGGTCCGCGCTGGCGATTGAGTGCACCCTGTATCCGCGATACCGAGGACCATACGGCGCCGGTACCAGTCGCGCAGACCGGACGGCGCTCCGTCATGTCGGAGCGAAGGTCCGGTGCCGATCTGCGGACGGGATGCAAGCTCAATGCTGGTTCAAATCACGGCCGCGCGTTTCCGGAACGGTTAGTACGACGAGGAAAACCACGACAGCCAGTGCAGCGAGGTAGTAGCCGGGTGCCGCTGCGTTGCCCGTCACGCGCACGAGGTAAGTACCAACGAACGGCGCCGTACCGCCGAACACCGCATAGGCCAGGTTGTAGGCAATGGCCGCGCCCGTGAAACGCACCGAAGTGGGAAAGATTTCGACAAAGAAGGTGTAAGCGCCGGCGCCATATACAGTCAGGCAGCCTGCCAGGACGACCTGGGCGCCGATCGCCCCCGCGAGCCCGTTACCGGTGTCCAGCAACTTGAATAGTGGAATGCTGGTCAGCGCGATCAACACTGCGCCAGTCAGAAGCATTGGCTTGCGGCCCACCTTGTCGGACACAAAACCGAATAACGGCAGGAATATCGCCACGACGAGCAGACCGATCGCGTTCGAAAGCAGTGCGTCCTGGAAGGATATCCTGGTGACCGTCTGCATGTAAGTCACGAGATAGCCGACCAGCACGTAATACGCCAGCCCGTTCAGCGCGACGACGAAAAACACCTGCATCATGCGTTGGCGATTATGGCGAAAGCTTGCGCTCAGTGGCGCGACGTGCTTCGTCTTCGATTCGGCGGCCGCTCTTTCGAACGTGTGGCTTTCCTCCGTCTTGTTGCGGATGTAAAGGCCGATGAAGGAGAGCGGCGCCGCGACCAGGAAGGGAATCCTCCAGCCCCAGGAATTGTAGCTGTCCGTCGACATCAAATGAGTCAGCAGCAGGATGAACACGCCCGCGACGACCACGGGTACAGCGGACATACCGATGGTGATGCCGATCCACACCGCCCGTCGATGGACCGGCGCGTGCTCGAGAACGAACGACGGCGCGCCCACCGCTTCGGCGCCCGCCGAAAAGCCCTGCACCAGACGGCACACGAGCAGCAGCACCGGTGCCCAGATGCCGATCTGCGAGTGGGTCGGCAGTAGTCCGATCAGTGCCGTTGCCGCTCCGATCGACAACAACGTGATGAACAGAACTGCTTTGCGGCCGATCCGGTCACCGAGCGTGCCGAATATGACGCCGCCGAGAGGCCGCGCAATGAACGCCACGCCATACGCCGCGAACGCCGACGAGATGCTAGCCACCGGGTCGCTCTGTGGAAAGAACAGGTGCGCGATGATGACCACCGAAAACCCATAGACGGCGAAATCGTAGAACTCCACGAATTGCCCGGCAGCGCCTGCGGCGAGCACTCGCAGGGCAAGACTTGTCCGCTTGACGTCCGAACTCGCGGTGTATGAAACGGTATCCATTCGTTACCTGGTCGTTGTGTGGAGCGTTGGAAAAGGGAACGGACAGCAAGGCTGTCCGCTGCGCAAATGACGATGGGAATGCGGCGCTTGCGGTGCGCTCGTTAGCGCCGCGTGCACACCCCCGGCACGAGCTATTACCGAGCCGCTGGACAGCGCTCCTGTAATTCGAACGTCAGACTACAAAGTCAAAACGTGCGACACAATCACCATGTTCTTATGAGATTCATAGGATTGTCTTATGCGCGGTCGACGCCTCGTGCGGCACGGTGTTTCAACCATCGATAGGGCGCTCGGCGCGTCGTCGGCCAAAGCGAGCGGTTCATCCCTCGTGACGGTCCGTACTCGATATGTACGCTGAGCAACCAGCGACGGCGACAAGACTGGCGTCCGATTCGCGACCGAGTAGACTAGTCGTCAATCGTTGCGGTTCGCGAAGTGATCACTTTGGCCGACATGTATGCGGGCCTACGCCCCACTTAACAGTCGAAATGCAAGATGTAGATATCAGGCCAGGTCACCGAGGGAAAAACTGGGGAGGCAATGACTATCGCGATCTGTCAGACCCTTGAGCGGATCTGCGCGACAGCGGGCGCGGATCTCTACCGTGCCCGCCGCACAACGGATGGGATGCCGGTGCTATTGAAGCGCTCGCCGGAACCCGCCGAAGCAGCCCAATCCGCGCGTTTGAAGCGCGAATACCTGCTGCTTCAATCCCTGAATGTCGCGGGCGTTGCGAAACCGCTCGCGCTAGTCAAAGAGGGCGGCGGCCTGGCGCTGGTCCTGGAAGACTTCGCCGGCGAGTCGCTCGAAGCCGTTTTGGATCGTGAGCCGCGCATGGACGTAGCGCTTTGCCTGCGTATTGGCCGCCATCTGGCCGATGCGTTGGCGGGCATCGACCGCGCGAAGGTCATCCATCGGGATATCCGGCCCGCGAATATTCTGGTAGCGCCAGTGACTGGGCAGGTCCTGCTGGTGGATTTCACTCTCACCACGGCCCACGAAACGAACACCGTCTCGCCGGAGGGCGTCGTCGTACCCGTAGGCGATTGGGCGTACGTGTCCCCCGAACAAACCGGCCGCATGAATCGCCAGGTGGATTACCGGACGGCTTTCTACTCGATGGGCGTATTGCTCTATCGCATGCTGAGCGGCCAGTTGCCGTTCGAGGCGAACGATCCGCTCGAATGGACGCATTGCCATATCGCCCGCATGCCGGCGCCGCCTCATGAGATCGTGCCGGAGGTGCCGCAAGCGGTGTCGGATATCGTGATGAAGCTGTTGGCCAAGCTACCGGAAGACCGCTACCAGAGCGCGTACGGACTCCGCGCCGATCTCGACCGGTGTCTCGCGCAATGGCAGGCCTCGGGCCGGATCGAAGCGTTCCCGCTCGGTACGGAGGATATCCCGGAGCGCTTCCAGGTCCCGCACAGACTGTACGGGCGCGGCCCGGAGGTCGAGCGGCTGCTCGGCGTCTTCGAGCGCATGGTGGCAAGCGGCCAAACGGCGCTGGCGACCGTTTCCGGCTACGCGGGCATCGGCAAGTCGGCGCTGGTCGACGCGTTGCGCAAGCCGATTGTCGCGAAGCACGGCTATTTCATTTCGGGCAAGTTCGATCAGTACCAGCGCGATATTCCGTATGCCACCCTCACGCAAGCGTTTCGCGAGTTGGTGCGGCAACTGCTGGCCGAAAGCGAGACGCACATTGCCGGCTGGCGGCAACGGATTCAGGCCGCGGTCGGCGTGAATGGCCAGCTTATTGTCGATGTGCTGCCGCAGGTCGAGATCATCATCGGACCCCAGCCGCCTGTTGCGGCGCTGCCGCCGAGTGAGGCGCAAAACCGGTTCCGCATGGTGCTCCGGCAATTCGTCACGGTGTTCGCGAGCGAGGCACACCCGCTGGTCGTCTTCCTGGACGATTTGCAGTGGACCGATGCGGCCAGCCTGACGTTCATCGAGGACCTGATCACGCACCCGGACACGCGTTATCTGCTGCTGATCGGCGCCTACCGCGATAACGAAGTGGACGCATCGCATCCGCTCGTGACTACTCTCGAGACGATCCGCCACAGCGGCGCACCGGTGACGGACCTCAAACTCGCGCCGCTGTCAGTCGTGCAGCTGAACCAGCTGGTGGCCGACACGCTCCATGCGTCACCCGTCGTCTGCGAACCGCTCACGCGGCTGGTCTATGAGCGTACCGAGGGCAACCCGTTCTTCTTTATCCAGTTCCTGGACTCGTTGAACAAGGAGGGCTTGTTGCGGCATGACATGCGACACTGGGCCTGGCAGTGGGACCTCGATCAGATCAAGGCGAAAGACTTCGCCGACAACGTGGTCGACTTGGTGATCGGCAAGTTGCGTCAGTTGTCTGCCCCAGCACAGGAAGCACTGCAACTGGCCGCCTGCCTCGGCAACACGTTCGAGTTGCGCCATCTCGCGCTAGTCAGCCGGAAATCAGCGACCGAGACTGGGCAGTGCCTCGCGGCGGCGGTGCGCGAGCGTTTGCTCTTGCGCACCCACGGCAGCGGCAAGTTCCTGCACGACCGGATCCAGCAGGCGGCTTATTCACTGATTCCCGCATCCCAGCACGCTGTAGTCCACCTGCGAATCGGCCGGGTACTGCTGGCGAGCTTGACAGCGGACGAGCTCACCGAGCATCTGTTCGATGTCGCGAACCAGTTCAATCGGGGCGCCACGCTGCTGGATGACCGGGATGAGAAGGCGCAGGTGGCGACGCTCGACCTGCGTGCCGGGCGCAAGGCCAAGGCGTCGGCGGCCTACGCGTCGGCGTGCGTATATCTTGCAGCCGGCATCGCGCTGCTCGATGAAAAGGACTGGGGCAACCGATACGAACTCATGTTCAGCCTGCGGCTCGCGAGTGCGGAGTGTGAGTTTCTGACCGGCGATTTCGAGCAGGCCGAGCGACTGATTGCAGAGCTACTGCAGCGCAGGGCGTCGAAATTCGACCGGGCGGCCGTCTACCACCTGAAAGTCCTGCTCCATGTGATGAAGTCGGAAAACTCACAGGCCGTGGACAGTGCGCGCGCCTGCGCCATGCTGTTTGGCATCGACATCCCGGCACACCCGACCTGGGAACAGGTCCAGGCCGAATACGGAACGGTCCGACGCAGCCTGGAGGGACGCCCGATCGAGGCTTTGATTGACTTGCCGCTGATGACCGATCCGGAAATGCGGACCGCCATGGAGGTGCTTTCGATTCCTTTGGAGGCCGCCTACTTTACCGACCTGAATGTGTTTTGCTTGCTGCTATGCTGCATGGTCAACGTCAGCTTGCGCCAAGGGACGAGCGGCCCTATCGCGCAAGCGTATAACTGGCTCGGTACGATCCTTGGCCCGGTCTTCCACAGTTATAGCGAGGGCGATCGTTTCATCCAGCTCGCATCCGACCTGGTCGAGAAGCACGGCTTCATCGCCTTCCGGGCAAAAGAAGGCTTCGCGCACGACCTTGCTGCAGGATTTGATCGTGCCCGAGAGTCCACGACCGCCGCGCGCACCCACCTCGACGAAGTGCATAGTAGCTTCATGCTGTGGGGCACCGGCGGCGAGGTCCGGCAACTCGACGAGCGCACGCCGCCACGGCATGAACAGCCGGCGTCACCGTCCGTCACGTCGCCCAGCAATGTGGGGCAGTTGGATCTGCTGTCGGTGGCCAAGGCGTCGCAGGCAATTTCTTGCCAGATCGTGCTGGAGGACCTGATCGACACGCTGATGCACATCCTGCTGGAAAATGCCGGTGCGCAGACCGGCCAGCTGCTGCTCGTACGCAACGAGAGCCTGGTCCTGGCGGCCGAAGCGAGCGTGGAGCAGCAGACAATTCACGTGCGGCGGCTCCTGAACCAGACCCCGTCCGCATCGGCACCGCCGGGATCAGCAGCGCCCGAAGCGGCGTTGCCGAGCTCCATCGTCAATTACGTCCGGCGCTGCCAGGAGCGGGTGCTGCTGGATGATGCGAGGCAATCGAATCCATTTTCGGCAGACGATTACTTGAGCCGCCGGCAGCCGAAGTCGGTGTTGTGCCTGCCGCTCATGCGGCGCTCCGAGTTGATCGGCCTGTTGTACGTGGAGAACAATCTGGCCACGCACGCGTTCACGCCCGAACGTGTGACCGTGCTGGAACTGCTGGCCTCGCAGGCGGCAATCTCGCTGGAGAACGCGATGCTCTACGCTGCACTTCGTGAGCGGGAAGCACGCATCCGCCGTCTCGTCGACTCCAATATCATCGGGATCTTCTTTGGAGACCTTGTCGGGAATGCCAGCGAGGCGAACGACGCATTTCTGCAGATCGTCGGCTATACCCGGCAAGATCTGCTGTCCGGCAACATCAATTGGACAGGCATGACGCCACCGGAATATCGCGCCGCAGATGCGCGGCACGTCGAAGAGCTTCGGAGAACCGGTACTTGCCAACCTTTCGAGAAGGAATATATCCGCAAGGATGGCCGCCGTGTCCCGGTGATGGTGGGCTCTGCGATACTGGAAGGCTCGCAGGAACAAGGCCTCGCCTTTGTGCTCGACCTGACTGAACGCAAGCGGGCGGAGGAGCAGTTGCAGGCCTTACAGGCGCAACTCACTCATGCCACCCGGGCGAAAACCGTTGAGGAGCTGAGTGCATCCGTTGCCCACGAAGTAGGCCAGCCGCTCACTGCGATCGTGACCAGCGGCGAGGCCTGCCTGCGGTGGCTCGGCCACCGGACGCCGCAGCCGGAGGAGGTGCGGGCGTGCGTGGAGCATATGATCGCCGAAGGCAGGCGCGCGGGCGAAATCGTCCAGGGTATCCGCTCGCTCACCAGGAGGGCTAACCCGCAGAAGACGCGGCTGGAACTCAACGATGTGGTCAACGACGTTGTGTCCCTGGTTCAGCGCGAGGTTGTAAATCATCGCGTTTCCTTGCGCCTCGAGCTCGCCCCCGAATTGCCTCCGCTGCTCGGCGATCGGGTCCAGCTTCAGCAAGTGATCATCAATTTCGTCATGAACGGTATCCAGGCGATGGCCGACATCGGCGACGCGCCACGTGAACTACTGATTGAGTCACGTCGCGACAACGGGGGCCATGTGGTCGTCGCTGTACGGGATTTCGGAACGGGCATTGATCCGGAGAACGCAGATCGGCTGTTCGACGCTTTCTTCACCACAAAGCCCGACGGAATGGGCATGGGATTGTCGATCTGCCGTTCGATCATCGAAGCCCACGGAGGGCGGGTGTGGGCATCCAGCAATGCTGGGCGTGGTGCCGTCTTCCAGTTCAGCCTGCCTGCGATTGGCGAGAACGGGTCCAATTAAAACAAGTGATTCTGAATCCCGTGATGAAACCGGTTGACGCTACGCGAGAGGCCACGGGTCGGCCGAGACGCCTCTTCATCTCATCCCGCCTACAGAATTCATGACACCGGCCCCCTGATTTTAATGAGGTCACCGTACGTCATGGATATTGCAAGGATGGATGGACAGGACGCCTGCCGGCAGCCGAAATCACCAGCAGGAAGCCCAGTGTGTCGGCTCCTTCATTGATGGCCTCGATCTGTACCTGCCGCAGCCAGTCGGGCATCACCGGCGGCATGACGCCCCGCGCAATCATCGCGAGTTCGGGTCGCGGGAACACATGATGAATGCCGGTCGATACACCCAGTCGGGCAAGGGCCGCCTGGGCCCGGGAGTTGGCCTGCACGAGCCGCCCGCGCTCGTCGGTCACGATGATCCCATGTGCCCGCCCGGCATAGCCCATGCAACGTTCCAGCAGCCGCAGACGGCGTTCCATTGCCACCTTGCCGAGCCGGCCCTCGATTCGTGCGGCCAGTGAAACGATCAATGCCAGATTTTGCTGGTTGTAGCTTTGCGCCGGGCCGGAGTGATCGATCACGCCGAGCACGGAGCCGTCCAGCGGATCGCGAATCACCGTGGCAGAGCAGGTCCAGCGCTTGATGCCTTCGCAGAAATGCTCGGCACCATGGATCTGGACCGGCTGCCTCAGCGCCAGCGCGGTGCCGATCGCATTTGTACCGCAATTGAGTTCGGTCCAGCCGCAGCCGGGAATCAGCCGGATTTCGCCGGCGGGTTCCCAGGTGCTCTGATCGCCGGCCAATTCGAGGATCATGCCGTCGGCATCGGTCAACAACAACACGGTGCCGGATTGCAACAGGAATTCGCGCGTCTGCAGGATCGTCGGCAGGCTGGCACTGAGCAGCCGTTCGTTTTTGGTGCGCAAATCGAATAGGCGGTCCTCTTCCAGCGGCGGCGGAGCGCAATCGAGGCCCGGGCTGACCTGGCCGTCCAGGCAGCGATGCCACGAGCGATCGACCACGCCTCGCAGGAGACGCGAGCGTGACGTGTCGCCCTGAAGCATACGATCCCACACGGACATAATACTGGCGTCCCGATCGGGACTGGGAAACCAGTTCATCGATGTGTTCGACTCGTCCACGCTCCTATCTCCTCCTGCTGCAAGATGGCCTCGCGCGCACCAGAAAACCCAACCGCGCCTGTACCCCTTATTGTGGTCCAGGTGCGGCCCTCACGCGCGTCACGCTGTAAACTGTACGCCGATAGTTCGAAGCCTTCCATAAGACCAATACCTCACACGCAAAGCGCTGCCCGGTTTCACGAATGTATTTCGCCATGCCAAGTTATGTAATCAAGAGCCTCGGTGCTGTGCAACTGCTCTCTCCGGGCACACCGAGTTCGACTAGCTCCCGCGCGGAACTGTGTCCCGTGATCGTTGGGAGACCCAGTGCGTAATGGATTTGCCGCATGGGCGCTGACATTGGCATTCTCCTTTACAGGCACATTGCATGAAAGCAGAAGGTCGTGGAACATTCTTACGAGGGTTCTGGTGCGAATGGGAGTGCGGACGGTTTAAGCTTGCAGTTTAACGAGAGAACCGAACAGCCGGAGAAGTCGAAAGCGTCGGCTATTATCTGAAGACGATGCAAGCGGCTGGTGCAGTTGCGCGAAAGGGAGACGTTCTGTGCGGGCGACAGTTTCTTCACATGAAAGCAGAAGCTTGCGGTACCTGGCGACGCTATGGACGGGAGGCTGTGCCGCACTCGGAGCCGTTACTGCGACCTGTGTCTTTCTGGGCCAGGAAGAGAGCACCGCTGGCTTCTTCCTTCTGGTTGTCGTTGTTCTCCTGTCCCTGCTGGACAGCTTCATCTCATCGGTCATTTTCTCGGTTGTCGGCGCCTTGCTGCTTAGCTATTTTTTCACGGAACCCATCGAAAGCTTCCACATCAGCAAACCCCAGGATTCCTTCTCCCTTTTCGCCTTTCTCATCACGTCAATCGCAATCACCACCCTTGTCAGGCGGATTGGCCGCGTTGAGAAGATGCAGCGCGCGCAGGCACAGCTGCTGGAGCTGACACACGACATTATCATTGTGCGCGATAAGAACAACGTGATTACATACTGGAATCAGGCGGCAGAGACGCTCTACGGATGGAAGAAGGAAGAGGCGATTGGGAAGTCCATTGACGAGTTTCTGAATTCGGTGTTCCCGCTGCCTCGAGATGAGCTCCAGAAGATTTTTCTTCGCGACGGCCAGTGGGAGGGCGAGTTAATTCATACACGGCGGGATGGCACCAAAATAATCGTGACGAGCCGCTGGGCTCTGCAGCGCGACGGCGCGGGAAAGCCGTTGGCCACGCTTGAGACCAACAACGACATCACGCAGCGCAGGCGCGCCGAGGATCTGCTTCGAAAGAGTCAGGCGCAGTACTTCGCCGAAGCGCAGAAGCTGAGCAGGACCGGCAGTTTTGGCTGGACTGTCCCGAGCGGCGACCTCTTCTGGTCCGACGAGACTTTTTGTATCTTCGAATACGACCTGGCGCTCGTGCCCACCATTGAACTGGTCAGGCAGCGGGTGCATCCAGACGATAGGCCCCTGTTCGACGAGAAGATTGCAAAGGCACGCGGTTTCACCGTCGACTTTAACATCGAGCATCGTCTGCTTTTTCCAGATGGACGCATCAAGCACCTCCACGTCGTTGGGAGGTCAGCGAACGGTCAGCCGGATAACAGAGCGTTCATCGGGGCCGTGATGGACGTGACGGGGGCGAAGCAAACAGAGGAGCGGTTACGGCATGCGCAAAGCGAACTTGAACGCGTAAGCCGGATAACCGCGCTTGGTGAGCTGAGCGCGTCGATTGCCCACGAAGTGGGACAGCCCCTTTCCGCCATCGTAACGAACGGTGAAGCATGTCTGCGCTGGCTGCAGCGCCAGCCTCCGAACCTGGAGGAAATCGAGAGCTGCGTGAGCCAGATGACGGACCAGGGAAATCGAGCCGCAGAAATCGTGCAACGCGTGAGGGCGCTCATGAAAGGTGCGCCGCTGGACCGGGCACCGATTGCAATCAACGGTGTGGTCGAGGAGGCGATTGCCGTTATCAGGCGGGATATTGAGCGCCAGAGTGGCTCGCTGACACGTCGTCTCGCCAGGGACCTACCGCTGATACTGGGCGACCGTGTGCAGCTCCAGCAGGTGCTCGTCAATTTGATCATCAACGGTCTGCAGTCGATGGCGAGCGTCAACGGCAGGCGCGAACTTATCGTCCAGTCCCGTCTTGACCCTGACGGCAATGTTGTCGTGGCGGTAAAGGACTCGGGGGCAGGCATCCAGGAAGCCAATCTTCCGCAACTCTTTGAACCGTTCTTTACGACACGCAGTTCCGGCATGGGAATGGGGCTTGCTATTTCCAGTTCTATTGTCGAAGCTCACCGTGGGCAAATCTGGGCCTCCAATAACCCTGAAGGGGGTGCGACGTTCTCGTTCAGCCTCCCGCCAGCCATGAAGGAGGAGGCGGTGCGAAAGTGACGCGCGCGGACCGACGCGCACAGGGTTCGGTTTACATATACATTCGTACGATGTCCCTAAACGCTGTTGTGAAGTAATCTGATAATCAGAAGAGGCGGGCGGCACCGACCACACGTCATCCCGAGAGAGAATAAGCGAGGGCCCCATTTTGCAAATTACGCCAGTCGTTTCGATTGTCGACGATGATTCAGCCGTCCGTATTGCGTTAAGCAGCCTCATCCGGTCGCTTGGCTGGCACGCGCGCATGTATGAGTCGGCAGAAGAATTTCTTGCATCCGGGCAGGCCGCCCATACCTCCTGCCTGATTTCCGACATCCGCATGTCCGGGATGTCGGGTATCGAGATGCATGAGCGCCTTCGTGCCCAGGGACATGCCCCGGCCACCATTTTTATCAGTGCATATCCGACGCCCGCATTGCAGGCAAAAGCGGCGAGTAACGGCGCACTTGTGTTGCTGCAGAAGCCTTATCAGGCCACTGCAATGACTCACTGGCTCTCGATCGCTCTCGGAAATCCCTAGCGAATCATCGACGCTGTGCAGAAGTGCTAACGCACGACGGCACTCAATGATGGCCGCCGTGGGGCAGACGGGGCTGGATACCAAGCGATTCGGCCTTGCGGACAAGGTCCGGCATCGAGCGCGCATTCATCTTGCGCATCACCTGTCCACGGTGAACCTTGACCGTGATTTCGCTCAGGTTCATCTCAGAGGCAATCTGCTTGTTCAGCAGGCCGGACAGCACAAAGGCCATCACCTCTTTCTCGCGGGGTGAAAGGGATTGATACGAGGCGCGCAGGCCGGCCAAGGCGGCCTCTGCCACGAGCCGCTCACTATCCCGCGTCAGGGCCAGGGCAACTGCGTCGAGCATGTCCTGGTCCTTGAACGGCTTGGCAATGAAGTCCAGTGCGCCGGCCTTCATTGCCTTCACCCCCATCTCGATGTCTCCATGACCGGTCATGAATACGACGGGAATGCGCACGCCGCTATTGACGATTTCCTGATGAAACGCCATGCCACTTTTTCCGCGGAGCCGCACGTCCAGGATGAGGCAGCTCGGTCCCGCGGAGTGGGGAAACCGGAGAAATTCGTCCGGTGACTCGAAAGTTTCGACGCGCAAGCCCACAGAGCGCAAGAGCATGTCGAGAGCCTGCCGGATTCCCTTGTCGTCATCGACGACGTAGACGACGGAACCGTCGGCTCCTGCGGTTTCAGTTCTCATTCCGTTGGTCGGACCAGCAGTCATCTAGGTACCTCGCAAAGCCGGACGCGGTCGCAGCACATCGCATGACAGTGGCGTGGGTACGCCACATTGCCGGACAGCGCCGTAATCGCCACGGTACCTTCCAGCAGAACCACAGGCAACCCATCGAAATTACCTATGAGCCAGAGCGACCCACTGACGAATCGAGGAACAGGCATTGGTTGCCCAGTGTGTGAGCCCCATCCAGACGGCAACTGACGAATGGCCGGCCTTTCGCGACCATTCCCAGCGGCTGCAACCTGATGCGTAATGTCCTTGAACTCCGAGACGCTCAGGCATCCTGTTTGCTAAAGTATCCTAAGTGTATGAGAGGCGCGCCGATGTTGCGTCGCATCAGACTTGGAGTATGTGATGAAAACGCTGGATACAACGTCGCGCGCGGGCGGCGCCGCTGCGTTGGTGGTCTTGTCCGCAGCTTTGTCCGGTTGCTACTACGTGCCCTACGGCTACGTTCCGTACGGCGAAGCGCCGGGGGCGGCCGCGCCGCAGCAATATCCTTTCTCGGTGCCCGACGCAGCCACAACCGGTGCGGCCACGTCAGATGCGACTCCGTCGACGAACACCTATATCGCACCGGCCGTGCCCGTCTTCGTCGTGCCTGCGTATTATCCCGTTGCGTATCCGTACTACGGCTGGCCCGGGTGGTGGGGACCATCGGTGTCACTGAGCTTCGGCTATTGGGGCGGCTGCTGTTATGGCGGCGGCCGACACGGCTACTGGGGCCACCCCGGCTATTGGGGGCATGGATATCGAGGCGGTTGGGGCGGTCAGGGCGGATGGGGTGGGCACGGATATCCCGGGCGTGGCATGGGCGGCGGCCATTATTGGGGCGGCGGGGGAGGCCACGGGCGTTCGCATTGAACGCTAAGAGAGATGCGCTCGTGTTCAACAGTTCGCCAATAGCCTGAACCTGGGGGGTGAACTGACGCAGGTCGCCAACTCGCGACAGCGGCGAACCGTGCGGTGACCAGTTCCAACCCCCATTGCACGTCGACGAGTCTTTTCAGCACCGCCAACAACAATGCAGCTGACGTATGAACACAATCAAAACGGTTGTGTCGCAATAGGAATCGCGGACGAAAGACGATCTATATGCAAAGTACTGCTTAAGTTGCGACTTCGTAGAATTGATCGGCGGCAGGCGGATGGATTCCGCGAGCGCACTTCATCTGTCCTTTGGCGATCATGTGCATCACTTCAATGCCGTCCAGCAGGATCCGGGCGCCGCGAAACGTTTTAAATCCCAGCACGGACCGCGTGCGTCGCTTGATCGCCCGATGATCCTGCTCGACGAGTCGCTGAAGCTCGCCCGGTGTCGAGCGGAATAAGCGATTCGACACAAACGCATCCAGGCCGCCGACGCCAGTCGCGACGGCTTGTAGCGACAGACCAGAAAATTGACGGCGCAGGTTGCTTTATCTGTAAATGCCTCTATTTTTTAATAGACCGTCTGACGGAAGGGTCGATGGCTCCAAGGTATCTCCAGTTGATTGAAGAACGCCATGCGTCTTCTGGGCAACTGCGCTTTTTGCTACTTCTGACTAACGTGATGCACTCCGCCAGGAGATCATCAAATGGAAGTCCAGTCGATAGTCGCGTATGAAGGCCCCAACATTTACGCGCATTTTCCGATCATCCGATATACCGTCGATCTGGGCGTGCTGGAGGAATGGCCGACCGGGCGGCTCGGCCAGCGATTCATAGACAGTTTGCTCGGTTATCTGCCGGGTCTCGCACAGCATGGCTGCTCGTATCAGTCCCCCGGCGGACTCGTGCGGCGCATGACCGAAGGCGATGGCACGTGGCTCGGCCATGTCATGGAGCATGCAGCCATTGAACTGCAGAAGATGGCCGGTTCGGGCGTCAGCTATGGCAGGACGCGATCTGCGGGTCCACATGGCCACTACGATGTCATCTATGAATACCATGACGAGGCCATCGGCCGGCAGGCCGGAGATCTGGCATTAGCGCTGATCGAGCATCTCTTGCCTGCCGAGTTGAAATCGCAAACGGATACCGGGACGCAGTTCGACTTCGAACAGAAGCTCGACGATTTTCTCCGTAATGCGCGCAATCACGTGGTAGGGCCGAGCACCGCAGCATTGATGAAAGCTGCGGCAGACAGGGCGATTCCGTGTACGCGGATGAACGCGGACAGCCTGATACGACTTGGCTATGGGCGCTTTCAGAAGCGGATCAAAGCCACGCTCACCAGCGAGACGCGTCAGCTCGCAGTCGACATCGCCTCTGACAAGGAAGAGACGAACCGGACGCTGCGGGACGCCGGCTTGCCGGTGCCTCATCAGCGCAAGGTCTATCGTGCCTGCGATGCGGTGGTGAGCGCCGAACAGCTCGGCTATCCGGTTGTCGTGAAACCCCTCGACTGCAATCATGGAAAGGGCGTATCGATCAAGCTCACGACGCCGGAGCAGGTGGAACTCGCATACAAGAGGGCGCGGAAGTACAGCCATGCCGTACTCGTCGAAAGCTATATCCCCGGGTCCGACTACCGGATGCTGGTGGTCAACGATCAATTGGTCGCAGTGGCCAGGCGCGTGCCGGCGCATGTCGTCGGCGACGGTTTGCATACGGTCGAGCAGTTAGTGGAAGAGGCCAATCGAGATTCGCGTCGCGGGGCAGGCCACGAAAACGTGCTCACTCGCATCGAACTCGGTGACACGGCGCAAAGCGTACTGGGTGCCGCCGGATATGATGTCAAGACCGTGCCAGTTGCGGGTGAGTCCGTCTACTTGTGCGCGACTGCCAACCTTTCCACCGGCGGCACGTCCATCGACGTCACCGATCAGGTGCACCCGGACAACCGCGAGATGGCTGTGCGCGCTGTCAAGGCCATCGGCCTCGATGTCGCCGGCGTCGATTTCATTACCACAGATATTGCCGCCTCGTATCGCGAGGTCGGCGGGGCCATGTGCGAGGTCAACGCGTCGCCGGGTCTGCGGATGCATCTCGCGCCGAGCGAGGGTGCGGCGCGGGACGTGGCCGGCGCCATCGTCGACATGCTGTACCCGTCAGGGACCCCGAAGACGATCCCCATTGCGAGCATCACTGGCACCAACGGCAAGACGACCACTTCGCGCATGCTGGCCCAGATCATGAAGCTCGCGGGCTACACCGTCGGCCTCGGTACCACGGACGGTGTGTACATCGACGGACGGATGACGCGCGCGGGCGATATGACCGGTGTGTCATCCGCCCGAATGATCCTCGCGGATTGCGCCGTCGATGCCGCCGTGCTTGAAACGGCCCGCGGCGGCCTGCTGCGCCGCGGGCTAGGATACCCCGAATGCAATGTGGCGGCGTGCCTCAACGTGAGCGCCGATCATCTCGGGCTGAGCGGCATCGAAACCGTGGAGCAGATGGCAGAGGTCAAGCGCATCATCATCGAAGTAGCTAGGGATATGGCCGTACTCAACGCCGACGATCCGTTGTGCATGAAGATGGCGGATCATACCGAGGCGAGCCGGCTGTGCTACGTCACGATGCACGCTGCGCACCCGTTGGTCGGCGAGCATATTCGCGCGGGCGGCGCGGCGCTCGTGCTGGAGGAACAAGTAGGCGGTCACCTGATCGTGCTGTGGGATGGCGGCCGTCGCGTTCCATTGTTGTGGACATATCTGATTCCCGCCACGGTGCAAGGACTCGCGCTGCACAATGTGCAGAACGCGATGTTCGCCGCGGCGCTTGCCCGCGGCCTCGGAATCGACGTCGAGAGCATCCAGCTCGGCCTGCGCACGTTTGATAATTCGTTTTCCCGCACCCCGGGGCGCATGAATATCTGCGACGATCATCCGTTCAGGGTCATTTTGGACTATGCGCATAACCCGGCAGCCGTGCAGACCATGTGCGCCCTGGTGGAGCGGCTCGGCGCGGATCAGCGGAAGATCGTTTCGCTGACGGTTCCGGGCGATCGCCGCGACGAGGACATTCAGGCGATCGGGCGCATTGCAGCCGGGCACTTCGACCAATACATCTGCCATCGGGACAGCGACTCGCGCGGGCGCGATCACCTGGAGGTGCCGGACATGTTGTGCGAAGCACTGCGCACGGCGGGTGTCCCTCAGCAGCAAATCAAGGTCGTCGCGGAGGAGCAAACGGCCAATCAGTTAGCGCTCGAGATGGCACGTCCGGGCGATTTGCTTCTGTTGCTCAGCGAAGATTACGCGGGGGCATGGGAACAGATCGGGCAATTCAAGCCGGAGATGCCACGCGCGCAGGCAACCACCAGGAAGCCGATTCAAATGAGGATACGGCCTGCCGATCTGGGCGGGTTTGAGTGGACCCGGGATATGGAAATTGTTCGCGATGCCCGGGGCGTGCGGCTCGCGAGAGAACTTGAGGACTGAACGAGTACCGCGATCATATTCAATGCAGTTCAACCGAACCGGACAAATGAAAATGGACGATAAATTGCTCCTCTACAACGACAACGAAGCCACGCTCGACGCCGCATCGAAACGGAAGATAGCTGTCGAAGTCGCGCTCGAACTGATACGGCTGGATACGGCGAACGGATCCTCGCGCGATTCCCTGGATACCAATTTGAGGCATCTTTCCGATTACGCCGATCGGATTCAACAAGCATTGGCGCGCAAGGAGACGTAACGGTCAGACGCACCGCAAGCACCGGCGCTGTACTTCGCCTATCGAACCGACAGGAGGACTGATGGTCACCGCGATAAGACCGCTTTTTGAAAAAAACATCAGCTCGATCGATAGCAATGAGGAGGACGCGATCTTTGTTGTGGACCCGGAGCTCGGCGGGCTGGGCAGGATCGATGTCCGCACGGGCCTCTTTCAGTGCCTGCTCAATTTCAAGCATTTCAATGAGTTCGAGGGAGCGGCGGCACTATGCATGCGGCCCGACGGTACGATCCACTATTGCCGTTCCAATCTGATCCATACAGTTAGCATAGAAAACGGCTCGGTACATGCCGCAACGGATCCGATCACGATCGATGCTGCGCAGAGCATCGTCGGGTTGTGCTGGCAGGACGGCCGATACTACGTCGCCGACGTGACGGGCAGCCTCCTTGTTGTCGAGAACAGCGAGGTGATACAGACGGTTCGCATTGGAAACGGCATCAACGACATGACGCTGCACGGCGATCGGCTCCTGATACTTCGCGGCGTCAGCCGTACCGTCCATATCGTTGATCTTGACGGAACACCTGTCGCGTCGGTTACGGTACCGCATGACGGCGCAGTGGGCATAGCCGCTGTCAAGACGTCCGATGCCAAAGAGCCGGGCGTTTATGTGTATTACAACCAGTGCAATTGGGACGTGTTCGACGACGCGGGCTCGGAGCTGACGTCAAACGGGAGCGCCAATATCAAGCTCAGAAACGCCCGCGATGGATTCATCGAGCGGCTCGACTATCAGCTCGCGGATCTCGGCCGGGGAAACAATTTTTGCCTGTCGGGCGGCTATGAAATCGAGTTCACCTATGCCGAAATGCTCAAGCCTATTGGCGATGTCATCGACGAGCTGGAAGGCGTCAAGCTGTGCATCAGACTGTCGATACCCATCGACACGCCGAGGCAAAAAGTCAAATCGATCGAGACGATCGGCGATATTCCCGCGGTCGTCACGGAGGACGAGGAAGGTAACGCAATTGTCGAGTTTGATCTGACCGGAATAAGGCTGGACAAGGAATGTCGCATTTTTGGCTACCACGCGATCATCGAGGCTTACAGTATCCGGTACAAGCTGAACGGCGCGAGTAAGGACGACTATCCTGCCGATATCAGGCGGCGCTTTCTGAAAGAAGAGTCCCGCTATGACATGGGCAGGCAGGAATTGAAAGATATTGCGGAGCGTCTGCTTGCATGCATTCCCACGCAAGGGCGTGGCGATGTGGTCAGAATTGCTAAAGCCGTACGCGAATATGTTTATAGCCGGCTCGGCTATCGCTACAACAGCAGATATTCGAGCCCCGTCGAGACGTTGCGGCTCGGCGAGGGAACATGCGGCAAGTACATGGAGTTGATGATCGGGCTGCTGAGGCTTTGCGGCGTCGCTTGCCGGCCAGTCGGCGACTTCAAGGTGCCAGAGTACAAGCTGAGGTATGTGCCGGTCGGCTCGGTATGCACACCCGATAACGATCACGCGTGGGTGGAATTCTATGTGCCGGAGGTCGGATGGGTTCCGATGGAGAGTTCGTCGGATGGAGTTCCGGAAAAACACGACCGATTCTTTGGTGCGCTGTCGTGGGTCTATATAGAAAACAGCAGGACGGAAAAGATGTGCAAGATATGCAAGCCGGGCTCGTGGGACAACATCGATCAGGACTTGCGGTATTCGGAACTATTTATTCCGGAGATTCACATCAGAATCCTCAAAGCGCTCAGGCCGTCATTCGATCCGTCACACTAATGCCCGATGCTGGCCAGATGCGCAGACATGTCGTAGACGTTGCCATCAACCAGAATGTCGAGGTGCAGGCCGATCATGCTCACCGGCGCATGGCGGCGATCGGGATGAATCGCGGAGTGCTGGAGTTGCGAGGTATCGACAACGGTGATGCCTCCCGTCCCCACGACTTGCAGCTTCTGATCCGGACCGATGAATGCAGCGGTGTCTTCATCGAGCCCGATGCCGATGGCATCCGGATTGTAGGTCAATGCCATCAGCATGCGCCCGAGCCGGTCCTGGTGGCGAAAATGTTGATCGATAACCAACTTGTCGATCAGGCATAAGCCCGGTGCCAATTCGACTAGATCCGCGCGGGGCGTCGTGCCACCTTTGCCGGCTGCGATCATTTGCCTTGGCAGAAACGCTGCGCCGGCCGAGACGCCGGCAACGGGCATACCCTTTGCATTCCGGCGGATTATTTGCTGAGCGAAGGGCGTTGCGCTGAGCGTCTCGGAGAGGCGGGCCGGATCGCTTCCGATCAGGAAAACCCCGTCGACGCTGCCGAGCGAGTCGTCGCTTGCCATTTCGCAATCCGCTCGACTCTCGAAGTTGAATGCACTGACGCGATGAACGCCGAGATCACGGAATACGCGTTCATAACGGTCGCCGAAATCCTCTTCATCAGAGGCCGCCGAAACAATGGCGATGTGCGCGCGGGAGCCCCCGCAAAGCTCAGTGAAACGGCGCAGGATAGGGGCCTTGCGGGCCGCTTTGCCGTCACCGCCTACGGCGACGATAAAACCTCTTGTCCCGGCCGCGAGCGCTCTTGAACGATTCAAACCTTCACCTCTTAACTCAGAACCGGCAGTCTCACACCGTCACGGTCCTATAGATGGAAGCGCGGTGACACTCCGGGCAGGCGCAGAAGGGCGCCAGCGTTTGGCAACGAACCGATCGCGCTGTCAACGGAATCGGTCAGCGGATAATTCCAACAATCACGTCAACGCGGTGGCGTTCAGGCAGCCCGTGTCGTGGCTCTTTGCGGTGAGCCCTGAGCGCAGCAGCGTATGGCTTCCCAAGTCGTACAGGTTGCCGTCAGTCAGGATATGAAGGCGTACTCCGGTCAATCCTACGGGTTTGCCATGGCGGGTCGAATCGGCGGCGAAGTTGTGCAGGCTCGACCCTTCGATGATGGTGACGCTCCCCGTACCGACCACTTCGAGCGTGTCGTCCGGACCGATGAACGCAGCCGTATCTTCGTCGAGCCCAATGCCGGCTCCGAAGGGGATCGACGCGACCGCGGTGAGCAGGCGCCCGAGCCGGTCACGCTGGCTGAAATGCTGGTCGATTACAAAGCGGCTGACAAGCCCTAAGCCCGCTGCGAGGTCGACCATGCCGGCACGAGGCGTGGCGCCGCTCCTGCCGCCGGCGATCATCGCGCTCGACATTGCCGAAGCTCCGGCAGATGTGCCGGCGATGTGCATGCCATGCAAATTACGGCTACAGAGCTTTTGCGCAGCCGACGTGCCGCTCAGCATCTCGGCGAGGCGCACCTGATCGCCGCCCGTCATGAAGACGCCATCGGCGCGATCGAGCACCTCAAGGTATTGCTGCGACTCGCAGTCCGCGCGGCTTTTGAATGGCAGGATGCTGATCTGTCCGGCACCAAGATCACCGAACACCGATCCATATGCATCGCCCGTATTGTCCAGCGACGATGCCGTGGGAATGACCGCAATATGCGCGCTCGGGCCGCCGCACAGTTTGACGAAGCGGCGCAGTATGACGGGGTTCTGGACCCGATTCTCAGCCCCGCCGATCGGAACAATAAAGCCCCGTGTGGGTTTTTTGGGGGATCTTCCCGGACGCATATCTTTTTCCTCGCAAGCCTTGAACATTTTGTCCGCAACGGGTACGGCCCCCGGAGTTGGCCGCTGCGGCCAACTCCGCCCGCTGTCGCGGGTGCCAGTTCCATAAGCGAGAATCGTTCCAATCGAGCCTGCGAGCCATCGCTTCGCGGCCCTGCATCGGACCAGAGGCAGAAAAAATTCCAGTTAATGCGGTGCGCACTACGAATCAATCTCCCATACATTATGGTGCAAAATTGAACCAATGTGGTGCGGATCCGTTGTGTCGCTGAATGCGTACTGCGAAAGAACGACCGCCGGCTCTTCGGCAACGAGCGCCAGAAGAAGATGCTTGTGTCTGTCGTTGCGAGCAGAACTTGCCGCGCTCGCTGCGACCCTACAGACGTGCAGCATGGAATGCTGCACAACACTTACGTGCCCGGCAAACCCTCGCTTTCGACTGAGGATTGTGAGACTCCGTAACATTCTCTCGATCAGGCGACGTATCACCGTAATAAAGCCGGACCGTGTCCAAGGCTCCCTGCCTTCTTGCGAAAGCCTAGTCTCGCGCCATGCGCCGCAGTCTCATTGCGTGCAATCGGTGGGAGAAACCTTTGAACACATTGCCGTCGTGCGGATCGCCGAAATGGAGCAGTACGGTACTGCGTACGCTGGACGGCAGACAAGCCTGATTCGCATGGAGCGAGCGCATGCCCCAGAAGAAATAGAGGTTGCCCGGCGTGAGCGGCACGATTTTCGCCGAAAACCATTGCTGTACGCGCGGCGATCGCCACATCCGTTTCAGCAGTTTCTCTACCAGCAGTTTTTCGAGGATGTTGACGACCGCAAAGCGCCTCGCATTGCGCATATTCGGGAACATGACCAGATGACCCGGGGGTTCATCCGGGCCATTGGGGATCAGAATCGGTAACAGTACGGTTACGACGTACGAGTCGTAGTGAAAGTTAAGCGCGTGACGCAGTCCGTGCGTGCCGGTCAGCACGCGCAGGACCGGCAAAATCCGGTCGCTGGGCGGCAAGGTGCGCATCTTCCGTTCGTAAAGACATCGCAATAGCGCGTGCAAGCCCGCGTCCTCGAATAGCGGATTGAGGCAGGTATTGGCGACCCATGCCTTACCTTCAAAGGCGAAATACTGGCCACCTTGCCGCTCGATCTGATCGGCGACGAAACTGCGCAGCTGCGCGAGAATCGCATCCGGCACGGTATAGTGCAGGATCCCTACGCCGGAATCGTCCATTGATTCGGCCAGTGCCTGCGCGCTCTCTGCGCTCACCGATGCGAATCCGTCGGGCGGTAACCCGTCACTCAATGCGGTCATTGCGGTCCCCCTGGCCTGGTTTCGACAGCGAAATACGAGCTCATGCTCAGCGTATGAACCTTGACGGAAAAATGTGTTGTCTTCCGTGCGAGTTCGTACAGAGATGGACCGATTCGCGCAGCGGGTACTCGTTTTGTTCAGCCTTCCGAATATGTCAGTCGGGCACCTCGAATAACTCGAGGTTTTCGGTCACCCGGACATCATCAGTTCCTTAGCCGAAACGGTGTGGCTTGTTCCCCCCTGACTTTACCGCCGCGCCTCTCGCCGCAATGTCCACGTCCGCGACATGATTATCAACGCCACAAGACGCCTTGAATCAGCCTAACGCACGCGCCGCCAGGACATCACTGATATGCGGCTCCGCGAGCGCCTGGGTGACGGCCTGGCTGGCCACTACGACTTCAGGCGCCAGGGCTGCGAACGCGCGCTTATCCAGACCACGAGTCGAGGCGGCCAGAACCAGGCTACCCACCACTTCGCGCTGCCGGTTGAAAAGCGGTGCGCCGATCAAAGCAATCCCAACGTGAAATTCGCTGACGGTGTGTGCGTAACCCATTGCGCGAATCTCCCGCAGCGTATTGCGAAAGCTCTCCCAGTCGCGGCCCAGGGCTGCGTGCCCGATCGCTTCGCGGTGCTTGAGGAATAGGCTTTTTAGTTGATGATTCGGCAGCCACGCCAGAATAGCCTTGGCGGACGCCCCGGCAAACAGCGGCCGACTCTGACCTCGGTCAAACAGGTTTTCCAGGTTTTCGTTGTTCAACTGGCGTTGAACGCATACCACCGAATCACCGAACAATTCGCACAACAGGGCACTGCAGCCGGTCTTATGTGCGAGGCGCCGGATCACCGGCGTGCCGGTGGTATAAATCGGGTCGGCAACTCGATGAGTACGATCCAGCGCGAGGATGCGCGGGCCGAGTGCATAAGAGCCATTGGCCACCCGGGTCAGAAAACCCGCCTCGTGCATCGCCTTGATATACCGATAGCCGGTCGACGGGGCACATTCCATATGCTCAATCAAAGCATCTGAGGGCCACACGGGCGTGGTGGGCGTGAAAATGTCCAATATGGAAAGCAGGCGAACCAGGCCACTCATAGCGATTGCAAGGAAGGGTCGGTGAAGGGTGTCGAGAGGACTCCATTATGACCGACTCGCGGCACTCAACGTTTGAGACGCCGGGCGCTTCCGGATATGCCAAGCCAGATCATGGACAGTGTGCCGACTACGCACAAGCCCAGGAGTGGCGTGAGAGCCAGTACAAAACTCCCGGTGACGTCACGGATCGCGCCGATCGACCATGATGCAAAAAAGCCGCTCAGGTTGGCCAGTGCGCTGATTTGTGCAATACCGACAGCCGCCACCGGCGGCGGCAACCATTCGGTCGCCATCGACCAGAATGGTCCCTTGCATGCATACGTGCCGACCATGACCACTGTCAGCAGCGTGACCACCGGCCACAGGGCATGTACCAGCAGCATGCCGACGAAACCCACGACCACCATGATCATCGGAACTGCGTTATGCCAGATGCGTTCTCCACGTCGATCCGAACTGCGTGCCCAGACGATCATCGCGAGGGAGGCTGCGACGTAGGGAATCGCGCTGACCAGCCCGGTCTGCAAATAGTCGAGCCCGAGCGAGTTGATGATCAGCGGTTGCCAGATTGCCAGCGCGGTACTCGCGGTAGTGGTGGCGGCGGAAATCAATGTCAGCAGCAACACGCGGCGGTCACCGAGCGTGGTCCACAGGCTGGGTTTATGCGTCAGCAGCAGACTACGCGCGCGGGCCTCCTGCTCGAGCGTGTGGGACAGCCATGCGCGTCCTTGGGGCGGCAGCCATTTGGCGAGGCTGGGCTGATCCGTCAGCCAGAATAGTGCGGCCACACCGAGTGCGACAGTCGGTACGGCCTCAGCCAGAAACAGCCACTGCCAGCCGTGCAGGCCGGCAATGCCATCCGCCTGCAGCAACATGCCGGCAAGCGGTGAGCCGAGCGCATTCGCCACCGGAATTGAAACCATGAAGATGCCGATCATACGTGCCCGGTAGCGCGTCGGAAACCAGTAGGTCAGGTAAAGAATGACGCCGGGAAAGAAGCCTGCTTCCGCGGCGCCGAGCAAAAAGCGCAACACCATAAACGATCTGGGGCCGGCGACAAATGCCATCGCACCCGCCACGATGCCCCAACTGATCATCACCCGGGCAATCCAGCGCCGCGCACCGAAACGCTCCAGTGCCACGTTGCTCGGAATTTCGCAGAAGAAGTAGGAGATAAAGAAGATGCCGCCCGCAAGTCCGAACAGGGTATGCGATAGCCCGATGTCGGCATTCATCTGCAGGCTGGCGAAACCGATGTTGCCCCGGTCTATCACCGATGCCAGATAAGAAACAATCAGGAAAGGCATCAGCCTCCATTGCACGCGGCGCATGGTTTGCGCTTCCAATGTCGCGGCTTCGGACATCGCCTGTCCGGCAGAAGAAGTGCTCATTGGATCTCGCGCGCGAGCAGTGCGCTAACCTGGATCGACGAAAAGAGGGGCTTGGCGGCACTGGCGGACAGCGCTCGCACGACCTCGAGCGTCGGCAACTGCGAGCACGCGACAAACACGGCATCGCAATCGGTCTGTAGGGCGATGCGAGTGCGTTCGGCCACCTGGGCCGAACCGATCGCGGCCAGTTCATCGACGTTTTTGGCTTTGAAACTGGACAGTGAGGCGACCTGGATATCGTATGCCCCGAGAAATGCCGTGAGCCGATCGTTGACCGCGTCGAGGTACGGCGTGACCAACGCGACGCGCTTTACGGCATGCCGGCTCAGCGTGCGGACCATCGCCTGCGCCGTCGTAATGGTGGGCAAGCCGGTGCATTCCGCGATCGCCGAGCCAATCGCCGTATCGGCTGCGGGACCGGCGATAAAACCCGCCGCGGTACAGCCATACACAATCACATCGAGCGCGTCGCGGTGAAACAATCTGGCCAGATCGAGCGCAGCCGCCCGGTAGGCGGGCAGCGTATCGGCATCCAGCATGGCGGCGCCGCGCGCAATTCGCAGGGTCTGGCAGGTTGAGCCTGGCGGCAACCATGCCAGCAGTTCGCCTTCCATGGTGCTGTTGTTGGCCGGCACCATCAGGCCCACACGTAGTGGTCGATCAAGACTCATAGGTACGCTCTCAGGATAGGTGTTTCCGGTTCCGCAAATCTGTTCGGGATGAAATTTGCGAGTGGCTGTGCGACGTCGGGCATGGTTGCCGTCACGACAGTTATGGCGCGTCTTCCTTGCTAGAACCAACGCGCTTTCGACTGCAGCCGCCCGATCATCGCCACGGCCACGACTCCCATCGCACAGAACACCGCGATAGGCAGGATCGCCAGTGGGTAACTACCGGTCGATTGGCGGATCGCGCCGATCAGGGAGGAGGCAAAGAAGCCCGGCAGGCTTCCCAGCGCATTGATTTGCGCAATGCCGGCGGCGGCGACGGTGGCCGGTACCGATTCGGTCGCCAGCGCCCAGAACGGTCCCTTGCACGCATAGGTGCCGACCATGACCAGCACGAACAGAATCACGGTCGCGATGAGGCTCGTGAAATACAGCGTACCGACCATGCCGATCACGGCTAACGTCATCGGTATGACGTTGAACCAGATGCGCTCGCCATGACGGTCGGACATGCGCCCCCAGAGAATCATCGCCAGCGCGGCGGCACCATACGGCAACGCGGTCAACAGACCGGCATTGAAATAGCTGACGTCAAAGGAGCGGATAATCAGCGGCTGCCAGAAGCCCAGCACGGTACTGACGGTGACGGTGCTGCCGCACACGAGCGTCAGCATGAGTACCCGCCAGTCGGACAGCACTTTCCACAGCGAGACTTTGGGTGGTGCGTGCCGCCGGTTCTCGTCACCGGCGAGTCGAGCGATCAGCCAGTCGCGCTGCTCGGCGCTCAGCCAGCGCGCTTGTGCGGGGCTATCGGTCAGCCAATAGAGTGCGAAGATGCCGAGCAGGATCGCCGGGATCGCTTCGATCACGAATAGCCATTGCCAGCCGCGCAGACCCATCACCCCGCCCATGTTGAGCAAGGCGCCTGAAATGGGCGAGCCAAGCAATCCCGCGGCCGGGACGGACAGGACGAACCAGGCCATGACGCGGCTGCGGTAGGCGCTCGGGAACCAGTTCGTCAGGTAATAGATTGCCCCCGGCAAAAAGCCGGCTTCGGCGACGCCGAGAATAAAGCGCGCCGTAAAAAAAGTTTTCGGCCCGATGACTAGCGCGCTCGCCCCCGCCACCAGTCCCCACGACACCATGATGCGCGACAGCCAGCGACGCGCGCCGAAGCGCTCGAGCGCCAGGTTGCTTGGCACCTCGCAGATAAAATATGACACGAAGAAAATGCCGCCGGCGAGCCCGAACATGCTTTGGCTCAGGCCGACGTCATGGCTCATCTGCATAGCGGCGAAGCCGATATTGGTACGGTCGATGACTGAGACCAGATAGGCAATCAGCAAAAACGGCACCAGCCGTTTCGATACCTTGCGCATCGTTTCGACTTCCAGCGCGCTGATTACCGATGACGACGCGCTTGTGCAACCGTTCGACGCAGGTTGAGTTTGGGGCGCAAGGTTCGATTGCATAGCGGCCTCTCAGGAATGAAAGAATTCAGAAGCCGTACAACGTGGCAGGGTTGTCGACCAGCACCTTTTGACGGAGCGCCGGATCCGGCAGCCAGCGCGCAAGCAGGTTGAACAGAACCACCGTATCGTTTTCAGCGAACGACAAGTGCGGATAATCCGAGCCCCAGATCAGTCGATCGGGAGCCGCCTGCGACAACGTCTCGACTAGCGGCGCGACATCGTCGAAACCCGGTTGTGTCGAAATGCGATAGGTGCCAGTCAGCTTGACCCAGCAGCGTCCTTCGCCATGTTTGAGCAGATCGACCAGCCCAGTGAAGCCGGGGGTGGTGATGCCGTCGCGCGCGAGGTTCATGCCCAGGTGGGCAACGCTGAAATTGCTGCGCAGACCTTTCATGTCCGGCAGCAATTCAGCGGTCAGCCAGCCGGGCAACAGGAAATCGAGCGACCAGCCAAGTTCGCTGCAACGGGCGTCGAGCCGCGCAATGCGGCGGCGCATCGTCTCGGAGAAACCGGGTGCTGACGGTTTGATCGGATTGACATTGATGCGCACGCCGCGCACGCCAAGCGCATTCAGACGCGCAAATTCACTGTCGTCGGCGTTTTCGTCGATGTCGACGATACCGCGCCGTATCGCTGGGTCCAGGCTTTGCATGGCGTCCAGCATGCAGGTGTTGTCGCGGCCGTACGCACTGGGCTGGACCAACACCATGCGCTGGATCCCCAAGGCCGCTGCCATCTCGAGATAGTCATCGATCTGTGCCACCGGTGGGGTATAGCGCAACTGCTCGGCCGGGTAGGGGTAGCGATCAGGTGTACCGAATACGTGGAAATGGGTGTCGCACGCCAGCGAGGGCGTTTCAAAGGCGACTTGGGTCGAGCTGTGATGCATCGGGTGGCTTTCGTGGGAAAGAGGTGGATGAACGCGGCGAACGCATATAAGGCCAGACACCATGTTGCATTCGCCATGGAAGGTTTCGTAAACTTTCTCATATAAAGAGAAGTTCTATAACGCGGGTTTTCCCCATATCCCAGTCGTGAGCCACTCGGGAGGACAGCGTGGAAAGGAAAAGCACTATCGGGTTGGGATCTCAGATTTAACGGCTCCATGGCCGAAGAGCCTTCATCGCATCATGTGTTTCAACCAGCAACGCTTCCGCGAGTCGCGTCAGAGGGCGGTCTTTCGAGGAAATCGCCCAGGCGTCGATCGTGTGCTTCGGCCGAAACGGCAGCGCGACAATCTGCTGACCGGTATGGGCGACGGCCGACAGTGCGTCGACCACCGCGACACCGGCGCCGGCGCCTACCAGCCTGCACGCGGTCTCCGAATAGCGTGTCTCGACAGCCACGCGGTACGGCACGCCGGCGTCGCGGAATGCCGCGGCAATCAGCGTGCTGACGCGAGCGAGACTCGACAGACCGATCAGCGGATACGGCGCAAGATCGGCCGGCACGACACGCTTGCGCCGCGCAAGCGGATGTCCATCGGGCACGACGCAAACCATCTCGATCGAGGCGATCTTCACCATCTTCAGCGACTGGTCGAGCTCGGGCTCGAGCGCCATCGCCAGGCCGAAATCGGCCGCCAGCGCTTCGACGCTTTCAATTACCTTGAATGAATCGACGACGTCGCAAAACACCTTTACGTCGGGTTTGCCGATCATAAAACGCTGAATTGCCTGCGGAAGTATCGAGTGACCGAGCTGCGGCGTGGCGCTTACGCGCACATGTCCGAGGCGGTTCTCCTTGATGTCCTCGACGGTCTGGTCGAGAGCCTCGGAATACATGAACATGGCTTCTGACGCGCTGAACAGCAGCTTCGCCTCCTCGCGCGGGACCAGCCGGTTCCCCACGCGATTGAAGAGCGGGAATCCAAGTTCCGATTCAAGTTGGCCGAGCGCAGTGCTCACGGCCGGCTGCGAGATTCCGAGCACGCGGCTAGCACCGACCGTGGTCTGCGACGTCATGACGGTTCTGAAGATACCCAACAGTCTCGTGTTCACAATAACCTTTTCTTATACGGTGTGAATAATTTTCAATAGTTGATTATTGTAAGACCGCTTTTGATAATGCCAGTTATCGCATACCGAAGACCGGATGCGCGCCGTGACGGCTCAACCCCTCAGAACGAGACACCCCGATGAATACAGTCGCAAGCGCCAAGGTTTCCGGTGTCGAACAAGCGGTCATGACAAAGGTGGCATGGAGAATCCTGCCTTTCCTGATGCTGCTTTATTTCGTCGCGTTCGTCGACCGGGTCAATATCGCCTTCGCGTCGCTGCAGATGAACGCGGACGTCGGGCTGTCGAGCGTTGCTTACGGAATCGGGGCGAGTGCGTTTTTCGTCAGCTATTTTCTGTTCGAGGTGCCAAGCAACTTCATCCTCTCGAAGGTCGGCCCAAGAAGATGGATCGCACGCATCCTGGTGACCTGGGGCCTGGTCTCCGGCGCCATGATGTTCGTATCGGGCGAGAAGAGCTTCTATGTACTGCGCTTCCTGCTTGGCATGGCAGAAGCAGGCTTCTTTCCGGGCATTGTGGTTTATCTGAGCCGATGGTTCACCGCGAGTTACCGGGGACGAGTCACAGGCATTTTCATTGTTGCAATCCCGCTGTCGGGCCTGATCGGTGGTCCGATTTCCGGGCTGATCCTCGACGGCATGAACGGCGTGTCTGGCCTGCGCGGCTGGCAATGGATGTTTCTACTGGAAGCCATCCCGGCGGTAGTACTCGGCATCGGTTGTCTATGGTGGCTGGCCGATCATCCCGCGGACGTGAAGTGGCTGAGCACCGACGACAAGGACAGGTTGGAACGCATGCTCGAGAGCGAGCGTCGCGCACTCGAATCGGAGGCGCGCTATCCGTTGTCGGCGGCGTTCGCGAACCGCGCTGTCTTGCTGCTGGCCGGCACGCTGTTTTGCATCGTATTCGGTACGACCGGCATCGCGTTCTTTTTGCCGCAGATCATCAAGAGTTTTGGCTATAGCAATACGGCAGTCGGTTTCCTGAGCGCGGTACCGTATCTTGCTGGCGTGATTGCAATGGTGTCATGGGCGCGCCATTCCGATACCCATCGCGAACGCGTCGCGCATCTGGGCACGGCGACGCTGTTCGGTGCGCTCGGTTTCATTGCTCTCGCGTTCCTGTTGCCCGTGCACTGGGCCGCCATGATCGCTCTGTGCCTGGCGGCGATGGGCGTCTATTCTTCAAACGCGCTGCTATGGACACTGCCTTCCGAATTGATGACCGGTACAGCGGCAGCCGTGGCAATTGGTTTCATTAATTCATTGGCTAACCTGTCTGGTGTGATCGCGCCCAGCCTGTTGGGATGGAGCCGTCAGGTCAGCGGTGGGTTCGCTCTGCCGGCGTGGATTTTTGCGGGCTTTTTAGTCTTGGGAACCGTGCTAACGGTACTCTTTAGTCGCACACCGATGTTCACTACATCGCGACGTGCTTTAGGGAAGGCAGTTTGATATGACGACGGCAGGCGCAGCACCGTACATCGATGTAAAGCCATTGAGCGCGAACGCGTTCGAGGCGTATGGCGAAGTTCTCGAGAACAAGACTGAACAGCGGCGGCGCGATTTTTCGATGCCGTTTGCCGGACTCGACGCCGGCACTACGCCGCGTTTGTGGATTAACCGCTTGCAGCCGAGCCGCACTCGGTCAATCACGATCGATACGATGGAATGCCATCCGCACTCGCAGCAGACCTTCATTCCGATGCGCGAGGTTCCCTATCTGATCGCGGTTGCACTACCCGGCGAAGACGGTCTCCCCGACCTCGCCACGCTCTCCGCTTTTACCAGTGACGGCGGCCAGGGCGTGTGCTATCGACGCTCGGTCTGGCACTTCGCGTTTACGTCGCTCGACGACGTCAATGAGGTCGCTGTGATCATGGCAGACAGTGGCCGCAGCGATGACACCGTCATAACGAGACTGGCCGAGCCGGTTATGGTCGCGCTATAGAGCAGGAGCACGCAATGGACGACAAATACGATCACCTGCAACGGAACTTCACCGGCTATGGACGCCGGCCGCCCAACCCCCGGTGGCCCAACGACGCCCGACTCGCGGTCAATATAGTCATCAACTATGAGGAAGGCTCGGAAGCGTCCTTCCCTGATGGCGACGGCCACTCTGAAAGTGGCCTGGGCGAAGGAGGGGCGGGCGGCTTCGAAGGCCGCGATCTCGCTGCCGAGTCGATGTTCGAGTATGGCAGCCGGGTGGGTATCTGGCGCGTGCTGCGTCTGCTCGAGGAGCGCGGTTTGCCCGCCACAGCGTTCGCCTGCGCGCAGGCGCTGGAGCGCAATCCGGAATTCGCGCAGGTCATCCGCGATGGCGACATTGACGTGTGCAGTCACGGTCGGCGCTGGGTGAGGGCGCAACATCTCACTGAAGAGCAGGAAGCGGAGGAGATCAGGCGTGCCTTCGAATCTATTACCCGCTCCACGGGACGGCCACCAGCAGGGTGGTATTGCCGTTATGCGCCGACCGTTCATACCCGCAAGTTGCTGGTTGAGCATGGCGGATTCATCTACGATTCTGACGCGTATAACGACGAGCTCCCGTACTGGACGACGGTGCAACAGCAGCCGCATCTGGTGATTCCGTATAGCCTGACAAATAACGACGTCAAATTCGCGCGCGGCGCGATGGCAACCGGGGACGACTTTTACACGTTCGTCAACGACGCGGTCGAGATGCTGTGCCGCGAAGGCGCTCAAGCGCCGAAGATGATGTCTATCGGGCTGCACATGCGTTTGATCGGCCATCCTGGCCGTGCCGCGGGACTCGAACGTTTGCTCGACAGCCTCGCGCGGCGGGACGATGTGTGGATGTGTCGCCGCATCGATATCGCGAATCACTGGTTGCAGGAACATCCTTTCAGCGCGGCAGGGCGGAGCTGAAGAAAGTGCGGCGCGGCCAACTACTGACGATCCCGCAATGAAAATAGCAACAGATGCCTATTCCGTCGTCGAGATCTCCCGGCGAGTGCAAACGGGGCTAGACGATTCACTCGATGCAGCGCGCCATGCGCTTTCGGTCATTGCACGGCGGGAACAGGAGTTGTACGCATGGTCGCACCTCGCGTCTGCGAGCGACCTCATTGGCGCGTCTGCGCCGACCGCATCCGGTCCGCTGGCGGGTGTTCCATTCGGCGTGAAGGACATCATCGACGTGGCCGGCATGCCGACCCGATGCGGTTCCGAGGCCTGCAACACCTCGCCGTCCCAATTCGATGCATCCTGCGTCGCCTTGCTACGGCGAGCCGGAGCGGTACCGGTCGGCAAGACCGTGACGGCCGAATTCGCTTATGTGACGCCGGGACCCACGCGCAATCCGGCAAACCGCCAACATACGCCGGGAGGCTCATCGAGCGGCTCAGCTGCCGCCGTAGCCGCAGGCATGGTGCCAATGGCATTGGGCACGCAAACTGGCGGATCGATGATCCGGCCGGCGGCGTTTTGCGGTGTCGTCGGCTTCAAACCGAGTTTCGGGGCGCTCGGCCGCGACGGTATGAAAATAATGTGCGAGTCGCTGGATGTGATCGGCTGGTACTGCGCCGATGTGGCCGACGTGGCGCGGGTCGCGGAAGTCCTGCTCTCCGATGCCCCACCTCCGCTGTACTCGACTGAACATATGCGGACGGTAAAGATCGGTTTTTTGCCGGGCAATCCCGGTCATGTGCTGGAACACGCTGCCCAGGCTGCTCTCGAAGATGCGAGGCGTGCGCTTCGCGATCTGTCGACGGTCGAACTGCTCCCAGAACTAACCGACCCAGCCAGATTTCTCGAAGCGCATTCGGTGATCATGCGTTACGAACTGGCGCGCAGCCTCTTACCGGTGGCCTCGGAGCACGCAGCGCAACTGAGCCGGCCGTTGCGCGAGGCTATCGACCAAGGACTGGCGATGCCGGCGCAGACTTATCGCGAGATGAAGGCGTGGCAACACACGCAGCGTTCACGTTGGGCGGATTACTTCGGCGATGCGGACGTCGTCCTGACGTCGAGCGCTTTGGGCCCGGCTCCCAGAGGGCTCGAATCGACTGGAGCCTCGGCCTTCAACAAAGCATGGTCCCTGCTGGGCTGGCCGTGCATCCATTTGCCCACTGCGTTGAGCGAGGACGGTCTGCCGCTCGGTGTGCAACTGGTCGGGAAGCCGGGGACGGACAGGGAGTTAATTGGCTGGGCACTCGCTCTGCACAAGTTCGTCGATCGGCGAAGCCGCGCCGAACCGTAGGCGTTCGTCCGGATCGCGGAAAGCGCGTGGGTGCAGGTTAGCCGCATCTCACGGGCATCCTGTTGGGATCGGTCTCGCAATCCCTATCGAGAGGAGCAAAAGCGCTCCTCTCGAGTGAGGATCAATGGCCGAGGTGCTTATCGAAGAATTGAGTGATTTCCGCGAATGCCGCTTTGTCCTCAGGTACGCGATCATCCATCTGGTACTGAGCGTGCGACATTCCGTCGAAAACTTCGAGTTGTGCCTCGACGCCGGACTGCTGAAGCTTCTGGTGTACACGGACCGTGTTGCTGAGCAGCAAGTCGCGTGTTCCTGTGGTCAGGATCGCCGGCGGAAAGTCATGCATATCTCCGTAGACGGGTGAGAGCAGCGGGTCCTTCAGATCATGACCGTGCGCGTAGACAACTGCCGCGGCATGACAGAACCCATTGGGCGACACCAGGACGTTGTCCACCTTTTCGTTCGCGTAGAACGAGTCGCCAGTCTTCGTCAGGTCGGACATCGGCGTACCGGGTGCGATCGCACCCGGCATTTTCAGCCCTTCCTGTTTCGCACGCAGCATCAACTCGAGCACGAGCGCGCCGCCGGCCGAGGTCCCGAAAACGCCCACATTCTTCGGGTCGTTCGACTGGAGCACCGACTTATACACAGTCTCGACGTCGTCGAGCGCTGCGGGGAAATATGCTTCGGGCGGCATGCGGTAGTCGACCGAAATGACCTTGTAGTGTCCGAGACCCGCCATGATGATGGCCTCTCCCGTACCCGACTCGCCAGGGTAAAGCTCGTAGCAGCCGCCATGGATATGAATCAGCACCTTGTCGCGATGTTCGGGCGGAATATTTTTGGGCGTCACGATGTGCACCCTCACGCCATTGATCGTCGATGCCTGCACAGTAACGTCCAGACGCTCGCGCATGGCCGGGAGCGTTTGCATGACCTTGGCGGCCTGCGCGTCGGCAGCCGTTCTCCATTGCTCGCCCGTCGTCCACAAGACATTCCATGCGGGGTTGAGTGGCGCCGCGATGAGCTTTTGCAATTGGGGGCTGACTTCCGTCGGCACCGGAATGGTCTTCGCGGGGACTTGACGGGGCGCAAGCGTGCTGTCGTCGGCAAGCGCCGCGCCGGAAACGGAGGCGAAGGCGGCGCACGCGAGCAGGAGGAATTTATTTAACTTCATCGTAGAACTGTCTCTGGTTCGGGCTTGGACGGCCTGGCCGTTCAACGCCGGCGTTGCCGTCCACATCAGGTTGGCTCGCACCGCATAGTTGTGCGGCTGCGTAGGGGATCACTACATTTTTTCTATACTCGGACCAGGCCGGCACGGCTGACGGAATGGAAAGCGCCATAACGGCAGGTTGCAATCGCTTCAGCTTCGGCCTGTGAAGCGGCCTGTGCGAAGGCGACCGACCAACGTCCGCAGCCGGCGCGATAACGGATCGAATAGGTGAACATGGCCATTTCCTGTGGCATTCAATATCGACACGCCGTGGCGCCCCTCGTCGCCGATCCGGAGGGGTTGGTTCCATTCTGGCCAACCGTCGTTAACGCGACCCTGTCTTTCAGATGACATGTTTGTCATCTTGAAGCAAATTGGGCGCGTCGCAGCCATCCACCGATATTCTTCACGACGAACGCTGAATAGCGGACCCACTTTACCGTTGTGCACGCAGCGCAGAGACTCTTCTGGCACTGCACGGTATTCCCGAATGGTAAATAGCAATCCAACGGCATTCGCTTGCGGTGAGTATGCGATGCGGGCGCCTCTCGTTCAATCGAGTGGATGCATCGAAGCATGCCAAACGTACAGCGTTTCATGCCACCCCGAGCGACTGGTTCCTTTTGTGTTCGCGGTCGCGCGGACTGACAGAATTGGGGAGATATTGCCTGGACGTGGGTCGGTTAGAATTTCCCGTCATCATGCGGGCTGCGTCCATCCAAACTGAAAGTATGGATTGTGCGACCACAGTCCTCGGACAAACGATAGATGCTGCGTAGCGCACATGTGAACCTCGCCTGTCGTGTCATCGGCAGCAGCGGTTCAAACGTTAGAAGGGTGACAGTCGCGACCGCGACCGACGAACGTCCGACATTTTTATTACATTCCACCTCAATGTATTTTTCCGCGTGAATACGATCCCAATGCCATTTTCTATCGTTTCCATTACAAGGATCGGAGCGCTCGCCGCGTCGGTATGCGGCATGCTGGCCATAGCGAATTGCGCGAATGCCGCCGATAACGTGATCGTGCTCGATTCTGCTGGCGCGCAACTGACGCTGATCGACGCGGCCACGCACAAGGTTGTCGGCACACAGCCGACCGGCAAGGAACCGCACCATCTGATGATCACGCCTGACGGCCGCTCGCTGATCGTTGCTGATTCGGTGTCGAACAACCTCATGTTTGTCGACCCGCACACCGGTAAATTGCAGCGCACCGTGGAGGGCATTGAAGACCCGTATCAACTAGGCTTCTCTCCGGATCACAAATGGTTCGTCACAGCTGCGCTGCGCATGAACCGCGTCGACATCTACCGCTATGACGGCACGAATATGACGCTGGTCAAGCATATCGAACTGGCGAAGACGCCCAGCCACATGACGTTCGCCTCCGACAACCGCACTGTGTTCGTCACACTGCAAGATTCCGGCGAACTCGCAGCGATCGATCTGCCGACCCAGAAAGTGCTTTGGAAAATGCACGTGGGCAATGAACCCGCAGGTCTGTGGATGACGCCCGGCGACCGCTACCTGCTGGTCGGCATGACTGGCGAAGACGATGTGACCGTGGTGGACTGGCACAAGCAGCAGATCGTCAAGAAGATCCACACGGGCCGGGGCGCGCACAACTTCCGCAACCTCGTCGACGGCAAGCATGTAGTGGTCTCCAATCGCGTCGACAGCACCATCAGCATCATCGACTACACCACGCTCACCAATGCCGGCGATATTACCGGCTTGATGCCCGGACCCGATGACATGGAACTAACGCCCGACAAGCGCTATCTATGGGTGGGATTCCGCTTCGCGAAGCATGTGGGCATCATTGATCTGACCACTCACAAGCTGATCGAGACTATTGCGGTGGGCCGCTCGCCGCACGGCATCTTTTTCGACAACCGTGCGCCGGTCGTGGCGCCTAATCCAGATTAGACGGGGCAAGTTCTCTGAAACCTGCCGTTACATGAGCTCTGGCAGAACTGCTAAAACACGAGGCTTCTGATGTTTCACGAAATCGCCGCACAACTCGACAATATGGTGTCCACGCTGCAGACGCTGTTATATGTCGACGTTGTGCAGCCGTTCTTCTTTCGCTTCGGCTTGATGGGTTACGACGAAGACACCTATGACGCACTGTACTGGGTGATCATCGGCGTGCTGGAAATCGTCGTTATCTATCTCGCGTTACGACCGCTTGAAGCGCTGCGTCCCATCGAACAGTGGCAGGATCGCAAGGCACTGCGCGCGGACGTGATCTACACATGGATCGCAAAGCTGGGCATCATCAACGTTGCGTTCTTTTTCATGTTGCAACCGCTATTCTTTCACTGGCAGAGCCTGATATCGATCTACGGCATACCGAACATCGATATCGACAGCCTCTGGCCAGGCGTGACGGATCAGCCAGTCGTGTCGTTCCTGATCTACCTGATCGTGCTCGATTTTGCCGGCTACTGGTATCACCGCTGGCAGCATCGTTTCGGCGTGTGGTGGGAACTGCATGCGGTGCATCACAGCCAGCAGCAGATGTCGCTGTGGGCCGACGACCGCAACCACTTTCTCGACGACCTCATCCAGGCAGCGTTCTTCGCGGCGATCTCGCTGTTTGTCGGCGTGCAGCCGAGCCAGTTCGTGGTGCTGGTCGCGGTCAGCAACTCCCTGCAGAGCATCCAGCACGTCAATGCACGCCTGCCGTATGGCTGGCTGCTCGAGCGCATCATCGTCAGCCCGATCTTTCACCGCCGCCACCACGCGGTGGGCTACGGCCATGAAGGCACGGCTTACGGCTGCAATTTCGGCGTGCTGTTTCCATGGTGGGACATGATGTTCCGCACCGTTTCATGGAACCCCGCCGTCGAGATGACCGGCATCCGCGACCAGCTGCCTGTGCCGCATGGTTCAGGCCGTTCGTATGGCGACGGATTGATCGCGCAGCAGTGGCTCACGTTTGGCCGGATTGTGAAGCGTCTGCGCGGGCAAAGGAATTACGCGGGTGGCGGCGCGGAGTGAGTGCGGCTGGTTGATCGTCCCGCGAATTCGCGAGCGGCTAGCCCGGCGGTGCCGGGCTTATTCTCGACTCGCGGAGCCGGTAGCGCGCAAGTTGCCAACCTGCCGCCCCAATTGTTCGGCGCGGTGATAGACGGCCTCCATCAACAGCATCGCGCCTCTGGGCGGCGGTGAGAATTTCGAATACACGAACGTCGAAATCATTTCGAGTTCCTCGACGAGCGGGCGCACGGCGCAATCGACGCTGCCCGCCGCGAACTCGTCGACGATAGTCAGTCCCAGTCCGCCTTGTACCAGCGCCAGAGCCTGATCGGCGCGGGTTACGTCGACGACCGAGGTGAGTTCAACATCGGCCTGCTGGCACGCCCTGACGATAACCGTGCCAAACGGAATGTCGCGCCTGAAAAGAATCATCGGTTCGGTCTTGAGATCGGCGAGTGCGATGCGCTCCTTCGCCGCAAGGGGATGATCCGCCGGCAGCGCGCACACCATGCGGCCTCGCATGAACGGCACGACTTCAAGATGTTCGTGCTCGATCGGCATCGACGTCACCGCGATGTCGACCGCCTTGCTTAGCACCTCTAGCGGCATGTCGGACATCAGCGTCGTATGCCAGTCGATCCTGAGCTTTGGCATGCTGCGTTTCAATTCGACGATCGCGGGCGCGACGATCGTCGGTCCCAGCGAAGGGCTGCAGGAGATACGCAACAGGCTTGCCGGACCGAGTGCGAGCGCCCGTGCGAATTCGTCGACGCGCAACGCCGACTGATAGACCTGCTCGACCTCACGAAACAGCGCTTGGGCCTCAGCCGTTGGAATCAGCCGGCCCTTCGACCGTTCGAACAGACGCAGGCCAAGCGTGGTTTCCGTATGCGAGACGAGCTTGCTGACGGCTGGTTGCGAGACATATAGCATCCTCGCCGCCGCGTTGATCGAGCCCGTCAACATCACCGCGCGAAACACTTCCATTTGCCGCAGCTTGAAGCGCATTCATCCCTCCGAAGCCGGCGTCGAGTGATTAACCAAAGGTTATAGGATAGCTGAAACTTGGCATACGACAACGGGGCGATTACTCCCTAGTATCTCCATGAACGCAGGGCGATCGCCTCACCGCGCCCGACAAAACATGGAGACAGCATGAACCCGACCTATCCGCCGTGCGCGCTCGACGCACAGGCCGCCGCGTACGCATCGTCTCCCGTGCATACGCGGGCGCGCTTCGGCACCTCGCGTTGCGCGCGATTGGTACGACGATCACTTACTTCTACCGCAGCGTCGCGGGCATTGCGGCGCCTGCGATGCGCTCGCGTTCATCCCGGCCGTGACGCTGCCCGGGGCGTTCTCATACGTATTCGTCGTCGGCGACATCAGGCGGATCGTTCTGCCCGCCGGCCGTTCTTCGACCCATTGAATCCACTGAATTACAAAAGGGAAGCTTTGCCATGAACCACACACTCGACGGCCAGGTCGCGGTCGTCACGGGCGCGGCACGAGGCATCGGCCTTGGTATCGCGCGACAACTGAAGGCGGCGGGCGCGCGCGTCGCGCTCTGGGATCTCGAGGTCAGCGAATTCGACTCACAGCATGCGGGCTTCGAAGCCGATCATCTGCAGGCCGTGGACGTCTCATCGTACGAAGCCGTGGAGCGCGCATTCGCGGCGACCGTCGAGGCGCTGGGCCACGTCGACATTCTCGTCAACAACGCGGGCATCAATGGCCCGGTTGCGGCGAGCTGGGAGTATCCCGTCGCGATGTGGCAGCGCGTGCTCGCAGTGGATCTGAACAGCGTGTTCTACTGCTGCCGCGTCGCGGTTCCGCACATGCGCGCACGCGGCGGCGGACGCATCCTCAATGTCGCGTCGATCGCGGGCAAGGAGGGCGTGCAGTACATCTCTGCGTATTCGGCGGCGAAAGCGGGCGTGATCGCGTTCACGAAGTCCGCTGCAAAGGAACTCGCGCGCGACAGCGTTCTGATCAACTGCGTCGCGCCCGCGATGGTGGAAACGGAACTGATGCGCGAGATGTCGGAGCAGCACATCGAGGCGAGCAAGGCGAAGATTCCGATGGGCCGCCTTCTGCAGATCGAGGAGGTGGGCAAGATGGTGAGCTGGATCGTGAGCCCGGCATGCAGCTTTACGACGGGCTTCACGTTCGACCTGACGGGCGGGAGGGCCACGTATTGAAACCCACCACCAACCGCACGGAGACGCCATGAGCGTATTCGACGAAGCCAGGATCGATTGCCATTGTCATGCGTTCGATCCCATCCGCTTTCCGTATCGCGACGACACCGCGTATCGGCCCGCGCAACAGGAAGTCGGCACGCCCGCGCAGTTGATCCGCGTAATGGACGCGTATGGCGTGCGCCACGCGCTGCTCGTTGGGCCGACGAGCGGCTACCGCACCGACAACCGCTGCCTGCTCGACGCGCTGGAGACGCACAAAGCCCGCTTTCGTGGCATTGCCGTAGTCGATAACGACATCCGCCGCGACGAACTGGCCGCGCTGCGTCAGGCGGGCGTCGTCGGCGTGGCGTTCAACCCGGCGATGGAAGGTATCGAACTGGTGTTGAGCGCCGGTGCATTGTTCGCCGCGCTCGCGGATCTGGACATGGTTGCGCAGTTGCAGGTTGCGGACGATCAGATGACCAGTCTCGGGCCGTGGCTCGCGCGGCAGCCGGCAACACTTCTCGTGGATCACTGCGGCCGGCCGGACCTTGCCGCGGGTGTTGGGCAGGCCGGCTTCCAGGCGCTGCTGCGCCTCGCCGACACCGGCAGGACCACCGTGAAGTTGTCCGGCTGGCAAAAGTATTCGCGCGTACCGCATCCTTACGAGGACGCATGGCCTTATGCGCACGCGTTGTTGCGCACGTTCGGTCCGCAGCACTGCGTGTGGGGATCCGACTGGCCGTTCCTGCGCGCGCCCGAACGTCTCGACTACGGGCCGCTGCTGACCTTGTTCGGACAGATGGTGCCTGACGTCGCAGTGCGTCGGCAGATTCAATGGGACACACCGCGACGGCTCTTCGGTTTCGATGCGCTTCCAGACACGGCAGACACCACGCATAGCGAATCCGTCGCTTCATAAACCATTTTCTTGACCGTAAAACCATGGACAAAATGAAACCTTTGCGTTTTGGCGTACTCGGCGCCGCGAAGATAGCGCGCTCGTTTATCGCGGGCGTCGGCCCTTCGGAGTTTGTCGATATCGTCGCTGTTGCGAGCCGCGATCTGGCGAAGGGCCAACAGTTTGCGAACGAACTGGGCGTGCCGCACGCGCATGGCTCATATGAAGCGCTGATCGACGATCCCAATGTCGACGCCATCTATGTGCCGCTGCCGAACACCTTGCACGCCGAATGGGTCATCAAGGCGCTGAACGCGGGCAAACACGTTCTATGCGAAAAGCCGATCGCGATTTCGCAGACCGACACGCTTGCGATGTTCGAAGCCGCCCGCCGCAATCGCCGTTTCCTCGCGGAAGCGTATCCGTATCGCGCGCAGGAGCAGACACTTGCGCTGCGCCGCTTGCTGGATGAAGGCGCGATCGGCCGCGTGCAAACGGTGTTCGCGTGCTTTGGCGTCAAGTTCGCCGACCCGTCGAATATCCGGCTCGATCCCGAGCGCGGCGGCGGTGCGCTGCTCGATGCAGGCAGCTACGCGACGAACATGGTTCGCATGGTCGCGGGCGAGAAGCCGTCGCGCGTGAACGCGATCGCGCGGTGGGCGCAAACGCAGGTCGATCTCACGGTGATCGCCAATCTCGAGTTTCCGAGCGGTCTGCTGGGCCAGATATCTTGCAGCTTCAACACGGCTTACCATCGGCATGCGCTGATCGCGGGCACAGACGGCATTCTCGAGACGACCTTCCTCAATAGCCCGCCTGATGCCGGGCCACCTGAAATTCATGTGCGTCGCGGCATACCGGCGACGACGGTGCGCGAAACGATCACGCTCGCTGGCGGCAACGGCTTTCTAGCCGAAGCAGAGAGCTTTGCGCGTGCCGTTGCGCTTGGGCCCGAGCACTGGACGGGCAGCACGGAACAGGAGTCGATCGAAACGATTGCGACGCTCGAAGCTATCGCGCGCAGCATCCGTTCGGGCAACTGGGAAAACGTGTAGCCAATCCGCCAGATCCGGCCGATCTGATGATCGAGGCCGCAGCCACAACAGACGCATCAAGACGTCTGCCCGTTCTATATCGGAGACAAGCATGAAAACTGACGCAACATTAGCGACTGCCGGAGACCTGTCTCTCGCGTCCACGCGCCGCTCACGGACGCGCTTCACCATTCTCGCGCTGCTTGCGATCGGCACCGTCATCAACTATCTGGACCGCACGGTGCTCGGCATCGCGGCGCCAAGTCTGACGAAGGATCTGGGTTTGTCGGCGGGCGTGATGGGCATCGTCTTTTCTGCGTTTTCGTGGACGTATACGCTCTCGCAGATACCTGCCGGGTTGCTGCTCGATCGCCTCGGCGCGCGCAAGACTTATTTTCTTGCCGTGGCGAGTTGGTCGCTTTTCATCATGCTTAACGGGCTGTCGGGCGGACTGGTGTCGCTGCTGTTTTGTCGCCTCGGACTAGGCGTTGCCGAGTCGCCATGTTTCTCGACGAATAGCCGCGTCGTCGGACACTGGTTTCCGCAGCGCGAGCGCGCACGCGCCACCAGCGTCTATCAGGTCGGGCAGTACATCGGTCTCGCGGTGTTCAGTCCGCTGCTGTTCTGGATCATCGCGGAGTTCGGCTGGCGTGCGATGTTCGTGATCGTTGGCGCGGTAGGGCTCGCGTTTGCGCTCGTCTGGTGGCTGCGTTATCACGAGCCGCATGAGTCACGCAGGATGAACGACGCCGAGCGCGACCATATCGGCGCGGGCGGAGGCCTTGCCACCGCCGCCGACGCGCAGCGGCCGTTCTCGTGGCACGACGTGCGCAGCCTGCTGGGACGCCGCGAGATCTGGGGCGCAGCGATCGGTCAGTTCGCGGGCAACTCGACCGTGGTGTTCTTTCTCACGTGGTTTCCCACGTACCTCGTGACTGAGCGTCATATGGCGTGGTTGAAGATCGGCTTCTTTGCGATCCTGCCGTTTCTCGGCGCGTCGGTTGGCGTGCTGTTCGGGGGATGGCTGTCAGATTTTCTGCTGCGGCGCACGGGGCGCATCAACCTGGCGCGCAAGCTGCCCATCATCACGGGCCTGCTGCTTTCGTCGAGTATTGTCGCGGCGATCTATGTGAAGAGCGATGCTGCCGTGATTGCCGTACTGTCGCTCGCGTTCTTTGGGCAGGGCATGGGCGGTCTGGGCTGGTCGATCATTCCCGACATTGCACCCAAGCGGCTGATGGGCCTGACTGGCGGCATCTTCAACTTCACGGCCAACATAGCCGGGATCGTCACGCCGATCGTAATCGGCACAATCGTCGCGCTCACGGGGTCGTTCTATTGGGGGCTCATGTTCATCGGCGCGGTGGCCGTGCTGGGCGCGGCGTCGTACATCTTCATTCTCGGCGATATCAAACGCATCGAATTGCCGGAGGCGCGCGTCGCGGGAAGGATGTCGTGAGGGCCGCTCGAGTGGTGTATGTTCGATCTACCGCGTCAATCCTTCGAGGGCAGACAGATGAGGCGTCCCAACTACGCACGTGAAGACATCGGCAATCTGGTGCTGCTCGAGCACGTCAATCTCACGATCCCGGACCAGCGTCTCGCGACCGCGTTCTATGTCAGTGCCCTCGGTCTGACGCGCGATCCCTTTCTGATGACGGGTGTGACCAACATGTGGATCAACGTCGGCCGTTCGCAGATTCACTTGCCGCACGGCGACGCGCAGTGCCTTCGCGGGCATGTTGGGTTGATCGTGGGCAGGCGCGCGTCGCTGATCGAGCGGTTGCGCGCCGTCGGGCCCTTGCTCGAGCAGACCCGATTCGGATGGACTGAACGGGACGACCGCGTGGAAGTGATCTGTCCATGGGGGAATCGTTACGACTGCCTCGATCCCGATGCGTGCGCGGCGAGCGACCCGTGGGCGGCCATCGATCTTGGTATCGTGTATGTGCAACTCGATGTGCCCGTCCACTGCGCGACGTCGATTGCTGCGTTCTATCGCGAGATTTTCGATGCGTCTGTCGACGTACGTGAGCGCAACGGGGCGCGGCAAGCCGTGGTCGCGGTCGGTAGGCATCAACAACTCGTCTACGCGGAAACGCCCTCGGCAAGCCGGGAATACGATGGGCACCACATTCAGATCTATGTGGCCAATTTTTCCGGACCTTATGAACGGCTCGCCGATCGGGGGTTGAATTATGGCGAGGAGTCTCACCAATATCGTTTCGCCGAGCTCGTCGACCCTGTGAGTGGAACGCATTGCTTCACGCTTGAACATGAAGTACGCAGTTTGCGTCATCCGCTATACGCGAGGCCGTTGGTGAACCGGAATCCGGATGTGACCAACCGCAATTACAGAATGGGCGGCGAGGGGTTTGGCGGGGTGTTCTGATTGGTGGTCGATTCAAATGTCGTGACGCGGCGGTTCACTTTGCGCCTGGACGATCTGGATGAAACGCTGCGTCGCGGGCGACAAATACGGATCGGTCCGATGTACCACGCCAAAGTTGCGTGTCATGGTCGTGTCCGGATTGAAGACTTCGACAAGCCTCGGCGTGAAGCGGCCCTCGTCCAGGTTGCGTCGCGAGATGAAACTGAGCAGCCCGGTTTCTGCAATGAGACGCGGCACCGCGGCGATCGAACTTGTCATAACGGCGGCGCGTGGTAGTGGCAAGCCACGCGAGGCGAACACCCGCTCGAGCCATTGCCGCGTCGCGACCGATTGTGCCGGTAACACCCAGCCATAACCGCACATGTCTTCCAGCGACGCATGCTTGCCTGCAAGGGGATGTGTCGCGCTCACGGCAACCACGACCTGATCCGTGCTGATCGGGATCGCAACCAGTTCCTCGTCGTGTGTGCTGAGCGGCCCAACCACGACGTCGAGCAGACGCTTGCGCAATGACTCGTGCAGCACGTCGTTCATGCCGATCTGCAATTCGATCACGACCGCCGGTGCTTCCTGCTGCAACAGGCGACAGACCGTCGGCATGACGAATTCGGCGACCGTAGCCGCCGCGCCCACCCGGACGAGTCCCGCTAGCCCCTTGCCGAGCGACGAGATCTGCCGGTGCGTCTCGTCGAGCGTGCGCTCTATCAGGAGCGAGCGCTCGTACAGCAACTGCCCCGCATCCGTTAGCCGGATACCACGGCCGCGGCGCTCGAACAGATCGGCGCCGTAGGTTTCTTCCAGACGGTCAATGCACTTTGATAACGCCGGCTGCGTGATATGCAACGCCTGCGAAGCGCGTCCGAGATGTCCCAATTCGGCGACCTTGGCGAAGTACAGAAGGTCGCGCATCTGCAGGTTCATCACCATTGCTTGATTTCCAGAGCCAGAAAGCATTCTACGCAAATCAATAACTCGCAGGAATGAAAAGATGAAAATTTGCAAATTGACATTATGAGTCTGGGTCTTAACAATGCGTGCAACCATTCAAGGAGACGTCGATGTCTTACCGGATTCTCGTCACGGCACCGCGGCTCGCGGCTGCCGGCCAACGGGCGCTGTCCGATGCGCAATGCGAGGTCACCTATATCGGCAATGCGCAGGATGCAGCCGAGGTCGAGCGCATCTTGACCACGCAGCCGATCGACGCCGTGATCTCGCGCACTGTCGATCTTTCCGCCTCGGCCATCGAGGGTTGTCCGACTCTGAAGGTGATTTGCAAGCATGGCGTAGGCGTGACCAATATCGATGTCGACGCTGCGACGCGTGCCGGCATTCCCGTCTTCACGACGCCTGGCACGAACACGTTGTCGGTCGCGGAACTGACCATTGCGCTGATGCTCAGTGCGGCTCGCAAAGTCAACTTTTACGACAGTGAGTTGCGCGCGGGCCGTTGGACGCGCACGGGTGACGGCATTCAATTGCACGGCCGCGTATTGAGCCTCGTCGGTTACGGCCAGATCGGCCGGAACGTCGCGAAGATTGCCCATGCGCTCGGTATGCGCGTGCATGTGTTCGATCCCGCATTGCGCGCCGGTGGCGTCGAATCGTACGTGACGGTCGAGCGCTCGCCGCAGGACCTGTACGCCCGCGCTGATGTGTTGAGCCTCCACTGCCCGGTGAATGCGCATACGCGCGGGATGATCGATGCGCACGCCATCGCCGCGCTGCCGGATCGCGCCATCGTGATCAACACTGCACGTGGCGAACTGATCGACGAGGCTGCACTGGTGGCGGCGTTGCAAAGCGGCAAGCTGGCGGCGGCCGGACTCGACACCTTCGCGCATGAACCGCTCGGCGGGGAAGATCCGCTCCTCGCGCTTCCCAATGTCGTGCTGACGCCGCATGTCGGCGGCTCGACACCCGATGCGCTCGACGCCGTAGCGACCTCTGCTGTTGCAACCTGCCTTCGTTATCTGCGTGGCGACGCGGTCGATTCTCAGAGCTGCGTCAATCCCCACGTTCTTCTCTCTGACAAAAAGGTGATCGCATGAGCGATGTTCAGGATCGGGCCGGCTGGCCCGCAGGATTTTTCGTCGGTCGTCGTACGGCCGTGCCGAGCGCGGCGCAGGTCGAGGCTTTTCGAAAGGTGCCGGTCGCTCACGCGGGTGATTGCATGGGCCGCAGCATCGGCGCAACCGGGCTGCTTGCGTACCATAACTCGCTGTCGCTGACGATGTGCGGGCCGGCGATCACGGTGCGCGTGCGTCCCGGTGACAACATGATGATTCATAAGGCGATCGAACTGGCGCAACCGGGCGATGTCATCGTCGTCGACGGCGGTGGCGATCTGACTCAGGCGCTGATTGGCGGACTGATGCGCACGTCAGCGCTGGCGAAGAAGATCGGCGGTTTCGTCATCGACGGCGCCGTCCGCGATCTGGCTGAATGGGCCGAAGGCGTGATTCCTGTGTACGCTCGCGGCCATACGTTTCGCGGACCGAGCAAGGAGGGGCCGGGTGAAGTGAACGTGCCGATTGCGTGTGCAGGCATGGCCGTGAACGCGGGTGATCTGATGCTGGGCGACGCTGACGGTGTGATTGCAGTGCCCGTTGATCAGCTCGACGCGCTGCTGCCGCTGGTGCTTGCTCATGCCGCCAAAGAAGAGGGCATTCGCGCGGCGAACCGCGCGGGCAGCGCCGATCCGGAGCGCTTCAACGCACTGCTGCGTAAGAAAGGCTGCCCGGTTTAAGCCTCGCCGCCGAGCGCGCGCGGTACGTGTTGAGCCCGCCGCCTCGGCCCAAGCGGACTGGAGAAGGACAGAAAAACAGGAGACAGGCCATGCATGACTATTCGAATGTCGCCGTGCCGGGTGGCAACGGCGGCACACCGTCCACGCTGCCTATTTCGTCGGCGGCGCGCGTGACGTTTACACCGGAGGAGCTTGTGCGGCATATGTCAGCGCGGCTCGACCGGCTGCCCGCAAGCCGTCCCGTCTGGCTGCTGATCGGCGCGCTTGCGCTCGGAGGGTGGTTTGAAATCTACGACATGTTTCTCACGGCCTATATTGGCCCTGGTCTCGTAAAGGCAGGCATTTTCACCAAAACCACGGCATCGCTATTCGATCTGGGTGGGCTCGGTGCGTTTGTCGCGGCACTGTTTCTCGGGCTTTTCATCGGCACGATCGGCGTAGCGTTCATCGCGGACCGGTTCGGCCGCCGCAAGGTGTTCGTCGGCGCGCTGCTGTGCTACACGTTCGCCGCGGTGATGATGTCAGTGCAACACGATCCAGTCTGGATCGTGTTCTGGCGCATGATGGCGGGGATTGGCGTGGGCGCGGAGCTGGTCACCATCGACGCCTACGTGTCCGAATTCGTGCCCGCCAGTATTCGTGGCCGCGCCTTCGCTTTCGTACAGGCGATTCAATACACCTCCATTCCGACGATCGCGTTTCTGTCATGGCAGTTGGTCCCGATTGCGCCATTTGGTCACGATGGCTGGCGCTGGGTGGTGTGGATCGGCTGCTCGGGCGCGGTATTCGTATGGCTGATCCGGCTTGGCTTGCCAGAAAGTCCACGCTGGCTGATACAGCAAGGCCGTGCAGCGGAAGCCGAGACGATCATCGCACGGCTCGAACGCCGGATCGAACAGGCGACGGGCAGGGCGTTGCCGCCGCCATCATCCTTATCCGACACAGCGAACGTGGCGGCTGCACGCGTTGCGACGCCGAGCGCCAGTGAAGACGGCCCATGGTCGCAACGCTATCGCAACCGCACTGTGATGCTACTGGTGTTCAACTTCTTCCAGTCGATCGGCTATTACGGATTTGCAAGCTGGGTGCCGACGCTGCTCGCCGAGAAAGGCGTCGCATTTACACATAGCCTGCTGTATTCGTTCATCATCGCCATTGCAAGTCCGCTCGGACCGCTGGTGGCGATGCTGTTCGCCGACAGGCTCGAACGCAAGTGGCTGATTGCAGGCTCGGCGGCAACCCTCGCGATACTTGGCGTGATCTTCGCGCAGCAGCGTGATCCTGCGATCCTCGTCGCGATGGGGCTGTTGATGACGCTGGCGGGCAACTGCATGACGTTCTCGTACCGCACGTATCAGGCCGAGTTGTTCCCGACGCGGATGCGGGCGCGTGCGATCGGACTCGTGTATTCGGCAAGCCGCGTGAGTGCCATGCTGTCGGGTTTCCTGATTGGCTTTTCGTTGCGTCATACGGGGGTGGCGGGGGTATTTGCGTTGATCGCCGGCTCGATGTTCGTCGTGGTATTGACAATCGGCTTCTTCGGTCCCCGCTCGCGAGGCTTGAGTCTCGAACAGGTTTCAGCTTAGGAGCGCAGATGTTCTATCTGAACGAGCCGCCGGCGTTGATCGAAACGCGTGTGTTTTCGAGCATGCCGGCGGCGTTTCGCAACACCGGTGAGGTCCCGGCATGGGCCGTCGCGAACAAGGCCGGCCTGCCGGTGGACAGCTTTCTCGAGGGACCGGCTTTCGATGCAGAGGGGCGCCTCTATATCGTGGACATTCCGTACGGCCGCATTTTCCGGATCGACGCCGATGGCGAATGGATGCTGGTCGCGCAGTACGACGGCGAGCCCAACGGGCTGAAGTTTCATCCGGATGGGCGCATCCTTATTGCCGACTACCGCAACGGCCTGATGCAACTCGATCCGCACAACGGTCGCGTGTCTGCGTTCCTGACAAGCCGCAACGGCGAATCGTTCAAGGGCGTCAACGATCTGGCGATTGCGTCGAACGGCGACGTCTACTTTACCGACCAGGGACAGACGGGCTTGCATGACCCGCGCGGCCGGGTGTTCCGTCTTTCTGCGGCGGGCAAGCTCGACTGCCTGCTGGATAACGGCGTCAGTCCGAACGGCCTGGTGCTCGATGCGGCCGAACGCGTGCTGTTCGTCGCGATGACTCGCGACAACGCTATCTGGCGCGTTCCATTGCTGCCCGATGGCGGCACCGCAAAAGTGGGGCGCTTCTGCACGATGTTCGGCACCAGTGGCCCCGATGGTCTTGCGATGGACGAAGCGGGCAACCTGTATGTCGCGCATGCATCGTTGGCTCATGTGCTGGTATTTGCGCCAAACGGCGAGTGGATTGCGCGCATCAAATCCTGTACGGGGACGACGGTCACGAACGTCGCGTTCGGTGGTCCGGGGCGCCGCCAGTTGTTCATCACAGAATCGCTGACGGGAACGGTGCTGGTCGCCGATGTGCCGCAGGCGGGCATTGCATTGCCTCGCAAAGCGGTCTGACGATCACGTCGCGGCGCGACGCATGCGCCGGGAATAAAGGAGACACCGCATGAAGAGAGAAGTCGAGATTGTCACGGCAGTGCCGGGTGCGCTGAACACGCGCCGCAGCCATTTCCGATGGGTGGTCATCGCGCTGGTATTCGTGATCTATGCGATCGCGGCAGCCGATCGCGCCAATATCGGGGTGGCGCTGCCGTTTATCCGCAAAGAATTCGCCATGAGCAATACCGAGGCAGGCGCCTTGCTCAGCCTGTTTCTGTTTGGCTATGCGCTGGCACAAATCCCGTCCGGCTTCGCCGTCAGCCGATTCGGCGTGCGCAGGATATTTTCCGTTTCCATGGTGTTGACCTCCGTGTTCACGGGCCTGATCGGCACCACCTCATCGATCATGGCCTTAAAGCTGTATCGCTTCGGTCTTGGGCTCGCGGAAGGGCCGCTGCCGATCGGCATCTCGGCCACTATCAATAACTGGTTCCCGCCGCAGGAAAAAGGCACGGCTGCCGGTATTTTTCTGTCATCCGTGAAATTCGGGCCTGTGATCGTGCCGCCGCTGTGTGCGGTGATCCTCACCTACTGGGGATGGCGCGATATTTTCTATGTGTTCGCCGTGCCGGGCCTGATTCTTTCGGTGGTCTGGTATCTATTGGTCACCAATCATCCCTCCGAAAGCCGCCATTGTTCGCCAGCCGAGCTGCGCCATATCACCGAAACCAGCAGCGCCGCAACGGGCACCGCCGTGCAGGAACGGGCGCCGAAGTCGATGGCAAAAATCGACGCCCTGATTCGGGCTCGTCATCTGGCTTTGTTGAGCACCAACAAGCAAGTCTTCAAGTCGTGGAATATTTTGGGCGCGGCACTCGCCTACTGCTTTCAGCTCGGCATCTCTAATGTGCTGCTGGCGTGGATTCCCACCTATTTGCTGACCGTGAAGAAATTCTCCGTGATGAACATGGGCATGGTCGCAGCCGCGCCTTGGGTGGGCGCCGTGATCGGCAATATCGCCGGGGGTTATATGTCGGACCGTTGGCTGCACAAGCGCCGCAAGCCCGGCATGATGCTCTCCGCACTCGCCACGGCCGGCATGATGTATGCGCTGATCAACTCGCCGGCCGATCCGTTGGGCTTCGGCATGCTGCTGTTTATCACCGGCGTGCTGCTGAGCATCGGTTTTTCCGCCTACATGGCTTACCCGATGGGCGTGACCACCAAAAAGACCTTGCCCGTGGCAGGCGCCGTCGTCAACATGGGTGGCCAGCTCGGTGGCGCCTGTGCGCCGCTGGCCACCGGCATGCTGCTGGACTCTTATGGCTGGAGCTATGTGTTCGCCTTTATGGCAATCGGCTCGATTCTGACTTTTCTGATTTTGACCACCATCAACGAACCGCTGCCGCGCAATGAAGCGCCAAGGACACCATGACCGTCACCCAGGAACAGATCGAAATACTTAAGTCGCTGGGTACCGCGACTATCCATGAAGCACAGGGGCAATGTGGCGCGTTTGAAGGCACGCTGCGTGCCATCGACCCGACCCTGCGCCTCGGCGGCCGGGCGCTGACCGTTGATTGCCGCCCCAGCGACAACCTTGCGTTGCACTATGCGCTCACCAAGGCGAGACCCGGCGATGTGCTGGTGGTCGACGCCAAGGGCTTCCTGGAAGCCGGCCCATGGGGCGACATCCTGACGCTGGCCGCCATCAAGCGCGGTATCGCCGGGCTGGTGATCAGTGGCTCCGTGCGAGATGCCAACGCGATTATCGAAATGGGATTCCCCGTGTTTTGTATGGGCTTATCGATCAAAGGCACCCTTAAAAACCAGCCCGGGCAGGTCAATGTGCCGATTACGGTAGGCGGTGTGATAGTGCATCCCGGCGCCGTCATCATTGGCGACCGTGACGGTCTGGTGCTGGTGGAAGAAACGCGCGTGGACGAAGTGATTGCAGCTAGCCGGCTTCGTGAAGAAAAAGAAACCACCATTCGTGCGGCGATCGAGCGCGGTGAATCCACGGTCGATTTGCTGGGGCTCGGCGATATTCTGAAGAAGTTCAATATGCAATAAACAAGCGGCTGAAACGCTCTCTATTTGAACCCCGTCAGATGATGCGGGAGCCAGTGGAGAGCTGATACAGCTAACACCGGGCGGGGCAAGCAGATGCGTTACCCGCCTACGCTTGCGCCTGTAATGCGAATGAGCGAAATCTCGCGCCCCCGTTAACTTTTCCGCGACGACTGAGGACTGAGGTAGCAACCTGAAGGGCTGAATGGCCACAGCCTGCTGTATCCCTAGTCAACGGGATCGAAGCTCGGATGGACGAAGTTAGGGGAGCCCGCAATATGCGCCACGAAACGTTCCAATAATGGCGAAGCACGATCTTTCCATATCAAACTGGTTTCAATCAGATCGGCCATACCGTCTACTTGCCTATACACGATCCCGGGCCTCGCGAAGCGGGCGAAAACGTAAGGAACCCAGGCTATGCCCATTCCAGCGGCTACGAGACTAACGATTGTCTGCATCTCGATCGCCTCCTGCGCTATATGTGGCGAACTGCCGTTCGTGTGGTAGTAAGACAGCAGCGCATCGAATAAGGACGGCCCCGCGTTTCTGGGGAAAGTGACTATAGAGTCGGATGCGACGTCCGTGAACGTCACCGTCTTCTTGGTTGCGGCAGGGTGACTGACGGGCAGCGCGACAAAAAAAGGCTCTATGAGTAAAGATAAAGCTGAAAAGCCCATCGGAACTGCCCCGACAGCATGCAGTATGAAACCAGCGTCAAACTCCTCCGCTTCCAGCGCCGCCATCTGTACGTCAATTGTCGCTTCGCGCAGCTCCAACTTAACGTCGCTATTGATATGCCGGAACTTGCTGATCCAGCCTGGAACTCGCCCATAAGCAACCGTTGAAGCAAAGGCTAGCCGAAGCCGCCCAGAAATGCCCTGCGCGGCGGCTTCAACTATCGTGGGTAATTGGTCGGACATCTGCAAAAGGCGGCGTGCGTGATCAAGCAACGCTTGTCCTGCAGAGGTCAGCGCAACACGCCTCGTGGTTCGATCGAATAGTGAGGCGCCTAGCTGCTCCTCGAGATTACGCATCGCTTGCGTCAACGGAGGTTGCGTCATGTGCAGGCGCTGCGCCGCTCGCCGGAAGTGCATTTCCTCGGCAACTGCCACAAATTGCCGCAACTGACGCAGTTCTATCATTGATACATCCCGCAAATCGAAGTTAGCTCTCAAACATATTAGACCGGCGAATTTCGGCTAACAATACTTTGTCACAAGCCGTGTGGCAAGACCGACGGGTGCTTGGGATAAGTCCGCAGGCAGTTCTAGCCACAAGCCTGGCCATACCTGGTTCGACGCATGCGGAATCAGCAATCCCTACGAAGTCGCGCAGTGAAGTGAAATCCTCGGCAGCGGCCACGAACTCTGTATAACTATTTTTTTGTATACCTTGATAGTGTGCTTTTCGAAATGGAAACCGCCAATGACGCGCACTAATCCGAACGCGCCTGGCGTGGGAAGTGGCCTCGCTTCGGTGTTTTTATGACCTACAACTTCGACTTCAGTTTCCTTTCGCAGTATTGGCCCGATTTGCTGCGCGGAATGTGGCTCACGCTGCGCATGACGATGCTCTCGATCATCCCGGGCTTTGTTGTTGGAACGTTATGTGCGCTGGGGCGCATCTACGGTCGCCCGTGGCTGGTCCGGTCTGTCGGGGCATATATCGAAGTAATCCGCAACACACCGTTGGTGATCCAGGTGTTCTGGTTGTTCTTCGGCCTTTCAGCGCTTCACTTACCGATTCCGGCGTTGGCCGCCGCTGTGATTGCGCTCGCGATCAATGTTAGCGCCTATGCCGCCGAGATAATGCGCGCCGGATTCGAAGCTATCCCGACAGGTCAATTGGAGGCGGCGTCCTGCCTGGCTTTAACAAAGCGGCAGACGATCTGGTACGTCGAGCTTCCGCAAGCTGTGGAGCGGGTTTATCCGGCCTTGGTTAGCCAGTTCATCCTGATGATGCTCGCGACCTCGATCATGTCGCAGATCTCGGCGGATGAGTTGACTGGTGTCGCCGATGTCATTCAGTCCTTCACCTACCGCGGCTTCGAAGCTTACCTGGTCGTTGCTGTCATTTACCTGGTTCTCGTTTCGGCGCTACGCCTATTCCTGCTCGCTGGCGCCTCGATCTTGTTTCCGCGGCTCCGCGCCATGAACCATCAGCGTTGAGGACTTATGTTCTTTCATTTATCGGCGAGCCAGATCGGCTACATCCTCGAAGGTACCGGCTGGTCAATCCTCTTGTCGGTGATTGGGACGGTCGGTGGCTTTATCGTTGGCCTGCCCATCGCGCTGGCACGGGTTTCCAAACGTCGGTGGGTCAGGTCGATCTCAGGCATCTATGTGCAGTTCAATCAGGGCATTCCGCTTCCGGTGACCATGTTCATGGTCTATTTCGGTATCAGCATTTTTGGCGTGGATGTCTCGACGGTTCTCGCTGCTTCGTCGGCGCTGGTCATCAACGCATCGGCCTATCTTGGCGAAATGTGGAAGGGCTCGATTAATTCGGTGGCGTTGACGCAATCAGAAGCGGCGGAGTCGCTGGCATTGACCTATGTTCAGCGCATGGTCTACGTGATCTTGCCACAGGCAGTGACAATTGCGATCCCGCCTACCGTCGGCTTCGTGGTCGGCCTCATCAAGAATACGTCATATGCCGTCGTCATCGGCATGGCCGAACTGACTTATTCCGCGCGAGTGGTGAATAACACGACGTTCGAGCCATTTGTGATCTTCACTCTGGCGGCAGCCATTTATTTCCTGATGTGCTATCCGCTATCAAGACTTAGCCTGAGACTCGAGCGCGCGATGAGAAAAGTTTGAGTTCGGCCCCAAATCGGAGGGATGCTGCGGTGGAATCAATGGTGAGGTTTGAAGGCGTTCGCAAGCAATACGGCGCAACGGAAGTGCTGAAGGGCGTATCGTTTGAAGTGGGAAGAGGCGATGTGGTGGCCTTGATCGGCCGGTCCGGGTCGGGCAAGAGCACCGCGCTACGCTGTATCAATGGCCTCGAGAAAGTCAATCAGGGCGAGTTATACGTGTGCGGCCGCTCGCTGCATGAGCCGACGATGGACCTGCGCGGTTTGCGTCGGGATGTCGGGATTGTGTTTCAGAGTTACAACCTGTTCCCACATCTCACGGTCTTGCAAAACATCACTCTGGCGCCGCGCAAAGCCAAACGCATGTCGAAGAACGATGCGGACGAATTGGCTGCCCGCGTGCTGGATCAAGTCGGGCTCTCGGACAAAGCTAACGCTTATCCGCAACAGCTTTCTGGCGGCCAGCAGCAGCGGGTCGCGATCGCGCGCTCGCTGGCGATGGAGCCCAAGGTGATGCTGTTCGATGAAGTGACCTCGGCCCTTGATCCCGAGTTGACTGCCGAAGTGTTGCGCGTGATTGAAAAACTGGCCGCTGACGGCATGACCATGGTTCTCGTCACGCACGAAATGGCTTTCGCCAGATCGGTCGCCAGGCAATTGATTTTTATGAGCAACGGCGTGGTCTGCGAAGCAGGCAGCGCAGACATACTGAGTCATCCTCAAACGCCTGAACTGAGGCAGTTCATTGGCAGCGGTCTGTGATCGCTGCAAGACGTGTGACCGGTGGAGGCCGGCACCGCGGCCGCTTGATCCATTGCTCGACTTATAGCTTGATCCTCTATTTTAATTAATGTCGGTTCACTGTCATCCATCGAGGATTAGAAATGAAGCTTCATAAAGCAGTTCTGGGCTTGGCCCTCACAATGTCGCTGGCATTGAACCTGAATTCGGCAAAGGCGGACGCCCTCAAGGACATCAAAGACCGGGGAAGCATCACCGTAGGTGTCGACTTCACCCACCCGCCCTATGGCATGTTGAACAAGGAATCGCAGAGGATCGGAACAGATTTCGAAATCGCGACATTGATCGCCCATGATCTCGGCGTGAAATTAAATATAGTGTCGTTGACAGGCCCGAATCGAATTTCGTTCCTGCTGACAAACAAGGTCGATATCGTGATCGCTTCCGTTGCCGTGACCCCGGATCGCGAAAAAATCATTGACCTTACCCGCCCGTACGCGAACCAACCGACGCTGCTGGTCGCGCCAGCGAAAGAAAACCTCAAGAGTATCCAGGACCTCAAGGGCAAAACGGTCGCCGTTGAGCGTGGTTCCACAGCTGACCTCAACTTGACGGCACAGGTCAAGAACAATAACGTCCCGGACGTTCAGATCGTTCGTTATTTGGACGAGGCCACGACGCGCACCGCTGTGCTGTCCGGCCAGCAGTCACTCGCTGCTGCGGCACTCGCGGATGCGTTAACCATCAAGCAATCCAGTCCGGCGATGAATTACGAGTACAAGTTCGAGTTGAGCGACGATCGGCTCGCCATTGCCATGCGCAAAGGCAACCCTGAGCTCAAAGTCTGGCTCAACAACTGGATTGGAAAGAACCTTAAGGATGGAACGTTGAATGCTATCTGGACCAAATATTTTGGCGTGTCGATACCGAAATCGGTGATAGACGCCGCAGCCTGATAGCATCTGCGCGCCCGTTGTGTAGCGAATCAACGACTGCAATGTAAATCGTGTCAGTGCGGTCGTTGTTCCAGCTTCGTGTGCTTATTGCGGACTGTTGCTGCCGTGCAGGTTCAATAGTAGCGGCAAGCAGCCGATGGGGAACATCGGGGGAATAGCGCAGACTCCGCGCCTGATCGAGCAGGTTGAACGCTTCTGGCTCGGTGAGCGAGCAGCGTTCTCAAGTAGAGATCACGCTGCCTTGTTCCTGGTGGGTCAAGCTTGCTGCCGCAACCGCTTTGCCGGGCCTCTAACCCGAGCATGCCACAAACTCGCGCCCCGATTTGAAGATTCCTGGATCGCCCGTCGTCTCAACCGCGGCTGTCGCCGTTAGTAGTCTGCGAGAATGTCGCTCGCGTCTGAAAGACGGCGAATTGCGGTGCGCCACTCAAAACGGCGCACCGCGATTCGGGTGTCAACCCTCGTATTGCAGGATGTTCAAACCGGCATTGGGATCCGTCACATACATGATTCCATTTTTGTCGACGTAGACATCGGTGGACTGAGTGACGGCGCTCGCGCCCGGACGGATATCGACAATGCGTTCAGGCGGCCGCGGCACGAAATACGCGATTTCTTTCGGCGCAGTAGCGTCACTGGTGTCGTACACCCGGACGCCAGCGTTGTGGTAAGTCGCAAAGAGCAGCGTCTCGCTCTGAAAGCTATCGGGGCGGTTTTCATGAAAATTATGTGGTCCGAAGCCGCCGCCTTTCTTGCAGAAATTCTCCTCCGATGGAACCGGGAACAGTCCGAGCTCGATCGGGTTTTCCGGCCTCGAGACATCGAAGCTCCTGATATGAGCGAGGCCATTTGCACAAAAGGTCGTGGTGGCTTCGTCGCATACAAAGGCAAGACCTCGGCCGGGGATGGGTAGTGCAGTATGTGTGTGCCCCTTTCCTTCGCGGTAGGAAAGCAACCGGGGCCTGGCCGGGTCGGCGATGTCGTGAATCGTGAACCCTCCGTCGCGCCAGGTGCCATAGGCCAGATTTCCATGCACGATGGCGTGGTGGCAAGCGAATCGTTGCCCCGCGCTCCACGTCGGCGTCTCGCCTTCTGCGCGATTCATTCCAGGCAGCCAGCAGCGGCTGACGATTTCTGGACGCTCGGGATTCGCCAGATCAAGGACGGCAAGTATCGTATCGGTAAAGCCGTCAAAGTGCGCTGAAACAGTTGCGTAGCGACCGCCGACGTACCACAGCCGGTGGGCACCGATGCCGTCAATCGGCAGGAAGGCTATCTCCCGCGGCGCAGTCGGTCGCGAGATATCATAGACGCGCACGCCGGCGCTGAACGGGAAGTCGGTACGCCGAAAGGAATCCGCGAGCGGCTTGCCAAAATAATCTTCCCTTTGACCGTACTGTTGCAGCTTCCATACATTCGCTGCATTGACGACGAGCAACAGGTCGCCGTGCACCTGGATATGGCTGGCCCGGGTGTTCGGTGGGGCGCCAATGAAGCCCACGGCAGTCGGTTTTGTCGGATCGGCAACGTCGATAATTGCTACGCCCTCATTGAAGGCGTGACCGACATAAGCGTATTGGTTATGGACGATCACCTGCGTGCCATCCGGCCGTCCACCCATGTCGCAATGGCCGAGATGTCGTATCCGATGGCCTGAGCCCATACTAGATTGTGTCATGTCATCCTGTCCTTTCACTTGCTCACTGCGACCGCGTCGCATGCAGGCTCTGAGTACTTGAGCGACTGAAGACCTTCGTCAATGTCGCCATGCGTTGTCACGCCGCTCCGGGCAAATGCGCGAAGCGGACGGAGAGATAACCCGAGCGGGGTCCTCGCGGTAACGAGTCGTTTCATAGCAGTCTGGATCCGCTCATGCGTTGGGTTGCGTTTGTCTGGACCGGTAATCAGTTCTTCACTGGGCTGCAATTCGTTTGCTAATCCATTCGGCGATGGCAAGTAGCTTATGGTCGTCACCCCAACGGCCAACTAATTGGAGTCCGATAGGAAGGTTCTGGCTCCCGTGCGCGAACGGTATGTGCACGCATGGCAGCCCCAGTAAAGTCCATGCCCGACAAAAAAGCGGATCCCCCGTGGCGTCGATTCCTGCAGGCGCTTCGCCTGCCGCGCTCGGGGTAAGCAAAACGTCGAAGTCGTCAAACAGAGCGTCGACACGCGCTTGCGCTGAAGCGGTTGCCCGTTGATTCTGGACATGCGTAGCGCCGCTTATTTCCGTGCCATTGACGAGCAGTTCTTGCAGCGCGGCGCTGAGTCGCGCTTTGTTGGTAGTCAGTTCATAGGCCAGGGCGCGGCTCATCTCGAACGCCATAATGGCTTTTTGGAGGGCGACAAGGTCCGGCAGGTCTGGCGGGAAGACGGCGTCGGACATATGTGCTGCTTGCGGAGCCAGAACACGGACCGCTTCGGCCCACGCGCGTTGTACGTCGGCGCTGACATGCGCCCATTCCGAAGTTGGGCAGAGACCAATTCGTGGGCTTGCGGGCTGAAACTCACCGTTCAGCCTTGTGTCACCGGTCAACACGGCACCGAGGAGGGCGACATCGCGCACCGTTCGGGCGAATCCGCCTACCGTATCGAGTGTCTCGGAGAGACTTTTTATCCCTGCTCGTGGTACCCGTCCCCAAGTGGGTTTGTACCCGACAATGCCGCAGTATGCTGCCGGCCGGATGATGGAGCCCGCGGTTTGCGTGCCCAATGCAAGCGGCACCATCAGATCCGCTACCGCTGCCGCGGAACCACTTGATGAGCCACCGGGCGTGTGCCCGAGATTAAGCGGATTGCGCGTTGGACCTGGATGGAAATAAGCGAATTCGGTTGTTACGGTCTTGCCTGGCACTACCGCGCCCTCACGCCGGCAGAGGGCGACAACAGCCGCGTCAGAGCGGGGGCGATGTTCCTTGTAGAGATCCGATCCGTATTCGGTCGGGAAATCCGCGGTATCCATCAGGTCTTTCACGGCGAGGGGCAGCCCGTGCAAGAGTCCTTTGCGCGGTGCCGTGTCGAGAATGCGAGCTTGACGCATCGCTCCGTCTGGATCCAGATTCACGAAGGCATGGACCTCGCCGTCACGTTCGGCTATCCGGTCCAGGCACGCCCGCATTAAATCGGACGGGCGCAGTTCCCCCCGTTCGATAAGCGCCGCTGTTTCCCATGCAGAAAGCGTGTTCGGGCTAGCGTGCGTCATTGGCGATGTCCATTAAGGAAAAAGTAAATTATCAAGTGATGCGTAGTAAACAAATGGATTTGCATGGGCTTCGCGGGCCTGCCGAGAAGCTTGCCATTGCGGGGATTTACAGCGAAGTATTGTTGGCTAAAATCTGCGGGTCTAATATATTTCGAAAGGGCCTTTGATCCACGAGATGTATCAATGATAAAGCTGCCACAATGGCCCCTTCAGTGCTTGTGCATGCAAGATCCGCAACGTCCGATTCTGCTACCGCCTCCCAGTTACCAAAGGCAAGACTCAAGCTAACCGATCGGCGCATCTGATTTGCACCGGAACCCTTTGTACCAGTACCGAGCACCGTGCCAGGTTGGTCTACGGCACGCCACAACCAGCGCTTCCTGTCCTTGAGCGTGACGACTACTTCATCGAGGTGCCACTTGTCGTCTCGCGCCAGGTCAGCAGTTTTTTTGTGGCTTGTCGTGCGTGTAAGTGCCGTCGTAGCAATTAGTTTCCATGGGGAAAGTATGAAACCGTCAGGTGCCTTCTTGTGATCGCAAGATGACCCTGAAATAATCGGCTCGCCTACCCTGTGCGGACTCTGATGCAAACATGAAGCCCTATGGGTCAGGCTCCGGGTATTGACGCGCGCAGGGTGAAGCGATCAGGAGTCGAAGGCTTGCTCCCAAGACCATCACGCCGGACCCCTATGCGGCGTCTCACCGCGCAGTGCGCGAAATGAAGATCGATAAATTGCTGCTCGAGGGCACAACGTTGCGATCGTTAAAGTACTCGAATAGGCTGCATCGAGCAGGATCATCGCACCGCTCAAAGCGCGGGTGAACACGATGCTCAGCCTTAAATGCTTCGGGACTGTACCAACAACCACTTCGGGTATCGAGCCGATGCATCGCAATCGCAAAAGCCCGGCCGCTTGCAGTGCTCAGGCATAACGTGCGTTGATTCATACGCATGCTGGCTGCTGTGCAAATGGGCGGTCTGGATTCCTGTGCGGCCAGTTTGATTAGGTATCCTAGTAATAAAAGATATCTTGTCAGGAATGCCTATTTGCACCACGGCCAGAAGCAGTGCGTGGGCGATAGCATTCTTGTGGGGCATTGCGCGCCAAAACTGCGCATTGAGACTGCAGCGCGGAACCTTCAGGGCCAGTGCGTGGCCCACACCTCATAGCCGTTTGTTCGATCTGTATTCACTGACAGGGCATGTACCCAGAGGACGCGCCGATTTTCGTCATCTCCAGTATTGCGGGCACAGTCCATGCTTATAAGGGAGCCTTTAACTGGAACTGAAAGCCGGCAACGACGAAACGAACGGCGCTCGAACTGCTGACACGTCGTCATAGATTGAATGCGATTTTCAACCTGCGACGCGCAGCCAGATTTTTTCGTTTCCTGAACAAACTGTGTGGTCTCGCGAGATCAATGTACCGACTGCGTGCGACGGTTTGGCGATCGAACCAGGTCGTTCGTCGACACCCGTCTGCGCTGTGGGCGGCACCAAAAATGCAAACGTAAGCTAACGAAAGCGTCGTTTTTTATTTGCAGTGGAGAGAAACAGAACATGTCGGAAGCGATCGAAAAATCAACCATGCGCAAGGTCTTTTGGCGTCTGGTGCCTTTGCTTTTCATTGCGGAGCTATTCAACTATATTGATCGCTTCAATCTGGGCGTTGCAGCCCTAAGGATGAATCACGACCTCGGGTTCAGTCCCGCCATATTCGGATTCGGCGCGAGCGTGTTTTTTGTCGGCTACATGCTGACTGGCGTACCCAGCAATCTGATGCTGCATAAGGTCGGTGCGCGCAAGTGGCTAGGCTCGATTTTGATCGTCTGGGGGTTGGTTGCGACGTTCACCGCGTTCATATGGAACCCCTACAGCTTGTATAGCACCCGATTCCTGCTTGGCTTGATCGAAGCGGGGTTCCTTCCCGGTGCCGGGCTCTATGTGACCTATTGGTTCCCGGCGGGATATCGGGCTCGCGCCGTGGCCGGCTACTGTGTTGCGGGTTCGGCTTCCGCGGTGGTGGGTGCGCCGCTTTCCGCGCTGATCATGACCGTTTTCAATGGATCGCTGGGTCTACACAGCTGGCAATGGATGTTCATTCTGGAAGGCATTCCGCCGGTTATTCTCGGGATCGCGTTCCTGGTGCTGCTGACCGATCGGCCGGCCAATGCCGCCTGGCTCAACCCGGAACAGCGCCACTGGTTGCAAGAGCGCCTCACTCAGGAACAGGCAGCGCAGGAGAGTCACGGGACGTTCAGGTACGTCGACATCTTGACCGATCTTCGCGTCTGGAGCCTGGCTGCGATGTTGGGCTGCGCTTTGGTGGGCATCTACGGGATGTACGTATGGTTGCCGCAGATCATTAATTCGCTGGGCCATTTCAGTCTGATCGAGGTGGGCATGCTGTCAGCAGTGCCCTCTATCCTTGGCGTAATCGGCACTATTGCGGCGAGCCGGAGCTCGGATCGCACAGGCGACCGCAAATTTCACCTGGGCGGCCTCTATCTCACAGGTGGCTTGGCGCTCGGGGCGAGTGCATTTGCCCATAATCCGGTGATCGCGTACCTGCTGCTGTGTGTGGTGGGGCTTTGCATCAACTCAGGCTTTCCACTGTACTGGAGCCTGAACACAACACTAATGACTGGTGTCGCAGCCGCAGGGTCAATCGCCTTCGTCAACACCGTCGCACAATTGGGTGGCGTTGTTGGTCCGTGGATGATCGGCTTCGTGAAGGCCCGCACCGACAGCTTTGCCATGGGTCTCCTGACCATGGCCGGTTTCCTCGTGCTCGCCGCTCTCATCGCGTTCACCCTTCGTGTGGCGCCGTCGTCGCGATCCTCATCGGCGTGGCGACGGCCGTCGGCGACTTCAAATTGATGACACGGGCGCGGCCATCAGCGCGAGCAACGCTTCGGGTTCTGGTGCAAATAGCGGTGGCTGTAGCAAGACGCACAAGCTAATTTCTCGATATCACGGGACGCCGTTGTCTTTATGGCGGCACCGTGTGCAGTTTCCACATTGACTACAAGAAGCAGAGTTTGAATATCTAAATGCAAAGCACACCTTATACGCCAGGCGCGGACCAGGAATGGCAGACCGTGACAGCCGAGGCCGCAGGATTCGACGCCGCTCGCCTCGCCGATGCGATCACGTTCCATCGCGCCCACGAGACCGCCTGGCCTCGGTCCATGTATCACCCGGACGGGCGCTATGTTGGGACAGTTCATGCTGGCGATCGCGATGAGTACGCCGAGGTTATTGGCCCAGTGAGAGCGCGCGGAGAGCCGAACGGCGTGATCTTGCGCGGTGGGAAACTGGTGGCCGAGTGGGGCGATACGCGCCGTGCGGACATGACGTTCTCGGTTACCAAAAGTTATCTCAGCTTGCTGACGGGGATCGCGGTGGCGGACGGGCTGATTCCCGATATCGACCGCCCTGTGCGAGCGGATGTCAACGCCGAGTGGTTCGAGAGCCCGCATAACGCCCCAATCACCTGGCGCCACTTACTGCAACAGACGAGTGAATGGCAAGGCACGCTATGGGGTAAGCCGGACGCGGCCGACCACAACAGGGCGGTGGGTGGAACAACCGGAGGGCGCGAAGACAATGGGGTGAAGCGCACGCTCAAGCAGCCGGGCGCGCATTTCGAGTACAACGACGTACGCGTGAACCTGCTCGCCGCCTGCCTGACGCTGCGGTTCGGCCGGGCGTTGCCGGAGGTGCTGAAGGAACGCGTGATGGATCCGATCGGCGCTAGCGTTGATTGGGAATGGCATGCGTATCGCAACGCATTTGTGGAGATCGATGGGCGACCCGTTGCCTCCGTTCCCGGCGGCGGGCATTGGGGCGGCGGGATGATGATCGGCTCCCGCGATCATGCGCGTATGGGCATACTCGTGGCGAATGGCGGTGACTGGGGCGGCCGGCAGATCGTACCCCGGCAATGGGTGCAGGCGATGTTCACCCCGTCTCCAGCCCTCGACCAGTACGGGCTCATGTGGTGGCTTAACGCCGGCGGCTCAAAGCGATATCCGAGCGCTACCGAGGCGAGTGTGTTCGGGCAAGGCGCGGGCGCCAGTATTGTGTGGATTGAACCCGATCTGGATCTGGTGGCGGTGGTGCGATGGATTGCGTCAGACGCTGCGAACGACTTTTTAGGCCGGGTGCTGGCAGCGCTCCGGTGATGAGGGAACCAGCCGTGGGTTTCGCCTCCGGCTGGTATCTACGCGTTATCCCCTAACGACATGGTGCGATGGTATCGCTACCATCGCAGCTATCAAGAAGCTGATCCGGCTGTACGTCGCGCAGCACAATGGTAACGCTACCATGGAGACATCTGTGTCATCGAACCGCAAAACATCTGAAGAGCTTCGCAGCTATCGCTGGTATGGCGTGAACGACCTCCGCTCGTTCGGTCATCGCTCGCGCACGGCGCAAATGGGCTATCACGCGTCGGACTACATGGGTAAGCCGGTGATCGCCGTCGTCAATACGTGGAGCGAGATCAACTCCTGCCATACGCACTTCAAGCAGCGCGTGGAGGAAGTGAAGCGGGGTGTCTGGCAGGCAGGCGGATTTCCGGTGGAAATGCCGGTGATGACGCTCGCCGAACCGTTCCAGAAGCCGACGACGATGCTGTACCGCAACTTCCTCGCGATGGAAACCGAGGAGCTGCTGAAGTCTTACCCGTTCGACGGTTGCGTGCTGATGGGCGGCTGCGACAAGACCACGCCCGGGTTGTTGATGGGCGCGATCAGCATGAACCTGCCGGCCATCTTTTTGCCTGCCGGACCGATGCTGCGCGGCAACTGGAATGGCCGGACGCTCGGCAGCGGCTCGGACACATGGAAGTACTGGGCCGAGTTGCGCGCCCGCAAGATCACGGAAGAAGAGTGGAAGGGTATCGAGAGCGGCATCGCGCGCTCGCCCGGACACTGCATGACGATGGGCACCGCGTCAACCATGACGAGCGCCGCCGAAGCGCTCGGCTTGACGTTGCCTGGGTTTTCGTCGATACCCGCAGTGGACTCGCGTCACGCGCAATTCGCCTCGCTCACGGGCCAACGCATCGTCGAGATGGTGTGGACCGATCAGAAGCCGTCGGACATTCTCACGGCGAAGTCTTTCGATAACGCCGTCACCACCGTGCTGGCCATGTCCGGTTCCACGAACGCCATCGTCCACCTCGTGGCGGTGGCGCGCCGCGCCGGCATCGATCTGACGACTGCACGCTTCGACGAGCTGTCGCGTATTACGCCAGTGATCGGCAATCTGCGTCCGTCAGGCCAGTACCTGATGGAAGACTTTTTCTACGCGGGCGGGTTGCGCGCGCTGCTGGTCGAACTTGGCGAACTGATTGACGGCTCACAAATGACCGTCAATGGCTCGACGCTCGGCGAGAACATCGCCGGCGCGGAAATCTTCGACGACGACGTGATCCGCAAGCGCAGCAACCCGGTCGTTGCCAGCGACGGCCTCGCTGTGCTGACCGGAAACCTCGCGCCGGACAGCGCCGTGATCAAACCTGCGGCCATGGAAGCGCATTTGCAGAAGCATCGCGGTCCCGCCGTCGTGTTCAAGGACTACGCGGACATGGCCGCGCGCATCGACAGTGAGGAACTGGAAGTCACCGCCGATTCGGTGATCGTTCTGCAGCACGCCGGTCCGGTGGGCGCGCCGGGCATGCCTGAATGGGGCCAACTGCCGATTCCGCAGAAGCTGTTGAAGCAGGGCGTGCGCGACATGCTGCGCATTTCCGACGCGCGCATGAGCGGCACGAGCTACGGCGCTTGCGTGCTGCACGTGGCGCCCGAGTCGTTCGTCGGCGGTCCGCTCGCGCTGGTGAAAGACGGCGACATGATCGAACTGGACGTGGCCGCTCGCCGCCTGCATCTTGAAGTGAGCGACGCCGAACTCGCCGCGCGCAAGGCCGCATGGCAGCCGCCCAAGGTGCCGTTCAAACGCGGTTTTGGTGTGATGCACCAGTTGCATGTCACGCAGGCGAACAAGGGCTGCGACTTCGACTTCCTCGAAGAGCCGGTGAGCGAAACCGCCACGCAAGCTGGGCAATCCGCACCAACTGAGCAAGCCACGCAAGACGCACCGGCTGCGAAGCGCACCGAACCCGAAATCCACTAATCATCCGAGCCATTCATGACTGCATCCGATATCAGCATCAGCGAAGCAACCCTCGAACAACTCCGCCACGTCAGCACGGCCACGCTGACCACACAGCTCTTCAAGCGCGGCTTGCGCAACGTGTTTTTGCAAGGCGTCGCGCCGCTCGTCAAGCCGGCACCCGGTGCGCCGAATCTCGTCGGCCCGGCGTTCACCCTGCGCAACATTCCGGCGCGTGAGGATCTCGACCACCTCGGCGTGTTCCAGGACCCGGACCATCCGCAGCGCAAAGCCGTCGAAACGGCGCCGCCCGGGAGCGTGCTGGTGCAGGACTGCCGTGGCGAGCGCTCGGTCGCCTCGGTGGGCTCGATCCTCGCGCTGCGTCTGGCGAAGCGTGGCGTCGCCGGCATGGTGTCGGACGGTCCCGTGCGCGACAGCGGCACGATCTCCGGATTGGGCTTGCCGCTGTGGTGCGCAGGCGCGAGCGCGCCCCTGAATCTGGCGAAACACCACGCCGTCGATATGAACGTGCCGATCGCGTGCGGCGGCGTACCGGTGTATCCGGGCGATATCGTCGTCGCCGATGTGGACGGCGTGGTGATCGTGCCGCGCGAGATGGCGGCTGACGTCGCACGCGATGCTGCCGAGCAGGAACAACTCGAAGTGTTCATCACGCAGCGTATCGACGAAGGCCGGCCGTTGCGAGGCACGTATCCGCCGAGCGAAGAAACCATGGCCGCCTATGCGCAATGGCGCGCGCAACAAAAATAGAACGCGCGGACCGTTTCGATCCATCGCAAGACACAGGCTCGCGCGCAGTGCGCGGGCGCAGGAGACACTGTGACTATCACCACACCGGCAATCGGCGAATCGCGTTTGATCAATCGCCTTGCCCTCCGGTTGATGCCGTTATTGGGATTGCTCTATCTGGTCGCCTATATCGACCGCTCCAATATCAGTTTCGCCAAGCTGCAGATGCTCGGCAGTCTCGGGTTGTCGGAAGTGGCGTATGGCCTCGGCGCGTCGCTGTTCTTTATCGGCTATCTGATTTTCGAAGTGCCGAGCAACGTGCTATTGCATAAATACGGCGCGCCGCGCTGGATGGCGCGAATCATGTTCACGTGGGGCGTCGTCACGCTGTTGCTCGCGTTCACGCAGAACGCCACGATGTTCTATATCTTGCGCTTCCTGCTCGGTGCCTCGGAAGCCGGTCTGTATCCGGGCGTGATCTATTATCTGACGCTGTGGTTTCCGTCGCGCCACCGCGTGCGCATGCTGGGCTATTTCACAGTCGGCAGCAGTCTGGGCAACATGGTCGGCGCGCCGATCTGCGGCTGGCTGCTCGACAAGGGCGGCATCGCGGGTCTGCATGGCTGGCAGCTCGTGTTCATCGTCACGGGCTTGCCGTCCATCCTGCTGACGTTCGTGGTGTTGTACCTGCTGCCGGCGTCGCCCAAACAGGCCACATTCCTGTCCGCCGACGAGAAGCAATGGCTCGCCGATACGCTCGACGCCGAGCGAGCCCAGATCAGATCGGGCGCAGGCGCGCATGCATCGCTGCTGAGCGTACTGACGGAGCCGCGCGTGATCGGCATGGCGCTCTACTACATGATGCTGTCGATTTCCGTTTACGGCGTGAGCTACTGGTTGCCGACGCTGGTGAAGGGCTTCGGCGTGAGCAATACGACCAACGGTCTGCTGAACATCATTCCCTGGCTGATGGCGACGATCGTGCTCGCGTGGCTACCCTCGAAACTGCGCGGCGGCAATCGCGCGATCGTCGCCATGCTGGTCGCCGCGCTGCTCGGTGTGGTGTGCTTCCTCAGCTCGGTATTCCTGCCGACCAACACGCTGCGGTTCGCCGCGCTCTGCTTTGGCGCGCCGTGCATGTATCTGCTGATTCCCTGCTTCTGGACCTTGCCGCCGAAGTTCCTGTTCGGCGCGCGTGCCGCGGCGGGTATCGCGGCAATCAATTCGCTCGGGAATATTGGTGGTTTCATTGCGCAGAATCTGGTGCCCTGGGTTCGCCAGACCACGGGCAGCGTGAAGACGCCGATGCTGATACCGGCGGCTTGTCTGCTGCTGTTCGCAGGCGTCACCTTGTTGATCCTGCGGCGCGACAGAGGCGTGCGCGTCGCGCGGCGCCCTGTGCCGGTAACCGACTAACGCTTTTGACTATTTGCCTTTCGCAACTTGCAGCAGTTACTGTTGCCGAAGAAACTCACTTCACGGGTGTACAGCGGCTTCGTGTCGGCGCATACCTATCAGGTAATCGGTGCAAGCAGGGCTTATCGCTTCGGATCGGCGACCATCGGCGCGATGGATTCGAGCATCCAGTTCCTGCAGCTTGGCGATACGGCCAACTCAGGTGTGAACTGCCTCGGTGGAACGCTGGAACGCTGGAACGCCGGTCGTCGGAAGCAGCCGGGGTTCGTCGCGCTCTACAATAGATGCGACCTATTTATTGCCATTCTGGACCCATGCCGAATCACAAGCCGAACGCCGCCAGCCCCGACGCGCCCAAGGCGGATGCGCCTGCCAAACGCGTACGCGGCGGGCCCAAGGGCTTGCGCATTGCCGACGTTGCAGCGCAGGCAGGCGTCGCACCGATGACGGTGTCGCGGGTCCTCAACAGTCCCGAGACGGTGGCGCCTGAGACACTCGAACGGGTAAGGCAGGTCGTGCAGAAGCTCGGCTACGTGCCGAACCGTCTGGCCGGCGGTTTGTCGTCGTCACGTTCGCGGCTGATCGCGGCTATCGTGCCGACCATCGCTCACTCGCTGTTTTCTGAAACGATCCAGGTGTTCAGCGAGACGATGTCGCGAGCCGGTTATCAGGTGCTGCTCGCGCTGAGCGGCTACAGCGATTCGAGCGAGGAGGCGCTGCTCGACGCGGTGCTGAGCCGGCGTCCTGAAGGCGTGTTGCTGACCGGCGTCGCGCATACCGAATCCTTGCGTGAGCGCTTGCGCAACGTCGGCATGCCGATCGTCGAAACCTGGGATATGACCGGCACGCCGATCGATATGCTGGTCGGCTTTTCTCACTACGAAATTGGTGCCGCGGTGGCCGAACACTTCCTGCGTCGCAAGGTGCGTGCGCCGGGCCTCATCTCCGCCAACGACGACCGCGCGCTCGCCAGGCGCGACGGCTTTCGCGAGCGCCTGACGAGCGCCGGCATTCACGAGATCGCCGAAGTGCTGGTGTCGCCGCCGAGTTCAGTGGCGCTCGGCAAGGCTGCATTGCCGACGCTGCTCGAACAGGCACCTGAGTTGGACGCCGTGTTCTGTGGCTCGGATCTGCTGGCGATCGGCGTGCTCGGCGCGGCGCGACGGCTCGGGCTGGACGTGCCGTCGCAATTGTCGATTTGCGGCTTCGGCGACCTCGAATTCGCCACGGAAACTACACCGCAATTGACCACGGTTCGGGTTGACGGCACGCAGATCGGATTGACCGCCGCGCGCTGCCTGCTCGACCGGCTGGCGGGCGACGCCAAAACCAAAGTGACCGATGTGGGTTTTCATATCGTCGAGCGCGAGACGACCTGAATGGCACGCCGCGCGCGCTGGTGAACCGCGCCTAAACCGCTAATCCTCTTCGCTCTTGCCCGCGCCAGTGATCGGCGGCCCGATATAGTTCGCCCGAGGCCGCAGCAAACTGCGGCTGGCCGATTGCTCGATGGAATGCGCCATCCACCCAACACTTCGCGCGATCGCAAAAATCGAGAACACTGCTCCTTCGGGTAAATGGCAGTGCTCGGCAAGCGCGGTGAGGGCAATGTCGATGGATGGCTTCAGGCCCGTCTCCCGGCCGATATGATCTATCAGCTTGCGCGTATCTTCGGAAGGCTCGAATGCGCCGAGCAGGTTCACCGCGCGCGGGTCGCCCTGCGGGTAGAGCTCGTGTCCGAAGCCGGGCAACGCTTTGCCAGCCGACCTCCAGCGCTTGACGGCTGCCTCGACACCGAACTGCCGCGCATCGTCCGTCAGCGCCTGGACACGCACCGTCGCATCGCCGTGCAGGGGACCCGACAAGGTTGCCAGACCCGCCAACGCGCATGCTCCGAGCGATGCACCGGTCGATGCGGCGACGCGCGCTGCAAAGGTCGAACTCGTCAGTTCCTGATCCGCGAGCAATACCAATGCGCGACGAAGCAGGTCGGCATACCGCTCACAACGCCATGCGCGTGCGATACGCAGATGCAGCGGCTCCTCTGTACTGGCGAGCGTGACAAAGCTGCTGGCGAGCCTTCCGACCAGCTTCTGCGCCTCCTGGCGCATGCTGTCGACATCGAGCGTGCGAGCTGAATCTCCTTCGGCTGCGGCGAGCCCCATTGCGGCGTACGCACGGGCCCGCAGCGGACCGGCGTTCAGCACCGGCTCGGAAACCGGGAAGCGCAGCGGCTCCGCCGAATCCCACAGGAGTTGCGCGACCTCCTCCAACGTCAGACAGGAGGCAAGCTCCATCGCGTTCTTGCCCCGGTAGTAAAGCCGTCCTCGAACAATGGTCGAAATGCGCGTGTTGATGATCGGCTCGCCCCATGCCATCGTGCTGGCGGCAATGTTCTTGCGGGCGCGTCCCAAAGAGCGCTTCTTGAGGAGCGCGGCGACGTCAGATTCGCGGTAGAGCTTGCGGCTTGCATGGTCGGGATCCCGGCGCACCTCGATCTGTCCGCGGCTGACGTAGGCATAAAGCGTTTGCTTGCGCACGCCGAGGACTTCGCATGCCTCTTCTTGGGTAATCCAGCTATTCACGTTGATTATCTCAATCAAGGTTGACGCTCGCTGATTGCGTGCGTCTAATGCAAAACATACAACCACTCTAAAGTAGATCACGCGCGCGCAACCCTACGCGGGCGTGTCGATGCGGGCAATCATAGCGTGTGCGTTTCGTACGCACCATGCGCCGGCACGTGAGACAAAAAGGAGGAGATCTCGATGTTCTCAGACAGGACAGCTCAGTACGCGGCGACGGATTCCGTTCGCGTGACCCATACACGCTTCACGCTTCTCGCGACGATATTGCTGGTGGCGACCGTGGCCTATGCCGACCGCGCAATCCTGTCGATCGCCGGGCCAGGCATCGCGAAGGAATTCGGCCTGAATCACATTCAGTTGGGCTATATCCTGTCGGCCTTCAGTTGGGCGTACGTGATCGGACAGATTCCCGGTGGTCTGCTGCTCGACCGACTCGGTACCAAAGCCGTGTATGGCGCAACGCTTGTTTTGTGGTCCATCGCGACAATTCTGGTTGGCTTCATCGGCAAGATCACGTCCGACCTTTCAGTTGCGCTCGGTCTGCTGTTTGCGCTGCGCTTCGCGCTCGGCTTTATCGAAGCGCCTAGCTTCCCGGCCAACAGCCGCGTGACCGTCATGTGGTTTCCGAAAGATGAGCGCGGGCTCGCGACCTCGTTGTTCGCCTCGGCCTCGTACTTCGCGGTGGCGATCTTCTCGCCGCTCGCGGGGTGGTTGGTGGCGAAGTTCGGCTGGCCCGCGCCGTTCTTTGCCCTCGGCCTGATCGGCATTGCCTCGGCCGGGCTCTGGGCGGTGGTCATGCACGAGCCGCGCAAACATCCCCGCGCGTCGCAAGCCGAACTGGACCACATCGTGGCGGGCGGCGCGATGGTCGATATCGATTCGTCGCAGGAGCGGTTGTCCCGTCCCGTGGTGTCGTGGAAAGTGTTGCGCGTGCTGCTGAGTAACCGGATGCTGTGGTGCTCCTACATCGGCCAGTATTGCGCCATTGCGCTAAGCTACTTTTTTATCACATGGTTCCCGATCTATCTGGTTCAGGCGCGCGGCATGAACATCATGCAGGCCGGACTGGCCACCATGCTGCCGGCCATCTCGGGATTTCTGGGCGGCATTGCGGGCGGCGTGATTTCAGACCTGCTGATTCGTCGCGGCTGGAGTGTGTCGTGGGCTCGCAAGACACCGTATATCGTCGGCATGGCGGTGGGCTGCTGCCTGGTTTTCTCCGCCTTCACTGAAAGCAACACCGTGATCGTCCTGCTGATGACGATCGCGTTCTTTGGCAAAGGCACCGCCGCCGGTGCGGGCACGTGGGCCATCGTCAGCGATACCGCGCCACGGGAAGCCGTGGGCCTTGCCGGTGCGATATTTAATTGCGTGGGCAATATCGGCGGTATCGTTACACCGATCGTCTTCGGCTACATCGTCGAGGCAACGGGCGACTACACGGCTGGCCTGTATTTTGTAGCTGCGCATTGCCTCGTGGCCGCGGTCGTGTATCTGTTCTTCATGGGCAAAATTGAGCGCGTGAAGGTGAGCTGAATGGAAGGCATTGACGGGGCGGCGTGTTAGCGTGCTGCCGCGGATGAATCGTTAAACTGGATGAACAACTAAACGCACTATGGAAAAGCCGATCATTCTGAAAGCGGCCGAGTTGCCGGATTGGTCCACGGCCGAACTCAACGCACTCTTCACCGTACTCGAACTGCCCGAGGAACCCGCAGCAGCTTCGGCATTCCTGAAGGAGCACGGTCCTGCTATTCGGGGAATAGCGTTGCGCAAAACCAAGGTCGACGCTGCGTTTCTCGACGCTGTTCCTGCGCTGGAAATTATTTCGAGTTACAGCGCAGGCCTCGATAACGTCGATGTACAAGCCGTGAAGGCGCGAGGTATCGTCATCGAAAACTCGTCGCATGTGCTTGCGGAGGACGTGGCGAACACCGCGCTCGGACTGGCGCTTGCAGTCACGCGCGATTTCGTGAAAGCGGATGCGTATGTTCGGGCAGGGAGATGGCCGCAGCACGGACAATTTCCGCTTGGCCGGTCGATCTCACGAATGAACGTCGGAATCGTCGGCCTTGGCATGATCGGCTCGGCCATTGCACGGCGCCTGCAGGCGTTCGGCTCGCGCGTGGCGTACTTCGGGCCGACCCGCAAGCCAGTGGATATCCCGTACTACGATAGCGTGGTCGGCCTCGCGGCCGCTTGCGATATGTTGATTCTGGCCTGCCCTTTGTCCCGGGCTACCCATCATCTGGTGGACGCAACGGTAATCGATGCGCTCGGTCCCGGCGGCTTTCTGGTGAACATCTCACGCGGCCCCGTGGTCGACGAAGCGGCGCTCATCGCCGCGCTTGGCGCCGATCGGATCGCCGGTGCGGCGCTTGATGTTTTCGAGCGAGAACCCGAAGTGCCGGCAGCGCTCATCGAGGACGACAGATTGGTTCTGACGCCGCATATCGGCTCGGCGACAGAAGAAACGCGGCGCGGCATGGCCGAAAACGTCGTCGATACACTCGCCAGACATTTCGGCATCGCTGGGCCGCGCAATGCTGCGGCGGCTTCCAGGTTGCCCGTCGAGCAGGTGAGTACTGCGAGCGAGATCCCACTCTGACAGATTGGGTCGCGTCGCATCGAACGTTTCGCTGCAGCGAAACCGCGACTGTTGTTCGACATCAGTCACTTCGATTGGGCCGAACCGGACCGGCGTCGGCCACCCGGTCAGTGGTCCAATCGAACTGGAATCGAGGCGGCAATTGCGTGGATCTACCTAGCCAGGGAAATCGGCGCTCAGGGTGGTGGCTTCCCACGCGGCGATCTCGGCGCGCAGAGCCTCCAACTTGAGTTTGACACGCTCCAGCCCGTTGCTGCCCAGGATCAGATGGCCCGGAGGGGTTGGCGACTGCACCGCGGCGATGATCGCCAGGGCCGCGCGCGCCGGGTCGCCTGGCTGCTTGCCACTGCCGGTGGAGATGGCAGCGCGGCGCTTGCCAGCGCCGGCCGCGTAGGCCTCAATCGGCTTTTTAGCTTGCTTCAGCGAACGTCCTGCCCAATCAGTACGGAACGGGCCGGGCTCAACCGCCGTAACCTTGATCCCCAACTCGGTCGTCTCGGCGGCCAACGCTTCGCTCAGGCCTTCCACCGCGAATTTGCTGGCGGCATAGTAGCCGCTTCCCGGATTGCCGATCAGGCCACCTACGGACGTGATGTTGACGATGTGCCCGGCGCGCTGTTCTCGCATCACGGGTAACACGGCCTTGATGGTATCGGCAACGCCAAAGAAGTTGACCTCGAACATCTCGCGCACGTCCTGATCGTCGCCTTCCTCGATGGCGCTCAGATAGCCATAGCCGGCATTGTTGACCAACACGTCAATGCGGCCGAATTGTTGCAAGGTTTTTTCAACCGCGTGGTTGATCTGATTGGCCTGGGTTACATCGAGTTCGAGTACCAGCGCGCGGTCCCCGTAGCGCTCCTCAAATTCTGCCAGGGAGCTGGGTTGACGGGCTGTCACGACAGCACGCCAGCCTTTATCAAGGACGGCGAGTGCAAGCTCCCGGCCGAATCCGGTGGAACAGCCGGTAATAAACCAAACGGGTGCAGCCGGGAGAGTGCGAGCGGATGGCATGAGATTCCTTTTGACGAGAGCCGCGCGGTAGCGAAACCACACGGTAGGGATAGCGGGACAAAAAGTATCGCATGTTGGAGCGCGCCGCGTCTTCGGCTGCTGGCCTGCATGTCACCGCTCCGATAACCTTTTAACGGCGGTTTCCCGGTGGGCGCGTTCTCGTTCAACAAGCGTAATCATCGCCTCGTTCAGTTGGTGAACGAGCGTCTTTGAGTCTATTTGGGCTCCGTCGAGCACCGTGCCCGAATGTCGAAGTTTGGACTGACACATATCGAAATTGACGGCGCAATCTGCGACCGAACCACTACGGGAAAATTGTGCTTCGCGTCCGCTGCTACGAAGCCGAGATGATGCGGCCGTACGGCGTCTGGATCGATGCTCTGCGCGCCGTGCCGGTCAGCGACCTGCAACCCCATCTACCGCGCCCTACGCCGATCAAAGGTCAGTCGCTCGCGGTACAGCGCTCAGGATTAATGTTGCTATACGCAGGTTCGCTTAACATCCCTTCGATCGCGAGGTAAGCGAACACCACTGCGGGCCCGAGGTTAATGCCCGGCCCCGGGTAGGCTGCTCCCATAATCGATTGCATGTCGTTGCCTGCCGCGTAAAGGCCGGCAATTGGCGTGCGCGGATTGCCGGCCTTCAGCACGCGCGCATGGACGTCGGTGACAAGTCCGGCGCTCGCACCGATATCGGCGGGATAGAGACGGATCGCGTAGAACGGGGCGGTCGTGATGGGACCCAGCGTCGGATTCGGGCTGAAAGCCGGGTCGCCGAGATTGCGTTCGTAAGCTGTCGTGCCGCGCGCGAAATCCTGGTCGATGCCCGTGCGCGCGAAGCCGTTCATTCGTTCCACGGTTTGCTTCAGACCGGTCGCGTCGATTTCCAAACGCGCGGCGAGCGCGTCGAGGCTGTCGGCTTCGACGAGATAGCCGTCTCGCAGGAACCGCCGCAGCCCGCGTCCGCCCGGACGGATCATGCCGAGACCGTAGCGAACCAGCGCGTTCCGGTCGGCGATCAGGAAGGCGGGAACGCCATCGTCCGCGTCCTGCATCGTACGTGCGAAAAGATGATAGGAAGTGCTTTCGTTCAGATAGCGCCGGCCTTGACGATTGACGACGACCGTGCCCGGCTTCGCGCGATCGAGCACGAAATGCGGAAAAACGGCGTTCGAGCCGTCGGCGCGCTTGCGCACCGAGACGGGGGCCCAGAAGGCGGAAGCGCCCGGCACCTCACTCATGCGCGCGCCCAGCGCCAGCGCCATGTGTTGCAGCCCACCTTTCGTACGCGCGCGCGGCGTGTGCTCGACCACCGGCGAAATCAGGCGTCGCCGCGGCGTCGGGTCGTCGTTGAATCCGCCCGTCGCCAGTACGACGCCGCACCGCGCCCGCACTTCGCAGACCCGGCCGTCACGCAGCACGCGCACGCCGTCAATCCGTTCGTTGTCGCGGAGAAAATCCTGCACCTCGGTGGAAGTCCAGATCGCGACGTCATGGCGGATCAACGAATGGAGCAGCCGGGCGACCAGCGCATTGCCCATCACGAGCCGCGTGCCGCGTGAATAGCGCGTGCGGTCCAGCAGATAGCGTCCCACGAGTCGCATGGAATGGCGCAACGAGGCGAATGAACGCGTCAGCTTGAGCAGGTGGCTGATGTCGATACGGTCCACCATCATGCCGCCGAGCACGGTGAATTCGGGAATGGGCGGGCGCACCAGCGCGAATTTTTCGCCGAGCTGGCGGCCGTCGAACGGCAGTGCTTCCAGCACGCGGCCCGACGTGGTGGAACGCAGCAGGAACGTTTCGTAGCGATGTCACGCCAGTGGAATTGCACTACCTGATCAGTTCGCTTTGCATCTATCGCGTGTCCAACCGGCAAACGTTCGGGACGCTGTTCGATGTGGATTTCGCGTCGAAAAAAACGCGCGCGCGGCAGAAAACGCTGGCCGTCGAAGCGGTGCTGAAACTGTTGTCACGGTAGGCAAGGCATCGGGCAACGCATTACGCGCTTGCGTCTGCCTCTCCAGGCAGACCGTGCCGCAGCCGCGGCACGGCTACAAACACGGTAGATGTTGATGGGACACAACACCGCAGCTCCGGCGTCCGCCATTTTGAAAAGCGTTTGCTTTCTGGAAAGACTTTCCATTATCATCGGCGCTGTGGTGAATTGGAGCGTCATGGGACGCCCCCACCGACCATGGATGCAGGTGATAAGCAATGAGCGCCGTAGCCGAACGCACGCTTCGCGTACTGGAAGACCTCGCCAATGCGCCAGAGGGCAAAACGCTTTCAGAGCTCTCGAATACCCTTGACCTGCCGGTTAGCGCGACTCATCGTCTGCTCGCAGACCTCGTCGAACTGGGGTATGTGAGAAAAGACGAACGGCGCGGCGAATTTTCCCTCACCATGAAAATGCCGTCGCTGGGTCTGCGGTTTCTTAGCGCCGTCGGTGTTGTAGACGTCGCGCAACCCATTTTGGAGCGGCTTGCCACGACATCGGGCGAATTGATCCGGCTTGCGATCGTCGATGGAGAGCAACTGATTTACGTTGCCAAGGCGCAAGGTGCGCGGCAGGGCATTCGCTACGATCCTGAGATGGGCCGCGCGGTGACCCTTTCCTGCAGCGCGGCAGGCATGATCTGGCTAGCGGGGAAGAGCGAAGAAGATGCGTTAAGGCTTGTGTCGAAACAGGGCTTTGGCATGCCGTCTGACTTTGGTCCGCGTGCACCGACAACCTTCAAGACTCTGCTGCCCATGATTGAGCTTGCGCGCAAGAATGGGTACGCGACTACGCAAGACATGTTTCTGCCCGCCATGAGTTCTATGGCGACGCCTGTGCGCACGGCTAATGGCGAAGTGCTCGCAATCTTGATCATCGCTGGGCCGATGTCGCGCCTGACAGAAGAACGAATGAAAGCACTCGCTCCGGCGCTTATGTCGACCGCTATGGAATTGTCCGATGCAAGCGGCGTGTCGCCCATGCTTAAACAGGCCATGCACGGCGTTGCTCGCACGGCAGGTGTCGAGCGCTAGAGCGCGCTGTTTCTGGTGTGCGCGGTTCATGCGTGCCTTGATATAGCGGAGTGGCGAAACGAAATTCACGTTCTTTTTTTTGGATGTTGTATTTAGCATGACGAATTAAAATATCGACTAAACAAGGCACAGTTGCCTCTTTAAAAGCAACAGGAGACACGCATGAACCACGTTATAGACGAAGGTGCCACGCCTTCCATGGCCAACCGGGCGGTTAGTGCCGCTACGCTCGGCACAGCGCTCGAATGGTTCGATTTCACGCTCTACGGATCAGTTGCAGCCACCGTGCTGCCGAAACTGTTCTTTCCGGCGATGGATTCGAACTCCGCCATGCTCGCGTCGTTGGCAACTTTCAGCGTCGGGTTGGCCGCGCGCCCGCTCGGCGCGATCATCTGCGGTTACTTTGGCGACAAGGTTGGTCGCCGTAACCTGATGCTCGGTACCGTATCGGTGATGGGCCTCACTTCGGTGCTGATGGGGCTTCTGCCGACGTATGCGCAGATCGGCGTCTATGCGCCTCTCTTGCTGGTGATTCTCCGCATCATTCAAGGCTTTGCGCTCGGCGGCGAATCCACTGGCGGCCAGCTCATGGCGCTTGAGCACGCTCCCGCAGATCGGCGAGGCAAATACTCCGGTCTGATAGGCATGTGTGCTCCGTTGAGCCAGATCGTTGCCAACGCGGTGCTTCTGTTGCTTTCATCGACGATGAGCGCGGGTGCCTTCATAAGCTACGGCTGGCGTATTCCCTTCGTGCTGAGCTTTGTGCTGGTGCTGGTCGGTATTTACATCCGGCTGCGCGTTGCCGAGACCCCGGCGTTCGTCAAGATGCAGCAGTCCGCCGTCGCCAAGGTTGGAAGCCCGTTAAGGGACGCGTTCCGTCTGCATTACAAGACCATCATTCGGATGATGCTGTTCTTCTGTGGACCGACCGCACTTTTCTATCTCGCCGTCGTGTTCACTTTGAGCTACCTGACGAACACGCTTGGCGTGCCCAAGCAGACCGGGTTCATGTTACTGATGATCGCTAATGCATGTGCTATCGCGGGTTCGATTGGTGGTGGCTTGCTGAGTCAGGGCCGGAGCATCAAATTCTGGGAAGTCGCGTGAGCTGGAGTAACTCGAATAAGTAGTCGGGATTCCAGCCGGCGACCTTGCGACGTGCGGCCACGCTGCGCTTTTTCTTACCGGATTCGGGCCGCATGCGCAGCAAATTCAAAGTGATGCGGCGCAAGGTGGCGAAATTGGCCGTCGCATTGCGCAAGCGCACGGTGCTGGCGTCCTCGCGGAAGGTCACGTCAAGGCAATGATGCAAACCATTCTCGATGGCCCAGTGCATGCGGCTCGCCTCAAGTAGGTATTTGGCGTCGGGTGCTGCGGAGCTGATCAGGTACTGCGTCTGCGAGCTGACCTGGCCCGCGATCTCGCGTGTCCGCTCAATGCGCACCAGGCTCTTAAGCCTGGGCCAGCGGTCCAGTTCGCTGAGATAGTCCGGCGCTGCCACTGCGACACAGTGACGGGTTTCAAGGCGACCATGCCCTTTATCCAGCGTCTCAAAGATCGATGGATTCATGTGCGCCCAATCGTGGGCTTTGCCGATTCGCATATAGTCTTCAACGGCCTGAGCCAGACCGGGCTGGTTATCCTTCGCAACCAGCAGATAGTCGCCACCACGCTCAGTGATCTTCTGGGCGATGGCCACCTGAGTGCCGATGGCGTCTATGGTTACCAGGCTGCCCTTGAGCGACAGGACGGGCAGCAGAGCTTCAATGGCAGTGATCTCGTTTGACTTCTCCTCGCAGCGCTGCTGCGCCAGCACCAGCCCACTTAGACTCGCGTAGGCCGTCACGCTATGCAAGGCACGCACACCCCTGGCGTGCGTGCCCGAACCACGCACACTCTTGCCGTCGATTGCGATGACCGAATGAAGATCCGGACACACCTCGCCTACCCAATTCAGCAGGCACGCATCCAGTTGCTTCGGATCGAGCACCTCGAAGATCCGTCGGATGGTGTCGTGCCCCGGGATGCCATGGGGCAATTCGAGGTATTGCCGAAGCCTCGCTTCGTTGGCAAGCCCCCATTCTTCCATCTCGTCCCACCCTTGTGCGCCGGCCAGCACAGAGAACAGCGCAATCGACAGAACGTCGATCAACTTGTGCCACGTTCGTCCAACGACGCGGGGATCTTCTATTGCCGACAGCAGACTGATCAGATGTTTTCCCGGGCTCATTTGCGCTACTCTGAAAAACCAGAAGTAAACGCTTTTTCCGCCAAGCTTACAACTCGTTGCTGTAACTCATTGCTTGTAAACGGGTTTTGGCGCTCCGGCCCTGCTTGCTGAGTGACCGGATTGGTCGCAAGCGCGCATTGCTGCTCGCGTCAGCCGCGACGTTCGTGATCATGATGTTCTACTTCCAGGTACTCGCCACGCGAAGCTTCGTTCCGATGGCGATCGCCATGGGTCTTTTCATGGCATTCACGCAGGTTCAAACGGGAATTCAGCCTGTCGCTTTCGCCGAGGCGTTTCCGACCAATGTCCGATACTCCGGTTCGGCACTCGCTTTCACCGGTGCGAGCCTGTTCGCGGGTGGTCCGATTCCGGTTGTCGCCGCGTGGTTGCTGCATCTGGGTAATGGCTCTCCGTGGGCGCTCGTGGCACTTGTTGGGGCGCTCAACATTCTGTCGTTCTGCATGATTGCGATAGGACCGGAGACCGCCGGCGTCGACATGAACCGTCTCGATTCGGCGGCTGAGATTGCTGGTGGACATGAGCCTGTCTCGGGGCAGGCGACTTACTGATTAATTTGCAGGGTATGCAATTCTTGCGCATTCGCCCTGCACGGCTGAACACATGCCTCTATTTTCTGAACAGCAGACAGCGAGAACGCAGATGACCAACGAAGAAACCGGTTTGCTCGCGATCTGGAGCACGATCGCAAGCGAATCTGAAACCGACTACATGCACTGGCTCACGCGGGAGCACATTTTCGAACGTGTGAGCGTACCCGGTTTTCGATCTGGCAGGGTTTTAAAACGACGTAACAGCCAGCCCTCGGAATACATGATGCTTTATGAACTCGACAATGCGAACGTGATGTCGAGCCCTGGCTACCTCGAACGATTGAACAATCCGACTCCATGGACGCAACGGATCATGCCGACCCTGGAGCAGTTTCGTCGCGGCGGAGGCTCTATCGTCGCGCAGGGCGGCAACCCAGCCGGGCACGGCGGCTACGTTGCCATCGCACGCTTCGAGGACGCTCTGCCAGATCGCTTGAGCGGTGAGGAAGGGCTAGAAATGGTGAATACGCTAGCGAAAGTCGATTGGGCCGTCAACGTACAGGTCATGTCCGTCAAAAACGACGCGACATCCATTGCCACGCAGGAAAAGTCCATGCGCCGAAGTGCGGAAGGTGCTTTCGCCGGGCTACTTCTGCTGGAATCGCTCGATGCCGGTTCCCTGGGCCGCGCGATTGAGCGGGCGAGTGAACTGGGCGGCATAAAGCCCGATACCTTCGATTCATACGATCTCGTTTTCGTTTGCCATTCGAAGTAGGGCGGTTCCGGAAGGCCTTCGACGCCTGGAACGAGGCTCAGATAGCGGGCTACCATCGCCCGCTCTTCGCCGTCGAGGCGCGTGTATATGCTTATAACAAATCAATTGCATACATCGAAAACGCGCCCCGGACATAATGCGGTCCGGGCACCAGCCTCCTATCCCCCGATTTCATTTTCATGGAGTACCGTTTCGCCATGCCCGACGTTTTTGTCGCTGCTCGCGTGGAGCGTCCCGGCATCCAGGCCAGCGCGCTCGGTATTGCCTCGCTCTCGTTGCTAGCGGGTCTGATGTATCTCGACACGACGGTCCCCATCGCTGCGTCTGACTCCAATTTGCAGACGTTCTGACGGCCATGGAAGAAATCGAACGAACGCCGACCGCGGCGAGTATCTTGCATCAGGTCGACGGCGAAGCGCGGATGGAGAGGACGCGTCGCTGGAGGCCTAAAGCTGCTGATTGCGTGTTACTCCTGATCTGTCTGCTGTATCTCATCCAATACTCCGATCGCGTCAACATTGCGACCGCGGCTGGTGCGATCAGCCACGATCTGCACTTGTCCAACACCGAACTCGGCTTCGCATTTTCTGCCTTCGCCTACCCTTACGCTGTCGTTCAATTATTTGGCGGCTGGCTTGGCGACAAACTCGGACCTCGTCGCGTGCTGGCGTGCTTTGGTCTTGTCGTGGCCTGTGCGTCGATGTTGACGGCGTTCGCGGGCGGCCTGGTTTCTCTTGCCGCATGTCGCTTCCTGCTGGGGCTTGGCGAGGCGCCGTCGCTCGCCACCGCGACCTCGGCGATGTCGCGCTGGCTGCCAGTCGAACGACGGGGTCTCGGGCAAGGGCTGACCCATGCGTGTTCGCGCGTCGGCAATGCGCTCACACCCCCTCTCGTTGTGGTGCTGATTGCGCTGTGGACCTGGCGTGGTGCCTTCATTGTGGCCGGAGTGATCAGCCTGGTCTGGGTGGCGGCATGGTATGCGTACTTTCGCGATGAGCCGTCCAGCCATGGGGGCGTTTCGCCGGACGAAATGGCGTCGCTGCCGGCACTGGTGCTGCGCAGAAACAGCCCTGCGATTCCAGTCCGGCGCCTGATGCGCAGGATATTGCCGGTGACGATAGTCGACTTTTGCTATGCCTGGACCTTATGGGTCTATCTGACCTGGCTACCGTCCTTCTTCATGCACAGCTATCACCTTAATCTGCAAAAATCGGCGTTATTCACATCCGGCGTGTTCGTCGCGGGCATCATCGGCGACACGATCGGGGGTGTCATCAGCGATCGCATTTATAAGCGAACCGGCGATTTGCAAAAAGCCCGCCGCAACGTGATTGTGCTAGGTTTGGCGGGATCTCTCGCGTTCCTCGCGCCGGTGTTGTTGGCGAAAGACCTGACGATCGTGTCGGTCAGCCTGTGTTGCGCATTTTTCTCGATGGAGTTGGTGATCGCCCCGCTCTGGGCGGTGCCGATGGACATAGCGCCGCGCTACGCTGGCACGGCGAGCAGCTTCATGAACTTTGGCTTCGGTCTGGCGGGCATCGCCTCGCCACTCGCGTTCGGCTACATCATCGACCTGACAGGCAACTGGCATTTGCCGTTCGCGCTATCGATCGCCTTGCTGCTGGTCGGCATCGTGATGGCTTTCTGGATGCGCCCGGACCGGCCGCTCATCGAGCATGATGGGGTGGCGGGTCCACCCCATGTGCGCTGATGGAAAAACGTGACGGAGATGGCCTTCAATTTTTCGCCGCCAGCTCGAACCTGCAAGCTCCCTGAGGAGATTGCAGCCGAGCGTGGCGGCTAGCTCGCGGCATGCGATTGGCGCTGCTGCAAGACACTGGACTTGGAATATGCAGCTCAACGAAGAAGAGAAAGCAATGCTCGCCGGGGAAATGGGCGAAGTCGTGCAGATCGCCCTGCAACATCAGATCGCGGTCGGCGATTTCTTTGGCGCGCGTGATTTCGTCCCCATTACTCAAGCTCACATCATGGCCGACACGGAGAGCCTGGGCCAGGCCGGTGTGATGTGGCTGGAGCGGCTATGCGATGTCAAGGACGGCCGACACCAGGTACGCGTGCCGACCATCACCGATCCGCGCGGCACCGATTTTGCCAACGCCGACACGCTCGGTCAAAGCAGCTGGATGCTCGAGCTCGAACGCCGGGCCATTGCGGCGTTCGTCAAGCTGGGGGTCAGCATGACCGACACCTGCATAAACTACCAAACCGTACTGGCAGCGACGCGCGGCGAACACGTCGCATTCGGGGATACCGGCGTGGTGATCTACTCGAATTCCGTCAACGGCGCGCGCTCGAACTTCGAGGGTGGCCCTTCGGCGCTTTCGGCGGGACTGACGGGGCGCACGCCGCGCTATGGATTTCATCTCGACGAGCATCGCCAGGCCACGCTGCGCATTCGGGTCAACTGGACCCCGCGTTCCCTCAACGAGTGGGGCGCGCTGGGTGGCGTCATCGGCCGGCTAGCGGGCAATTACTGGCAGGTGCCGGTGATCGAGGGAATCGACACCGCGCCGACGTCGGACCAACTGAAGCACTTCGGTGCCGCGATGGCGAGCTTTGGCTCGATTGCCATGTTTCATCTGGTCGGCATCACGCCGGAAGCATCGCGACTTCAGGACGTCGGTGGCGACAAGCTTCCGGTGCTGCATACGGTGGGCCGGGATGACGTCGATGCGCTGACGAAAAGCTATGCCGTGGACAAAAGCGTTGACGTTGTCGTGTTCTCCGCACCGCAGCTCAGCTTGTACGAATTACGATCCCTCGCCGAGCTCTGCGACGGCCGACGCTTCAAAGTACCGATGCTCGCCGTCACCAGCCCGCAGGTAAAGCCCGATGCGGACCGCTTCGGCTACACGGAACGTATCGAAGCGACCGGCGGCACGGTGCTGGCGGGCATGTGCTTTTACCAGTCGTACGCGCGTGAAATCGCGGAAGCCAAGGGCTGGAAGCGCCTTGCGACCAACAGCGCCAAGCTGGTCAACATTCTGGGCGGGTATGGCTATGTGCCGATGCTGGCGTCGATGGAAGACTGCATCAGCGCCGCTGAAACAGGAGAACTGAAATGAGCGAACTGGTACTAACCGCACGTCATGCAATGGGCCGCAAAGTGTCGGGCGAAGCGCTCGTCGCGAACGATGGCTTTTCCGCACGCTACGACCTGAACCGCTTGCGTGGGGTATTTTCGCGTCCGACCCACAAGCTCGTCGGGCAATCTTATGTAGGCCGCGTACTTGTACTGGATACGGCCAAAGGGGGCGTGGCGAGTGCGTGGATGTTGAACGAAATGCAGTCTCGCGACATGGTGCCGCTCGCGATTGTCTTCAATAGCGTCAATCCCATTCTCGTGCAAGGCGCAGCGCTCGGCGGGATTACCATGCTGGCGGGATTTGACGAGGACATTACCGCGATCGTTCCACACGGCGCGACGGTTGAGATCGACCCTGCAGCGAGGACCTTGCGCGTGCTCGACACAAAGCGGGTGTCGGACGCAGAGAGCCGTGCAATAGACACTTCTGCGGCAGGTGGGGCTCTGGGCGGAGTACAGAAAGTACGCTTTGTAAGCCCGGGCTAACCGTTAGTGCAACCCTGCAGGCGAACGACGGGGTCATCGGTGCTTGCAAATATCAATGCCCGCAACTCATGGCCTGCTTTCGAAATGGCGTGTGGTCCTTCTTCAGCGATTCGGTCGCCTTCGGCTATTTCGCGGCATAGACCGTTACGAAACGATCGAACGCTGAGTACGCGTCGGCGCGTGTCGCGGCCATCCAGCTGGCAGCCTGCGGCATGTACTGTTACACGGCGACGCTGTCGGCGACTCGCTTCAATCCTGTCACCAAGATCTTCTACGACCGTCTCGTCATTGCCTGTAAGCCAAAGAAGGTCGCCATCGTCGCATGCATCGCGCAAGCATCGAAGACAAACTCGGCGGCGGATGTGGTTGCGGGCGCAACGGTCTTGCTGGCGGCGCATCGTCGGGCCTGACGCCGAGTGCACGTCGACTGTCAATTTGCGCGCTCGCAAGGGAAATCGCGTCAACCCGTGAGACGACAGGCACAATACGCGGCGATGACGCCGCACATGCGTTCCGTTCGACATTCGGACCAACTGACGCAGCGTCGCCGGAATCCCTTTTTGAGGCAGTGATGATCCACGATATCCCCGACCGCTCCGTCACTTCCACCCGCGTACGGAACTCGCCGCGCTTCCTGCTGTTCCTGATCTGCCTGTTCGCCTCCGCCGGACAGCTCGCGATCGACATCTACGTGCCCGCGCTACCCGCAATGGCGCGTTTCTTCGCGACTTCGCCTCACGCAATCCAGTCGAGCGTTTCCGGCTACATGGCGGCCTACGCAGTCGGTCAGCTCGTTTTCGGGCCCGTAGCCGACGCGTACGGGCGCAAGCGCGTGCTGGCTTTCGGCCTCGTAATTTTTACGATCGGCTGCCTGCTGTCGCTCGCCGCGTCGAATCTGGAGACGTTCCTCCTTGCCCGCTGCCTGCAGGGCTTCGGCATCGCCACCACCAACCTGCTCGCGAAGGCGATCATCACTGATTCATTCTCCGGGCAGGCGCTCCTGCATGCGTTCACCTACATGGCAATTGCGTGGGGGCTTGCGCCGATCGTTGCGCCGGTAATTGGTGCCCACCTGCAGACGTGGTTTGGCTGGCAGGCCTGCCTCGTCTTTCTGCTCGTCTATTCGGTTGTGATGTGGGGGCTGCTGTGGCGCTATCGTGAAACGTTGCCGCGCCCGGTGTCCCTGGAGCCGCGCACGCTGATGACAAACGCGGGAAAGGTGCTCTCGAGCCCGGTGTTCCAGAGTTGCTTCCTCGCCCAAGGTCTGTGCTACAGCATTTTGCTCGTGTTCAACATCGTCGGACCGTTCATGGTGCAGAACACGTTGCACAAGCCGCCGACCTATTTCGGCTACCTGGCGCTCGGCATCGGGATGATGTATTTCTCGGGCGGCCTGTCGAACCGCGTGCAAAGCCGGCGTCTGCCGACCGCGGAACGGCGGCTGTACATCGGTGCGTGCTTGATGGCGGCTACGGCGATTGCAATGCTGTTGCTTGCGTTGACGGTCGGCCTGCGCGTATGGACGCTCGCGACTGCCGTACTCGTGATGGGCTTCTGCGCAGGCGCGATGTATCCGACGTTGATGGCCAAGGGCAATTCGCTGTTCCCGCACATCGCGGGTTTGACGAGCGCGATCCTCGGGTGTGCACTGCTGCTTGTGTCGTCAGCGATGATGGGGCTCGCCGGCTTCTTGTCGGTGCAGGTCCTGACGCCGCTCGCGGTGTTCTTCGTGATCCTCGCGTTCGGTGTCGTCGGGATGGTCACAAAGCTGCTGCGACATCTGGCGCAACTGCAGCCCGACGCAGCTGTGCGCCGCAACGGCAAGGTGGCGTAAGCGCATAACCCGCGGCGGGGCGCACAGCGATCACGTCGACCATATCAAATGTGTCACTCGCGCAGCCGCAGCCACGCGTACGGCATTGTCACGCTGGTGGGCCGAGCGCCTGGCTGGCGATTGCCGCACGCTTATCCGACTAACATGGCCGTGCTGACCAATTGCCCAACTCCCCCGCCGTGTCAAATCGAGCGGCTTCAATCGTCGCACGTTGACGAATCCAACTTAGCTAGCCAGACGGATTAGATTCCTCTGAGTCATCAGACATCCTATTTTTGTAGTTTAACTATGCTTTCATTTAAAGTGGCGCCTCATCGGCTTTATTACGAAGTGCAGGGTTTACACGCAGACATTTCACCCAATTAGTGGAATATTATCCGTGAGATCGGACGACATATCTCTTCAATGTCATCGGACGAGCGGAAATTCTCGTATCAGCTTTCAGCAACGGCCTAGTCCCGTCGACAGATGGAAGAGGCGAGTTCCGCTCGCGGATTTCCGTTTGAGGAGGCATTAAAGTAATTCGCAGTCCACATTTAAAAGGAGGCAAAAGTGAGGAGCAGGTCATCACGAGAAAGATCTTTTGTGTGTACCTATTCGGAAGGGCTGAACATTGACATCGCTGGTGCGACGCGGAGAACATCAAGCCTCTGTTCCCGTTTGGATACGGCCTGTCCTACACGACATTCTCCCTTTCGAACCTCCAGGTGTCGTCGCGGTCGTCAGACAGGAGCAGGGCAACTATCGTGCAGGTAGCGATCCAAATACCGGCAAGGCATACGGTGCCGAAGTCCCGCAAGTCTACGTGGGACTGCCTGCGGGATTGGGACAACCGCCCAAGCGCCTTGTCGCATTCGAAAACGTATAGCTCAACCCGCGGAGAGCAAAGCCGTGCAACTCACAATCGACCCGACGCCAGCGAGCCATCCGTTGAGCACGTTGGAAGGTGCATCTCAGCAAGGGAAGGCGGCAAGTGGCCGGTACTGTGTTCTTGTGGGTAATTCGTCACAAAACCTGACGCTCAACGACACACTCGATATCAGCCATTGACGTTAGGGCAAGCGGCGTGTGTCGAGGCAAGCCCGAAGCGCGAGTTCGGACTTGCTTCAACGATTCACAACTGCATGCGAGTGGCACAAGACTCTGAACGGTGGAGCGGGCCATCGCGCCGTCACGTCCGCCCGGGCAAAGGCGACGCCAATTATTCAGGAGACACATTGTGATCAACCGTTATATCAAGGCGCTTCGGTGGTGGATCAAGACCGGACCCATTTCCGCGGCATCATCGGAATTTCGAAAGTCGACCCATTTAGCCGTGCTCGGGATCGCGCTGGCGCTCGCGGCATCCGTCTGTTGGGCCGACGAAAGCCCCAAGGTCACGGCCGAAGTGCGAACGTCACAGGTGCTGACGCAGGGCTGGAAATTCGTCCAGGACGATTCACTCACCGATGCCGCAGCGCTAGCATCAACAGGCCAGAACTGGCAAGACGTCAGCCTGCCGCATACCTGGAACGCCCAGGACGCCGCGAGCACAAAGGCCACGGTGCCCTACAAGCGCGGGCTCGGCTGGTATCGCCTCGAGTTCGACACCCCGGCAGCAGGCGTGCGCAAGTGGCTCGAGTTCGGCGCCGCCAGTATCGTGGCCGATGTGTGGCTCAACGGACAGAAGCTGGGGCAGCACCAGGGCGCCTTCACGGCGTTTCGCTTCGACGTGACAGACAAGCTCGCCGCGAGCGGCAAAAACGTTCTACTCGTAAAGGTCGACAACCGGGCTGCGAAGACGGGCAGCGAGCCTACGGCTATCGCTCCGCTAGGCGGCGACTTCAACATGTCTGGCGGTCTGTATCGCGACGTCAAACTAGTGGAGACGGCCGCGCCGGTCCACTTCGACCTTGGCGATATGGGCGGGCCGGGTGTGTACGCGACGACGGCCGCTGTGACCGACGGCCACGCGACCCTCAACGTGCGCGCGAAGCTCAAGAGCGACTCCACTCAGGACGGTGACTACCTCATTCGTGTCTCCGTTCTGGATGCCAGCGGGCAGCTCGCCAGCAGGGTGCAAAAGACGGTAACGTTGAAGGCAGGTAGCAACGTCGAGGTTGCCCAGGATGTTGCGGTCGACCACGCGCACTTGTGGCAAGGCGTGAATGATCCTTACCAGTATCGCCTGGTCGCAGAGCTTGTGAAGTCGGACGGCACGACGATCGATAAGGTGGTACAAGACTTCGGCATCCGCCAGATGCGCTTCGATCCCAATGAAGGGTTCTTCCTGAATGGCAAGCACGTACCTCTGCACGGGGTCGATCTGCACCAGGACGCCCTGGGCAAGGGCTGGGCCATTTCCACACACGACATCGACGAATCGCTGGGGTTGATAAGGGAAATGGGCGCGAACAGCGTGCGCCTCGCCCATTATCCCCACAGCCCGTACACGTTGGCGCGCGCGAGCCAACTGGGGCTCGTAGTCTGGGCGGAGTTGCCCCTGGTTAACCAGACATCCATTCCGGGGTGCGGCGGCCCGGTCACCGACGCCTTCAAGGCCAACGCGAAGCAACAGTTGCAGGAAGAGATTCGCCAACAGTACAACCGCGCCGCTGTGGCTATGTGGTCGATCGGGAACGAATCCACGCAAGGCTGCATTGGCAGCACGACTCCTAGCGACAACATCACCCCGCTCCTGAAAGAGCTGCAGACGCTGGCCAAGGCCGAGGACAGCAGTCGCGTGACGACTTATGCAGATTGGGCGCAGGACGTACCTTATAACCACCAATTCGCTTCGACCGGAGGGATCACCGACATCTGGGGCATCAACCGCTACTACCTCTGGTATTACGGAAGCAGTGCTGCGGAGTTCGGCGCGCACCTCGATGCCCTGCATGCCAAGTATCCCAACCAACCCATCGGCATCAGCGAATACGGCGCCGGGTCGGCCGTGACGCACCACTCGGACAACCCGCTCGGCGGCCGGCCGGAGAGCTTCAATACAGGCGAACCGGTGGTTTATCAGCCGGAGGAATACGCCAGCTATGTTCACGAGCAGATATACGCCACTATCGCCAGCAGAAAGTACATTTGGGGCAGCTTCGCCTGGAGCATGTTCGACTTCGGCTCTGGCATCCGCAATGAGGGCGACGTCCGCGGGGTCAACACGAAGGGCCTGGTGACGTACGACCGCAAGACGAAGAAGGACGCATTCTACTTCTACAAAGCGAACTGGAGCAGCGAGCCCGTGACCTACATCACCGGCCGCCGCTATACGAATCGCGCGTATGCCACCGTCGACGTCAAGGTCTACAGTAATGCAGATTCAGTGCGGCTTGCGCTGAACGGCACCACGATAGGGACGCTGACACAGGACCAATGCACGATGAAGGTCTGCGTGTTCAGGAACGTCAAACTGAACCCGGGTGCCAACAGGCTCACGGCTAGTGGGAATCACGGCGGGCGCATAGTGAAAGATCAGGTGGATTGGTCGCTGAATACCCGGGACGTGAGGATCGCCGCCGGTCAGTACACGACGGGGTTGACCTCATCGACAGGCGCTCTCTTCGGATCGGACAACTTCTTCGTCGGAGGGACGGCCGACTGGCTGGTTTCCAAAAGCATCACCGACCAGCGTTACGGTGTATTCGATCGCACCGCCGTCAATGGGACTGTCGATCCACAGTTGTTTTCTAATGTCCGCCGCGGCACGTTCAGCTACGACATCCCGTTGGACAACGGCACGTACAGCGTCACGCTCGGTTTCCTCGAACCAGCCAAGGCGACAGCGGTCGGCGGTCGAGTCTTCAGCGTGGACGCCAATGGCGTGACTGTGCTTCCCGATCTGGACGTGCTGGCTGCGGCGGGCGCCTACCGTACGGTCATCACCCGCACTTTCCCCGTGACGGTTACCAGTGGGCGTCTCAAGCTCGACTTCAAGCCGAGCGTGGGAGAGGCTGTCGTGTCGAACATCGCGATCACGAAAAGCTGATGGGCTACCTTCGCGTCCAGGGCTGGGCCTTTCACTTCACTCATTGACCGCGTGTCGATTCGATTGTCGCTCGCCACGGTAGCGATGCCGGTCCTCCGGGACCGGCATATGAGGCGAGCGGCCAGGAACTCCGCCAAAGCAAGCGACGCGTGTGGAGGGCAGCCCGAAGAACGACCTCGGACTTCCCGTATCGATTCGCAACCGCACGCAGGACATTCTTCGACCAGACCCTGCTTATACAATTTTGAATAAATGTCCGGGACGGCCAGCCCCTGGCGGATCTTCTCGCGTTCTATGCCGGTCAGGCTGTGCGCATGCCATCCGGAAAGGCTGGCCTGAAGTGCCAGATAGCCCTACGCGGCGTCGGTATCGAACGAATGGGTAGGCTCTGGAACCTGAGCCGCGGCGCCGGGCGGTGTGAACGTGCTCTTCGACAGTACGATGACAATGGCTGCGGTGTGTTTCGCCCAGCTTCGATTGAATTCGTTGAGGAATCCGATGAATTTATCAAAAATGGGTCGCCGGGCCGCGTGGGCGCACACGCGCGCGGAATACACGGAAACCCCCCGCGCATTTCCTTCCAGCAGGAAACCAAAGATTGATTTGTTGGTTTGGCCTGGGCTGACGTTTTTGTAAGCTCCCATGCCTACAACCGATAAACCGCCGCCGTGCCGGGACCCCATACGCAACGGCGATGAGGAGAACCAGATGAAAACTTTTCGCCATCGAGGGCGTTTTGTGCGTGCCATAGTTGTCCATCACCAGATGCACCTCCAGGTAAGACGGCACGCTGGCTTCGACGGTGCGCAGAAAGCGTACAAATTCGCTGCTGCGATGGCGCCGATGTACCTCGCCGATGACTTCACCAGTAGCGATGTCCAGCGCCGCGAACAGCGTGGTCGTGCCGTGGCGCATGTAATCGTGGGTGCCTCGCTCAGGGATACCGGTGCCAACGGCAACATGGGTTGCGTGCGATCGAGCGCCTGAATCTGGCTTTTCTCGTCCACGCACAGCGCCATGGCCTTGAGCGGCGGGTCCAGGTAAAGCCCGACGATATCTCGGACCTTGTCGACGAACATCGGATCGCTGGAAAGCTTGAACGTTTCCTGCCGATGCGGCTGCAAACCAAAGGCACGCCAGATCCGCGTGACCGCCGTCTGCGACAATTTCATTTCGCGAGCCATCGTGCGCGTGCTCCAGTGAGTCGCGCCGACAGGCACGGACTCGAGCGTCCTGGCGATGACCGCATCGACGCACGCGTCATCAATCGTCCTCGGTGCGCCGGGCCGTGGTGCATCGAGCAGTCCGTCCACACGATGGATCACGAACCGCGCCCGCCACTTCGAAACCGTTTGCTGAGTGACCCGCTGTTTCGCCGCGACTGTCTTGTTGTCCATGCCATCGGCACAGGCCAACACGATGCGCGCCCGCAATGCCAGGGCCTGAGCAGTCTTGCGTCGCATAGTCAGCGCTTGCAGGTCTTCGCGCTCCGATTCGCTCAGCACGAGTTCCCCTTTGGGCCGTCCACTCATCGCTGCCTCCGCGTATCAAGTGCTACACAGAACACTTTAATACGTGATCGGTATCATTCAATGAATTTTTAACTCAAGACACTAGCTGGCTGCGGCACTGGCACGTTCGAGGCGAGGGTTGAACCGTAAGGCTCAGACGTTGATCTCGTTGCGACTCATTTCCCCACGCAGCCAGATGGCAGCCCTGCCGGGTTCGGTCGCAGTATTCCAGATGAGGTCGGTGCCTACCGTCCATTCTGTAAAGGGATAGGCCTCGAGCCGCAGCTCTACGAGTTCCCCAGACTTGAGCTCGTCGGCGATGAGTCGCTTGGGCAACGTCACCCATCCAATCCCGTCCCTGGCTGCTTCCAGTAGCATCAGATAGCTTTCCACAAACCAGCAGCGCGGCACCTTCAGATATTCGCCAGTCGGCAATTGGCGGCCATGTGTCACGACGATCTGCCGGTAATCGCTGAGTCGCGCAAAACTGATGCCGTCCAGTTTTGCAAGAGGATGGTCGCGATGCGCGGCGTGCGTCAGATTGATATTGCCCAGCCGGCGAAATGCGATTTCCTTCGGGTAGTGCGTCTGCGCGAACGTAAGCCCAAGCATCACTTCACCGCGCTGCACCGCGCGCAGAATGTCGTCCTGCAACGGATGCCGGATTTCCAGCTCAAGATCGGGAAACGCGACCTCGAATCGCCGCAGCGTGCCGGCGATTGCGGCGTACGGGATGGCATCATCGACCGCTATCACGAGGCGCGGCTCCACATTCATGTTGAGATTGTTGGCGCGGTCCTGTAGGGACACGCAGTGCAATAGCACCGCCTCCGCCTCGCACATCAGCGCCTTGCCTTCGACGGTCAGTACCGGATACCGGCCTGACCGATCGAACAGCGCCACCCCCAGATCGACTTCCAGATTGATCACCGCTGTGCTGACGGCCGACTGCGCCTTGCCCAAGCGGCGCGCCGCCGCGGAAAACGACCGTTCCTTCGCGGTCGTGACGAAAGCCTCGAGTTGTTCAAAAGAAAAGCGCATTCCGCCTCTATCTAAAAACCAGATACATCCCGATTTTACGGAACTTTTTTCAACCGCCAAGCTGCGATTGACATGACGGCGAAGGCCGGTCGTGTAGCGCACAGGGGCGAATCAGCCCTTCCTTCTCGCAAAACATTGGTCTCGTCATCAGCCCGCCTGGAGTCGCGTGTTCACCGATAGCGGCATCGTGCTGTCTGGTTGTCGGCCATGTTGCTCAACCTGCTTTTCAATGGCTTTGGCAAATCAGAAGAAGTCGAAACTCAGATCGAGCGTGCCATCCAGATGGCAGACGCCTGATCTCACATCTCCGTATTCACTCACAAGAAGGACAAAGCAATGAGACATACCCTTTTGCGAGCCGACTACGTTGTGCCGATGACAACCGACAATGCGGTCATCGTCGACGGCGCGGTTGTGATCGATACCACCGGCAAGATCGTTGCCGTCGGCGCGGGCGACGTCATGCAGCGCGACTATCCCGAGGCCTCCGTCAGGCACCTGCGCGATCGTCTGTTGATGCCAGGATTGATCAATGCGCATTGCCATTCCGGCTTGCTGCGCGGCACGGCCGAGGGCTTGCCAGTATGGGACTGGCTGCAGCAGTTCATCGATCCAATGCACCGTGTACTGAATGCCGAGGAGGCCGAAGCCGCCTCCTGGTTGTGTTATGCGGAGGCGCTGCTGTCAGGCACCACCACAATCGTCGATATGTGGCGTTTCATGGACGGCAGCGCTCGAGCCGCGCAGGAATTGGGAATCCGTGCCGTATTGGTCCCATACGTCGGCGAGCACCCCGACCACAACTACTTCGAAACACTGGATACCAATGAGGCGCTGATCCGCCAATGGCACGGCAAGGCCAATGGCCGTATCCAGACATGGGTTGGACTGGAGCACATGTTCTACGCGATACCGGCTGCATGGGAACGTGCCGTCGCCATCACCCGGGAATATGGTGTCGGGTTGCATACGCATAGCAATGAAAGCCGCTTCGACGTGGAAGAAACGCAGCGCCGATACGGAATGCGCCCCGTCGAAGCACTTGAAAAATTCGGCCTGCTCGACGCGCACCGCGTGCTGCTCGCGCATTGCGTATGGCTGGACGATAGCGAAATTGCGTTACTCGCCGGGCGCGGAGTCGGTGTGACGCATAACCCTGTCAGCAATATGAAGCTTGCCAGCGGTGCGGCGCCTGTCGAGAAACTCCTCGCCGCCGGTGTGCAGGTTGGGCTTGGGTCGGACGGCGAAAAGGAAAACAACAATCTCGACGTTTTCGAAGAGATGAAAGTCGCATCGTTGCTCGCCAAGCTGTCGAAACTCGACGCGTCAGCACTGGATAGCTGGTCGATCTGCCGGATGGCAACCGCCATGGGTGCCCGCGCACTTGGGCTCGAAAAAGTCACCGGCACCCTCGAGGCGGGCAAGTCCGCTGACCTGATTGCTGTGCGCACGGACACCCCCCGGATGACGCCGCTGGTAACGGGACCGTTGCTCAACCTTCATCATAATCTGGTGCACGCGGTGCAAGGTGGCGACGTCGATCTGACCATGGTGGATGGCCGCATTCTCGTCGATAACGGGCAGTTGCAAAGTGCCAACCTGCGCACCTTGATTGATCGTGTCAACGGGCTTACGCCGGGGTTGTTCGAGCGACGGAGCCAATGGCTTGCCAGTCACGGCGCCGTCAATGCGCTGGGTCGCGCGGCAGAGGCGCCTAAGATCTGAAGACCGATTGTTCAGAATAATCGGATTCGAAAAATTCTCGACCGCTCGGCCCCCGCCGCTCATTGCTACAGCCGCGGGGCCAGGCCGCGCGTCATTGGAGGATTGTACGAACACCGGTTTCACGGCGACTCGTTGCCTCCGCGATCATCCATCTGGGTGACCGCCTGACCAATCTGCTCGATGCCTCGACTCTGCTCATCCGACGTGGCCACGATCTCTCCCATGATGTCACGCACCCGGGAGACCGCCGAAATGATCTCGCCCCTTGTCGAACCGGCCTGACCGACCAGTTCTGTGCCGGTTTGAACTCGAGCGGCCGTCTTGCACTGTGCGAACCGTCGTGACCAGACTGCCGTGCATTCTCGCGAGCCCCGCAAGCAATTGGCCCATCTCATCGCGACTTGTCACCTGAACCGGACGGCGCAGATCGCCTGCGGCGTATTGACTCAATGAAGGATCAGTCACTTGGAGCACGCGGAACCACAAAGATACAACGTCCGTATTCCTGCGGAAACACATGCCACACACCGTCTTCGTGTTTGAAAAAGAACAGTCCGACCGGGCCGTCCGGCCGCAGCGCTTTGACGTGAATTGTCCACGCTCATCCAGAGCCAAAATCATTCGTGTCGGCCATGAAAGGCGCCGCAGTTGAAATACTGACGGCAGCCGGACACAGCATCGAAGTCACTGACCTGTACGCGCAGAACTTCAACCCAATTGCCAGCGCTGCCGACCTTCTGCAGCCCCAGAACGACGAGTATCTCGTCTATGCCCTTGAGCAGCGGCACGGCCTCGAAACTGGAACGCTTTGCCCGGATATCCTCACGGAAGTCGAGAAAGTACGCCGCTGTGATCTGCTGGTGTTGACGTTCCCGATCTACTGGTTTTCCGTGCCGGCGATCCTGAAAGGCTGGATCGACAGGGTATTGATCTTGGGAACTTTTATGGTGGCCGACGGATCCACGACCGCGGCGGGATGACGGGGAAGAAGGCCCTTGTTTGTGCCACGCTCGGCGGCCGGCAATCAATGGTCTGCGACGGCGGGATCCATGGCGATCTTGCCGCGATGTTGCGTCCTCTTTTGCGGGGAACCCGTGGCTATGTTGGTTTCGATGTTCTGGAGCCGTTTTTTGCGTATCACGTGCCGTACGTGGCGAAGGAGGAACGCGTCGAGATCCTGGATGGATGGTGAGCGTCGCTCGAAGCACTTGATCAAAGGCCCGTGATCCAGATGCCGGCGTTGGTTGACTTTGACGAGACGCTATCGTGGAAACGGCAGGGGTTTGCCTGGTGAACGCGTAGATTGTCTTCCTGTTTGGAAACGGCCCAATGACGGCAGGCGGCGGGTATATTTTTGTATTTGTCGGGTACCTCAATGAGGTTCGAGGCGGCTTCCTGATTGCCAGATCAGAACGATTGATCGCCGGGGCCAACGGCCGCTTCCACCAACATTGCAGACATATCAGGCGCGAACACGAAAGACGGTTGTGGGTCGATCGGCGCCGGATGCGGATCAATGACAGGCAGGCCGCAACGCCGGTTTGGCGTTCGCCCGCGTTTGGCCACTAGCTGCCCGTCGTGAACGTCGAAATCGGCCGCAACTTGTCGATTCGACAGCCCTTCGTTCGTCGTGGTTCTGAAGCACCATTCAACTCAGGAGAACGACGATGCGATTCATCATCACAGCCCAAGCAAGCGCAGACAACGAGGAGCCGGATGCTAGCGGCGGTTTGGACGAGGCCCTTCTGACGGCGTACATGAAGTTCAACGAAGAGATGCACAAGGCCGGTATCCTGGTGGCTTCCGAAGGCTTGAACCCAGCAGCGCCCGGAGCGCGAATTGCCGTTAGCAATGGGAAACGCTACACCGTTGATGGCCCGTTTTCCGAGTCCAAGGAACTGGTCGGTGGCTTTTACATCATCGAAGTTGGATCGCTTGAGGAGGCGATTTCCTGGGCATTGCGCGCGCCATCCGGTCTCGGCACGGACGATGTACTGGAGGTGCGCCAACTCACCGGAGCGGGCGATGTTCCGCCAGATGTCCTCGACATTATCCGGGCAGCGGCACCGACCTGGAGCGAGTCGGTTTGGCAGGCGCGGAAGTGAAGGCCACATACGGAACCGCCGAGCTGCCATCCAGGCGGGTGCTCGAGCCGACGTACGCAGCGAACCTCCGTCTTCGGCTCTGCGTCAGCGTAGAGCGACCGCTTTTCGGCGGCCATACCCGGGGCGAACGACCGTCGGCTTCAGGTCGGCGGCGTTACGTTCGGCCTAGCCGATTTCAGGCTGGACTCGGCCCAGTTCGAGTCGTTCGCAGACAACTTGCGGCTGGCCGCTCCCAAACTGACTTGAGCCGATCGCCGGCCGAACCTCTGACGTTTCGTCTATTCCTTATGGGGGTCGATCATACTGACCGGGCACCGTTTTCGGTACGAATCAGAAAGCCGCGCGAGCATGCTTTGATGCTTTCGGAGATCCTTATTCCGTAGCCGGCATTGCCGAGCCCCGACGCCAAGCAAGCGCAACAAACGCCACGGCACCAAGCATCAGCGGGGCATAGAGCGTCGCGAAGCGCCAAAGGATCAGTGCTGTCGCCATCGCATCTTGCGGAATCCAGTTTGCAAATGCCGCCGCAAGCCCCAGATCGCCGGCGGCGCCGCCGGCCGGTATGCCTGTCCAAAGCGCCGCATGCAGCACCACAGCCTGCACAGCCCACACGAATCCGAATGGCAGCCGGTAGCCGAGTTCGAGCAGCACGAACCACAGCACGCCATAGCGAGGCAGCCATTGCAGGGTGGTGAACACCAGCAAGCCGGCGAACTGATAGCGAGACCCCGTCATGAGCACGCTCACCTGCTGGCGCACACTCTGACGGAACTTGTCCCAGCGGGCTCGCAGCGCCCCGAGCCATCGAACACGGCCGCATAAGGCAATCACTGCGCTTGCGATGTTCCGTCGGCATGCCCAAAGCGCACCGATCAGGATCGCGGCACCGGCCAGCATTGCGACGACTAGGGAGACGTGGACGACACCGCGTACGGCACCCACACGATGCGCCGGACGAAAGCGTCACTGATTTACCGCCGCACCAAGAACCTCCGCGCCGTTCAACTGCTGCTTGGCCACACCAAACTTGAAAGCACAGTGCGGTACCTTGGCATCGAGGTCGACGATGCGCTTGAGATGGCCGAACAAACCGAAGTTTAGACAGCGGTACTCGGGACAGCGACCCCGCATCGGTCGCTGTCCGGACCATGAAGCGACATTCGTAGAGTCAAACTGAACGGCCGCTGATCGACTCTGACCGGCCATTCCTGAAACCTTTGTAAGCAAACCGGGAACAGTGGTTTAATACGCACTGTCGGCCGTCTGTCGGGCTTCGCCAAGGGATGCAAATGAAACGACTCGTTTGTCTGTTCCTCGCAATAGTTTGCTCTTCTTTTTCATTTCCCGAGACGGCGAAACCCCAACAGAGTCCACCACCGATCAAGGAGGAATTGGGCACGCAAGCGCTTCACCGTCGCGCAGTTGAAGCCGCCATATGGGGCATGCCGATTGTGAGCGTCGATGCAATGCGAGAAGCCTTCTTTCGCGATGCAAGTGCGAAGTACGGCGATATTGTCTACTGGTCAAAACCAGCCGACTGGAAGAACCAGACGACCACGCCGAACGCTTCTTCGCTCTACATCTACTTCAACTTCAACACGAAGGATGGCCCGGTCGTACTCGACTTCCCGGCAGCAGCAGGCGCCGGGTTGTTCGGGACGATGCTCGATGCATGGCAAACGCCCTTGACCGATGTTGGTCCGCAGGGTGCAGACAAGGGAAAGGGCGGGAAGTACCTCGTCCTCCCACCTGGCTACAAAGGCACGGTCCCGTCGGGCTACATTCCACTGCGCTCCGCCACCTATAACGGATATGCGCTGTTCCGTGCGATCCCTGCCACTTCGTCTGACTCTGACGTAACGAAGGCCATCCTGCTGGTAAAGCGGCTGAGGCTTTATCCGCTTGCGTCGCGCTCGCATCCACCCGAGCAACGCTTTGTCGACATGGCCGGAAAATTATTCGACGGCACTGTCGCATTCGATAGTACTTTTTATGACCGGCTCGCCCGCATGATCCAGGAGGAGCCTGTGCAGACGCGCGATCTCGTGGCGATGGGGCAGATCCGTACCTTGGGTATTGAAAAGGGAAAGGAATACAAACCTGATCCGGCGGCAAGTTCGACGCTAACCGAGTCGGCACGCGAGGCACACACAGGGTTTATCGCGGCACTGAATCAAGGCGAGCCCTGGTGGCCGGGATCTACGTGGACGCTGCCGGAAAATCTCGGGCCGAAGACGGGTTTCTCATTCCAGACATCCGATTATCTGGGTGTCGACGCGCGCGGGATGATCTACTTCCTTGCCTATGCGCCTCCAGCGAAACTCGGAGCTGCGACGTTTTACCTGACCGGATTGCATGACTCGCAAGGAAATCCGCTCGACGGTGGCAAGAGCTACCACCTGCACGTTCCGGCGGATGTGCCGGCGAAGCAGTTCTGGGCAGTAACCGTCTACGATCTCGATACTGCGGGATTCATTCGAGAATCGCCCCGCGTAGGCTTAGATTCATACAACCAGAATCTTCAAAGAAACGCGGACGGCTCCGTGGACGTCTTCTTTGGCCCGAAACCTCCGCCGGGTAAGGAGAGCAACTGGATCTACACCACGTCAGGAGGAAAGTGGTTCACGATGTTCCGACTTTACGGCCCTGGCAAACCGTTGTTCGACAAGTCGTGGCGGCTCGCTGACATTGAACCCGTTGCTCAGTAGGCTCAAGCACAGACCTCTCGGCACGGCTTGCCGGCAGAGCCCACATGCTGCCAGCGGAGAACAGAAATGCATTTCAAGCCACTTGCGATAGTGTGCGTCGTGAGCGTTGTCCTGTCGGCGTGTGCTGTTCCGTCTTCCGACACATCGCAGATGGATGGCCAACTCCAAACCCGTATCGGCAACATCGGAATCCAGAATGGCTACCCAGACAATGATGCGGTCAGGAGGCTGTACGATGAGATGGACTTCCAGCGTGCCTGCCAGGCCTATATCTGGGCGACACCTGCGGTCGCAATGGAAGCGCTGCGCCGGGCGAACAGGCGGGATTGGGATGTCGATTACAACACCGTTTCTGTCGTCGACAACTACACCACGCCCGCTGTTAAGGCGCTTACCGGCAACAACACGACGATCTATGCAGCGGTATTCATCGACCTGAATCGCGATGGTCCGGTCGTGGTCGATTCGCCTGCGGGCGCGTACGGTGTGATCGACGACGCATGGCAAAGACCGGTAGTCGAAGTGGGGCCATTTGGTCCTGACAAAGGCAAAGGCGGCAAGTTTCTCCTGCTTCCACCGGCGTTCAACGGGACCGTCCCTGCGGGCTACCTTGCTGCGCATTCCAAAACAAACCTGGTCATGTACCTCGCGCGTGCTTTCGTCCGCGATAACGATGTCAAAGCGGCCGTGAATACGCTAACCGAGATCCGCGTCTATCCGCTTGCAAGGGCGTCGAATCCGCCGCCTACCCGAGTTGCGCGCGCCGGGACTCGCCCGCTGGACTCGATCGCACCGCGGGGATTCGAGTACTGGGAATTGCTCGAAAGCGTCATCGACCGGGAGCCGGTCGAACCGCGTGACCGCTTCTTTTACGCGATGCTCAAGCCGCTAGGTATCGAGAAAGGCAAACCGTTCGAACCGGATGCGCGTCAGAAGCAGATATTGACGGAAGCCGCGCAGGTTGGCTTCCTGATGGCCCAAACTCTCAGCATGGCTCCCCGGCTTGCGAATGCATCTTCTTATCCTGGCACGCACTGGGAATGGGTATTGACGCTCAACCCTGACCAGGAGGCTGCTAACTATAGCCAGCTCGACGAGCGTACCGACTATACGTTCGAAGCGATCACGATCGCAGAAGGAATGGTCAAACCTATCGTGGGCGCGGGCTCGCAGTATATGAGCACGGCCAAAGACAACGATGGCAGATGGCTGGATGGTGGCAAGCAATACATCCTCCACGTGCCAGCAAACGTTCCGGCCAAGGAGTTCTGGGCGGTCACTGTCTACGATAATCTGACGCGCTCGATGATCGTTACCGATACGATGAAGGCGGGTGTGTCGAGTAAAGACAAGTTGCAGATGGAAGCTGACGGATCGGTGGATATTTATTTCGGGCCGCAGGCGCCGGCGGCCGTACGCAGCAACTGGGTGAAGACGTTGCCAGGGCAAGGCTGGTTTGCTTATTTCCGCTGGTATGGTCCAACCCAGCCGTTTTTCGATAAGACGTGGGCTTTACCTGACATTGTGGAAAGCCATTAGCTGGCGAATATCTAGCTTACCGAAGGACCGTTCCCCGCTTGCTATCGGTCGCTTACGACGGCACGGAGTACGACCGCTCAGGGTCGATCTGAGGCGAACGCGGGCGACCAGCGGCGGACAGAGACCATTGAAATCGGCCTGCGCTTGCCTTCCGTAGGCGTCAAATTGATTTCTTGGCACGACATTTCTTTCGAGAGGATTAGTATATTCCCCGCGCCGCTGTTGAAAGGACAATCCGACTATGCGAAAGAAGATTATCGTCACCGCGCTAACTGGGGCAGCACTACTTCTGGGAGCCTGCGCATCCATCCCTCGACCCGGGCCGGTCGGCAACCGCGCCGTGCCGCAGCCGGCCAGGTCAGTCAACCTGAACAAATACATGGGCCGATGGTACGAGCAATTCCGCTATGAGGCGTCGTTCGAGAGGGACATGGACGACGTCACAGCGGAGTATTCGCTCAACGACGACGGCACGGTCAAGGTCATCAATCGCGGCCGCAAATCCTGCGGCTCCGGCGATTTCAGACAATCGGTTGGCAAAGCGAAAATCGCGGATCCCACGACGAATGCGAAACTGAAGGTTTCATTCTTCGGTCCGTTCTACGGGAATTACTGGGTGCTAGACCATGGCGACGACTATGATTGGACGATCGTCGGCGAGCCGTCGGGTCGCTACCTATGGGTACTGACGCGCACAGCACACCCGGCCCCTGAAGTCCTGGCCAGTCTGGAGGCTCGCGTGAGAGCGCTTGGTTACGATTGGTCCCTCGTCAGGGTGACGAAACAGAGTAGATCGTATTGAAGATGACGCCGTTACGGCACTAATTGCGTCAACGCACGCGAGACAGGCGGAATGGGATTTCGGCGGCCATGGCCGACTGGCGAATGCGTGGCACCAACGAGGGGCTGCAGCTCGCCCCAGTAGCCGCCGGTTTCGGCCACGAAGCGACATTCACCGGATGTTGCCGAGCGGCGGTTGATGCCCGGAAGCGGTTGTTTCTGCTTTTTTCACACCCTCGTCTGACGAGTCCAGATCGACCGCGCGTGCTAGTCGGTGCTGGCTCGCTTGCTTAATTTCGCCCCGATGCGACAAAACTGGAAATTTCGCTCCGTTGACTGGCGCGCAACCTCGCAGAAAATCGGTCAAATCAAAGGGGAGACTGAAAAAGCGAGGCAGCCAGAACAGCACTTCTGCAGTTCCTAAACTCTTGTGCTTCTCGGCCAGGCGGTTCTTTCTCCCTTGGACTTGAACATTGGCCTTAGGATGGATCAGTCGATTGCGTTCGCGAAAAACCCGTCCCAATGCCTCGAATTCTCCCGAACCGGAGGGAAGCAAATAGTCTGACAGCAACATTTTCGGTCCATGCTGCCACTTATCCACGGTCGTGCGCGACTCGATGAGTACGAACAGCTCCGGCTTGCCAATCAACGAGCATCCCCACTCAAGAGCAAGATTAATGTCGGCTTCGCATAGTGCCGCAGAGAGGATAGTCACCTCTGTGAACAGTGGCATTAGGTGTCCGGTGAACCGGGCAGGAACCCTTTCGTAACGTTGAGCATCGATTGCCGAGATCGTTCGGGCTTCCTTCTCGACTTCCTCCCCCGGTGCGTTGGGGTTAAGTTCTGAGAGGCGCTTGCGCCACATTTCAAGGTCTGCTTGGGCCTTGCTTTCCGCTTCGCTCGCGGCCACCTCGATCTCGGCTCGCAATTCTCTATATTGGCGCCACAGCTTATCTAGCGCCGTGTCCAGCCAATGGTCACTTCCGACATGCCAGTGCGGCTCAATCTTTTCCGCCGAGACGACCATTTGCCGGAAGTTGTCGAGCCCATCCCCTCGAAGGAGTGTCATAAGATATGTGCTTTTCTCTGGAAAACCGGTCAAGCAGCGTTTGCAGCGCGGTTATTCTTTGGACGACAAATGGACCAGCGATTCTTCTACCACAGCTTCCCGCGTAGGAACGATAACCCGAAAGAGGCCGTCGATAAGGGGTTGAAAATTCTCGCGGCGATACGCGATTTTGGCCTCTCCTCACGCCCGAGTATATCGAATGGTCTCAACCGCTCGGTGACGCTCCGCCTCGGGTTCAGCCGCGCCTGCAGCGACGGGCGTGCTTCACGGAGCTTGCTCCGAACGAGCTCCATCGACATGCACAAATTTTTGGCGAGTTTGCGCTTGAGTTCGACTACAAGGCGATACGCTCGCTAGGTGCAATGCCCGTTTTCTACGTCCCCCGTGCTGAAAGCGGGATGAGAGACGGAAACTTGCTGGGGGTTGGGCTTACAACCGCGCTGATAGACGCGGAAACAATAGTGCAGCGTATGGCTTTTTTGGAGCAGACATTGAGTAATGTCTCTTGTGCAGAAAGGATTGCTGTGAATGTCGGATGGAGTGAGAACCCTAGCGGCCGTGGAATCTACGAAATTGATTCTGCAGAATCTCGTAATCTAATTTCTGCCGTAGGTCATGCCGCAACCCCTTGGTCGACCCTATCGGGTGCTCTGGAATCGATGCTGAATCTTTTCTATCCAGCTGACAACACTCGCCATGGCCTAGATCTCGATTATTACCGTCAACGCGAATGGCGCATCGCGTTCAAAATCCAAGTGGACGGCGAAGATCTGATGGAAGACTTGTCAGAAGAGGCTACGGCTCGTGCGCTCGATATCGATTCGCAGTTCTTTCAGCGAGTTATATCGACGCCGATGGTGACTGACAGAGTGGCTAAACTGACTTGGGCATATCGCGGGATTAACGGGCGCTCAATATTGCAGTACTGCACTCGATTGATCGTCCCGGATGACGCTTTAGAATCCGCACGGGATCTAATTAGTACTGTCCCGGGTGCGCCGCCAGTAGTTAGCTATCTTGACCTGTAACCGGACCGAGCGACCGCAAGGACCTGGCATTAGCTGTAAGGTCCGCTTCGGAGCATGAAAGCGACATTTCGAGAAGAGTCGTGACCGACCGCTCAGGGTCCGGTTACGGAAATTCGGCTTGGACCGGTGGTCGCGCATAATTCGCATCGGGCCAACGGGATAAGCCAAGGGGGGCGGCGAGAATCGGTCCCCACCGACGCCTTACGCCGGAGTGGGCGATCCAGCTTCTCGCCTCGCGCACCAGGTAATTCTGTGCAATTGCACCTTTTGCGGGACGCTCAGCCGAGCAATACCGCGCCACCTTGCTCGACGTACGCCTGCAGCAAATGATGGGCAATGGCGAACGGCTTGGGCGTCGACAGCCCGTCCGCATGCGTTCCCGCGAGCATCGCCGCAACCTCCTGGCGTGAGAACCAGCGGGCGTCTTCGAGTTCGTCTGTATCGACGACGACATCGGTATCGCTCGCCTGCACAAAGCAGCCGATCATCAGCGATGAAGGAAACGGCCACGGCTGCGACGCGAAGTAGACAACCTGTGCACACTTCACGCGAGCCTCCTCCATCACTTCGCGACGCACGGCGTCTTCCGCGGTTTCGCCCGGTTCAACGAAACCAGCAAGCGCCGAGTACATTCCAGAGGCGAAATGGTGCTGGCGTCCGAGCAGACACCGTTCGCCGTCTATCACCAGCATGATCACGACTGGATCCACCCGCGGGAAATGGCGTGCGCCGCAAACATCGCAGATGCGTTGCCAGCCGGCCGTCGTGACGCGGCTTGCGGAGCCGCAGTTTGAGCAGAAGGAGTGGCGCCGATGCCAGTCGAGCATCGACTTCGCCTCGGCCAGTATTCCGAGCGCTCCCGCAGCGACGAGGTCTTGCAGCGCGAGCGAGCGGAGGTCGATGCGATCATAGTCGGTGCCTGGCGATGGGTTCTCTGGCGCAAGGCTGAGCGCGAAGCCGAGCGCGAAGCGTCCGCTGCCGTCGCTGTCCTCCCCGAGGAAGACGCTATGAAGCGGCTGGCCAAAGGCAGCGGTCTCGCTGGCAACGAACCACGGGTCATACCCGCTGCCTCGCTTGAGCAAGGGGACGTCGCCGTCGAAGACGAGAAAGCGCGCGGCCGGGTCGCTACGTAGATGCTCGACGAAGGCGTGGTCGTCCCGCTTGTCGGAGCGGCGGTCGAGCGGATTGACGTTAAAGCCGATGGACGCGGAATAGGCGGTCATCAAGGTCGTTGACATATGGGCGATGGGATTCGCAAGTATGGCACGGGGTTCAGTCTGCTCGCGCGCCGGGGTTCGGCCGGCGTCGACACCAAGGACGCCAGCCGGCAAGTTCGACCGTTCGACATTGGCCCGTACATCGTCGACACCCATTAGTGGCGTTTGAATTGTTGCAATGCGTCTCGATGCTCTGGTCAGCCTTTTCTTCGGAGTCGTTGTGCGAGAAACAACACTTGCTCTTGCTCTTGCTCTGATTCCACTCGTGCTGTCCTTACTGACCGCTTGTACCGCCGACATCTTGGCAAATAGCAACGAACCGCCAATACCGTCTGCTCACAATATAGCGAAACTTTGCCTGGCTCAGGCAGCAGGTAACGGCGAGCCACTTCTGACGGTGGGCGAATTGAACGCGTTGCAATGGCGTCACTACGTCAGTTGCGCGTTGAGCAGCCACATGTTTGTGGATGCAAATAGCGATCTTGGCAATCCGGAAGCAATCGTATCTCTCCGGCTCAATCCTGACGGTTCAGTAGGCTCTGTCACGCTGCTACACACGAGCGGCGACGACGCGTGGGACAGCGCCGTACAACGTGCGATTGTCGCTGCTTCGCCGTTACCGCCAGCACCGCCCAATCAAAATGTGTCGAGGATCGAATTCCATCGTGCGCTTTGCAGTGCGAGGTGACCGGTCGCAAATATCACCAGGTCAAGCGGTTTGGCGGCCCCGGTGACGCGGGTTGTGACGTGTAGACTTGTGGGTGCGCTTACAGCGTCCCAGTGGGACCTGTATCAGGCGAAGCACTACAAGGCGTCCCTGACCCAGGGCGAGTTCTTCCCGGAACTCGCCAAATTTTTTGCCATCTCGCCGCAGGAACCTATCCGCCACCGCGCCGGTACTTTTTGTGTTCGCCGCAGAATATTGGGCTGGACCGGCACGATCTCATCGCGAAACCCGCGACGCTCAAACAGCGGTTTGTGGCCCACTGGGCGGCCGGAAGGACAGGTATGAAAAGCTTGGTAGGCGGCCCTGAGCGCAGAGGTCCGAACGGTGATCGACTTGTTTGATTTGACACGGATCGAGGAGTGCCCGCTGCGCGATCTGCTTGCGTGGCATGCGGTCGATCATGCCCACTGCGAGGTCTTCCATATCGCAGCCGAACGCGGGGGACGACCCGGTGATGCCGGTGTCAACCGAGGATGAGCTGACCTACGTTGAAGAGCTTGTCGCGTTGTACGCCGAACAGGGCAGTGCTGCGCGTACGGTCGGAGCGATCATGCAGACGCTGTACGCCGAACATTTCACCGACTGCCGCGTGGAGTTTTATTGTGCGGAGGGCCTGAAGAGGTTGACCACCTGCGCTGCGTATCGACATGCGCGAGCTTTATCTGAACAATCACGCCGCGTCCTTACCGAGCCAGCATGCCTGAGCTGGTAGCGCTCGGACTAGAAGTGTGTATTTTGACTGATCATACCAGTTGGACTAAGCTGTACGCCACGAGGCGCGGCTCAAGTACGATCAGCATGTCCCGCACTCCCGACACGCGGTAACCAATCCTGCCGATTTAACCGTGATTAGATCAAAATTATTAGTCAGGTTAATTGGTGTTTCGAAAAGCTGTCTCTGAGAAAGCATTAATTTCGCGTATACTGCTCGCAGTCCCGCCACAATAAAAATGAACGACGAAAAACCTCAAAAGACAGAAGCCATCACTCTGGCATACATCGCAGAGGCTGCCGGGGTTTCTACCGCCACGGTTGCACGCGTGATCAAGGGGAGAGGGGCCGTTGCACCTCAAACTCGCGCCCGTATTGCGGATATTTTGCGAAGCACTGGGTACAGCCCCAACGCTGTTGCCCGAAGCTTGCGCATGCAGCGCTCGTTCACGCTGGGTCATTTGCTAACCCGACTGACGTTAAGCCCGTTATTCGCGCAGATTGCTCACGATCTGGAAGAAGAGGCTTTGAAATATGACTATAAGGTCTTTCTAATCAATCTCCACGCGCAAAGCTCCCGCGAACAGGCCAGCGTTCGAACATTGATCAGCAATCGAGTGGACGCCATGATTTTCACGCATGCGGTCGATGCTGAGAATGTACGTCTCGCGATCAATGCCAAAATCCCGGTGGTCCAGGTCGAGAGGTTGGTTGACGCTCGAACGAGTGCGGTTCTGGTCGACCATATGGCGGGTAGCCTCGAGGCGCTCCGCCATTTAACGGAACTGGGGCACCGGCGCATTGCCTTTATCGGCGTAAAGCCCGACCCAACAAGTTTTTTCGGTTCGCGAGCGATGTCTATCGAGGCTGAACGTTTTTCTGCCTACCAAGAAGTGTTAACGGAAGTTGGCGTTGAATATGACTCGGCCTTGGTTAGATTGGAGGGAAATTATCCCTATGCCGAAAGCGGCCAGGCGGCTGCGGTCAAACGCGTCGCCGAACATGCGAGTCCAGCGAATCGAGCAGCCGGGTACGAATCGATGCGCCAGCTATTAAGCGAGACTCCCAGGCCGTCGGCTGTATTTGTGGCGGCAGGCGTATTTGCAACGGGAGCCTTGCAAGCGATTTACGACGCCAGGCTCCGTGTTCCGGACGACATTTCGGTACTCGGCTACGACGACAGCCTCGCGCCGTTTCTTTGCCCACCTCTTACGTCGGTAGCGCTTCCATTCCGCGAGATTGGCCAAGCCGCATGTCAACTGGCTTTGGCGGCGATCGAGCATCCCGATGAGATCAAAACGGTACTTTTAAAGACCGAGCTACACGTTCGGGCATCGACCGGGCCCGCGCCCAGGCTATAAGACACAACAATCCGAGCCAAACATACTAGCGTTAGTACCAGGTCGGTCACCTTTCGCCTGACTCGCCCTTGACACCCGATGTGCGATCGATGACACTCAATATGTCATCGATGACATTCGATGAATCAGACGGGATTGACGACAGATGAAATCAACAATTTGCACCATAACGGGCAAGGAAGCGCTTCAAATTGAAGACGTTGATAGAAGCCGACAGCTAGATAACAACGAGTTGCGCATCAGGACGCTATATAGCCTGGTCAGCCCCGGCACCGAGTTGGCTATCTTCTTGGGTGAGCACGTTGGGCTCAATGATCCGAACAATACGTTCGCGAAATATCCCTTCCTGTCGGGATATGCGGCAGTCGGAGAGGTTGTTGAAACGGGCCCCGGCGTCGAGCAATTTTCCGTGGGCCAGAAGGTTTATTTCGAGGGGTACCACGAGAGCCTGGCTATCGTCGATGCTGTCCGTAAAAATGTTCGAGCCCTGCCGGAAGGCATAGACATCAAGTTGGCGCCATTCGCTCGGCTTGCCCAAATCTCTTATACGGCGCTTCTGGTTGCGCCCGATGCCGGTCAGCGCAGCACTGTTGCCGTTATTGGCCTCGGCTTGATTGGTAATCTGGCTGCCCAGTTGTTTCAAATTCGTGGTGACAAAGTCATTGCGGCGGACACTGTGCTGGCGCGTCGCAACTGGGCGATAGAGGCTGGCTTGCATGGCGTCATTAGCACGAGTGGCGTGGACATTGCCGAGCGCGTGCGCGAAGCTGCCGCAGACGCCGAGATCGATATCTGCGTAGAAGCAACCGGCAATCCGGCCGTCGTACAGGTTTGCCTGGACAACGTTCGCGATCGGGGGCGCGTGATCCTACTCGGATCTCCGCGGGGAAAAATCATGATCGATGTCTACAACAATATTCATCGATCAGGCGTTTCTCTCATCGGAGCACACGAACGCGTATTGAGAGCCGAGGCTCCCGGCGCCCCCCGCATGATTCAAGTCGTCGATGAAATGCTGAATAACATTGCCGCTGGCAAGCTATCGGTGTCGCCGCTTGTGACACAGACGGCACGACCAGACCAGCTGGCGGACTGCTATCAGCACTTGCATAAAGACCGCGATCAAACACTAGGGGTGCTTATTGACTGGACATGAAGGTACGAATGCCTTTCGTTTAAGTTGAACAACGAGTGATACAAGAGCTTGCACATAGGAGCTTATAGATCGAGCCCCCGTGCGCAGATTAAATATCGCAACGCCCGTTTGCGATGCAGGAGACAAAATGACCACGCCTCAAAAAGAAAAATTAGCCGCATCTCCCCGTTTGCGATTTATACAAAGAACTGCCATCGTCATTATGTTGGTTGGCGGCGTTGTGAACTTTGTCGATCGGGTCACGCTCGCGGTCGCTAATCCGCTGATACATGACGACCTGAACGTCAGTGTCGGTGAAATGGGAATTTTGCTTTCGGCCTTCTTATGGTCTTACGCAGTCGCTCAGTTGCCAGCTGGTGTGCTTGTTGATCGGTTTGGTGCCCGAAAAATGCTTGGCTTCGGGCTGGTGGTTTGGTCCATTGCGCAAATGCTGGGTGGCGCTGTTACTAGTTTTGGTCAGTTCATCGCCACACGCGTGCTGCTCGGGATCGGTGAGTCGCCGCAATTTCCCAGTGCCGCGCGAGTCTCGCGAGATTGGTTCAATGTGCGGGAGCGGGCGTTTCCGCTGAGCATTGTCAATAGCTCGCCATACATTGCGCAGACCATTGCGCTTCCAATACTCACGATCATCATGCTTTCATTGGGATGGCGTTGGATGTTTGTGGCCACGGGCGCTTTGGGCGTAGTTGTTGCGGTCGTCTGGTTCGCCATGTTCCGTGATCGAAAAGGCGTTGCCCTGACTCCAAATGAAGAGGAGCACCTGGATGACGGCGACGTTGCCGCGGTAATCACCCCTGCCACATCCGCCGAATGGCGTCAGCTGTTCCGCTTCCGCTCTGTATGGGGACTGATTCTGGGATGCTTTGGTATTGGCTACGTGTCCTGGCTCTATGGGACCTGGCTGCCAGGCTACCTCCATATGCAGCGGCACATGACCATATCGTCTACTGGTTGGGTTGCCGCGATTCCACACGCTTTCGCCATCGTCGGTGCGTTACTTGGAGGGTGGATAGCGGATCGACTCGCAAAACGCGGATTCTCCCCGGTCAACAGTAGAAAGATTCCGCTGATCATAGGCATTACCGGTGCGGCGTTGTTTACGATTTTTGCTGCTTACGCGAAGAGCGACGTTCTGGCGATGGTTTTCATAACGATCGCTGTTGCCTCCGGCAGTATGTGCGGTGGCCTCTATTGGGCGTTGGCAGGCGTCATAGCGCCGTCGAATCTGGCCGGCTCGTGCGGTGCTATTGCCAACTTTGGATACTACGTCGGTGGGGCGATCGTTCCCATCGCGACGGGTTTCATCGTTCAAAGCACGGGTAGCTTTACGCCGGCTTTGCTGATGAGTGGTGCCATCGGTCTGGTTTCGTCGCTTTGCTATGTCCTATTGATAAAAAACGAACCACTCCTTTTCAAAACGCCCCGGCATGAGAATGTGACGATCGCCGCTCAGGGGTGATGGCGGCGCGATGACACGTCATGCCATTGCCGGTTGAAGAATTAGAAGTCGCGTACAGAAGCTGTATATCAGGTTTCAGGATCAGAACAATTAAATGGTTTTGCTGATAAATAATTAAATTATCCAAATTAATATTGGAGATGCGAAAGATTAAAACGATGCAGTGTGCGACCCACAAAAAGGCAAGCGCCTACGTTGCGCTCGGTATGACACTCGCACTCGCCCCGGCCTTTGCCTCGCCGCCATTGGCATACGACACGCGTTCTGAGGGCAGGTGGCGAAATCCGGCTGGTTTTTCTCAAATACGCGCTTGACCTGTGGGTGCCAGTCAGTGTGTAATCGATGACATTCAAAATGTCATCGATGACATTTGTCTCGTAATGGAACTTGGGAGAGAAGGGGTGCTTAAATTTTCAGCAATCGGTTTGGATCATCGGCATATCTATCATTTAATCGGCGGTTTGCTGGACGCTGGTGCGGAGTGCGCTGGTTACTGGACCGGTACCACGGATCCTCGGGTCGTCGAGGGGGTACAGGAGCGTTTCCCGTCACTCAACGCTTTTGATGACCGAACCGCCTTACTGGAAGATCCGAGCGTCAGCGTGATCGTATGCGCCGCGGTTCCCGCCAAACGCGCCGAGTTTGCTGTTGAAGCAATGCGTGCCGGCAAGGACGTGGTGGTTGATAAACCAGGCGTGACCAGCTTCGCGCAATTGGAAGAGGTCAAGCGAGTGGCAGCGGAGACCGGAAGAATCTTCTCAATTTGTTTCTCCGAGCGCTTCGTTGTGCCGGCAGTCGAAGTCGCTCGGCGACTTGTAGAGGAAGGAGCGATCGGTGATGTCATTCAGACGATGGGAACCGGCCCGCACCGTCTGAACAAGGGGATACGGCCGTCGTGGTTTTTCGAGGCCGACCAATATGGCGGAATCCTTGTCGATATTGCTTCGCACCAGATCGACCAGTTTCTCGTGTTCACCGGTTCGAAGGATGCCGAAATCGTTCACAGCCACGTCGGCCATTTCGGCGATTCGACAAGTGCTGACTTTCAGGATTTCGGCGAAGTGTTGTTGAGTTCCGGTGCGCGGCGAGGGTACATACGCGTTGATTGGTTTACACCGGACGGCTTGCCGACATGGGGCGACGGTCGACTTGTGATCCTCGGAACCAAAGGGACGATTGAGCTACGCAAATATCTGGACATCGAAGGGCGTCCGGGTACCGATCACCTGTTCATTTCCGACCAGCAAGGCACGCGTTATATCGATTGCAGCCGTGAGCCATTGACGTACTTCAAGCACATCCTGGCGGATGTGCAAGACCGCACCGAGACGGCGATGCGGCAGGAGCATGTTTATACGGTAAGTCGGCTCGCGCTCGAAGCTCAGGCTACGGCAGACAAGCGGAGGCAGGTATGACGCGCCGCCTTGGAGTCGTGATGGTCGGACTGGGCCCGGGATCGCAACCACATCTTCACAGTCTTGCGGACCTCCGAGATATCGCCGAGCTGCGGTGGGCCGTGTGTCGTGAGCCTGACACAGCAAGTTTGGGACCTCTCGCAGGCACCGTTAAGCCCACCTCGAATTTGGCGGCGGCACTGGCCGATCCAGCGGTCAATGTTGCTATCGTTGCAACGCCTGCCTCCACGCACTACGAGGTTGCCCGCCAGTGTCTGGACGCCGGGAAGCACACCCTGGTTGAAAAACCGCTGGAAATTTCTTTGCAGCGTGCGGAGCAACTAGTCAAATACGCCGAACAATCAATTCCGCGCTTTGGGGTGGTGCTGCAGCATCGCTTCCGGCCGGGCTCCATCAAACTCCGGGCATTGTTGGCCGAGGGCCGACTGGGTGAGATACAAAATGCTTCGGTCAAAGTGCCTTGGTGGCGGCCGCAGAGTTACTACGATGAACCCGGGCGCGGAACCATACAGCGCGATGGTGGCGGGGTTCTGCTGACGCAAGCCATTCATGCCATCGACCTCTTCAGGTCCCTGGTTGGTGTGAAATCGGTTGAGGCAGCGCAAGTGACTACCACGGCAATTCACAAGATGGAGACGGAAGACTATGTGAACGCCTTGCTGACGCTCGGCAATGGCGCACCAGGCTTCCTCACCGCTACCACGACGATGTACCCCGGCCAGGCAGAGTCGATTGACGTTGTCGGAACCAAGGCGACCGCGACGCTTTGCGGTGGCGAGCTCAATGTATTTTTCCATGATGGCGAAACCATAACCATAGAGTCTGACGGCAGATCCGGTGGTGGCGCGAGCATCATGGACTTCTCGCATGAACCGCACTGTTCCTTGATCAGCGATTTTCTCGATTCAGTCTCCAATGGGCGTTCTCCCATCGTGACGGGAAGCGAAGCCCTGGAGACGCATCGGCTGATCGATACGATCTTGCAGCGCGGTGAAAAAACTTCAACCTAGTACGCGGAGACATTAAGATATGAAACTAAGCTTCAGTTCACTTGGCTGTCCTGACTGGTCGCTCGACGAAATCATCATGCATGCGTCCGAGTATGGGTACGACGGCATCGCCTTTCGCGGTTTGAACCGCGAGTTCGATCTGCCCAAGTGCCCCGAATTCTCGAAGGAAGGACGTCAGGAAACTCGCCACAAGATGGAGGCAGCCAAGCTCGAGACCAGCATGATTTTGGCGTCGACTCGCGTGACCTTGACCGACCCCGCCGAACTGGAGGACAGCCTGCGTCTTGCCGAGAGCCATATCGACTTGGCCTCCGATCTTCACTGTCCGTATGTGCGAGTATTTGGCGGCCCGATTTTAAGCGGTTTGTCGCATGACGCAGCCGTGCAGCGAGTGGCGGAACGTTTGCGTCGACTCGGAGATTACGCGAAATCGCGGGGCGTGGAAGTGCTGATCGAAACGCATGATGACTGGACGGTTACCGCGCGCCTGAAGCGCGTGATGGAGATTCTGGAACACCCGAATGTTGGGGTTCTGTGGGACGTGCATCACCCGTTCCGAGTCGTCAACGAGGGCATCGCTGAATCCTGGAAAAACATCGGGAAGTGGACTCGCTCGGTCGATTTCAAAGATTCGATCACGGACCCGGAGGCGCGTCTCGGATACCGCTACGTGCCAATCGGCGACGGCGAAGCTCCGCTTGGCGAGGCGATGTCTATTTTGAAAGGCGTCAAGTACGACGGCTGGTTGACGTTCGAGTGGGAGAAATACTGGCATCCCGATATTGTCGAGCCGACGGACGCGTTCCCGGCGTTCGTCAAGACCGTGCGGCGGATGATTGGGTGACCAACTTAAGAGCGCGACTTAAAAGCGTGATTTCGACGCGTGCTTCGGAGTGCGATTTCAAACGCGATTTGAAGCGCAATTTCACGGCGAATTGATTCTAGAGCGCAAGTTCGTGCAATTTCAAGGGCAGCAGGTGATCTTGAGGAACGACGGCAGCTACATGCTCGTCGTTCCTCAGGTGGGTAGCAGGCTGTTTTGTTGGTATGTCAACGGGCAACCCATTATCCTTAGACCGAAGATGCTCCTGGTCCGCAAGCTGAAGCCACAGCTGGAACGAGCTGGGTGTCACCTTTAGCTTGTAGGGCGCTGGACCGACGACAGGCGGCGTCGTTAGCGCGAAATCAAAGCCAGGTATCGGTGTCTCGCTCAGATCGTCTTTCGGCGTGACCGCGCCTGTCGCTATTCCATCGCCTTGGGGCGTTGTTGGGCCGGAGATTTCCAGGCTCTTGAGGAGCAGGTCGATCGCGGGCGGGACGATGACGTGCGCCAGCACACCGGTGCCAACCAGAACCGATTTGATCGTATCGACGCCAGCCATTCGCCACTCCAGATCCTTAAGGCAGAGCTCGTTGCACCGCTGGCACGTGGGGCGACCCAAAAAATCAGGCGGCGGCGCGTACACCACGCTCACAACCATCCGACTTCATGGATCGAACGATTTACACGACTAGTTGATGCTGTTGCTCCGTGTCCAGGGACCTGAAAGTTTATTGCCGCGACTGCAGGGGCGCAAATAAAAAACATCTGCTTTCGGGAAGCTGGTCGGGCGGAAACCAACACTAAACGGCGGAGAAAATCTGCTTACATTGGAGCGAATGCTGTTGCTTCCCATGTCCCTCGCGAAGCAGCGCTGATCAGGTACGTGCTGTCTCAGCAGCATCTCGCCCCGTTGCGACAGTATTTCCGCTCGACGGCCCAGGTGAAGAACTCGCCGCGCGGCATTAGCGGATCGCACGGATGACGGGAGGCCATGTGCTGAGCATAGCGTTCATAGTCCGGCATGCCGAACATCTGCATGCATGCTCCACGCATCGTGCGCGCAAAATCCGATAGCTGTGTCGCCAGCGTATTGCTGCCGGGGCGGCCACTCGTGGCCTGACCCGGCACCGTCAGGCGTTTGCTATTGAAGATCGATTTCATGATCAGGTTCCTTGAGCGCGCACAACAGCAGGCGTCTCGTTGACAGTGGGCTGCGCCTGCCTCCGAGCCTGCAGGCAGATCTTGACCGCGAAGACGCACATCGCCAGCACCAGCACGACAAAGAAGCCGCAGACCACCGCGTCCAGATAGTTGTTGAAGGCGACCCGCTGCATTTCCGCAATCGACCTGGCGGGAGCGAGTATGGTCCCCTGCGCGGCGGCGTCACTGAACTTGTTCGCCAGCGCGAGGAAGCCGATACGCGGGTCGCTATGGAAGATCTTCTGGATGCCTGCAGTGAGCGTGGTAATCAGGAGCCACGCTGTCGGCACCAACGTCACCCAGACGTAGCGCTCCCGCTTCATCTTCACCAGAACGCTCGTACAGAGCAGCAGGGCAATGCCGGCGAGCATCTGGTTGCCCACGCCGAAAAGCTGCCAGAGGGTGTTGATACCACCGAGCGGGTCGACCACGCCCTGATAGAGAAAGTAGCCCCACGCCGCCACGCAGAGGCCGGTGCCCAGCAGGTTCGCGGGCAGGAACTGGGTGTCGCCGAGCGGCCGGTAGACATGGCCTAGCATGTCCTGGATCATGAAGCGGCCGACCCGCGTGCCGGCGTCTACGGCTGTCAGGATGAACAGCGCCTCGAACAGGATGGCGAAGTGATACCAGAAGGCCTCCATGGCCGGACCGCCGAGGGCCTGGCCGAGAATCTGCGCCATGCCAACGGCCAGCGTCGGGGCGCCGCCGGCGCGCGACAGGATGCTGGTTTCTCCGATGTTCACGGCCGTCTGGTTGATCAGGTCCGGCGTAATGACGAACCCCCAGTTCGATACGACTTGCGCCGCCTGCGCGGCGGTCGTGCCGATGATTGCCGCCGGTGCGTTCATGGCGAAGTAGATGCCCGGATGCAGTACGCAGGCTGCCGTCAGCGCCATGACCGCGACGAACGATTCGGCGAGCATGCCGCCGAAGCCGATCAGACGCATATGCGACTCACGCTCGATCATCTTCGGTGTGGTGCCGGAGGAAATCAGCGCATGAAAACCGGAGACCGCGCCACAGGCGATGGTAATGAACAGAAAAGGAAAGAGCGTGCCGGAGAATACGGGCCCGGTGCCGTCGATGAAGCGGGTGGTCCGTGGCATCGAAAGCGTGGGCGCGACCACATAGATGCCGACCGCGAGCGCTATGATCGTGCCGATCTTCAGGAACGTACTCAGGTAGTCGCGTGGCGCGAGCATCAGCCAGACTGGCAGGCTGGAGGCGATGGCGCCGTACAGGATGAGGGCCCACGCCAGTTGCGGGCCGGTCAGGGTAAAGAACGGTCCCCAGGTGGGATCGTTGGCTACCGTCTTCCCGAGTACGATCGAAACGAGCAGGAGTACGACACCGAACAGGGAGGCTTCGCCTACGCGTCCTGGGCGGATGAATCGCATGTAGACGCCCATCAGCAGCGCGATCGGTATCGTCGCCGCGATGGTGAAGAGACCCCACGGGCTGGACGTGAGCGCCTTCACTACCACCAGGCTCAGGACCGCAAGAATGATGATCATGATCGCGAGCACGCCGACGAGAGCCAGCGAGCCCGGAACCGGGCCCAGTTCCATCTTGATCATCTCGCCAAGGGATTTGCCGTCCCGACGCACCGACGCGAAAAGCACGATGAAATCCTGTACCGCACCGGCCATCACAACACCCACGAGAATCCACAGCGTGCCGGGCAGGTAGCCCATCTGCGCTGCCAGCACGGGACCCACCAGCGGGCCCGCGCCGGCGATTGCGGCGAAATGATGGCCGAACAGCACCCACCTGTTAGTCGGTACGTAATCCATACCGTCGTCGTGGCGCTCGGCCGGCGTCTGGCGAGTATCGTCGAGTCGCAGCACGCGCTCGGCAATGAACTTGCTATAGAAGCGGTATGCGATGAAATAAACGATGAGGGCCGCGGAAACGAGCCACACGGCATTCACACTTTCACCGCGCCCGAGCGCGAGCCTGGCGAAAGCGAGAGCACCGACAGCGGCCAGCACCCCCCACACGAGCATGGACGCAAGCTTGTTCATGACGTCTCCTTCTTTCGAACAACGCGTGGCAGAACAACTTGCGCGCAACTTCATGTGCCGGCGCGCTTCAGTTTTCGGCCGCTGAGCAGCAGGCCTGCTTCCCATTTCACCGAAAAACAGGCTACACCCAGCTCAGAGGCACCGCAATGCGCGATTCCTCGCTGTGAGGCACGCGATGCGTCACTCGGACGGGCGTGGCGACGACTCCCCCAGCGATGGTCAAAACGTCTGCTGATTAGCCAACCAATGCCTATATATTGATCGGCTACAACCAAACTGAGTGGCAGTCCTGAATCTTGAGGCCGATAGTCTCGGGCGTATAGACGACGAAATGCGCACTACCTTTGTGCCATAAACATTCCCAAATGGTGACTGCCACTTCACTGTCTTTGAGCATCATTGGTCGAAGACCTTTACCTCGGGACTATCGTCGGTGGACATCGAGCACGGTTATGAGCCAGCGTGCAGTTCCTGCTGTCGCCGCACTTGAATGAGCTGCAAGCAGAAAATACTTCGCAAACGACGGTAGCGTCTATACTGAAAGCAAAGTGTAATTTAACCCGGCATGAATGTCGATGCCGCGATTGGCTAAGTGTGCGTCGGATAGAGCCCGCACGTCGAGCGAGGGGAGGTGTCATGTTCAATCATCTGCTGGTGCCGACCGACGGCTCGGCACTTTCCGAAGTCGCAGTCCAGATGGCGGTGACGCTCGCCGCCGAAAATGACGCCTCGGTTACGGGACTTCATGTCATGCCGGAGTTCCATGTCATGTCATATGGATCCGAAATGCTCGGGGATACCGAGGAGAAATTCGTGCAGGCGAACAGCGAGCGTGCAGAGGCCTTTCTCGCGGCTGTCACGAAGGCCGCAACCCAGGCGAGCGTGATATGCGAAACGGTGGCCACCACCTGCGCTCATCCTTATGAAGCGATCATCAGCATCGCCATCGAGCGAAATTGTGATCTGATTGTCATGGCGTCCCACGGCCGCAGCGGTGTGCGTGGCCTGCTGATCGGCAGCGAGACACAGAAGGTACTGACTCATAGCGCTATTCCCGTTCTCGTGGTCAGGCAGTCGACACATACGGGTGTAGCGAGTGAAGCGGGCACCGGCAAGCAATCGACAACATCGAAGTCCTCATCGCCTCATGGATTTACCATCGGGCGAGTTCCGCTTGCAGTCACTCCGGCACTGTCAACTTAACGGAATCGACGAGATTTGTTTTTTATAAAGTGGGGCGCGATTGCCACTCTGAGCGGCATATGGACTTCGGATCCGCGTCAGCGCGCCAGAAATTCTCTCGAAGTGAGATTGTAGTCAGGCCGATTTGGCTAAGTTGACAATGCCTGCTGAAGGTGTCGCCATGCCGAAAATCTATTGGAAGCTGGAGAGGATCGCGTTCTCGCTCGTCGTGCTGTTTGCGCTTGCGTGTTTCGGCTTCATCGTATGGCAGAAGAATCCCGGCATGACATTGGCGCTTCAGACGGGCGGCGAGATGCTGATGCCGAACAGTGAACATTTGCTCGGCTGCATGGCGCCGGATCAAGGCGGTTGTGAGCGGATGTTGATCGAGCTGAAAACACCGGAACAGAGCTGATGGCACGCAATATGAGCGGACGCGAGTGTCCGGCGCGTCCCATGACGCGCTATCGTGGAACCTGGAAGTAGGCATCACGAAGCGTCGAAAACAGCGACGGAAACAGCCATGACTTGCCGAAACTGCAATGCGCGATTCGCCTTCGATGAGGTCGAGCCCCAGACCGACGAGAATGGGTTTTTCTTCATTTGTCGGGGCTGCGACTACCCGAACAAGCTGGATCATCGTCGTCGCGTTCCTCGTGATGGGCGGCCTGCTGCTGCGCGTGGACAAGACGAAGCTGGGCCCGCGCAATGCGCGCGATCGCTGAGAACCCGGGCGTCGCGAGCCTTATGGGCGTGAACCCGGACTTCGTGATCTCGGCAACGTTCATGATCGGCTCGGCGCTTGCTGCGCCGGCGGGCGTGATGATCGCCTCCGAATACGGCAATGCGCACTTCTACATGAGCTTCATCCCAGGCCTGAAGGCGTTCACCGCTGCGTTGCCCGGCGTGATCGGCAACCTGGACGGCTTGATGGTCGGCGGCATGATTCTGGGTTTGATCGAACAGCGGGGCGCCGGCTACATCGGGAACCTGACGGGTGGCGTGTTCGGCAGTAACTACCTGGACGCGTTTGCATTCATCGTGCTGGTGTTCCGTCCGTCGGGCCTGTTGGGCGAACGTGTCGCGGATCGCGCGTAAGGGAGAGGAGCACTATGACCTCAATTCGACCGATCGAGCCGTCCACGACGCTCGTCCCCGAGAAGAACGCGACGAAGACGCTGGTCGTTGGCATCATCGCCGCTGCGTTCGTGATCGCCGCACCGATGATCATCGGTGCGGCCGGAGGCAACTACTGGGTGCGCGTACTCGACTTCGCGATGCTCTATGTGATGCTCGCGCTCGGCCTTAATGTGGTGGTCGGCTTCGCCGGCCTGCTGGACCTGGGCTACATCGCGTTCTACGCGATCGGCGCGTACACCGCGGCGCTGCTGTCGTCGCCACACCTGACGAGCCAGTTCGAGTGGATCGCGCATCTCGCGCCCAACGGCCTGCACACGCCGATCTGGATCATCGTGCCGTTCGCGATGTCGCTCGCCGCGCTGTTCGGGATTCTGCTCGGTGCGCCGACCCTGCGTCTGCGCGGCGACTACCTTGCCATCGTGACGTTGGGCTTCGGGGAAATCGTGCGGATCTTCATGAACAACCTCGACCGTCCGGTGAACATCACCAACGGCCCGAAGGGGATCACGGGTATCGAGCCGATTCACGTCGCCGGCTTCAACCTGTCGCAGACGCACACGCTGTTCGGGTTCTCGTTCCCGTCGGTCTACATGTACTACTACCTGTTCGTCCTGTGTTCGCTGCTGGTGATCTGGACCTGTACGCGTCTGCAGCACTCGCGTATCGGCCGAGCATGGGCCGCGATCCGCGAAGACGAAATCGCCGCGAAGGCGATGGGTATCAACACCCGCAACATCAAACTACTGGCGTTCGCGATGGGCGCGTCGTTCGGCGGTCTGTCGGGCGCGATGTTCGCGGGCTTCCAGGGCTTCGTGTCGCCGGAATCGTTCACGTTCTGGGAGTCGGTCGTGGTGCTGGCGTGCGTGGTGCTGGGCGGCATGGGCCATATTCCGGGCGTGATTCTCGGTGCACTGCTGCTCGCCGTGTTCCCGGAATTCCTGCGCTCGACGATGGGTCCGCTGCAACACGCGATCTTCGGCCATGAAATCGTCGATACGGAAGTGATCCGTCAGTTGCTGTACGGCCTCGCGATGGTCATCATCATGCTGTACCGCTCGGAAGGCCTGTGGCCGTCGCCGAAGCACGAAGACAAGATTGCGAAAGTGGCGAAGCGCGCTGGCAAGAAGCCGGTGCGTGCCTAACGGACAGCCAGGAGAACACACATGAGTGACAAGAAAATCCGACTGTCCGTCAAAAGCGTGAACAAGTGCTTTGGCTGCCTGCAGGCGCTGGCCGACGTTGGCCAGCAAATCGAGGAAGGTTCGATCTACTGCCCGGCCCGAACGGTATTGTCAAGTTGTCGGTGCGACACGTGTCGCCGTCAGCCGCGCGTTATGTGGCATGAAGGAGGCGTAAAGCTCTTCTTTGCCTTGTCACGCGCTGAGTTCGGAACGTTGATTGCGGTGCCGTGACCTGCTGTACGACGAGCAGTTGCCTATCCGGACATGCGTAACCGGTAACGGTTGGGTGTGAAGCTCCGGAGACAACGTGGCTCTCGATTGACGGATTACCTCGCAATTGATTGCGCTATTTTGGTCACGTCTGCTTGTCATCTGGCCGAACCGCTTCGTGCGGCCCGTTCGAGTCGCCGGTTCGGGGAGCAGACCGCCGCACTATTTGGCTGCCGCCCCGACCACCTGGAAGATCCAGCGCACACTATGCTGGCGGTCGCTCTCGCCGACGTGTCGCGCAGAGCTTGGGGGCAAAACGTCCCATGGAACCATTCCCGCTGGCGAAGGGCCTAAACTGTACCGTGATAAGCGAGGAGACGGCCATGGGTGAGTCAATTTCGTGGGTGTTGCTTGGAGGGATCGCGCTGATCGTGGCTGCAATCTTGGTTGCGGAACACTACAGGCGCGAACACCGCAGGAAACAGCAACTTCGCTGGCTGGACACGCATCTTATGCACGACTGGGTACACCGTCGGCCTTGACGCTGGGAGAAACGATAGGCTTTCTGTCGTTGCCCTCCCACATAGCATCTAGAGATCTGGTCATAACGATAGAACAATCTGTTATTCCCATTAACCACCTACTTTAACCACCTCCAGAGCATACGAGCGGTGAGCCGCATGAACATGCGTCCTCCTGTGGTGCGTCACCACTGCGCCGAGGTGGGCGCTCCTCACCGAAGCACTCAGCCATCCTGCCGCAGTTTCGGACCGGGACGGGCAGACTGCGCACCACGGTGATATTCACGACTAAGCTTTTCCCGGCGCCTTCGGAGTCGAGTTAACAGCGGATTCAACTTTATGTGGGGAGTTGGACATGACACAACTTAATCGTTTTCCGCATTTTTCCTGATGCTATTGCTGGCCTTCTTTATGGGCTGTGCATCGACGTCCACGCACGAAGCAACGGGAGAATACGTCGACGATTCCGTTACTACAACGAAGGTCAAGGCGGCAGTTCTGAATGAACCATCGCTCAAATCTGCCGAAATCAACGTCGAGACCTTCAAGGGTGTGGTACAGCTGAGCGGCTTCGTCCGATCAGAGGCGGACATCAACCGGGCAGTCCAGGTCGCTCGAGGCGTGGCCGGCGTCAAGTCCGTCAAGAATTCCATGCAGCTCAAGTGAGACACCAGGCACGGTCAAGTGCAACGTGAGAGGTGGCCTTGTTCGTTCGGACAGGATCGGCGAGTTTTTAAGTGGAACCAAGAGGACGGGCACACCGATCATTGATGACAAACGGTGGGCATTGATCGAACCTTTGCTGCCGCCGCCAAAGCTGCGACGCGAGAAGCCGCGCGGTTTCAAACCGGGTAGCACTGAACGGCATCCTGTTCGAGTTCAAGACCGGGATACGCTGGTGCGATCTGTCGACAAAGTTGGAGTTTGGTTCGGGTCCAACCTGCTGGCGTTGCCTGCGCGATTGGCAAAGGGCCGGCTCGTGGGACCGACTGCACGAGCTGCTACACGAAGTTATCAAGGCCGGCCAGCTCGATTTCTCACGAGGAGCCGTCGATTCATCATCGGTGCGAGCCGTTGGGGCGGGCGAAAAACTGGCCCGAACCCCACGGATCGCTCGCGTACCGGTTCCAATCACATCCTCGTCGATGCCAATGGTGTCCCCATCAGTGCCATCCTGACCGGCGCGAAGCGCAACGACGTCGCCCAATTGCTGCCGCTCGTCGATGCGATTGTGCCGATTCGCGGCGTGCGTGGCCGACCGCTTCAGAAGCCCAGAGTTATCTACGCCGATCGCGGCTACGACTCCGAACCACATCGCCAGAAACTTCGCAAACGCGGCATCAAACCGGTGATCGCCAGGCGCCGGACAGAGCACGGCACTTCTGGGAGGCGATGCGTTTGAGGCTGGAGGAATTCTCGCTTGCGCTTCATCCGGACAAGACCCGGCTACTGGAATTTGGCCGCTACGCAGCGGTCAATCGCCAGAGTCGTGGCCTTGGCCGGCCGGAAACCTTCACGTTTCTGGGCTTCACAGCCACGTATGCAAACAGTTGCATACCGTATGGTATTACCGGGAGCGAGCGGGGCGCTCATGTGTGCGACCGGGTCGGTGCCTTAGCCTTCAGGAGCGGTGCCATGCTAGGCCAAATACTTGCTTCCTCGTTGCTCGGGCGAGCAAGCAGGCCCGTCCTGCCTACTTGCAGATGATTTTCAAAAGCGTTTGGCGATGTAAAACCTGCAACGCGCGCATCAATTCCGGACAATACCTCCGCAGGAGCTAGTCATGATTTCCTTCCTTCGTCGGGCGTCATGTCGTGCTCTCGGTACGTGCCTTCTGTTCCTGGCCGCCTGTGGTGGCGGTGGCTCTGGGGATGGAGCCTCATCAGGCGTTGCAGGAAGCTCTGGTGGCTCTAGTAGTTCTAGTAGTTCTAGTAGTTCTGGTAGTTCTGGTAGCTCGGATAGCACTGGTAGCACTGGTAGCACGGGAGGGAGCGGGACTGCCGGCGCGTTGTCGCTCTCGGTAACCGGCCTCCCGACAGATACGGCCGCCAACGTATCTGTGGCCGGACCTGGCGGGTTCAGCCGGGCAGTGAACCGGTCCGACACGCTGGCGAACCTCGCGACCGGAACCTATACCGTCACGGCTGACCATGTACTGAACGGCACCTCGTTGTACAGCCCGACTAAGCTAAGTCAGTCTGCCACGGTGACTGCGGGCGCTTCGTCGGCAGTCACCGTTGACTATGGGCCTGCTGAAACGTTTCACCTAACATTGGCCCCGGTAGCGAGTGGACTTACCGCTCCGATTTACCTTGCCGCGCCTGCCAATGACCCCCGGCTTTTCGTTGTCGAGCGAGCAGGGCGGATACGGATCGTCCGCGACGGGACGCTGCTCCCGACGCCATATCTCGATATTTCGGCGCAGACTTCGACCGATGGCGAACGTGGCTTGTTGTCGATGGCGTTCGACCCGGCATACGCGTCGAGCGGGCGGTTTTACGTCTATTACACCGCAGCGGATGGAGCGATCACAGTATCTCGATTCCAGGTCTCTTCCGCCAACCCTGACGTGGCCGATCCGAGCGGCACGGTGCTTCTGACAGTTCTGCACCCAGGTGCATCGAATCACAACGGCGGCCAGCTGGCTTTTGGGCCGGACGGCATGCTGTACCTGGCACCCGGCGACGGTGGTGGCTCGAATGATCCCGCCGGCAATGCGCAGAACAAAGAATCTTTACTCGGAAAGATGCTGAGGATTGACGTGGGGGGCAACGGCTACGCGATACCTTCTGACAACCCGTTCGCTACAGGCGCAGGCGGCCGGCCAGAGATCTGGGCAGTCGGTCTGCGGAATCCGTGGCGATTTTCATTCGATACCACGGGGCAGATCTACATCGCGGACGTCGGCGAGTCCGCGCGCGAGGAGGTCAACGTTGCCCCGGCGACAAGCGGCGGGCTGGACTATGGCTGGGACAGAATCGAAGGTACATTGTGCGTCGGCGCGGCCACCTGCGATACGACGGGCCTGACGCCCCCTGTCTTCGAATACACCCACGCAAGCGGAGGCTGCGCGATTCTCGGGGGCTACGTATATCGGGGCGCCGCAGTACCTGAGATCCGGGGACGCTATTTCTACACCGACCTATGCACCGGCCGGCTGCAGAGTTTCGTCTTTCGTGATGGTGTCGTGACGGAATCGGTCGATTGGTCATTGCCAATACCGGGGACCGTGTACTCTTTCGGCGCAGATGCCGCGCAGGAAATTTATGTGCTGACCGCAGGGCAAGTGATGCGAATCCAGCGGGCGCAATAGCGACTCTCCTTGAATCCCGGGTACAGGACATCCGGACCACTATGGAGTCGAACATGTCGGTTTCCGCTCTCAGTAACAACAACGCGGCAGTTCTACCGCAACCCAACCCGGAATCGACATCGCCCGATTCGGGTGCTCAAATTCGAGATTGACTCTGGGTCGTGCGGGGAAACCTGGACGTGGGCAGGATAAGCCAGATGTTGATAGAGGACGAGGCGCTTGAGGGCTAATGACAGCAGAAAACCGATCGAACAGTCCCACTATAATCTATTCGTTTTCAAACGCGCAGTTCTACGACCTTGCGATGTAAGCATTCCTACGGACTTCGTCCTAACTCATCGGCCCCTCCTTACCGCGATACAACCTTCAATCTCCGGTTAGGCCGCGCCATTCTATGCGCGCAGCCGATAATCCGGAACGGTCATTTCCGTGGAACCAGTGTGGAAACGTTACGCCTAAAAGCCAGCCAGTCGAGCAGTTGCCGTGGCCCAGGAACTTGCCTGGTGGATAATTGAATCGGGGCACGCCGCTACGCCGCATCCTACAATGTAAGCATGGTCGCAACGGAGCAAGGAGGCTGCCATGACTGATTCGATGATTAGCTTTGTAGTGGGCGTAGCGGTTGTGTTGGTCCTTGCGATCGTCATGGCGCGACGTTACATGCGCGACCACAAGGATGAAGGGCTGTCTCAGTGGCTCGATGCGCATCACATGGGCTGGATGCACCATAGGCATTGATGATGCCGCCGGAAATGGAAAACCCCGATCGGCGACCGATAGCAGTTTGGTCTTACAAAACACTTGTTAACCTATATGGACTGTATAGGATTCGCCGGGCGTCGGAGCGATACCCGAGCGCGTGTGATTTGCGGGCCGCGGCTAATTCCCGCGGCCTCTTTTTTGGTGCAAACATGTGGGATTCAGAAGCCGACGCCGAGGCCGACACCCACACCACCGCCAAAGCTGCCGCCGCCAACGCCGACGCCGATACTAGTGCCTGGCGCGTAATAGCCGGGACCGTACGCCGGTACTGGCTCGTAACCGTAGCCATATGGCGAGGCGGCAACGCAGCCCGCGACACCGGCCACCAAAGACAATATGCCGAATAGTCTCATCACGATCTTTCTCCCACTCACGATTCCATCGCATCTCCTTCACTGCAAAATCGATGCCCGCGTTTCGACTGCTTGCGACAAATCGATGGAATGCTACGAACGTAGCGCCCGCCATGATCCCAATCGGTGTCGATATCTGCTATAGCCATCCCCCGGTGAGGATGTGAATTATCCAGTGGACTTCAGCCCGCCCTGGCGCGCATTGCGGCACGACACGCTGCGGCGCAATCCCGAGCTATTTCGGCCACTTCCGGCCTGACACTGAACACCGGATGAGCGATCCAGGCGGAGAATTCGTCGTACCAACGCGCCCATTCATACTCGCCGAGGTCAAATTGGTCTTCGAGCTGGACGCTGCCGTTGTTGTTGGTAAAAGCGTAGATCACCTGCTGCCCATCCCAATAAGCAACCGCGAATGCAGTGAGGTCGGCAGTTGTACCGAACGGGATATCACGCAGCAGTTTCGAGAGTTGCGACTTGAATTGATCGAGCGGGGTTGTCATGGCGGTCTCCAGTGTCGCGATCTATGCGGCAGGACGAAAAAAGACCCGCGCCGGGGGCGCGGGCCAACACTCGCTACTCGCCTTAGGACCATGTGGCAAAACCACTGTCTCAAACCGCATCGCTGATAGCAACCCTGGCGCCGCGCGCGCCAATTGTTTGTGAGCGCACTACCCAGTGGAAGTAGCAACAGCGTCGTTGTAGGATTGACAGAAGGCGTGCCAGCGTCTGCTGCCAACTTCAAATTCAATCCTGCCCAGCCCTGTTCCTTCGTTGAGCAGGGTTCTTCGTCGTATGAAGACCATGCCTCTGCGCTGCAGCTATACCAACGTATAAACGGGATACGCGAACGTGGCGTCAGCGTATCCATCGGTAGAGTAGATTCGCCTTTCACCAAACCTTACTCTTCTCTTACCGAAGCAGCGCTCGCAGTTCCGCCAGCACAAGCTCGCTACGCGGCCCGACGACCTCATGGCCTTTTGGGTTACCTGGCCCGACCGGTTCTCATCTTGAACGTGTTCAAGGAATCGTCGTATCACCTATTCTGCACTACTGCATATACCTCGGAAACAACCCGTTTGCGGAGTACACGTTTGTGCCCGGACTCGGCAGGAACATCTGTCGCCGTACTGTCGACCTATTCGCCACATGTATCTAGTAGTCGGAGGTGAGAGACTATGCGACCTCATTCCTTACTGAGACTGATGACCCATCGTATTCGCCTGACCGATGCATTGACACCTGGCGAACGGCAGTCAGGCCGATGCGTGATGAATGCGATGCCGGCGCTTCCCACATCTTCACAGCACGCAAAAATGAAGACCATTCTTATCGTGGAAGACGAACCCAGCATCGTGACCGCCTGGAAAAGTGTCCTTCAAGTGGAAGGCTATCTAGTCCTGACAGCCAGCAATGGTCATCAGGCGCTTTTCTCCGCCAATGGAAGAAAACCCGACCTCATCATCACAGACCGGTCGATGCCAATAACGGGTGGCGTTGAGCTTTTCCGCCACTTGAAGCTAGGGTCAGAATTCTCACGAATCCCAGTCATTCTCACCAGCTCTGTACATTTAGACCATTCCGATGCAGGAGTAGGGGACGGTTTTTTGTTTAAGCCCGTTCCCATGGACATGCTGCTAGCAGCGGTACGACGTCTTTTGGACGCGCATTGAAGACGTGCGCGCAATACTTCCTGGATGGTGTCGCCGGGCATAGGGAACTCGCAGCCAGTGATAGACGTCGTCACCGACCGGAGCGCGTGCATTGTTCGTCTTCAGGCACGATGACGGCAGCTGGTACATGTTTCCGCCTTGTGCCGACAGGTCGAGGGTGACGGCCGACCGCATTGCCTCATGAGGGGGCCGCGCCGACTTCCATACCCCTTTAGCGCTGTGGACCATCGAGCGCTGCACTCGTGGCTAGCCGTTAGTGGACGTAGCGTGGTCGGGAGAACAACACATCCCGCGACACAGACGAGCAAAGTCACGGCAGTCGTGTCGACTCACTCCTGTACCCTCTCGCCCCGTTTTCCTCGACGCTCTCGGCACGAAAACGTCAAGGCGCCTGGCGGCACAATGCGTTATGACTGGAGTTCATTGCATGGTTGCGACACGCTTCACATAAGCGTCAAATTGCACGTCAATTAACGATGTCACAGTCACTGCGACGGCTACGTTACCCGACGCGGGCAGTAAGCCAGCAAATGCTGCGATGCGGGTCCCGCAGACCACCGCAACAACGATAGCAGCGACGGCGACAAGTGAAGACGCATGCGTTGGACTGAAATTAGCAAAACCCTGCCAGACGCTCATGATGGCAACCTCCCGTTGGTGCCGCCATCAGTTGCAACGGGGAGGTTCAAACCGGGGTAACACGCGAGACGCCTGATGAGAGCGTCATGGTCGATAATGGCAGCCCATTTTTCAGTCTGGTGCGTGCATGAATCGATCCGCTGGCGTGGCAGCGAAGCTGCCTGAGAGTGAGCGCAAGAAGCTGGCTGTTCGGATACAACGTGACGATACCTCGCCACCTGTGTTTCACAGGTTGTCTACGGCCAGTCTGCGTCTGGTCGTAGCAGGCGACCGCGCAAACTGGGCGTAGACAACGCGAAAGGAAATTTACTTCACATACCAGAATTGGTATCTCGGACAGGGCTTGACTTTCAATGCCCCATAGAAGGGGTCTGCGTAGTATTGGCCGGTCCAAGACCTTTTCTCGCAATCGCGGCGAGGCTTCGACCACCGCGATAGCGACAGCGATCGTCAGAACCGCCAGCTCACAAGGGCAGGTCCTTGCCTCCCTGCTCACGAACCATGTACTCCGCATACCAGTCCGGCCAATTCTCATCGCGTTGGCCGCCGGTCCGCTTCTCGTGCTCGCCGTGCGCGGCCTCCGCCCGCCGGAGCGCCGCCGCGAGATCCGCTGACGAGGTGAAGGTCGTGGCGTCTGTGTCCACGCGACCGGGCGCTCGGTGGGTGAGTTCCTGGAACAGCCAGCCATTGCCGTCCGGATCGCTGAAAGAGGCGAACGAGCGGTAGCTGCGATGCTCGGGGTCCGGACCGCTAACCCGGATCCGCCCGAACAGATATGGCTCATCCGAGCCGGTGTACGCGTCAGCGGCGTCGTGGAACACTCCGCTGATCTCCACCCCACGTCCCAGCAGTTCCTTGCGAGCCGCCTCGACGTCGGAGACGATCAGGTACAGTCCCTGGGCGGAGCCGGGTGTGGCCGCGGTGACGTTCTTGCCGAAGATTACCGAGCACCCGGAACCGGGCGGCGTGAACTGGATTACGCGGAAGTGGCCATCATCGGAGGCGTAGTCGGCGTCAAGTCTCCACCCCAGGCCGCCGTAAAAGCGCTTGGCGCGATCGACGTCCGAAACAGGGATGACGACGACCTCGAGCTTCATGTCCACGCCCCGCACGTCCGGGGTCTCGACTGCAGCGCTGCTCATGTGAACCTCCGATTGCTTGGGCCGCAACGCGGCCTTTGGGATTGACGACAACAACACCTGGCGAAGGGAATCGGATTGGAGACCATACTCCCCGCACCCGCGAGGAACTCATCGTAATCTCCCGCATGCGGCGTTACCAGGAAGCAAGCCCCGGTGCTCGCGGCTCTATCGCTTGGGCCCTTTCATCCATTCCGATTCCATCGCCGCATTCCGCTCCTCGTCCGCCTCGATGGGGTCCATCGCTTCGTCGACCGACGCCGTTGCACGTTCGTCGGCTGCTTTCATTTCGTCTGCCGCCGCGCCGAAATCGCCGTTGTCGTAACTTGGGGGCTGCAGCATATCCCTGAGCATCGCGCTCAGTTCCGGCGTGTCCCACGGTAGACCGTGCTGCGTACGGACCTTGATATAGTGCCGTACTTCCGCGTCCTGCTCCGCCGTAAGCGGTAGCCCTCGGAACGTACTTTGGGGGTCAGATTTCGTCACGGCCGTCTCCTGTTTCCATCGCACTTTCAGTGTAGCCCCATTGCGATCAGGACAGTTCTGAGGTGCAGTTGGTCTGGCCAAGCGACCAACGCCCTGGAAGCGTCGGTGCTTATCATCCGCGGGTCGGCGGCCCACTCGAGCGGCGCAGTCTGCATCATCGGACAGGGTGCGGCCATGAAGCGTCATTCGCCCGCACTGTTGCTCGGACGTTCAGATGTCGAATCCGCCCCACAAGCGGCCATTCAATCCGCGAGGATGAACGTTGCTTCATCCATTACCGTCATTCGAGTATCGGCGTTGGTCAGGCGGCTACGGGTCGCTTTCCTGAAATTCGCGGGTTGGCGGTCGCAAATGACCGGTCTGACGCAAGCCGAATTCGTACGCTCGACCCATATCTGCCCTTCGACCAGACGAAGCGCAAATCGATCATCGCCGCCTGCTGGAAGCAAGCCGAGCCTTGGTGGTGTCACGATTTACGCAACTCTCAATAATGATGCTGCGATACCGGAAGACACACTGGTTTCCATCGTGTGCTATTTCGTTGCAGGCGTCCCGGCTTCTATGCTCCCAGGCAGCGGCTTATCAAGGACTTTGCTCGGGCCTGGCCGATGCGCGCGCCAGATCCAAGCGCCTCGGCGGGCCCACCGCGACACCGCGTCTGGTGAACAAGGGCTTGTCTCTGATTAGGCAGGGAATGACCTACGAGCACGCAGCCGAGCAATCGGGGGTGAGCGTTTCCACGCTACTGCGCGCTCGCAGGAAAGGCAACGCCGCCCGACAGTCGAAAAAGTCGGTCGGTGGCGCCAGCCCCGGAATGGCGCGCTCTCCAACGCCCCTAATTGCCGGGGCTCGCTATGGTGAGTTCCACGCGGCGATTCTGCGCCCGGCCCTCCGACGTATCGTTGGAAGCTACCGAATTGGCCTCGCCGAAGCCTTGAGCCGAGACTAGATTCGGCTTGACGCCCTGCGAGATCATAAACTGCATCACGTTGTCAGCCCGTTTTTGAGACAGGATGAGATTGGTCGTGATGCCTTGTTTCATCAGTTCCGGACCTATCGGCGTGCTATCCGTGTAGCCGTTCACGTTGATCTTGTTTTTCTGATGAGGCGCCAAGATCGCGGCTACCTTGGCAATGCTCGTCTTGGCGCCAGCCGACATTTCCCAACCGCCTGAGGGGAACAGCAACTCGTTGTTGAGCGAAACCTTGATCGCGTCTTGCATCCGCGAGATATGCAACTCGTTGGCCGCGATCTCGGATCCCATGGTCTCGTTGAGTTGCTTGTACTGCGCCTCGAGTTCAGCATTCCTTTGTTGTGACGCTTCATATTTCTGCTGCGGCACGCAACCCACCATCAGCAGCGCTGCACCTAATGCGCACAGTGTCGGAAATTTCGTCATTTGGGGTTCCCCTCTCGCCGAGAAGTTGTGCAGAAGCGATATTGGCTTCCTGAATAAAATTGCCATCCGCGCTCGAGATGTGGGTAATCCTCAAACACACAAGGGAGGGGATATGGCTACCGGTGGTAGTTTAAACAAATCGATAGTCACGCGTTATTGGCCCAAAGTTCTACGTGTAAACCCACGGCTGCAGCTTGCAAACGCCGCGGTTTTGTCGCAGTAAGGCGGGATGGACAAGCAAACTCGATTGCTATCTATTGCTATGATACGAGCGAGTAGAATTGCTGCGCGGCGGACAGTGGGACTTTGCCAAAGTCCTTCATCTTCCCTTTCTTGATCATGTGCATGACTTCGATGCCGCTCAGAATGACACGCGCGCAGTCAAGGTCCTTGAACCCGAGAATCGGTCTAGTGCGACGTTTGATGGCCCGATGGTCCTGCTCCACCACGTTGTTCAAATACTTGACCTGCCGAACCTTGATGGGCGTCTCGCGCTCGGCGTTCACCGCATGAAGCGCCGCCAGATTGGAACCGCTTTTGTCGATGGTCACCGTCTCGGGTGAACCGTTCTGACCAATTTGAAACAGGGCGAGGCGCGCAAACGCAAGAAGGCTGAATATCGGGTGGCCAATGCCCGTGCGTATAACCTGAGTCTGAAGAATCGCGGCATGATCAGCCTGTATTTTCCAGGCGGCGACCTGCAGGCGCAGTTCATCAATGCGCGACTCTATACACGTGGGGTCTCGGGACGCGAGCGGACTTACACGGCCGGTTATTTCGTTGATATACACCTTCTATCGGCTGTTCGGGCGGGGGATGCGCCAGATCGCCGGCTACATGGAAGACTATTGGGCTACCCGGGGACTGGACATCCCGGTGCCCAGCTGCGGCCAGCTATGCGAGCGGTTCGCCGCGCTCGAGGTCAGCGTCACGCAGCGCTGCGTCGTGCTGGCCAAACGGCTCGCGCGTGGCGAGGCGGTGAGCATGATTGTCGACACCACGGGACTAAGCTTCGGACGGGCCAGTCAGTGGTACGAACAGAAGTATGGCCACCAGGCCACGCGTACACCATGGCGCAAGATGCACCTGGGAATCGACGCGGACATGAACGTTCATGCGATCCGTATCACGACCACGGAAGTTTCCGACAGTGAAGGCATGGCGCCGTGCTGCCTGCGAATCTGCCGGTGGGTCAGGTAATCGCCGATGGCGCGTACTACAGCATCGAGCGCACCGAGACATTCTCACGCGCAGGCGTGAGGCCCGTCATCCCACCGCCGACCCACGCAGTTGTGCACGGCGACGAGGATACGCGCTGGCATGATCAGATCGTCAAATACATTCAGAACAATGGCATTTATGCATTCCACAAGAAATACGGCTATGGTCTGCGGTCGCAAGTCGAGGCGCAAATTTCACGCATCAAGCGATGCATTGGCGCGACCCTGCTGACGCAGAAGTTCGCCTCGCAAGAGAGTGAGGGCGTCATCATCGCTAACCTTATTAACCTGTGGAACGCCTTCGGCAAGCCGGTTTGCGTTAAAAATGCATAGTCGCGTCCGTAGCACGGGAACTCATACCCTTCCGAACAAAGCCCACGTGCAGCCGGTTTCATGCCTTTTTGGGTTCTGGCCCGCTTGCCGTTGATTCCCGCGGACCAGTCCATTTAACCAAGGTTCAATGGCGGCAGTTCTTCGAAGGTTATAGCCTGAGAAGGCGAAACTTCGGGTCTGCGGTCTGCGCGCCGGACCACCGTAAGCCTCGCCGCTATCGCGCACTACCTGCCGCTCCCGTTCATGCTGCCCGCGTCCGGCCCGTTGCCACCAGGTAGGCAGCACCGACCGACCCGTTTCTCGTGGGCATGTGTGACCCTCGCGGAGAATTCATCCGTTATAGCTCCCGTATTGCCTCGTCGAGTAGCAATCTGCCTGGCAGGAGTTCGGCGCGCGCAAACCGGATAAGCGCTATTGCGCGTACTTGGGGCGGACTGGCCGGGATGTGGGCGATGTGAAACTCGAGCTCATCCGCAGCTTGCGAACTGTCCTTGGTCTGCACCACGTTCATCCGATCCAGGCGAGTACGCTTCCTGGTAAGGTAGATGTGCTTTTCCGGTTCGGTCAGAACCTGGCATACTCCGTCGAGTTGGCGCTCAAGGGCGTCCATTGGAGCGCTCAGCTCACCAAGGCGTCGCGAGTTATCTTCAATCTGCGCCTGCAGGCGGGCAAGTTCTTCGCACGCGGCAGGAACAGCGTCTCCGCACACCGAACGCATTCCTGTGCCTTGACGCTGTAGTAACGCCAGGCGCATTTTGAGTAACGCGCGGCCATGTTCAAGTACATCGCGACGATCTTTCGCGAGTTTGGCCAGTCCTGCGAGTGACAGTTGGTCGATCACGCGTTGCATGATTTCCCGCCGCAGGTCCGATTCAGTTCGGCCGCAGATCCTTATGCGATGGTCGTCAAAGCAGACCGTGGTTTGCGCAACGTCCCGACGTACCGCGTCACCCGCGAGTGCCACGCCTAGTACATGACGTTCGATCATTGCCATTCCGAGTACCGCATAGACATGCTTTGCCTCAGGATTCTGGTCGAAGTACACACGGAGTTCTTCTGATTGGCTAACTCTCATCGCCAGTTCGTCGGGCCTGGCGAAGTAAGCGCGGATGTAGAGATCCGAATACCACGTGCGTGCGCTGGCTTCATGGGGCAGCGGTAACGACGCGACGAGGTCGTTCGCATACCGGAGCGATACTTTGACCGCCGGCGCGAGACGCTCAGCGCAATGCTGCGCCATTCGCAGCCGCGGATTCAACGTCATGACGCGCTCGACAGCTTCGCTGACCTGCTCCATGTCTCGACGCTCCATAATCGAATTGTCGTTGCGGCGCAGCCATCTGAAAATACCCATGTTCGAACCCCTGCAACTTCCGTCATTCGGAGATTTTCGTCCTCTGCTGCGACTATCCGGCACTGGCCGCATCATCCGTCGCGCGCAACGCAGCGTTGGCCATGACCAGCAGCCCAGCATCGTGATCGCGCAGTACCGAATCGATTGTGTCGAAAGCGGTCTTCAATTCCTTGCGCCCCGGCTTCGTTGCGCTGCCGCTTTCAGAAATGAATTCAGCCTCCCTTTTCAGACGCTTGACCAGCTTCGCCGCGCACCGGCTATCGAGCGTGCCTTCACGGACGAACGAGTTGATTTGCATTGTCAGTGCCACCAGCGTCGCTTCGGTCGTTTCATTTGAGTCGCCGATATCGTCGGACAGGGATTTCTTGCTCATCAGAGTTCTCCCGGCTTCGCCCGCTCGAATCAAACAGGCTTGAAGAGATCACACAAACTTTTAATCGGAAAGTAGTTACAAAAGTCTGTCCCGGCGCGGAAAGGCGTGGCTGCGCGAAGGCGATATTACGTACCTTACACAAGCTTAGCAGCCGGCGACGCGGAACGGCTCCGCTTTCGCCAAATGGCCATCGCGGGCATGGCGGATGCGGTTGGGATGGGAAGACCAGGGCAGAGAAGCGCCCGTTATGGATGCTCTCGGTTGCGGATTGCGGTCACAGTGCTTTTGGCACTTGTGTGCTGGAAGCGAACCTGGGCGCTCCCCTTCGCACTGAGCCAGGAGCCACCACGTTCATCCGCCCAGGGCAATGATCGCCATGGTTAGCGCGACGCCGAGGGCCATCATCGCGAATCCTGCTATCCATCCGCCGAATCCGGCATGGTGGCCCAGCGCGATGCCTGAACAGAACAACATTGCCAGCGTAAGCACACGAGAAACAATCAAGGCAGTTGAGGTGTCCTTGAACAGGACGAACGGCAAGGCAACCGGGAAGGTGGACAGGACGACGATGACGAAAACCCCTGCCGCACCGATATAGTCTTCGAGCAACAGCCGCGGTCGGTTAGGCAGAGTCGTCGTCGCGACAATACGTGCCCGGATAAGCTCTAGCTCGGTATCGGCAACCAGAGTCTTCATCGTCTTTGACAATGCATTGCGGAGCGCACGCACCCCGGTCGCAGCGTCCGGTTCGTTTTTCACAGTAAGAGCAAGCGTGAGCCGCTTGCCGCGATTCGTCAGGGTGCGTACCAGAAACATCACAGCATCGGCCAGCCCCCAGGCGAGGTTGCAGCCAAGCGCCGTGTACACCATTTTCCGGCCGGCATCTTCTCCTGCCGTGGCAGCCGACACGGCGCCGACGAAGGTAAGCGCCATGAACAAGCCAAAGCACAGTTCCGAAACCCGATCCTCGGTATCGAGGATCGGTTCACGCGTTTCGGTGTCTTCCTGATCCGTCAGACCGGTAGCGCGCATGAACTCCCCCTTGCAGATAGCGGATGGTCACGTTCATTGCTGACCGACCGGGCAGGCACGGCAAGTAAGACCTGGTTTGGGGTCCATGCGCGGAATCAGGTGGCCCCCGTGTGTCAATCAGGAGCGGAACCGCACCCGGGAGGTGCCTCGACGGGTGACGTGCATCAGAGGACCCGGAGCGACGGTTAGCGACGGGACAAAGGTTCCCGGAGGTGGTTGCGACACTCATCTGATCGGCCGGCAAGAGAGCGGATGCACCCAGCCTACGGCGGACTTAGCGGAAACGCTATTGGACTAAAGTCGCATTGCAGCCTTTCGTACTGGCACCTACCCTACATTTTGAAAGGATTTCCAGAATACCGGAGGTCAGCGTGCGCATGGAGACGAGGAATGGCGAAGGCAGAGGCAAAGAAAGACCGGTCACTTGAAGACAAGTCCTTGTCGTACAAGGAGTACAGGAAAGAGTTGTGTCAGCTGCACGTTGAACTGGTGAAGCTGCAGGAGTGGGTGGTGCAAACGGGCAGCAAGGTCTGCATTGTCTTTGAAGGACGCGATGGCGCAGGCAAGGGCGGCACCATCAAGGCGATTACCGAGCGCGTGAGCCCGCGTGTATTCCGCGTGATTGCGCTGCCTGCGCCGACCGAGCGCGAAAAAAGCCAGATGTACGTGCAGCGCTATCTGCCGTATTTGCCGGCTGCAGGAGAAGTGGTGATCTTCGACCGCAGCTGGTACAACCGCGCGGGAGTCGAGCGGGTGATGGGTTTCTGCTCTGTCGAGGACGTGGTGAAGTTCTTGGAAGCGGTGCCGCTGGTCGAGCATGCAATCGTCGGATCCGGAGTCATCCTGCTCAAATACTGGCTGGAGGTCAGTGAGGAGGAACAGACTCGCCGCCTCGAGGCGCGCATTCACGACGGGCGCAAGGTGTGGAAACTGTCGGACATGGATCTGAAGTCCTATGGCCGATGGTATGACTATTCGCGTGCGCGCGACGCAATGTTCAGAGCGTCCGATACCGCGATTGCTCCGTGGTTTGTTGCTAATTCGAATGACAAAAGGCGTGCGCGGCTCAATATCATCAGTGATCTACTCCACAAGATTCCCTATGAAGCCATGCCGCGCAAGAAAGTGACTTTGCCCAAGCGGCAAAAGCCGGAAGGCTACGAAGATCCTGACTATCCGTTTAAGTACATTGCGGAGAAATTCTGACTCTGGCGGATCACTGCGGACCAGGGTCATCAGCGGCGATATCGCGGCACGCCGTCCGCCGAGGGATGGCAGCCATGTAACGCGACCCGCCAGGGCAGACGATTCTGCCAGGCATCGCAATCTTCATAAGTGCCGGAAATGCTGGGCCAGATTCGCTCGCACGACAGCGCCGCCCCGCGGGAGGCATTCCGATGTGCTTTGACTAACGATCGCCAACGGTCCTTCATGACGTCACCCGCAGACGGCGCGATTCACAACTGCTGTGGTCATCGCTCATGTTCCGCTCACGCTCCGTAGCCAGGTCGCGCGAATCTTCATCCGGCAACCCTCGCGAAATCAAGTGCCTTCACTCTCGGCCATTGATCCATGAAGCCAGAACGTTCTTCACGCCAACGAAAACTCCGTAGCCGGCCTGGTCACCAGACATTACGGCATTCAGCCGGCGGCGTGCGCATGCCTTTTCCGGAATGGCTTGGCGATTACAGGAAGGAATGGGCCCGGCCCGACATCATCGCCGGGCTGACCGTGGCCGCAGTCGTTATCCCGAAGGCGCTTGCATATGCGACCATCGCCGGACTGCCGGTTCAGGTCGGACTTTACACGGCTCTCACGCCCATGCTGATCTACGCTTTGCTGGGAACTTCGCGCGTCCTCAGCGTGAGTACGACGACAACGATCGCAATCCTGGTCGCGACTGCACTCGACAGCGTGGATCCGGCCAGTCTGCTGACGGCTTCGGCGACGCTGACATGCCTGGTGGGCGCGATCCTGATCGTGGCGCGACTGCTGCGGCTGGGCTTTGTCGCGAATTTCATCTCCGAACCGGTGCTGATCGGCTTCAAGGCAGGCGTTGGGATTGTCATTGTCGTGGATCAGGTGCCGAAACTGCTCGGCATCCATTTTCACAAAGGCTCGTTTTTCCACAACCTGCTCGCTACCGTGCAGGGGATTCCGCAAGCGTCATTGGTCACTGTGGCTGTCGGCGTGGCCATGATCGGCCTTCTGATCGCCATGGAACGTTTCGTCCCGCGTGCGCCCGCGCCCTTGATCGCGGTGGCGGCGGGGATTGCCGGGGTGAGCCTGTTCGGCCTGTCGGCGTACGGGGTGGCAACGGTGGGCCATGTCCCAACGGGACTGCCTGCCCTCACGCTGCCGGATCCGCAGATGATGATGGCGCTCTGGCCTCCAGCCCTCGGCATCGCATTGATGAGCTTTACCGAAACCATCGCGGCCGGACGGGCGTTCGCGAAAAGTGGCGAGCCGACGCCACAGCCAAACAAGGAGTTGCTGGCGACAGGACTGGCGAACCTTGGTGGTGCGTTCTTCGGCGCCATGGCCGCTGGCGGAGGGACTACGCAGACCGCCGTGAACCGCCTGTCGGGCGCACGGTCCCAACTGTCCGGACTGGTCACCGCGTTAGCCGCGCTCGGCACGATGTTGTTGCTGGCGCCTCTCATCGGCTTGATGCCGGAAGCAACGCTGGCCGCAGTGGTCATCGTGTACTCGGTCGGGTTGATCCAGCCGGCGGAGTTCCGGGAAATCCTCAAGGTGCGGCGCACGGAGTTCATCTGGGCGCTGGTCGCGCTGGTCGGCGTGGTGCTGGTCGGTACCCTTGAGGGGATTGTCGTCGCCATCATTGTGTCGATGGTGGCGCTCGCTTACCAGGTGTCAGATCCGCCGGTTTATGTCCTTGGCAGGAAGCCCGGCACGAATGTGTTCCGCCCGCAGTCGAGCGAGCACCCCGAGGATGAAACCTTCCCCGGCATGCTGATGCTGAGGCCGGAGGGGCGGATCTTCTTTGCCAATGCGCAGCGCATCGGCCAGAAGATGAGACTGCCGGTTACCGCGGCGAAGCCGAAGGTGGTGGCACTCGATCTCGCGGGAGTATTCGATTTCGAGTTCACCGCATTGAAGATGCTGACAGAAGCGGAGAAGAAGTTGCGCGAGGAAGAGGGGATCACGGTCTGGCTCGTCGGCTTGAATCCCGGCGTACTGGCGATGGTCCGGCGCTCTCCTTTGGGAGAGATGCTCGGGGAGGACAGGATGTTCTTCAACATGGACCATGCGGTTGCCAGATATCACGCCAGTGAGGCGGGTGGCTGACGCTACAAATGCATATTCAACGGAGCGAGGTAAGGAGGCAGACCTGAACGTCGAGATACGGCGCGCATTCGTAAATGACAGGAGCGCAAAATGGTGCGTTTGATGTTGGGAAACATTGAACCTGGTACCTCCGACGACGAGATCCAGGAATTTTTGGTGAAGTACGGATTCCCTCCGTACGATGAGATCGAGCACGTCCCCGGAGATGGATCGCGGCCCGCGGCAGCGCTGACTTTCCATTCGCTCAATCCAGAGACTCTGGGCAAATTGCAGTCCCGCGTCCATAACCTCTTCTGGAAGAACCGGAGAGTCAGTGCGGTGGTCCTGAGGGACCACTTTACGTGAGTCGGACCCGTGTGTGACCGTCCGCAATGGTCGACGACCCGACTAGCATGACCGTCCGTTTGAGGTTTTGTCAGGTGCAGACCAGCGATCTCTGTGGGATTTACCGTAGCTCAACTGGAGCGTGCAATGAAAGCAATCAGGATATTCAGGCTGATGGGTGGCGCATTGATCGTTGTGGTATCCATCAATGCGTGGTCGCAGACTAGCGAATCCGCTGCGCCGTCGACTCAATCCAGTATGGCGCCAGAAAGCGGGGGAAGCGCGAAAGCCACCAGACAGGCGAATCGCGCACTCAGCAAGAAAGTGCTTCACGCACTCTCGAAGGGCGGGGTCACCACTTCCCGGATCAACGTCATCGCAAAAGGTAGTGCAGTGACGCTTGCTGGAGCTGTCACTGACTCGACCCAGATCGGCAAGGCGGGCGAAATAGCGAAGGGTGTACCCGGCGTTACGTCCGTGAAGAATTCTCTGACACTGAAAGAAGTGGGTCAGTAATCGCTCTCGATCGGGTCGCGCCGGCCCGGAATCGCCGATGACGCGAAGAACATGATCGTCGGGGAAAGTCGGATATTTGAGTGAGTGAAGCCGACATTCGAATCGAGGGAGCAGACGCTTCACAGCCTCTGCCGCTGTATACCAGCTGCCGTTGCGGTTGAATTCGCACACCAAGGCTTCGAGCCGCACCAGCAATCCATCGATCTCCGCCTTGGCCGCCGGAGACACCGGCGCCGCGTTCACCGCCATCGCGACGAAACAAGTCAGCAGCGAGATCAGCAATCGCCTCACCGGCTTCACCGATTCCGACGCCCTAAATGCGATGTCGCCTACAGCAGCCATTCGATTGGAAGATTCGACAGCATCTCGACTCCCATGCGCGTGGACCAGTTCGTCTCCGGCTCGGTGTCGTAGAGCTTCTCGCCGGAAGGCCGCGAACCGCGCCTCGAGATTGGCGGCGCCGTCCGGCGCGGGTGGGCCGACGAAGCCCGACGCCGGGTAGGCGGACGCGCTGTTCCAGTAGACGTCGAACTCCTTCGACACCTCGTGCACCGCCGGCGCTACGGCGAGCACGTCCAGGTCGGCGAACGCGAGCCCGCCGCCGGCGCCGAAGTACTCGTCGGCGATGTTGCGTCCGCCCACGACGGTGGCCTCATTGTCGGCGGTGAAGGACTTGTTGTGCATGCGCCGGTTCACGCGGGTGAAATCGGTCAGGAAAAATTGAGCCCGCGGGGGTCGCGCACGGCGAGCGGGTTGTAGAGGCGCACCTCCGCGTTCGGATGCGCGGCGAGCGCCGAGATGGTGGGGTCGAGGCCGCCCGTGTTCATGTCGTCGAGCAGCAGGCGCACGCGCACCCCCCGCTCGGCCGCCTGCCAAAGCGCCTGGAAGAGCGCGTTGCCGACGTGGTCGCCATTCCAGATGAAGTACTGCGTGTCGATCGACTTTTCCGCGGCGCCGGCGAGCAGGATCCTCGTGGCGAAGGCATCGCGGGGGTTGGGCATCGGATGGATCACCGTCTTGTCCGGATGCTCCGCGGCGAAGGGCGCGACCGCACGGCCGAGCTGCGTTTCCGCCGTGTCGGTGAGCGCGGTGGTCTCGACGCGATCCTTGGGAGGAGGCAGCGTGGCGCAGCCCGAAACAAACAGAGCAAGCGCGACCAGGAGCGAGGACAGAATGCGGTTCATTTGAGCTTCTCCGCTGGGTGCCCGGAGTGCGAATCTCGATGATGAGACGGGGAGATCAGCTAAGTTAACGGCTTCGGCGTTTGTTGCTGGCTGCGCACCCGCGGACTCGAAGCTAATCCGGTAATCGTCAAGCGTTTGTCCGAAGTATTCGTAGCCCACGGGTGCATGCCCCGCCTTCGCTGGCAGCTACCTGTCAGCTGTGACCAGTATCACGGAAAGTGGGATGGACTATCTAAATCGGCCCGAAGCACGAGAGAAATTTCTGTGTGCGTTTCGGGTCGCGAAGTCACGCATGCGCCGCTCGCGTTCGCGTGTCGGTTGGTGGCTGTTCTCTGCGCGGTTGTTCAGCCGGGCAGCCGCTTTGACGAACACGTGCTTCACGTTCGCAAGCTCCGGGATCTCGGCTTTTGCCGCCGGATAGCTGCGCAACTGATCGGTGACGATCTTGCGCGGCACGGCGTCCGAGCGCAGCACCCACTTGAAGAAACGCCTGGCCGCGGCCTTATTGCGCCGCTTTTGCACCAGGATGTCGAATTCGGCGCCATGCTTGTCGACCGCACGCCACAGCAGATACGGTTCACCGCGCAGCGCGACGAACATCCCGTCAAGGTGCCACGTGCTACCCGGCTTGCGTTGCGCGGCATTTACGCGGTGAGCAAAGTCCTTGCCAAATTTGTCGCACCAGCATCGGATGGTCTCGTATGTCACGGTCACACCGCTGCTCGAAGAGCAGCTCCTCGATGTCGCGCAAACTCAACTGAAAGAGGAAATACCAGCGCACAGCACAACTGATGACCTCGGCTGCGAAACGATGACCGTGATAGTGCGAATTCGATTTTTTCATCACGCCATCTTACGTCACCGGCCCAACAACCTGACAACGCCATTCTATTTTACCCGCTAGCGTACGAGCCCAAAGTGTCGCCGCGGCGACGAAGCAGATGCAGGACACGCAGCGGGCAGCGCAGAAAAAAATGCGTGAAGCGAAAAGCGATACGCGTGATCAGATGAAAAAGGAAAACGAAGCGCCGCCTGCGTCGGCGTCTGGTGAGCACTGAGCACGTTACTATCGAGAAACCTGCTTCTTCTTGTTCGGCAAGCCTGGAATCGAAATCAGGTTCAATGCAATGACCGCGATCGAGACGCCGACAAAAATGGCGAGCGCGCCGTAGCGGAATTCCATGCTGCGGTCATAGATCAGTCCGGTAATGGCGAAATAGAAACCACCGAGCCAGATAGCGACACCCAGCAATGCAATCGCAACCCGCCTTTCCGACTTCTTCATCCGGACCTCCAGTATTTACGACGGTCTCGCAAATCAATACTAGTGCGCTATTGCGGCGGCTTCAACCGGTACAACGGTCATTCCTTCGAGTTGGTCGCAGGTCTCCCGGCCAAAACCGCGCGTCGTGCCGCTATCGTCGTGTTCGAGTGCTCCCTCTCAGAGGAACATCACGGAAAGGCCGGTTAGCAGATTGAGCAGCACAATTGGCCTATTCAGCGGACGTATCAACGCACGCGCCAGCAGGAAGCGGTGCGGACGAATCAAGGGCGACCTGGCGCGTGCCTGGCCGCATCAAATCTGCGTCTGGTCGCCTGGTTCACCGCTCTGCGGCTGGTCCTCAACCCATTGCCAGAACAGCTGGTAGCCCACCGCGAGCACCACCGGGCCAATAAACAGACCAATGATGCCGCCGGTGACCATGCCGCCCAGCGCGCCGATGAGCACCACCGGCATCGGCACGTCGACGCCACGGCCCAGCAGCAGGGGCTTGAGCACGTTATCGGCAAGCCCCGCGATGAAGACATAGATGGAGAAGACAATGGTCGCCACGCTAGCGCCCTCCGTGGCAAAGACGAAAATAATCACCGGGATGGTGATCAGCGTGGCCGGCAGCTGCATGATCCCGAGCAGCAGCACCGCCAAAGCTAGCAGGCCGGCGGCCGGAATGCCCTTGACCACGAAGGCGACGCCAATCAACAGCATCTGGATAAAAGCGATGCCGACCACCCCCTGGGCCACCGCGCGAATGGTGGCGGTGCACAGCACGGCGATGCGCGGACCTTTCTCCGGGTTGAAGATGCGCGAGGCAATCTGTACGGCGCTGCGGCTGCCCTGCTCGCCATAAGCCATGAAGATGCCCGCGATGATCAGGGCGAAGACAAATATCAGCAGGCCCATGCCCAGGCCCGCGACCGCGCCCAGCAGCGCACGGCTGACGTCCTTGAGCTGCGGTGCGAGTTTCTGCAACAGGCCAGTCATGTCGGTCGCGGCTTGCAGCCAGAAGTCATGCAGACGCTGACCCACTAACGGCCAATTGGCTACCGACTCGGCCGGCGGCGGAATGTGGAAACCCTCGTTCTTGACGATGGCCATGGCATTCCCCACGGAGTCGACCATGGCGACGCCCAACAGGTAGGTCGGCACGATGATGATGCCGATCGTGATCAGGACAATCAGCGTGGCGGTGCGGCCGTCTTTGTCGCCCAATCTGCGCCTTAGCCTCACTTGCAGGGGGTAAAGGGTGATCGCCAGGATCAGGGACCAGACGATCAGGTTGAGGAACGGGAGGACTATCTCGAAGCAGAAAATCGCCAGGACGGCGATCAGCCCGGCACGGATCAGTACCTCGATCAGTCCACGGGACAGCGCCTTCTCGGAAGCGGGCGTGGGCAACATCCGTTGTCTCCCTGCAGGGCGCCGCAAAGGTTCACATCGGTAAGCCAGGCTACTGGCTCAACGGGCGGCCGAAAAAGTCCGCAGCGCCGTGCCAAACCATGACACGTCATTGCTTGCCAGTCAGCCGTTTCCAGGCAACACGATACGTCCGAATTTGTGTCCATCGAGGATGCACGCATTCGGGCGTGACGCCTGGACTGGAACGATGTCCATCCACACTGCGCATGGAGCAATCTAACCTGGATAAGCTCGTTAGCCTTCAGCGTGTTGACGCGCCCACGCTGTAGTTCCGCATCCATTTCGTGGTCCGTTGCCACGTGCGGATTCCGATGAAAGGAATATTGGTAGTGGCGCTGCTCAAGGGCAATTGGGCTTTGGTCCAATGTCGCGCCAGTGAGCGCTCCATGCAGACCTATCTCCGATCTAGTATGCCACGCGACGGTTGTCTGGAGTCCTGTCGTGGCAGTCTCTCTCCGGAGAACTCACACGATCGAACGACACCTGCAAAGCATTTTGACCGATCGCGTTTCGACAGAGTGCACGGTCGCACATCGGAGAATACGGTCGCGGCGCAGCAAGTCGGTTGCATTACCGCAATCGATTGCTGCCTCCCGTTAGCGGGACCGGCCTGCTGGCAAAAACAGCGCTTGCCGGCTCATCGCTTTCTGCCACATGCAACTTCTCCGGCCAGCACACATTGCTGATAAGGCATACTTGTCCACGCGTGTACCGGACCTTGACTTGTTGCTCGAACTGGCGAATTTCCACCGGTCCGCAGGCTCGAAATCTTCCTGGACGTCAAACGCGCGCATCCGGCTCGCACATCGTCAAAATGGATGCTCCGTACGTCGCTCAGTTTGCAACTGGCGGGCGCGGGGAACTTATGAGAATGCCGGGAGCGTCGACCGACTCGCATTGCGCAGTCCGTGCCGGACGCTCCGCAGATTCCGGTTCGACAACAGGAAATATTTGGCGCTTTCAGTCTCGGTGGGCGGGAATAACGCTTCTCTGGTCCGTACTGGCGTCCGCGCAGGAAATGGAGCCGCGCAGCTATTCGGCCGTCCCGGTTGGAACGAACTTCGTGGTGGCGGGCTATGCTCGATCGACCGGCGACGTTTCGCTGGACCCTTCAGTGCCCATCACCGATCTTCAAGCCCGAATCAATACATATTCACTGGGCTATTCTCATAGCTTTGGCGTCGCGGGACATGTCGCCAGCGTAGCTGTGTTGCTGCCTTATGCCAATGCGAACCTGACGGGCAATGTAGCAGGCGTGCCTGGTCAGGCCTGGCGTTCGGGGCTAGGCGATGTACGGTTCCGGATTGCCGCGAATCTGCTGGGTGGTCCCGCGCTCACGCCAGAGGAATTTGCCCAGCGTAGCCCGAGCACCATACTGGGTGCCAGCCTGAGCGTGGTCGCGCCGACCGGCCAATATCAGCCCGCCCGTATCATCAATGTGGGTTCGAACCGGTGGGCGTTCAAACCTGAACTCGGATTGTCCCAGCCAGTGGGCAACTGGTTTATAGACGGCGCCGCTGGGGTGTGGGTGTTCACCGACAATACAGACTTTTTTGGTGGCAAGCAACGAAGTCAGGCTCCGCTGGCCGTGTTCCAAGGGCACGGAGGCTACACGTGGCGGCCCGGACTGTGGATCGCCGCAGACGTTGCGTATCTCACGGGCGGCCGGACAAGCGTCAATGGCATCCAGAACCAGGATCTGCAAAGCAGTACTCGCTACGGGGTAACCTTGTCGGTTCCTCTTGCTGCTCAATGGTCAGCCAAACTCGCATGGTCGCGCGGGTTAACGACACGCATCGGCGGAAATTTCCAGACCGTCTCGGTCTCGCTCCAATACCGCTGGTTCAATCGCTGACTGAATGTGGAGACACCTGTGCTCGCCGCTATTTCGCGCCACGGCTGCCGGCTTGCCGGCGGCAGATTCACCTCGAGCCTGGCCTCAGATGTCCTCGATCAGGCACTGGAAATCAGGCGACGCGATGATGACCTGTCCCACGGCAGCGCGCATGCCTGGCGCCGAGCGTAGTTTAGGAAGCGGTCATTTCAAAGACGTGGTAGCTCCATGGCGGCAGATCCAGGTAAAGACCTCGCGAAATGAGGTCTTCACCGTCGCGATCAAAACTGGCCGATGCCATGATGTCCTTCAGCCGCACCGTCCGGCCGCTGAGGTCGGGAAACGGGATTGGGACGTAACACTGGCTCTGGTTGCCAGCGTAGTTGACAGCAATGAGTCGCCGCTCGCCGTCGTCCCGCTGCCAGGACCACGCGATGACACAATCCGACGTCCAGTTGCCCTCCCACGCCGGCAGGCATCTGAGCAGGTTCCACGTGCCGTCTCGGAAGACCGGCTGACGCAGCACCGCCAACAGCTTTTCGTAGAAACCTTGCGACGGTGCGTCGACAGGCTCTTCTGGCGCGCGGACCAGGTGCGGCGAAATCCTCTTCCTGCGGCCTTCGAACTGACCCTCGTGAAAGAAGCGCAGGCCCGGTGACAGAAACGTGATGATGGCCGCGGCCTCATGCATGCCGGGTGTAAAGGTCGCCGCGGTCCGGGATTCGTCGTGGTTTTCCAGGAAGCGGGCCAGTTTGTCCTGATAATCGAGCCCGGCGTGCAGATGCTCGCGCACCGGCCGGGCGTGCGCATCGCGCAGGCGGTCGTACATCTGCTTGTCGTAGGCGTAATCGAAGCCCTGCTGCTGCATCGTCCATTCCAGATCCCAATACACCTCCGCCATGAACTTGAAGTGCGGATGCTCGCGCCGAACGGTCTCGGTCGCCTTCGGCCAGAAGAGATCGGCCCGGATGCCCCAGGTCCGTTCGAACACGTCGGGCAAGACCAGCATGGCCATATCACAGCGCACCCCGTCGCATTGCCCGGCGATTCTCTCCAGCTCGCCGATCATCGCCTGCTGCAACTCCAGGTTGCCGTAGTTGAGCTGCAGCGTGTCGGGCCAGCCGTCGAAGTACGGATCCCGGCCGTAGGCGAGCAGCAGCGGTCCGGTTTTTGTTTGCACCCGGCAGTAGTTGTGCGGTGAGCGAGCCAGGTCGGTCTCGTTGCCATGGACAAAGTAGTCCGGATGCGCGTCGACCCACGGGTGATCCGGCGCCATGTGATTCGGCACGAAGTCGAGCATCAGCTTCAGTCCGCGTTGCTGCAGGCGCTGTCGCAATCGGGCGAGCGCCGCAGCGCCGCCCAGATCGCGATGGACGGTGTAGCTCTGGATGGCGAACCCGGAGCCGGCGATGTCTTCGTCCTTGAGGTCCGACAGCGTTTCGGCGAATTCGCGACGCCATTCGGGATTCGCACGCGAGATCGCCTGCGCTGCGGGGCCAGTCTGCCAGACGCTCAGCAACCAGACCCAGTCAAAACCCAGCCCGGCAAGGCGATCCAGCTCGGCATCCGGAACATCGTCCAGCGTCGCGCTCCTCCCCAGCACGCGCGACAGCTTGGTCAACCAGACGCGGGTGTTGATCTGGTACAGCGCCGGGTAGCATGGGTTGGACATATTCCCTCCTTTACTTCTCGCCGATCTCTTCTCCGCCGACCTGTTCCCTAACGATCCTGGCCATCACGCGCCCGCGTTCGGTTTCCAGCATGGTTTGAGCGTCGACACGCCCAAACAGGTCGAGGAGAGGGGCGACGAGACCCGTCCAGCCCGTCTGGTGGCTGGCCCCAAGGCCCGCGCCATTGTCGCCATGGAAGTATTCGTAAAAGAGGATCAGGTCGCGCCAGTGCGGATCGTCCTGGAACCTGGCCGTCCCGCCGTAAACCGGTCGCTGCCCATCGGCATCGCGCAGGAACGTACCCGTCAGCCGGCGGACAAGCTCCTGTGCCACCTCGAACAGCGTCATGTGAGGCCCGGAACCGGTCGGACATTGAACCTTGAACTCATCGCCGAAGAAAGTGTAGAAATTCACGAGCGCCCGGACGATCAGCAGATTGACCGGCATCCACACTGGACCGCGCCAGTTGGAGTTGCCGCCGAACATACCGGTATTCGATTCGGCCGGCAGGTACTGCACCTTGTATTCCTGTCCATCGACATTCATCACAAATGGGTGGTCCAGGTGATAGCGGGAGAGCGAACGAATGCCGTGCGGCCCAAGGAACTCGTTCTCGTCGAGCAGGTAACCGAGCACGCGCTCGAGTTTGCGCTTGTTGAGGATCGACAGAAGCCTCCGTTCCCTATGGCCGATGAAACCCGCATCGGTCGGCGCCACATGGGCCACCAGCTCGGGGTAGCGTTTTCGAAACTGCGTGATCAGCTCCATCAGCTTCGGATAGCGGGTGACAGAATCCGCCTCGAACACCGTCGACGCGCATAGCGGCAACAATCCCACCAGCGACCTTACCTTCAGGCGCATCGTCTGGCCGTCGGGGAGCCGCAGCAGATCATAGAAAAAGCCGTCCTGCTCGTCCCACATCTCGTCCTGATGTTCGCCACGACGGTCCATCGCATAGGCGATCCACATGAAATGCTGGACGAACTTGAAGGCGACCTCCTCGTAGATCGGGTCGTACTCGGTCAGAATCATGGCCATCTCCAGCATGCTCTGGCAATAGAACGCCATCCACGCTGTCCCGTCCGCCTGCTCCAGCGATCCGCCAGTCGGCAGCTGCGCGCTGCGGTCGAATACACCGATGTTGTCGAGGCCCAGAAAACCGCCAGCGAAGACATTGCGCCCCGCAGGGTCCTTGCGATTGATCCACCAGTTGAAATTGAGCATCAACCCCTGAAACGATCGCTCCAGAAATCGCAGGTCGGCCCGGCCCAGCTGTCTCTCGTATTTGTACAGCCAGAGCGTGGCAGCGGCATGCACCGGCGGATTGACGTCGCTGAAGTTCCATTCGTAGGCTGGAATCTGCCCGCTTGGGTGAAAGTACAGGCTGCGCAGCATCAGCAGCAACTGCTCCTTGGCGAAATCGAAATCAACCAGCGCCAGCGAGACCGTGTGGAAGGCCAGGTCCCAGGCGGCGTACCACGGGTACTCCCATTTGTCCGGCATCGAGATCACGTCGGCATTCAACATATGAAACCACTCGGTGTTGCGTACGTCGCGGCGGGCGGACTCGAGCAATGGATGACTCCGGTGCTCTCGCAGCCAGTACTGCAGATCAAAGTAGTAGTACTGCTTGCTCCACAGCATTCCCGCCAACGCCTGACGGTGCACCCGGCGCTGATCTTCGGTCAACGATCTGGGCACAATCCGATCGTAGAACTCGTCAGCATCGGCGATGCGCTTATTGAATATGTTCTCGAAGTCGCCGAACACATTGTCCGCGCTGGTTGCGCTCAGGCGCAGCCGGATTGTCTTGCTGCCGCCGCCGGGCACGTCGCAGACATAATGGGCCGCGGCCTTGGTTCCCGTTCTGGCGGGATTCACCGCGTCGCCCTGTCCCGAGATGATGTAGGCGTGGAACGCATCCTTGACATAGGGAGACGCGTTAGGTTGGCCCCACAGACGCTGCCCATTACTCTCATTTTCGGTGAAGAGCGTCTCCGGGGCGCCATCGCAATGGAGCCGGTACTCGCCCAGTTCATGGTGCGTGGCCTGAATGACGCCAGGGCCCGCATCGCGCAGCGAGGGCTTGCGATCGTCCTCACCCCATGACCATGTGTCGCGGAACCAGAGTGTGGGCAAGACCCGCAACCGGGCTGCTTCCGGTCCGCGGTTGTGTACGGAAATGCGCACGAGAATGTCTTCCGGATCCGCCTTGGCGTATTCCACGAACACATCGAAATACCGGTCCTCATCGAAGATGCCGGTGTCGAGGAGTTCGTACTCGAGCTCCTCCCGTGATCGCCTTCCGTTGGTCTCGACAAGGTCGCGGTAGGGATATTCCCGCTGCGGGTACTTGTAGAGGTACTTCATGTAGGAGTGCGTGGGCGTGCTGTCGAGGTAGAAGTAATATTCTTTGACATCCTCGCCATGGTTACCCTCGTTGTTGGTGAGGCCGAAGAGGCGTTCCTTCAAGATCGGGTCGCGCCCGTTCCACAACGCCAGTGCGAAGCACAGCCGCTGCTTGTCGTCGCACAGTCCACCGAGCCCGTCCTCGCCCCACCTGTAGGCGCGTGAGCGTGCGTGGTCATGGGTGAAGTAGTTCCAGGCATCGCCGTTTTCGCTGTAGTCCTCTCGCACCGTCCCCCACTGCCGCTCGCTGAGATAAGGTCCCCACTTCTTCCACGGGATTTGCGCCTCACGCGCGTCGTTCAAGCGCTTTTGTTCCGCTACGTCGACGATTACGGGGCCCATGCTTTTCCTCCGTTGCGGGTGAATGAACTCAGCACGACGCAACGCAGGCGGCCGCGTCACGCGCGGGAACCCGGCCGCCCGCGTCGCGTCGGTGGTGCTACTGCGGCTCGCCATCCAGCCGGTTCCCGGTGCTCGTGAAGGTCGGCTTGATGGGCGCCGACGGCGCCTCCTCGTCGATCCACGCCTGCAGCAGCGTGAAGGTCACCGCGAGTATCACCGGGCCGATGAACAAGCCGACGATCCCGAACGCGATCACCCCGCCGAGCACGCCGGTCAGGATCAGCAGCATCGACAGGTCCACGCCTCGCTTGATCAGCAGCGGCCGCAACACATTGTCGAGCAGTCCGACGAACACCGACCAGACCCCCAGCACGATTCCCGCGACGAGATGGTCGTGATAGATCAGCCAGACCACGGCACCGATCAGCGGAAGGCCCGGACCGATCTGCGCGAGACAGAGAATCAGGATCAGCGCTGTCAGGATACCCGCGCCGGGGATTCCGGCGACGTACAGGCCCAACCCGGCGAGCGCCGCCTGCGCGGCCGCCGTTACGACGATCCCGAGCGCGACCGCGCGGATCGACAATCCGGCGAGCCGCACTGCCGCCGCACCGCGTTCGGCGGCGACGCGCGCCGCGAAACGCACCACGCTGGCGGACGCGGCCTCGCCCCGCGAATAGAGAATCCCGGCAATGATCACGGTCAGCACCAGATGGATCACCAGCACACCGACCGTGCCCGCCTGCGAGAGCAGCCATTTCGCGGCGATCATCGCATAAGGTTGCACTTGCGCAAGGATGCCGCCGGGACCCGCGTCGGACAGGCGCTGCCACTCGCCTGCGAATCGTTCGCCGGCCAACGGCACCTGATGCAGCCAGCGGGGAGGGGGAGGCAGCGTGTAGTTCGGCAGCGCCCTGGTCTGGTCGATAATGTCGCCGCTGTGCTCGGCGATTGTCGACACCGCCGCGTACAGCGGCAGCACGATCACGACCAGCAATCCGACCAGCATCGCAGTGACGGCGATCCAGCGGCGGCCACCGACGCGCTTCTGGATGCCGAGCATCACGGGCCACGTCGCGACGACGATCATCGCCGCCCAGATCAGCGCCGGCAGAAACGGACGGACGATATAAAGACTGCCGAAGATCAGTAGCGACAGGATCACGATGATCAGCAGGATGCGGGCAATATCCGCTTGCGGTCGTGAATTCACGTGATTCTCCTGGCACGCGATCAGGCCACAGCCGCACGGGGGCGTGCGGTCCGGTCGCGCATCCCGCCGACAGGCTGAGCGACGGACTGCGGCGACGCTGGTGGAGGACTTGTGCACCGGGCACAGACCCGATGTCTCACCTCCTCACCGTAGCACCGGCGAAAAACCGCCGCCATTGGACCTTGGTCCAAAGGACTGGTGTGCAGGAAGCACCACCACGCTGCCAGCGAAGGACTACGAACAGGCAGTGAGCCAGTTGCACGTCGAACTGGTCGAGTTACCGCGACAGGTCGTGCGCAAGGGTCTGTCGCGTATGAGTGGTGCAGGACGCTACTCCTCAACGAGAGCCTCCAGCCGGCCGGCACGTACTGCCTTCACCAGCGCCGCGTGGTCCCTTTCCGTCTGATCTGCATAGGCGAGGGAAAACGCGCCGATGGCCTCGTCAAAGGTGTTGCCCTTGCCCAGATAGCCACTGATGGTCGTGGCATCCCCCGACTTCGCGTGGGCGCGGGCCAGGGTCCACCCGCAGACACCGGCATAGCGTTTCAGCTGCGCGGTGGTGACTTCCTCGACAGGAACCGACATCTTCATGTCCCGCAACTGGCGCACAAAAAAGTCATGGTCTTGCCGCCCCCGCAACCATCCCAAAAAAATGTCGCTGGAAGACTGCATCAACCGTTGTCCCATGACGACACGCTGCCCCTGATTGTCATAGTGGCTCTTTCCCGCATAGGGTTCGAGGACCGACCTGCGTTCTTCCTTGAACTGGAGGATCAGGGGATGGTCTTCCTCATCGAAAAACAGCCCGATGAAGCACCGTGTGCCGACGCTGCCAATACCCACGACCTTCAGGGCGAAGTCCTCCAGGTGGTAGCGATCCATGAGGACACGGCGCTCGTCGGACAGCGACTGGCGATAGTCGACGAGTGCCTCACGAACCCGTTCCTCGAAGCCCGCTTCAGGGACGTGGTAGAGCAGCGGCGGTTGATCGACCAGGCGGCGTCGCCCAGCCACTTCGCCGGTAATCTTGGGAAAGAGGTTTTCGACAACACGCTGGCGGGCTTTTTCTGCCAGTTGCGCGCGGGACTTTCTGACCTTTTCATCGGGTGCCATCGCGATGAGGGTTTCGATGTCCAGGTGGGTGTACCAGACTTCCAGAGGATTCATCCGGGAATACTCCCGCAGGTGCTCCCGATATGCGCGCACGCACTCCAGGACGGCATTCCGGGAATCTGCATCCGACAACTGGTTGTCACGCCCAGCGATCGCAAAACTGACGGCCAGCCGTTTCAGATCCCATTCCCAGGGTGCAGGCAGCGTTTCGTCAAAGTCGTTCAGATCGAAGACCAGATTGCGCTCCGGCGTGGCAAACAGGCCAAAATTCAACAGGTGGCAGTCTCCACAGGCTTGCACCCGAAGGCCTGTGCTCGGCGTAGTGGCGAGATCGTGGGCCATGAGCGCCGCTGAGCCACGCAGGAACGTGAAGGGACTGCGGAGCATGCGGCCATAGCGGATCGGAACGAGTTCCGGCAAGCGATCCTGATTCGATTCTTCGAGAATCTCTATGGGATCCCGTCGCTGGGCCGATGGTGTCCAGTCGGCGTGGCTGCTGCGTGGCACGCTATCGCGCAACGCCTGACCGGCGATGAGACGCTCGGCGCGGGTGCGAAGAGCAGGGACATCCTCCGCGACGTTATTGACTTCGGTTTTAGCCTTCCCAGGCGCTTTCATCACGGTTTCCATGCTCGCCTCCTCCTGGCCGGCTCGCGCCGCGGATTCCACTTTGGCATGACGAATCGTCACGGTAGGCGCGATTGCGAGCACGCATAGCCCGAACGGCCTTCGCGCCGTCCTTGCCGCTGGTGTTCGTATTGTCAGCTATCGTGCGGATCCGGTATGTCACGTCGACGCATCCACGCGTGCAGGGACTCAACCACGAAAATAACCAGCCGGAATGCACCTAATTAACAATAGCAGGTAGGCCGCAGGCACGTAGATCGTGTATTCCCTTTGAGAGCAATCCCGCACGTGAACGAATCGTGCGGGGCGCCCAGGGTGCTCGCGCAATGAAATGGAAGTGGTATCGGGAGGGGCAGAATCAATTGACCTTCGGTCCTATACCGCTCCTATGGCCGTTCGATTAGGCTATGGTTGTGGCGTGATCCTCGGGACCATTTGCCCATTTTGAAGAAAGTCCAGGTTGCCCCGTTTTGCGGAGATAGGCGGCGCTGCACCATTCAGCGCAAGACGCACGGTAGGGGTTGGTAGAGGAAGGAGATCAGATGTCACCATTCCTCAAAATCTGCTGGTTGACCTCATTGAGCGCTTTAGCCGCCATGTGGAGTGCCGACACGGCGGCACGCTCTCCAACCGATTGCGCCGCGGGACTCTCGCCGTTGCTGTCGCAGCGTTATGCACGGGGACCAGCTGCGCGTCGGCCCAGGAATTCGCGCTGTACACCGGACCGTTGACCGGAGAGCATGCCCATTCCTATGCGTGGTCGATGGATTATACGGAGGGGTTTGGCCAGTACCTCGCCGGCAGCGTCACCTGGCTCAACGAGGAGCACATTCCCAGTCATCACCGCGATGGACCGCTCGTGAAGGTGTGGGGCCGGTTGCCACTTGCGCAACGGCGCTTCGTCGTCGCACTCGGTGTAGGCCCCTATCGTTATTAATGCTGGCGTGGCGCCTGTGGTTGCGGCGTTCGGCGGCGTCGATATTCTGGTGAGCAACGCCGGTATCCAGATCGTGCATCCAGTCGAGGAATTCACCCACGCCGACTGGCAGAAGATGCTCGCGATCCATCTCGACGGTGCCTTCCTGAGGACGCGTGCCTGTTTGCGACACATGTACCAGAGCGGCCGCGGCGGCAGCATCATCTACATTGGGTCGGTGCACTCGAAGGAGGCTTCGCTGCTCAAGGCGCCGTACGTGACCGCCAAGCACGGCCTGATCGGCCTGTCGAAGGTGGTCGCCAAGGAGGGAGCGAAGCACGGCGTGCGCGCCAACGTGATCTGTCCTGGCTTCGTGCGCACCCCACTGGTCGACAGGCAGATACCGGAGCAGGCGACCGCGCTGGGCATTTCGGAGTCGGATGTCATCAAGAACGTGATGCTCAAGGAGACCGTCGACGGTGAGTTCACCACGGTACAGGATGTAGCGGAAACCGCGCTCTTCTTCGCGTCGTTTCCATCCAACGCGCCCACGGGCCAGTCGCTCATTGTGAGCCATGGATGGTTCATGGAATAACCAGGCAATCCACCGGTACAAAAAACGACCTCTCAGATCGACCTACAAGCCGTTCGGGACCACCGGTTAGGGGTATGACGACCCCTGAAAACCTTGGGAGAGAGGCCGCCAGCGACTTTTTCAACAGCATCTTCTCGTGAACGGCCATTGATGTGGTGGAGGCTCCAACGGCGGGGGCGGGTCGATCAGCGTCATTCGAATCGGTAGGTCGCTATCTCCTCGACCGCCGCGCGGCTACGTCCATGCTTTTATTGTCCAATTCTGAAGCCGGACCAAGTCAGCCGAGCGAACCTTGTCCGAGCTACCCGAATTCCCGCCTCACGCGGCGAGCGCTCACGCTTAATCCGGCTTTCCGTTCCACTGCGCCGCAAACCCCATTTACAGCCGGCGGGTTGTATCGCCATCTCCCGCGGCCAGTCGCGCAGCGTCAATAGCATTCCGGGCCGTCTCGCACTTCGCGTTGTACGGCTCCAGCCTCTCGGGGTCGCCCAATGGACCTCCCCAGACGTGATAGAAGCCACCAACGCCCTCGCCAACGCGCGCTTCGTTTTCGATCAGGAAGTCGAGCCGTGCGGTTTCGGCCTCGAGCTCGGCCGCCGCCCTCAGAAGCGCATGTCTCCACATCACCGCATCGCCGTCGAGCGGAGGTAAGCATTCGGCCATGTGCCGCAGGGTCTCGACCGTAGTCGGAGCCGTTGCTAGCGGTCCGGACAAATTGGGACCATTCATCGTTGTTTTTAACGTCACACCGATCTCCCTCTCGCCATTGGCGACGATTAATCCGCAACCATCCAAACTACAAATATAATTGCCCCGACAAACAGGCTGACTCCCAAAACCAGCGCACCGAGAACGACCGGCTGCTTTACGCCCAGGAGCCAGAGAGCCGAAAGGCCGATGCCTGCGTAGAGCATCTTTATTGCGCGCTTCGCCATGTACTCTCCCGCTCGCCTATAGCGACGAATCAATCAGGCCGTCCTGTTCGGCGGCGCATCTTTACGCCATCTCAGCACTTCGTCCCGTGCGCTGAACTTCGGTGCTTCCACCCACGCAGCGAAGTCTGGCTCCCAATGCTTCCACCCATAGTCGTCCAGGTCGAACTCCTCTTCGATCCGTCCGCTTTCGGCATCCAGCAGAAACGCATACGTCACGCTATGGCCGTTCCACCAGGCTATTGCGAAATCCGACAGATCCGCTGTCGTGCCTATCGGCTGGTCCCGCAGCAGCATTGACAGATGCGATTTGAAGTTTTCGATGTTCATGACGGTCTCCTGGATAGCGGCAGGAAGAGTGTCTGGCCTGTGCGGCGGATCACCTTTCCAGCTCGCTTAACGTACGAAATTCATGGTCCTTCTACCCGCGAATCTCCGAATCCTGACGGCACCCCTATTCGGTCGAAGTGAAACTGTAGACGCCGTGCTGCTGGTCCGGAGGTTCGGTGAGTGGCGTCTCGGTCGGCAGCATCGATACACTCCATCGAGCGCAACCTGTCGGTAGACAACGGTTGCGCGCGCACTGTAGACGACGCCCCAGCCATGCGTATTCGAATAGCCCAGTCCCTGTTCGGCTGCTTCGGTGTCGAAGTAACGGTACGGCCCCACGCCGAGTGCGACGACGAAGCGCCGCTGCGCAACAGGAAACCGGCCCCACACCTGCACGAGCTGACCATCACGGTGATGATCGGGAATATGTCCTTCGTTAAGCCAGGTGACACTGCCGGCAAGGTACTGGCCGAATCCCTCGGTGTAGTCTATCGACCACGCGTAGGAATGACTATGCTCGTCCGTCAACGGACCGGTGTAGAGCGAGAATTCCTGGGCAGACGCGCGGCTGGTCGCCGTGCACAACGCTGCGGCGGCAACGGCGAGAGCCCAGTTAATGCAGGAAACTCGCTTCGAGAAGGACATTCGGCAATTTCCGCTTCTGACATGAAGGTGGCAAAAATCAAATGACATCTCGTTCGAAGTTGCCAAAGACTGCAGACTCGAGCGATACCCATGTAAAGTCGTGACCGACCGTGACGCACTTTCCGTTCGAGAAGGACGATAGAAACAATCCATACCCCTCGCGCACGCAGTCATCAGCAAGCTTTCTGATTGCGTCCGAGTACTGATGAAACTGATGCACGTTCCATTTCACCTGCTCGCGGGAAAAATCTGTTTTGTGTAGGGCGCACAGATGTGCAAGGAGCAACTGGTGATGGCCAAACTCCACGTTTGCAAACAGGAGGTCGCTCGTTTTGTGATAAAGAAAGTGGCCGGCTGAATCCGACTGCACGTCGTGCAGCGCGTCCGCACGCCGCGCCGCGTACCCCAAGCCGGCGTGCCTCCAGAGATAGCGGTGAAGCCTTCCGCTATGGCCGGTTGAGGTGCTTACGTAAAGACTGACAGAAGCAGACTACACGGGACCAAAATTCAACAGCCTGCCCGGGTAGAACGATGATGGTTGTTTTACTTCGCGGCAAGGTGATTCCTGTTCCCAGTGCGGCCTAGCGCACATGGTGAAGGTGGCGCGAAGCGGCCCGCATTGGCGTCGATTAGCGGACCGAGTTCCAGCAGGAATCAACTCGGCAACTATCCGAACAGACAGGTTCGTGTTGTCGGCCGTGCGGGCCGGGGTCATGTCAATCGAGCCGATTCGGGCTGAGCGAATGACTCTGGTCGACCCAATCTCGGCCACGCTGCCCATGACGCCTACAACGGCTGCTTTCGAAGGTACACCAGTCGGCCGTAAGCAGTAGACCGAAACGCTGTGCCAGTTCGGGAATCAGCTTGGCAAGGGCGTCGACATAGAAGGCCGGCGTGCCGCATCACTCAGAAAACCGCCCTTGGCACCTCGAGCATCTCACGTATATTGGAGGCATCGAGCGGACGAGAAAAATAATAACCTTGCCCGAACTCGCAGTCCAAAGCGTTCAAATGGTCGAGTTGGGCGATCGTCTCCGTGCCTTCGGCGACCACGTCAATACCCAGGTCCTTCGCCAGCCGCATGATCGTGCGCACGATACTCAGGCTCTCGCCGCCCTCGCTCATCGCTGAGATAAACGATCGGTCGATCTTGAGAATGTCCAGCGGCAGGCGATGCAGATAGCTCAACGACGAGTAGCCTGTGCCGAAATCATCGATGCTGAAGCGGACCCCGATCTCACGCAGTTGCGACAGTATGCGGATTGCGTGTTCGGCATCGTTCATCGTCACACTTTCGGTAATTTCCAATGTAACGGTTGCCGGATCCACGCCGGTTTCATCGATGATCTGGCGAACGTGCTTCACCAGATCGGGCTGGTTGAACTGACGGGCCGACACGTTCACGCTCACGGTCAGCGGCGGGTCGCGCGGAAACTCCTTCTGCCAGTCGCACAGCGTTCGGCAAGCCTCCCTTAGCACCCACATCCCGAGGAACAGAATCAGTCCAGTGTCTTCTGTTACTGCGATGAATTCCCCCGGATAGACCAGCTCCGAAGGGGACTTCTGCCAGCGGACCAGAGCTTCAAAGCCCGCCACTTCACGGGTCTTGAGCGAGACGATAGGTTGGTAATGAACTACAAACTCCTGGTTGAGCAGCGCACGACGCAGATCCGTTTCGAGTTTCAGGCGCACCATGGCGCTTTCATGCATGGCCTCGTTGTACACCTCATGGCGGGCTTTGCCCTGCGTTTTGGCCCGATACATGGCAAGGTCGGCGTCACGCAGCACGTCGGTTGCCGAGGCGTAGCGAACAGCGCTCGTGGCGATCCCGATGCTCGCGGACGTGTACACCTCCTGCCCTTCCAGCCCGAACGGTCGTTTGAGCGCATCCTGAATGCGCTGCGCCACCTGCTCGGCATCGCGCGGCGAAGACATATCGTCGAGCAGGATCGTGAATTCATCGCCGCCCAGGCGTGCTAGCGTTGCAGCGAAGGAGTCAGCGTAATCGCCAGCCCCTGCACCGGAGCGGGACACCGTGTCCCCATGACGCAGCGAAGTCAGAAAGCGTCCGGCGACCTGGGCAATGAGCTGGTCTCCGGCCAGATGTCCCAGGCTGTCGTTGATGACCTTGAAGCGGTCGAGGTCGATAAACAGAACCGCGAACTGATAGTCGGGGTCGTCCTGCTGACGCGCGACGGCGCGCCCAAGACGGTCAAGAAACATTGCCCGGTTGGGCAACTCCGTCAGGTAGTCATGGAATGCGCGATGCACGAGCCGATCCTCGGCACGCTGGCGCTCGATGACGCGACCGAGTTGGGTTCCCACTTGCGACATCAAGCGCTGGAGCGGCTCGTCAGGTGGCGAGATTCGATCAGTGAAGAACTCGAGGACCGCCATCACCTCGTTTCCCACCAATACGGGAAACGCAAATGCAGCCTTCAGACCCGCGTAGCGGGCCGATGGTGACCGAGGAAAATTGCCGTCTTCGGTGACATCCGTGATCCATACCGGCGCGCCGGTGGCCAGCACTCGCCCGGGCAGTCCGACACCCGAAGCAAAGATCATCTGCTCGGTGGTCCGCAGGAAATCATGTATTCGCGCATGTTGGGCGCCATGCCAGACAGCAATGGGACGTAAACGGCAGGAGTCTCCGCCAGTCTCGGTGACGTAGGCATGACCCAACGGCCAGCCGGTAAACTGGCAGATGTGCGTGACCGCGAACTGCAGGGCCTCCTGCACTGAGTTCATCTGGTTGGCGGCACCAGCGATTGCTTCCAGTAACTGGAGTTCCTGTTGCCGCTCATAAAGCTCCCTCAGGCCGCGCTCTGCAATAGCTTCAGCCTCAAAGCGTGCCTGGCGCTCCCGATCCAGCCGCCGCTGCACCCGCGCTAGCTGTTTAGCGACATCTTCTACAGCGGCCCCAACCATTTATCCGGCCCCGTTGGTGGAGAACGACAGGCGCATCCGGCACTCCGCGTCTCCGTGGTGCATGCAAGTCTGATGTTCCACTGCCACGGACTCGTGAAAGTGCGCTGCGGCACCTTCGATAAATCCCTGCGCCAGGGCACACAATTTACGCGGTGACCGGTACCCGAGCGTCAACGCACCGTCCGGTGCGTCGCTGAAATCGAACACCGGGACGTCCGCTCCAACGTAGAGCTTGCGAACCTCAGGGTGAATGATCTGGTTCACGCTTACGATGAACGGTCGGCTCGACTGATGGCCACGAAAGAAAGTCGGATAGCGTTGTGCGAGCAGCGGCATCGCCTCCTGGCCGAACCAGCGCAATACCTCCCCGGGAGTGACGTTCAACGCATTGGACGCTGCCTGTACGAGCTTGCCCATCTGCTCGTCGGGATAGCTGCCCAACGAGGTATACGAACCGCTCAGTTCTGCCGCGTCCAGCAACGCGTCCCAGACATGCTCGCCATGCGTACGGGTGACGACGTCCTCGAGCAGATTGAATACGATGCCTTTCACTAACACCTCTCCATGAATAGGGCATGCCGTGCTGCTTCCGGCCGCCTGTCTCGATGATGCTCAATCCATTAGCGCTCATTCCCGCGTTCCTGGGAGAGGAGGCAAGGAGGAAAAGCGGGAATCATAAGCTGGTCCTGCATATCTGTATAACGTCCGCTTTGCGAAAAACTTTAGCTGTGGTGATTTCGGGCGCGATCGTGAGGTAAATTGAGACTGCAGACGGCACTTTGTGCCGGCGAAAGCGATTTATAAAAAACAGAAAAGAGAGGACCGGAATGCCGAAGAAAAATATTGCCGGCGCCGCGATGGCGCAGGGCCGGGTGAGTTACATGCTGGAACTGGCAAGGGGCAGTTCGCATATCGTCAGCACGCGGACACCGGAGACGTTGAGCCGTGCCATCGCAGAAGTCCTGAACGGGTTTTGTCAGGTGCACGGCCTGCAGGCATCGGGCGTCTTCCGTGAGCTTCTCGCGCTGGATGTCGAGCAACGCGGCAATCAGGATGCTGCACTGGCTGTACGCAGCTTCGCGCCGGAGTTGAGCGGCGGGAAAAAAACCGATCCCGTACGGGATCGGCCTGGATCCGCGTCCGCCTGGACGGGCTTACGCCGCGCGAGCGGGACGTGATGGCGCCCGTCGTGACGGGCCGCCTGAACAAACAGGTGGCCGGCGAACTCGGCACGGTCGAGAAGACAATTAAGGCGCATCGCGTGCGCGTGATAGCGAAGATGGAAGTCACTTCGCTGGCCCAGCTCGTTCGCGTCGCGGACATAGTCGGTCTCGGCGGCGCGGGCGAAAACCGCGCGTAAGGCTGAGACAGGCGCGGCCTGCCGGCGGTACTGCCGTCCGGGAGTGTCCGGACGCTCAGAGTTGCCGCGCGAGCTGCGTGAAGGCGTGTAAGAAGCGCGTTAGATCCGCCCGCGGCGCTCCTGCTATGCCCCTCTGACGCTCCGGCTTTCCAAACGGGACCAAGGTCCAATACCCGCAAACCTTGCAGTCTCGTAGGCTGTCGTGTGGGGGAGTGCGCTTATTCGCACGTTCCCGGACACCGGACTACTCTCAATGGGAAAACTCAAACCATTCGTGGTCGTTGTCGATGACGATGAATCGGTGAGCCGGGCGATCAAGCGATTGCTGCGCTCTATCGGGATCGCCGCGAATACTATCGCGGCGGCGATCCGCCAAGCCTGTGCGCAATGATGTACCTCTGCGGCAGTGACCAATGCCGATTCGAGGAGCGCAGACGCGAAGTGTTCTATGGAAAAACTGTATGCAAGCGCTGCTGATGGACGTAGTCGTCTTCCTCGTCGCCGCGATTGTCGTGGTGCCGCTGTCAGTTCGGCTTGGTTTTGGCTCCGTACTAGGCTATCTGTTGGCCGGCGTCATGATCGGTCCATGGGTCCTAAGGTTTGTCACCGATGTTGACGCGATCCTTCATTTTTCGGAGCTTGGCATCGTGCTGATGATGTTCGTCATCGGGCTTGAAATGCATGTCGCCAAGCTGTGGGCGATGCGCCGCACGATCTTCGGCTATGGCGGAATCCAGATGGCGCTGTGCGCAGCACTCCTGATGGCGATCTTTGTTGCGTTCGGCTTGCCATGGCGGATCGGATTGACGGGCGGACTCGCGCTCGCGCTATCGTCGACCGCCATGGTAATTGCCGAGCTCCAGCAACACAAGTTGATGGATACACCGGCGGGGCGTGCCGGCTTTGGCATTCTACTGTTCCAGGATATGGCAGCGATCCCATTGATTGCGCTGTTGCCTTTGCTTGGACCAGCTACAACCGATCCCGCCGCGGAACCGGGGTGGCTCGTCACTATGAAAGCACTGGCCATGCTTGCCGGAGTGGCGCTCGGCGGCCGCTTTCTGCTGCGTTTTGGGCTTCGCCGGGTTGTGCGCGCCGGCGTGCCTGAGATCTTCACTGCGTTTGCGCTGCTCTGGGTGATCGGCATTGCGCTGCTCATGCAGAGTGTCCATCTGTCGATGTCCCTGGGCGCGTTTCTCGCGGGCGTCCTGCTTGCCGACTCTGAATACCGTCACGAGGTCGAGACCGACATGGCACCTTTCAAGGGACTGCTGCTTGGACTGTTCTTCATCGCAGTCGGCATGTCGATCGATTTCGGCGTGCTGATGCGCGAACCGCTGCGAATCGCGGTGCTGGTAATAGCGCTGGTCGCCATCAAGACGGCGGCAATGTGGTTTCTCGCCAACCGGTTTGAAGTATCCGGCACGCAACGCGCGTACTTTGCGATTCTGCTGTCGCAGGGTGGCGAGTTCGCGTTCGTGGTGCTGGCGGCTTCACTTGCCGCGCGCGTCATCGACCAGCGCCTGTCGTCGATCGTGACGCTGGTGGTTGCGCTGTCGATGGTTACAACGCCGCTCCTGCTGCTCGCACACCGGCGGTTCTGGCGGCAACGCGTCGATGGTGATGTGGACACCGTCTCGCGCCATAACACTTAGACCGCGGGTTGGACTCGAATATTACCCTGCAAGGCATCGGCTTCACGACCATCGCCCGGCCATTGAAGCAAAGCGTGTGTCACTTTGCAAAAAACGTTGTAGTGTTTGCATGCGTGTTCGGCCGTGCGCTGATCGGTCTGCTACGCGTCGATAGAGAATATGTAGCTGCGAAAGCAGTTTTACCCGACCGACGAACGAGGCGACATGACGGTTAGCAGCGGCGTCAACCTTGAACCTGATTCGGGTGGCTAACTCGCTCCGGTCCTCCCTAGGTCGTGTTAACAATCAAAGCTTTGGTGCAAATGCGCACGCGAGTTGCGCAAAGGCCATGAAGTTACGGGCGAGTTTGTCATAGCGAGTAGCGAGGCGTCGAAAATGTTTGATGCGACTGAAGAAGCGTTCGATAAGGTTGCGACAACGATACGGCTCGGGCTCGAAAGCGCGCGGATCGCGTCGATTGGCGCGCGGCGGGATCACGGCCTGGGCACCAGAAGCTTCGATCTGCTGGACGAACGCGTTGCTGTCGTAGCCCTTGTCAGCGATGACGGCTTGAGACGCGAGATCGGCAATCAGTTCCGGGGCGCGGTCGATGTCGGCGACTTGGCCGGCGCTCAATATGATCCGCAGCGGATTGCCCCGCGCGTCGACCGCGACATGCAGTTTCGTGCTCAATCCTCCCCGCGACCGCCCAAGTGCCTGCGGCCCCGCTTTTTTTGGGCGCCGGCTGAATGCTGGTGCGCCCGCACGATGGTCGAATCGATGAGCAATTGCTGCAAGTCCGCTTCGCCTGCCAAGGCATGGGCCACACGTTCCCATACGCCCTTTCTGCTCCATCGGGAAAAGCGCATGTACGTGCGCTCCCACCGACCAAATTCGCTGGGCAGGTCGCGCCACGGTGCGCCAGTACGAGCGATCCATAGCACCGCTTCGACAAACAGCCGATTGTCTGCCGCTGTGCGTCCCGGATCGCTTGCCTTGCCTGATAACAGATGCTCGATCTTCGTCCATTGCGCGTCACTCATCAGCCAGCGAACCATCCTGATCTCCCATAAAAATCAGGATGTAAACACAATTCATTGATTGTTAACAGACCCTAGCGAAGGCTGACGACATGATCTCCGCAAGGAATCTATCGTATCAGATGGTCGTGCCATAACTTCCGGAAAAGAAGGCATCCGGCGCTCTCCGCAAATACCATAGCCAGCGTACGCCCCCATACCCTGAATGTGCACGCTGAATATGCTCTTGCGTGGCTGCTATGAATTGCTCCAGGTATTCAGCCGCTTCCACGCCGATAAGGTCAGCTTGGGGTGGGTGATTTTCCTTAAAGATTGCGAGTGCGGTGTTAATCGCGGCCTTACCTGAAAGCGCGTGCCATTGTTTAGAGGTCACACGGCGAAAGGCGGTAACAGCAGGATCGACGGCGAAGGGAGGCATGCCAAGTAACGTCCATTTATTTTAGATCCGGCAAGATGATCCCATGGCTAAGGTGTGTTTGTCAGTTGGCTTGAACGTTAAGGTGATCGGACACCCAAAATATGCAGGTGCGCCCACGCGAATTTGACTTGATTGCCGAGGACGACGTTCGACTGCCACCAAAGGCAGTGTTCGGCGTTGCGCTCTCATTGGCGCTGGATGGTGAGGTGGGTACCTTTCTTTCCAGTTCAAGGGGCTCGATCCGAAAACGGCAGCCCTCGGTGCCTATGCGGTGTTGCACCGAATCGAGGCTGGATTCGGCCTGCAAACTAGGGTGAATTGGGGTTGACTGAGTTCGCAGCCGTTAAATCAGACTGAGTCAGCGAACTCACGCGGTGTCACTTTTCCCCGCTCTATTTACGTCGTCGCTCCCTAATCATTGATGAATGCCCTTCCTTGCTGTGTCGATTCCCGTACCAAGGCAAGTGCAATCGACGAATCGAAATCCGTACCGGTCTTGTGCTGTGTTTTCGCGTCGGGCGCCGAGGCCCGTATCCACATAATTCAACAAAAGCAGGGGCCGGCGATGAGACTAAACGCGGTGCATGTGACGAACTTCCGATCCGTCGAGGACAGCGGCAAGTTCAACGTGGGCAACATGACGTGCCTCGTTGGGAAAAACGAGGCAGGCAAAACAGCGCTACTGTCCGCGCTTTACGGCCTGAACGCCTATGGCACGCTCATATACGACAAGACCAGGGACTACCCGCGTCGTTTCGTGAGCGACTTCGACGAGCGGCATCCTGAAGGACGATCCATCGTCGTTAACACCTCATGGGTTTTAGATCACATCGATGTTGCTGCCGTCGCCGCGGTACTAGGCGACAAGGCGCTGATCAAGCCTGAGATCGGGCTGACCCGCGGCATTGGTTACGAAAAAAAGGAATGGGACGTGCCCGTAGATGACGCTAGCGGCGCTAGCGTTCTTGATGAACAAGCACGAGCTCGACGCGGTGGAGCGAGAGGTGCTGAAAGGCGTGGACGACGCGAAGGCCGCCGCTGCAGCGATCGCCGCACAACCCCAACAATCGCCGCGTCTGCAAGCGTTGCTGGCCGTCCTCACGGCGTTCCGTGACCAACGTTTTTCCCTCGCGGTCATCGACGTGTTGGCCCCACGGCTTCCCAAGTTTTTTCTGACCTCACACTTTGAGCGCATGTCCGGCGAGGTGTCAATCAACGCCCTTGCCCCCGCCAAGGCCGCGAACACACTCGACGCGTCCGACGGGATTTTCCTCGATTTTCTGGCGTATGCGGGCACGTCAGTTGAGGAGCTGCTGGCATCGACAAAACTTGAAGAACTGAAAGCCAAGTGCGAGGGCGCGTCGAACAAGATTTCCGATGAAATCTTCGAATACTGGACGCAGAACGACGCGCTCTCGGTGAAGATCGACATCGCCGCGGGCCTTCCGGAGACGAGCCGCCGATGAACGCCGGCAATGTCGCGAAGCCTTTTTAACGGCTTCGTCTTCGACTTTGGACTCCAGTTCCTCGACGCCGGCAAGATGACCTATTGGGGCAAGCGTCAGGACGCCCAATTCTGGATCGAAAACGCGAGTGTCAAGTTGAACGAAGCGGAAGCACCTTTTCACACGGTCGCACGGCTTACCCTCCGGTCGAAGTCGCAGCTTCCGCTGGATGCCGGCGAAGCGACATATTTTGATGTTACAGGGAATTCAACGCCTGACAGTATGCCCCTTGGGAGCATTAATCGCGCCCGCTGGCCTGCAGAGGTTGCCAGCAGAAGAGCACGGATGCGGGCGGACAGCGGATGTGAACCAAAAATGTAAGCGCCAACCACTCCACACTCACGACGACTCGAATACGAGCGGTCCTGTTGCGTAGATAGCTCAGCGTGTCCGTTTCACCATGTACGACCGCTCCGGTTGCTGCGCAGTCTAATCAATCAACACGACGCGCGCCGATGCCCATCCCGGCTGTTGCGGCGGGACACGCGCAATGCCCCATGCTTCAAGAAGCCCATCAAATGACGGGGCGATCATGCTGCCTTTGGGCGATGGCAGCGGCAAGTCCGTCAGCCGGTATCGGGTCCGTTCGGCCGCACTCACACCTCGAACCCTGACACGCTCAATCGCGCCGTACAGCACGCCATATCTGATCGCGGCGGCGGTGTCGCGCAGATTCATCAAGCCGGCGAGAACCACTTTCGCAGCAGTCACGGGTTCCGGCTGATTCCCGAGATAGCGGATCACTACTTCTGCATTGCGGTGAGTTTTCATGTGTCATGACCTCCGTGCTGTCCGCAGTAATGGTGGCGATATCCATTCGATTGCGTATTCGTGCGTGACGGCGGACGCCGCGCGTCGAGCTGGTTGCAGCCAGCTCCGGTGTTTGCGGTTGAAGATGTCGGCGATGGGGCATCCGCATACCTATTGGCTCGACGTCCGATGTGCAGCGCGGTATTTAACGTGAAGCTGCGAGCGTCCCAACTAGCTGCACGGATCGTTTTGAGCGGGTTCTGCGTCCTCGCACGCAGCGTAGACCTCGCGTTAGACGTCCGCCATTGGACTTTGGTCTCATATGCTGCACCAGGCAGCGGGATCATGCGTTGACCGTTACCCGTGTGCTAATGCTCACAGGTTGGCCTCGACCAGCCTGCGGCGTAGGTTTGGTTCGGCTTCAGCTATGGTCGACACGTTTTTGAAATCACCTGAGCTAGCGAAGCTGACCATCGAGCTGTTTTTTTATCGCACGGCATGTTGGCCGTCGGCAACACGCTGCCCATTGAGTTGTTCATTGGATTTGCAAAGCGGCAATAATCGACTTCATGTTGGAATGACTGAGCGATGAGCAGGCGGGCAGACGAATTTCATAAATTATTTGGGGTGCGAATCCATATACGAACGACTTTCGGGGAATGAATTGCACGGCTATTTACTGGAGCTATGTCATGAAAAAATCCCTTATCGCAGTTGCATTGTCGGGCGTGGTTGCAAGCACCGCACACGCGCAAAGCAGCGTCACGTTATACGGCCTGATCGATGTCGGCATTACCTACACGAACAGCCAGCTCACAAGCAGCGGCGGTCACAGCAACGTGCAGCAAACGAGCGGCTCGGTGGATGGCAGCCGCTGGGGCTTGCGCGGAGCAGAAGACCTCGGGGGCGGCATCAAGGCAATCTTCACGTTGGAAAACGGCTTTAACGTGAACAATGGAACGCTGGGGCAGGGTGGTCGTGAGTTTGGCCGTCAGGCCTTCGTCGGCCTGTCGAGCGTCGACTTTGGTACTGTCACACTAGGCCGGCAGTACGACAGCATGGTGGATTATGTAGGGCCGCTCGCGCTGACTGGCACGCAATATGGCGGGACGCACTTCGCGCACCCGTTCAACAACGACAATCTGAACAACAACTCTTACTCGATCAACAACTCGATCAAGTATCAAAGCGTGAACTACGCCGGGTTCCAATTCGGAGGCCTGTACGGTTTCTCCAATGACGCAGGCGCATTCGCGAATAACCGCGCGTACAGCGTGGGCGCGTCCTACAACTGGGGCCCCCTGAAATTCGCTGCCGGGTACCTGCATCTGAATAACAACGCGGTTTCGCCGTTGTCGCCCAGCTTCAATACCAATGGAGCCGTGACCGATGGCCAGGCGCTGGTCGCCGCCCGGCAGCAAACGTGGGGAGGCGGTGTGAACTATGCGTTCGGCCCGGCAGTCGTCGGGTTCGTGTACACGCAGACCAACCTCACGCAGGTGTTCCAGACTGGGGTCGGCACTCATTTCCAGAATTTTGAAGGCAACGCACGTTATGCATTGACCCCGGCCCTCACTTTGGCTGGCGCATACACGTACTCGCGCGGGGGTGCTAATACCGGCAGTGGCAGTCCACACTGGAACCAAGTTAACCTGGGAGCCGATTACAACCTGTCCAAACGCACTGACGTCTATCTGCAAGGTGTTTATCAGAGTGTCAGTACGAGCCAGAACTCCGTTCTCGGGGTGGCTTTCATTAACGGACTTAGCGCGCCGTCATCCACCAGTAACCAGGTCGAAGTAACGGCGGGGTTGCGACACCGCTTCTAAGGCAGGAGCGTGCGCCTGGCGGGCTCACGTGACGCGTGGGCCGCCTCGCTGTGGCTTTGTGTTCGGCCAGCCGGGTAGACCTGGGAGAGTGATCTCCCAAGTCTACCCGGCCGCTGAGCAAACGTAACGGATCCCGTCACCGGTCCAGGCAAAGTCTACGCGACCGAAGATCACGCAGACCTCCCGTCAATGAAAAATCGGTAACGCGAGATAACCCTTGATGACGATGGCATTGGCAATATCGATAAAGAAGGTTTTGTCGCGATAAGAATGACAGAGCGAACGGGACTGGCATGATGAGGAATGCTTAGATCGCCAGAGAATAGAACTGCTCGGCGGGAGTTTGGCCTCTACCACTGTCTTTCATCTGCCCCTTCGCAATCATGTGTATGAGCTCGATACCGCCCAGCAAAATGCGGGCGCAACGAAAGGTCTTGAACCCGAGCAGCGGTCGGGTACGGCGCTTGATAGCCCGGTGGTCCTGTTTGATGATGTTGTTCAGATACTTGTTCTGGCGGATCTCGATCGGCGTGTCGCGCTCCGCGTTGAGCGCCTCGAGCGCTGCGAGATTCGCACCACTTTTATCGATCGTGACCGTCTCGGCTCGCCGTTCTGATCGATCGACTTCTCGAAGTAGCGCTGGGCTGCAGGCTTGTCACGGTGGGCACGCAGCAGGAAATCGACCGTCTGGCCGGCCTTGTCAACGGCGCGATATAAATACTTCCAGTGGCCCTTGACCTTGATGTAGGTCTCATCAACGCGCCAGTTCCTGCCAACAGGGCGCTTGTGACGCCGGAACGCCTTCTCCAGCACCGGAAGCAGTTTGATGGCCCAACGATGCACGGTTGAATGATCGAGCTGGATGCCGCGCTCAGCCATCATCTCTTCCAGATTTCGTACACTCAGCCCGTAGGCTACGTACCATCGCACGCACATCAGCATTACATCAAACGGCTAGTGCAGGCGTTTAAATATGCGGGCCAAGGCCGGAGTCTTTCGGGTGTTCCCGGCGCTCCGGGTGGCACCGCGTCGCTCACGAGCCGGCGATCGTCGCGTAGCGAAAAGTTACCGGGGCGGTTCATCTGGGCTGACTACAGATTCATGTAATAGCCTTCCTTCGCCCCGCCAACTAACATCGCTTGGAGCTATGAACCGGTCAATTCCGACTCTACGGCTTGGTGGGACCTCGGGCTTGGCGAGACATCTAAAAACAGGAGAAGAAAGCATGGGCGCCCCTACGAAGACTGAGGGAAATGATGTCAGCGAGGAATTCGACCCCAAGCGTCGCCGGGTCATCCAGACCGGCGCAGCCGCCATCGTGGCGGGAATTGTGTTTCCATTCGCGCCTTCCTTACTTGCGGCTCCTGTATCGGCAGGGCACGACACCCAAAATCACATTTCGGGAACCGAAAAAATGAGCGGCTACGTAAAGACCAAAGACGGCACGGAGATTTATTACAAGGACTGGGGCCAAGGCCAGCCAATTGTATTTCACCATGGTTGGCCGCTCAGTTCAGACGACTGGGACGCCCAGATGCTGTTTTTCCTGCAACACGGTTACCGGGTCATTGCCCACGACCGCCGAGGCCACGGCCGCTCCACTCAGACCTCCAGTGGCCATGACATGGACACCTATGCGGCGGACGCTGCCGCGGTCGTCGAAGCCCTGGACCTCAGGAACGCCGTCCATATCGGTCACTCCACCGGCGGCGGTGAGGTGGCCCGTTACGTGGCTCGTTACGGCAAAGGACGAATAGCGAAGGCGATCCTGGTTAGCTCCGTACCACCGCTCATGCTGAAGACCGATAAGAATCCTGGAGGTACGCCACTCTCGGTGTTCGACGGGTTCCGTGAACAGCTCGCCGCGAACCGGACACAGTTCTTTCTCGATGTGGCGTCGGGACCGTTCTATGGCTTCAATCGGCCGGGCGCGAAGGTGTCGCAGGGAATCATCCAGAATTGGTGGCGCCAAGGCATGATGGGTGCCGCCAACGCTCACTATCTCGGCATCAAAGCGTTTTCGGAGACCGACCAAACGGAAGACTTGAAGGCAATCGACGTGCCGACTTTGGTGATTCAAGGAGATGACGATCAAGTTGTACCCTACCAGGATGCCGCCCTTCTCCAGGCGAAGCTCATCAAGAACGCGACGCTGAAGGTCTATCCAGGCTATTCCCACGGCATGCTCACCGTCAATGCGGACGTGATCAATCCCGATCTGCTGGCTTTCATCCGCGCGTAGCCTCCCCCACTTGTTTACTGACGTGCCCTCCTGTTGAAAGGGGCACGTCAGATATAGCTATTGGCTCCGGCGGAAGGCAAACCATCGCAACTGTCGCGCGACGGGAGGCCTCTAGCGGGAACAGCTCGTCACGAAACGCCAGTCCCTTGAAGGCTTGTGGTTTGCGCCTGAGGCCCTCGATAAAGGGTTCTGTCGCAATAAGACGGTGCGGTATGATTGGTTTTGTCGCGATAAGGATGACAGAGCGAACGGGGCCGGCATGATGAGGAATGCTTAGATCGCCAGAGAATAGAACTGCTCGGCGGGAGTTTGGCCTCTACCACTGTCTTTCATCTGCCCCTTCGCAATCATGTGTATGAGCTCGATACCGCCCAGCAAAATGCGGGCGCAACGAAAGGTCTTGAACCCGAGCAGCGGTCGGGTACGGCGCTTGATAGCCCGGTGGTCCTGTTTGATGATGTTGTTCAGATACTTGTTCTGGCGGATCTCGATCGGCGTGTCGCGCTCCGCGTTGAGCGCCTCGAGCGCTGCGAGATTCGCACCACTTTTATCGATCGTGACCGTCTCGGCTCGCCGTTCTGATCGATCGACTTCTCGAAGTAGCGCTGGGCTGCAGGCTTGTCACGGTGGGCACGCAGCAGGAAATCGACCGTCTGGCCGGCCTTGTCAACGGCGCGATATAAATACTTCCAGTGGCCCTTGATCTTGATGTAGGTCTCATCAACGCGCCAGTTCCTGCCAACAGGGCGCTTGTGACGCCGGAACGCCTTCTCCAGCACCGGAAGCAGTTTGATGGCCCAACGATGCACGGTTGAATGATCGAGCTGGATGCCGCGCTCAGCCATCATCTCTTCCAGATTTCGTACACTCAGCCCGTAGGCTACGTACCACCTCACGCACATCAGCATTACATCAAGCGGGTAGTGCAGGCGCTTAAATATGCGGGCCAAGGCCGGAGTCAAGGTCTGCTTCAGCAGTCATGTCATTCGTCTCGTTCGCTCGAATCATACCGCACCGTCTTATTGCGACAGAACCGTCTGGATGGCGTGTACGATTGCCGGCAGAACCGCAAAGCCATTTTTAACCGCGGCATGGTTCCCAACCTCAACCCGAATTCACGCGGTAGAAAGCGACCTAAGCGAGGACGCAAGTCCCGGTTCGATCCGGCCATCTTCGAAGAGCGGTTCCGTACCATCGAGCGGCTGTTCGCCTGGGAAGATAAGTTCCGGCGCCTGCTGCTGCGCTTTGACCGTCTCAGTCAGTTGCACTACGCATTCAAGACCCTTGCCTATACGATGATCAATCTGCGGCACTACTGCCGGGGCTGATCTCACAGCCGATGCCTGCGTTTCCTTTCCGGTGCACCGCGCCATGATTCTGCTCGCCTGTTGCTTGGCGAAAACCCGCTCGTGACGGCGCCAATCATCTCATCGCCCGCATTGCGGCACTCCATTCCTGCAATCCTTCGTTATCCTTAAGGAGCGCCGCCCTGACTCCGATCGGAACCCGCAACCAGTTGCATCTGCTTTGATGGCGGCCTGGTAGTGGATCACGCTTTCCTTCGGCAACCCCGCATTGACGAGCGTTGCGCCCAAAGCGCTGAGGGGGCCGACAACGACGGTCGAAGCCGCCGTCTATTTGCTTGCGCACGGCGGCATCGGCTTTATGGTGGTCATCGAAGACCGCGATTACGACGTCATAGGGAGTCATGCGGTTGATCCTGGAAAAGATAAGAGGCGGTGCAGACTATTGCGCTGTTCACAGTGAAGTTTGGAAGTGCGGCCCTGCGCTATTTCAGATTGTTGAGCTCGGCACGTGCAAGCGTCTCAGCCGATTTCCATGCGACATCTTCAGATTCGAAGAAAGTGTCCAGTTTGATGAGTTCCTTGCTCTTGGGCGCGTCTTTCGGAACGATACAGACGCTTGCTACCCAACCATCGGCAATATGATCCCTGACGGTCATGTGAGCGTCGTGTGTCCTGCTTGAGATGATTCTGTCTGCCATGGTGCCGCCTGTCTGATTGAACGACAGCCACACTGGTCGTCGTCGCTGCTGGGTAAAGCTCGCGGTTCGTCGATAACCGGCAGCGCTGCTATATCCCAAACTTATGTTCGGCGATGTATTTGTCGCCGTACGCAAGTGCAGCCGCATAGCCTTCCTTGCTCGTCGCAAAAACGCCGACGTCATAGTGCTTGTCAGCCGAAGGAAGGGAGCCTTCCACGGCATGCCGAAGATGAAAATCGAATGTTCCGTCCTGCAGTTCCAGACATTCGGGGGTGAATGTATGGATACGGGCTTGATACAACTTCTGAATGTTCTGTCTCATGATCTGCTCCCGCCTTTAACGCCTTTGAAGACTTGCGTTTTCGATCGGTCCAGGACCGCCCGGACCAGGCGAGAACGGTAGTCTGTGTAGCGGCTCAATCCGATGCCACCCGCTCGTCGGCACCCGGATCCGACCAATATCCATGCTTGTCGTAAAACTGATGCAGCACGACTTCGTAAGGCCGGTCGATCGGCATCGAGTCGTCGTAAGCGGGGCTATTCTTGATGACGTCGCGCGTCAATGCCGTCGATACGGTCGAATCGAACCAGTCGACTCCGTCTATCCAGTGAATCGCGATCAGCACGGCTTTGCCGCCGGGCCACCAGTTGTGAGTTTCCACGACCAGGTAGCGAATCGCCCAGTCGGTGTCGTCGTAAATGAAATCCGATACGTGACCAATACTGCCATCCGCTGTTTTGAGGTGGTAGCCCTTGACCTCGTCGGTGCTACGCAGATGGACGTCGGGTTGCGGTTTGACCGCATCCAGGGTTGGCCCTGGTGGCTCATCGAGCAGGGCGTCTGGCGACACACCTGTCGGGTCGTAGGCCGGGTAGGCGCCCATCCCCCACAGGTTTGGACCGCCCCAATAGGTCGGATAGCTGTAGTAGCGCAGATACTCGATCTCGTGCTGCCGCGATACCGGCTTGTGGGCGTCCAGCATCGGGCTGTCTCTCACTTGCTGCCGGGAGAGGCCGACATGCACGACGCTGGATCCGGGGTCGGTGTGTTTCACCGAATACGGCGAAACCAGCACTTGCCGGTCGTTGAGCCAATTGCCTGTTTCGACCACCAGATAACGCACACCCCATGACTCGTCGTCGAAATAGGCCTGGCTAACTGAGCCGATGTCGCCGTCCACTGCGCTAACGGTGCTTCCGTGCAAGTCTCGTATGCTTCGTAACATGGTTTTTCCACCCTGTGTTTCTACCAGGGCGCGCATCACGCGCGTCCCTCGGCCCTAATTTCAAAGCGACGTGAGCCGCGTGACTTTGGTGCCCTCCAGCGATGCGCCCGCCATCAGGCCAGTGTTGGTCAGCACGAAAGCGTCGACCTGTCCGGTCGCAGTGCTGGTGTCGAGATTGCCGTTCGCGCCAACCTTCAGCACGGCCACGGAGGCATCGCCGCCAGCCGACCATCCGTCCCTGCTACGGAAGCGGTTGAGCGACTCCTCGGTCATGAACAGGAATACGATTGCGCGCGATTGCGCGCCGATCTGCCAGCCGATCGACCCGGTCGCCGTGCTGTAGTAGCCGACCGTGTGTCCGCCGACGCGCAAGGAGCCTTCGCCATACTGACCGCCGACCACGAAGCCGGCGTCGATCACCGACGGGAACGTCAGTACCCCGTGTGCCTTGCCGACCAGTTCGCGTGAACCGCTTGCCATGCCGTACAGGCGAGTCAGAGTCGAGTCGACACCTGCATCGATGGCGCGGCGCTTGTCCATTTGTTGATTACGGCTCGCATCGGAAGAAGATGTGGTGGTGCAACCTGAGAGCATTGCGCCGAGCGCCAGAAGCGATCCGGATGTGCTCCAGATGAAGGTTCGTCTAAGCATGACTTTTTCCCCGCCGGTCAACGATAGAAGACACGTTACGCGCGCGCGCGGGAGAAAGCGGTACGACAACGTACAGAGATCTGTCTACGTTCAAACGCCAATCCGCGTTAATCGTCACGTGACATCCTGATGGCAGGCGGGCACGGGTTCGCTGACGCTTGCCGCAATCATCAGACGTGCTTGAACCTCACGGGTTTTCGCGCAACTGCCTAGTTCGCTCGATGTCACGCAAAGGATGCCCGCCCGATAATGCAGCCTGCGAAGGCTTCTTCGGGCGGCTCAAGACGGAGTTGTTCTATCCTCGTGATTGGCGGGCCACGACCGTTGAGCAATTCATTGAGGTAGTCGACTCTTACATCCGCTGGTATAACGCAAAGCGGATCAAGATCTCGCTCGGCTCTCTCAGTCCGCTCGAATACCGGAAGAGTCTTGGAATTGCAGCATAAACCAGTCCAAGTTTTTAGCCGCACCCCCGGTGGGTCAGAATTCAGTGCAAATCAACACTCGAGCTGTTCTGGCGCGACTTCAACAACCGCCGCGAAGTCGGTGCGTGTGTCGGGCTGGTGTCGCAGCCCTACGACAGTGGCGAAAGCCAGGTCGACCAGGGCATCAGCAAACAGGGAAACCGGCGGGTGCGCGCGCTGCTGATCGAGATGGCGTGGACCTGGCTTCGCTACCAGCCTGGCAGCGCATTAGCGAAATGGTTTGATCAGCGCACACAGGGTACGGGACCGAACCGTCGCGCGCGACGGATCGCCATCGTCGCGGTCGCGCGACGTCTTGCCATTGCGCTGTGGCGCTATCTGAAAGACGGAGTCATTCCCGAAGGCGCGCACCTTAAGTCAGCTTGAGTCCCTCTGGTTTCGCAAGAAGGGGGTAAAGGTTTGGCCAGGCAGTTACGCAGCAAACACGGTTGGAGTGAACATGCCCGTGATCACACTGGGTTGCTGAAGCAACCGAATACTTTCAGATGGGGCATGTTCCCGGGATTGATTCCGGCGTAACGCGCATGCAGGATAAGGCTGGTGACACGCCAGCGGATAGAAGGCGGTGAGATGCTGGTTCTTCTCACGAGCGCAAGGGCGGCTTCAGACCAAACACAAGGAGACACGTTATGAAAACTTCGCAAAAACGATCTTGAGAGAGTCCGGACATGAAGCATGACACGCACCGTAGTAACGGTTGCCTGGAGGGAGAGCCTGTCTCGTGATGGTCAGCAGTTATCCACGGCCGGCCGGCGTCGTGGTCGAAACAGGGCCGACCCGCCGGCCGGCCGTGGATAACTGCCAGGCAGGCCGTCGGCCACAGTTCCAATTCAAGGAAAACCCTTGGCAATCTGATGCTCATAGAAGTGTGATCCACCGTCGACGTTACTGCTGCGCCGCCCTCAGGAAATTCATGCGTCGATGCAACAACCCGGAACCCAACATCGCTATTGACACGCAAAGTCATATCAGTACCAGCGAACCGCGCAGCTGATGACGCCGGCTGGGAAGCGGTGGCCGTGATAAAGCGATTTTATCTTCTTCATCACTTCATTCTACCGCCGCTTCCCCCAATAACTTGACAGAGCCCTGTCACATCATAGGCTCGTGCAGGTGATGAGGGTCCTCGATCATCTCTGCAACGCGCCTGATCCCTTCCCGGCAACCCTCTCTGCTTTGCGGACCACCCAGGCAGAGACGGATTGCGTCTGGCGGGTCGCCGTCAGTTGAGAATGCGGCGCCAGCGACTGCGGCGACATTTTTTTCTCGAAGGATTATTGCCAACTCTGAGACGCTCAGGTTTGTATCAGGAGGACACGTCAGCCACAAGTGAAAGCCATCAGGGTTGGCCATAAACGAGAATTTCGCCAACTCGCTTGCCGCAATGGCTTGCCGCGCGTTCGCTTCGGTTCGGATGGCATCTAGCATCTGCTTTGCTGTTCCGTCCTCTATCCATCGGGTCGCGAGACGCACAGTGAATGGACTGGCCATGACTGAGGTGGCTCGTAGCGCGCTGGTGATACGCTGGGTCTTTCGTGCTGTCGGGCCGCTCAGATAGGCCACCCTCAGTCCCGCTCCGAAAGTCTTCGAGAATCCTGTGACGTAGTACGTGAGTTCAGGCGCCAACGACGCAATCGACGTGGGCGCTTTGCCCGGCAGCAGCCCATATGCGTCATCTTCGATGATTGGCACGTTGTGGCGCAATGCGACCTCTGCCAACGCCTGTCTGCGATATGTCGATAGCGTAAGCGTGCTCGGGTTCTGAATCGTCGGATTGCAGTAAAACGCACGAGGCGCAGCGGTCTTGCAGAGCGCCTCAAAGGCATGTGGCAGCGGGCCTTCGTCATCGCGGGCGATTGCTTGCAGACGGACACCCAGCTGCGAGCAGATCGCCTTGATGCCCGGATAAGCCAACGAATCGAGACATATCGTTTCGCCGGGGCGGGCCAACTGGGAGACTAGCGCGACAAGGGCGCTATGGATGCCGGGGCAGACCAGGACCGTATCTTCGTTGCGGCCCGGTGTCATTCCGGACAACCAATTGCGCCCGGCGGCCCGATCCGCAGCGGTGCCCCCAAAATCCTGATATCTCAGAAGCTGGTAGGGGTCCGCTTCCCTCAGCAACTCCGACGCAGATTCTCTCAGTCTGCCGGCAAGTTCAAAAGGCTCCGGAGGCATGTTCATCGACATTTCAACGGCCGCACTCTCTGAGACGATTGCTCTCGCAATGCCCTTGACGAAGGTGCCGCTTCCAGCGCGTGTATCAAGCAGCCCGCGCTTGCGCGCTTCCGCGTAAGCGCGCGAAATCGTCGTGTAGTTGAGGGATAGGGCGTCCGCAAGTTCGCGCATGCCGGGCAGGCGGTCGCCCGAGCGCAGGCGGCCGCTTGCAAGGTCATCGGCTATGAGATCGGGAATTGCCAGATATGCGGGCTTGCGACTTTCGTCCAGCGTCTTGAGCCAGTGATGTTTGGTGTTCGGCATATAAATCAGATTAAGGCAGTGGTGGCCTTAAAAATAGCACGCCCAGCACGCTATGCAATCGAAATATTGCTTTCAGCCCGACAAGTGATCGCATTGATCGTATGCGTGCACGCATTTCGACAAGCTCGCACCACTCTGGGTCGGCCTTTCCCGCTGCGTGTGCGTCCCCGTATATGCCAGACGGACCCCGGAGCCACAGAGGGGTTGCGGCTTTTTGGCGGGTTTATGTTTTTTTTCGGAACCGTCCGTTTTTCGCTGTCGGAATGATTGGATGGTGATCGCATCCGTACTACAAATGATTGGCATAGCTGTTGCATTAGATGGAGCACCGGGATCCCCCGGCTGTTCCATCAACGACTCATTCGGAGAGTGCTATGCCCGCAGTCAATACGCCCCTTCACAAAGCCGGCGACTATCTGGTCGATTACGAGGAGAAGGTCTTCGAAGACGTGAAGGCCGAACCCGGCGAAAAGGCATTGGTGACGTTTCACACCGTAGCATTTGAAGGCTCGATTGGCTTTGTGAACCTGTTGCAAGCGACGCGTCTGCAACGAAAGGGATTTGAGACCTCTGTGTTGCTGTACGGACCCGGCGTCACGCTCGGTTTGCAACGCGGTTTCCCGACTCTCGGCGACGAAGCTTTCCCGGGGCACATGAACTTCAACAAGCAGCTCGTCAAATTCATGGAAGAGGGTGGCAAGGTGTACGCATGCCGCTTCGCGCTACAGGCGCTCTACGGACAAGGTGAAGCATCTCTGATTGAAGGCATTCGACCCATCAATCCGCTTGACGTGCTTGATCTGCAACTCCTGCATCGAAAAGAGGATGCGCTGGTCATTCACACCTGGACCGTTTAAGGCGCGAGAAACATCATGTCCGATACAAGGTCCGACAAGCGCGTCATTCGCGCGGCCGCCGTTCAGATCACGCCAGATTTTGAGCGTTCGGGTGGAACGGTCGAAAAAGTCTGCTCGGCAATCGACGAGGCAGCTAGTAAAGGGGTGCAGTTGATTGTATTCCCCGAAACCTTTGTTCCGTATTACCCGTATTTTTCGTTTATTCGGACACCGGTTGCTTCCGGACCCGAACACATGAAGCTCTACGAAGAAGCCGTGGTAGTGCCGGGCCCTGTAACGCATGCAGTCTCAGAGCGAGCTCGCATGCATCGGATGGTGGTAGTGCTCGGTGTCAACGAGCGCGATCACGGAAGCCTCTACAACACGCAGCTGATTTTCGATGCTGATGGCCGTCTGGTTCTGAAGCGCCGAAAAATCACGCCGACGTTTCATGAACGGATGGTCTGGGGGCAGGGTGACGCAGCTGGCCTGAAAGTAGCCAGTACCAATGTCGGGCGCGTTGGCGCGCTTGCATGCTGGGAGCATTACAACCCTCTCGCCCGATATGCCCTGATGGCGCAGCACGAAGAGATTCATTGCAGCCAGTTTCCCGGGTCGCTCGTAGGCCCGATATTCGCCGATCAGATTGAGGTGACGATCCGGCACCACGCGTTGGAATCCGGCTGCTTTGTTGTAAATGCCACGGGCTGGTTGACGGATGCCCAGATCGAGTCGATGACCTCTGACCTGAAGCTCCAGAAGGCGCTGCGCGGTGGTTGCAACACGGCAATCATTTCGCCAGAGGGGCAGCACGTCGTCGAGCCTCTGCGCGAGGGCGAAGGGATGGTGATCGCGGATCTTGATATGTCTCTTATCACCAAACGCAAACGGATGATGGACTCGGTTGGGCACTATGCACGCCCCGAGCTTCTCAGTCTGCAAATCAATGATCGTCCTGCCGTTCCCATGGAGCCGATGAACGGACTTGAATTGGCGGCCGCAGGCAACGGGGCACCCGGTGGGGAAACAAATGAACGCGAATGAAAATCTCTCCGAGGCAAGTCGGAAGCTGATGACTGAACTCCAGTCTTCCGGTTTGCGGCTTGTCGATCCGCGCGTAGGCGCCGCAAGCCGTCGCGGTGGTGCTGGGCCGTCGGACCATAAGGCAGTGACCGTTGACGGGGTAACCATTATGGTCCCCGTCCACACGAGCACCGCCTGGAACTCGCCTTTTGTGGCGGACCAGCCGGACGAAAGCGGTTCGAGCAAGCTGCTGCGTGGAAGTATCCCAATCGCTAGCATCAGCTTTCCGAAGGCGCCGCGCTTTTACGACCTGACGACTCAAGACGGCGTCCCATACTCGCACATCGCGACGCTGCACAGCGCGGATGTGTTGGCGACAACCGTTCTGCAAACCTGTATCCGGTATGAAAGTCGCCGCAAGACCTGCAAGTTTTGCGCGATTGGCCAGTCTCTTGCGGCGGGGCGCACTGTTGCGCACAAGTCGCCCGAGCAGCTCGCGGAAGTAGCGCGCGCTGCCGTTGAACTGGACGGCATCAAGCATATGGTTCTGACGACGGGCACGCCGCCGACGCCTGATCGAGGCGCGCAGGTCCTTTGCGAGAGCGCAGCCGCAATCAGGGCCGCAGTGGACATTCCAATCCAGGCGCAATGCGAGCCGCCTGACGATGACGTCTGGTTCGAGCGCATGAAAGCCAGTGGAATTGACGCCCTCGGCATGCATCTGGAAGTCGTCACACCTGAGGTACGCGCCCAGATCATGCCGGGCAAAGCGAGCGTGCCGCTATTGCGCTATATGGAGGCATTCAAGTCAGCGGTGGCTGTCTTTGGTCGAGGCCAGGTGAGCACATATATCCTTGCAGGCCTCGGCGACAGCGCACAGGCAATCCTCGATATTGCGCAAAAACTGATTGGTATTGGCGTCTATCCATTCGTGGTCCCGTTCGTTCCCATCAGCGGAACACCGCTTGAAGATCATCCAGCTCCAACTCCGGAATTCATGAAATCGATACTTGCACCGATTGGGGCGATGCTGCGCGACGCCAACATGCGCTCCGCCGACATCAAGGCTGGCTGCGGCAAGTGTGGCGCCTGTTCGTCGCTGTCTTCGTACGAGGCCTAGCCATGTTCTGTGAAGACAACTACCGCGACGATGTCCAGTTGGCGTTCTCGCCAAACGAATACCGGATCAAGTGGGCCACGTTGCCATGGGAGACTGAGCAGGCGCATAAACTCCGGCGAGCAGTCTTCTGTATCGAACAAGGTATTTTTGTGGGCGACGATCGGGACGAAGTGGACGCACGCGCACAGTTGCTTGTCGCGGTTAGCTGTGTAGCGGGGCTGCCCGAGCAGGTCGTGGGTACGGTTCGCATTCACGAGACAGGCCCGCGCGAATGGCTCGGATCCCGGCTCGCGGTCCATGCCGCCTTCCGCCGTCACGGGAAAATCGGGTCCACGCTGATTCGCCTTGCTGTCGCGAGCGCTCACGCATTGGGTTGTGATCGGTTTCTGGCGCACGTTCAAAGTCAGAACGTACCGCTTTTCCGCCGGTTGCGGTGGGACGTTCTGGGCGAAGAGACGTTGCTCGGTCGCCCGCATCATTTGATGCAGGCTCAGCTCGATCACTACCCGCCCTGCGTCACTCCTCAGTCGGGCTTCGTCGTTCGGGCTGGGGTGCCGCGATGAGTGTCGCTTCAATAGCCGAGCGCCTGCGAGCCAGCCGTGGCTTTGCCCACAAGAACGACATTTCCGATGTCGTAGCTTCGCTGTCTGCGAATATGCCGGGAGGCCGCGACGATCTGGCACAGGCGGTTGCTGTGGGTGATGACTGTGCTGCGATTCCCGATGGCGACGGCTATCTGCTGTTTGCAATCGAAGGCCTTGTTAGCGACTTCGTCAGCACGATGCCCTGGTTCGCCGGTTATAGCGGAGTGATGGTGAATGTGAGCGACGTGTACGCCATGGGTGGTCGTCCAATCGCCGTGGTGGATGCTCTATGGAGTCGCGGGATCGAAGGCGCGAACGAGGTAATAGCAGGAATGGCGGCGGCGTCTGTGGCGTACGGCGTTCCTTTGATTGGCGGACACAGCAACACTCGCTCTGAAGAAGCGCAACTTGCAGTCGCAATCCTGGGTCGTGCGAAGAAGCTCCTGACGAGCTTCAATGCGCGACCCGGAGACCGCTTGCTCATGGTTGCAGATTTGCGCGGCGGATTTGAAGATCCTTACCCTTTCTGGAATGCGTCGGTGAAAGCGCCTGCCAACCGACTGAGAGGGGATCTTGAAGTTTTGCCGGAACTTGCAGAATCGGGCATGTGCGACGCCGCCAAGGACATAAGCATGGCAGGTGCGCTAGGTACCGCGATGATGCTTCTTGAATGTTCTTCCGTTGGGGCCACCATTGATCTGGATAGCATTCCTCGACCAGCGGGTGTGGACTTTTTCCGATGGCTCACGGCTTTTCCGAGCTACGGATTTATCTTGTCCGTTCGGGAAGGCAACGTTGACGCGGTAATCCAGAGCTTCACGGAGAGGTCGCTGGATTGCTCAGTCATCGGGACTGTTGACGCCTCCAGGCGAGTAGTAATCAGGCAGGACGGCGAGTCGGGTCTGCTTTGGGACTTCAGTGACAAACCTTTTATCGGCCCCGGACATCGGAGTGCGACATGACTTCAACCCGCACGCTTCGCATTGGGCTGCTGACCCACTCCGTCAATCCTCGTGGTGGGGTTGTACACACCCTTGAACTCGGAAAGGCACTTGTCGAAGCTGGGCTCGACGTGACAATTTTTGCGCCGGCGCAGGAGGGTGAAAGAATGTTTCGCCCTTCGAGCTGCCGAGTTGTTCTCGCGGTTGTTGATGAAGCACCGATCAATACCATTGACATGGTCGATGGGCGAATTCGTGCGTTAAAGCGAGTCCTGCGCTCAAATGGCGCCGGCGAATTTGACATCCTGCATGCGCAAGACAGCATTAGTGGCAACGCATTGGCAGAGATGAAGCAAAGCGGCGAGATTCGCGGATTTTTTCGTACTGTGCACCATCTTGATCAATTTCCCGAGCCGAAACTCTCTTCCTGGCAGCGACGCGCCTGGAGGGACGCCGACAGGGTTCTTTGCGTGAGCGAAACATGGACGCGACGGATGCAAGGAGAGTTCGGTGTCACCGCGTTAACCGTGCCGAATGGCGTAGACACGCAACGGTTCAGTCCGGTCGCTGAGGGAGACGTTGAACTCCTGAGGCCCTTCGGCATTCATCGCTCGCCCGTCGTGCTCGCTGTTGGCGGCATCGAAGAACGAAAAAATACTCTGCTTCTTCTTGAGGCAGTTGCGCTTCTGCGCAAAGGCGGTACGGACGTCCAGCTCGTGATTGCTGGCGGCGCGAGTTTGCTCGACCACAATAAGTACGTTTCCGGTTTTGTCAGACGTGCAAGCGAACTCGGCCTAAGCGTCGGCGCTGGAGAAGCAGTCGTGCTGACCGGTGCGTTGACGGACGCAGCAATGTCGGCGTTCTACCGGCGTGCTGACGTGCTGGCGATGGTTTCGCTTCAGGAAGGTTTCGGGCTTGCTGTTCTGGAAGCACTGGCCAGTGGAACGCCAGCGGTTGTGTCGAAGATTCCGCCGTTCACCGAATACTTGAATGAAGCTGTGTGTTCGTGGACCGATCCGAAGGACCCAGTGGCCATTGCCAAGGCATTGCTCGATGCGCTGGACGCGCGCGACAGCATCGACTTCGTACACGCGGTTCCCGCGCTGCTCGACCGGTTCAGCTGGTCTGCCAGTGCACGCCGACATTCTCAACTTTATGAGCAATGGCTGGCCACGCAGTCAATTGCCAATCAATGAGGTTTGCTATGCCAGTCATGCATTTCAAGGTTCGGTGGCCGGATGGTCACGAAATAGATTGCTACTCGCCGTCGGTGATTGTGAGCGAGTTCTTCACTCCTGGAACTCACTACCCGGTTCGGGATTTTGTGTCGCGCTCAAAGGAAGCCCTCAACATCGCATCGGAGCGGGTGCGAGAAAAGTATGGATTCGCCTGTTCCGCAGCCATGGACCAGCTGGCACAAATCGAGGAACTGGCGGAGCGCTTCACGGACGATAGCGCAGCTGTCACCGTGCTCGAACTTCGTTGACTGGCGATCTGCGTCCACAGGACGGAGCGTTCTCCTTCATTCACCGCATCTATCAAAGGCAGACAGAAAATGTCCCTCTCAAACGTCACAGTGAACCAACCGAACATCGAGCCCGGCCATTACAGCGTAATCGTGGTCGGCGGTGGCCAGGCCGGCTTGTCTGTGAGCTACTACCTGAAACAGGCGGGGATCGACCACGCCGTCGTCGAGAAAAAGACGGTGACACATACCTGGCGCAGTCAAAGGTGGGATGCCTTCTGTCTTGTGACGCCCAACTGGCAATGTGCTCTGCCCGGGCATCCCTATAGCGGGCCGGACCCGCATGGCTTCATGAAGAAGGACGAGATTATCGAGTATCTGGACGGCTTTATCGCGAAGGTCAATCCTCCGGTCCTTGAGAATACCGGTGTCATTCGAGTCAAGCGCGGAGATGACGGCATTTATGCCGTTGAGACGACGGGTGGCGATTTCACGGCTGACCAGGTCGTGGTGGCATCGGGCGGGTACCACGCGCCAATCGTGCCTCGTATGGCTGAGCGTCTCCCGGGCGGCGTATTGCAGGTGCAATCGTCCGAATATCGAAGTCCCGAAGCGCTTCCAGAAGGGGCTGTGCTCGTGGTCGGTTCGGGACAATCGGGCGCACAGATCGCAGAAGACCTCCATCTCGCCGGCCGAAAGGTCTATCTCGCCGTTGGCGAGGCTCCGCGCTGCGCTCGCTTTTATCGGGGCCGCGACGTTGTGGATTGGCTCGCTGATATGCACTATTACGATATGCCAGTCGAGAAGCATCCCTTGCGGGAAGGAGTTCGTGATAACACCAATCACTACGTAACCGGCCGGGACGGAGGTCGCGACATCGATCTGCGCAAGTTTGCATCGGAAGGCATGGAATTGTACGGACAACTCGATGAGCTTCAGGACGGTCAGCTCAAATTCTCGCCAAATCTGATCGCTAACCTCGACGACGCGGATGAGGTCTACAACCGCATCAACTCAAGCATCGACGCTTTCATCGAGAAGAACGGGATTGACGCACCTTTGGGTGAGAAGTACGAACCTGTATGGAGTCCGGCACGCGAACGGACGACTCTCGATCTCGCTCGAAGTGGCATCAAATGCGTAATCTGGTGTATTGGTTTCCGTCCGGATTTCAGCTGGATTGATGCGCCGGTCTTTAACGGTCGGGGCTATCCCGCCCATCATCGTGGCATTACACCCCAGCCTGGGTTGTACTTCGTGGGCCTGCCGTGGTTGCACACATGGGGCTCAGGCCGCTTCTCGGGCATCTCGCGAGATGCGCAGTACATCGTTGACGACATTGTCTCGGTTCGCTTTGCGGCTGGCGGACAGCAAGAGAGCATGGCGGCGTGACGTTATGTACCTGACGACGCAAGGCTATCGTGCCGGCATGCCACAACTCAGCCTGACCGGCATATCCGAAAACTGGATTCTGAAGGAGTGCGGGCAGAAGCACTGGGACGCGCTAGCGAGTCACGGCCAGCGCGAGCGGCCGGACTTCTTCGACGATGTCGGACGACGGTCTTACGCTGCGTTCACCGCGATTCGTGTCCGAACTGCCGGATTTGAAAAAATGCGTGAGAACGACGATTTCGAAATCCGTACGTCACTTCGCAGAGTCGGTCAGGCACGGCATTTCAGCCGTCATGAGTTGATCTCCCGTGGGGAGGAGCACTGCAGCGTCTCAATGTCGTCAACGTTTGTAACGCGTAGCGAAGTGGGAAATAACCGTTCCATATCCAGAGCGACGCTCACGTCGCTGGCAGGGGAGATTGCCGACCCGCCAGCGGAGGCTGCCGAGATGTTTGCCCTGGGTAAGGCGGTACGGAACTCAGATCTGGGCAACCGAGAAGCTATCTCGCGCGAGCTGCTGCTAAATTTGAATACGCAATATGTCTCATCTTGCGAATTCTATCCATGTCCAAACGGCGATTTCAACGGTGCCGACCTGCTCTATTTTGCAAGTTTTCAGGCTTTCGTTGATAGAGCGGAGTGGCAGACTCACAAGTTCAAGGAGCCGCCCGTAACGACTGCCCGAGACATGTTCTTCTACGGGAACGTCAATCTGGGAGACTCCGTTCTTGTTCGTACGATCGGCAAGCGGATTGATAAGCGGGGAATTGCACACTGGTGCCATGTTTTGCGCGCGAGCGACGGCGCGAAGATTGCCGACGTTATAACCGAGAAACGGTGGAAAAATTCATGACGGCCCGGAAAGGTTTGCCGAAAGTGAGCGGCACGATCGAACTGAAACCTCTTTACACGGCGAGCGATATCTCTGGGATCCCGCATGTGAAGAGCTTGCCCGGCGAGGCTCCGTTCGTACGCGGTGTTCATGCGTCGATGTATAGCGGTAAGCCTTGGACAATCAGGCAGTATGCAGGTTATGCCGATGCTGTTGATTCCAACCTCGCGTTCCGACGTGCTCTGGCGGAAGGGGCTCAAGGTTTGTCAGTCGCATTTGACCTGCCGACTCAGAGGGGCTACGACTCCGACGACGCGGGCGTTCATGCGGATGTTGGCATGGCTGGGGTGGCCATCGACACTGTTGAAGACATGGTTCGGCTATTTGAAGGCATCCCTTTGGACCGTGTCTCAGTTTCTATGACCATGAACGGAGCGGTGCTGCCCGTTCTGGCAGCTTTTATTGTTGCAGCCGAAGAAAGTGGTGTGGAGGCTTCCGGGCTGACCGGCACAGTGCAGAACGATATCCTCAAAGAATATATGGTGCGAAATACCTATATTTTTGCTCCAGAGGAATCGTTGCGGATCACGAGCGATGTTGCTCAGCATCTTGCCAGGGTGGCACCACGATTCAATGCTCTTTCTGTCTCGGGCTACCATTTTCAGGAGGCGGGGGCTGACGCAGCTCTGGAGCTTGCACTAACGTTTGCCAACGCCTGTAAGTATGTAGAGATACTCCTCGCGAACGGCATGTCAGCCGATCTCGCGTGCGAGCGGATCAGTTTCTTTTTTGGCGTGGGAAAACAGTTTTTCGTCGAGACGGCCAAGTTACGCGCTGCCAGGTTGATCTGGTCTGAGTTGGCGGCGCAATACGGAGCATCGACCGAGAAAGCTCGCGGCTTGCGAATGCATTGTCAGACCTCGGGGTTTTCACTCAGCGCTCAGCAGGCCGACAACAATGTTGTCCGTACGACCGTCGAGGCGATGGCCGCAATATTCGGTGGCACGCAGTCGCTTCACACTAACGCGTACGATGAAGCCTTGTCGCTCCCATCGGCCGAGGCATCGCGGCTTGCTCGAGATACGCAATTGATCCTTCAGCATGAACTGGGGCTGTGTGACGTAGTGGACCCCTGGGCGGGTTCGTTCATGATGGAGTCGCTTACCGATCAGGTTGCGCGCCGCGTCCGGGAAAAGCTTGGCGAGATCAAGGAGCAGGGCGGTGTGCTGGAGGCGATCAATTCCGGGTGGGTGCAGCGCGAAATTGGGGTGGCGGCAACAGAAGTGCAAGCGGCAACTGACTCCGGAAAACGGGTCGTCGTCGGGTTGAATCGTTTTGTATCACCAGACCCGGATACTGCCGTATCGGTCCCGAGCATGGTGATTGATAATCAGCATGTGCGCACCCAACAGGTGCGACGGATCAATAGCGTCAAGATGCATCGTGACGCGAGTGCTGTAACCAACTCCCTGAGGCACCTAACCGAAATCGCCCGGACCCGGCGCGGAAATCTCCTGCAGGGAACGATCGATTGCATGCGCCTAAGAGCGACGGTTGGCGAATGCATCAAGGCATTAGAGGCTGTCTGGCCCCGGTATACAGCTGCCATGCGCATCAGCCACGGCATATATGCGTCAGCGCGAGGGCGCGACAGTCGATGGGACGGGGCCTGCGATGCTGTGCGGGAACTTGCAGCGGAGTTAGGACGCGCACCGGGTATCCTGCTTGTAAAGCTTGGGCAAGATGGGCATGACAGGGGCATAAAGTTGATCGGCAGCGCGTTGTCGGACGCAGGATTCCGAGTCGTTATGGGTGGATTGTTCGGACAGGCCTGCGACGCGGTCGATTTTGCATGTGCAGAAATGTGCGACTTGCTGGGTGTTTCGTCGCTGGCCGGAGCTCACTTAGGTCTGGTTTCTGATCTATTTGGCGAGATGGAGCGGCGACATTTGACCATTCCAGTTGTCTTGGGTGGCATCGTCCCTGACGAGCACGCCCGAAGTCTCAAACGGCGTGGGATTGAAGCTGTGTTGGGGCCGGGTATGGCAATGGAAGCGATCGTTGCGTCGCTGGTCGAAGTGGTGCGCCGAAGAATCCGTGAGCGGGCCGCTAGCGCGCGCGGCACGCATTCCGCCCAGACTTAGTCGATTGACTTTTAGCAACCAGGCCAGCTCCTGCCACCGACCGCTTGCAGCGCCGAAACGCCTTTTCAAGCACAGGCAACAGTTTGATCGCGCAGCGATGCACCGTCGGATAGTCCACCGAAATTCCTCGCTCGGCCTTGTCGCCTTTCACCTTGTGACCGCTGAAGCCGGGGTTGCCGCCTCCTTTCTTCGCTGCTGTGGTCGTGCCATCGCCATCAATGATGGTGCTGGTCCAGATGATCGTCTTGTCGAAGCCTGAACACAGAGCCTTCGAAAATGGCTTCAAAACAGCCGTCCGCTTGCCACCGCCGAAAGTCATCGATAGATGCGCGAGTAGTGGATCTCCGGGAGGCCCTCCTGTATTGTTTTCGATCGGAACCGGTTGATGGAAAGCCACTCACGGTTCAATTTTTGAATCAAACCGTTGCATACTCGCTTCGATGGACTCGAGTGAGCACTCGGCCCATGTCTTCAACTCAACCACGATTGGCAACGCCGAGCGAGCTAAAGAGCTCAAAGCATATTCGACGCGTGGCAGACGTTCGTCATAAACTTTTCTTTGGACGAGACCATCCCTTTCCATTGCTCTCAAAGTTTGTGTGAGCATCCTGTCCGACACACCCTGTATTCGACGTCTGATCTCAACGAAGCGCAACGGATTGTCGCGTAGCGCAATCATCGCGAGGATCGTCCACTTCTGACCGAGTCTGGCGAGTACGTCACGTGAGGGACAAATATTCGAAAATGCGTTTGGGGGAATATCAGGGTTTCGCAGCATAGCTTGTCTCGCACTTCAGCCGACGCCCGAGGCCAGATATTGACTGGCGAGGGCTCGCCATAGCCGGCCCTTTTAGGACTGTAGAGCCTGGTTGGTTGTGACAGCGATCGCGACGTTAGTAAGGAAGAATGTCTGGCGAAAGAGGGGAGAGCGACTGCGTCACGCAGCGCCCCTCAACGGTCAGCATGCTTAGTCGCGAGACATCGCTCTTTCAACTGACATATGGTATGGCATCATGTTCTGATTGGCGTTATGGATGACCCACAGGGACAATCCGACGATGATTGCAATCAGAAATCCGGTACACACGAAAATGCCGGTGTTGACTCTCCGGTCTCGAGATGTGCCGATGTGCAAGAAGAAGATCAATTGCACCACCAACTGTGCCACGCAAAGCACTACGATCGTTGCAAGACCGAAACCGTGTGGAACGACACCGGTCATCACGGTGCCGAACGATGCCAGCGTCAACACCAGTGACAACACGATTCCGATCACATAGCCCCTGAGACTGCCGTGCGACGACGCGTGAAACGCCTCATGCGTCGTTGTTGGGTGAGACGTCTTTTTCATACAAACTCGCGCAAATAGACAAAGGTGAACACGCAGATCCAGATCAGATCGAGGAAATGCCAGAAGAGGCTCAGGCAAGCAAGTCGACGACGCGTGACGCCGGTCAAACCGAACTTGTAGACCTGATGCATCATGATCGCCATCCACAGCAGGCCGCATGTGACGTGCAAGCCGTGCGTGCCGACCAGAACGAAATACGACGACATGAATGCGCTGACCTGCGGACCTGAGCCGTCGCCTACCAGCTTCGCGAATTCGGCCAGTTCCATCGCGACAAAGCCCGCGCCAAGCGCGAAGGTGACCGCGAGCCAGCCGATGATCTGCCCGTGCCGGCGAAGCTGCATACCGAGCATTGCGAGACCGAACGTGAAGCTGCTGGCCAGAAGCAGCAGGGTTTCGCCAAGTACATAAGGCACTTCGAACAAGTGGTTGCCTGTCGGGCCGTCCGCAGTGGCGTTGGCCAGCACGCCGAACGTCGCGAACAGGGTGGCGAAGATCAGGCAGTCGCTCATCAGATAGATCCAGAACCCCAGCGTAGTTTTCGATCCATCGTCGTGCGAATGGTGGTGCCCATCATGGTGTGGATGCGCTTGCGTCGTTGCAACGGTCGTCATGGTCAGGCTGCCTCTTTCAGCTGTGCGTGGCGTGCATTTTCGATTCGGGCGACTTCGGCCGCCGGCACGTAGTAGTCGACATCCTGGTCGTAGGACCGGACGATGAAGGTGCCGATCATCCCAAGTAGACCGAGTGCCGCAAACAACCACATATGCCATGTCAGCGCAAAGCACAACAGAAAACTGAAAGCGCCGATGATCGCGCCTGCGCCAGTGTTGCGCGGCATGTGAATGTCCTCGTATTGGCCCGACTGCACATAGGCCTTGCCAGCTTCCTTGTTGTCCCAATGTTGTTCGAGGGACGTGATCACCGGTACGTGAGCAAAGTTGTAAAACGGGGCGGGCGACGCGGTCGACCATTCGAGGCTGCGTCCATTCCACGGATCGCCGGTCAGATCGCGGTTGGCTTCACGGTCGCGGATGCTGACCGCGAACTGAACGATCATCGCCACAATTCCTGCTGCAATGAACACGGCGCCAATCAGTGCCACGACCAGCCATTTATGCCATTCGGGCACCGCGTAGTGGTTCATGCGACGGGTCATGCCTTCGAAGCCGAGGATGTAGAGCGGCGTGAAGGCCAGCCAATAGCCGACCAGCCAGCACCAGAAAGAGACCTTGCCCCAGAACTCGTTGAGCGTGAAGCCGAAGACTTTCGGGAACCAGAAGCTGATCCCGGCCAAACAGCCGAACACCACGCCGCCGATGATCACGTTATGAAAGTGCGCGACGAGGAAAAGACTGTTGTGCAACACGAAGTCCGCACCCGGCACGGCCAGCAAAACGCCAGTCATGCCGCCCACTGCGAAGGTGATCATGAAGCCGATCGTCCAGAGCGTCGACGTGTGGTAGCGAATCCGCCCTCGGAACATCGTGAAGAGCCAATTGAACAGCTTCACGCCGGTCGGAATCGAGATGATCGACGTCATGATGCCGAAGAATGCATTTACATTGGCGCCCGAGCCCATCGTGAAGAAGTGGTGGAGCCAGACAAAAAACGACAGAATGCCGATAGACGCCGTCGCATACACCATCGACTTATAGCCGAACAACGGCTTGCCCGAGAACGTCGAGATGATCTCGGAGAAAGCGCCGAAGCAAGGCAGGATCAGGATGTATACCTCAGGGTGTCCCCACACCCAGATGAGGTTGATGTACATCATTGCGTTGCCGCCCAGCTCGTTCGTGAAGAAGTGCATGCCGAGATAACGATCGGCGGCGAGCAGCGCGAGCGTGCCCGTCAAGACCGGAAACACCGCGACGATCAGGATGTTGGTGATCAGCCCGGTCCATACGAAGACGGGCATCTTCATCAGGTTCAAGCCCGGCGCACGCATCCGCAGGATCGTAACGATGAAGTTTATGCCGGTGAGTGTCGTACCCAGCCCCGATATCTGCAGCGACCAGATGTAATAGTCCATGCCGACCGTGGGACTATATCCGAGCTCTGATAGCGGCGGATACGCAACCCAGCCGGTAGCCGCGAAATCGCCAACGAACATCGAAATCATCACGAGCACCGCGCCGACTGCCGACATCCAGAAGCTCAACGAATTGACGAATGGAAAGGCGACGTCACGCGCACCGATCTGCAGCGGAATGACGACGTTCATCAGTCCGAGAATCAGCGGGGTCGCTACGAAGAAGATCATGATCACGCCATGGGCCGTGAAGATCTGATCGTAGTGGTGGGGCGGAAGATAGCCGGCCGCGTCGTTGTACGCGATGGCCTGCTGCGTGCGCATCATGATGGCATCGGCAAAGCCGCGCAGAAGCATCACCAGTGCAAGCAGGATGTACATCACACCGATCCGTTTGTGGTCGACTGAGGTAATCCACTCACGCCATAAGTAAGTCCACTTGCCGGCGAACGTCACTGCAGCAAGCAGTGCGATGCCGAGCACGGCGACTACGGCGAGGGTGCCCATGATGATGGGCTCGTGATATGGAATAGCGTCGAGGGTAAGTTTTCCAAACATGGTGACTACTCCGTAGCCTGATGGGCAGGTGATTTGGCTCCGGTGCGTTCAATGGAGGGCGTGCTATTGCCGGTCGCGCAGATCGGGGCGCGAGCCGCCGTGTGCATGTAATGATCGACCACGTCGTCGAAAAGACGCGGCGCGACGTGCGCGTAGAACGTCACCGGATCCTTCTGACTGGGTTTTTCCAGCGCTTCGTAAGTCGCCTTATCGAGCGACACCGGCGAGAGCTTCGCGCGCGCGATCCATGCGTCGAACTCAGAGCGACTGGTCGCCACGGTGTCGAAGTGCATGTCCGAGAAGCCGGGTCCGCTAAACGCCGAAGAACGCCCCGCGTAGACGCCAGGGCTGTTGGCAATGAGGTTCAACTGCGTGCGCATGCCCGACATGGCGTAGATCTGGCTGCCGAGTTGCGGAATGAAGAAAGAGTTCATCAGCGATTCGGCGGTCAGGTCGAACGAGATCGGCGTGTCGACGGGAATGGCAAGTTGATTGACCGAGGCCACGCCGTATTCTGGATAGATGAACAGCCACTTCCAGTTCAGTGCGACGACTTCGACGCGGATTGGTTTGCTCTGCGACTCGATCGGTTGGGATGGGTCGAGGCTGTGCGTAGTGCGCCAGATCACAAGGGCAAGGATGGCCACGATGACGCATGGAATTGCCCAGACGACCACTTCGATCGTAGTGGAATGGGCCCACTTGGGCGCGTAGGTCGCGTGTCTATTCGACTCGCGATAGCGCCATGCGAAGTACAAGGTTAGCAGAATGACGGGAACGACCACCAGCAGCATCAAACCGAGCGCAAGCAGGATCAGATGCTTCTCCTGCATGCCGATATCTCCCTTGGGATCGAGCAATGCGGTGCTGCACCCGCCAAGTAGCCCGGACGCGCCCAGCAGGACGGGGCGAATAGCCGCACCGATAAAGCCCTTGGTTTCGCGCGTCCGGATGACCGTAATAGACCGCGCGGCGTTTCCTTCTCCAAACAAATTCCGATTTCGCATGTGATGTACCGTGGTTGGCGGCGACGCCATCCATACATGCATCCGGCCGAGCGATCTGGCGCGCCCGGCGGTGAACGCGCCCGGCGCGCTCTACCATTTGATGCTTCCGCGCTTCCCTACAATGAGCGCAGTGTATGGACCTGTGTCCCGTGACCGGATCGTAGTGTGAGACAATATCCATACAACTGCGACAGATTGACGCCGAATGATATCCATACATGATCAATACAAGGAGGCCCTCTGGGCTTCCGGTTTTACCCATGGCGACGGTCCGCGATATCTGCAGATCGTCAAGTTTCTCGAACGCGCGATTGCTGACGGGTCGTTGCGCGCCGGCGATCGGCTCCCCGCACAACGCCGGCTGGCGGAGTTGCTGAAGATCGACCTGACGACCGTCACGCGCGGCTTCACGGAAGCGCGCCGACGCCAGCTGATTGAGGCGCGCGGCACGCTCGGCACGTTCGTCGCGGCGCCTAAGGTGGAATTGACGCAAAGCGTCGATCTGAGCATGAACATTCCGCCGCCGCCTGCCGATGTCCATATGGAGGCGTTGTTGCGCCAGGGGATGTCGCAGATCCTGATGCGCGCTGACGCCGACCTGCTGATGACGTATCACCTAAGCGGCGGTAGCATTGCGGACCGCAACGCTGCCGCGCAATGGCTGAAACCGATGCTCGGAAAGATTGAAACGGAGCGCGTGGTCGCGTGCCCGGGTGCGCAATCCGCGCTGGCTGCTTTGATTCTGGCGCTAACCGGACCGGGTGATGTCATCTTGATGGAGCCGCTTGGATATCCCGGTATGCCGATGGCAACGGAGCAACTAGGGCGAAGGATCGAAACCGTCGCTGTCGACGAGTACGGAATGCGCCCGGACGCACTGGAACGCGCCTGCGCAGAACACAACGCAAGGGTGATCTACCTGAACCCGACGCTTCAGAATCCGACGGCCCGGACCATGCCGGAGAAACGACGGCTGGAGATCGCCCGCATAGCGGCACGCCTGAATGTGAAAGTGATCGAAGATGATCCATATTGGCTCCTCGCCGACAATGCGCCTCCGCCTTTGGCACGTCTCGTTCCGGAGCAGGTGTTCTACGTGTCGACCCTGTCGAAATGCCTGTCACCTGGGCTGCGCACGGCCTTTGTGACGTTTCCGGACCTGCAAAGCGAGCACTCGTTCCTTTCCGCGCTACGGACATTGTCTTCGACATCAATGTTGACGACTACGCTGGCTACGCAGTGGATTCATGATGGCTCGGCCGCTTTGCTACTGGCCGGCGTGCAGGCAGAGTCACGCGTACGTCAGCGTATGGCAACCGGAACTTTGTCAGGTGCGGTTGGTGGAACTCAGAATCACGGCATCCATGTCTGGCTGACGCTGCCAAGCTACTGGCGGCCCTTGAATCTGTGCGCTGCTGCGCGTATGGAGGGTCTGCTCGTTGCGCCGTCGACTGCATTTTATCGAGGGCACAGCCCGCCAAATGCGATCCGTATTTCACTCGGCCGCGGTAGAAGTCGCGACGAGCTCGACGCGGCGCTGCGGAAGCTTTCCAGATTACTTGCGCAAAAGCCGTCGGTTCACGACGAGGTGATCATGTAGAGACCGATGAATTACGCGCTATGTCATGGGGTAGCTTCGCGTACGTCCACAAGCTGGAAGACAGCCCGGTCGATCGCATGCTGGCGTTTCTGGTGCGGGAAGGTGTGGCGCGATCGGACGGTAACGTTCCTGTCCGATGGCGCTTAAAACCTCGCGGCCGCCCTTTTTGAGCTGCCATGGATAGAAGCCGCCCAGGGTCGGCAAACGCAGATTGATGCACTGGTGTCCGGTCAGGTCCTGAGGTTTCTTCGGCCGTGCATGCTTCTCGAGATATTCCGGCGCCCCGACGATCGCCATACGCATTTCCGGCGCGAGGCGCACCGCGATCATATCTTTGGCGACCTGATCCCCATGGCGAACGCCAATGTCGTAGCGATCCGCCACGATATCCGAAAGGCCATAGTCGGTAGTGATCTCAACCTTGATATCCGGATAGTTGTGCGGGACTTTCGACAATCTGGGCCACAGGACCGTTTCGGTCGCGTAGTCGGTCGCGGTGATGCGAATCGTGCCTGCGGGCTTGTCCCGGAACTCGGTGACCGCAGCCAGTTCCGCGTCGATTTCTTCAAACCGCGGAGCGATGGTTTGAAGAAGACGCTCGCCCGCCTCGGGCGGCGAGACACTGCGCGTGGTTCGGGTCAGCAGTCTCATCCCGAGACGGGTTTCGAGCGAGCGAATGGTGTGGCTCAGAGCGGATTGCGATACGCCGAGTTGCTGATATGGAAAGTTCGGATCGCTCTGCCCCCGCGAAACGTACTCGACGGAATGCGCACCGTTTCACCCGCCCTTGAGCGCTATACGCTACAGCGCGCGTTGCAACCGCGCCGCCACGTTCCTTAGAACAGGCAGGAATTTCTGCTCCAGCGTTTCCACGCTAACCCGTCCGGAAAACACACTCACGCTGAGCGCGGCCTCGATCTCCCCGCTGCGATTTCTCACCGGCACCGCCATCGCGGACATACCGATCTCCAACTCCTCGTTGCTGATCGCATAGCCATCTTCCGCCGCACGCCTGACGGCCTGCAAGACCGCGGCCGGCGTCGCGAGCGTGCGCGCCGTCAGCCGTTTCATCGGCGTGGCGTCGAGATGCCGGTTGATTTCTTCTTCCGTCAAATCTGATAGCAGGACGCGGCCGGTTGCGGAGCAATAGGCGGGCAATCTGCCGCCGAGCTTCACTCCCGTCGAGACGATTCTGATCGCTTCCGCGCGCGCGATGAACACCGAGTAACCCTCGTCCATGACCGCCAGCGACACCGACTCTTGCAGCTCGTCACGGGCGTTCGCGAGAAGCGGCTGCGCGATTTGCGTCAACGAAGATGTGCTGAGGTACGCGCTGCCCAGTCTGAGCATCCGCGGCAGCGGCGTAAAAAACTTGCCGTCGTGCGCGAGATAGCCGAGATCGACCAACGTCAGCAGGCACCGACGCGCGGCGGGCCGGCTCAGATCCGCAAGGTGCGCGGCATCCGAAACGGTCATGCGCGTGGTCGATGCGCCGAACGCCTCGATGATCGCAAGCCCCTTGGCGAGGCCCGCCATGCCTTCCTTGGCGCGCACCCGTCCGCCCGATTCGATGCCGTCTTCGGGCAGCGGCGCGTCTTCCTGCTCGTTGACAGGTTCTTTGACTGATGTCATATTTAATCGATATATCGAACAACGTACGGTATTCGAACACATTCGGGCGAGCCTGTCAACTTCCTGGCACCCGAAGGATTGTCTTCAATCCCGGTCGGCCACGTTTAACGGGCCGCGCAATACATGGAGCAAGCAACTTGAACATCATCCCCATCAAGCCGGCGCGGCGCGCCAGCATCGCCTGGCCATCCGAAGGTCTCACGCGCGTTCCGTACACGCTGTTTCAGGATGAAGACGTCTACGCCGACGAGCAGGACGCGATTTTCCGGGGCCCGAACTGGAGCTACCTGTGTCTCGAAGCGGAGCTGGTGAACGCGGGCGACTTCCGTAGCAGCTTCATCGGAGATACACCGGTGGTGGTCACGCGCGATACCGACGGCGAACTCTATGCGTTCGAGAATCGCTGCGCGCATCGCGGTGCAATGGTGTGCCTGGAAGACCAGGGCAACGCGAAGGATTTCAGCTGCGTCTATCACGCGTGGACTTACAACCTGCAAGGCGATCTGCTCGGGGTCGCGTTCAAGGACGGCATCGGCGGTAAGGGCGGCATGAAGCCGGACTTCTGCGAGGGCGACCACGGCTTGCGCAAGCTGCGGGTCGCGACGCTGCACGGCCTCGTATTCGGCAGCTTTTCAGACGACGTTCCCCCGCTCGATGACTATCTTGGCGAGGAAATCGTCGAGCGCATTGGACGCGTGCTCGAAGGCCGCACGCCGGTCGTGCTCGGCCGCTTCACGCAGATGCTGCCGAATAACTGGAAGCTTTACTTCGAGAACGTCAAGGACTCGTACCACGCGAGCATTCTGCATCTGTTTTTCACGACGTTCCAGCTGAACCGGTTGTCTCAGCGTGGCGGCATCATCGTCGATCCGAGTGGTGGCCATCACGTCAGCTATTCCGCTGTCGACCATGCCGCGGAGGCGGCGGCACAGGCAAAAGCGGCCAGCGATTACGCGGATCAGAAGATCCGCTCCGAAAGCGAGCACCGGCTCGAAGATACCTCGGTGCTCGCGGGCAGGGATGAATTCGGCGACGGCGTCACACTGCAGATTCTTTCGGTGTTTCCCGGCTTTGTGCTCCAGCAGATCCAGAACGCCATTGCGGTGCGCCAGATTTTGCCGCGCGGCACGCAGCAGACCGAACTGAACTGGACCTACCTCGGCTTCGAAGACGATACCCCGGAGTTGCGTGAAATGCGTCTGCGGCAAGCGAACCTCGTGGGACCGGCCGGTTATGTGTCGATGGAAGACGGATGCGTTGGCGGTTTCGTGCAGCGAGGCATCGATGGCGCAAGCGACAGCCGCTCGGTCATCGAGATGGGCGGCGATAGCGCTGAAAGCAGCGAAAGCCGCGTGACGGAAGCGTCGATTCGCGGCTTCTGGAAGGCCTACCGCAACGCAATGGGGTACTAGAAATGGCGCAAGACATCCATCAACTGATCGCTCGCGCGCAAGCCGAATACGTGCGCTGCATCGACGACGGCGATCTCTCGCAGTGGCCGGCGTTCTTTACCGAAGCATGCGTCTACAAGGTCACGACCGCCGACAACTACAAGCGCGGCCTTGCGGGCAGCATGATCTACGCGGCCTCGCGCGGCATGCTGATCGACCGCGTCGCTTCGCTGCGCGACGCCAACATCTATGAGCGCCACGGTTACCGGCATCTGCTTGGACAGCCTTATGTGGTGAGCGAAAACGAACAGGAAGTGCGTAGCGAAACCTCCTTCATGGTGGCGCGCATCATGCGCGACGGCACGACAACGCTGTTTGCCACTGGCCGCTACTGCGACGCGTACGTCGTTGAAGAGGGTAGCGTGAAGCTGCGCGAACGGATCGTCGTATGCGACAGTTCGCGCATCGACACGCTGCTGGCATTGCCGCTATGAAACAGGCAATGAGCCACTCCATGACCATTGCGCTGGCGATCGGCGACCCGAACGGTATCGGCCCGGAAATCGCGGTGAAGGCAGCGGCGCACAGCGCGCGCGACGTGGCCGATGCCGGGCCGCCGCGCCGTCTTGTTCTGTTCGGCGATGCCTTCGTCATTCGCTGGTATGCGCAGCACTGCTGTCCCGGGATGACCCTTCGCGAAGTACGGGCGGACGATTTGCCGGCGGCCGAACCCGGCGCGATCGACATTGTCGACGTCGCGTCACTGGCTGCCGGAGCATTCGTGCCAGGTGAAGTTGCGGCTGCGGCCGGAACCGCGACGCTCGCCTATGTCGGTGCCGCGCTCGCTGCCGCGCGTGCGGGTAACGTCGACGTAGTAATCGCGTGTCCGCATTCGGAAACGGCGATCAATGCGAGCGGCGTGCGCTTCGCCGGTTATCCGGGCTTCGTTGCTCAGCAGATGGGCGTGCTGGCTGATGACGTGTATCTGCTGCTGATCGGCGGCGGCCTGCGTATCGTCCATGCGACCTTGCACGAAGGCATCGCATCGGCGCTCGCACGGCTCGACCAGCGTCACGTCGTACGCGCCGCCCGAGCCGCCGTGCAAACGCTGCAATTGATGGGTATCGAGCGTCCGGTAGTCGGGCTGATGGGCATTAATCCGCATGCGGGTGAAGGCGGACTCTTCGGCCACGAGGACATCGACATCACCGAGCCGGCAGCACGGCAGTTGCGCGACGAGGGCATTGCCGTGATCGGACCGCAAGGCGCGGATCTGTTGCTGACGAATCCCGATATCGACGTGTTCGTCGCGATGTATCACGACCAGGGGCACATTCCCGTCAAGCTGCGCGCGGGCCGCCACAGCGCGGCGCTGTCGATCGGCGCGGGCGTGATGTTCTCGAGCGTCGGCCACGGCAGCGGCTTCGACATTGCCGGCACGCTGCGCGCCGACGCCGCGCCACTGCTAGGCGCGCTGCGTCTCGTGACGACGGGGACTGTGCTCCCCGCACGGGCTGGGTGAAACGTCTTAACCGCTTATCGAGGTCACATTTTGGATTACCAGATTTCCATCGCGGGAAGCGATGTCGCGTTCCGCTGCGCGGCGGGCGAAACCCTGCTCGACGCCGCCGAACGCTCGGGCTACAGCGTGCCGTACTCGTGTCGAAAAGGCGTGTGTTCAACCTGCGAGGGCGGCGTGGTGGTTGGTGCAGGCCGCTCGTCCGCACAGGGCGAGGTGGTGGGACCGGCCGAGCGTGTGCTGATGTGCTGCTTGCGGCCCTCGTCGGATATGACGATCGCGCCGCGCAAGATCGAAAAGCGTGAGCCGGTCGTGCGCAAGACGCTCGACATGTCGGTGTATCGCGTCACGCAACCGGCCGCCGATGTCAGTGTCGTGCAGTTGCGCCTGCCTACCGGCGTGCGTGCGAAGTTTCGCGCCGGGCAGTATCTGCAGATCGAACTCGAAGACGGCAGCCGCCGTAATTATTCGATGGCGAATCCACCTCACGAAAGCGACACCGTGCAGCTTCACGTGCGCCACGTGCCAGGCGGCAGATTTTCCGGCAGTGTGCTACGCGGACTCGAGAAAGGACAGAAGCTGCGTGTCGAATTGCCATTCGGCGAGTTCACGCTACAGGATGAGTCGACGAGTCCCGCGATTCTGCTGGCAACCGGCACGGGCTTCGCGCCCGTCAAGTCGATCGTCGAGGACGCGATCAGACGCAAGCTCGGCCGTGCGATTCATCTGTATTGGGGCGCGCGTCGTCAGGAAGACCTGTACCTGTTCGAGCTGGCGCAGAAGTGGCACGAAAGCGGCAAGCTGACGTTCGTGCCGGTGCTGTCCGAGCCGCACGATGGTTGGACCGGCGGTCGTGGATTCGTGCACGAGACGGTACTGGAAGATTTCGGCTCGCTCGCCGGCTATCAGGTCTATGCGTGCGGCAACCCGGCTATGACGAATAACGCGCATCGCACCTTCGTCGAAGCCGGCTTGCCCGACGAAGACTTCTTTAGCGACGCTTTCGTGCACACCGATATCCGTCCTTAGAAGACACGACGCTTTTCCACACAAGAACCAGGAGACAAACCCGTGGCATCCCCCCTTATCGACGTAGCCGAGGTCATTGAACGCCAGAAGGTCGGCTCAGGCCAGTGTCTGGTGGTACTGCTCTGTGCACTGTTGATGTTCCTCGATGGCTTCGACACGCAGGCGATCAGCTACATCGTGCCGGTGCTTTCGCGAGACTGGCATCTGCCGCGCGAGATCCTCGGCTCGATCTTTTCCGCGGCGCTCGTTGGCCTGATGATCGGCTACCTCGCCATCGCGCCGCTGTCGGCGCGCTTCGGCCACAAACGGATGATGTTGACGAGCACAATGCTGTTTGCCGCGTTCACGATGCTGACGGTGTTCGCGACCAACGTTACCGAACTGATCGGCCTGCGTTTCCTGACCGGCATCGGGCTCGGCGCCGCCGCGCCGAGTGCCGTCGCGCTGACCTGCGAGTTCGCGCCGAAGCGTCTGCGCGCCACCTTCGTGCTGCTGGTGTATTGCGGCTTCTCGCTGGGCTTTGTGGTCGCGGGACTGACTGCCGGGATGCTCATTCCCGCATACGGCTGGAGATCGCTGATGCTGGCCGGCGCGATCGCGCCGTTCGCGTTGACGCTGCCGCTCGCGTGGCTATTGCCGGAATCGCTTGCCTTCCTGCAACGGCGCCCGCAAGGCAGCGAGCGGATGCGCGCCGTTTTGCGGCGGCTCTTTCCTCGTGTCGACGTGCCGGTCGGCAGCATATTCCGGCTCGAAGATCAGAACGAAAGCCGCGCGAGCGTCGCGGCGCTTGTCAGGGGACCCACGTCGAACGGCACCGTGCTGCTCTGGCTGATCTTCTTCCTCAACCTCGCCGAGTTCTACTTCATGCAGAGCTGGTTGCCCACGATGCTGACCGGCCTGAAGTATTCCCCGTCGACGATTGTCTGGGTGACGGCGCTGCCGACTATAGCGGGCGTGCTGTCGGCCGTGCCGCTCGGCCTCGCGATGGATCGCGTCGGTCCGTACGCGACGCTGACGGTGATGTACCTCGCGGGCGCGGTGTTCATGTGGCTTGTTGGCGGCGCGTTCTCCGGCAGCGTCGCGTGGTTGATGGTGATGGTCTTTTGCGCCGGCTTCTGCATCAGTGGCGGGCAGAAAAGCGTGATCGCACTCGCCGCTGTCTACTATCCGCTGAACTTGCGTTCGACCGGGGTAGGCTGGGCGCTCGGCATCGGCCGGCTCGGCGGTATCGCGGGGCCGCTGATTGCGGGCATGCTGTATTCAGCGCACTGGACGCCCGCGGAAATCTTCCGCTTCTCGGCGTGGCCTGTGCTCGTCGCCGGTCTCGGCGTGTTCGTAATGGGGCGAATCTACGGTTCAGGTGCCGTGGTTTCCCAGACGAGCACCGCACGATAGACCGGAGATTCAGTTTTCAGCCGGCGGCCCAGCGCTTCCGGCTGACTCATCGAAGTACCTCCGCCAAAACAATCATTTAAAAAACCCAGTGACGTCTGTTGCTTTCTCGCGCTCCAGCGAGACGGCGTGGACTCGTCACGCCTGAGACATGATGAAAAAGACCTCAATCGCCTTGCTGATTCTGCCGCTCCTCGCGGGCGCGGCTCAAGCGCAAAGTTCAGTCACGCTGTACGGCTTCCTCGACACCGGACTCGTGTACGTGAACAACCAGTCCGGGCACGCGAACATACAAATGATCAGCGGACAGACTAACGGTAGCCGCTGGGGCTTGCGCGGCAGCGAGAATCTGGGCGGCGGCCTGAAGGCCATCTTCACGCTTGAAAACGGTTTCGACACGTCGAACGGCAAGCTGCTGCAAGGCGGCCGCGAATTCGGCCGTCAGGCGTTTGTCGGGCTTGGCAGCGACACGTGGGGCACCGCGACGCTCGGCCGCCAGTATGATCCGATGACGGAACTGATCGGCGCGATTGCCGCCACTTCGATGTGGGCATGGCTCGGAACTCATCCCGGCGACTTCGACAATCTGAACTCGACGTTTCGCGTGAACAACGCGGTGAAGTATCAATCGCCGAAGTTCTACGGTCTGCAGGCGAGCGGCATGTTTGCGCCCGGCGGCGTGCCGGGCAACTTCGCGTCGGGGCGCGTCTACGCATTTGGGCTCAAGTACGCGAAAGGTCCATTGAGCGCCGCACTCGCGTACGACAACATCAACAACCCGTCGGTGTCGGTGCTCGATAGCGCGCTTTCGCCGGGCCAGGCAGGCTACGTGAGTCCGAGCAGAACTCCGGTGTTTGGCGGCTTCGCTTCGGCGAATGTGTGGCAGATCTTCGGGGCGGCGGCTTCTTACAAGATCGGCCAAGGCAGCATCGGGCTGGTCTATACGAACGCGCGGTTTCAGGATATCCGGCGCACTGCGTCCACGCCGAACACAGGCAACGCGAGTTTCAACAGCTACGAGATCAATGGCCGCTATAACATTACGCCCGCATTGCTGATCGGCGCGTCGTTCGACTACACGAAAGAGTCCCGCGCCAAATACGAGCAGATCGATTTCGGTCCGAACTACTCGCTCTCCAAGCGTACCGACATCAATCTGGTCGGCGTGTGGCAGCACGCGTCGGGTGTCGATTCGACAGGACATGCCGCAGTCGCGGCAATCAGCACCCTAGGCCAGTCGTCGACGCCGACCCAGGTTGCTGTCAAGCTTTCACTACGGCATCGCTTTTGAACACCGCCTTCCCCCGACTTTGCTAGCCCACAATAAACAATAACGCACTGGCATGCGGTAAAAAACCGGTATGCCAGTCAGGTGCTGGCATTGAGATTTATGCACATGATCGCCAGGGACAGATGAAGTGTGCTCGCCAAACCCATCCGTCTGCCGCCGATCAATTCTACGAACTGGCGGCATAAGCAGTACTTCGCATATCGATCAACTTTCCTCCGCAAGACTTACTGCGACAGAACCGGGTGCGGATTGTGTTATGTTGCCCATTTTGCCGGGCGCTTTGCTGACTGGTGCGCGGCGCACCGGCGTGGCCCGATGCGGTTTTTTGCGCGGAGTGCGAGCGTAAAAACCGCAACGGATTCCATTTGTCGAGATCCAGCGGCATGTGATTCTCCTTGCGTGAGGTACGCCAGTGCCAGACCTGAGGCTGGACCGCTGGAGATGACGGACGGTCCATTCGACCTCCGGTTGCGGGGGCGCAGGCGGCACGGCATCGCCCGCCAGCGCGCCGCGAGTGCGGCCGCGGGTTTGACTTGTGAGCCGCGAGTGCCCGTGAGCGGTGCGTTTACGGATGCAATGGCGCGTGTGGCTCGCCAGTCAGGCCGTCACGGTGCCAGGCACGCGCAGTGATACCCAGTACGAACAGCAGCGCGCCCGTGAACAACGCATACACGCCGATCAGCCAGACGAGCGCTAGTGCGCCGGCGCCCGGAAAGAGCAGCGCGAAGATGCCGAACAGCACGGACAGCACTCCGATTAGTACCAGCATCCACGCATTGCGCAGGCGCCTGTGCAGCCGCGTTGCTGCGATCAGATCGAATACGCCGGTGATAATCGCGTTTGCGCCGATGATGGCGACCAGCACGAGCGAGGTAATGCCCGGCACTAACACGCAGCCCTTTCAAGGTCTTTCTCAAGATGTTCCGCTGCGAGCAAGTTTGAGCAGGCGTGCCGTACTGTGATGAGCGCGCGCTACTGCGCCATCGACGTAGGGCGCGGATTTGCGGGTTTTGGGGCCACGCTTGCGGGTACGTACCTGAACCGGATCGACGTGGCGGGCCAGTTCGAGCAGTTTGCTGGCAATCGCGGCGGGCTCGGCATCGCTCCAGTGCGACCACTGCTGCGGCGGCAGCGCGATGAGCATGCCCTCATACTGGCCACGAATGTGCTGTGCGAGGTAATACGTGGAGATGTCCGGTGGCGACCCGCCCGCGTCACCGAGCGGAGCATGTGCGGTTTCGATGCTACGCTTGAGCATGGCCAGCACGTTGTAGGCCAGCACTGCGACAGTTAAGCCGAGCAGCGCGGCGCGCGGATGGCCCAAGGTGCGAATTTCGCTGTGCAGTACCGACTCGAGCCGCTGGAACATCCCTTCGATACGCCAGCGCTTGCGGTACAGCCGGGCAATCTCGTGTGCGCTCACTGCGGCAGGCAGATTGCTCCACAGCAGGATCACGGTGTCGCCCGCATCGGTCGGCTTGTCCAACTGCAGTTCGATACGCCGCCAGCCCTTCAGCCCGGACTTCAGATCAATTCGTTGCTCACGCACCCGCCCGGTCTCGATACGCGCACCGGCCACCCATGGACCACAGCCGGCAAGCGGCGGGCCGTTGCGGCCGTGTTCGCGCACGATGAAGCAGGCCTGCGCCTGGTGCCAGCCCTGCAGGATGGTACTGGTGCAGAAGTTCCGGTCAGCGAGCCACAATTCGCCCGCGCCGGCACATTCAATCAGCGGGGTCATGGCCGAGCGCTCTTGCGCATGCGCGTCCTCGATGGCGATCAGATCGGTGACCAGACCCAGATCCGGCTCGTAGACCACCAGCGCGTGCCCCGGCAACGCTGCGCCACGCTGCTCGCGCAACGCCGCCAGCCGTTTCTCGCTGGGCGCCAGATGATTGCCGTCGAGTACACGCAAACGCCAGCCGGGCAGGCTGGGCGCATATGGCCATGTCGCAACGACCGGCTCCAGACGTTGGGCGCTCCCCTGTACCAAGGCGCGAAGGATCGCGGGTTCGGTACGGTTGACCTTATCGTACAGCGCTGCCAGCGACACCGGCAGGTGCTTGGCCTTCGTCGCCGCGGCGTACAGCGACGGGCTCAGTCCCAGAGACACCAGCGTCATCAGTTCCACCACCGTCGAGAACAGCAGTTCCCTCGGATATTGCCGTTGCCGGTGCGCGGCAAACACCTCGTCAATCCACTGCGACGTCATAGCTCCCTCAAGCGCCACGCGTGCCATTACGCTCACCGGGGCTTCCCGCTCGAAATGCTTCATCACCTCTTCAAACATCGTTTTACGCCCGTCGTCCTTGAACAGATCGCCAGGTTACCAGGTTCACCGGACAAAGACCTTGAAAGGGCTGGCACTAACACGGCTATCATACCGGCGCCGATGCTGCAGATGCCGAGCAGCAAGGGCACCCACCAGCCGGCGTGCGTCGCGCGGTAACGGATGGCCCCGACAATCGCGACAATGCCGCCGGCGATCGCGTAGACGCTAAAGAGGGTAATAAGCAGTAGCAGAGTGAGAGCGGGCCAGAATAACGCCAGAATGCCAAACAGTAGCGCTACCGTGCCACGCAGAATGAGCATCCACCAAGCGCGTCCAAGCAGTTCATCCATGTGGGACTCCAAGCTGTACCGTCATGCGATGAACTTCAGTCTAGGCTCCACGCAGCTGCGATTCTTTCGCGTTTCTGCCATACGTTTCGCAATTCTGCATTCGTTCACGAGGCGTGCGGAATGGCATCCAGACGCACGAAAATAACCCGATCCATCACCGCTTTTTTATAGCGGCTTGCCGTGAGACCTTCTAACATGAACTTACGCCGCGCACGGTCTGGCATTCGCCGCTTCATTGCTGGCCCGGTGTCGCACCGTCAACACCGGAATGAAAGGAATCTCATGAAAACGAATCTCCTTGTATTGCTGCTCGCGTCGTTGCTAGCACTCGCTCCAGACGCGAACGCCCAGGTGGCCGGCGCCCAGCCGCTTGGTGTCAGCGTGGAAGAGTCAGCCGCGATCGTGGCAGGCTGGAGCGTGAGAAAGTCGATCATGGACAAGCCGGTCTTCAATGAGAAGGGTGAGCGCGTCGGCGTCATTCATGACATTATCGTGGCACCGGACCGGTCGGTATCGTTTGCAATTGTCGCCGCAAACCAGTTTCTGGGGGTGTCGCATCACGACGTGGCCATTCCGATTGAGCAGCTCGATTTCGTCAATGGCAAACTGGTGCTCGCCGGTGCGACGAAAGATGCGATCAAGGCACTGCCCGAGTTTCAATACGCAAAGGTACGCGCGACACCTAAGGCGAGGTCCGACTACAGCGAGCATCACTGACATATGTCTCGCATCGTCCACCATCGATGCATTTGACGCGGCACATCCGTTCCATGGGCAGTGCGCCGATTAGTGCGCCGACGCGTGACTATTCGTCGTGCCGCGTGACCGCCGCCTGCTCTTCAGGCGACTTTCTTAACCAGCGCCGGTGCAACGCACGTTCAATGCTGCCGCCCACCGAGAGCAGCAGCAGGAGCAGGGCGGTGGCAATACCCGCAATCTGCCATGCGCCGATGCCGCACACAATGCCGAGCGCGGCGGTGACCCAGATCGAAGCCGCCGTCGTCAAGCCGCTGATCCTGCCGGTCGCGCTGTTTTGCAGAATCACCCCGGCGCCGAGAAAACCGATGCCCGTAATGACGCCCTGAATCGCACGGCCGGCGTCGCTGCCGTCGGTGAAACCGTGCAGTTCGAACGACATGCCGGCCATCGTCACGAGACAGGAACCGAGCGCAACAAGGCCTAGCGTCTTGACGCCGGTTGGCTTGCCATGCAGGTTTCGATCGAGCCCGACGATACAACCCAGCAGCACTGCCGCGACCATGCGCAAGATCGCCTGAAGCAATAGCACGTGTGAAATCATCGGCATCCCCGCTAAGTTTTCCAGGTAACGTCGCATTCGGCGAGCACCTGGCTGCTCACTACAGTCTGGCGTCGAGTGGGCAGCTCGATGACACCATGCGCAGCGTTCTCGCCGCCGGGCGCGTGGCAGATTCATGTCATGGCCTCAGGCGGCGCCGCGCTGTTGTATGCCAGTGCAAGGCAAATATGATCGCGTGCGTTTGCGCATGCGGCAGGTTGAAGCTTTCGCCAAGAGTACGACAAAGCTTGTGATGCAGCGCCATTCCAACATGCCCGGCACACAGCCGCATAGCCATGCACCGCAGAGACAATCACTGTGCGCTAACGGGCTCCGGGGCTCGTTCTTGATGCCGCGCAGTCCGGTCGCCAATGCACGTATTCCGTCATCCAGTTGTCAGCCATCATTCATCAGCCATCAGGGACATGACTGGATTGCCATCATGGGCATACATTCCCCTCCGCTGTAATACCCGGCGTAAGCGTCAGCTTGCAGAAAGCATTCAGGAACGATGGGTTGCTTTGAATCCCGGCTAATAGCGTGTCGAGCGTCGCCCCAAGTTGCCCGGCAATATAGCTCAGCAGCAACTCCATCAACGAGGTCGGGATTGCTTCCGCCCATATAACGAATCCGCCTTAAGAAGCCTCGAATTCGGCGTAAGCTGAGGTACGCGACGAGGCAACGAGGAGACTTCTGCTTGTCATGAAACAAACGAGTGGATTGACCCCGGATCACGGGTTACGCTGCCAACCGATGAACGTCGCTTTCTCCAACGGCGGCCCGAATACCGTGCGGGGACTTCGGCTCGTTATGCCGACAGGTACCACTGTTGTGCAGGCTGCGGGCTGTGACGACCTCGGAGTGAATCACTCCATGCTGGTAAGTGCGCCATTTGTCGCAGTCATTCCGGCGGGCGCGCAGTTGGCCAAGATCGCTGACAACGATCCCGAGGGATGGGTTATCGCACTCAAAAGGGGCGTATTTGGGCAAGTCTCGCAAGAAGCGTTTGTCGCGGTCCCGAAATGGTCTAAGTCTTGGGATCCGTTCCTGCGTGAGACCGCGGACACATTGAGCGCTTTGCATCATGCGGAGCTCATCGACGGCGCCTGCGCCGACGCTTTCGCCGATGTCATCTCGGTGCACATCGCTCTCCACTACGGGCACTGTGCTGGTGCGGCCGAGCCGGACACGCCGCTTACGCGTCAAATGCTGACTCGCGTTCAAGCCTTCGTTCATGAGCACATAGCCGAGACCATTCTGGTCGAGCAACTCGCAGTGCAGGTGCACATGGGTGCATCAAACTTTGCACGCGCTTTCAAAACGGTAACAGGCAACCCGCCGCATCTGTACGTGACACTCGAACGAGTGAAATTTGCCAGGACGATGTTGCGCCAGGAGACCTTTCCGTTGGTTGACGTTGGAGCGCGCGCGGGGTTTCAGACTCAGCAGCATTTCACCGAAGTGTTTCATCGATACACCGGTGTGACGCCGCGCGCATACCGGCTTGCCCACCGTACCGTCGGTAGCTGATTCATTTGGCGAAGTTGCGAGCAAAACTACGACCGCGGACTCCCGCGCTGGCGATTAAACCAGAGCGACAAGAACACCGGTATGGGAAATCGTGGCGAAGGGCCTGGCGCTCGGAACCTTCGCGTCGAAGGTCGAATCGGAAGCGGGATCCGGGTCTCGCGTGGCCGTCGACGGCGTTCGCTAAAGCGGCGCTTTCGCTGTCACCGCGCGGCAGCCCGAGTCAATCGCCACGCCGCGCACCTTCGCCGGATCGTGTTTCCTGCTGCCGCTGTGCATACATGGTCCGGTCGAGTTCGGCGTCCGCCGCCGCGGTCGCGTCGACCGGATCGTCGCGCTGCCGCATCAGCCAGTAGACGCTCCCCAGCGCCACCAGCGCAAACGCAAGCGCCGCGATCTGCGCGGGTGCGCTGGCCGGATCGAGAATGATGAATTTGCGGGCGATGGCAAGCAGCGCAACGAGAACCACCGTTTTGACCTGAACGATATGATCGCGCCGCGCCATCACGCGCGTAATCGAATGTTTGAATTCCATTGCGATCAACAACGTCATGACCATGCCGAAGACCGTTTGAAACACTGCGTGATCGAGCGGGTTCAGCCCGTCCGAAACCAGCAATGCCGTAACCGCATGGATCAATTGCCAAAGCGACACGAGAATGATGATGGAGATCACCAGGCTCAGCACATGCGCGACAAGCTGTTCGAAGCGTTCGTAAAAGGTGAGTACGTCCCACTGCAGACGCAGCGCATCGAAATCCCTGCGCAGCCAGGTTTTCTTTCTGTCCATGATTTGGCTCCCGGGCGGCCGCCGATACGCCGCGCGCCCACAGCGGGGTGCGGATTGCACATGCGTCGTGCGAAGGTCAGTTGACGATGTGGCAGCTTATGCGCCACGGTCTTTCGGATTCATGCTGTTTCTTTGCGGATAGCTGCTTGAAAACGCAACGTGCTGACGTCATTGTCGAACGTTATAAGTCACGCCGCTTGCGCACACCGTCCGGATCGACGAATGCGCCATCATTCCGCCTTGCCGCCCGAAGCGAATTGCCCGTATCGGGGAGGCGCACGCGAGGATCGCAGAATCCCGACAAGTCTTCGCAGGAATGAGAAAGAAGTCGCTTCTGGCGGCGCGTAGTGTTGAATGCATGGCTTCAATGGCTCCGCCAGAGGCGAATACAGTTCATTGCTACGCGAGGCCTCACGATGCACGATCTGCTCGGACACGCGTGGCGGATGCTGGCGCTGGTTCTACCTGGGCTTACGCTTGCCTTTCCGGTCGCGCTGTACGCGGCCTACGCGATTATCAGCGGCATCAGCGGCATCAGCGCAATCGGCGCAATCGGCGGGGCCATCCGTCATGGTCATGACACATGGGGCCGGTGGGGGCCGTTGCTGCTGGGATTGTTCAGCGTCGCCGCCGGTGTGATCGCGATCTTCCTGCCGGCCATCACCGCCCTAATGCTCGTCATCGTGAGGCGCGTCAACGCCATCGCGGCAGGCGTGTTCGATCTCGTTACCGTCACTTGGTCGCGTAGCCGCCCACGTCGCAACGCACAGCGCGTGGGCAGAACCTGAAGAGGAACATCGTGGCCAAGTGCAGTGTTTGCGGTAAACCGGCGACTACACAGATTACGATCACCGAGAACGGGCAGCGCCGCCAGTTGATGCTTTGCGACGAACATCACATGCAGTTCATGGCACGCCATCAGCGCAGCCTGTCGCCGCTCGAGTCGCTTTTCCACGGTGGGCTGTTCGAGCGCCTGTTCGACGAGGGATGGTCGCCATTCGAAAACGGCGGCACGGACTGGGAACGGGGCGGGCGTTCCGCGCCTGGCCGCGCGTCGGGTTCGACCGGGTCATCCGGTCCGTCCGAAGCAGCGGGCAGCCCCGACAGCACCGGTGGCCGCCCTCGCCGACGCAGGCGTGCACGCGAGGCCGTCGACCTGCAGAGCTTTCTGAGCGAAAGCGGGCTCGACCGGCTGCAGGCGGCCGCGCAGAAAGCTGTCGAGTTCGGCAAGAACGAGGTCGACACGGAACATCTGCTGCTCGCGCTCGCCGATAACAACGTCGTCAACGAAATCCTGCGCGAGTTCAAGCTCGACGCCGACGATATCAAACGCACCATCGAACAGGACGCGCCGCGCGGTACGGTCAAAGCCGATGGCGAAGAGGCCCGCATCGGCGTTTCGCCGCGTGCAAAGAGCGCGCTCGAAAATGCACTCGTGGCGTCGCGCGAGCTCGACCATAGCTATGTCGGCCCGGAACACGTCCTGATCGGTCTCGTCGAGGAAGGAGACGGCTTCGCCGGCGAGCTGCTGCGCAAACTCGGGCTGACGTCGCAATCGCTGCGTCAGAAAGCAGTGAAGGTGGTGGGCCAGGGCGCGGAAGACGGCAGCGTCGAAGGCCGCTCCTCCACCCCGACGCTCGATAAATACGCACGCGATCTGAGCGAGCTGGCAAAGCGCGGCAAGCTCGATCCGGTGATCGGCCGCGACAAGGAAATCGAAACCACCATCGAAGTGCTCGCGCGGCGCCGCAAGAACAACCCAGTACTGATCGGCGAGCCGGGCGTCGGCAAGACAGCGATCGTCGAAGGTCTGGCGCAACGCATCGCGCAGGACCAGACCGCTGAAGTGCTGCGAGGCAAGCGCGTGGTCGAGCTGAACATCAACAGCGTGGTGGCGGGCGCGAAGTATCGGGGCGAATTCGAAGAGCGCGTCAAGCAGGTGCTCGACGAAATCGTCGCGAACCAGGACCGGCTGATCATTTTCATCGACGAGCTTCACACTATCGTCGGCGCGGGGCAGGGCGGCGGCGAAGGCGGGCTAGATATCGGCAACGTCTTCAAGCCGGCGCTTGCGCGCGGCGAACTGCATCTGATAGGCGCGACCACGCTCAATGAATACCAGAAGTACATCGAAAAGGATTCGGCGCTCGAACGGCGCTTCCAGCCAGTGATGGTGCCCGAGCCGAGCGTCGAGGACACGATCGATATCCTGCGCGGCCTGCGCGACCGGCTCGAGGCGCATCACAAGGTGAAGATCACCGAAGAGGCGATCACGGCCGCGGCGAAGCTGTCGAATCGCTATATCGCCGCCCGCTTCCTGCCCGACAAGGCCATCGACCTGCTCGACCAGGCCGCGGCACGTGTGCGCATTTCGTCGAACTCGCGGCCGCAGGCGCTGCACGGTATCGAGGCCACGATCCGTCGTCTGCGTCAGGAGCAGGACTCGGCGAGCGCGGCCAAACAGTTCGACAAGGCGAAGGAACTGCAGGAGAAAATCACGGCCGAGCAAGCGCGTCTGAACGAGTCGACCGCGGCCTGGAAGAAGGAACGCGGCACCAGTTCGCAGGAAGTCGGGGCAGAAGACATCGCGCAGATCGTATCCTCGCTGACCGGCGTGCCGGTGTCCGAACTCACGGCCGAGGATCGCGAAAAGCTGCTGCGTCTGGAAGACCGTCTGAGGGAACGCGTTGTCGGCCAGGACGAAGCCGTAACGGCCGTATCAAAGGCCGTGCGACTTTCACGCGCGGGGTTGACGGAAGCGGGCAAGCCGATCGCCAGCTTCCTCTTTCTCGGACCGACAGGCGTTGGCAAGACCGAACTCGCGAAGGCGCTCGCCGCCGCGGTGTTCGGCGACGAGAACGCGCTCGTGCGCATCGACATGAGCGAATACTCGGAACGCCATACGGTGGCCCGTCTCGTCGGCGCGCCTCCCGGCTATGTCGGCTACGAAGAAGGCGGCCAACTGACCGAGCGCGTGCGGCGCCGCCCCTACAGCGTCGTGTTGCTCGACGAGATCGAGAAGGCGCATTCCGAAGTGCACAACATCCTGCTGCAACTATTCGACGAAGGACGTCTGACGGACGGCAAGGGACGGCTCGTGGATTTCACCAACACCGTGATCATCGCCACCAGCAACATCGGCTCGCAGATGATTCAGGACAACATGAAGGCCGATTCGAAACAGCTCGACTATCCGGCGCTGCGCGACCGGCTGATGGAAATCCTGCGGCATCACTTCAAGCCGGAGTTCCTGAACCGTGTCGATGAAGTAGTGGTGTTCCATGCGCTCGGCAAGGAGCAGATCCGCGGGATCGTCGACCTGCAGCTTCAGCGCGTGCAGCGCACGGCGGCCGCGCAGAATATCGAGCTGTCGTTCGACGATGCACTGCGTGACCATCTGGCCACGGTTGGATACGATCCCGAGTTCGGCGCGCGGATGTTGAAGCGCAAGATCCGTCTGGAAGTGGAATCGGAACTCGCCGACTCGCTGTTACGAGGCGATGTGCGCAGCGGCGATGCCGTCGAAATCCGCTGGGATGCCGGCGAAAAGGCCGTACGTGTGAAGAAGCTCGGGGCGCCGGAATCGACCGGTGAAGAAGCCAGGAAAGCCGCCGAAACCTCGGCCTGAGGCTCGGAAACGACGGGTGCGATCGGTGGAATCAACGCCGCCGGCTGTACCCGTTTACAGTGCCACTTCTCCTGCGATCATCTCGTCGCGATAGCACCAGATCCACGATTCGCCCGGTTCGATGGAACGCACCAGTGGGTGGCCCGTCGCATGATAATGCGCGCTCGCATGGCGATTAGGCGACGAGTCGCAACAAGCTACATGACCGCACGACATGCAGAGCCGCAGATGCACCCAGGGTTGGCCGAGTTTCACGCAGTCCTCGCAATAGTGCTTCGTGGTCTGTAATACGCGGATTCCATCCAGATGCGTGCAGGTGGGCGTCATGGTCAGCTCCTGGTGATGAGATTGCGACAGGGAAAGCGGACGGCGCCTCACTCATGTGAGGCACATGAAGCACATCATGCGCCGCTCAGATAGCGGTGCACGAGCGCCACCGCGGTGGCTCCTTCGCCGACGGCAGCCGCCACGCGTTTGATCGAGCCGTGGCGGACATCGCCGGCGGCGAACACGCCGGGCATGCTGGTTTCCAGATACAGCGGCTCGCGATCTAGCGGCCACTGCAGCTTCCGGTCCGTGTCGTGCAGGTCAGGGCCCGTCACGAGATAGCCGGCTTCATCGCGAGCCACGCCTACCTCTTTGGCCCAATCGGTCTTCGGCAGGCCGCCGATGCAAACGAAGAGCCAGTTCGTCTTCAGGCGTCGCGCTTCGCCGCTGCGGCGATCGGTCAGCGTGATTTCGCGTAGCACGTCGTCGCCGTGCAATGCGGTAACGGTCGTGCAGGTCAGCACGTCGATGTTCGACGCGGATGAAATACGGTCGATCAGGTACTGCGACAATGTGCTTTTCAGCGACGTGTCGCGCACCACCATCGTGACGTGATTGCAGTACTGGGAAAAATGCATCGCGGCCTGACCCGCGGAATTGCCGCCGCCCACGATGTGTACGTCTTCGCCGCGGACCAGCGACGCCTCGCTCGCGCCCGCGCCGTAGTACACACCCGCGCCGCTGAAGCGCGCTTCGTCTGGCAATTCCAGCAGCCGGTACGCGACACCTGTCGCGCACACCGACGTGCGTGCCGTGATCCGCGTACCGTCTTCGAGGTAGACGATACCGTTGCCCGTCGAGAAATCCGCGCGCACGCCAGCACGGGCCAGCAGGATTTCCGCGCCGAACCGGACTGCCTGATCGCGAGCCCGCTCGGCGAGTTCCGCACCGCTGACACCGTGCGGAAAGCCCAGGTAGTTCTCGATCTTCGAAGTGCTGCCGGCCTGCCCCCCGACGGCCCAGCGCTCCACCAGCACCGTGCGCAATCCCTCGGATGCACCGTAGACGGCGGCGCTCAGACCGGCCGGCCCGGCGCCATAGATCGCGAGATCGTATTCCGAACGTGACGGGTTGCGGAACCAGCCGAGCTTTTCGGTGATCTGCCGGATGGTCGGACATTCGAGTCGCGTGCCGTCGTGAAACTCGCATACCGGCAGGCGCGAGTCGCCAAGGTGCCGCACGTGTGCCAGCTTCGCCGACTCTTCATCGCTGCTGAGTTCGACCCACTCGAAGGGAATGTCGCAACGATGCAGGAAATCGCGGATCGCATAGCCTTCCGCCGACCGCATGTGTCCATAGATCTTGACCATGTGTGCCTCGTCCATGTGTGTTCGAGTCATGCGTGTGGTCAACCGTCAAAGGGAATCCGCCGGCGCTTCGATCTTTTGCCGGATGAAGCGGCGGCCCCATTCGAAGCCGTCAAGCACGGCTTCGGCCTCGGTTAGCCATTCCGGTTGAACGGTCTCGGGACGAAACTCGGTCAACGTATCCGAAGCCTTGCGTACGCTGACCTTCGCGCGCCATGCGCCCAATTCGTTCTGCTCCGGCTGCACCGCGATCTCGTACCCTCGCCAGGCAAGCGTGTGTGTCTGCATACGGTGTCCGACGTCTGCCGCGACGCCGCCTCGATTTATTGAACGCACTGGCCGGCGCACGTTCGTCTCAATCCGGCAGAACGAACTCGGTACGCATGTCCTCGATGACACGCCTGACTTGTCGAAGATAGTCGGCGCCGCTCTCATTGAGCGCGAGCATGTCCCAGTTCCGGCCGGAGGCATCGGGCGGATGCCGTTCGGGCAGCGGCACGCGGACTCGCAGATGGTGGGGGACGTCGGCTGCAAGCTGCTCGACGCGCCGTTGTGTTTCGGCGCTAATCTGTTCGGCCGTTTGAATGGACTTCGACATGGGCTTGCCCTCCATGAGTGGCGAACGTCGACATGGAGTCACGTCGCGCGAAAGTCTCGTGCGGAGATCACGCTACAGATGATTGAAGTGTAGTGCCTGTTCGGCTAAAGGATAAGGCAGTTCGCCAATCCATTTGCCTGTCGCATCTGGGCACCATCCGCAGAAAGTCCGCGTACAGGCATGCGCAGAAATCGGCGTCGATTCGCAGTCAGGTTCATGCTCGATGGACTCGCAACGCGGCGTCGCGCGGTGGTGCCCGATCGATGCACATGAAAAGCGCCGTCGCCGCGCATGCCCATTTGAAAGGAGAAACACGATGAGCATCCGTTGATCGGTGCTACCGCTCGCAAGGCCCGCTTGGTGCCGGAAAAATTGCGTGGCGCGGGCATTCCGTTTCGCGCGCCCGGTAGCGGGTGGGTCCCTTCTTGCGGTAGTCCTTTGAGCGGAAGGTTTCGCCGCGCTCATCGAATTCGACCAGGCGCTGGTCGGCGATCGCGACGCTGTGGGTATAGCGTGAGCGGTACTCGAGCACCGCTTCCGGTCCGGCGAAGGGACGCCTGGCGCAAAGTCGCCGGGATCATTCATACGCCGTGCCTTGCAAAACGCCTTAACGGTTAAGGCGAGCGCGTGTGCCGCCGAGTAAAGAGACAAGCCTGCCTCAGCAAATTGCCGCGCCGACTTACCCCGCGTGTGACCGCGGATCTGATACGCATGTTTTGACACGTAACTGCCACTCGTTTTCGAAACGCAGTCAGGTCATAGTACGCAACCCAGATAACGGTGCGAAAGCAACTTCATGCGGGTTTTCCAACGCTACACAGCACGAATACGCCGGCTGCGACCTGTATTCGACGGGCATCTTGACGCGGTGGTGACTGTCGCCGTTGCGTCGAGCCTGGCTGGTTTGCTCGCGGCCAGCCTGATCGCATCTCGCGACGCCGTTGTGCTGGTTATCGCACTATCGGCTTGCGGCGCGGTTGTGTACGTTGGTTACCGGGTCCGCCCACAAGCAAGATTGCGGCGCGCCGCGCGCATCGGTCTTCGCCGCGGGGAGTTCCATGTCGTCTATCAGCCCATTGTGGACACGCGCACGCGACACTGCGTGGGCGTGGAAGCCCTGCTCCGGTGGGGCCATCCAAAGTTCGGAGCCGGGGGCCCGGGGCTGTTCATTGGAGAACTCGAAGGCACGCGTCTGCTCGGCGCGTTGACCTGTTTCGTGCTGCGCGAGGCGAATAACGCACTGACCCAGCTGCCGTTCGCTCAGCACTGGCATATATCGGTAAATATCTGCGCGCGGCATCTGATGGAGGAATGCTTTGTCGAGGATATCTGTGCGTCCGCCGGTCCAATGTTAGATCGCCTCGTTCTGGAACTCACCGAGCGCAACTGCGTCGAGCGCACACCGCGGGTTATCGCGGCGCTTAGCCACTTGAGGCAACGCGACGTACGTCTGTCACTCGACGATTTCGGCACCGGCTTCAGCAATCTGGACTTACTCTGCGATTTCCGGTTTGATCAGGTGAAAGTCGACCGGCGATTTCTAGCCATGCGCGGCGAAGCGCGCATCCAGTTTCTGAAGTCGGTAGCGGCGTTGGCCCACGCACTTGGTGCGAAAGTTGTCGTGGAAGGCGTTGAGAGCGCTGCAGAACACGACTTGGTCCAGCGCTCGGGAATCGACCTCGCGCAGGGATACTGGTATGGGAAGCCGATGGCAATCGATCAGCTTCGTGCGTTTGCGTCGGCTAGGACGTCGACAAACGCATTACACGATGTGACCGGAACGGAGCATGGAGCGTGAAAGACGAATGCATCATGGATGCGCAGCAGCAGCAGCAGCAGCAGCAGCAGCAGCAGCAGCAGCAGCAGCAGCAGCAGCAGCAACAACGACAACTAGCCAGCGCTACTCTACCGTCAGAAGGCGAACACGATCAGTACTTTGAGCGCGTGACCAGGATCACCGCGCGCGCGCTGAATTTACCAATATCCGTCATATGTCTCGACAATCTGGGCCAGCCAGAAGTCATAGGCGTTAGCGGGTGCGAACGGGACGTCGTATTCCAGCTGGAGACCTGCTATTACTGGACGCTCCAATGCGAGGAACCGTTCGTCGTCAGGGATGCGTGGTCTGATCCGAATCTTGCGCAGGGGCCGCTGGCAACCAGCGAATTGGGGATCCGCTTTTTCGCAGGCATTGCGCTGCGTCTACCGTGCGGCAAACCCATCGGTATGCTATGCGTGATGCACTCGATGCCGCGGCGCTTCACGCGCCAACAGCGTCAGATGCTGGTAGACCTGGGGAAAATGATCGCGTACGAAGTTGGCCTGCGCAAGCTGGACAGCTCTGATCGTTTGCAAGTGCTTCAGGCGATCGACCGGCTTCAGGCCCAGCATGCGCTTTACTTCGAGACGTTCCATCGGACTCCGGTCGCTATCGCGCATATCGGCAGGGACTGGGAATGGCGGCACATGAATGATGCCTGCGTGAAATTCTTCGCGCACTCGCGCGCTCCGCTGACGAAAACGAACATACTCGATCTGCTGGATGCGAACGACCGGACCAGGCTTGAACAGGCCGTGCAGGCACTCAATCGTGGCCGAGGGGTCGAGGTCCTGACGCTGGACGTAACGTTCCGCTTGCGCAACAAGCAGAGTAAGCCAGCGCGAGTGCAGGTGGCATTGAAGCAGGCGGGGTCGACCCGCGACGGAGGCTGGCTGTTTGTCATTCACGATACCCAGACGGAGCAATGGGAAAAAACCGCCCGTGATGCGCGGGAGGCTGCGTTGCATCGGGGAGCCCATGAGGCCTCGGAAGTTCTGCGCAGGGCGCATGAGCAGCTGACGAACGCCGAGCGACAATTGGGAGCCACGCGCGTAGATTTGCGCGCCATCGCTGACAATCTGCCGGTGCTGATCGCTTACGTCGACGGTGAGCGACGGTTTCGGTTCGCCAACTCGACCTATCGCGAGTGGATGGGGTTGGAGCCGGAGGAGATCCTGGGACAGCTCACCCATGAGGTTCTCGACGCCGACTATTTTGCCGCCATCGAGCCGTACGTCCAACGCGTGCTTAACGGCGAAAGGGTCGAGTACGAGGTCGGAGCGACGCTAAATGGGACCCAACGTGTCCTGCGTGGTGTGCTGGTGCCGCGTTGCGTGCACGATCAGTCTGCTAACGGGTACTACCTGCTGGTGCACGACGTGACGGAGCGAACGGCGTTGCTCGATCGCCTGCGGCATCAGGCGTTTCACGACGCGCTGACCGGCCTGCCGAACAGACGCTCGTTCCTCGAGAGGCTGGATGAGGCATGCGCAGCAGGCGGCGACGGTGTGGCTGCAATCATGTTTATCGACCTGGACGGCTTCAAGGCTGTCAACGATACATACGGGCATCAGTGCGGCGACGAAGTACTGGTTGAAGCCGCGCGCCGGATCAGCCGCTGCGTGCGTGGCGGGGATCTGGTTGCGCGGCATGCCGGGGATGAGTTCACGGTGCTGCTGACCGGCCCTGCAATCGATCGTGCTGCACTGGAGAGAATTGGACATGCAATCCTGCTGGCACTGAGCCAGCCCATCACGTTCGGAGCGAAGGTCGTCCAGTTATCGGCGAGTATCGGCATGCTACCGCGCGACCAGGCAGCGTCATTGAGTGGCGAAGCCCTGTTACGCGCCGCGGATGCCGCAATGTATCGTGCGAAAGTCGCAGGCAAGGCGCGTATTGTCGTACACGAGCTTTGCGATTCACCGGCGGGGATGCGCTGTTGAGATCGACGCCCGTGTCATGCCGGCTGAACCGGCCCGGCCAGCGTTGCGCCGCAACGCGATTCATCCGCGCACAGGGCGCCTAGTGTCGCGACCGCTTTATCGAGCCGCGCCGACCACGGGTATCCATAGTTCAGACGCACATGGTGTCGAAAGGCGCCATCCGCAGAGAAGATAGGTCCGGGCGCGATGCTGATGCCACTGTTGAGCGCAGCCTGGAAGAGGTGTATCGAGTCGACGTGATCCGGTAGCTGCACCCATGTGAAATAACCGCCGTCAGACCTCGTCGCCATTGTATTCGCCGGGAAGTACCGGCCAATCGCGTCGAGCATCTGCGATTGCTGAAGGGCCAACTCGCGCCGTAGTTTGTGCAGGAAACGTTCATAGCCGCCGTGCTCCAGATAGTCCGCGATTGCGCGCTGCGCTGGCATGCTGGCCGACAGCGTGGTCATCCATTTCGCGTGTTCCAGCCTGTCCGCGAACCTTCCGGCTGCCGCCCAGCCGATACGATATCCGGGCGCAAGGCACTTCGCGAACGATCCACAATGGATGACAAGACCTTTCCGGTCGAAGTATTTGGCCGGACGCACCGGGTCCGGGCCAAAATGCAATTCGTTGTAGACGTCATCCTCGATGAGCGGCACGTTGTGTCTGGCGAGCAGATCAACCAGTGCCTGCTTCCTGGAATCGTCCAGCGTCACCCCGGTTGGATTGTGGAACGAGGTCATGAACCAGCAGGCGCGAACCGAATGTTGCTGCAGCGCCCGCGCGAGTGCATCCAGATCATGACCCTCCACCGGGTCAACCGGAATCTCCACTACGTTCAGCCTCAGACGCTCGATAGCCTGCAGCGCTGCATAGAACGTCGGCTTTTCGATCACGATCACATCGCCTGGAGCGGCGAGCAACTGCGCGCTTAGCGTCAGGGCTTCGAGTGCACCGCTCGTGATGATTATCTCGTCGACGGGCACCATCATCCCTGCCATCAGGTAACGCAACGAAATCTGCTGACGCAATCCTTCGTACCCCGGCGGCAGTCCGTCAACCATGCTGGCCAGGTCCGTTGAACGATTGACAGTCGCGCACGACTTTCCGACGCGCGCCATCGGAAACAGCGCAGGGCTCAGGAACGCCGAACCAAGTGGGACAGTCTCGGGCTGCCTGATCGTCTTGAGGACCTCAAAGACAAGGTCGCTGATATTGACGGTCTTCGGGTCGGTACCCGCTGAGGTCTGGGGCCTTTGCCGCGATAATTCTCCAGCAGTCGGCGACACGAAATAGCCTGAACGCGGGCGCGCTTTGATCATGCCCCGATTTTCTAGCAGGTAGTAGGCACGAAATACCGTCGCGGGGCTCACGCCCCAAGCCTTGCACGCCGCGCGAACCGAAGGGATACGCGCGCCGGGTGGCAGATCACCGCGCTTGATCAGCTCACTGAGCTGGTCGGCCAGCCGCTCGTACTGTTTCAACTCGTACTCCTCACAGATAACACCGTTGCGCGCGTCGGACCCGTCCCGGTAGCACACACTTAGCGTTAGAAAAAAGCCATTTATCAATCTGATACGGCCTTTCTTTTGCAATCTGCTTCTATTGCGAACGCGCACACGCTGGCAAAGTGCGGCCCAGACAGTTTCCACCTCTTTCGATGTTTCGCCTGCGCGTGGCGGCCCAATCGACAGCGACTTGTAAGCCGAATTTTTTTAACGATAAATCAATGGCATTTCGGTTCCTGGTATCAACCATCAGATGCAGCGCGTTCATCGCGCTCCGTCGGGGCTGGAGACGAGGTATGGCAGTCCTGCTGGTCACTTGCGCAGGCAGCTCGCTCGCTCTTGCCGGCCCGGCCGACACCGGTTCCAGTCGCAGTCTTACGTTTGAACGCAACGTCTGGCAGCAATTGACGGCCTGGCTTACCGGGCCACCAGCGCCCCCGATTCGCTTCGGCTCGGCCTGCGCGTCCATTGCGCAGTTGCCCGTTATTCCCGCCGCCCTTGCCGGACCGGTCGCTGGTCCGATGTCCGTAGTGACTAATACTTGCGATTCGCTGGACGACATGCATGCCGATGCCACCGGCACCGCTGTTGAGACGGCCAGTTCGGGGCCGAACGTGGGGACGCTGCTCAGGGAACTGCGGTGGCAAATCAGGGACCACGCGGCGGCACAACCAGGCGGCAGTCTGGCCTCTGACGTAGTGGCCGGTACCGCGTCGCGGGTCGACCGCGCGGATCAGTCGCCGGAACCACCGGCGATGTCGACCCAGGATTGCTCACTGGGTAGGGGTTGTGAAACGCGAGCGGCCTCGCCTTCGATCGGCACCGAGACACTCATCTCGGTGCAGTCTTCGGCGAGCACTGCTACGCCGCGTACCTCAGTATGGACCATATTGGGATTTATGCTGTGGCCGATCCTGGTGGGGGGCTTGGTGGTTGTTGTCGGTTGGGCCCTCAAAAGGTGGTTTCGTTACGACACGTCCCTGTTGCGCGCAGCGCGTGCAGGGCTGCGCCGTGGCCGGTTCCATGTTGAGTATCAACCTGTCGTTGGCGTGCGGCGGGCCAGGTGTGTCGGCGTCGAAGCATTACTGCGATGGGACAACGAGAAATATGGTGCGCTAGGGCCGGCCCACTACATGGAGTTCATTGAGAGAAGCAGTCTGATCGGACCAATGACGCGATTCGTCATGTCACGTGCCGCTCAGGAGCTGCGGGAAATCGGTGCTCCGAAATCGCTGTACCTGGGCGTTACCGCTCCCGCTTCTTACCTGGTAAGTTCCGCGTTCATCAGGGACCTGGGTGACATTGGCTCCCTCGGTCTTCCACCGCTGATACTGAAGATCGAGGCAGGCAGCGCGAGGAAGTTCAGAAAGCGTCTCATCCCGATGATGGCGCGGGCACGTGATATAGGAATGCGTTTTGCCCTGTCGGGCGTGCGTCCCACTGACGTCGGACTTGAACTGCCGGCAGACATGACCTTCGAGATGGTGAAGATTGACAGGGAAGTGCTGGGAATGGATCCCGATGATCGCTCCAGGCAGATCAGTGCGTTGACGCGCATGGGCCATGAGATGGGCGCCGTGGTCGTGGTCGAAGGCATTGAGAACGCGGCGCATCACAAGATCGCGCGGGCAGGCCGGGCCGAATTCGGTCAAGGCTTCTTCTACAGCCGTGCACTCGGCGCCAGCCGGCTGAAGGCATTTCTCCAGGCTGCCAACGCCCCGTCCTCAAAGCCAGCCGGAGCTGCAACCGTGCTCGGCTGGCGGGTCCGAAATTTCTAATGAGGCATTCCGCCCGCAACCGGAGCGACCCGAGTCAACCTTAGTTAATTAGCATGACATAATAATGAAGCGCTATCTCCAGCTGGCGGCAGAGTTCGAAAACCTGATTGCGAGCGGTACGCTTGAGCCCGGCGTGCGGCTGCCGTCGGTGCGCCAGGCGAGCGGTTCGTACCGCGTCAGCCCTTCAACGGTTTTCCAGGCTTACTACACGCTCGAACGACGCGGCCTGATCGTAGCAAGACCTCGGTCGGGTTATTTCGTCGCAAGTCGGCCTGCGCTAACGAAATCACTAACGATCTTTTCAAAGCGCAGTATTGACGAGGCTGATGGCGACAGCCTGGTTATCCGCTTCATGAAGGCTCAACGGCGATGCGCCCATCCGGGGCTTGGCGCTTCGGAGCCAAGTGCCCAGCTGTTTCCGTTTGGCGTGATCTCGCGCTCGTTGACTGCGGCGACCCGGAAGATGGCATGTTCGCGGAATGCCTTGTCAGCGGGAAAGGCGGAAGCAGATCTGCGTCGCCAGATCGCTCTGCGCTACATCGTGACAGGCGTTCCCGTTCCAATCGATGAGGTTGTCGTGACGAGCGGCGCGCTCGATGCACTGATACTGTGTCTGCAGGTTCTGACGCAGCCTGGCGACACCATCGCAATAGAACGGCCCGCTTTCCATGCTGTGCAAGATGCGGTTCAGCGCCTGCATCTGAAGGCCGTGGAAATCCCTGTCGATCCACATCGTGGACTCGACCTCGGCGCATTAGCGGAGGCGTTGCGGCACCATCCGGTACGGGCTTGCTGGTTTATGACGACCCTGCACCAGCCTACCGGCGCGACGCTCTCCGATGAACGGAAGGAGGCGCTCGTGAGGCTGCTGGCAGAACATGGCGTGCCGCTCATCGAGGACGACGTATTCCGCGAACTGCATTTTGGCTTGACGCCAGCGTATCCGGCGAAGCGTTTCGATTCTAACGGCCTTGTGCTGCACTGCGGTTCGTTTTCGAAGAGCCTTGCGCCTGGACTGCGCCTCGGTTGGGTAGCAGCGGGGCGATATGCCGCGAGAATTGAGCACGCGCGTTGGCTGACGATGGCCCCGGCGTCTGTGCCCGTGCAATGCGCAATTGCCGACTACCTTGAGCATGGGGACTACGACCGGCTTCTACGCAAACTGCGTCGCGAACTGGCGTCCCTTCAGACCCGGATGGTGGCCGCCGTCTTCAGGTACTTCCCCCAGGGGACATTAGTGGTCCGGCCGCCGGGGGGATTCTTTCTATGGGTGGAACTTCCAGAAGGAGTCGAGGCAGTGCAGTTGTTCGAGATGGCGGAAGCGCATGAAATCGCGATAGCACCCGGTGCAATCTTTTCATGCAGCCGCGAATTTCGCCGTCACATCCGGCTTAACTATGGCCGTCCGTGGACCCCGGACGTTGAAAAGGAGATGCATACTTTGGGCATGTTGGCGAGGCGAGCAATGGCTGAGCAAGGGACAGCCCGACATACCGCGCGCGAAGGAGCGAAATAAATAGCAGACGAGGAGCCATGATTGAAGGCGAAGCCAGATGCGCAGCATCGTGTCGTAGAAGCCATGATCTCGACGCATGTTTGTGGCGATAAATTGGAGGTCGGCGAGGCTCTACCGTGATGGTGTCGCCCAGAAGCGGATGATCGTGTCGCAGACACGCGAGGACCAGCTCACGCAGAAGGGTTGTCGACACAGAGAGCCAGGTCGTCGGAAACCGGATCGACCGCCTGGCTATCGAAGCCATTAACCTGCCTCGCCGTGTTGACGGTCGTCGCCTGGGTTGTGACGTGAGCAGTCTTCCACTATTCCGACGGATGGCAACCCTTCATCAACACGGGCACCACCGTCGTCGCTCGTTCAGGAATGGTGGTTGCTCGGGAAATGGCATCCACGAGAATAGATCGGCGTACGAATCGCGTCGCACAAGAAAACATCAGTCGTGATTGCCCTCATTTACATCGTCACGTTAATTTGTGCGGCCGCTCAAATCCGATCATTCCGCGCGCTCTCATCTCATCCGCGTCAGCTTTGCTGCGCGACGTTTGCGACGGCTGCGCCTTCCACGAGCAGGCCCTCTATCTCGCTTGACGAGTAGCCAATCTCTTCCAGAACAGCGAGGGTTTCCCAGCCTCGTGGCTGCGAGTACGAGCGAAGCGGTGGGTAGGCATCGTCGAAGCTGATGGTCGACCGGATCGCCACAGTCTTGCCTTCGGTAGGATGCTGTTCGTAGCGGAGCAACCCGACCGCTTCAAGGTGCGGATCGTGCGGCAACGTCTCGAGCGTGTGGCAGGGTTTCACGGCGATGTCGGCGGACTGGAGTATCTCAAGCCACGCCTTGGTCGTCTTGTCGGTCAGTGGGGCGCCGCGTATTGCAAACCACTCCGCGACGTTTTTTGCGCGGCCAGCGACGGTCGTAAAGCGCGCGTCATCGATGAGTTCCTCTCGCCCGACAGCCTTCAGGAATGCGCGGACCTGCTGATCGGTGTTGATCGTGAAGGCGATCCAGCCATCTGCGGTCTTAACCGGCTTGTTATGCGGACTGAGGAGCCGGAGGTCGCCAGGAGGTCCGACAGGCGGATCGAAACTCTGCTGCGCAAGATGTTCCTGCAGGACGAACGCTGACATCGTCTCGAACATCGGAACCTCGATCGTGGAACCGTTGCCCGTCGCCCTTTGCTGCGTGATGGCGGCAAGGATCGATCCCGCCGCGATCTCGCCCACGACATGATCGCAGATCAACATCGGCACATATGAAGGAACTCCGTCGCGAGCAAGCGTAAGGCCCGTCATGCCTGTTGCCGCCTGCACGACGCTGTCATAAGTGGGATGGCCGGCATACGGCCCTTTGGTTCCGTATCCCGTGATCAGACAGTAGATCTTGTCCGGATGGTTCTGCCGGATGCTGTCCGCATCGAGTCCGAGCCGCTTGAGCGCCTGAGGACGCATGTTGGCAATGACGACGTCGGCAGAGGCGACCAGTTTCTCCATGATCAGCTTGCTGCCGGGTTTCTTCAGATCACAGCAGATATTTCGCTTGCCGCGATTCAGGTGCAGGTAAGCACCAGAATGCTCGCCAGTCGGCGAGAGTCCGCCCAGCCCACGCATCAGGTCGCCGTCCGGACTTTCGACCTTAATGATCTCGGCACCATATTGTGCGAGCCGCGCACTGCATACCGGCCCGACCACCACGCTGGTCAGATCAAGCACGCGAATTCCCTTCAGCGGTTCAAAACTCATTGACGTTTGCCTCCATCTCAGCGGCGAGTTTCCCCGTGTTGTCGAATGCCTTCAGGCTCCATCGCTTATCGTGATGATCAGCCGCAAGCGTGATCTGTCGGCCGCAAAAGAGCGGTGCGACGTTTTTCATGCTGAAACTTCGCAGATCCAGTTCAAGCTCCCGGCGCGCAAATTCGGTAAGCAGAAGTGTCGTCAGGCCACCGTTGACTACCAGGTCAGGGAAGCCCTCGACTTCGCGCGCATAGGACCTGTCGACGTGAATCTTGTGCGAGTTGAATCCCAACGCCGAGTACTGGAAGAGCAGGGTTTCGTCAGGCACAACAACCTGCGTCCTTGCCGCTGTGACGGCCTGTAAAGGCTGAACTGACTCATTGAAGCGAGACTCTCCCGGCAGCAGGATGTAGGTCTGCGTCTCAGTAACGGCGGCGTCAGGGGCTCCGTCGACTCGAATCTCATGCCCGATGGTGACGACGGCCATCGGTCCGGACGCATTGCTTTTTTGCGTCAAACTTGTGATCCCGCTGGTCCGAAACACCTTCGCTCCGACGGGGATGTCCATGTGGTACTCCGCGCTCCGGCCGCCGAGTAACAGGCGCGTGAAGCCGAGATCGGGCATTGGTACGCCCAGGCCGGGGAAACCGTCTGCCCGAAGTCCCGACCGGCGCGTGTCGGCGCCCATCAGCAAAAAGTGCCAGCCTTTCGGCAGCGCGTCGCCTTCTGTGATCGACTCGGTCGGCAGGTCCAGCATCGCGGCGACGCGCCGCGCCGCGGAAAGAGAGCAGACTTCGCTGCGCACAATCGGCTGATACTGGCCGTCATCAAACATGTGTCCACTCCTGTTGACCGGAAGGTCGCTGCGGGCACTGATCCGCCAATCCCTCCGCACATCGATTTGCATTGGTACAACATATATTTCATGGGTGATTGTATGAGGGACGTCAGCGCACTTAAATCATGGTTAACGCTACCTTTTGTTGCGCCTATAAAAATATTAATCCATGTATGAATTATTGAGAGAATCGTTGAAGGGTCGAGTTATTGGGATGCCGGCCACCCGCGCGGTCCTGTCATGCGGATTGCCAGGACGCGGACGCAGTGTGAGCCGGGCGTGTTCACGCCGTTGACTAACGGCAGAACGGCGGCGGGCGGAGCGGAAATGTGCATGATTGAAAGAGGATTTCCTTGCCGAGCCGGGCGCACACTCAACCAGACACTGCATTGGGTTAGCGCGGCTGAAGATTGGGGACTTGATTGAAGTGAGCCAGCCGATCCAGTAAAGTGACCCGATTCTTGCCTTGGTTCACCGAAGGGCCGCTATGAAGGATGAAGTGACTGATACTGTAAAAGCTGCGGAGGCGGAAGGCCGCAGCTATTCCGCGCCGGCGCTCGAGAAAGGTCTCGATATTCTCGAGATGCTTTGCCACACGGAAGCACCTCTTTCACAGAGAGAGATTGCGCAGCAGCTTGGGCGTAGCGTCGGCGAGATCTACCGGATGATCACGGTTCTGGTCAATCGCAACTACGTCACTCAGGTTGACGATAGTTATTGCATCACTACCAAGCTTTTCGAGCTCTCGCACAACAACCCGCCGACACACCGGCTGCTCCTTGAAGCACGCCCAATCATGCAGAAGCTGTCGAGCCAGCTTGATCAGGCGTGTCACCTGACGGTATACGGGCAGGGGCGACAAATCGTCATCGCCAAGGTCGATACCCCTAGCGGGATGGGCTTCAGTGTGCGTGTCGGTTCTGAACTGGACGTCCTGGTGTCGGCCTCGGGCCGTGTGCTCCTCGCATTTCAGGACCGGGAGATCCGCCGCCTCCGGATCGAAGAATCGCTCAAACGGCGCCCCGATCAGGTCGACCGGCAGATAGAAGGCGTTCTTGATTTCATCAAGGAACGTGGATATGAGTCCGCCCCAAGCGTCCAGGTCCGTGGACTGTATGCCGTGAGTTATCCGGTTCTGGACCCGCAGAATCATGCCGTCGCCGCACTCACCGTTCCCTACGCTGAGCGGATCGACCAGGCTCAGCGCAAATCCGTCTCCGATATCGAACAGGCGCTGGGCGAGGCTGCGGGGCTCCTGTGTGCGCGAATTGGCGGCCCGTCCCAAGTCAAGGCCGAAGGCTAGGTCATCCGCGTATGGTGTCGGCGGTCTCGCACATTTCTCGATGCTCCGGTTGTACACCGCCGATTCTTTCAGTAACCGTTTTGGCAGCCTCAGCGAGTGCGTCCTGAATCGCTGCTATGGATTTTCGTTGAGCCTGGTCGATCCGCTCGGCGTACGGGATCGTCAGCGCCGCAATCGCATGCCCCTGAGAGTCGAACACGGGAAAGCTCACGGCGTACAACCCTCTGACCTGTGAACTGGGTGCAGACTCGAACCCTCGCTCGCGGATGAAATCAAGAACTACATCAATCTGTGGATCGTCCTGATCGGGCCGGCGCTCCAGGGACTCGGCCATTCGCAACTTCCGTATCTCCGGTTCCTGAAAGGCGACAAGCACGCGTCCCGACACCGAGATCAACACGTCAAGACCCGAGCCGACTCGCAGGCTGAAGCCCATGCCGCTCGGCGTATCTACTTTCCCGACGACAACCTGCTTTCCCTGGTTATAAACGGTCAGATGACACGACTGATCCAGCTCACTGGCAAGCCTGTTCATTACCGGCGTGGCTTCCAGCAATAGCCTGTGAGTTGGAGGGTTCAGGTGTGAGAGCTCGAAGAGCCTGGTCGTGATGTAGTAGCAGTCGTCAATCTGCGCTATGTAGTTGCGACTGACCAGGCATTGAATCATGCGATAGATCTCGCCGACGCTTCTACCTACCTGAGCCGCCAGATCCTTCTGTGTCACCGGGCTTTGACTGCGGCAAAGCACTTCAAGGATGTCGAGACCCTTCTCCAGCGCGGGAGCGGAATAGCTTCGTGGATTGGCTTCGACCGCGGTCTCGGACTCATTGAAATCGTCTCTCATATCAAATTCCCCTATCGCACCTTTGCACCAGCGTTCTGGCTGCGCAAGCATGCGGCGCGAAGTTAATGACGGAACTGCGCGCCGATTGTTCCGGGATATCTGCGTCGCGCGACGGTTGGCTGCCTTCCCGCCACTACGTTATCGTATTTTATCCATAAAACTAACGTTTTGTTTTTGCATTTCCTTCTTATCGGCTGCGCCTTCACGGAAATAGACGCTTCGTCCGCGCCGCCCCGATCCGCCGGATCGGCACCGGCACCCACGTCGGTCAAAATCGGCCAGAAAGGCTGACAGAAAGGGAGAGGCGGGGAGGCCAGCCTTGCAAGCCATCCTCTTCCGGACCGTTTCTGAGTCGTGAACTCGACAAGAATGAAAGAAAAAATACTTGTAGGTGTTTTCACGTATGCATGGTTGACTTCACCAGTGAAACGTCCTACCTTGTCATCAAGCCCTTAGACACCGTTAATCGGCTAGCTAACCCGAAGTCAAAAGTCCCCGGCGCGGCTGAGACGTTCGTCCTGAGAGCAGATCACAGCACTGCCCAATGCAGTGCCCCCATTCCGAACCGCTAGAGGATCCGACATGAAGTTCAAGTTCCACCACCTGAATCTGTGCACCGACAGCTTGCCGCGACTGACGAGGTTCTATCAGACGCTTTTCGATCTCGGGACGCTCCACGATGAAGAGCACTCACGCGTGAACGCCGAAAGCACGACGACCGGGTACAACGGCAAAGTCGACTTCCTGAGCGATGGGGACATCGAGTTCCACTGGGCCGAACGCGATCTGGACACGGGTTTCAAGATGAAGCAGATCGTCAACCCGATGGCGCGCGGCCACTTCTGTTTTCGCACCGACGACATTGAGGGTTTCAAGAAACGTCTCGATCAGATGGGGATCCGCTATTCGGACTACGGCCGATGGGCTATCGCAGGCTGGCACCAGGTCTTTCTGCAGGACCCGGACGGCAACGTTATCGAGGTGCACCAGCCGAACGTACACGGGGATCGGTGATAACGCGGTGCATTAATTCGCGTCTGCCAGCGCGCGGCAAAGGTCTCAGAAACTGAATTCAGAGCCCGGAGCTACGCGTCTTGCAGGAATCAAGGCACTGAAGCAGCCTCGCGAGTGCGGCGAGAGACGCCAGGTCGCGCGGCGTCAACTCTCAGACACAAACATCGGCATAGCGCTTCCCAGCGTCTTGAGTGGGTTCCGGTCGTTCCCCGGATGGGTGTGACCGAGGCTTCACGCACGTATTTCTGATCGGGATTTGCCCGGTCACATACGCAATAAGCTATTCAATCATCCAGGAGGAGACAGTCCTATGAGAGACACATTAACCATGGAGGCGCCAGTCGGTTCAACGAACTCGATGGCAAAGCGCGCTACCGTTGCGAGCACAGTCGGCTCAGCGCTGGAGTGGATCGACTTCACCGCGTACGGCGCGGTTGCTGCGACAGTCTTTCCAAAAATATTCTTTTCGCAGATGGATCCTAATATTGGAATCCTCGCGGCATTCGCCACGTTCGGGATCGGCTTCTTCGCGCGCCCTCTGGGCGGACTGTTCTTTGGGATGTTGGGTGACCGCATTGGACGTAAGAACATCCTTCTCTATACGTTGTCGCTCATGGGGGCCGCGTCGTTCCTGATCGGCTGTCTTCCGACTTACGCCACGATCGGCTTCGCGGCACCTTTGTGTCTGGTGCTCCTGCGTTTTCTGCAGGGCTTTGCACTCGGCGGCGAGGCGACTGGTGCCCAACTGATGACGATGGAGCATGCCCCGCAGAATCGGCGGGGACTGTACGGGTCATTTATCAATATCGGCTCGTCCCTGAGCGCAGCACTGGCGAGCGCAATGTTATTTGCGTTGACGAGCACGCTCGGTGCCGAACAATTTCTGGCCTGGGGTTGGCGTGTCCCATTCCTATTCAGCTTCTTGCTAGTTGTTGTTGGACTCTATATTCGAATCCGGGTTTCGGAGACCCCTGCTTTCGTGCAGGCACATGCCAAAGGCGCGGAAGCACGCGTGCCACTAGTAAAGGCATTCGCCCAATATCCTGGGACCATTTTTCGTCTGCTCGTGATCTGGTGTGCCCCCACCGCATGTTTCTACGTGATCACTGTCTTCTCGCTAAGCTACATCACCAAGAATCTATCCCTTCCCAGTCAGACCGCGTTTCTCTGCCTGATGGGCGCCAATCTTGTTGCAATCTGCACGGTGATTTTAGGCGGCGCTGTCAGCGACCGGATTGGCCGCAAGCCAACCATGCTGGTTGCATCGGTGCTAACGCTCGCGATCGCGCTGTCCTATTTCACGCTGCTCGACACGAAGAACTGGTACGTCATCTTCTTTGCGATGGCAGCGTTTGTCGGTTCGCTCCAGATCCAGTCCGGCGTGCAGCCCGCTTTTTTCGCTGAGCCGTTTCCCACCAACGTCCGGTACTCGGGCTCCGCCGCTGCTTATACCGGCGCGAATCTTCTGATGGGCGGACCGACTCCGTTCATCTGCGCGTGGCTGCTTCAGCATGCGGGCGGACAGACCTGGGTAATCACCGCCTTTTGCGCAGTTGTCGTGGGCGCATCGCTTATCGCCATCATTGCCAGTCCAGAGACGCGGCACCTGGACATCAAACGTTAATAGCTCGTGCGATAGGCATTAGCAATAATTGGAGTGCAGAAACATGCTTTTACCAGATAAGGTTTGTGTCATCGTCGGCGCAGCGTCACTCAGAAGTATTGGCTATGCCGCAGCAGAGCTTTTCGCCACGCACGGAGCGAAGATCATCGCCGTCGATGTTTTGATGAACGACACCATCGCTGACGACATCAAGGCCTCCATTGAGAGCAAGGTCGGGCGTAACGCGGATGTAATCGGAATCCGCTGCGATATTGCGGATAGCGCAGATTGCAGACAACTGTTCCGGGAGGCGGTCGCGCGGTATGGGACGGTGGACTGCCTGGTGAACAGCGCGGCGATTGTGAAGGCGCAGTCGATGCTGACAATCGAGGAAGCTGACTACGATCGGATCATGAATGTAAATCTCAAGGGCGCCTTCAATCTCTGCAAGAGCGCACTTGAAGTATTCACCGAACGCAAGAGCGGCACGATCGTCAATGTGGCTTCTGTGGCTGCGCAGCGCGGCGGCGGACTGGTTGGCGGTGCGCACTACGCAGCGTCGAAAGGTGGCGTGATCAGCCTGACACGTACCATCGCACGCGAGTTCGGCCCTTTGGGAATCCGTGCAAATGTCGTGTGTCCCTCGATGACCGAGACGGCCATGCTGGATGGGATGTCTGCGGAGAGGCAGAAAGAGATCGAGACGAGTATCCCGTTGCAGCGCGCTGGGAAACCGGTCGAGATTGCGGGTGCATGTCTTTTCCTTGCATCCGACCTTTCCGGATATGTGACAGGTGCCACGATCGACGTGAATGGCGGCAGTCATATTCACTGAACATTCCGCCGCTGGTTTGCGCTAGCGCAGACCGGCACGGATCGTTTTGCAAGGAGGGAATTTAATGCATCAAGAAATTTACTGGATCTTCACAGTTTCCGTTAAGCCTGGACGATTTGACGAGTTTAAGAAGCTGGTCGTGGAAATCGTGGCTGAAACCGGGAAGGAAGCGGGTGCTCTCGCATACGAGTACAGCGTAAGTTCCGATCAGAGCGCGGTTCACGTTTTTGAGCGTTACCGCGACTCGGCGGCTGTCGTGACGCACATCGACCAGACATTCGGACGCTTCGCAGAGAGGTTCATGTCACTCGTAACGCCGGCTGGCTTTGTTGTCTACGGCACACCGGACGAAGAGGCCCGGGGCAAGCTCGATGGAATGGGCGCTGTGTACATGACGCTGTTTGATGGCTTCAGACGATGGGAATGAGCGACGAAGGGCTCGACCGCTGAACAGTCGGCGCCGGGCCAAACCGCGTCTCTGCAGAAGGTTCGATGCGCACTGCCGACACCGACGCAACTGAGAGGCAGCCACCGGTTGAATCCGCCAGGCGAAAGCGGTCATCAGTTGCTTCCTCGGTTCGTACGCTTGCTTAGATAACCTGAAGCAATGCGAACCGGGCGATTACGCGTTGACTGCTAGCGCGATCCGCTTCGTATGCCCTGCGACGACGAAAGCGCCCGGTGAGCCGGCATCTGCCTCCGCGCGTTTTCACGCGTGCGAAAGCCAGAAACCCGATATCTAACGGCGATGCGCTGCAATCGAAGCGGCCCCAATTAGCCTTCACAAGGGACTAGATAGCAAGAAACGGAGTGCGTCTATCGGGCTTCACGCTCATCGAGTTCTTGAGGAACCGAACCTTCACGAGGGTTTCGGTAACGTCGACGTCCCGGTCCAGGTGCCGGCGATCCAGTGTTGTGATTCATCAAACTTTCCTGGTCGGGGTAGGGGTGTCCTTCGTCGCATCGAACGGCGCGGCGTTCAGCACCTGGCGCAGTTCGTCGGCGATGATCGAGATTAGCGCGTCCGCGGCGGCGCTCAGCGGCCGGCGCGGATGCGTGATGCAAACGATGTGACGCACGATGCGCGGCGCCAGAATCGGATAGGCGCGCAGCGTGCCCGCTCGGACTGCGCGCTCGACCACGATACGCGGCAGGATGGTCGCGAAGTGCGTATTGCCGACCAGTTGCACGATGGAGCTGAGCACATCGATTTCGAAGCGCGGCGTCAGCAGCACGTCCTCGTGCTGCGCGGCGGTATCGAGCACGCCGCGCAGGCCGTGCCGCTTGGTCGGCAGCACCAGTTCGAGTTCGGGCAGCCTGGCCAGTTCGATCGCGTGTGGCAGGTCTGGACCGTGGGCCGCACTGGCGGCAAGTACCATTTCTTCGTCGAGGATCGCTTGCGCATCGAGCGAGAGCTTGCCGCGCGGTTTGTTGATCAGCGCCGCATCGAGCTGGCCGCCGGCGACCCAGTCAATGAAGGTCGCGCTGTAGCCGTCGGAGACGGTGACTTCGACGTACGGATATTTCTCGTGATAGCGCCTCAGTGAATCGGCCAGCACGCTTTCGCTGATCGACGCGATCAACCCGATCGACACACGCCCGGTGATGATCTCGTCGCGCTGGATCAGCTGCTGCCGCGCGTGCGCAAGGTCGCGCATGATCGGCAGGAAGAGCCGGTACATGAGCCGCCCGGCGGCGGTCGGCGTCATCCCGTGCGAACCGCGCTCGAACAGTTGCTGATGCAGTTCTTCCTCGAGCTTCGCGATCTGCATGCTGAGCGCGGGTTGCACGATATTCAGACGCTTGGCGGCGCGCGTGACCGAGCCGTCTTCGAACAGCGCGATGAAATATTGAATCTGCCTCAGGTCCATGAGTGTGCTCGATCAGGGTTCGGCACTGTCATTGCTTTTGATGTCAGCTTGCACCGTTATCAATTCCAGTGCGGTCGCGGCGCGTTATTTCGCAGACACCGGCCACGTCGCTCAACCACCAGATGCCCGTCACAGTACGGTTAGAGATGGTCGCCGCTATTGATACTCATTGGCGCGGCCCAACGTCATCAGGGGTAACACTGATATCAGTGTAAATGATGTCGGAGATCAAAAAACAATATTAGAAGTTATAGACCGTTCTCGCTACGCTCCTTCAAAACCCACTGTGCGCTCACCAGACAAAGTAACGGGCGGACATCGACACGACACATGGAGACGTAGATGAGCTCACGCGGTACCGCTTCCCTCGATACGACGGTTTCTCTGAGCGCCGGAGCTCATCCCGCCCGCTCGCTGCGAAGCTGGCTCGAGCACCTGTCGGCGAGCGGGCGGGTGGCCACCATCGAAAAGCCCGTCGCGCTCGAGCACGAACTCGCAGCGATCGCGAAGAAGCTCGACGGCTCGCGCGCCGCAGTATTCGTGCAGCCAGGCGGCCATGCGATTCCGGTGGTCAGCGGTTTCATGTCGAGGCGTGCGTGGATCGCCGAAGCGATGGGCGTGAGCGAGGACCAGCTACTGCAACGCTTTCGCGAAGCCGCCGAGCATCCGCTCGCGTGGCAGGAGGTGCCGGCGGATACCGCGCTGTGCCAGCAGGTTGTCCATACACAAGGGATCGATCTACACAAGCTGCTGCCCATTCCGACACATAGCGAACACGATAATGGCCCGTACATTACCGCCGGTCTCGTGATTGCGCGCAATCCGCGCACCGGCGTTCAGAACGTATCGATCAACCGGATCCAGGTGCATGGACCGGACCGCATGGCGATCCTTCTGCTGCCGCGCCATCTGTATGCGTTTCACCGAACCGCGGAAGCCGCGGGAGAGCCGCTGGATCTTGCCGTGGTGATTGGTGTCGACCCGCTGACGATGCTCGCCTCGCAGGCGATTACGCCGATCGATCACGACGAGCTGGAGATCGCAGGCGCGCTGCATGGCGCGCCGTTGCCGGTCGTGAAGTGCGTGAGCAACGGCGTGAACGTGCCGGCCTTCGCAGAGATCGTGATTGAAGGGCGCATCCTGCCGAACGTGCGTGAGATGGAAGGCCCGTTCGGCGAATTCCCGAAGTACTACAGCGCGCGGGAAGCGCGCGAGGTGATCGAAGTCACTGCGCTGACGCATCGCCGGAATCCGATCTTTCATACGATTGTGCCGGCCGAAATGGAGCATCTGCTGCTCGGTGCGATTCCACGCGAGGCGACGCTGCTCGCGCATCTGCAGCGCAGCCATCCGAACGTGAAGGACGTGCATCTGTCGGTCGGCGGCGTATGCCGTTATCACCTGTGGGTCCAGTTCGAGAAGAAACGCGAAGGCGAAGCGAAAAACGTGATCCTGTGCGCGTTCGGCGCCCATTACGACATCAAGCAGGTCGTGGTGGTCGATACCGACGTGAACGTGCACGACCCCGCCGAAATCGAATGGGCCGTTGCTACGCGCTTTCAGGCCGATCGTGACCTGGTGGTGATCGAAGGCGCGCAGGGCTCGCCACTCGATCCGTCGACCACGGTGGGCCAGCCGGATGATGCCCCGGCGCATATTCAGGGCATCAGCGCGAAGATGGGGTTCGACGCCACACGGCCGGTGGTTTATGCGTCGCATGTGTTCACGCGCGTGCGCATTCCGGGGCAGGACTCGGTGGATCTGGACGCGCTCGTCGCCGGCGACAACGCCGCGTTAAATACCTATCTGGGTGACGTTCATGTCTGACCACAAGCGTGAGCGGATTGTGGTGGGCATTTCGGGCGCGAGCGGCGCGTTGATCGGCGTGCGCCTGCTTGCCGCGCTGCGCCGCCTCGGCACGCATGAGACGCATCTGGTCGTATCGGCCTCCGGCGCCGTGACGGCGGCTCAGGAATTGGGCATGGCGCGCGGCGATCTGGAGAGCCTCGCCGACGTGATCTACAACGTGCGCGATATCGGCGCGGCAGTGGCGAGCGGTTCCTTCATCACCGCGGGAATGGTGATTGCGCCGTGTTCGATGAAAACGCTCGCGGGCGTGGCCAATGGTTTCGCCGACAACCTGCTCACGCGCGCCGCCGACGTCATGCTCAAGGAGCGCCGCCGGCTGGTGCTGGTCGCGCGCGAAACGCCGCTCAATCTCGCGCACTTGCGCAACATGACGCTCGCCACCGAGATGGGCGCGATTGTGATGCCGCCGGTACCCGCGTTCTACGCGCATCCGAAGACCATCGAGGACGTGGTCGATCACACCGTCGGCCGGATCCTCGATCTGTTCGGCGTCGAGCACCGCGAGATCGCCCAGCGTTGGAGCGGACTCGCCGATGAATTCGCGGGCCGCCGCGAGGGAGCTGACGAATGAACCAGCGCGACATGATCAACTCAGGCAATGCGGCGACTCTAGAGGTTGAACCAACCCGCGACGAAAGCGTAGAGCGTACACGGCGCCATCTTGGCCGCCCGATGGAGCGTCTCGAAGATCCCGCAATCCTGACGGGCCGTGGCCGTTATGGCGACGACATCGGTACCAGACCCGGCACGCTGCATGCGGCGATTCTGCGCTCACCGCATGCACATGCAGAACTCGTTGCCATCAATACCGACGCCGCGTCGAAACTGCCCGGCGTGCGCGCGATCCTGACGCGCGACGACCTTCGCGCGTGGTCGCGGCCCTTCGTGGTGGGCGTGAAATCGCCGATGGAGCAGTGGGCGCTCGCGATGGACCGCGTACGCTATGTCGGCGAACCTGTCGCGGTGGTGCTGGCGGAATCGCGCGCCATCGCCGAAGACGGGCTCGATCTTCTCAAGGTCGAATACGCCACGCTCGATCCGGTCACGATGATCGAACAGGCGGCGAGCGAGGAATCAACGGTGCTGCATGAAAAGGTCGGCACCAATGTGATCAGCGACCGCCGCTTCCGTTATGGCGATCCCGAAGCCGCGTTCGAGAACGCGCCACATCGCGTGAAACTGGTCGCGCATTATCCGCGCAATACCTGTGCGCCGATCGAATGCGGCGTGGTGATCGCCGAATATCTGGCGGGCGACGAAGGCTACGACGTTACGTCGAATTTCATGGGCCCGTTCTCGCTGCACGCGGTCATGGCGATGGCGCTGAACGTGCCGGCCAATCGGTTGCGTCACAAGGCGCCGCGCGATTCGGGCGGCAGCTTCGGCGTGAAGCAGGCGGTGTTTCCGTATGTCGTGCTGATGTGCCTCGCGTCACGCAAGGCCGGCGCGCCGGTGAAGTGGGTCGAGGACCGGCTCGAACATCTGAGCGCGGCGACCTCCGCGACGGCACGCCTGTCGACGCTTGAGGCGGCTGTCGAAAGCGACGGCCGTATTACCGCGCTCTCATACGATCAACTTGAAGATTGCGGCGGCTATCTGCGCGCGCCGGAACCGGCGACCTTCTACCGGATGCATGGCTGCCTGACAGGCGCGTATGCCATCGACAATCTGCTGGTGCGCAATCGCGTCGTGCTGACCAATAAGACGCCGACGGGTCTCGTGCGCGGCTTCGGCGGCCCGCAGGTTTACTTCGCGCTCGAACGGTTGATGCAACGCATCGCGCTTGAGTTGAAGCTGGATGTGCTCGACGTGTACCGCCGCAACTTCGTCGCCGCGGATGCCTTTCCCTATCGTGCCGCCGCAGGCGCCGTGCTCGACTCGGGCAACTATCAGGAAGCGCAACGGCGCGCGCTCGCCGAAGGCGGCTACGACGAACTGCTTGCGCGCCGCGAGGCGGCGCGCAAGGAAGGGCGGCTGTACGGCATCGGCTTCGCGGCAATCGTCGAGCCGTCGGTGTCGAACATGGGCTATATCACGACGGTGATGCCTGCCGACGCGCGCAGGAAGGCCGGCCCGAAGAGCGGCGCGATCGCGAGCGCCACGGTTAGCGTCGATCTGCTAGGCGGCGTGGTGGTGACGATCGCGTCGACGCCCGCGGGCCAGGGGCATATGACGGTGTGCGCGCAGGTGGTCGCGGATGTGCTCGGCGTCTCGCCGCAAGACGTCGTCGTCAACGTCGAGTTCGATACGCATAAGGACGCGTGGTCGGTGGCGGCGGGCAACTACTCGAGCCGCTTTGCCGGCGCGGTGGCGGGCACGGTGCATCTGGCGGCCATGCGCGTACGCGACAAGGTCGCGCGCATCGTGTCGAAGCAGTTGGATTGCGCGCCGGAAGATGTCCGTTTCGAAGGCGGCCGCATTTATGCCAGGGGAGCAGAGGATCGCGCGCAGCCGTTCGGCCGCGTCGCCGCCAATGCGCCACATTGGGCGCCCGCGCTCTTGCCCGAAGGCGAGGAGCCCGGCCTGCGTGAGACCGTGTTCTGGAATCCGCCGAACATGGCGGCGCCGGACGAGAACGATCGCATCAACACGTCGGCGGCTTACGGTTTTGCCTTCGACATGTGCGGAGTGGAAGTGGACCGCGCCACGGGCCGCGTGCGGATCGACCGATATGTCACCGCGCACGACGCCGGCACGCTGCTGAACCCCGCGCTCGCCGATGGCCAGATTCGCGGCGCGTTCGCGCAAGGTCTCGGCGCGGCGTTGATGGAGGAATTCCGCTACGGCGCGGATGGCAGCTTCCAGTCGGGCACGCTCGCCGATTATCTGATGCCGACCACCTGCGAAGTGCCCGATCCGGTGATCGTGCATCTGGAAACGCCGAGTCCGTTCACGCCGTTGGGCGCGAAAGGCCTCGGCGAGGGCAACAACATGAGCACGCCGCCGTGCATCGCGAATGCGGTGGCGGACGCGCTCGGCGTCGACGATATCCGTCTGCCGTTGACGCCTTCGAAGGTCATGGCGCTCATCGGTATCGACGACCCCGCGCCGTCGCGTCCCGAGTTGCGTGACACGCCATCGGCGAAACCGGCGATGCCCGGCGGCGGCAAGGCGCTGACCGCGCAAGGCAGCGTCGATTTGCCGGCGTCGCCGGAAGCCATTTTCGCCGTGCTGCTCGATCCGGACGCGCTCGCCAAAGTGATACCGGGTTGCCACGCGCTCGAGGCCGAAGGCACGAACCGGTATCGCGCCGACGTGACGGTTGGCGTGGGCATGATCAAGGCGCGCTTCGAAGCGAAGATCGGGCTGTCGGAAATCGACGCGCCACATCGGCTGCGTTTGGCGGGTGCGGGCATGTCGTCGCTCGGCAGCGCGCGCGGCAGCGGCCTCGTCGAGTTGACGCCGATCGCAAGCGGTACGCGTCTTTCCTATGACTACGAAGCCCAGGTGTCGGGCAAGGTCGCAGCCGTCGGCGGACGGATGCTCGAAGGGGCGGCCAAGGTCGTCTTGCGGCAACTGTTCGAATCGCTTGGACGCCAGGCCGCAGGCAAACCGGTGAAAACCGGAGGCGGGTGGCTATCGCGGTTGCTCGCACGTTTCAGGAGACAGGTATGAAACCCGCGCCGTTCGATTATCTGCGCGCGATGAACACGCAGGACGCGCTCGACGCACTCGCGCAAAACGGCGAAGACGCCCGCGTGCTGGCCGGGGGGCAGTCGCTGATGGCGGTGCTGAACATGCGGCTTGCGCAGCCGCGCATGCTGGTCGATATCTCGCGCACGGACGAACTGAACGCGGTGCGCGTCGATAACGAAGCAGGCCGGCTGATCGTGGGCGCGGCTGCCACGCAGGGCAGCGTCGAATGGCGCGCGTCACTGCGCGACGAAGTGCCTCTGCTGGCGATGGCTTTCCCGCACATTTCGCACTTTCAGATTCGCAATCGCGGCACGGTGTGCGGCTCGATCGCCCATGCCGATCCGAGCGCGGAATTGCCCCTGGTGCTGGCAGCGCTCGGCGGCGAGGTGATGCTGCGCTCGAAAAAGCACAAGCGTGTGTTGACGGCCGAGGCCTTTTTCCAGGGCATGTTGATGACCGCGCGCGAACCGGACGAGTTGGTTGAAGCTGTGCGCTTTCCGCTGAAGAAGCCTGGCGAACGCTACGGCTTCACGGAATTCTCCGCACGTCATGGCGATTTCGCGATCGTGGCGTGCGCGGCGGTGGTGACGAACGACTCGATCCGTCTCGCCGTGGGTGGCGTCGCGGATCGGCCCATGGTCGAACAATGGCCCCATTTGCACGGCGAAGACCTACGCAGTGCGTTGAACGATTTGAGCTGGAAGCTGGGCGCGCAGGACGACGCGCATATTAGCGCGACCTATCGCCGGCATCTGGTCCGGCAACTCGGATGGCGCGTGATCGAGGAGGCAAAGTGAGCAACACATCCAAAGACAACATCATGCGGCAAGGCGACCGGCAGTGCATCACGCTGACGCTCAATGGCCGCGAACGCAGCGGCTATTGCGAGCCACGCGAACTGCTGTCGGATTTTATCCGTCACGAACTGGGCGCGACTGGCACGCATGTCGGTTGCGAACATGGCGTCTGCGGCGCGTGCACGGTACACATCGACGGCGTGGCAGGGCGTTCTTGCCTGATGCTGGCGGTGCAGGCGCAAGGGCGTCGCATCGATACGGTCGAGGGCCTCGCGCCCGATATCGTGCTCGGCGATCTGCAGCAGGCGTTTCAACGCCACCACGCGTTGCAGTGTGGCTTCTGTACGGCCGGCATTCTGATGTCGTGCGCGGACTATCTGAAGCGCGTGCCCGATCCCACCGAGGCGCAGGTGCGCGACATGCTCTCGGGCCATCTGTGCCGCTGTACGGGTTATACGCCGATCGTCGCAGCGGTGTTGGACGTGGCGGCAAGACGTCAGGCAGGCAAGCAGGCCGGTGAGACTGTGGAGACCGCTCATGCTTGATCTCGGTCGAACCTATCTGCAAAGCGTGGAGCGCAGCCCGAACGCGCTCGCTCTGGTCGATGGCGGCCTGACGCTGACTTATGCGCAGTGGCATCGCATCATTGTGAACGTCGCCGAAGGCCTGCGCGAACTGGGTCTCGCGCACGGGGACCGGCTGCTCGTCGTGCTGCAAAACCGCTGGGAAATGGCAACCTTACACTGGGCCTGCCAGTTCGCCGGCATCGTGATCGTGCCGTTGAACTGGCGCGCCAAGCCTGACGAACTCGACTACTGCGTGACCGATGCCGGCGTGAAGGCGATCGTCTATGAACCGGCCAGTGCCGAAGCGGTCACGCAAAGCACGGCTGCGCAGAATCTGCCGCGCATCGGGCTCGACGACGCGCAAGGCCACACCGCCAGATTCTCAACTCTCCTTGTCGAGTGCTCGCATGATGCAAGCATCCAGACCACTCGTGCGAATGCGGACGACTACTCGCTGATTCTCTACACGTCGGGCACGACAGGTAAGGCCAAAGGCGTGCCGCGCCGTCACCGTCATGAGCGGGCTGCCGCGCTCGCCCATGTCGCGCAGAACCTGTACCGGCATGGCGAGCGCACGCTCGGGGTGATGCCGTTGTATCACACGATGGGCGTGCGCTCGCTGCTCTCGATGGCAATGGTTGACGGCGTGTTCGTTTGCGCACGCCGCTGGAACGCGCGCTTCGCGCTCGATTCAATCGCGCAGTATCAGATCAGCTGTCTTTATCTGGTGCCGACGCTTTATCACGATCTGCTGGCCGATCCGGCTTTCGCCGATATCGACATGACCTCGGTCAAAAAGCTCGGCTTTGCCGGCGCACCGATGAACGACGGTTTGCTCAAGCGGCTCTCGGCTGCTTTCAAACCCGAACTGTTCGTCAATCACTACGGCTCGTCCGAGGTCTACACCTTCAGCATCGATCAGGACGCAACGCAGAAACCGGGCAGTGCAGGGCGTGCTGGCATCAATACGCGCCTGCGTGTCGTGAAGCTCGATGCGCAAACGCCGGAGGATCTGGCACAGGCTGGCGAAGAAGGCCAGATCATCGCCGACCTGCTCGGCGACGAAGCTTTCGAAGGCTACTGGAACCGCCCCGACGCCAACGCCAGGTCACTGCGCGACGGCTGGTATTTCACCGGCGACACCGGCTTCTTCGACGTCGAAGGCGACCTGTACGTGTCGGGACGCGTCGACGACATGATCATTAGCGGCGGCGAGAATATTTCGCCGGTCGATATCGAATCGGTGCTGTCTCTGCATCCCGCCGTCGACGACGTGGCGGTGGCAGGCGTGAAAGACGAGCGGTGGGGCCAACGGGTCGTCGCCTTCGTCAAACGCCGCGAATACGTCGATGCCGAAACGCTCGATGCGTATTGCCGCACGTCCGATCTCGTCAACTTCAAGCGGCCGCGCGAATACGTCTTCGTTGACGACATTCCGAAATCGCCGGTTGGCAAGATTTTGCGCCGCAAGCTGTCCGCGGGCGAGTACGAACGCGACGAACGTGGTCAGCCTCACGACGGTAACGACGGCAACGACAGCCGCGCCAGCGGCGAATTCATTGCCACACACACGGAAACTACCAAGGAGTAACCCCATGACCGACTTGATCCACCGCGGCCAGAGCCTGCTGCAAGAACTCGACGGCTTTTCGATAGAGATCGACGCCGAACGCGAGCGGGCCGACATTGTCCTGCATCGCCCGCCGTTTAACGTGATTTCGATGCATGCACGCGACCAGTTGCGTGCGGCCTTCGAAGCACTCGACGAAGACGAGCGCGTGCGCGTGATCGTCGTGCGCGCCACGGGTGAACACTTCTCGAGCGGCGGCGACATCAAGGGCTTTCTCGAGGCGTCGCCGGAACACGTGTCCAAACTCGCCTGGAATATCGCGGCACCCGCGCGCTGTTCGAAGCCGGTGATCGCCGCCAATCGCGGTTTCTGCTTCGGCGTGGGTTTCGAACTGTCGCTCGCGTGCGATTTCCGCATCGCTACCGACACGACCTTCTACGCACTGCCGGAACAGAAGCTCGGCCAGATCCCGGGCTCGGGCGGCTCGGCGCGTTTGCAGCAGATGGTCGGCGTCGGCCGAACCAAGGACATCGTCATGCGCTCGCGCCGCATTCCGGGTAAGCAGGCCTACGACTGGGGCATCGCGGTGGAGTGCGTGGCCGATGCGCAACTCGAAGCCACGACCGATGCGTTGGTGGAAGAACTGCGGGCCTTCTCGCCGCTCGCGCAACGCACCGCCAAGAAGCTGCTGAACGATAGCGAAGATGCGCCGCTCTCGATCGCGATCGAACTCGAAGGGCATTGCTATAGCCGTCTGCGCACGTCCGACGATTTCCGCGAGGGGGTCGAAGCGTTTCATGGCAAACGCAAGCCGGTGTTTCGGGGCAGTTGAACCGAACGCAGCACAACATAGCCGCAACACCCCGTAGCGAATAAAAGACCGCAGGAGACAAGGCATATGGATCGTTTCGATTACGTGATTGTGGGCGGTGGATCGGCCGGATGTGTGCTTGCGCATCGGTTATCGGCGGTACCGTCGTTGCGCGTCGCGTTGATCGAGGCGGGCAAGGATACGCCGCCGGGTGCCGTGCCCGCGGCGATTCTCGACAGCTATCCCATGCCAGTCTTCTGTGGCGACACGTACATCTGGCCGGAGCTCAAAGCGAGCGCGACCCGAACGGCCGCACCGCGTGTGTATGAGCAAGCGCGCGTAATGGGTGGCGGATCGAGTATCAACGTGCAATCGGCCAATCGCGGCCTGCCGCGCGACTACGACGGTTGGGCCGCCAATGGCGCAACCGGCTGGGCCTGGCAGGACGTGCTGCCGTATTTCCGCAAGCTCGAACGAGACGTGAATTTCCCGGAAGGCGAATTGCACGGCGGCGATGGGCCGGTACCGATTCGCCGTGTCCTTCAGGCCGACTGGCCGCCGTTCTGCCATGCGTTTGCCGACGGGATGCGTAAGAACGGCTTCGCCAGCCTGCAGGACCAGAACGGCGAATTCGGTGACGGCTACTTTCCCGGCGCGTTCTCGAATCTCGACGACAAGCGCGTGTCCACCGCTGTCGCCTATCTCGACGAAGCGACACGCAAGCAGCCCAATCTCACCGTGTATTCGAACCTGCGGGTCGAGCGCATCGTGATGCAAGGCACCGCTGCGCAAGGCGTGGTGGCAGTCGCGCCCAACGGCGAGCACGTGCAATTGGACGCGAACGAAGTGATCGTAAGCGCGGGCGCGCTTCAGTCGCCCGCGCTGTTGATGCGCGCGGGCATCGGCTCGAAGCATGAACTCGACGATCTCGGCATCGGATGCCTGGTCGATCTGCCGGGCGTGGGGCGTAATCTCCAGGATCATCCGTCGCTGACCTTCTGCCATTTTCTCGAGCGACGTTATCGCATGCCTTTGTCGCGGCGCCGCGCGAGCATGACGGCCGCGCGTTTCACCTCGGGCGTTGCAGGGTGCGATGTGTCCGACCTGTATCTGTCGAGTGCGACTCGTGCCGCATGGCATGCGCTCGGCAACCGGCTCGGGTTGTTCTTTCTCTGGTGCAACCGCCCGTATTCTCGCGGCCATGTGCGACTCGTTTCACCCGACCCCGCAGTGCCGCCACGCGTCGATCTGAATCTGCTCGACGATCCACGCGATGTCGCGCGCCTCGCTGTCGGCGTACGAATGCTGGCGAAAATCGTCGCGGACTCGGGGCTCGGTCACGATCCACGCGACTTTTTTCCCGCGGCGTTTTCGCCGTGGGTCAAGGCGCTTAGCCGCGTTGGAACCCGCAACGCCGCGCTGACCTCGATGCTCGGCATGTTGCTCGACACACCAGCGCCGATCCGGCGGGCGTTGATCGAACGGTTTTTCACGCGAGGCCACCAAATGTCCGCACTGCTTGCCGATGAGCACGCGCTCGAGGCGTTCATTCGCGCCAATGTGTTCGGCGTATGGCACGCGAGCGGCACCTGCAAGATGGGCGATGTGAACGATCTCATGGCTGTGACGGACAACGCGGGCCGCGTGCGTGGCACGCAGGGCTTGCGGGTCGTCGATGCGTCACTGATGCCACGGCTGCCCTCCGCGAATACGAATATCCCGACCATCATGATGGCCGAAAAGATCGCCGACGCGATGCTGGCGCGAGGTTACCCGGCCTCAGCGTCGAGCACGACGGCGCTCCCGGTGGCCGGTCGATAAAGCTTTTTTAGCACCACTACCAGCACGCAATCCAGAACGTGCCTTAAAACAGGGACGATCAAAAGACGTCCCGCTGAAATTCAAGGAGATGACGATGTCCGTAGCAGCGCAGAATGGCGCCGCCTTGCCCGCGGTAAACCAGCGGCAAGTGATGGGTGCAGTAGTGGCCTCGTGCCTCGGTTGGGCACTGGATTTGTTCGATCTGTTCGTCTTGCTGTTCGTCGCCCCGGTAGTTGGACGATTGTTCTTTCCGTCCGAACACGCCATGCTCTCGCTGGCTGCGGTCTATGCATCGTTTGCCGTGACCCTGCTGATGCGCCCGCTTGGCTCGGCATGGTTCGGCTCCTACGCGGACCGGCACGGACGCAAGGGCGCAATGATCACTGCGGTGGTCGGCGTGGGGCTCTCGACGGCAGCCTTCGGCTTGCTGCCGACGGTCGCGCAAGTCGGCCTGGTCGCGCCGATCCTGTTCCTGATGCTGCGTTTGATACAAGGCGTATTCGTCGGCGGCGTGGTGGCGTCGACGCACACCATCGGCACCGAATCGGTTGCGCCGAAATATCGCGGCGCCGTGTCGGGGCTGATCGGTGGTGGCGGGGCGGGACTCGGCGCATTGCTCGCATCGCTCGCCTATCTGGCGATGTCGGCGATCTTCCCGGGCGACCTGTTCGACGTGTGGGGCTGGCGCTGCATGTTCTTCACCGGCATCGTCAGCTCGATTCTCGGCTTGTTCGTCTTCAGTAGTCTGGAAGAGTCGCCGCTGTGGAAGAAGCTGGCCGCCGAGAAGGCCGCCATGGCCGCAATGCAGAACACAGGCGCGCCGGTCGAGGTCGTGCGCTCGCCGATCCGCACGCTGTTTTCACGCGACTATCGCTCGATTCTGTTCGTCAATCTGCTGCTGACGATCGGTGGTGGCAGCGGTTATTACCTCACGTCCGGCTACCTGCCGACCTTCCTCAAGGTGGTGAGCCACGCACCGAACGGCGCCGCGGCCGCGATTCTCATGATCTCCAGCGTCGCGGTGCTCATCGCGTCCATCGCGGCGGGACATCTGAGCACCTTCATCGGACGCAAGAGCGCGTTCGTCTGGATAGGCCTGATTCGCCTGTTCGCGCTGCCTGCGCTGTTCCTGCTGCTGCCCACGGCGCAAAGCATCACGATAATCGGCGTTTACGCGGTGATTCTGAGCGCGCTCGGTAGCGCCGGTTACGCGCCGCTTCTGATCTTCCTGAACGAACGCTTTCCGACCGCGATTCGCGCTACCGGCACGGGGCTGTCATGGAACATCGGCTTCGCGATCGGCGGGATGATGCCGACCGCCGTCTCGCTGGTGGCGAAAGACGCCAGCCAGTTGCCGATGACCCTCGCGATCTTCGCCGGTGCGATCAGCGTGATTTTCCTCGCGGGGGCGTTCGTCGTGCCGGAGACACGCGGCAAGCTCGATAACGACGCCGCTCGTGAGCCGGCCTAATACATTCCAGCAGGCGCAAAAGCGCGCCAGCATCGCTCAGATACAGGAGACATCAATGAAATACGACGCGGACTTCAGAGCGCGCTCATACCAGTTTCGTGACGATTATGTTGCGGCCACGGCGCCCTGGTATCGCGTGAAATGCATCTTGGCGTCACGCTGCTCTTCACGGGTGGCGTGATCGCGTATTGTGACCACAAGTCGTCGTCGCATACTTTGCGAGGGCGAGGGCGAGGGCGCGGGTGGCGCTTTCATCTGAAGTGCGCGATGGAAGTGCGGATCGGTAACGGATCGCAAGGTGCTATAGATCACCGACCGCACGGACAACGGCACGGACAAGGCGGACCGTCGGGCGCATCCGTCACTGCGCCGTCCACCCCCCATCGACCTGCCACGCCACGCCGCGCACATTGTCCCCGCCGGGCGAGCATATGAACACCGCAAGCGCGCCCAACTGCTCCGGCGTCGTGAACTGCAGCGACGGCTGCTTCGCGGCCAGAAACGCATGGGTGGCGTCATCGTGCGACATGCCTCGTTGGGCTGCGAACGCCGCGATCTGCCGCTCGACCATCGACGTCAGCACCATCCCCGGACAGATCGCATTGCAAGTCACGCCGCTCGTTACGTTCTCCAGTGCGACGGCCTTGGTCAGTCCGATGATTGCGTGTTTGGCGGCCACATAGGCCGATTTGTTCGGCGATGCGACGAGTGAATGCGTCGAACCTATATTGATGATGCGCCCCCAGTTCGCCGCCTTCATCGCCGGCAGCGCGAGACGGGTCGTGTGAAATGCGCTCGACAGGTTCACTGCGATCATCGCGTCCCAGCGGTCCTCCGGGAAATCTTCGGTCGCGGCGATGTACTGCATGCCGGCATTGTTGATGACGATGTCGATCCGGCCGAAGCGTTCCGCGGCGGCGCGCATCATGTTCGCGATCTGCATCGGGCCGGCCATATCGGCGCGAAAGTAGGCGACCTGCGTGCCGTGCGCCGCAACCTGCGCGGTGGCTTCGTGCGCGTCGTCCGCGCGGCCGTTTAGCGCAATGTTGGCGCCGGCCCTGGCCAGCGCGATCGCGATGCCGAGGCCGATGCCGCCAGTGGAACCGGTGATAAGCGCTGTTTTTCCTTCAAGCATGAGTGTGTCCCTAGTGTCATTGAGCCGTTGAATGAAGCCAGGATGCATCAGCGATCGCCGTCTGTCTGTTTGCATCGTGGCAGTTCAATACCCGGGAAAATCTTGATGACCGCGCTGTCGTCTTCGCGCGCAAAACCGGCCGCACTCGCCTGCATGAACATCTGGTGCGCGGAGCTCGACAGCGGCAGCGGAAACTTGCTCGAGCGCGCCAGATCGAGCACAAGTCCAAGATCCTTGACGAAGATGTCCACCGCGGACAGCGGCGTATAGTCGCCGGCCAGTACATGCGCGATCCGGTTCTCGAACATCCAGCTGTTGCCGGCGCTGTGCGTGATGACCTCGTACAGCGCATGCGGATCGACGCCTTCGCGCAGGCCGAGCGCCATCGCTTCGGCGGCGACCGCGCCGTGCACGCCGGCCAGCAATTGGTTGATGAGCTTCACCTTGCTGCCAGCGCCGGCTTCGTGGCCAAGGCGGTACACCTTGGCGGCGATCGCCTCGAGCACCACGTCGCACCGCTCGTATGCAGCCGGGACGCCGGACGTCATCATCGTCAGCTCGCCGTTCGCCGCGCGGACGGGGCCGCCGGAGATCGGCGCGTCCAGATACAGCACGCCGAGTTCGGCGATGCGCGCGGCGAATTCGCTCGAGCGGTCGGGCGGCACAGTGCTGCACATTACGAACACGCTGCCGGGTTTCATCACCGCGGCGCAGCCAGCCGGGCCGAACAGCACCTGCTCGGTCTGCGCGGCATCGACCACCACGCTGATCACCACGTCGCACCGTGCGGCCAGCTCGGCCGGATTTGCGCAGCCGGTCGCGCCGTCGGCGATAAAGCTTTCGACAGCGGCCGCGCGCGCGTCGCATACGTGAGTCGCGAAGCCGGCGCGCAGCAGCGAGCGCGCGATGCCCGAGCCCATCGCGCCAAGTCCGATGACGCCCGTGGCGGGGTGCAATGTATTCATTCGAACGCCTCTCGATGCCGATGGTATGAAGGAATAAAAACGGGTGGGGCGCCAGGCAGATGCGCGCAACGGTGTCCGCTCACACCCAGCCGTCGCCTTCGAGCGCGCGGCCTAAGTAGTCGTCGGTGCCGTTCTGCCCGGCCTTGAGCAGTACCTGCATGCCATCGAACGGGCTGCCCTGCGCGCGGACCCGCATGAAGGCTTCGTTGGTCGCAGTGTTGACCGCGTCGATCGTCAATGCGTCGACGCCGAGTCGGCGCATCGTCTGGCTCGACGTATCGCCACCTGCGAGTACAACGCGCGGCAGGCGCCGGCTCGCTACGACACGCCGCAATACAGCGCCATACACGGCGCCGATCACCGCCGACGATTCGCTGGCCATGCTGTCGAACACGCTGCGGCCCGCGGCGATCGACGCATCGTCGGGACCGGCGGCCGCATAGACGATGATGCTGCGCCGCGCGGCGAGCGCGTCGAGAATCTCGGCGACAAGTTGTTCGACGACCTGCGTTTCGTCCTGTGTGCCGAACTTTTCGACTGGCAGTCGCAGCGTGCGCCACCCATGCGCCTGCGCATACGCGATCTGCGACGCCGTGCGCGGCGAGCAACTTCCCGATAGCACGACGAGGCTTTCCACCGGCTTTTGCGGCGCGTGGCTCACCGTGCCGGTCTCGCCGAGTTCGGCGAGATGACTGCCGAGGCCCGCGGCGAAACCGTGCGCCGACAGCGTGAACAGCGGCTGTTGCCGCGACGCCCGCCACACCGCGCGCGCGACGGTTACAAGGTCGCGCCGCTCGATCGCGTCGAATACGGTCGCCGCCGCATCGGAGCTCGCCAGCAGGTCGTCGAGCGCGCCGTCGCTCGCCGCACGCAGCGACGGCAGATCGCACAGCGCGATCGGCAGCGCTGTCTGCGCGGCCAGATGCCTGCGCAGATCCGCCTCGTGCATCGGCGTGGCCGGATGGTTCGCCATGCTCGGGTGGCGATCGAGCCGGAACACGCTGCCCTGATAGACGGAAAAGTGATTGCCGAATACCGTGTAGCGGCCGAAGTCCGGATGGGCTGGCACGATCGGTATCGTGCGCGTGCCGAACAGCGTGCGCGCCAGTTCGAGCACGGTGCCGAAGTTGCCGCGCACAGGCGACGAATCGAACGTCGCGCAGATCTTGTACTGGATCAGGCGCGCCCCCATCGTGCGGAACAGTTCGAATGCGGGCCGCACTTCGCGCTCCATCGCCGCCGGCGCGAGCGAGCGGCTCACGCCAGCGATGCCGATCACGTCCGCATTACCACGGTAAGCGGTGAGTTGCGCGGCGCTCGGCGTATCGACGAACAGCACGCCGCGCAGTCCGCGGCAATGAAACTCAAGCAGGTTCGCGGCGGCGCCCGTGAAGTCGTCGCCGTAGAAACAGATGGGCTCTCGCATCGGCCGTGTCTCGCGGTTCAGGCCGTGTGATGCGCGGTCGCGTGCTGGACCGCCCGTTCCACCGCGACAATCGGCTCGAAGGACCGGTGCGCGATATACGGCGGACGCGTCGGCCGGAGCAGATGGTTCGACAGCGCCGAATAGGTGACGTACAGGATGCGGCGCGGCAGCGGCGTGATGTTGCCCGCCGAACCATGCACGACGTCGCCGTGGAACAGCAGCACGCTGCCCGCGCGGCCCTCGGCGATCGCGATGTCGTCGCCGGAGCGGATCAGGCGCACCACGTCCTTGCGTTCGAGCCAGCGGCGGCCGTTGACGTCTTCCGCGTAGATCATGCCTTCCTTGTGGCTACCCAGCACAAACATCAGCGCCCCGTTGGACGCGTGGACGTCGTCGAGAAAGATCGCGGCGTTCATCGCGCGGGCTTCAGGCATGCCGTCGTCTTCATGCCAGGTCACGAAGTCCTGGTGCCACGGGAAGGTGTCGCCCTCGAACGCGACTTTTGGATTGACCTTGAACTGGTGGATATACAACTGCTCACCGATGATCTGTTCGACTGGTTTGACGAGCCGGCTGTCCAACGTCAGCGCGCGAAATACCTCGTTGTATTCATGGCAGCCGAACGCGGTGCGCGGCTCGCCGTTTTTCTCGCGCCAGATTTCCGGCCGATGGTGCTGGAAGATCGCGTTCGATTCGTCGCGCAGCGCGATTACTTCGTCGAGCGAGAACACGTCCGGCACGAGCAGAAAGCCGTTGTCGTCGAACTGTTGATGTTGTTCCGCAGTAAGTTTCATTGCCTGTCTCCTGATCCGTCTTTGCTGATTGTGGTGTCGATGCCGGTATCCGTTAGCGGCGCCTGCAGCCTACTTGCCGAATTTGTCGATCGCCGCCCGCAATTCAGGCCGCGAGCTCGCGTACTCGGTGAGGTCGGCGCCGGCAAGCGCCGCTTCCCACCCCTGCTGCATGCTGCGCACCCCCGCAGTGACGCCATGCGGATGCGCCATGATGCCGCCGCCCGCCATATGCAACAAATCGACGGTGCCGGTCGCCGCATACGTGGTGATGGCCGAGCCGGCCCACTGTGCGGACGACACCGCTGGCATCACCGTATAGCCGCCGAACATCGGCGTGAGGCAGTCCTTGATCGACTGCGTCACCTCTTCGTTCGCCTGATAAAACTTGCTGTCGATTCCGCCGACATGCAGATGGTCAACGCCGGCGAGACGCGCGAGCTTCTGGTACGCGGTAAAGCCCACGCCGAGCAGCGGGCAGCGCGACAGCGCGCCGATCGTCGCGCGGTGGCCGTGAATCGGCAGTGCGCTATGACGGCGCAGCCACGCTACGCCCGCGAAGCCGATGCTGTTGACCGCCACCATCACGCAGTTGCCGCCGTGTTCGAGCACGAGGTCGTGGCCGCGCCGCAGTTCATCGATGTCGCCGGTGATGTTGAACGCGTACATCACCTTCTTGCCGGTCTCGTCCGCCGCGCGTTCGATCTCGTCCATCACCGCGGCGACCCGTTCGGCGAGCGGCGCATACGGCGGGTTGCCGCATAGTTCATCATCCTTGATGAAGTCGAGACCCGCTAGCGCGAGTTCGCGCACCCGAACGCGCAACTCCTGCGTCGAGAGACCGATGCTCGGTTTGACGATCGTGCCGATCAACGCGCGGTCGTACACATCGACCAGTTTGCGCGTGCCTTCGATGCCGAAGGCCGGCCCCGGATAACGTGCGCCGAACGCATCGGGCAGATCGAGGTCGAGCAGCCTCAAGCCTGACAGTTGCTGCAATTCATACAGATTGCCCGCGACGGTGGTGAACAGGTTCGGCAGCGACGGCCCGAAGTTGTGTAGCGGAAAAGAGATCGCGATCTCGCCGCGTTGATAACGTACCGGGCCGGACGAGCGCGCCGGCGTGCAGCCGGGCAGTGCCGGCGCATCGACCGTTTCGAGCGGCGTGATGCTGACGACTTGCGCGCCGAAGCGCTCCTTGAGTTCGGCGGTTTCGCCCGGCACTGTAACGAAGGTGCCGCTCGACTGTTCGCCGGCGATCAGCTCGGCCGCATGTCCGAGAGGGTACGGCGATTCGACAAGATAACGGGCTACGACGCGATCCTGGCTCATGATGCGATTCCCGTTGCTACGCCAGGCGAGCGCAGGCGCGCCTCGATGTCAGGCATGGTGTTCTCCTTGGTCCGGTTGCGAAAAGCTTTGCATGACTTGCGACGAGTCTAGGATCCGCGTAGCAAGCAGACAATCGACTTTTTTTCGGCAAGCCGTGAGAAAAACGCAATGCAGATGGTTAGAATAACTGACGAGATTCATTTCGATTTAAACACTTCGTTTTCCATCGCTTACTTCCATTCCCAATGTCAGTGCTTCGTCCATCGCTAAACGCCCTTAGAGCCTTTGAAGCTTCCGTCAGGCTCGGCAGCATGACGCTTGCCGCCAACGAACTGGGGGTGACGCCCGGCGCCGTTAGCCGTCACATTCAATCGCTCGAAACGATTTTCTCGATCACGCTGCTCAAGCGCCTCGGACAGTCGGTCGAACCCACGTCCGAAGGCAGGCGGCTTGCGGTCAGCCTGTCCGAAGGATTTCAACTGATCAACGCGAGCGTGCAGCAGTTGCAGCCCGGCCCGCTGACCGTGTCGTGTTCCGCAACGATCATGATGTACTGGCTGATTCCGCGGCTTGCGCGGTTCAAGCAGGCGTATCCGGATGTCGAAGTGCTGCTGAACGTCAACTACGGGCCGCTGGATCTCGCGCGCGAGGAGGTCAGCGTCGCGATCCGCAACGACATGCTGGCGCCGCCGCAGGACGTGATCGTCAAGCATCTGATGAAGGAAGAGACAGGACTTGTCTGCGCGCCCGGATTCTTCGAAAAGCACGGTGAGCGTGGCCTCGACGATCTGCTGAAAATGCGCATCCTGGCCACCAAGACGCGGCCACGGGCATGGCGCGACTGGCTTGCGCGCGTGGGGCGGCAGGATCTCGACGTGATGCCGCACGACGTCTACGAACATTTCTATCTGATGATCCAGGCGGCGTCGTGCGGGCTTGGCATCGCGATCGCTCCGCGCATGATGGTCGAGGAGGAGATCGGCTCGGGGCGGCTCGTCGCGCCGTATGGCTTCGAAGAAGGGGAGTACAACATCGTGTTGTGGATCGCGCCCAGCCTGCGCTCGTCGAAAGACCTGCAGGCGCTCGTCGCGTGGCTGCGCAAGGAAGGCGCCGGCGACACCGCGCCGATGAACGGCACGGGCTCGCATTAGAGAAATCCGACTGAGAACCACGGCACGGCCGTGACGACGGCGATGCCTACGAGGAGCGCCGCCAGATACGGCCAGATCTTGCGCATCGCGCTCGACGGATCCACGCCGCCGATCACACAGGCCGAGTAGTAACCGACACCGAACGGTGGTGCGAACAGCCCGATCCCCATCGAAAGCACCACAACGATCGCGTAGTGAACTTCGCTGATGCCCATGGTGCGCGCGATCGGAAACAGCAGCGGTCCGAACAGCACCACTGCCGGAATGCCTTCGAGCACGCTGCCGAGCACGATGAACGCGATCACCGACACCGCAAGAAAGGTCGGCGCGCCGCCGGGCAGCGCTGCCATCGCAGCGGCGAGTTCGATCGAGAATCCCGATTGCGTCAGCGCCCATGCCATCGCCGTCGCCGTGCCGATGATCAGCAGAATCGAGCCCGACAGCGCGGCTGTCTGGATCATCATTGGCCGCATCCGGCGCCATTCGAACTTGCGATAGATGAGCAAGCCGACGATCAGCGAATACATCACGCCGACCGTAGACACTTCGGTCGCGGTCGCCACGCCTTCCACCACCGCGCCACGAATCACCACGGGCAGCGCAAGCGCCGGTAGCGCAATCACGAAGGTTTTCAGAAGACGCCGCACGTCAATGCGACCCACCGTGTCGGGCGCATGCTTGCGGTGCCGATACCACACCACCGCGCACAGCGCGAGGCCTAGCGCGATCGCCGGCATCAGGCCGCCGGTGAAAAGCGCGGTAATCGATACTCCGGTAACCGAACCAATCGTGATCAGCACAATGCCAGGTGGAATCGTCTCGGTTTGCGCGCCGGTCGCGGCCAGCAACGCAACCAGTTCGCCCGGATCCGAGCCGCGCCGCTTCATCTCGGGAAACAGAACCGGCGCGACCGCTGCCATGTCGGCGACTTTTGAACCTGAAATTCCTGACAGCAGATACATTGCGCCGACGAGCGCATACGACAGCCCGCCGCGAACCGGACCCAGCGCCTGCGCGAGAAAATTGACGAGCGCGGCGGCGATGCCGGTCATCTCCATCAGATAACCGAGGAACACGAAGAGCGGCACGGCCAGCAGGATCGGATGCGACATGCCTTCGTCCATCCGGCCGACCACCACGGTCAGCGGCACGCTGGTCGTCAACGCCAGATAGGCGAACGTCGCGATACCGAACGTGAACGCGATCGGCACGCCGGAAAAGATACCGATCGCGACGATGACGACGAAGAAGATCACCAGATTCAGGTTGCCGAGATTCTCGAACACCGGCTGGAGCGTATATAGCGCGCCGGCGAGCAACGCGATGCCCATGATCGCCAGCAGCACCGTGCGCCGCTGAGCCACCTGCGCGAGCTGAATCACGCTCGATATCACCAGCAGCACGGCGCCGACCGGCAGCGCGGCGGCTCGCCATACCGTCGAAATCTGGAGCGCGGGAGACGTAACGTCGATCGCATCGTTCGCGTAACTCCATGTCGGTAGCACGATCAGCAGCAGGAACACGAGTGCGGCGGCGATCGCGAATACATCGAGCATCGCGCGCAGCGTGGGTGACGCACGGTCGACCAGCACCGTCATCCGCATGTGGTTACCGCGCCAGAAGGCGATAACCGCGCCCAGCATCGCGAGCCACAGAAACAGCAGCGAGCCGAGTTCATCCGACCAGTCGAGCGGATGCTGGAATATGTAGCGCGCGACGACGCCGCTGAACAGAATCACCGTCTCCACGGCGACCAGCAGCGCCGCAGCGCTTTCGATGGCCCAGACCAGCGCCGCGCGGGCTTTCGCCAGCCCCGTTTCGACGTCTTGCGAGGGGGCGGCGGTCATTGTCAGATTGTGTCTCATGGTCAAGTCTCGTGATTGCTTCCCGTCATGTTCCCGGACGCCGCGCAGGGCGGCGCCGGGGCCGTGCTCAGGCGAGCTTGCCCACGGTCTGTTCGAGCAGGCTCCATGCTTTCGGATCGAACTGCCGCTGCCAGTCCTTGTAGAACGACGTCTTGCTGAGCGCGGCGCGGAACGCCTGCTGATCCACGTCGATGAATTGCAGGCCCTTCGCCCCCAGACTGCTGCGCAAGCTCACGCTGCTGGCCGCGATTTCGCTGCGCTGATCGCCGATCGAGCGATTGAACTCATCGGTGATGATCGTACGCACCGCGGGCGGAAGCTTCATCCACGCGCGCTGATTGCCGAGCAGCCAGAAGCCGTCCCAGATGTGATTGGTGAAGCTGCAGTATTTCTGAACCTCGTACAGCTTGCCGGAGTTGATGATCGCGAGCGGGTTCTCTTCGCCATCCACGATGTGTGTTTGCAGCGAGGTGTACAGATCCGAGTAGTTGATCGGTGTGGGGCCGGCGTGGAATGCATTGAACAGCATCGTGTAGGCCGGTGTCGGCGGCACGCGCAGCTTGAAGCCGGCGAGATCGGCGGGCAGTCTGATCGGCCGCGACGAGGACGTGACCTGGCGGAAGCCGTTGTCCCACATGCGCGCGACCGCGACAATCGTACCGGTCTTGTTGATGCCGTCGCGGATGTAGTCGCCGAGCGCGCCGTCCACGGCGGCCCATACGTGCGAGTAGTCGCTGAATGCGAAGCCGGTGCTGAGGATGCCGGACGATCGCACATAGTTGCCCAGGTTGCCATGCCCGAGGACCATGAATTCGACTGCACCGGTGCGCGTCTGCGTCAGCGTGTCGGCGTCGGAACCGAGTACGTTGGCGGGGAACAGTTTGATCTCGACCTGGCCGTGCGTCGCTTCGCGGATGCGGCCAAACGCCTCGCTCGCGCGCACGTTCAACGGATGGTCGCCTTGCAGCGCAGTCGCGAACTTGTAGTTGAATTCTGCGGCTCTCACCCCTTTGGGCAGAATGCCGAAGAGCGGCAACGCCAGTGCACTCCTGATCAGCGTCCGGCGTGTAGTTTTGCTTTGCGACAGGCGTGCGTGCGCCTTCACTTTCGTGGCTTGCATGTCTCCTCCGGTTACGGGCAGTGCCCTTATGTTCTGGTGGTGAAGATCTCCTCGCCGCGGTATTCGTCCGCGTTTGTCTATTTTTGATTCTAGGGGCGACGCGATTGCATCCCTAACGAGTTTTTATTCGCTTCTGCTTGAGGAAAACTCAAACCCGAAGTGCCGTCGCCGGCTTCGGCCAACGCCGCTTCCACGCCGGCTCTGCTGTTAAAAGTGTTGACACATTGTATTATTGTGTATGTAAAGTATTCAATAGTGAATACACGTAGTCCGACCTACATCAGATGTGGGTCGGGTCGACACCTGGAGGAGAAATGGACCCGATACAACCCCGTGAGGCCCTGGCAGCTGCAATCGAGGTCGAAGAGATCGCACCGGCCGTCGCGCGAGTCACGATTGCAAACCCGCCGCTGAATGTGCTGACTCAGGCGGTGCGCCGGGAGCTCGGCATTTTTTTTGCCGGCGCGCAGGAGCGGCGCGACTTGCGCTGCGTGATTTTTGGCAGCGGAGAACGCGCGTTCTCCGCGGGCGCCGACCTGCGTGAATTCCCGCTGCGTTTCGACGCAACGGTCGCGCGCGCGCACGGCGAGAACGCGCATCGGATGATGCGCGCGCTGGTCGAACTCGACATTCCGGTGATCGCGTCGATTCGCGGCTTCTGCATGGGCGGCGGGCTCGAGCTCGCACTCGGTTGCACGTTCCGGCTGGCCGCACGCAACGCGCTGTTCGCATTACCGGAGATCGACCGCGGCGTGTGGCCGGGTACCGGCGGCATCGCGCTGCTGACGCGTCTGATCGGCCCGGTGGCAGCGAAGAAAATGCTATACGGCGGCCAGCGGATCGACGCCGAGCAGGCGCTGGCGCTCGGCATCGTCGATGAAATCGTCGATAACGACGCGCTCGATCAACGCGCGCTCGAACTTGCGTCGCTGTACGCGTCGAAGCCCGGGCAGTCGGTGCGAACCATCACGAGTCTCGCCGATCATGAATTCCGCAGTGCATTCCGGCGTCATCTCGAAGTCGAACTCGAGGCGTTCGTGCTGGCGTATCAGTCGAGCGATGCGGCCGAAGGCAATCAGGCGTTCTTCGAAAAGCGTACACCGCTCTGGCGTCATCGTTAGCGAACAAACGGCGCCGCGAGCTGTGCTCGAGGCGCCGTGTTGAACCGCTGCAGCCGATGCCAGACCGATCCTGGCTTCGACGGTTCCGGCCGATACCGCGATTGCTGTAGTGCTGCCTTAGGCCGCGCGTCGTCGAGCTGGCGCGACCCGCCGTCAGGCGAGCGGATGCGTGTACTTCTCGAGCAGCGACCACGCCTCGTCGCCGTACTGCTTCCGGTATTGCTGGTAGAACCCGGCCTTTTGCAGCACGGCGCGGAACGGCGCGACATCCGGCTTGTTGAACACCATCCCCTGCGACTTCAGCTTGGTTTGCAGCGTCGCGTCCAGCGCGGCGACGTCGGCGCGCTGGTTCATCGCCGCGGCGTTCACATGTTTTGCGACGATCGCCTGCATATCCGGCGGCAGCTTGTCCCACGAGCGCTCGTTCGCCAGGAACCAGAAGCCGCTCCAGATGTGGTTGGTCAAAGAGCAGTACTTCTGCACTTCATAGAAGCGCGAGGTTTCGATCAGCGTCAGCGCGTTTTCTTCAGCATCGACCACCTTCGTCTGCATGGCCGAATACGCTTCGTTGAAGTTGACGCTGGTCGGCGCCGCGCCGAGCGCCTTGAACAGCGCCGTCCACAGTGGGCTCACCGGAACGCGGATTTTCAGGCCCTTCAGGTCGGCCGGCGCATTGATCGGCCTGAGTGAACTCGTCACCTGCCGGAAGCCGTTATCCCACGTCTTGTCCATCGCCACGAGGCCGACCTTGGAGATCGCGTTGCGAATGTATTTGCCGAGGTCGCCGTCCATCGCGGCCCATACCTCGTTGTAATCGTTGAACGCAAAACCGACGCCGTTGATCCCCGCGACCGGCACGAGCGACGACATGATGTCGCCGCCTTCGGTCAGGAAATCGATCGCGCCGGAACGCACCTGCGAGAGCATATCGGTGTCGCTTCCCATCTGGCTGTTCGGGAAGATCTGCAAATCGATGCGGCCGTTACTTTCCTTGCTGATCGCAGCAGCGGCTTCTTTCGCGCGCACGTTCATCGGATGCGAAAGCGGCATGTTGTTCGCGTACTTCAGCTTGTATTGCGCGCTCTGCGCAACCGACAAGCGCGGTGTGAGCAATGCGCCGCCGGCGCCTGCCACGGCGATCGACACGGCACCGGACCTCTGTAAGAAGGCGCGGCGTGAAAGGTGGTTCATCTTGTCTCCGTTCTGGAAGTGAGCGCATTGTTCCGCGAGCCGATGTAGAGCCGCACGATGCAAGGCGAAGGGTTTTGTTTTATTGTCTACACGGACTTTAAAAGTGTTGACACATTGGTGTCAAGGTGTTGTTATTAAAAAAGACAATGCAGGCAGTCAAAACAAGAAGAACGGAGACGCAGATGAACTCGCAACGAACGGCCGTGCCAACGTTCAGACATCGAACTTAGTACCCCGAAGGTCCAACTTTTCCTGCGACAGGGCGCGCCGCGCTTTGCCGCTTGTCCTGTTGCGCGCGCCGTTTCCAGGCATGCGCAACATCCACCTCCGTCCAACAACAAGTGAAAGGAGACTCAGCAGTGAATCAGCTTCTGAACGCATCACCGAAACACCCTCCCGGGCACGCAGCGTCGGCGCACGCGCCGGCTGGCCGGATGCTCACGCGCACGCTCTGTGCGCTCGCGGCCACGGCCGCTGCCACGGCGGCGGGCAGCACCTACGCGCAAAGCAGCGTCACGCTATACGGGATCATCGATGATGGGGTCAACTACACGAGCAACGTGCAGACGAGCCCGGGCAACGGTCATCAGCAGTACGGGATGTTGAGCGGCGTGCTAAGCGGCAGCCGTTGGGGCCTGCGCGGCAACGAAGATCTGGGCGGAGGCTTCAGCGCGCTGTTCGTGCTGGAGAATGGGTTCGACGTCAACGGCGGCAAGCTGGGCCAGGGCTCGCTCGAGTTCGGCCGCCAGGCGTTCGTCGGCGTGTCGACGCCGTACGGCACGCTTACGGCCGGCCGTCAGTACGATCCGATGATCGATTACGTCCATCCGCTCACCTCGGGCGCGATGTTCGCCGGCAATCTCGGCGCGCATCCGGGCGACCTCGACAACCTGAACAATACGAACCGCGTGAACAACTCGGTCAAGTATCAGACCGCGAACTATGCTGGCTTTTCGGCCGAGGGCATGTATAGCTTCGGCGGCGTACCGGGCAGCATTGGGGCGAATCAGATCTATTCGATCGGCGCCGGTTATACGCACGGCCCGCTGAATCTCGGCGTCGCTTATCTGAACGCGCACAATCCGAACGCGTCGTTCTTCGGCACCGCGGTGGGCGCGACGGCGGCTAGCAACAACCTGGGCAGCTCGCCGGTGATCAACGGCTACGCGTCGGCCCAAAGCGAAGCGGTGCTGACGGCCGGTGCGACCTACACGATCGGCGCGGCGATGCTGAACGCCGTCTACGCGAACACCCGCTACAACAGCCTGAGCGGCGTCGTATCGGTATTGAATCCGGCCGGCCTGAGCGGCACGGCGACGTTCAACAGCGCGGAACTCGGCCTGCAGTACCAGGTGACGCCCGCGCTGTCGCTCGCCGCCGCTTACACCTATACCGACGGCGGCACGACGAGCCGTGCGACTTATCAGCAAGGCGCGGTGAGCGCCGACTATGTGCTGTCAAAACGCACAGACGTGTATCTGCTCGGCGTGTTGCAGCATGCGTCGGGCGTCGATTCGACGGGACGCGCAGCGCGCGCGGCGATCAACGGACTGTCGCCTTCGTCGAGCAACCAGCAGGCAACCGTGCGGTTTGCAATCCGTCACAAGTTCTGACGCGTTGAACGGCGTGCCGCACCTGTTGCATCGGCTGAGGAAAATTTAGCACTGCGACGTGTGACGGCCGCCGGCCTGATTACGAAGCGACTCCGCGCCTGCGGCGCGGAGCGGCATGTAAAGAGGCGCGGCGCAGGCCTCTTCGCGGGCGGCAGTTCAACTGCGCCGCGTTCAACATTGCGCGTAATGCTGTTCGATTCCTTGCGCGAGTTGCGTGACGAGCCGCGTCATCGCGACCTGAGTCCGCCATGCGACATGAGGCGTCACGATCAGATCGGTGCGGGGGTTGGACAGCAGAGGATGATTGGCTGCGGGCGGTTCCTGTTCGAGCACGTCGAGCGCGGCATTCGCGATCAGCTTGCGGTCGAGCGCCTCGATCAACGCCGCTTCGTCGACGATTCCGCCGCGCGCGGTATTCACGAGCGACGCGCTGCGCTTCATCCGCTCGAACTCGGCGATACCGAACAGATGCCGCGTTTCGTCGGTCAGCGGGCAATGCAGGCTGATCGTATCGGCCTCGCGCAGCACCTGGTCGAATGCGATGTAACCGTCGCGCACCGCGCTCGCGCGCTTGCGCTCCGCGAACAGCACGCGCATGCCGAAAGCGCTGGCCAGTTCGGCGAGGCGCTTGCCGCCGTGACCCGCACCGACGATGCCTAGCGTGGACCCGTACAGATCCTCGAGCGGGTGCAATTCGGCATAGAAGGTCGGTGAGCCGCTCCAGCCGCCCGCATGAACGTCGCGCCAGTAGGGCACCAGATTGCGACGCAGCGCGAGCATCAGCGCGAACGCGTGCTCGGGCACGGAAATCGTCGAATAGCCGGGGCATGCGACCACGCCAATGCCGCGCTTGCGGCACGTTTCGAGATCCAGATGATTGACGCCGGCGGCCGGCACGCCGATGAGTTCCAGTTGCGGTAATTGCGCAAGCGCGTCGCCCGGCAATGGCACCTTGTTGGTCACCACGATCTGCGCGTCGCGGCAGCGCTCCACAACCTGTTCCGGTGTGGTGCAAGGATATTCGATCCAACGATGGGGAAACGGAAAATCCGGCAGATCGACGGACAGCGTCGCGCGATCAAGAAAGACGATGGTCCTCAACTACGACTCCAGTGGGGATGAGACGGGGGGGCGCCTTGCGTGCGCCAGTTTGTTATATGTCTGCTCAACGATCCGACTCGCTCGTAGACACGGTATCGAGCATGCGTTTCTTGCCGGTCTGCACGTGATTTTCGAACGCTTGCGCGGCGGCCTCCGCGTGACCCGTGCGTAGCGCATTGAACAGATCGTGGTGCTCCTTCGCCGAGCGCTGCATCTGCGTGTACGAGTAGACCCCTTTGTGCAGATACAGCGTCAGTTCTTCCTCGACGGCCTGATTGATCTTGATGAGCCGCGGATTCTTCGTCGCTTTCATCAACTGGCTGTGAAACTCGGTGTTCAGCGCTTGATATTCGGGCGTGTCGCGCGCGGCGACCGCTGCGTCCATGCTGTCGATCAGCGCGGACAGCGAGCGTTCCTCTTCGGCGGTCAGGCGCAGCGCGGCAAGCCGGCCAGCCGTGCGCGCCAGACCGGCACGGATTTCGTAAAGATCCATCGCTTCCTCGAGCGACAGCCGCCGCACCTCGGCGCCGCGATTCGGCACGATGCGTACAAGCCCAGCCTGTTCGAGCGCGCGCAGCGCCTCACGAGCGGAATTGCGGCCGACGCCGATATGCTGCGCGAGCGCCTGTTCGTTGACCCGCTCGCCGGGGCGCAATTCACCACGCTGGATCATGCCGCGCACCTGGTCGCGGATTTCGTCGAGTTTCGAAGCGATCACCTCGGGGGCACGCGCATTGGCCTTGCCGTTTACAACGCCGGTCGTGTCGGTTTTCATGTGAATCGCCTTCCTCATTGCCATTGTTGCCTCTATTTTTGCATAGCATTCATCGGAGAAAGCCAACCGACACCCACGGCACCGCGACGATCACGATCAGCGCGGCCGCAAGCGCGCCCAGGTAAGGCCAGACTCGCCGCATCGCCACGCCCGGATCTACCTTGCTGACCGCGCACGCTGCGTAAAAGCCGAGCCCGAGCGGCGGCGCGAAGAGTCCGAGCCCCATCGCGAAGACCACGACCATCGCGTAGTGCACCTCCGAAATTCCGATTGCGCGGGCAATCGGAAAGAGCAGAGGTCCGAACAGCACAATAGCCGGAATCCCTTCGAGAAAGCTACCGAGAATCACAAAGGTGACTGCCGAAATCGCCAGAAAGCCGAGTTTGCCGCCTGACCACGCCACCATCAGCGACGCGAGCTGCGCCGAAAAACCGGACTGCGTAAGCGCCCAGCCCATTGCCGTTGCTGAGCCGATGATGATCAGGATAGCGCCCGACAGCGATGCGGTCTCCACCAGAATCGGGTACAGCCGGCTCCACTCGAAGCGGCGGTACAGCAGCAGCCCGACCACGCACGTGTAAGCGACGCCGATCGTCGCCACTTCGGTCGCGGTCGCGACACCTTCGACGACCGCCGCGCGAATCACGAACGGCAGCGCGAGCGACGGCACCGCGATCAGCAGCGAGCGCCCGATCTCGGCACGCGACGCGCGCTGCACGCCCAGCAGGCGCTCCTTGCGGCTTTTGAACCAGATCACGCCGGCAAGCGCAACCGCGCCGACCACCGCCGGCATGAAGCCGCCGGTGAAGAGCGCGGCAATCGACACACCCGTGACCGAGCCGATCGTAATCAGCACGAGGCTCGGCGGGATCGTCTCCGACATCGCCGCGGCGGCGCTCAGCATCGCCACCAGATCGCCTTCGTTCGCGCCGCGCTTTTTCATCTCGGGGAAGAGTCCCGGCGCGAGCGCGGCCATGTCGGCCACTTTCGATCCGGAGATCCCCGACACCAGATACATCGCGCCGATCAGCACGTATGCGAGACCGCCGCGCTTGTGGCCGATCATCGACGCGAGAAAACGGATCATCGCTTCCGCGAGACCCATCGCTTCCATCAGCGCGCCCAGCAGAACGAAGAGCGGTACCGCGAGCAGGATCAGGCTCGACATGCCCTGGTTCATGGTGCTGACGACGATGGTGAGCGGGGCGCCGGTGACGGTCGCGAGATACGCGAGCGTGCAGACGCCGAACGCGACCATGATAGGCACGCCAAGACAGATGATCGTGACAAGCCCGACTACGAAAAACAGTATCAGGCTCGCGGCCGTCAGCGGCGCGAGCGCGCTGCTCGCGAAATACAGCACTACCGCGAGGCCACCGACGATCGCAAGCGACGCAGCGCAGTCGCGCAGCGTCGCGCGTCCGAGCAGCCGCGTGACGGCAAGCGCGAGCATCAGCACGGAGCCGACCGGAATCGCCGCTGCCGGGATCGCATTCGGCAGCCCGAGCGCGGGTGTCGTGATGATCCACTCGTTCATCGCCCAGTCGGTTGCAGGGCCGACCAGCAGCAGCACGAACGTCACTACGACGACGTTGCCGAAGGTTTCCGCGAAGCGGCGCGCCGGCGGAGACATCAGTGCGACAAACATTGACAACCGCATGTGTTCGCCGCGCCGCAGCGCGATCACGGCGCCGAGCATAGATAGCCAGATGAACAGCATCGACGCGAGTTCGTCGCCCCAGACCAGCGGGTTCTCGAGCACGTAGCGGCAAAACACGTTGCTGAGCAGCAGGATCACTTCGGCCACCAGCAGAATCGCCGCCGGCACTTCGGTGCTCCACTTGATGACGCTTTCCAGCATGCCGCCAAGGCGCATGACCTTCGACGGGGAAGCGCGGCTGCCGGACGCGGGGCCGCTCATATCGGCGGCGAACGGCTGCTCGGGATGCACTTGGGATGTCATGGCTTGTTCTCCTGAAACGCTTTGTCGGCTCGACTTCATGCGAGCTTCTGTGTGTACTTCTCGAGCAGCGACCACGCCTCGTCGCCATACGCCTTGCGCCATTGCCCGTAAAAGCCGGACTTTTTCAGCACGGCGCGAAACGGCTGCGTATCGGGCTGGTTGAACACCATGCCGTGCGACTTGAGACTGGTTTCGAGCTGTCCGTTCATCGCGGCGATATCGGCGCGTTCGGCCACCGCCGCCGCGTTCAGATGTTTTGCGACGATCGTTTGCAGATCGGGCGGCAGGCTGCCCCACGAGCGCGCGTTGCCGAGGAACCAGAAGCCGTCCCAGATGTGGCGCGTCAGCGAGCAGTATTTCTGCACTTCAAAAAAACGCCCGGTCTCGATCAGCGCGAGCGGATTTTCCTCGGCATCTACCACCTTGGTCTGCAGCGCCGAATACGCTTCGCTGAAGTTCACGCTGGTGGGTGCCGAATCGAACGCCTTGAACATCGAGGTCCACAGTGGACTGACCGGCACGCGGATCTTTAGGCCCTTCAGGTCCGCCGGCGTCTGCACCGGCTTTATCGAGCTCGTGATATGGCGAAAGCCGTTGTCCCACGGCTTGTCCATCGCGACGAGGCCGACCTTCGAGATTGCCTGGCGGATATGCGCGCCGAGGTCGCCGTCCATCGCCGCCCAGACCTGGTTGTAGTCGTTGAACGCGAAGCCGATGCCATTGATCGCCGACACCGGCACGAGCGTCGACAGCACGACGCCGCCTTGCGTCTGGAAGTCGATCGCGCCCGAGCGGACCTGCGACAGCATGTCGGTGTCAGAGCCCATCTGGCCGTTCGGGAAGATCTGCAGTTCGACGCGGCCGTTGGTGTCCTTCCTGATGGCGTCGGCCGCCTGTTTCGCGCGGATGTTCAGCGGATGCGCGACCGCGAGGTTGTGCGCGTATTTCAGCTTGTACTGAGCGGTCTGCGCCCGCGCGACGGGGGCCAGCACGCTGCTGCCGGCCACTGCGGCCGATGCCGCGCCGAGCGTGCGCAGGAAGCTGCGTCGGTCATATGCACTCATGTGTCTCTCTCCATGTAAGGAAGCGCTACGTAGGGGACGCAGTCGGCGGCGCCGCTGCGTTCTTATGGATGGCCTGACTCCGAGTCGGTCATTTGCATGCGATCATCATCAATTCGCTGACACTCACTTTAAAAGTGTTGACACTTTTGTGTCAAGGTGTTGTTATAAGAAAAAGCGTGCGGACAACAAGGAAGGCCGCGTCGGCACCCTCGGCAGTAGGCGCGTCCAGAGAAGCCGCTCTATAAACCCTTCAGGAGGCAGCATGGAATTGCAGAACCACTACCGCGACCACGGCATGTTGATCGGCGGCCGCTGGTACGCCGCGTCGGCGGAAAATGGGCAGATTTCGGTCAATCCGGCCACCGAGGCCGAACTCGGACACACCCCGCTCGCCACGAAGCAACAGGTCGTGGAGGCTATCGAAGCGGCCGTCGTCGGCTCTGCTGCAATGCGCAAGTTCACGCCGTGGGAGCGCTCGGCGCTGTTGCGCCGTGCGGGCGCGCTGATCCGTGAGCGTGCGGCGCAGATTGGCCGCATCGTCGCGCTCGAAACCGGCAAGCCGATCGCGCAGGCGACCGGTGAAGCGAATGCAGCCGCGGAATCGATCGACTGGTTCGCCGACGAAGCACGGCGCGTATTCGGCATGTCGTACGAAGGGCGCGTGAAGGGCGGCCGTTACCTGGTGCACTACGAGCCGCTCGGCGTGGTTGCGGCGTTCACGCCGTGGAATTTCCCGCTGCTGCTGCTGGCGCGCAAGATGGGGCCGGCGCTTGCCGCGGGCAACGCGATCGTTATCAGGCCGTCGAACGAGGCCGCCGGCGCGACGATGGCGCTGGTGCGCTGCTTTACCGATGCCGGCTTTCCCGAAGGCGCGGTCAACCTCGTGATCGGCAAGCCGGATGTGATCACGCCGGTGATCATGGCGGACTCGCGCGTCGCGAAGATCAGCTTCACCGGCTCGGTGCCGGTCGGCCGGCAGATCGTCGAGATGTCGGCGCAAACGTTGAAGAAGGTCACGATGGAACTGGGCGGCCACGCACCCGTGATCGTGCACCGCGACGCGGATGTCGCCGCTTTCGCGCAGCTCGCGTCGCTCGGCAAGTTCCGCAATGCCGGCCAGGTGTGCGCATCGCCGACGCGCTTCTACGTGCACGAGTCGATCTTCAACCAGACGGTCGCGGCGCTCGTCGAACGGTCCAAAGCGCTGCGCGTCGGCGACCCGCTCGAGCAGAACACCGACCTCGGCCCGCTCACCACCGAAAAACGGCGTACCGCGATTGAACGGCTCGTCGATGAAGCGGCGAGCAGCGGCGCGCAGATCCTGTGCGGCGGCCGCCGCCCCGCGCAATTCGGTCGCGGCTGGTTCTATGAGCCGACGCTGGTCGCCAATCCCGCTCCCCACGTCGGCCTGATGAATGACGAGCCGTTCGGCCCGGTCGGCACGCTGACGCCGTTCTCGACGATGGACGAAGTGATCGGCGAAGCGAACCGTCTGCCGTTTGCGCTCGCCGCGTACGTGTTCACGCGCTCCATGCGCAATACGCTCGAAACCACCGAGCGCCTGCAGGCGGGTGTGATCGGCGTCAACACATTCGTTGCGTCGACCGCCGAAAGCCCGTTCGGCGGCAGCAAGGACAGCGGCTTCGGACGCGAAGGCGGCCCGCACGCGATCCGCGATTACCTCGATACCAAATTCATCAACCTGGAACCGGCACAGGACGCCTCGCTGGAATCCGCGAACGGCGCTGCGTAAGAGCCCCCGCACGCTGGCCTCCCCATACGATCCGAACGGAAACCCACATGAAAAGCATCAAGAATCACGCGAAGGCGCAACTCGCCGCCGGCGAACTCGCGCTCGGCATGGGCCTGCGCCAGGCCCGCACCGTCGATATCGCGCAGATCGCAAAGGCGAGCGGTTACGACTGGCTGTTCATCGACATGGAACATAACTCGATGGACATCGACACCGCCGCGCAGATCTGCGCGGGTGCGCTGGTCGGCGGTGTCACGCCGATTATCCGGGTGCCGAGCCACGAGCCATTTCACGCGACGCGCCTGCTCGACACGGGCGCGATGGGCATCGTCGTGCCGCACGTGAGCACTGCCGGCCAGGCTGCGCACGTCGCGAACATGTGCCGCTTCCCGCCCGCGGGAGGCCGCTCCATTCCCGGCTTGCTGCCGCAGGTCGGCTTCGAAGCGTTGCCGATCGCCGATGTCGTGCACGCGATCAACGATGAAGTGCTGGTTGTGGTGATGATCGAAACGCACGAGGGGCTTGAAAACGTTGAGGCGATCGCGGCGGTGCCCGGCATCGACGTGCTGCTCGTCGGCACGACCGATCTCGCCGCGGACCTCGGCATCACGGGACAGCTTGGCCATCCGCGTATCGGCGCGGCGATCGACATGGTGTGCGCTGCGTGCGCGCGGCACGGCAAGGTGCCCGGCGTAGGCGGCGTGTACGACGAAGCGCTGATGACCGCCTATGTGCAAAAGGGGGCGCGCTTCATCCTGTCGGGCTCCGACCTCGCGTTCCTGATGGCCGGCGCGAAATCCCGTTCGAGCATGCTGCGTTCGATTGCACTTGACGAAATCGACCAGCGCAAAGCCTGGTGATTTTTCTGGAGGAGACACCGTGAATCAGGAATACGCAAGCCAGCTCGTCAATCGGCGCGACCTGAAGCCGTATCTGAATGCCGATCAGTTCGAATTTCGCGACTCGATCCATCGCGTGCTGACGCGTCATGCGTCGCCCGAGTACATCCGCGAATGCGATGAAGCGAAGCGCTTTCCGCAAGAACTCGTCGACGTCGCCGCGCAGCAGGGCTGGTTCGGCCTCACACTGCCCGAGCAGTACGGCGGCATCGGCGGCTATCTCGACATGGCGGCTTATCTCGAGATCGTCGCGTACCACACGATCGCGCTCGCGCGCTTCTGGAACGCGAACGTCAACATGGTGGGCGGCGCGCTGTCGCGCTTCGCCTCCGACGACATCAAGGCCCAAGTGCTGCCGAAGCTCGCTGCCGGCAAGGCGTGGCTCGCGTTCGCGCTAAGCGAGAACGGCTCGGGCTCCGACGCCGCGTCGCTCGCATCCCGTGCGGTCGCGCAGGGCGACGACTTTTTGATCGACGGCACCAAAATGTGGATTTCCGGCGCGCTGCAGGCCGACTACATCCTCACCGCCGTGCGCACCAATCCCGATGCGAAGAAGCACGACGGCATCAGCCTCTTTCTGGTGCCGAAGGAATCGAAGGGCCTGACGATCAATCCGATCGACCTGCTCGGCGGCCATGCGATCCGCACCTGCGAGGTCGTGTACGACGGCGTGCGCGTGTCGAAGGACCGGCTGGTCGGCGGTCTGCATGTGGGCTGGAAGAAGCTCACGACAGTGCTGTCGAAGGAGCGCATCGCGTTGTCGGCGATGTGCGTGGGCGGAGCGCAGGCGGCGATCGATCTGGCGCGCTGGTACGCGAACGACCGCAAGCAGTTCGGCCAGTCGATCATCGATTTCCAGGCCGTCTCGCACTTGCTCGCCGACATGCAGACCCGCGTCGACGCGGCCCGCATGCTCGCGTTTCGCGCGGCAAAGCTGCTCGACGAAGGCGAGACGTGCGACGTGGAATCGTCGCAGGCGAAGTATTTCGCCTCGGACACGTACGTGCAGGTCGCAACCGACGGTATCCAGATCATGGGCGCCAACGGCTATTCCGCCGAATACGCGATGCAGCGTCATTTTCGGGAAGCCAAGATGTTCCAGATCTTCGGCGGCACTAATCAAATTCAGCGCAACATCGTGGCACGCGCGCTGAAATCATAAGCGGAGACGGATGTGACTCTGGTTCAGACATTCGAGAAGTTGGGTTTCGGCGTCGATACGGCGCGCGCCGATGTGGTGGTGGTCGGCGGCGGCGGCGCGGCGTCGCGCGCGGCGGTGTCCGCGGCGCAGGCGGGCGCGAGCGTGCTCGTGCTCGCGAAGGCGCCGGTCGGCAGCGGCGGCAGCACCGTGCACGGCGCCAGTGAAATCATGAGCATGGGTGCGTCGGGCTACGGCAGCGCGGCGGACAACCCGACCGTCCACTACGAAGACACGATGAGGCCGGCGGGCGGCTTCGTCGATCGCGACCTCGTGCGCGTGCTGGCTGAAGACGCGCCCGCCCGGATTGCCGATCTGATCGCGATGGGCGTGCCGTTCGATCGCAGCGACGACGGCTACAAGCTGATCCGCAGCGACTTCGGCAGTTATGCGCGCGCGCTCGGCGTGAAAGGCAAGACCGGCAAGGCGTTCGTCAACGCCCTTGCGGACGAAGCGAAGAAATTGGGCGTCGAGACGCGTCATTCCGTTGCGCTGATCGACCTGCTGCGCGATGCAAGCGGACGGGTGAGCGGAGTGGTCGGCTTCGATCTGAATTCGCGGCGGCTGCTCGTCGTCACGGCGGGCGCGGTCGTGCTCGGCACGGGCGGCGCGCATGGACTGTTCTCGCAACAGGTGTCGACCGCCGAAATGACCGGCGACGGCCAGGCGATCTGCTTTCGCCACGGCGCGGAACTCGTCAACATGGAGTTCCACCAGTTCGGCCCAGCAATGGTTCATCCGTACGTGCAGCTCTTCAGCAAATCGTGCTTCATCCTGCATCCGAAGATGCTCAATCGCGACGGTCATGAATTCCTTGCCGACTATCTGCCCGCGGGTGTCACGCCCGAAGCAGTGATGGACGAGAAGGTATTCCCATTCACGATCTCGAACGAATCGCGCTATGTCGATATCGCCATCGCGTCCGAGATCGCGCAAGGCCGCGGCACGACGCGCGGCGCGGTGCAGTTTTCGTTCGCCGACATTCCGGAGGAGCGGCTCGCCGCGACGATCCCAAACACGCTGCGCTGGATGCGTGCGAAGGGGCTCGATCCGAAGCGCGATCTGCTCGACGTCGGCATCGCGTTCCAGTGCCTGAACGGCGGCGTGCGGATGGCCGATACGAATGCGATGTCGACCATCGAAGGACTTTTCGTGATCGGCGAACTCGCGGGCGGCGTGCGCGGACCGGACCGTCCTGGCGGCAATTCGCTCGCGGAAGGCCAGGTGTTCGGCCATCGCGCGGGTGCGGGCGCGGCTGCGTTCGCCTCGCAAAGCGCGGCGCCGGGCGTCGCGGACGGGGCGCCGCTCGCCGCGCGACTCGAGATCGCGCTGAAGCCGAATGCCGGTTTCGACGCGCAACGTATCGCGACCGGATTGCGCCATTCGATGCAGGAAAATTGCCTCGTCGAGAAGACCGAGGCGGGTCTGAAACGCGCGCTCGCCGCCGCTCAAAGGAGCCGCCAGCAATTCGCGGCGGGCGGCAACGCGAGCCCTGCTGACGTGCTCGATGCGCTCACCATCGAGAACATGGCGACCAGCGCCGAAGTGATCGTCGCGGCGTGTCTCGAGCGGCGCGAATCGCGCAGCAGCCACTACCGCACCGATTGCCCCGATCGCGACGACGCGCACTTCGGCCACGCGCTGACGATCACGCGCGGCACCGACGATCCGTTCCGCCTCCGCTTCGACGCGCTTGATTACCCGCGAGCGGAATTCGCCGGCCAACCAATTTCGCAGGCAGCTCGTCATGGATAAGAAACCAGTTGGCCCGTTCTCGGGCTATCGCATTCTCGACCTGACCGTGATGACGGCGGGTCCCGTCGGCACGGTGCTGCTCGGCGACCTCGGGGCCGACGTGATCAAGATCGAGGAACCGCGCGCGGGCGATCTGGCGCGCAGCCTCGGCAACCAGTTCGTCGAGGGCGAGAGCGTGCAGTTCCTCTCGCAGAATCGCAACAAGCGCAGCATACGGTTGGACCTGAAGTCGGCGGAAGGGCGCGAGGCGTTCCTGCGAATGGCTGAACAGGCGGACGTGGTGGTCGAGAATTTCCGCCCGGGGACGGTCGAGCGCCTCGGCATCGGTTATGAAGCGGTGAAGGCACGCAATCCGCGGATCGTCTACGCGAGCGTGTCCGCGTTCGGACAGAGCGGTCCCTATGCCGGCTGGCCCGCGAACGATCCGATCGTGCAGGCGACGGCCGGTCTGATGGACATGACGGGCGAGGCGGGCGGCGATCCGGTGCGTCTCGGCGTGCCGCTGCCCGACTTCGGCGCGGCCGCGCTGCTCGCGTTCGGCATCTCGGCGGCGCTGTTGCATCGCGAACGGCACGGCGAAGGACAGCGCATCGACACGTCGTTGCTGTCCGCGGCCCTCTTCAGCACGATTCCACGCGACGGCGAGACACTGCGTAGCGCCAAGGCGCCCGAGCGCCTCGGCAGCGGCCATCCAACGATGGTGCCGTATCGCAACTATCGCGGCTCCGATGGCCGGCATTTCTTCGCAGCGTGTTTCACCGAAAAATTCTGGCAGAACCTGTGCCGCGCGTTGCGGCGCGAAGACCTGCTGACCGACGCGCGCTTTATCGGCAACACCGCCCGCACTGCACATCGCCATGCGCTCGACAAGATTCTCGAAGAGGCGTTCGCGACGCACACGGCCGAACATTGGGTCGCGCATCTGAGTGCCGCCGATGTCCCGTGCGCGATGGTGCAGGATTACCACACGGCGCTGACGCACGATCCACAGATCCGCCACAACCGCACAGTGATCGAGATCGAGCACCCGCGGGTGGGCACCGTCACGAACATCGCTAGCCCGGTGAATTTTCACGGCAGCCCGGCGACGTATCGCAGGCCGCCGCCGGTGCTCGGCGAACACACGTCCGAAGTGCTTACCGAGTTCGGTTTCAGCGACGAAGAGATCGCCGTACTCGAAAGCCGGCATGTGGCCGACACGGGGGTAGGCTCATGAAAACTTACGCGGCGGACTATGTGATCGTCGGCGCCGGCACGGCGGGTTGCGTGCTCGCGAACCGTCTGACTGAAGATCCGAACGTTAAGGTGATCCTGATCGAGGCGGGCGAGCGCGACCGGCATCCGTACATTCACGTTCCCGCCGGGTTCGTGCGGCTGCTCGACCATCCGGGCGTAACGTGGCGTTACCGCACGCAAGGCAGCGAGCACACCGGGGGGCGTGAGATCCTGTTTCCGCGCGGCCGGGGGCTCGGCGGCTCGAGCGCGATCAACGGGTTGCTGTATGTGCGGCCGTTTGCCGAGGATATCGACGCCTGGGAACGCGCGGGCGCGGCCGGCTGGAACTTCGACAACTGCCTGCCTTACTACAGCCGCTCGGAGACGTGGACAGAAGGGCGCAGTCCGCAACGCGGCACTCATGGTCCGATTCGCGTGAGCCGCGTGCAGAATCCGCCGGAAATCTGCGGCTCGGTCGTGTGCGCCGCAAAGCAGGCGGGCCTCGAGTTCGTCGACGACCCCAACAGCACTACGCACGGCCCGTCGGTGTTCTATTACCAGCAGACCCGCGACGGACGGCGCCGCTCGAGCGCCGCGCGGGGTTATCTGCGGCCCGTGATGGCACGTCCGAACCTTACCGTGCTGACCGGTCTGCAGGTGACGTCGCTCGCGGGCAGCGGCGCGCAGGTGACGGGCGTCAGCGCCGTCACGGGCAGTGGCGAAAACGTCGAGATTCGCGTGGCGCATGAGGTGATCCTGAGCGCGGGGGTGATCGGCACGCCGAAGCTGCTGGAACTGAGCGGCATCGGCAATAGCGACGTGCTCGATAACGCGGGCATCCGCACGAGGGTCTCCCTGCCGGGTGTCGGTGCGAATCTTCAGGATCACTACGTGGTCCGGCTCGGCTTTCGCGTGCGCGGTGCGCAGACGGCGAATGAACGGTCGCACGGTCTCGCGCTCGCGCGCGAAATGATGCGCTACGTGGTGAGCGGAAGCGGGGTGCTGACCTATAGCGCCGCGATTGTCGGCGGTTTTGGGCAGACGCCGCTCGCGAAGCGGCCGGACGTGCAGTACGTGATGGCGCCGGGCAGCTTCGCGGCGGGGCGCATCGGCGTGCTCGAGTCGGAGCCGGGCGTGTCGTGCGGAGTCTGGCAGATGCGGCCCGAGAGCCGCGGCCACGTGCATATCCGCAGCAGCGACGCGAGCGTCGCGCCGGTGATCGCGCCCGAGTATCTGAGTCATGAACTCGATCGTGCGACGGTCGTCGAGGGACTGAAATTCGGCCGGAAGATATTTGCGCAGCCGGAGATCGCGCGCTACATCGTTGACGAAACCGTGCCCGGGCGCGCGGCTGCAACCGACGAGCAACTGCTGCAATACGCGCGCGACAACGGTTCGACGGTGTATCACGCGGTCGGCACTTGCCGGATGGGCGACGACGCGATGAGCGTGGTCGATGCGAATCTACGCGTGCGCGGGATGACGGGCTTACGGATCGTGGACGCGTCGGTGATGCCGTCGATTACGTCGACCAACACCAATGCGACCGTGCTGATGCTCGCGGAGCGCGCGGCGGAGATCATGCTGCGCGGCGCGAAGCAGGCACAAGCGGCAATGGAAAAGTGAGGGCAACAGGAGAGGGCCGCGAGGTTGACGGCGCCATCGCAAAGATCGTGTGAAGCACCGCGCTGCATGGGCAAGTCCGGCCTGTTGCACCCGTCGGATGGTTTAGATTTCATTGCGTCATAAGAGTCATGAAGTGGCGCAATAAGAACGGAGTAGACGATGAAAATCCTGGTGCCAGTCAAGAGAGTGGTCGATTACAACGTGAAAGTCCGGGTCAAGTCGGACGGCACGGGCGTCGACATCGCGAACGTGAAGATGTCGATGAATCCGTTCGACGAAATCGCGGTTGAAGAAGCCGTGCGTCTGCGTGAAGCCGGCGTGGCGACCGAAGTGATCGCTGTGTCGGCAGGCGTGACGCAATCGCAGGAAACGCTGCGCACGGCGCTGGCGATCGGTGCGGACCGCGCGATCCTGATCGAGTCTTCTGAAGAGTTGCAGCCGCTGGCGGTCGCCAAGCTGCTCAAGGCGCTGGTCGACAAGGAACAGCCTTCGCTCGTCATTCTCGGCAAGCAGGCAATCGACGACGATTCGAATCAGACCGGCCAGATGCTGGCCGCGCTGGCTAACCTGCCGCAAGCCACGTTCGCGTCGAAAGTTGTCGTCGCGGATGGCAAGGCAACTGTGTCGCGCGAAGTCGACGGCGGCGCTGAAACGCTGTCTTTAAAGCTGCCCGCAGTCGTCACCACGGACCTGCGCCTGAACGAGCCACGCTACGTGACGCTGCCGAACATCATGAAGGCGAAGAAAAAGCCGCTCGAAGTCATCAGGCCGGAAGACCTCGGTGTCGACGTCACGCCGCGCCTGAAGACGCTGAAAGTCGTCGAGCCGCCCAAGCGCTCCGCCGGTGTGAAGGTGCCGGATGTGAAGACGCTGGTCGAGAAGCTGAAGACCGAAGCCAAGGTGCTTTAAGTAGAACGTGGAGACGGACGAAATGACGAATCTGGTAATTGCAGAACACGATAACGCGTCGATCAAGGCCGCGACGCTGAACACGATCGCAGCGGCGCAGAAGATTGGTGGCGATATTCACGTGCTGGTCGCGGGTCACAACGCGCACGCCGCAGCGGATGCGGCAGCGAAAATCACTGGCGTTTCCAAAGTATTGCTGGCCGACGCGCCGCAACTCGAAGCGGGCCTCGCTGAAAACGTCGAAGCGACAGTGCTGAACATCGCGAAGGATTACACGCACATCCTCGCGCCGGCGACTGCCTACGGCAAGAACATCGCACCGCGTATCGCCGCGAAGCTGGACGTCGCGCAGATCAGCGATATCACCGCAGTGGACAGCGCCGACACGTTCGAGCGCCCGATCTACGCGGGTAACGCGATCGCGACGGTGCAATCGGCTGACCCGATCAAGGTCATCACGGTCCGCTCGACCGGTTTTGACCCGGTCGCGGCGGAAGGCGGCAGCGCAACGGTTGAGAAGATCGAAGCGGCAGCCGATACGGGCCTCTCGCAGTTCGTGAGCCGTGAAGTGACGAAGCTGGATCGTCCGGAACTGACGTCGGCGAAGATCATTGTCTCGGGCGGCCGTGGTCTGGGCAACGGCGAGAACTACACGAAGGTTCTCGAACCCCTGGCGGACAAACTTCAAGCCGCGCTGGGTGCATCACGCGCAGCAGTGGATGCGGGCTTCGTGCCGAACGACTATCAGGTCGGCCAGACCGGCAAGATCGTCGCGCCGCAACTGTACGTGGCCGTCGGTATCTCGGGTGCGATCCAGCATCTGGCGGGGATGAAGGACTCGAAGGTCATCGTCGCGATCAACAAGGACCCGGAAGCGCCGATCTTCAGCGTCGCCGACTATGGTCTGGTGGGCGATCTGTTCACGGTTGTGCCGGAACTTCAGCGTGCGATCTAAGCGCAAATGAAGCGAACTGGGGCGCAGCCGCCGAGCAGTCGCGGGCCAACCTCCGGCAGTTCCTGGCTGCCCGCACCGGTCGCGCGGTCGCCTGGATCTTACGGTGCCGGTCTCCAGCAGGTGGATGACGAAGGCGTGCCGCAGCGAATGCGGCGTGATGGGTTTCTGGATACCACTGCGCTGGCTATCAATATCGGTGCCCTTCAGGTGCATGACTTCCGACACGCGCAGCCCGGCCGCGTAAGCGGTCATCAGCATCGTGCGCTGCTTGAGGCGGGCGATCGACTCGAAGAAGGTGGTGATCTCCTCCAGGCTCAGGACGACCGGCAGTGGTGACGCCGCAAGTTTACGTATTCCATAATCGTATAGATAAAGCATTATTCTTCATTATAAAGGCATGGCGATCGTCGCTAGTATGCAGAGTCCTGGCTGCGCCCCCGCGTGAACCCCGACAGGCGCACGGCGTCCATACGCCGCGTCGTCGCGCTGAACCAACGCGGAAAGGCCGAACCAACCATTCACTGAACGCAGCGTCGTTGAAGGCGCAGCGAGCGTGTGAGGAGGAGACTCGAACATGAAAATGACCTTTCGCTGGTATGGCGACACGGACCCCGTGCCGCTCGCTTATATCCGCCTGATCCCCGGCATGGTCGGGGTCGCTCGGCGGTCTATGACGTGCCTGTGGGGCGGGGTGTGGCCGATCGACAGGATCCTGTCGCTGAAGGAGAAGATAAAGGCTCACGGCCTGACACCGGAAGTGATAGAGAGCGTGCCGGTGCACGAGGACATCAAGCTCGGCAAAGCGACGCGCGACGCGCTCATCGCCAACTACGGCCAGACGCTGCGTCACCTCGGCGCCTGCGGCGTCAAGGTGGTCTGCCACAACTTCATGCCGGTGGCCAAAGAAGCCGCGGTCTACCTGAACGGCATCTGGGAAGGCCTCGCCAAACATCCGGCCTATCATGCGGCTGGGTAACGCCGTCTTGTCTTCGCTCGCGGCGCGCGCTGCTGGCGAAGTCGTCGTTCCCGGCTACGATCGCGCGAGCCTTGCACCGGGCATTGTCCATCTGGGCCTCGGGGCGTTTCATCGCGCGCACCAGGCTGTGTACACCGAGCACACGTTGCGCGCTGGCGATCACCGGTGGGGCATCGTCGGCGTGTCGTTGCGGCGTGCGGACACGTCGGAGGCGCTCACTCCGCAAGATCATCTGTATGCCGTGGATGTGCGCGACGGCACCGCGGATTCGTTCCAGGTGGTCGGTGCGGTGATCACTTCGCTGGTCGCGCCGCGGTCGCCCGCCGCCGTGCTCGATGCGATGGCCGATCCGCGCTGCCATATCGTCAGCTTGACGATTACCGAGAAAGGTTATTGCCGCAATCCGGCCAGCGGCGCCTTGCAGTTCGATCATCCCGACATTGCCCATGATCTACGCGAGGCCGCCGCGCCGCGAAGCGCGATCGGCTTCGTCGTGCGCGCGCTGGCGCTGCGCCGCGCGGCCGGTCTGGGCCCGTTTACCGTGCTGTCGTGCGACAACCTGCCGTCCAACGGCGACACGATGCGCGCGTTGACGCTGGCGTTTGCGCGCAAAGCGGACCCTCTGCTGGCCGAGTGGATCGAGCTAGACGGCGCATTTCCCAACACGATGGTGGATCGGATCGTGCCGCTCACCACCGACGGCGATCGCATGCGCGTCGCGAAGCAGCTCGGTGCCGACGATGCGTGGCCGGTGATGACCGAGCCGTTTTCGCAATGGGTGATCGAGGACCGCTTCGCGGGACCGCGGCCGGCATGGGAGCGCGCAGGCGCGACGCTCGTGGGTGACGCGCGTCCCTATGAGCAGGCCAAATTGCGGATGTTGAACGGCGCGCATTCGGCGCTCGCGTACCTCGGATCGCTAATTGGCTATGACACCGTCGATCAGGCGATCGACGCGCCGGCGATGCTGAATTTTGTCGAAAGCATGTTGCGTGACGAGGTGGAGCCGACGCTGTCGCGACCCGCTTTGGCCACCTATCGCGCTGAACTGTTCGCGCGTTTTCGCAACACCGCGCTCGATCACCGCTTGCAACAGATCGCGACCGACGGCTCGCAGAAACTGCCGCAGCGTTGGCTGGAAAGCGTGCGCGCCAACCTGAAAAGCGGCGCGCCGACCGAATGTCTCGCCTTTGCGCTGGCCGGCTGGATCGCGTACCTCAGTGGTCAGGACGAGACAGGCCGCATCTACTCCATCGCGGATCCGCTCGCCGACACACTGACCGAGACGGTCCGCTCGACCTTGCACGCCGATGCCGTTGATGCGGTACAAGCACTGTTCGAAATCGAGTCGATTTTCGGATGCGATCTGCGTGCACAGCCGCGCTTCGTCGCGCAAGTCGCACGCCATCTGGCGGCGATTCGCGCACACGGTGCCGTCAAAGCCATGAACGCTTGTACCGCTTCAGGCCATGCACGTAGCCGCAGCGAGCGCCGCGTTCTGGCGAGTAGCAACCCTAAATAACCGGAGGAACACATGAGCGAGCTGCTCGTCAAACCGACAAGGCATGCCGAAGACGGCCGGATCATCCATATCACGCCGGCGAGCGCCGGCTGGAAATACGTCGGCTTCGATGTTTTCGACCTGAAGGCCGGCGCCACGCTCACGCAGGAGACGGGCGATCGCGAAGTCGTGATCGTGCTCGTCAAGGGGCACGCAGTGGTCGGTTGCGAAGGACTCGCGAGCCGCGCGATCGGCGCACGGATGTCGCCGTTCGATGGTGCGCCGTGGTCCATGTACGTACCGCCGCATACGCGCTACACGATCGTGGCCACCGGCGACGTCGAACTCGGCATCTGCTCCGCGCCCGCGAAGGGCGGTCTGCCGCCGCGCTTCATCGCACCTGAGGAGGTCAAGCAGGAAACCCGCGGCGCCGGTGCCAATCTGCGTCACGTGCGCCACATCCTGCCGGAAACCGAGCTGGCGGAGAGCTTGCTGGTGGTGGAATCGGTGACGCCCGCGGGCAACTGGTCGAGCTACCCGCCGCATCGGCACGATACCGACGATGGCGAGCAGCAGACCTATCTCGAGGAAACCTATTACCACCGCGTCTCGCCGCCGCAGGGCTTCGCGATCCAGCGCGTCTACACCGACGACCGCAGTCTCGACGAAACGCTCGCGGCGTACGACAAGCATGTCGTGCTGGTGCCGCGCGGCTATCACCCGGTTGCCGCCGCGCACGGCTACGACCTCTACTACCTGAATGTGATGGCTGGTCCGCGCCGCACCTGGCACGTACACAACGAGCCGGCTCATGAATGGCTACTACAACCCGGCGCAAGCGTCGCGACGGACGGCGCGCGCTGAGTCCCGTTGCTGTGGGTCAATCGCTGTCGGCGTCGGGGCCTTGAGTGTCGAATCCGGCGGCTTCGCGCAGCGCTTGCAGCATCGCCCGCGCGCCCGGCGAAAGCCGTTCGCCGCGCCGTGTGACGATGCCCGCCGGTCCGAGCTTCAGATCGAGCTCGAACGGTAGCGGTTCGAGCGCACCGGCAATGCAATACGGCCGCACCGGCTCGCGCGCAAGTGGCGCGATCATATCGCTCATCTGCAGCAGACTCGTGATGACAGGCAGCGACGAGCTCTCGACCACATCCGTCGGCAACGCGAGCTGCCGTTCGAGAAAAAGTTGCGTGATCTGATTGCGCATCACGTTGCCTTTCGGCGGCAAGATCCACGTTTGCGGCGCCAGTTCGTTCCAGCGCAGCGTCTTGCGCTTGACGAGCGGATGGCCAACGCGTGCGAACAGCGCGTGCTGTGCTTCTGCGAGCGGGGCGTAGTGCAGTTCCGCCAGATCGTCAGGATTGCGGATTCGCGCGACGATCATATCCAGCTTGCCTTCCTGCAGGCGCTGCACCAGCACCTCGCTGAACTCCATCTCGATGTTGACGCGAATCTGCGGAAAGCGCTTCTTGAGCAGCGCCACCGCTTGCGGCACGACGTTGGTGGCCGCCGTGACCTCGGTGCCGATCATCGCCTGCCCGGTCAGGCCGGCTTTGAGCGCGGACACTTCGTCGTACGCGTGTTGCAACTCCGCTAGCACGCTGCGTGCATGGCGGATCAGCACCTCGCCGTACCAGGTGGGCTCGACACCGCGCGGATGCCGTTCGAACAATTGCACACCCATCGTGTCTTCCAGTTCCCGCAGCAACTTGGTCGCCCCCGGCTGCGTCATGTGCGCGGCGTCCGCCGCGCGCAACACCGACCGATGGATGTCGAGCTGAACGATCAGGGCCAATTGGCGTGTCTTCAGACGCGTGGGGTCGAAGCGGCCCGCCGCGATGGCGCCCGCGCCGTTGTCCGGACGAATGGCCGAGGTCACGATGTTGTCTCCACGTATTCCTTATCGATATAGATGTCGCGATATTTTTCATTATAAAAGCATATCGATAGATTCTACTATGCGGAAGATGTCCTGCATTCCACGGCGGGACGGATTCCCATCACGGGCATCGAGACCGGCTGCACCTAGCCTCCGCGTAGGCAGCCGCACAGGAGACGAAGAAAGCAATGAACACCCGTACCGCAGACATCCCGCCGGAAGGCATCACCACCGACGAGTTCCTCGGCCGCGTCGCCAAGGTCCGCAGCGCACTCGACAAGGCGGGCCTGGTCGGCCTGCTCGCCTTCGGGGATTGCTGGCGTGGCGCGAACATCGGCTACTTTACGGAGTTTCGTCCGCTCGACGGCGTATCGGACATCGCCAACGCGATCCTGCTGCTGCCCGTGGACGGCGACCCCGTGCTGTTCGTGTCGGATCAATGCCTCGATTACGCGACGAGCGTCACCGCTTTCGAGGTGCGCAGCCTGCGTGAAGTCACGCAACAGGTGCAGGTATTTTCGGCGCGGCACCGCAGCGGCACGGTCGGCCTCGCCGGCGCCGCCTATATCCCCGCGGACCTGTTGCAGCGCCTGAACGCCGGTCTTGGCGAACTGAAGCTCGAACCGACGATGGTGCTGGCCGAAATCAAGGCGATCAAAAGCGACGCCGAAGTGGCGCTGATGCGCAAAGCCGCCGCCTTGACCGACTCGGCGATGGCCGCGATTCGCGACGCGCTCGCCGACCGCCGTCCCTATACCGAGCGTGAACTCGCTCTAATCGCTGACCGCGCGATGCTCGCGGGAGGAGCAGACCGGACCGCGTTCGATTCGATGGTGCAATCCGGTCCGCGCTCGGCGTATAACCTGGCGCGCCCCACCGACCGCATCCTGCAACCGGGCGACCTGATCATGACCGACATCGGTGCGCGTTATCGTGGGTACGTAGCCGATGGCGGACGCGGTTTCACCTACGGTCCGGCGAATCCCGAGAAGATGGCGATCGTCGCGGCAGCGGCGCGCGCGGTCGAAGCGGGGCTTGCCGCAGCGCGTCCCGGCATGGCGGCCATGGAACTGAACGCGGTGATCCAGCAGGCGCTGGTGAAATCGAACTACGAGCAATACTCAAGCGAAGCGCGCGGCCATGGCACCGGTCACGGCACCGGCATGGACCCGGAAGAAGAAGCGCCCTGGATCGGGCCGGGCAACAAGACCGTGCTGCAGGAAAACATGGTCTTTACCCTGAAGGCGACGATCACGGTGCCGAACGTCGGCGGTTTGCGCACGGAACGTATCGTGCGGTTGACCTCGGGCGGCGTCGAAACGCTCGACCAATTCCCGATGGAACTGCACTGGTGAGCGCAGTGAATTTATTGTAACGTGCCGGCGGACCCGCGCCGCCGACGCAGCAGTTCAAAACATAGATTCCAAGAGAAGGGAGGAGACATGAATACATCGCCCGTTTCATCCGGCAACGCGCCGGTTATCAGCCGTTCGGCCGTCAACCGTGTGCTGGTCGCTTCGGTGGTCGGGACCGCCATCGAGTGGTACGACTTTTTTCTCTATGCCACCGCTTCGGCGCTGGTCTTCGCCAAGCTGTTCTTCCCCTCGTTCGATCCGGTGGTCGGCACCATCGCGGCGTTCGGCAGTTTTGCGGTCGGCTATCTTGCACGGCCTTTTGGGGCCGTGTTTTTCGGGCACTTTGGCGACCGCATCGGACGTAAGGCGACGCTCGTCGCGACACTGACCATCATGGGCGTCGGCACCTTCGTGATCGGCCTGCTGCCGACCTACGCCTCGATCGGCGTCTGGGCGCCGATCCTGCTGGTGGCGATGCGCTTCCTGCAAGGGCTCGGCGTCGGCGGAGAATGGGGCGGCGCGGTGCTGATGGTGGTCGAAACGGCGCCGGCCAGGAAGCGTGGTTACTTCGGCGCGTTCCCGCAATTGGGCGTGCCGCTCGGGCTGATGCTCTCGACCGCGGTGTTCAAAGCCGTGTCGAGTCTGCCGTCGGACGCGTTCTATTCATGGGGATGGCGCCTGCCGTTCCTGCTGAGCGTCGCGCTGATCGCGATCGGCCTGTTCATCCGCCTGCGCGTCATGGAGTCGCCGGTATTCGAACAGATCAAGGCGAGCAAGCAGGTCGTGAAGGCGCCGCTGATCGAATTGCTGCGCCGGCATCCGAAAGACCTCGTGCTGACGATCGGCACGCGCTTCGCGGTCGACATCACCTTCAACGTGATCAACGTGTTCGTGCTGGTCTACGGAACGACGCGGCTCGGCTTGTCGCGTGGACTACTGCTAAACGCCATCATTGTGGGCTGCGCGTTTGCGCTGATCACGCTGCCGCTGTTCGGCAAACTGTCGGACGTGATCGGACGCCGGACCGTCTTCATGCTCGGCGCGGTGTTCGTGGCGATCTATGGATTCGCGTTCTTTCCGTTGCTTGAGACACGCAATCCGACCTTGATTTTCGTGGCGTACGTCTGCGGTATCGCGTTGAGCCAGGCGTCGGTGTACGGCGTGCAATCGACGTGGTTTGCGGAACTGTTCGGTACGCGGGTGCGCTATACGGGTGCGTCGCTGCCGTATCAGATCGCCGGCATCATCACGTCAGGGCCGACGCCATTGATCGCCACCTACCTGTTCGCCACGTATGGCCAGACGCTGCCCATTTCGATCTATATCGCGGCGACCGGGTTGCTGAGCCTGGTGTGCGCGTTTTTCCTCGCCGAGACTTTCAGGCGGGATCTGTCCGCGGAGCCGGAAGATGAAGCGGCCGCAGCGCTGGGCGCGCGTGCGTCCGCTCACTCGCCGCATCCTTTGCCGCGCTGAGCGCAAATCGATCCGGCTGCAATACCGTGTATGACCTGGCCGTGTGCGGCGCCGGAGCGGCAGCCGGCGCGCAGCGATCGTCGAGTCGCTAACGCGGATTGAATGGACGCGTCGTCGACCCGGTTAATCGAGGATCGGATAGAGGAGCGGCGGTTAGGGACGGCGACACGGCCTGTCCAGTGGTGTGCACAGTCTGCGCCTGCGGCGCAGCGCTGAAGAGCATGTTATCCGTGGTCGATGAGCGTGCGAATTCGGCCACGGCTTGACACTGCTCGCGTAACTCGGTATTGTCTGACAACCTGATTAAAACGAGATGCTGTTGATGCTTGAGCTTGAACGTCCCGATTCGCTTGTGCAGCGTGTGGTAGGCGCACTTCGCGCGGAAATTGATGCTGGTCATTTTCCTGCCGAGTCGCGCCTGCCAACGGAGCAGCAACTGTCGGAACGGCTCAACGTGAGCCGCTCAGTCGTGCGCGAGGCAATCGCGCAGCTGAAGTCGGACGGCGTACTGGTCGCCCGGCGCGGCGCAGGATCGTTCATTTCGCAGACGCCGTCGGGCACGGTTTTCCGGCTGCCGAGTGGTGGCAAGCAGAAGCTGGATCTTGCCCAACTGTTCGAAATGCGTCTTTGGATCGAAACGCAGGCGGCGATGACCGCGGCGCGCCGACGTACCCCGGAAGATCTGAAGCGTATGAGCGATGCGATTCGCGAGATGGAAAAGAAACGCCTTGATTTCGACGCGGCTTCCGCGGCCGATGTCGCGTTTCACCGGGCCATCGCCGCGGCCACCAAGAACGAGTATTTCGTCGCGTTCCACGATTTCCTGCGCGGCCAACTGGTGGCGGTGCGTCGCGCGCAGTGGGCCAACACCGCGAGCCACGCGGGCGACTACGCGCGCCAGGAGCACGGCGAGCTGTACGAGGCTATCGAGCGCGGCGACCATCGGGGCGCCGCCGAATCGGCTGAGCGGCATCTGCGCGCCGCAGCCAAACGCCAGAAAATCGAGTTACCTCCTAGCGATTGACGATAGCGGGCAAGAGCGCGGCCCTTGGCGGTCCTGCGCTCAAGCCCGCGAAGCGGTTCTCTTTTTTTGGCTAGTTAGTCTGACAACCTGATAAGCGGACGAGAAAGCGTTTAGCAAGCTGAATCCGCAAAGTAGAAGCGAAGAAGAAAAACATGACTTATGACTTTTGCATCATCGGTGGCGGCATCGTCGGTCTCGCGACGGCGATGGAATTGCTGCAGCGAGAGCCCACGGCTTCGCTGCTGCTGCTCGAGAAGGAGACCACGCTAGCGAAGCATCAGACCGGGCACAACAGCGGCGTGATTCACGCGGGCATCTACTACCAGCCGGGCAGTCTGAAAGCGGAGTTGTGCAAGCGCGGCGCCGAGGCAACCAAGCAGTTCTGCAGGGAGCATGCCATTCCGTTCGACGTGTGCGGCAAGCTGCTGGTCGCGTCCAATCCGCTCGAACTGTCGCGCATGGAAGCGCTCTACGCGCGCTCGCAACAGAACGGTTTGCGCGTCGAGCGGCTCGACGCCGCCGAGTTGCAGCGCCGCGAGCCGAATATTGTTGGTCTGGGTGGCCTGTTCCTCGATGCGACCGGGATCGTCGATTACCGTCAGGTATGCGAAGCGATGGCGCGCGTCATCAAGAAAGCAGGCGGAGAAATTCGCCTCGGCACGCAGGTCACGTCGATTGCCGAGTTGGGCAATTACGTCACCGTCGGCGCCTCGGAGGAACAGCAATGGCAGGCGAAGAAGCTGGTGGTCTGCGGCGGTCTGCAATCGGACCGGCTAGCCAGGCTCGCGGGCGTGAAAATCGATCACCAGATCGTGCCGTTTCGCGGTGAGTACTACCGCTTGCCGGCCTCGAAGAATGACGTGGTGCGTCATTTGATCTATCCGATTCCCGACCCGGATCTGCCGTTTCTCGGCGTGCATCTGACGCGGATGATCGACGGTAGCGTGACAGTCGGACCGAATGCGGTGCTCGGGTTCGGCCGCGAAAACTACCCGAAGCTTTCCGTGAATCTGCGCGACGTCGCCGAATATGCCGCTTTCCCCGGTTTCTGGAAAACCATCTGGCGCAACCTGGGCTCCGGCATGGGCGAGATGAAGAACTCGCTGTTCAAGCGCGGTTATCTCGAGCAGTGCCGCAAATACTGTCCGTCGCTGACGCTCGACGATCTGCTGCCTTATGAAGCCGGCATTCGCGCGCAAGCCGTGATGCGCGACGGCACGCTGGTGCACGACTTCCTGTTCGCCGACACGCCGCGCATGGTGCACGTGTGCAACGCGCCGTCGCCGGCCGCGACCTCCGCGATGCCGATCGGCTCGATGATCGCCGATCGAATTCTGAAGGCCGCGTAACCGACTGGCACACCCATCGGCACCCTCATCGAACAACACCGTTTCCGCCGACGAGGCCGGTCATCGCCTCGTTGGGTTTTCTGTTGCGTCCGCCGTGCATCGGCAAAGCGCAACTCCTCTCTGCATTGAAAAAAAGTGACTGGAGACCTCGCAGTGCATAAGTCCCTCGCAACCTCCTCGAAACCTCTCGCCGCACACGTGGCATTCGCATTCGCCGCGCTTGCCGCTGCGGGAGCGCCGGCAGCAGTTCACGCGCAAAGCAGCGTGACGCTGTACGGCATTATTGACGAGGGCATCAACTACACGAGCAACGTACAAACGAGTCCGGGCCAGGGCCACAGCCTCTACAGCCTCTCGAGCGGCATTCTGAGCGGCAGCCGTTGGGGCCTGCGCGGCAATGAGGATCTGGGCGGCGGCATGAAGGCGATCTTCCTGCTCGAAAGCGGTTTCGACGTGAACAACGGCAAGATGGGCCAAGGTTCGCTGCTGTTCGGCCGCCAGGCGTATGTGGGGGTTTCGAGCCCGTACGGCACGGTCACGCTCGGCCGTCAGTATGATCCGGTGGTCGACTACATCCATCCGCTGATGCCGAGCGCGATGTTCTCGGGCAGCGTCGGCGCGCATCCGGGCGACCTCGACAACCTCAACAACACCAATCGCGTGAACAACGCGGTCAAGTACCGCACGGCCAGCTATGGAGGCTTGACAGCGGAAGGCATGTATAGCTTCGGCGGCGTGCCGGGCAGCATGGGCGGCAACCAGATCTACTCGCTCGGCGCCGGTTACGCTCGCGGGCCGCTCACGGTCGGCGTCGGCTACCTGAATGCGCGCAATCCGAATGCGTCTTTCTTCGGCACGGCAGTCAGCGCGACGGCGGCCACCAACAACTTCGGCAGCTCGCCGGTGATCAACGGCTATGCCTCGGCGCAAAGCGAAGAGATCATCAGCGCCGGCGCCACATACGTGATCGGCGCCGCGACCTTGGGCGGGATTTACTCGAACACGAAATTCAAGAATCTGAGCGGCGTGGTGTCGCCGCTCAATCCGGCCGGCGTGGGCGGCACCGCGAGCTTCAACAGCGCTGAAGTCAACTTGCAGTATCAGTTGACGCCGGCGCTCTCGTTCGGCGCGGCCTACAACTACACCGACGGCAGCGGCGCGAATCACGCGAAATATCAACAGGGCTCGCTGAGTGCCGACTACATGGTCTCCAAGCGGACCGATTTCTATCTGATCGGTGTTTTGCAGCACGCGTCGGGCACCGATTCGACCGGGCATGCAGCGCGCGCCTCGCTCAATGGCCTGACGCCTGCGTCGGGTAACCAGCAGGCGACGGTCCGTTTCGCGATTCGCCATAAGTTCTGACGCCCGGCCGGCCACCACTTCACCGAAACCAGGAGCAAATCTGTGACCTCAGCGACCGCAGTGACTATCCCGAGCCCGCTCACTGACGAGAACCGCGCCCGCTTGCGCAACGTCAGCACGGCGACCCTGACCACTGCGCTTTTCAAGCGCGGCCTTCACAACGTTTGCGTGCAAGGCGTGCTGCCGGTCAACCCGGCGGCCGCGCGTATGGTGGGAGAGGCGTACACGCTGCGCTACATTCCGGCCCGCGAAGATCTCGATCACATCGGCGTGTTCTCGGACCGCGGCCATCCGCAACGTCGCGGCGTCGAGGAGATTCCGCCTGGTCACGTGATGGTGGTCGATTCGCGCAAGGACGCGCGCGCGGCCTCCGCAGGCGGCATTCTGATCACGCGGATGATGATGCGCGGCGTGGCCGGCGTCGTCACCGACGGCGGCTTTCGCGATACGCCGGATCTGCAGAAGCTCGACTTTCCATGCTATCAGGCGCGGCCGTCGGCGCCGACCAACCTGATTCATCACCATGCTGTCGATCTGAACGTGCCGATCGCGTGTGGCGACGTGGCGGTGTATCCGGGCGACATCATCGTCGGCGATGCGGAAGCAGTTGTGGTGATTCCGGCGCATCTGGCCAACGAGATCGCTGAAGAGGCCGCAGCAATGACGGTATTCGAAGACTGGGTCGACGCACAGGTGCGCGCCGGCCGCTCGACCTTCGGCCTATACCCGCCGGACGAGGCGACGCGCGCCGACTTCGAAGCATGGAAAAAGAGCCCGTCTGCAAACGGGGCTGGCCTATAAGCAGGGAAACGGCTACCTGTGCTGCGCAATGATGCAATCGCGCGAGCGCAGGTGGCCGCTCTAACAAACGATTCCGTGCGGCGAGGCCGTACGAAACCACCCGCATCAGCATTTACGACGGACCGCGCAAAAGGCGGTCCGGCATGGAGACGACAGTGACCGATCGAAGCAGTGAAGACCAACTTTTTACGCGCATAGCGTGGCGGCTCGTGCCGCTGCTGATTACGATTTTCCTGGTCGCGTATATTGACCGCGCCAATATCGGCTTCGCCAAGCTGCAGATGCTGAGCAGCCTGAAGATGAGCGAGGCGTCGTACGGCTTTGCATCGTCGCTGTTCTTCATCGGCTATCTGGTGTGCGAGGTGCCGAGCAATCTGCTCATGCATCGCTTTGGCGCGCGCCGCTGGATCTCGCGGATCATGTTCACGTGGGGCGTCGCGACTCTGCTGCTCGCGTGGACGCCTTCAGCATTGGCCTTCCAGATCCTGCGCTTCTTGCTCGGCGCTGCGGAAGCCGGCCTTTATCCGGGGATCATCCTCTATCTCGGCATGTGGTTTCCTGAACGGCAGCGCACCGGCATCATCGGCTTGCTGACGCTCGGCAGCAGCATGGGCAACATGCTCGGCTCGCTGATCGGCGGCTTCTCGCTGGAACTGCATGGCGTAGCGGGCCTCGCCGGCTGGCAGTGGGTGTTTCTGACTACCGGCGCGCCTGCCGTGCTGCTGACCTTCGTCACGCTGTACTGCCTGCCAGATGGCCCGCAGTCCGCCAACTTTCTGACGGCCCGCGAGAAAGACGTCGTCGAAAGCCGGCTGCGCGCGGATCCGCCCGCCGCCCGCCTTGCCGGCGGCAGTGGCTGGTCATTGGCCGCGCTCGTTACGGTGGGGCTCTTTAGCGTCGGGTACGGAACCATCTCCATCGCGATCTACGGCATCGCCTACTGGCTGCCGACCCTGGTCAAAGGCTTCGGCGTGACGAGCAGCGTCAACGGCATGCTCAACATGATTCCGTGGTTCATCACATCGCTGATGCTGCTGTGGTTGCCGCGCCGTCTGAAAACGCCGCGCCGCGTGCTGATTGCCGCGTTCTGCGCGGCGCTGCTGGGGATTCTGTGTTTCGTCGCCAGCGTGGGGCCGTTCAGCAATGCGGTGCGTTTCGCGGCGCTCTCGCTCGGCGCACCGTGTCTGTATCTGATGATCCCGTGTTTCTGGGCATTGCCGCCGCGCTTGCTGCCGGCCTCGTTCATGAAGGGCGCGGGCGGCGCTGCGGCGCTCGCGGTGATCGCAGCGGGCTCGAGCGTCGGCGGTTTCCTTGCACAAAACATCATGCCGTGGGTCGGCAAGGTAACGGGCAGCACGTCCGCGCCGATGCTCGTGCCCGCCGTGAGCTTACTGTTGCTCGGCACCGGCGCAGTGGTGGTCTGGTTTCGGCTTGGTCTCGCCGGCCGCGGCGGACCGGAGGCCATGTCCACCGCGCAATGACGTTTAACGCTTGGCTCAACGCAACACGCCGGCCCATTTACTTCGATTCAATTCTTTCGTTTAGCAGGTCAGTCATGGCAGACACTATGCCCCGCGTCGGGGCCGCAATCGCACGGCAGCAAATCGAGGTCATCCTTGAAGCTTGGGGCATGTCGCCCGAGCAGGTCGCAGCTTCGGCCGACATCCTGATCGATTCCGATCTGAAGGGCATCGACTCGCACGGCATCTCGATGCTGATGTTCTACGACCAGTTGTATCGTGCCGGTCAGATCGACATGAAGGCGAGACCGCGTATCGTGCGCGAGACCGCGACCACCGCGCTGATCGACGGCAATGCGGCGATGGGGCATCCAACGTCGCGCATGGCCATGGAACTGGCAATCGAGAAAGCGCTGGCGTGCGATATGGGCGCGGTTTCCGTGTTCAACTCGCAGCATTTCGGCGCGGCAGGCTACTACGCGGAAATGGCGGCTGAACGCGGACTGATCGCGATGGTGTCGTGCTCGACCCGGCTTGCAACGGTGGTGCCAACTTTCGGGGCCGAGCCGATGCTCGGCACCAATCCGTTCGCCTTTGCCACGCCGGCGGCCCGGCATCCGCCCGTGATTCTCGACATGTCGACCAGCGTGGTCGCGTCGAACAAGGTCAAGGTGTACGCGTTGCAGGGCAAGCCGTTACCGCCGGGCTGGGCGCTGGACGCGAACGGCAACCCGCTGACCGACTCGGCCGAAGCCTACCGGCTGCTGTTCGAGCGCCTCGGTGGCGGCCTCGCGCCGTTGGGCGGCGACGGCAAGACACTCGGCGGTCACAAGGGCTACGGCCTCGGTTTGTTCGCCCAGATTCTCGGCAGCACGCTGGGCGGCGGTTCGTTCTCGCCTGTGCGTAACCGCACCCAAAGGAGCGATGAGCCGGACAACATAGGCCATTTCTTCCTTGCTATGAATCCGGCGGCGTTCCGTCCCATCGAGGAATACCACGCTGACCTCGACGCGGTAATCGATGCGCTGCGTGAAAGCCAGCCCGCCGACCCGGCGCAGCCTGTATTGATCCCTGGGGATCCTGAGCGTCTCACGCGCGTCGCGCGCAGCGTGGAGGGCATTCCGATGCCCGATTCGTTGCGCGAAAAGATCCGCGAAGTCGCGCAAGCGGCGGGTGCGCCGTTCCTGCTGACGGTTTGATTATGTCGCCTTTCAAACGGCCTTCATCTTCATCCTGTTTCCGGCGCAGCCACGACGAGGCAGGCGGGCGGGCGCCGGTCTCCGCCATTTCCCAGGAAAAGCTAATGACAACAACCGTTCTCGGCTACAACTACATCGGCGGCCAGCGCAGCGCGCGTGGCGACGTCACGTTGCACAGTCTGTCGGCATCGACTGGGGAGACCTATCCGGTGGCCTTCGCGCAGGCGACCGACGAAGAAATCGACGCTGCGGCAGAGGCCGCGGCTGCCGCGTTTGCGCGTTATCGTGCGGTGCCCGCGAGCACCCGCGCGGACTTTCTCGACGCGATTGCTGCGGAGATCGACGCGCTCGGCGACGATTTCATCGCCGAGGTGATGCGCGAAACGGCGCTGCCCAACGGCAGGATTGTCGGCGAACGCGCACGCACGAGCAATCAGATGCGCCTGTTCGCGGCGGTCCTGCGCCGGGGCGACTTTTACGGCGCGCGCATCGATCGGGCCTTGCCCGAGCGGCAGCCGATTCCGCGTCCCGATCTGCGCCAGTACCGGATCGGTGTCGGCCCGGTCGCAGTGTTCGGCGCGAGCAATTTTCCGTTGGCGTTCTCCGTTGCTGGCGGCGACACTGCGTCCGCGCTGGCGGCCGGCTGCCCCGTGGTGGTCAAGGCGCATTCCGGCCATCTTGTCACAGCCGAATACATGGCGGACGCAATCGAACGGGCGGTGCAAGGCACCGGCATGCCGGCGGGAACCTTCAACATGATCTACGGCGAACGCGTCGGCGCGCGCCTCGTGCAGGCGCCCGGCATTCAGGCGGTAGGCTTCACCGGTTCACTGCGTGGCGGGCGTGCGCTATGCGATCTCGCGGCGGCTCGCGAGCAGCCGATTCCGGTGTTCGCGGAAATGTCGAGCGTGAATCCGGTGTTCCTGCTGAATGGCGCATTGGAGGAGCGGGGATTGGCGATCGCCAATGAACTGGCGGCCTCGGTAGCAACCGGTTGCGGGCAGCTTTGCACGAGCCCGGGTCTTGTGCTCGGCATACGCTCGGCAAGCTTCAGCGCGTTTGTCGACCATCTCGGCCGCGCGATCGAGCGGCAGGCGCCGCAGACCATGCTGAACCCAGGCATTTTTTCGAACTTCAACGCGGCCGTCGAACGCGCCGCCGCACAGCGCGGCATCCGGTTGCACGCGTGCGCCCGAGGCGACACCCGGCAAGCCACACCGCAACTGTTCATGGCCGACGCGAACCTCCTGTTCGATCGAACCCGGCCGCTCGAAGAAGAAATCTTCGGACCGGCGACGATCGTCGTCGAAGTCGATGACGCTGACCAGCTATTGCGCTTTGCATCGGCAATGCGCGGTCAACTGACGGCCACGCTGATCGCCTCCTTCGATGATCTGCGGTCGCATCGCACGCTGATCGAGCGGCTCGAGGAAAAGGCTGGCCGTCTGCTCGTGAACGGCTATCCGACCGGCGTCGAAGTGTCGGACGCGATTGTCCATGGTGGACCGTGGCCCGCCACATCCGATGCGCGCGGCACCTCGGTCGGCACGCTCGCCATCGACCGCTTCCTGCGGCCGGTGTGCTACCAGAACTACCTGGACGAACTGCTGCCCGACGCGCTGAAGAATGCCAATCCGCTCAAGCTGATGCGGCTCGTCGATGGCGAAATGACGCAGCGTCCGCTCGACGGTTCGAGCGCCCGTTGAGGATAAACACGATGCCAAAATTGTCCATACGCGCGCGACTTGGCGCCGCGATACTTTTGCTGTCGGTGCTGCTGATCGTCATCGGCGCGCTCGGCGTGATCGGTATGGCGCGCAGCAACGACGCCAATCGCGAGACGTACGAAAACCGGCTCGCCAGCACACGGCTGATCGGCGATGCCGAACTGTCGATCAGCCGTGAGCGGACGACCGTCGACCGGATCGCCTTCGATCCCACAGCACCGACCGTCGACAAAGACGTGGCCACTTACCGCATGCTCAAAGGGCAAGGCATGGAGGCCTGGACGCAATACCTGGCTCTGCCCGCCACGTCGACTGAAAGCAGTCTTGCTGCAGTGGTCAACGCAAAGCGCAGCCAGGTGCAGAATGACCTCGATGCTTTCGCGGATTCGGTCAAGGGCATGGACGGCGCGGCGGTCAAACTCGCGTTGAAGAAAATTGCTTTGGCCAATACCGACTATGTCACGGCAAGTGCGAATCTCAAGCAGCTTCAGCGCGACGAAGCGAAGGCGCGGTACGCTGGTGCAGAAGCCGGTTTCCGGCTTTTTCGCGCAATAACGGCCGGTACCGCCGTGCTCGGCCTGCTCGCCGGCGCGTTGACGTTCATGTCGCTGCGCCGCGCGATCAGCGGTCCGCTCGACGAGGCGCTGAGACACTTCGACCGGATCGCGGCGGGTGACCTGTCGCAACGAATCGAAATTCGTTCAAGCGATGAAATGGGCGCGCTGCTACAGGGTCTTTCGCAGATGCGCGACGGTCTCGCGAACACGGTAAATGCTGTGCGCCACGCGAGCGACACCATCGCAACAGCCGCGCAGCAGATCGCCTCGGGCAACCTCGATTTGTCTTCGCGCACGGAACAGCAGGCGGCGTCATTGCAGGAAACGGCGGCAAGCATGGAGGAACTGACCGGTACGGTAAGGCAGAATGCCGAGAACGCGAGCCAGGCGCTGACGCTCGCGACCAGCGCCACGGAAACGGCCCACCATGGCAGCAGTGCGGTCGAGGGGGTGGTAGCGACGATGGCCGAGATCGATCAGAGTTCTGCACGCATCGGCGACATTATCGCGATCATCGAAGGAATCGCGTTTCAGACCAATATCCTTGCGCTCAATGCGGCTGTCGAAGCCGCGCGTGCGGGTGAGCAGGGGCGCGGATTCGCGGTGGTGGCCTCCGAAGTGCGCACGCTTGCGCAGCGCTCGTCGGCGGCGGCCAAGGAGATCAAGGAACTGATCGAGACGTCGAGCGGAAAAGTGCAGGCGGGAGGCACGCTGGTGAACGAGGCGGGCGGCCGCATGCAGGCGATTCTCACCAGTGTGAAGCGCGTGGCCGATATTATGGGCGAGATATCGTCCGCTTCGTCCGAGCAAAGCTCGGGTATCGAACAGGTCGCTCACGCGGTAGCGCAGATGGATACCGCGACTCAGCAGAATGCCACACTGGTCGAGCAGGCGGCGGCAGCGGCGCAGTTGCTCGAGCAACAGGCGCGGCAGTTGAAGGAAACGGTCGCGGTGTTTCGCCTCTAGACAAGCGACCACACCACCACCCCAAGCGCACCTGTACATAAAAAAGTGCGCTCGGCCGCGTCAGCACAACGCGACCGACCGCCTTCGACCGACCGTCACCGACGGTCTCGCGGAAACTTTCCTATCACGCTCAGCGCGGATTTACGCATTGCTTACCTGCCCCGCGGCGCGGGCAAGCGCCCACCGTTTACCGCCAGAACGATTTCCGGCTCGGGGTTGTTCCAGTGGGAGGCCGGGTGAAGTCCAACGTCCGCGCCGTAGCCGACTGCCGACATCGGTTGAGACTTGGTGAACACCTCTGCGTCAGGCCCAATGCCGACCTCCATATATTGCGACCATGCGCCGCGCCGTTCCAGTTCCCGCTTCAGACTGTCGGCAGCTGGCGTGCCGGGGCGAATCCTGGAGAGATCAGTGCCGATCAGTTGCGCGATCGTCGCGCGCACAGTGTCGGCTTGCGTCGCGTCGCCGGCAGCCTGTTCTTCAATGACCCGTTCGAGCAGGCTCACGGCAAAGGTCACGCCGCATGCCTTGATGGCCTGAAGATCGCATGGCGCGAGCAATGCCTGGCCGATGTTCCCGACGGGACCGAGCGCCTCGCCCTCGACGTGACGCGCAAACTCTAACAGGTCCACGCGCTCGAATAGATCGGAGGTCGTCGGCGCCGACGCCGTGATGTCGAAGACCCGACCGGCACGAACAACGACGACCGACGGCCCGTCTATCGGCGCGTTTCGCCAGATGCGTCCGATCAGCAGGGCATCGGGTAGGTCAGCAGGTACGAAATGCGGAAGATCGTTCGATATCATGGACGGCCTGGCTAGCGAAAGTTGGGAACCGCGAGGGAGGTACGCTTCAAGCGAGCGATACGCGTTGCGTGTCGGGCCGAAGCCTGCCTGGCAGCATCACGCGACTCAGTGCTTCGGCGAAGAAGAAATCGCCGAACATCGTCGCGCCGTCGACGCCTTCATTGTGTGGCTTCGAATAGCAGGAATTCCTCAGGAGTCCGCGCTGCGCAGGTTCGTAGGCAAACTCGTCACGACATAGAGCTTCGAGCATCGCAAGTCCGTGTTCGCGCCAGCGAACCGCATCGGCAGGATCGGGATGCAGACGGCCCATCTCGATCAGCGCTGACGCCATCACCGCTGCTGCGGCAGTGTCCTTGATTTCCGCGTCCGCGCCAGCGGCGTCGAAATCCCACGGTGGCACCGGCCGTCCATCGAGCCGGCGCAGATAGTACGCCGCTAGCCGGCCTGCAAGATCCAGCCAGACGCGCTTGCCGGTTTCACGCGCCGTGTTCACGTAGCCATAGACGGCCCACGCCTGGCCCCGGCTCCACGCCGATTCGTCGAATGCGCCCTGAAACGTGTAGCCGCGCCGGCGCACACCGGTTGTCACGTCGTACTCGACCGCGTGGTAAGTCGAATCGTCGGGGCGGATAAACGCCTTCGCGGTCATGACAGAGTGCGCTTCGGCGGCGAGGCGATAACTGCCGTCCCCGGAATGGTTCGCCGCCCAGTAAAGCAACGATAGATTAGCCATCGTGTCGATAGCTGAGGCGCTGCGTCCGCGCGGATCGTCGAGCGGGCCCCAGGAAGCGAGATAGGCGCCGCTGCGCGTGGTGACAAGACGCGCGCGCAATTTGTCCGCGGCTTCCATTGCAATTTGCGCGTACCACGGGTCGCGGGTGATTTCATAACCGGGGACGGCGCTGCTGTCGAAGATGAAGCCAATGTCGTGCGTGTTAGGGTCCTGCGCGCGCTGCGCGACGAGGCGCATGCGCTCGCGGGCCCACGAGAGGTATTTGTCCTCGCCGGTGTGCAAATACGACGTCAACAGAAGTCCGACCCAGAACCCGCAAAACCAGTTGCCGTGGCTCCACGCTGAACCGCTGTAGCCCGCGGACAGCGACGCCGGAAGCAGCACCCACTTTCCATCGGGCGCCGTGATCTGAGGGAATTCGACGCCGAGCGTCGGCTCGTCCTCTGCAACTTTGGCCGCCATGCGATCGAGGATACTGGTGAAGAGGGCGGACCGTTCAGAGGACAGCCCTTGATCTTGGAACGAAGCATTCACGCCTTTGTCTCCTGATTACTTTCACGTTTCCCGAGTGACGGGGACACGCCAATTCTAGGAGTGCGGCGGTTCTGGCAGTTAGGACGAAGTGCGGCTTGTGTTGGACTTTCCTACTCGCACCGGACGTCTGTTGTGCCACTGCTTCAGATGCTCAGTTTTTCCAGGCTGCGGCGGAAGTCGATTGGCGAGCGGCCCGTATGCTTGCGAAAACATCGGCTGAAGTAGGCCGGGTCGTCGAAGGCAAGCTGTGTTGCGATCTCCGCCACATTGACCTCGGAATGCAGCAACAGACGCTTCGCTTCCAGCATCACGCGTTCACGAATCAGCTTGGCCGCGGTGCTGCCGAGCGCCTGGCGCGTTGCATCGTTCAGCGCGCGTTCCGTGACGTTCAGCAGGCATGCGTAGCGAGCGACGTCGTGGATCGTGGTGAAATGTTTTTCCAGCAGGCTTTTGAAGCGTCGCGACAACAGCACGCTACGCGACGAATTGACCTCGGTGACGGCGTCGCCGCCCAGGCGCGCGGATTTGATTAGCAGAACCCGCAGATATGACCAGATCACGTCCTCGTAGCCTGCCTCTTCACCCTGATATTCCGCATTGATTCCATCCAGCACACGATGAAGGTCCTGAGCCTGTGCGTCGCTCATATAAACCGTGTTCGGAATTCGCTCGAAATCGTAGACGGGAATCTCGGTCTGCGAATGGCGGTTCTGCACCTTGAACGCGAAAAATTCGGACGAGAAACTGATCGCGTGCCCGACGGTATCTTCGGACAACGCGAAATCGTGGATCTGGCCGGGGGCCATGAAAAACAGCGTATTGGACCGCACCTCGTAGCGAATCGAGTCGATGATGTGGTGACCGCTGCCCGACTCGACCCAGACGATGTGATAGAACTCGTGCCGATGAGGATACGGCAACGTCGATTTCATATCTTCGAGAGGCGCGAGATGAAAATCGATCGACTTGATTCGCGACCCATACTCATAGTGGGCGATCTTGAAAACCGGCAACTCACAACCACAACCGCTAGGCATCTGATTTGTCTCCTGCATCCAGCGCACTTATCTGGCTCGCTTAGCCGGCTGACCCCCAGCTAAGTCAAGCGTGCTGTTTCTCCTTCGCCGGTTCGTCATCGAAAGTAGTGTAATTGTAATTAGCAAAGCGGCGTGACGGCTGTTGTCGAAAACCCGCACAGGTTCGGCCTGGCGTGCTGATTGTCAGCTCATTGGAAACGCAATTCCTTCAGCGCCGACAGTCCGGTCAGCACCGGCTTGCCGTCCTGATTGCGAACCATCGTGTCCATCACGAGGATGCGCTTGGCGGGTTTCTTCTCGACTACGGTCACATGGATTTTGATCGTATCGTCGATGAAGACCGGTCCGAGAAAGCGCAACTCCTGCCCAACGTAGACGAAGCCGGGACCGGTCAACCCGGTATGCGTCGTCGACACCAATGCCGCGGTCAGCAGGCCGTGCGCCACGCGCTGGCCGAATGGCGTGCGTGCTGCGAAGTGCTGATCCATGTGCAACGGATTCAGGTCGCCCGACAGATGGCCGAAAGCGTTCACGTCACTTTCCGCAATGGTACGCACGAGGATCTGGCAGCGGCCAATCTGGATATCGTCGAAGCGCAGCATCTCGTGGCTCTGATTCAGATGAGTGTTCATGCGGTTCTCCGCCCGGTCAGCGCCGCGCCGGCTTCGACCAGCGTATTGATTTCGTGCGGCTCGTAGCCCAGTTCGGCGAGCACCTCGCGGGTGTGCTCGCCTTGGCGCGGCGGCTGACGGGTGAGCGGTGGTGCTGCGCCGTCGTATCGAACCGGATGCGCGAGCAAACGAACCGGTCCGGCCTGCGGATGGTCGACCTCCATGATGACGCGGTTGTGCGCCACTTGCGGGTCGGCCTCGACCTGATCGTAATCGTTCACGGGCGCGTACCAGATGTCGTGCTCGTCGAAGGTCGTCATCCAGTCGGCCGTCGTGCGCGTGGTCAGCGCGTCGTACACGATGCGGTTCAATTCGTCGCGGCGGCGCACATTGTCCTTTGGGTGCGAAAACCCGGCGAGCATGGGTTGAGACAAGGCCGCCGCCAGCTTCTCAGTGGGCGTCAGCGAAACGGCGATCCAGCCGTCAAGAGTCCGGTAAATCCCGTAGGGTGCCGGATGGAACCGGCTGCCGGTCGGCGGGTTTGTGCGCGGCCAGAGTGGCCCCTTGTTCAGGTAGTAGGTGAACGGCTCGATCTGAAGATCGAGCGCCGCGTTGAGCAGATTGCTTTCGACCAGCGTGCCTTTGCCGGTACGTTCACGCGCCTGCAAGGCCGCGACGACGCCGAAGGCTGCCAACGCCGCCGCGTGCTGGTCGACGATCGCGGATCCGACTGGCGTGGGCGGGGAATCGGCTTCGCCGGAGAGCATCGTCATGCCGCTTATGGCCTGCAGCAGCAGGTCCTGCCCTGGCCGCTTGAGATATGGTCCCGATGACCCGTAGCCGGTGCACGAACAGTACACGAGCCGCGGATTGATCTCGCGGACATCGTCGTAACCGAAGCCCATGCGCTGCAGGACGCCTGGGCGGTAGTTTTCGATCAGGACATCGGCTTCCTTGATCAGCCGCCAGACGATCTCTCGCGCGCGCTCGTCGCGCAGATCCAGCGAGATGCTGCGCTGATTGCGATTGCCGAGCAGGAAGAACATGCTCACCCCTTCGACATACGCATCGAAGCCGGTCCAACTGCGCTCGAACGCGCCGCCCGGCGGTTCGATCTTGATCACGTCCGCGCCGACGTCGGCCAACATCTGCACGGCGGCGGGGCCCTGCAAGAAGTGAGTAAAACTTAACACCTTGATGCCTTCCAGCATGACTTGTCTCCTGACCGCGTGTCCATATCTGTTTGACTGAGGGCTCAGGCAAGCAGGTTTCGCGAAATGATCATTCTTTGAATCTCCGAGGTCCCCTCGACGATCTCCAGCACCTTGGCGTCGCCGAATGCGCGCGACACGGGGTACTCGCTCATCACGCCGTAACCGCCATGTATCTGCAACGCCTGATGAGCCGCCTCCATCGCGCGCTCGGTGGCGAAAAGCTTGGCCATCGACGCCTGCTGATCGAAGCGAACGCCCGCATCTTTCAGCGCGGCGGCATCGTAGAGCATCAGCCGCGCGGCGTGCGCGTGGGCCGCCATGTCAGCGATCTTGAACTGCAGCGCCTGGAACTCGGCGATCGGCTTGCCGAATGCGCGCCGCTCCTTCATGTACGCGATCGACCGATCTAGTGAACCCTGCAGGATGCCTAGCGCGAGCGCGCCGATCAGGATTCGGCCCGTGCTGATCTGGGCGAGCGTCTGTCGCAAGCCCGCACCGCGTTCGCCGAGCAGGTTGGCGGCCGGGATCGCGCAGCGCTCGAAGTACAACTCGTAGGTGCTCGATGCGCGCCAGCCGATCTTGCGCAGCTTGCGCCCGTAGCTGAAACCGGGGGTGCCGTTGGGCACGATGAAGTTGGAAATTTCCTTGCGACCGTCAGGGCGCGTGCCCGTTACCGCGGCGATGACGACTGGTCCGGTCACTTCCGTGCCGGAGTTGCTAATGAAGGTCTTTGATCCATCGATGATCCATCGGTCGCCTTCCAGCGTCGCACGCGTGGCGATGTTGGCCGCGTCGGAGCCCGCGTTGGGCTCCGATAATCCGATCGCGCCGACCTTGCGGCCGTCGAGGATAGGGCACAAATAGTGGTCCTTTTGTTCATCGGTGCCATAGTTGGAGAGCAGGCTCGCGACCGTCGAATTGGCCATGAGCGAGTTGGCGATTGCGCAATCTACCCGTGCGAGTTCTTCCAACACGATCACATAGGAAAGCCATTCGCCACCGCCGCCACCCCAACTCTCCGGATAGGGCAGGCCGGCGAAGCCGAGCTCGCCGGCACGCTGCCAGATGTCGTAGGGAAAGGCTTCCGCTTCCCAAAGCTCTTCCGAGACAGGAGCGATTTCGTTTTCCGCGAAACGGCGCACGGCGTCGCGTATCGCGGTGTGTTGTTCGTTTAACCAATGCGGCATGTTCGACTCTGTGAAAAGCGGGAGAGGGGTTAAAGGCAGGGCGCTGTGTTACAGCACCTTCAGATAGGTATCGCCAGATGCGACCACCGTGCCGTCCTGGCGCGTGACGTCTGCTCTGAACACGCATAGGTTGCGATCGTCGTCCTTCTCGCGCAGCGTGAGCCGGGCAGTGACCGTGTCGCCGATAAATACCGGCGCGTTGAACGTGATGTCGTAGCGGTAAGAAACCGCACCGGGGCTCGGCGCCTTTTGCGCCATATAGCCCATCACAGTCGATAAGAAGCCGACCGACAGACATCCCTGCGCGATGCGCTTCTCGAAGCGCGTGGTTTTGGCGAATTCCTCGTTCAAATGCACGGCATAGAAATCGCCGACGATCCCGGCGAAGCCGTAGATATCGAATTCAGTTACGGTCTTGGCGAAATCGGCAGTGTCGCCGACCACGTAACAATCCATGTGCGGGCGTTTGGCCATGGTGGTTCTGAAAGTGAGAATCGGTTGAGGAGCCGGCCTGTTCCTTGTTGATGGGGGCCGGCGGGCGTGACTCAAATTTAATCAGTGCGGGTTGCTGACCGTTAGGACGGTTTGGGCGAATGCCTGGACTTTTTTGACTGCACGCACGCGGTGATTTCAGTCTTCGCCGATCCGCAAGGAGCCCGCGGATAGCCCCCGGTCAGCCATTCGTCAGTATCGCCAGGGGTTTTCTCCCCGTGCGCGCCGGATAAATCGCCAGACAGTCCGGGAAACGCTTGCTATCGAAGACGCCGTAAAAAAGTACAAGAAATCGGGCGACCGGTCCTAACGCCCGTTGCGTGCACTCACGAATACTTGAAGCGCCTGCAGACGGATCGACCTGATGCGGCGCGAAAATTACATTCCAGTACGGAAGGAGACGAAATGAAATCATTCTTTAGCGCGCGCCGCGCAGGACGCGCCGTGATGGTAGGTACGCTGCTCGCAGCAGGCGTCGTTGTCGCAAGCGTTGCCCGTGCCGACGAGCCGATCGTCATGAAGCTGGGCCACACCCTCGCTCCGGACAACCACTATCAGCTGACTGCCCAGGTGTTCGCGAAGGAGGTCGCGCAGCGAACCCACGGCAAGGTCAAGATCGAGATCTTTCCGCAGTCACAGCTCGGCGGCGAAGTGCAGATGGCGCAAGCGCTGCGCACCGGCACCCAGGAGCTCATGATTTCCGCACAGGCGCCGATCGGAAACACGATCAAGCAGTGGCAGATCTTCGATACGCCTTATCTCTTTAGCAGCATCGACGACGCCAACCGGGTTCTGCAAGGACCGGTCGGCCGCAAGTTCCTCGACATGATGCCGGCGGTCAACATGATCGGCCTGACGTGGCTGTCGGTCGGCGAACGCAATCTGTTCACGGCGAAAAAGCCCGTCGGCTCGCTCGGTGACATGAAGGATATGAAAGTGCGAGTGATGCAGAGTCGCGGCTATATCGCGGGCTATAAGGCACTGGGCGCAAACCCGACGCCGCTGCCTTATAACCAGTTATTTCTGGCGCTTTCGCAAGGCCTGGTCGACGGCGGCGATACCTCCCCGGAGCAGTTCATCCAGGACAAATTTTCCGATGTCGCCAAGCATTACTACCTGACCCACGTGAACTACTTGCCCGTGGTGCTGGCAATGAGCAAGAGCGCCTGGACGCGTCTTTCGCCTGACGAACAGAAGGCGTTTCAGGCCGCTGCCGCCGTCGCCGCGGACTATGACGTGAAGGAATACAAGCACGAGTACGACGACGCGCTCGCCACGATGAAGAAGAACGGCACCCAGGTGACCGGGATCAACACAGCGCCGTGGGCCGCCGCGACCGAAAGGGCGCGCCAGAGCCTGCTCAGCGACATTCCCGATGGCCAGGCGCTTTATCAGGAAATCAAGGCGGCCGACAAGTCCGCTGTCGCTTCGAAATGAAGGGAGAGTGCGATGCAAAAGCTTGCCCGTAATCTCCTGTTGATCGACGACCTGGTCTTGAAGATCACGCTGTTCCTCTGCGGTGGACTACTTCTCATGATGGTGCTCGTCGCTGGCCTCGGGGTGGTCTTTCGCTTCATCCTGCACAACTCGCTGTCGTGGTCCGACGAGCTCGCGGCTTATCTGTTCGTGTGGCTCACGTGCCTCGGTGCGGCGGCAGGAGCCAAGCTGCGGGTTCATCCGGAGGTGCGGGTACTGGCCGACCGTTGTCCGCCCGCCTTCGCGCAGACACTGGCGGACCTGACCGACTGTGTCGTCCTCGGGCTCGGAGTGGTGTTCGTTATGTACGGTGGCGACATGCTGGATCTGATGGGCACCGAAACTGCGACCTCTCTGCCGATCTCGATGGTGTACCCGTATCTCTCGATTCCCGTCTGCGGCGCGTTGCTGGTCTTTCATTCCGCGGTGCGAATCGCGGTTTCCCATCTCGCGCCCGGCGCGCAAACGAGGCCGTCTCTGTTGCAGGGCGTCTCCGAACATATCTGAGGTGAATCAACATGTGGGCACTCGCTCTAGGCGCCGGGTTTCTCGGCTTGGGTGTACCGGTGGCCATTTGCATCGGCATTGCGGCGACGATTGCATTGACGCTGAATGGAACCCCGCTGCTGGTGATTCCGCAGCAGCTTTTTTCGAACCTGAATAACGTCGGCCTGCTGGCCATCCCGTTCTTCATGTTGACAGGCGCAATCATGGATGCGGGCGGCGTCTCGCGCCGGATCATCGACTTTTCGCAGGCGCTTGTCGGGTTTATGCGCGGCGGCATCGGGCAGGTGACGATCGTTGCGAGCATGTTCTTCGCCGACCTCTCCGGTTCGGCGACTGCGGATACCGCAGCGATCGGCTCGGTCATGATCCCTGGGATGGTCAAGCAGGGATATTCACGCGCGTTCGCAGTGGCGCTGCAGTCGGCAGCGGGCTCACTCGGACTGCTGTCGCCCGTGTCGATGAGCATGCTGGTGTACGCCTACACCGCCAACGTTTCGGTCGGAACGATGTTCGTCGCGGGAATAGTGCCGATGCTGCTGGTGGTCGTTTCCTTCATGCTCGTGAATTACGTGACTGCCGTGCGCCAGAACTATACGGCGGTCGAGGCGTTCTCCGCCAAGCGGCTGTGGACCACGTTCAGACAGGCGATCTGGGCATTGCTGACTCCCGTGATCATCCTGGGCGGAATCCTCGGCGGCGTCTTCACGCCGGTTGAAGCAGGCGTCGTCGCGGCGCTCTATGTGACGCTGGTGAGCGGCTTCATCTTCAAGTCGCTCAAGCTGTCGCACTTCAGGGAAATACTCACGCGCACGGCCATCAATACCACGCGGGTATCGTTTCTTCTCGGGCTCGCGTTCGTGCTCGGCCGCTATCTGATTGAGGCGCAAATTCCGTTGCACGTCGCCAACAGCTTCCTGGCCGTGACGACCAGCGCGTTCGTGCTGCTGATCCTGATCAATCTCTTCCTTCTGGCAGCCCATACGGTACTGGAAACGATCTCGAGTATCGCGGTGGTGATCCCTGTGTTTCTGCCGCTCGTCGTGCAGATGCATATCGACCCGGTCGTGTTCGGCGTCATCGTACTGGTCAACTCGGCCATCGGCATCAACCTGCCACCGATCGGTTTTTGCCTCTTTACGGCGGCGTCGATCGGCGGTGTGTCCGTCGAAAAAGCGACTCGGGCGATCCTGCCGTTCATCTTCGCGCTGGCGGTCGACCTGCTGCTGATCATTGTCTTCCCGCATATCCCGCGCTTCCTGCCGAACTTGCTGGCAATCAAATAACACGAGGACGATGGATCGGCGGCTGCACGCCACTGGCCCAAGCTCCACGACCCCATATGCGTCGACTGTTCGCACGCGAAAAGCGATCGAATTACCGAGAGGCTCATCATGAACACGGCTCACATCGAGCGAAGCGGCGCGGCGCCGGTCCCGCGGGCCGCATTCGAGGACCTGCAGTACCTGAAGCTGGAACAACCAATTGGGTTCGTGTGGGTGATCACGTTGAATCATCACGATAAGCGCAATGCGCTGTGTGTGCCGCTGCTGGCGGAACTGGCGCGCGTGCTCGCGGCAGCCGCAGTCAGCGACGACGTCAGGGCTGTCGTGCTCACCGGCGGCGAGCGTTTCTTCAGCGCGGGGGCGGATATTGCCGACATGGCGGCCCGCGGGGTCGCAGGGTATGCGGACCCGGTTCGCCTCGCGAGCTGGAAGGCGATCGAAACGTTTCCGAAGCCGCTGATCGCCGCGGTCAACGGCTTCGCCATCGGTGGTGGCCACGAGCTGGTAATGCTGGCCGATATCGTCGTCGCGGCGGACGACGCGACCTTCTCGCAGCGAGAGATCGTCATCGGCGCCCTCCCGGGCGATGGCGCCACACAGCGCCTGCCACGGGTGCTCGGCAAGACACTGGCGATGAAACTCGTGCTTACCGGCGAGCCGCTGACGGCAGCCGAGGCCGAGCGCCACGGACTGGTGACCGAGGTCGTACCGCCGGCACGCAGCATCGCGCGCGCTATCGAGATCGCGTCGCTGATCGCCGCCCGCGCGCCGCTCGCGGTCCGACTGGCCAAGCGCGCGGTGCTCGATTCGTTCGAGACCAGCCTTCAACGAGGCCTGGAGCGCGAGCATCAGGCGAATCTCGACGTGTTCAAGACCGAGGATCGCGCCGAAGGCCACCGCGCATTCGTCGAAAAGCGGCCGCCGCGCTTTAAGGGGCGCTGACCACTGGCGCGTCGCGCATGCGCCTCTCGACGGCGATGGGCAACGCTTGCCTATAGTTCTGACCGGCATCGATGCAGGTATCCACGCCGCGGTCTTTCGAATGTTCAGGGCCCACGCGGAATTCAGTAGGGCCTTGGTCCACCTCACCAGATAGCCGGACCCACGACGTAACGGAGATTGCATGAACGGGCTGAATGGTATCCGCATTCTCAGCTTCAATCATTTTCTGATGGGGCCTTTGGGCGTGCAGCACCTCGCCGATTGCGGGGCCGAAGTCATATCGGTCGAACCTGTCGACGGCGCATTTCAGCGCAAGTGGGGCGGCGCGAACCGCGCCATCGATGGGCAGACGATGCTGCTTCTGATGGGTAATCGCAATAAGCGCAGTCTGGCGCTGAATCTCAAAGACCCGCGGGCGATCGAAATCGTCATGAGCTTGCTGCCTCAAGTCGACGTGGTCGCCGAGAACTACCGTCCCGGTGTGATGGAACAGCTGGGATTGGGTTACGAGGTACTCAGGACAGTCAAGCCGGACATCATCTATGCGTCCGGCTCGGGATTCGGTCCGGACGGACCCTATGCCAGCCGGCCGGGGCAGGACCTGATCATTCAGGCCATGTCGGGTATCGCGACAATCACCGGAACCCGGCAGGACGGTCCGCGCGCGGCGGGCGTGTCCGTCGTCGATCATCACGGCGCTGCGCTGTATGCGAACGGCATTCTGACGGCACTGCTCAACCGTGAGCGTACGGGCGAGGGCTGCCGGGTCGACGTCAGCTTGCTGGCGGCTGCGCTCGATCTGCAACAGGAGTCTCTCACGTGCTTCCTGAACGGCGACGGCCATGACGACGTGCGACAGGCGGGGCGTGTATCAGGTTGGTACTTCCCCGCACCATACGGCATATACGCAACTGCGGACGGTTTCGTCGCATTGTCGCTGAGTCCTCTCGACATCATCTATCAGGTCCTCGAGATCCCGGAAAAGGAACGGATTCCCGCGAAACGTGCATTCGACGCGCAGCAGGAAATCTCCGACCGGCTTGCGCGCCGGCTTGCGCAGGACACGACGGCGCACTGGTTGCCACTCTTCGAGCGGCATCATGTCTGGCACACGCGCGTCAACGATTATGCACAGGTGGTCGCCGATCCGCAGGTGCGCCACTTGAAGAGCTTCGAGACAGTCGAAGGTGCAACCGGCAGCCCGGTGACGCTCGTCAATCACCCGGTGCGCTACAACGGCAGCGCGCCGGCTATCCGCACGCCGCCGCCACGATTGGGCGCGCACACGATCGACATCTTGTCAGGGTTGGGAATGAACCGGCCGATGATCGACTCGCTGCTGGCGGACGGCGTAATCGGCGTTGCCGACGATGCCACGGCCGTTGCCGCGGACGCGGCAAAAGGCGGAGTTGCGTGAAGCGAGGATGAAGCCGTCCATGCGGCGAGCGTGCCGCGCATGTCGATCAAAACAGGAGAAGTAGATATGAGTGACAGGTACAGAGAAGTCAGTACTGATGTGCTCGTTGTTGGCAGCGGCGGCGCTGCGTTGCGGGCTGCGCTCGAGGCAGACTCCAGCGGCGCTGACGTGCTGGTCGTGATCAAAGGCGAATTTCGCAAAAGCGGTGCTACGTTTCATAGCGTAGCCGAAGTAGGCGCCTTCAATGTGCCGGACGGAGCAGGGGATCCCAGCGATAATCCTGATGTTTTTCTCGCCGATATCCTGCATGCCGCTCAAGGCATGGCCGACCCGCGCTTGAGCGCGATTCTCGCGAACGAAGCGTATGACTCCCTGCGCTACCTCGAACAGTACGGCGTAAAGTTTGAGCGCGAGGATGACCACTACCTGGTTTTTCGCGCATGCTTTTCTTCCAAGCCGCGCTCGCATGTGATTCATGAGCACTTCAAACCAATCGTGAAATCGCTGGGGACTGAAGCGTCCCGGCGAGGCATCAAGGTCATGGACCGGTTGATGCTCGTCGACTTGCTTTCGCAGGGCGGCGAATGTCTCGGCGCTTACGCGATCGATTCGGATGGAAACCCGGTGCTGATCCGTGCCAAGTCGACGATTCTTACCACCGGCGGTGCAAGTCAGCTGTTCGCCCAAAACCTGTATCCATCGGACATTACCGGCGACGGCTATGCAATGGCTTATCGAGCGGGCGCGCGACTGGTCAACATGGAGTTCATGCAGGCCGGTGTGAGCGTGCTGACGCCTTTCGTCAACCTGTTCGGCAACTACCTGTGGGACGCGCACCCGAATCTCACCGACCGCGATGGCAGGGCGTTCGTCCCTGACTATCTGCCGACGGGGCTCGCTCAGGCTGATGTCATTCGGCAAAAAGAGCGGCACTTTCCATTCAGCTCAAGCGACATCTCACGCTACGTCGAAATTTCGATTCAGAAGGCACTCAACGATGGCCGCGGCACGGCTGAAGGCGGCGTGTTTCTCGACTTCGCCGGATGCGATCTCGAATCGATACTGGCCGACAAGAGCCGAAGCATCGCAAGGATGTGGCCGCTAACCTGCCAATGGTATAAGGGGCACGGCGTCGACCTTTATCGCGACAGAGTGCAGATCACCTGCTCCGCGCATGCGATCAACGGCGGTTTATATATAGACGAAAACGCACAGTCTAATCTGAAGGGTCTGTTCGCCGCGGGTGAGGTGGCAGCGGGTCCACATGGCGCCGACCGTCTCGGCGGCAATATGGCCCTGACGTGCCAGGTCTTCGGCCGCCGGGCGGGCCTCGCCGCGGCCGAGCGCGCGAAAAAGATGACGCACCGCGCGACTACCGGGGCCTTGGACGACAACCGCACGGTCGTCACGCAATTCCGCCGAAAGGGCAGGCACACGCTGGACCAACTGAAAGCACGGATTCAGCAGTGTGCAAACCGGCATTTGCTGATCGTGCGCGAGGAAGCCGGGCTTCAGACTTTCAGGCGGGTCTGCAGGGAGACGCGAGACCAGTTGTTTCAGGACACAGTGATCGGCACGCCGGCTGAGCTCATGCGGGGCATCGAATTGGCGAACTTGATTCAGGTCGGTGAATTGATGGCTTCGGCATCGCTTGCCAGGCGTGAGAGTCGCGGCGGTCACTACCGCGAAGACTTTCCTGAGCGCAACCCGGACTTCGCCAGCAACATATTCCTCGAGCGGAACGTGCCTGAAGGTCTGTGGTTCGGGCGGCTGGCGGATCTGCCGTCGTAAGTCGGTAGCCGAGCTGTGCTGCCGAACGCGTCGAGCCGCGCAAATCGCTTCAGGTGGCTGGGTTGCGTATGCCGCTTGCGTGAGACTGCGAGCGACCCAGACTGTGTCAAAACGCATTTTTGGAGCATTAAAATTTTCCATCCGATAGCGGGGGATGAGCAAGATGAAGCGCTTCGTTCAAGGCGACAATCGTACGCAAAGCTTTCTCCTGCCAGAAGCGCTTGATGACTACGTGACGGACACGAATCCTGTGCGCGTAGTTGATGTCTTTGTCGATGAGCTTGATCTTCATAAGCTTGGGTTTGAAGGCGGTGAACCATCGCGACCGCAACTTCATCAGTGCCAAGCTCGAACGACGCATGCGCGACATCGAGTCAAGTATCGCTCGCTATCTCGCGGCGATGGATACAGCGGATCGTCAGGAGCCTGCAATCGCGAAGGTCAGGACAGAGCGACCGCAAGACAAGATTGCGGCCTTGAAGGAACAGATGCGAAGCCTCAAGGAGATCGAGGTCCAACTCAACGCGGCGCCTGACGCACAGGTATCGCTCACAGATCCGGATGCCCGTTCGATGAAGACACGAGGAACGGGAGTCATCGGCTACAACGTCCAGACGGCGGTTGACGCGAAGCACCATCTGATCGTCGCGCACGTCGTTACCAATGACGGCATTGATCGTGATCAGTTGACGTCGATGGCGAAGCTTGCCCATACAGAGATGGGTGTCGACAAGCTCACCGCAGTTGCAGATCGCGGCTACTACAAGAGCGAAGAGATACTCGCATGCCATGAGGCTGGAATCACCGTATTTGTACCGAAGACAGTGACATCAAGCGCAACAGCTCATGGCCGCTTCGGCAAGGACGATTTCATTTACGACCTACAGACGAACGAATATCGCTGTCCGGCAGGCGAGCGGCTTATCTGGCGATTCTCGACCGTTGAGCGTGGCCTGAAACTCAGTAAGTATTGAAGTTCGAATTGCCAGCAGTGCTCGTTAAAAGATGCCTGCACGCCAGGTCCTCAACGCCGGGTGACACGCTGGGAGCACGAAGCCGTACTCGAAGCGATGCAGGCGCGAATTGATCATGCACCTGAGATGATGCGAATCCGGCGGCAGACTGTCGAGCATCCATTCGGCACGATCAAGGCATGGATGGGCGCGACCCACTTCTTGACAAGAACCATCGAGCGTGTGAGCACGGAGATGAGCTTGCACGTGCTCGCGTACAACATGAAGCGGGTGATCAAGTTACTCGGTTCAGAAACGCTTATGAAGGCGACGCGGGCGTAACGCCCGCATCGGGTTGCTGAGCCTGGGAAAAATGCGTGGTTGTGATTTGACGTTTGTGTTCCCGCACTTCACCAGCCGCGACCTGGGCCGAGACAGGTTTCGTCAATCCCCAGTGGCCAGGCGTTTTGACACAGTCTTATATGGACACCGTCCGGTTTGCCAGGTTGATCTTGATGTGATGTTAAAACGAGGTATCGGCTGCGGTCTTATATCCGGCCTGTAGTGCAAGCCGAAGCCCGCGGGCCCTGATGGAATTCGCCGGGAACATCCTCATCTGGGCCACGCACTTTTAAGCGCAAGGCTGTGTTCAGGTTTATGTTCCTGCGGTCCGACCTGTTTCGCCATCACATGTTAATCAACCTCAGCAACCTATCGGCCTTCACCTCGTCTTTCGTTGCTCATCTGCTAAGCGGGTTTCACGCTGACGTGATTCTTCTCGTACGTCTTGCCGTGGGCCAGAATGGCCCATGCGGTGCGTGCCATCTTGTTGGCGAGGGCCACCGCCGCAACATTCGCTGGTCGTCGCTCCTGGATCGCCTTCTGCCATGTAGTCGGCACTTTGGCGTGACACATCACCGAGCGCGCGCCGTGGATCAACAGCGTGCGCAGATACGGATCACCTCGCCGGGAGATCGATCCCAGCCGGATCTTGCCGCCGGTGCCGCTTTGCCTGGGCACCAGCCCGAGGAACGAGGCAAACTCGCGCCCGGACCTGAACGTTTTTGCATCCCCAATCGTAGCGACCAGCGCAGTCGCGGTAAGCCTGCCGATGCCTGGCACTTCCGCGATTGCCCGGCATGCAGCTTCCTGCTTGTGCCAGCCACTTATCTGCTTCTCAAGGTGGTCGATATCCTGCTCGATCCCGTCGATGCGTCTCAACTGGTCGCGCAGACTGCTGAACATGGTTCCCGGCAGCGCATCCTCGAGCTCTGCCATGCGGGCCCGCATCTCGGTGAGGCCGGCCACGCGTCCGGCCCGGAATGACACACCGAACTCGTAGAGGAGGCCTCGTAACTGGTTCACCTGCATGGTGCGGAACTTGATCAGCAGCGAGCGCATCCGGTGAAGGCCGAGCATCGCCTGCTGGTCTTCCGTCTTTGCCGCTACCGTTCGCATCCCCGGCTGCTGTACAGCCGTCCAGATTGCCCGCGCATCCGCCGCGTCGGTCTTGTTCGTCTGGACAAACGGTCGGATGAACTTCGCATGCAACAGCACCACCTCGTGCCCGAGCGCCTTGATTTTGCGGGCCCACCAGTGCGCGCTGCCGCATGCTTCAAGCGCCACACGACCCGCAGGCCGCTTCGCCAGAAACGCGATCAGCTCGTCGCGTCGAAAGCGCCGATTGGCAATCTCACCGGTTTGCGCGTCGACCCAGTACATCTGGAAAATCTGCTTTGCAACATCCAGTCCGTATGTCGTAGCATTCATTTGAGCCCTCCGTTCCTCAAGTGGACGTGTCGAAACTCCACTCTGGCACATTGATGCCGTTCGGTTCTGGAGGGCCTCCGCGTTCCTGCTGGACCCTGCGTCCCCGAAGGGAGGACGGTGTCCATTCCATCTGGGCCAGTTACGGACGTTCGACAGCAGTGCCTGGATTGTCGACAATTGGAGCATCGGAGAAGCAGCCCGCAACCTACCTGTTCTTCCGATTTGCAGGCGAGCGTACTCGGCTAACCGCTCGGGCGCAGTTATTTATCTTTAAGCCAGCGAGCTGCGGCGTCTGCAGTGTCTTCAGGGCGAGTATTGAAGGCAATGGACGCATCGGGAGCACATTTGTGCACGGTATTAAGGAGTGCCTCAAAGAGCAGCAAGCTTTTTGGGGGAATACGTACCCCGCCGCCGATTACAACGCAATCGTAAGTTGAGGTTGTCAATTGGCGCTCAAGGGTAATGGGCGCGGTTTCATCTGGTCTCACCAAGCAGAGATCGGCACGCCATCCATGCACCTCCATTTGCTGCATGCCGATTGAAATCCCGGCATGAATCTTCGCGGCGTCGAGCCCCGGCGATAACGCGGGGTCGGAGAAGTCGACCGTTTCAGGCTCCTGGCCGACGAACAGCACCCGCTTTAAGTCATGCATTTCGCTCATTACCTTCTCCTGAATCGGTGATGGTTCTTGCAAACGCGCCGCGAGTTGCGACAACGAAAAACGAGCAGGCGATCTAGATCGTGCGCAAGCCACTTTAGCACGCCTGAAACCCTGAAACTGAAGGGCGCTGTGCCCGCGCGTCCCAGGTACGCGAGGCACCAAAAGAGGCGGCGGCGGGCGAACCTAAAGTTGCCCCATGAAGAGCGGTCGCTTCCGGCGATCGCTTAGACTTAAGTTGTCAATGCTCGATATTTCTCGGCATCCTACGGCCTGGCGCAGTTCGCTACGATCAGGTTTGCTCTCGCTGAGAACCGGAGTGGTTGTCGTGGTAGGTGTCGGATCGCCGTCAATGGGTGTCCGCTTCCGAAGATATCTAACTGGCCGTCGGATCGACAGCGCCTATTCGACTTCCCCAGGACCGGTCATTCAGAAATGACCAAAGTGCGGCGAGGCTCGAGTGACTGAAGCGGCCGATCTTCCGCTGCAAAGTCCGTCGTCCACGTTGCCGTCACGATCCTTTCAATCAGCGGTCAACATGAATGCCAACTGTCGTTGTCCGGCCATGCCATCAACGGAAACACGTTCGCCAGGGCGGGTAAGCCAGTCTTCCGAATTCGCGTCACCAATCCAGGCAGTGCAGAGATTTCGGTTCAGGCAGTGTGGAACAAGTGACCGAATTCGTTAGCAAGTCATTGGCTGACAAGGCCACATGGTCTAATGAATTCGGTATGCGGGCAGCAGCATCATGCCAGTGGAGGGAATTCGAAGAAATCGTCGTACCCGTTTGAGACGCTGGAAGCAGGGTCGACGAGGCCCGTCGCACGTAGGGACGGTTGTGCACGGTGGCCATCGCACAAACGGCAACGTCGCGGGACTCCGAATTGGCGCGGCATCGGTGCTGCACGCCGAGTCGCTCATAACGTGGTCGAACCGGCGTTCCAAGAACTTAAGAGCCTCGTAAGCTTTCGCCGGATTCGCCGGTTGATCCTCTTTTCCGCAGAGTGATCGCGAGACAGCCCGGCGTTGAATGCAGCGGGGATTGTCGCCTGCGGGACGCCAGGTGCTTAGGCGGTGCCCAGGCGTGATTCGGCAATCCGCTTCAGATCGTCGGGAGTTGAAGCAGATTCAGCCAACTGCTCAAGCAAATCCGTGGCTCTGTTTTCGTCTTTCGGCCCACCATCGCCAAGCGTCAAGCTCGTCGCCAGGTTAAGTATCGACCGAGGCAGCCCTCGCGAGGCCAAAGCCTCGAGGAGGTGACGAGCCACTTCGGGTTCCCGGTTTCGGTTGCCGCTTAGCAACTCGTCAGCAATCGATTCCACAAACCTCAGCGAGCTTTCGTTTTCCGTTCTGTGTATGCCCGTCATGAGCGCTTGTTCGAAGTGGCCAACGGGATGGTGCACGGCGTGAGCCAACGTGCTCAGCGCCTCTTGAAAACTCAGATCTTCCTTTGAGCCGGCAAACGGCGTTTCTGTCGGGTCCCCGCCCTCTTCTTGCGCATGCGCGGCCGATGGTTGCCACCATCGAACAAAGTCGTCCGCTGATTCACCGTGGAGATCAACTGCCGAAGCGACCAATTGCGACGCCTGATATACGCGTCTCTCGGTTACTGTCGTGCTGTCACACGCCTCGTCGAGCGCGGAAGCTACTTTGCTGCCCAGCTCGCTGTGGAGGTCGGTCCAGTCTCTATAGCCGAAGACTTCGGAGGTCACCTGTCGCGCGTGGGATTCCTTTAGCGAAAGGCGGTATTTGAGCCGGTTGGCGGCCCGCGTCGGGATAGACGAGTTCTGAAAGTAGATACGCATGGCTTCGGTCCGAGTTTCCGTGCCGACGAGCCTCCACAGCCGGCACGGAATCGAAATGCACTGTGAGGCGGCGCAGCGGGCGTGATGCCCCGTTAGGAAAAATACAGTCGGTTTCTCATGCAGTCAATCCCGTTCCAAGAGAGGGTGTTTTGCGCGATAGGACCCAATCTAAGCGCCATGCGGTCTTCAAGATAGAGTTTGGCACCCTTGGATCTGCGATTGTCCATGTACTTTATAGTCCAGAAGCAGTCCATCCCGGTCGCTCAGCGTGTGCGTGATTCGTTCACGATACGGAGTGCCGTCCTGGGCCCGAGGCCATCGGTCAAGCACTTGTGCCCCCATCGACCTTCAGTCTGGTGCCCGTTATGAACGCCGCTTCGGGGCTTGCCAGCCAGGCGACAAGTCCCGCAATATCGTCGCCTGATCCGTACCGGCCCAACGCAATTGAGCCCCGGATCTGGTCGGCCATTGGACCGTTAGCCGGGTTCATCACCGTATCGATCCGTCCGGGCTGGACGTTATTGATCGTAATTTCCCGGCTGCCAAGATCCCTTGCCAGCGCCCGCGTCATGCTGGTTACCGCACCTTTCGTCGCGGCGTAGACGGACACGCCCGAAATCGGCATGTAGTCGCTGCTGATGCTGCCGATATTGATAATCCTCCCGCCTTTTTCCATGAAACGGAGCGATTCCTGAATGGCGACAAGCAGGCTCCTGACGTTGATGGCCAGCATCCGGTCGATATCTTCCAGTGGGAAGTCGTCGATCAGGCCGCGGCGGAACATCGCGGCGTTGTTCACGAGAATATCCAGTCCCCCGAAGCGTTTCGAGGTCGATCCGACCGCGGCTTTTACCGCTTCCGCGTCGGCACAATCCGCGCGAATCGCCACGCCCCGTCCCCCGTCGCGTTCGATGTCCTCGATGACGCGATCCGCGTCGGCACTCGAGTTCGAATAGGTTATCGACACGGCCGCGCCATCGCTTGCGAGCCGTCTTGCGATGGCCGCGCCTATCCCGCGAGAGCCACCGGTCACGAGCGCCACTTTGCCAGCCAGTTGTCCATTAGAAAAAGCCACGTTTGTTCCTTTCAATTGCATTCTCTGCTCGTTCAGATCGGCCACGCTTGCCTCGTCTATCAGCAAGCGGGAAGCATGTGTGAGCGGCTCACTTCTGAACCTGGCATCGCTGCGCTGCTGCGACAGGACACGACATGTCGTGTGAAAAATTCTAGCTAGTCTGCGCCGGTCGTACGTGCCAAAATAAGCCAATGAATTAACTGTGCGTGGCAACATTAGGCAAATTTTCGTGTTTATTTGAGACAATGAGCCAATGAAATTGGACCGGATCGACATTGACATCTTGCAGGCGCTACAGCGGGACGCTCATGTCAAGGCTGCGGACCTCGCTGAATCGCTGGGCATTTCGCTTTCGCCGTTCTACCGGCGCATTCGCCTGCTCGAAGAGGCAGGCGTCATTACAAAATATGTGTCACTTCTGGACCAGGAGAAGGTTGGATTTCCAGTCACCGCTTACGTATCGGTCGCAATGGAAAAATCCGCGGCAAAGCTGGCTGCTTTCGAGCGCGCCCTGCTGGGTTTGCGAGGAGGTGATGGAGTGCTATCTGATGACGGGCGCGTTCGATTACATCGTGCGGGTGGTGGCCAGCGACATGGCGGGAATCGAGCGTTTCGTGATGACACGGCTCGCGACCATCAAGGGTGTTCGCGACGTCAGCACGTCGATCACCTTGCGGCGTGTCCAGTACAAGACCGTGCTACCGGTTCGCGAGAGCGGGGAGTAAATATCCGATTGCACCGGAAGTACCCGATCGATGCGGTGCAGCCATAAGTCCGATGTAAAGTTGCTTGGCCGCACGAGTTTACCAGTGTGGCCCTTCGTCGATTGGCTCGATCTTCGGCTCCCGGCCATGAACGGCCAGTCGACGATCCGGGCGAAATCGTCGACAATCTTCGAGGCCTCGCTTGGTTGCGCGAGCTCGCGAACGCGCTTCCACCATCGGCCAACCTTTCCTCGGAAGTTGCCATGCCACTACCGCTCGTCAATGGGCCAAACCGCCGGGCGAGAATCGGCCTTATTACGACCAGCCACCCGTCACCATGACATCCTCCGACGTGATCATGCGGCTGTCGTCGGCCGCGAGGAAGAGCGCCATGCGCGCGAGATCGCCGGGCTCCATTTCCTCGTCGATGCACTGGCCGCGTCGTATCTCTTCGCGGCCTTCGTCGGTGAGCCACAGGTTGCGCTGCTTCTCAGTCAACACCCAGCCCGGCACGAGCGTGTTCACGCGGATCCCATACGCGCCGAGGTCCTTGGCGAACCCGCGCGTCAGGCCCTGTACTGCCGCCTTGCTCATTGCGTAAACCGGGAACTGGCTGCTCTTGAGCATCCAGCAATGCGAGCCGAGATTAATGATCGAGCCCGCGCGTGCGGCCTTCATATCCTCGACCACGGCCTGCGCTGCGAACAACTGATGCCGCACGTTAACTGCAACGCCTGCATCGAACGACTCGGGCGTAACGTCGGCGAGCGCGTGGCGGCGATCGTTCGCCGCGTTGTTCACGAGCACCTCGATCGGTCCAAATGCTGCCCGCACTTCGGCGATGGCCGCGTGCAACGCGGGAATGTCGGTGACGTCGCAGGCGACGAAGAGCGGTTTATGGCGCGCGTTACCGAGCGATTTGGCAAGAGCTGTTCCCGCGTTCGTGTCGATGTCGAGAAAGCCCACACGTGCGCCTTGCGCAACGAAGTGCTCGACGAACGAAGCGCCAATGCCACTCGCGCCGCCCGTAATGAGCACGACCCGGTCTACTAGACTGGGATAGCTCGCGTAACGTGCTTGTCCCGAAGATTTTTCGCTAGAAGTTGCCATTCACATCCCGTATTGATTAATCGCTGCGACGACGAAGCCGACTGTGCGCCATGGAAGTTTTCTTGTGAGCTAAGCGGGTCCGGCTTCGTGGCGCCCTCCCGTCTGACGCCCAAATGACGCATTGTCTACGAGAAGGTGGCGATCCGCAAAGACGTGCTCGTCGTCGTGCGTTTCCAATACAACGCCGCCGAGCAAGCGACATGGGGGCCAGTGATCAAGCTGATGGACGACCCGCTGCGCCTCGGGGCCGGCCGGCAGCCCGCGAAGGATGGATTTTCAACCCGAAGCGGCCTTTGTAGGCTCTCCCGCAATAAGAAAATGTCTGGCTATCCAAGAGACCGCGTCGCGTCTTGCGCTCTTGCACGGTGTCCAGTGAGTGCACCTCGGCGTTGTCATGAGGTCGTCCCTTGGCAAACAGTGGCGGCGTTTGAACGACCGCTTTGGAGAAATGTGGCCGTCCGCAACGGGTCGACAAGGGACTGTCGCGTCACCCTGATCAATAACCGCAACTACCGTGGCGTTCGCCGGGCGTCGGCGGCGTCGAGCACGGCGTTGATCGCCGAATACTTTTCCAGATAAGTCCTGAGACCGTGGTTGCCCTAGCGCAGGTCGCACGAAGCGACGATCCCCGCAAGGTCCACTCGGCCGATCAGATCGTCTTTCCCTGCGGGCCATGAAGCGAAGCGGTACACGATTAGAAGCGAGGGCGGGGTCAGCCCGGATTTCTCCGTGGCGCGATCCTCGTCGTACCAACTCGGCGGGCGTAGATCGTACATGTCGATGGCGAGGTAGATGCAATGCCACCAATACTCCTCGTGGTGCTCGCGGAGCACGTTGTGCGACGGCTCTGTAACATCCTGTTTGAGGACTTTATACGTCTCGATGTGCGGGGCGGCGGTCAACCAGACCATCCGATCTGGTCTGGCGTGCTCGGACCTTCCGTCGTCGGTCAGGGCCGCGTGCGCGCGTTGCAGCGACAGGATCGCCTGATCGAGGTGGTTCTTACTCTCGCGATCCCTCTGCGGCGTCTTGATCGCGGTCCAAGCGATGTAACAGTGTACGGTCTCTACCGCATCAGATAGCTGTTCCCACAGTGCGCACCGCGACTCAGCACATAAAACTACTGATCGAACAAGTCGCGCGTCATGAGTCGACGGCGTCGGCCGAACACGGTTCAAGCCGACGCAACTCGTCTCAGGCAGAAAGCCTTGCGACAGGCGTGATCTGGCGTGGATCGACGCGAAGCTCGATCAACGCCGCGACCCCAGAAGCCTGCGCGCGGGCAAATGCAGCAGGGAAATCCTCGTTGCGTTCGACCCGCTCCGCGAAGGCCCCGAACGCTGTCGCAAGCGTGACGAAATCCGGATTGCTCAATCCCGTGCTTGCGACGCGCCCCGGATACTCGCGCTCTTGATGCATGCGGATCGTGCCGAGCATGCCGTTGTTGACGACGATCACGATCGGCGCTGCGCCATATTGCATCGCAGTCGCGAGTTCCTGCGGATACATCATGAAGCAGCCGTCGCCCCCGAAACACACGACGGTTCGCTCGGGATGCTGCAGCTTCGCAGCCACCGCCGCGGGCAGACCGTAGCCCATTGCACCGCTCGTCGGCGCGAGTTCCGTGCGCGGCCTGCGGTAGCGATAGTAGCGATGCACCCAGACCGTATAGTTGCCCGCGCCGTTGGTGATGATGGCGTCGTCGGGCAGCGTGGCGTTCAGGTGCATCAGCACCTGGGTCATGTCGACACCTTCCGTCGGCACGTTCGATGCCGCTGCGCCCGAATGCTTCTCGTAGTCCGCGCGTGCGGACTGCGTCCACACCTGCCAGCCGACGTTCGCAGCGGGCATGGCGGCCAGCGCGCGGGCGAACTCGCGCACGCCGCAATTGATGGCAAGCGCCGGTTGATAGACCCGGCCCAGTTCGCCGGCATCGGCGTGCACATGAACCAGCGTCTGCTTGGGCAACGGACTCTGGAACAGCGTGTAGCCGTCCGAGGTCACTTCAGCGAGGCGCGTGCCCAGGGCGATCACGAGGTCCGCGGCTCGCACGCGATCGGCCAGTTGCGGCGATATGCCGAGGCCGATCTGGCCGACATAGTTCGCGTGACGGTTGTCGAACAGATCCTGACGCCGGAAGGACGCGGCAACCGGCAGGTCGAAGGTTTCGGCAAAGGTGCGCAAGTCCGCGCACGCCGCTTCGTCCCAGCCCGAGCCACCCACCACCAGCAGCGGCTGCTGCGCCTCGGCGAGCAAGCCGCGCAAGGCTTCGGTTGCGCCCGTCGCAAGGCCGGGCTGCGTGGCGGGTGAAGGGCCGGCGTCGTAGGCGATGCCGGACGCGAACAGCACATCTTCCGGCAACGCGATCACGACCGGGCCCGGTCGCCCGGAAGTCGCCACGCTGAATGCGCGCGCCAGCACTTCCGGAATGCGCGCAAGGTCCTCGATCTGGGTCACCCATTTCGCCATGCCGCCGAACATGCGGCGGTAGTCGACCTCCTGGAACGCCTCGCGCTCGGAGAACAGCGTGTCGACTTGGCCGATGAACAGGATCATCGGCGTGGAGTCCTGGCTGGCCGTGTGCACGCCGATGCTCGCGTGCGTCGCGCCCGGGCCGCGCGTCACGAAGCAGATGCCGGGGCGGCCGGTGAGCTTGCCGTAGGCGTCGGCCATGTTGGCCGCCGCGCCTTCATGGCGGGCGACGTAGGTGCGGATCGACGTTGCGTCGTGCAGCGCGTCGAGCACAGGCAAATAGCTTTCGCCCGGCACGCAGTAGACCGTATCCACGCCGTTCGCGAGCAAGGCGGCGACCACGATCTGGCCGCCATTGCGGGTGCCGGGAAAGGTTGGGTTAGACATGTAGTTCGAGCTCCTTGAAGCGCGTTTCCGGCATCGCCAGCGCGGCCACGAAAACGAGGGCGTAGGACGCGGCCGCCCAGGCGCCGATCGACGGACCGAGTCCGTAACGGGCACTCGTGATGCCCACCGCGGCCGGGATCAGCGAGCCGAAGGCGCGGCCGAAGTTATAGGAAAAGCCACCCGCGCTGGCGCGGATCTGCGCGGGAAACAGTTCGGAAAAGCAGGCGCCCATCCCCGACACGATGCCAGACTGGAACATGCCGACCAGGAAGCCGAGCAGCAGCATCGTCACGCCGACGACGGGCAGGAACGTATAGGTCAGCACCGCGAGCGTCGCGCCGAGTGCGGACAACACGAAGGTCCGGCGTCGCCCGAGCAGATCGCTCAGATAAGCCGCGCCGACATAGCCGCAGAACGAACCGAAGATGTTGATGGCGAGATACCAGGTGGTGACGCCGACGGACATGCTGTGCGTCTGCCGCAGATACGTGACGAGCCAGGTGAGGATGGTGTAGTTGCCGCCCAGCGCGCCGCCGGCAAGCAGTGAAGCTGTCAGCGTCTTGCCCGCGATGCCGCGCGAGAAGATCAGCCTGAAATTGCGCCCCATGCTGCCGCGCGCGCCGGCTGTCTTGACGGCGAGATAGGCGTCCGACTCATTCACGTTGCGGCGCAGCCAGATTACCGACAGCGCGGGCAGAATGCCGACCATGAAGAGCGCGCGCCACGCGGTGTCGGCGGGCAGCAGGCTGAAGATCGTGAAGTAGGCCAGCGCCGCTAGCGCATAGCCGATCGGCCAGCCTGCCTGAACGGTGCCGACGGCACGCCCGCGAACGCGCTTGTCAACGACTTCGCCAATCAGTACTGCGCCCGCCGCCCACTCGCCACCGAAGCCGAGTCCTTGCAGGCTGCGCGTGATGAGCAGTTCGTGGAAGCTGTGCGTGAAGGCGGACAAACCCGTGAAGACCGCGAACCACACGATCGTGATCTGCAACACCTTGACCCGGCCGATGCGGTCGGCGAGCAGGCCGGCCAGCACCCCTCCGAGCGCCGACGTAATCAATGCCGACGTGCCGATGATGCCGGCCTCCGACTTCGTCATGCCCCACAGCGTGATGAGCGTCGGGATCACGAAGGCGAACAGCTGCACGTCCATGGCGTCGAGTGCCCAGCCCATCAGGCAGGCCCAGAAGGTGCGCTTTTGCGGGGGATTCATGCTGCCGTACCAGGTCGCCATGTCGTCTCCTCATCTTCTAATGTTTGTGTGCGCCGGCACGGGATCGATGCCTGAGTCGCTGTTCCGAGAATGCCACAGCCGTGTCGGTGCGGCCATGTGCTGGATGCACAGCAGCTATCGAACGTGTGCAAGGGCGGCGTTGTGAGCGACGCATAGCTGAATTGCACCGGGCGGTGGGAAAGCAGCGGCTACAATCGACGCAAACAGCTTCGGGCGGCAATGCCCGATGCGCCTTGGATTGATGTCGCTGAACGCGCGCCACAGGGACAGCTAACCATGTCGCAGGGATAGGACAGGAGACGAGACATGAAGCGACGACTCGCGGTAGTTGGCGCGTTACTGGTTCTTGCTTGCCGCACAGGCGCCGCTCAGGTGCCTTCGCCCGCGCCTCCAGCCGCCGCTTCATCTGCTCCCGCAGCCGCGCCCGTCTCAGCCGCGCCGCTCTATGTCGTCACGTATTACGAACTGCTGCCCGCCAGCCAGCCGGGTCCCACAGGTGCGCGACCACCGGTAATCTTCGCGGACTACGTGGCGAAAGCCACCAACGAGCCCGGCGCCATGTCCTTCCGGATACTCGACGACGCGGAACGGCACAGCCGCTACGTCGTGCTCGAGGTGTGGGCCGACGGCGCAGCGTTCGATCAGCATCGTCGCGCCGAGTCGACGGTCGCGCTCAGGCAACAGATCGGCGAATGGCTGGTCGGACCCAGTGACCAGCGCATCCACGGACGCATGCAATGAGACGCGAATCGCATCTTCCCTTTATCCGGCCGCAACGCCTGAGGGTTCGGCCATGAAGCGGGTTCTTGCAAAGGCAAAGGCGTTGGCGGCCGCGTGTCTGCTGGGCATGGTAGGGGCGTGTGCTCATGTCGACCGTGGGAGCGGCGCACTGATCGACGGCGCTAACGGCATGGACAACTGGACGCCGCTAGGCAGCGCGAACTGGCGCGCGCAGGACGACGTTATCGAGGCGGACGGGATGTCCAGCAATGCGGGCGGCTATCTCGTATCGAAGGGGAATTACGGGGACTTCCGGCTGCACGTGGAGTTCTGGGTCGGTCCGGACGCCAAGAGCGGCATCTTCCTGCGCTGCGCCGACCCGCAGGCGTTCACGAGCAAGAACTGCTACGAAGTGCAGATCTACGATCAGCGTCCTGAACCTCGTTACCGGACCGGGGCGATCGTGAACGTTGCGGACGCATCGACTCCGATGCTAGCAGGCGGCCGCTGGAATACCTATGACATTATCGCGCGCGGCTCACATCTGAAGGTCATACTGAACGGCGTGCGCACGGTAGACGTAGAGGACGGCAAGCTCGCCGACGGGCGCATCGTGCTGCAGTATCGCGGTGGCGTCGTCAGGTTCCGCAGCGTGCGGATCGCTCCGTTTTAAGGCGCGCCTGAGGCCGTCAGCGGCCCAACGCTCGCCCCCTCGATATGGTTGCGCTGTAGCGACGCCGCGACGAACCCCGAAGCCTTCACGTCCTCGACAAAAGCCGTCAGGTAACGCGCTCCCGCGGGCCGGCCCTTGAGCGTGGCCATCGCTTGCCTGATCACCATGAAATTGCCGTCGAGCAGACGCAGACCGCCTATGCGCTTCGCGTCCACCTCGCTGCGCTGCTTGACGCCCGCCGCGACCTCCAGCGACTGCTGGATCATGGTGTCCGCGACTTGCGTCGGGTCCGGCGCGCGCACCAGCTGCGCGTTCTTGATCTCGCGCGTCAGGAACAGGTCGTAGGCACTGCCGCCGCTTACCGCGATACGTGTGCCCGTCCGGTCGACATCCGCGTTGGTCCGGATTGCCGAATCCTGCCGGACCATATAGACGCCTTCTATGATCAGGTACGGGGCGGTGTACACCATGTCCTTGGCACGGTCCGGATCGATGCCGACGAATCCGACATCCCAGGCCTGGTCGCGCGCACCTTCCACGACCTTGCGGGCGGCCGGGTACTGGACGAACTCGACCGGCACGCCGAGGCGCCGGGCAAGTTCGCGAGCGAGATCGACGGATACGCCGTGCAGTTCGCCCGTCGCCGGATCTTTGGTGGCGAGCGTCGGGTTGCCGTAGTTGATTGCCGCGCGCAAGGTGCCAGAAGGGGCGAGTTGTGCGACGGCGTCGGCGGGAGCCGGAGGCGACGTTGCGGCGCTCGAGCAGGCAACGAGCGACGCGACCCCGGCAGCGCCGATGCCGGCACGGATGCAGGAGCCCAGGCGGTGAAAGATCGCGGCGTACGCGATGCGTGACCGGGGAGGCGTGCTCGTCATCAGGATTCGCATGGCAGGTTCCGTTCGACTGATCGCGCAACACAGCGCTGCGGCGTTCTTGTACGCAGGAGTATCACCAATGGCGGCATGGCTTGGCAACCGCTTCGACACGGTTGTCCATGACGCCGACGCATAGCTGCTATTTGCTGCCGTGCCTTGCCGCGCGCGCGACGCGGCGCGAGAGTAGGCGTGCCGCAGCACAAAAGGTGCAGACCCATCACGCCGGCCCAGAAAAACAAGAGTCAAGGAGATCGATCATGAAACGTTTCGTGTCGCTGCTTGCGTTGACAGCGTGGTTTGCGCTCGGCGCGGCCGGCTGTGCGAACGGTGCCGGACAGCAGGCCGGCAACGCAGGTGGTCAGCCCGTCACGGTCATCGCGCACCTCGACGTGGCGCGCACCGCGCTCGATCGCGCAGTCGTGCTGCTTGATGGATACGTCGCGGCCTCGCGGCAGCAACCGGGCAACCTCGATATCGAGGTTCTAAGGCAGCTCTCCAACCCTAATCACTTCACGCTGGTCGAGAACTGGGCGAGCCGCGATGCTTACGACGCGCATATCACTTCCAGTACGGCGCGCGAGTTCCACAGGCAACTCGACCCGTTGCTTGGTTCGCCGCACGATGAGCGCCTGTATCGCGACGTCGGCGGCGGTTAGCTTCGCATAGCACTGGACGGCGCTCCGTCACAAAACCGTCGCGCCATTGCTCGTCATCGGCGCGCCTGAATGCGTCAGGCGCCGGGATATACTGTTGCCACCAAAAATCAGGTCGACGTGCTTTCGTCCTCATGTGAAGCATGTCGCCATCGGGAGGCGGCAGTGCACTCGGAGGATCTGATGCTGTTCCTGAACGTCGCGATCAGTGGCAACCTGTCGCGCGCATCGATCGAGATCGGTCTTTCGCAGTCGGCCTTGAGCCGGCGCATCGCGGCACTCGAATCCGAACTGAACACGCGTCTTTTCTACCGCAGCGGGCGCGGCGTCGTCCTGACCGAAAGCGGCCACCGCCTGATGAAATACGCGGCAGAGATCAAGGGCACGCTCGCGGCTGCCGCCGAGGCACTTTCCGCGCCTTCTCACCACGGACCTTCGAGCATCGTGCTCGCCGCGCAGCCGACCATCGCCAAGATCCTGTTCGGCTCGATCGGCAAGGCCTTGAAGCAGCAGTATCCGGGCATCAAGATGCGCTTCAAGGAAGGTCTCGGCGGTCATATCCAGGAATGGATTGCCAGCGGCGAGATCGATGCCGCCATTGTCTATTTGCCGGAAAGCCATGCATCGCTGGGTGTCGACGTGATCCTGCGCGAGCGGCTGAGCTTCGTGGCGCCGCTTGAATTCGGCCCGCTGGGCGAGGGCTTTCCGGTCGAGCGTCTCGGCGACGTCCCGATGGTGTTGCCTTCGCATCCCCACGGGCTGAGAGTGTTGTCGGAGTCGCTCGTCGCGCGGTTTGCGAAGACGCTCGACATCAGCATGGAATGCGATGCGTCGGTCTACATCACCAAACAGCTGGTGGCGGAAAACTGCGGATGTACCGTGCTGCCGCTTGCCGCCGTCCAGGAAGAACTGCGCAGCGGTCTGCTGCAGGCCACGCCGCTGGTCGGCCCGGACGTCGTGCGCGATGTCGCGATCATCTCCGGTCGCAACCGGCCGCCTATTCCCAGCCAATGGCAAGTCCTGCGGACCGTCCGGCAGCAGATGACGCAACTGGTCGAGAGCGGTGCGTGGCCGGATACGGCGCTGGTGTGAAGTGGGGCGTCACCCTTCGATTGGCAACAGCCCGTGGTGCCCGGGACAGCGAGGACTAACGCAGGGAGCGCTGACGCGATGGTGTACGTCGAGGATTTTTTGACCTGCAACTTCATTTCGCTCGAAGAGTCGCGGAGCTAGCGGCTATGCCGCTAGATGCGGCCCTTCTCGACTACGCGAATTTCTATGTCCGGTTCGTCGGCGATCGGAAGTTCAATTGCGACAATCCGGTTTGGCCGGCCTATCTCGCGGGATTAAAAGATGTGCTTGATCCCGGCGAGTGGACTTACCGTTTCTATTGTCGGCGACAGGTACCCGAATCATTTGGAAACTGAGCTCCCGTCGATCGATCAGATTGAAGCAGAGCTTTGGCCAGATTTTCATACAGATTCGGACCGAACTGGCCTGGAACTGTCGGTTCAGCGAGTTCGGCCTTTCTGTCTTAGCCGCGATAACCCGCCCCTTATCGCGGCTAACGCCTCTCGTCAGGGAGTTACGGTGCAGGAAGGGAAGGGGCGTTCGCCCGCTGATCAGCCTTAGCTCACGTTGGGACGTCGGGGCAGATATGGCCGTTTGATACTGCAGACCGGTCTTCTGACGGGTCAGCCGACGAACAGCAACTCCAAGCTGCAGCGAATGCGTACTATCGGCCATCGGACTAAACCGCTCGCGCGGTATGCACTCCGTTTGAACGTGGTGGTTCTTCATAGGAAACCCACCCGGTTTCCTATGTTGAGCAATGAGGCACTCCGCCTCGTTACTCAACAGGAGCCCAGCCATGACTACCCCCCGCCAGGGCATCAGTCCGTTACGCCGGCGCATGATGGACGACATGCGTATGCGCCGCCTCGCGCCAACCACGCAAGCCAACTATCTTCGTGTGGTACGAGAGTTCACCGTCTTCCCCGGACGCTCGCCTGACACTGCCACCGTCGAGGACTTGCGGCGCTACCAGTTGCATCTGGTTGACCGCGGCGTGTCGCCAGTTTCCCTGAACGCCGCGATCACCGGCCTGAAGTTCTTCTTCGGCACGACGCTCGCTCAAGAGGCGTTGATGGCGAAGATGCGTTCAATTTATCTTCCCCGTACCTTGCCGGTCATACTCAGCCGCGATGAAGTCGGCCGACTGATCGCGGCAGCCAGTAATCTGGAAGCATCAGACGGCACTCGCGGTTGCCTACGGCACAGGATTACGCGCCAGCGAAGTGGTGGCGTTAAAGGTCGGTGACATCGACAGCCAGCGCATGACGTTGCGCGTTGAGCAGGGTAAAGGGCAGAAGGACCGATACGCCATGCTCTCCCCGATCCTGCTTGAGCGACTGCGGGTCTGGTGGCGAGTCGCCCGGGCCCAGGGCAGGATGCCCGACGGCGGCTGGCTCTTTCCCGGGCTCAACCCGATTGAATCGCTCAGCACCCGTCAACTAAACCGCGCGATCCATGCGGCCGCCGAGGCTGCGGGAATCGACAAGCGCGTGTCCATGCACACGTTGCGCCACTATGTGCCGTGCCGGACTATGTCGGGTAATGAGAACAGGTTGTTGACCACCCAATATCCGTGCGCCGTGGCTCGAAGCAGCCCATTCTGTTTCCCGACATAGTTTGCCTGGTCCTACAGGCTGTTCAGGAAGGCCAGGAGCTGATCTGTTGGCCGGTAGTGACCCGACTTGCCTTGTGGCGGAGATGCCTTCGCAAGGGCTTGCTCTTTCATCGCGAGAGTGGCTTCGAGATAGATCTGTGTGGTTTCCACCGATTCATGCCCGAGCCACAAGGCGATCACTGAACGATCAACGCCAGCCTGCAGAAGGTCCATGGCCGTCGTGTGCCTCAAGCGGTGGACGCTGATCCGTTTCTGCTTCAAAGAAGGGCAAACTCGGGACGCGGCCTCGCGATGTTTGTTTAGCAGGTACTGCACACCGTGGACGCTCAGACGTTCGCCCCTGGCGCTCGGAAACAGCACTTCACCATTCCCGCGTTGAGGTTCTCGTAGCCAGTCCTTCAGCACCGCGAGCGTGGATCTGGCGATGGGAGTGCAGCGTTCCTTGCGGCCCTTGCCAATCACACGCACATGTGCACCGGTTCCGAGGACGAAATCGTCGCGTTTGAGTCCAGTCATTTCGGACAAACGTAGTCCCGTCTGCACAGCCACCAGTATGAAGGCGTGATCGCGCCGACCTGACCACGTACGCCGGTCAGGCGCCGCAAGCAAGGCATCGATTTCCGGACGCGTCAGGAAGTTAACGAGCGTGCGGGTGAATCGCTTGCTGGGAATCGCAAGCACACGCTGGATCTGCGCGGAATGCGCCGGCGTCTCGAGCGCCGCATACCGGAAGAACGAATGAATTGCGGTGAGCCGCAGATTGCGGGTGCGAATGCTTACGCCCTTGTGTTTCTCCAGGTCGTCCAGAAACGCGACGATCAAAGGGGCATCGATTTCCTCAAAATTCAGGCGTGACGGTAGTTTATGCAAACGCTGCTGTACGAACTTCAGAAATTGACGGAAGGTATCGCGATAGGAACTGATTGTGTGAGGACTCGCCTGGCGCTGCTGCATCAGTCGCTGTGTAAAGAAACGCTCGAGCAACGGAGCGAAGCTGGCGGGGGTGGTCATGGCCGCTTCTCCCAGCGCTGCTCGAGCCGGCGCATGGCCTCGTGCATGAGTTCCGGTGAGCCGCTTAGATACCACTGCGTATCGGCGACATTGACGTGGCCGAGGTAGGCTGACAGGATCGGGAGGCGACGCTCTGGATCCTGTTCAGACCGGTACCAGTGGACAAGTGTGTTCGTCGCAAAGGTGTGCCTCATATCGTGCAGGCGTGGTCCCTGATGGTCGGAAGCACCACGCAGGCCGACCTGTCGCGACAGCGCATAGAAAGTCCGATGTACCTCTGCGCCATCCAGACGATTGCCCCGGTTGGAAACGAACAGATAGGAAGACACTGGCCGACCGGCCCAATGACGATTACGTCGCTCGATGTAGTCGGCAAGCACTTCGCGAGTCGAGTCATGCAAAGGCATGAGGCGGGACTTACCGAATTTGGTGCCACGGATTGTAAGCACCCCAGTGGTGAGATCCACATCCCGAACCTCAAGATTGCGGGCTTCCCCGAGCCGCATACCTGACACACTTAGCAACCCAAACAGGCAATAGAACGTCCTGGGCCGCAGTGCACTGCGCTCATATCGACATCGCATTTGAAGGGTGGCCCGCAGTAAGTTTCGAATCTCATCGTCCGAATACAGGTACGGTCGAACCCGTTTCGGTTGGAACGGCAGCAGCCCTTGCGCTGGAATCTGGGTGCGCGAATCGGTGGCGCTGCGATGACGTGCGAACTCGCGTACGAAGCTGAGTCGTTTCGCCCAGTGTGCAGGTTGGACGCCGAGTGGTTGTTGCGCCCAGGCGAGAGCCAATGCCTGCGTGATGTAGGGGGCGCGATGCTGCTCCATGAACGTGACGAAATCGAGTAACGACTTGCCCGCATCATGCAGCTTGAATCCCAAACTGCGTCGAAGATTGATATACGCAGCAACAGCCTGCCGGAGCGAGTTCATTGCACACCTCCCGGCCATGGCACAGCCAGCGTGCGCAACGCCTTGATGTCAACCTTGGTGTAGATCGTCGTGGTCTGCGGGTGTTGATGCCCCAGCAACTCTCCTATCTCACCGAGCGAGGCACCATGGCACAGCATCTCAGTCGCCAATCCGTGACGAAACTGGTGGGCCCCCATAGTTGGGGCGTCGATGCCAGCACGCTGGAGGGCATGCCGCACAACCGAACTAACTGCACTTGGCCCGCTAAACCCTGTGATCGGGGCTCGGGCGCGCAGAAACACACGACGACATGTGCTACGCGGTCGCCCACGAATCAGGTATGTAGCGATCGCTTTGCCGACGTCGACGGGCAATGGCAACTCGTTGCGCTGCCCGCTCTTACCTCGCACGTTCAAACGTCCCGCGCTCCAGTCGATATCATCCAGTTCAAGTGCTGCTACTTCCCCGGAGCGGACCCCCAATCGAGCAAGCAAAAGCAAAATGGCATAGTCGCGACGACCGGTTCCGCTTCGTCGATCGATGCTGGCTAACAACTGCCGTGTTTGATCTGGGGTAATCCCACGTGGTATTGACGGCATCGACCAGTTGGCCACGACTGGAACTGCGGCGGACAAATCCAGGGTAATGTCCCCGCGATAGCGCGCATAGCGTAGGAAGGATCGCAGCGCGGCGGTCAGAAGCTTCGCACGCTTCGGCTGCAAACGCGGCGCCTGACGTTGTACAAATCTCACGACATCGCCAGCACAGAGGCGAGAGAGTGTGACGCGTCCTTTACCGAAACAGTCTTCAAGGAAACCGCGGACGAACGGCACGTAGTTGACGATCGTCGCTGTGGCCAAGGCACGCGCTTCGCGTAAGTACGCCACGTATGCCTGTACGCAGCACTCAGTAGGCAGCAGTCGGGTCAGTCGTACCCGCTCCGCAGGAGTCAGTTGCTCCTGGCGCAGAAAATCAATGAGGTGTCTGAGCGCAGCCTGGTCCCCCCGGCGGGGTTGAACATGTCGCGCACGATATCGTAAATACCGTATCGCGTGATCAGCGCAGATGCTGCGCACTCCGAGACCCGTCTGTTCAAGCCAACGGCTAAACCCCGCTGCGATCCGTACTTGCTGCTTCAGCGATCCTGCGCTGTATCCCTGCTCACTGAGCGATCTCGCAAATGATGCGATATAGGCAGCAAGCGGCCCTTCAGGCGGTCGCGACAGCACAACCTGATCATGGACGACGTACTTCACGATGAGCTCCTTCCCGACATGCGGGGGCTGGTGGAAGGAGTCAAGACTATCTCCAGTCGATCGCTTGAATCGCCCGTGAAATCCGCGCTATCTCCGGATTACCCGACATAGTCGGGAACGGCACATAGTGACGCCTATCTACCCGGCGACATAGGCGTCATAGCTTTGCCACTCATCTACTGGAACAGAAGGTCGATATCCGCGTGATCCAGGTCATGCTCGGGCACAAGAAGCTCGACTATCTCCCGCGCAGGACTATGTCCCATAGCGCACGAGACCGACGCCACGATAGCCGCCGGCCTTACGCAGCGCGGGACATAGGTTTGGACTACATCTACTTTACGAACGCCTGCAATCGGTCGTCGGGCCGATACTGTCCGTGCCTGGCGTTGGGGTATCGGCCTGTCGATAGCCGCCTGCTTCAACGTGAGATTTGGGATACGTAGCTGACCGCCGATAGCCGCTCGATCAGCGATCTGACGAACTCTGCAAGGGACCTCGCGCGTGCACCTGTGATGCTGCGGACCGGCGCGGTCGGCACTCATACAAAAGCTCCGCAGTCATCTCCTTTTAGGCAAAGGTGTCTGCAAAGGACAAAGCCAATGTCTAGCGCCCATTCCGCAAATCCGCTATGGGCCGGGGCTCCCACCAATCGCGGGACATAGTTCAGCGCGGGACATAGTCGAGCCTATTGACTGCTGGCAATAGGCTCGAGACCACGGCGCTTTATGCCCAGGTCGCCACTGACATTCTTGCGCCAATGCGTGCATGCGAGTGGGTGGTATACGCAAAACGCCCGTTTGCGGGACCCAAAGCAGTGCTCGCCTATCTGTCACGCTATACCCACCGGGTGGCGATCTCCAACCAACGCCTGGTCGCGCTCGACGAACACGGCGTCACCTTCCGCTGGAAGGACTACCGCGTGGGCGGACGCACACGCAACAAGACCATGACGCTTCAGGCAGATGAGTTCGTACGCCGGTTCCTGCTGCACGTGCTGCCTGGCGGCTTCCACCGCATCCGCCACTACGGTCTGATCGCGAACCCATCGCGGCGCGAGAATCTCGCGACGATACGCGAGTTGCTGGACGTCGTGCCTGTCAGTATCGGCCTCAGTGCCAACGTCGTATCCACCGTGGCAGTGCCGCCAACCTTCGTTTGCCGGCACTGCGGTTCGCCAATGATCATCATCGACATACTCCAACGCAGCAGACCTATTCGGGCACCGCCTGTCGAGTGGGCCGACGTATGAACACCACCGTGTCAGGATGCACAATTCGACTGTCGGCTCTTCGGCAACGAGAGCCAATAGCAGACGCCTGCGCCTATCGTTCCAAACCGGCAGTTTGGCGCTGGCCGAGTCGGCGCGATGGCGACCCGCCGTTGCGCCGCTGCTGCGATCGGGACTGTCTAACCTCAGATTTACCCGCGTTCATATCTACCATGCCCTCAATGGGATCGAACAAATCGCCATAGCGGTGAAATGTTCAGACCATGTCAGAGCACTCCGCGGTTTCCTCCCTTGGGGCTTGTAGGACGCCTGCCCGCTGGCGTCTGGGCGAGTTGACGTGTCGACGGATCAGGGCAGGCGTCCTACAACCCTAAACAGGAGGAGCCACTCGACCAATGCTCGCGACCGTCCGTTCATAGCGGGACAGGGGACGCGTATCGCGGACGCAATCGCCTGTCTCGCCACGATGTCATATACGAGGGGATTCACTGTATTGGTCGATGGTGGTGGCGTGACCGGATGGATTCCGCAACTCCCTTGCAATCTTGTAGAAGTGACCGAGCGGCACTAACCTGACCATCATGCGTCGGCTCGGATCGCGTCAATCCAATGTCGGGGCTCGATAGGGTGAACCCGGATAGAGGTGTGAAATGGAACAAGACGAATTCAGCGCCTTTGAGCGTCGGGGCTGGGAAACAGTCGCACAGCCATATCACTCGTATTTTGGCGAACTGACGACGCAGTCCAATGATGCGTTGCTCGACGCGCTTGAGGTACGTGCCGGCGTCCAGTTTCTTGATGTCGCGTCAGGACCCGGCTACCTCGCGGCAGCGGCGGCGCGTCGTGGCGCCGATGCAGTCGGCGTCGATTTCGCGGACGCGATGGTTCAGCAAGCGAGACGCATTTTTCCCGACCTCGCGTTCCGTCCTGGGAGCGCCGAAGATCTGCCTTTTGCGGATATGAGTTTTGACGCGATTGGTATCAGCTTCGGAATGCTACATTTCGCTCGTCCCGAGGCCGCGCTTGCCGAAGCTTTTCGCGTGCTGCGCCCGGGTGGCAGAATCTCGTTTACGGTTTGGGCGCCGCCGGACCAGACCGTTGGATTCGGGATGGTGCTCAAGGCCATTGAGAAGCACGGCCGCATGGATGTCCAACTGCCTCCTGGGCCTCCGTTTTTCCGCTTCAGCGACTCGCACGAATCGGAGCGTGCGCTGCTTGATGCGGGCTTCGTTGAGCCCCGCATTAAGGAAGTCAGTCAAACGTTGCGTATCCGCGCGCCCGAAACGCCTTTCGACGTCTTGATGCGCGGCGGGGTGCGCGTCGCGGCGATCTTGAAGGCGCAGTCGCAGGAAGCGCTGGCTTCGATCCAGAAAGCCGTAGCCGACGATGCGGCATCGTATACGAACAACGGTGAGGTGCGAGTACCGATGCCCTGTGTACTCGCGTCTGCGAGAAAGCCCTGAATACTCGTCGCCGTAGACACAGATGCGACAGGAAGCGAGGAACGCCGATTACGTCGGACGCCGGAGGCGTGGGGCGGAAGGCCGCTTTGAAGCACGGTAGTGACAGTCGCCGAAAGAACCTCGGAGGACACTGACAGCAAGACGAGCGAGCAACCAGTCGAATGAAACCCGACCAATCGTCGGCCGCTCTTGGGCCCAAGAGAAAAAGGGGCGCGTCCAAGCGGAGACTGGACCGGCCAGACGGCTTTGAAGCGTCCGACGCAGCCTCAAGTGGGGCCGCTACCGGGAATTCCGCAAGTCCCTTCCGGGCCGGGTTCTGCCGACCGCGTCGGACAGCAGTCGGCCCAGGAAGCACTGTCGCATTACCCAAGTTGAACGGATGCTCCTTTGCTCTTACCGGCCGTTTGTGACTGGCGGGTCGAGCGCGACTCGGTCGGCGGGGTATCCGTCCTGCTACTGCAACCTCTTCACCAGTTGTCCGCGCAATGCATCGGCAATCTGCTGCAAGATGTCCGGTAGCAACACCTGCGCATCCAGAGGACCGATCACTGAATATCCCGAACCAGCCGCGCCGTCGATGACTATCACGACTGCGCATCGGGCCTGAGTCATATCGCGGACGGTGTTGCATGCGGCATCAAATAGCCCCGCTGATTCACCGCCAGGAACGACTTTTCGTCCAAAGTCGTCGCTCATAGTCTTTCCTGTACAGTGGATGACGCTCGGGGACAGTGCGTCGTCAATTCCCGCGGGCATCTGCTGCGCGGGAGCGGTAGCGCAGCAGATGATCGGTGCCAGACTCGGACAGCCAGACTTCTCCTGGGCGGCCCATCATTTGCCGTACGTTCGAGTGCGGACGCGGCAGCGCAAACACGTCGAACCGCGTAGTGCGCGGGTCGAAGCGCACTAGCGCGTTGGCGCTCCATTCACTGAGCCAGACGATGTCCTGGTCGTCTACGAATATCGCGTATGCATGGGGATCGTCGCCGGGCAGGCGCCATTCGCGCCATCGACGCGTCGCTGGATCGAATACGCCGACTTTTCCTGCGTTCCACTCGCTGACCCACACACGCCCCTTCGAATCGGACCATACACGGCGCACACCCTGATCCGGCGTCGGCGGATCGATGACCTGCGTTGCGCCGCTTCCGGGATCGATGCGGCCGAGATAACTCCCCGCCAGGGACGCGAAATACAGGCTGCCGTCCGGCGTCACGCAGATGCCGTAGGGGCCGTGCCCGCGCGGCGCATCGAAGACGCGCATGCTGGCGCGCTTCGGATCGAGCTCGCCGTAGACGCCGCTTTGGCCGGTAAACCACAGATGCCCTTGCTTGTCGAAGACTGCGGTGTTCAGATTGGCGTCCGGACGGTCCTTCGGCAATGGAAAACGCGTGACGGCGAACGTCTTCGGATCGACGCGCACGATCGCGTTCTGGCCGCCGTCGGTGATCCATGCCGCGCGATCGGGACCGACGATCACGCCGTGGGGTGCCGACCCATCGCCAAGCGGAATCCTGTCGACCCTGCCGCTACGCGGGTCCAGCCGACCGACCGCGCCCTGCGCCTGCGCGGTGTACCACACGGCGCCGTCGGGCGCCGGTGCGACGTCATGGGGCGCACTACCGGTCGGGACGGCGAAGGTCTCGAACGACGGCGGTCGTACCTGCGCCTGCACCGAACAGATGGTGAGCGCGACGCTCGCCAGGGCCGACACGAGACACGGGGTCAGCCGGGATTCGAGAAACTTGCCTACCGTTGCCACGACCCGGTCCCTCGGTATCTCCAGCATGTTCGCCTCCATGTCACAGGATGAGTTTCAAAGGGCGCTGACGGCATTTTATTGTTGCACTTATCTGTAGTTGTCGCTGCGCCGACTCATTCACAGACACCTGCCCGCTCTGGCGTCAATTTACGGCCGCGACGGCCATGGCCAACGTCGAAAGGCGGATCATGCCGACGGCGATGCCACAAATCGCGGCCGTACCCGCTCGTCAAGGCCTATGCGGCGGGGTTTTCCCTTCTTGAGTGGGACACACGATGAAGAAGAGGTGACGAGGGGCAACGGCGAATGATTACCGTCAGGCCGGCTTGCGGCGATCTACGGCCGTTCGTCCATTCTTGGACCGGGCAGTTGAACGTCGGCTCCTGCCCAGATGCTGTTGAAAAAGTCGGCGACGGTCTACATAGCGTAGGTTTTCATGGGTCGCTCTACCCTTAATCGAGGCCAGCGAACGGCTTGTAGGCCGATCTGAGAGGTCGATTTTCTGGGCGGTGGTGGGCTAACCAGCTGCCGCGACTTTTTCAACAGCATCGCCCAGATAGCTGACGGTCACGCACCGACCGAGGGCGTTTCGTCATCGGCCAACAAGGATGGTCGCCCGCTGCATGCAAAGACGGCTGATGGAACGTCCCGAACAGCCACTTTAGAGAATCATGAAAGTATATTGCCAACACCTACTCAGATCCTTGCAGTGACCGAAAATCCACCTCCACACAGACATTCTTGGGATCGAAGCTCCTCGTGACTCAAGAGCTCGCTGCACCCCTGCCGCCGACGCCGCCACCACGCTTCGGCATGCCGCGGGTGATTGCCACCGGACGCGAGCAAGACCATTGTCACGTTGAACCACAGGGCTACAGCAGCCGCGAATCGGAGTTGGTCAGGCTGACTGGCGGATATGGATTGCAACGGTGAGAGGCCATGCGTGCCGGTAAGGGCGGTAACGATTGCGGCCGACAAGAACGGCACATCCAGGTCGCCGTCAGTGTTGCTCGCCGGCGGCGCCCTGCGTGCAACCAACATGATTGGACGTTTGCATCATCGCAGCGCTACTGGCATGTCACACTCACATTGGAGATGTCGCTGTCCGGGACAGTGCCGGTGCCGTTCGTCACTACGCACGTCCGCGTTGGTGGGATCGGCTGCGCCAAGACCGTAACCGAATAAACATCACCGTATCGCACCTTCGTGGGAAAATTGAAACTGCCGTTAGCTGCGAGAGCAAGGGAATCCGCGCCGTTGTTTTGCAGCGTGATGGCCGTACCCGGTGCGAGGCCATTCAGTGTGCCCCCCAAGGTATGCCTGTTTGGGGTACAGACGACGTTGACATTTGCGTCGGCCGGGCCGTAACCGCTGCCATCCTGGTGGTAGATGGTGCACGACTGCCCGACCGGCTGGGTTAGAACCGTCACACTAAAGTTGCGGGAACTGTCCACCGTATTGTTAAACGAAAATCCTCCGTTGTTGCTTAGCGTCAGATTGTCGGTGCCGTTATCTTGAAGGGTAACCGAACTGTTGGCGAGAAGCCCGGAAAGGCTGCCACCGACCGTATAGCAAGTGCCCTCGTCCAGACAGTCGGAACCACCCCCGCACGAAGACAATGTCAGTGCTATCGCAGCAGCCGCCAGATACGGGCGACGATGAAACAGTTGATGCGCGATTTCGGCTGAGGAGTATGCGGAGTTCATCTAGATCAACCTTAGGTCTGCATCAAAAGGGCTACTTTGCGTCGTCGCGGAACGCGTGTGTCGGCGCTCGACGATCAAAATAAGGTCGTGCGGAGAACCGACCGTCGCACCGGGATCATCACGACCTATGCTCACACGGGGCAGGACCACCGTCGGCGGCCATGTCGACTGTGTCAAACCGCACGCTTCAATCGAGGCTTGTCGAAGCTGTGCTGGCGAGAACAGCGCACAACATTCCAGGACTACAGTGTCCACACGCTCCTTAGAGGTTATGCGATCGCGGTCCCACCGTAGCGATAGGTATCCTTTCGTCCGTCCGGTCAAACACCTTTTCCGGCTCGTCCGCCTCCTCCGGAGTCTCGTTATCCAGGACTCGGTGCATTCTGGGTTGGTCGAGTTCGCTGGTCCACCTGGCGACCACCAATGTAGCCACGGCATTCCCGATGAAATTCGTCAACGCGCGCGCTTCGGACATGAAGCGGTCGACACCAAGGATAAGCGCAAGACCTGCAACTGGTACGTGTCCGACCGCAGACAGCGTTGCCGCAAGCACGATGAACCCGCTGCCCGTAACACCAGCAGCGCCTTTAGAGGTCAGCAGCAATACGGCGAGCAACGTAAGCTGATGCGTGAGGTCCAGCGGCGTATTCGTCGCCTGGGCGATAAAGATGGCAGCCAGTGTGAGGTAGATCGACGTGCCATCGAGATTGAAAGAGTATCCGGTCGGAATGACTAGTCCAACCACTGATTTCTTCGCGCCAAGATTCTCCAGCTTCACCATTACGCGAGGCAGCGCTGCTTCCGACGAGGAGGTTCCAAGAACGATAAACAGTTCTTCCTTGAGGTACCTGATCAACTTCCACACGCTAAAACCATGGAACCGGGCAATCAGTCCTAGCACGACGAAGATGAAGAAAAGGCATGTCGCATAGAACGTGAGCATCAGCATCCCAAGGGAGAGCATGCTGCCGATGCCGTATTTGCCGATGGTAAAGGCCATCGCGCCAAAGGCGCCGATAGGCGCCACTTTCATGATGATGCCGACGATGCGGAAGAACACGTGGGAGATCTTCTCGACAAAGTCGAATATCAATGTGCCTCTACCGCCGAACGAGTGCAACGCGAAGCCGAACATGAGCGCGAACAACAGAACCTGAAGTATCTCGCCCTTGGCGAACGCGTCGACCACGGTCGAGGGGATAATGTTCATCAGGAAGTCGGTCGTGCCCTCCATCTTCCGCCCGCTGGTGACCGTAGCCACTGCCTTCGCGTCCAGCGTCTTCGGGTCCACGTTCATGCCGGCGCCGGGCTGTACCACGTTGACGATCACCAATCCGACCACCAGCGCGAGAGCGCTGACGATTTCAAAATAGAGCAACGCCAGGCCCCCGGTCTTGCCCACCTTCTTCATGTCTTCCATGCCTGCGATACCGACGACCACGGTGCAGAAGATGATGGGGGCGATGATCATCTTGATCAGTTTGATGAATGCGTCGCCGAGCGGCTTCATCGCCTCGCCGGTGTGCGGGGCGAAAATTCCCAGCACGATACCGGCGACGATCGCGACGATTACCTGAAAATAAAGTGATCTGTAAAACGGTCTGTGCGAAGCCATGTGGGCCCCAAAACAATCACTTCAGTCGTCATTCAGAGCATTGTTTGACATGCCAGCGTGACCCATATGACGACGGGCAAGCATCCCTGCACCGAACTGTGGAGTGCAGTCGAGATACCTGTGCATGTTGCGCAGATCGCGAGAACGGCTGGCTTACCCGGCAACCTGCGAATAGATTCTTACCAGATCATTACGAAGGCTATGCTTCGCATCCGTGCGCGACAACCGGGCAAACCCGAGCGTGCACTGCAGCAAACCGCTTTGTAACAAAAGCTGTCGCTGTGTTGGCGCCGGGTTTGATCCCAGGTGATTTTGCGAACCTGCGCATTCGCGATCCAGTACGCCAACTGAACGGGCCGGGCCTAACGGGGGCTTCGGAGGTGCAATGGGTGGCCATCCGGACCTATGCTGGACAGTTATCTATTTTGTGGGACTGGCCGCAGCGGGTCGCGTGCTGCCGATCGCGGCCGCGTGAAATCCGGGCCAATCCATGCCGCTTGCATGGGGCAGTCATCGGCCCAGACTATGTCAAAACGCATTTTTGGAGCGTTAAAATTTTCCACGCCTTGATCGTGCCGAATGGATGCTCGACAGTCTGCCGCCGGATTCGCATCATCTCAGGGGCGTGATCAAGTCGCTCCTGCATCTCTTCGAGTACGGTTTCATGCTCCCAGCGTGTCACCCGGCGTTGAGGACCTGGCGTGCAGGCATCTTTTAACGAGCACTGCTGGCAATTCGAACTCCAATACTTACTGAGTTTCAGGCCGCGCTCAACGGTCGAGAATCGCCAGATGAGCCGCTCGCCTACCGGACAGCGATATTCGTTCGTCTGTGGGTCGTAAATGAAATCGTCCTTGCCGAAGCGGCCATGGGCTGTTGCGCTTGATGTCAGTGATTTGACGTTTGTGTTCCCGCACTTCACCTGCCGCGACCTGCGCCGCGACAGACTTCGTCAATTCCCAGCGGCTAAGCGTTTTGACACAATCTGGGCCAGGAACGGACGTTCAATATGAGCTGCCCAGAGTGTTCACGTGCTTGCTCGGTTGCTATAGAAGTATCCGCCGGAGCAGGCACGAGTGCACCCATACCAGACGATTCGCTAACACTTTGAATATGTGCGATAGCGCACCAAAGCGCACTGACGGTCGAGGGAGCATTGCCTGGCACCGTCCTGCTTCCGATGGCAGATCGGCGCTGCACGTTCTGTTCAGATTTCTTTCAGCTCCTGGTACTTCCTGACATAAACTTGTAAGTCGTTACAGGATCGAAACATGTTAAACGGCAGCCTGAGGTCACAGCTGCAGACGTATCTGCGAAACATTCGCAGACCTGTCGAATTGATCGTGTCGCAGGGCGGTAGTCAAAAATCGCACGAGATGCTGACGATGTTGAACGAAATCGCGTCGTTGACAGATCTGGTGACGGTAATTGAGGAGCAGCAGGGCGACCAACGCAAGCGATCATTTTCAATCAGGCAGGTGGGAGCAAAACCCGGCATTCAGTTTGCCGCCACTCCAACAGGGCCTGAATTTTCGTCCCTTATCCTGGCAATACTCCAGGTTGGAGGACATCCCGTAATAGCCGACCGTACGACCATTGAACAGATTCGAACGCTAGAACGTGACTACTATTTCGAGACCTATATTTCGCTATCTTGCAAAAGCTGTGTGGACGTTGTGCAAGGGCTGAACATGATGACGGTAATCAATCCACGGATTCACAACATTACGATCGACGGAGAAATTTTTCAAAGTGAGGTGTCGGCGCGTGATATTAGCGTTGTGCCGACGATCTACATGAACGGCGAGGTATTCGGTGAGGGGCGCAGCAGCTTTGTGGAGCTCGGCGCGAAACTTTACGACATAGAACTGAGCATGAGAGCAGCACTGCACGCGGCGGGCAAGCAGTAGCACTGACCTGCAGGTCATACCGGTGGCGAGTAACCCCTGCAAATGCAGCCCCACGGGGCTGCCGTTATCTGAAACGCTGAAAGTCCGTCACGCGTGGACGTCAGCCGACCGCGTCGGGCTTTAGTCGGTCACAAACCGCCGATCACATGCGTCGTCGTTCAGACATTCAGGCGTCGGCTCCGCCCCCGTAATCGGCCATCCGATTGTCAAGGGCCAACGCTCCTTCATTGGCCAAACCGACATTCATTAATCGACGCTGAAATAACCGCTCCCCGCTACAGACTGGCCGTTCGCTTAGGGCACTCCCGCCGCGGGCGTGTCGAGCAACTCGAGTCGACCGGGTTCGACTCCTTGCGCGGGCGGCAGGCCAGTCAACACTTTCCGGCGTTGCGACAGCGAGGTGGCCTGCTCCGACCACTTTCCTAATACGCGGATCAGCAAGCGAATTTTGTAAGCAAGGCTGAGCCAACTTCGAGAGGCCTTCCCCAAACTTCAGAACAGCACCGCAGCTCACGCCTGCGTTCGTGACCCGCCGCAGCCGGGCGTCGCTATTGCGCACCGGTCTGATTCCTTATCGCAACCATCTTCCTGTCGACAGCGGCGGTCACCGAGAAAAATGATTCGTCGCAAAATCCAGTTTCTACAGCGTGTAGATGTTTGTAAGGCAAACTTGCGTACGTTCTTCATCCCTGATTTGGCATGGTTCAGGATTAACTGTGTTGATGTTACACTGCGGCTCGCCGAAGCCATCCTGGCAAAGGGTTTTGGTGTTCCAGTGCAACACTGGTTTGAACCACGTCGACGGCTCGTATCCGATGTCGTACGTGCGGAACATTCACTGGACTTCATGCAACACCCAACTGCGTTTTCCGGATTCCTCAGGTTCTTATACCGTGTACTCTCAAACGCAAATCGACCCGGTAGTCAGCTTCCGCAACTCGCAGCGCGAGCAGGTGCGTGGAACAATTATCAACCTCCAGAGAAAGTCTTTGGTGATGGAGGTCTATAACCCCTACTCCATAGTGCAGGTCAGTGAGGTGTTAAGCGAGCTGAGCGTGCGTATGGGCAGCAAGAATGCCTATCTTGGCAAAGCGGTGGTCGTCAGTCTGGTGAATACCGGTCTCACTGCGGTGGTTTCACTGGCGCTGATCGACGAGTGGCGCGAGCTTAGCGTTCTGCCCAATGAACCCAAGTCGGTCGGGAGAGAAGCAGAACTCTTCATCAGCGACTGGGACGCGCGCTTTAATATCCGGCGCGACTATCAGATTGTGGTCAACGAGATGCGCGCGTTCCTGTCGGAAGTGTCGCGTTGGGTTGAGCAGGTCGATCTGACCGAGAGCCTGCCGAAGACCGACGGCAGGCTGCGCGAGGATCTGTTCTACGAACTCGCTACCCCCGTCATGCACAAGGTCAAGTCTTACCTCGTGCGGCTCGAGGAAGAGGCCGAACGTGTCGATGCCGAGATTGCGCCCGTGCATCGTACCTACGCGCAAGCGGCACTGCATCCGTTGCTACTTCGTGCCCCGTTCGTTTACCGGACTTTTACAAAGCCACTGGGCTATGCCGGCGACTACGAGATGGTCAACCAGATCTTGAGCGATCCGCAGCAGGGACCGACCACTTACTTCCAGATCGTCAATACGGCGTTCCTCAAGGCCGCCGTGGCGACCGCACATCGGAACCGGATCACGCTACTGATCGACTTTCTGACGCGTCAGGCCGAAGCGGCGCGCATTGCCGGCAGACCATTCCGCGTACTCAACGTCGGCTGCGGACCGGCTTTCGAGATCCAGCGCTTCGTGCGCGAATATGCGCAGCCCGATCTGCTCTCGTTCCAGTTGGTCGACTTCAGCGAGGAAACACTGGCTTTCACCAAGGCCGCAATCGAACGATCGGCGGGCGACGGTGGGCACAAGGTCCCGGTGGAAATGGTGCATCAATCGGTGCACGACCTGCTTAAACGTAAAATTTCACCAGATGCGGCTTTGCGGGAATTCGACGCAGTGTACTGCGCAGGTCTCTTTGACTATCTGTCGGACAAGGTCTGCGCGCGCCTGTTGAATTATTTCGCTGCACGTACGCGACCTGGTGGCCAATTGCTGGTCACCAACGTCCATTCAGCGAACCCCGAGAAGTACGGCATGGAGCATCTGCTCGAGTGGTATCTGATCTATCGGAATGAGAGCAGTATGCGCTCGCTGCTGCCCGCACAGTCCGCCGAACAGAAGCTCTATGTCGACGAGACTGGGGTGAATGTGTTCGCAGAAGCCACGATCCTCTGAAACGTCAGCAGACACCCGATCCATGAGTCAACTGCACACAGGCTATCAAACTGAACTCGCGGACTTCCGCGTGACTTTCAGCCGCGGCGGTGCCTATACCGCCATTGTGCTCGTCCTACTCGGCGTGGGGCTGGATTACGCGCAGTATCCCGAACTGCAGACATCGTTCGCAGTTGCGCGTCTGCTCGTCTCGCTGCTGATCGGTGGCATTGTGATAATGCTGGGCAGCGTGGTAGGGCGACGCTTGACTCCATGGTTGACACTGTCCTGGCTGCTGCTACCGCAGGCCATGATTTCGTGGATGATCTGGCAGACAGATGGTGTTCAGTCGCCATACTACATGGGTCTGAATCTTGCCATCTTCGCTTCCGGCATTGCATTACCATTCGGCTTATGGCAAAACTTGGTTTTCGGGGTGTTGTCCTGCTTCCTGTACCTGCTTGCCTGCCTGCTGCCTCCACATGGCGTGGTGCCGATCGGCACGATGACCGTCAACGTATTGCTCCTTCTGTTCGCCGCTGCCGCTAGCGCCGTCTATACCTTCTTCAACGAGCGGGTGCGCTTCATGCTGTTTCGCCTGAAGGCAGAAGTATCCGAAAAAAATGCCGAACTTGAAGTGATCAACCGCAAGCTGCTCGATATCAAGGGCCAACTGTTACAGCAGGAAAAAATGGCGGCAGTCGGTACGCTTGCAGCGGGCTTGTTGCATGAAGTCAATAACCCGGTAAATTTTTGCCTGATGGCGATCGAAGTCGCGATGGAGGAGCCCATGGCCAAAACGGAACCAGCGCTGCAGGAATGTCTTGTCGACGCGAGGCAGGGCATGCAGCGGATCCAGCACATCGTGTCGGACCTGAAGACCTTCGCCTACCGCAAGCCCGGCGCCGAGGCGGAGGCGGGAACTCCCTTCCTGTTTGAAAAGGCACTCGATTCGGCAATCCGGCTCATTGCGCATGAATTGCGTGGCGTCGCAGTTACGCGTGAGCTCCCCGTGGATACCCTGGTGCAGGGCGACGAAGCGGCCATCATCGGCGTGTTGATTAACCTGCTCTCCAACTCGGTATTAGCCATGCGCAACGCGGGCACCGCTGGGCCGGCGATTCACATCTCAGTGAAGTGGTCGGGGCAACGCCTACATGTGATGGTACGGGACAATGGGCCAGGCATCGCGGGTGAGCATCTCGCGCGCGTGTTCGAGCCGTTCTTTACCACCCGCGAAGTAGGACAGGGCTTGGGCCTGGGTCTGTCGATCAGCTATGCCGTCATCGAGCGCCATGGCGGCCTGCTGTACGCTGAGAGCGAACTGGGAAGTTGGGCATCATTCAGCTTTGATCTGTCGCGCGCCCCATGAGAATGCAATGAATGACATCAGGCAGACGCAGCCCACTCTTCTCTACGTCGACGACGAAGAGTTGGCGTGCAAATATTTCGCTCGCGCGGTCGGTGCGGATTATGAGGTCCTGCTCGCCAACAGCAGTGATGAGGCGATCGCTATCCTGCAACAGGACAACGCCCGCATTGCTGTGCTAGTCACGGATTTCCGTATGCCAGGCCGCGATGGTGGCGACCTGTTGCGACAGGTGGCGCAGGAATACCCGCACATCGTTCGCATTCTGGTCACTGCTTACGCGGACATAGACGTGCTGCTGCAGACGGTCAATACCGGTGAGGTGTTCCGCATCCTTGAAAAGCCGCTTAGGCCGGCTTCCGTGCGCGAGACGCTGCAAATGGCGTTCGAGCGCTACCGTGAACGCGCCATACAAAATCAACGGTTGACGGCAATAGACGAGACGTTGGCCTTTCTGGCGCACGAACTGAACACACCGCTCGCCGCCATCACCTTGAACGCGCGCAGCATCGAAAATCGCACCGACGTGGAGCACGATTCGCAGCGGGAGATTACCGGAGCCGCCAGATCAATGCGGGAGAGCGCGCAGTACTGCATAGCGATGGTCTCGTCCTTCTGGCGGTCGGTCCACAATGGGCACCGGAGACCAGCGGAAGGCGATGCCCGCAGCGAGATCACGGCGCATGGACTGATCTCCGCTTTGCTCGATACCTATCCGTTTGCAACGGCGCAGCGGTCGTGCGTACAGGTCGAGGTCATTGGCGACTTTGCCGTGGTGACGCAACCCAATTGCGTGGCGCTTGTGCTCTCTTCGCTATTGTCCAACGCGCTACGCGCGCTTGCGCATGTGCCCTCTCCGTCGGTGCGCTTTACCGTGATAGCAGAACCCAACCCCGGCATCCGCATCTGCGACAACGGCCCGGGAATCCCGTCTGAGATAGAAGCCCGTCTGTTGACGGACCCGATTACAACGCACGCGAAATCCGGTGGGAACGGCTTGGGCCTAATTCTATGCAACCGTGTCATGCAGTCCTGTGGCGGCGGACTCCGGATCGAGTCCACGTCGGGGGTTGGCACCACCGTAATGCTGGATTTCCCCCATATCAAAGGTCAACCGCACAGGAGTTGTTGATGAACGAAGCGAAAGGCACACAGGAGTCGGCACCGGCGATCATCTTCGTCGATGACGAGGCCACTGCCGTGAAGTACTTCCAGCGTGCCATTGGAAGCCTGGCGCCGGTGCTGACTGGCGGCTCGGTGGAAGAAGGCAAGGCGTTGCTGGACGCACACGGTGACAAGGTGGCGGTCCTTGTCTCCGACCAGCGCATGCCGGGCGAGTTCGGCAACGAGTTGCTCCGCTATGCAAGCGAGCGCTATCCGCATGTCGTGCGGATATTGACCACCGCCTATTCGGAGATCGACCAGACCGTCGCGGCCGTCAACCTCGGTCATATCCACCGCTATATCAAAAAGCCGTGGGACATTACAGCATTGCGCATGGAACTGAAACAGGCGCTCGAACTGGCCGACCTGCGCAAGGAGCGGGACCAGTTGGTGCGTGAAAAACTGGGCGTGCTGCAAAAGCAGACTCTCGCGACGCGGATCGGTCTGATTCGCACGCTGTCTGCCATTCTGATCGGGCCCGAGCGTTTCCAGCCGGTGGAGACTTACCTGGCCGCAGCAGTACTCGCCGATGTGCAAAGTTCTGAGCCTGACTGGCAGTTGCTGGACTACTCTGATCTGGTCGCGGCCGAGAGTTGCCGGGGCGGGACTTTTGGCCACATGGTGGCGGCGAACCTTGCGGAGCTACGTAACCGGCGCGCCGGCTCTAGCGCTGGCAACGCAGTGGCGGCGATGGCCGAGACGCTAGAGGAGGCGGGCATCAGGGTCCGGCGCGAAGGCGATGCTCTGATCTGGGACGAGCTTGCCGCGCTTGCCGAATTTCTGGGAGAAGCGACTAACAAAGCCGTGTCGACGCGACACGCTGTATGGTTGGCAAGCCTTCTATGGCTGGACGGGAATGACTTCGCGCTTGATCCGGTACGTGAGGGTAATGCCATCGCGTTCCTACCCACTCAACGCAAAACGGAGTTTCCTGCCGATCGCCTCGCGGCATGGATCGAGCAGTTCTGAGCGCCGCAGGCGATCAGAGCAGCTTTGTTCGGACGGGTGCGTTCCAGACGGACGCAACCCCGGGACATACCTTGGCGTGGTCGCTTTGTACCTGGGAGTGGGCGTATAGCTACGCGGCATCGAACGGCTGAGTTGGCCGATCTCTCCCTGTGCGAGTCGACCAACGGCCGTTGTAGCTTGAAAGCCGCCGTAGATGTCGCGCTGGGTTGACGGGCCGCAACCGGTCGATCAGAGCCGGTCGTCGACGGACCGGGTTCAGTCACTTAGAGCATTCGCCTGCCGCCTCAATCGTCCATCAACGTGCCGCTCACACGTCGACTAATGAATTGCCGGCGGCTCGATCAGGAGATGCTGGTTCAGACGTAACCGAGTCAATCCTTCAGATCTCCCGTAATGACTCACCCTTCGGAGCGGTAGTCGAGAAACGGATGCAACTAACCGTTTTGCGCGATCTGCCATTCGGCGACCCCGAACCCCGGTCGATAAAGAAGCGATGGTCTGCTCATGCAACCAGACACCCATACCAGCAGCCCGTGCTGGATCCGACATTGACGGTTGTTCGTTCTGGTAAACCTGGACTGATCGACGCGGACAAGTCGGATGGTAACGGAGGGCGCGGCGCATCACGGCTAATAGGAGCAAAAAATCAGTGAGCAATCCCGATATAATTTGCAAGTTCTCAAACCGCTCCCTGCAACTTCGAATCCGTGTCGACCAGGCGAAATAGGTCCCGCAGTACCCGCGACCATAAACCGCTGACCAGGGCGCTTCTGTTGCCGATGGATCGGGCGTCGGCAAATGCACAGTCTCTCGCCAGTCATCTTGCGCTGGTCGCATGCCGGAGTGGTCACGGAAACGGACACCATGCCAATGAACTCATGCGAGTGGTGTATCTGGCTGGTTTCTGCAGCGAGCCGGATACGGCAACTGTCCGGCCGGGCAATTCAAGGTTGTCGAGTATGCCGTTGAAGCGACCCTGGCCCATGCTCACGAATGTGGCGAGTGGCGGCTACCAGACGAAATGATCGTCGATTTCGAGGCACTTCTCGCTCTTTACGATTCGCAACTCGCCAGTGCGCCACGGCACGAAGTACTCGCGGCGGAGCAGAAGCTCAGGGCGTTTCTCGCTGGGACGTCCAGTTCCCCAATACCCGTAAATGCCTGACTCTGGCGTGGACAGTGCGCGGCCGTCCGGCGTTATGCGGCGGTCGGCCTGTGGCTCAACGCAGTCGCCAGGCCTGGTCGTTCTCGTCCGGGTTCATGCGTCGTCCTTCGCAATGCCGGGTTCCGGGGTAGGCCGCGCTTCCCAGTTCATCCGGTGGCGTTTCACCGTTTCGCGATGGCGTTTGTCCTCTTCCTCGTGCAGGTAAAGGCTGGTGGTGTTCAGCGACACGTGACCGAGATTGTCGCGCACCGTGCGCAGGTCGACACCCCCGTCGGCCTGGTGCGAGCCCGAGGTATGTCGCAGCCAGTGCGCCGATGCACGGTCCAGCTCGTCGGCGCGATCCGTGAACTCAGGTCCGCGGGCGCGCAGCCACGCGGCGGCGTTGCCGAATATGCTTTTGATCGCGTCATGCATGGCTGAGCGCGACATGCAGCGGCGCTTTCCCCTGAACGGGATGACCAGCGGCGTGTCGTCGGTGCGGCCCGGAAGCGGCGGCAGGCCGTTCACCTTCCGGTAGCGGGCCAGCTCGGCGACCAGTTCGGGCGACGCGGGGACGATCCGCTCCTTCTCGCCCTTGCCGACAATGTGAAGCCACCACTGCTCGCGTCCGTCGGCGCCGAGCCGCCGCGAGAAGTCGCCCATCTTTCCGGCGGCGACCTCGGAAACGCGCATGCCCTGCAGGTAGAAGAGGGTAGTGAGCCACCGGCAGCGGGCGGAGTACGCCTGCTGCACCGCGGTGTCCTGCGGCAACTGTGCGACGAAGCCCTTGACGTCATCCCACAGCGAGACCGACAGGTAGCGCGTAACCCGCGGCGCCGCGTGTTTTCCACGCTGCCGCAGCAACGCCATCGGGTTGCCGCGCAGGTAACCGGCGTCCACCAGCCAGGTGAACATGCCGTTCAGGATGATCAGCGCCTGGCGCTGGCTGGCCAGTGACAGCGGGCCGTTGAACGGCCGCCAGCGGGCGTCGCCGCGTGGGTACTTGCCGCCGGTGGCGGACACCCAACGATGCTCCGGCTGGGGATCGACGAGAAACGACCTGAACAGCAGCAGATCCTCGTGCGTGAGCGACGACAGCGGCTTGCCGAGTTGCACGACGGCCCACAGCAGCAGCCGTTCGGCTTCCTTGCGGTAACTGTCGAAAGTCGTCTTCGTGTCCGCGTAGTTGGCAAGCCACGCGCGCACCGCATCGAGGTCATTGCGGGCCGCCAGCTGGGAATTGCGGGCGTCGCCGCGGTTGGTGCCGTCGCGCCCGTCCAGACGTTCCGGAATGACAAGCGACTCGACGGGCTGCACGGACGCAATCCGGGTATCTGACACGGTTCGGGCGGCTCCTATGGGTGTGACGCGGTGACGGCCGGCACTTGCGACCAAATACACGACATTATAGACCTAATGTCGTGTAACGCGTAAATGTGGTTAGAAATGGGGCGGTTTACGTAGTATTATTTTATAAATTTTCGGGAAGCTCCGCCCATGTCCGACGTCCTGCCCAACGAAACCCGCCTTGCCGCCGATATCGAGCGCCTGAAGGTCGCGCATCCGAAAACCCGCGAGCTGTATCGCGAGGTATGCGCGCTGCTGTTCTTCCGTCACGGCATCACGCCGACTGCGAACCGGCTGTATCAGCTGGTCCGGCGCGGCAGCATGGGCACGCCGACCGCCGTGCTCGGCGAGTTCTGGGCGGACCTGCGCGAGAAGAGCCGCGTGCGCATCGAGCATCCCGATCTGCCCGCCGATCTCGGTGCGGCCGCCGGCGAACTGGTATCTACCCTCTGGACGCGCGCCACCGCGTCAGCCGGGGCCGCGCTCGACGCGCTGCGTGACGAAGTCGAGGCGCAGCGGGCCGAGGCGCAACAGTCGGTCGTCGCCGCCCGGGACGAACTGGGTCGCGTCGAGACCGCGCTCGAGCAGCGCACCGCGGCGCTGCTTGCCGCGCAGGTCGAGGTACGGGACCTGGACAGGGCGCAGGCCGAAGGCCACACGCAGCGACTGGCGCTGGAGGCAGAACTGGCGCGGGTCCAGGCGGCGCTGGCCGCGCGCGAGCGCGAACTGGTGGAGGCAAGGGAAGGGTTTTCGCGCGATCTGGAAAAGCAGCGCGAAGCGGCTGAACGCGCGGAGGAGCGGCTGCGCGCTTCTGAAAAGCGCGCGCTGCTGGAGATTGACCGCGAGCGCAGTACCGCAACAAAGCTGCAGAAGGAACTGGACGAAGCCACGCGTCGCGCGGACCGGAAAGACGCCGACCATCGCCGTGCATCCGAAGCCATGCAGGCGCAGCTGGGCGATGCACGTCATCAGGCGGGGGTGCTGCAGGGGCGGCTGGATGCTGTTCAGGCAGAAAATGTGCGGCTGCAGGCGGAGGTGATGGCGCTGCGGGAGGCGGAAGCGCGTGCGCGGGAAACCCGGCCATCGGCCGCTTCGACAGGCGTCCCGAAGACGCCACTCCCGGCCCGTTTCTCTCGCGCCGTGCCGACCGCCAAACCAGCAACGCGTCGCAAAAAAGCGGTATAAGCGCAAAGGTACTTACCACCGGGGAAATGAGCTGCATGGCTGATATCTATCTGCTCGCCGGACTGACGCTTCCACAGGGCGTCGCGCATGAGTCCCTGCCCGGCACGGTAACGCTCTTCATCGCGGATTGCTGGCCAGGCATGAGCCGCACGCAG
>NZ_JARESY010000003.1:0-1454917 GCF_046025895.1 Paraburkholderia sp. RL17-337-BIB-A | reverse complement strand
GCCAGGTTGTATTCCGCCAGCGCGGCCAAAGTGAGTTCGACGTCTCTCGGGTCGTCCTCAACGAGCAAAATGCGTCCCAATTCGTTCATAGTATGCTCGCAATCCTATTGGTCGTCGCATCCCGTGCTTTAGGCAGGGAGAAATAGAAAGTGGCACCGCGGTCAAGCATTCCCTCGGCCCGGACCTTTCCGCCATGGCGCACGATAATGCGCTGAACAATAGCTAGTCCTATGCCCGTGCCTTCAAACTGTTCCGCAAGGTGCAGACGTTGAAATACGCCGAACAATTTATCTACATACTCCATGTCAAAGCCCGCGCCATTATCCTTTACGAACATTTCCAGTTCATTTTCATTCACGTCCACACAACCAATTTCTATTTTGGCACCTGCTCGCTTGCTCGTGAATTTGACCGCGTTCGATACAAGGTTGACGATAACCATCCTCAGCATGGACCGATCTCCGTAACAGACCGGAAGGGGCTTGATATCCCAGAATATGTCTCTGTCCCTCACGTCTTGCCCCACATCCGCGATGACTTCCTTAACGAGCAGCTCGAGGCTCACAAAGGTCATTTTGGTCTCAATTCGCCCGATCCTGGAAAAGGCCAGCAGATCATCGATCAGATCCCCCATTCTTTTTGCCGACTCGAGAATGGTTTGTATGTACCGACGACTCTTATCGTCAAGGGAAGAAAACGTGTGTTTTTGTAGCAGCTCTGAGAACCCCACTATGTGCCGAATTGGCGCCCGTAGATCGTGGGAGACGGAATAGGAAAAAGACTCTAATTCCTTGTTACTCGCCTCAAGCTCTGCTGCGCGCCTGGCGAGTGTTTGATTGAGCCCAAGGATTTCGTCCTCGCGTTGCCGGCTCACTTCAAGCTCAATTTGGAGGCGGTCCCGCGCGTCGAGAAGCTGGTCCTCGATTCGACGTCGAATAGCTACGAAAGAGGCAATAACTGCTGACCATACTGTGAAAAGAACAAGGTACGGCAGATCTTCCGAAGTGATTTCGAAGGTATAAAGTGGCGGGGTAAAGAAGTAGGTGTTGCTGGCTCCCGAGAGGAAAACCGCCAGCGCGGATGGTCCTATACCGGCATACCAGGTAACGAGAACGATGGCCAGGTCAAAAAGCGGCATTTCGGCATCGTGAAAGCCGTAATGTTGGCATGCTAGCGCCAGCCCAAGCGCGATTCCAACGCATACGACCGCAAAGCCGTAACGCAGTACCGGTGGGCGGATGGCTTGCAACTGTATGTGCCAGCGCGCCAAGCTTCGCCTCGCTGCTACCCATGTTGTTCACTATTATATTTCAGCTATGTTCCGGTTGCGGTGCTTGACGCGAGCCAGTCATAGTTGGGTAACCGGCCGAATTTCAATCTCGTTCAGCGGGGATCGGCTCTGACCGTGGCCTGCCGTCTGTGTGTGTGTCCTGTACGTGGCTGCCAACGGACATTCGCCACGACGCGGCGACGGGCGGCTTCGGGTCGACTACGCAGGCACGCCTCCACGCATCTGAATTCCACAGCCTACAGTCACGGATTGGTATCCCAGCCGGTTGCTGTGCGCAGAGTCGCACTGTAGGATTTCCCCACTCATTGGGAGGCGACGATGCAGTTCGACTTGCCGCGAATTAGTCGGTAAGCCATCCAGCGTTCCCCCGCATGGCGATCTTGCCGCTTCCGGCGTCACCCCTCGTAACGAGTGGGTGATGAGCGAGCACCAGCTAGATTCGCCCGAGAAGGTGTGACGAGCGGTGCTTCGAAAATCACGATGGAGATAGGCATGCTGCGACGCAACGAGCTATACAGGGAATGTAAACTGGACGTCGCAGTCGATGGTGACGCACTTACCGGGTTATATATCGCCGCGCAGACGATACAACTCGCGGCGATCGGCGGCGCACGCAACGTTCCGATGCCGATTGCTCGATTCCGTGACGCGTCGGCTGCATTCGCAGACGGGTTCAATCGGCTTCGCGCGGCGGTTGACGAACACGAAGGCAAGCCAGGGTAGCCTTGCACATTGGTTCACGGAACCCTGCGGGAAGGCACGCGCCACGCGGGAACGGTTGGCGACAACGTGCGGGCTACTCCAGTTGACGTGAAACGATTGGCTCATGTCGGGCCGGAAGCTGCCGCTCACGAGTCGTTTCCGAACGGATCGGGTGCCGCCCTTCGCGAGAGGCAGCAGGCGGCCAGACGCACACGTCTGGAGGGAATTGGCAGTGCGTCGCGTACTGATGCACAGTGCAATTGCGTGGAATGAACTGTGGGACGCGTTTCGCTCGGGCCGCAAACAGTCCCTTTTTTAGACTCAGCCTCGGCCATGAGTGGACGTCCAGATAGCCTAAAATTTACAGGAGACGCATCGGCTCGACGCTCGCGGGGTGATGCAGCGCGGCTTTAACGCGAGCCGGCATCGCAGTTCCGCGTGTCGTCAGACTTCACCACGATGGTAAACACACCAGGGACACCGTCCTGAGTCACGAACCAAGGGCCGAAATGTTCGCCGCTGGACGGGCGTCGCCGCATATCGATCGCTGGGACCCGTCCAACTCGGGCGTTTCAACCTATTGGAGTAGAACCATGGTCGCGGTCAAATACGACGATCTTTCTATGGCCTTCGACTTCATTGGCTCCGCATCGCCGATGGAGCACAACGCGTATGTCTCGCTCGATACGGGCGAAGTCCATTGGACATCTGATTCCAACGACGCATTCGACGAGGATATTCCTGACGACCTTGAAACTTCGGACCGCTACCTTACGATACCGCATAAGAACGATCTCGATCTCGATCTCGGAAGAAGTCTCGCCTTGCGCTTTGTCGCACAAGAGTTGCCTGCGCGTTACGACCAGGTCGAAGGATTTTTCCGACGGCAAGGCGCTTACTCCCGCTTCAAGGATCTGCTGCAGCGCGAAGGCGTTCTCGAAGCCTGGTATACGTTTGAAGCTGACTCTGTCGACAGCGCGCTGAGGCAATGGTGTGCCGAAAACGGCATCGAGATTCTTGGGACGTGACTGGCCGTTTAGTCAGGCGACAAAATGTCCGGCCGCGCGGGTTACTTAGGGAGTCCAGGCGTCGCCGTGACAAAGAATCACCCAGCGTATCCGCTCCGAGTCGGATCAAAACTCGCAAGTCGTCGGCAATCGGCCAACAAGCGACCTTCGGAGGCAACGAAGTTTGGTCACTCAGGCGACTGTTGTACCCTGGAAGCGGCCATTTGCAACGCGGGGATGCAGGTCGCTTCATCGGCCGTTGCAGCCATTGGCCCATCAACAATTGAACGTCCGCTGACACGAGGCGTCCAGTGACGATCGTCGACCACTGTTCGCTCCTTGCGGGCAACGCCGAAACAGGCTTCAAGTAGCTTCGACCCGCTGATCGGAGGAGATTCGATCGGCGCCCGCGTTGAGCTCATACCATCGCGGCGCGCAACAGGACCGCCGAACACGGCGCGAACTACAGCTTCATGTAATAGCGCTCCTTCATGCTGCTCACTACCATGAAGGCAACGTAGGTCTTGAAGTGCGCCTCAGTTCCGTGAGCGTTCAATGCTCCGGCCCGTTGGTACGTCGTTACCTGGGCATCGCGCGCCTTCCGACACGGCGGGACTGACTCGTACCGTGCGCGAGTGTAGGTGCGTCCAATATCATCGCCAAAGACGGTCCAATAACTGTCCGAGAGCGCATTTGCAACCCCGACCTGCTGACTCGAACAACATGCCTCCATTGCCCCTTACCTCGCGCCGAGGCTTCTTTCGCTCTGCCGTAGCGCTGGTTCCAGCAGGAACGCTTGCCGGGTGCGATCTAAAGTCGCCCGACACGTCGGCGCCAGATTCGAACCCGGCAGCATCCGGACCGCAAGCGCCTGGCGCCGACTACCAGCCGCATTTCTTCGACGCGAAGGAATGGGCGTTCGTCCACGCGGCGGTCGACCGCCTGATTCCATCGGACAGCGAAGGCCCGGGCGCTGTCGAAGCCGGCGTGCCCGAATTCATCGACCGGCAAATGGACACGCCCTACGCGCATGGGACGCTCTGGTACATGCAGGGCCCATTCCAACAAGGTGTGCCGGAGCTCGGCTATCAGTTGAAGCTCGTACCGCGCGACCTGTACCGGCTGGGCATTGCAGCGGTCAACGGCTATTGCATAAAGACCTGGTCCCATTCGTTCGACGCCCTCGACGCGCCCACGCGCGACACCGTGCTCGCCGCGCTCGAGACCGGCAAGATCGGTCTCGCGGACGTGCCGGCTACCGTGTTCTTCGGCCAGTTGCTGCAAAACACCCGCGAAGGCTACTTCTGCGACCCGATCCACGGCGGCAATCGCGACATGGGCGGCTGGAAGATGATCGGCTTCCCCGGCGCACGCGCCGATTTCATGGACTTCGTCAATCAGAACGGTCAGGCGTACCCGTATGGCCCCGTGTCGATCCAGGGAAAGCGCACCTGATGACTACCCAGACCAAACTGCACGCCGACGCGGTGATCATCGGCTTCGGCTGGACCGGTGCGATCCTCGCGAAGGAACTCACCGAGGCCGGACTGAAAGTGGTCGCGCTCGAACGCGGCGAGTATCGTGACACCTATCCGGACGGCGCGTACCCGAACACGATCGACGAGCCGACCTACAACGTCCGCAAAAAGCGGTTCCTCGATCTCTCGAAGACCACCGTATCGATCCGCCATACGCCGAACGACACAGCCCTGCCGTATCGCCAGCTGGCTGCGTTCCTGCCGGGCGAAGGCGTCGGCGGCGCCGGGCTGCACTGGTCGGGCGTGCATTTCCGCATTACGCCGGAAGAGCTGCGCCTGAAGAGCCATTACGAAGAACGCTACGGCAAGCGCTTCATTCCCGAAGGCATGACGATCCAGGACTATGGCGTCAGCTACGACGAGCTCGAACCGCATTTCGACTTCGCCGAGAAAGTATTCGGCACCTCGGGGCAGGCTTATATGGTCAACGGCAAGGTGGTCGGGGACGGCAATGTGTTCGAAGCGCCGCGCAGCGACAACTTCCCGCTCGCCGCGCAATTGAACACGTACTCGGCCGAGCGCTTCGGCAAGGCCGCGCGCGAACTCGGACTGAACCCTTACCGTTTGCCTTCGGCGAATACGTCGGGTCCGTACACGAATCCGTACGGCGTGCAGATGGGACCGTGCAACTTCTGCGGATTCTGCAGCGGTTACGCGTGCTACATGTATTCGAAGGCCTCGCCGAATCTGAACATTCTGCCCGCACTCAAGCTGTCGCCGAACTTCGAACTGCGTTCGCGCTGCCACGTGCTGCGCGTCGAACTGGACGATACGAAAAAGCGCGCCACGGGCGTGACCTACGTCGACCCGGCCGGCAACGAAGTGTTCCAGCCCGCCGACCTCGTGATCGTCGCGGCGTTCCAGTATCACAACGTGCATCTGCTTCTGCTGTCGGGCATCGGCAAGCCGTACGATCCGGTCACGGGCGAAGGCGTGGTCGGCCGCAATTTCGCGTATCAGAACCTGTCGACCATTACCGCGTTCTTCGACAAGGACACCTTCACCAATCCGTTCATCGGCGCGGGCGGCAATGGCGTCGCGGTGGACGACTTCAATGCCGACAACTTCGATCACGGTCCGCTCGGCTTTGTCGGCGGCTCGCCGTCGTGGGTGAATCAGGCCGGCACCAAACCGGTCAGCGGCATCGCCACGCCGGCCGGCACACCGAACTGGGGCGCCGACTGGAAGAAGGCGGTGAAGGACCACTACGCGCACACGATTTCAATGGATGCGCACGGCTCCAACATGTCGTACCGCGACGTGTTCCTCGACCTCGATCCGACCTATCGCGATTCGTATGGGCAGCCGCTGTTGCGCATGACCTTCGACTGGAAGGACAACGACATCAAGATGGCGCGTTACGTGACCGGACAGATGCACAAGATCGCGCAGCAGATGGGGCCGAAGGCCATCAACGTCTATACGCGTGAATTCGGCGCGCACTTCGACTCGCGACGCTATCAGACCACTCACCTCGTGGGCGGCGCGATCATGGGCACCGATCCGAAGACGAGCGTGCTGAACCGCTATCTGCAAAGCTGGGACGTGCACAACGTGTTCGTGATGGGCTCGTCGGCATTTCCGCAAGGTATCGGCTACAACCCAACCGGTCTCGTCGCGGCGCTGGCCTATTGGTCGGCGCGCGCGATCCGCTCGCAGTATCTGAAGAACCCCGGGCCGCTGGTGGGCGTATGAGCGTTAAGAAAAAGATCGATATCAAGCGCCTGGGTCAGGCATTCAGGCGAGTCAGCGCGACGTCGGTCTGCGCTGCTGTTACGTCCGTGACGTTGTCCACGCCGTTCGCCGCGCATGCGGCGACGCCCCCCACGCAAAACGACGCGGCCCTGATCGCACACGGCGAATATCTCGCCCGAGCCGGTGACTGTATTGCATGTCACACCGCGCAATCGGGCAAACCCTTCGCGGGCGGCCTGAAGTTCGACACGCCGATCGGCGCGATCTACTCGACCAACATCACGCCGGATCGGAACACCGGCATCGGCGCGTGGACCTTCGCGCAGTTCGAGCGTGCGGTGCGTGCCGGCGTGCGGCCGAACGGCGACACGTTGTATCCGGCGATGCCGTACCCGTCGTATGCGCGCTTGAGTGAGGACGACTTGCACGCGCTCTATGCGTATTTCACACACGGCGTCGTGCCGGTGAACCAGCCGAACCGTCCAGTCGACATCGTCTGGCCACTGTCGATGCGCTGGCCGCTCGGCATCTGGCGTTACATGTTCGCGCCTGATCCCGTGGCGTTCGACGCGAAGCATTACACCGACCCGGTAATCGCACGCGGCGCGTATCTCGTGCAAGGCCTCGGCCATTGCGGCGCCTGCCATACACCGCGTGCGCCGACGATGCAGGACGCGCGCTGAGCGACCAGGACGGCACCGCGTTCCTCGCGGGCGGTGCGACGATCGACGGCTGGATTCCATTGAGCCTGCGCGGCGATCCGCGCACCGGCATCGGCATGTGGAGTGAGGCCGACATCGTGCAATTCCTGAAGACCGGCCGCACGCAGCACAGCGCGGCCTTCGGCGGCATGACGGACGTCGTGCAGCACAGCATGCAGCACATGAGCGACGCCGACCTGAGCGCGATCGCGCGTTACCTGAAGACGCTGCCGTCGACCGATCCGAAGGAAACGCCCTACGTGTACGACGATACGGCGGCTCACGCGTTGCGGACCGGCGACGCCAGCGCGCCCGGCGCCGCGGTCTACCGCGACAACTGCACGGCCTGCCACCGCAGCGACGGCCGTGGCTACACCCGCGTGTTCCCAGCGCTGGGCGGCAATCCGGTCGTGCAGGGCACAGATGCCACGTCGCTGATTCACGTGCTGCTCTCCGGCAACACGCTTGCAGGCACGAAAACCGCGCCTTCCTCGTTCACGATGCCGGCCTTCGGCTGGCGCCTGTCCGATCAGGAAGTCGCCGACGTGTCCAACTTCGTGCGCAATAGCTGGGGCAACACCGGTTCGACAGTCAGCGCTTCGGATGTCGCGAAGATCCGCAAGACCGTCGCGGTGCACGCGCCAGAGATGCCACGGGGCGCCTCGCTAGGCCACTGAGGAAGCGCCGCCTGCTCTCGTTGCGAAGCGGGCGGCGCGCGTGAAAAACAGAGATCGCCATTCAGCCGGTCTGACATAGGTGTCCCATACGAACTGCGACTACGATGAAAAAACAATGGATCACCGCCCCAGTGTTATTGTCATTCGCCGGCATCGCGTACCGCAGCAACGAGCGCACCGGTTCGCCGGGTGCCTCCACCGGACACTCGAACGTCGCCTTGGCAAGTGGCAACCTTTCCGGCAGCCGCTGGGGTATCAAGGGCAAGGAGCAACTTGGCGCAGACTGGCTCGCGCTGTTTCTACTCGAAGACGGTTTCGACGTCTCGACCGGCAAGATCCAGCAGAACGGCGGGCTGTTCGGCCGCCAAGCGTTCGTCGACATTGGCAGCACGCAGTCCGGCACGCTCACTCTTGGCCGCCAGTACACGTCGCTGAACGACTTCGTGGGGCCGGTCGCGCCGGTGAACTATATCGGCGCCTTCGGCGCGCATCCGGGCGACATCGACGACCTGGATCAGACCGCCCGCGTGAACAACTCGATCAAGTACACGAGTGTGACCTATGCGGGCTTCACGTTCGGCGCGTTGTATGGCTTCGGCGGCCAGCCCGGCAGCCTGAAGCGGCAGAACACCTGGAGCGTCGGCGCGGCATACGGCAACGGTCCGCTGCATGCCGGCGTGGGTTTTGAGCGCTCGGACAACAGCAAGAGCGGCGCGAAGGATGTGACGCTCGGCAAATGGAGCAGCACGGACGACGGCCTGTTCAATTCGTCGATCAACGAGGGCTACGCGAGCGCACAATCGCAGCAGATCATCGCCGCAGGCGCGACGTACGACTTCGACCCGGTGGTGGTCGGCGTGAACTACGGCAACGTGCAATACCGCTCGGGTGCCGATTCGCTGTTCACTGGCCACGCGACCTTCAACATTGCTGGTGTGTTCACGCAATGGACCGTGCGGCAGGCCTTGAAACTGTTCGCGGGCTACAGCTACACGCGCGGCGGCGAAGTGGACGGCAGCAGCGCAACCAACGCACCCTGCTTCATCAACGGCAGGCAGAGTACCGACCGGGCGCCCTGCGCACTGATGTACTGATCGGTGGAATGCGGACTCGGGACTGAAGTATCGTCGAGAATCACGATCTTCCGGGTGCGCGCGGCATAACGTACCACCGACTCGGGAAGCTCGTCCGCGGAAACTGGTGTGTCGCGCAGGCTGACCGAAACGGAGCTGTCGCACGTCTTCGCTTCCGCCTGGATCAGGAATTCGCTGCCACGCCGCACGATCAGCAGACCACGGTCCGCGCCGGCATGCTCGATGGCCGTGCGCAACAACGATTCAACGAGCTTTTCCGGCACGATCTCACCTGACACCGCCTGCGACACCTTGATCACCGTAGCCAGATCCAGATGTTCGACCGGCGCGTCGATCATGCCTGCGGAGCCCGGGGCACGATCGTCCTGCCTTAACGCGGGATGGAGCTGATCGAGTTGTCGTACCTTCCCCAAGGCTCCCCACTGCAGATAGGCACGCCGTGCGTTTCCCAGGTAGAGGTGCGCAAACTCGTCAAGGCCGCGCGCCGCATAGCAGCGGGCAGCCAACTCGTACGACAGCGCCTCGTTTTGGATAAAGCCATTCGAACGCGCACAGCGAATGGCTCGCTCGTACAGATCCATTGCTTCGGCGAGGCGCCCCTCGATGCGCGCGATCTCCGCGCCGACCAGTACCGCGCGATCCTCGAAGTTCTGCAGGCAGTTTTCCGCCCATGCCCGGAGTTGCCGTTCGTGTGCCGACAGCGCCTTCCGATGCTTCGCATACGGATGGGGACCCTGGGGCTCGCAGCAGGCGGCGAGGGAGAGGGCGGCATAGAAATGGTATTCCACCCTCTCCACCAGCATGACTGAAAGCGACGTGTCCGTTGAATAGTATCTTTTCCGCCTTTTCCGCGGCATCGATTTGAGAGTGGCGATTCGTGTGGCGGCTGTCCATTTCGCACTTGCATTTTGACACTCCTTACCTTAAAGTAAGGAGTAATAGGAGGATCACCATGACAGCAGCAACCATCACATCTAAAGGCCAAGTCACGATCCCGGTGGACGTGCGCAACCAGCTTGGCCTGGAATCCGGGGACCGGATCGAATTCAGTTTCAACGAAGAAACGGGCCGGTACGAGGTCTATCCGGCCACTCGCTCGCTCGCGTCGCTCAAGGGCATCGTGAAGAAGCCTGCCAAACCGGTTTCGATTGAGGACATGAACCGCGCCATCGCCGAGCAGGGGGCATCGGCGCGATGATCGGACTGGATACAAACGTGTTGGTCCGCTACTTCGCGCAGGATGACGCAGCGCAGTCGAAGAAGGCGACGGCGCTCATGGAGTCCTTTTCAGCCGATCGGCCGGGCTATGTTTCGCAGGTCGCGTTAGTCGAGGTCGTGTGGGTACTCGGGCGCAGCTACGGCGTCGAGCGAGACCAGATGAAGGACATCATCGAATCCATGCTTGGCACGAAGGAACTGGTCATCGATGGTGCGGACACGGTGCGAAAGGCACTTCGCGTTTTCGCGGCGTCAGACAAGGCGGATTTCGCAGACTGCCTGATCGAGCGGTCGGGGCACGTCGCGCAGTGCGAATACACCGCGACGTTCGATGTGACCGCCTCTAAGGTCGTCGGGATGGTGTTGATCAAGTAACGACGGCGAGAGCCGATGACACGGAAAAGAGTGTGGCTTTTATTTTCGACGCTGAGCCCTTCGGCGGGACGGCAGATGGTGAATGGAACGACGACTGGCGCGCGTTCATCGGCGGTCTCCGCGCGCGTCATCCAGAACTGGCAGCGTGGGACAATCTCGCCGTAGGGTCGGCTTGGGGCGACTACTCGCAAGACATTCTTGCGGTCGGCTGGTGCGACTGGATTCGAGAGCGTGACGAGGCCTTCCTCGCATACATCTATGTTCGTTTGCTGCGCCCTTCGTTTGACTTTGGCGGTACAGGCTTGTTCTTCGATGACGTCGAAGAGCTTGCAAGCACGCGACCGTGGCTGACCGACGACGGCTTGGCACAGTGGCCGCTTAACTAGATCGGAAAAGCGTATGCATAGACCGAACGAAGCGTTGGAATTGCTCGGTATCAAGCGGGCGCAGCAACCGCATCAGCGACACGTATTGTTGATGGCGATCCAGTCGTTTGCGATGGCGGTTGCTGACGAAGAACGTCAGCAGGCCTGCGAAGCGAAGATGACGCAGATTCGCGCCGCAATCGCTGCGACCCCTGGCACGTGGGAAAACTGAAACGAATATGCGTCTGCGGAAAATTGAGTACGCGTCTTTGGTTGTGGCTGTGCTGTCTGTCGTGAGATTCGGCAACTGGTTTCAGAACGAGATGGACCGCGTAGCAAGAGCGCGCAGCTTGCGCAGCAACTGTCCGGGAACAATCACCGCCGATCTGTTACGCGTTGGCAGCAGGACAATTCAATGCGGCGTCGTCAGCCGCGAAGCGGGAAGTCACCAGGAAATGCCATGGGACAAGCTAGGCAAAGAGGGACGCGGGATCAGCGCATCGCCAACGCGGCGCTAAGGTTCCCGGGCAACCACAGGTGAGGGCTAACGCTATATTCGGCCTATCAAACCCGCAGCCAAGATCTAAACGGAAAGGGCTTTGCGCGTCGTCCTACGATCGGAGGTGGGCATGAAGCGGTTCGCGGAGTACGACGGCTGGAAGATCGAAGCATCGCCGATCATCCTTTCGAAGCAGCGGCTATTTCAGTCGGCGGTAGTGATCGAACGCGACGGCGAGCGCTTCGTGTTCTCTGACCTGGGTAACCGGGTCTATCGATGGCAAGCATACGAGCGCGGCATTGAATGGGCGAAGCGCTGGATTGACACAAACTACCGACTCGGCGCACACAAGCCTCCGCGCGCAAATCGCGTGGCGCCGACGAAATGACTGTGAGCAAGATTTAAGACGGACAACTGGTTGCGGGTTTCGATCAGACTCGGCGCAGCGCGGTTGGACGAGCACTTGGGATGGGAAGAAATGGCTGCGGCGACGCGTGCGATGTGATGATGTGCGCCGTTGCGCGAAGGTTTCGGCATAGCGTGGACGAACGGGATCACGGCGCGATGCGCCGACGATGAAACGAAGGTCTCGGTGGCAAGATCAGCTTCGGCAGTAGTGCCGAAGATTGATCATCGTGTAGGCGAGGGTTTTGAGCGCGTAGTGCAACCGACTCAGTCGCTCGAAGCGCATCAGCAGGCGACGGAACTTGTCTTCCCAGGCGAACACCCGCTCGATGGTCCTGAACCGCTCTTTGAAAATAGCGGGATTGAACCGCGCCTTACGGCCTCGTTTCGGCGTCTTACGTCCGCGTGAATTGGGGCTGATGTTGGGGATCATACCGCGATTGAAAATGGCTTTGCGGTTGCGCCGGCAATCGTAAACGCCATCCAGACTCACGACGCTTCCCCGCAGATCGAGCCCCACGGCCCGGGCGATGCGCGTGAGTTGCGGCAGCGCTTCGCGCAACAGCGGCGATTCATTGCGATTGCCCGGGGCCGACACGAACGGCGCGATCACGTTGCAATTGCGGTCGCACAGGGCAACGACCTTGCAGCCCTTGACCTTCTTGTGCCCGCTGAAACCGAGGTTGTCGCCGCCCTTCTTGGCCGCGCTCGTGGTGCCATCGCCGTGAATAACGCTCGTGTCCAGACGATTGTCCTGATGAAGTTTGAACACCGAGCCCTCGAAAAGGGCATCAAAACAGCCATCTGCTCGCCAGCGCCGGAAGGCGCGATAGATGCGAGTGTAATGAATTTCAGGGTGCCCATGCCGATCCTTGTCGATGGGCAATTCCGGCTCTGGTGCAAATGGCTTGTCTGGCAGAGATTCTTCCTATAGATATGGATACCTTATCGATTGAACAGGACGGCATTCCAGACAGCGGGCGCAGCGGTATCTTTGAGCCCGACCATGGAGAAGTTGAACTGACCCTTGCGAATGCGATGCATCAATTCGATGCCTGAAATCGTGGCCGCGGCATTCCTGAACCGTTTGAAGCCGAGCATCACATTCGTTCTGGACTTGATGTTTCGATGGTCCTGCTCGATCAGATTGTTCAGGTACTTCGAGGACCGGATCTTCGTGTCCTCAGGCAGCAGGCCATCGGCCTTCATCTCACGCACCGCCCGGTGTGAGGCGGCATACCCATCGAGCGTGATCGTCTCCGGAGGCTGTCCCTGATGTTTGATTGCCTTGCTGAAAAAGGCTTTGGCCGCGGCCACGTCGCGCTTCGCCCTGAGCATGAAGTCCACCGTCTGGCCGGCTCGATCTACCGCACGGTACAGATAAACCCATTTGCCACGAATCTTCAGGTAGGTTTCGTCAACACGCCATGACCGCCCTGTGGGTACGCCAAAACGATTCCAGCGCTTGACGAACTCCGGCGTAAAGCGCTTCACCCAACGCATAATCTGGTGTGCACCAGCGACAAACCGCGCTCGGCCATCATCTCGACCAGATCGCGCAGGCTGAGCTTGTAGCGAAGGTACCAGCGCACGCAGAGAATGATGATCTCCCGATCAAAATGTCGCCCATCAAACAACGCCTCCAGGCCTTTCCGCTTGTTCATCACCGACCACCAGATTGTTGGGCTGAATACTTTAACCGATTCGCCCAGCCTATTTGCACCAGAACCGTTGAGACGAGGCGACACATCGCAAGTTCGGATTTAAGTTGTAACGCCCGTCGCGACGCGACGGGTGTCATGTACCTGCGAGCACCCGCGAGGAAGCTGGGGAGCAGGAGGATTCCATCCCAAATCGATTCTCCAGTTCATACACGGCAGACAGTGTGATGAATGCGGAGCGTGCCGGGCCCTCATTGCGAGGTTCAACGTACCGGGAGTTTTGGTCTATTCCTCGGGGCCAAGGATTACATCGATAGCGGCCTGGCCGGCGATCTCTGCGACGAAATAAGCCCAGCGCCGGGAAAACGGGCCGCCCCGGATCTTGATGCGCTCGCCGAGCGCTGCCACGCCGGGAAGCTTGATGGGTCCTTCGATACGAAACCGTACGCCGAACATGTCCTCTGACGTGGACAGCAAATCAACATGAATTTCGAATCCGCGATATTCGACTGTTCGTTGCATGAAGACCTCCGGTTCCGGCACGGCCGCAAGACGGCCCAATCAACGGTCGGCCTATTTCTCTTCTGCGATCGCCTTCAGGCGTGCGCTACCCGCATCTTTTGCCACGGCCGCTGTCGCGAAATTCCCCTCGGAACAATCGATTTCCTGAGTTCGCCGGAGGTAAAGTCCAGGAGGATAACCACCCAAACATAGCCGGCCGCTTGCCCGGCAGTTTGAACCGCCGCCTGCAGTTTACCGGTGCGCTCGGGTCCCATCATGACCTCCCGGCAGAGATGCGTTTGGAGAGACTGGCAGGCAAGAGTGTCCGCTCCTTTTCAGCGGCGCCGTGATGCCGGTCATTCTCGAGGCCTGCGAGACGATTGCGCTTCCAAAAGGGCGAATCATAAGCAGTGCCTCAATGCGTCATAGCTGCAGCTGAGGTTCGAAAGTTGAGCGCCATGTTCTCATTCAGGCCCGATTCGGGAGCAGCCGGGGACAAGCAGCGTACAGGTTTTGTGCGCACGCTCAATGTCAAATCGACCGGACTGTTTTGTCATAGCTCCTGCCATCCTTTATAACCCGTCGCAATTTGCATCGGTTTCGTGCGCGACCGTGAGGGGCCAAGGCCGCCTGCAGGTGCCGCGAAGGATGCAAAGCCACGTTCGGAGTACGTCCCCTTTGAGTACGCCGTTATGCTCAACCATGTGATCACGTGACGTTGTCGCGCCCCGGGTATCGTTTGCGTGACGTCGCCAGCCAGGCCGCTATCAGCAGAGACTGCGCAAAGGGCCCAGGCACGTATCTGTGCCGATGGTAGCGTCCGCTCGCTGGACGGGTTGATGCGAATGGACGGATCAGTCGATGCGCAGACCGATAGTTGAGGCTCTTTGACCACAACAGGGCTACACTCAAAACGAGATGAATACCGGAGCAGCACCATGGCCGACGCTACGCCCCAAACCACCTTTCGTGGTCTTCCCTTGACTCCGGAGCAAGACGCAGAAGTCAGGCACTACATAAAGAGGAAAAAGCAGCATGGCGCGCCGTGGGACACACCGGAATTGGGAGCCATGCTTCGAGACATGCTGGAACCCCCTGGCAACGACGACGGAGGACTCGGCGCCACCGTCGACGAAACGAACGCGGCCACAGAACGCGCAACAGCTTCCATCGACGAGACCATGGAACCCATTGAGGCCTGCGAAGAGCGGAATGCCGCGATGGAAACCGAGGGTATGAGGGGACCCAGGCGTTGAATTCCGGATGGCGCGTGATCCTGGTGCCACAGCGTTCGGAACGTGGCATGAGCCTGCCAGGGACGCACCTCACACCATGAAGGCGAGTCGGTGGTCCATGAACCTTGATCGCCCGGTCTTTTTCGTGGGCGGATCGAATGGCGTGAGGGATGAATCGGCGGCTGCGCGTTGGCGTTGTCTTCGGATTACTGATCGACGATCCAGCCGCGGAAGCGCCACCTCGCTTTCACCGAGGAGCACGCACGTGGAGGCGGGAGTTCGTCCAGGTGGCAAACACCCGGCCGCGCCAGATGCTGACGCGACACACTTGATGGAGGACATATGAGCATCACCCGGAGATTCCTTTCGGAAGACAACGAAGCGCAGTCTATTGATGTACCCTTTTTCCTGCCGCGCGCAGAGCCGATCTCAAGGTCGGAGCCAAAGCTAGCAGGGGATCCGTACCTGTCACCGCGTGAAGCTGCTCGCGATGAGGACGAAAAGACAATCAAACACACGATGCCGGATGATCCGCACGGGGACTTTGCCTGATCGCTACAACTGCTCGGTCAGGTGGAAAGCCAGATGACTTTCGTCTAACGAACTGCGATCGTGGACCCACACGGGTCGCGTTGTGCCACGCCTTCCACGGAACTGTGCGGAAGCACAAAGAGGCGCGTCGCATGCCGCACCCTAGATGCTTGCGCACACGTTGTCCCCGTGGCGTCATCTGGATGAGTTATCCCATCTACGACAGGAGGAGATCGTGAAACGCGATATGAATCTGGCACTCGCGATATTGAAGACCCTCGAGGAAGACAAGTCCCCGCATCTAAGCGAATTTGACATTGAAGCCGCGCTCAAGGACGCGTTCGATGTTTCAAACCGGGGCGTGGGGTATCAGTTGAACCTGCTCGCGGACGCAAATCTTGTGCGCGCGATGGGGAGCGACTGGCGGCTAACCTGGGATGGCCACGAGTTTTTGAAGTCGGCAGCCCCGAATGCCTTCGAGGACACCTGAAGGTGACTTATGCGCTGGAAACATCCCTCGGGTTTGATGGAGACGACACGAGTGCCGGGCACCGCACTGGGGGCGCCGAAGGCAAGAGCAGTTGGCCGAAGTCATCGGTCGTTGCGACCCGCTTTTACAACGCTTTCTGAACGTAATCGCGTTTCCCGAGTCGAATAGGCAGTGCAGGGATTAGCCGCACGGCGGACCGGTCATCTTTGCAGTACAACCGAGTTCGCAACGAACCGACAGCAAACCGAGAACAACCGCGACGAGGCCAGGCATCGATCCAGCGGCGCGCACAGCAGGTTGAGCATGGCAAGCGCAAGCAAGCCGAAGCTCAAAACGACGGCGCCGAACATAAATCTCAAACGCCCAATGCGCCTCAAACCACGGGACAGCGCGTCTGATAAGCGTCAGGCGCGAGACTGCTGAAGATCAGTCAGCAGAAGCCGGCCAAGCGCCGGCTTTTTTTGTCTGGTTGACCCGTCCTGAAATCGAGTGCAAGGCGCATTGCCCGCTTTCAGTAGCATTGTGGCGAGCGCGCTCAACAATCCACCCTCTTGTATCTTTTTGCCCGCGCGCATCTAGGCATCGCATAGATCGGCCGCCACACGCCTTCTCGGCCAACGTGAAGTTCGAGTGACTGCCCTTGGTCGCCTTTCGGCGAAGTTGCCGAGGGGTGCACTCGTGGATAGCGTCAAGCAGAATGGCCGGCGCATTGACTCAGGCTATTTGTTCCAGGCCCGGGTTGTTGCCTCATGTAATTTGCTACCTTCCAGATGGCTGGCGTCGACCCGCATCGTGATGAAGCGCGAGTCGTCCAAGCCTCGCCTGATTCAAGTCCAGTAAAGGGAGACTGCCATGAGCGAAGAAACCCAAGGCGCCACCCGTGAACCGCAAAAGGTGTCGGCCAGGAGCGCGGCTGCGGCGTTGATCCCGCCCGTAGACATTGTCGAAGATGAGACAGCTGTCGCGTGCGCGCGGAACACGTAGACCGACGTTACTGAGCGGTCGGTATTCAGTCTGCAGTGCAAGCTGCTCAGCACCCACACAACCACCATCACCAGAAGGATCAAGCAGGAGCCCAACTGGTTCAGGATGCTTCAACAGCGCAAAGTACAATCCGGCGGGCCTCCCCGATATAGACGATGCGCATGCCTGGCTCCCGCGTGGATTTCGGCCTATAAGTCAGTTTCGATGTTTTGAAAATCAAACAATTAATGTTCGGACAGAAGAGAGAGTATTCGGGGGCGATGCAGTGTGTCTCTCCGGAGCCGTCCGTCGCGAAGACCTATGCACTAACAAGATCTTGCATACAGGTCTAGAATAAAATGAGTGTTGCGTCGTATGGCGAAATGCTTCTCCCGAAACAGAAAGCGTTTGGCGACGTGGCCAGAAACCCCCGAGCAGAACGGTGGCCTTCACGACAAACGTGCCGATTCCATTTCGGTCTAATCAGGACTAAATGGGTCCTGATTGAGACGGGAGGTATTACGATGTTGCGCATGAGCAAACTCGCCGACTACAGCACGGTGATCATGACCGCGATGGCGCGCGACCCGGACGCCGTCCATAGCGCGACCAGCATCGCGGCGGCGACCGGCGTCGCGATGCCCACCGTGTCAAAGGTGCTGAAAGTCCTGATGCGGGGCGGTGTCGTGGAGTCGCTGCGCGGCACGAACGGCGGTTACCTGCTGCCGCAGCCGCCCGAGCGGATCACGCTGGCGGAGGTGATCGCCGCGGTCGACGGCCCGATTGGGATCACCGAATGCAGCACGCGGCCTGGCTTGTGCGTCCAGGAGGCGGTGTGCGCGGTGCGGGCCAACTGGCAGAAGGTCAATCGGGTGATCTACGAGGCGTTACAGCAGGTCACGCTGGCGGACATGGCGGGACCGACCTTGCGCGCGGTTGATATCAGCGCGATCCGCGCGCGCAGCATTCCCAGCCGCCGCGCGGGTGCGACGCCACTGGCGCGCAAAACGACCGACGGAGGCCATGCATGAGCGCATCTACAACCGGTTTCGACGAACTGATCAGTCGCGAGTACCAGCATGGTTTCGTGACCGACCTGGCGGCCGACGCGTTGCCGAGCGGGTTAAGCGAGGACGTGATCCGGCTCATTTCCTCAAAGAAAGACGAGCCGGCGTTCATGCTCGAATGGCGGCTCGCGGCCTATCGGCACTGGCTCACGATGACCGAGCCACGTTGGGCGACAATCCGGCATCCGCCGATCGACTACCAGAGCATCGTCTATTATTCCGCGCCGACGGCACAGAAAAATCGTCCGAAGAGTCTCGATGAAGTCGATCCGGAACTGCTGCGTACCTACGAAAAGCTGGGTGTGCCGCTGGAAGAACGCGAACTCCTGGCAGGCGTTGCGGTGGATGCGGTATTCGACAGCGTCTCGGTGGCCACGACGTTCCGCGAAAAGCTTGCGGAACTCGGCATTGTGTTCTGTTCGTTCTCGGACGCCGTGCAGCATCATCCCGAACTGGTGCAGAAGTATCTCGGCTCAGTGGTGCCGCACACCGATAATTTCTTCGCCGCGCTGAATTCCGCTGTGTTCAGCGACGGCTCGTTCTGCTATATCCCGCCGGGCGTGCGCTGCCCGATGGAGCTGTCGACGTACTTTCGCATCAACGCGCAGAACACGGGTCAGTTCGAGCGCACGCTGATCGTCGCGGACAGAGGCGCGTACGTGAGCTATCTGGAAGGCTGCACCGCGCCGATGCGCGACGAAAATCAGCTGCATGCCGCGGTGGTCGAACTGATCGCGCTGGAAGGGGCACAGATCCGCTATTCGACGGTGCAGAACTGGTATCCGGGCGACGCGTCGGGCAAGGGCGGCATCTACAACTTCGTGACCAAGCGTGGCGATTGCCGCGAGGCGAATTCGAAGATTTCGTGGACTCAGGTGGAAACCGGTTCGGCGATCACGTGGAAGTACCCGAGCGTGATCCTGCAGGGCGATAACTCGGTCGGTGAATTCTATTCGGTGGCGCTGACCAACCACTATCAACAGGCCGATACCGGGACGAAGATGGTTCACCTCGGTCGCAATACGCGCAGCACGATTCTGTCGAAAGGTATTTCAGCGGGCCGTGGAACGAATGCGTATCGCGGCCTCGTGAAGGTCGGCCGGGCGGCCGAAGGTGCGCGCAATTACACGCAGTGCGATTCACTGTTGCTCGGCGACCGTTGCAGCGCACACACGTTCCCGTATATCGAGGTCAGGAACCCGACCGCGAAGGTCGAACACGAAGCATCGACATCACGCATCGGCGAAGACCAGCTGTTCTATTGCCGGCAGCGAGGGTTGTCTGCGGAAGATGCGGTGTCGATGATTGTGAACGGCTTCTGCAAGGAAGTCTTCAAGGAGCTGCCGATGGAGTTCGCCGTCGAGGCGCAGAAGCTGCTCGGTGTCAGCCTGGAAGGCAGTGTGGGCTAACCGTTAGCACCTGGCCCACGGCGATTCGCGAGGGATCGGAACCATGCTTGAAATCAGCAATCTGCAAGTCGAAGTCGATGGCAAGAAAATTCTGCGCGGCATTGAGCTGAGCGTGAAGGCTGGCGAGGTACACGCGATCATGGGGCCGAACGGTTCGGGCAAGAGCACGCTTGCCCACGTACTGGCTGGGCGTGAGGACGTTGTCGTCACCGGCGGCACGGTCTCGTATCTCGGTCGCGATCTGCTGGCGCTCACGCCCGAAGAGCGCGCGCACGAAGGACTGTTTCTCGCGTTTCAGTATCCTGTTGAGATACCCGGTGTGAGCAACGTTTATCTGCTGAAGGCGGCGTTGAATGCGCAGCGCCGGCATCGTGGCGAGCCGGAACTCGACGCGATGGAATTTCTGCAACTTGTCAAGGACAGAATGGCGCTGATGCAGATGGACGAGACCCTGTTGTACCGCGCAGTCAACGAAGGCTTTTCCGGCGGAGAAAAGAAGCGCAACGAGATCCTGCAGATGGCGGTGCTGGAGCCCCGGCTCGCCATTCTGGACGAAACGGATTCCGGACTCGATATCGATGCGCTGCAGATCGTTGCGCAGGGCGTCAACAGCATGCGCAGTCCAGAACGGGCGATCATGCTGGTTACGCACTATCAACGACTGCTGGATTACGTCGTGCCGGATCGCGTGCATGTGCTGGCGAACGGCCGGATCGTAAAGTCGGGGTCGCGTGAACTGGCCCTGGAGCTGGAACGCAGGGGGTATGGCTGGATCGAGGTTGAGGCGGTGCAATCAGCCGGTGCAGCAAGTGCGGGGCACTCATGAGAAACGAATCTCTCCACCTCTTCCACCAGGCTTTTGAACGACTCGCGAAGACGTTGCCCGGCGCTGAGTTGCCGTGGCTGCGTGCCGCGCGCCGAAGCGCGTTCGACCAGTTCGACGCGCTCGGCTTTCCGAGCACGCGGCAAGAGGACTGGAAGTACACGAACGTGTCGGCGATCGGCAAGCGTCCCTGGCATTTCGCGCCGCAACGCACCGGCCGCACCGATGATAGCGACGTGCGACGCATCGTCGATGAACTCGTGCTAGACCCTGCGGGTCATCGACTGGTATTCGTCAACGGTCGCCATGTGCCGCGGCTGTCGAAACTGAACGGTTTGCCGAATGATGTGTTTGTGGGCTCGCTCCCGCGGGCGTTGCGAGAAATGCCACAACGACTGCAGGCGGCGATCGCCTCGCAGACGTACGCCGACGGCTTTACCGCGCTCAACACGGCGTTTCTGACCGATGGATTTGCCGTCGTGCTACCGCCTGGTGAGGTCATTGATCAACCGCTGCACATGCTGTTCCTGACCGACGAAACCGGTCTTGCGGTGCAGCCGTTCAATGTCGTGCTTGCAGGAGCTCGCTCAGGCTGCGTGATCGTCGAGCACTTTGTAGGGCTGGGCGACAACGCGTACTGGACTAATGCGGTTACCCGCGTCGTCGCAGACGAACAGGCGGACGTGCAGCACTACCGGTTGCAGCAGGAAGGCCCGAAGGCGTTTCATATCGCGTCGGTTGCTGCAGTGCAGCAACGCGCCAGCTGTTTTACCTCGCATGCGTTCGCGTTCGGCGGCGCGTTGTCGCGCACGGGCATTGACACGAGCCTGAATGCCGAAAACGCGCAAGCCGCGTTGAACGGTCTCTATTTCGTTGGCGGCAGGCAACACGTCGATCACCACACGCGCATCGATCACGCAGAGCCGCATGGCACGAGTCGCGAATACTACCGTGGCGTGCTCGACGGCGCCGCGCGCGGCGTGTTCAATGGGCGCGTCATCGTGCATCGCGATGCGCAGCAAACGGACACGCATCAGGCGAATCACAACCTGCTGCTGTCACGCGATGCGGAAATCGACACGAAGCCGCAACTCGAGATCTACGCCGACGACGTGAAATGCACACACGGCGCGACAGTCGGTCAACTTGATGAGAACCAGTTGTTCTATCTGCGTGCACGGGGCGTCGAAGAACGCATGGCGCGAGCGCTATTGACCTACGCATTTGCACGCGACATCGTCGAACGCGTGCGCATCGACTCGCTGCGCGGTCGGCTTGAAAACCTGCTGCTCGCGCGCACCCCGGAAGGTGAGCGCATCAAGGAGCTGCTATGAAGCCGATTGAACAGATGCAGGCGCCAGATCCGCGCAATGTCGAGCACTGGCGGGCCGATTTTCCGATTCTGGGCGAGCGCGTGCATGGCCGGCCATTGGTCTATCTCGACAACGGCGCGACTACGCAAAAGCCGGCCTCGGTCATCTACACGGAAAACGCCTACTACCGGCATAGCAACGCCAACGTGCACCGCGGCGTGCATCTGCTGTCGCAGCGTGCGACCGATGCGTTCGAAGCAGCACGCGCGAAGATCGCACGCTTCATCAACGCGCAGCGTCCGGACGAGATCGTGTTTGTACGTGGCACGACCGAAGCGATCAATCTCGTCGCCCAGAGCTTTGCGCGCCCGCAGCTCAAGCCTGGCGACGAAATCCTGATCAGCGCGATGGAGCACCATTCGAACATTGTGCCATGGCAGCTGGTTTGCGAGCAGACAGGCGCGGCGCTGAAAGTCGTGCCGATCGACGATACCGGCGCACTTGATGCCGGCGCGTACGAGCGCTTGTTGAACGACCGCACGCGGCTGGTCGCGATTACGCATCTTGCTAACGCGCTCGGCAGCATCAATCCGGTGAAGCGCATTGTTGCAGCGGCGCACGCGAAGGGCGTACCGGTGCTGCTGGATGGCGCACAGGCGATCTCGCATCTGCCCGTCGACGTCCGTGCGCTCGATTGCGATTTCTACGCGTTTTCGGGGCATAAGGCGTACGGGCCGACTGGAATTGGCGTGCTGTATGCCAGGGCTGAGCTGCTGGAAGCCATGCCACCGTGGCAGGGCGGCGGCGACATGATCCGTTCGGTGACGTTCGAGAAAACGGAATACAACGCGATTCCTTGGAAGTTCGAGGCAGGCACGCCGAACATTGCCGGCGCGATTGCGCTGGGCGCGGCGCTTGACTACGTCGACCGCATCGGCATGGAAGTCATCGCCGCGCACGAGGCCGACCTGCTCGCTTACGCCACGGATGCATTGCGGGGAATTCCGGGCTTGCGTCTCATCGGTACCGCACGCGAGAAGGCGAGCATCGTGTCATTCGTGCTCGACGGCGTGCATGCGCATGATGTCGGCACAATTCTCGATCATCACGGCGTCGCCGTGCGTGCGGGCCACCACTGCGCGATGCCGGTGATGCAGCGGTTCGGTGTACCGGCGACAGTGCGCGCGTCGCTTGCCCTCTACAACACGCGCGAAGATATCGACGCCCTGATCGAAGGGCTTGGCAGGGTCAGGGAGATATTCGGTTCATGAGCGATCTGCGCGATCTGTATCAGGAAGTCATCTTCGACCACTACCGGCGGCCGCGTAACTGTCATGGGCAGGCCGACGCCAATCACAAGGCCGAGGGCTACAACGCGTTGTGCGGCGACCGCATCACGCTGTATCTGCGAATCGAGGATGGCGTCGTCAAGGCGGTGAGTTTCGAAGGCGAGGGCTGTGCGATTGCGACAGCGTCGGCGTCGCTGATGACCGAGGCGCTGAAGGGTAAAACGGAAGCTGAGGCCGACGCGCTGTTCGAACGCTTTCACGACATGGTGACAACACCGGCTGCGGGAAGGGCGGCAGCCGGGCCGGAGTTGGGCAAGCTGGCGGTGCTGTCCGGCGTGCGTGAATTTCCCGAGCGTGTGAAGTGTGCGACGCTTGCGTGGCATACGCTGCATGCCGCGCTGCACGACGGGGATCGCCCCGTTTCGACAGAGTGAGGCAGACGATGGACCCATTCGACTGGCTGAAGCGCGCTGAGGCCGCACAACCTGGCAGCGGCGCAACAACAGAACGTCTTGAAGAACGCGTGATCGACGTGCTGCGCACCGTGTTCGACCCGGAGATTCCGGTCAACATCTACGACTTGGGGCTTGTCTATGGTCTCGACGTGGACGAAGCCGAAGGTCGCGTCGAGATCCGCATGACGTTGACCGCGCCTGGCTGCCCGGTCGCACAGACCTTTCCGGCGACGGTGGAGGATGCGGTGTTCTCGGTGAGCGGTGTGAACGGGGTACACGTCGAACTGCTGTGGGACCCGCCGTGGTCAAGAGATCGGATGTCGGACGCGGCACGCCTGCAATTGGGGATGCTGTGATATGTCCGCTTGGGTCGATGTCGCCGCGATCGAGGATTTCCCGGCCGGGGCTGTTCGCAGCGTCGAGGTCGATGGTGCGCAGGTTGCCGTGTTCAATGTTGACGGCACCTGTTATGCAATCGAGGATATCTGCCCGCACGACGGCGGTATCCTGACGGGCGGTGTGGTGGAAGGCGACGTGGTCGTCTGCCCGCGCCATGGTGCGCGGTTTTGCATCAGGACGGGAAAGGTGTTGGCGCCGCCGGCTTATGAGGATGTGGTGGTGTTTCCGGTGCGGATCGAGGCGGGCGTCGTTCAGGTGCGTGACGAGCGGTGGGATTGAGGTGCGCTGTTTTCTCGCTTATTTTTGTGAGCAGGCATCCTGCTGACATTGTTTTTGGTTTATTGGCGTAGACGCTGTGCGGGGCGACGCCGACTTTTCTGACGTCGGCCGGGAAAAAGTGGATGCCAACCTACCGCAAAACTGAGGAGGGAGGCATAGATGAATCGGATCACGACAGCTGAAGAAAGTCGATGGTGTTACCCGCCTTGTCCACGGCGCGATACAGGTATTTCCACGAGCCTTTGACCTTGATATATGTTTCATCCATGCGCCAGCTCGTGCCCACCGGGCGTTGTGCTTGCGAAACGTCTTTGCGAACAACGGTAGCAGTTTGATCACCCACCGATGCACCGTCGAATGATCGACGCCGATGGCGCGCTCAGACATCATCTCCTCGAGATTGCGAAGACTTAGCGAATAGGCCACATACCATCGCACGCACAGCAGCATCACATCCAGCGGATAATGAAGCCGCTTCAAAACCGTCGCAATGCCTGTAGCAAGGGCCGTTCGTGGTATCGCGGTCTTCTTCATCGTGAGCCGAAGCAAAGTTTGTGCATCCCGAACTTTAACGCGGCATCGTTATTGCGACAGAACCGCAGGAAATGCCTGCGGAGCCGGACATCGACCAAGACGACACGAAGCCTGGTCATGCGCGCGGTGTAAGGTACAGGGGCGAATCTCCCGCCGGGAAGGCACGTTGTGGGATCTTGCCGGGCGTGGTGAGCAACACCGTTGATGCAAGGGGCAAAAACCACGGGTTTTTCTTGCCGAACGTTTCTGATCGCTCGTGACGACACCCTCTGGCGGCTGTCAAGCATCAAGTCCGACGGGATGCTGCGAGATCCGGCAAGCCACTGTCTGCCCGTTTTTGCGGGGCAACGAGTGCGAATGGCCAGCGCTGCCGTCGTGCTGCCCCGCCGTCAATGGTCTTCAACGAGCGCCTGTAGACGACCCTGTTGCTCGACTGGTCGTCGAATGGACCCGGCCGAGATGGGGCGACAGGCGGTCAGATCTCGGCAGGCCGAACACCAGCCGGCAAATTACTCAAGAGACGTTGCTTTATCTGGAATTGCCTCTATTTTTAAAGAGGCTGATCGGCCAGCGATTGTTCCGGGTGTTCATGGTGCTTGGAGCGTCTCTGCGTTGCGTTTTTGTTGCGACGCACACGAAGTCGCACGCACCTACTTGAAATCACTTTGTCTAACGGATCATGACGCGGGGCGTTAAGGTGTGGGTGACCGTCTAACGCATCCGCTACCGGCCCGGAGACCTGACGTGAGGTACTCTGCAGCATGTCCAGCCAGGTGCTCGAACTCATCGATCGCGCGAGGTCAGGGCCACAGAGAAAAACACGCTGGTGTTTGCGTGATGCCGGACACTGCTGGCATGCACGATATCCAGTCTCGTCCTCCATTTACCTCACGGCCGAGTTGAGTTCGGGTCGTGGCCGTAAGGATTTCGGCGGCCTTGGAGAACAATGACCTGGAACAAGAAATGCAGGAGGCATGTAATGGAAGTCGAGTCAGTCGCCACTTATCAAGGACCTAATATTCATGCCCACTTCCCGGTGATGCGGCACACCGTTGATCTCGGGGTCCTTGAAGAGTGGCCAACAGCGCGCCTCGGCCAAGGCTTCATCGATCGTCTTCCTGGCTATTTACCCGGCCTCCAGCAACACGGCTGCTCCTATCAAACCTCCGGCGGGTTTGTGCGACGCATGCACGAAGGCGAAGGAACCTGACTGGGCCATGTCATGGAGCATGTAGCCGCCAACCTCTCCACCGGCGGTACTGCTATCGATGTCACCGATAGCGTGCACCCGAGCGCGGCGTTCGGCTGGCGCGAGATCGAATGAGTTTTCGCCATGATGACGGCGACATGCCAGGCGGTCGCAAGCTGACCTGGTGACAGGGCTCCAGGGCGGATTAAGCAAGAGTCTATCCTCCATGGAGTTCAATACTTTGGAGAGCAAAATGGATGAGAAACAGAAATCTTTTCTCTATAACGATAACGACGCCACTCTTGATGCCTCCTCGAAGCGGAGGATGGCCGTCGAAGTTGCCCTGGACTTGATACGTCATGAAGCAATGAGCGGGTCTTCACGCAATTCCGTGGATTCCAATCTGAAGCACCTTTCGGACTTTGCAGACTTCATTCAAGAGGCCTTGAGAGGTGGTGAGAAAGAAGTTTTGAGAGGCAAGGAGCGAGAGGCCTTGAGAGGCAGGGAGCGGGAAACGTCGAGAGGCCAGCAGCATTAGCGGACGGTGCGCCTGTGCATGGCAGGCGCAGCGCACACTATCGAGGAATGTGGTGGTCAAATTTCCTCGGACAGGTCGATAGGAGGACAATCGCGAATCGACGAGGAAAAAAGCTAGATGGCCTCGACACAAACGCATCTAAGCGACCGAGTCCAGCCGCGACGCTTTGTAGTGACAGACCAGAAAATCGATGGGTACAGGTTGCTATATCTGTAAATGTCTCTATTTTTTATAGATTGACTGCCCGGCAGCGTCGACGGCTCTAAGTATCCCCAGTTGATTGAAGTGCGCCCGATGCGTCTTCTTTTGCGACTGCGATCTTCGTCACTCGTCCATGACGCGATGTGATAGCTACAGGATGTCATACGATGGAAGTCAAGTCGATCGTCGCGTATCAAGGCCCCAGCATTCACGCTCATTTCCCGGTCATCCGATACACCGTCGATCTGGGCGTGCTGGAGGAATGGCCGACCGGGCGGCTCGGCCAGCGATTCATAGACAGTTTTCTCGGTTATCTGCCGGGCCTCGCACAGCATGGCTGCTCGTATCAGTCCCCCGGCGGACTCGTGCGGCGCATGACGGAAGGCGAGGGCACGTGGCTCGGCCATGTCATGGAGCATGTAGCCATTGAACTGCAGAAGATGGCGGGTTCGGACGTCAGCTTTGGCAGGACGCGATCTGCGGGTCCGCATGGCCACTACGATGTCATCTACGAATACCACAATGAAGCCGTCGGCCGGCTGGCCGGAGATCTGGCATTAGCCCTGATCGAGCATCTTTTGCCTGCCGAGTTGAAACCGCAGACGGATCCCGGGACGCAGTTCGACTTCGAACAGAAGCTCGACGATTTTCTCCGTGATGCGCGCAGGCACGAGGTAGGGCCGAGCACGGCGGCGTTGATGAAAGCCGCGGCGGACAGGGCGATTCCGTGTACGCGGATGAACGCGGACAGCCTGATAAGACTTGGCTATGGGCGCTTTCAGAAGCGGATCAAAGCCACGCTCACCAGCGAGACGCGTCAGCTCGCAGTCGACATCGCCTCTGACAAGGAAGAGACGAACCGGACGCTGCGGGACGCCGGCTTGCCGGTGCCTCATCAGCGCAAGGTCTATCGTGCCTGCGATGCGGTGGTGAGCGCCGAACAGCTCGGCTATCCGGTTGTCGTGAAACCCCTCGACTGCAATCATGGAAAGGGCGTATCGATCAAGCTCACGACGCCGGAGCAGGTGGAACTCGCATACAAGAGGGCGCGGAAGTACAGCCATGCCGTACTCGTCGAAAGCTATATCCCCGGGTCCGACTACCGGATGCTGGTGGTCAACGATCAATTGGTCGCAGTGGCCAGGCGCGTGCCGGCGCATGTCGTCGGCGACGGTTTGCATACGGTCGAGCAGTTAGTGGAAGAGGCCAATCGAGATTCGCGTCGCGGGGCAGGCCACGAAAACGTGCTCACTCGCATCGAACTCGGTGACACGGCGCAAAGCGTACTGGGTGCCGCCGGATATGATGTCAAGACCGTGCCAGTTGCGGGTGAGTCCGTCTACTTGTGCGCGACTGCCAACCTTTCCACCGGCGGCACGTCCATCGACGTCACCGATCAGGTGCACCCGGACAACCGCGAGATGGCTGTGCGCGCTGTCAAGGCCATCGGCCTCGATGTCGCCGGCGTCGATTTCATTACCACAGATATTGCCGCCTCGTATCGCGAGGTCGGCGGGGCCATGTGCGAGGTCAACGCGTCGCCGGGTCTGCGGATGCATCTCGCGCCGAGCGAGGGTGCGGCGCGGGACGTGGCCGGCGCCATCGTCGACATGCTGTACCCGTCAGGGACCCCGAAGACGATCCCCATTGCGAGCATCACTGGCACCAACGGCAAGACGACCACTTCGCGCATGCTGGCCCAGATCATGAAGCTCGCGGGCTACACCGTCGGCCTCGGTACCACGGACGGTGTGTACATCGACGGACGGATGACGCGCGCGGGCGATATGACCGGTGTGTCATCCGCCCGAATGATCCTCGCGGATTGCGCCGTCGATGCCGCCGTGCTTGAAACGGCCCGCGGCGGCCTGCTGCGCCGCGGGCTAGGATACCCCGAATGCAATGTGGCGGCGTGCCTCAACGTGAGCGCCGATCATCTCGGGCTGAGCGGCATCGAAACCGTGGAGCAGATGGCAGAGGTCAAGCGCATCATCATCGAAGTAGCTAGGGATATGGCCGTACTCAACGCCGACGATCCGTTGTGCATGAAGATGGCGGATCATACCGAGGCGAGCCGGCTGTGCTACGTCACGATGCACGCTGCGCACCCGTTGGTCGGCGAGCATATTCGCGCGGGCGGCGCGGCGCTCGTGCTGGAGGAACAAGTAGGCGGTCACCTGATCGTGCTGTGGGATGGCGGCCGTCGCGTTCCATTGTTGTGGACATATCTGATTCCCGCCACGGTGCAAGGACTCGCGCTGCACAATGTGCAGAACGCGATGTTCGCCGCGGCGCTTGCCCGCGGCCTCGGAATCGACGTCGAGAGCATCCAGCTCGGCCTGCGCACGTTTGATAATTCGTTTTCCCGCACCCCGGGGCGCATGAATATCTGCGACGATCATCCGTTCAGGGTCATTTTGGACTATGCGCATAACCCGGCAGCCGTGCAGACCATGTGCGCCCTGGTGGAGCGGCTCGGCGCGGATCAGCGGAAGATCGTTTCGCTGACGGTTCCGGGCGATCGCCGCGACGAGGACATTCAGGCGATCGGGCGCATTGCAGCCGGGCACTTCGACCAATACATCTGCCATCGGGACAGCGACTCGCGCGGGCGCGATCACCTGGAGGTGCCGGACATGTTGTGCGAAGCACTGCGCACGGCGGGTGTCCCTCAGCAGCAAATCAAGGTCGTCGCGGAGGAGCAAACGGCCAATCAGTTAGCGCTCGAGATGGCACGTCCGGGCGATTTGCTTCTGTTGCTCAGCGAAGATTACGCGGGGGCATGGGAACAGATCGGGCAATTCAAGCCGGAGATGCCACGCGCGCAGGCAACCACCAGGAAGCCGATTCAAATGAGGATACGGCCTGCCGATCTGGGCGGGTTTGAGTGGACCCGGGATATGGAAATTGTTCGCGATGCCCGGGGCGTGCGGCTCGCGAGAGAACTTGAGGACTGAACGAGTACCGCGATCATATTCAATGCAGTTCAACCGAACCGGACAAATGAAAATGGACGATAAATTGCTCCTCTACAACGACAACGAAGCCACGCTCGACGCCGCATCGAAACGGAAGATAGCTGTCGAAGTCGCGCTCGAACTGATACGGCTGGATACGGCGAACGGATCCTCGCGCGATTCCCTGGATACCAATTTGAGGCATCTTTCCGATTACGCCGATCGGATTCAACAAGCATTGGCGCGCAAGGAGACGTAACGGTCAGACGCACCGCAAGCACCGGCGCTGTACTTCGCCTATCGAACCGACAGGAGGACTGATGGTCACCGCGATAAGACCGCTTTTTGAAAAAAACATCAGCTCGATCGATAGCAATGAGGAGGACGCGATCTTTGTTGTGGACCCGGAGCTCGGCGGGCTGGGCAGGATCGATGTCCGCACGGGCCTCTTTCAGTGCCTGCTCAATTTCAAGCATTTCAATGAGTTCGAGGGAGCGGCGGCACTATGCATGCGGCCCGACGGTACGATCCACTATTGCCGTTCCAATCTGATCCATACAGTTAGCATAGAAAACGGCTCGGTACATGCCGCAACGGATCCGATCACGATCGATGCTGCGCAGAGCATCGTCGGGTTGTGCTGGCAGGACGGCCGATACTACGTCGCCGACGTGACGGGCAGCCTCCTTGTTGTCGAGAACAGCGAGGTGATACAGACGGTTCGCATTGGAAACGGCATCAACGACATGACGCTGCACGGCGATCGGCTCCTGATACTTCGCGGCGTCAGCCGTACCGTCCATATCGTTGATCTTGACGGAACACCTGTCGCGTCGGTTACGGTACCGCATGACGGCGCAGTGGGCATAGCCGCTGTCAAGACGTCCGATGCCAAAGAGCCGGGCGTTTATGTGTATTACAACCAGTGCAATTGGGACGTGTTCGACGACGCGGGCTCGGAGCTGACGTCAAACGGGAGCGCCAATATCAAGCTCAGAAACGCCCGCGATGGATTCATCGAGCGGCTCGACTATCAGCTCGCGGATCTCGGCCGGGGAAACAATTTTTGCCTGTCGGGCGGCTATGAAATCGAGTTCACCTATGCCGAAATGCTCAAGCCTATTGGCGATGTCATCGACGAGCTGGAAGGCGTCAAGCTGTGCATCAGACTGTCGATACCCATCGACACGCCGAGGCAAAAAGTCAAATCGATCGAGACGATCGGCGATATTCCCGCGGTCGTCACGGAGGACGAGGAAGGTAACGCAATTGTCGAGTTTGATCTGACCGGAATAAGGCTGGACAAGGAATGTCGCATTTTTGGCTACCACGCGATCATCGAGGCTTACAGTATCCGGTACAAGCTGAACGGCGCGAGTAAGGACGACTATCCTGCCGATATCAGGCGGCGCTTTCTGAAAGAAGAGTCCCGCTATGACATGGGCAGACAGGAATTGAAAGATATTGCGGAGCGTCTGCTTGCAGGCATTCCCCCGCAAGGGCGTGGCGATGTGGTCAGAATTGCTAAAGCCGTGCGCGAATACGTTTATAGCCGGCTCGGCTATCGCTACAACAGCAGATATACGAGCCCTGTCGAGACGTTGCGGCTCGGCGAGGGAACATGCGGCAAGTACATGGAGCTGATGATCGGGCTGCTCAGGCTTTGCGGCGTCGCTTGCCGGCCAGTCGGCGACTTCAAGGTGCCAGAGTACAAGCTGAGGTATGTGCCGGTCGGCTCGGTATGCACACCCGATAACGATCACGCGTGGGTGGAATTCTATGTGCCGGAGGTCGGATGGGTTCCGATGGAGAGTTCGTCGGATGGAGTTCCGGAAAAACACGACCGATTCTTTGGTGCGCTATCGTGGGTCTATATAGAAAACAGCAGGACGGAAAAGATGTGCAAGATATGCAAGCCGGGCTCGTGGGACAACATCGATCAGGACTTGCGGTATTCGGAACTATTTATTCCGGAGATTCAGATCAGAATCCTCACAGCGCTCAGGCCGTCATTGGATCCGTCACATTAGTTCCCGATGCTGGCCAGATGCGCAGACATATCGTAGACGTTCCCTTCAACCAGAATGTCGAGGTGCAGGCCGATCATGCTCACCGGCGCATGGCGGCGATCGGAATGAATCGCGGAGTGCTGGAGTTGGGAGGTATCGACAACGGTGATGCCTCCCGTCCCCATGACTTGCAGCTTCTGATCCGGACCGATGAATGCAGCGGTGTCTTCATCGAGCCCGATGCCGATGGCATCCGGGTTGTAGGTCAAGGCCATCAGCATGCGCCCGAGCCGGTCCTGGTGGCGAAAATGTTGATCGATAACCAACTTGTCGATCAGGCATAAGCCCGGTGCCAATTCGACTAGATCCGCGCGGGGCGTCGTGCCACCTTTGCCGGCTGCGATCATTTGCCGTGGCAGAAACGCTGCGCCGGCCGAGATGCCCGCAACGGGCATACCCTTTGCGTTCCGGTGGATTATTTGCTGAGCGACGGGCGTTGCGCTGAGGGTCTCGGAGACGCGGGCCGGATCGCTTCCGATCAGGAAAACCCCGTCGACGCCGCCGAGCGAGTCGTCGCTTGCCATTTCGCAATCCGCTCGTTTCTCAAAGTTGAATGCACTGACGCGATGAACGCCGAGATCACGGAATACGCGTTCATAACGGTCGCCAAAATCCTCTTCATCAGAGGCCGCCGAGACAATGGCGATGTGCGCGCGGGAGCCACCGCAAAGCTCAGCGAAGCGGCGCAGGATAGGGGCCTTGCGGGCCGCTTTGCCATCACCGCCTACGGCGACGATAAAACCTCTTGTCCCGACCGCGAGTGCTCTTGAACGATTCAAACCTTCACCTTTTAACTCAGAGCCGGCCGTCTTACACCGTCACGGTCCTATAGATGGAAGCGCGGTGACATTCCGGGCAGGCGCAGAAGGGCGCCAGCGTTTGGCAACGAACCGATCGCGCTGTCAACGGAATCGGTCAGCGGATAATTCCAACAATCACGTCAACGCGGTGGCGTTCAGGCAGCCCGTGTCGTGGCTCTTTGCGGTGAGCCCTGAGCGCAGCAGCGTATGGCTTCCCAAGTCGTACAGGTTGCCGTCAGTCAGGATATGAAGGCGTACTCCGGTCAATCCTACGGGTTTGCCATGGCGGGTCGAATCGGCGGCGAAGTTGTGCAGGCTCGACCCTTCGATGATGGTGACGCTCCCCGTACCGACCACTTCGAGCGTGTCGTCCGGACCGATGAACGCAGCCGTATCTTCGTCGAGCCCAATGCCGGCTCCGAAGGGGATCGACGCGACCGCGGTGAGCAGGCGCCCGAGCCGGTCACGCTGGCTGAAATGCTGGTCGATTACAAAGCGGCTGACAAGCCCTAAGCCCGCTGCGAGGTCGACCATGCCGGCACGAGGCGTGGCGCCGCTCCTGCCGCCGGCGATCATCGCGCTCGACATTGCCGAAGCTCCGGCAGATGTGCCGGCGATGTGCATGCCATGCAAATTACGGCTACAGAGCTTTTGCGCAGCCGACGTGCCGCTCAGCATCTCGGCGAGGCGCACCTGATCGCCGCCCGTCATGAAGACGCCATCGGCGCGATCGAGCACCTCAAGGTATTGCTGCGACTCGCAGTCCGCGCGGCTTTTGAATGGCAGGATGCTGATCTGTCCGGCACCAAGATCACCGAACACCGATCCATATGCATCGCCCGTATTGTCCAGCGACGATGCCGTGGGAATGACCGCAATATGCGCGCTCGGGCCGCCGCACAGTTTGACGAAGCGGCGCAGTATGACGGGGTTCTGGACCCGATTCTCAGCCCCGCCGATCGGAACAATAAAGCCCCGTGTGGGTTTTTTGGGGGATCTTCCCGGACGCATATCTTTTTCCTCGCAAGCCTTGAACATTTTGTCCGCAACGGGTACGGCCCCCGGAGTTGGCCGCTGCGGCCAACACCGCCCGCTGTCGCGGGTGCCAGTTCCGTAAGCGAGAATCGTTCCAATCGAGCCTGCGAGCCATCGCTTCGCGGCCCTGCATCGGACCAGAGGCAGAAAAAATTCCAGTTAATGCGGTGCGCAGAACGAATCAATCTCCTTTACATTATGGTGCAAAATTGAACCAATGTGGTGCGGATCTGCTGCGTCCGCGGTCGCCTGGCATGCGTAAATTTCCCTACGTTTCTATACTCGGACCAAGCCGGCACGGCTGACGGAATGGAAAGCGCCATAACGGCAGGTTGCAATCGCCTCAGCGTCGGACTGTGAAGCGGCCTGTGCGAAGGCGACCGACCAACGGCCGCAGCAAGCGCGATAACGGATCGAATAGACGAACATGGCAATCTCCTGTGGCATTCACTATCAACGCGCCCTGGCGCCCTTCGTCGCTGATCCGGACGGGTTGAATCCATTCCGGTCAACCACCGCTGACTCGATCCTGTCTCTCGGATTACATGCTTGTTATCTCGAAGCAAGTGAGAGCCATTCTCTGACAGCATGTCCGAAGTCGTATTGGGTCAACACGCAAACGACGAGCGCTTTCTCGATGAGATAAGAATAGGTTTTGCCGAAGGGCGAATCTACTCTACGGTTGGATATGCCGATACCGCGTTAGCGTTGCGCCGTTATACGGGCGTATAACCGTGGTCAGGTGCGCTGCTTCGGCGGGAGATTGAAGGCGGTGGAGGTTTCAACTGATTTTGTCGACGCAAATCATATCGCACCGCACCGCCTTGATGCGGCAGAACTGCTTATACCCCCGTATAAGCCATCGTCTTATACACAAGTCAGCCCTCCGCAACCGTAGGCCGGAACAAACCGTCGTCGGGCAATGAGATCGACGGGGGCTTGTAAACTTTCGGCGCATCGCGTTTACTCTCGCTTTTTGCGTGAACGCCTTGGCCCTGGAAGCACCGTGCTGGACGCAAACCGAATTTGCTGACCTCGACCTTGGCGACGCGCGCTTGAACAAGCGAGCGAGGACATTGATGGAACGATTGGCGGCCAAGCCGACGGCTGGCGTGCCGCAGGCGTGTCGGGGCTGGGGCGAGACGATGGCGGCGTACCGCTTCTTCGACAACGGCGAGGTCGAGTGGAGTGCGATTCTGGAACCGCACTGGCGGCAGACCGAGCAACGAATGGCCGCTCAGTCGGTCGTGTTGTGCCTGCAGGACACCACGGAACTGGATTTCAACGGCCGGCAGGCCGCGGGCCTTGGGCCACTGTCTCATGAGATGCAGCGCGGGATGTATTTGCATCCGACCTATGCGGTGACGCCTGAGCGGGTGCCGCTGGGTGTACTCGACGCATGGATGTGGGCGCATGAGCCCAAGGACGCGCAGGGCCAGCGCGGCGGCCTCAAGGAAAGCCTGCGCTGGATCGAGGGTTACGAGCGCGTAGCGGAAACGGCATCGAGCCTGCCACACACGCGACTGGTGTACGTCGCTGATCACGAGGCAGACATGCTCGCGCTGATGGTGCGGGCGCAGGAGTTGGGCACGCCGGCGGATTGGCTGATTCGCTCGACCCACGACCGCGCGCTGCCCGAGGGAGCCAAGCTATGGACAGCGACGACAGAAGGCACACCGCTGGGCGAGATTGCCTTCACGATGGGCTCGCGTCACGGCGTGAAGGCGCGCCAGGTGCGTCAGCACGTATGGTTGCGGCGCATCGAACTGCCGGCAGGCGTTGGTCAGAGCGTTGCGGCCACGTGTCTGGTGGCGCGTGAGTTTGATGCACCAGGCGGCGTCAAGCCGATCGAATGGCGCTTGCTGACCAACCGCGAAGCCACGACGCTGCAGGAAGCGATTGAACTGATCGACTGGTATCGGGCGCGCTGGGAAATCGAGATCTTGTTCAACGTGCTGAAGAACGGTTGCCGGGTCGAGGCGCTGCAACTGGGCGCGATCGAACGGCTCGAACGCGCGCTGGCGCTGTTTCTGGTCGTGGCTTGGCGAATCGTCCGTCTGATGCACATGGGTCGCAGTTGCCCCGATCTGGATGCCGAACTGTTCTTCGATGTCGATGAAATTCGTGGCGCGTATTTGCTGACCGACGTCAAGCAGCCGGACAAGCCCAAGCTCAACGAGGTGCTGCGCCTGATCGCGCGCCTGGGCGGATTCCTCGGCCGCAAGGGCGATGGCGAACCCGGCGCGAAAGCTATTTGGCTGGGACTCAAAGAGGTTCATGTCGCTGCCAAGACATTGCAGAAGTTGGCTTTGTCAAGTCGACGAGCGTAGGCTGTATGGCTCGCTTAAACATAGGTATCCTTATCAGAAAACCTCCTCGACTGCGACATTGGCGCTCCAACCATGCCAGGTGGCGAGGCGTTCCTTGAGTATGACACGATGACATGCCGCGTTCATCTGATGTCTGGGCAACGCGAAGTGCTGACGGATCGGGCCGAAACATGAGAGAAACGCCTCAGTGCGGTGCGCATCGCGAAAGCCGCACATCTGGCGTTCGCGCCTGCGGGTCGGCTGGTGGCTATTCTCGGCGCGGTTATTCACGCGCGCAGCCGCTTTGACAAATACGTGTTTCACTTGGGCAAGTTCGGGAATCTCGGCTTTTGCCGCCGGGTAACTGCGCAACTGGTCCGTAACGATCCTACGCGGCACCGGGTTCGAACGCAGCACCCGCCGGAAAAAGCGCTTTGCCGCGGCCTTATCGCGCCGCTTTTGCACCAGCACGTCCAGTTCGGCGCCGTGTTCGTCGACCGCACGCCACAACAGATACGGCTCGCCGCGCAGCGTCACGAACATCTCGTCAAGGTGCCAGGTGCTACCCTGCTTGCGCCGCACCGCCTTGGCGCGCTGGGCGAACCCGGTGCCGAATTTGTTGCACCAGCAACGTATGGTTTCGTATGTGACCACGACGCCACGCTCCAGTAACAACTCTTCGATGTCGCGCAGGCTCAGGCTGAACCGAAAATACCAGCGAACGGCGCAGCTGATGACGACAGCAGGGAAGCGGTGGCCGTGATAAAGCGATTTCGTCTTCTTCATTGCTTCATTCTACCGCCGCCGGTCCGCTAACCTGACAGCGCCGGGCGAAGTGTTCGGACCGTGCGCGGTACTCGTGCGCTGCAAGTCGGTAGACGAAATACTTGCGGTCGGCAGCGGCATGCATGGACAACTAAGCATGGCTGTTCATCTTGAACCGGACGACCATCAACTTGCGCATCGGTTGTTGCCGATCCTCGAAAAAAGGACCGGGCGGATCGTCGTCAATGCCTTCTCGAACATGGTCGAGATATCGGATGCACAGGTCCACGGTGGCCCGTTCCCGGCAACCTCCGATCCGCGTTTCACCGCAGTCGGCAGCACGGCAATCGATCGCTTCCTGCGCCCCGTTGCGTATCAGAACTTCGCGCACGAGCTTCTGCCACCCGCGTTGCACGACGATAACCCTCTCGGGCTTTGGCGTCTGCGCGACAACACGCCCGGCAACGTGTAGCGTCGATCACGCTTATCGTATCGATTCGCGCCCGTCAGCGGGCGCCGCAAATCTGACGGAGGTTTCGCCGCAACCTTGTGCTCGCTCAGACGGGGAACGCTTTTATAGGAGGATACGAAATGGACGGGGTGTACATGGACGAAATTGCGGCTTTCCTGTCGGTACTGGGAACGGGCAGTTTCGTGCGTGGGGCCAAGGCTCTCGGCAAGGACGTGTCGACTGTTTCGCGGCGCGTCAGCGCGCTGGAGACTCGTCTCGCGGTTCGTTTGATGGAACGCTCGACACGCAAGCTGACTCCGACGGAAGCCGGCGCCGCGCTCTACGAACGGATGACGGCCGCGACGAGTGCGATGGAGGAAGGGCTGCTTGAAGTTGCGCAGGCTGGCAATATCGCGAAGGGATTATTACGCCTCGCGCTGCCGGCGACATTCGGCCGGATGTGCATTGCACCGCTGCTGCCGGAGTTCCTTGCGGGCCATCCGGGGGTGTCGATCGATGTCGAGTTCTCGGACCGCTACGTCGATCTGATGGGCGAACGGTTCGACGTCGCGATCAGAATCGGCGAGCTGCAGGACAGCCGGTTGATCAGCCGGCGGCTCATGACGAACGAGCGGGTCCTCTATGCATCGCCTGCGTATCTTGCAGCGCACGGGACGCCGCAAAGGCCGGATGACTTGACGCAGCATGTGTGCGTCGCGAACTCGCGCTTCAAGGGCAATCCCGAATGGCGCCTGAGGAAGGATGCGGGGGTGACCGCCGTGCGCGTCAACGCCCGCTACACCGCTGATGACCCCGAGAGCCTGATCGCGGCCGCTATAGCGGGTGTCGGAATCGTCGCTGGGGCGAGATGGCTCGTTGCGCGGCCCGTCGCGCAAGGCTCGCTCGTGCCGGTACTGCCCGGCTGGACCTTTGGGACGCCCGGTGCAATCCATCTGCTGCTTCCGTCCGGGCGCTTCATGCCGGGCAAGGCACGTAGCTTCATCGATTGGCTCGTGACTTGCGTGGACGATCGACCGTGGGCTCAAGGCTAGTGTGCGGACTGGGGCGCCGCCCACCTGATTCTCGCAGCCGCGATGACAGCCATCCTGTGGTAGGAATGAATATTCTTCGCGCGGCCCATGTTCAGGCACTTCGTGCTGCAACGCTTTCATAATTCATGAGACTTCACGCAATTCTCGTTCGTTGCATCCGACGAACGATCTGCGCTGTCTGACATTATCTCCGACAACAAGAGAGCCCAAGAAGTGCAGTCACGCGCACCTACCGCGCGGAGGACTGTCGCGGCGACGCGCGTGCGGAATGCCCAATTCTGAAAGAACTGGTCGGCCAAAAATTAGCCAAAACGCTTGACCTTCCAACGGTTGGAATGTCGAAACTGAACTTGCTCACTACAACATGGAGTTTTCAAAATGGAACTGGAAGTCAAAGACATGACCTGCGGGCATTGCGCGGGCGTCATCACGAAGGCGGTCAAGGAAGTCGATGCGCAGGCGAACGTCGACATCAATGTCGAAGACAGGGCGGTGCGTATCGAATCCGCCTATGGTGCGGCGGCCTTTTTGGTGGCCATCGAGGATGCGGGGTACACCCCAACTGTCCGCGGATGAAAAGTCTGGACTCGTCTCATCGCGCCTCGTAGCAACCCTTCCAGGAAACACGGGAACAAAGGACAAACCCCAATGGTATTGTCTCGCCGAAAATTTTTAATGACCTCTGCTGTGGCCACGACCGCGGTGCTTGCGGGATCTACTGTATGGGGCGCCAGCAAATTATCGGCAATCGAAAGTGGAAAACGCGGTGGCACCTCGCGTCGTCTGCTCGTCGAGACGCGTTCAATCGACGTCAACGGCCGTGCCGCCACGATGTTCGGGCTGCGTCAGCCTGACGGCACCCGGGGTCTTTTCCTGGATCCGGGTGAGCGCTTCCAGGTGGAACTGGTCAATGGCCTGAAAGAGCCGACCATCGTCCACTGGCACGGACAGGTGCCACCACCCGATCAGGACGGAGTCAGCCAGTTCGGCGTGCCGGAACTTCAACCGGGCGAACGTCGGGCATACGATTTTGCGGCGCGTCCGGGCACCTACTGGATGCATTCCCACCATGGCTTTCAGGAGCAACAGCTCCTTGCCGCTCCGTTGGTCGTGCGGACAGCTGACGATGTCCGGGCAGACGTCCAGGAGGTGACGGTCTTCCTCGAGGACTTCCTTTTTCGCGACCCGTCGGAGGTCATGGCGAAGCTACAAGGCGGCGGGACACGCGGCATGAAAGCCATCGCAGCATCGAGCTCTCGCGCAAGCGCTCAGGGCATGATCAAGATGGCGGACATGCACGGCATGGCCGTCATGCCAGAACCCATGCCGATGAGCATGGACCAGAATGATGTCGATTTCGATGCCTATCTGGCCAACGATCGAACGCTTCGCGATCCGGAAATTGTCCGCGTCGAGCGAGGTGCAAGAGTTCGCCTTCGCATCATCAACGGCGCGTCATCGACGAATTTTCACATCGACCTTGGCCAATTGGAGGGCACGGTCGTTGCGGTCGATGGCAACGCCACACAGCCTCGTCGCGCGAGCCGCCTGCAACTGGCAATGGCTCAGCGAATGGACATTCTGGTGGAACTGCCCAATGAGGCTGGCGTATGGCCGATTTTCGCCGTACGGGAAGGCGATCGGCAGCGAACGGGGATCATGCTTGCTGCTCACGGCGCAAACGTCGGAAAGGTCGCCTCCACAGCCTCGGAAAAGTTCGGTGCGATCGGCTTTGATCAGGAGATGCGCTTGTCTGCAGCGGGACCTTTGGCGCCCCGTCCCATCGATGCGCAATTCATGCTGATGCTAACCGGGTCAATGCATCCCTATGTGTGGGGATTCAACGGCAAGGGCTGGGGCGATCGCGATGTTGTCAAAGTCCGGTCCGGCCAGCGAGTAGGTATGACCTTTCTCAACACGACGATGATGTCTCACCCCATCCATCTGCATGGCCACCACTTTCAGGTGGTAGCGCTTAACGATAAGGCCTTCTCTGGCGCGATGCGCGACACGGTGATAGTCCCCCCGATGGCGAAGGTGACGGTGGTGTTCGATGCGAACAACGCAGGACGGTGGCTAATGCATTGCCACAATCTCTATCACATGCAGGCGGGCATGATCACGGAAGTCGCGTACGTTTGACGGTCCAACCTGAAGGGTTCAATCCAGGTTCAGCGAGGCGAAGTGGTCTGATCTGAGCGGCTACGGATTCATAAATAGTCGGTCCTGAAAAATTCAGTTTGCGCATCAGCGCGTCTCCATGGGGCCAAAGAGGCCACAGTCTCCGTCTGCGCGGCGAGGCAGTGGAACGCCTGGATGTCAACGAAGGGGATCAGTGCCTTTGCAGACGGTTCCAGCAAGCCGGTGCTGGCGTGAGCGTGACAGTGACGAGCCACTGCAGCGTCGTGAGGATAAAAAATGCGGGCGCCAGGCGCAGACGAACGATTGCGCGCAGCAACCATCGCAGGTTGTACCCCGCAGCACACAGTATCGCGTGTAGCGCATCGCCAGCCTGCCCTTTAAGCCAGCAACGCCGCATGCCGTGATCATGCTTCACATGGCCGATGATCGGTTCGATCGCCTGCCGCCGCTTTAGCCAGCGTCGCTGCGTGCTCGTCAGGCTCTTGTGTTTACCGCGATGAATAAGTTGTACTGACGATACCTCATTATCGACCCCACGATACCCGAGATCGACCAGCACGGTCTTCGGTTGCGGCGTACCGGGCAGATCCTGCAACAGGATGGTGCTCTGTTCAAGTTGTTCTGCCAGCGTGTGGCCGTCGTATGGGTTGCCCGCGAACGTGCGCGCACCAACGATCAGCCCTTGTTTTTCCGTGATCGCAAGGCTTACCTTGACGCCGAACTCGTAGGGCTGGCGCGCCTTGCCTTTACCGATGCACTCGACTTCGGGCGCGTGCAGGGCGTAAAGCTTGTTTTTGTCCTTTGGACGTTGGCAGCAAATACGCCACGCCCGCTCCAGCCACACGCGCAGTTGTGCCTTGCGTTCGTCTGAGGCTCCAGAGAGCTTGCGTTCGATGTCGCGCAGTAGCCGTCCCAATACGGTGCGCTGACGTTTGAGTACACGCCGCAGTCGCCTGAACTGCTTCGCATGCGCATAGCCGCCGGCGCGGCGACGCAGCCGTTTGCCTTCACGTTCGTACGTCTGCTTCAATACAAGACCAGCGCGTTGCGCAAGTTGCACGAGTCTGGCCCGCGCCACCTCCAGCAGACGGCCGTCAGTCGGATACGCAATGGCCTTCTCCTGGACCGTCGTATCAACAATCACGCGCTCGAATTCGGCCGGCTTCACCGCCTTCATCTGCACCGCCGCCGTGATCGTCGTCGCGAGCAGCTCCTCGACACCGCCTTCGCCCAGCGCCTGCCGGAAACGCACCAGATTGGTCGGGTCGCATGGCAGATGTGGCTGAAAGTACTCCTCACCACAGAAGAACTGAAAGTACACGTCCTGCGCCCAGCGCTCGCACACCGATTCATCGCTCTCGTTATAAGTGTGCTTCAAATACAGCAGCCCGACCATCAGCCGCACTGGCAGGCGCGGACGTCCGGCCGCACTAACGCCACCGGCCAGTTCCTTAGAACTCACACCAAACAGGTCCGCCGCTTCGCTTAACCGGCCATCGCGTGAGCGCCGCACAAACAGGGGCGCGAGCCTCGCTTCGATGGCAGCCCACGGCATCCTCGTGGCCAGCACCGCAAGTGGGTGGCGCAGATCAATCATCGCGTCCAGACGGCTACGAAAAAAATCCGGTGTGCTCATCGGCCAAAACTCCCAGAATTTTTATCTCTTCGATAATCTTCCTGGGAGCCAGGTTATCCGAAAACCAACTGCTACGCCAGGCCAGACGGTGCTTCACAGGTTTTTGCAGATCCGACTAAATAGGGGCAAGATTAATCGGATGGCGACTGCGGACTTTTTTGTGTTCTGAAATAATAGGCCTCGCTCACGACCGAGTCGGTCTACTCTCATGCAAACACGATCTGACGCCTCAGCCGACAGCGCATCCGCCGGCTACTGGCGCGAACACGAAATGCTGCTATTGCAGCAGGTGATGGCGCTTGTCGGCAAAAGCCTGTCCCCCGCGCCTGCGCTGCGCGAAATGCTGCATCTGATGTCCGAGCTGCTCGGCCTGAACCGCGGCCGCATTGTGCTCGCGGACGAAACGCGTCGAAGCGGGCGCATCCGGTACGCGTACGGACTGACCCCTGAGGAAATTGGCCGGGGTGTGTATGCGTACGGTGAAGGCATCACCGGGCGCGCGCTGCAACACGGCCAGCTGACGATCATCCAGGACATCGACCGCGAACCGGATTTTCTGGCGCGTGCGGTTGAACGCTCACGATTGCCGGACGGCCCGGTCTCGTTCATCGCGCTGCCGATCGTCGTCGAACGGCGGACGGTCGGCGTTCTTGCGTGTCACCGCATTCGCCACCGCTCGCGTATGCTGGCCGACGACATCACGGTGCTGCGTATTCTCGCGACACTGACGGGGCAGTTGCTGCAGCTGGAAGCCGGCCTCGAGGAAAAAACCCGCGCGCTCGAAGAGCAGAACGCAGTGCTCGCGCGGGCCCTCGAATCGGCGGCCGCCCGCTACGGAATCGTCGGCACCTCGCCGCCTTTGCTGCGCGCGATCTCGGAACTGGAGCGCGTATCGGATTCCGCCGCGAGCGTGTTGTTGCTCGGCGAGTCAGGCACTGGCAAGGAGCTGTTTGCAAGAGCCTTGCATCTGGCGAGTTCGCGGCGCGACCGTGCTTTCATCAAGATCAACTGCGCGGCGATACCGGATACGCTGTTCGAGTCCGAGCTGTTCGGGTACGAACGCGGCGCATTCACGGGCGCGAACAGCATGCGCGCGGGCTGGTTCGAGCAGGCTAGCAAAGGGACGCTGTTTCTCGACGAGATCGGCGAGCTGCCGCTGATGATGCAGGCCAAGCTACTGCGCACGCTGCAGGAAGGGACCATTACGCGTCTCGGTGGCAAGGCGGAGATCCAGGTCGACGTGCGGCTCGTCGCGGCCACCAATTGCGATTTGCGACGCGGTGTGGCGCAGGGCACCTTCCGCCAGGACCTGTACTACCGGCTCAATGTGATTCCGATTCACCTGCCGTCGCTCGCTGAACGCCGCCAGGACATTCGCGTTCTCGCGCTGCATTTCATCAGTCATACGAATCAACTCAACCAGCGCAACGTCAATCTCACCGCGGCCGCGCTGGATCGGCTCGAAGAGTATTCGTGGCCGGGCAATATCCGCGAGCTGACCAATTTCATCGAGCGGGTCGTGTTGCTGGCGGATAAGCCGCTGCTCGATGCAGCGGATATTGGCTGGCTGTTGCCGTCGGGCGCGGCGGATGAACCTGTTGTTGCGCCCGCGTCTGCACAACGGGCGGCCGCCGTCCGTGGACAGGGCGGGGCGCTGGACGCTTCATCGCATGATCCGGTGAGCCACAGTGGACCGCTGCCGATGCGGCCCTACCGCCGTGTCGGTTCGCACCCGGCGCAGGCGCTTGTCGACGCGCTCGAACAGTGCGGGGGAAACAAATCGCGCGCCGCGCAACAGTTGGGCATGACACCGCGCCAGTTCAGTTATCGCTGGCAAAAACTTGGTCTGCCGAATGACTGACGGCCGGGCCGGCCGCGCATCACAGAGTAAACATTGTCGACAATGTCGACAATGTCGGTTCACCGCTTGATTGAGAATGCGTCGCGCCGAACCCGAGCGGCGCTTCTTGTCTGGCCCAAAGCCCCGCCAGCAAAGCAGTTTGGCGATATGCAGTGTAACTGGCACGCGTGTTGCCTTAAGTGATGTGCCGGCGCCGCTCCACCTCTCGGTGCGACGCCCGCGCCTTCACCATCCACGCACCAGGAGCGTCACTTGAGCACTGTCACCGATAATCCCACGACTATTTCCACCTACCTGCGCCCGATCGATCGCGATGGACTGATGGCCTTCGCCGAAAAGGGGCGCAATAACCCGGGGTCGCGCGGCAAGAACAACGTGCACACGGTCATGCAAGGTCAGTACCGCTCGTTGAGCTATGTCGGCAACCATACGCCCGTCGTAGTCGATGAGCCGCTGCATCTGTTCGGCGAAGACACGGCACCGGCGCCGGGCGAGATCGCGCTGTCCGGTCTCGGCGGCTGCCTCGCGGTCGGCATCACAGCCGTCGCTACGTGGAAGCAGATCAAGCTGTCGAAGCTCGAAGTGTTCCTCGAAGCGGATATCGGCAATCCGGCTGCATGGGGCGCAGGTGGCGCCGAGATGGAATCCCCGCAGATGGGTTTCCAGGCGATCCGCGTGAAGATCGTGATCGAAGGAGATGCGACGCGCGAGGAGCTCGATGAGATCGTCCGTCATGCTAACTACTTCTCGCCGGTTGCAAACTCAATGCGCAATCCGATTCCCATGACTGTCGCGCTCGCCGACTGACGCGCCGCTTCGCTCGTCCGCGCCGCGCGTAGCGGCTGCCCCAGGTACCCGAAGGAAACCAACATGGAACACGCATTGGTAGCAGAAGAGTCCGGTGTCGACACCTGGTGTGACGAGGCGGTGCTGGCGCGCGTGGCCGCGATCGCTCGCGGTCCGCTCGCGGCAGCCGCGCCACGGATCGACGGCGAAGGGGTCTACCCGCTCGACATCATGGGCGAGCTGGGTTCGGCCGGCGCGCTCGGCGTTCACCTCGACCGCTACGGCGCGCGCTTCGGACTGTCGCTCGCCGCGATGCAGGAAGCGAGCCGCGCGTGTGGCTCGACCGGCTTCCTGATGTGGGCCCACGATGTCTGCGGGTTGTACATGGAACAGTCCGGCAACCCGTATCTAGGCGGCGCGCGGCTCGACGCGCATGCCCGCGGCCAGACGTTCGGCGGCACCGCGCTGTCGAATCCGATGAAAGCGTTCTCAGGTATCGAGCCGATGATGTTCCGTGCCACGCCTACGCCAGGCGGCTATCTGATCAACGGCACGCTGCCGTGGGTCAGTCACATCGGCCTCGGCCAGTATTGCGGCGCGATCGCCGCGGTGCATCGCGATGACGGTTCAGTCTCGCACGAGGTGATGTTCCTGCTGAGCTGCGACGCGCGCGTCGAGTTGCGCCACTGCCCGGTGTTCTCCGGCATGGAAGGCACCAGCACGTGGGGCGTCAAGCTCACCAACTATTTCGTCGGCGAAGCCGACCTGATTGCCGATCCGGCGCGGCCTTTCGTCGCGCGGATCAAGGCGGCGTTCATCCTGCTGCAGGTCGGCATGGCGCTGGGCGTTGCACAAGGCGGTATCGATTCATGTCTCGAAGTCGAGCCGGTACTCGGTCACGTGAACCGCTTCCTGCACGACCGGCCAGACGAACTGACCGCCGAACTCGACGAAGCGGTGAGCGCGACGCAGCGACTTGCGCGCACCGCCTACGACGGCAGCACCGACTATCTGCTGGAAGTGCTCGATTTGCGCACACGCGGCGCGGAGCTCGCGTTGCGTGCAGCGCAGGCGTCGCTGCTGCATCAGGGCGCGCGCGGCTATTTGATGAGCGCCGCGCCGCAGCGGCGGATTCGCGAGTCGCACTTCGTGGCGATCGTGACGCCTGCCATCAAGCATCTGCGTTGGGAAATGGCCCGTCTTTCCGCCGAGGAGCTCCCAGCATGAGGGTCCTGATTGCCGACTGGAAGAAGTACATCTGCCGCGCGTGCGGCGTGATCTATGACGAAGAACTGGGGGACCCGGATAGCGGCATTGCGGCCGGCACGCGCTTCGACGCGATCCCCGACGACTGGGAGTGCCCGCTATGTGGGGTAACAAAAACGGATTTCGTGCTTTACGAGCCGGTTGTGGCCGGTGCAGCGGCGTGCGCGCCGGCGCAGGGCGCGTCGTCGCGCACCCCTGGGGTAATCGTGGTCGGCGGCGGCACGGCGGGTTGGGCAGCCGTCGAAGCAGTCCGGGCGCTGGATCCGGACATCCCGATCACGTTGGTGAGCGCCTGCTCGGCGGACCGTTACCGCAAGCCGGAACTGTCGGTTTCGTTGAGCGAGAAACGCACACCGGAGCGGCTCGTATTCGAGACCGGCCCGGCCGCCGCAACGCGCCTCGGCGTACGGCTGGTCGCCCATACCTACGCGATCGGGTTGTCGCCGGCGCTGCATCAACTGCGCACGACGGCGGGCACGTTCCGTTACCGGCAACTGATTCTCGCCCAGGGGGCGCGGCCCGTGGTGCCGTCCGGCTTGCCGCGCGAGCTGTGCTGGCGTGTCAACGATCTGTCGATGTGGAGCAGCATGCAGCGCCGGCTGACGGCGAGCCCGGCGCGCGTAGCGGTGATCGGCGCGGGGCTGATCGGCTGCGAGCTGGCGGAGGACCTGGCACGGGCGGGACATACGGTCACCGTGCTGGATGTGAGCGACAGGCCCCTCGCGGCGTTGTTGCCGGCGCCGGCCTCGCGCCGTCTGCTCGCCAGCTGGACGCAGCTCGGCATCCACTTTCTGCCCGGCCGCAGCGTGAGCATCGAGGAGCGGCGTGGGATCGACGCGTGCGCCACACAGCGGACGAGTAATGCGAGTAATGCGAGTAACGCGAGGACGGCAAGCGGCGGTGTCGCCGAGGTCAGCGCCACGCGGAGCGAAAAGGTGATCACGACGCAGCACGGCGAGCGGATTGTCGCCGATCTCGTGCTGTGCGCGGCGGGGCTCGCCACCGAAGGGCGCCTCGCAAGAATGGCAGGACTCGAATTCGCGCGCGGCATCGTGGTGGACAGCCGCACGTTGCAGACCAGCGTGCCGGATATCTACGCACTCGGCGACTGCATCAGCTTCGCCGGTGAGCCGTGCCGCTTCATCGAGCCGATTGCCGCGCAGGCCGAAGCGATCGCACATGCGGTGACCGGCTTCGAACACGCAGGCTATCGCCACCAGTCGCCCGTGATCCGCGTGAAGACGCGTTCGACGCCGATCGTCGTGCGCGGACTGCCTTCGCGCGAACTGGACTGGCAGATCGTCGAAGAAGACGACGGACACCTCGCGATGGCGCAGTACCGTGACGGCGACATCGTTTCGTCGTTGACGGTCGGCAGCCGGCGCGTCGAGCTCGCGACCTGAACCCACCCTCACGCATCGGACACCACATGAGTAACCGCTATCAACCGTTCGATCCCGGCAGCACGCTGGGAGGCTGCTCATGCGGCCGCCATGCCGACCAGGCCGCGCACCGCGCCGCCACTACGGGCGCCGCGCACGACGCGCATGACGGCGGTAGCGCGGACAGTGAAGCCGCGTGGTGCGACGCCGTCGAAGCCGCGGCCGTACGCGCACTCTTTCCGCGCAACGCGACGCGGCGTGCCTTTATCCGTGCGGTCGGCAAGAGCACGGCCATCGCCGCCGTGTACAGCGTGCTGCCGATCGCGTCGCTCCAGCAGGCTTTCGCAGCAACGAAAGCCACGCAGCTCGAAAAGCGCGACCTCAACGTCGGCTTTCTGCCGATCACCTGCGCCACGCCGCTGATCGCCGCAGAACCGCTCGGCTTTTACAAGGAGGAAGGGCTGAACGTCACGCTGAACAAGTTGGGCGGCTGGGCGCTGGTGCGCGACCGGATGCTGAATCGCGAACTCGACGCATCGCACATGCTCGCGCCGATGCCGCTCGCGATTTCGCTTGGCGTCGGTTCGCAGCCCACGCCGACGCGCGTCGCGACGATCCAGAACGTGAACGGCCAGGCCATCGTGCTGGCGCTCAAACACAAGGACAACCGCGACCCGCGCAACTGGAAAGGATTCCGCTTCGCGATTCCGTTCGACTATTCGATGCACAGCTTTCTGCTGCGCTATTACCTCGCGGAGCACGGCATCGATCCGGATCGCGATGTGCAACTGCGTGTGACACCGCCCGCGGAGATGATCGCGAACCTGCGCGCGGGCAACATCGACGGATTTCTGGGACCCGATCCGTTTAACCAGCGCGCGGTATTCGACGAGGTCGGTTTCATTCATATTCTGTCGAAGGACATCTGGGCGGGGCACCCCTGCTGCTCGTTCAGTGTGCCCGATGCGTTCGTGCGGCAGAACCCGAACGCGTTCGCCGCGCTGCTGCGTGCGAATCTGCGCGCGTCCGCCTATGCGAGCGACCCTGCGCATCGCGCCGGGTTGTCGAAAATGATTGCCGCTCCTGCCTATCTGAATCAGCCCGAGCTGGTGATCCGGCAGGTGCTGACCGGCACCTATGCGGACGGCATTGGTCACGTGCACCGCGTCGCGGACCGAATCGATTTCCAGCCGCTGCCGTGGTATTCGATGGCGACATGGATGATGACGCAGATGAAGCGTTGGGGCTATCTGAAGGGCGGCGTTGACTATCGTTCGCTCGCGCAGCAGGTATTCCTGCTGACCGACGCGCGCAACGCGATGAAGCAGCTTGGTGAGACACCACCCGATATCGCGGACAACGGCGGCAACCAGCCGATCACGGTGATGGGTCGAACTTTCGACGCGAACCGACCCGACGCTTACCTCAATGGCTTTGCCATCAAACGTGCCTGAACGCAGGGGAAACTGAATGACTCCAATTCGACGATTCACGTTGAGAGGCAAGGCGGCGCTTTGCTCGCTTGTATTGCTTGCGCTGCTGCTGGTCATCTGGCAGGCCGCGACGCTGCCGAACACGCCCGCCGCGACAGCTGCGGCGACAGCATCGAAAGCCACGAGTGCCGAGGCCGCCGAGGCTGCGGAGTATGCAGTGCTGATGGGCAAGGCGCCCGATCCGGGTGCTGACGGCGCTGCGGCGGATTCGATAAAGGTCACCGGCTTCCCATCGCCCGCCGAGTTCGCGCACGAGGCCGCACGCCAGCTCGCGCATCCGTTCCGCGACAACGGACCGAACGACAAGGGCGTCGGCATCCAGCTCGGCTATTCGCTCGTGCGGGTCGCGGCCGGTTACGCGATTGCGCTGCTGGTTGCGGTGCCGCTCGGTTTTGTGATCGGCATGTCACGGCTTGCGTTCCTCGCCTTCAATCCGTTCATCCAGGTGCTGAAGCCGATTTCGCCGCTCGCCTGGATGCCGATCGCGTTGTACACGATCAAGAGTTCGTCGGCCTCGGCGGTATTCGTGATCTTCATCTGCTCGGTGTGGCCCATGCTCGTCAATACCGCGTTCGGCGTCGCTGGGGTGCGGCGTGACTGGCTCAACGTGGCGCGCACGCTTGAAGTGCCTCCATTGCGCCGCGCGCTGTGGGTCGTGCTGCCCGCGGCGGCGCCCACCATCGTCACCGGCATGCGGATTTCGATGGGCATCGCGTGGCTCGTGATCGTCGCGGCCGAAATGCTGGTCGGCGGCACCGGCATCGGCTACTTCCTGTGGAACCAATGGAACAACCTGTCACTGGCGAGCGTGTTGTTCTCGGTATTGCTCATCGGTCTGGTCGGCATGACACTCGACCTGCTGTTCGCCCAACTTCAGCGCAAGGTGACCTATGTCGACTAAGTCCAATGCCCAGACGTCCGGCGTGGCGAGTTTCGTGAGCGTCGAAGGATTGACCAAGCGCTATCGCGACGACCTGCCGCCGGTGTTCGAAAACGTCAGCTTCAAGATCGAGCAGGGCGAATTCATTTGCGTAATCGGCCATTCCGGCTGTGGCAAAAGCACCATCCTGAACGTGCTGGCCGGTCTCGAGCAGCCCAGCGAGGGGCACGTGATCGTGCGCAATCGCGAAATTTCCGGACCTGGGCTCGATCGCGGCGTGGTGTTCCAGAACCATGCGCTGCTGCCGTGGATGACCGTGGAAGGCAACATCGCGTTCGCGGTGCGCTCGCGCTATCCGGACTGGACACGCGAGAAGATCGCCGGGCACGGCAAACGCTTCATCGAGATGGTCGGCCTGAAGGGCGCCGAAAAGAAGAAGCCGTCGGAGTTGTCTGGCGGAATGAAGCAGCGCGTCGGCATCGCGCGGGCGTTTGCGATCGAGCCGCGCATGCTGCTGCTCGACGAGCCGTTCGGCGCCCTCGACGCGTTGACGCGCGGTGTGATCCAGGATGAATTGCTGAAAATCTGCACCGCGACGCAGCAGACCGTATTCATGATCACGCACGACGTCGACGAAGCGATTCTGCTGTCGAACAAGATCATGCTGATGAGCAACGGGCCGCGTGCCCGGATCGCCGAGATCGTCGTCAACACGCTGCCGGCTAACCGTCAGCGCGAGACCATGCACCATGACCCGCAGTTTTATCGAATCCGCAATTATCTGGTCGACTTTCTGGTGCGGCGTTCGAAAGAACTGAGTACCACCCACAGCGACCGGCCCGATACCGGGCGCGTAGCCGCCGCCACAACGCGGCTCGTCTATCCCGGGCTCGATGACGGCGCAGCCGCGCCGGCCGCGGTCGCGCGGGCTGCCGGACCCAATCTCAAGGCGATTGCCTGATCTTTTACCCAAGGAGCTACCCATGATTTCCAGCCGCAATGAAGTAACGCAGATGATCGTTTCCGCCAAGGTCGCGAAGGGCCTGAAGTGGAGTGAGATTGCCGGCAAGATCGGCCAGAGCAAGGAGTGGACGACGGCCGCGTGCCTCGGCCAGATGACCTTCAGCAAGCAGCAGGCCGAGATTGCCGGCGAGATTTTCGGGCTGCCGGACGAGGCCGTCGCGTGGTTGCAGATCGTCCCGTACAAGGGTTCGCTCGAGACTGCGGTGCCGACCGATCCGTTGATCTACCGCTGGTACGAAATCGTCAGCGTGTACGGAACCACGATCAAGGAACTGATTCACGAAGAGTTCGGCGACGGCATCATGAGCGCGATCGATTTTTCGATGGATATCCAGCGTGAGGCCGATCCGAAAGGCGACCGCGTCAAGGTGCTGCTGTCTGGCAAGTTCCTGCCGTACAAATCGTATTAACCGCGCGCGCTTTTCCTGGCTTCATCGGGACATGACTGCAGCGCGGCGTTACTTCGCGAAATCGATCGCCCGGAATGTTTGAGGAGATGACGTTGACTACCGCAAGCCCCATGCTGGTCGAAGGCTTCTTCGAACCCGGTACCTCGACGATTAGTTACCTGTTGCTGGATGTCCGCACGCGCGACTGTGCACTGATCGACAGCGTCCTTGACTACGACCCGAAGTCCGGTCGTACCGGCACGACGACGGCCGACAGGCTCGTCTCTCGCGTCCATGAGCTTGGCGCGAACGTCCAGTGGCTTCTCGAAACCCACGTGCATGCCGACCATCTGTCCGCCGCGCCCTACCTCAAGGAAAGACTCGGCGGAAAGATTGCGATCGGCGAGCAGGTGACGCGCGTGCAAGACGTGTTCGGCAAGCTGTTCAACGCAGGCTCGCTATTCGCGCACGATGGCAGCCAGTTCGATCACCTGCTCTCCGACGGCGAGTGTTTCGCCGTCGGAGCGTTGCAGGCGCGCGCCATCCATACGCCGGGCCATACGCCGGCCTGCATGACCTATGTGGTCAGCGACGGCGCGCAGAGCGTCGCCTTTGTCGGGGACACCCTGTTCATGCCCGACTACGGTACCGCGCGCTGCGACTTTCCCGGCGGCGACGCCCGTACGCTTTACCGGTCAATCAACAAGGTGTTGAGCCTGCCGGCGGACACGAAGCTGTACATGTGCCACGACTACCAGCCGGGCGGGAGGCCTTTGCAGTTTGTCAGCACGGTAGCCGAGGAACGCGAACACAACGTCCATGTACGCAACGGTATCGGTGAGGACGCCTTCGTTGCGATGCGTACCGCGCGCGATGCGACACTCAACATGCCGGTGCTGATGCTGCCGTCAGTGCAGGTCAACATGCGCGCGGGACATATGCCCGATCCGGAAGATAACGGCGTGCTGTATCTCAAGATTCCCCTCAACGCAATCTGAGCGTGTGTTTGTCATGCTAACTTCACTTATCCTTGGCGCCATCGTTGGCGCGGTGCTCGGCCTGACCGGCGCGGGTGGCGGCATACTGGCCGTTCCGGCGCTGGTGGCCGGCATGGGCTGGCCGATGCAGCAGGCGACGCCGGTCGCGCTGGTCGCCGTGGCCGGCAGCGCCGCTATCGGCGCGCTTGAAGCATTCCGGCAGCGGCTCGTCCGCTACCGCGCCGCGCTATTCATGGCCGCAGCTGGCGTGCCACTTACCTTGCTCGGTGTGCGCCTCGCGCATGCGTTACCACAACGCGTGCTATTGGCGCTGTTTGCCACCGTCATGCTGGGGTGGCTGGACGGCTGTTATCACAGGCTTTGCGGCGGGGGCGACCGGATCGCGTGGACTCACGGTTTCGCGTTGGCCGTATCAATCCCGACACCGGGCGGCTGATCTGGTCATGGACCACTGGGGCCGCACTTGCGGCAACCGGCGCGTTGACCGGGCTGATGACGGGGCTGCTCGGGGTGGGAGGCGGTTTCATCATCGTGCCAATGCTGCGCAAGCTGACCAACGTGTCGATGCACGGCATCGTCGCTACGTCGCTGATGGTGATAGCGCTGGTCGGCAGCGGCGGTGTCGTCGCGACGGTCCTGCACGGCGCGCCGTTGCCGCTCGACCCGACGCTGTGGTTCAGCCTGGCGACGGCCGCCGGCATGGTGACCGGGCGGCTGGTCTCGCACCGTCTCTCCGCGCTGCATGTCCAAGTGGGTTTCGCGGGCGTGTTGATCTGCGTGGCGCTTGGGATGATGGCGAAGGCCGGGCTAGGTGGGTGACTCGCGTTGGCCACACTTTGGCGCAAGTGACATACAAAGGCTCTTAAGACACCTGGCTCAAGGAAGCGAGATCCCGGGATGAGTGAGTTCAGGAGCACAGGGCCGCGCTGGCCAGTCTGTGCTTCGATTCGGGCTTACTCGGGCGCCTTGCACGGCATGTGCGTCGTCAATGCGGATCACGTTAGCGCCGATATATGCACGATCGAGATACCGGCGGCTTACATGCGGGCTCATTGTCATCCTGCCGCCCCGCCTGCCGACTTGCGCCATCACCGGATCCGTCTATCTATATCGGGGGTGCACCATTCCTGATTCCCACCATTGTGCAACTCTAGTGAAACCGCAATCAATCATGTACAAAGCTAAAACTTTCGTAGCTACCGCAGCGCTCGCTGCTGCTTCATTATCCGCCCACGCAGGAACGATGGATTCACCCGACTTCTGGACGACACCGACGGTTCACGACTACGGCAAGATTCACTTTCTTCCGAACGGCGCGTTCAAGCCGCAGCCGGGTCACACGTACAAGGTGGTCTTCTCTTTGACGCAGGGCGCGAAGTACCCCAAAGAGGTGAGTCCAGCGCTTGATCACGTGGCGCGCGCGGTGAATCTTTACGTGGCATCGGGCGTGCCGTTGAGCAGGCTTAAATTCGTCGCGGTCGCTTCTGGCTCGGCTACGGCGTTGGTGCTCGACAATGCGCACTACCGCGCGCAATTCGGCGTGCCCAACCCCAATCTGCCGTTGATTGCGGTCCTCAAGAAGGACGGCATCACGATCGCGGTCTGTGGCCAGGCCATGGCAGAACATCACTTCGAGTATGACTGGATCGACCCCAGAGTAACCCTTTCGTTGTCGGCACTGACCACCGTGACTACGCTGCAGCAGTCGGGTTATGCACTAATGCCGCTCTAACCACACATCGTGTGGGAAGTACCAAAGGGGCAAGCACATCGTTCGATGTCGCTGCTCCCTGAATCCTGCGCCCCGGCATCCCCGCGAATCTTGCGTCGAAGATTGACACCGTACCAATCCCCGACGGCACGTGCGTGCCGCGGACTGTCTCCATCCAACAATCTGGAAATGCATTGAGATGGCAACCCTCCCCATAGACGCGACGACTGTCGGCGCCCCGCGTAATGACGCATCCCGGAACTGGCGACTGGCTGGTATCGCGCTGCTTGCCACACGTTTTATCCAAGGGTTTATCTATTGGGGCGGTGGGCCCGGACCGGACGGTTATCGAGCACTGGGATGCTTCTGCGCTGTCAAAATTGCCTAAAGATGCGTTCGCCAATGACTTCGCCTACAACCAGTTTGCAGCCGGTCCTTACGGCATTCGTGCGTCAATGGGTGCGGCGGCAACGGTCACCCTACCGGTCGTCCCTCATACCAGCGTGCCGCCAGGGATGCCCGTTACTTTGCGGCTGACCGACGTTGATGGACGATCGTTCGCGACCCGACTGGAAAGGATTCGTTGAACAATCCGGCACGGAATTTTCGGGCGAAGCCGCGCTGACGATATCTTTGGTGGAACCGCGTTCAACCGTGTACTCAAGAAATGAGCGACGAAGAGATTTTCCAGGCCGTGACAAAGTACGGCGACCAAATGCCGCATCTTGGAAGCGTTGAATGGTCGTTTGTTGACCACGCCAAGGTTGTTGTGCTCGTGCGTTCATGTATCGCGCGTGATCGCGAATTGCGCCTAACTGACCAACGGAAAATGAGATCACAGGTGCAACGTTAGCTCGCCTGGTTCGATTGACATCGGGCTCGCGGTGCGAGCCGAGGATACTCGCGGACAGCCTGCGATATTTGTCGGCCATTACATCCCGATTGTGTCTTCGACGGGTACTATGGGGTCGATGCAGTACAGAGAGACAAGATCGATGTAATCGGTATTCAAACGCCGAAGCGACCCCTCCACCGCTGCATGTATATGAGCCAAATTTCCGCTGACGACAGGCTTACCGTCGATCATGGCGAGCGTGCCCTCAGCGTTAAACTTGCATCCGACCTTGGTAGCAAGAACGATTTTGTCGCGTTTGCCCGCGAAGGTTTCGCCACGCAGCTCCCCGGTCATGAAAGTTTCATAGACCTCTGCAGTACCAAAAGCGTCACGACGAGTTCGAGCGGGCGCGCCAGCGTCGGAAGTTTTTCCTGCTCATTGTGCTCATTGCTCGGTACGTATGTCGTGCTCATCGCAATACAACCCCATCCATGGGCGCTCACGACTAAACCTTGGCTGCCGAGCTTGACGCGTCTCATCCGCCATCTCCTATATTGAAAATAAGATGGAAGCCAGAGGCATGTGATACAGGACGGGACACGCTCTCTTTGGGCGGCGTGTTGATAATGTCGACATACCGAAGAACTCAATAGCGTGTACCGCTTTCCTCTAGCATCGGAATTGCTTTTGTCTTTATGCCGTCGACGGTCGCTCCCGCGAATGCAAGGCTCGGCGCCAGGTCGCGGTTGTTGTCTGCCGGGAAATTGAGGATGGGCTTGGATACCGCATCGAGGCGAGCGATCTGGTCGCTGCTGAGCACCACGTCGATTCCGTCCAGGTTGGCCTTGAGCTGATCGAGTCGCCTTGCGCCAATGAGTGTAGAGGCGACGCCCGGACGGCTGTGGACCCATGCCAACGCCACCGCCGCGGTGTTGGTGCCAACCTCGGCCGCGACTTCGTTCACCACGTCAACAATGGCGTACTCGCTTTCGGTCAGGCCGGTAGTCGAGTTCGTGCGGTCGGACTTCTGAGAGCCTGCATTGGCTCGCGTGTACTTACCGGAAAGCTTGCCGCCGCGTAGTGGCCCCCACGGCATTACGCCGAGGCCAAGTTCCTGCGCCATTGGGACCAATTCCCCTTCGACCGTTCGCGCAAGTAGGGAGTATTCAGCCTGCAACGCAATCGCTGGGGCATAGCCCCGAAAGTGCGCAATCGTTTGCGCTTGCGCCGCCTTCCACGCCGGCAGGTCGGACAAGCCGAGATACCTCACCTTGCCGGAAGCAACGAGGTCATCCATCGCGCGAAGGGTCTCCTCGATCGGAGCCGTGCGATCCCAGTTGTGCAGCCAGTAGAGGTCGATGTAATCGGTTTGCAGGCGGCGCAGCGATTCCTCGCACTGCTTGACGATCGCCTTGCGACCGGCGCCGCCGCCATTGGGATTGCCGATGTCGAGATTGCCGAAGAACTTGGTGGCTAGCACGATACGGTCACGCAGGGCGGGGCGCACGGACAGGAAATCGCCGATGATCTTTTCCGAATGGCCGTTCGTATAGATATTCGCAGTGTCAATGAAATTGCCACCACGTTCGGCGTATTCGGTCAGAATCGCCTCGGAGTCGGCGACGCTTGCGCCCCAGCCCCATTCCTCTCCGAAGGTCATGGTGCCCAAGCAAAAAGGACTGACTCGCAAACCAGACCGTCCGAGGGAAATATAAGAATTGAGTGACATGCAAGCTCCTGGTACACGCGGAAGTTTTCTCATGCTGTATCAGACCAGATGGAGGCAAACCGGTGGTAGAACGAAGCTGGCAATCTCTTGCACGATCTTGTCAATGACGATAGTTTGCTACACTTCCCTCCATTACATCCAATCAACGATCCATTAGGGAACCGCCGATGTCCCCTATGCAAGAACTTCGGACGCTGATCGCTCGCCATGCAGGAACGAAGCGGCCAGCAACGGTACATACGCACATTCCGGGACTCGTCGTGTCAGCATCGTATGAGCCAACCGAGCCCATTCATCACGTCTTCGAACCGGTTTTCGTGCTTGTCGCGCAAGGCTCCAAGAACGTCATGCTTGGCGACACGGCCTTCAAGTACGGGTCTGGTGAATACCTGGTCGTTTCCGTGGACCTGCCGATTTCCAGCCATGTTGAATCCGCGAGTACAGACAAGCCATGCCAGTCTGTTGGCCTGATGCTGAAACCCGCCACCGTCGCAACCTTGTTGCTGGAGATTGCAGGAAACGCGCCGAGCATTCCAGAGTCGAACCTCCCAGGGCTGGGAGTCAGCAAAGCCCCCGGGGAGTTACTTGATGCGGTCTTGCGTTTGCTGCGCCTTCTCGATCGCCCAAAGGACGCATTGGTTCTTGTTCCGTCAGTCGAACGGGAACTCTTGTGGTGGCTACTGAGTGGTCCGCAAGGCGGCATGGTTCGTCAGATAGGATTGGCGGACAGCCGGCTATCGCAGATCGGTCACACGATCCGCTGGATTCAAGCCAGCTACTCGGAGACGCTGCGAATTGAAAAACTGGCAGAGATGGCGCGGATGAGTGTTTCCACGTTCCATCGGCACTTTCGTGCAATCACCACCATGACGCCGGTCCAGTACCAGAAACAGGTGCGGCTTCAAGAGGCGCGCGTGCGCTTACTTTCGCAGCAGGAAGATGTCGCAGCAGTGGGTTTCTCAGTCGGCTACAACAGCCCTTCTCAGTTTAGTCGGGAATACAGTCGCTTTTATGGCGTCTCCCCTGGCCGGGACGCTATTCGCTTAAGAGAAGCTGCAATCCGAACGACCAGCTCTTAATCCTTTACCGGCTTCTTTGTTGCCGGTTCCGCGCTGTGGCCCGCCCACGATGCACGGGTGCGTGTCGTGGTGTGGTACTGCTCGGGCCCATTTGACGGACAACCGTCACGACTTGGCCTTGCCGCGCTCAAGCTTGGTTTTGCCGGACCATGGTGCGTTTGGTTTTGGGCGACCTATCGGAACGGCTTGTTACCGCCGCGCAAGCCTGCTGATTAGCCTCAGGTAAAAGCGGCCCCGACGCGTAATCTCCACGAACCGCGCCGAATGGAAGCGCTTCAGACGATGGTCAATTCAGGGATGAAAGCTACTGAATCGTTGCCGCCGCTCAGCCGGGTATCGGCCCTCGTGGTCATGGGAACTTTACGGAAAGGAACTGACCTACTACGTCGCGCTGTCCGAGCAGAACAACTTCTGGCGTATGATCAAGACGCAGGACGAAACGCGTGCCGAGCTGATCTACACGGACTTCGTGCGCCAGACCGTGCAGTTGTCCGATGCCGAAATCCGCCGCACGCGGCACGAGGCGCAAGGCGTTCGCCGAGCGGATGATTGCGCTGTCGCAGGATCGGGCGAACCGCCTGCAGGCCGACATCGATGTAGCGAGTCGGCAGCAGACGATCGTCGCCAACCAGCAGCAGACGCGTGCCGAAGCCACGGCGCTAGCAACAGAAGGCCGCCGCGCAGGCTGAGTTGCGGGCCGCACAGCGGCAGGTGAGCGAACTCCAGAGTCAGCTGGAAAGTGGCTTGGCGGGCTCACACTGATCTTCAGCGGGCGCCTGTAGGAACACGACCCCGTCCGATTCGCCGCGCGGGGTCTTGTTCGTGGGTTGACGCCTCGGGCGTCATTCGCGTGGCGAGAGACCGCGAATCTCCCTGACAATACTGGCGCTGTGCGTGGAAGCACCTCGCGCATCACCACCGCGAAGCCGAGACCTGGCTCGCCGGCACGGGCGACCTCGATGACCACATTGAGCACGAGCCGTGGCAGACCAGATCAATGCCCGTAGCTCGTCACCAACAATCGGCGTGTCCATCCACTTAGTTCCTGTTGTTCAGATGGCCCACGTTAAAAGCTTGCCCACGTTAAAAGCTTGCCGAAAAGGTTAGCAGCCCCCTCTGGGTCTTTTTAAATGGTCTCTGATACTACGGGCCGCTTGCCTCCATGTCTTCGGAAAACAGCTCGGCCGCGCGTTGCGACATGTTCGCCATGATCCTGAAATCGCCGATCACCATCCCGAAACGACCGGTCACGTTTGTCTGAAATGCGCAGCGCGACTTGCTGCCGGCGACATGACCGACTGCGCGATCGAAACCTCCGGGGCGGTACGGATTGAGGCCGATTCACTCAATTCAGGTTTCATGGCGCGTTTGCGGGCGAGCCCGATACATGCCAGAAGAGTGGCAAATCCCATCGTAAAGACATCGACGACGCGCAGTTCAGGCACGATCTGCACGACGAGGTGATCTACCGCGACCATGGCGTAGCACATCACGGGCAACGCGTCGAAGCAGCGCGTATCTCCAGTGCTTACCGAAGCGGGGCGAATGTATCGGGAAGTAATGCCGAAGAGCAGGTACACGACGAATGTCGTTGCAAGCCAGCCCGCGTAGTTATGAACGGGAACCCCAAAATAGGCGCCGCCTGTTTCCCACACCCAGTTTCCTGCGCGGCTCATCCCGGGATCCATCACGGTGTCCCACGAAGTCATCACCACGGACGCTACGATCGAGCGGCTCAGGACGCATTCAGAGGCGTCCTGAGTTGCCGATCCCAGTAATGCCGAGGCGACTGCCCACGACGAATAGATCATCATGAACCATGCGAGAGGGATGATCACCGGAACTAGCCCGAGTTTGGGGCCCAGCATGTCGCTGTAGTGATAGTGGCCGTATACCCAGCCTGTCGAAACGCCGATTTCCTCGAGAATCCATGAAACGATAGCGGAAAGCGTAAAGAACACAAGCGTGCGGCGCTTACCCAGCGATGCGCAGCCATGTAACACTGCGAATCCGCTGAATATCAAGGTGTAGCCAACGTTTCCGAGCGAGGGGATCGGCCATCCGCTGAGGAATCGAAGCCAATCGGCAACGTGTCGAAGCGCAACGGCGACGAACAGCAGCACAGCTAACCGTGCGGCGATTGATGTTCCGATACTGGGTCTCGATGATAAGGTTTTTGAACTGTTAAGGGCTTGCGATTTCATAAAAGTCTGGATTTCACGAGTTTGGCTTCGTCGAGCAATGACTCATGTTTGGACGGATCGATGACGTGCACGGTCCCGGCCGTACGCGTGCCTATCTGGCGTCAATACCTGGGTATAGCGTTGTCAGGTTATTGGGCCGGTCACGTAAAATGGCATGATGAAAGAATCGAAATCGCCCTGTCACAGTCATCGTTTCCCAGCCGAGGTCATCAGTTGCATTGTGCGCTTGTATTGCCGCTTTCAGTTGAGCTTGCGCGACATCGAGGAACCGCTCATCGAGCGCCGTGTGACCATAACATACGAGACCATCCGGCGCTGGTGCGACCAGTTTGGTAAAGGCTTTGCTCACCGTGCAAAAGCGGCGCGACGCAAGCCGGGTAGCACGTGGCACCTCGACGAGAGTGCGTCACGAACACAGGCGAAAGCTTGTGGTGCTGTACTGAAGATGGGAGCAGGCCTCCCGGAGTCGGCCTGCAGGGGCAGGCTTCAAACCGCCCGGTGCTGCTGCGTTCAAAAGGCGTGGTGGTGAGCGACCGTGGAAAAGTCGTCCGAGAAGGATGGCAGGTATGTGTTGAGAAGATGAGCGAAAGCGAACCGTTCGATGACGCGTCGTTAATCCTTCAAAGCGCTGTCAAAACTGGGGTCATTTCGTCGCTCCAGGATCAGTCAGGAGGGGACCTGCTTACGGACCTGACGGCAGCCGGCGTAGAGGCGGCATGAGCTCAACACAGGCTTCGGTATGGAACGTGAGAACCTTGCTCCGGATGTAAAGGGAAATGACAAATGGGTGCGCCGGGAGACCGGCAAGGAGTAGATGGTGAAAGTCCATTACGATGAAGGTGTAGCGAACCACATCGGCCCCGAGCCGTGCGCAGGCGCCCGCGAGGGTGTCGGCGAAGCGTCGGTAGGGGAGCGTGCAGGCCAGCCATTGAGCCGCGATATCTTTAACGTCTCAGGTGCCGACGTCGTCCATTTGGCGGAAGGCAATACGGAGGGGCGCGCCATCGCAAGTGCCTCGACGACTTGGCGCGGTCGCAGACCCTGGCATGCACGGACGATCCTTGTGCGGGAACCGGGAGATCTCTCGTCTGGCCTGTCGCAGCACGGGCAGGTCCGCATCGGGAAGGCGAGGAGCCGTAGCCGATGATGGACGGACGTGAGAAGTCAGACTCCGCCGTAGTAGCGACGAAGCCTGCGAACAACGCCGGGAAACCGGCTGCGGAGTGGGTGGAGCCAAGGGCGGGGACCAAGGGGAGCACGGGTCAGTCCAACACGTGCCGGGCACAGAACCGGGAAAGCGTGTCACACGGGCTGGAACGTGTACGGCAGGGAGCAAGGCAGCGGAAGAAGGAGCGGTTCACTGCGTTGCTGCACCATGTCACTATCGACCGGCTGCGGGAGTCATTCCGTGCGCTTAAGCGCATGGCGGCTCCGGGTGTGGACGGTATGACATGGCAGTACTTCGAGGCGGCGCTGGAGGAGAATCTCCAGCGCCTGCACGCACAGGTACAGAGCAGCGCGTACCGGGCGTTGCCCGTTCGGCGGGAGTACATACCCAAGCCGGATGGCAAACAGCGCCCGCTGGGAATTGCCGCGCTGGAGGATAAAATCGTCCAGCGCGCGGTGGTTGAAGTTCTCAACGCTATCTACGAAGAAGATTTTCTTGGCTTCTCGTACGGGTTTCGGCCCGGGCGCAGTCAACATGATGCGATGGATGCGTTGTCAACCGCCATCGATCGCACCTCGGTGAACTGGATACTGGACGCCGATATTCGGAACTTCTTTGACGGACTGAGCCAGGAATGGCTAGTCCGTTTTCTGGAGAACCGGATCGGCGATCAGCGCATCATCCGCCTTGTGCGCAAGTGGCTCAAGGCGGGCGTTCTGGAGGCTGGAGAGCTTAGCGTCAGTGAAACCGGTACACCGCAAGGGGCAGTGGCCTCGCCGCTGCTCGCGAACGTGTACCTGCACTACGTGTTTGATCTCTGGGCGCAGCAGTGGCGACGGCGAGAAGCCAAAGGCAACGTAATCATCTCGCGGTACGCGGATGATATCGTGGTCGGTTTCGAACACGAAGCAGACGCGAGGCGCTTCTGGGACGCGATGCGAGCGAGGTTGGCGAAGTTCGAGCTTGCGCTGCACCCGGACAAGACGAGACTGCTGGAGTTTGGGCGCTATGCAGGGCTCTGTCAGGTTGATGCTGAGGCGGCGGTAGAATGCCGTGATGAAGAAGAGAAAATCCCTTTATCACGGCCACCGCTTCCCCGCCGGCGTCATCAGCTGCGCGGTTCGCTGGTATTTCCGGTTCAGCCTGAGCCTGCGCGACATCGAGGAATTGTTGCTTGAGCGTGGTGTCGTGGTCACGTACGAAACGATTCGTTGCTGGTGCGACAAGTTCGGCGCTGGATTCGCTCAGTGCGCGAAGGCGGTGCGGCGCAAGCCTGGCAGCACATGGCATCTGGACGAAATGTTCGTGAGGCTTTGTCAAGTTGACGAGCGTAGGCTGTATGGCTCGCTTAAACATAGGTATCCTTATCAGAAAACCTCCTCGACTGCGACATTGGCGCTCCAACCATGCCAGGTGGCGAGGCGTTCCTTGAGTATGACACGATGACATGCCGCGTTCATCTGATGTCTGGGCAACGCGAAGTGCTGACGGATCGGGCCGAAACATGAGAGAAACGCCTGAGTGCGGTGCGCATCGCGAAAGCCGCACATCTGGCGTTCGCGCCTGCGGGTCGGCTGGTGGCTATTCTCGGCGCGGTTATTCACGCGCGCAGCCGCTTTGACAAATACGTGTTTCACTTGGGCAAGTTCGGGAATCTCGGCTTTTGCCGCCGGGTAACTGCGCAACTGGTCCGTAACGATCCTACGCGGCACCGGGTTCGAACGCAGCACCCGCCGGAAAAAGCGCTTTGCCGCGGCCTTGTCGCGCCGCTTTTGCACCAGCACGTCCAGTTCGGCGCCGTGTTCGTCGACCGCACGCCACAACAGATACGGCTCGCCGCGCAGCGTCACGAACATCTCGTCAAGGTGCCAGGTGCTACCCTGCTTGCGCCGCACCGCCTTGGCGCGCTGGGCGAACCCGGTGCCGAATTTGTTGCACCAGCAACGTATGGTTTCGTATGTGATCACGACGCCACGCTCCAGTAACAACTCTTCGATGTCGCGCAGGCTCAGGCTGAACCGAAAATACCAGCGAACGGCGCAGCTGATGACGACAGCAGGGAAGCGGTGGCCGTGATAAAGCGATTTCGTCTTCTTCATTGCTTCATTCTACCGCCGCCGGTCCGCTAACCTGACAGCGCCGTTGATACGCTTCCCACACCGTGCGCTTTGCAATGCAATACGGTTTTGTTGATGTCATGTCACTCATCCCCGCAACACAGGTTGGTGACACCCGTCAACGGGATAACGCTGCCCCTTCGCTCCACCCTCATTACAAGAGCTTCAACACTACTACGAGCAGCTCCGCCCCTCACTCCGGCATCGGTATTCTTCCTCATGGCCGCCTATACACCGACTGCCGACGGGCCCGTAAGCAGGTGTCGTCCCGACTGATCCCGGAGGTACCTGACGCCCCCGGTTTTGACAGCACTTTAGAAACTAACGATGCGTCATCGGACGGTTTGCTTTCGCTCATCTTCTCAACACGTACCTGACATCTTATCGATGCCTTTTCCACAGTCGCTCACGACCACGTCTTTTGGGCGCAGCCGCACTGGGCGGTTTGAAATCTGCTCCTGCAAGCTGATTTCGGGAGGCCGACTCCCATCTTCGGTACAGCATCGCAGACTTCCGTCTGCGTTCGTGACACACTCAGGTAGGTTTCGTCAACACGCCATGATCGCCCTGCGGGTATGCCAAAACGATTCCAGCGCTTGACGAACTCCGGCGTAAAGCGCTTCACCCAACGTCTAATCGTGGTGTGCACCAGCGACAAACCGCGCTCGGCCATCATCTCGGCCACCGCTGGAGTTGGCGTCTTCATCGAGCTTTCAGTCGGTCATGTTGTTTCATACATCATAGCGGACCGCCTTACTGCAACAGAGCCCAATTGCGCCTGCGCGGCGCCACTGCGCGAAGTTAGAAACTCAGGGTTTCGTGTGCCTTGACGATGTCGCCGGCCACCGTCTCGATCTGTTCGCGTTTGAGCATGGCTTTTGAGCGCAGCAACTGATACGCATCTTCTTCAGACATGCCGCGCGAGTCCATTACGATCCGCGTGGCCTGCTGGATCACCCGGACCTTCGCCTGCTTCTGCTCGAGCCGCTCGATGTATCGCTCACGTGCGCGGGATGCCTTGAATTGCGTGAGCGCGACGGCGATGGCTGTCAATAACCCAAACGAGCGGACCGGCGACGGGATCGTAGCGAACGCATTTAACCGCAGCACCGCTTCGATGGTGATTGGATTTTCGTAGGTCACGACCGGAATCACCGGTGGCGACGTGCTTGTTCCGAGCCACGGATAATCGATTGACAGCGCCTCAGGACGCATCGCCATGACAACGAGGCCGGTGTCGGAAGGCAGGCTGTCGAGGCGCGGCCAGCATACCTGCACGTCACAGCCGATGCGCTGAAGCTGCGCGAGCAACTCTTCGCCATCCTGATCATGCGGATGAATAACAACGACCTTTAGCGAACGCAGGTCACGCAGAATCGCCGGCGTCTGCGCGGTCCGCTTCATCGATCCGCTCCCGCGCGTGCGAGTTCAGGTTGGGCGTGCGCGGTCCACGCTGGCGTGCTGTGAAAGACGACATAGGGATCCGCCTTTACGCGTTCAGGCGCGCGTCCGATTATATCGAAACGGCCATGCGCGTCGACCCGGCCGATCAACGGATGCAGGTATGTGTGGTTATTGTGCTCGTCGATACGCACGCGGCCTTGCGGCGCGTCGAACTCGAGTCCGGGCAACACGCGCAGCAACAGCGTCGGGTCGTCGGAGCCGACGCGACGGATCGCATCCGCGAGCAGATGCATCTGGAAATAGGAGGCTTCCCAGCACATGTTGGTCGGCTGATCTTCGCCGAAGCGGGCCTGATGGCGGGCGACGGCGTCGTGGTTCGCGGCTGTATCCACACTCTGGAAATACGCGGCCGACGTGATGTGTCCTTCTGCGAGGTCGTTTCCCATTACCGCGATTTCGGCTTCACTGGTCATGTGGCTGGCGATAGGCGTGCGGTACGGATCGAGCCCGACCTGCGCAAACGCACGGTACAGATGCGGAATACCTTCGCCGACTACCGTGGAGAAAATGAAGTCGGGCGCGAGTTGCTTGATCCGCTTTGCGACATCCAGATAACTCTCCCACGGCGCATCGAGCGACAGATAGGTTTCGTCCACCTTTTTCCCACCGCGCTCGAAGATCAGATCGCTCATCACGCGATTCGACTCGTATGGGCAGACATAGTCTGAACCGATCATGCTCACGCGTGAGCCGAACTGCGTGAGCATGAAACTGGCGAGTGGCAGGGTGTTCTGATTGGGCGCCGCGCCCGTGTAGATCACATTGCGGCTGTATTCGAAGCCTTCATACGGTGTCGCATAGAAAAGCAGCGCATTGTGCCGTTCGACAATCGGAATGACCGCCTTGCGCGTGCTGGACATATAACAGCCAACGATGACCCGGACCCGGTGTTCGAGAATCAGTTGTTCGGCGAGGTCGGCATAACCCCGCGGCTGGCATTGCGGATCTAGACAGACGAGTTCGATCTCGCGGTCTGACACCCCGCCCGCGCGATTGATCTCCTCTACCGCAAGTATGGCGGCTTGTAGTTGAGTGAGCTCTGCGGCTGAGGTTACGCCTGAGCGTGAATACAGGACGCCAATCCTGAATGGGTCCGAGGTACGGCCGATATTAATACGAGTCATTCGTCAAAACCGATGGGTCGCCAGGGAAGTGCGCTGTTTGTGCGTGTGGCACGTGACTGGTGCGTACTCGCACTGTCATTGTGCGGCGCTCAAAACAGTCAGCCGCGCAAACTACTTATTTATAATGCCTGCCGCTTTGATCGGGACGCAACCAATCAATTTGTGTCCGCTCCACAAAAGGGTTTTGCGGAAAGCATCCTGCCGATCGCAAACCGCTGGCATGACCATTGCTTATACGGTCACGCTGACCCGCCGTGCATAACGGGGATCCACAGCACCCATTTCGCTGTTCGAGACAAAGGCGTCCCGAACAGCACCGGCCAAAAAAGCCCGAAACCAGCTTGCCTGGTTTCGGGCTTTTTGCGTTTGCGATTTCTAATCCATCTCGGAGTGAAGCAAATGAAAAGACGTACCTTCCTGTCGGCAGTTGGCTCCGGATTGGTGACCGCTGCGGGCACTACGCTACCTAAGGCTGCGTTTGCCGCGGGAGCCAGCGATCCGATCAAGCTCGGCTTGCTGTTTTCGCAATCGGGCACGATGGCCAACGGCGAGTCGCTGCTAAAAGATACGGCACTGATGACGATCGATCAGATCAACGCCAAGGGCGGCGTGCTCGGGCGCAAGCTTCAGGGCGTCGTCGTCGATCCGGCGTCGGATTGGCCCATGTATGCGCAGCTCTCGAAGCAACTGATCCTGCGCGACAAATGCGCGGCGCTGTTCGGCTGCTGGACGTCGGTGTCGCGCAAGTCGGTGTTGCCGGTGGTCGAGTCGCAGGACAATCTGCTGTTTTATCCGCTTCACTTCGAAGGCGAAGAGCAGTCGAAGAACGTCGTCTATCTGAACTCGCCGCCGAGCAGCTCGGTGCTCCCCGCGATCGATTACCTGATGAGTGACCAGGGCGGCGGCGCTAAGCGCTTCTATATGATCGGCAGCGACTACGTCTGGCCACGCACGATCAACAAGATGCTCAAGGGCTACCTGAAGACGAAAAACATTCCGGACTCGGCATGGCGCGAACACTACGTTCCATTCGGGCAGTCGAACTTCCAGACCATCGTGCGCGACATCAAGGACTTCGCCGCGCAACCGGGCGGCCAGGCCATCGTCGTGATGACCGTGGTTGGCGATTCGATTCCGGCGATGTTCAAGGAAGCGATCAATCAGGGCGTGCGCGCAACCGATATTCCGATTCTGGGCCTGGACGTGGTCGACAGCGATCTGGAAGGTCTCGATACGAAGCCGCTGGTCGGCCACCTCAGCTGCTGGTGCTACTTCCAGAACGTCGATACACCGCAGAACCGCCAGTTCAAGAGCGACTGGAAGAACTACGTCAGCGCGCATAACCTGAAGCATCGGCCGGACATGGTGATCGACCCAATGGTGTCGACCTATCTCGGCATCAATCTGTGGGCGCAGGCGGCCACGAAAGCGCACTCCACCAGCACGGACGCGGTGCGCAAGGCGCTCGCGGGTCAGTCGATGGTCGATCCGGCAGGTTACACGGTGAAGATGGATGCTTCCACGCAGTACTTGTGGCGTGGCGACATGATCGGCTCGATCAACGCGACTCAGGGCTTCGACATCTTGTGGAAGTCGAAAGACATCGAGAAGCCAGTGCCATTCAGCCCGTTCGTCGGCAAGGCTTGATAGTCCCTGTTGCATAGTCAGGCAGTCAGGTAGTTGTGGGACCGGCATACGCAAGCATGCCGGTCCCCCCAGCAGGATCGAATGGAAATACCCATGATCAATTTCAGGCAGATCTTTCTCGCGATCGCTTGTCTGGCGCTTGTTTGGGCCACTACCGCGAGCGCCGCACCGGGCCGCGCCGCGATGCTCACGTCGTTCTGCGCGACGAACGGCGATAAGGCTGCGGCACTGGAGCAACTCGTCGAAACCGGCGTGTCGGACGATACGCACGAGCGTGCGTGGGCGCGTCAGATCGTCGATGCGATGCGTAACGGCGCGCTGTCGTGCGGCGCCGACGGTCAGGCGACGCTGCAAGCAAACCCTCCGCTCGACGCCGCGACTCTCCAGCCGCGCGCCAATGCGCCGGCTGATTCACCCTATGTGCCGAGCATCGTGATGATGCGCAAGCTCGCAGTGGCGTCGGCGGAAATGGACCTGTTCTCGCCGCAGCAAGACACCCGCGCGACGGCCGCGCGGCAAGTCGACAAGTTCTTTGCATTGCTCGATCCCGCTGTCGTCGCCCGTGCGGTCAAGGCGCAGCACGACCCGGATATCGCAACCATTCTCACGCTGGCGCTGGCTAAACGCGGACTGAACAGCAACGTCAAGGCCGACCGTCTGGCGGCGATCAAGGCCGTGGCCGAGGTGCCGAGCGAAACCGCGCGTACCGCGCTGGCGAACTTCGCGGCGCAGGATTCCGTGCGCTCGGATCCCGATGTGCTCGCCGCAGTGCAGGGTGCGATTCGCCACATGGACACGTGGCTGTCGCTCGGCAGGGGCATGTCTATTCTGTTTAGCGGCTTGAGTTATGCCGGCGTGTTGTTGCTGACGGCGCTCGGTTTGTCGATCGTGTTCGGCCTAATGGGCGTGATCAATCTCGCGCATGGCGAATTCATCATGATCGGCGCGTATTCGACGTATCTCGTCGAACGTTTCATGCAGGCGTATCTGCCGGGCTGGTTCGACGCCTACATTTTCGTGGCGATTCCCGTGGCGTTCGTGATCTGCGCCGTGTGCGGCATGCTGCTCGAATTCTTCGTCATCCGGTTTCTGTATCGCCGGCCGCTGGAGACGCTGCTCGCCACGTGGGCGGTCAGCATTGCGTTGATCAAGCTGATTCAGGTGCTGTTCGGCTCGCAGAACGTCGAGTTCATCACGCCCGGCTTTCTCAACGGCGGCATGCAGGTCGCGCCCGGCTTTTTCGTGACCTACAACCGCGTGTTCGCAATCGTGCTCGCTGTGTTGATCTTCGTCGCGACTTTCGCCGTGGTCCGCTTCACGAAGCTTGGATTGCTGATGCGCGCCACCACGCAGCTGCGCGACATGGCGCGCTGCCTGGGCGTACCCGCCGAGCGCGTCGATCGCATTGCGTTCGGCCTGGGCGCTGGCCTCGCGGGACTGGCCGGCGTGGTGCTGACGCAGATTGCCAGCGTCAATCCGTCGATGGGCACAGGCTTTGTCGTCGACTCGTTCATGGTGGTGGTGCTCGGCGGTGCGGGCAGTCTCGCGGGGACAGTCGTGTCGTCGCTCGCGCTCGGCGAAATCAACCAGTTTATCGAACCGTTCTACGGAGCAGTTGCCGCCAAGGTGGCCGTGCTTCTGCTCATCGTGCTGATTATCCAGAAGCGCCCGCAAGGACTCTTCGCATTGAAGACTCGCGTATGAAGACGTTTCCTGATCCGCGTAACAGCGGGAGATTCACCTTGTCGGCGTTCGCAACGAAATGGATGGGCCGGTCCGTGGAGGTCGGCATCGTCCCGGTGCTGGTCCTGCTGGCGTTCTATCTGCCGTTTGCCTATTTTGTGATTCCGGAATCGAATGCGCTGCATCTGTCGCTGTTCGGCATCAACCTGATCGGACAGATCATGTGTTTCGCGCTGCTCGCGCTGGCGCTCGATCTGGTCTGGGGTTATGCGGGCATCCTAAGCCTCGGGCACGGCATCTTCTTCGGCATAGGCGGCTATATGATGGCCATCTATCTGCTGAACGGCGCCTATGCCGAAACGCACGTATTGCCGGACTTCATGCAATACATGGGCGCGAGCGACTTTCCCGCGGTATGGAAGATGCTCTCGCGGCTCGATGTGACGATCTTCGCCACAATCGTCGTCACCGTGCTGGTCGCGGGCGCGTTCGGCTTCGTCACGTTCCGCTCGCGTATCAATGGCGTGTATCTGTCGATCATCACGCAGGCGCTCACGTATGCGCTGATGTTGCTGTTGTTCATCAACGACGTGGGGCTCGGCGGCAACAACGGCATGACCGGCTTCACGAGCCTCGCGGGCCGCAAGCTTGCCGATACGTCCACGCAGATAGGCCTCGCGGTGTGTTCGTGCCTGCTGCTGGTGGTGGCCTATGTCGGGGTGCGCTTCCTGGCGCGCTCCAGTTTTGGCCGGGCGCTGATCGCGGTGCGCGACGACGAAGCGCGGATGCGTTTTCTCGGCTACCGCACGCATACGCTGAAGCTCTTCGCGTGGTGTCTCTCGGCGGTCCTCGCGGCGTTTGCCGGGATGCTGTACGTGCCACAGGTCGGCATCGTCAACCCGACTATCGTTTCGCCGCAACTGTCCGTCGAGATTGCCGTGTGGGTGGCCATCGGTGGGCGCGGCACCCTGATCGGCGCAATTGTCGGCGCGATCGTGATCAACGGACTCAAGTTCTGGCTGACCTCGCAACTGCCGGAGGTGTGGCCGTTCATTCTTGCCGGCGTGACGCTCGTGATCGTCGTCTATTTCAGCAACGGCGTGTGGGGTACGCTCAAGGCCGCTGCTAGCGAAAGCAAGGGGGGCGGACAATGAGCCAGCCACAACCGGCTACCGCCATCTACATCAGCGGCCTGTCTGTCACGTTTTCCGGCTTCGCGGCGATCACGAACCTGTCGATGGAGTTTCGATACGGCGAGATTCGCGCCATAATCGGTCCGAACGGTGCGGGCAAGACGACCTTGATGGACGTCATCACGGGCAAGACCCGGCCGGCAGGCGGCGAGGTCTTTCTGAACAAGGTCACGAACCTCGCGACGCTCGACGAAACGTCCATCGCGCGCCTGGGCATCGGCCGCAAGTTTCAGAAGCCGAGCGTGTTCGAAGCTTTGCGGGTTCGCGAAAATCTCGAACTGGCGATTCGCAACGGTCGCGGCTATGCTGCGATGGTTCGCTCGCGCTTCGGCGCACAGCAGAACCGGCGCATCGACGAAGTGCTCGAGACGATCGGTCTCGAGAATGAAGGGCCCAGGATGGCCGGCACGCTGTCGCACGGCCAGAAGCAGTGGCTCGAAATCGGCATGCTGCTTGTCGCCGATCCGCAAGTGATCCTGCTCGATGAACCGGTTGCCGGCATGACCGACCACGAAACCGCACGCACCGCTGAACTGATCATGCGGCTCAAGTCGCCCGAGCGGGCGGTGGTGGTGATCGAGCACGACATGGATTTTGTCGGCAGGATCGCGGACCTCGTCAGCGTGCTGCATGAAGGGCAGTTGCTGGGCGAAGGATCGATGGAGAGCGTGCGCAACGATCCACGCGTGATTCAGGTTTATCTCGGACGGTGAACATGCTGAAGATTTCCGCACTCAATCAGTTTTACGGCAGCAGCCACACGTTGCGAGACGTGTCGCTGAATGTCGCCGACGGCGCCTGCACAGTAGTGCTCGGCCGTAACGGCGTGGGCAAGACGACCTTGCTGAAGTGCCTCGTCGGGCTACTGCCGGTCAAAGCCGGCGAAATCGAACTGGCGGGCCAGCCGCTGACCCGCACGCCGTCGCACCGGCGCGTACTGGCGGGTCTGGGCTACGTGCCGCAAGGGCGCGAGATTTTTCCGCAACTCAGCGTGGAAGAAAACCTGCGTATCGGCGCCTACGCGGGCGAGAGCAATCAGACCGCCAAGGGCAAGCAATTTTCCTTCGACGACGTCTTCCATACCTTTCCCGTGCTGAAGAAGATGCGCCGCCGCATTGCGGGGAACCTGTCCGGCGGACAGCAGCAGCAGCTTGCGATTGGCCGGGCGCTTCTGACCAATCCAAAGCTGCTGATTCTCGACGAACCGACCGAGGGCATCCAGCCGTCGATCGTGATGGAGATCGAGGCGGTGATCCGTTCGCTGAAAGGATCGCTGTCGATCCTGCTGGTAGAACAATTTTTCGATTTCGCGCAGGCGGTGGCCGACGACTATGTCGTGCTGGTACGCGGCCAGGTCGTGTCGGCGGGGCCGGGGAGCCAGATGGAAGCCAATAACGTCAGAGCGCTAATTTCAGTGTGATGCGGCGGCAGTGTTGCGCCCATTCACTTCGGCAACCCACATTTGAACAGGAACACCACAATGAACTGGCTAGAACAATCGATCATGCACACCCGCGGCGTCGCACGCGGTCAGGTCCGCGAAACGCATGAACTCAGCGAATCCCGACAGGGCACGTTTCACTACACCATCGGACCGTACTCGACGCCGGTGATGAACATCGCCCCGGGCGACCGGGTCGTGGTTGAGACTCGCGATGCATTCGACGGCAAGATTCTCACGGAACAGGATCTACCGAGTCAGAAGCTGCGGGTGCCGTTTCTGAATCCGCAAAGCGGCCCGATCATGATCGAGGGCGCGGAGAAGGGCGACGTGGTGGCGGTGTACATCGAATCGATGCTGCCGCGTGGCGACAATCCGCGCGGCACCTGCTGCCTGATTCCGCGCTTCGGCGCGCTGACCGGTACGGAATTCACGGCAACGCTCAATGAGCCGCTGCCCGAGATCACCCGCAAGATCGACGTGGACGAAGAAGGCGTTTACTGGAGCAAGCGCGTCACGCTGCCGTACAAGCCGCATATCGGCACGCTGAGCCTGTCGCCGGAAATCGACTCGATCAATTCGCTCACGCCGGATAACCACGGCGGTAATATGGACGTGCCCGACATGGGCCCGGGTAGCATCACTTATCTGCCGGTGCGCTCCGCCGGTGCGCGGCTCTTTATCGGCGACGCGCACGCCTGCCAGGGCGACGGCGAAGTGTGCGGCACCGCTGTCGAATACTCCAGCACGACCACGATCCACGTCGATCTGATCAAGGGCTGGCACATCGACTGGCCGCGCCTGGAGACCGATGAGCTGTTGATGGCGATCGGCAGCGCGCGCCCGCTTGAAGACGCGACGCGTATCGCGTATCACGAACTGGTGCTGTGGATGGAAAAAGAATACGGCTTCGACCGCTGGGATGCCTATATGATGCTCAGCCAGTGCGGCAGGGTGCGGTTGGGCAATTTCGTCGACCCGAAGTATTCGGTCGGCGCGGCGATCAGCAAGAAATATCTCGCACCGGCTGCCTGAGGAGACGCCACCATGGATCTGCAACTCAAAGGTTTGAAGGCGCTTGTCACCGGCGGTACCAAGGGTATCGGCCGCGCCATTGCGCAAACGCTGGCAGCCGAAGGCGCGGACGTCGCGCTCTGCGCGCGTGATGGCGCCGCCGTCGAACAGACGGTGGCCGGCATCGTGCAGGTCACCGGTGGTGCGGTCAAGGTGTGCGGCGCCTCGGTCGACGTTTCGAACGGTCCGGCGTTACAGGCCTGGACCCGCGAGGCCGCCGCGCAACTGGGCGGCATCGACATCGTGGTCGCTAATGTGAGCGCGCTGTCGATCGGCAACGATCTCGAATCGTGGCGCAAGGAGTTCGAAACCGACCTGATGGGCACGGTCAACCTGGTCGACGCCGCGCTGCCGTTTCTCGAAGCGAGCAAGGCCGCCTCGATCATCGCGATATCGAGCGTGTCCGGCCGTGAAATCGACTTTGCCGCCGGCCCTTACGGGACCTTCAAGGCGGCGTTGATCCACTACATGCAAGGCCTTGCGTACCACCTCGCGCCGAAGGGCATCCGCGCGAACGCCATCTCGCCGGGCAACGTCTACTTCGAAGGCGGCGTGTGGGATCACATCGAACACAATGATCCGAAGCTGTTCGCGGAAGCACTCGCGTTGAATCCCAGTGGACGCATGGCGCGCCCGCAGGAGATCGCGAATGCGGTCGCGTTCGTCGCGAGTCCGGCGGCAAGCTTCGTGAGCGGGACGAATTTTGTAGTGGATGGCGCGCTCACGCGCGGGGTGCAGCTCTAAGTGCCGCAAAGCCGCGTCACTTAGTTCGATTCGACATAAAAACCAAGGAGCCTTGACGATAATGAAAAGAATCTCTTCCCTTCCGACCGCCGGCCGCTCACGCGGCGCGGCGGCCGCTCTGCTGGTATCGCTCGCGATGGCGAGCCACGCGGCCATCGCCGCCGATCCGATCAGGATCGGCGTGCCCGTGGGTCTGAGTGGCGCGAATAGCGTGGTTGCCCCGTCGGTGGTTCAGGCAGCGCAACTGGCTGTCGACGAGATCAATGCGAAAGGCGGCATTCTGGGGCGTCAGGTCAGCCTGGAAGTGGCCGATGACGGTAGCGGCGCGGCGGGCGCGCAAAAGGCGTTCGATTCGCTGATCTTCGAAAAGAAGGTCAACGCGCTCATCTCGATGGAAACGAGTGCCGCGCGCAACGCGGGCCTGCCGATCGTGACGCGCGGCAAGGTGCCGTTCATCTACACGTCGTTCTATGAAGGCCGCTCCTGCAACCGTTACATGTACGTCGATGCATGGGTGCCCGACCAGCAGGTCGCGCCGATCGTCGATTACTTCATGAAGCAGCAGAAGGCGAAGACGTTCTTTCTGATCGGCAGCGACTACGCGTTCGGTCGCGGCATGCTCGACTTCTCGAAGACCTACATCGAAAAGCACGGCGGCAAGGTGGTCGGCAACGAGTATCTGCCCATGGACGGTTCCGACTGGACCTCGATCATCAGCAAGCTGCAGGCGGCCAAGCCTGACGCGATCATCACCTCGACCGCGGGCGGCGCGCCGAACGTCACCCTCACCAAGCAACTGCGTGCGGCGGGCGTGAAGGTTCCGTACGGCAATCTCGCCGTCGACGAGGGCACCGCCAAAAGCATGGGCGCGGACGCGCAGGGCATCTACATCTCCGGTTCGTATGTGACCAACATCGATTCGCCGGCGAACCACACGTTCCTCGCTGCGATGCAAAAACGCTTCGGTGCGGATCTGAAGACACCGAACGATCTTTCGGTGCCGGAGTACGAGGCGATCTACCTGTACAAGGCCGCGGTGGAGAAAGCCGGTTCGGTCGACACGGCGAAGGTGATTCCGGCGCTCGCCCAGGTTTCGTTCGACGGCCCGCGCGGCCACATCCAGATGGACAAGCAACGTCATACGCCGCTCACGATGTATCTGGGCCAGGTGCAGGCGGACGGGTCGGTGAAGGTGATCGAATCGTTCCCCCACGTTGATCCCGGCGCGCAGTGTCCGGCCCTGAAGTAAGCCATACTACGGAGTCCCGGCAATGCTGAATCTCGGGCTTGATGTCGTCACCACGGCGGCCATCCTGTTCATTGTTTCGGCGGGGTTGTTGATGGTCTTCGGCGTGATGAAGATCATCAACTTCTCGCATGGAGCGTTTCTGACGACCGGCGGCTATGCGAGCGTGCTCGTCGAGCACGCCGGCCTGGACTGGTGGTGGGGCGTGCCGTGCGCGCTCGCGATCGGCTTCGTGGCGGGGATGGCGGTCGAGCGGTTCATCGTTCGTCCGTTGTACGCGCGCCCGCTCGACGCGATTCTGGCGACCTGGGGTCTGGGCATCATCGTCGGCCAGCTTATTACGCTGGCGTTCGGCCGCGGCGTGCAGATGGTGGCCAGTCCGGTGGACGGCGCGATTTCGTTTGCCGGTACTCAGTACTCGGCCTACCGGCTGATTCTGGTCGGCGTGGCCTTGCTGGTCGCGCTCGCGCTCGGCTGGCTGCTCAACGGCACCCGGCTCGGCTTGCAGACCCGGGCGGTGATCATGAACGAAGCGCTCGCACGCGGGCTCGGCATCAGCAGTTCGCGGGTGCGCTTCATGACCTTCTGCACCGGCGCTGCGCTGGCGTCGGCTGCGGGCTGTCTGATTACGCCGCTTGCCAGCGTCGATCCGAACATGGGCGTGCCGTGGATCGTCGGCGCGTTCATGCTGGTGCTGGTGTCCGGTTCGTCGCTGATCAGTCTGGCGGTGGCGAGCGTGGTGCTCGGCGGCGCGCAGGTGCTGGTCAGCACCTTCGTCAATCCCGTGCTCGGCGGTCTGACCATCGCGGTACTGGCAGCTTTGTTGTTACGCGTTCGACCGGAGGGCTTCGCACGTGGCTGATCCCGCTTCCACCCCGTCGGTGCGCGCCGCGGTTGCTTCACCGTGGAAGGGGCCGGCAGCAATCGGCGCCGTTGCGCTCGTCGTTCTGGCCATCTGCAGCGTCACGCTGCCGACTTTCCTCGTCAACAACCTGATTCGCGCGTTTCTGTATGCGGCGGTCGCGTTGACCGTCGATCTGTTGTGGGGCTATACCGGCATCCTCACATTCGGACAGTCGGCATTTTTCGGCATCGGCGCTTACGCGGCCGGGCTGATTTTCACGCATGCCGGCTTTTCGTTTCCGCTTGCGGCGGCAGCCCTTGCGGCCGGCGTCGCCGCTGCCTGGATCGTGTCGCGCGCGGTCGGCTGGCTGGCGTTTTATCACGGGGCATCGCCGCTCTACGCTTCGGTCGTCACCCTCGTATTGCCGATCGTGCTGGTTCAGTGCATCTATTCGGGCGGCGAGTTCACCGGATCGAGCAGCGGCCTGTCCGGCTTCGACAGTTTCGATATTCCGCTTGAAGCCTGGTTTTTCATCGCGGGCGCATTACTGGTTTTGCTGGCCGTGGTGGCGTGGATGTTCGTGCGCAGCGATGCGGGGCAACTACTGGTCGCCATCCGCGAAAACGAAGCACGCTGCGAGTATCTCGGCATCAATGCGTCGCGCTACAAGGCGCGGCTGATGGACGCGTGCGCGGTGATCGCCGCGTTCGCGGGCTTTCTGTTTGCCTGCGTGCAGATGGTGGTGGCGCCGGAATACGCCGGTTTTGTGTTCGGCACGGAACTGGTCATCTGGGTCGCGCTCGGCGGGCGCGGATCGCTGATCGGACCGATCGTCGGCGCCATGCTAATCGACGTCGGCAGCGCCTATCTCAGCGGCAATCTGCCTTATGTCTGGACGTTGCTGGTGGGTGTGGCGTTCGTCGTCGTGATCGTGGCGATGCCGCGCGGGCTCGCGCCGCTTGTGTCCGGCGCAGCGCGTCAGGTGCTGCCGCGCCGCCGCCGCCGTGCGGCGCCCGCGTTGGTGACGCTGATCGCGGCGCCGCCGCGCGATGACGGCACGGTGGACAACACCCGTGCGGCGCTATCGATCAAGCACGTGCGCAAGCATTTCGGCAGCCTCAAGGTGCTTGACGACATCAGCTTCGACGCGCGCGCCGGAGAGCTGCTCAGTCTGATCGGGCCGAACGGCGCGGGCAAGAGCACGCTGATGCGCTGCATTGCGGACGGCGCGGAACGCTCGGGCGGCACAGTCGAGATCGGCGGCACGGAGATCCGCACGCTCGCGCCGTACGACTGCGTGGCGCTGGGTGTCGGTCGCAAGTTCCAGACCGCGACGGTGTTCGAATCGCTCAGCGTCGGTGAGGCGTTGCGGGTTGCGCGCTATCGGGTGGCGCCACCGTCGAAATGGCGGCGCGACCCGGTGCTCGCGCTGCCGCAGCCGGCCCTCGACGTGCTGCGGCTGACGGGACTCGACCGGATTCTTGAACGCGAGTGCCGCTACCTGTCGCACGGCCAGAAGCAGGCGCTTGAACTGGCGATGGTGCTCGCCCTCGAGCCGCGCACGGTGCTGCTGGACGAACCCACCGCGGGCCTGACGAAACAGGAGCGCACACAGATCGGCGAGATTTTCGTCGAACTGTCGTCGCGCTATCGGATGTGTCTGCTGCTGGTCGAGCATGATCTCGATTTCGTGCAGCAGATCAGTTCGCGCATCGTCGTGCTGCACCAGGGGCGCATTGTGATGGACGGCGGTGTCGAAGAAGTCGTGAACTCCGACATCGTGCGTGCGGTGTATGCGGGCGGTGCGCATGCCGCCGCCAGTCAGCCGGAGGCGGACGCATGAATGCATCGACGATAGTACAGGTCGACGCGCTGCACAGCGGGTACGGCGAGGCGATGGTGCTCAAGGGCCTGAACCTCACGCTCGCGCGCGGCGAAGTGGTGGCGATTCTCGGCAAGAACGGCATGGGCAAATCGACCTTGCTGAAAACGCTGATGGGTTTCATTCGCCCGAAGAGCGGCGACATCGCGTTGTTCGGCGAGCGGACCACGGGCGTGCCGCCGAACCGGATCGCGCGGCGCGACGTCGCTTACATCCCGCAGGAAAAGGCCTTGTTTCAGGACTTGTCCGTCGAAGAGAACCTGAAGCTCGCGCTCGTGCGCGATCGCGATTTCAAGCCGCTTTTCGAGCGTATCGAGGATCTTTTCCCGTTTCTGAAAGACCGCCTCAAACAGAAAGCCGGCACGCTGTCGGGTGGCGAGCAGAAAATGCTGCTGGTCGCGCGGGCGTTGATTCGCCAGCCGAAGCTGATTCTGGTCGACGAAATCACCGAGGGCATGCAGCCGTCGGTGATCGAACGGCTGGTCGGCATTCTCAGCCGCGAGCGTGACAGTGCCGGCACGACGATGCTGTTGGTCGAGCAGCACGTGCAGTTTGCTTTTTCCGTCGCGAATCGCTACGCGGTGCTCGAACTCGGTGAGATTCCGGCGGCCGGTGATACGGCGGATCCGTCGGCGCAGGCCACGGTTTCGCGTTTCCTGTCGCTGTAACACTAAGGGGAAAGTTTGCCATGACGTTTTCCATCGTCGCGCGCTGTGCGCGGACCGGCGCGTTGGGCGTGGCGGTCAGTACGGCGGTGCCGGCGGTCGGCGCGATGTGCATGTATCTGCGCACCGACGTAGGTGCGGTGTCGACGCAATCCTGGGTCAATCCGTATCTCGCGCTCGATGCGCTCGACTTGCTCGCTCAGGGCGTGAGCGCCGAACAGGCGCTCGCGCGGGTACTGAATGACGATGCCGCCGCGGATCTGCGGCAGCTCGGCATTGTGGATCGCAACGGTCAAAGCGCGTGCTGGACCGGTTCGCGATGTACGGGCTGGGCGGGGCAGCGTAGTGGCACGTCCTGTACGATTCAGGGCAACATGTTGACCGGCGCCGGGACACTCGATGCGATGCTCGCCGCGTATGAGGCGAGTGATGAGTTCGCACTGGAGGAGCGCCTGATGCGCGTGCTCGAAGCGGGACAAGCCGCCGGCGGCGACAAGCGCGGCCGCCAGTCGGCGGCGCTCAAGGTGGTGCGCAACGAGGCATATGCCCACCTCGATTTGCGGGTCGACGAACATCACGAGCCGGTTGCCGAATTGCGGCGCGTGTTCGAGGTGGCGCAGCGGCAGTTCGTCCCGTTCGTCGAAGGGATGCCCACCCGTGGCGATCCCGGCCGTGCACCGCTGGCCGCCGTGACCGAGTTGCTGTTGACGCCACCCCAATCGAGGCCGGGTGCAACCGAGCCGTTGAGTGCCGACGTGCGGGTGCTCGGCCGCTGGCTCGGCGTCGAGTTCGCTGCAGAGCGCGTGGCGCACAACCTCGCCACCTACGCGCCGATCCTCGCGGAGATTAACAAGTTACGAGAGCTCGATCTGTCAGAAGTGCACCCGGTGGTCGTGTTCGATCCGGCGCGCGCTTATGCGGGACCTTCCATCAAGGGCGAAGCATGAACGACGATCTCACCGCCATCGCCGCGAGCATTGCAGCGGGCGAGGTTTCGCCGGCCGACGTCATGGACGCGCTGCTCACGCGCATCGCCGCGCTCGATCCGCAAGTGCTGGCTTATGAATGTCTTAACCCGGCCGCGCGCGCCGAAGCCGAGCAATGCACGGAGGAACTGAAGCGCGGTATGCGGCGCGGTCCGCTGCATGGTGTGCCGATTGCGATCAAGGACAACTACCTGACGGCCGGCATGCCGACCACGGCAGGCAGCCGTGCGCCGGGCTATACGTTCGCGAACGAAGACGCAGCCGCGGTTGCGCGCCTGCGGGCGGCCGGCGCGATAGTGATCGGCAAGACCCGCACGCACGAGTTCGCGTGGGGCACGGAGACGCCGCCCACTCGCAATCCGTGGGATCCCTCGCGCATTCCCGGCGGATCGAGCGGCGGCTCGGGCGCGGCGCTGGCCGCGCGCATGGCCTACGGCGCGCTCGGATCGGACACGGGCGGCTCGATTCGCATTCCGGCGAGTCTGTGCGGCGTAGTGGGCCTGAAGCCGACGTTCGGTCGCGTCAGCCGCGCGGGGATCGTGCCGCATAGTTGGTCGCTCGATCATGCGGGGCCGTTGACGCTGTCGGTGCGCGACGCGGCGCTGCTGCTCAACGTGCTCGCCGGACACGATCCGCGCGACGCCGGCAGCGCCGACGTACCGGTGCCGGATTACACCGCGTCGCTGGATGGCGGCATAGCGGGCATGCGCATCGGCGTGTGCCGCAATCACTTCTTCGGCGCCAACGAGGCGGAAGTAGAGGCGCAAGTCGAGCGCGCCGTTGCAGCGCTCGCCGCACTCGGCGCGCAGGTGATCGACTTCGAGGTGCCCAATCTGCAATACGGGTTGGGTGCGATCTTCGCAATCGAACTCGCGTCGTCGAGCGCGTATCACGATCGCGGCCTGCAGCGCGGCGCGGCCGCCGCGATGGCCGACGACGTGCGTACGCTCGTAGAGATCGGCCGCATGGTGTCGGCGTCGGACTATCTGAAGGCCGAGCAGTTGCGCGCGTGCCTGATCGACGATTTCAAGGCGGTATTCGAGCGCGTCGACGTTGTCGTGACGCCCGCGTCGCCGGTTACCGCGTGGCGGCGTGGACAGGCGACGGTGGTGACTGGGGGGATGGAAGAGAGCCCCCTCGCGGCGTCATGGCGTCTTACCTATCCATTCAACCTGACGGGTTTGCCGGCGCTGTCCCTGCCATGCGGCTTCGATTCGCGCGGCTTGCCGATCGGCCTGCAGATCGCCGGCCGACCGTTCGACGAGGCCACGATTCTGCGCGTAGCCGCGTCCTATGAAAGCGTGCACCGGTGGGACGCGGTGCGCTCCCCGATTGCGCGGAGTGTGCAGCCATGACGACAGGTAACGAGAGTAAGGTGACGGTGGCGTGCGTGCAGATGTGCCCGGAGGTGGGGGCCAAGGTGCGCAACGTGGCGCATTCGATCGAACTGATCGAGCAGGCGCATGCGCGCGGCGCGAACCTGATCGTGCTGCCGGAGTTATGCAATTCCGGTTATGTATTCGAGTCGCGTGAAGAAGCGTTCGCGCTGTCCGAACCCTTGGCGGACGGTGACACGATAGGGCAATGGAGCACGCTTGCCGCGCGTCTAGGCGTCACGCTGGTGGCCGGATATGCTGAACGCGACAGCGATACACTCTACAACTCGGCGGCTGTGATCGGTCCGGGAGGTGTACTGGGCGGCTATCGAAAAATGCATTTGTGGGGTGACGAGAACCTCTTTTTCGAGCCGGGCAACCTCGGCATGCCTGTGTTTCATACGCCGTTTGGCCGGGTGGCTTGCGCGATCTGTTATGACATCTGGTTTCCTGAAATTTTCCGGATGGCGGCGGCAAAGGGCGCCGATATCCTATGCGTGCCGACCAACTGGGTGCCGATGCCTGCGCAGCCGGCCGAGCTGCCCGCGATGGCGAATCTGCTGGCGATGGGCGGCGCGCATTCGAACGGACTGTTCGTGGCCGCGGCGGACCGGGTCGGCGTGGAACGCGACCAGCCGTTTCTTGGACGCAGCCTGATTGTCGACTCGCAAGGTTGGCCGGCGGCGGGTCCTGCCAGTCCAACGGACGAAGAAATTCTGATGGCGTCGGTGAATCTGGCCGACGCGCGCCGGCACCGGCAATTGAACGCGTTTAATCACGTATTGCGGGACCGCCGTCCTGATATCTACTGAGACGGGCAGTCAATCGTAAGCTTTCGCCCCTCCCTGCGCTTATACGTCCGTATAGGCGGGGTACGCTAACGCGGCATTGGCATATTCAACCGTAGAGTAGATTCGCCCTCGGGCTCGACCTAATCTTCTCTCATCGCTACACGCTCGCTGTTACACCAGCGAAAAGCTCGCGGTTCGCCCCCCGACGACATGACGCTTCCGGATGCCCGCCCGCCGATTTCCCCTTTTAGCGTCTTCAAGGAATCATCGTGTCACATCCTCTTCATAGCTGGATCCACATCCGCAGCAACTCATATGACGAGTACACGATCGTGCCGTGGCTTGGCAGGACTGTTTATCGCCGTACGGTCGACTTCTCCTCAGAATGCATGCAATAGCTGCACAATCAGAAACTGTTTGATCGCTAGCTTTGTTCAACTACTGTTTCACTCTCTCCTGAAGCGGGGCACGATCTTGAACGCTGAACACAATGCAACTTTGGACATGCCGTCAGAAAATGGGGCCTGTCATGCGCCTGCTTGCACAGCTCTGCCATCAATCTACCATCCGTCATCGTATCGCACGGGCCACCTCGCTTCGGCGCCCACGAGCCGTGTCCCGCTCCCGCGCCTTGACGTTGCGCCTTATCGGGGACGTACGTCAAGCGAGGTGATCCGGTCTACCGTCCGCGAATTCGCGGGCGAGTCATTCCACTCAACCGCGATGCAATGATTCTGGCCAGCGAGCTGATCAAGGCCCACACAAGCGCCTGAGACGCGCTGGCGTAGGCGGTACGCTCTTCGGTCTGGCTCCGGCAGCCTTTACATGCAACTAGTGTTCCGTCCCAGAAATAACTTTGCATAGCCGGGCCACTTTCTGGAGAATGGAATCGGCTGTTGCGGTCCATACGAAGGGCCGCTTGTGCTGGTTGTACTGCTCGGTATAACGTTCGATGCTGGCAATGAGCTGGCGCACGTTTCTGAATGACCCACGACGGATCGCCTGTTGCGTAATCAGGCCAAACCAGCGTTCAACCTGATTCAGCCAGCTCGAGTAGGTCGGCGTGAAATGCATGTGGTAGCGCGTATGCCTGGCGAGCCACGCCCAGACCCTCGGATGCTTGTGAGTCGCGTAGTTGTCGACGACCAGATGCACGTCGAGATCGGCCGGCACCACCTGGTCAATATGCCTGAGGAACGCCAGGAATTCCTGATGCCGGTGGCGTGGCTTGCATTGAGCAATGACTTCGCCCGTCGCTGCATTGAGCGCAGCGAATAAGGTTGTGGTGCCATGCCGGACGTAATCATGCGTCACGCCTTCGAGATAGCCCAGCCCCATCGGCAGCATCGGCTGCGTGCGCTCCAGCGCCTGACACTGGCTCTTCTCGTCGACGCACAGCACCATGGCGTTGGTGGGCGGGCTTAGGTACAGCCCGACAATATCGCGCACCTTCTCGACGAAGAATGAATCGGTAGACAGCTTGAAGCTCTTTGAACGATGGGGCTGTATACCGAACAGCGACAGATACCGGGCAACCGAACTCTTCGAAATCCCTGTCTGCGCGGCCGCAGAACGCACGCTCCAGTGCGTTGCCCCGTCCGGCTTCTCATGCAACACCCTGGCCAGTAATTCCGCGACCGCCTCGTCGTCATGTGTGCGTGGTCGGCCTGGGCGAGCTTCATCATGCAGACCCGCAAGCCCCTGAGCGACAAACCGCTTCTTCCAGTGCGTGATCGCCGGTGGCGTCACTTCGCACTGCATCGCAATTTCCTTGGTCGTGCAACCGTCAGCGGCCATCAGGACGATCTTTGCCCGACGCACCAGAGAATGAGGCAACGAACGCGAGCGACACATGGACAGCAACTGTTCTCGCTCCAGTTCCGACACCACAACCTCGATCCCCTTGCGTCCCATGATCGCCTCCTGTTCATCACGACTCGATCATAGAACAATCCAAATTTACGTAAAGTTATTTCTGGGACGGAACACTAGATAACGTCGCTGAAACGTTGTCAGCGGAATGAGCCGCGGCCTACTTTGTTGAAAAGACAACGGCCGCCATGTCGGCAACCTGCGTGAAGCTTCGGACAAGACGATAGACCTGACCGTCAACCTGCACCGTGTTCGCTCCCGATGAAGTCGACTCAAGGATGTCGTTTGCGACCCGGGTTGCAATCGTGCCAATCTGCATCAGGTCCTCACGTGGACCCGTTGGGTCGCCCAAATATACGGTACAGACACCGTCGGTGGGTCGCATCGTCACGATGCTTGTCGCGCTGTCCAAAGCCCGCTCCAGGTAGCCGGCGAGGATTCGCAGCTCTTCCGGTATCTGGTCGTGAGGGCCGTCCAATACATCGTTGCCATTCGTCACCTTGGCCTCCTTCGCGAGATGGGCCATGTGACCGCCCCGGTGTTCTTCCACTCTCCATCATGACACGGGAGATGTGTCAGAGACCAGGAACTCCGACATTGCCAAGGTCAATTTTCGGTCGCCCACAAGTCGGCCCTGCCGTACCGGCGGCCCCAAAGCCACACCCTGGTCATCAGTTCTACAGAAACAGTTTATTACTGGTGCACCAGCTGTCGGCCGCATGTGCACGAACTGTTTCCGTGCGCCGCGTGCGACTTGTCCGATTCTGCAGCGACGATGGCGACGTCGGGCGTGAAGCCGGATTCGGCGGAAGGGGTCGGCCTGGCATCCGTTGGCTACGACTCATGTAAACGCAACTAACCGTCAAAAAACCGCAGCGTGGCCAGCCAACATTCAGGCCGGGTTTTACAGCGAAGGGGCTCATAGGGTCTTCGTAACGCTCAGTAATGCAAAATAAGGCGATGTGATACTTGCGCCACTACTGCCGCGCATGGGTAAGCTTCATTTGCATGCATGCATGCAGGCAGGCGCAGCAACCTGGAATGATGGAACAGCAAGAGGCGTTGCCTGGAGAGCGTGCCAATAACGTCGCGCAAGTGCGAATCACGGGGGCGCTCGTGTGTGCGGTCGTGCTATGGCTGGCTCTCTACACCTCTGACGCCAGGCCTCCCGCGCCCGGCTCCTGCAAATCCCCACCGTTCGGGCGCTCCCTCATGGTCGTTCTCACCGACGTGAGCCGAAAGCCGCATCGAGCTGACGGGCACGTTTTACTTCGTCACCCTGCAGATAGACTGAGGTCGTTGCGATCGATGCGTGACGCAGGTTGTCGCGAACGGTCGTCAGCTCTGCGCCGCGGGCAAGCGCGTGCGTGGCATGCGTGTGGCGCATCCAGTGCGGACTCGCACGCCGCAGCTTCTCCGCGAGCGGTGGGTGATCGGCTTCGATGAGGCCGGCTGGCGTTGTCAGGTTGTTGGGGTCGTCGCGTAAGATGGCGCGATGAAGAAATCAAAATCGCTGTATCACGGTCACCGTTTCCCCGCTGGTGTTATCAGTTGCGCCGTGCGTTGGTATTGATATGACTTTGCGTGTCAATCGCGAAATTGGTTTCCAGGTTGCATCGACGCATGAATTTCCTGAGGGCGGCGCAGCAGTAAGTCTCGACGGTGGATCACACTGACATCCGCGGGTTGGATACCGCATTACAGAGGTCCGCCTCATGAGCCTGCCGCTAACTTCCGCCGCAAGTTGGTGATGCCCGTTGCGTAATACCATCGCGGGTTGCTCGGATGCCGGGCTGCGCCGCCTTCAGGAAACTCCTTCCGTTGTTCGGGAAATCACACACAGGCCGCGGGCGGTTTGCTGCGAGGTATTGCAAGCGCCATGGCCAGTCGACTGATGTCCCAGATGAACGCCGCCAGTTCGCGGGCAATAGCCACGACCGTGATGTTGATGGGCTTGCCTCGCGCGGTCAGCCGGCGGAATCGTCGGCACAGCCGCACCTGGGCGTCCCAGGCGCGGTCGATGATGGCCTTGGGCAGACCTTCGAGACGGGCCTGGATTTCCGGACTGACGCGGGCAGGATGGCGGTAACTCCAGGCCGCTTCGACCAGCAGTCTTCGGGCGTAGCTGTTGCCGGTTTTGGTAATGCTGCCCTGGCGGCGTTTGCCTCCCGATGAATGCTCGGATGGCGTTACGCCGAGCCAGGCCATCAGCTGACGCGGGTGTTCGAAGCGGGACAGGTCGCCCACTTCTGAAATCATCCCGACGGCGGTAACGAACTGGACGCCCCGCATGGCCTGCAGGGCCAGCACTACCGGATAGAAGCGCCAGGAGATCACCGCTTCGCGTACGGCTGTTTCGAGACGGGCGCACTGCGCAAGCCGGTCCTCGATCGTGCGCCGGTGTTCGTCAAAGGCAAGGTGCTGCCAGGCGCTGGGAAACGAACAGCGGCCCAGCCAGCGACGGTGCGCCTCGCCCCAGTTTGCGCTACCGGTATAACGGACGCCATGCGCGAGCAGGAACGACTTCAGTCGATGCCGTGCACGTCGCAGATCCTCGCGGGCAGCCGCCCACGCGCGGGCGAGATCCCGGAATGCCTCGTCTTCAATGCCGGGCACGTACACGGCCGACAGGTCGTCGGCGCGCAGCGAGCGCGCCAGCTTGATGGCATCACGCCGGTCGGTCTTTACGCGCTCGCCCGGCTTGCGCGGGATCAGTGAAGGTGCGCAGACCATGCAGTCGAAGCCCTTCTGGACGAGCTGACGGTACAGCCCGTAACCACATGGACCTGCCTCGTACACGACGCGCACGTGCGGCGCCTTGGATTGCAGGCGTGTGCACAGGCGATCGATGTCGGCCCCGGTCGTACCGGTCTTGCCCAGCAGCTCGATCTCGCCCGCGTCGATCGCGTAGGCGACCGTGATCGAGTCCTTGTGAAGATCCAGTCCAACGTACACCGTGCTATCGTTTCGCATGCTGGCCTCCGTGGAGGAAATCGCCGGGGCATGGCCCAGTCCACGCCCGTGCGGCTCTGACAGCAATGCTAACCCGCGTTCAGTTTCCCCACGGCGGGCCAGCCCTTGCCTCACGCAAAGTCATACTGCCTTTCGCTTCCAGTTGAGCTTGCGCGACATTGAGGAGTTGCTCTTCGAGCGCGGCGTGGTCGTGACGTACGAGACGATCCGATGCTGGTGCGACAAATTCGGTGCAGGCTTTGCTCACCGCGTGAAAGCGGCCCGACGCAAGACAGGCAGCACCTGGCATCTCGACGAGATGTTTGTGACGCTGCGCGGGGAGCCTTACTTGCTTTGGCGGGCGGTTGATGAACATGGCGCCGCGCTCGACGTCCTGTTGCAGAAGCGACGCGACAAGGCCGTCGCCAAACGCTTCTTCAAGCACCTGCTTCGTTCGTGTCCGGTGCCACGCAAAATCGTCACCGACCAGCTGCGCAGCTACCCGGCCGCGAAGGCGGACATCCGCGAACTGGCCAACGTCAAGCATGTGTTCGTTAAGGCCGCCGCCCGGTTAAACAACCGAGCCGAGAACAGTCATCAGCCCACGCGCGAACGTGAGCGTCGCATGCGGGGCTTTCGTGAGCGCAAACGCACGCAGGCATTTCTATCGAGCTTTGGTCCGATCCGGCAGCACTTCGCGCTCAAGCGACATCTGCTGCGTGCTTCGCTGTACCGCAAACAACTCAGCGAACGCTTTGCCGCGTGGCATCGATTCACTGAGCTCACCCAAAATCCGTCGACTGGTTTCTGAGCGATTGCCAGTTATCCTGAAGTCCGCCTGAATACGGCAAGTTGACAAAGCCGCTGCGAGCACTGTTATCCCTTTCCTGCAAAGGTGATTTCGCCGCAGCGGGCTTCTGCCTTCGCCTGCCACACCCGTATCATTCCGGACATGTAACTGCGACCCCGCAGGATGCATATGAACACCCGCGAAGCCGGAAGAAGGAAGTTGAAAGAATGCACGCAGATCGCGCTCTGCTGTCGTCACGACACGAGCTGCGTTGCAGAAGAACACTCCCGCGAAGACTCGCGGCCATATAGACGCGCCACGGGGGGGCTGCGTGGGCGGAGTGGCTGGCGTGGCCTGCTATGGCCTCGTCGGCAAACTAACCCCGCCGATTTCTGCGTCTGGGAGTGTGTTTCTTTCCCGCCCCGCACTGCATGTTTCCGGCGACCAGCAGGTACAAGCGCAGTGAGCGCGCTACCTGCAGTCAAGCTCCGCCATAACTCGCCCCGGCCGAGCCACGTACTTTTCTAACCCTGTCGTTTCCGGCGTCTTCATCTCAACCGTTTCGGTTCCTCGGATCGCTTTTAGCTGAATCTGCCAGTTCATCGCGCCAGCAAACATGTCGAACCTGCGTGCCAAGGTAGAGAGTCTCCCGAACCCGGATCGACATTCAGCAAATCATGGGATGCGGCAACACATCACATTCAATCAAACGCCAATTCTGAAGGCAGACGCTTCCCGCCACCGGTCGACAATCGTCATGATTCTCATGTCCGTTGCATTCGCTTCCTGCGCGGTGCGGGCCCTCTGGATTCAGGTTATCGATAACAAGTTCTACCAGAAGGAGGGCGCGTCACGAGTTGAACATGTCATTGATGTTCATTCGGAGCGCGGAAAGATACTGGACCGAAACGGCATGCTGCTGGCGACGAATGTTCCGGTGAGATCCGTCTGGGCCGATCCGAAGGCAATTCCGGACGACCTTGAACCCGGAAAACTTGCAATGCTGGGCCGCCTGCTCGACATGCCGGAGCAACAGATCAACGCCCAGATCGACAGTGACAAGACGTTTGTCTATCTCAAGCACCAGGTGCCGCTTGGCATTGCTGGCGAAATCAAGGCACTGGACATCCCGGGCATCTACCAGATTCCGGAGTACAAGCGCCTGTACCCGGAAGGCGAGGTCGCCGCGCAACTGGTCGGCTTTGGCGGCATTGCCGGTGGCGGCGAAGACGGCGTCGAGCTTGCGCAGGACGTGAAGCTGAAGTCCGTGGACGGTACCAGGTTGGCCATCCGCGATAGAGTCGGGCACGTAGTTGAATATCTTGGCGACATAACCGAGCCGCATCCCGGCACCGACATCCAGCTCGCGCTGAACGGCAGCATCCAGTACAGCGCCTTCAACGCCTTGCGATCGGCTGTGACCAGTAGCAATGCGGAAAGCGGTTCGGCAATCGTTGTTGACGGCCACACCGGTGAAGTTCTGGCTCTCGCGAATTATCCGAGCTATGACCCGAACGACCGGTCCGCGCTGCGCGGTCCCGCATTGCGCAACCGGGCGGTGACGGACGTATTCGAACCGGGTTCGATAATGAAGCCATTTACCGTGTCGCTCGCTCTCGACCTCCGCCGGCTTATGCCAGATTCGCTCGTTGAGACAAACCGGACCTTCTCGCTGGACGGAGCTACCATCACCGACGACGCAAACTTCGGCACCTTGACAGTGGCGGGCGTGATCCAGAAGTCGAGCAATATCGGTGCGACGAAGATAGCGCTGACGATGAAGCCTGAAGAAATGTGGAATATGTACACTGCGCTGGGCTACGGCCAATCCCCGGACCTCGGGTTTCCGGGCGCGGGTGTTGGTATCGTGAGACCGTGGCGGAAGTGGCATCGCATCGACCAGGCGACGATGTCATACGGTTACGGTGTGTCCGTCTCTCTCGTTCAGCTCGCTCACGCTTACACCGTCTTCGCGAACAATGGCAGACTCGTGCCGCTTTCGCTCTACAAGACGGACGAAGCATCGATCACAGGTACGCAGATTTTTACGCAACGTACAAGTGATGAAGTCAGGGCCATGCTGGAGAGTGTGGTCGCAAAAGGCGGCACCGCCCCTCAGGCCCAAGTCCCTGGATACAGCGTCGGTGGCAAGACGGGAACGGCATACACCGCCGCTCGCCATGGCTATGAGAGGAACACCTATCGCGCCTCGTTTGTTGGGATTATTCCGATCAGGAACCCAAGACTTGTGATCGCTGTCTCGGTCGACAAGCCTAAAGGTGCCAGGCACTATGGCGGTGACGTTTCAGGCCCTGTATTCGCTGAAATCGCGCAGGCGGCCATGCGAGCGCTGGATGTCGAGCCGGACGAACCGATAGTCGGCACAGCCAAAACCCTGCGATGAAGCGGCGCGCGGGCGCCATTCTGTGGATAGGTACATCTTGCGCGGCTCCAACTCGCTTCACATCACCGATGGCAGTGCAAAGGGCTTTGTCACGTTAAATTGTCGCGTCGCAGTAGTGCGATGGACGGAGCTTTCCTTAAAAGCCGGACGGGTTTTGGGTAAGCTCGGTGAAACGATGCCATGCGGCAAAGCGTTCGCCGAGTTGTTTGCGGTAGACAGACGCGCGCAGCAAATGTCGCTTGATCGCGAAGTGCTGCCGGATCGGTCCGAAGTTCGAGAGAAAACGCCTGCGTGCGTTTTGGGTCGAGAAACCCGCGCAAGCGCCGCTCACATTCACGCGTAGGTTGATGGCTATTTTCGGCCCGATTGTTCACACGGGCTGCAGCCTTGACGTACACGTGCCTGACGTTTGCCAGCTCGGAGATCCTGGACTTCGCGGCCGGATAACTGCGTAGCTGGCCGGTGACGATCTTGTGCGGCACGGGACACGAACGAAGCACGCGCCTGAAGAATCGTTCGGCTGCGGCCGTGTCGCGCCGCTTCTGAAGCAGGATATCGAGTTCGGCGCCGTGCGCGTCGACGGCTCGCTACAGCGCATAAGGTTCACCGCGCAGCGTCACGAACAACTCATCGAGATGCCATGTATTGCATGGTTTTTGCCGGACAACCTTGACGCGATGCGCGAACCCGTGCCGAATTTATCGCACCAGCGGCGCACGGTTTCATAACTCACCACGATGCCGCGCTCGAACAGCAATTCTTCAGTGTCACGCAAGCTCAAATGAAACCGAAAGTACCCGCGGACGGCACAACTGATGACCACCGCTGGAAAGCGATGTCCGTGATAGAGCGATTTAGAATTCTTCATCTCAAGAATTCTACGCGGCCACCTCGGTAACGTGACAAAGCCCGCAAAGCTGGTCCAACGGGTGGGTCAGAATTCAATGCAAATCCCGGGGTCAGGATTCCATACAAATCAACATGCTGTGAGTAGAACCAGAGCTCGACGCATACGTAACTGACGCAAAATCACCATGGACCAATCTCCAACGATTTCAACGAAGCGAGCCATGAACGCAGACCGACTCATTCCAGCGATAAGCGCGAGCGACTGTATTGAATGCGGCGTCCCCGCGCGCGCGACCATATCGGAAAATGCACGGGTGCGTGGCGCTCATTGATGGCCGCCGTGGCCCAGAGAGGGCCCGACACCCAGGGATTCCGCTTTGCGGACAAGGTCCGGCATAGAGCGCGACCTCATCTTCCGCATGACCTGTCCTCGGTGAACCTTGACCGTGATTTCGCTCAGGTTCATCTTAGAGGCAGTTTCCTTGTTCAGCAGTCCAGACAGCACGAAGGCCATCACCTCTTTCTCGCGCGGCGACAGGGATTCATACGAGGCGCGCAGATCGGCCAACGCCGCTTCCGTCGCGAGCCGCTCACTATCTCGCAGCAGCCCGTGAGCCACTGCGTCGAGCATGTCCTGGTCTTTGAAGGGCTTGGCAAAGAAGTCCAGCGCGCCGGCCTTCATCGCCTTCACACCCATCTCGATGTCTCCATGGCCGGTCATGAATATGACGGGAATACGCATGCCGATATTGACGATTTCCTGATGAAGATCCATACCGCTTTTTCCGCGGAACCGCACGTCGAGGATGACACAGCCCGGCCCGGCGGAGTGCGGAAATCGTAGAAATTCGTCAGGGGATTCGAACACCTCCACGCGATAGCCCACGGAGCGCATCAGCGAGCTGACGCCAAGCCGGATCGCGTTGTCGTCATCAACGATGTAGATGACGGGACCGTCGGTTATTGCCTTTTCAGTTGCCATTCGGTGGGGTGGACCAGCAGTCATCAATGGGTTATCTCGCGTAGCCGGGACGCGGTCGTCTCAAATACTCATGTCACATGGCTCACGTCGCAGACGCTCGCGCGGAGCATCGGCGTGATCGTGGAGAACTGCCAAAGGCTCCGCGATGGCGAACGACCAAAAACGACTGGCGATCGTCAGCGGCTCCTCTCGAGAGACTTAACAATATAGTCGGGTTGACCCCGCATCGACTTGCGATACACATTAGCCGTCTAATCTGGGAACACCGTCAGTCTTCAGGATGGTTGCGTTGTTTCGTAAGCAACTCGCGAGGGCCATTCTGGACGACTGGTCGATGCTTTGGGTAATTTGGTGTCCACCAAATTATTGTGGGCACCAACGTGGACAAAACATCAAGCGCACGCACCAAGCGGCCGAATTTCTCGCTCGAGTTCAAGAGGCACCTGGTCGAGCAATCCTTTGAGCCGGGTGCATCGGTTGCCCTGATCGCGCGCGGCAATGATGTCAACGCGAACCTGCTCTTCAAGTGGCGGCGAGCGTATCTCGAGGGAGCGTACGGTCTGCCGACGCTGTCCGAGCAGGCGGAGTGCGAGATTCCGCCGTTATTGCCGGTGAACATCATCGACGGTACGTCTGTACAGGCGCCGCCGCCAACGGTCACTACAACTGAGCCGCTGGAGAGTGTCTGCGAGGTGGAGTTCGAGCGTGCACGCCTGCGCATTCGCGGCGAGGTCTCGCCGGAGACACTGCGGCTGCTGATTCGCGAGCTGTCGCGATGATCGGTCTGCCGGCGGGCACACGCATCTGGATTGCCGCGGGGGTGACCGACATGCGTTCCGGGTTCCAGGGCCTGGCCGCCAAGGTACAGACGGCGCTTCAGGAGAATCCGCTGGGCGGTCACGTGTTCATCTTCCGCGGCCGTCGAGGTGATCTGATAAAAATTCTTTGGGCTACCAGCGACGGGCTATGGCTGCTTGCAAAGCGGCTCGAGCGTGGCCGCTTTGTCTGGCCGCAGGCCGATAGCGGCAAGATCCATCTGACCCAGGCCCAGCTGTCGATGCTGCTTGAGGGCATCGACTGGCGGCAGCCACGCCGTACCGCCGAGCCACTGTCGATGTTGTAAACCGCGCAACACCTGCGTAAACTGCGTGGCATGTCTGATGCCAGCGACCTTCCTGATGACATCGATGCACTCAAGGCCTTGTTGCTCGAGGCGCGGGCGTCCCTGGCCGAGCGCGATCTGGAAATCGAACGGCTCAAGGCACAGATCGACAAGCTCAAGCGCATGCAGTTCGGCCGCAAGTCCGAGAAACTGGACCGGCAAATTGCGGAACTTGAGACCCGACTGGATGATCTGACCGGCAGCCGTGGCGCAGCCGAAACGCGCGAAGCACAGGCCGGCGGCAGGAGCAGGTCCGACGCGCCCGAACGTGCTTCGCGCGAGGCGCTCCCGGACCACCTGCCGCGTGAGGAGCACGTGCTCGAGCCGGAGCCAACCTGCGCCGAATGCGGCGGCCAGATGCAAGCGCTGGGCGAGGACGTCTCCGAGCAGCTCGGCCGCATCGCGGCAGCGTTCAAGGTCATCCGCACCATCCGGCGCAAGAAGATCTGCGCCTGCTGCGGTCGCATCGTTCAGCCGCCGGCACCGAGCCTGCCGATTCAGCGCGGCATCGCGCACCCAAGCCTGCTTGCCGAGATCTTTGTGGCCAAGTATGCCGATCACCAGCCGCTTTACCGGCAGTCGGAGATCGCTGCACGCGAAAACGTCAAACTGGACCCGGCGAGCATGGGCCGCTGGGTTGGTCAGTGCGAGGCGCTCGTCGATCCGCTGGTGAAAGCGCTGCGCCGCTACGCGATGGGCGGCCTCAAGATCCATGCGGACGACACGCCGATCCCTGTGCTCGCGCCGGGCAACAAGAAGACAAAGACAGGCCGGCTGTGGGTCTATGTGCGTGATGACCGTCGGTCCGGTTCGAAGGAACCAGCCGCCGTCTGGTTTGCGTACTCGCCCAACCGGCAAGGCGTCCATCCCCAGCGCCATCTGACCGGCTTCAGCGGGATCCTGCAGGCAGACGCGTATTCGGGCTTCAACGAGCTGTTCCGGGACGGCTCGATGCGCGAGGCAGCATGCTGGGCGCACGCGAGGAGAAAGCTGTACGACATTCACGTGCGCACGCCGTCTGAAACCACGCAAAAGGCGCTCGACTATATTGGCGAGCTCTACGGCATCGAAGCCAGTATCCGCGGCAAGCCGCCTGCCGAGCGGCTGCGTGTGCGGCAGGAGAAGGCCAAACCGCTGCTTGAAACCTACGGTGCATGGCTCAGGGCAAAGCTCCAGATGCTGTCAACGAAGTCGGATACGGCCAAGGCCATCAACTACTCGCTCAATCAATGGCTCGCGCTGACGCTGTACTGCGACGATGGCACGGTGGAGATAGACAACAACATCGCGGAGAACGCGCTGCGCTGTGTCTCACTGGGACGAAATAATACGCAGTTGCAAATTATGCGGAGTTACTCATTGTCGAAGAGTGCCATGCGAGTCGCCGACGCGATCCGCAGGGATTCGCGGTTCGGCGAGCTACGCATAATTACAGCGACTCAAGGAACTGGAGGATGCGGTCCGGTGGTCGATAGCGACGGTTCTTCACTTCCGGTGGCTGAATCCTGCTCAGCGCTCGCTGCTTCATCGTCAGATCGGCTTCCATATAGCAGTGTGTTGTCGATGGGCTTTCGTGTCCCAGCCACAAGGCGATGACCGAGAGGTCGACGCCTGATTGAAGTAGATGCATGGCAGTCGCGTGACGAACCAGGTGCGGAGAAACACGCCGTTTGGCGAGTTGCGGACATTGGTCCTTCGCGCGCGTTACGGCAATTCTCATTCGATCGGCGACATTGGAGCGTGTCATCGCGTTTCCCGATCGATTTGGAAAGAGCCTCTGACTTGATGCATCCTGGATCTGCGGCAACCACCCCTTGATGAGCCTGGCCGTGGATCGCCATAAAGGCACCGTTCGTTCCTTGCGTCCTTTGCCAAGAATATGAACGAAGGGTGATGTACCCAGCACGACATCACTGACGCGTAGTGCCAGCATCTCCGAGACGCGCGCCCCCGTGTTATACATCGTTGCCAGCAGAACCCTGTCGCGTTGACCCGACCAGGTGTCCGGGTCAGGCGCCGTCAACAGTTGCTGAATCTCTTCGCGTGACAGGAATCCGACCATAGGTTTATCGCACCGCTTCATCGGCACGGAGAGTGCGCGCTGTATAACGGCCAACGACGCGACGTCACGGTGTGCCGCGTACTTCAAGAACGAGCGCAACGCTGCGAGTCGAACGTTGCGGGTCCGCGTGCTGTTGCGCCGCTCAACCTCGAGATGCCGCAGAAACGCCAAGATCAGCGGCGCATCCATGTCCGACAGCTTCAGATCAGTTGGGCACCTGGCAAGGCGATCCGATGCGAACTGAAGAAACAGACGAAACGAATCGCGGTAGCTCGATATCGTCTCCGGGCTCACCGCACGTTGCTGCATCAACCGTTCGACGAAGAAGTCCTGCAGGAGCGTCGCGAAGGAAGGAACTAGGCAGGCTTTAGTCATGACGTACCCCTTCGGCAAAGCACGCAAATTTCCGGCTCACGATTTCCATGAGATCGGGAACCGCAGTCAGATACCAGTAGGTATCGCTCGGCTTCACGTGCCCCAGATATGTCGACAGCGCAATCATCCGGTTGTCGACGTTCACGCCGTCCTGATACCACTTGAGGATGCACCGGCACACGAACGTGTGGCGAAGATCATGGATTCGAGGCAACGCGTGGTCACCCCGAGAAGTCCACGCGAGTTGCTCGCGAAGCCGACCGAACACCCAGTGCACCGTTCGGGCCTGCAACTTCCTGCCATCAAGATTCACAAAGAACGAATCGCACGGCTCTGCGGCGACGACCAGCGCACGGCGAGCAGCGTAACGCTTCATGGCCAGAGTTACGGTAGGATGCATCGGAATAAGGCGCGACTTGTGAAACTTCGTCTCGCGCACCGTGAGCGTGCCCTCAGCAAGATTCACGTCGTCTCGAGAGAGATTGATGGCTTCCGAGATACGCAAGCCGGTTGCCGCAATCAAACCAAACAGCGCTTCATATGTAAGCGGTATGATCGAACCGACGGGTAACATCGCCGCCGACGCCGTGAGGAGTTCGCCGAGTTCCTGCTCCGTGTAGATGTGCGGCGCCAGACGACGATGGGCCCGCCCGCACAAGTCGCGTCGCGGAACAACCGTATCGGGATAGAACTGCCTGAGGTACTTCGCGAAGGGGCGCACTACCTCGATCCGACGCGCCCAGGTAATGGACCTTTGGCTCGGTGTCGAGTGTGCCCAAGCAAGGGCCAGACTTTCGGTGATCGGACCGCGATCGTGCGCCGTATCCGCGAAGCGGGCGAAGTTCATCAGCACCTGCCCCGAGATCGCAAGGTCGAAGCCGAGACAGCGTCGCTCTGCGAGATACGTTTCCACCAGCGATACCATTGTGTGTGCCGATTTGACGGGACGCTTCATGATTTGCTCCCCGGCCAGGGAAGCGCCACGGCCTCCAGGCTTCGCAGGTCGATCTTCGTGTAGATCGCGGTGGTGTCGATGCTCTGATGGTGCAATACGTCAGCCACTTCCTTCAACGACGAGCCGGAACGAAGCAGCCGTCGGGCCACGCTGTGCCTCAGAAGATGGGTTCCAGATTGTTCAGTCCAGCCGCAGCGAACATATGCGGCATGCACGGCCTGATGGACGCGCCCGGTTCCCAACGGAACGTCGGCGGGTGCGTAATGCCGGACAAAGACAGCACGGGAGGTCGTCGTCTTCCTTCGGGCTAACCGGATATAGTCGGCGATCGCACGACCTGTTGGCTCGGGCAACGGAATGACGTAGCCCCGTCGCGATTTGGTGCGACGGATTTGCAGCGTGCCTTCGCGCCAGTTTAAATCGTCGAGTTGGATTTGCACGACTTCCGCAGCCCGCAACCCAAGATCAGCCAGACAGCGCGCCACTGCGTAATCACGTAAGCTGGACGCAGTCGCGCGATCGAAGGAGTTCAGGAACTGCTCAATCGCTGCATCCGAAAGCGTTTCAGGCAGCGCCGCCAACCTCCATCCAGCCACGTTCGGTACTGCCGCGATCAGCTCTTCGACCTGGTCGTTATATTGCATGGTCCTGAATCGCAGATAACTGCGCAACGTCACGCCCGCTACGTGAGCGGCTCCAGCATTGCACCCGTCAGGGTAGCGCGTAACGAAACGACGGATATCCCGAATCGTTAGCTGCTCCATGTCGATGTGTTTGCGACCAAAGCGCTGACGCAAGAAATCGCGAATGATTCGACCACGCTGATATCGCGTGCATTCGGCTAGGCCGCAAACGTCCTTGAGGTGGTCAGTAAAGCGACACACCTCCTGTTGCACCGAATCCGGTTCTGCCTGCAGAAACCGAGGGACACCGCACGCGCCCAACACGACCAGCAAATGCCGAAGTGCAGCACTCACGTCTGTCCGACACCTCGGAATCGGATCTGGGCAGGTACATCGCCGCAAATGGTCGTTCACGAACCTGCAGACAAGTCGATCGTCGACACTTGCTACGGCTATACGGTGCGTTGTAAGCCAATACGCAAAGTGCGCGGCGCACCTCACGTAGCGGTTGACGGTGCCGGCCGCGTAGCCGGTATCAACGAGATATTCGCAGTAGCGCTCTGCGAAAGGAGAAAGGACGCTGCGCCACAACCACGCCTGAGGCTGCGGTCGAAGAGGAACCAAGCCGATCATGATGATTCTCCTGAATGGGTAACAACCCAAACAGGAAAGCATCTTTTTTATGTGCAGTTTGCTGCAAGCCACAGATCCCTGCAAGGCGCGTCGCACTGGCGCTCGTGACGAGCCGTACGATGCAAACTCCGCATAATTTGCGGCTGCGCATTATTCCGACAATGCAATTATGTGCATTGTCGGAAAAACTTCATGTTCGCCGGCTCTGACAGCGGCGGTGAGCGGGCAGCGGCGATGTACTCGCTGATCGCCACGTGCAAACTCAATGGCGTCGATCCGCGTGCTTACCTGTGCCATGTGCTGACCTGCATCGCCGATCACCCGATCAACCGCGTCGACGAATTGCTGCCCTGGCGCGTTGCCGCACACCTGCAAAATCCGCCCCAACCTGCGGTTCCGACCGGTTGAACAACAGCGGTGGACAGCACGCCCCGATCGCCCGGAACGGCTCACACGCGCTGAGCCAGTAGCCGACTGCACCTGGGACAGCGGTCCGTTACCCGGTAACGCTGAAGGGCTACCGTCGAACCTGGAAGTAGGTATCCCATTCTGCGGAGTCCGGATCGAGCCTGCGCACGATAGCCGCGTCCGCCCGCACTACCAGCCGCTCCAGCATCTCACGCTTCGTTACCGAGTAACGGCGTGCCAGCCGTGCGAGCGCGAGATCGGCTTCAGTGGTCACCCACATATCAAGCCGCCGCTCCCCGTTGCCATCGTTTCCAGCTGTCGCCCGCCTTGCCCGGAAGGCGGCCTGCCGCTCCGCTGTTGTTTGCGCCATCGGTTTCTCCTCGTCGTTGTTACCCGGTAACGATATGTCTGAATTCGTTACCGGGTAACGCAAAATACCCAAAGGAGATAGCATGTCCCGCTTCACATCGCGTCGTCCAGAAAAACCCGAACGGTCCAAGCGAGGCGCTTACGTTGTTTCGCCCTGTGCCATGACCGATCGCCGCCGGCATCGCATTCAGTGTCCGGGACGCGCCCTAAGTGAAGAGAATAGCGGTCGAAAGCCGTCATCTGTCAACCGCTCGAGTGCGAACAGGATCTCATGCTGTCGATCCGCGTCAAGATTCGCCGCCGCGATCTGGCGAAACTTTGCCGCCACTTGTTGCCTGTTCATAGGATTGGCGACGTCCCCTAACGGAAAGGGCACGGTTAGGCTCTGAGGTCCTTCGCCTTGGTCCAGGATCACACGGCAAGGTGTGCTGTTCGGAAATGTATTGTCGAAATCCTCGTGTGCAGCGAGTTCAATGCGAGCAGCAAGGGACAGTACTTCAGGATCGCGTAGGCTTTCAGGATCAACGGGCTGCAACGCTGCTGCACCTCGGAGAGCCGCCAGCGCGCAACTAAAATAGTAACTGTATTGGCCAGCTTCGAGAGTTTCTGGTGCGCGCTCGTTTGCCAATTTGAGGCCACGTGCGAAAGTTTCGATACGGAGACTGTTAATCGGCTTTCCTGAATGCCGCAAAGCCAGAATCCCATCTACAGCCGCGTGCATGTAACGACAGCATGCATATGGCTTGAGATAGCAGTCTTGCAGCAGCCAGCGCTCACCCAATCCACCGGTGAGCACCGACCGTTTGAAAAGTTCGTCCCGGTCAAGGAGATCACGCGGGCCCGTGCCGCCCGCCTTCGCGCGAAATGCAGCGGTCAGGCCGGCCACCACGGCGGGAGGAATCATTTCTTTGACGGTGCTGCCCGAAGTAGATCCAATTGGCCCCTCGGCGCCAGCGATTCCCAGTGCGTGCGCGAGCTGGAGCGCATTAAGGCCGAGCATCCAGCCGGCGGCGGCGGCAACGCCGTAATTGACCCAGCGGCCGCTCGCGTAGGTCTCTATTGTTGGCGTTGGGCGAGCAGAGGCAACCCGGAGGCCCACATCGTAGCCCAGAGCCAGGGCGTCGAAGATGCGTTGATCGGACACGTTGAGGGCTTGGCCAATTGCAAGGACAGCAGGAATGATCCCAGCTCCTGCATGCCCAGCCGCCCCTCGATGGCCGTCGTCGATGTCAAGGGCGCTTGCAGCCGCGGCATTAGCCATGGCCGCTCCAGCAATACTGAGCGCGGGGCCAGTCAACCAGACGTCTGCCTGGCCTGGACCAAATATTTGTTCGCTTGCGTTCCTTGCAGCTTTAGCCAGTTGCGAATTCAGCCCGCCCGCAGTCGCGCCGATGAGATCAGCAACCAACAACGAGCAAGTCTCGCGAGCTTGCTGTGGCAAGTCACCATCTTTATGACTGACCACAAACATCGCAAGTTCATCAATAGCGTGCATTGCTGTTCCTTCTATGTTTATGCACTTTCAAGTGGAAAGATTTCTGGTGTTAGACGTTATTTCCAGAGCTCGCCGCCGATGCATTGCCGTCGCTAGAGACAGTCGACAAGGGGAAGTAGCATGCCACACGTCGCCCGGAGACAATTTCATCAAGACTTGGCATTTCCTTCCTGCACCGGTCCGATGCGCGCTCGCAGCGTGGGTTGAACGAGCAACCTGGCGGCATGCGAGTCGGAGAGGGGATCTCTCCCTTGATCTTGGAAAGCCTTATGCGAGCTTGTGGATCCGGGACAGGGGATGAATCCTTTAGAACACGAGTGTAGGGATGCGCGGGTGTGTCGAGCAATGCACGGGTTGGCCCACTTTCGACGATTCGGCCTAGATACATTACGCTGACCGTGTCGCAGAATTGACGCACGACACCCAAGTCGTGCGACACAAAAACGAACGACAAGCCGCGTTCTTTGCGAAGCTTTGAAAGCAATTGGAGAATCTGCGCCTGCACGGACACGTCAAGAGCCGATACAGGTTCGTCCGCAATGATCATGTCCGGGTCGAGAACAAGTGCACGCGCGATGCCGATACGCTGGCGTTGACCGCCTGAGAATTCATGTGGGTATCGGTCGAGGACGTCGACTGGTAGGCCGACTTCGCTCAGCGTGCTGGCGACCTTGTCAGCGATCGAGCGTCGATTTCCCCGACCGTGCACGCGGAGTGGCTCTTCCAGCGTCTGACGAACAGTACGGCGAGGATTTAGCGATGCATAGGGATCCTGGAAAACGATCTGAATACGTTGTCGCAACGCGCGCATCTGTGACGTCGTGGCCCGTCGTACGTCGATTCCATCAAACAGAATTGAACCGGAGTCGGGCTCCATCAAACGCAATAACATACGCGCAACAGTCGATTTTCCGCAACCGGACTCTCCGACTAGGCCCATCGAGCCGCCCCGTTCGACTGTGAACGAGACTTCATTCACTGCTCGCACGGTCTTACGTGGCGCCCCGAACAGGCCACCACCGCTAGTGAAATGCTTGACCAGATTCTCTACGCGCAAAAGCTCACTCATAGCGACGGCTCCAGATCATTTCGCGATTGTTTCAACACCACTGGACAGCGCACCATATGACTATCATTGTCGTCAGATACAGTCATCAGCGCTGGGTGCTCTAGTTCGCATTGGGGTTGCCGGAATGAGCACCGTGAAGCGAACGCGCACCCGCGAGGCATTGCCGCCAACGTGGGCGCTCTACCGGGTATGCCCTGCAGCTCGTCGCTGTCAAGATCTACTCGAGGCATTGCCTGCAGTAGAGCTCGCGTGTAGGGGTGAGTGGGTTTAGCGAAAAGCGATTCAACGTCGGCCAATTCAACAATTTCGCCGGCATACATCACTGCAACCCGATCGGCAATCTGGGCGACGACGCCAAGATTGTGGGTTATGAAAAGGATGGACATCCCGTGCGCGGCCTGCAGTTGAGCCAGCAGCGCAAGAATTTGGGCCTGTATCGTTACGTCGAGGGCAGTAGTGGGCTCGTCAGCCACCAGTAGCTTTGGCTTGCATGCGAGCGCCATGGCAATTAAAACGCGTTGTCGCATGCCACCCGAAAACTGATGGGGAAAGTCGTTCAGGCGACTCTCCGCACCGGGGATACCGACTTCGCGCATTACGGCGAGTGTCTGCTCACGGGCAGAGGCTCGAGAAACCTTATTGTGTTGGCAGATAGCTTCACTGATCTGATCACCGACGGTCATCGTTGGATTTAGGGATGTCATCGGATCCTGAAAGACCATCGCGACATCGTTTCCTCGCACGTGTGACATTTCTTCTTCAGAAAGCGACGTGAGATCGCGCCCCTCGAGAAGAACGTTTCCACTCGTGTAGCGAGCACCGAAAGTCGGCAACAGCCTGAGAATCGAAAGCGCTGTCACGCTTTTTCCGCTGCCGGACTCCCCGACGAGCGCAATCGTCTCGTTCTTTGCCACTGAGAGTGACACGCCACGCACGGCTTCGTGCCATTGCTTGCGAATACGGAACTCAACGTGCAGGCCTTTAAGTTCCAGAACTGGTGAATCGGAGTTCATTGACCTTCTCCACGCAACTTGGGATCAAGCGAATCGCGCAAGGCATCGCCTAACAGATTCAAAGCCAGCACCGTAAGCAAGATGGCCATGCAAGGGAAGACGATCAACCACCAGGCATCCAGAATGTGATCGAAACCTTCCCGTATCATGTTGCCCCACGTTGCGATTGGGGGCTTCACGCCAAGTCCTATAAAACTAAGCGACGCCTCGGTGCGGATCGCTGAAGCCATCCACAAAGATGCAAGCACTACTACATCCGATGCTAGGTTGGGCAGAATATGTACGAACATCAGACGTATTGGCCCAAACCCAAGAGCTCGGCCTGCGTCAACAAAGTCGCGCTGCTTGAGCGAGATTGTTGGTGCTCGCGCGATTCGCACAAAGGGAGCGATCTCTGTAATGGCGATCGCGAAGATCAGATGTTGGAGACTTGCGCCGAGCATAGCTGCTACCATCAATCCCAATAGCAGTGTTGGGAAAGACAACAGCACATCAACTAATCCCATCAGGAGTTGATCAACCTTTCCGCCCACATAGCCAGCAAGTATGCCTAGGGACGAACCGATAAGCATGGCGATCGTTACTGCAACAAAGCCGACCGTCAGAGAGATACGTGCACCGTAGATCAGACGCGAAAGGACATCACGACCGTAACTGTCTGTTCCAAGGAGGAAGTCCGACGATGGCGGTTCCAGTCGATAGACGATGTTCTGCTCAAGCGGATCGTGCGGTGCAAGCCAGGGAGCGAAGATCGCCGCTAGCACGATCAACGCTAGCACGGTCATGCCAATCAAGGCGATCCTATTGGAATAGAATGCCCGCCACAGGCTGATAGGCCGGCCAGCTGAGGAAGGTGGCAGGGCTTCAGAATCTTGGGTAGATGCGTTGGTGCTCATTTGTATTTCACTCGAGGGTCGACCCATCCGTAGGTCAGGTCAGTCAACAGGTTCACCACGATCACACAACTGGCGAATACGATCATGAGTCCCTGCAACAATGTGTAGTCACGCGAATTCAAAGCGCCGAGGATCAACGTACCCAGGCCTGGCCGATTGAATACGATTTCGGTCAATACGGAGTTGCCGATCAGCGTGCCAAAATAGACACCGACTACGGTGATGACGGGGATCATTGCGTTCCGAAGAGCGTGACGCAAGATCAGTTGGCGCGGTCGCAAACCCTTAGCGCGCGCCGTGCGCATATAGTCCTCGCTGAGCACCCCTAGCATCGAAGAACGAGTGACCCGCGTTACATAGGCCGCCATGATCAGCCCTAAGTTAAGGGCGGGAAGCACGAGACCCCGCCATTGGCCCCAAGGACTGCCGGAGGTGGAACTGCCGATGACTGGGAACCAGTGAAGCTCGATAGCGAATACCAACAGCATCAGAATCCCCGAGACAAAACCGGGAAATGACAGTCCTGCCATCGACAAAAGACTGCTCATGTAGTCGGGCCATGATTTTCGACGAATCGCCGCCCAAATGCCTATTGGAAGGCCTACTACAACGCCGACAACAATAGACGCGACGGTCAACTGAAACGTCCATGGCAGGACCTCAGCAACTTCGGTCAGAACGCTTCGTCCGTTGGACAGCGAATGGCCGAGATTACCTTCGAGGACGTCGCGCAAAAAAACCAGATATTGGACGTACATTGGCAGATTCAGGCCCAGTTGGTCTCGCAATGCCGAGAGGGCCGCAGCGCTCGCTTGATCGCCCAGGATGGCGACGGCAGGATCCCCCGGCACCAGGCGCACAAGCACGAAGATGGCTGTCAACGAGGCCAGCAATGTACAGATGGCGAGTAACAGTCGTTTGATGATAAAGAGCCTCATGTCGAAGCCTCCGTGAGACGCGGTTCGATCAGACCTTGATCGATGGTCTGATCGATGAAAAGCACATGTACGACAGGCATATGCAACATACTGGTTTCCACCGTTGTCAATGTCTTCATTCCAGCGTCAAGCGCCAGATGTTCAATGGAACTCGGTAAGGTAGCGCTAAATCAGCGCAACCATCTAGCGAGTTTTCTTGTTACCGTACAGACGAACCTGCAAAGACTATCCGACCGAATTGATAGCCTTATTGGGCTTTCAGCGACGTGTTTTCAGTGATCGGCGGGGCAAGATTCATTGAACCTTTCAGATCGTATCCATATACAACCCGATCGCTGTGAGCCCATACTTGCAATTTGTCAAAAAGCGGTACCGAACAGACTGCATCGTGGATCTTTTGTTGCGCACTTTTCCAATAGGCCAACTGCTTGGCAGGATTGGGCTCGACACGCGCCGAACGGATGTCCGAGTCTGCAGCGGAGCAATGCGAAAAATTGGACATTGCCGTGGGTGTATTGACCGTAGACGTAGAGTCGAAGAATTCAGTCAGCCACGTGTCGGAGTCAGGAAAACGCGCTGCACCATATAAAACAAGCGCACTCATATCTTTCCGGCTTTGCGCCTGATAGGTCGAGTGATCGACGACCGTCATGTCGAGCTTGATCCCTGCCTTTGCGAGTTGTGCCTGTACGATCTCCATCTCAGACTGCAAATCCGACAGGTTGGAAACGATTGACTTGATGGTGACACCATTCGGGTACCCAGCCTCAGCCAACAGTCTTTTCGCATCAGCGATGTTGTACGGATATGTTCCGGCCGAACAGTCGACGCCCAGGTAGTTGGGAGGCACGGCCGAACAGCCCTTGGAAGCTACGTCCGCGCCGACATAGTGAACGAGCTCGTCGAGATTGATCGACTCCGCCACTGCTTTGCGTACCTTAATATTGTTAAGGGGCGGCATTCCAAGGTTAAGGAACAAGCTATTGAACTCACCAGGCCGGAAGATGTCGACGTGTGTGCCGCTGCTTTTGCGGACTCGCTCCACCCAACGTTGTTCTCGTTTTCCGTAGATGATATCGAGTTCGCCGGAGGTGAACGCCAGTTCACGATCGCTATCCGCGGGGATCATGCGGTAGGTGATTCCCGCAAGCTTAGGCTTGCCCCGAAAGTACGATTCGTTTGCCGCCAACTTTACGAATTGCTGTGTGACATGTTCTTTGAATTCGAAAGGCCCGGTACCTACTGGGTGACTTCCAAACTGGTTGCCGTACTTCTCGGCGGCTTTCATGCTGACAATGAGACCACCGTGATAATTGGAAACACGCCCAAGGAAAGTCGCGTCCGGGTACTTCAATGTAACTCGCACGGTGTACGGATCCGTGGCCTCGACCTTTTCGATAAGGGTGTAGTTTGCTGCATAGCTCGACCTTGCGGGATCCGCTGCGCGCTTTAGGGAATAGACCACATCGGCTGAAGTTAACTCGCCCCATTCACCGTGAAACTTGACGCCATGGCGAAGATGAAACGTCCAGACTTTCTTGTCGCTCGACGCGTCCCAGCTCGCTGCAAGATCGGGTTCAAGGGATTTTGGGTCGGCACTACCCGGCGCAAAGCGTACGAGCCCGTTATAGATCTCTGCAACCATTCCAAGGTCACCGATCGAGGTGGCCCGGTCCGGATCAAGTGTTAGTACATCCGGTGCACTAGAACTGACGCGGATGACGGGGCGCTGATCTGTCTGCGCAAGCGCGCCGATCGGAACAATACTCGCCGTGACAAGCGCAAGCATTGCAGCCAGGCTGTTCCATGAGGACATAAGCTGGCGGACGTTCAGAAGACCCCGCTTACGCCGAATCGAAAGAGCAATAGCCGCGCGAGAAGAGGCGGCCCGCACCTCAAACAATTTAGATAAGTTCATCGTGAGTTCCTAATGATGATTTGCGGGTTGCAGCAAAGATGACTCTAAGAACCTGTCAACTGAAAAGGCCGAGAGCGGCGTTTCGGTCTCACCATCAAGAATCAGATCTGCCAACACTTCGCCAACGCCGGGAGCCAGGAGAAAGCCGCCGCCTGAGAAGCCAAATGCATGTAAGAGACCAGGGGTGGTTTTGCTTAAGCCGATAATGGGGTTGCTATCAGGTGTCTTGCCCTCCACGCCGCTCCAGGTTCGGATAAGCAAAGCGTTTCGCAGAGCCGGTAACATTGCGCAAGCCTCATGCATTGCCGCAAGGGTGATATCGTTGGACGGTTGCGCGTACTCGCCGTTGCCGCGTGCTCGGCCTCCACCGAGCACCACATTTCCCCGCTCGACCTGGCGGGCGTAAAACCCGCCGCCGTACGCCCCCAGGTTGACTGTGATGAACTGGGGCAATGGCTCGGTAACCCACATGTTCGGATACATCGGTTGCATGGGTATAGTCTCTTCAAATTGCGCTGCGACACTGTTCGCCCACGCGCCAGCCGAATTGATGAGCCAACGGGAACTGACGCGCCTATCACCCGCCATCATCTGGAAATGCTTTCCGTCGAAGCTGCAATCCTTGAGCTCAGTTTGTTCCCAGACATCAGCCCCGGATGCGCGCGCAGCTTGTGCGAAAGCGGGAGAAACGAGTCGGGGGTTTGCGTGTCCGTCGCTCATGCACAGCGATCCGCCGACCGTGGCATTCCCGAGCCACGGATAAAGCCTGCGAAAGGCGGGGCCTTCCAGCAACAATGTCTCAAGACCATACTCTCGTGCCATAAGTGCCCAGGCACTCAGCCCTTCGAGGTCTTCGTCGCGTCGAGCCAATCTAAGATGGCCCGAAACGACAAACTCGCCGTCGGTGCCGATTAGTTGGGGAAGGTCGTTCCATACGCATCGCGCACGCATCGCAAGCGGCATCTGTTCTTTGGGGCGACCTTGGCAACGCACACCGCCATAGTTAACGCCGCTCGCCTGTGCACCACAAAATCCACGTTCAATCAAAACGACGCGCATACCTCGTCGAGACAAAGCAAGTGCAGCAGACGAACCAACGAGACCTCCGCCAGCAATAGCGACGTCATAGTGCTGTAAGTCACTCATCTCGGTCGCCCTCCGGAATGATTTCCAAAGTATCTACATTGAGTTCCGGAGAGATTGGTATAGGCTTGATCGGTGACTGACTCCGCAATCTGCCTACTTCTTCGGGTGTCTTTCCCAATTCCTCCGCGAGCAGGGCAATTGCGGCCTCACCACACATGCGACCTTGACATCGACCCATGCCGACGCGGGTTAAGGCTTTTAACCGGTTTATCTCCGTCGCCTGGCCGCTACGAATGCAGTGACGCAGCGTGCCCGCGGCGATCTCTTCGCAGCGACAGATGGTGAGGTTGTCAGGCCATGCACCGGCTGGATTCTTCGGTGGCGCGAAAGCCGTTTCGATTCCCGAGCGGAACACCGCAATCCTCTTCAACTTTCGCTCGAGGGTATCAACGTCGGAAGTGCCGTCACCCCGCGAATGAGCAATGCCAAGATCACTCAAAAGAGCCAGGCCGACACGGCGACCTGCGAGTTCCGCTGCATCGGCGCCAGCTATTCCAGCTCCATCTCCCGCCAGATATACGCCAGTGACCGAGCTGCGGCCGGCGGAATCTTGTTCGGGTAGCCAGCAGCAATTTAATGTGTCGTATCGGAAACGACAGCCGGCGAGGTCGGCCAGTTGCGTTTCAGGCCGTAGGCCAAAGCTGACACCAACAGAGTCGCAGTCGATCCATCGAGCGGAAGCTGATGTAGCCGCATCCTTGTTTCGTTTCCAACGGACACCACTGATCGCCCGCTCTCCTTCGAAACTGATCAGAGAAACATTGAACTCGATCCGAATGCCCTTAGCTTTTAACCAGCTAAGGTAGTAGATACCTTTTGCGAGGGTGGCAGGTTGCCGCGATAACTTGGGTAGCGCCATTGCTTGCCGCAAGAACGGACTGGTGTCGAGTACTGCAACAACATTCGCGCCTGCCTTACAGTACTGGTACGCGACCAAATAAAGGAGAGGGCCTGTCCCGGCAAGAACTACGTTACTTCCGATTGCGCACCCCTGTGCCTTAAGGGCAATCTGAGCCCCGCCAAGCGTGTAGACGCCCGGCAAAGTCCAACCCTGCAGAGGAAGCACTCGGTCGGTTGCGCCGCTGGCGATGATGAGATGCGAAAACGCAACTCGCCCTGGGCGGCCACCGCTCAGTGTTTCCACGTGACCTGGCTCGCATGCCCATACAAGCGTTTCGGCGCGATAGTCAACTTTGGGCAAGAGCGCGGCCATAGCGGCGTGGAGAGAATCCGCTTTGGCGGCCTCAAATCCATACAGGTCTTTCTTCGTTCTCCGGAAGCCAGCGTTCGCAGGTGGCTGGCGATAGATCTGACCTCCCCAAGTGGGATTCTCGTCAATCACGATAGGTCTGATTCCTGCGCCTACGATCGTTTCAGCTGCACGGATCCCGGCGGGTCCTGCGCCAACGATTACAACTCGAGGTTCCGCGCTCATTGTGCGCCTCCAGCTGAATCGGCTGTGTTGTTTGTGATGAGTCGAAGACCTGCACGCAATGGCGTCGAGCAAGCTCGTAATTTAGTACCGTCCTCACACCGGACCCAGCAGTCCTGACAGGCGCCCATAAGGCAAAACCCTGCGCGGGGCTCACCGCTGAATTCAGCGTGACGCAAATAGCGCTGATTACTCAGTATGGCGGTGAGAACGGTGTCGCCGACCAGCGCGCGAAGCTCGACACCGTCAAGGTGGAAAGTGATAGGAGCGCGCACCGTTTCGGACACGCGGACTAGTTGCTGTTTGGACTGGGGCATTGCATAGCTTTAAAGGTAATGACTAGCGACGACGTACAACGGCCCGAAGCTGGTCTGATGTGCTCGAAAAATCGAAAACAAATGACCTAGAAAATTTAATAATCCTACAAATGCAGCAGGTCGCATTTGATTCTGAACGACTATTAGCATTACTTACGACATGTTCGTTTTCGCTACCACAACTCCTTGAAACTGATCAATATTCGCACGCTGGGCTATTTAGGAAGTAGCGCTATGGGAGACGCTCGCTCAATGTTGACCGGAGTCGTCCTGGACTGGGTCATGCAATGGTGTTCGAGATCAAACGTGTCTGCTTCTCAACGCACTATTGCTCTGATGTTTGGATCTGATTGCCTGTTCACTTCCTTAGACAAGCTCGATCCGCCAGTTTGAACTTCCACATGCGCGTGTCCTCGCTCGGCTAATGTAGGTAACTGTAGGTAGCCAAATCGTCATAGTCAACTAGGTATTTCCACTCAAAGGATTTAAAATCAATAAACATCCGATAGATGGAATATATGTTGGTATATATGCAGAATAATTTTGATAGGTGGATGATAAAAGAAAAGGCTGTTGAGGTAAGATGTGCCAAGACCTTGTCGGTTCGACCGGCGGAATGTGATGAAATGCTTAAAGGCAATGAAATGAAATCTGCGGAAGGAGCGGCCCCGGGATCTGTTGATTCCTCCGATACGCCCGGCGTCGGCGTTATACATAGATCCTTTGCGATTATTCGGACACTGGGGTCCTCCCAACCGGACGGTTGTCGGGTGACCCAACTCGCGAAGGTGCTCAGGCTAAGTCAGCCCACGGTCCACCGCCTCCTGGGTGCGCTTATCGAGGAGGGGATTGTTGAACAGGACACTGGCACGAAGCGATACCGGTTAAGCGTGGAATTTTTCGCAATGGCCGCTCAGGCTGGAAATCCGAACGGGATGCGGGAACTCTGTAGGCCCTCTTTGTTGCAACTCTGTTCCAGTCTCGGGGAAACTGTTTTTCTGCTGGTCAGGAGTAACTTTGACGCAGTCTGTCTTGACATGTGCGAAGGGCCTTTTCCAATCCGCACGTTCACGGGCGACATCGGGGGACGGGTTGCGCTGGGGGTGGGGCAGGGAAGTTTGGCGATACTCGCGTTTCTTCCCGAAGACGAGAGGGAAGAGATCATTCGTTACAACGTTCCTCGATTGCGCGCCTATGGGGTACTCGATGAGGTGTACTTACGCGCGGAGATCGAACGGACCCGGTCACTTGGTTATGCGGGCCGCAACTCCAGTTTGCTGGAAGGCATGGCGGGGGCGGCAGTGCCTATCCTGGACCGTTCGGGCCGCGCGATTGCTGCATTGAGCATCGGTACGCTTGCCACGCGGCTTGACAATGATCGCTTGCCGGTGGTGATTGATTTGCTGCGCCGCCATGCGGACAAGATCGGCCCGCGGACCAATCCGTTTAACGTTGGCGTGGGCCGTTCGCTTCACGGCTTGTCACGCAGAAAAATCCAGCCTGATGAGGTGCAGATAACCTCAACTTGATCGCTTTGTCGAATCATTTGTTGGAACGACATTGCTTTTTTGGCATCATACAAAAATGCCGTGCCGTCCAATAAAAGTAAATGTGCGCCAGCGGCGCTTGTCACCGAGTCTGCCAGACGTGCAAAGAATAGCTGTCTTTAAACGTGTCCTTCTTCGTGCGCGCATAGATAACGCTCAACAATGCACGACGGCACTCAGCGTTTTGCCCTTGTTCCTGGATAAGTGGTGCGGTGAAAAGCGCAATTGAGAATTGCTGGAGCGCCGCCGGTCAAGTGGTCTTTGAAGATGTGTCATCTGCAGTCCTGGGAACCGTGCGCGATCCATTGAGCGGGACGCGGGTCACCTTGACGCCGTTATTGCAATACTGCTGAAACTCATGGTCGGCCAGACCATCATCAGTAATGATTTCGTCTACAGCTGTAACGTCGACGACGTTGTGAAATGCTCGCCCGGCAAATCGACTACTATCGATTAGCAGAAATGTTTTGCTCGCTGCGCGGATCATTGTTCTTTTGAGGGACACTAAATCTAGAAAAGTGTCAGATACGCAATGTTCGTCAACTGCTTGCGCCGAAAGATAAAAATGGTCGACCCGAATATCGCGTAGGAAAGATAATCCGGGCTCCCCCAAGAGGGTATAGGCGCGAGGTCGGCACTGCCCCCCGGGCACAATGAGCTTCACGTTTGATTTTCGCGTCAACAGGTTAGCAACTAGAAGGTCACTCGTGACCACTGTTAATGAAAGATTGAGTTCCGCAACGACCTGCGCAAATTGATGCATCGTTGAGCCGGTGTCAATAAGAATGCTTTGCCCATCGGATAGGCGCGTCGCAGCCTCAACAGCGATCGCATGCTTTTCTTCAACCGCTGTGCCACGCGCTTCATCTATGCTCGGCTCGTATGTCGAACGCTGACGGATGCGGACCGCACCTCCATGCGTTCTTCGAAGCACGCCGCGAACCGCCAGAGCATCCAAGTCTCGACGTATTGTCGACGCCGACGTTTTGAAGATGCGGGCAAGTTCTTGATTCGAGGCGCCAACGTTAGACTGGAACCAATCTGCCATCCGCTGTTGCCGCTCAGCCTGGATCATGTCCTCCGGGATGTCGGGAGGCGGTTCTTCTGTATTGTTCTTGCCATTCGCGTCGCTTTCCGTCATTCGAGTAACCTCTGGGGTAAACTAAACTGTGATTTTGGAAAGATACACGAAGTGCTCCTGCTCTCTCCGACGGGCAATTGAAGACGTACTCGATTCCTGGGAATACGCTGACCGGCTGATACGGCCGGCCAGCGCCACACTATAGGGTGACCCGCAATCTTTCCGTTTGGGCGGCGCCGGCACCTCGATAAGCGGTCACTTCGATCTCGACGAGATAATCTGGACCTGCGAGGGGTGTCGCTGTGACGGTGCTGGCAGGGTCGATTCCCTGGAATTTTTCTGCGACGACCGCCACCACAGCAGCCTTATGTTCAAGCTTTGGCACGGCAACGCGCACACGCACCACGTCAGCGAGACCTGAATCGACCGCCTTCAAAGCACCTTCAATGTTTGCGAAGCACTGACGTGTCTGTTCCGTCGGATCGGACGACATCTCGCGTGTCTGGTAGTTGCGGCCTGCCGTGTTGGACACGAAAACCCAGTCTTGTACTACCACGGCCCGTGAGTAGTTGTTCTTGTCTTCGAAGATGCTGCCAGACTTCAATTTTTGAACCTTCAGATCTGCCATTTGATGAACTCCTGGTGGAAGTTTGTGGAAAATTTTGTATGAAAGCGGCGGTTCGCTATCGGACGCGCGTAGCTGGAGCGGCTGCTCAAGCCTCTTCGGTGAAGGGGAAGGCCCCTATGAGGGCGTCCGAACAAAGCTCGCGATAGTTTCTTGGATGAGAGACTATGACTGAATGATAGTGGTTTCGAGCTCACATGTGCTCATTTATATTTGGAGTTTACCTTTTGTCGTTGAAAAGTAACGCTTTTTGAAGTGACATGGTGCGCTCGGCTGCTCATTCGTATCGATTTTGTGATAGAACGTGATCGATTTGCTCATATCAATCGAACTCGACATAGAACTCCCTGACGGGCTGCAAGCCCTTGCCAGTCAAGGAGCGTCCGGGCTCCGGGTTGCATCTCGTATCAATCAAAATTGACTTGAACTTGCAACTTTCCAGGAAATTGAACTAGGGTTGGAGCATTGCTGTCGTCCCGACTTGCAGCAATGCGATAGCCTGTTCTGCACCCGTTCAGCGTCTTCCCAAGCAGACGCTGTCGCGTCGGTGACGGAGCCAATAGCTGACTTCTGGGTCGTCCGTGACGGAGCAGAACAGTGGCTGATCATTAACGACAATGTCGAGCAAGCCGATGCTCATGGTCCGCAAGTAGCTGACCAGACCACCCGATCTGTACCTTGCGTCGAAACCGAGCAACGATATCGAACGCCATTGCAGCTGGATTCAGAACTGGATGTCATTACTTCCCTATCTGGCAACCGGGAGTCGCCTGATGGGATTCCGCCCAGGCGCAGATGGAGCATGCCGCGCAGGTCTCCCTTTAGGAGTGCCACGCGTGCGCTTGTTCAAGTCACATCGGTACCGGTGCCCATCGCAATTTCCACGTTGGCCTGAGCGGGAGCAGGCGCATCGTCGACACCGTCGCCCGCCATGGCGACAACATGACCTTGCTGTGGCAACTCCTGAACGCGTTTGTATTTGTCCTGAGGCAGTACGCCAGCTTTGACTCCATCGAGCGCCGTGGAGGCGCGGGATTTAGACCATCAGCTCAGCGGAAAGCCGTCCACGAATGTGTCGCGCAGATGAGCTACAAATCGGCCTATAGCCCGCGGGACCTGCGAGGCGTACGGCCTCACCACGAAAAGCTGGTCGGCAAACGCGCCTGTTGGACGCCAGTCTTCAAGCAATATCTGCAACCGTCCCTCCAACACCGCTGTCTGCGCGGTGAAATCGGGAAGCAGCGCAATTCCAAGGCCGTCCAGCGCAGCGTCGCGAAGCGACTCGCTGTTGTTCGCCGCGAATGGGCCGTCCACTTTAACTACCTGCATCGACTCGGGCGCCCGTTTCTCCGAGGTCAGTTGGAAGGTCCATTCGGTGGCCCCCGCGCGCGAGGATAAAAAAGGCAGTCGTGTCGCGCCAAATCGGCGGGATGTGTGGGATGCCCGCGTTGCTCCAGGTAATCACGGGTCGCGACAATCACTGACCTGGTCTCGCACAGCTTCACCGCGACATGCGTCTCGGGCACCTGAGCGCTGTGTCGTATAGCCAGGTCAAATCCCTCAGTCGAGATTGAGCTCAGTCGATCTGAGACCTCGAGCTCGACCTTGACCTCGGGGTTTTCCCGCAAGAAGTGGGACATCTTCGGCACCAGTTGCTGACGGGCGAATGCAACAGGCGCCGTGACTCTGACCAGGCCGCGAGCCACTCCGGCCATTTCTCGCACATTCAAGAAGCTCGATGCAATCTCTTCGAACTGTGAACGGGTGCTTTCGACGAGCCTTTCTCCTGCATCAGTGAACCTCACGCTACGGGTTGTTCGCTGGACGAGCGCAATGCCGGCGACCCTCTCCAACTCGGCAATCTTCTGGCTCATGGCGGCTTTGCTGACGTTCAGTCGCGCCGCTGCCCGCGTATACGAACCCTGCTCAGCCAGCACGATGAGCCAGTGTAGATGAACCCACAGACCTTCCACGTTCTGTATTCCAGTCATGCGATTATTCACCCGGGAAAACAATTTGTTTGGGATTTACGGCTGTTCGACCCAGTTTCACGCCCCTAAACTGCGAACACTAAACAATCAATCCGTAGGGTGTCAAATGCAGAATTACCAGGATACAGCCGACGTAGTGCATTTCATTGGGGGCGCTGACGTGCGCGGTGCCAGCACCCGTACGCAGCCAGTCTTCAACCCCGCGACGGGAAAGTCACCGCGACAACTCGTGCTTGGTGAGAAGGCTGACGTCGATGCAGCGGTCGCGACCGCGAAGGCTGCTTTCCCGAAGTGGGCCAACATTCCGCCTATCCGTCGCGCTCGCGTCATGCTCCGATTTCTCGAATTGATAAATCGGCGTAAAGACGAGCTCGCTGCAATCATTACGGCCGAGCATGGCAAAGTCTTTTCGGATGCACAAGGCGAAGTAGCCCGTGGCATCGATATCATCGAGTTTGCGTGCGGTATCCCGCAGTTGCTGAAGGGCGACTACACCGAGCAGGTGTCGACCGGTATGGACAACTGGACGATCCGACAGCCCCTCGGAGTCGTCGCAGGAATCACCCCCTTCAACTTTCCCTGCATGGTTCCGTGCTGGATGTTTCCGGTGGCAATCGCTGCTGGCAACACGTTCATCCTGAAGCCGAGCGAGCGCGACCCGTCCGCGGCAATCTTCATGGCTCGACTGCTTAAAGAAGCGGGCCTTCCCGACGGCGTCTTCAATGTCGTGCAGGGTGACAAGACCGTGGTCGATGCGCTGCTGCATCATCCGGACGTTTGCGCTTTGAGCTTCGTGGGCTCGACGCCGATTGCAAGCTACATCTACGAGACCGGCGCGAAGCACGGCAAGCGTGTCCAGGCCTTGGGCGGCGCCAAGAATCATATGGTCGTCATGCCCGACGCGGACATTGACCAGGTCGTCGATGGGTTGATTGGCGCAGGCTACGGTTCGGCCGGTGAGCGGTGCATGGCAATCTCCGTCGCTGTGCTGGTAGGCGACATCGCCGACAAAATCGTTCCGCGCCTTGCCGAACGCGCCCGGAGCCTGGTGATTAAAGACGGCATGGAGCCCGACGCGGAGATGGGGCCGATTGTGACGAGGCAGGCACTGGAACGTATTGAAGGGTATATCCAGGTCGGGGTCGAGGAAGGCGCTGAGCTCGTCGTTGATGGGCGTGGGTTGAAGGTGCAGGGACGTGAGGAAGGCTTCTTTACGGGAGGCACGCTTTTCGACCACGTAACTCCCGAGATGCGAATCTACAGCGAAGAAATTTTCGGACCGGTCCTCGCGTGCGTACGCGTAAAAGACTTCGCCGAAGCAGTCGAACTTGTCAACAATCACGAATTCGGTAATGGCGTTGCCTGCTATACGCGTGACGGCAACGTTGCACGTGAGTTCGGCCGGCAGATTCAGGTAGGCATGGTCGGTATCAACGTGCCGATTCCGGTTCCGATGGCATGGCACGGCTTCGGTGGATGGAAGCGTAGCCTCTTCGGCGACATGCATGCCTACGGCGAGGAAGGTGTGCGCTTTTACACGAAGCAAAAGTCGATTATGCAGCGTTGGCCCGAGAGCATCGGCAAGGGTGCCGAGTTCGCAATGCCTGTTTCGAAGTAACTTTTGACCTTGCGGTACGTCGCTACTTCGTGTGCGCCGTGCCGATCAAAAGCTTCGCCCGATAGCGAGTATCCGGCCGGGATATCTTCAGTGACGTCCCGGCTAGAGGCGTTCCCGACTGTTGGTGCAATCACCGACTTGGTCGCGCCCCTAGTTCAGCAAACAGTTCGCTAAAGCCATCGGTCGTCAATCGGTCAAGTGCTAGCAAGATATCGTCTTGTCGATCCGCACTGATATTGGCGGTTGCAATGCGTCGGAATTTTTCCGTCACCTGGGACCGGGTCATCGGGTTAGCCACGTCCCCTAAAGGAAAAGGCACCGTTAAGCTTTGAGGTCCCTCGCCTTGATCCAGGATGACGCGACAAGGCGTGCTTTCGGGGAACGCATCGTCGAAATCCGAGTGTGCGGCAAGTTCAATGCGAGCAGCCAGCGACAGTACCTCAGGATCGTGCAGGCTTATGGGATCGACGGGTTGCAACGCGGACGCGCCACGAAGAGCTGCCAGAGCGCAGCTAAAATAGTAGCTGTATTGACCGCCTTCCAGCGTGTGGGGAGCGCGTTCGTTTGACAATTTCAGGCCACGCTGGAAGGTCTCGATCCGGAGGCTGAAGATCGGTTTTCCTGGCTGCCGTAAAGCCAAAATCCCATCTACAGCCGCGTGCATGTAACGACAGCACGCATATGGCTTGAGATAACAATCCTGCACCCACCAGCTCTCGCCCAGTCCACCGGTGAGCACTGCACGTCTGAAATGGTCGTCCCGGTCCAGGAGATCGCGCGGACCTGTCGCTCCAGCCTTGGCGCGAAATGCAGCGATCAGGCCGGCGACCACAGCGGGGGGAATCATTTCCTTGACCGTGCTGCCCAGATATTGCGTACTGCCCGACGGATACCCGATTGGCCCCTCGGCGCCAGCAATGCCCATCGCGTGCGCAAGCTGGCGCGCATCCAGGCCAAGCATCCTGCCGACGGCAGCAGCGACGCCGTAATTAACCCAGCGGCCGCTCGCGTAGGTTTCTATTGTTGGCGTTGGGCGAGCAGTGGCAACACGCAGGCCCACATCGTAGCCCAAAGCCAATGCGTCGAAGATGCGTTGGTCCGGCACGTTGAGGGCTTGGCCAATCGCAAGAACAGCAGGAATAATCCCGGCTCCCGCGTGGCCGGCCGCCCCCCGGTGGCCGTCGTCGATGTCAAGAGCGCTCGCCGCTGCGGCATTCGCCATCGCGGCCCCGGCGATACTGAGGGCGGGCCCAGTTAACCAGACGTCTACCTGGCCTTGTCCAAAGATCTGTTCACTTGCACTCCGGGCAGCTTTAGCCAGTTGCGAGTTTATTCCGGCAGCTGTGGCGCCGATGAGGTCCGTAACCAGCAAAGAGCAAGTTTCACGAGCTTGCTCCGGCAAGCCACCATCTGGATGACCGACCACGAACGCCGCAAGTTCATCAATAGCGTGCATTAGTGTTCCTTCTGTGTTGCTGTGGTTTCAAGTTGGGAAGAGTCTGGTGTCATGAGTTGCAGATTCGTCACATTATTTGGCTCGTTGTTTGTCTTGCGCATAGCGGGTCCTTCTATGCCAACGATGCGATAGGCACCACTCCTTCAGTGATTTCGCGGTTTCGGCGGCTTCAGGGTGGCGTGGAAGTAGCTTTGAAGACGCTTTACGGTCGCGGCGTCTGGGTGGTACGGCGACCGGATAAACGCGCCGCCGGCAAGCGCAATAAAATGATCCAGTCGGGCAATCATCGAGATGTCGATATTTGTCAAATGGAAGCGTGTTAGCCTTGTTCATGTGCAACGTCTTTACCTCGTTACGGCGGTGCACCGATCTGGGCAATAAAGGCGCAGAACATCGCATTCCATAAAACGACCTTATTGGGTTTTCAACGACGTTTTCTCAGTAATAATTGGCGCGAGGCTCATTGAACCTTTCAGGTCATAGCCGTAAACCACCCGATCGTTGTGGACCCACACTTGCAACTGGTCAAATAGCGGTACCGAGCAGATCTCGTCGTGGATTTTTTGCTGAGCACTTTTCCAGTAGGCCAATTGCCTGGCAGGGTCCGGCTCTACGCGGGCAGCACGGATGTCTGAGTCAGCGACCGAACAGTGAGAAAAGTTCGACATTGCGGTGGGCGTGTTCACCGTAGACCTGGAGTCGTAAAATTCAGTCAACCAGGTGTCGGCGTTAGGAAAGCGCGCCGCACTATATAAAACGAGCGCGCTCATGTCTTTCCGGCTTTGCGCCTGATAGGTTGAATGATCCACGACGGTCATGTCGAGCTTGATACCAGCCTTCGCAAGTTGGGACTGTACGATTTCCATCGAGGACTGCAAACCCGAGAGATTAGAAACGATCGATTTGATAGTGACACCATTCGGGTACCCAGCCTCAGTCAATAATTTCTTTGCGTCGGCGACGTTATATGGGTATGCACCAGCCGCGCAATCGGCACCCAGATATCCCGGCGGCACTGCTGAGCAGCCTTTGGTCGCTACGTCTGCGCCGACGAAACGAACCATTTCGTCAAGGTTGATCGATTCCGCCAACGCTTTTCGCACCTTGATGTTGTCAAGCGGTGGCTTTCGGATATTGAGAAACAAGCTGCTAAATTCGCCTGGCCTGAAAATGTCAACATTTGTGCCGCTACGTTTGCGGGCTCGCTCCACCCAGCGTTGTTCACGTTCGCCGTAGACGACATCAAGTTCGCCGGAAGTGAACGCCAATTCACGATCGCTGTCCGCGGGGATCATGCGGTACGTGATACCCGCGAGCTTCGGCTTGCCCCGGAAGTATGATTCGTTTGCCACCAACTTTACATACTGCTGTGTGACATGCTCTTGAAATTCGAATGGTCCAGTACCGACTGGATGATTCCCAAATTGGCTGCCGTATTTCTCGGCAGCTTTCATGCTGATGATGAAGCCGGCGTGATAATTGGAGACACGCCCCAGGAAGTCCTCGTCGGAGTACTTCAATGTGATGCGCACCGTGTAAGGATCCGTCGCTTCGACCTTATCGATAACGGCGTAGTTCGCTGCAAAGCTCGACTTCGATGGATCAGCTGCGCGCTGGAGCGAATAGACTACGTCCGCTGAGGTCAACTCGCCCCAGTCTCCGTGAAACTTGACGCCATGGCGAAGATAGAACGTCCAGATTTTTTTGTCGCTCGATACCTCCCAGCTTGACGCGAGATCAGGCTCCAGCGTTTTTGGGTCAGCACTGCCTGGCGCAAAGCGTACAAGACCGCTATAAATTTCTGCGACCATTCCGAGATCGCCGGTCGACGTTGCCCTGTCTGGATCCAGTGTCAGTACATCCGGTGCGCCCGAGCTTACGCGGATAATCGGGCGTTGATCTGTCTGCGCCAAAGCGCCGCTCGAGATAAAACTTGCCGAAGCCAGCGTCAGCACGGCTGCTAACCATTTCCATGCAAACCTACGTTGGCCCCCGCTTAGAAGGTCGAGCTTACGCAGAGCGGCCGGCGCGGCATTTGCGCCAGCGGTGGCGGCGCACGCAGCAAATACTTTAGACATTTCCATCGCGAGTTCCTAATGGTGATTTGCGAGTTGCTGTGAAGATGTTTTTTATAAAGCGATCAACTGAGAAGGTCGACAGCGGCGTTGAGGTCTCTCCATCGCAGATTAGGTCTGCCAACACTTCACCGACGCCTGGAGCGAGAAGGAAGCCACCGCCCGAGAAGCCGGAGGCATGTAAGAGACACGGGTCGTCTTGCGTGAGCCAATGATCAGGTTGCTGTCAGGCGTCTTGCCTTCGACTCCGCTCCAGGTTTGATGGGCGACTGGCTCCGCAATCTACTCACGTCTTCCGGCGTCCGCCCCAATTCCTGTGCGAACAGAGCCATAGGGGCTTCACCACACACGCGACCCTGCCATCGGCCTATGTCGACACGAGTTAGGGCTTTCAATCGGTTCAGTTCCGAGGCCTCGCCTCGACGAATGCATTGACGCAAAAATTAATTGGTGTCGTCTCGAATTGAGGTCGCGCAACGGTCGCTCACCGGTATTTCGTACTACGATCTGTACTGCCGTCGGTACGACGTCTTCGTTCCCTCGACATCACGGCCAGGCTATCCCGTTTCAAGGACCGCTTTGCTCACGTACATTCCTGCTTTTAATCATCAAATGACATTCGAGGCCAGATCGTATCCTCGTTGAGAAAGACTGTAGGTAGCCAATTCACCATCGTCAATCAGGAATTTCATCAAAAGTCGTAATTTCATGACAGCATCCGTATAATGGAATGAATGTAATATTGTATAGTACAGTAATTCAACAGATGGATGTTCAGGCCGATATCTGGTAGTGTACGATGTGCGCAGAAACACCGACGTATGGCAAGTGTTGATGAAGCTATAAGAGGAAATCAGATGAAATCATTGCAAGGAGTGGCGCCGGATCCTGTTGATGCTTCGGCGACACCGGGTGTCGGCGTGATACAGCGTACTTTTGCGATCATTCGCGCGATTGGGTCAGCTCAACCGGATGGCTGTCGAGTGACGCATCTAGGGAAGGTGATCGGGCTTAGTCAGCCCACGGTCCATCGTTTATTGCGAGCGCTTACTGAGGAGGGCATTGTCGAGCAAGACGCTGGCACAAAGCTATATCGGCTCAGCGTAGAATTTTTCGCGTTGGCGGCTCAGGCCGGGAATCCAAACGGGATCCGCGACCTATGCCGAGCTGCATTGCTGCAGCTGTGTTCGAGTCTTGGAGAATCCATATTCCTCATGGCGAGGAGTAGCTTTGACGCAGTTTGTCTCGATATGTGCGAAGGTCCCTTCCCAATTCGCACGTTCACTGGCGACATTGGCGGCCGGGTAGCGCTCGGGGTGGGGCAAGGAAGTCTGGCGATACTTGCCTTCCTGCCAGAAGACGAAAGGGAGGAGATTATTCGCTACAACGTCCCGCGGTTGCGCGCCTATGGCATGCTGGACGAAGTTTACCTGCGCACGGAGATCGAACGGACCCGATCACTTGGTTACGCGGGCAGAAATACCGGGTTGCTGGAAGGAATGGCAGGGGTTGCCGTACCGATACTCGACCGTTCGGGCCATGCTGTTGCCGCGTTAAGTATTGGTACGCTTGCCACCCGGCTTGATGACGACCGCTTGCCAGTGGTGGTTGATTTGCTGCGTCGGCACGCGGATAAAATTGGTCCTCGCACTAATCCATTTGACACGGCAGTGCGCCGTTCGCTGCACGGCGGAGCCCGAAGAAAGATTCAGCCAGAAGAGGTGCGGATGCATTCGACCTAATGGTGGTCTCGATCCGCTTTACGAAAGAAAATCGAGAATTATTTGCGAGAGGTTAATCAAAGTGCCTGCTCCCATTGAGCGTATGCTTTAAATGCCACCAGACACCGCCAGCAGCGTTCCAAGTAGCAAACTAACCTCGACTAAGTTATGTTTGACGTGACGCCATACCGCTATATCTCATGCAGCCGCTCGGAGATGGAACGGCCGCCGGTCATCGCGCACGATTCAGGTTGATCAGTGAATACCGTAGATCAGAGCAAGGTTAAAGGTTTATCCGCAATTTTTCTGCTTCCGCGGCGCCCGCACCGCGGAAAGCAGTCACTTCGATTTCGACGAGGTATTTGGAGGCTGCAAAGGGGTGTCGCAGTCACTGTGCCTGGCAGGATCGACTCCAGCGAATTTTTCTGCGACGACTGCAATTACTGCTGCCTTCTGTTCGAGCTTCGGCAAGGCAATACGCAGCCGCACGACGTCGGCGAGGCTTGACTGGACTGCTTTCAAAGCACCCTCAATGTTCGCAAAGCACTGGCGCGTCTGCTCTGTAAGCGGTTCACGTGGGCCGTTCGTCCACGCGCGTGCACGTGAGGCATGATGGTGATCCGGACTTGGACTGTCAGGTAGCGGGTGTCGGAGGACTGGCTGGCGTGTGCAGCTTGTCGGCCACGCGCCACGGCAGAAGCTCGTCGATGCGATTGATTTTATGGTCAGCGATGTGAGTTAGCACATAGTTCAGATAGGCGCGCGGATCGATGTCGTTCAGTGCGCAAGTCCCGATCAGCGCGTACATTGCGGCGGCCCGTTCACCGCCGCTGTCGGAACCGGCAAACAGGAAATTCTTTCTGCAATGCACATAATTGCATTGCAGAAATAATGCGCAGCCGCAAATTATGCGGAGTTTGCATCGTACGGCTCGTCACGAGCGCCAGTGCGACGCGCCTTGCAGGGATCTGTGGCTTGCAGCAAACTGCACATAAAAAAGATGCTTTCCTGTTTGGGTTGTTACCCATTCAGGAGAATCATCATGATCGGCTTGGTTCCTCTTCGACCGCAGCCTCAGGCGTGGTTGTGGCGCAGCGTCCTTTCTCCTTTCGCAGAGCGCTACTGCGAATATCTCGTTGATACCGGCTACGCGGCCGGCACCGTCAACCGCTACGTGAGGTGCGCCGCGCACTTTGCGTATTGGCTTACAACGCACCGTATAGCCGTAGCAAGTGTCGACGATCGACTTGTCTGCAGGTTCGTGAACGACCATTTGCGGCGATGTACCTGCCCAGATCCGATTCCGAGGTGTCGGACAGACGTGAGTGCTGCACTTCGGCATTTGCTGGTCGTGTTGGGCGCGTGCGGTGTCCCTCGGTTTCTGCAGGCAGAACCGGATTCGGTGCAACAGGAGGTGTGTCGCTTTACTGACCACCTCAAGGACGTTTGCGGCCTAGCCGAATGCACGCGATATCAGCGTGGTCGAATCATTCGCGATTTCTTGCGTCAGCGCTTTGGTCGCAAACACATCGACATGGAGCAGCTAACGATTCGGGATATCCGTCGTTTCGTTACGCGCTACCCTGACGGGTGCAATGCTGGAGCCGCTCACGTAGCGGGCGTGACGTTGCGCAGTTATCTGCGATTCAGGACCATGCAATATAACGACCAGGTCGAAGAGCTGATCGCGGCAGTACCGAACGTGGCTGGATGGAGGTTGGCGGCGCTGCCTGAAACGCTTTCGGATGCAGCGATTGAGCAGTTCCTGAACTCCTTCGATCGCGCGACTGCGTCCAGCTTACGTGATTACGCAGTGGCGCGCTGTCTGGCTGATCTTGGGTTGCGGGCTGCGGAAGTCGTGCAAATCCAACTCGACGATTTAAACTGGCGCGAAGGCACGCTGCAAATCCGTCGCACCAAATCGCGACGGGGCTACGTCATTCCGTTGCCCGAGCCAACAGGTCGTGCGATCGCCGACTATATCCGGTTAGCCCGAAGGAAGACGACGACCTCCCGTGCTGTCTTTGTCCGGCATTACGCACCCGCCGACGTTCCGTTGGGAACCGGGCGCGTCCATCAGGCCGTGCATGCCGCATATGTTCGCTGCGGCTGGACTGAACAATCTGGAACCCATCTTCTGAGGCACAGCGTGGCCCGACGGCTGCTTCGTTCCGGCTCGTCGTTGAAGGAAGTGGCTGACGTATTGCACCATCAGAGCATCGACACCACCGCGATCTACACGAAGATCGACCTGCGAAGCCTGGAGGCCGTGGCGCTTCCCTGGCCGGGGAGCAAATCATGAAGCGTCCCGTCAAATCGGCACACACAATGGTATCGCTGGTGGAAACGTATCTCGCAGAGCGACGCTGTCTCGGCTTCGACCTTGCGATCTCGGGGCAGGTGCTGATGAACTTCGCCCGCTTCGCGGATACGGCGCACGATCGCGGTCCGATCACCGAAAGTCTGGCCCTTGCTTGGGCACACTCGACACCGAGCCAAAGGTCCATTACCTGGGCGCGTCGGATCGAGGTAGTGCGCCCCTTCGCGAAGTACCTCAGGCAGTTCTATCCCGATACGGTTGTTCCGCGACGCGACTTGTGCGGGCGGGCCCATCGTCGTCTGGCGCCGCACATCTACACGGAGCAGGAACTCGGCGAACTCCTCACGGCGTCGGCGGCGATGTTACCCGTCGGTTCGATCATACCGCTTACATATGAAGCGCTGTTTGGTTTGATTGCGGCAACCGGCTTGCGTATCTCGGAAGCCATCAATCTCTCTCGAGACGACGTGAATCTTGCTGAGGGCACGCTCACGGTGCGCGAGACGAAGTTTCACAAGTCGCGCCTTATTCCGATGCATCCTACCGTAACTCTGGCCATGAAGCGTTACGCTGCTCGCCGTGCGCTGGTCGTCGCCGCAGAGCCGTGCGATTCGTTCTTTGTGAATCTTGATGGCAGGAAGTTGCAGGCCCGAACGGTGCACTGGGTGTTCGGTCGGCTTCGCGAGCAACTCGCGTGGACTTCTCGGGGTGACCACGCGTTGCCTCGAATCCATGATCTTCGCCACACGTTCGTGTGCCGGTGCATCCTCAAGTGGTATCAGGACGGCGTGAACGTCGACAACCGGATGATTGCGCTGTCGACATATCTGGGGCACGTGAAGCCGAGCGATACCTACTGGTATCTGACTGCGGTTCCCGATCTCATGGAAATCGTGAGCCGGAAATTTGCGTGCTTTGCCGAAGGGGTACGTCATGACTAAAGCCTGCCTAGTTCCTTCCTTCGCGACGCTCCTGCAGGACTTCTTCGTCGAACGGTTGATGCAGCAACGTGCGGTGAGCCCGGAGACGATATCGAGCTACCGCGATTCGTTTCGTCTGTTTCTTCAGTTCGCATCGGATCGCCTTGCCAGGTGCCCAACTGATCTGAAGCTGTCGGACATGGATGCGCCGCTGATCTTGGCGTTTCTGCGGCATCTCGAGGTTGAGCGGCGCAACAGCACGCGGACCCGCAACGTTCGACTCGCAGCGTTGCGCTCGTTCTTGAAGTACGCGGCACACCGTGACGTCGCGTCGTTGGCCGTTATACAGCGCGCACTCTCCGTGCCGATGAAGCGGTGCGATAAACCTATGGTCGGATTCCTGTCACGCGAAGAGATTCAGCAACTGTTGACGGCGCCTGACCCGGACACCTGGTCGGGTCAACGCGACAGGGTTCTGCTGGCAACGATGTATAACACGGGGGCGCGCGTCTCGGAGATGCTGGCACTACGCGTCAGTGATGTCGTGCTGGGTACATCACCCTTCGTTCATATTCTTGGCAAAGGACGCAAGGAACGAACGGTGCCTTTATGGCGATCCACGGCCAGGCTCATCAAGGGGTGGTTGCCGCAGATCCAGGATGCATCAAGTCAGAGGCTCTTTCCAAATCGATCGGGAAACGCGATGACACGCTCCAATGTCGCCGATCGAATGAGAATTGCCGTAACGCGCGCGAAGGACCAATGTCCGCAACTCGCCAAACGGCGTGTTTCTCCGCACCTGGTTCGTCACGCGACTGCCATGCATCTACTTCAATCAGGCGTCGACCTCTCGGTCATCGCCTTGTGGCTGGGACACGAAAGCCCATCGACAACACACTGCTATATGGAAGCCGATCTGACGATGAAGCAGCGAGCGCTGAGCAGGATTCAGCCACCGGAAGTGAAGAACCGTCGCTATCGACCACCGGACCGCATCCTCCAGTTCCTTGAGTCGCTGTAATTATGCGTAGCTCGCCGAACCGCGAATCCCTGCGGATCGCGTCGGCGACTCGCATGGCACTCTTCGACAATGAGTAACTCCGCATAATTTGCAACTGCGCATTATTCCGACCCAGGCTTACACAACGCAGCGCGTTTTCCGCGATGTTATTGTCGATCTCGAGCGTGCCGTCTTCGCAATATAGCGTCAGGGCGCGCCACTGGTTAATCGAGTAGTTGATCGCCTTGGCAGTGTCGGACTTCGACGACAACGTTTCGAGCTTGGCCTTGAGCCACGCTTCATAGATTTGAAGCAGTGGCCAGGCTTTCTCCTGCCGTATTCGTAGCCGTTCGGCCGCAGGCTTGCCGCGAATGGAGGCCTCGATGTCGTATAGCGCGCCAATGTATTCAAGTGCTTTTTGCGTCGTGTCGGACGGCGTGCGCACATGGATGTCGTAGAACTTTCTCCTCGCGTGAGCATGACATGCCGCTTCCAGTACGGAGCCACCCAGGAACAGCTCATCGAAGCCCGCGTAAGCGTCCGCTTGCCGGGGTCCCCCTGAAGCCGGCGAGATGAGTCTGAGGGTGGATGCCCTGTCTGTTCGGCGAGTATGCGAACCATACCGCAGCGGGTTGCATCGACCCCGAGCGACGATCGTCGCGCACATAGACCCATAGCCGACCGGTGCGGGTCTTCCTGTTGCCCGGTGAGAGCACCGGGATCGGCGTGTCGTCGGCATGCAGCTTGGCGGCGGACACCGTATAGCGGCGCAGCGCCTCAATCAGCGGCGCGCACAACGCTTCGCATTGACCGACCCAGCGACCCATGCTGGCCCGGTCGAGCGTCACGCCGTCGCGCGCCGCGATCGCCGATTGCCGGTACAACGGCTGGTGGTCTGCGTATTTCGAAACGAGGATATCCGCCAGCAAGCTTGGATGGGCAATGCTCCGCTCGATCGGAAGGCCGGGCATCGGCGGCTGCCTGATGGTGCTGCAGCATGGGCAAACGAATTTGCGCCGGATCGTGCGAACGACTTTGAACGCCGCTGCGACCCGGGCGAGTTGCTCGGACACGTCCTCACCGAGCACCTGCATCTGTTGACCGCAGTCCGGGCAACTCGATTCGGGCTCGAGCACATGATCCTCACGCGCGAGGTGCGCAGCCAGTGCTTGCCTCGAAGCCGCTTCGTCCGTCGGTGCATTGGAGGAGGAAGCGTTTGCGTCTCGAGCTTGCGCACGCTCCACGTCTGCAACGCCGCGTCCGGCGGCCAGATCCTCGAGTTGGGTCTCGAGGGTCTCGATCTGCCGCTGCAACTGTTCGGACTTGCGGCCGAACTGCATGCGCCGAAGTTTGTCGATCTGCGCCTTAAGCTGCTCGATCTCGACATCGCGTTCAGCAAGCAGACTACTGGCCTCGACCAGCAAGGCCTTCAACAATTCGACATCGTCTGGAAGATCGGCGCCGTTCGACATACGCCGTAGTTTACGAGTCTGCGGCGCGGTTTACAACATCGATAACGCGGCGGTACGACGGGGCTGTCGCCAATCGATGCCCTCGAGAAGCATCGACAGTTGTGCTGAACTCAGATGGACCTTCCCGCCGTCGGCCTGGGGCCAGATAAAACGACCCCGCTCAAGCCGCTTCGCGAGAAGCCAGATTCCGTCCTCCGTTGCCCAGAGGATTTTTACGAGGTCGCCCCGGCGGCCCCGGAAGATGTAGACGTTGCCGCCCAGTGGATTCTCTTCAAGCGCCGTTTGTACCTTTGCGGCCAGCCCCTGGAACCCACATCGCATGTCGGTCACGCCCGCAGCGATCCAGATGCGCGTACCAACCGGCAGAGAGATCATGATCGCAGACTGCCCAGCACAGTCCGCAGCATGTCCGCGTCGACCAGGCCGTCTACCTTAATCACCGCACGGCCGATGCGGATCTCGATCGTGCCCCCACGCGACGCTGGCTTCATATCTGGCGCTTGCGGCCCCCCCGAAGAGGACGCAACGACCTGCGTCGGCGCGTCACACAGCAGTACGACGGGGAGCAGGCCGGTGGACGGAGCTTGCTGCTCGGCAAGATATCGCCGCCGCCAGGTGTACAACATGTTCGCGTTGATGCCATTCTCACGGGCCAGTCTCGCGACCGAGACGCCCGGCTCACACGCTGCTGCCGCCAGCCGGTCCCGAAGCTCCCGTGGGTAATTCGGACGGCCTGCTCGACTTCCATGCTTCTTCTCTGGAGATTCTGACAAAGTGGTGTCCATCAAATCGGAAATGATGGACATCACTTTGCTGTGTATCGCAGCAACCGCCTACGACGGTGGGGACGAGCCGCTTACAATGCTCCTCCTGATATCGGTCGACATCTCACGAGTTTGATAATTGCGGCCTGCTGTATCGGACACAAAAATCCAGTCTTGTACAACGACCGCCCGTGAGTCGTTGTTTTGTCTTCGTGCAAGCTGCCGGACTTCAACTTTTGTACTTGCAGATCTGCCATTTAAAACACTCCTTGGCGTAGAGCGAAGCAAGTCTGTCACTACCAGGCATTGCGCCGGCGTGGAAAATCGCGTGGAGGTTGACATTTTAACGTCCAACTGAGCGGCGCTAAAGTGTCAATTCGCATATATGCGTATTAAATTTGTCAATTCGCCTCCTACACTTCGAATCCCCTCTTGAAAGCGTGGATTCACGGAATCGTCCCTTCCGCTGGTCAAGCCGATCGCGCTTGTGCGGCCACGAGGCGCGCATCGGTTCGAAGCATTCAGCTCCAAGCTGCAGCGCCGGACTGCGTTCTGTCGACGTTTCCTGCTACTGCTCTATTTGGTCGGGAGGCGGCCGCGTCCTCCTACCCCGAAACTTGGCGCAAATCGTGTATAAATACGGAGACCGCCAAAGCGACATCACCATCAATTCACGCCCGCACAGGACGATGGCAAACAGATAGAGATGGGTCCGCTCGCGTACCGTGGAGCTCTCGCTGCTGAACCTTCTGAACGGTGAGTATTAGCGACGTGTCCAGGAAGCCCCGGCAATATTCAACCGACCGGCTCCCGCCGGTCAAGTCGTAATCACTGGAACAATCTATGGCAAACGGCTCTGCAATTCACGCAGGAATTCATCGGGAGGCACAAAGAACGGATTTTCCTGGAGATTCCCACCAATGATCACCAGCGGGTGCGTACGAACCACATCCATGATCACACCGGCGCTAAATTTCGCGAGATCATAGACGCAGACAGTAATGTGATCGTACTTTGGCAGGAGGTAATTCAGCCGTGCTTCATACTCGATGAGGTCGGTGACGCCCGGCCGATCCTGCAGCGCCCACTCCATGCTCGCCCAGAGGCGAGCATGGGAGAAACCATCCACATTGCTGGCGGCATAGAGCCCGTCGATCAAGCTGAGCATGGCATCGGGATTGAAACGCCCACCACGCAGATAGGCTTCCTCCCACGAGCGAATCTCGATTTGACCACGCTGACGGAGCGCGACGGCGTCGATGCCTGACTGCTCCAGCCAACGAAGATGTTCTGCCCGATACTCAGGATCCAGAATGAAGATTGATCTTTCGTCCTGGTCCATCGTTTCCTTGATGAAGGGCAGTAAGACGCGATACTCTTCCGCGCGCGAGTTGAAGAATGCGCAGGCGTGACGCCTTTCCGTGAGCATTTTTCCGGCGAGATGCACACACGGATCCCTTTTCGTCGTATCAGTCACGTTTCTACTCCTACCGCAGTCCGGCCGGGCTTGTCACAGCGTTGTTCAGGTATGTTCTGCGTTTTTTACCCACCGAAACGGCCTACAGAAGAATCTACGAGAATCCTTTTATACTCTACTCCAGGTACAGGCCTGATCCAAGATATGCGCGGGAGCGACAGACTGTGGCGCAAGACGTGAAGCAAGTGGGGGCAGATGTGCACGATGAGACATCACGGTTGCGAACTGCGCTCAGGGATCTGGTAGCCATTTCCGCCGTCCCAGCCGCTTGGGTAGGCAGGGAACCGCAGGCGATCGCTGCAGAATTTGCGGACGTACTCGTCCGGTCGTTGCGTCTTGATTTTGTTTTTGTCCGATTACTCGATCCTAGAGACAATGTCGCGATCGAAGTCACGCGAGGAAACGCATGGCCGGAGTTTCCCAAATGGCTGCAGCGCCACCTCACCGAGGGCGGCCGGTTTCCCCCTCGTAAAATCTTCTCGGACATTGGCGGAGATGCCCATGAGGGGCACGGTATCGTCATTCCCATCGGTGGTAATTCCGAGGGTGGTCTGGTTGTCGCGGCACGTTATCGCGCCGGTTTTCCCGACGACATCGATCAACTGCTGGTTTCCGTCGCGGCAAATCATGCCGCAACTGCGTGTCAGAACGCGCGCCTGATCGTTGAGCGGAGGCGCGCTGAGGAGGCGTTGCAGCAGGCCCGCGATGACCTTGAGATAAAGGTTGCGGAACGGACCGCGGAATTGAGTCGGACGTTCAAGGTCTCGCAAGCGCTCTCGGGCGAGATCGTGCAGGACAAGCTGCTCGACACGCTCATGCGCACAGCGATGGAGCAGGCGGGCGCGGATCGCGGCCTTCTGCTACTGGCGAGTGGCGAGGAACCAACGATCAAAGCGCAAGCGTCGATCAATGGCGACAGGGTCTTTGTGCAAGTGGGCGACGAGTCCGTGACAGCGACGATGCTGCCACAATCCATGCTTCACTACGTCTTGCGCACCCGGGAAAGCGTGATTCTTGATGACGCGGTGAATGACGGTTCGTTCGGCTCCGATCCCTACATCCAGCAATGTCGGGTCCGCTCCGCGCTGTGCCTGCCGCTGATCAACCGGGGCGAGCTGGTCGGGGTGCTCTACCTGGAGAACAATCTTGCCCCCCGCGTCTTCGCGCCAGCCCGCCTCGCGGTGCTGAGGCTATTGGCGTCGCAGGCGGCGATCGCGCTGGAGAATGCCCGTTTGTATCGCGATCTGGCCGAACGCGAAGCCAAAATCCGGCGTCTGGTCGACGCCAACATTGTGGGGATCTTCATCTTTGCTCTCGAAGGTCGGGTCATCGAGGCCAATGACGCATTTCTTCATATGGTGGGGTACGACCGTGAGGATCTCATCTCAGGCCGTATCCGCTGGACGGATCTGACGCCGCCGGAATGGCTCGACCGCGACACCCGACAATGGCTGCCGGAACTGATGAGGACCGGGATCCTGCCACCGTTCGAGAAAGAATATTTCCGCAAAGACGGCACCCGGGTGCCAGTCATGATCGGTGTGGCGAGCGTCGAAGAAGCCGGGCATCAAGGTGTTACGTTCGTGCTCGATCTGACTGAGCGCAAGCGAGCCGAGGAGGCTTTGCGCGACGCGCAGATGGAACTGGCGCACGCGAACCGCGTTGCCACCATGGGCCAGCTCATCGCCTCGATCGCCCATGAGGTCAACCAGCCCATCAGCGCGGCGGTCATCGGCGCCCAGGCCGCCCTGCGTTGGCTGGATGCAGAGCCGCCGGATTTGGAGGAAGTGCGGCAGGCGCTCGAACGCGTCGTCAAGGATGGCTATCGAGCGGGGGCCGTTCTCGGCCGGATTCGAGGTATCGTCAAGAAAGCGCCCTCCCGGATGGAAGGGGTGGACATCAATGAGGCAGTCCGCGAGGTGATCGAGCTTACCCGCGGGGAAGCAGTAAAGAATGGCATCGCAGTACAAACGGAGATCGCGAATGGCTTGCCGCTCATCGAGGGTGATCGGGTGCAACTGCAACAAGTGCTTCTTAACTTGATCATGAACGCGTTCGAGGCAATGAGCGACGTCAGCGACGGCACGCGAGAGGTGCTAATCAGCACCCGGAACGCCGGGACAGACGGCGTACTCGTCGCGGTGCGCGATTCGGGGCCGGGCTTGGCGCCGGCCGTAGCGGAACGCGTCTTTAGCCCCTTCTACACAACGAAGCCCACCGGCTTGGGGATTGGACTTTCGATTTGCCATTCGATCATCGAAGCGCATGGCGGACGAGTGTGGGTGAACGAAAATCTGCCGCGTGGCGTCACCTTTCAATTCACTGTGCCTGCCACGAATAGCACCTCCTGAAAAAGCACAGTCGGCGTCACCGATGCGACAAAAGCTGGATAGATCATTACCGCGAACGTCCGGTGTCGCAACCATTGCCGACGGGCGTGCGTTCCGTTCGGTTGCCCGCAACGGGTCGATTTTGGGCAAGTGCATCGGTCAGTAGCGGCCTCGAAGCGGTCGTCCGTATTCGGCCGCTCGACCATCAGGTGTCTGAATGGTTTGGCCAATAGAATTGTTTGGCCACGACGGCATGACGGTCGCGGGCCCTAAAGCCTACCCACCGTGGGTGCTGTATATCATGCAGGTTATATCGGAGAGTCTATGCGTAACGTTCGAAGAGCACTGTGCGCGCTGCTGCTCGCTTTACCCTTTTGCGGTATGGCACAAGCCGACATCATCACGTCCTGGCAGTCAGTCCCGATGCCTCCGCCTCCAGAGTTGAAGACATTTACCGTTACCGATCCAGGTCATACCGCGCTATTGCTGCTCGATTTCGACACCAGTACCTGCAACAGCAAAGAGCGTCCTACCTGCGCGGCCTCACTGCCGTATGTCGCCAATCTGTTGAGCAAGTCGCGCGAGGCGAACCTGATGATCGTCTACAGTCTGACTAGCACGGGCACACTGGCGGCGGTGCCGCCGGTTATCGCGGCCAAAGGTGGCGAGACGGTCGTGCAATCGGGTGTGGACAAGTTTTTCAACACCGATCTCGAAACGGCTCTGAAGAACAAGGGCATTCAAACCGTGATCGTTACCGGCACGATGGCACACGGCGCAGTGTTGTACACCGCAAGCGAAGCGGCGGTGCGCGGCTTCAAGGTAGTGGTCCCGACTGATGGCATGTCGAGCAGAGACCCGTTCGGCGAACTCTCGGCCGCGTGGATTCTAGCCAATGCGCCGGCCGGCGTGAGCAAAAACGTTACGCTGACTCGCTCCAGCATGATCAAGTTTTCAGAGTAGGCGATTCTTCGTCTGCGAGATCTGTCAGCGCGATGCGGAGGAGTGCTGTGAGTTGCTCCTACGTCTCAAAGCCTGGCTCGAATATATATAAGGGCCACGGGTGGAGCGTGGCCAACTGCGTCAGTCCGTGCCCGGCCAAAGGGACGGTCGCGGGTCGCCGACGAATGACTGCTCGTGCGGTGACATCGGCCGTCCGCCTGCTCGCACGCGCCTGATGGGCTATTCGAGGTTTCCATCGACCCAGTCTATGAATGTAGGGGTATGAACAAGGTACGCGCGAATTCCTATCATAAGCATCCAGGTTATATAAACCGGAAAGATCATGCCGTTCAGGGCGGTTCAGCTGGAACCCTATCTGTCCGCGAAGGCGTTCCGGATCTGTTGGGCCCGTTTGACTTCGTCGCTGTGCAGGTAGATCGACGTCGTCGCAATCGAGGCATGACGCAGGTTATCCCGTACCGTGGTTAGCTCGGCGCCGCGTGCGAGAGCGTGGGTTGCGTGGGTGTGCCGAGTCCAATGAGGGCTGGCGCGACGCAGCTTTTCCGCGAGTACCGGGTTGTCCGCCTCAACGACTTCGGCTGCTTTCGCAAAAAATCTTCGAGTGATCTCCCATAGCCGCACACCGCTGATGCCTGCCGCACTGTCCTGCTCGAGGCTGCCGATGAGCGGCGTGTCGGGGATGCCACCGGGTCGGCGTGACCGGGAGCCCTCGCTCCACCAGATAGCGGTCCAGCGCGCCGCGGGCCACTGGTGGCAGCGCGACCTTACCCGCCTTGCGGCCTTTCCCGACAACGCTCATCCAATGATCGCCGCGGGCGTCGGTTTCGATGTTGCCGAGGCAGGCGCCGACCAGTTCGCTGGCTCGCAAACCGGTCGCATAGGCGAAGTCCAGCACGAAGCGCAGGCGTTGCGCCGCCGGCGTCTCCCAGCCATATGACCACTCGAGTCCGTCTGCGATCGTCCGCGCGAGCAGCCACTCGCCCTCGGTAAAGGCGTGGGACGTGTCGAGCACGGTTGAGCGGCTGGTGCCGCGCACCTTGACGCCAGCGAACGGGTTGGCCAGCAGATAGCGCTGCTCGATCAGCCAGCGGAACATCGCGCCAAGCACGGACAGCGCGTAGGCGGTTGAGCGCGCCGACAGCCCACCGGAAAATGGTCGCCACTCCGGCGAGGTGCGCGGGCGCATGGGTCCCACCCAGCGCTCGCGCGGCGTCGGCCGACGCAGAAAACTTCTGTACGCGATCGCATCCTCTGTCGTGAGCGACGACAGGGCTCGCTCACGGTCCACGATCGCCCAGAGGATCAGGCGTTCAGCTTCCTTACGGTAGGCGCGCTGCGTTGCAGGGGATTCGTGCAGCGACAGCCATGCCTGCACGGCTGCGTAATCGTTGTTGGCGTCGAGCGTGCAGGTGTGCCGCGGCGCGCGAAAGGCGCCCGACGAGCCATCGACCTCGTGTGGCAGCCGGAGCGACTCCCACGGGACGACTGCGCCAGGACCGCTGAGCGCGATCAGCGCGTGGGCCCGTTCGGACAGTGCAGGATGCGCGGCGAAGAACGCTTCGATCCGCCTTGCACTTGCCGGGCCGAGCCCGGGGACCGCTTTCCACCACTGACGTCGGCGCGGAATCCGCACTGTGAGGTCCGCCAGAGTCGCAATGTCTTGTGCACGCAGCACAGAAACGGCGCGAGCCGGCAGCCACAAGCCGATGTCGTCACTGATCTGCGGTGACGGCGGGCCTGCATGTCGCAGAACTTCGATCGCATCTGCGACGCTCTTCGCTTCCCGGAAACGCTCACCGTCGGCGTGCTCGAAAACAGCAGCGAGATCCTGCCGGCCAACCTGCCGCGCAAACTTCGCCAGTCGCCGTCGAAGCTCGCCGAGCAGGCCGCGTGCCGACTGCCCTGCCCCGACACGATCCGGCAGGTAGCGTTCCGCGGCTTTACGCACCGGCATGCCGGCGTACCAGGCACGCAGCATGGCGAGTTCGTCGGCATCAGGAAAATCGTCGGGATCGGAGCCGGATGCTGAGGTGAGGCGCGTTTTCATGCCATCGAGTTTAGTTCGGAAACGTCGCTACAGGGATACTGCAGAGCGTTTTTTCGTTAGCGATCGCGGCTACAGGCGCATCACCAGGCCGATCGAGATCACTCCGCGGTCGGTAACGAAAAAACCGTTTGCGCTAAACCGCTCCGCAGGCGGTGACCGCTATGGGCAGTGATTGACTGCCGCGGTAATTTGCGAGGCTCGTGGTGGGTTATCGCACCTGTGCTCGACACCATCGCGTGACGCCTGCGTGGCGAGAGACGCACGAATGTAGTGAGCCGCGGACCAAGGCTTTGACTTTTGTGCCATTCGGGTGCTGCGACGAATCGAAGGTACGAGTGCAGCCGCGCTTGCCTCGTCGGGATAGGCAAACGTGTCCAGAAACAGGTGCATTGGCAACTAGTGCGCATGGACGGAACCTGGGGGGGCTCGTGGGAGGCTACCGGGCATACTTTCAATGCGGAGCATGCGGCCCGTGCCGCACACGGGGCAGTCGCGCAGCGACTTGCCGGTCAGTCGCTGGTAGCGGTCACGGTAGTCTTCGCCGGGCTCGGTTGACGCAGCGGCGGGAGCCTCGACGCCGAGCAGTTGCCGGCAGGTAGCGAGCCTGTCAGAGCGGTGGCAGTTGGCCATCCATCCGTAGCTGCGGATGCGCTTGAAGCCCTCGGGCAGCACATGCAGCAGGAAGCGGCGAATGAACTCATCGGCCGTGAGCGTCATGGTCCTTTGCCTGGCCTCGTGCCGGTAGTCCTTCCAGCGGAACTGCACGGTGCGCTCGTCGAAGGCAAGCAGCCGGTTATTGGAGATGGCGACGCGATGGGTGTAGCGGCCCAGGTAGTCGAGCACGTGTTCGGCGCCACCAAACGGTGGTTTCGCGTAGACGACCCAGTCCGCGTGAGCAGCGGGCGCGAGCCAGGCGGCGAACGCTCGCGGGTCACGCAACGGCTCAAGCTGGCCACGGAAGTGCAGCGCGCCGGCGTCAAACGCGCGGCGCAGCTGTTCGAGAAACAATCGGCGAAAGAGCCGTGAGAGCACCCGCACGGGCAGGAAGAAGCCAGGACGGCAGGCGATCCAGCGCTCGGCGTCCGGCGCGATGCCCCCGCCTGGCACAACGCAATGCACATGGGGATGATGCAGCAGATTCTGCCCCACGTATGCAGGATTGTGATGAAGCCGATCTCGGCACCCAGGTGATTCGGATCGGCGGCGATCGTGCGCAGCGTCTCGGCGCTGGCGCGAAACAGCAGATCGTAGAGCGTCTTCTTGTTCTGCAAGGCGAGCGCGGCGATGGATTCGGGAAGCGTGAAGACGACATGGAAGTACTCGACCGATGAGAGGAGTTCCGCGCGCCGACGTTCGAGCCATTGCGCGCGGGCGAGCGACTGGCACTTCGGGCAGGCGCGATGCCGGCACGAGTTGTAGGTGATGCGCTGATATGAGCACGTATTGCACTGCTCGAGATGGGCGCCGAGCGCGGCGGTGCGGCACAGTTCGATGGCGCTCATCACGCGACGCTGGACACGACTGAGCCCCTCGGCATGGGTTTGCCGATACTGAGGTCCGCAGCGGCGGAAGATGTCTGCCACTTCGATCGCCGGCCGCATGACTGGGTTCAGACGTCCTCTGGCACAGCGGGCGCAGACGGAATGGGTGCGGGGTGCGGAAGCAGGTCGAAGGGGCTGGTGGTGGAGCACACGGCGCTCGTGGCCACCGTCAGGTACCGCGAAGTGGTGGCAAGGGACCCTGTGGCCCATGAGCAGTTGGATCTTGCGCACATCAGTACCGGCTTCGAGCAGATGAGTGGCGAACGCGTGCCTCAGCACATGCGGCGTAATCGGCTTCTGGATGCCGCTGCGCTGTCGTGCCCTGTTGCATGCCTGCCAGATCGCGGCAGTGGTAATCGGGTGTCCGGGGACGTCGCCGGGAAAAAGCCAGTCGCGAGGGTGAGCATTGAGCCAGTACGTTCGCAGGATCTCGAGCAGCCGTGGTGAGAGCATCACGAAGCGATCCCTACGGTTCTTCCCCTGGTTCACGCGGATGACCATGCGCTGGCTGTCGATATCGATGGTCTTCAGGTGCGCCACTTCTGAAATTCGAAGACCGGCGGCATATGCGGTCATCAGAATGGCACGGTACTTCAGGCTGGGAATTGCGTCGAAAAAGGTTGCTATCTCATCGAGGCTCAGGATGACGGGGAGTCTTAGCGGCTTCTTCGGCAATGGAAAGTCCTCGTCGCTCCAGTCGCGTTTAAGCGTCACGCGGTAGAGGAAGCGCAGTGCACCGATCGTTGGGTGGAGACTGGCGGGCGCTAGCTTGCGCTCTTCCCGAAGATAGATGAGCCAGGCCCGTATCTCCTCGGGACCCAGTAACTCGGGCGAACGGCGGAAGTGCCGGGCGAAGCTTGAAACCTGAATAAGATAGGATCGCTGAGTATTTTCGGCGAGATTACGGATCTGCATGTCGTGTAACATACGTTGACGCAATGGCGTCATGGCGCACCTCCTGGAAGCAATGATGAAGCCCGGGTGGGCATCCATATATTGCTCCTGGAAACGTCCGCTTCTCCTCGCTGATGATCCAGCGCCTGATTACCATCTCTGATGAACGTCAGTTATAGGCGCTCGCTCTCCACCCCTACCGCGTCAGCGGTTTAGTGCAAGAATAGTTATCTTAATGGTCCGATCAGAAAGCGCATTTGTGACCGAGACCTCACATCTCGTGAGCCCATCGCCGGGTCCGTGAACGGCCCGCTGTCGGTATGGCGCGACCGCCCCTTGTCGACCCTAACAGCCCGGCGAAATACCTCATGTAGCGGTCATCCGGGACGCAGGGGTAAACGTTGAACTGATGTCATCAATGAGAGCGAGATGGAACGGATGCGTGGGCCAGATGGTTTTACCGAGTCAATGTTCACGGTGTTGAAGCTGCACGATTTTGTACCGAAGGACCATCCGTTGCGCCCGATTCGCACCTGGCTCAATGACGCGCTTAACCGCATGGACGATGTGTTCGCGCGGATGTACGAGGCTGACGCGAAAGGAGGTCGGCCGAGCATCGCGCCGGAGAAGCTGGTGCGAGCTCTTTTGCTGCAGGTGCTGTATTCGATTCGTAGCGAGCGCATGCTGGTGGAACAGATTTCCTACAACATGTTGTTCCGCTGGTTCGTCGGCCTGCCGATGGACGGGACCGTGTGGGACCACTCGACGTTCAGCAAGAACCGCGACCGGTTGCTCGAACACGATGTGGTGGTGTTGCTCTTCAACGAGACAGTCGAGACCGCGCGTGAGCTCGGATATCTTTCCGGGGAGCACTTTAGCGTCGACGGCACGTTGATTCAGGCATGGGCCGGGCACAAGAGCTTTGTGCCCAAGGCAAGTCCGGACAAAGACGACACGCCTCCTGACGAACCGCCCGCGCCGAATGACAACTGGCACGGACAGAAGCGCAGTAACGAGACGCACCAATCCACGACGGACGAGCAGGCGCGCCTGTTTCGCAAGAGCAAAGGAACTGGAGCGATGCTCTGTTATATGGGCCACGTGCTGACCGACAACCGGCATGGCCTGGTGGTCAACGCACAGGTGACGCTGGCGACGGGCACCGCCGAGCGCGACGCGGCCGAGCTGATGCTTGCCGACGCCGCAAGTGTTGCGCCGCTCGGCATCACGGTCGGCGCGGACAAGAACTACGACACCGCCGGTTTCGTGGCCAGTTGTCGAGCGAACCGTGTGACGCCGCATGTGGCGCAAAACGATGGGCGTCCGGGGTTCAGCAATTGACGAGCGAACTACGCGCTGGCCGGGTTATGCGGTCAGCCAGCAAAAACGTAAACGCATTGAGCAGGTGTTCGGATGGGGCAAGACAGTCGGACGAATTCGACAAGCGATGTATCGGGGACTTGAACGCGTAGACCAGCTCTTCGTGCTGACGCAGGTCGGCTACAACCTGACGCGTATGCGCACACTTGCCGGTTGAGGGGCAGGAAGCGATGGATAACACCGATATGGTGAACCCGCGAGTAACGCCGAATGCCCGCAAACGTGTTCCGCGTTTCAAAAGTGCAAACCCAGCATCCGTCGTAATGCATCTGAGCGCATCAACGACGGATATTTCAACGGCGTGCTAAACTGCGATCGGCCTGGCCGTACCGAGCGCCCGGGAGCGGACGCTCATCCGGTCAAGCAACGGATGGCTGCCAACCTATTCATCGTGAAGCCCCCGTCTGGTGATGCGTGCGGTCTGTACCGCGTTCAGATTTGCGACCAGCCGCCATCGACCGGAAGCTCGGCGCCGGTCGTGAAGGTCGCGTCGAACGCGAGGAAGAGGACGGCCTTGGCGATTTCCTCCGACGTCCCGAAGCGCTTCATGGGAATAATGCCGACGGTGTGCCCCTTGACCTGTGTACGCATCTCTTCCGTAGGGAACACCTTTTCGAGGATGCCCGTGTCGATGGGGCCGGGCGACACCGCGTTTACGCGGATCTCCTGAGGGAGCAGCTCGGTGGCGAGCACCCGGGCGAATGACCGCAGCGCAGCCTTGGCGGCTCCGTATGTGGCTTGGCCCGGCAGTCCCTTGACGTTGGCGACAGAGGTCGTGAGGACGACAGCGCCTCCCCGATTGATCAGCGGCGCGAGCATCTGGACCGCGAAAAAGGGGCCCTTGGCGTTCAGGTTGAACATTTCGTCGTAGACGGCTTCGGTCACGCTCCCGAGAGGCGTTGGAATGCTGAACCCGGCGTTGACGAAAAGCAGGTCGATGGTGTCGAACTCGGTCTTCACCTGAGCGGCGAGGGCGTCGATGTCGGTCAACGACCGCGCGTCACTCGAAACCACGATGGCGCCCGTTCCAAGCTGTTTCTGCGCCGATTCCAGTCCGGCCTGCGAGCGACCCGTCACCAGGACCCGCGCGCCCCCATCGAGGAGCATCTTCGCTGTCGCGAGCCCCATGCCGCTCGTGCCGCCGATAATCACCACCTTTTTATCCTGGTACCGGTTCATATGTATTCTCCTTGAGAGGTTAGGGCTGCTTTGCTGATATTTAACTATTTTGTACTACTATTTATTTCAAAATACCGTAAGACCCGTGGACAATCATGTAACTCCGCAATCGCCTGCCGATTCCGATCACCGCGACCAATTTCGCCGCGACCGCCGCGCCTTCAGGACACCGCGCGCAACGATTCCGCGTACGACCAGTTGACGCCAGAGACGTTGACGACGGCCTGCCACGCGGCTTCTTGATTCGCGCCATCGTGGAGGTGTGGGTGGCGCTGCGCCTCAATTGGGCCTGAGAACTTCCCTTGAGCCGAGGCGAAGAATTGCCCTGAGACGTCGGTTCCGAACTCCGACGCCTGGAGGTACCGACGGGCCGCGGTCTCCGGCGTTTGATTCATGCCGGGAATGAGGTTCACGATTGGGATAAACAGATACTTCAACAACGGGCCAGCGTTTCGCACCACCTTGGTGTCGGTCGCTCCACCGGGCGATACGGCGTACACGGCCATGCCGGAGGGCAGCCGGCGGGCCAGCGCCGCGGTCCACCAAGCGATGATGAGCTTCGCGTCAGCATACGCATTGTTGGGCACGTACTTCACGTTCGGCCCGTTGCGCAGTAGGGCTTCCGTAGCAGCGGTCAGGTCGCCCTGGTGGTATTTGGCAGCGAATGCGTCCACGTCGGTGTACTTGAACATAGGTACGCCCCCCCGGGCAGGCTCCGCGCCGGCGATAACAATCCGCGCGTTGGGGCTAAGAAGGTTGGCGCGAAGCAACCCGACAGTCAGTTGATGATGGCCGATCAGCGGGGACTGAGAAGCCTCAACGCCCGCCGCAGTGATCACGCGCTTCTTGGTTGGGACCAATCCGGCATTGAGCAGCAGGAAATCGACCGGCCGACCTTGTTTGACCAGCTCGGCGAGCGCGGACTGGACGCTGGCCGGCGTGTCCAACTCCAACTCCAGCGGCGTTAGGACCTGTCTTTTGGTTTCCGCTGCGAGTTGAGCGGCCGCTTCCTTGGCCCGAGCCAGGCTGCGTCCGGTGATGATGATCTCGCGCCAGCCCTCTCCGGCAAGAGTGCGAGCTGCGGCATAGCCGAGCCCGGAGGTGGCGCCAGTGACGACCGCGATCGAATGTTCCATAGGTGTCTCCGTGTGGTGAAGGGTGAAGGCCGAGTCGTGAGGCCCCGCAGGGCCAGAAACGGCTTGTTAATTTAGAACTATTCGGTTATATATTGGTGCCGTAAAAGTTGTCAAGGAGTTTTGAACCAAATGATTCAAAATACCGCTAGGTCGCCGGGTCGACCACGCAGCTTCGACGAGACGGGGGCGCTGGAAAAGGCGATTCAGGTGTTCTGGTCGAAAGGCTACGATGGAGTGACGATTGACGATCTCGTCGCCGGGATGGGTGTGGGACGGCCGAGCCTGTATGCCGTCTTTGGGGACAAGCGGGCGATATTCCTGCGCGTCCTTAGGGGGTACGCAGAACGGAAGGGCGCGTCAGCCGCGAAGGCACTCCTCTCGCCACAGAGTCTTCGCGACTCGATCACGGGCTTTCTGAGGTACGCCGTCGAAAGCGCGACCGAGAAAGGGTCTGCCCGGGGCTGCCTTCTGGTGTGCGTCGCGCCGCTTGTGGACGACCCTGAGGTTCGGCAGCTCCTGCAAAACGCGGCCGCCGGTGGCACCGCGCTGGTGGAAGGTCGTTTCCGGGACGCAATCAGCGCGGGAGAAATCCCGTCCGACTTTCCCGTAGCCGCGCGCGCAACCCAAGTCACGGATTTAGCGCGTGGGCTGACCATGCGTGCGCAGTTAGGCACGCCGCGCAAGACGCTCCTCAAAGATGCTGAGGAAGCGGCCGACCTGGTGCTCCAACCGCGTCGTGGAAACGCGGCGCCAGAAAGTTGATGCCGGCGTTAAGGGGCGTTGCGGGGCAGTAGGCTTTGATAGTTGCCGCTTCGCGCGCCCCTCAACCCCGATCGATCGTTTCCCGTTGGGATAGGAGGGATCACCTTGATTTGGAAGTCGAAGCCTGTAAGCCAGTTGGCCCCAAGCGCGGTCCCTCTCGGGCGGCGATTCGCGGCAGCATGAGTTGACCATGCTCTCTCGAAATCGTTGTGCGCAATCTCGGCAACTGGAAACTCCGCGGCATCGCACGGCTTGTTTGTGACAACTCCGAATCACCTCAAGATGCTGTTGGTCGTACTGCAGAACGACTGCCGCGTCGTACACCTCCATCTGCCGCACTACGGTCTTCTTCGGCCAGGCCTCGAAGTACCAGTCGGAAGCTCCCTACTAGGCAAATTCGTCACCTCGATCTTCGTCCCAACGTCCGTTGTAGTGGCGCATGCTCGTGTCCGATGAGGCTTCTAGGGTTCCGGGTAGGCTACTCCGAAGCGGCCCTTCACAACCGGCCGTTCCTGGCCGAGGGCAGAAGTTCGAGCCCATCGACGAGGCAGCACACTGCTACCCCCTCATTGGATCAGTACTATCGGCTGCGTCGAAATCGACGATCACAAAGGATACCGCGGAGGTAAAATTCCGGCGTACTCCGTCGGGCGCGCTTTTCTGGCCGCGTAGCGGGTCAGGTACACGGTTTGCTTACAGTTAGGCGATCTGCTGTGCGTATTCCACGCAAAGAGAACAGCCATTCCACGGCAAAGTGAATCGTGATTCCACGGCAAAGCGAACAAGGATTCCACGCCATCGCGAACAAACTGAGCGCAGCGACGCGGGACCTTTGTCTTTTTACTCGGACTGGGGCTTCGCGGTCAATCGGCTACGCGTCTTGCGCAGTGATTCGCCCGCGAGGGTGATGCGATGTGCGTTGTGCACGAGCCGGTCGAGGATCGCGTCGGCGACGGTCGGTTCGCCGATCGCTTCATGCCAGTGATCAACCGGAATCTGGCTTGTGGCCAGTGTGGATCGGTGTCCGTGCCGGTCATCGAGCACCTCCAGCAGGTCGCGCCGAGCCGAATCGGTCAGCGGCGCCATGGCCAGATCGTCGAGAATCACGAGGTCCGTCTTGGCCAGTTGCGCGAGCCATCGCGCGTAACGTCCACTGCCGTGTGCGATCGCCAGTTCTTCGTTGAGCTTTGGCACGCGCAGATAGCAGGCGGAGAATCCCTGGCGGCACGCCTGAATGGCGAAGGCACAACCCAACCAACTCTTGCCGAGTCCGGTTGGCGCGACCAGGATCAGGTTCTGCCGCTCCCGAATCCACTCACAGGTCAGCAGACGGGCGGTGAGCGCCCGGTCCAGCCCGCGGGCGGTGCGATAGTCGATGTCCTCGGGCGACGCGTCGGGGACCTTCAGTCTAGCCCGGCGTAGCCGGGCCGCTGTTTGTCGCGAGTCACGTTCGCTGGCTTCACGCTCGACCAGCAGCCCGAGACGTTCTTCAAAGCCCAGTCGGTCGATGCCGTCCTGGGTCTGTTGCTCGGCAAGCGCCGCGGCCATGCCAGACAGGCGCAGCGCGTGCAGTTTATCGACAGTGGGATGTTGCAGCATAACGACTCCCTTTCAATGGTAATAAGACGGTCCGCGCACGTTGGCGTGCATGAGCGGCAGGTCAGCCTGGGCGGGAGTCGCTTCGGGCTCCCGGTCCAGGCCGTTCTTCAGCGTCGAGGCAATGAACTTGTAGTTCGGCGCGTTCAGATCGATGGCGCGGCGGCAGGCGGCTTCGAGGCGGTCGCGCCCGTAGTCCTTGCCCATGCGCAGCACGCCCAGGCAGGTTCGATAGTATTGCTGTGGGTGCTTGCGGGCGACCAGCAGGTGCTGGATGACGGCCGCCGTATGCGGACCGATGTCGGCGGCCCAGCTGCGCAGCCGCTGCGGATCCCAGCCTTTCGCGACAGCCAGGTGCTCGGGGGGCATGTGCGCGTCGATCGTGGTGTGGTGGCGAGGGCGGGCGCTTTTGCCGTGGGCGGCAATGCGTTGGCCACGATGGAAGATTTCGACGGTGTTGGCTGTGTGACGCATGTCGACCTGCTCGCGCGCGTAGCGGTACGGCACCGAGTAGTAGTGCTGATCGAGCTCAACGTGATAGTCCGGGCCGACGCGTGCGACTTTCCATTCCGCGTACTGATACGGCCGCTCGGGCAACGGCCTGAGCGCCGGGCGATCGATCTCGTCGAAGACACTACGGCGGGAGCCGGGCAATTTCTTGAAGGGCCGGTTGTTCAGATCGCTCAACAATGCGGCGACCGCCCGGTTTGCTCCGTCCAGACTGAAGAAGCGCTGGTTGCGCAGACGGGCAAGAACCCATCTCTGCACAAGAAGGACCGACAGCTCTGCTTTCGGCTTATCGCGGGGTTTCTTGCTCCGGGCTGGGATGACCGCCACGGAGTAATGCCGGGCCATTTCCTGGTAGGTTGGATTGATGTCCGGATCATAGAACCCCGGCTTGTGCACGCCCGATTTCAGATTGTCGGGGATCAGGATTTCCACCAGGCCGTCATAAAACGCGAAGGCACGCACGTGCGAACCAATCCAGTCCGGAAGCTGCTGGGTCCAGGTGAGTTCCGCGAATGTATAGCCGGACACGCCGAGCGCGGCGACGAACAGTTCGGCCTCGCGGATTTCGCCGGTGTCCGGATTGATGATGCCGAGCTTCTTGCCCGAGTAGTCGACGAACAGCTTCTGCCCCGGCACGTGCGTTTGCCGCATCGTGACCGGCAGCCGCTGCGCCCATTCCTGGTAAGCCTTGCAGAACCAGCTATAGCCGCAGCCGTCCGCATGCTGCGCCTTGTATTCCTGCCACAGCAGATCAAGCGTGACGCCCTTCCTGCCGATCTCGCGATGCACCGTCGGCCAGTCCGGCATGCCGCGCGTTGGCTCGCGCCGTGCCGGCGGCGGATACAGCCTCGCCTCGAGCGCCGCGTCGTCCGTCAGCAGTTCCGCTGGCAGCGGCCAGCTCAGCCCTGCCAGCCGCGTGCGGCGCAGGTAATGCCACACCGTTGTTGTCGAGGCGCCGACCGCATCCGCGATCTCCCTCTGATTGCGGTCGCACTCGAAATGCAGCCGCAGCACTTCCCTGATTTTTCGCATGGTCAACCTGACATTCGCCATTCGGCACTCCCGACAAAACCGTCGATCGTGCCACCGTTGACCCGCGTCGCCGCCACCCCGAAATCCTGTTCGCGATGGCGTGGAAACCCTGTTCTTTTTGCCGTGGAATCGGCATTCACTTTGCCGTGGAATTCGTGTTCTTTTTCCCGTGGAATCCCTGTTTACTTTGGCGTGGAATATTCAATCTGCTGATTCCGCGGTGGACCCTTGTTGAACCTTCGCAGACGATTCAAAAAATGACAACTCATACATCTCCGGCTTCGGACCGTTCGAACGTCGAAACGGGCGTACCGGGCCTCGACACCATTCTCGGCGGCGGTCTGGTCGGCGGCGCTTTATACCTGATTGAAGGCATGGCTGGAGCGGGCAAGACAATCCTGTCAAGCCAGATCGGCTTCCATCGCGTCCTTCAGGGCGAGAAGGTGCTGTATATGACCTTGATCGCTGAATCGCACGACAAGCTTCTCGGGCATCTGAGCGGCCTCAGCTTCTTTGACGAGAACGCGGTCGCGGAGAAGATGTTTTTCGTCTCGGGCTATCACGCGCTTATGCAGGGTGGACTTGATGGCTTCCTGAAGCAGGTTGCATCGAGCCTTCATCAGTATCGCCCGAGTCTGCTTATCGTTGACGGCTTTCGCAGCGCACGCGAATTCAGCGAAACGGACCTCGCGCTATCCAAATTCATCCACGAGCTGAACGCGCTGGTTGCCGCGATGAACTGCACGACGTTGCTGCTGGCTCCTCTGTCGGGCAATGAGCCACATCCGGAGCATACGCTTGTAGATGGCCTGATCGAACTCAACCGCTACAGCGACGGCATGCGGCGCACCCGTGAAATAGAAGTGCACAAGATGCGCGCCCGCGACCACATACTAGGCAAGCATTTCTTCCGGATAACGGACAGCGGCCATGTCATGTTTCCACGGCTGGAAGCACAATGTGCATCTCAGCCGGGTCCGGCCGACCTCCGATCACGCCTCGGATCCGGTATTCCACGCCTTGATGCGCTGCTTGGCCGGAGGGTTTATAAAGGGCTCCACGACCACGCTGATGGGCGCATCGGGAATCGGCAAGACACTTCTTGGGCTTCAGTTCCTGGCGGCCGGCGCGCAACGCGGCGAAAAGTGCGTCTACCTTGGCTTCTATGAGTCGCCACAACGGCTGATTGGCAAGGCCGAGTCCGTTTCGATCGCGTTGCGAGCGGCCTGCGACGATGGGCGGTTGACCGTCCAGTGGCAACCCGCCATTGAACTGGCCATAGACGAACTGGCAGCCACCGCTCTCGCTACGGTGAAGCACACCGGCGCGACGCGACTAATGCTCGACGGTATCGAAGGATTTCGCGACTCAGCAATGCGCACGGGCCGGTTCGGTCTGTTCCTGAACGCATTGACTCACCAGTTACGCGAAGCAGGGGTGACGACGCTTCTCACAGAGGAAGTGCCGTTTTATGCCGATCCCGCCGTTATGCGCGGGATGCGTCTGTCGGCCATGACCGAGAATCTCATTTTGCTGCGCTATGCAGAAACGGACACCGGTCTGCATCGGATGATCTCCGTGGTCAAGCAGCGGGAAAGCGCCCACGACTCTTCGCTTCGGGAGCTCGTCATCACCGAGAAGGGGCTCGATGTCATCGACGCTTTCCAGGGTGCGGCAGGTGTACTTGCCGGTCGCGGGGCCGCCGCAGGGAATGTTGGCCGATACGACAGCTAGCGCGCCATGAAAACAATCATGGTCGTCGACGACGAGTTCGATCTTCTGACTGTCTGGAGCCTGCTGCTCGAACAGGTCGGCTATACGGTTGTGACAGCGCCCAACGGAGCGGTCGCGCTTGAACTGATCCGGAAGGCCACGCCGGACCTCATCCTCAGTGACTGCATGATGCCAGTCATGTCTGGTCCAGAGCTATGCGCTGCCCTCTTAGAGGATCCGGACCTGCGGTCAATACCGATAATCCTGTGCAGCGCAGCCGTCGACATACCGAAGCAGCCCAATCCGGTGATTGCCTATTGCCGCAAGCCTATCTCACTTGACATGCTGCTTCCGATCATCGAGAAAATGCTGCCTTGAGCCCGAGCCCGCAGCGAGAGCGTGGGCTATTCGCTTCGAGCGGACCAATCGGGTTCGGAGAAGCCCAGTGGAACCACCTAGAGTTTGCATGCGTCCCTCCCAAAGATACACGCAGGAAAGACAAACACTTGCCGTGGCAAGCGCTCTTTTTGGAACGTTTCTTGCGTGGTGGGCGACACTGAAAAGCGAATCTGACCAACTGGCGGCCGCAGATGTATTCGATTTTGCTCGTGGATGACGAGCTCGATCAGCAGATCGAGATGCTGGCGGGACGGTCGCTTTGCGTGGCGTTTGATACGGTTGTAGGCGCTTTGGCGGCTCGTCAGGTCTCGCGCGAGCAGACGGTCAAGGTCGCGCTTCTGCCCGTCGGTAAGGCGCCGGGCAACACGCCGGAACAACCGCGTCTGGGTTTTCGCATGGATCTGCTCCGTGATGCGGTCAAGCGTTGAGAACGCCGGGAGTTCAACGTTCTGCGCGATGAGCTCATCGATCGTGGCGTTGATGATGTCGACTGGCTGGTCCATCGACAGGGCCGCCGTGTGCGCCGCGCGTGTCGCGATGACGTTGGCGTCGGTCCCGTAATAGGGCTTGACGCCGAGGTACTCACGAATTGTCAGGTAGTGCCGGAAGAGTGTCGGTGAAGTCTGCGTGTCATAGCCGAACTGAACCACGGAACCAATGTCCGCCGCCGACCGCACGTATTCGACGACCGATGCCGGAATGCTGTCCAGGGCGGGGAAATGATGCATCTGCTGGAAGACTTTGAGCAGCACCAGCAGGCCCAGTCTCGGTCGTTCACCCCGAGTCGAACGGCGGGCCCATTCGAGTTCGTCCGGCTGTGGTGTGTAGCAGGTTTGCAGGTCCCGTGTAGCAAGAACCTTGGGGAAACGCGGATAGGCGGTGCGCTCAATGGTTGCCATGCGAGTCTTCCTGATCGCAGAGGGCCGCTCAGATTAGCGCAAGAAAAAGCCCGTGTTACCAGGTCGCGTTGAAATGATCCTGCCTGTTTTCATAACCAGAAGTCTTATGATAGGAATTTACGCTTACCTCGCTCATACCCCATGTACGGGTTCGGCAACCTGGCATTCGATGCCGTCGTATTGAAGTTATCGCAAGCGGCTCGGCCAGCTCTAGGCGTCGCCGCGAACCAACCGTGATTGCCCGATCGCAGCAAGTAACGAAGCCAGTGATACCGGTTTGCCGACATGAGCGTCGAAGCCGGCTTGCAGCGCTTCCGCCACGTCTTTTTCGCGTCCAAATCCGGTTAAGGCGATTGCTGGCGTGGCCGCCGTCTGGGATAACTTCCGGAGTTCCGCGATGAGTTCATAGCCGCTCATTCCCGGCATGCCGATATCCGACAGGATCAGATCAAATCTGGCTTCGGCTGCTGCGGCGAGCGCGGCCTTCCCGCTGAGTTCGGCACGGACTTTCGCGCCTTCCATTTCCAGCAGCGTACGAAAGGCGTCCAGTGCGTCGGCAGAATCGTCAACAAGCAGCACCCGCAAATCCTTCAGGACGCTCCCATCAACCTCAATGTGGGCATGTTCCGCAGGCAACGAGGTTGCGATTTCGGGCAGTCTCACGGAGAACGTTGCGCCCCGCCCGACGCCATCGGAATGCGCGTGGATCTGGCCGCCGTGCATTTCCACCAGTTGCTTGACCAGCGAGAGCCCGATGCCCAGACCGCTGTGCTCCCGGGCGGGACCGGTACGGCCCTGGCTGAACATATCAAAGACGCGGGGGAGAAAATCAGGTGCGATTCCCTGTCCTGTATCTTCAACCTGCACGCACACGAATCCGTCTTCAGGCAAAAGAGTCACGTCTACCCGGCCTCCCGCCGGGGTGAACTTCAGCGCGTTACGGATGATGTTCCAGAAAATCTGTTCCAGACGGACTGGGTCAGCCTGTATCTGAACAGGGCTGTCCATGCCTGAAACGGATAGGGCAACGCCGCTGGCGGCCGCGTCAGACGCGCTCGCGTCGACCACCGTGCGCACGATTGCCGAAACATCGACGGATACCAGATGCAGCGCGAGTTTGCCGGTCCGCGCCCGGGACAGGTCAAGCAGATCGTCAATGATTTTTGCCTGGCCGACCACGGCCCGGAGAATCACATCGGTTGCATCCCGAACCAGCGGGATGTCCTGAAGTTCCGGTGCGCGCGTCAGCATCTCCGCCTTCACGTGTATGAGGTTCAGCGGGTTCTTGAGTTCATGCGACAGCACCGCAAAGAATTCATCCTTTTGCCGGTTCGCCGAGACGGCGCGTGTGCGGACCCGTCGCTCGAGTTCGAGCCGATCGGCCTGGCGGCTTTCGGCGCTTTTCCGATCCGTGAGATCGCGCGCGATTTTCGCGTAGCCTCTGAAGCCTTCCGTGTCGATCGCGGTCACCACGCCACTGCAATAGATCCGCCTGCCATCCTTGCGCACATGCCACCGTTCATCCTCGGCACGGCCTGCACTTCTGGCCTTCTGTCTCTCAGCCAGCGGCACGCCCTGTTCCCGGTCCGCCTCCGCAAAGATCAGATCGATTGGCTTTCCGATAGCTTCCACCTCTTCATAGCCGAACACGTTCTGCGCGCCCCTGTTCCAGCTCACTATCACGCCATCCAGGTCCTGCACGATGATCGCGTAGTCGTCTGTAGTGAGCGCGGCAAACTTCAACCGCTCTTCGCTGGCTCGCGCCACATCTTCCGCGCGTCGTCGCGCTGTGATATCGATCAGGGTCAGCACCGCGCCCTCGATGCGGTCATCGAGGGTCCGGTACGGCAGCAGTCGCACAATGAACGACTCTCCATCGTTCGTGCTGACTTCCCGTTCCGTCAGCCTGAGCGTCTCGAATGCAGCGGCCGCATCCTGTGCCAGTTCCGGATAGTTCAGGCGATGCCGGAGGTCCAGCAACGGCCGGCCAATATCAGTCTCGATCAGGTTGAAAATATTCACTGCAGGCGCGGTAAAGCGCTTGATCCGCATGGCCCGATCCACGAAGATCGTCGCGATGCCGCTCGAAACAATTAGATTCTGAAGGTCGTCGTTTGCCCTCGCTTCGTCTTCGACCTTCGTCTGGAGCTCGGCATTCACGGTGACCAGTTCCTCATTGACCGACTGAAGCTCTTCCTTGCTGGTTTCGAGTTCTTCCGTTGCCGAGCGCATTTCCTCGTTGATTGCCTGCAATTCCTCGTTCGATGCTTTCAGTTCCTGGGTCGACAGGTTCGATTGGTCGACGTTGGATTGCAGAAGTTCTTTCGTTCGGATCAGCTCGGTTTCGAGGTGGGATACGACCCGGTCCTGACCAGGGTTGCGAGCCGGATCGGCTGAGCCGCTCTCTTCTGCTTCGTCAGACTCGTCGAAGAAGATGGCGACGACGTCGCCACCTGCTGCGTCGTCGTGAAATGGGTGCACAGAGAGTCTGACATAGGAGGGCGCGTCGCCCCGTGAGAATCGTACCCGTTTAACCTCGACGCTTTTTCCATGCTGTAACGCCTGATAGAGCGCCGTTCTCAATTCCAGACGCAGATCAGGATTCACAACGGTGAGCAGGTTGTGGGATGGCTCGCCGCCCACGTAACGCAAGAAACGTCCGACATGTTCAGACATATGCAGGATTTCAGCGTCCCGGTCGACGAGGATGCTCGGTGGCGAGAAGTATTCGATGACACGCTGATGCAACGGCGCAAACGAAAAACTTGCTGGTCTGGCTAAGGGCCGCGCGACGTCGACCTGGGATAAGTGCGGTGTTTTCCCGGTTGACGTTTGTTGGGGCGTCACTCGCGTTCTGCGAGTGACGGCTTTTGCGCGGTAGATGCGGTTTTTCTTGTCTATGGGGGTGAACAGGTCCTGAGCTATCTCGGCTGATTCGGAGCTCCCAAGGAAAAGGAATCCGCCAGGCCGCAAGGCGAAATGAAAAGTTTGCAGGACCTGTCGCTGAACATCGCGGTCAAGATAAATGAGCAGATTGCGGCACGTCACCAGGTCGAGCTGCGAGAAGGGCGGGTCACGCAAGATGTTGTGTGCGGCAAAGAGGACCTTTTCCCTAAGCGCCTTGCTTACGATGTAAAACCCCCGCGTGTGCGTAAAAAACTGCCGCAGCCGCGAAGGCGGCACGTCGGTCAGGATGGACTCGAGATACCGGCCGGAACGCGCCGACTCAATGGCGCGTTCATCAATGTCGGTGGCGAATACCTGAATGCCGGGCCGTTGATTTTCTTCGGCCAACCGTTCGCACAACAGCATGGCAAGCGAATAGGCTTCTTCACCCGTCGAGCAGCCTGCAACCCATGCGCGAGCTTGTTCTTCGTCAGTTTTACCTTCCAGGATTCTGGGTACGACCTCTCGTTCCAGCGCTTCGAATGCTTCACGATCGCGGAAAAAATTGGTTACGCCAATCAGCATGTCTCGAAGCAATCCCCTGTTTTCGTCGGGGTGTCGTTCCAGAAAAAGGAGGTACGAGGGCAGATCGGGAAGCGCATTGACCTGCAGGCGCCGTTCGATGCGCCGCAACACCGTTGCGCGCTTGTAGTGACGGAAGTCATGTCCGGTATGAACTCGCAGAGCCTTGAGAATTTCCTGCAATGCGCTCTCTGCGGTTGCTACCGCATTTTCACTTGACGGGGCCGCAGCTATCGGAGGCTCGCCTTCAACCCTCGGTAGCTGGATCACCTGCGCATTGCGCCATAGCTCGAGCAGCTTTTGCGGAAGATCGACGACCGGCAGCGACATGTCTATGAGCCCGGTCGCAATGGCGTTTTGCGGCATCTCGCCGTATTCGGCGTCGTCCGGGCTCTGAGTCAGCGTGACGCCACCACATTCCTTGATCCGGCCGATCCCGGCGCTTCCGTCACTGCCTGTGCCGGAAAGGATTACGCTTATGGCACGCGTGCCGTGCGCGTCCGCAAGACTGCGGAAAAACCGGTCGATCGCCACCGGCCTGCCTGACGGCCGCTCCGCCGGCGTCACGCGAAGGTAGCCATCGAACATGGATAGATCGTTGGACGGCGAGATCAGATAGATGGAGTTCTTCTCGATGTGTGTCGGCTCACGAACCTGCATGACAGGCATTGAGGTTGCCCGCTGCAACACCTGGTCGGCGCGGCTTTCGTACTTTGGGGAAAGATGCAGTACGACGACAAACGCCATACCACTGTCTGCGGGCATTTGCTCAAAGAGACGAAGAAGCGCCTGGATCCCGCCGGCAGATGCGCCAATGCCAACCACGGGAAACGTTGGGGATCTAGACGAAGCAGGCGTCGCGCCGGATTGTCCAGGGCCCGGATCGGAGGATGTTGGCGTGGTCATCAGTAGGGGCGATGGGGCTGTAGACAGCCCCGGTTGGTTTGCTGTGGGACGGTGGCATGAGTCATCCAGCGTACACCGGACGATGTAGACAGGAAAGCAGAAGTCGCGCCGGGTTGGCCGCCACGGTCGAGCAGGCAAGAGTTACCGGGTCGAATTCCAGGTTGTGTACTTTTGGGCGCGGTTTCCAACACGTGACATGCGCTGCTGGCGGCAAGGTTGCTTCCCCAATGCGAGGACCCCGCCCGGTAGTCAGAGGATTTCGTCCGGCATAGCCAGTTCCACTGCGCAGTCTCCGTGCAATACCGGCGAATTCTTGCGCCTGGCAAACTCCTGGCGCACCCATTCGGCCAGGCGCGCCTGAAACGCCTTGCGTTGCGCGGTATCGAGCGACGCATAACGATCGAATTGTTCGCGCTCCAGGAAAGGGTGATAACACACCGCGCGTCGAGCGTCGTATCGCGATGAGATTCGACAACCCACGATAACTGCAGGAATAGACGCGCGCCTTCGTCATAACTGCTGACCGCTGGTGCTTTGGGCGATTCGAAGATAGCGGCAAGCGCCGGTTCTATTTCTTCGAGACCTTGGTCCATGTTCGCTTCATTCATCCGTACCTCCGGCAGGCCATCGTGTTGAACAGGTCGTCACGGCGCCATCCCCGCACGTGGGCCCGTGCGCCGTCGATTAGTCACAAGTGATCACCGGGAGGCGGAGCAATGCGCATTCCTTACGAAAGAGCGACCGTGTTGCCAGATCCGCAATCGGGCATGACCGATGCTCGCTATTCAGTAGAAATTCCGCATGCAACCTGATGTTGCACAACATACCTTTGGAGGTACCAGGTCATGAAGCGGGCGATGACGAATCAGTTCATTTATGTCTCGATCGCCGCGCTGGTCGCGGTGGCCTCCGGATGCAAGAGGACGGATAACGGGAACCCAGGTGCGATGGACTCGGCAAGCAGCGGTGCGTTGAGCAATTCCGCCGGCCCGAGCGGCACGGCGGGCACCAGCAATGCCGCGAACCGGGCGGATAGCGCTGCAGGCAGCGCGGCCAGTTCGACGGACGCGCCGGTGCGCGAAGCGCCCGTTGTAAGCACACCGGCAAGTGCGGCAAGCCAGTAGGCGCCGGTCAATCTGCCAGAGGACATGCGCCGATCACGTCAGGTGATTGCCGCCAGTCACGCCATACACTTCGCCTGTCACGAAGCTCGACTCCTGCGACGCCAGCAACACATAGACCGGCGCAAGTTCGGCAGGTTGTCCCGGTCGCTTCATCGGAACCTCGGAACCGAATTTCTCGATCTTTTCCTGTGGTTGACCACCGCTCGGTTGCAGCGGCGTCCATACCGGCCCGGGCGCAACGGCATTCACACGGACACCCTTGCCTACGACCTGTTTCGCCAGTGCATGGGTGAAGGCCGTGATGGCAGCCTTGGTCGACGCATAATCGAGCAACCCGGGACTGGGCTGATAGCTCTGGATCGACGTCGTGTTGATGATGGTCGCGCCTGGCGGCAGATGCGGCAACGCAGCCTTGCACAGCCAGAACATGGCGAAGACGTTGGTGCGGAAGGTCGCTTCGAACTGTTCCGTCGAAAGCTCGGCGATGTCATCGACGTAAGTCTGCTTGCCCGCGACGTTCACCAGGATATCGAGGCCGCCGAGTTGCCCGATCGACTGATCGACAAGCTGCGTGCAAAACGCTTCGTCGCCGATATCGCCGGGCAGCGCGATAGCTTTGCGGCCGGCGGCCTCGACCATCTGGATGACTTCACGGCCGTCCGCTTCTTCGCTCGGCAGGTAATTCAGCGCGATGTCGGCGCCTTCGCGCGCAAAGGCGATCGCAACCGCACGGCCGATCCCGCTGTCCGCGCCCGTAATCAGCGCGCGTCGGCCTGCCAGTCTGCCGAAACCTTTGTAGCTGTTCTCGCCGTGATCGGGCTGCGGGTTCATCTGTTTCGCGAGGCCCGGGGGCGACTGCGGCTGGCGTTCGAAAGGCGGCTGGGGGTATTGCTTCGTGGGGTCCTGCATGGTGAACCGGTTTTTGGTGTCGGACATGTGCGCACTCCTTTGCGTCGGTCGGTGGCCGCAGCGGGCATCGCGTGACGCCTTCTGCGTGGGCTCAACGATTGAGCAACGGGCATTCCTGGGTTAAGGGCCTGCACACCCGCACGCGGCGATGTCTTGCAGTTCGCCGTACGCAGCCAGCTCGACGATGCGATCGACGGTTCGGCACGCTATCGCCTGAATGGTCGGTGAAGGATTGACGCTGCCGACGGTCGGAAAAACCGAGCCCCATCGCTGCACGTCCGTCGCCAAGTGGCACGCCGCATGCTGCGATTGCTCCACGTGTAGCCGCTCCGCCGGGCGGCTGCTTCCTCAGGACTATTTTGATCGACAGGAGAACATCATGCCGCTTAAGAGAGGGAAGTCGAAGGACACCGTGTCGCACAATGTCAAGACCGAAACAAAACACGGTAAGCCACACAAACAGGCTGTAGCAATTGCGTTGAACCAGGCGCGCAAGTCGGGTGCAAAGATTCCTAAGAGCGAGAAGTAGAACCGGTGGCGCGCAGTCCAGATTGCGGGCGAAGGGGTGCATCGTGGTGACGAATAGCGAACCAATCGAAGAAACCGGCGGGTGTGCGTGCGGAGCGGTGCGGTTCCGCGTGAGCACGCGACCCAGGCGCGTGTCGATATGCCATTGCATGACGTGCCGGCGAATACATGGCAACGTATTCGGCGGTTACGCGATGTTCGAGCGTGGTGATGTAGCGTTCTCCGGGCCGACGCTGGCTTGGCAGAGTTCACCCGAAGCGCGAAGGCATTTTTGCCCGGTATGCGGATCGGTGGCATTCATGGAATACCTCGATGGCGAGGAGTTGGATCTTCCGCTGGGCGCTTTCGACCGTGTTGGCCTGTATGAGCCGAGTTACGAACTGTGGTGTTGTCACAAGGAGCCGTGGCTGCCCGCGGGCGTGCGCACCGAATATGACAAAGGGAGAATCGCGTAAGCCGCAGGATGAATAGGCCCGCTTAGCTCTGCGGTTGCAAAGTCTGCATCCGCAGCGGAACGCGGCTTGCTCTTTTTGTAAAAGCAGCCGGCGTATCCGGCAAGGAGTGTCGACATGAGTGATACGAAGCAATCGAATTCCCATCCCGCCAACCCGAAGGAAACAGCCAAACAGCAAGGCCAACAGCAGCAGAACCAGCAAGGCACCGCAGCACCAGGGTGGACAGCGACAGCCGTAATGCCATGGCGCTCGTCGCTGAACGGGCGTCCGCTCCGCTGGCGGATGCCCGTTGAGTCGTAGCTCGCTGATGGGAGACATGCTGAGAGCTTTCGGCCCGGCAAACTCGCGCAGGATACGTTGGAGCGTCAACCTGACTTGAGGTCGATTTCATTAACCTCTCGTGACTGAAATCGGCTCGCGCTCTGCATATCCGGCCTGCAAGGGTGGGTGGCTTGAAGTTTGCCGTGCGTAGCCAGTTCGACGATGCGATCGGCGGTTCGGCACGCTATCGCCTGAATGGTCAGCGAAGGATTCACGCCACCCACAGTCGGAAACACCGAGCCATCGCATATCCATAGATTGCGGATATCCCAGCTCCGGCAATCGGCGTTGACCACGCTGACTGACGGATCATCCTCCATACGTGCTGTACCGTTCAGGTGGCACGTGTCGTCGTTTTCCCACCAGATTTCGCCGCCTCCTGCAGCGCCAAGCGCCTGTTCCATGAAGTCCGGCGGTGGTCAAATGAACGGCGGTGTGTTCCCGACTCCGATTCACGAGATGTTGACCGCCTGACCGCCACACTGCGTGAGCGTCACCACGAACATGCCCGGGGGCATGCAGTGTCGCTAACGACGCGTGGTCACGCATGAACGGCGAGTACGCCACGGGAGTAAGGACTTTCCCCGAACGATTTCGGCCGGACACAGTCGCCTGTTTTGAGCGAGCAAATCATCAGCCGGTATGACTGCGGCGTTCGGCACGGCCGAGTTGGCGCGCGGGCATCACACAATCGGCCACGCGGCACCGCTCGGCTCCCCAGCTGCCGCCGATGGCTTTAGCGCCCTTCCGAACGAAGCGTTGCTGGGCAGAAGAGCTCGGGCCTGGTTAAGCGCCGGGAATCAAACAATGCCGGCCAGCTTTCCGCCAGCGCGGTTTGCCAGTATGTACTGCAACTTCTCGAGCGATAGGGGTTTGGTGAGATGAAAGTCGAAGCCCGCAGCCAATGCCCGGGATTTGTCCGATTCTGCCGCGTAGCCAGTAAGCGCTACGAGCATGACATTATCAAGCCCGCTGTCAGCCCTCACCGCATGGGCGACATCAAAGCCGTCCATGTCTGGCATGCCGACGTCGATGATGGCGACCTAGGGCAGTGTTTCCTTGATCAACTGGACCGCTTCACGGCCGCCGTTGCACGTCGTGACCTGATGTCCTTCCAGCTCCAGCAGGACCCCTGGCGACTGCAACGCATCCACGTTGTCATCTACGAGTAGCAGCCTTACAGGCCCCAGACAGAGCGACTGCGCAGTATCGACTGTCGCCGTCGTGCCCGGGCCAGATCGCAATATAGGCAGTCGCAGGGTGACTGACGTGCCCCTGCCTGTTCCGTCGCTGTGAAGCGAGATCGTTCCGTCGTGCAGTTCCACCATTCGCTTCGCGACGGCAAGGCCGATGCCCAATCCGCCTTCTGCCCTGGCATTACCGCGCGCAGACTGCGCGAAGAGTTTAAGGCTACGCTGAAGAAGCCACCGTTTTCGCCGACAGCTTGATGCTGAATTTCGGAACGTGAGATCAGCGATTCGACTGGTTCGATTTCCCGGCCCTGAAGGGCCTGGCAAGCGGGACTCTCGACCCATTTCGGCTGCTTATGGACGCACCTGTGCCATCAGCCGCGTGCGGCTCATGTAGATGTTGGCCAGCGCGAGTGCAGTAAAGGCACGCGTGGCGTTCTTCGCGAGGCCGCGATAGCGCACCTTGCCGAAGCCCCACAGCCGCTTGACCACCGCAAAGACGTGTTCGACCCGGGCACGAATCTTCGACTTGTTGCGGTTTTTCGAGCGCCTGGTTTCATCGACTTCACCACTGCGATTGCGCACACGCTGGTTGGTGAAGTCCTTCGCTTTCGGCGCCTTGCTGGTGATGAGTTCTTTCTGGCTCGCATAGGCGCTGTCACCGTACACACGCCGCTCGTCGCCGTGCAGCAGCGCCGGCAGCGGATGCTTGTCATGCACGTTTGCCGCCGTCACTACCGCGCTGTGTGCCAGTCCCGTCTGGCTATCCACACCGATGTGCAGCTTCATGCCGAAGTACCACTGCTGACCCTTCCTCGTCTGATGCATTTCGGGGTCTCGTGCCTTGTCCGCATTCTTCGTGGAACTGGGCGCACCGATGATGGTGGCATCCACGATCGTTCCGGTGCCAACCTTCAGCCCATGCCCTTGCAGTACTTCGCCGACCTTGGAGAACAACTGCTCGCCGAGCTTGTTGCGCTCCAGCAGCCGGCGAAACTTCAACAGCGTCGTGCCATCGGGAACCCGCTCGCGCCCCAGGTCAATCCCGACGAATCGCCGCAATGCGGTGCTGTCCAGCAGCGCCTCCTCGCATGCTTCATCGGCCAGGTTGAACCAGTGCTGCACAAAGTGCATGCGCAGCATGCGCTCCAGACCCACTGGCGGGCGACCGCCTTGACCCTTCGGATAGTACGGCTCGACAACCTCGCACAGTTGCGCCCACGGCACGATCTGCTCCATCGTCTCAAGGAACACATCGCGTTTGGTTGGCCGACGGTACTGTTCAAATCCGGCGCCTTGATCGGCCGCCATCGCAAGGGTCTGTTGTTTCATGCACATCTAACGATTGAACGCCCAATGCCGTTGACCTTTTTCAGCGTAGCCTTAAAAACGTGCGGCTGCATCGAACTGTCGATCCCGATGCCGTTGTCGCGCACTTCAATAACGACCACATTCTTACGCGCAGAGTCACTCTTTTCGGCAACGATCGTCACGGCCAGATCGATGGTGCCGCCGATCGGCGTGTACTTCGCTGCATTGGACAGCAGGTTGCCGAGAACCTGGCTCAGCCTCACGTGATCGGCAGTGACTGGAACTGGCGCCTCAAGGCCGGACAACCTGAGGGAGTGACGTCTCGATTAAATATGGTGCTTCACGGCCGTCATGGCATCGAACGCAATCTCGTTGAGCGACGTATCGCTGTGCTTGATGGCGAGCTTGCCGTGCTTCAGCCGCGCCGCGTCCAGCAGATCGTCGACAAGAGTCCGAAGATGTCTCATCTGCCGCTGCGCAATGGTGAGGACTGCAACCGCCTGTTCGTTATCCGCGCACAACTGTTTTCAGCGCCGACCGCGCTATCGATCGGCGCCATCGTGTTGCGCAGTTCATGGCCGAGCATCGCGATGAATTCGCTGTGCCGTCGCTCGCTTTCCTCGCCGGTATCACGGGCATCCACGATGGTTAGCGCAGCGCCCGCGGAGACGGCGAGGTTCGTGAGCAAGCGGACGTCTTCAAGGTCGAAGTGGCGTTCCGGTGTGTGCGACATCACCCAGATCGCGCCAACGAAGCCGGTTTCGGTCGGAATGGGAACGACGAGTCCTTCGGCAATGTCAACGCCGGGAAACCGCAAGCTGGGAAAGTGGGTCTGGGGCCGAACGAACAACTGGGGAGCTGCGGACTCCAGCGCGAGCCGACACGGGCATTCCTGTCACGCTGTCGTTCTGCCCTGCAGTCCCAGACATAAGCCTGCCACTGCCAGCCAGCGAAAGTGCTTTCGCAGGTCCGCACCCTCGACGAGACTGATGCCGGAACTGCCTGCATCGCAGAGCGAAAGTGCACCGTTCGCTATTTCCTGTAAGAGCCGCTCGCGCGACCCCGACTGCGCACGAGCGAGCCTCAGCAAGACGCCGTTTTCAGCGGCTAAGTCTGCTGGTCGTACCGGACGCATGCTGAGTTCGTTCGTTTGTGCGGGTTTGCGAGTGCTTTCCATGGCATCGCGTCGCGCGGAGAAAGGGTAGAGCCGAATCGCTGCGATAGCAGCGGCTGCGTGATGGCCTTCAGGACGTCGCGAAAGTATCTTGCGGCAAGCGAGCCCAAATGGTTCAGTCAGGGTACCCGCCGACGGACACTAATTGTACGAGGCTTTACCGGCGCGTGGGCGTTCATCCACGGGTCGGACCTCGAGTCATCAGATCGAGATACGCCTGTGGATGTCGCTCTTACCCGACGAGAGCTCAGAACCCGCTACCGTTGGCCGAAGCGCGGGCGGCTCGGGTACTGGTAATGAAGACCCCTTGGCGCTGGCAAGGGCTTTACGCACGCAATGGTTTAACGTGATCCGGCAAAGTGTTGCACGTACCGACGAACGCAAACTTTGTGGAGCCGGGCGCGTTTAGCCTGTCGAACCTTTGCCAACTGTGGATTCGACAACGTTGCGGATACATTTGAGCCCGGGGTGTGTCGGCTGGACCTTCTGGCGCGGCGAGTCAAGCACTGTGCAAGTCTTCTGAACGCAGGAAGCGGGTTGCCTGGAGACGACTGAATCCATCGGTTAAAGGATGCACGCTGGCACGTTTCAAACGGCGGGTAGCCTTGCGCAACATGTTTATGCCCTTGGAAGGAGTATTCTCGGGCATCAATCTCGAACTGGCGCCGAAACTGGCCGATACGTGCCCGTGTTATCGCGTCATGAGACCTGACTTCGGATCCAACATGTTTGCGTTTCCTCGATCTATGCAGGCTGAAGAATGCGCCTGTGCTGGCTGGTTGGCAGGAGGGCTCGCCGCTACCCGGTACTGTGCCTCAAGGTGACGTCTGACCACACAGCTCCTGTGGCCTCGGCGCCCGGTGATGACTGGTCTGCGCCATATAACAGCCATCCAGAGATACTGGACAGAATGCACGAGACCCGACTTCCAGACAGCCAGAAACGACAACGACAAAGCGTGCGCAACTGCACGCCTTGTAGCTGCCTCGCTCCCGATGGAAAACCGGAGGACTTTTCCGGCCCTCCGTCTCATCAATCCAGCCCCTCGTGCTTCAGGGCAAGTTGTACGGCCGGACGCGCGCGCATCCGTTCAACATAAGCCGTCAATTTTTGGGGCACTTCGATACCCGCTTTTTTCGCCCCAGGGCCGGAGCATCAAATTCTGGGAAGTCGCGTGAGCTGGAGTAACTCGAATAAGTAGTCGGGATTCCAGCCGGCGACCTTGCGACGTGCGGCCACGCTGCGCTTTTTCTTACCGGATTCGGGCCGCATGCGCAGCAAATTCAAAGTGATGCGGCGCAAGGTGGCGAAATTGGCCGTCGCATTGCGCAAGCGCACGGTGCTGGCGTCCTCGCGGAAGGTCACGTCAAGGCAATGATGCAAACCATTCTCGATGGCCCAGTGCATGCGGCTCGCCTCAAGTAGGTATTTGGCGTCGGGTGCTGCGGAGCTGATCAGGTACTGCGTCTGCGAGCTGACCTGGCCCGCGATCTCGCGTGTCCGCTCAATGCGCACCAGGCTCTTAAGCCTGGGCCAGCGGTCCAGTTCGCTGAGATAGTCCGGCGCTGCCACTGCGACACAGTGACGGGTTTCAAGGCGACCATGCCCTTTATCCAGCGTCTCAAAGATCGATGGATTCATGTGCGCCCAATCGTGGGCTTTGCCGATTCGCATATAGTCTTCAACGGCCTGAGCCAGACCGGGCTGGTTATCCTTCGCAACCAGCAGATAGTCGCCACCACGCTCAGTGATCTTCTGGGCGATGGCCACCTGAGTGCCGATGGCGTCTATGGTTACCAGGCTGCCCTTGAGCGACAGGACGGGCAGCAGAGCTTCAATGGCAGTGATCTCGTTTGACTTCTCCTCGCAGCGCTGCTGCGCCAGCACCAGCCCACTTAGACTCGCGTAGGCCGTCACGCTATGCAAGGCACGCACACCCCTGGCGTGCGTGCCCGAACCACGCACACTCTTGCCGTCGATTGCGATGACCGAATGAAGATCCGGACACACCTCGCCTACCCAATTCAGCAGGCACGCATCCAGTTGCTTCGGATCGAGCACCTCGAAGATCCGTCGGATGGTGTCGTGCCCCGGGATGCCATGGGGCAATTCGAGGTATTGCCGAAGCCTCGCTTCGTTGGCAAGCCCCCATTCTTCCATCTCGTCCCACCCTTGTGCGCCGGCCAGCACAGAGAACAGCGCAATCGACAGAACGTCGATCAACTTGTGCCACGTTCGTCCAACGACGCGGGGATCTTCTATTGCCGACAGCAGACTGATCAGATGTTTTCCCGGGCTCATTTGCGCTACTCTGAAAAACCAGAAGTAAACGCTTTTTCCGCCAAGCTTACAACTCGTTGCTGTAACTCATTGCTTGTAAACGGGTTTTGGCGCTCCGGCCCTGTTTTTCGCCCAGAGCAGCATGGTGAACAGATAGGCATCTGCCACGCTCATTTCGCTTCCGAACAGGTAATCGCCTTTAAACATACCGGCGATCAACCGAAAGCGTTGCCCGACCTTCTCGCGTGCAGCCGTTGCTTCCTCATCCGAACTAGGCTTGAAAATACGCCCGAACTGTTTGTGGATCTCAGTCGAAATGAACGCCAGCATTTCAAGCAGGCGCAAGCTGCCGGCTTCGCCATGGGGCGCAAGGGCGGGCTTGCGCTGCGCGACCCACGAAAGGATTGCGACGTTTTCAGTCAGTCGCTGGCCGTCATCCATCTCAACGGTTGGGACGTAGCCCTTGGGATTGATTTGGTCGAACTGATCTCCAGTCTCGGTTTCCTTGGTCTTCAAGTCGACGCGAACGCGGTCGAAGCTGAGATCGGCCTCATGCATCGCGATATGGTCGGCGAGGCTGCACGCACCCGGTGAATAGTATAGTTTCATGATAGATGTCTCCTAATCGTGAAATGGGCTAAACTTCCTACCCCGAAGCAAAGGCTGTGCCGTCTTCCACGGCGGGCCGCCGCATGCCGCGACGCCACCGCAAAGCAACAAATTCTTTCGCCGCCTTTGCCAAACTTGAAAGACCGCTCATAGGAAGCTGACGGTCGTATTCAATCTCAATGCGTTAATCCGCGTCGCAGCGCGACGATCTGGCCAGCCTGGCGGACTTGATCGAAGCCAAGCGGCAGCGCCGAACTGTTCGACTAGCCGCCTGCCATCAAATGGGGCACGTGCAAGTTCGCATTTCCAAGGTCGGCATGCGCGAAGAAGCCGATTACGCTATCGGCCGCACGGGCGCAAGCCAACTCGAAGCGCACGATACGTCCCCGGGCGATGTGGCTGGTCACGACCGATGCGTATGCGAGCCCCGGCAACACAAAGTCCGAAGCGAACTGCGCGGCCCGGTGACCTTTGCGAACGCGTCGACGCGAGCATGTGTGCCGGGGTGGTTCCATTTGTATGCTCCACCACAGATACAAACCCGGAAGCGCGCGAGCGGTAGCCGAGTCGGGCGGTTGCGCCACCCTCAGGCCCGCGTCGTGCCGACGCACTACGGCTGTCCCGTGCCGCCCATCGCGCCATAGATCTGCCCGGTAACATAGCTTGCCTGGATCGACGCAAGGTCCACATAAAACGTGGGCAATTTCAGCGGGTTGGCCCGGTCGCCCCATGGGCACCTGTTGACCGAACTTCTCCACGTTTTCAGTCGTCTGCCCGCCCGTGACCTGAAGCGCAGTCCAGAAAGGACCGGGCGCGACTGCGTTGACCCGTATTCCTCGCTCGATCAGCTGTTTTGCGAGCGTTTTTGTGAAATTCGCAATTGCCGCCTTGGTCATCGCATAGTCAAGCAGATTCGACGAGGGGTCATAGGCATTGACTGAGGCGGTATTGACGATCGCCGCACCGGGCGGCATGTGCGGTATCGCGGCCTTCGTGATCCAGAAAAGAGCGTACCGGTTCGTACGAAGCGTCCAGTCGAACTGCTCGGTGCTGATGTCCAGGATGGAATCGTGACTCTGCTGCCGACCGGCGTTATTAACGAGAATATCGAGCCCGGCAAGCCCGGCTACGGCCTGCTCGACAATCGATTGGCAAAACGCCTCGCTTCGAATGTCACCGGGCAGAGCCACTGCCTTGCGTCCCGCCGCTCGAATGATCTGGATGACCTCGCGTGCGTCGGGCTCTTCCTGTGGAAGATAAACGATAGCGATATCGGCGCCTTCGCGCGCGTAAGCAATTGCCGCCGCACGGCCAATGCCGGAGTCGCCGCCGGTGATGAGCGCTCGCCGACCTGCGAGGCGGCCGCTGCCTCGGTAACTGGACTCGCCATGGTCGGGGCGGGGATTCATGCGGCCCGCAAGACCCGGCCACGGCTGCTGCTGGGCTGGGAAGGGCGGACGCGGATACAGGTTGCGCGGATCTTGCGGCGGCGCAGCTTCTGCCGTCCCATTCGGCGCGCCCGTCTGCGCGACGGCACGTCCCGCGACGGCGGTGGCGAGTCCGACTGTCGCGCCCTGCATCAACTTGCGGCGTGTGGTCGATTTGGGATCATCTGAAGGCATGACTGCTCCGGAGTAGAGGTTGGGGGAAGAGTGGCGGCCGGCTAGCCGTTGCTTTATGAGCAAACGGGGTTCCTGCTCAGCAAGCAGCCGGTGGCACTCGGATGTTGGGAATGTCGCTTGCGCATCGATCCGCAGCGTTGGATCGTCGCGTCATGCGGTGAGTCCATCCCAATCTTTAAGTCCGTCCGAGGAGCCCATGATGAAAGCGATTGTCTTTCGCGGCATTGGCGATATTCGCCTTGAAGATGTACCTGAGCCCACGCTGGAGCAGCCGACCGATGCGATTGTCCGGCTGACAACGAGCGCGATCTGCGGCACGGACCTTCATTTCATTCGAGGCACCTTCGAGGGTGTGGACGAAGGCACTATCCTCGGTCACGAGGGCGTAGGCATCGTGGAAAAAATAGGTGAGGGCGTGCGAAATTTTCAGGTTGGCGACCGTGTAGTTGTGCCGTCCACGGTGGCTTGCGGTTACTGTTCCTATTGTCGCGCCGGTTACTATGCGCAATGCGATAACGCGAACCCGAACGGTCCTGGCGCGGGCACCGTGTTCTACGGCGGCCCCAAAGCGGCCGGTGGATTGAACGGGATGCAGGCCGAGAAAGTGCGTGTGCCATTCGCAAGCGTCAATCTGGTCAAGTTGCCCGACGAAGTGACCGACGAGCAGGCGATTCCGATTTCCGACATTTTCCCGACAGGCTATTTTGGCGCGGACCTTGCCAACATCAAGCCCGGTCAGACGGTAGCGGTGTTTGGCTGCGGCCCGGTCGGCCAGTTTGCGATCGCTTCGGCGAAACTGATGGGCGCAGGCCGTATCTTCGCAGTCGATTGTCTCGACTCACGCCTGGCGATGGCACGTGAGCAGGGCGCCGAAGTTATCGACTTCGACAAGGAGGATCCCGTCGAGACGATCAAATCGCTAACCGGCGGTATCGGTGTAGATTCAGCGATCGATGCAGTGGGCGTCGACGCGGTTTATGCGCACGCAGGTCCGGCGGCCGCGCACGCCGAAGAACAAAAACAGGCCTTCGAGGAAGAGGGGAAAAAGATCGCGCCCCACGCCCGTCCGCATGGGGACAACTGGCATCCGGGTGATGCTCCGTCGCAGGCGCTGCAATGGGCGGTTCAGGCGCTCGCGAAGGCGGGCACGCTCTCGATCATCGGCGTCTATCCGCCCACCGATTCGTTCTTCCCGATTGGCATGGCGATGAACAAGAACCTGACGATCCGCATGGGCAATTGCAACCATCGCAGGTACGTGCCGCAACTGGTGGAAATGGTGCGAACCGGCAAAATTGATCCGTCGAAAATCCTCACCCAGTGTGAATCGATGACCAACGCGATTGACGCTTTCAAGGCTTTCGACGAACGTCAGCCTGGCTGGATCAAGGTCGAGCTGAAACCGTCCGCATGACCCCACTACTCGTTCCGGCGCAGGGCCGCCGGAACGCGTGGATAGGCGAACGTATGGACTGCTCACGTCACAACGTTATGCGTCGCTGCAAGACGGCACTGTCCGATCGCCGCAAGTAACGACGCCAGCGACACCCGGTTTGCCGATGTGTGCGCCGAAACTGGGCTTTAGCGCTTGTGCCACGTCTTTTTCCGCGTGCGAATCCCGAGGATGACAGGCTCATGTCCTGGGCCTCGTGTAAATTTGCCGCCCTACGTTGGCGACTTCGTGAAGTAATGCTCGATGCGCGACAGAGCTTAGAGTGCGGCAGCCGAGCGAACGTCGTTCCTGTTGCCCGCGAACCTTCGTGTCTCGGAAAACGTGACTATGTTGCCTTCCCGCGTGCAGAATGCCCACGCATAGCATTGCGTGCCTGGAGGCGGACCGCCTTCCGTTCCATCGTCCGCCAGTCCCGTGTTGGACACGACAATGTCCGCGCAACAACCCTCCTGCTGGAGCGCACCTTCGGCCATTTCACGCGCGACTGATTCACTGGTGAGACCGCACCGTTCCATTGTTGACTGCTTGACACCGAGAAAGCCGACCTTGCCCGAAGGGGAATAGCTCACAAAACCGACATCGAGGCACGCACCACTTCCAGGTACGCTGGCAAGATAAGACGCGATCTGGCCCGCAGTACACGACTCGGCCGTGGCGAGTTTCAGCCCGCGCGATGACAGGAACGACACGACCTGCATGGGGACATTCATGGCCGCACCCAAGGAAGGAGCGAAACGTCCCTTTCCACGTAGCAAGAGACGGTCCGGATCCGGCGAAAGCGCACGCGGCCCAAGGACGAGAACTGATAGTTCTGAAAAGCGGCCGCCGATGAACGTGATAGGGTGTGTCCCACTGTATGTCCCATTTTTCCGCCTCGAGACTTACCCTCGCTCAGCGAGTCGCTTTTGCCCGCTCCGACCTGTGGGAGAGTGACGCCAGGAGAAACACTGCCGCTCCCGCCAGCAGCCGGCCGCCCGCTCGCTTGTACACGCGCGTCTCTCGGACGCGACCGTTCTTGCCCGATCGCTCGCGCAGGTCACTCGCGCTTTGATGGAGCCCATCCGTCTTAACCAGAGGATGGCTGGTTTTCTGCATTGCTGTTCCCAGCTTTGCCATGAATGCGTCGTCTGCAACGCCGCCCTGAGGCGCTGAGCTCAGCGCGGCCGCGTGAGAGGGTCATCAAGGTTTCAGCACGACCTTGATGCAGCCGTCTTCCTTGTCGCGGAATGTCTTGTACATGCCCGGTCCATCTTCCAGCGCTACGGAATGGGTGATGACAAAGGAGGGGTCGATCTGGCCTTCCTGAATCCGCTCGAGCAAATCGTCGGTCCACCGATTGACATGGGTTTGACCCATTTTCCAGGTGAGGCCTTTATTCATCGACGCGCCGAACGGGATCTTGTCGATCAGACCGCCATAGACACCCAGCACCGACAGCGTTCCCGCAGGGCGGCAAACATAAATCATTTCGCGAAGCACATGGGGACGGTCGGTCTCAAGCATCACCGCCTGCTTGACGCGATCGTACACGGCATCGAAGGAGCGAGTTGCATGCGACTCCATGCCCACGGCATCGATGCATTTTTCCGGCCCCTTTCCGTTAGTCAGGTCCTTGAGGCGGTCCAGCACGCTTTCCTCGTCGAAATTGATGGTGATCGCGCCGCCCGCACGCGCCATCGCGAGTCGTTCCGGCACGCGGTCGATCACCACAACCTGCCGCGCGCCCAATAGGACGGCGCTGCGAATTGCCATCTGACCGACCGGACCCGCGCCCCAGATCGCGACGGTGTCGTCGGGTTGAATGTCGCAGTTCACGGCCGCCTGCCAGCCGGTCGGAAAGATGTCGCCGAGAAAGAGGACCTGCTCGTCGGTCAGGCCGTCCGGAATCTTGACGTGGGTGGTGTCGGCCATCGGGACACGGACGTATTCCGCCTGGCCGCCGGGATAACCGCCGGTCAAATGGGAGTAGCCGAAGAGCCCGGCGGTCGCGTGACCAAATACTTTGTCAGCCTTCTCCTTGTTGCGATTACTGCGCTCGCACACCGAGAAATTGCCCCGCTTGCACTGCTCGCATTCGCCGCAGAAGATAGTAAACGGCACCACGACACGGTCGCCCACCTTGAGTTTCGCATTGTCTTTGCCGACTTCCACAACCTCGCCCATGAATTCGTGTCCCATGATGTCGCCGCTTTCCATGGTCGGCATGAAACCGTCGAACAGGTGCAGGTCCGATCCGCAAATCGCGCAGGTCGATACCTTGATGATTGCGTCGCGACCTTCTTCGATGATCGGATCGGGAACCGTGTCGCAGCGAATGTCATGCTTGCCGTGCCAGCGAAGTGCTCTCATGTGACTCTCCTGAGGGATAGTGGCCAATTTGCGCACCGAGGGTCTGGCCGGATACCGGGTTCGGTCTGTTCAACTGAGCAACGGCCGTACCACGAATGTCGGGAGCTTCGTCGGCAGTCGTTGCCCGACGATCGGCTTGCAAAAAGGCCTCGCTGCGCACTCGAAGCAATTCTGTCCACGGCTTACCGCAGGGCACTGTCGTATAGACCTCATGCGGCGACGTGGTTCTCGCGCGTTTGGCGCTCGACCTCTGCACGGCCTCATCAGCTTTTCAAGTCGCCGATATGTCGGCAGAAAAGCGCCACGATCCCACGCGTTGGCACGCTCGCCGAGAGCGTCTCTACCTTGGCCGGAGTGAACCACCCGCACCTGACAATTTCGTTGCTGGCTTGCGCGGATAACAGAGGGTCGACGTCCGCGAAAAAGACGTAATGCTGCGTGTTGAAGCCGTTGAACTGGAAGAGATAAACCAGAGCGTCGGCGACAAGAGTCGTTTCTTCGCCCAGTTCTCTCGACGCAGCGTCCTGTGGCGACTCGCCCCGACGAATCCGTCCACCGGGCAAGGCCCATCTCGACCGTTGCCTGGCAACCAGCAAAATACGGTCGTCCCGAACGCATAGAACGGTTGCCCTGTCTTTCATCTTCTGCCTGCCGCCCGCCTCGTTTGAGGGGAAGCGGCGGCTGCTCCCCATACCGGGTACTTTGAAATCATCGTTTGAAATTGCCGGGTCGCGCTTACGCTAAACGATTGCCGCCCGTCACCCATACACTTTGCCGGTGACGAAGCTCGCTTCATGGCCCAGCAGCACATGAACCGGCACGAGTTCGGCCGGTTGGCCGGGTTGCCTGATCGGCGGCTCCAAACCGAATTTCTCGATCTTGTTCTGCGGCTGCCAGGCTTTGCGGTGATTGCCACCAGCGCGGACGCGTAATCGAGCCATTCAACGATATGGTTACCCGCCGTCTTCGCCATGTCATTTGTGCAATGTTTCTCGCAGCGACCGGATGTCATTTGCGGTGACTGGCTGTGCATCGTTGCCCCATGAAGCGCGGATCCACGAAAGCACCGAGGCCATCTGTGCGTTCGTCAGCGTTTGCGCGAAGCCCGGCATGGCCTGGCGCGGCGGCCCGTCGACGGTTGCGGGGCTGCTGCCGCCTTCCACGAGCAGGCGAATCAGCGATGTCGTGTCCTCGGTGATCACGGCCGGATTACCCGCAAGCCGCGGAAACACGTTGGGCACGCCTGCGCCCCCGGCGCCGTGACACTGCGCGCAAAACGACACGTACACGCGCGCACCGACCGATTGCGGCGAGTCGATGTGATTGCCATTGCGAGTTGCCAGATCCGGCAGCGCGCCAGGATCGTAGCGTCCAGACGGTTTCTGTGCCGGCAATGACTTCAGATAGTGCGCTATGGCGAGCGCGTCGCTGTCGGTCAGATACTGTGTGCTGTCTTCGACCTGCTCGACCATCGTCCCGAACGCGCTCACGCCTGCGCCGTGCCCCGTCTTCAGAAACGCGGCGACGTCCTGTTCGCCGATCCGTCCAAGTCCTGCGCCCGGATCGCCGGTAAGGTTGGGCGCGAACCAGTTGTCGTTGATACGGCCCGTCAGATACGTGGAAGAAGATTCGTCATAGCCACGTTCCTGAAAGCCTGCGCCGCGAGGCGTATGGCATGCGCCGCAATGGCCTGGCCCCTGGACGAGAAAGGCACCTCGATTCCATTGAGCGTCGTGTCCAGCTTTCGGCTCATACGGCCTGGTCGGAGCGAATGCGCTTTGCCAGAAATAGAGCACCCAGCGTTGATTGAACGGAAATGGTACTTTGGTAGGCGGCGCGGCCTGTGCCACCGGCTTTACGCCGTGCATGAAGTACGCGTAAAGCGCGCGCATGTCGGCGGTCGACATTTTCGAAAACGATGTGTACGGCATGGCCGGATAGAGCCGCTTATTTCCGGGCGAGACACCAAGACGAATCGAGCGATCGAAATCGTCGAAGCTGTATGCGCCAATGCCGTAGCGTCGATCCGGCGTAATGTTGCTGCTCATGATGGTGCCGAACGGCGACGTGAGCCCGAGTCCCCCGGCATACGCGGGCCCGCCGACAGCTGTGTGGCATCCTGCGCAATCGGCGGCTTTCGCGAGGTATTCGCCGCGCGCGACGAGTTGAGCGTCCGCCGTGTTTAGCGTTTGGCTATATATCGCCGGCGAAAATCCGGTGCAAAGGGCCGCCGCACTAGCCAGCACGGTCAACTTCGCGCCTATCATGACGTACCGTCCTCGCGCGGAGCCAGAGCGTTTTCATTGAACGTCACGGGCGCGCGATGCATCAGCCAGCGAGCGCCGGTCGCGATCGCCGCGATCAGATAAGCGAGACCGCCTGGCACCCACATAACGAGGCCGCCCAGTTGCTGATCCTGAAGCGGATCGAAACCGAGCGCCGACGTAGGTTCGATATATGCCGGATACCAGAGCCCTGGCGCCAGCGTCAACAGCGCGCCGAGCGCGCCGGTGTGCGCCATGGTCGTGAAGAGCAGCAACATCGCGTAGCCACTCTGTTCGCGCCGTGCACCATCGCCGAAAACCGCCCACCAGAACAGTAGCGCACTCAGTAGAAAGCTACCGTGCTGAAGCGTGTGAATTGAGGGCGAGGCCAAGGCCGCCTCGAAGAGACGCGGCATGTGCCATGCCCAGAGCGCGGCCGCATGCAGCAGCCACGCGACGAGCGGCGCGCACAGTGCCCGCCAGAGCCTATGCAAGGGTGGAGAGCGAACCGCGGCGACGATTACATGCCGTGCGCGGCCGGGAAATGCCCAAAGCCACACAGCGAGCGGACGTCCTAGCACAAGAAGCGGAGCGGCAACGATCATCATCAATTCGTGCTGCACCATATGCGCGGAGAAGAGGGCAGCGCTCAATGCATCGAGCGGCGAATCGAGCGCGGCAACCAGGGTGAGCCATCCTATTACGAAGGCGGCCAGTTGACGAGTGCGAATCCCGAGCCCGCGTTTGCTGCGTGCGCACAGGCGCCGATAGCCGGCGACATACAGGCCGAGACTCACGAGCAGCAGTGCCACAATCCAAGGCTCGAACGTCCAGCGCAGCACGTTGGGGGCGCCTCGTCCTGCTGCGCTCAGCACATGTGCCTGCACGCAGACGGGTTCGAAGGCCGCGCAGAGCGCGAGCAGACAGGTCGCCGCGAGGCTCATTGCACGCAGGGGGAGAGCAGCCATTGTGGTATCCACATTGCGACGAGTGCGAGAGTCGAGATCATGCCGACCCAGGTTGCCGCGCACGCCAGCATCGCGGGCCGTGCCGGCAAGGCGGGCGCGCTCGCCGGCGCGACCACGGCGGCTTCGCGCCAGCGCTGCCAGGCGAGCAGCGTCGCGAGCATCGAAAACAGCAGGGCGGTGCCGGTCACGCTGCCCAGCGGCAGCAGCGTGCGCCATGCGCAGGCTGGCGCGACCAGTGCATAGTCGGCACTCAGCGCGCTCAGAACGGCCGAGGGCGCACCAAGCAGCGCGAGCCAGGTTCGCATGGCGACCTCCATTACAGGCGTGGAGCGAGATAGATCACCGCGTAGATCGGCAACCAGCTCAGTACGACGAAGTACCAGTACAGCGCATTCTCGCTCACGTCGACAAACCGTTTTCCTTCAAAAGGGCCCGTGAACAACAGGACCGCAAGGACGGCGGTATCCACGGTGTCGGTGATGAGGTGGGTCGTGTGCAGGCCGAGCAGGAGCCAAACCACGGACCCGTAGGCGTTGGTGTACCAGTTCACGTTCAGCGCGGCGAATTCGAAGCCGCGCAGTACGAGAAATATGAAGGCGAATAACAGGCAGACCGAGAGCCATAACCGTGAGCGGGCGCGATCTTCGCGGTCGGCAGCGCGTTTGGCGAGCTGATTCGGCCACATGCTTAAGAGCAGCACCGCAGTGTTTGCGCTGCCCCACAGGAGCGCGGGCGGCGCAGCATTCAGCGGCCAGTTCGTGGTCAGGCTGCGCAGATAGAAATACATCATTGCGGCAATGGCGAATACCGTGCCTTCGATCAACATCAGACATACAGTGCTCCACCACATCAGGCTACGATGACCAAAGCCGAAGCTCGGCAAGTGACGCACGTCCAGCGTCAACGCGGAGGTCACGCCTTTGTGACTGCCGGGATCGTCCGGCGTGACTTTGCGGACTTCCGTCATGGCCGTTTCTCCAGTTGAACGGCGCGCCGGTTCCCACCGCGATTCGGCCAGAACCAGCCGATCATCGCGATGGCGACCGGCACCGATCCCCATACGACCGCCCACGGCGAGAAGATCGAGCCGACGAACAACACGGTGGTCGCCACCGCGCTGATGAACGGCCAGATCGACGGAGACGGAAAGAGCAGCCGCAGATCGGGCAGCGCGTCCAGCGCGGTGGTTGAGAGCACTTCCCGCGAGTCCGCTGCGAGTCCGCTGACGCAGCCCGGCTGTGCACCGGATTCCCATAGCGGATCGCGTCCGTGCACGACGGGTAGCGCATCGAAATTATGCGGCGGTGGCGGACTGGACGTGCTCCACTCCAGCGTGCCGGCGCCCCAGGGATCTGCGCCCGCGAGTTCGCCATGCCTATAGCTTCGGGTTGCATTGACCAGGAAAATCAGTACGCTCGCACCGATCGTGTAGGCGCCGATCGTGGCGGTGAGATTCATGTTGTCCCAGCCCATGCCGTGAGGATAGGTCCATACCCGTCGCGGCATGCCGTGCAGACCGAGCAGATGCATGGGAAAGAACGTCACATTGAAACCGATAAAGAAAAGCCAGAACTGCAAACGCCCGAGTGTTTCACTCATCAGACGGCCGGTCGCCTTGGGAAACCAGTAGTAGAACGCGCCGAACAGGGGAAAGACGGCGCCGCCCAGGAGCACGTAATGCAAATGCGCGACAACAAAGTAGGTGTCGTGAACCTGAAGATCGAGCGAGACTGAACTCAGCATGACGCCTGTCATGCCGCCGAGCACCAGAATAAAAAAGAACCCCAGTGCGAACCACAGAGGCGTCTTCAGATTGAGGCGGCCGGTCCAGAGTGTCGCGAGCCAGCAAAAAATCTGCACGCCTGACGGAATGGCGATCATCAGACTCGCCGCGGTAAAGAAGCTTTTGCCGAGCTCGGGAATGCTCGTCGCGAACATGTGATGCACCCACAGGCCGAACGCGAAAAATGCTGTCGTGATCAGCGCAAGAACCATCGCCGGATAACCGAAAATCGGACGACGCGCGAAAGTCGGAATGATCGACGAAAGGAATCCCAATGGCGGGATAAAGATCAGGTACACCTCGGGGTGTCCGAAGAACCAGAAAAGGTGCTGCCATAACAGCACGTCGCCACCGCGGGCCGCGTTATAAAAGTGCGTGCCGACCAGTCTGTCGAGAATCAGCGCCGTGCTGCCGACCATCACCGCGGGCATGGCGAACAACACCATGAACTGCGTGACGAGCGTGGCCCATACGAATAACGGCATGCGATTGAGCGACATGCGCGGCGCGCGCAGTTTGAAGATCGTCGTAATGAGTACGACCGCTTCCAGCAGAGAAGACAGTTCGGTGAAGGTAATCATCTGCGCCCAGATGTCGACGCCTTTGCCCGTTGAATAGTCGGGACCGGCTAGCGGCACATAGCTGAACCAGCCAGCGTCAGGACCCGCGCCGAGCACGAACGCCACATATAGCGTGAGCCCGCCGAACAGAAAAACCCAGTACGCGTACGCGTTCATTCGCGGGAATGCGACGCTGCGCGAGCCGATCATCAGCGGCACGAGCCATGTGGCGACGGCTTGCATGATCGGCACGGCGAACAGGAACATCATCGTCGTGCCGTGAATCGTGAAGAGCTGGTTGTAGAGTTCTGGTCCGATGAGCCGATTGCCGGGGCGTGCAAGTTGCAGCCGCATCGCTAGCGCGAGTAACCCACCCAGCAGAAAAAAGACGAAGGTCGTAATGATGAAGCGCCACGCCACTGTCTTGTGATTCACCGCGGAAAGCCGGCCGATCCATCCGGGCGGATCGCTCCACGTGCGCGCGAGCGCTTCCACACTCCGAGGTCCGGCCGCGGGACCGTCCACCAGATGTGGTGATGTATCGTCCGAAGCAGATTGACGGTCGCTCATTGAAGGGTTCCGATCCACGCGGCGAGCGCTTCGAGTTCCTGTCGCGATAATGGGCTCGCGGGCATCGTCGTGCCCGGCTTCATGCTTCCCGGTGCTTTGATCCAGGCCTCCAGGTTGGCAGTGTTGTTCGCGAACGTGCCGGCCGCGAGCATCGGCCGGCTCATGACGTGCGTGAGATCTGGGCCGAGCGCGCCGTGGGCGGACGTGCCTCGCACTGTATGGCATCCGGCGCAGCCACCGGTGGTGAAGATGCGCTCGCCTTGCGCCTGAAGGTCATTTGTGGGCTGCGGCGCCGGCATCTGCTGGTGCGCGACCCACGCCTGATATTGCGCTGGCGACTCGGCGACGACTGAGAAGGCCATCAGCGCATGTTCGAGCCCGCAGAATTCCGCGCATTGTCCACGATACGTGCCGGGACGGTCGGCGCGGAATTCGATCGTCGACTCGCGGCCCGGGATCATGTCCTTCTTTCCATGCAGATTCGGCACCCAGAAGGTGTGGATCACATCGTCCGCCCTGAGTGAAACGACGACGGGCCGTCCTACCGGCACATGGACCTCGTTCGACACGGCGAAGCCGCCGCCGGCGGTGTCGTCGGCATAGCGGGTTTCCCACCACCATTGGTGGCCTGTCATCTCGAGATGAACCGCGTTGGCGACCGGCAGGCGCGACAGGGCGCGGTCGGTCATAACGTCAGTGAGGAGAAGGCCAAATAGCACGACCACGGACGCCACCGACGCACCGCCCACGACGCGACGCAGCCGGTTTTCGGGCCGATCGAGCGAGGTCAGGTCCGGGCGGTCGTCATGGTTTGTGCGCGGAGCCCGCATGACGGCGAGCAGCAAGACAATCAGAACTGCCGCGAAGACCAGCGAGCAGACGGCAAGCGTGATCGTCCAAAGTGTAAAGATATGGGCGGCCTGCACGCCGGCCGGATGGAGCACGTTCTGGCTGGGCTCGGCGCATACGCGCGCGGCAACGCCGCCGGGCACCAGCGGGGCAAAGGTTTGCCAAAGCCGACGAACCAACGCCTTGTTCGGTGTTCGTCCCGGCTGTGCCCGGTATGCTCGGCCTGTATGCATGTTCTCAGCGGTGTAGACGTCTCGGGGAGTCCTCTGCGACGTGGCAGCAAGCTATGTACCTGCGCACGGGGACGGCACATCGGGCGAGACCGGCCCCAGGTCCCGCGATTTCGGTCCGGATGATCAGATAAGCACCGCCGCTGCCCTATCCTGGCGTCCTCACGATGCACCGTCCCGGGACTGTCGTCAGAAAACTTTTCAACCAGGAAGCGGAAGTGACCTTTCTGGTTGTGCAAGCCTGGCGCAGCACTGAAGTGTTTCCGCCGATTCGTCCTTGGTTCTAGCAGCCGGGGCTACGTCTCCCGTGTTTCCCGAGCGTGGACAGGCAGCCCGTGCCCGATGGGGGGTAGCCCACCGATCTTTTCCGCCAGCATTCTTTCATAGACGCCGAAATGCAGATCGACTTCCTCCTGCGTGACCACCGTCACAAAGATGCGGACCTGTTCCGGCAGCAATCCAAGCACGACTGCGATCGCGGATTCGAGTTTGGGGGACGCACAGTCGGTCGTCCGCGAACGTCGTGCCAATCGAGAGCTCGTATGTTTTCTCTTCGCGCACCGCCGCATCCACCAGGCGGGCCCGGGCGCTCATATTGTTTTCGATGGCAAGGTGCATCACGTCGACCGCCGTGCGCATGCCCTCGGTCGGAAAACCTCGCGGCGAGCGCAGACGTACGCGATGCCTGCCGAGCGTGAGCCAGTCTGAATCGAATTCCATGAGTGTCCTCCGGCGGGAACAGATCTGCGCGGAGAGTAAGGTGCGTGAGCGGATTTTCAAGAGGTTAAAAAAAAATTTCTGCACCCTTGAAATCTACGCGCCAACGTCTATCTTTCATTTCGCTCAGGCAGCCGCGCGAATTCAGCATCGTGCGTTGCGTGTTTCGATTTGTTTGCCCGCAGTGGGGTAGACGGACTGGAGCGCGTAGGCCCGTCCGTCTCCTCGCCGCATTTTTCCCAGAGGAAACGACCATGAGTGATCTCTACTTCACGTCCGACCTGTTCAGCCAGTTCGATCGTCTGCATCAGCAGATGGCGACGCTGTTCAGCGGCCACCCTTCCAGTATCCGGACCGACCGCCTGTCGGCCTTCCCGCAGATCAACGTCGGGACGACCGATGACACCATCGAGATCGTCGCCTTCGCGCCGGGCATCGACCCAAAGCAACTGGAAGTCTCCATCGACAAGGGCCTGCTTACGATCGCCGGCGAACGGGCCGCGGCGACGCGCGAGGTCGACGAAGCCACGCGTCATTACGCGCGGGAACGTTTCAGCGGGCAATTCCGCCGGGTGACCGAGCTTCCCCAGCATGCTGATCCTGACCGGGTGGAGGCCCGTTATCTCAACGGCTGCCTGAGCATCAGCATCGGAAAGCGCGAGTCGTCGAAACCTCGTGCGATTACCGTCCAGTAACACAGTCCACGGAGAGGAGCCAATCATGAGCGATACAAACCAACTTACGCGCCGGGAGTCCAAAGTGGCAAGCGCTGCAGTGCCGGACCGTGCGGAAAAACGCCTGACGCTGAATCCGGCCGTCGACGTCATCGAGGACGCACACGGCGTAACCCTATGGGCCGATCTGCCGGGCGTGGCACGGGAGAGCCTCGAGATCAGGGTGCAGGACGGCAATCTGCGGATCGACGCATCCGCCAGCGTGCCGACCCGGGAAGGGCTGCGGCTGCAGCACGCTGAAGTGCGTGTGCCGGACTTCGCACGCTCGTTTACGCTTGGACCGGAGTTTGATACTTCAAAGATCGAAGCAAATCTCAAGGACGGTGTACTGAAGCTGCTGATCCCACGCCGCGAAGAGGCGCGGCCGCGGCGGATTGAGGTCGCCGTTGGCTAGGAGCCCGGCAAGCGGGGGCGAGCAAGTAACCTTGATGCTGCGCCCCCGCCGTGAGCCCTGAGTGCGGCATCCTTATCAGGCTGCCGACGCCTTCGCATTGCCCGCCTTTTCTGCAAACTCGGAAAGCTTGAGGTCAGTTGCCTTTTCCTCCTCAAGGGTCGCCTGGAGCAGCTTCACCCCTTCAGTGAATCCAAGCTGCTTGCCGATCGCACACAGACTGCCATAGGCCGCGATCTCGTAGTGTTCGACCTTCTGGGCTGCGGCTACGAGCCCCGCGTCCAGAACCGGGCCCTTTTCGATTTCGTCGATCAGCTCCGCTCCCTCCTCGATAAGTCCTTCCATGGCAACGCACTTCATTCGCTTCAGGCGGATGCCGCAGACGTCCACTACCTGATCGATGCGCTCGACCTGCCCCTGCGTCTCCTCCAGGTGCGTTTTGAACGCGTCGCTCAGCTTGGGATCGGACGCTGCGCGCGACAGCTTCGCCAGTGCCCTGGTGAGCTGCTTTTCCGCGCTATAGATATCCGACAGCATATGGACAAAAAGATCGTCGACTGTCTTGCGTTGGGCCATGATGGACTCCCTGAGGGTGTAGGAAGCCTCGATTTCGCAACGGGTGTGCCCGGTCAAGGCGTGACGCGCGACGGAAGCCGCCACGTTCCCCGCATGTCTCCTGTCGCCTGCGCCCGGGTACGTCTCTAAAGTCCGGCGGAGCCTGCATTTGTTGGGGCAGTTCACCGGATCGAGGTCCCGCAGCCGTAACAATGTTTCGCAGCGTAGACATCCCATGAATCCAACTGCGATTGACGGAACGAAAATCTATAATTGACACCAACGACCTACGACCAGGGAGTCCTGCATGAACACAGCGACGTTTGAGGAGCGCATCCGGGCCAAAGCATATGAGCTCTGGCAGGAGGACGGCAGCATGGAAGGATGTGCGGACGAGTACTGGCGGAAAGCGAGAACTCTTGTCGAAGCCGAACTCGCGGATGAATAGCGTATGCGGGGAGGCGCTGATGGTGCGGCGGATGGGAAGGGGGCGGACAAGGAGCAGGGCAGCGCGGCGGACGACGGCTAAGTCGCCGCGAAAACCTGAGAACCGCCGGGCGCCGTCAGGCAGCACTCCTGCGAGCGCAACGGCGCGGGCGGTCCCGCTGCCTGGTTAGACGGCGCCCCGGACCGCCCCCGACCGAAAAGACGAGCGATCAACAGGAGGATCACCGCCCCGATCAGGGCAGTTATCAGCGAGCCGACTATCCCGCTACCGAGATGGAGCCCAGGAGCGCCGCCCACCCAATCGCCGAGAAACGCGCCGACGACCCGACGATGATGTCAACGACGATGCCAAATCCGCCCCATCGACGATACGACCAGCAAGCGCGCCGGCGACGCCACCGATTACAAGCCAGAAAATAATTCCATGCGATGTGGGTTCCATGTGCTTCTCCGGTTTTCCATGCGGCCGTTACTGGGCGACGCCTTTCTTCGACGCCAGTTGCTGGGCCATCTGGTAGTGCTCCTTGATCGTTGGCAAGGCTTTCTGCGCTGCCTTTTTCAGATCGACATTCTGGCCCTCTGAAGCCTCTTTTTCGAAAGCCGCGATAGCCTGCTGATGCCCCTCGAGGCCAACCTTCGCTATGTAGGCTTTGTCAAAGTCTGCACCCTTAAGCGTCTTGAGAGACTCGAGCACCGCGGTATCGGAATTGTCTTTCGGCACCGCGACGCCATGAGGTGCTGCCATTTTCAGTTGAACGGTCAGCTTCGTATGATCGAGCATCATGTGATGCGCGAAGGACTTCACATCCTTGTCACTGGAGTTGCTGGTCGCGAGTTTCGACGCATCGATTTCGGTCGATGACGACATGGACGCAGCCTGTACGAAGTCCTTATCGACCTGTGCCAAGGGGTTGGCCGCAGTCGTCAAGGCGGCCTGCGTCTGCGCAGTCGCCGCTGCCGACGCGAAGGTGAGTCCCGCGCTAAGCGCGCCGATCATTGTCAAATTTTTCACGCTGTTTTTCATTTTTTCTTCCCTGGTCAAGTAGTGTGTTTGCCGGCTCAACTATCACGTGTGGGGCATGCCGTCTGACACGCCAACGCAAAGCACCTGCCAAGCCTGCGCGATGGAAAAAAGACGGCTCGCGCGAGCGAGCCGCGTGCAACCCCACTGTCCCTTTGCGCTGCGGACGCCTAGCAACGCGCAAGGCGCATGCCGCACGAACGGCACGGGCAGATTTCACGCAGCGCGGCGGATCAGTTCGCTCTCATAGGCGGTCCGGCATCGAACGGTGCTTACGAAGGAACAAGGAAGTCGGGTTACTCGCGGACCTCAATCTTCAGGCACGACGCATGCGCCGCCCACGATCGCAGGCCTATTACCGTTGCGTTCCTGCGCGCACTTTCCGCCGGAGCGATCGCTCTGAGACTGGGGCACGGGACATTCCGCGCATGCGTTCGTCATCGCCCCCAGCTTGATTTCCAACGAGACATTCCCGTGGATGTATTACCCGCAAGCGGGGACTTGCGTCTGCGGAACCCACATTACTTTTTGGAGAGATGCGATGTTTGTTCACAACAAGCGACTGCAGTACACCGTCCGCGTGGCCGCACCGAACCCCGGCCTTGCGAACCTGCTGCTCGAACAGTTTGGCGGGCCGCAGGGCGAGCTGGCCGCCGCGTGCAGATATTTCACCCAGGCGGTAAGCGAGGACGACCCCGGCCGGCGCGACATGCTGTTCGATATCGCGACCGAAGAACTCAGTCACCTGGAGATCATCGGCTCCATTGTCGCCATGCTTAACAAGAGCGCGAAGGGGCAACTGGCAGAAGGCGTCGAAAAGGAAGCGGAGCTCTATCGCTCGCTGACCGGAGGCGGAAACGACTCCCACACGACCGCATTGCTTTATGGCGGGGGTCCCGCGCTGACGAACTCGGCGGGCGGGCCTTGGACTGCGGCGTACATCGACACTATCGGTGAGCCGACGGCTGACCTGAGATCGAACATCGCCGCGGAAGCCCGCGCGAAGATCGTATACGAGCGGTTGATCAACGTGACCGATGACCCCGGTATCAAGGAAGCGCTCGGCTTTCTGATGACCCGCGAAATTGCGCATCAAAAATCTTTTGAAAAGGCCCTTCACTCGATCCAGCCGAATTTTCCGCAAGGGAAATTGCCAGGCGTTCCTGAATTTACAAACGTTTATTACAACATGTCCGACGGCGACGACGCGCCGCGCGGTCCATGGAACGAAGGGCCTGGTTGGGACTTCGTCGAGCAGCCCCAGCCTGCGGTCGACGGCGGTGACGGGCTCGCGACCGTCCAGTTCTCGAAGAAAGACGTCGAGGTGCTGAGCGCAATGGCATCGCGTACGGCCTCTGCAACCGACACAGATCCGGTCACCGGCGCTGACCTTGGCGCCGGGCAGGATGCGGCAGTCACGAAGTAAGGTTGCCAGAGCTTCAATTGGAGCCGCCGATGGCCTTTCGTCGGCAATGACAAGCCCAGCCTGATGAGGACCCGGTATCTCGGCAAGCTATCGGCAACATCGACATTCAGCCGCTCCTCGATTGCAGTGACGTTCACCGCTGCATCGGGCGCAGTATATGGCGGGCCGGGCCTTTCCTTGCTATCAGTCATGGCGGCTTCCTCAGCGGATGGCCAGCGGGGTGTGTCAGAGCGTCGGATGACCGGGCGCCGGTGCAGTCAGGATGCGCGACCGATGGGTATCTCCGTTTGATGACTGCAGCTAGTGGCCGTGTGCCGCAACCGGGGGACCTGCGAGGCACGGGAAACGGAACCGGCGGAAAAGGCGAGGGATTCTCTGCCTCGCGACGCAGCGTGGGCCGATCAGCACGAGATAGGGGTGTCGTTCCCGCGTCGAGCCAGCCCTGCGCAGTCCATCAGGCTCCAAGATCCGACTTGCCTTTAGGATGATCGCTGCTGGCGGCGGGGCTGGTGTCCGGGTCCACACCGTCGTGTTCCGGCACGTACGGACCTTCCTCGGGGTGGTCCTTCCCTTTCGGCACGAGGGTCTCGTCCATATTGCCGTGCGGGCGCTGTTCGATCGTACCGTCTGGTTTCTGGGTGATGTCCCCGTCACCAAGCGCCTCCCGGCGGCGATCGGCGCGCTCGACCGGGTCTGAAGATTCAGGGTTCATGGCTATCTCCTCGAGTGTCTCCACTTCGCAGCAACGGCAGTGCCCGGCGGCCGAGGGATTCTAGCCACCGCGCAGTCAGCGGCCGCTGGAACCAGGGGAAGCTTGACCGTGAAGGTCGCCCCGCAACCCGGTCCGTCGCTCGCAACGGCGATAGATCCCCGTGCAGACTGACAATCTGTCTTGCCAGCCAGAGGCCAAGGCCTAATCCGCCCACCCGACCGCTCGCTTGCGGGGCGATCTGCCGGAAGCGGTCGAATACGGGAGGTAGCGAGTCGGCGTCAATACCACGTCCTGTATCGCGTACGATCATTTCCCCGTAATCCTGCGCGGCGTTGACCGACACTTCGATTTCGCCGGCGTCGGTGAACTTGACGGCGTTGGCCAGAAGGTTCCATACGACCCGTTTCATCCGGCCCTTGTCCGCCATCACAAGGCAGGGCGAGATGCCGGGAGCGTGCGACTGCAGACCCCTTGTGCTGCGCAAGCTTCGGACATCCTCGGCGACGATCGCAGCGAGTGCGCCGCGGTCGACGGGCTGGAGATTCACCGACAGCTTGCCGGTCGCAATTGCCCCTCTATCGAGCAGATCGTCGACCGTGTGCGACAACTGTCTGCCATTGCGGCGGATGGCGTCGCCGGACCGGCCAACATGCGACGGGTCTATGGCAAGTTGCAGCAGCTCCGCCCGGGACACGTGACGTTAAGCGGTGATCGAAGCTCGTGGCTCACTGCGGCAATGAACTGATCCATCGTGCGCGCCAGCAGCTTCGCTGCGCTTGCGCGTTGATCGCTCTGAATTGGCAAGTGGGTCAGGCTCGAGTTCGTGTTCGTGTTGCTTGCGCGATCCGTTGAGCCGATTGCATGAACGGGGCCGCACTTGAAGCAAAACCTCCCGCCATAGGCCTGCTCGCGCTTACTGGCTTGCACCGGCCGGTCTGTCGCTGGCGGCGGTGGCGGGCGCCGCCACGGCTGGGCCGCTCTGAGCAGCGGCGCTTGCGGCAACGTCATTGCTGCCTTGGCCGCCTGCTGCAGAACCGGAGGGGCTGCAACCGGAAACAGCCGTCACTGTCGCGACGGCGGTGGTGGCAAGCCACGAAATGGGACGGTGCGTCATCAGAAGCTCCTTCAGGCGTAGGCGCAGAGCGCGGAAGTCTTCCAGTCATGTAGCAACGTGCATGCCTTCGTTTATTCGGCAGGGCGCGGCCGGTAAGGCGTGGGGAGCAACGTATTGTGGCTTCCCCCAACGAGTCGCCGACCTCTCGCGACCGTCATCGGATCGACAGCCCGCGATGGTAGTCGACGCTGCGGCCGATGAACGCGTACAGGTTGGCGCCTATTGATCGTCTTCCCCGACTGTTCGACGCTTCGGGTGAAATGGAGCAGAGACAGCGGGCAAGCACGTCGTTGAAGCTCAAAGAATAGTCCCACGTTGCTGGGAACGATAGCTGTCGATGTTCATGGGTCGGAAAACTTCGCGCTCTTGTGAGCGACATCCGCCGTTATCGCGAAATGCGTCAAGCTGCGCGCCGTACACGCTTCCCGGCACGGCGGTTGCTGCGTTCGACACCACGATGATCAAAAGAGAAAATTGCGCATGAATTCTCTCGCCTGTTTCTGCCGGTGTTTCACCCGATGACCCTCGACCAGCGCCTCCGAAGCATGCGTAAGACTATGCGCGACATGTTCGGGATCTCCCGGCTGCGCGCCGGCCAGGAAGACATCATGCGCAGCGTGCTGGAACGGCACGACACGCTGGCCACGATGCCAACCGGCGCCGGCAAATCGCTGTGCTATCAACTCCCCGCGCTGCATCTCGACGGCATGACTCTGATCGTGTCGCCGCTCATCGCGCTCATGAAGGATCAAACGGACAAGCTGCTCGCGGCCGGCATCGACTGCACGCTGGTCAATAGCACGCTGCGAAGCCGCGCGGAACGCGAGGCGCTGGCGCGTATCGCGGCGGGCGAGAGCGGGATCGTATTCGTGACGCCGGAGCGCCTCGCGCAACCGGCGTTCATCGACATTTCTCGCGCCCACGCGGGGCACCGCGTCGGACTCGTGGTTGTGGACGAGGCGCATTGCGTGTCGCAATGGGGTCACGACTTCCGGCCGGCCTTCCTCGAAATCGCGAGCGCGGTGAAAGCACTGGGTCATCCGCCGGTGCTCGCTTTAACCGCGACGGCGACAGCCACGGTGCTGGACGACATTGTTCGCTCATTGGGCTTGCGCGACCCGCGTGTCGTTCGAACCGGCACGTTGCGCGAAAATCTGCGCTACCGCGTCATGCAAGTCAGCACAGGTGGCGGCAAGGACGGCGCGACGCGCGCGGTTGAAGCGAAGCGCGAGCAACTGCGCGAGCTGATCACGTCGCTAGCCGGTGTCGGCATTGTCTACGCTGCGACGGTGGCGGATGTCGAGCGCATCTACGGCTGGCTCGTCGACGCAGGCGAGTCCGTCTCGCGGTATCACGGCCGTCTCTCCGCCAATGCGCGCGAAGCGGCGCAGGAGCAGTTCATGTCCGGTGCGACACGCGTGATGGTTGCCACCAACGCCTTCGGCATGGGTATCGACAAAGCGGATATCCGTTTCGTGATCCACTATCAGATGCCCGGCAGCCTCGACGCGTATTATCAGGAAACGGGCCGCGCAGGCCGCGACGGCGAACCGGCCGACTGTGTGCTGCTGTTCGATCTCGGCGATCGGCGCATCCAGCAGTTTTTTCTGGCTGGCCGCTATCCGAGCCCTGACCTCGCACAACGCGTGTACGACACGCTGGCGACGCATTGCAAGGACAACGCCAAGGGCGCGACGCTCGCGGCACTCAAACAGGCACTCGTGGATGTGGGAGGCGGCAAGCTGGAGGTCGCGTTGAACATGCTGGTGGACGCGCGCATTGCCGGACGTGACCGGCAGCGCCGCTACCGGCTACTCACCCACGCAGCGTCTGACACGGCGAGCGAACGAGTAGCAAAAGCCGCGGCGCAATTCGAGCAGATGAGCGCACACGACAAGGACACCTTGCAAAAGATGATCGACTACGCGCAGACCGGCCAGTGCCGCTGGCGCGCCATTCTCGATTACTACGGCGATACGCCGCAAATGGAGCGCTGCGGCGTGTGCGACAACTGCGCGAATCCGCCGCAAATCGATGTGCATTTCGATACAGACGCAGTGGTCGCGGATCTATCGTCTATCAAGCCGCCTCCGCGGCAACCACGCGAATCGCATCAATGGGCGCCCGGCGATCCGGTGCGCGTGCCACGCTACGGCGCTGGTGAAGTTGCGCTGGCAAGCGGCGAGCAGGTTGCGGTGCAGTTCCCGGACGGCCGCACGCGCACCTTCATGTCGAGCTATGTGCGAGCGGTGCGGCGAAGTTCGGCATAGCGTTACGCAGACCCTCGCTGGCGGCGATGCGCGCGCGGAAATAACGGGCGGTAGCGGCGAGTCCGTCGTCGAGCGAAATCTGTGGTTGCCAGCCGAGCAGCGCTCGCGCACGCGTGATATCCGGCTGACGATGCCAGGGGTCGTCTGTCGGCAAGGGGCGCAACTCCAGCGTTGATGTGGACGCGGTGATCGCGACGATACGCTCGGCAATCTCGCGCATCGTCACCTCATGGGGATTGCCGAGATTGATCGGGCCGACCGGCTCTTCGTCGGTGTTCATCAGGCGGATGAACGCGTCGATCATGTCGTCCACGTAGCAGAACGAGCGCGTTTGCGAGCCGTCGCCGTAGAGCGTGATCGGCGCGCCCTGCAGCGCCTGCATCATGAAGTTCGACACGACGCGGCCGTCGGTGGGATGCATGCGCGGCCCATACGTATTGAAGATGCGCGCAATCCGGATCGACAGGCCATGCTGACGCCGGTAATCCGTGAAGAGCGTTTCGGCGCAGCGCTTGCCTTCGTCGTAGCACGAACGCGGACCGATCGGGTTCACATGTCCCCAGTAGTCTTCGGTCTGCGGATGCACGAGCGCATCGCCGTAGACTTCGCTCGTCGACGCCTGGAAGATCTTTGCCTTCACGCGTTTGGCCAGTCCGAGCATATTGATCGCACCGTGCACGCTGGTCTTGGTGGTCTGCACCGGATCGTACTGGTAATGAATGGGAGAAGCGGGGCAGGCGAGATTGTAGATTTCGTCCACTTCCACGTAGAGCGGAAAGGTGACGTCGTGACGCATCAGTTCGAAGTTGGCGCAATCGAGAAGATGCGCGATGTTGTCCTTGGTGCCGGTGTAGAAGTTATCGACACACAGCACGTCGTGCCCTTGTGCGACGAGCCGCTCGCACAGATGCGAGCCGAGAAATCCGGCGCCGCCGGTAACCAGAATCCTCTTGCGGGTAAGTTCTTTCATGATGCTTGGTCCTTCGGTGGAGCGCGGCGGATGTCGTGTCAGGCTGCGACGTGCTGCAGCGTGTCATGCCAGTCCCGCGCAAAACGGTCGATATGAAAGCGCTCGAGCGCGGTGCGCCGCGCGCCTTCACCGAGACGCCGCGCCTCGCCAGGGTCGCGCAGCAGCGCCCGCATGGCTTCCACTAACACGTTCACATCCGTGTGGATGAAACCGTTTTCGCCGTTGCGAATCACGGTGGCCAGTTCGGTGGTTGCTAGACCCACGATCGGCATACCGATCGTCATGGCCTCGACGATCGCCAGCCCAAGACTGGTCCAGCGAATCGGATTGAAGAAGAAGCGATAACGCGCACTGAAAGCGGCCAGATCGAGATTGCCGATTTCGCCGATACCACCCAGCCGCTCCGCATCCATGCCGACGAGATCGAGCGGCACGCGCGCGCGGGCTTCGCTAAATACATCCGCACCGAGCCGCCGTCCGCGCTGCGCCAGGTGGTTCACCACCACGATGCCGCGCTCAAGCTCACCGCTGTAACGCACGCCCGCGGGCACGAACACGCCGTGCTCGATGACACGCGTCGGCGTGACGCCGCAGTCCCACATCAACTGGTTGAAGTGGGTGACGTGAACCAGCAGCGTGTCGGGGTCGTCGACCCAATGCCATTGCTGGAATGGATTGTCCTGCGGCGGATCGTGCTCGATATAGACGCGCGGCAGGCGCCGTTGCGCCGCGCTCAATACGTGCTTGCGGTCGTGTTCCCAATGGTCTTTGTGCTGGTACAGGATCACGTCGAATTCCTGATCGGGCACATCGTCCACAGCGATTTCGTGGACGTTGTCGCCCCACGGCAGAACGCCTGTTTTGCCCGCATAGCCCGGTGGATTGCCCGGCTTGGTGACCAGGAAGAAATCGTGCGGCGTCTGCGTCAGGTAGTACAGGTAATTGCCATGCACGTGCCAGGTCAACACGCGCAGACGGCGGCTATGCAGCATGAGGCATCTCCTTCAAAGTCCGGCTGTCCGCGTGCAATGCGTTCGGTGCGCCCGGACATGCACCCTGAACCTGCGCGAGTTGCGCTCGCGCGGCAGCGACAACCTGATCGACGCCGACGTTCAACGCACACGGATGCCCATACGGGCAATCGCGGAACATGCACGGCCGGCAAGCGGGATAGTCGGCGAGCACCCGATGCCGTGCGTGGTCGAGCGGCGCCCAGCGACGCGTATCGCTGCCGCACGCGATGACCACCGACGCGGTGGCCACCGCGGCGGCAATATGCGAGACGCCGGTGTCGTTGCATACCAGGAGACGCGCGTGGGCGACCAGCGTGGCCAGTCCACCGAGCGACGTGGCGCCCGCCAGATATAACGCGGGCGCGGTCATCGCGCCCAACACGGCGCCTGTCAGCGCCGCTTCGGCGGCGGTGCCGGTGATGGCGATCTGCCAGCCGTCAGCGGCCAGATGGTCGGCCACCGCGGCAAAACGCTCCGCGGGCCAGCGGCGCGACGGCAGTTGTGCGCCCGGATGAACCAGCACGAGCCGCTGTGCTTCCACGCCATGCATCGACGCGAGCGCGGCGTACTCGTCGCTGTCCCGCGTGGTCAATGGGAATGCCGCTTGCCGTTCGATCACAGGCGCGCCCATCGCACTGGTCAGCGCGAGATAGCGTTCGGACTCCGGAAGATCGTCGGGCCAGTCGAGGAAGCATCCATGCCTTGCCGGTTCGCCAGGCTGGACGAAGCCGGCCTGGGCCCGCGCGCCGAGTTCGAGCAGCAGATCATTGGCGATGCCGCCGCTGCCGTGCCACTGGATCGCGAGATCGAAACGCCTTCCACGCATTTGCGAAAAGAATGCGGGTAGCCCGGCGTTCGATTCTGACTGTTCGGGGAAGCCCACCGCGCCGGGAAAGACGATCAACTCGTCGATGAGATCGCCGTAGCGCTCGACGAACGCCTGCGCCCACGGTAACCCGATCAGCGCGATATGCGCTTGCGGGGCCGCGTGTCGTAGCGCCCGCAGCGCGGGCACCGCACACAGCATGTCGCCGAGTTGCAGCGCGCGAAAAATGACGATGCGGCGCGGCGCCCATGCCGTCAGGAACGAGGCTGCGTTCATAGAAAGAGCACCTTGAAGCGAAAGGCGCCGTAGAGCCGCCAGAATATGGAAAGAAGCGGGATGGGAATCGACGTCAATGCCATCTCGGCGATGTGTTGCCAACTGCGATCGCGGCCGCGCAAACGCATTGCGCAGAACCAGCCCGTGAGCACCAGCCATGCGAATAGCGCCGTCAGCGCGATGGCGGCGCCGCCTGCAAATACAGCGCACAACGCGGTTAGCGTGGTGCACAGGATCGCGTAATAGAGGAGTGGAGGCGTCGTGCGAATGCGGGTCCTGAACAGTTCGGGATGCTTGCGGTAGAGCAGCGCGTCGAACTGGCTTTTTTTCTGCTGCGCGATGCTCACCCCCCAGCGCGCCGGCCTGACCGGATGCACGACCAGCGCTTCGGGCACGCGCACGATCTCGCCGCCCGCCTGCATCAGCGTGAACTGCAGGTCGGAGTCTTCACGCCATGCCGACGTGAAACGTTCGTCGAAGCCACCCGCCGCGGCGAGGAACGAGCGAACGACAAACGCGTTCGCGGTCGAGAACTCGGCACGTTCGAGGCCGCTTGCATCGGCTTCGTAATCGGTCGGCCGTGGCGGTAGCGGCACGACGATCGCTCCCGTCGCGGCCGCGGCGCCGTGTGCGAGCGCCGCGACGCCGCCCGTGAGCCAGTGCCGATCGGGCAGGGTGTCGTCGTCGGTGAAGGCGATCACCGGCGAGCGCGCCTGCTGCCAGCCGGCGTTGCGTGCGCCGGCCGGCCCCTGGGTGCGCGTGACCGGCACATAGCGGACGGCGAGGCCACGCGCGGCTTGGGCTTCGGCCAGGCGCTCGACGCATGCTCGCGTCGCCTCGTCGGGGCCGTCATCGCAGACCAGGATCTCGTAGCGACCGGCGGGAAAATCCTGCTCGCACAGCGCGGCGAGACACGCGGCGAGCAGCGCGGAACGCCGATAGGTCGGCACGACCACGGAAACATCGAATTGCGTCGGCGGCGAGTCGCAATGGCCGCAGGCGACCGGTTCGCTCACGCCACATGCGTTGGCCGTAGCGTCGCCAGATCCGATCGGACCGCTCACTGGGCTCATGCGCGGACTCCCGTTTTCTCGAGGAGGAACGGCCCGATCACTAGCGCATCGAGCGGCGAGGTCCAGAACGATTCCACCGCGTCGCGCGGCGAATTCACCATCGGCTCGCCGCGTGTATTGAACGAGGTATTGACCAGAATCGGCACGCCCGTGCGTTGTCTGAACGCGTCCAGCAGGTCGTAATACAGCGGATGCTGCGAGCGGTTGACGGTCTGCACCCGCGCCGTGCCGTCGACGTGCCGCACAGCCGGAATGCGTGCGGCCTTGTCGGCGCGCACGTCGAAGACGAACAGCATGAAAGGCGCGAACCTGCCGTCGACGAACCATTCGTTCGCGTGCTCTTCCATCACGACCGGCGCCACCGGTCGGAAATCTTCACGGTCCTTGATCTCGTTGAGCTTCGCCTGCATCTGCGGGTCTACAGGCGAGGCGAGGATCGAACGCGCGCCGAGTGCGCGCGGTCCGAATTCCGTGCGGCCCTGATACCAGCCGACCACCTTGCCGTCAGCGAGCAGATCGGCGGTCTCGCCGGCAATGTCGGACAGGCGCCGGTATGGCATCTTCGACCAACCCAGGAATTGCTCGATTTCCGCTTCGCCGTATTCCGGTCCGAGATACGCGTGATCCATGACCCAGTGACGCCGGCGGTCGCCGCGCGCGCTGCGCTCGCGGTAGTCGATCCACAGCGCGGCGCCGAGCGCCGTGCCGGCATCGCCCGCAGCGGGCTGAACCCACACCTCGGAAAACGGACCCGCGTCGCGCAGTTTCGAATTCATCACGCAGTTCAATGCAACGCCGCCGGCCATGCTCAGCCTGCTCAAACCGGTCCGCTGATGCAGCCAGCCCGCCAGTTGCAGCACGGTCTCTTCGAGCACCCGTTGCAAGGAATGCGCGATATCAAGGTGACGCTGCTCGAGCGGAGCGCCGCGTTCGCGCGCCGGTCCGAAGCGTTCGGCAAGACGCGGCGCCTCGACGGTATAACTCCCATCGTTGCGATAGCGAACGATCTCGCGGAATACATCGATGTATCGCGGCTGGCCGTACGAAGCGAGCGCCATGACCTTGTATTCGTCCGACGAGTGGAGAAAGCCCAGCCAGTCGGTCACGGCCTCATAAAGCAAGCCGAGCGAGTGCGGCAGTTCGACCTGCTTGAGTCGCGTATATTCACCACCGACGAATTGCCCCATGCTGGTGGTCACGCCTTCGCCGCGGCCATCCATGGTCAGGACCGCGGTGTCGTCGAATGGCGCGGCGAGAAAGGCGCTGGCCTCGTGTGCAAGGTGATGCTCGACGAAGTGCCATTGGAACCCCTTGTCACGGTCCACGCCCTGGAAGCGCTTGCGCAAATGATGCGGCGCGCCGTCGAGCAATTGCCCTTTGGCGTTCGCAATGTAGCTGAGAAAGAGCGGATCCCACGGCGACGCCGACGGGTTGGCCAAGCGAGTATTGGCGGGATCGAACGGCAGTTCGATGGTTGCGCCCGCATGTTTCGGCATGCCGCCGAACAAGGCGGGGTCGTACGAATACGCAACATGGTCGACGTCCGCGAGCGTGATGCCGGCCGCCTTCAGGCAATAGTCGATCGCATCGAAAGGCAATTGCCATGTCGAAAACGGCACGGGGCGCTTCGCATGTTTGATGTGGGTGAAGCGTTCGTCTTCGGCGGCGGCGAGGACCACCCCGTCGCGCAGCAGGGCTGCGGCGCTGTCGTGATAGACGGCATTGATTCCGAGTGTGTACATGAGCGTTCGCAAGGGAAGAGGGTTTCAGGGGGCCACGGGTTCATCGGTGAGCGGCGGGAGGTCGACGCTCGCGCCGGATGCGGCGCGGTGCGTGGCCGCCTGACCGAGCAGTTCGAGTGCCGCCTGCACCACTTCATCCGGCGTGACGCCGAGCAGGCAGGCGTGATGCTGTTGCGGACACACGCTGCGATAGCACCAGCGGCATTCGACGTCGCGAAACAGCACACGGTGCGGCGTCTGCCACGGCGTGTGTTGCGGATTGGTCAGCGCGTACAGATCGACGACTGGTGTGCCCAGCGCCGAGGCCAGATGCACCGGGCCGCTGTTGTTGGACACGAGCACGCTTGTCCGCTCGATCAGTGCGGCGAGTTCACCGAGCGTGAGCGCGCCGCTCAGATCGTGCAGATATGTCCGCACGCAAGGCTCGGCCGCGCGAATCACCGCCTCGACTAACGGGCGTTCGCCTGAACTGCCGGTGATCAGCACCGCCGCGCCAGTTTCGCGCGCGAGGCGGCCGGCCAATTCGCCGAAACGTTCGGGCGGATAGCGGCGCGACGCGGCGGTGGCGCCGGGATGCAAGACGAACCAGCGGGCTGCGCGATCGACGCCGCGCGCTGAAAGTTGCGCATCGAGGCTTCTCCGGTCGGCTTCGTCCACGCTGAAGCGCATGCGCGTGTCCGGCGCTTGCGCACCGACGTGGCGCACAAGATCGAGCTGACGCTCCACTTCATGACGCGTGCGCTGCTGCGGTTCCGGTTCGCTCAACCAGTCAGTGAGCAACGCATAGGGGTTCTCCCGGCAGTGAGCGAGGCGGCGCGGAATGCCGGCGAGATAGCAAAGCATTGCCGCAGGTAACGGGCTCTGACTGTAGACGGTGAAAATCACGGCTGCGTCGAAGCAGCCGCAGCGCAAATGGTCGAGCATCCGCTGATCGTCGGCGAGTGTGCGGTTATCGTTCGGCGGTTGCGCGACCCATGGGGCGTCGTATTCGATCACCGCGTCGACGTCGTCGAGAAAGGGGGTGAGCGCAACGCCGCTGCGCGAAGCGAGCAGCGTGATGTGGCGATTCGCGCCGGACCGGCGCAATGCGTGCAGTGCCGGCGTGGTCATCAACACGTCGCCCAGGTTGTCCAGACGCACGCACAGAATCCGTTTGACGTCTTCGCCCCAGGACGAAGGCGGTGGCGCATCGGGCACGCGCGCGTGCGCCAGGATCGGCTGGGCGAGCAGCAGCGGGGCGTTCATCGCGCGGCTTCCGTGCAGCTTGAAGCGTTGCGCCTGTCATCGTCGGAGCAGCGCACGACGATCCGCGCGGCCTCGTGCAAATCGGCGGCGCGCTCGTTCGGCAGACGTTGCGCGCCGTCGAGCCATTCGGTTTCATGGCCATTATCGAGCAGCACCGTGCGACAGCCGGCGCGATTGCCCGCCTCGACATCGTCGAGGATGTCGCCGATAAACCAGCTGCGTGCGAGATCGAGCCAGTGTTCGTGCGCCGCGCGCAGCAGAAGGCCAGGAGCAGGCTTGTGGCAGTCGCACGCAACCGCATAACGCGCGACGCTGCCATGCGGATGATGCGGACACCAGTACACGCCGCGCAAGGTCGCGCCGCACCCGGCGAACATGCGATGCAACCGCGCCTCCACTGCGTTCAATGCCGGATACTCGAACCTGCCCAGCGCCACACCCGACTGATTGCTGATAACAAACAGCGCGAACGGCTGCGCGGCGAGCAGAGTCAGTGCGCGGCACGCGCCGGGCCCTAAACGCATGAGCGAGGGTTCGACGTTGTACGGCACGTCGTCGAGCAGCGTGCCGTCCTTGTCGAGGAACACAGCGGGTTGCATCATGAGCGTCCAGACGAAAAGCGTGAGCGGAACATCTGTACCTGCGTCGCGGTGACGGCGCGGGCAAGCCGGGCAAACCGTACGAAAGGCGGCGCGTGCGCCGGTTTAACCGAACGACGCGCCGGCCGCGGCGCGCTTCGGCATCCCGACCTGTTCCACTCCGGCTCTTTCCGGCACGAGTCGCGCCGCGCGCGCATAGATCTGCGCTAGCCCTGCGCCGACACCTTGCCAGGTAAATTCCGCCTGGGCGCGCGCGAGGCCTGCTTCACCCATGCGGCGCGCCAGCGCCGGTTCGCGCCGCAACTGGTCGAGGCGCGCGGCGAGTGCGACCGGATCGCGCGGCGGCACCAGGAAGCCCGTCACGCCATCGGCGACCGAATAGCGGATTCCACCGACATCGGCGCCGATCACGGGCGTGCCGCAGGCCATCGCCTCGACTGGCGTGATGCCGAAGGGCTCGTACCACGGCGTGGTCACGAACACATCGGCCGCGCTGTAGAAGTAGCGCAGTTGTGCCCGTCCGCGCCGTCCGACAAAGGCGGTCTGCTCGGCCACGCCGCATTCGCCGGCAATGCCGCGCAAGCGCGCGATCTCCGGTGTGGCCAGTTCATTCGGCGCGTCCGAGTTGCCGCCCACCACGTACAGTCGCGCGGACGCCCGGAATACCTGCCGCAGAATGCCGACGCCGCGCACCACGTTGTCGATGCCTTTGCGTTGCACGAGCCGTCCGAGCTGCAGCACGGTGAATTCATCCTGATGCCAGCCGAGGGCCTCGCGCGCGGCGGCGCGCTCGATGGGCCGGAATTCGTCGGCGTCGAAACCGCATGGGACGATCTGGATGCGGGACGGATCGGCGCGGTAGTGTTCGATCAGATCGGCCTCGTCCTGGGGACACTCGGCCACGACAATGTCCGAGCGGGCGACCAGTTCGTCTTCAATGGCGAAACGCTCGTCGGGAAAGCCGTCGTCCGCGCCCTGGTGGATTCGCCGCACGCGACCTAGCGCGTGGAAGGTGGTGACGAGCGGCACGCCGAGGGCTTTCTTCACCTTCAGGGCAGCGAGGCCGGACATGAAGAAATTCGCGTGCATGACCTGGTGCGGGTCTCTTTCCCGCTGAAAGAACTCGATGAGGAACGTTGCGAACTCATCCATGAAGGGCAGCAGTTGTTCTTTCGGTAGTTGCTTCGGCGGTCCAGCCGGCACATGAATCACCCGCACACCGTCCATGTCCGAGATGAGCGGGAGCAGCGCGGGGTCGCAGCGCGTGAAGACGTCGACCTCATGGCCCATCTCCAGGAGTTGGCGCGCGACGTTGGCAACGTAAATGTTTTGCCCTCCGCTGTCGACACCGCCTGCAACGGCAAGTGGCGAGGCGTGTTCACTGATGAGAGCGATCTTCATGGCGTTCCTTCGCAAGCGGGACAGTACTGGAAGTCGATACGGTTGCTTTGTCTAACACGGTTGGAAACCACGCGACGAAGTCGACACTCGACTACAGCATGCGGTGTGCCACTCGCGTGAACGGAGGCCTTAGATAGATGCAGCGGTTTTCAGACGGACTAGCCTCTGTTGCGCACCCCCGGTTTCCGCGCGAGAAACGCTGTGGCGTTCCCTGTTTTTACAATGCGCATGTAAGTTCACGCGGGCCGGAGCATTCGTTGGTACTGCGATGATTCCAATGTGCAACGACGGACCGAAAAGCCCTGACGCTCCACAGGCGTCACTTTTTGACCGGTTTTTCAGGCGCGCTGCTTGCTCACACGTGGCTCGCCAGGCATTCCTTTCCGCTTAACGTTGGCAACGCCGCGCCGCCGCATCGGAATTGCCGGGCGACGACGAGTCAGCTACTATCGCGCGCGCTATTATTCGCGCATCTGCATCGGATGAGTGCCCGCTTTCATACCCGGCGCGAGACCGGTGTCATCGTGCGCGATGTTAAGAAGGGGGTGGACGGCATCTTTTCTGCTCGGCGTCGCGCTGTTCACCATCGTGCCGACCGCTTTCGAGATTGCGACGATCGTTGCGCTCATGGTCCACAACTATGCGCGCGAATTCATGCTGGCAATCGCCGTCACCTTCTTCTGCTACGCGGTTTACACATTCATCGTTACGCGCCGGCGGGTTCCCTTCCAGCGCGCTGTCAACGCGCTGGAAGCGCAGTCGGACGGCTGGCTGGTCGACAGCCTGCTGAACTACGACACCGTCAAATACTTTGCGACAGAAGAAACCGAGACGCGCCGGCTGAGCGAAGTTCTGGAGAAGTGGTCCACGCGAGAACTGCGAATCAACGCGCGCTGACCGCGTTGCACGTCGGACAGAGCGCGGTGATTGCGCTCGGCATCCTGCGATCGTGCTGCTCGCCGCGCAGCACGTGGTGGGCGGCAGCATGAGCGTGGGCGATCTGATACTGGTGAATGCCTATCTCGTCTAGCAGGCCGTTGAAATATCCGTCGTTGATGCGCTCAGATGCATTACGACGGATGCTGGGTTTGCACTTTTGAAACGCGGAATACGTTTGCGGGCATTCGGCGTTACTCGCGGGTTCACCATATCGGTGTTATCCATCGCTTCCTGCCCCTCAACCGGCAAGTGTGCGCATACGCGTCAGGTTGTAGCCGACCTGCGTCAGCACGAAGAGCTGGTCTACGCGTTCAAGTCCCCGATACATCGCTTGTCGAATTCGTCCGACTGTCTTGCCCCATCCGAACACCTGCTCAATGCGTTTACGTTTTTGCTGGCTGACCGCGTAACCCGGCCAGCGCGTAGTTCGCTCGTCAATTGCTGAACCTCCTGGACGCCCATCGTTTTGCGCCACATGCGGCGTCACACGGTTCGCTCGACAACTGGCCACGAAACCGGCGGTGTCGTAGTTCTTGTCCGCGCCGACCGTGATGCCGAGCGGCGCAACACTTGCGGCATCGGCAAGCATCAGCTCGGCCGTGTCGCGCTCGGCGGTGCCCGTCGCCAGCGTCACCTGTGCGTTGACCACCAGGCCATGCCGGTTGTCGGTCAGCACGTGGCCCATATAACAGAGCATCGCTCCGGTTCCTTTGCTCTTGCGAAACAGGCGCGCCTGCTCGTCCGTCGTGGATTGGTGCGTCTCGTTACTGCGCTTCTGTCCGTGCCAGTTGTCATTCGGCGCGGGCGGTTCGTCAGGAGGCGTGTCGTCTTTGTCTGGACTTGCCTTGGGCACAAAGCTCTTGTGCCCGGCCCATGCCTGAATCAACGTGCCGTCGACGCTAAAGTGCTCCCCGGAAAGATATCCGCGCTCGCGCGCGGTCTCGACCGTCTCGTTGAAGAGCAACACCAGCACATCGTGTTCGAGCAACCGGTCGCGGTTCTTGCTGAACGTCGAGTGGTCCCACACGGTCCCGTCCATCGGCAGGCCGACGAACCAGCGGAACAACATGTTGTAGGAAATCTGTTCCACCAGCATGCGCTCGCTACGAATCGAATACAGCACCTGCAGCAAAAGAGCTCGCACCAGCTTCTCCGGCGCAATGCTCGGCCGACCTCCTTTCGCGTCAGCCTCGTACATCCGCGCGAACACATCGTCCATGCGTTTAAGCGCGTCATTGAGCCAGGTGCGAATCAGACGCAACGGATGGTCCTTCGGTACAAAATCGTCCAGCTTCAACACCGTGAACATTGACTCGGTAAAACCATCTGGCCCACGCATCCGTTCCATCTCGCTCTCATTGATGACATCAGTTCAACGTTTACGCCTGCGTCCCGGATGACCGCTACATGAGGTATTTCACCGGCCTGCTAGATCTGCATGCCGCTGAACACGCTCGGTTTCGTGTTTCGCGAGACGAACGACGCGCTGGTCAACGTGGAGCGTATGTTCATCATTCTCGGCACACAAGGGCGAGTGGGTGAGGATATCGACGCCCCGGCGTCGAAGCCGTTGGTGGTGAGCGCGGGGCAAATCGCTTTCGAGCATGTGGAATTCGGCTGCGACCCGGCGCGCCAGATATTGCGCGATGTTGACTTTCACGCGTACGCCGGCAAGACGCTGGCGGTGGTCGGGGGCAGCGGCTCAGGCAAATCGACGATCGCGAAGCTGCTGTTCCGGCTCTATCAGCCGGGAAGCGGCACAATTCGCATTGACGGCCAGCATATTGGCCAAGTGACGCAGAAAAGCTTGCGCGAGGCGATCGGCATAGTGCCGCAGGACACCGTGCTATTCAACGAGACGATCGCCTACAACATAGCGTATGGGCGGTCATCCGCAACGCGCGCGGACGTCGTGCGCGCGGCGCGTGCCGCACAATTTGACGAGTTTATCGAACGCCTGCCGGATCACTACAATACGCGCGTCGGCGAACGCGGTGTGCGGCTCTCGGGCGGCGAGCGGCAGCGCATCGCCATCGCTCGGGCGATTCTGAAAGACCCTCGCATCATCGTCTTCGACGAAGCAACCTCCGCGCTCGATACGCGGTCTGAACGCGCGATCCAGACTGAGCTGACGCGTCTCGCGCGAGGCCGCACTTCGATCGTGATCGCGCATCGTCTTCCGACCGTGGTGGAAGCGGACTGGATTCTGGTGATGGAGCACGGCAGAGTGGTGGAGCAGGGCACGCACCGCGAGTTGCTCTGTCGAAATGGCGTCTACGCGAAGATGTGGTCGCTGCAACGGCAGCAAGGCGAACTGGAGCATGCGCAGCGCAAGCTGACCGCACAGTCGGTCAGCCTGGCCGCGCTGATGACGGACGTGATCAGCGCATTGCGTGATGAGATCGCCGCGCAGCGTGTGACCGTCCATACTGAACTCAGTGACAACGCTCTGCGTGTGACGGGTGATCCGGGCGTGTTGCAGCCGGTGATCGGAGTTGTGCCGCAATGAGATCGCGCAGGCGAAGCCGGGCCATCGAATCGCGCTGCGCGTGGAGCGCATAACAACCACGCATGGGTCAGCGTGCTCGGCATGGGTAGCGAGCCGGCGGAGCTTTCGCAGGTCGCCGCGCAGCATAGCGAGGCCTCGCTGGCTGCCGCGGGCGGCAGCTTTACGTTGATGCCATTGCGCGGCCGGCTCGCGTATGTCGCGATGCTGCCCCTGCATCCGGTGGCCGAGGCGGATTCGCAAATCGCGCCGGCAGAAAAGCCGGGTGGCGTGCGGCCGCTGGGCAATCTGTTCATCATGGCGATTGACGACCCGGAAGAAGCGCGCGACGCGCTCGAAGCGGTGCTGAGCGCGAGCGGTGCGCGCGTGCAGCTCGCGTCATCTGGCGCCGAAGCGCTGGCGTGACTTTCTCACGCGGAGACGAACCAGTGGCCGCAAGTCCTGCTATGCGACATCGTGCTCGCGGATGAAGACCGCTACGACGTACTGCGGCGACTGCGAGCGCTGGAAGGCGAACGGAACTTGCCGCCGACGTCGTATCTGCCGGCGGTCGCTTTGACCGGCTACGCTGAAGTGGGTGACCGCTTGAGCGCGCAACAGGCCGGCTTCCAGGCGCACTTAAGCAAACCGGTCCCGCCCGACGCTTTGATTATCGAACTCAGGAAGGTGACGGATTCGAACCGCGGGGAGAAGTCGGCCGCCGGAAAGATGGCCTAGCCGGGCCTTACCGCATCTGCTCAGACAATTGGCAGTTGCACGGAACGACCGGGGCGCATGCATGGTGCTGACCCAAGGCTGATTGCAAGCGGAGCTTTCGTTGAGCGCTCTCTGGCATCGCTGTTGCTGGAAGATGCGGCTCGACAGAGCTCTACAATTATGCGGCCACGCTGGATAACGGCGTATCAGGGGCATTGACGATGTGCAAGGAAGAGCGAACTGTCGGCGCGATCAGCGGCTGACTGAACCGGCTCCGCTGGAGCACTGGATCGACTCAGACGGACATCCGCAGGCGCGTCGTTGCGGTCTGGCGGGACAAACCAGAGGCCAGGAAATGAAAATAGACGCTCATTACCCAGACCTATCGGTCGCGCATCGCATCTCTGTGGTCGTGCTGACGCATAACCGGGCGAAGGAAGTAATGCATACCCTCTCGCGCCTCCTTGCGTTGCCGGAGCAGCCTGAGGTGTTCGTTGCCGACAATGCCTCCATGGATGGAACCGTTGGGCTGATCAAGGCGGGTCTGCGGGACGTGCGCGTCGTACAGTGCCCGTCAAGGCTTTGTCAACTTGTCGAGGTTGAGGCGGAAAGACCGCAGCAAAGAGCACCCCTCAGAAAGCGTAGGACGGATCTCGGGTGACTTCTGTGATTTTGCACCACGCAACGAACCGTGCTGCGAGTTGTTTGCGAAAGAGTGAAGCGCGCAGTAGATGCCGCTTGAGCGCGAAATGCTGCCGGATCGGCCCGAAGCACGAGAGAAATTTCTGTGTGCGTTTCGGCTCGCGAAAGCCACGCATGCGCCGCTCGCGTTCGCGTGTCGGTTGGTGGCTGTTCTCTGCGCGGTTGTTCAGTCGGGCCGCCGCTTTGACGAACACGTGTTTCACTTTCGCAAGCTCCGCGATCTCCGCTTTTGCCGCCGGATAGCTGCGCAACTGATCAGTGACGATCTTGCGCGGCACGGGATTCGAGCGCAGCACCCGCTTGAAGAAACGTTTGGCCGCGGCCTTGTCGCGCCGCTTTTGCACCAGGATGTCGAGTTCGATGCCATGCTCGTCGACCGCACGCCACAGCAGGTACGGTTCGCCGCGCAGCGTAACGAACATCTCGTCAAGGTGCCACGTGCTGCCCGGATTGCGTCGCGCCGCTTTTACGCGGTGAGCAAAGCCCTTGCCAAATTTGTCGCACCAGCATCGGATCGTCTCGTATGTCACGGTCACACCGCGCTCGAAGAGCAGTTCCTCGATGTCGCGCAAGCTCAACTGAAAGCGGAAGGCAGTATGACTTTGCGTGAGGCAAGGGCTGGCCCGCCGTGGGGAAACTGAACGCGGGTTAGCATTGCTGTCAGAGCCGCACGGGCGTGGACTGGGCCATGCCCCGGCGATTTCCTCCACGGAGGCCAGCATGCGAAACGATAGCACGGTGTACGTTGGACTGGATCTTCACAAGGACTCGATCACGGTCGCCTACGCGATCGACGCGGGCGAGATCGAGCTGCTGGGCAAGACCGGTACGACCGGGGCCGACATCGATCGCCTGTGCACACGCCTGCAATCCAAGGCGCCGCACGTGCGCGTCGTGTACGAGGCAGGTCCATGTGGTTACGGGCTGTACCGTCAGCTCTCGTCCAGAAGGGCTTCGACTGCATGGTCTGCGCACCTTCACTGATCCCGCGCAAGCCGGGCGAGCGCGTAAAGACCGACCGGCGTGATGCCATCAAGCTGGCGCGCTCGCTGCGCGCCGACGACCTGTCGGCCGTGTACGTGCCCGGCATTGAAGACGAGGCATTCCGGGATCTCGCCCGCGCGTGGGCGGCTGCCCGCGAGGATCTGCGACGTGCACGGCATCGACTGAAGTCGTTCCTGCTCGCGCATGGCGTCCGTTATACCGGTAGCGCAAACTGGGGCGAGGCGCACCGTCGCTGGCTGGGCCGCTGTTCGTTTCCCAGCGCCTGGCAGCACCTTGCCTTTGACGAACACCGGCGCACGATCGAGGACCGGCTTGCGCAGTGCGCCCGTCTCGAAACAGCCGTACGCGAAGCGGTGATCTCCTGGCGCTTCTATCCGGTAGTGCTGGCCCTGCAGGCCATGCGGGGCGTCCAGTTCGTTACCGCCGTCGGGATGATTTCAGAAGTGGGCGACCTGTCCCGCTTCGAACACCCGCGTCAGCTGATGGCCTGGCTCGGCGTAACGCCATCCGAGCATTCATCGGGAGGCAAACGCCGCCAGGGCAGCATTACCAAAACCGGCAACAGCTACGCCCGAAGACTGCTGGTCGAAGCGGCCTGGAGTTACCGCCATCCTGCCCGCGTCAGTCCGGAAATCCAGGCCCGTCTCGAAGGTCTGCCCAAGGCCATCATCGACCGCGCCTGGGACGCCCAGGTGCGGCTGTGCCGACGATTCCGCCGGCTGACCGCGCGAGGCAAGCCCATCAACATCACGGTCGTGGCTATTGCCCGCGAACTGGCGGCGTTCATCTGGGACATCAGTCGACTGGCCATGGCGCTTGCAATACCTCGCAGCAAACCGCCCGCGGCCTGTGTGTGATTTCCCGAACAACGGAAGGAGTTTCCTGAAGGCGGCGCAGCCCGGCATCCGAGCAACCCGCGATGGTATTACGCAACGGGCATCACCAACTTGCGGCGGAAGTTAGCGGCAGGCTCATGAGGCGGACCTCTGTAATGCGGTATCCAACCCGCGGATGTCAGTGTGATCCACCGTCGAGACTTACTGCTGCGCCGCCCTCAGGAAATTCATGCGTCGATGCAACCTGGAAACCAATTTCGCGATTGACACGCAAAGTCATATCAATACCAGCGAACAGCGCAACTGATGACCTCGGCTGGGAAGCGATGACCATGATAGAGCGATTTCGATTTTTTCATCACCCCATCTTACGTCACCGGCCCAACAACCTGACAACGCCTTAACGGCATGTGCGAGAAGGTCCAGCAGGTTGGCGTCGACCTCGCCCCCGCTTTGTCCGTCATCGGGATCGCGTGTTGGCCTTCTGCACTGGCTTGGGTTATAGCGGCACGACACGTTCTGGGCGCATCTCCTCGCCGGGCAGGGTGAACTGAAACGTCGCACCCCCTCCTGTTTTCGGACTGGCGCACAGCCGGCCGTCATGCGACTCGATGATCCGCCGACTGATGGACAGTCCCATGCCGGTGCCTTTCGGTTTCGTCGTGAAAAATGCCTCGAAAATGCGCTCGGGTTCATCGGTAGGAAGCCCGATGCCCGAATCGCTCACCGAGATCAACAACTGACGATGCTCGATCCTCTTCGATGAGACGATCAGTTCACCACCCGTGTGTTGCATCGCCTCGATGCCGTTGAGCATGAGGTTCATCAAGACCTGCTGGAGCTGTACACGGTGTGCTGTTGTCTTCGGAAGCCCCGTGTCGAGTTCCGTTCGGATCGAAATGGACTTCCGATCGGCGGTATCCCGCAGCAAAACCGCCATCTCCTGAACGATTTCGTTCAAGTCCACCAATTCCCGCTCTGGTGTGCTTCGCCTGTAGAGTGAGCCAATTCCGTCAATGATGCCAGCGGCGCGCATGACTTCCGCGCCCATTGCCGAGGCAGCGGCGCATGCTTCTTTGATATCGGGTGCATCCCGACAGAGCCAATTAATGCACGCGCCCGCGCCCGTGACCGCGGCAGCCATCGGCTGCTTGATGTCGTGAGCCAGCGCAGCGGCCAGTTCGCCCATCATACTGACGCGGTTAATGTGCGCGAGATCCGCCTCTAACTGGCTCAAACGCCCGCGCTCTACTTCGGCAAGTTTTCGAGGGGTGATATCGTTGCTCGACTCCAAAGCGGCAACCGGCATGCCCCTTACATTTCGTTGCAATGACCAACGGCTCGCCACTGTTACCTGTGTTCCGTCTTTCCTGGTACGCACAACCTCGCCTTCCGAGTGGTCGCTACTGCTCAGCTCCGCTGTGGTTCGCTCAACCGGTACTGGAAAGATCGTCTCCAGCAACTCGGGAACAAGCTTGCCTTTGGCCTCCTCTGCCGACCATCCGTACAACGCCTCCGCGCCACGATTCCAGTACGTGACAACTCCGTTCATGTCATAAACGAAAATAGCGTCATGCGTCAAATTAAGCAAATTAGCCTGCTCCCGTAGGGTTTCTTCAGTGCACTTGCGCTCCGTGATATCCGTTACCGCTCCTACGAAGAGGAAACTATCCGGATTTTCGCCGATGAAGCCATGAGACACAGCCCGAACGTATTTAACAGAACCATCGGTCAGCACCAGGCGATGCTCGGCCGTAAAGGCGCGCCTTTCGATCGAGGCGCGGTCGAGGATTTTCCGCAAACGCGTTCGGTCGTCCGGATGAGTTAGGTCGATCACCATCTGAAGGGTGGGCTTTATCGCAGGGTCGCAGGCGAATATTCGATAAGTCTCTTCGGACCAGTAGATTTCCCCGCTCGTAACGTTCCAGCCGAAACTTCCCGTGTTGCTGAGTCGCTGCGCCTCCGCCAGATACATTTCGCTTCGGCGTAGCGCCTCTTCCGCCTTCTTGCGTTCGGCTCGTTCCTGGGCTTCGCGCAATGCTCGTTCAACTGAAGGCACTAGCCTTGATAGTCGCGTTTTCAGAACATAATCCGTCGCCCCAATCTTAAGTGCTTCGATCGCCACTTCTTCGCCAAGCGTGCCGGAAACAAAGATAAACGGCAGTTCTGGACGGACAGTCAGCGCGAGTTTTAAAGCCGAGAGACCATCGAATGAAGGAAGTTTATAATCAGCGAGAATCAGTTCAATTTCAACCGTTTTTAGAGCCGTCAGAAATTCCGCACGAGACTGGACGCGGACTACCTGGCAGACGCGATGAGCTTCTTCGAGGAGCTCTTGAATGAGCTCCGCGTCATACGTATTATCCTCTAGCAACAGAATGCGGAGCGGAGACATTAGCGTACCTTTTTGACGCTGCCCGGCGGCGGCTCATTGATGAGTGCCCAGAAGACGCCTAGTTCCTTGACGGCATTGATAAACTCGTGAAAATCGACCGGCTTTACTACATATGCGTTAACCCCGAGCTTGTAGCTTCTCACCATGTCTTTTTCCTCGTGGGACGATGTCAACACCACCACCGGTATTATCTTCAGGTGCTCGTCCGATTTAATTTTCTCCAGCACTTGCAAACCATCGACCCTGGGAAGTTTCAGGTCGAGCAGCAAGACCGCCGGATTTTCGCTCGAGCGCGCAGAAAACTGTCCCCTGCAATATAGGTAATCCAGAGCCTCTTTTCCGTCACGGGTGACCACTACGTCGTTTGCCAAGTTGTATTCCGCCAGCGCGGCCAAAGTGAGTTCGACGTCTCTCGGGTCGTCCTCAACGAGCAAAATGCGTCCCAAGTCGTTCATAGTGTGCTCGCAATCCTATTGGTCGTCGCATCCCGTGCTTTAGGCAGGGAGAAATAGAAAGTGGCACCGCGGTCAAGCATTCCCTCGGCCCGGACCTTTCCGCCATGGCGCACGATAATGCGCTGAACAATAGCTAGTCCTATGCCCGTGCCTTCAAACTGTTCCGCAAGGTGCAGACGTTGAAATACGCCGAATAATTTATCTACATACTCCATGTCAAAGCCCGCACCATTATCCCTTACGAACATTTCCACTTCATTTTCATTCACGTTCACACAACCAATTTCTATTTTGGCACCTGCTCGCTTGCTCGTGAATTTGACCGCGTTCGATACAAGGTTGACGATAACCACCCTCAGCATGGACCGATCTCCGTAACAGACCGGAAGGGGCTTGATATCCCAGAATATGTCTCTGTCCCTCACGTCTTGCCCGACATCCGCGATGACTTCCTTAACGAGCAGCTCAAGGCTCACAAAGGTCATTTTGGTCTCAATTCGCCCGATCCTGGAAAAGGCCAGCAGATCATCGATCAGATCCCCCATTCTTTTTGCCGACTCGAGAATGGTTTGTATGTACCGACGACTCTTATCGTCAAGGGAAGAAAACGTGTGTTTTTGAAGCAGCTCTGAGAACCCCACTATGTGCCGAATTGGCGCGCGTAGATCGTGGGAGACGGAATAGGAAAAAGACTCCAGTTCCTTGTTACTCGCCTCAAGCTCTGCTGCGCGCCTGGCGAGTGTTTGATTGAGCCCAAGGATTTCGTCCTCGCGTTGCCGGCTTACTTCAAGCTCAATTTGGAGGCGGTTCCGCGCGTCGAAAAGCTGGTCCTCAATTCGACGTCGAATCGCTACGAAAGAAGCAATAATTGCTGACCATATCGTGAAAAGAACAAGGTACGGCAGGTCTTCCGAAGTGATTTCGAAGGAGTAAAGCGGCGGGGTAAAGAAGTAGGTGTTGCTGGCCCCCGCGAGGAAAACCGCCAGCGCGGATGGTCCTATACCGGCATGCCAGGTAACGAGGACGATGGCCAGGTCAAAAAGCGGCATTTGGGCATCGTGAAAGCCGTAATGTTGGCATGCTAGCGCCAGCCCAAGCGCGATTCCAACGCATACGACTACAAAGCCGTAACGCAGTACCGGTGGGCGGATGGCTTGCAACTGTATGTGCCAGCGCGCCAAGCTTCGCCTCGCTGCTACCCATGTTGTTCACTATTATATTTCAGCTATGTTCCGGTTGCGGTGCTTGACGCGAGCCAGTCATAGTTGGGTAACCGGGGCCGAATTTCAGTCTCATTCGGCGGGTATCGGCTCTGACCGTGGCCTGCCGTCTGTGTGTGTCCTGTACGTGGCTGCCAACGGACATTCGCCAGGATGCGGCGACGGGCGGCTTCGGGTCGACTACGCAGGCACGCCTCCACGCATCTGAATTCCACAGCCTACAGTTACGGATTGGTATCCCAACCGGTTGCTGTGCGCAGAGTCGCACTGTAGGATTTCCCCACTCATTGGGAGGCGACGATGCAGTTCGACTACAAGGACTTCCATATCGATGCGTCGCCTCTTGATGAAGGCGACCATTACTACGCCCGTGCAAAGATCTACCAGCGCGCCTCGATGGGGGGCGACACCGTCGAGGTCAAATGGTCGGGCAACCTCGGCGACTATCCCTCCGACGCAGACGCTATCGAAGCGGCGCGGCGGTGGGCGATCCAGTGGTGCGACGAGAACTCGGCATAGGCCGAGCGATTTGACTCCTCGAATCCGATCATTGCAGACAGTTATGCAGCCTTGCAATGCCTGCCGCGAATTAGTCGGTAAGCCATCCAGCGTTCCCGCAGCATGGCGATCTTGCCGGTTCCGGCGTCAGTGCAATCGGGCCGCCGATCCACATGACGAAAACCAGCAGCAACTGGAATTGCACGGTCTGCGGAAGCTGGCTGTACCCAAATACAGCTGATGTCACCCCTCCCGACGAGTGGGTGATGAGCGAGCACCAGCTAGATTCGCCCCAGCAGGTGTGACGAGCGGTGCTTCGAAAATCAAGACGGAGACAGGCATGCTGCGACGCAACGAGCTATATAGGGAATGTACACTGGACGTCGCAGTCGATGGTGACGCACTTACCGGGTTCTATATCGCCGCGCAGACGATACAACTCGCGGCGATCGGCGGCGCACGCAGCGTTCCGATGCCGATTGCTCGATTCCGTGACGCGTCGGCTGCATTCGCAGACGGGTTCAATCGGCTTCGCGCGGCGGTTGACGAACACGAAGGCAAGCCAGGGTAGCCTTGCACATTGGTTCACGGAATCCTGCGGGAAGGCACGCGCCACGCGGGAACGGTTGGCGACAACGTGCGGGCTACTGCAGTTGACGTGAAACGATTGGTTCATGTCGGGCCGGAAGCTGCGCTCACGAGTCGTTTTCGAACGGATCGGGTGCCGCCCTTCGCGAGAGGCAGCAGGCGGCGAGACGCACACGTCTGGAGGGAATTGGCAGTGAGTCGCGTACTGATGCACAGCAATTGCGTGGACTGAACTGTGGGACGCGTTTCGCTCGGGCCGCAAACGGTCCCTTTATTACAACTCGTTGCGGGTTTTCCGAGGCGGCTAAATTTGTCTGCGAGCCGCATCAGGACTGGATTGGATGATGCGGGAGGCCGGATCGGTTAAAGTCCAGATTTGCGGATGTTACGGATGGCTGGAAGTCAATGCTGGCAAGCGATTCCAACGAAATTGAGCGTTGAACAGTTCGAGCAATTTGTCTTGCCGCATCTGAGCCGTGGCCGGCGCGGACCGACACCGACGCTGGCGTTGCACAAGATCTTCAACTACATCCTTCAGCTGCTGTACATGGGCTGTCAGTGGAAGATGCTGCCGATCGAAAAGAATGCCGAAGGTCGTCCTGAAATCCACTACACGCGCATCTATCGGGCACTGCGGCGGTGGCAGGCCGATGGCTGCATCGACCGGATTTTTGCCAGCTCGGTGCGCAAGCTTCACCAGGACGGGCTGCTCGACCTCACGGTCATTCACGGCGACGGCACGACCACTGCCGCGAAGAAGGGCGGCGACAACCTGGGATACAGCGGACACAAGCACCTCAAGGGCGACAAGGTGGTTGCCTTCTGCGATCGCCGCTGCAACGTGATCGCGCCATTCGTTTCTGCCCCGGGCAACCGCAACGAATCGCCGCTGCTGCGTGACGCGCTGCCCGGACTGAACCACATGGCCCGCGCCATTGGCATGGACCTGCAAGGCTCAACGGTGAGCCTGGACGGCGTCTACGACTGCCGGGCCAACCGCAAGGCGATTTTCAACCGCGACATGATTCCCAACATCCCCGAAAACCCGCGTGGACGTAAAACGCCGAAGCGGGGCCGCAAACTGGGCTTTAATCCGGCCATTTTCGAGGAGCGCTTCAGGACCATCGAGCGGGTCTTCGCCTGGGAGGACAAGTTCCGGCGCCTGCTGCTTCGCTTCGAGCGTCTAAGCCCGGTCCACTATGCATTCAAGACCCTCGCTTACACGATGATCAACCTGCGGCACTACTGCTGACGATCGGCGTTGATCCGAACACCATGACGATGGCGCTCCGCGCCATGAGAAGTCACGTCATTTTAATATGCAATCCTGAAAAGCTATCGACGAAATGCATAACCGTCGCCCTTTTCAAAACCCTCGAACCGCTCCTCCGCGCCCACGCTGTACCGCTTCTTCACATCCCGTTTGCGCTCGAGTGAAACCCGCAACCAGTTGAGACCCTTGAGCGGATCTGCGCGACAGCGGGCGCGGATCTCTACCGTGCGCGCCGCACAACGGATGGGATGCCGGTGCTGTTGAAGCGCCCTCCGGAACCCGCGGAAGCAGCCCAATCCGCTCGTCTGAAGCGCGAATACCTGATGCTTCAATCATTGAATGTCGTGGGCATCGCCAAACCGCTCGCGCTGATCGATGAGCGCGGCGATTTGGCGCTGGTCCTGGAAGACTTCGCCGGCGAGTCGCTCGAAGCCGTTTTGGATCGTGAGCGGCGCACGGACGTGGCTCTTTGCCTGCGCATTGGCCACCATCTGGCCGATGCATTGGCGGGTATCGACCGCGCGAAGGTCATCCATCGGGATATCACGCCCGCGAATATTCTGGTCGCGCCAGCGACTGGGCAGGTCCTCCTGGTGGATTTCACTCTCACCACGGCCCAGGAAGCCAACACCGTCTCGCCGGAGGGCGTCGTTGTCCCCGTGGGCGATTGGGCGTACGTGTCCCCCGAACAAACCGGCCGCATGAATCGTCCGGTGGATTACCGGACCGATTGCTATTCGATGGGCGTCTTGCTCTATCGCATGCTGAGCGGCCAGTTGCCGTTCGAGGCGAACGATCCGCTCGAATGGACGCATTGCCATATCGCCCGTATGCCGGCGCCGCCTCATGAGATCGTGCCGGAGGTGCCGCAAGCGGTGTCGGATATCGTGATGAAGCTGTTGGCCAAGCTACCGGAAGACCGCTACCAGAGTGCACACGGAGTCCGCGCCGATCTCGACCGGTGTCTCGCGCAATGGCTGGCGTCGGGCCGGATCGAGCCGTTCCCGCCCGGCATGGACGATCTGTCGGAGCGCTTCCAGATCCCGCACAAACTATACGGGCGAGACGAAGACGCGAATAGGCTTCTCGGCGCCTTCGAACGGATGATGGAAACCGGCCAAGCGGCGCTGGCGACCGTTTCCGGGTACTCGGGCATCGGCAAGTCGTCGCTGGTCGATGCGTTGCGCGAGCCGATTGTCGCTAGGCACGGCTATTTTATTGCCGGCAAGTTCGATCAGAACCAGCGCGACGTTCCCTACGCCACCCTCGCGCAGGCGTTTGGCGAACTGGTGCGGCAACTGCTGGCCGAAAGCGAGGCGCGCATCGGCAGCTGGCGGCAACAGATCCGGACCGCGGTCGGAGTCAATGGCCAACTCATCGTCGATGTGTTGCCCCAGGTCGAGATCATCATCGGGCCCCAACCGCCGGTGCCGGCGCTGCCGCCGACAGAGGCGCAAAACCGGTTCCGCATGGTATTCCGTCACTTCGTGACGGCGTTCACGAGCGAGGACCATCCGCTGGTCCTCTTCCTGGACGACCTGCAGTGGATCGATGCGGCCAGTCTGACGTTGATCGAGCACCTGCTCACTCACCCGGACACGAGCTTTCTGCTGCTGATCGGCGCCTATCGCGATAACGAAGTCGACGCATCGCATCCGCTCGTGAGCACCCTCGAGACGATCCGCCACAGTGGCACGCCGGTGACGGACCTCAAACTCGCGCCGCTGTCGGTCGTGCATCTGAACCAGCTAGTGGCCGACACGCTCCATGCGTCATCCGCCACCTGCGAGCCGCTAACGCGGCTGGTCTGTGAGCGCACCGAGGGCAACCCGTTCTTCTTTATCCAGTTCCTGGACGCGTTGAACAAGGAGGGGTTGCTGCGGCATGATGCGCAACACCGGGTCTGGCAGTGGGACCTGGATCAGATCAAGGCGAAGGACTTCGCCGACAACGTCGTCGACCTGATGGTGGGAAAGTTGCGTCAACTGCCGACCCCTGCGCAGAAAGCGCTGCAGTTGGCCGCTTGCCTGGGCAACACATTCGACCTGCGCCATCTGGCTCTGGTCAGCGGACATTCAACGGTCGAGGCCGAGCAAGGTCTTGCGGCGGCTACGCGCGAAAGCTTGATTGCGCGCACCGACGGCACTGGCAAGTTCCTGCACGACCGGATCCAGCAGGCCGCTTATTCGCTGATACCCGAAGCGGACCGTGCCGGAGTCCACGTGCGCATCGGCCGCGCGCTGTTGGCGAGCATGACGGCGCACGAGCTCGCCGAGCATGTGTTCGATGTCGCAAACCAGTTCAATCGGGGCGCTGCACGGCTGGTAGACCGGGACGAAAAGGCGCGGGTGGCGGCGATCGATCTGCGTGCCGGGCGCCGGGCCAAGGCCTCGGCGGCCTATGCGTCGGCGCGCCTGTACCTCGCCGCCGGTATGGCGCTGCTCGATGAGACGTATTGGGCCAGCCAGTACGAGTTGATGTTCAGCCTGCGGCTCGAATGCGCGGAATGCGAGTTTCTGACCGGTGAACTCGACCGAGCGGAGGAACTGTTTGCGGAGCTACTGCAGCGGGGGGTGTCGAAAGTCGACGTGGCAGCGGTCTATGAACTAAAGGTCCTGCTCCATATCGTGAAGTCGGAGAACGTGCAAGCCGTCGACAACGCGCTCACGTGCCTGAAGCTGTTCGGTATCGACGTCCCGGCGCATCCGAGCTGGGAACAGGTTCAGGCCGAATACGAGACAGTCTGGCGCAACCTGGAAGGCCGCCCGATCGAGGATCTGATTGATCTGCCGCTGATGCAGGATCCGGAATTGCAGGCCGCCACGCGTCTGTTGTGTGTGCTTTCGAACTCAGCCTACGTTACCGATCGCAATCTTTTTTGTTTGGAACTGTGCCGCACCCTGAATCAGCATGCAGCACGGGGTGAACGGCGCTTCCGCGCATGCCTGTGGCTACCTCGGGTTCAGCCTCGGACCGGCTTTTCAGCGTTACCCCGAGGGGTTTCGTCTCGCCAGGCTGGGATGCGACCTGGTCCCAATTGAAAAACCTGAAACCTGTATGGCCGTTGACCTGTTGATGGACCGACGACCACTTCGGCCGAGAACTTGTCGACTGGCTCGAAGACATGAATGGCCGTTGTGCCTCGGACCGTGGACGTCGCGCTAGCTCCAACGGCCTATAGAGGGTCGATCAGCACCATTCGAACATCGCAGTGCGCGAACGCTTGACGAGCGCAAATTTCCGGGATCCTCAGACGCCCCGTCATGAGCAAGCTGGTTCAATGAACGGCGGACGCATCCAGAAAAGCGCGGTGTACCGGTTTCTGTCGACTGGTGCGCCACGCTTTTAGGGTTCCCGATACTATTGATAAAACAGGTATCAACAGTAACTTGAGGCCGGTGGCGGTGCGCTTCTGGGCTCTATCTATTGGCTTGGGCCGAGTCAGTCGGTGCAGTCCTCATTGATCGAGCAGGGCTCAAAGGCTTCGGGCCTGAAGGCTTGCCAGTCGGGAATTACAGGCGCCCAATCGTCGAGGGCGGAAAAGTCTTCGATGTGTATGGATTCGTTCATGATGATTTCCCAGTGCGCGATCGTGCCCGCGGGTTTTACGGGCGGCCAAAGTTGATCTGTTAGCGTTAAGGGCAAGTCTAGGCCTAACACGTCTAAGTGAAAACCCTCTAATTCAGAAAAACATAGTTCCAAAGTTCAGCCTTTTTACGATTTTCTCGCTAGCTCGACGCGAGGCTTGATTCGATAAGGCACGGTCATGGCCCAATCCCCCGATTGAATGTCTGCTTTTCGGAAACGCGAAAGGGCGGATGGGCGCACGAGATCTGGCGCGCTTCGCATTGCTGTTCCTGCCCGAAGGCCGATGGAACGATCGCCAGATTGTGCCGGCCGATTGGGTCAAGGAGTCGTCGTGCCCCCACTCGGACACTGCGTGGGGGGGCTACGGTTACATGTGGTGGACGAGTTCGCCGGCAAGTGCCGCAGGCGAATCCGCCGCAGCGCGTCCGATCGGAAGCTACTGGCCGACGGACTCTCGGACAATACGAGATCATCGTCCCGTCACTTGACCTCGTTATGGTCAACCGCGTCGACCCCAAGCTGACATCGATGCCGATCGGCGAACGTGAGAGGAAGAAGCCGGCGTCGCTGATCGAGGCGGTTGCGGGCGCATCGCTCGCGACGAGGTAAGGCCAGGCTCGCGTCTCTGTGAGCGCTTTGTCGTCACGGCGAAATCATGGCTGCTTGCGTGACTTTCCTCTGCCCGTCGCCTGCACAGCGGGTGTGCGCTCCGCGTCACGTTCCCGACTCCATTGTTCAAGTAGCGTGCGAGTTTGATCGCGTATTGTCGACTTGAGCTGTTCGGCCTTCTCTGCATCGATGCTTTCCCAGCCGAGCAACGCCAGCGTCGCGCGATGCGCGACGTGAAAAATCACCAGTTGCCCATGCAGGCTCAACGTGCGGATCAGTGTGACGGGATCGTCGGCGGCACGCCCGGAAATCCGCGCCACGAGCGCGGCGCTCGCATCGTTCAGCGGCTGGCGGATCCGGCAGGCAAGAATCCGCGTCGCACTTTCGGGTTCGTGTCCGGCCTGCTCGCGCGCGAAGAAAAGCCGCCGGCCGGGATTGCTCTCTTTCGCGAAGGCGCTGTCCGCGCTCGCTTCCTGAATGCGGATGAAAGCATCGATCAGAGCCAAGGTGTCGGCGTTCTCACGCAGCGCTTCTTGCGCATGCTCGATGGCCGGTCCGAATGTCTTCCATGCATCGTCGGCGAGCGCTTCGACGCACGCGCGATACACGCCTTCCTTATTCTCGAAGTAGTACTGCAGCGCAGGCGCGTTGACGCCGGCACGGGCCGCGATGTCGCGAGTCGACGCACCCTCAAAACCGTGTTCGCCAAACAGTTCGACTGCCGCTTCGATGATCCGGTGACGCGTCTCGTCGCCGCGTGCATAGCCGCCCTCCGGCGAACGGCGCAGCCTCTTTGCGGTGTTCATGCATTTCTCTCCGCGTTTCTTTTCATTGCATCCGCAGAAATATTATCACTTGACACAATTTTAGCGACTGGAATAATTGTGCCAACTGGGAATAATTGGACCGATACGATGTCAGCGACCGCAGGCTCTCCCTCCCGCCCGATACCCGCCGAAGATTCACCGGCATCGAGCACCAGGCGTCCCACCCGGCGAACGGTGCTGATCGCACTCGGCATCGTGGCATCTGGGATCCGATGAAGGGCAGCTTGTGAGAGACCGGTATTTCTACGGTTCAGCGCCCTTTGCTTCGGTAACGAAGTGAATCGACGATGCGACGCGTGCGAAGGTTGTCGGACGTGCTTGGCAACCGGCGTCTTCGTGACGCTTAACGCGGTGCGCGAGCGCAGTGCGGTGAAAGTCGCATCCTGCGTTCTTCGGGGGCCGCGTTCCTGAGAGTGGCCGCGGCTACCCTCTTAATCGTCCTCTGCGTGCGCTGGTATGTTGCGTATCCGCTGAGTCTGCGCCACCTCGAGCAGATGATAGTCCGCCGAGAAAGATAAAGTCGACCTTCGAAACGCCACATCAATGTGCTGCAGGCACGCGCAATGCTCCCCGGCGATACCTACTTCTTAAGGAGCGAGCGATGCAGCGATTCCAGGTTAAGGACCGTCGTCTGCCTGACGATAGCGCGAGGTCGACTTCTCCGCCTCGCCCCGAGCGAGTTTCAACGTTCCTTCAAACGCGGCGCAACCTGGCGCAGGCCATCGCCTGCGTTGCGGTAACTATCTCCAGCGCGGTCGCCTTCGCCGACAGTGTAGACAGCCCGAGAAAGTTTCTGGGTTACGCGATTCAGGACGGCCGAGCGGAAATCGAAGCCTGCCAGCTGGCGCTACACACTTCATCGAATCCATCAGTGAAGGCGTTTGCAAGGCGAATGATCGCCGACCATACGGCGCTGGACGCGCGCATCGGAGAGCTGGCTAAGCGCAAAGGCTACAGTTTGCCGGACGGAGAATCTATTGGGCAGCATGCGACTTACATGGCTCTGAAGCCATTGATAGGGCACGCCTTCGACAAGCGGTTTATGAAGCACAATGTGTCGGACCATAAGGAGGACATCGAGCAGTTCAGTAAACAGGCGCAGCAGGGCAGCGATGCTGACATACGCACCTTGGCCTCCGGTGCATTGCCGACGCTGCGCGAACATCTGAAGCTCGCCGAGCAAACTCAAGCGGCAGTGGATCGATAGACCCAGGACGCCTGACTTGCCAACGGGCCCACGCTCCACGCCGTTTTTACCCCTCCGACCGACTTCCACGTGGTCGTTTGGCCCGGCGGTCCGATGCGCTCGAGCGACCGCCGCAGCGACCGGCAACGGAGTGCTGCGGACCCACGTATGACCGCGTCGTGGCGATGGCGAATGACGGCAACTGGCCGACCAGAGCCAAACGCAATGAAGTACGCCGCCTGCGCCTCGGGGCGTCGGCCTTCGGCAGCATGCGACCCCGCACGGGATGTGAACTAGCAGCGAGACGGCAGATTAGGCGCGAGGCGTCAATTTGACCTATGCGCGGACCTGCTCCAGCTCCAGGGGATCGTCGGGATCTTTGCGTGGCAGGGCTACCAGCCGGTTGCGACGGTGAGAAACCGGGCAGGTGAAGGAGAGCCCTTCGTCGTCCATATTTGGCTCCGCCACTTGCAGCGTCGTCAGAATTTGATACCCGTTGCACATCCACATGGCGACCTGCGGACGTGACCTTACCGTTATAGCTCACGCCGGTCCGATACGCACGCACCCGCGCCGATAGCTACGGCTGCTGACATTCCGACTGGTACCAGTAGTCGACGAGCCGCTGTGCCGCTTGCAGATCGTCTGGATAGTACGGGTCGTCATACCATGGCGAGGGGTCATAGCCTGCCTTCCTCAAGGCGCTCAGTTCGCTTTGGTGCTCCCCCATCGTCGGCGGCGCATTGGTTCTGAGCGCCGCGAGGTCGCGGCACTCCGTTGGGCTGAGGTGCCGCCCGGTGTACGGCATGCTGCCCATCGCACAGCCAGCTAGAAAGAGTAGCAAAGCGGAAATTGCCATCCAGCCCGTCTGCGGTCTACCCACGATACCTACCTCTCGCTACCAATGCCTCAGGCAACTGCATGCTGCCGCTGCTAGCGTGTCGCCCCGATGGGCAACCTTTGAGGCAACACTCTGGTCCGCGCTGGCAGAGAGCTACCTGTCGCCGCTGCCCAGCTCGCTGTGCTTGTGCGAATGCGCTGCGCCGTGAACCAGCTCGTAGTGCGCACCTTTACCGGAACGGGTTGGCGGGAAGTGCTCTCCTTCCACGCACGTAACCTCGAATTCCGGTCCGCCACCGCCCTCCCTCACCACCTTGTAGATTCCGGACGTTCTGACCGTCTCGCCCGGCTTGTGTTGATCGGCCATACGGCCTCCGTTGAAAACTGACAGCAGCAACGCAGCAATCCACACGCCCGCGCCGACGACTGGGTACGCGATCTGCTTGTTACGGCAGCGTCGCAGGCCTCACTTGCGGAACGTCGGCAGTCGTAATCTGTGTCGTCGGCATGCTCGCAAGCGTCGGCTGGGTGCGGTTGCAGATCATATCGGTCGGCCATAGCGATGCCTCCTTTCGTCAGTGTCACCCAGCCTGCAACGACATCGCTTACCCCGGTTCGCAGTATTTCTGAAGATCGATTGACGGGACCATGCCATCTGCGGTGGCACCGTGCATGTTGCCGCGGGTAACGGGTAGCTCTCCCGCGCTACGACATGCTCGGGGCTCAGCGATGCTCCGCAAGCCGGGCCAGCGGGCTTTACATCGGCGAATACCGGGTCTAGCCCGTCGTAATCGCCAGCGTGAGAAAGGCTCCTCACAAAGTTGAAATGCCAGGCTGGCACAGCTGTCTGCGCTTTCGAAAATGCAGCCACGGTGTCCGCACGGGCATAACAGGTTGAATATCGTATGTCTTTTCACGATGCCTCTTCCATTGGCCGGACACGGTCCGATGCTGAATGGATAAACGGTCCGCTGCAGGTCTGCCTGCGTCAGGCATAAGTCGCGGGGTAGTCGAGCTCCTGGAGGCGACGCCCGGAATTACAGAACATCAACTGATAAGTCCGGATACACGTCCGGTCGACGATCGACCGCCCTTCGGCGAACCCGGCTTGCTCTGCGGCCTCTGCATTTGGGAGGTCAGGTATCGCGTGGGAGAAATTCACCCTGCTAGGTGAATAGCGAATATCGTCGCTGGGCCGACAGACGTATCCGGCATACCCGAACTGGATGTCTGGTGGGTGCGGCCAATGCTCGGGACAGCCAGGGACCCGGATAGTGAAACCTTTGTACTCTTCAAATTGCTCTTTCCCTTCGGCCATATCTGTCTCCAGCGTGATTCTCGAGGAATCATTGCACGCGACCTAGGCCGAGTTCTCCTCGCGCCACTGAATCGCCCAGCGCTGCGCCGCCTCAATAGCATCCGCGTCGGACGAATAGTCGCCGAGGTCGCCCGAATACTTCACCTCAACGGCATCGCCACCCACCGGGGCGCGCCGATAGATCTTAGCGCGGCCGTAATAGTGGCCGCCTTCATCAAGAGGTGACGCGTCGATGTAGAATTGTTGGTAGTCGAAATGCATGGCTGTCTCCAAACGGTTGCCCTACTCGTCGTCGCGTGGGACAAGCTGGACCTGTTTGTCACCGCCGGGGGTCGCTCTGTCACTCTGCGAGGTGAATTGGAACTCGGACTCTTCGGCCCAAAACGCTTTACGATTGATATGTATATCGTAGGCAGTAACAGCAAAGCTCGCTGACCAACGAGAGCAGGGCAGCAACGAGAATTCTTATGGAACGCTCCGTCCAAATAGGGGTGCGCATCGATTATCAGCGATCCGGAAGTCGATGCCGACCGATCGTTCGTGGCCGAACCCGGCCCGACGCATGCCTCACAAGATCGCCGATCGCAGCAAATATGGGAAAGGCATAACTCGACCCACCTTTCGCGATCGCACATGACAGATCTGTAATCATTGCGTCTGCGCCCGTTAACCTGCGCGGCACATAATGCGGGTTCCTCAAACAAGGCCGCTCGTCGCACGGACGATCAAAACATCATGAACGTACTTCCGACTCTCCTCCGTCTGTTTTCGGCGTGCCTGACCATTTTTCCATTGATAGCGACGGCGAGCCCAGCACCGTTGACCTGGTTGAAAACGATACCGTTACCGGCTGTCACGGGCGGAGACTTTGATCATTTCGCTGTCGACTTGCCCCATCGTCGGTTGTACGTTTCGGCAGAGGAGTACGGGTCAATCGAGGTGTTCAGCCTGCCAGACGGCGAGCATCTGTCAAGCAAACGAGCCGTGGCAAAGTCGCCGCACAAAATCCTCCTGACGAACGACGGCAAAACCATGTTCATCGCGGATGCTGGCGATGCAAATGTCAAGATCGTCGATACGTCGAATTTCCAGGTGGAGAAGACGGTCTCCCTTGAACCCCAACCCGACTCCGGGGTCGCTGACAGGAAGAACGGAATACTTTATGTGGGAAATGGAGGCGTGCAATCCCATCAAGACGACGCCTATATCACTCTGCTCTCGCTTTCGGATGGCGCGGTTCTCGGAAAAGTCCACGTGCCCGCCGCTCAGTTGAAGGGAATGGTCATTGATCATGCCTCAAGCCGCCTTTTTGTAAATCTTCGAGACAAAAACCAAGTCGGCGTGATCGATCTCAAAGCACGCAAGTTAGTTGGCGTCTGGACCGTTCCCGGCCCGAGCCGTAACTCTGCGATGGCATTCGACAGCGAGCACAAGCGCCTGTTCATTGGTTCGAGGGCGCCGGGGAAGCTTTACGTGCTCGACTCCGATACCGGATCTGTCGTCCAGTCGCTTAATATCGTTGACGTATCCGACGACATGCACTTCGACGCAAACCATCATCGGCTTTATGTCACGGGCGCAGGCGGATTGGACGTCGTGCAGCAAACGGACCCTGACCACTATCGGATCGAACAGCATATCGACACCCTAGGGGGCAAGACCTCTGCTTACATTCCTTCGCTGCACCGGCTATATGTCGTGCATACGAAGGGGCCTCAAGCCACCGAAGCCGGGCTGCAGGTATTTCGCGTCAATTGACCGGCGCGGCTCGCGTTGCGTTCCGCTGACGGTAATTGCGCGTTGCTGCCTTCATCAGACAAAGTTCGAGAACCCGTCGGCGGACATCAGGGCAACGCCGAGCCGATGAATTTGCGGTGTGTCAACGCTTCGGATGCGGCGAAATCATGAAGCCGGGCGTCACGCATTGGGTTTTAGTCCTGGCGGGTTTTGCGCGCGGGAGATAGGTGCCGGCCAAGGTCTGCGCCACACCACCCTGTATACACATTTTCCGACGCGCTGCCGTCCACTCACCGGCAGGTCGCGCACAGGCCGGATTGCAAATAAAAAGTATCGTCTGAATCTACTAATCCGAAGGTAATCGCATAACTGGTTGAATTGGCAGTGAAATAGTCCGCCTGACACGCCAAACGGCACACTTTTTTGCGCTGCAGCAAGATTACGTCTTCGACTTTACGCATTGCTCGTCTTATTGTGCTTGTGGAGGCCGCGTCCATTCGTGGCGTGGTCTCGCAACCTTGCAACCAAAAATCGTCCCCGTTCCTGACCGAACATGCAGACCTATTCCGGAGACAACAATGAAAAGACAGCTTTGGTTCGCGTTAACGCTTGGCGCATCCGTTCTGCTCACCGCGTGCGGGGGAGGCTCGGACGTCAACTCCACTTCGCCGACGATCAAGACTGCCATCGCGGTACCCAATTCGGCCACCCCGCCGTTCAGTTTCGACATCAGTTACGCTGATAGCGGTAAGTACTTCCTTGCGGACCGCAACAACGCGGCGGTCGACGTGGTCGACACGAAGAGCAACACCCTCATCGCGCAGATCAAGGGCACCGGCGCCTCCGCCTTCACCGGCGTTAATTCGAACACCGATCTCGCCGGGCCTGATGGACTCGTCGGGATTCCCGGCACGAACACCCTTTATGCCGGCGATGTAAATTCGATCAAGGTAATCGACATCTCCGCGCAGCAAGTCGTCAGCACCATCGCAGTCCCACCACTCAAGACCGCCCCGCACCGCGTCGACGAAGGCTGCTACGACCCGGACGACAAGCTGGTGATGTTTTCGAGTCCGGGCGAGACGCCTCCGACTGCGACTTTCATTTCGACGAAGACAAACTCGATCGTCGCGACGCATCAGTTTACGACGTCGTCCGGCCTCGAGGCGTGCGTCTACGACTCGAAGTCGAAAAGCTTCCTCGTCAACAACGATGGTACGCCGAGCAATCCGGCAGGTGAGGTGAACGTGATTGCCGCGAGTACGGTGGTCGCTAACGCACCGGTGGTGAGCAAGGTATTCCCGCTTGGCGCATGCGGGCCAACGGGACTCGAACTCGGTCCGAACAACGACATGCTGGTGGGCTGCGATTCGGCCGCCGGGAAGCCGCTTATCACGTTGATCCTCGATCGCACGACGGGGGCCACGCTTGCGAGTATTCCGTTCGGCGGAGTCGATCAGGTCGCATACGACGCAGTGTCAAACCGCTATTTTCTTCCGGCCCGTCATGAAACCACGTCCGGCATCGCGGCCAGCTCCGGCTTCACGCCGATACTGGGCATAGTCGACGCGTCGACGCGCACGCTCATCGACAAACTGGCAGTGGGGACCGGCGTACATTCGGTCGCGGTGGATGGCGCTTCCGGCCAGGCGTACGTGCCCTTCCAGCCGGGGGTCGCGGCTTTCCCGAACGGCGGGATTCATGTCGTCACTACGCATTGAAGAGGTATGAACCGCTGCCGGCGTGGAGGTTGCTGCACGATCCTCGCCGGTAGCGCTCCTTGAAGCCTGGGGCTTCAAGGAGCGCGTTCCCGCTGCGCAAGAATGCATTGGGGTTGTCTGCTCCTCGCCGACCGGGAAGGTCGAGACCGACCGCCGATCCATAAGCGGCCCGTCAACGCGTCGAACGGCAGACATCATTCGTCGACATCGTCTTGCTGCCACGAGCGGCTGTTATGGCCGATCCAGCAACGTTCACCGTCTTGAAGTGAATGGCCGCTTCCTGGGTGGAAACGACGTCTGAATGTCCCAGCGACGGTGCGGGCGAATGACGCTTCATGGCCGAACCCGGGCCGACGCAAACCTCGCAGGATCGCTGATCGCAGCAGATATGCGAAAGGCATGGACCGACCCACTGCGGCTGGTGGATGCCTGATCAGGCGGACGGCAGCTTTTTGAGGTTGAACGGCCGTCTGCGGTCTTGCAACTGCCGCATGTTTCGGCCATTCCGGCCGGTCATCACAGAAGTGCAGTGCAGCGCCGGCGGCCACAGCGCGACAGGTGCAGGATCACCCCACTGCCATTGCGGTTCAGCTCACCTCGCATTTCAGGATTCGCAGAGCGCAGCAAGCAGCGTACGTCCACCGCGACTTCAACCGAAATCCGGCAAGCAGAGGACCTATGATGAAGTCATCGAGGTGCGGCAATCGCGCACCCTAAGCCGAAGGAGCGACAACCGTGGTCAAGGACACGACCGGATCCCGCGTTTACCCGGGAACGGAAGAAATCATCCGGCCCGAACTCAATTCCTTGGACGAATTCAAAACAAAATTGAGCATGTTCAGGGGGCTGTCTCCTGCGCTCGCCAAGATTCTGGCCAGCGTGTTAACCGTGCTCATCTTTGGTTTGGACTATTACACGCCAGGCGACATCAATCTTTCGATTCTCTATGCATTTGTAGTTGTGACCCTGGCCTGGACTCGGTCCGTTCAATGGTTGTGGGGTGGTACTGCGGCGCTGGCGGTGCTGGCGGTTGTCGGTATGCCTCTGGGAAGTGAACCGGTAGGGCACCCAGAGTTAAACTGGGTGGACTGGATCAACCGCTGTATCACCGCCGGCATGCTGATAGTGACCGCAGGCTTTGTCCACGTTGGAATTCGCGTGAGCAGGCACCTCGAGGCGAGTGAACAGCTGCTGGCAGAAGTCGCCGCCCGCCAGCGTGCCGAAGAATCGCTTCGCCGGATGCAGGCGGACTTTTCGCATGTTGCGCGCATCTCGACGCTGGGCGAACTGACCGCCTCGATCGCCCACGAGCTGAAGCAGCCCCTCGCCGCTGTTATCACGAATGGCGAAGCCGGTCTCCGCTGGCTCGACCACGAAGTGCCCAACGTAGCGGAGGCGCGCGAAGCGAGCACGCGCATCATAGCCGATGCGCAGCGTTGCACGGACATTATTGACAGCATCCGCGCGATGGCGGTCCCGCGAGCGCCCGAGCATACGCTGGTGTCGCTTGACGAGCTCATCGATGAGGCCCTTGCGATTCTACGTCCTGAACTCCAACAGCGCGGCGTCACGGTATCGCACCAGCTCGCTCCGGGAGCACCTCGGGTGCTTGCTGACCGCATCCAGGTCGAACAAGTGATTGTCAACCTCACCGTCAACGCCATGCAGGCGATGGAGCATGCGGAAAGCCCGGGCCGCAAGATTACCATCCGGATGGCCATGCCGGATGCCGCCACAGTGTGCTGCGCTGTCGAGGACAGCGGCCCGGGCATCGCCCCCGAGCATCTCGACCGCATCTTCAAGAACTTCTTCACGACCAAGGAAAACGGCATGGGCTTGGGCTTGCCCATCTGCCGTTCGATCATTGAAGCCCACCGCGGGCGCATCGCGGCGGACAACTCATCCGTCCATGGCGGCGCCCGCGTCTGCTTCACGCTTCCGGCGGCCGACACCATCGGCTGAGCGGCCAGCGTCGCTCCGGTCCGCCTCAGGCTGGTGTAGTACTCTGCGCGCCCTGCCGCAGGGATAACCTCCGGCCGTCGATACTCGTTGGTGTCGTTTTTTTTGCGTCGAGTACGCATTCGCGCGTTGTTCGTGGATGACTGTTGTCGGCGCATCGGCGCAGGACATACGGCCGCTTCATTGGTCGACGATGCAAAGATAGTAATTGTGCAAAACCATTGATGGACACGCCCCGAACACGACGACCACGATCGCGCGCGAATGTCCGTTGCCAAGGGGGAGGCGACGTTCGAACGTCCATGCGACAACGAGGGCCAACGGCTGTAGATGGCCCAGACTGTGTCAAAACACCTTTTTGAATTGCTAAAATATCTCGTCCGATAGCGGAGGTGAGTGAGATGAAGCGGTTCGTTCAAGGCGACAATCGTACGCAAACAATCCTTCTTCCTGAATCGCTCGACGACTATGTAACGGATACGAATCCCGTACGCGTAGCCGACGTCTTTGTCGATGAGCTAGATCTTCAGCAGCTTGGATTCGAGGGCGTCGAACCAGCGCTTACCGGACGACCTTCGTATCACCCGGAGGTGATGCTCAAAATCTACATCTACGGTTACCTGAACCGAATTCAATCCAGTCGACGCCTTGAGTGCGAGGCGCAGCGCAACGTCGAATTGATGTGGCTCACGGGGCCGTCTAATGCCCGACTTCAAGACCATTGCGAGGTTCCGCAAAGATAATGGCAAGGCGATCCGCAGCGTCTGTCGTCAGTTCGTTGTGCTGTGCCAACGCCTGGACCTGTTCTCCAATGCGCTCGTTGCGATAGACGGGAGCAAGTTTAAGGCAGTGAACCATCGCGACCGCAATTTCACCAGCGCAAAACTAGAACGGCGCATGCGGGATATCGAGGCAAGCGTCAGCCGTTATCTAGTGGAAATGGACACCGCAGATCGTCAGGAGCCTGCGATCGCGAAGGCGAAGACAGAACGGCTGCAAGACAAGATCGCGGCTCTCAAGGAGCAGATGCAAATCCTCAAGCAAGTCGAAGTTAAACTCAACGCGGCACCGGACAAGCAAGTGTCGCTCACGGACCCGGACGCGCGTTCGATGAAGACGCGGGGAACCGGAGTCGTCGGCTACAACGTTCAGGTAGCGGTCGATGCAAAGCACCATCTGATTGTTACGCACGAGGTCACCAACAACGGCATTGATCGAGACCAACTCACGTCGATGGCCAAGCTGGCGCGTACGGAAATGGGTGTCGATAAACGGGTATCGATAAACTCACGGCAGTTGCCGACCGAGGCTATTACAAGAGCGAGGAGATACTCGCATGCCATGAGGCCGGCATTACGGTGTTTGTTCCCAAGACGAAGACCTCGGGCACGACCGCCGATGGTCGCTTCAGCAAAGAGGACTTTATCTACGATGCTGAGAAGAACGAGTATCGATGTCCGGCGGGCGAGCATCTCATATGGCGCTACAAGACAACCGAACGTAGCCTGAAGTTAGATCGCTACTGGAGCTCGCAGTGCCAACAGTGCTCGTTGAAAGACAAATGCACTCCAAGTACCGAACGCCGCGTAACGCGCTGGGAGCACGCAGGATTGCTCGAAGAGATGCAGGTCCGGCTTGATCTCGCCCCAGACATGATGCGTATCCGACGACAGACCGTCGAGCATCCCTTCGGTACGATCAAGGCATGGATGGGCGCGACGCATTTCCTGACGCGCACTATCGAGCGGGTGAGCACCGAGATGAGCTTGCACGTACTCGCCTACAACATGAAGCGGGTTATCACGTCCGGCGCCGAATTGACGTTTGTCGTGCCGCAATCGATAAGTCGCGATTTGCCACTGAGGCCTCAGTTCGACCCACTATAGATAGTCCGTCCCGCTTTCGTCGATACTTTGGGGACTGCAGCTCGCTGCCAGTCAAGACGGGGCATGCACGCGGCAGCGGGACAATGTTTGTTTTTCGCTCGCTTCGATTGCGCGCCCAAGGACGCCCCGAATGGCGACGTGTCAGCCCGCGACATCGCCGCCCGGAACCGGGGCATTCTCCTCAATAAGCGCCTGTCGTTTCAGTTCTTCCCAGAACAGTGGCGGAATCTTGTCTTTCATCGAACTTACGTTTGCAAGTACCTGAGCTTCCGTATGGGCCCCGACAATCAAGGCAGCCGCCACATCAGGAGCGGCGGCGAACTGAAGTGCCGCTGTGCGCAGATCGACACCGAACTGCTGCGCCACCGAACGAAGCCTGTCGCGCTTCGCTATGTGAGCCTGCGAGATATTCCATCGACTGTCACCGTAGTTGAAGCGCGCACTGCCCGAGATAAAACCGGCGTTCAGTGCGGAGCCCATGACGAAACTGACCTCGTGCTGACGAGCTACGGGAAATATGTTGTTCAGCGCATTGGTATGCTCGACCAGCGAGTACTGAGAAGCAAGCAGACAGACATCCGGGTCCGACTCCCGTATAACGCGCAGGATAGGTTCGGGTGAGTTCACGCCGACTCCCCATGCCCTGATTATGCCCTCGTCACGCATACGACATAGTGCCGGGAATGCGCCTTCGAGTGCGGTCGAGAATTCTTCTGTCCAGGGCCTGGGCAAGAAACCGTTGTCCGGCGACACATCATGGACAAACAGGACGTCGATACGGTCGATGCCGAGACGCTGGAGGCTGTCCTCGACGGAGCGTCGCACTCCGTCGGACGTGTAGTCGAAGACTACGCTGTTTGGCGACTTACCCAACGGAAATAGCTTGTTGCTGTCGTTCGCCGGTGAGGCCTTCAGCAATTTTCCGACTTTCGTTGAAATCACATAACTGTCGCGAGGCTGGTTGTGCAGAAACCGACCGAAGCGCCGCTCGGCCTCTCCCAGCCCGTACCAGGGAGAGACGTCGTAGTAGCGGATGCCTGCCTCCCACGAGGCTTCCATTGTCCTCTGCGCACCGGCGTCCGTGACAACCTCGAATTCATTGCCCAAAGGCACGCCGCCAACGCCAAAACTGAACTCCGGCCCGTAGATCTGCTGTACTCGACTATTCACCGTGCGCTCCATGATTCAAGAATTTAAACCGATACTCACGCAATCTGTATTCCCGGCTCGATCCGATCGTCGTTGCCAAACATGCTCCCTTGCGCATTGACTCAGGTTATTTGTTACCAGGCCGGGGTCGTTGCCTCATGTAATTTGCTACCTGTCAGATGGCTGGCGGGGGCGACTTATGACGAGGCAGCTCAGCATGACGACACGACGGGAACTGATTGAGGCAGTCGGAGAGCGATACCGGCGTGCCAACCGGGATGGCAAACGCCAGATCCTGGACGAGTTTTTAAAACTGACCGGCTATCACCGCAAGCACGCAATCCGTGTGCTGTGCCGTGAAGTCCGGCGCCGAAAGCGAAGCCTGGTCCACAGCGGCGCTACAACGATGAGGTTCTTGCAGCGCTGATCACGCTGTGGGAGGCCGCGGACCGGATCTGCGGCAAGCGGCTGAAGGCGGTGATTCCGACGCTGGTCGAGTCGATGACCCGGTATGGTTATCTGTCGCTGACCGACGCCCTGCGTGAGAGGCTCGCCGGCATCAGCGCGGCCACGATCGACCGGTTGCTCAGGGATGTTCGTGAACAGGCCTTCGGAGGGCAACGCAGGCGTGCCGGAGGCGTGGGGAATGCGATCCGCCGCGCGGTCCCGGTCCGGACCTTTGCCGACTGGAACGATCCGCTGCCCGGCTATCTGGAGATCGACTTCGTCGAGCATTGCGGCGGCACCAAGATCGATGGTGACTTTGTGCACAGCCTGGTGATGACCGACATCGCGACTGGCTGGACCGAATGTCTGGCGATGCCGTTCCGCAACCATGCGTTCGTCATTGAGCACATCGAGCGCGTCCGTAGCGCACTGCCATTTCCCCTGCGCGGCCTCGACAGCGATAACGACACCGCCTTCATGAACGAAGCCGTGTTCGACTTCTGCAAGAACGCGCGTATCGAACTGACCCGCTCGCGTCCCTACAAGAAGAACGACCAGGCCTGGGTCGAGCAGAAGAACGGTTCGATCATGCGGCGGCTGGTGGGCTATGGCAAGCTGCGGGGCCTGGATGACCCGGAAACGCTGGCGTCGCTGTACCGGGTCTCGCGGCTGTACATCAACTATTTCCAGCCGTCGTTCAAGCTGAAGTCGAAGACCCGCCACGGGGCGCGGGTCACGAAGCACTATGAAGCGCCCCTGACGCCGCTTGAGCAAGTCCTGCGTGCGGCCTCGGTGCCGGAGGCCACCAAGCAGGGCCTGCGCGAACAGTTTCGTGCGCGCGATCCGGTGGACCTTTTACGCCGCATGCGTGAGGCCCAGCGGCGCGTGGCCGAATGCCCTGCTACGGGCAGCGCCGCAACCGGCGCCGGACCGAACGACGAGGTACCGATGGCGGACTTCCTGGCAAGCCTGGGCACAGCCTGGCAGGCCGGCGAGGTGCGCCCGACCCATCACAGGAAGGCCGGGGTTCCGCATGACTGGCGCACGCGCCCGTGTTTTATTGTCGAGCCACAGGATGGCGAATGCCACCGAATTGACACGGTCGAACGTGTCGAGGTGGATGGGGAGGCGCATGAGGTTCTCCGTACATTTCGATGAACATGGGCAAACGAACTGGGTCGCTATTGGATCAGAACCCACTGGATCGGCGTGTGAGCGTCTCCGGGTGTCAATGGGCCGCCGCGATCCGCCGGCAGCGGCATTGACATGTCACCCCGAGTGGGCCTTGCCGCCGAGTCGCAGCTTGTGCTCAAGCGTGGCGCTGGCGTTGGGCAGGCCGCGATAGCGCTCTGCGATCTGCTCAACGAAGGCGCGACAAAAGGCGCATCCCGGGTATGGGAGAACATGCAATGCTGTTGATCGACGGGTGCCGTTGGCTCGGACTGGGCGAGCGCTGTGCCGCTTGCGGCCAGCGACAGCGCAAATGCGTTTACACCGAGACAGTGCAGGGGCGCGGCATTCGCGAGACACACTCCACGAGAGGTTTCGATTTCAGTGTACGGGCAACGCCGTACCGCAATTGACCCATATCAAGCCAATGTCCCTCGTTGCGTTACACGCAGTCCACGAGCTCACTTGACTTGAGTCAACCCTGATCGCAGTGAAAATTCGGCAACTGGCAAACGAGGCCTATCCTGTTCACAGGAGAGCGCCACGCGTGGCGGCAGTCTCTGCTGTTTGCCGTGTGAGCATTGCAGTCGCTCGCATGCTCGCGCCTTAAGAGCCACGCCTATCTTCAGGCTGCGGTCACGAATATTCGCTTCCTCCAGGAACGTCCGGAATATTGCGCTCGCGATCTGGTCATCGCCATTCCGGCAGAGACCGACGGCGTGCGGGTTCAGTGCGCGATTACCGCGGAGGCGCTCGAAGATCCCTTTGGTGCAGCGTCATTACGTGAAGACGACCTGATCGCCGCGTGCGATACTCACCGTTATCCAATCGATCAGGCTGCGCGACGCTTGCTGGACGAAGTGGGTGCCAGGCCGGTCATGCTGCACAGCGGCTACTTCCGTTTTTGCGACTGAAGCGGCCCTCGGCGGGCCGCTTTGTCCCTACGATACGACCTCGGCAAGCGGACGCCGCGGCGAACGCGGAACCTGCCGGCCGCGGCCGATACGCAGCGGCGATTGCGGCATACCGTCCAGATTCAGAGCGCCACGCGATGTGTCGCGCAGTGAAGTCACTTCGATCGGCTGATTCAGATAGGACGCCGTGATGCCCTTGTCCGCTGCGGGGAAGCAGCACCCGTTCGAGCGCTTGACCCGCTGCCAGCCACGCGGCGGCATCGTCCGCTCCGGTGGCGATACACAGCAGTAGTGGCGAACCGGAGACCAGCGTGTGATGGGCGGCCGCCATGCCGCCACCCAGGTCGAATGTGCGAATCACCGAACCTACCAGAGGCACGGCGAGATCGAGCAGGACACGCATGCCCGGCGACAACGCAGGCATGCCATCCTGCCTCGAATTGCGCGTGATTGGCTTCCGCGACCAGCGTGGCCAGATGCTCGCGAATGGCTGCGTTCCCGCCGCAGGCGATGGACCGTTCCTGGCGGAACGCTGCCCGGTCACGGACCGATGCCCTGAGCCGCCGCCCCAATCGCGGCGACGCGGGCGCATCATCAACTCACGCTGAATTGCGACGCCACCATCGTCTCCGTCGCACTCGCCCCGGCCCCGTCAATGCAGGCGGCGTCCAGCGATACGCCACAATGCTCGAGTCAATGTAGTTGTCATTCGTCACCTCGTATTCGCCGGTTGAACGCCGATACGCCCGAAGTCCATACATCGAGTCCACGTCGTTGCCCACATCGACCTTGTTCGGATTGCTATTGACGAACTGGTGTCGAGCCGTCCGGTCGTGAGGTTGAAGGCATCGATATTCGACACGGTATGCACGGAGCCCACAAACAGGTAATCGCCGGCGGCCACAATTGATTTGGGATTCGCGCCAGAGATGTTGATCACCGGGTTCGGCGTGGTCCTGTTGCCGGACAGCCAGCCGTGAATACACCTCGACGCGCGATCCGACCGCGGTCCAGTCCGCGCTGCCGGTTGCCCCTCGCGTGAGAATCATCGTGTCGCTTCCAGGCAGGTAGATGATCCGCGTCAGCTGCGAGATCGTGCGCGGGGCATGACTCGACGCCGGCCGTTCGACCCGAACGGAGGCAGGCCGGCTATATGATTATCCAAACCTCGGATAACCCGGCAACGCGCGCACGGCGCGCGCCGCGTCTAAATACCAGCCAGCGCCGGCAGCTCTACCTCGTGCGACACGCGCTCGCGCCGGCTGCTCATCTGCCGCTGACGCTCCACGTGGTTCAGAGGCGGCGCGCTTTCCACGCGCATCGGTACGCGCGCTGGATAGCGTGCGTTTTTTTTCTCGAGAATGGCCCGGCTCAGAAACCCGGCGCTATACGCTTTCAGCAAGTGCGGCTGGTGCGCTTCGATATACGCGGCAATCTGCGCCTCCTCACCGTCGATCCTGGCCAGTAACGCCAGCGTGCTCGCATCCCAACGGAAGCGCAGGCCGAGTTCATCGAATGCGCTGTTATAGGCGCACAGCTGCGCCTCGACTTCCGCATCATGCGCGCTATCGCAAACATCTAAGTGGGACGGATTCATGGTCGTCTCCCTGAGGAAAATGGCATGACCAAGAATAGGCCGGCGCATCGATAAATAATATTTAAAGATATTTAGACAAACGATAATTTTTTACTTATAGATCCATCCCGCCGACCCCAGCAACGAAAGCTGGCCTGATCCTCGTTGCCTTCGTCATAACCTCGCGAGAAGCGGCAACCTGTCTATTAGGTATGCCTAATGCAAATCATAAAATGTTTTAACTGTCACTTATAGCTGTTCTCGCGCAGCATCCTCCCAGACGCGCTCCACGCGAAGCATATTCTTACCCGGTCGTTGGGCGAGCAACGACTAAGGGTTTTCGTTAGTGCAAGCCCCGCTGGCTGGCCAATGGCGCTTCGTTGCCCACAGAAAAAACGGCGATAGAGCGATTCGATCACGGAAGTCCAACGTGCCGTTCGAGCACGACGGAATCTACAGGAGACGAAAGACATGGGACATTCCACCGTACCCGGAACAGGCAGTACAGCGTTCAGGCAAAACCGCTGGGTGCAACTGGCGATCGGCATCGTATGCATGGGGCTGGTCGCGAATCTGCAGTATGCATGGACGCTGTTCGTCGTACCGATGGACAACGCCCACCATTGGGGCCAGGCGGTCATCCAGACCGCATTCACGGTCTTCGTCATCACGGAAACCTGGCTCGTACCCGTTGAAGGCTGGCTCGTCGACAAGTTCGGGCCGCGCCCGGTTGTGATCGGCGGTTCGGTGTGCGCGGCGCTCGGCTGGATCATCGACGCGCATGCGAGCAGTCTCGCCGAGCTCTACATCGCGGCGGTAATCGCCGGCATCGGCGCGGGTTGCGTGTATGGCACCTGCGTCGGCACGGCGCTCAAATGGTTTCCGGACAAGCGCGGTCTCGCGGCCGGTTTGACCGCGGCGGGTTTCGGCGCCGGCGCGGCCGTTACCGTGATTCCGATCGCCAACATGATTCAGCGCTCGGGCTACGAGTACACGTTCATGTTCTTCGGCATTTTTCAGGGCGTCTGCATTCTGTTGCTCGCCACCATGCTGGTACGGCCGCAGCCGCCCGCTACCGCCGTCGCGGCCAAACGCGTGGTCTCGAGCAAGATCGACTACACGCCCGGCGAGATGATCCGTTCGCCGCTGTTCTGGGTGCTGTACCTGATGTTCGTGTTCGTCGCGGCCGGCGGCATCATTGCGACCGCCCAGCTCGGGCCGATCGCGAAGGAATACGGCTTTGCCAGGATGCCGGTGAGTCTGCTGGGCGTCACGTTGCCGCTGCTCACGATGACGCTCTCGATCGACAACCTCAGCAACGGCTTCACGCGTCCGTTGTGTGGTTTTCTGTCGGACCGCATCGGCCGCGAAAACACCATGTTCATCATCTTTCTCGGCGAAGGCATCGCGCTGCTCGGGCTGATGCAGTTCGGCCACAACCCGTACGCCTTCATGTTCTTCGCAGCCGCCGTGTTCCTGTGCTGGGGCGAGATCTTCTCGATCTTCCCGGCCACCTGCGCGGACACGTTCGGCAGCAAATACGCCGCGGCCAATGCGGGGACGCTTTATACCGCGAAGGGTACGGCGTCGATGCTGGTGCCGATCGCGTCGGTGCTGTCCGCGAACGGCGGATGGAGCACCGTGTTTATCTCGGCGGCGGTGGTGTCGATCGCGGCCGCCGTGTCCGCGAAATTCATCCTCGCCCCCATGAGAAAGCGCTGGATCGAGAACTCGGGCGCCCCAGCCGGCGCGGTCCTCGCCGAAGTGCGGCTGCAGCCGTCGTCCGGCACCCCATCTGAATAAATGACAACGCGAGCGCGCAGCTCACGACAAACCCCATAACGTCCCGCGACCAAGGAGAGACATCATGGCAGAAGCCGACAGCCCCACAACAGAAAATAAGCTGAAGCAACAGGCAACCGAGACGACCGACGGATTCCATCTCGTCATCGATGCGCTGAAACTGAACGACATCGACACCATCTTCGGACTGGTCGGGATTCCCATCACGGACCTGGCGCGCCTGGCACAAGCGGAAGGGATGCGCTTCATCGGCTTTCGTCATGAACAGCATGCGGGCAACGCAGCGGCTATCGCCGGCTTTATGACGCAAAAGCCGGGTATCTGCCTGACGGTGTCGGCGCCCGGCTTTCTGAACGGCTTGACCGCGCTCGCCAACGCGACCACCAACTGCTTCCCGATGATCCTGATCAGCGGCTCCAGCGAGCGCGAGATCGTCGATCTGCAGCAGGGCGATTACGAAGAAATGGATCAGCTGAATGCGGCCAAGCCGTACGCGAAGGCTGCGTATCGCGTGCTGCATGCGGAAGACATTGGCATCGGCGTGGCGCGTGCGATTCGTGCCGCGGTGTCGGGTCGTCCGGGCGGCGTGTATCTGGACTTGCCGGCCAAGCTGCTCGCGCAAACGCTGGATGCCGTAAAGGCGCAGCAGTCGCTGATCAAAGTGGTCGACGCCGCGCCGCGTCAGCTGCCGGCGCCGGAATCGGTCAAGCGTGCAATCGACGTGCTGAAGAGTGCCAGGCGTCCGCTGATCTTGCTCGGCAAGGGCGCGGCGTATGCGCAGGCCGATGCGGAAATTCGCGCGTTCGTCGAACAAAGCGGCATTCCGTATCTGCCGATGTCGATGGCCAAGGGCCTGTTGCCCGACACGCACGCGCAATCGGCGTCGGCGGCGCGCTCGTACGTGCTGCAGGAAGCCGATGTCGTCGTGCTGATCGGCGCGCGGTTGAACTGGCTGCTGTCGCACGGCAAAGGCAAAACGTGGGGCGCGGCGCCCAAGCGCTTCGTGCAGGTCGATATTTCGCCGACCGAGATCGACAGCAACGTCGCGATCGCGGCGCCGGTGATCGGCGATATCGGCTCGTGCGTGGCGGCACTGCGTGCCGGTCTCGATGCGGGCTTCGCGAAACCGGGCACCGAGTGGACCGGCGCGATCGCCGAGCGCAAGAGCAAGAACCTCGAGAAGATGGCCGCCACGCTCGACAAGAACCCGTCGCCGATGAATTTCCACAGCGCATTGCGTGCGATTCGCGATGTACTGAAGACGCGCCCGGACATCAACGTCGTCAACGAAGGTGCGAACACGCTCGACTACGCGCGCAGCATCATCGACATGTACGAGCCGCGCAAACGCTTCGATTCCGGCACGTGGGGAATCATGGGCATCGGCATGGGCTTCGCGATCGGCGCGGCGGTGACGAGCGGCAAACCGGTCGTCGCGATCGAAGGTGACAGCGCGTTCGGCTTCAGCGGCATGGAACTCGAAACCATCTGCCGTTACGACTTGCCGGTTTGCACGATCGTGTTCAACAACAACGGCGTGTATCGCGGCACCGATGTGAACCCGACGGGCGGCAAGGACGTTGCGCCGACCGTGTTCGTGAAGGGCGCGCGCTACGACAAGATGATCGAGGCATTCGGCGGCGTCGGCCACCACGCCACCACCCCGGAAGAGCTGACGAAGGCGCTGCTGGAAGCCATCGCATCGGGCAAGCCGACCTTGATCAATGCCGTCATCGATGAAGCGGCCGGTACCGAAAGCGGCCGCCTGACCAATCTGAATCCGCAAAGCGCGGCAATGAAAAAGTAATCCAGAGCAACCACGGAGATATCAAATGACCAAACCGCTCGAAGGCATCAAGATCATCGACTTCACCCACGTTCAGGCCGGTCCGGCGTGCACCCAGTTGCTCGCGTGGTTCGGCGCCGACGTGATCAAGGTCGAACGACCGGGTTCAGGCGACGTCACGCGCAACCAGTTGCGCGACATTCCCGACGCCGACGCGCTGTACTTCACGATGCTCAACAGCAACAAGAAGTCGCTGACGTTGGACACGAAAAAGCCCGAAGGCAAGGAAGTCCTCGAAAAGCTGATTCGCGAATCCGATGTGCTAGTCGAGAATTTCGGCCCGGGCGCGCTGGACCGGATGGGCTTTTCATGGGAACGCCTGAACGAACTCAATCCGAAGATGATCGTCGCCTCGGTGAAGGGCTTCAGCGACGGCCATCACTACGACGACCTTAAGGTCTATGAAAACGTCGCGCAATGCGCTGGCGGCGCGGCCTCCACCACGGGCTTCTGGGACGGTCCGCCGACCATCAGCGCCGCGGCGCTCGGCGATAGCAACACCGGCATGCATCTGGCCATCGGCATTCTGACCGCACTGATAGGACGCGACAAAACCGGCAAGGGCCAGAAGGTCGCCGTGTCGATGCAGGACAGCGTGCTGAACCTGTGCCGCGTGAAGCTGCGCGATCAGCAGCGGCTGGAGCGCGTGGGTTATCTCGAGGAATATCCGCAGTATCCGCACGGCGAATTCAGCGATGTGGTGCCGCGCGGCGGCAATGCGGGCGGCGGCGGTCAGCCGGGCTGGGTGCTCAAGTGCAAGGGCTGGGAGACGGATCCGAACGCGTACATCTACTTCACGATCCAGGGCCATGCATGGGAGCCGATCTGCAAGGCGCTCGGCAAACCCGAGTGGATCGACGACCCCGCCTACAAAACCGCGGAAGCGCGTCAACCGCATATCTTCGAGATCTTCGGCACCATCGAAGGCTGGCTCGCCGACAAGACCAAATTCGAAGCGGTCGACATCTTGCGCAAGTTCGACATTCCGTGCGCACCGGTGCTGACGATGAAGGAATTGGCCAACGATCCTTCGTTGCGCGCGAGCGGCACGATCGTCGAAGTGCCGCACAAGAAGCGCGGCACGTATCTGACGGTCGGTAGTCCGATCAAGTTCTCGGACATGAAGCCGGAGGTCACCGCGTCGCCGCTGCTCGGCGAGCATACGGATGAAGTGCTGGCGAGCCTTGGCTATAGCAGGCAGGACATCTTCAACCTGCACGAAATCAAAGCGGTTTAACGGTGTTACGCCGCAGGCCCATGGGTATGCCTGGGCCTGCGGACACGGCGTCCTTCGCGGCGCCGTATCCCATCCAAGGATTTGCGTTCTAGTTTTACATTCAGGGACTGCCATGCAAACAGCTATCGACTTCGAGCAACTCGTCAACGCAATCGGCGACGCGATCATCATGTCCGATGCCGGCGGCAGCATCACGTTGTGGAACCCTGCCGCTGAACGCATGTTCGGCTTCACGCAAAGCGAGGCACTGGAAAAGTCGCTGGATCTGATCATTCCGGAACGTCTGCGCGGCCGCCATTGGGACGGCTATCACCGGACCATGGCGACCGGGCAAACCCGTTACGGCAACGATGTGCTGCGAGTTCCCGCGGTGGATAAAGCGGGGCACTCGCTGTCGATTGCCTTTACCGTGGCGCTGCTGCATTCGCCGCAAAACGAACTCACCGGCATCGTCGCCGTGATCCGCGACGAAACCAGCCGCTTTCAGGAGGAGCGCAGTCTGCGCAAACGCCTGGCCGAACTGGAAGCCCAGGCAGGAGCGTAACGCAGCCCGGCCGTGTGGATCCGGTTGACTTTCTCTTGGACGATCTATCAGGAGGCATCCATGCAGGTAGAAGTATTTGGACGATATCGGCTTGAGTTGTCCGCAATGCAATTGATCCACAACGGCGGATGGGCGGGGTATGCGGCAATTCGCACGGTTGAAGAAGATGGTCAAACGCAGCCCAGCCTTCTGCCGTACCAGCAGGTCGTCGACGAAGCGGTCTTTGAAAGCGAAGAAGCCGCCATCGCCGGTGCGCGTCGCATGGCGCTGGCGCTGCTCAGTCCGGCGACCCGGTAGCCCAGGCGTGCAGGGGCGGTACAGATCAATTCAGGAAAACGAGAGATGAGCAAAGCATTAAAGGATGTGAGGATCCTCGACTTCACGCACGTGCAATCGGGGCCGACGTGCACACAGTTGCTGGCGTGGTTCGGCGCGGATGTGATCAAGGTGGAGCGCGCCGGTGCGGGCGACGTCACGCGGGAGCAACTGCGCGATATCCCTGATGCGGACAGCCTGTACTTCACGATGCTGAATCACAACAAGCGCTCCATCACGATCGATACGAAGAACGCCGAAGGCAAGCAGGTTCTCGAAGCGCTGATCCAGACATGCGACGTGCTGGTGGAGAACTTCGCCCCGGGCGCACTTGACCGGATGGGCTTCACGTGGGAGCGCATCCAGGCGCTCAATCCGCGCATGATCGTCGCGTCGGTCAAAGGCTTCGGCCCCGGCCCTTATGAAGACTGCAAGGTCTACGAGAATGTCGCGCAATGCGTGGGCGGCGCGGCGTCGACCACTGGCTTCGACGACGGTCCGCCGGTTGTCACCGGCGCCCAGATCGGCGACAGCGGCACCGGGCTGCATCTTGCGCTGGGCATTGTCACCGCGCTGTATCAGCGAAAAACGACGGGTCGTGGTCAACACGTGCTCGCGGCGATGCAGGACGGTGTGCTCAACCTGTGCCGCGTGAAGTTGCGTGATCAGCAGCGCCTGGAGCGCACCGGGGTGATGCGCGAGTATCCGCAACATCCGAACGGCACCTTCGGCGAAGCAGTGCCGCGCGCGGGCAATGCGTCGGGCGGCGGCCAGCCGGGCTGGATCCTGAAGTGCAAGGGCTGGGAAGCGGACCCCAACGCGTACATCTACTTCATCACGCAGGCGCCGGTGTGGGCAAAGATCTGCAAGGTGATCGGCAAGGAGCAATGGGCCACCGATCCGAACTACGCGACGCCCGCTGCGCGCCTGCCGCATCTGAAGGAGATCTTCGCCGAGATTGAGCGCTGGACGATGACGAGGACGAAGTTCGAGGCGATGGAAATCCTTAATAAATACGACATTCCGTGCGGCCCCATCCTGTCGATGAAGGAGATCGCCGAGGAGCCGTCGCTGCGCAAGACCGGCACGATCGTCGAGGTCGATCATCCGGTACGCGGCAAGTATCTGACGGTCGGCAATCCGATCAAGCTGTCGGACAGTCCGACCGAGGTCACACGCTCGCCGCTGCTGGGCGAACACACCGACGAGGTGATGGCCGAACTCGGCTACCACCCGGACCAGATCGCGCATTTGCGTGCCATCGGCGCGATATGAGCGCATAGACGAAACCTCGCCGCGCATCCGACGCACCGCACACCTTACAAGACATCGCCGCGCGACCGGTACGACGAGTCGCGTCATTGCAGCAAAATAATCGCAGGAGACATTTCGATGAAATCGTGGATACGTTTTCGGCTCGCCCATGGCAGGATTGGTTTCGGGGTGCTGGAAAACCATCGCGTCACTGAATACGAAGGAGACATGTTCGGTGACGCGGTCCCAAGCGCCAACGTACTGAACTTCGATGACGTGACGCTGCTCAATCCGTGTGTTCCAACGAAGGTGGTTGCGCTATGGAACAACTTCCGCGCGCTGTCGGAGAAACTCGGCAAGGCCGCGCCTTCCCATCCGCTATTTCTGATCAAGCCCTCCACCTCCGTAATCGGCCCGGGCGAACCCATCCAGCGGCCGCAAGCCTACGGGGGCAAGATCGCGTACGAAGGGGAGCTCGCGATCGTGATCGGCAAGCGGTGCCGCCACGTCCCGGTAGACGAGGCGAATGATTACATTTTCGGTTACACGTGCATGAACGACGTGACCGCGGCCGAACTCCTGAGCGAAGACCCCAACTTTGCGCAATGGTGCCGCTCGAAGGGCTTCGATACATTTAGCTGCATTGGTCCTGGGATCCAGCGTCATTTTGACTGGCGTAATGCGCACGTCGTGACGCGGCTCGACGACGTCGAGCGGCAGAACTATCCGCTGTCGGACATGATCTTCTCGCCCGCCGAACAGGTCAGCCTGATCTCGCACGATATGACGCTGTTGCCCGGCGACGTCATTGCTGTCGGCACCTCGATTGGCATCGGCTCAATCAAGGACGGCTCGACGGTCGAGGTGTCGATCGAAGGGATCGGCGTGCTGTCGAACACGCTTTCCTCAGGGGCCTGACATGGCGATGACGATTGCAGTGCCACGCGAAGTCCGCGCCGGCGAACGCCGCGTCGCGGCCACGCCCGAAACCGTCGGCCAGTTGCTGAAGCTCGGCTTTGCGGTGAACGTCGAAACGGACGCGGGCCTTAGGGCATCATTCGACGATGACGCGTATCGCGCGGCCGGCGCGCAGGTGGTCTGCGACACCCGTGCGTTGTGGGCCGATGCCGGTATTGTGATCAAGGTGCGCGCGCCCGAACTGAATCCGGAGCTCGGGCTGGATGAAGCGACCTTGCTGAAAAAAGGCGCGACGCTGATCAGCTTCATCTGGCCCGCGCAAAACCCGGCGCTGCTCACGCAGCTCGCCGACGGCGGCACGAGCGCGCTGGCGATGGACTGCGTGCCGCGCATTTCGCGCGCGCAGAAGCTCGACGCGCTCAGCTCGATGGCGAACATGGCCGGTTACCGCGCGGTGATCGAGGCCGCGCAGCACTTTGGGCGTGTCTTCACTGGACAGATCACCGCCGCAGGCAAGATGCCGCCGGCGAAAGTAATGGTGATCGGCGCGGGTGTCGCCGGGCTCGCGGCAATTGGTGCGGCGCGCGGCCTGGGCGCGATCGTGCGTGCGTTCGACACACGTCCGGAAGTCGAGCAGCAGGTCGAGAGCATGGGCGCCCAATTCCTCAAGCTCGACGTCGAAGAGGAAGGCAGCGGCTCGGGCGGCTACGCCAAGCAGATGAGCGCGAAGTTCATCGAAGCGGAGATGGCACTGTTCGCTTCGCAGGCAAAGGAGGTCGACATCGTCATCACGACCGCGCTGGTTCCAGGCAAGCCTGCGCCCAAGTTGATCACTGCGGCGATGGTGGAGGGCATGCGGCCTGGCAGCGTGATCGTCGACATGGCCGCGGAGCAGGGCGGCAACTGCGAACTGACGCAGCCCGGCGAGGTGGTGTCCGTCAAGGGCGTGACGATCATCGGCTACACCGACTTGCCGAGCCGGATGGCGACGCAATCGAGTCAGCTCTATGGCACCAACATCCGCCATCTCTTGACCGATCTGACGCCGCAGAAAGACGGCGTAGCCCGCATCGACATGGATGACGACGTGATGCGCGGCGCGACCGTCGTGTTTCAAGGCGCCGTTAGCTGGCCGCCACCCCCACCGAAACAGGCCGCGATCGCTGCGCACCGGCCGCCGCCCGACAAGCCCGCCGCGGGCCCCGTCGATGCCGGGCAACAAGCTGGCGCTGTGCGTCGTTCGCGGTACACGTCGCTCGTTTTGCTGGCGATAGCGGCGTTGGCGCTGCTGGCGCTCGGCGCGGTCGCACCACCCGCGTTCGTCGCGCATCTGACGGTGTTCGTGCTGGCGGTTTTCGTCGGCTACCAGGTGGTCTGGAATGTGACACCGGCGCTGCACACGCCGCTGATGAGCGTGACCAACGCGATCAGCGGAATTATCGTGATCGGCGCGCTGCTGCAACTCGGCACGCCGAACGTGCTGGTGACGGTGCTGGGCGGTGTGGCCTTGCTGGTTGCCACGATCAACATCGCGGGCGGGTTTCTCGTGACCCAGCGCATGTTGAAGATGTTCCAGCGCAACTAGGGAGAAGCCATGCTGAACGGAATCGGCAACATCGCGTATTTGGGCGCGAGCACGCTGTTTATCCTGAGTCTGCGCGGGCTGAGTCATCCGACGAGCGCGCGCCGCGGCAATCTGTATGGCGTGGCGGGCATGCTGATCGCGGTCGTCGCGACGCTCCTGATCGCACAGGGAGGGGGAATCGCTGTCGTACTGGCGGCGGCCGTGATCGGAGCAGCGGTCGGCGCACTGCTGGCACGGCGGGTCGAGATGACCCAGATGCCGCAGCTGGTCGCGATACTGCATAGCTTTGTCGGGCTGGCCGCGGTGCTGATCGGTTCTACCAACTATCTGATGCCGGTCGGCGAGTTTGGCGGCGCGGAGCGCGTGATTCACCTGTCCGAGATTTATCTTGGCGTGTTTATCGGCACGATCACGTTCACCGGCTCCATCGTCGCGTTCCTGAAGCTGCAGGGCACGATCAGCGGCAGACCGCTTGTGATACCGGGCCGGCATGGGCTGAATCTGCTCACGCTGGTGCTGTGCGTCGCGATTGGCTACCGGTTCCTCACGGCGCCGGTGGGCGCGGACGGCATCGTCACATTGCTCGTGATGATCGTGCTCGCCGCGGCGCTCGGCGTGCATCTGGTGATGGCCATCGGCGGCGCGGACATGCCTGTTGTCGTGTCGATGCTGAACAGTTACTCAGGATGGGCCGCCGCGGCCACGGGCTTCATGCTGAGCAACGACCTGTTGATCACGACCGGTGCGCTGGTCGGTTCGAGCGGCGCGATCCTTAGCTACATCATGTGCCGCGCGATGAACCGCAGTTTCATCTCGGTGATTCTCGGCGGTTTCGGCGCGGCGAGCGGCACGAGTTCGGCGGGTATCGCGGGGGAGGTGGTGGCGACCAGCGTCGACGAAGTCAGCGCAATTTTGCGCGACGCGTCCGAGGTCATCATCGTGCCGGGCTACGGGATGGCCGTGGCGCAAGCGCAGACGACGATCAGCGAAATCACGCGCAAGCTCGACGCTCTCGGTGTGCGGGTCCGTTTCGGCATCCATCCGGTCGCCGGACGCTTGCCTGGCCACATGAACGTGCTGCTTGCCGAAGCGAAGGTGCCGTATGACATCGTGCTCGAAATGGATGAGATCAACGAAGACTTCACCAACACGGACGTCGTGCTCGTGATCGGCGCAAACGACATCGTGAATCCGGGTGCGCTCGAAGATCCGGGTAGTCCGATCGCCGGGATGCCGGTGCTCGAAGTATGGAAGGCGCGCACGGTGGTCGTGTCGAAACGCAGCATGGCGACCGGATATGCAGGCGTGGACAACCCGCTCTTCTACAAGGACAACACGCGGATGCTGTTCGGCGACGCGAAGGGCAGCGTCGACGCATTGCTCAGACAACTCGACGTTTGACCGGCTGTTGCCGCGCTCGCCCGCCTGTAACTTCACCTTACTGACCGATTATGATCCGCCTACGCAAAGCAAAGATCGTCGCGACCCTCGGCCCCGCGACCTCCGATCTCGAAACGATTACCCAACTCTTTCACGCCGGCGCCGACGTATTCCGGCTGAATTTCAGTCACGGCTCGCACGAGGACCATCGGCGGCGCTATGAGCTGGTTCGCGAGGTCGAGCGTGCTTCGGGCCGGCCCATTTCGATTCTGGCAGACATGCAGGGACCGAAGCTGCGCGTCGGCCCGTTCGCCGACGGCAAGGTGATGCTCGTGACGGGCGCCGAATTCGCGCTCGACCGGAACCCGGCGGACGGCGACGTCAAGCGCGTATACCTGCCCCATCCGGAACTCTTCGACGTCGTCGCAGCCGGCCAGTCGCTGCTGCTCGATGACGGCAAACTGCGCCTGGAAGTGCTCGACAACGACGGGGAGCGGATCCGCACACACGTGTTGCACGGAGGAACGCTGTCGGATCGAAAAGGAGTGAATGTTCCCGACGCGATACTGCCGATTCCCGTGCTGACCCAGAAAGACCTGATCGATCTGGAATTTGCGTTGTCGCTCGGCGCCGACTGGATTGCGCTGTCGTTCGTACAGCGTCCGGAGGATTTGATCGACGCGCGCGAACTCATTGGAGCGCGCGCCGGGCTGATGGTCAAGCTGGAAAAGCCCGCAGCGCTGGATCGGCTCGATGAGATCGTGAATGCGGCCGATGCAGTGATGGTCGCTCGCGGCGACCTCGGCGTCGAGCTTCCGCCCGAACGCGTGCCGGGCGCGCAGAAGCGCATTCTTCGATCCTGCCGCAGCCACGGCAAGCCGGTGATCATCGCGACGCAGATGCTCGAATCGATGATTTCAGCACCGGTGCCCACGCGCGCCGAGGCGTCGGACGTCGCGACGGCGATGTACGATAGCGCGGATGCCGTCATGCTGTCCGCAGAGTCGGCCAGCGGCGGCTTTCCCGTGCAGGCCGTGGCGATGATGGAGCGGATCATCAGGGAGGTCGAACATGATCCGCTCTACCGGAGTCTGCTCGATGCCCAGCATGAACTTCCGCTGGGCACACCGGGAGACGCAATCTGCGCGGCACTGCGCGATGTCGCGCAGACCATCGCTGCGGTTGCGACGGTGACGTACACGACGTCCGGACACACCAGCCTGCGGGCCGCCCGTCAGCGTCCGGTCGCGCCGATTCTCAGCATCACGCCGAAGCTGTCGACGGCGCGGCGTCTTGCGCTGGTGTGGGGCGTGCATTCCACAGTCAGCCCTGACGTCGAAACGGTCGACGAGATGGTGAGTGCCGCGTGCAGCATCGCCGTGAGACAGGGCTTTGCAAATTCAGGCGACCCGGTGGCGATCGCGGCGGGCATGCCGTTCGGCGAATCCGGCACCACCAACTTGCTGCGAATCGCCAGAGTCTAGGCGACGCCGCACGCACGCGAGACGCGTGGACGGCAGACAAATGGCCGGAGCGCTTGCGATCGTGCGCGGGCGCGCTCGCAGTGACCGCAAAGTTTCGGCGATGTATTAAAGATAGGTAATAAGATGCAGAAGCAATTTTAACTTTTGTTAATCGTGGAAGCCGTCCATCATGGTCCAAGCGCCATGACAGTTCAGGCTTGACATGCAGGTGTTCTGGTCAGGCAAGCAAACAGCAGCGGCATAACCGCCGGCTCCAGCTGGCAGCCGGCATCGCCTGCATGGGTCTTATAGCGAACCTTCGATACGCACGGACCCTCTTTGTGATCCCGATGGACGCCAAACACCACTGGGGGGCAAGCCGCCATCCAGCTGCCGTTTTTGATTTTCGTCATCACCGGGACCTGGCTGCTACCGGTCGAGGGTTGGCTCGTCGACAAGTTCGGTCCTCGCCCTGTCGTCATCGGCGGGTCGATCTGCGCGGTTTTGGGCTGGATTCTCGGTGCTTATCCGCCGAGTCTGCCGGTGCTCGACGCCGCCGCAGTCATTGCCGGTACCGGAGCAGGATGGGTCTACGGCAACTGTATGGGCACGGCGCTCAAATGGTTTCCCGACAAGCGCGGGTTGGCCGCCGGTCTGACTGCGGCGGCCTTCGGCGCCGGCGCGGCGCTCACGGTGATCCCGATCTCCAACATGATCCAGAGCGCAGGTACGAGCATGCATTTGTGTTCTTCGGCGTGTTCAAGATGTCTGCATCCTCCCGCTGGCATTGCTGGTGCACCCTCTTCCTACGACAGGCGCTTGCGAGTCACCGCACTGAGTTGATGCCCGCTCAAACATAGCCGCACAAGATTCGTAACTTCGGAACAAGGAGCGACACGTGAAAATCTGTATTTATGGCGCCGGTGCGATCGGCGCGTACATGGGTGCGCAGCTTGCGTCTGCTGGCGCCGATGTGAGTTTCGTGGCGCGTGGCCCCCATCTGGCCGCCATGGAAGCAAACGGCGTACGCCTGCAGATCGACGGCGGCGAACGCGTCGTCAAGGTGCGTTGTGCGTCGGATCCGCGTGAGCTCGGCCCGCAGGATTATGTGATCGTTGCGCTGAAAGCGCATTCCGTGCCGGGCGTGGTTGACCTGATGCGGCCTTTACTGGGACCTGACACGGCGATTGTCACGGCAGTCAACGGCATTCCCTATTGGTACTTCTACAAGCATGGCGGCGAATTCGCCGGCACCAGGCTCGCAAGCGTCGACCCGGCCGGCAAGCAGTGGGATGTGCTTGGACCGGAACGTGCGATCGGCTGCGTGGTGTACCCCGCAGCCGAAGTTGTTGAACCCGGCGTGATTCGCCACGTGTACGGCAAGAAATTCCCTGTGGGCGAGCCCAGCGGCGAACGCACCGATCGAATTCTGAAACTGCACGACATCATGAATGAGGCGGGTCTGGATTCGCCAATCCGCGACAATATCCGCGACGAGATCTGGCTGAAGCTTTGGGGCAACCTTTGCTTCAATCCGATCAGCGCCTTGACCCATGCGACGCTCGACGTCATTACGAGCACCCCCGCGACACGAGCCGTGTCCAAGGCCATGATGCTGGAAGCCAAGTCGATCGCCGATCGCTTCGGCGTGCATTTCCGTGTCGACGTTGAAAGGCGTATCGATGGCGCGGGTGCGGTCGGCGCTCACAAGACGTCCATGTTGCAGGACCTCGAAGCTAACCGCCCGATGGAGATCGACCCGCTGCTTACTGTCGTCCAGGAAATGGGCCGGCTCATTGGAAAGGCTACGCCGACGATCGATACGGTGCTGGCGCTGATCAAGCTCCGCGAACGGATTGCGCAGCAGCCGCCGCTGCCCGTTTCGGGGTCGACGCACGAAGTTTCCAGCGTTTCCTGAGTGCAAGAGGGGAGCCGCTCTCCTCTTGACCTTGCCCAGTGCCCGGTGGTCGCCGCGTCTGCCGTCACATAGCGGGCGGCGTCGAAGAGTTTCAGTTGGACCGCCTCTTCGAGTTCGCGCGCGCAGCGGCTGACGGCTGACGGCGGACTGCGTCAAATCGAATTCGCGCGCCGCGCGCATAAAGTCCCGATGGCGCGCGGCGGCAACGAAAACCTTCAGCTGGTGTAACGTGACGTTCATGACGCCGCTGGATGGAGGCTATTCACTCATCTGCGCCAGCCAATGAACTCAGTGGCGAAGCGTCGATTTTGTTGTTGCGCCGCCCGTCGCGGACAGCACCGGCGCCAGCGGGACGAGCAGCGAAGCGGTACCTTTAGCGGTGCACAGCGTGCCTGCATTTGGAGCAGCATACTTGCCGCCGAAGGTGTCCGCGCAGATTGCGGGGAAAATCGATAAGACCTCGTCCCAGAACAGAAAAATCAGCGCCGCGAACGTCATGAACGCATAGGGGATGGTGCCGTATTGCATGAGCCCGAGCAATGCAAGTCCTTCGCCGATGAAGATCAGGACATCGTGTTTTCACGGCGGATCTTGTCCGAAAGGAACCCGCAAAGCGGCCGGATAAGGCCATTGCAGATGTTGTTGATCACAGCGTCGCCGTCCGCAACGGCAACGTCATGCCGAACATGCGTCATCGGCATTTTTGTGAGCCTCAGTCTTGCTTGCGCGAGGGCAACCGACGGGATCGCTCATGAAACGAGACGGCCGGACCGTGGCTCACGACACTCTGGAAGACATGCGCATCCTTGGCAGTTCAACGCATGGTTGAGGGAGAACAGCCGGACGATGTTGCAGCCTGGTTTGGAATGCATCGATCCTGGGCATACAAGATCCGGGCTCAGGCACGCGGTCGCGGCCGGGGCCTGCGTATGCTGCTCACGACCAAAGGCACGGGCCGCCCTCGAAAGCTTACGCAGGCACAGGAACGGCAGGTGCTGCGCTGGGTCAATGGCAAGAATCCAATGCAGTATGGATTTGACTTCGGCCCGTGGATGCGCAATGTGGTACGCGAGCTCGTGCAGCGGCAGTTCGATGTGACATTGAGCCTGGCGTCGATCGGCGCCAGGCTCGTGCGCTTGAACCTGCCGCCACAAAGCCGTTGCAGCGCGCTTACCAGCGAGATCCGGAAGCGATCGAGCGCTGCAGCACGACACCCGGCTAAAACTGCCTCCTGGCTTCCAATGTGCGCACCGCCCACGGCCCTCTGCCACAGAGCCGTGCCAGGGTCGGTGCTGAATTACTAATTAAAGTTTGTTACCATGAGGATCGTACTCGCTTATACATCGTCATGACGATGAGAAACGCGACACTCCGCCAGCTGAAGGTGTTTGAGACGGTGGCCCGACACCTGAGCTTTTCACGTGCTGCGGAGGAACTTCATTTGACCCAGCCCGCCGTCTCCATTCAGGTCCGGCAGCTCGAAGAACATGCGGGCCTGCCGCTCTTCGAACAGCTTGGCAAGAAGATTTACCTGACGGCCGCAGGCACTGAAATGCTTCACTACAGCCGCGCGATCATCCAGCAGTTTCACGAAGCGGGCGAGGCGATGAGCCAGCTGAAGGGCGTGTCAGGCGGCAAGCTGAACGTCGCCGTCATCAGCGCAGGCGACTATTTCTTCCCGCGCCTGCTCGCCGAATTCGCGCACCGTTACCCGGGCGTCGTGCTCAATCTGGCGGTGCACAACCGGGAGGAGTTGCTGCATCAGCTTGCGACCAACCAGACCGATCTCGCGGTAATGGTTCGTCCGCCGCGCGATACGGATGCTGTCTGCGAGCCAATTGCGCCGCATCCCTATGTGATTGTCGCGGCGCCAACCCATCCGCTTGCGAACAGGCGGCTCATCATGATGAGCGAGTTGGAAGACGAAGCGTTCGTGGTGCGCGAGCGCGGGTCCGACACCTGGAACTCGATGGAGGAACTATTCGGCGGGCGGCTCACCAATCTCAAGATCGCAATGGAGATCAAGAGCACCGAGACGATCAAGCAGGCGGTCATCGCCGGCTTGGGGATCGCATTCCTGTCTGCGCATACGATCAGCCTCGAACTGCAGGTGGGCAACCTCGTCGTGCTCGATGTCGAGGACTTTCCGGTAATGCTCAATTGGTACGTCGTGCATCGCAAGAACAAGCGCTTGCCGCCTGTTGCTGTGGCCTTCAGGCGCTTCCTGATGGAAGAGGGCGCGCAGCTTATCGAAGAGATCACGCGCGTGAAGGAACTGAGCGTACACAGGCACTAGCCAATGACGCATCGCGCGGTATCTCCGAGCGTGCCGAATTCGGCCGCGCAAACGCCATGCGCCGCAGGTGCGGTAGGCGCCCGTGCGCACGGTGGCGTGACTGCTATCCCGAAGCGCCAAAGGTTGGACGAAGTCGCCGCCGTTCGACGCGTGGGATGGATCGTCGCGCAATGCGAAGCGCTTGAACCGGCTGCGTCGTCGCACTGAACCGCAGCGGCCATTTGAGCCGGAACAGACTTCGTCTGGCACCGAGCAAGCTTTCGCAGGCGCCGTGGCCGCACTGACCCACCATGGGTTGCGACAGATCGATACCTGTATGATCGTCGGCATCCCGCGCGACGATCGGATCAGGAAGGACCGAGTCGCGGTGCGCCTCGCCCCGCAGGGCGGGACGGTCGCCGCGGCGTCGCCCGACTGTAGTTTGGCGCACGAGGGGGAGGAGATCGAGGCCGCCGTCGACGGCATCTGCATTGCGAATTCCCCCGAAGAGGAGGTCGCGGCCCCGAAAGATGTCGAGCCGAATGGCTTCGGCACTCAGATTACGGGAGGTTTTGCTGATTTGTACAGGCAGGAAATATGTCGCAGTCCAGTCCCTTACAGCGGTCCAGGCGGTCGCCTTTTGCTAGCTATGCAGCTGCAGTTCTGTCGATTGGTGCGGCGCTCATCGCCGCGCTGCTACTAGAAACGCACCTGCAAAATAGTCCGTTCGTATCGCTGTCTCTTTGTGCGATCATGTTTAGTGCCTGGCTCGGTGGCCTCGGCCCGGGTTTGCTCGCGACCGCACTGTCCATTGCGGGTTTCACTTATTATTTTGCCGCGCCGGTCTATTCGTTCGCGGTTGCGCCAACGGACTTGCCCCGCATTGCCCTGCTTGCGGTAACCGCCCTGTTTGTAGTGTGGCTGAACGTCGCGCGAAGAGGTGCGCAAGGCGCGTTGCGGCGCAGTGAGGCCTATCTGGCTGAAGCTCAACGGCTAAGTCATACGGGGAGCTTTGGCTGGAAGATAGCCAGCGGCGACATGGTCTGGTCGAAAGAGACATATCGGATATTTGGAGTGGGCGAAACGGTCGAGCCGACGATCGACCGCGTTCTCCAACGTGTTCACCCGGATGACCAGCAACTTGTACAACATGAAATAGATCATGCGGCGCAAGGCGGACAGGACTACGACTACGAACACCGTCTTCTGATGCCGGATGGAGCGTTCAAACACCTGCATGTCCGGGCCCATCGCGTGAAATACCAATCGGGCGAGGAGGAAATCGTTGGTGCCCTGATGGACGTCACGGCAACCCGGGAAGCGCAGCAGGCGTTGCACATGGCACAGGCGGAACTTGCCCGCGTGACGCGCTTAACGGCACTCGGACAGATGAGTGCCTCGATTGCTCATGAAGTGAACCAGCCCCTCGCTGCCATCGCCACTACCGCCGCGGCTGGCTTGCGCTGGCTGACCCGCGAAGTTCCGGAAGTAGACGAGGCGCGAGCCTGCGTGAGTCACATAGTCGAAGAAGCCAATCGGGCGGCCAACGTGATCCGGAGCGTTCGCGATCTTGCCAGGAGGGCCGATCCGGAAGTGGTCCCACTCGACATCAATGCGGTGATCGATGAGACGATCGCTCTCGTCAAGCAGGAGGCGCTCAACCATCGGGTGACCGTGCGGGTGCAGCTTGCGCCGGAATTGCCCCTGGTGCGTGGCGACCGGATCCAGCTGCAGCAGGTGATCATCAATCTTGCAATCAACGGGGTCCAGGCCATGGCGACAGTCAACGATCGCGCGCGTGTGCTCACCATCCGAACCGAACAGCGCGAATCCGATCGGGTGCTCGTGGCCGTACAGGACGTCGGCACCGGCACGGAGCCCGGAGATCCGGACCGGCTTTTCAGCGCGTTTTACACCACGAAGCCCGATGGCATGGGAATGGGACTCTCCATCTGTCGTTCGATCATCGACGCTCACGGAGGGCGGGTGTGGGCGTCCCGCAATACCGGCTCGGGAATGACATTTCAATTCACCGTTTCCGCGTGTCGGTAGCGTTGCGGGGTACAGAGGGCGGCCTGTCCCGCAAGAGCGGCCGATCGCAAATCGATTGCGATGGACCGTTCCTGGCCGGAACCCCGCCGGAGGATGATCGACTCGCGCGACTCTGACGTCGTCGCAGGCGGCCCGGTTTGAACATCTTCGTGCATCTGAGATGCATGCGTGGCCCGATCGGTTAGCGCTAACCCTAAGCTCGCCGGGTCAAGATACGTTATTGCTTATCGTCGTCATGAAGATCATTAACTATCGTAAATTTGTAGATGGTCCTATTCTTTAATCGTCCCCTCACGTCGCGCCTCGCTCGCCGCGCTCGAGCTGCCGGCAGCGTGACCGGGGCGAAGTCGAAGGAGAGGGTCATGAACACCGCCGAGAAGTCCCTGCATTACGTGGTCGAAAAGTGGCTTGCACCCGCTCCGTTCGTGCGGATCCGTGTGGTTCAGCTTGGTCGTATGCGAGATGACCGGAGGCGCTACGTGCATGTCGAGGCGTGGGCTCCGAGCGGCTCGCGTGCCATCTTTTTCTTTCGGCACGATGACGGCTGCTGGTGCGTGTTTCCTCCCAGCATCGCGCAACCATCGATGACCGGTTATCGGTTGACGAGACGTATCTGAGTGCGTCACGAACGCAGACGGAAGTCTGCGATGCTGTACCGAAGATGGGAGTCGGCCTCCCGACATCCGCTTGCAGGAGGAGATTTTCAAACCGCCCATTGGGGCTGCGCCCGAAAGACTCGGTCGTGAGCGACTGTGGAAAAAGGCGTCGATAAGATGTCAGGTACGTGTTGAGAAGTTGAGCGAAAGCAAATCGTCCGATGGCGCATCGTTAGTTTCTGAAGTGCTGTCAAAACCGGGGGCGTCAGGTACCTCCGGCATCAGTCGGGACACAGCTGCTTACGGGCCCGTCGGCAGTCGGTGTATAGGTGGCACGAGCTCAATACAGGCTTCGGTAGGGAACGTGAGAACCTTGCTTCGGATGTGAAGGGGAATGGTCGCCGGGTTCGCGCGCCGGCATGCGCGCGGGGGTCGAGCCGAGGCACCGGTTCAGGTCCGACAGGGCCCGGCAGAGGGATCTGCGGGCTGGCATGCCGCTCAAGGGCAGTTCGAGCCGGTCCAGCAACGCCACCAAATTTCCGCCTACCGCGTTTCGCTGAGTTGGATGTTCAATCGCCTGCTTCTGCATGGAACCGTTCACACTGCGCCAACGACGAGCACCGGCGCCGACGTGCTGATCCGTCGTCGAGACCTGGCGACATCTGTCGCCTCCCCGCGCCTCCGGCGCGATCCGATGTTGCGGCCGGAGGCAATGACGCCCTGATCCTCTCCAGGTGAAACACGACATGGTCGCCAATCCGAATAAACCATTCAGGGACGTCGGTGACTGCCGACCGGTCAGGGAATTCTGACGTTGCTTTCCGGCTGTGACGTCATTTCCTGTCATTCGTCCCCCAGCATGGTCTGACGGCAATCGGGCGATCCCCGGACCGGCAGGCATATTCAGCCGGCACGGCGTCATCGACAGCCGCGTCGGCTTGCAGCAGTAGTCAATGAAAGTTCTTCGCGCGTCCTGATTTCGCGGAGGCCGTGAATGAAAACCCGCCCTGCGTCTTCAGTGGCAGCACAGTTTGGCTCGCACGCGTGGTTCACCCAGCGTGCGCTGTTGCCGCCACGACTCTGTCGATGACGCGGCCGTCTTCCAGCCAGAAGAAAAGACGTGTGTACCTCAACATCCGCGCGCCTGTGCTGCGCGGTCGCCTTGCGCCATGAACGGTTTCGCCCTTGTATTCGAGGATCCGTTCACCGGTTTTCAGCGTGCGCAGCGCCAACACTCCCTTTCCATGCACCGGCGACTGCCGGACAACCACACGCCGTGTAGTCGTTTCTCCTGTTCCTGCAGATGGATTATAAGAACGAAACAATCCCGGTTACGCACGTCGGAGCGCCGCGCCATCGAACTTGCGGCGCTGCGATCGTCAGTCGACCGTCCATCCGGGAATTTCCAGATTACGAATGCACCCGATGGTCGGCGAGCGCTGCAGGATGAGATCAGGGGCGCCCCGCACCACCGCTCGGGGAGCGCCCATGGGTCCTCACTGGCATGCAGTGAGGCCACCTGCCCGATGAATTTGCCAGGGGCCGCTGCCAGATTGAATGCATAGCTGACGTGACAGACCATCCGGTCCTTCTTTCATCATTGCTTCCGGGAGGTACGCTATGACGCCACTGCGTCAACGGATGTTACACGACATGCAGATCCGTAATCTCGCGGAAAATACTCAGCGGTCCTATCTTCTTCAAGGTTCAAGCTTCGCCCGGCACTTCCGTTGTTCGCCCGAGTTACGGGGGTCCCGAGGAGATACGGGCCTAGTACCGCGCCATTCTGATGACCGCATATGCCGCCTGTCTTCGAATTTCAGAAGTGGCGCACCTGAAGACCACCGATATCGACAGCCAGCGCATGGTCATCCGCGTGAACCAGGGGAAGAACCGTAGGGGTCGCTTCGTCATGCTCTCAACACGGCTGCTCGAGATCCTGCGAACGTACTGGCTCAATGCTCACCTCGCGACTGGCTTTTTCCCGGCGAGATCCCCGGACACCCGCTTTCCACTGCCGCGATCTGGCAGCCATGCAACAGGGCACGGCAGCGCACCGGCATCCAGAAGCCGATTACGCCGCATGTCCTGAGGCACGCGTTCGCCACTCATCTGCTCGAAGCCGGTACTGATGTGCGCAAGATCCAGCTGCTCATGGGCCATTAGTCCCTTGCCACCGCTTCCCGGTACTTGACGGTGGCCACGAGCACCGTGTGCTCTACCACCAGCCCCTTCGAACCTGCTTCCGCATCCCGCACCCATCCGTCTGCGCCGGCTGTGCCAGAGGACGTCTGAACGCAGTCATGCGGCCGGCGATCGAAGTGGCAGACATCTTCCGCCACTGCGGAACTCAGTATCGGCAAACCCATGCCGAGGGGCCCAGTCGTGCCCAGCGTCGCGTGATGAGCGCCATCGAACTGTGTCGTACCGCCGCGCTCGGCGCCCATCTCGAGCAGTGCAATACGTGCTCACATCAACGTATCACCTACTACTCGTGCCCGCATCGCGCCTGCCCGAAGTGCCAGTCGCTCGCCACTGCGCAATGGCTCGACCGTCGGCGCGCGGAACTCCTCTCATCGGTCGAGTACTTCCATGTCCGCCGCGCGTTTCACGCCGGCGCGCTGCACTTCCATGGCCAGCTTGAGCCGTTGCGTGACCCGCGAGCGTTCGCCGCCTGGCTCGCGCCCGCTGCTCACGCGGAGTGGGTCGTCTACGTGAAACCACCATTTGGTGGCGCCGAACACATGCTCGACTACCTGGGCCGCTACACCATCGCGTCGCCATCTCCAATAACCGGCTGCTTGCCTTCGACGAGCACACCGTGCAGTTCCGCTGGAAAGACTACCGGCAGGAGGCCAGACAAAGGACTATGACGCTCACGGCCGATGAGTTCATTCGCCGCTTCCTGCTGCATGTGCTGCCCGAGGGCGTCAAGCGCATCCGCAGCTACGGATGGACGGCCAACTGCCACCGGTCTGACAGGCTCGCTACCTGTCGGCAACTGCTCGGCGTCGAGGCTCCCGCCGCTGCGTCAGCCAAGCGCAAAGAAGACTACCGTCACCGCTACTGTCGTCGCCCCTGGTTCTGACACGTGGCTGAATCCGTGCCTGGCCCCTGCCATGTTCTTCCAGCGCGAGCCGCAGTTCCTCAATCGCGTCGCGCATCGTGATGAGGCGGCGCACATCGTCGTCGGCAATGAAGTACATGATGTGTGCTTCTGATGGGGGCGGTTGTAAAGGAGCGCGCGCTTCAGTAGCGCTCGAAGACAGCTTGCAACGCTTGCAAGTCGTAAGTTTGTGTCAGTGCGAGCGTCAGAAGGATGCGGGCTTTTGAGGGAATCTGATCCTCGACGGTGAGCCAGCCATAGGTGTCGTCGGGTTGCGCGCCGTTACGCAACACGATTCCGCTGCCAGTGCGCGATGCGCGAACGACATGAACGCCTCGCCGGGCAGCATCGCGCAGCGGCTCAATGAGATGCGCTGCGACGTTGCCGTTGCCGGTGCCCGCATAGACCAACCCTTGCGCACGGGCGGTGATCGCGCTCACTACCTCCGCTTCAAGCGCGCCGTAGGCGTAGACGATGTCGACCTGGGGCAATGGCCCGAGCGTCTCGATCGACCACGGTGTCGCGAGCGTATGGGCACGCGATGGATGACGGTAGTAGCGTGGCTGACCTTCGATCACGCAACCTAGCGGGCCGTACGGTGAGCGGAACGCCTCGATCTTGAAGCTGTTGCTCTTCGCAACGTCTCGCGCGGTGTGGATTTCGTCGTTGGCGAACACGAGTGTGCCGAGGCCAACCGACGATGGGTGCGCAGCGACCGCGATTGCATCGTAGAGGTTCAGCGCCGCGTCGGAACTCATCGCCGACGGCGGACGCATCGAGCCAACCACCACCACGGGCTTGGCGCTCTTGAGCGTGAGATGAAGGAAGTACGCGGTCTCCTCGATCGTGTCGGTTCCATGCGCGATCACAGCGCCATCGACGTCGTCTTGCGCGAGCAGTGTGGACACGCGCTTACCGATCGTGAGCAGATGCTCGTTACTGAAATTCTCGGAGCCGTTTTGCAGCAACTGCTCCGTGCGCAGATTCGCCAGCGCGCAGGCATGGGGAATCGTGCTGAGAATTTCATCGATGCCACGCACCGAACACTCGTATGCGGATATGTTGTTGGCGGCCTTGCCCTGACCGGCAATCGTGCCGCCTGTGCCGATAACGATGATGTTGGCCTTTTCTGTCATGCGATGTCGATGATGTTGGGAAAGTGAGCACGTCACGAAGCGTATCGCCGCGCGGGTTCAATGCGAAAGAGCAAATATGCTCCGCAGTTCCTCGCCGTTGCTGCTTGCCAGCCACTGTGCCAGCAGTGCAGCTGAACCCATGGCAAGCGTGAAGCCGAGCGCGCCATGGCCTACGTTGAGCCACAGATTGCCGTAGGGTGTCGGTCCGACGATCGGTGTGCCACGCGGCGTCGCGGGGCGCAACCCGATCCATTCACTACCCGTACAGGATCTGACGATGTCGGGATACATTGCAGCCGCCTCTGCTTTCAGCGTCGCAAGGCGTGTGGGATCGGGTTCGAGCGAATAACCGTCGATATCGGCGATGCCCGCGATTCGCAGCCGCTTGCCGAGCCGCGCATACACTACCTTGCGGCTGAAGTCGGTGATGCTTATGTGTGGCGCAGCCGTTTGCGGTTGCAGGTCGAACGTCAGGCTGTAGCCTTTGAGCGGATAGACCGGCACACGGATGCCGACAGACCTCAGTAACCGGGCCGCAGCCGCGCCTGAGGCGACGACGACATGATCGGATGAGAGCGGCGCACCGCCGCTCCAGGCTTCGACACGGCCGCCCGATTCAGGCCTCAGACAATCGATCGATGTGTTCATCAGGAACTGCACGCCGCGAGCGCGCAGTAACGCTTCGAGGCTCTTGCAGAACCGTTGGCAATCGGCCGTGTCCTCGCTTGGCGTATGAATGCCGCCCGCGAGAGAAGGCCGCAGGTGCGCGAGCGTCGGTTCGAGTTCGACGCTCGCGTCGGCGCTCAAGGCCTGCTGTTCGCAGCCGAGCGTACGCTGGAATTCAAGCAGTTTGACCGCGCTCTGCATCGCACCCGCGTCACGATGCAGCACGAGCTTTCCGGAGCGGACGAAATCGAAGTCGAGTGAGGGTTCGGCGGCGATCAGTTCGTGAAGCAGTGCCCGGCTCAGGAACGACAGAGACAGCAGCTTGCGCGTCGTGAGTTCGCTCTGTTCGCGCGTGCATGCCGACAGAAACTGAAAGCACCAGCGCCACTGTTCGGTGCTCAGTTTCGGGCGAAAGCGCACCGGCGAGTCGCCGCGCGTGAGCCAGCGCGGCAGCTTCGAGACCACACCAGGGCCGGCCAGCGGCGCAACGTAGCTGTACGACAACTGGCCGCCGTTGCCGGAGCTGGTCTCGCTCGCCACCTCCGCATGCCGGTCCGCGATCGTGACTTCGTGGCCGGCCCGGCTCAGGTAATACGCGCTCGACAGACCAATGACGCCTGCACCGAGGATCAATATCCGCATACTGCCGTACCCGCTTTTCGTCGTGTGTTTGCATGGAGGCCGTTTGCCGCAGACGCGTCATCAGCCCGTCGATCGGACTGTACGGGGCCGCCGACGTGCCGGATTGCATCGATCTGCCGGAAAGTAGAAGAATCGCGACAGGCACGTGCGAAACATGACGGTCGGCGTTGAGGGTCGGCGTTGAGCCAACCCGATGGATCATGCTGCGGCAGCGCCTCGCGATGTGCGCAGCTTGCCGGGTGTCACGCCGTACGCCTCGCGAAACACGCGGATGAAATGCGCGGCGTCCGCGAATCCGCATTCGTAGGCGATGTCGGTGATCTTGCGGGTTGTATTGACGAGCATCCAGCGCGCGTAGCGCAGGCGCGTGCGCCGGTAGAATTCGTTCGGTGATGCGTTCATCTCGGCCATGAACGCGCGCTCGAGATTGCGCACGCTGGTGCCGATCATCTTTGCGATGACGGTGATATTTAGCGGCGCTTCGAGGTTTTCTTCCATCAGCAGCACCGCGTGGCGCACGGTTGCATCTTCGACCGACAGGTAACCGAGCGCCGCGCGCCGCTCGACGAACGACGACCCGCCCTGGCGGCTTACCGTCATCTGATGAATCACTTTCGATGCACGGTCGGGCCCACAGTGCAGGCTGATCAGGCGCGCGGCCATTTCCACCACGGAAATGCCGCCCGCGCAGGTGATGCGGGCGCCGTCCATGAGGTAATCAGCATGCGTCATTACGCGCAGCGCGGGAAACATACCCCGGTAATCGTCGAGGTGGAAGCTGTGCACGCAGGCAACGTGGTCTTCCATCAGACCCGCGCGCGCCAGCACGAAACTACCGGTGCACACGCCGACGAGCGGAATGCCCGCGTCGGCAGCCTGTTTCAGGTAGTCCCAGTAGCGCCGGTCGACCTGATCGAGATGCGGCAGCAGGCCGCCGATCACGATGAGATAGTCGAATTGCGCGACCTCTGGAAACGTGGACTGCGCCTTTACCACAATGCCGCAGCTCGCTTCGATCAATTCGCCCTGTGTGCCGACAATCGTCCAGAGACAGCGCAGCTGGCGGCTCTGATCGCCACGATCGGCTGCGTGACGCAGCGCATCACACAGGCCGCCCAGCGACAGCATCGGAAAGCGCGGCCACAACAGGATGCCGACACTCAGTTCCGCGCCCGAACGGCTCGCCCGAGCCTCAAGGCTACGCGGCAATGCATCCAGTTGTTCGACCAGATCGTGAGCAGTATCGGTCACTCGGGTGGGATCGGCGGCAGTCGGCATGCGCAAACTCGTGGGCGGATAGCATGGATTATACGGTGGCGCATTGCGAATCGCTGCCCTGCGGCCTTGCCGCAATTCTTCTATTTTCCGGCAGATCGATGCAATCCCAACGTATTGTGGCTGCATAAATTCAACCCGCTAACGACCGGCGCCGCATTGTGAGACACAAACGATCCGGCGATGGCAGGAACACTGCCGGCATTTCAGCGGCAGACGGCCGAGTGTTTCCGATCGGTGGACGGCCATGGCTGTCCACCCCCGGCCAACCACAACTCTTTTTTTGGGGTGAAAGCATGAGCAAAAGCACAACCTTGGGTCGCGGCATGGCGACCGTCGGCATTCTGGGGACATTGGCGGCCGCTGCAGTCGGCGTCGCCCGTGCCGACGAGATGGTGAAGATCGGCGAGGCGGCGCCCGTGACGGGGCCGGCCTCATATCTCGGCAAAGACACCGAGAACGGCGCCCGCCTCGCGATTGAGGAGATCAACCAGAAGGGCCTGGTAATCGGCGGAAAGAAGGTGACGCTGGTCTTTGACGCACAGGATGATGCGGGCGACCCGCGTCAGGCCACCCAGGTGGCGCAGAAGCTGGTGGATGACAAGGTCGTCGCGGTGGTCGGCCACATGCAATCCGGCTCGACTATTCCGGCGTCGAAGATCTACAGCGACGCAGGCATCGCGCAAGTGTCACCGTCCGCGACGAATCCAGCCTATACGCAGCAGGGCTTCAAGACTGCGTATCGCGTAGTCGCCACCGATGCACAGCAAGGGCCGACGCTCGCCGACTACGCAGCGAAAACGCTGAAAGCAAAGACGGTCGCCATCGTCGACGACTCGACCGCATACGGCCAGGGCCTTGCGGTCGAATTCGAAAAGCAGGCAAAAGCCAACGGCATCACGGTCCTGTCGCACGACGCGAGCACCGACAAGGCCGTCGATTTCCGCGCGATTCTCACCAAGATCAAGGGCGAAAGGCCGGACGTGATCATGTATGGCGGCCTCGATGGCACGGGTGGCCCGTTCGCGAAACAGGCCAAGCAGCTGGGTATCGCGGTGAAAGTGCTGGCCGGAGACGGCTTGTGCGCCGACGACCTCGCGAAACTCGCCGGCGATGCAGCCGATAACGTAATCTGCTCGATCGCGGGCGCGCCCCTGCTGAAGATGGCCGAAGGTCCGGCGTTCGTCGAGCGCTACAAGAAACGCTTCGGTTACGCACCGGTTCTGAACTCACCGTTTGCGTACGACGCGGTGGGTGTCATCGTCGATGCGATGAAGCGCGCGCAATCAACCGAGCCAGCGAAAATCCTCGCCGCGATGCCTGCGACCAATCATCAGGGGGTGCTCGGCGAAACGCAGTTCGATTCGAAGGGCGATCTGCGGCACGGCGTGATTTCGTTGTACAAGTACGTCGGCGGCAAGCAGGCGCTGGTCGACGTCGTGGAGAAATAGACAGGTCCTGGCGGTAGTTGTTGTACCCGTTTCAACCTGTTTCCAGTCTTGTCGTTGCTGAGCGGCACGGGAGCGTGATCCCTGTGCCGCTTTTTTATGACGCGGCGATTTCAATGGGCATTTCGGACACGTTTGCAGCGCTTCGGCGTCACAGGAACGAAGGCTCAAGTAGATATAAGGAGAAGGAGCCATGGACACTTTTATCCAGCAGGTCCTCAACGGGCTAGTGCTTGGCAGCGTTTACGCCATCATCGCACTGGGCTACACGATGGTTTACGGCATCCTGGGCATCATCAACTTCGCGCACGGCGATGTGTTGATGGTGGGCGCGATGGTTGCGCTCTCGGCCATAGGCGTGCTGCAGAACCACTTCCCCGGCCTCGGCAATGTGCCGACGCTCATCATCGCGTTGATCATCGCGGCAGTGGTTTGCTCGCTGGTCGGCTACACGATCGAGCGCGTGGCCTACCGGCCGTTGCGTAAAGCGCCGCGCCTCGCCCCGCTGATCACCGCGATCGGCGTGTCGATCCTGCTGCAAACGCTCGCGATGATGATCTGGTCGCGCAACCCGCTGCCGTTCCCGCAGCTGTTGCCCACCGACCCGATCAACGTGATCAAGGCCACCGACACGACGCCAGGCGCCGTGATATCGATGACTGAAATCGTGATCATCGTGGTGGCGTTCCTCGTGATGGGCGGCCTGCTGCTGCTGGTTCACAAGACCAGGCTGGGCCGCGCGATGCGTGCGATCGCCGAGAATCCGGGCGTTGCCAGCCTGATGGGCGTGAATCCGAACTTCGTGATTTCGGCGACCTTCATGATCGGCTCGGCGCTGGCTGCTCTGGCCGGCGTGATGATCGCGTCCGAATACGGTAACGCTCACTTCTATATGGGCTTCATCCCAGGGTTGAAGGCCTTTACCGCGGCGGTGCTGGGCGGGATCGGCAATCTCGGCGGGGCGATGGTGGGCGGCGTGCTGCTCGGCCTGATCGAACAGTTGGGTGCGGGCTATATCGGCAACCTGACCGGTGGTGTGTTCGGCAGTAACTACCAGGACGTGTTCGCGTTCATCGTGCTGATCATCGTGCTGGTGTTCCGTCCGTCGGGCCTGCTCGGCGAACGTGTTGCGGATCGCGCTTGATCCAGGGAGAAAACAGACATGACCTCAATTCAACCGATCGAGCCGTCCACGACGCTCATCCCTGAAAAGAACCTGACGAAGACGCTGACCGTCGGCATCATTACCGCGATCTTCGTGATCGCGGCGCCGATGATCATCGGCGCGGCCGGCGGCAACTACTGGGTCCGCGTGCTCGACTTCGCGATGCTGTACGTGATGCTCGCGCTGGGCCTCAATGTGGTGGTCGGCTTCGCCGGCCTGCTGGACCTGGGCTATATCGCGTTCTACGCCATCGGCGCGTACGTCGCCGCTCTCCTGAGCTCGCCCCACCTGACCTCGCAGTTCGAGTGGATTGCGCACCTGTTCCCGAACGGGCTGCATACGCCGATCTGGATCGTCGTGCCGATCGCGATGGCGCTCGCCGCGACCTTCGGGATCCTGCTCGGTGCGCCGACCCTGCGTCTGCGTGGCGACTACCTCGCGATCGTGACCCTGGGCTTCGGGGAAATCGTGCGGATCTTCATGAACAACCTCGACCGTCCGGTGAATATCACCAATGGTCCGAAGGGGATCACGGGGATCGATCCAGTGTCGGTGGGTGGCTTCAGCCTTTCGCAGACGCATTCGCTGTTCGGAATGCAGTTCCCGTCGGTGTACTTGTACTACTACCTGTTCGTGCTGTGTTCGCTGCTGGTGATCTGGGTCTGTACGCGTTTGCAGCACTCGCGTATCGGCCGTGCATGGGCCGCGATCCGCGAAGACGAAATCGCCGCCAAGGCGATGGGCATCAACACCCGTAACGTGAAGCTGCTGGCCTTCGCGATGGGTGCGTCGTTCGGCGGCCTGTCGGGCGCGATGTTCGGCTCGTTCCAGGGCTTCGTGTCGCCGGAATCGTTCACGTTCTGGGAATCGGTCGTGGTGCTGGCGTGCGTGGTGCTGGGCGGCATGGGGCACATCCCGGGTGTGATTCTCGGTGCGGTGCTGCTTTCGGTGTTCCCGGAATTCCTGCGTTCGACGATGGGTCCGCTGCAGAACGCGATCTTCGGCCATGAAATCGTCGATACGGAAGTGATCCGTCAGTTGCTGTACGGCCTCGCGATGGTCGTGATCATGCTGTACCGCTCGGAAGGCCTGTGGCCGTCGCCGAAGCACGAAGACAAGATTGCGAAACTGGCGAAGCGCAGCGGCAAGAAGCCGGTGCGCGCCTGAGGCCCGTGGGAGAAATTACATGAGCGATAACGTAAATAACAGCGTGGGCAGCGACCAGATCCGTCTGTCGGTGAAAGGCGTGAACAAGCGCTTCGGCGGCTTGCAGGCACTTTCTGACGTCGGCCTGCAAATCAGGTCGGGGCAGATTTACGGCCTGATCGGCCCGAACGGCGCCGGCAAGACCACCTTCTTCAACGTGATCACGGGTCTGTACACGCCGGATTCCGGCGAGTTCAAGCTCGACGGCACGGAATACACGCCGACCGCCGTTTATCAAGTCGCGAAGGCCGGTATTGCCCGTACGTTCCAGAACATCCGTCTGTTCGGCGGCATGACTGCGCTGGAAAACGTGATGGTCGGGCGCCACGTGCGCACCAGGCATGGCCTGATCGGCGCGGTGTTCCAGACGCCGTCCGAGCGCAAGGAAGAGCGCGAGATCAAGGAGCGCGCGATCGAACTGCTGGAGTACGTCGGCATTGCGCAGTATGCGGACTACACGTCGCGCAATCTGTCGTACGGTCACCAGCGTCGTCTGGAAATCGCCCGCGCGCTGGCCACGGATCCGAAGCTGCTCGCGCTGGACGAACCGGCTGCCGGCATGAACGCAACGGAAAAGGTCGAGCTGACCAAATTGCTCGACAAGATCCGCAGCGACGGCAAGACGATCCTGCTGATCGAACACGACGTGAAACTCGTGATGGGTCTGTGCAACCAGATGACGGTGCTCGACTACGGCAAGGTGATTGCGCAAGGTCTGCCGTCAGACGTGCAGAAGGATCCGAAGGTGATCGAAGCTTATCTGGGTGCGGGAGTCCACTGATGTCCACAACGCAAGCAATGTTGAAAATCAAGGGCCTGCAGGTCAATTACGGCGGCATCCAGGCAGTCAAGGGGATCGACCTCGAAGTCGGGCAGGGCGAGCTGGTCACGCTGATCGGCGCGAACGGCGCGGGCAAGACCACGACGATGAAGGCGATCACGGGGCTTAAGCCGTACGCGGCCGGCGACATCGAGTACATGGGCCAGTCGATCAAGGGCATCCCGGCGCACGAGCTGCTCAAGCGCGGTCTCGCGATGGTGCCGGAAGGCCGCGGTATTTTCTCGCGCATGTCGATCGTCGAGAACATGCGGATGGGGGCTTATCTGCGTACCGACACGGACGGCATCAAGGCGGACGTCGATCGCATGTTCGGCTTCTTCCCGCGCCTGAAGGAACGCGCCACGCAATACGCGGGCACCTTGTCGGGCGGCGAACAGCAGATGCTGGCGATGGCGCGGGCGATCATCAGCAAGCCGAAGCTGTTGTTGCTCGACGAACCGTCGATGGGTCTGTCGCCCATCATGGTCGAGAAGATCTTCGAAGTGGTGCGGGCGATTTCGGCTGAAGGCATGACCGTGCTGCTGGTCGAACAGAACGCGCGTCTCGCGTTGCAGGCTGCGAACCGTGGCTACGTGATGGACTCGGGTCTGGTGACGATGTCCGGCGACGCCAAGCAGATGCTGGATGATCCGAAGGTGCGCGCGGCTTATCTGGGCGAATAGCATGCGCGCGCCCTGCGGGACGCTACCTCCGCAAACTTGAAGAGGTGGGTGATTCATTGTCGAGTGTTGTACGAGCGACAGGTCGGTAGGAACTACAAATCGAACATCCGCCCGCTAAATATGAGGGTCCGTGAAGGGTCTGCGGAGCTCGCGAGTTGAGTCTGATGCATTGAGCTTCGACTGACCTGAACTTCTGGGTTCGGCCAGTGCCTGAACCGCTTGCGCGGTTTGCACTCCGTTTGAACGTGGTGGTTCTTCATAGGAAACCACCCGGTTTCCTATGTTGAGCAATGAGGCACTTCGCCTCGTTACTCAACAGGAGCCCAGCCATGACTACCCCCAGCCAGGGCATCAGTCCGTTACGCCAGCGCATGATGGACGACATGCGCATGCGCCGCCTCGCGCCAACCACGCCAGCCAACTATCTTCGTGTGGTGCGAGAGTTCGCCGTCTTTCTCGGACGCTCGCCTGACACCGCCGCCGTCGAGGACTTGCGGCGCTACCAGTTGCATCTGGTTGACCGCGGCGTGTCGCCAGTTTCCCTGAACGCCGCGATCACCGGCTTGAAGTTCTTCTTCGGCACGACTGGGGCCGCGCACCGACGCGGCCGGATTGTGCGGCACGATCTGGCCGGTGACGAGCCAGTCGAACAGGTGGCGGATCGCGGCCAGCTGCTGCTTGACGGTCGGCGGCGACGACGTCTGCGTCTGCAGTTCGATCCACGCGGCGACGTGCAGCGGCTGCACTGCAGTAATGGAGGTCACGCCAGCGCCGGCGCACCACGCGAGAAAATCGCCGGCCGCGCGCGCATACGCGCGCCGGGTGCGGATTGCGGATCGCGGACGCGAAGAACTCGAGAAAGCGCACACCGGCGCGGTCACCGGCCGATGCGACCAGCGCGGGCACCGTCGCGCCGGCAGGAAGGACGAGGCTTGCACTAGCCACCGATCAACCCCTTGATCTTGCCTTCGAGGTACGTTTTCGCAGCAAACACCAGCAGCTCGACCGTGAAACCCGCCGGCGGCCGAGGCAGTCTGCTTGGTCCTGTCCCACACATCGGGGCTCCGGACCGAATCCACGAAGTCATGGCCAGCCCAGCTCAGCCCCCTGAACATTCACACCACGAAAAAGGGCAAAACGCCGGGGCTCGATGCCGCCGAGGCGCGGCAGCTGCTCGACAGCATCGACATCACCACGCCGATCGGGCTGCGCGACCGCGCGCTGATCGCGCTGATGGTGTTTTCGTTCGCGCGGGTGGGCGCGGCGCTCGCGATGCGGGTCGAGGATGTCTATGTGCAGCACCGGCGCCTGTGGGTCCGTCTGCGTGAAAAGGGCGGCAGGCGGCATGAGATGCCCTGTCATCACACGCTCGAAGCCTATCTGCATGCGTACCTCGATGGCACTGGCATCGCTGGCGATCCGAAGGGGCCGCTGTTCCGCACGATCGCACGAGGCACCGGGCAGCTGAGCGGTACGCCGCTGCCGCAGGCGAACGCGTATGCGATGGTGCGGCGCCGGGCGCTCGCCGCAGGCATCGCTACGCCGATCGGTAACCACACGTTCCGCGCGACCGGGATCACCGCGTACCTGAAGAATGGCGGCACGCTCGAGAATGCCGCGGCGATGGCGAACCACGCATCGACGCGCACCACCCAGCTGTACGACCGGCGCCACGATGACATCAGCCTCGACGAGGTCGAGCGGATCCGCGTTTAATTATGTCGCAGTCCATATCAAATATGGCCGTCTCAAGTCGGCCGAGGGTGTGTCAAAACGCAGGCTCACGCCTCTCGTTCAAAAATCAGCTTTCGAGAATGGCCTACAACGGCCTGGTAGCGTACCGGGAAGGGTAACGGGACCCCTCAAAACCTTCAGCTTTTTTGTTTTGACACACCCTCGGCCATCAAGGGACGGTCGCGATGTCGCTGCGAACGACCGTTGTTCGGCCGACTTTCGACTGGTCTCTTCATGGCCGGATCGGCGAGATGTCGAGCACGTACACGTTCCTGCTCCGCTTGGTGTCCATCGCGGCCTGAAGTTCGCGTATCGAGTGCTTCCGACAACGCATTGTTCAGCCGTTGAAGCACTGCAATTCGGAATATACGCACCATCAAGCGGCGTCGCACCGCCGTTGTGCTCCCGTCGTATGCAGGGCTTGCCAGACCCGGTTTCTATTGGGATCTACACATTCAACACGGTCCGTCCATAGATCAGCGGCGGCGGGGCCCCCATCGATATGGAGCCAGTTGGCATGAGTCGAATGACATCTCGATTGGCCGTTGAGTCGGAAACGTCTTCCCGAAGCGACGGGGCCCGGATTTTGCTTTAGGGAGGCCGGTACCCTTATCTATTGATGTCAACCCGTACGCTGGAGAAAATAATAATGTCTATGACGTTGCGCCATGCCCTGTCGTTAAGTCTTAGAGGTGGTTTGATCATTCTCGGCGCAAATGCCGCAAATGGCGCATTTGCGGATGAAGTCGTCAAAATCGGTCACGTCGCGCCGCTTACTGGGGGTACCGCCCACCTCGGCAAGGACAGCGAAAACGGCGCCCGCCTTGCGATTGAAGAGATCAATCAGAAGGGCCTGACGATCGGCGGCCAGAAGATCACGCTGGAGCTCGATGCGCAAGACGATGCGGCCGACCCGCGCCAGGCCACGGAGGCCGCCCAGAAGTTGGTGGACGACAAAGACGTCGCCGTGGTGGGTCACGTGAATTCCGGCACCTCGATCCCGGCTTCAAAGATCTACAGCGATGCCGGCATCGTCGAAATCTCGCCGGCGGCCACCAACCCGACTTACACGCTGCAAGGCTTCAAGACGACCTACCGGGTCGTGGGCACCGACGCGCAGCAAGGCCCGGCGCTGGCCGACTACGCATCCAGGCTGCTCAAGGCCAAATCGGTGGCGATCGTCGACGACGCGACCTCGTATGGGCAGGGTCTGGCCGACCAGTTCGAAACGAAAATTAAGGCCAGCGGCGTGACGGTGCTCTCGCACGACGAGACCAACGACAAGGCGGTCGACTTCCGCGCGATCCTGACCAAGATCAAGGGCGAGCATCCGGACGTCATCATGTACGGCGGCGAGGATGCCACGGCCGGTCCGTTCGCAAAGCAAGCCAAGCAACTGGCGATTGCCGCGAAGGTGCTGGTCGGCGACGGGGCATGTACCACCAAGTTGTCGGATTTGGCTGGCGACGCGACCGACAACGTCATTTGCTCGATCGCCGGCATGCCGCTGGAGAAAATGGCCGGTGGCGCGGATTTCCAGAAGCGCTATGAAGCCCGTTTCCATCAACCAATCCAGGTCTACGCACCGTTTGCCTATGACGCCGTGTACATCATTGTCGATGCGATGAAGCGCGCCAACTCCACCGATGCAGCCAAGCTCTTGGCCATGATGCCGTCCACCGATTACCACGGCGTGCTCGGCGAAACCCAGTTCGACTCCAAGGGCGACCTCAAGCACGGCGTGATCTCGAGGTATCAATACGTGGGAGGCAAGCAGAAGCTGCTGGACATCGTGAAGATGTGAAACTGCCACATCGCGAGCGAACGCACGGCAACTCGGCGACATAAGTCGCTGGGTTGCCGTCGGCAGGCCAGCGTGCTCGCGCGTCAGCGACGTCGTTCTTGTTACCAGTCACGGACACCTTGCCCGGCCTCGCCAGTCATGCCGAATGGGCGGCACCTGCGTCATGGCTGGCGCCCACCATGCGGCTGGTCCGCCTTTGCGCTTAGCAGTAGCGAGCCCCAAGACGAGGCAACCGCGTCCGTATGTCAGTGAGATCGGGGACGCTCTTTATCGTGCTTTTGCCCCCGCCAGGTCGATATCGACGCGGCGGGGTTGTGTCGCGATAATAAAAATAGGACGAGCCAGCTCCCCGGATAAAAAGGACTGCTTACATCGCGAGAGAATAGAATTGTTCAGCAGTGGTCGCAGCGACGCGCATGTCACGCATCTGCCCTTTGCGGATCATATGCATCACTTCAATGCCGGCCAGGATGATGCGCGCGCACCGGAAATCCTTGAATCCCATCATCGGTTTGATGATGCGCTTGATGGCCCGGTGGTCCTGGTTGGGTAGCAGCAGCGCATTGCTGCGCTGCTGCCCCCTAAGAACCGTACGTGCGCCTTTAGGAGCATACGGCTCAAGCCTCTACAAAGGCATCTGTCGACACCCGGTGGCACAACTTCATTTTCCGGCGTACTGCGGATTTCTACGGCAATTGAGATGGTTCACCTGGCGGTTGCTGGCTGCATCTGTCCCGCCATCAGCTTGCTTCACAATATGCGTAACATCCCAGCGGGTGTTCATTGTGATGGGCTGCTGACAGTTAGAACACAGGCCATCTTGCCTTAGCCAGACACGGTACACCTTGCCGCGACCTCGCACCGAGTTCAGCATCTTCTGGCCCCATCGGGATTCGAAATACGGCGCCCATTGCGGATCGTGCGGATTGGCGCCCGCTTTGATCTTGACATGCCGTTGTATCGGCGTGTCCGACTCTTGCAGCAAGGTGAGCTCCCGCTTCGTTCCATCCTCTTGTTTTTCTGTGACGGTAAATACCCAGTTCCGGGTGCCTCGGGTCTTGAAGTACTTCTCCTTGACCCATCTGGCTCCTTTGTTGGGGTGCCGTCTTGCCGCCCATCGCCATAGCATTGACCAGACCTCGTGATCAACCCGATCGAAGGCTTTCCTGGCGACTACATGGCTGTGGTAATTCGCCCATCCTCGAAGAACAGGATTGAGCAGCCTTATCAGGCTCGCCTGTTTAGCCGTCTTGTTGGCCTTGATGATTTCACGAATTTTGTCAAGATGTGCCTTGACGTTCGCTTTCGACGGTTTCATCAATAGCTTGCCGTTGTACTTGCGAATGTTCCATCCGAGGAAATCAAATCCATCCTTGATGTGCGTGATCCTGGTCTTTTCTGGTGATAAGACCAGCCCGCGTTCCGCCAGGAATTCAGCTACTGCCGGCCTGACTTCATGTTCCAGCCACTCTTTCGAGTGGCCGGTAATAATGAAATCGTCCGCGTAACGCACCATGTTCATTTTCAGTCCTCTCTGCCTGGCTCGAGGGAATTTTTCCGCGAGCATCGCTTCGAGGCCATCGAGCGTCATGTTGGCTGCCACCGGTGAAATAGCTCCGCCAACAACATAGCAAACTCGCGGGTAAAATGGGGCCTGCGCATTTCAAGGGAGTGTCTGGCGCCGTGGTCCAGAGGATGTCCTGACGTCGATGCGGTTCTCGTCCTTGAGACCCTCGCTCCCGCCGACAGGGAGGCGCGACAATGACCCGAGGACGACGTAAGAACTGGCGTGTCCGTCTTGCCTTTGAACCGAACCGGTATGCCGGCGAACAGCTGCAGAAGGCGTACGAGCAGCTCAGTCCGATAGATTCACGCGCTACGGCACAGCCATCCGCTGTTCGGCCCGTGGCGAGACGGCGAGCGGCTATCAAGCGAGGTAAGCGATGAGCAACGCTGCAATGGTCGCGCTCTACGCGCGGGTATCCTCCGAACAACAGACCAAACGCGGCACCATTGAAAGCCAGATTGCCGCGCTGAGGGAGCGCATTGCCGCCGACGATGCGCATCTTGTCGACGACATGTGCTTCATAGACGCCGGGATAAGCGGCGCGACGCTGATCAGACCGCAGCTAGAGCGACTCAGGGACCGTGCCGCACTCGGGCTGGTTGATCGGCTGTACATCCTGTCTCCCGACCGGCTGGCGCGAAAGTATGCACACCAGGCATTGCTGATGGAGGAGTTCTCTGCGTGTGGCGTGCAGGTGGTGTTTCTCAATCATGAGATTGGCGCGACACCGGAAGAGTCGCTGCTGTTGCAGATGCAGGGCATGATTTCGGAGTACGAACGGGCAAAGATCACCGAGCGTAATCGACGCGGTAAGCTTCATAGCGCAAAGCGCGGAAGCGTGAATGTGCTATCGACGGCTCCCTATGGTTACCGTTATATCCGCAAGCAGCTCGATGGGACACCGGCCCAGTACGTGATTGAACTGCCGCAAGCGGCGACGGTAAAGACTATCTTCCAGTGGATCGGGATGGACCGGCTGAGCATAGGCGAAGTGGTTCGTCGTCTTGCCGAGGCGGGCACGGTGACGGCATCCGGCAAGCTGTACTGGGACCGCCGGCAACGTCTTCGCGTCCGCCTGCACCCTTTGCAATACGTCGGCAACGTGCTGAAATGCGTTGGTCACCGTCGAGCAGTATTGGGCGCTGGCCTGATCGAATGCCGCCTGCGCCGCGGGCCGACGATGCAGCAGCGCTCCACTCTGGAAGATTGGCTGGGCGACCTTCCCCAAATGGACGCGGCGAGAATGGTTCTGGTGCAAATACGTAAGCCAGTTGGGACGTTTCCTATCGGCAGGACACCTTATCGAGTGGACAGGACAGCATTCCATACGGCGGGCGCAGCGGCATCCTCGAGGCCGAGCTTCGCGAGATCGAACTGGCCCTTGCGAATTCGATGCGTCAGCTCGATGCCTGAAATCGTGGTCGCGTCGCCTCTGAACCGTTTGAAACCGAGCATCACATTCGTTCTGGATTTGATGTGGCGATGGTCCTGCTCGATCACGTTTTTCAGATTTCGACGACCCGACCTTTGTGTCTTCAGGCAGCGGGCCATCGGTCTTCATCTCGCGCACCGCGCGGTGCGAGGCAGCATGGCCGTCGAGCGAGATGGTCTCCGGTGACTGGCCCGGATGGTTGATGGCCTTGCTGAAGAAGGCTTTGGCCGATGCCACTTCGCGCCTGGACATCGCCCCTGGCGAAGTGATCGGCGAGGTGCATCGGCGCCATCGCAGCGGCGAATTCCTGCGCTTCCTGCGCACCATCGAAGCCAGCGTGCCGCCTCACCTCGACGTGCATCTGGTGATGGACAACTACGACACGCACAAGACGCCTTCGATCAAGGCGTGGTTCAGTCGCCATCCCCGCTTCCAGGTTCACTTCACGCCCACCTCGGCGTCGCGGCTCAATCAGGTCGAACACTGGTTCGCAACGCTTACCGAACGGTATCTACCACGCGGCGCCCCTCGTTCGACGCGCCAGTGGGCGGCGACAATGACCACGACCGGACGTCCTGCTTGACGCTGTCCACGCCAGCTCGAAGATGCAATCCGGCACTACCTTGACGTCTGCAACACCAGTCCCCACCCGTTCGTCTGGAGCAAGTCTGCCGACGAGATGCTGGCCAGTCTCGAACGGTTTTGTGCGCGGGTTCAGAAGGTCGCGGGAAGAATGTCATGAATATCAATACCGACGCGATCGACGAAGCCGCCCTGACGCCTCTCTACGATCAGTACCGCGCGTGGAAAGGCTTCGACTGGGAGGTCCTGAATCGCCTCTACGAAAAGGGCTTCATCTGCGACCCGGTCAACAAGACGAAGTCGGTGGTCTTTACGGAGGAAGGGTTAAGTGACAACAGAACGGCGCACTAGTGCTCGACGACGATCAGGTGACAAGCTGTTAAGGCGCGTTTTTATCCATGGATCAGCGCGAACATCGATGAAGCCGCGCCCAGTACAACTATGCCTATGGCCAGATATTAACGACCGGCTCGTTCAATGCGTCTGAAACGGGAGCGTGAATACCTGCGCCGAGTCCAGCAAACCCTGCGCCTGTTCCTTCAGCGTCTTCGCCGCAGCGGCCGACTGCTGCACCAGCGTTACGTTTTGCTGCGTGTTTTGCTCAAGGTTCCCGATCACGCCGCGTACTTCGCCAATCTGCTGCGTCTGCGCACGGCAGGCCTGGTGCATCGCTTCCATGATGTGCGTGACGCGCTGCGATGCTTCGACGATGTTGGAGATCGTCGTGCCGGCCGCATCGACCTGCCGCTCCCCCTCGCTTATCCGCGCGCTGCTCGCGCCGATAAGCGCCTTGATTTCCTTCGCGGCAGATGCGCTGCGCTGTGCGAGCATGCGTACCTCGCTGGCGACGACCGCGAAACCTCGCCCCTCAGTACCGGCCCGCGCGGCTTCGACTGCGGCATTCAGCGACAGCAAATTAGTCTGGAATGCGATCGAATCGATGACAGAGATGATGTCTTCGATGCGGTTCGACGATTCGCTGATCGCGCGCATTGTGTTTACAACCTGACCAACCGCGGTGCCACCCTGTGCCGAGGTAGCCGAAGCATGCTTTGCCAGTTCGTCGGCGTTGCCCGCGCTTTGGGCATTGGCCGCCACGCTGGAGTCGAACTCCTCGAGCGCGCCGCTCGCCTGTTCGAGCTCGGTGGCCTGCCGCTCGGTGCGCGTACTCAGGTCGGCGTTACCCAGCGCGATTTGCTCCGTGGCGGCCGCGACGCCCTGAGCGGCGTCGCGCATGTGGGTGACGATTTCGGCGAGCCTTTGCTGCATGCGCGCCATCGCTGCCATCACGCTTGACGTATCGCCGCGCCGCAACTCGATTCGGCGCGCAAGGTTGCCCGCGCGGATCGACTCGGCCAGGTCCACCACGTCGCCAGGCTCGGCCCCGAGGGCCTGGGTGATGTTGCGCACAGTCGCGTAGACGATGGCGATGCCAACCCCGCACGCGAGCAGCGTCAGCACGCTCATCAACCAGCGAAAATCGGTGCTGATCTTGCGCGCCTCGGCGCTTTCCTGCTGGTTGAGGTGTTCCTGATAGTCGATTAGCGCGTTGATTCCGGCCAGCCATTCGACAAGCTCGGGACGCGCATCATCGAGCAAGATCCTGCGCGCACCCTCGACGTCGCCCGCCTGCTGCAAGCTGATCACCTGCTGGATCAGCGGCAGGCTTTGCTCCCGCGCGGCGTTGACCCGTGCATAGATCGCCCGTTCCTCGGCAGTGATGTCGCTTCGTTCGGCATAGATCCTGGCGAGCGGGCCTGCCGATTCTTCGTACTGGCTCGCGAGCGCATGGATGTGATCGATGACTGAAGGAAGTTCAGCTGTGGATACAAGCGTCACGTCACGCACTGCGATGGAGCGGTCGTGGACACTTCCGCGAAAGTTAATCGCGTAACGTTCCTTTACGCCGTTTACGTCGATGATGTCGTCGAGCCGCGCTCGAACCATCTCGACCTGGCTGATCGCGATTACCGTCAGGGCGACGAGTGCGATAAGAACCACGCCGAACCCTGCGATCAACCGCGCCCGAATGCTCAATGTCTTGTTTGTGTTCATGGGTTCCCCGTGTGCTGACGTAGCCTTGACTTGTGTCGACCGTTGCTGGCCAAGCAACCCTGCGCGGCGCGCTGTCTCTGTTTCGGGGTCTGATAATAGCAACAAAAAACCCTTTTGATACCCTATTTGTATTGCAATACAATCATTAATTGCTTTTGACTATCGAGTTCCGCAGCCGTCCTACAGTTTCCTGCCGTTGCGTTGTCAATTTGGACAGCAATCCCGGATCTTCGTCGAATCGTTCATACCGGCATCCGGGAGGCCTTCGGCTCTCCCGGCCGTTCCAGATTGTCTTGCGGTGCCACGCAATCGGACCTTCAGCGTAGGACAGACTCGACGGCCTCCGGCTTGCCATAAAGCCAGCCTTGGGCGAGTTCGATACCGCAACCCTGCAATGCGGCATGCTGATTTTCTCTTTCCACGCCTTCGGCGAGCACCAGGCAACCCAGCTTGCAGAGCCGCTCGGCTGACTCACGAATCGCGGCCATAAAGTGCGAGCCCTTGTCGGCGTTGCGTATCACCGTGATGCAAAGTTTGACGATGTCCGGCCGCAACAGGCGGACGGTGTCGAAGTCGGCGAACCCGCATCCTGTGTCATCCAAAGCCAACCGAATCCCCAAGGTGCGCAAACGATTGACCACTTCCACCAAACCCTCTGCTTCGTTGAGGGGCAGGTGCTCAGTGAGTTCGATCATCACTTCCGGTCTACCGGCTAACGCCAGCCTGTCCGCCGCAAGGGCCAAGGCATCAGGGCCCAAATTGATGGTCAGGAAGGCGCCTGGCGGTAATTTGTCTTTAGTGCGCTCGAGAGCCAGTTCGGCACACAACAATTCCGCATCCACGGTGCGCCCGGCGGCGTAGGCCGCATCAAACAAATTATCCGGGCGTTCAAGAGGTGACCCCTGTGGACCTCGGGAAAGGGCTTCGAAGCCAACCACCGCACGATCGCTGACGCGCACGATCGGCTGCAGAAATGTCTGTATGCAGCGGTGCGTCAGAATCGCTGTCACGTCGGTAGAAGATCCTGTCTGCTCCACAACCTGACGTTGCGGTTGAGACCTCAACTGGTCTTCGGTCCATTGAGTCCAGCATGCCTTTGCATCCCGCTCGCCTGTTTCGGGGGGCATGAGGAATACGGACAAGTTGACGGTTATGCGAGCGCCCGTCGCGCCGCCGAATACAGCCAGCAGTGACTCACGGATCAGGTTGCGCCCTGCGTGCTCTATGGCCTCCGCCACTTCCCTCGCATCTCGCGGTAGGCCGTCCGAAAGGACACGAAAGCATGCCGCCCACCTTCCATCGGCAGCAGAACCATATCGGTCAATCACCGCATGTTGAGCCAGCAAACGCGTGAGCAAGCCATCTGCTGCTTCGCCAAAATCGGCCATCGCCTGGCGGGCTGCTTCGTCACCGAAGATTTCAGACAGGTGCACGCTCTCCGCAATGTTCACGCTCAGGACGCCAATGATCCCGGTCATTTGCGAGAACCCCGATCGCCGCGGCACGTACACTTCAGCGACTTCATTTGCATGGATCAAACTATTTTCTGGATTTGGCGAGTATCCGATCCGTTACCTGCATGGTCTGTACAATCCGGATTCGGTAAAACTGTTGTGTGTTGCGTCAGACGACTATTTCGGGCAAAGGGCAGAGGACCCAGGTGGACCCGGGAATCATGAGCATCCCGTTTCTGTTTTGAATCCTGCTGCTGCACCATACTTGATCAGTATGTCCTCACCAACATGACATGAGCCGGTCGTCGAGATGGCATCTTTGTCATGTCTGCCCCGACCGTCAAAAAGTGGTCGAACTTCGGACATTCGCACGCTTATGTCGAAGGGCAGTTCCGGGTCGCAGGACGAAACCGCTCGCGCGGTAATGGGGCTCCGGTTGAGCTCTGGTGGCAGGTGAGAGGAAACCGACTCTGTTTCCATGTTGGGTACGAGGCAATCCGCCTCGTTCCTCAACAGGAGCAGAGCCATGACTCACACCAGCCAGGATATCAGTCCGCTGCGCCAGCACATGATCGACGATATGCGCATGCGCAAGCTCGCACCGCAGACGCAGGCCGGCTATGTCCGCGTGGTCCGTCAGTTCGCCGCTTTCCTCGGGCGCCCGCCCGACACCGCCACCGTCGAGGACCTGCGGCGCTACCAGCTGCATCTGGTCGACCATGGCATCTCGCCCGTGTCGCTGAATGCCGCCATCACCGGACTGAAGTTCTTCTTCGAGATCACGCTCAACCAGCCCGGGCTGATGGCGAGGATGCAGCCGGTGCGCGTGCCCCGCACGCTACCGGTCGTGCTCAGCCCTGACGAGGTGGCCCGCCTGATCGCCGCCGCCGGCAACCTGAAGCACCAGACGGCACTGTCAGTCGCCTACGGTGCCGGGCTGCGTGCGAGCGAAGTGGTGGCGCTGAAGGTCGGCGACGTCGACAGCCAGCGCATGACGCTGCGCATCGAGCAGGGCAAGGGCCGCCGCGACCGCTACGCGATGCTCTCGCCGGTCCTGCTCGAGCGCCTGCGTGTCTGGTGGCGCGTGGCCCATGCGCAGGGTCGCATGCTCGAAGGCGGCTGGCTGTTTCCCGGCCTCGATCCGGTGGACCCGCTCAGCACGCGGCAACTGAACCGCGCCATCCATGCCGCCGCAGAAGAGGCACACCTCGGCAAGCGCGTATCCATGCATACGCTGCGTCACTATGTGCCGTTCCCGACTATGTCGGGTAATCCGGAGATAGCGCGGATTTCACGGGCGATTCAAGCGATCGACTGGAGATAGTCTTGACTCCTTCCACCAGCCCCCGCATGTCGGGAAGGAGCTCATCGTGAAGTACGTCGTCCATGATCAGGTTGTGCTGTCGCGACCGCCTGAAGGGCCGCTTGCTGCCTATATCGCATCATTTGCGAGATCGCTCAGTGAGCAGGGATACAGCGCAGGATCGCTGAAGCAGCAAGTACGGATCGCAGCGGGGTTTAGCCGTTGGCTTGAACAGACGGGTCTCGGAGTGCGCAGCATCTGCGCTGATCACGCGATACGGTATTTACGATATCGTGCGCGACATGTTCAACCCCGCCGGGGGGACCAGGCTGCGCTCAGACACCTCATTGATTTTCTGCGCCAGGAGCAACTGACTCCTGCGGAGCGGGTACGACTGACCCGACTGCTGCCTACTGAGTGCTGCGTACAGGCATACGTGGCGTACTTACGCGAAGCGCGTGCCTTGGCCACAGCGACGATCGTCAACTACGTGCCGTTCGTCCGCGGTTTCCTTGAAGACTGTTTCGGTAAAGGACGCGTCACACTCTCTCGCCTCTGTGCTGGCGATGTCGTGAGATTTGTACAACGTCAGGCGCCGCGTTTGCAGCCGAAGCGTGCGAAGCTTCTGACCGCCGCGCTGCGATCCTTCCTACGCTATGCGCGCTATCGCGGGGACATTACCCTGGATTTGTCCGCCGCAGTTCCAGTCGTGGCCAACTGGTCGATGCCGTCAATACCACGTGGGATTACCCCAGATCAAACACGGCAGTTGTTAGCCAGCATCGATCGACGAAGCGGAACCGGTCGTCGCGACTATGCCATTTTGCTTTTGCTTGCTCGATTGGGGGTCCGCTCCGGGGAAGTAGCAGCACTTGAACTGGATGATATCGACTGGAGCGCGGGACGTTTGAACGTGCGAGGTAAGAGCGGGCAGCGCAACGAGTTGCCATTGCCCGTCGACGTCGGCAAAGCGATCGCTACATACCTGATTCGTGGGCGACCGCGTAGCACATGTCGTCGTGTGTTTCTGCGCGCCCGAGCCCCGATCACAGGGTTTAGCGGGCCAAGTGCAGTTAGTTCGGTTGTGCGGCATGCCCTCCAGCGTGCTGGCATCGACGCCCCAACTATGGGGGCCCACCAGTTTCGTCACGGATTGGCGACTGAGATGCTGTGCCATGGTGCCTCGCTCGGTGAGATAGGAGAGTTGCTGGGGCATCAACACCCGCAGACCACGACGATCTACACCAAGGTTGACATCAAGGCGTTGCGCACGCTGGCTGTGCCATGGCCGGGAGGTGTGCAATGAACTCGCTCCGGCAGGCTGTTGCTGCGTATATCAATCTTCGACGCAGTTTGGGATTCAAGCTGCATGATGCGGGCAAGTCGTTACTCGATTTCGTCACGTTCATGGAGCAGCATCGCGCCCCCTACATCACGCAGGCATTGGCTCTCGCCTGGGCGCAACAACCACTCGGCGTCCAACCTGCACACTGGGCGAAACGACTCAGCTTCGTACGCGAGTTCGCACGTCATCGCAGCGCCACCGATTCGCGCACCCAGATTCCAGCGCAAGGGCTGCTGCCGTTCCAACCGAAACGGGTTCGACCGTACCTGTATTCGGACGATGAGATTCGAAACTTACTGCGGGCCACCCTTCAAATGCGATGTCGATATGAGCGCAGTGCACTGCGGCCCAGGACGTTCTATTGCCTGTTTGGGTTGCTAAGTGTGTCAGGTATGCGGCTCGGGGAAGCCCGCAATCTTGAGGTTCGGGATGTGGATCTCACCACTGGGGTGCTTACAATCCGTGGCACCAAATTCGGTAAGTCCCGCCTCATGCCTTTGCATGACTCGACTCGCGAAGTGCTTGCCGACTACATCGAGCGACGTAATCGTCATTGGGCCGGTCGGCCAGTGTCTTCCTATCTGTTCGTTTCCAACCGGGGCAATCGTCTGGATGGCGCAGAGGTACATCGGACTTTCTATGCGCTGTCGCGACAGGTCGGCCTGCGTGGTGCTTCCGACCATCAGGGACCACGCCTGCACGATATGAGGCACACCTTTGCGACGAACACACTTGTCCACTGGTACCGGTCTGAACAGGATCCAGAGCGTCGCCTCCCGATCCTGTCAGCCTACCTCGGCCACGTCAATGTCGCCGATACGCAGTGGTATCTAAGCGGCTCACCGGAACTCATGCACGAGGCCATGCGCCGGCTCGAGCAGCGCTGGGAGAAGCGGCCATGACCACCCCCGCCAGCTTCGCTCCGTTGCTCGAGCGTTTCTTTACACAGCGACTGATGCAGCAGCGCCAGGCGAGTCCTCACACAATCAGTTCCTATCGCGATACCTTCCGTCAATTTCTGAAGTTCGTACAGCAGCGTTTGCATAAACTACCGTCACGCCTGAATTTTGAGGAAATCGATGCCCCTTTGATCGTCGCGTTTCTGGACGACCTGGAGAAACACAAGGGCGTAAGCATTCGCACCCGCAATCTGCGGCTCACCGCAATTCATTCGTTCTTCCGGTATGCGGCGCTCGAGACGCCGGCGCATTCCGCGCAGATCCAGCGTGTGCTTGCGATTCCCAGCAAGCGATTCACCCGCACGCTCGTTAACTTCCTGACGCGTCCGGAAATCGATGCCTTGCTTGCGGCGCCTGACCGGCGTACGTGGTCAGGTCGGCGCGATCACGCCTTCATACTGGTGGCTGTGCAGACGGGACTACGTTTGTCCGAAATGACTGGACTCAAACGCGACGATTTCGTCCTCGGAACCGGTGCACATGTGCGTGTGATTGGCAAGGGCCGCAAGGAACGCTGCACTCCCATCGCCAGATCCACGCTCGCGGTGCTGAAGGACTGGCTACGAGAACCTCAACGCGGGAATGGTGAAGTGCTGTTTCCGAGCGCCAGGGGCGAACGTCTGAGCGTCCACGGTGTGCAGTACCTGCTAAACAAACATCGCGAGGCCGCGTCCCGAGTTTGCCCTTCTTTGAAGCAGAAACGGATCAGCGTCCACCGCTTGAGGCACACGACGGCCATGGACCTTCTGCAGGCTGGCGTTGATCGTTCAGTGATCGCCTTGTGGCTCGGGCATGAATCGGTGGAAACCACACAGATCTATCTCGAAGCCACTCTCGCGATGAAAGAGCAAGCCCTTGCGAAGGCATCTCCGCCACAAGGCAAGTCGGGTCACTACCGGCCAACAGATCAGCTCCTGGCCTTCCTGAACAGCCTGTAGGACCAGGCAAACTATGTCGGGAAACAGAATGGGCTGCTTCGAGCCACGGCGCACGGATATTGGGTGGTCAACAACCTGTTCTCATTACCCGACATAGTCCGGCACGGCACATAGTGACGCCTATGTCGCCGGGTAGATAGGCGTCATAGTTTCGCGACACACCTGCTCGAACAGAAGGAGGATATCCGTGTGATCCAGGTGCTGCTGGGGCACAAGAAGCTCGAGACCACCTCACTCTATACCCAGGTGGCCACCGACCTGCTGCGCAAGGTGATCAGCCCGTTGGACCGCCTGCCTTCCGAGTAGGCCAGCACCGCGCGGAGCGCCCCGTGCTGGAGGTCGCGGACATCTTCCGCGTCCACGGGCCAGCGTGGCGACAGACTGTACAGCTGAGCCTGGGACAGCTGAAGGTCATGTCGGCCATCGAACAGTGCCGCACCGCGGCGCTGGGTGGACATGTGTTGCGCTGTTCCGGCTGCGCAAAGCTGGAGATCTCCTATGACTCGTGTCGCAATCGCCATTGTCCGAAGTGCCAGGCGAGCGCCGCACACCGATGGCTCAAGGCACGTCAGGCCGACCTGCTGCCCGTGGAGTATTACCACGTGGTCTTCACGCTGCCCGCCACGATCAGCGCGATCGCCTGGTACAACAAGGCGGTGATCTACGGCCTGCTGTTCGATGTTGCCGCCGAGACCCTGCGTACCATCGCCGCCGATCCGAAGCATCTGGGCGCGCAGACTGGCGCGACGCTGGTGCTCCATACGTGGGGCTCGGCACTCACACACCATCCCCACGTCCACGGCATCGTCCCCGGGGGTGGCCTGTCACCCGACGGTGAGCGGTGGGTCGCCTGCCGGCCCGGCTTCTTCCTGCCCGTGCGCGTGCTCTCACGGCTGTTCCGGCGCCGTTTCCTGGAAGAACTCGCAGCAGTGCATCGTCGTGGCGAGTTGCGGTTCTTCGGCGAGTACGCCGCGCTCGCCGATCCTGCCGTCTTCGCCCAGTGGCTCGCGCCGCTACGCGCATGTGAATGGGTCGTGTATGCGAAGCGCCCGTTCGCGGGACCCGAGGCCGTGCTCGCCTACCTGTCACGCTACACGCATCGCGTGGCCATCTCCAACCAGCGGCTCGTTGCGCTCGATGAACGCGGCGTGACCTTCCGCTGGAAGGACTATCGCGCGAAGGGGCGCACCCGCTACAAGACCATGACCCTGGGCGCGCACGAGTTCATGCGCCGCTTCCTGCTGCACGTGCTGCCCGGCGGCTTCCACCGCATCCGCCACTATGGCCTGCTCGCCAATCCCGTGCGGCGGCAGAATCTCGCGAAGATACGCGAACTGCTGCATGTCACGGCCGCCGGCGCGCAGGCCGCCGCTACCGATGACCCACCCGGCAATCTCCCGCCGCGCTTCATCTGCCGGCACTGTGGCGCGCCGATGATCGTCATCGAGGTCCTCCAGCGCAGCGCACCGATCCGCGCACCACCCGCACAGCGAGCCGCAGCATGAGCGCACGTGTTTCGAGACGTCCAGACCGACCGTCGGCTCTCCGGCAACGGGACCCGATAGCGGACGGTTGCGTCCTTCACATGCATCAGGCGGTTTCGCGCCCTGTGCACCGCCAGAAACGCCGGCCGGACCGCTTCGTCAACGTGCATCCCGTCAACATCCACCCCATTCGCCTCACCTCACCATCAGCCCGACGTCGCATCCGACCGCTCCAATCCCCATAGCGATACAGGTTCCGGCCGCATCGGGACACTCCGCGGTTTCCTCCATCGGGGTTTGTACGACGCCTGCCCGCATGCTCCTGTGGCGTCCGCCCATGCGCACGGTCAAGGGCAGGCATCCTACAAACCTAAACAGTTTGCGACGATCGCCGTTCAACATCCATCAAATATCCCATAGGCGCATCGCTTTAATCGGCGAGGCCAATGGCGAACCGGAGGATCTCCCCACTCTGTTGCGGATTTGGCGAATGGCCGCTGCCAGGCAGGCGGAACTGCCAATGACGGATAATGTGGGCTGGATTCAGGGAAAAGGAGTATCCGGTGCGTATAGGTCGCCCGATCAAGGCATTACCCCAGCCTTTGTGCGATTACTGCGGCGTTCACGCCGCGCTCGTGAAATACGGCGAGGCGGCGTATCCCTACCGCGAGGACCACGGCGCGTTATGGGTCTGCACAACGTGTGAGGCGTGGATCGGCATCCACTCGCGCAGCACACGGAACTTGCCGCTTGGACGTCTCGCCGACGGCGCGTTGCGCGATGCGAAGAGCCGCCTGCACGACACGCTCGAGCCGCTGATCGCCGGCAAGGTCAGGCGCGATCGCGTCAACCCGTTTGAGGCCCGCGCGAAAGCCATCAGATGGATCGCCGCCGAACTTGGCTTCGATCCGGTGCAGGGATCGATCCACAACCTCTCGATCGACCAGTGCGAGGAGGCGATCCGGCATGTCGAAGCATTCATCGCGCATCGCCGCGCCGGTTCGTCAGACGGCAACGTCTAAGCAACCTGCGGCCGTGGTCAATATCCCCGTTAAAAAGATCACCAACGACCCCTGATGTACAAAACACTCCCCTTCGCGCGCAGCACTAACGCGGCGCGCGCACGACGCACCAAAGCGATGCTGTTGCCGATGCCTCGCGCCACCGCCGACGAGCTCGCGCTGCGGGTACACCTGGCACTCGCGGCGATGCGCGTCGGCGTCGGCAGCGTGCGTGATGCGCAGACCCTCACCCAGACAATATCCTGACGGGCTTCATCGCCGAGGCAGGTTACGGGCGGCCGCGACAAGGGCGCGTGGCGGCTCGATGATGACGCGGCAGGCTTGTTCGCCGTAATCGTCACGACCTACGACGAGCAACTGCGCGGGGCGCCTTTGTGGGCCATCTCCGAAGCGAGCGAACGGCTCGATCGCTTCCAGACAGACGTGCTGGAATTGCGTACTTCACGGGCCTGCTTCGTGATCGTCTGCCGATAGCTGCAGCCGGGGATCTCTTCCGCGATCGCGATAATGTCGCCGATCGCGGACGCGTCCATCACTTTTCCGTTTTCGCTTTTTAGTGCTCGAGAACCGCGCTCAGCGCAAGCTCGTCGGCGATTTTCTTCAACCGCTTGTCCCGCGTCCAGATCGTAACACCAGGCTGGAGCTCCGCGGATGCGAGCAACGACGCATCGACGTAGCCGATCCCACGGCTAAACAACTGCTGTTGCTCAACCAGAAATAGGACTTCGTCTGGCATAGCCACGGGCACCCGAGGCAGATCGTTCAGAGCACGAAGCACGGCAGGGCGGTCGCGCAAACTGCCCAGCGATATTTCGCCGATCACGTATGGATGGATCCTGACACGGTCATGGAGCAGCAGCTCGACCAGAATCGGCTCGGATTGCCCGATGTGATCGATCCACACAGACGTGTCCACGAGAATCATTCGACCTCCTGCCGACGGCGCGGAGCGGAAGTGATCCCCGGTTGACTGCCGCCCAACGCGACGAGCCTGCGGGCGGCTTCACGTTCGATAAGTGCTTTCAACGCTTCGCGCACGAGAGCCGACTTCTCGCTCAAGCCGGTGTAGTCCTGGGCCCGGGAGACCAGATCATCGTCCAACGCGATTGTGGTTCGCATAGCAGCCTCCGTTAACAATGGCACGATTATAGCATCATTTGATGCCTTAATTCATGCCTAGCAATGAACGTGCGGAAGATCGGCCACGTCTGTGGCCGGTTCGGGTTCCCGGCGGATGCCAATCTGGTCCTATGGAAGCCATCCTTGCGTTCCATAGCGTGATCTGCCAAGGCAGAACGAATGGCACGCGGTTCAACCTCGTACATAATTTGACATAAGCAAAGTTATCAACAATTGAACTTGTAGAGGCTAAGTAGTAATGTCCGCTTTTAGCCAAGTTCAAATGTCCGCTTTTTCGCAGCGTAAGCTGACCAGCCGCCGGCGTTCCGGCGCGGGAGGCTTTAATGGCTGCGACCGAACGGATAACCATGACGATGCGCGAACTGGACAGGTTCAAGGTCATTCAGGACGTCGCCGACGGCAAGCTCAAGCCGTGGCGCGCGGCAGAACGGCTCAGGCTGACGACGCGGCAGATCCGGCGCCTGGTTGCGCGACTGCGCGAACATGGACCGGAAGGCCTCGTGTCGCGTCGGCGCTCGAGGCCCAGCAACAACCAGCTGGACGCGGTGATGGCCGCTCGGGCACTCTCGATCATTCGTGATCGCTATGTCGATTTCGGGCCGACACTCGCGTGCGAGAAGCTGTACGAATGTCACGGCATCCGGCTTGCAAAGGAGACGGTCAGGCGTCTGATGACGGATGCAGGTCTCTGGGTGCCCCGCCGGCAGCGGCCACCGAAGATCTACCAGCCGCGTGCGCGGCGCGCGTGTCTGGGCGAGCTGATCCAGATCGATGGCTGCGATCACCGGTGGTTCGAGGAACGGGCGCCGGCCTGCTCGCTGCTGGTGTACGTCGACGATGCGACGAGCCAGCTGATGACGCTGCATTTCACAGCCACCGAGTCGACCTTCAGCTACTTCGAAGCGACGCGTGCGTACATTGAACGCCACGGCAAGCCTGTCGCGTTCTACAGCGACAAGTACAGCGTGTTTCGCAAGACGGGTGCGAACAAGGATGGCAACAGCGTGACCCATTTCGGCCGGGCGATGTACGAGCTGAACATCGACACGTTCTGCGCGAACAGTAGCCCCGCCAAGGGGCGCGTCGAACGGGCCCACCTGACGTTGCAGGACCGGCTCGTAAAAGAATTGCGGTTGCGTGGCATCAGCACGGCGGCCGGAGCCAATGCGTATGCGCCTGCCTTCATGGCAAATTACAACGCGCGCTTCGCGAAGCCACCAAAGAGCGGATTCGATGCTCACCGTCCACTCAGGGCTGACGAGAATCTTGATCTGGTGCTCACGTGGCGCGAGCCGCGCAAGGTGAGCAAGTCATTGACTGTGCGGTATGACCGCGTCACGTATCTGCTGAACGACACGCCCGAGCACCGCAAACTGATCGGCCGGTATATCGAGGTCTGGGAGTACCCGGATGGGCGTATCGAACTCCGCGCCGATGGTCATGCACTGTCATGCAGACAGTACGACCGGCTGACCGAAGTTGACCAGGGCGCGGTCGTTGAGCATAAGCGGCTGGGTCACGTGCTTCAGGTCTCGCAGGTGATCCAGGCTCAACGCGATAACAGTCGGATCGGAAAAGCGCCTTCGCGAACCCACCTCGGCGTTGCAACCAGGGTCCAAAGCCGCTCGCCAGGCAAGAAGAAGCAACGCGAGTTCACGCAGGCCGATATCAATGGTGTGATTCTGGAACAGTCGCAGCAGCGGCAAATGCAACAACCACGCAAACCTGGCTGTCGGTCTGCAAAGGTGATCGACGCAGACGTAAGCGCCCTGCCAGTTCAGGCGTCGTCCTTCAACAAGGTGTGAGACAAAAGGCGTTAGAAACAAACCCCTTAAACCCGGACATTTCAACTTGGCCGGAAAGCGGACATTTCAGAATGGCCTCGACAGAACTTGTAGAGGCTAAGTAGTAATGTCCGCTTTTAGCCAAGTTCAAATGTCCGCTTTTTCGCAGCGTAAGCTGACCAGCCGCCGGCGTTCCGGCGCGGGAGGCTTTAATGGCTGCGACCGAACGGATAACCATGACGATGCGCGAACTGGACAGGTTCAAGGTCATTCAGGACGTCGCCGACGGCAAGCTCAAGCCGTGGCGCGCGGCAGAACGGCTCAGGCTGACGACGCGGCAGATCCGGCGCCTGGTTGCGCGACTGCGCGAACATGGACCGGAAGGCCTCGTGTCGCGTCGGCGCTCGAGGCCCAGCAACAACCAGCTGGACGCGGTGATGGCCGCTCGGGCACTCTCGATCATTCGTGATCGCTATGTCGATTTCGGGCCGACACTCGCGTGCGAGAAGCTGGTCGAATGTCACGGCATCCGGCTTGCAAAGGAGACGGTCAGGCGTCTGATGACGGATGCAGGTCTCTGGGTGCCCCGCCGGCAGCGGCCACCGAAGCTCTACCAGCCGCGTGCGCGGCGCGCGTGTCTGGGCGAGCTGATCCAGATCGATGGCTGCGATCACCGGTGGTTCGAGGAACGGGCGCCGGCCTGCTCGCTGCTGGTGTACGTCGACGATGCGACGAGCCAGCTGATGACGCTGCATTTCACAGCCACCGAGTCGACCTTCAGCTACTTCGAAGCGACGCGTGCGTACATTGAACGCCACGGCAAGCCTGTCGCGTTCTACAGCGACAAATACAGCGTGTTTCGCAAGACGGGTGCGAACAAGGATGGCAACAGCGTGACCCATTTCGGCCGGGCGATGTACGAGCTGAACATCGACACGTTCTGCGCGAACAGTAGCCCCGCCAAGGGCTACGCTGCATAGTGCACCTCATATGTCGGTTGCGTTGGTGTTTATGCGGCCGAGCGTCGGCCACGGGTCTTTCCCTGATGCTGGAACTTTACTGGTGCGTCGGCGCCCGGAGGTTCGAAGAGATATCCGCCCTTGTCGTCGTAACGGTGCGCTACAAGCAGGCCCGCACGACGCCAGCTCTTGACGGTCGTCGGCGCCACGTCCAACCGCTCTGCGATCTCGTCTTGTGTAAGCATTCCACGTGCGCGCAGCCTGTCATGATGACTCGGTAGCCCGTGGGACAGCCGAATCCGCGTGATCATTCTGGAATTAAACCGCTTACCCCAGCCGGAGATGAGCTGCTGACGATTCAGCTGCTCCGCCGTTTCACCCTCGGTGTACTCGTCGAGAAGCCGGTCCATTTCGGCAACGACTGCGCGTGGGGTCTGCCGTAATATCCACGCTGGCATGGATAGCGGCACATGTAGCGTATGCGTGGCGCCACCGTTAAAGCGTATCTGAACGCAGATGTCTGCACCCTTGAGCAAAGTCACGTCAGCGATGAGCAGTCGCGCCATGCGCTTTCGCTCGCGATCAGGTGTGCGCGGATCGTTCCACAGACGAGGGAAATCTCTGGCTAGTACAACATCCCGCAATTACTTTTAATAATTGATTGCATGGTTTATCCTGGCGGTATGAGTCGAGGACGCCATGCAACGCCAGTGAAGCTGGCCAGAAAGGAAAGACAGGAGCTGCAGTCGCTGATCCGACGCACGACGGCTGCACAGCGCGATGTGACACGGGCACGCATCGCGTTAATGGCTCACGAGGGCTACACGAGCGCGGCGATCTCACAGGAACTGGGCGTGTCCGTGCAGACCGTCAGCCAGTGGCGCCAGCGCATTGCGCGGCAAGGCGCGCAGGGGATTCGGGAGGCAGAGCGCAGTGGTCGTCCGCCGCGCATCACGCAGGAGACGCGGCTGCAGCTGATCGCACTGGCGTGTGAAGTGCAGGAAGCGCAAGGTCGGGCCACGCCGACGCTCGATGAGATTGTGACGCGTGCAGTCGAGCGAGGGATCGTCGAACAAATCAGTCGCAGCCATGTGCAGCGCATCCTGCAGGCTGGCGACGTTCGCCCGCATCGGGTGCAGCAGTGGCTGCATAGTCCGGATCCGGCGTTTCGCGAGAAGGTCAACGTGATCTGCAAGCTGTACCGCAAGGCGCCGAAGAATGCGGTGGTACTGAGTATTGACGAGAAGACCGGCATCCAGGCCATCGAGCGCAAGCATCCAGGGCGCGCCCCGGCAGCCGGACGGTTGCGCCGCCGGGAATTTGAATATATCCGTCACGGTACGCAGTCGCTGATTGCCGCGCTGGATGTTCATACCGGACGGGTACTGGGAAGCTGCCGCGACCGGCGTACCCAAGACGACCTGGTGACTTTCATGGACAGTGTGGCAGCCGCGTATCCGGGCAAGCAGGTGCATGTGATCTGGGATAATCTGAACACGCATCGCGCCCAGGCCGTGTGGCAGGCATTCAATGCGCGGCACGATGGACGGTTTCATTTCCATTTCACCCCTTTGCACGCGAGCTGGGTGAACCAGATCGAACTGTGGTTTGGGCTCTATACGCGCCGTGTGCTACGTCACGCCAGCCACACCAGCACGGCGCATCTTCGCGAGCGTACAGAGCAGTTCATCCGCGAGCGCAACCAGACGGCACGTCCCTTCAGATGGACTTTCCGCGGCTACCCGTTGCAAACTGGCGCATCCTGAACCGGAGCGGTCATGCCTGCCTTACCCGCGAAACATCATGCAAGCGAACTGCAGCGTCAGCTGCGCGAATTGTTGGGCCACGACCAGGTGGTCACGCAGGCTTACGGGCGTCATCTGCTGATCAAGCGCCTGGACAATCAGGAGTCGACCGTTGTGGCACGCCTGAGTGAACTCGGCCGCAATCTTTATGGTGCGGCCTTTCGTAGCCATAGCGGGCGATGGGAACCTCTGCCTGGCTCAGGTTCGCTCGCCGAAATGGCTCAACTGGTTGTCACGCTCCTGCAACCTTATTTGCAGCCAGACAATTATTAAAGCTATTTGAGGGATCTTGTACTAGTGCCATGATGTGCGCACGCTGTTTGTCGTCAAGTCCGGCATGATCAGCCTCACGCTTCTTTTCGTAGCAATCCTGAGCTTCGGCGAGAGCGCGAAGCGCATGGTTCCATTCCGATTCAAGCGAGTCCGCAACCAATCGATTCGCTGGATCCACCTGCATATAGCGGCGACGCGCCAGATCGGCCTCGTAGCGTGCCCGCTCGAACTCCTGGCGGTGCAGTCGGTCGCGCTCTTCAGAACGGCTGTCAAGTTCTTCCTGTACCGCCAGCGCGACCTCAAGCGTGACCGGCGTGACTGTCTCCACGAGCAACCTGCCAACAGCATCGTCAAGCTCGCCACCGTGAACATGCTGGCATACCGGCCGCCCATGTTCGATGCCGTGACGCTGGCACATGTAGTCCGGCACCCTGCGGGTGCCCTGGACGTGATAGCGCACCGTCATTCGCTCACCGCATCTGGCGCATATCGCCAGGCCCTGCAGCAGCGCCGGCCCCTCACGTGGCGCCCCCCTTTCCCGGTCGATGCCCAGTGCGTGGGCATTCTCGCGCAACACCTGAACATTCTGTTCGAACTCTTCCCAGCTCACATAGGCCTCGTGGGCGTCAGGGATCAGCGACACCCATTGCGCAGAGGGCAGCCGGACGGAGACCGTCTGACCATCGGGATGCTTTCGATAGCGCGTGCGCCCGAAGCAGTATGCACCTGCGTAACGCGGGTGATGCAGGACCCACAGCACACGTGAGTGATCCAGTTCGCCCCACTGCACATCGCCCTTTCGTGCCCCGCGGTAAATCCGGTGGGGGAACAGAAGACCCTGCACGCGAAATGCCTTGACCGTTGCCGTGGCCGAACCGGTGCGCCGGAACGTGCGGAAGAGCTGCCGGATACTTTCCTGGATACGTGCGTCGGGATCCAGACGCACGCGTGCCTCGGTGTCATACACAAAGCCGATGGGCAGCCGCATCTCCAGCTCTCCGCGACGTGCCTTGTTGAGAATTCCGCCGCGCAGTCGTGCCCGCATGACATGCAACTCAGCCTCGCTCATCGTGCCCTTCAGGCCGAGCAGCAACCGATCATTGAAGTGCGCGGGATCGTAGACGCCATCCTCGTCAAGGATCAGGCAGTCGGCCAGTGCGCAAATCTCCAGTAGCCGATGCCAGTCGGTGGAATTGCGCGCCAGGCGCGACACCTCGAGGCCCATCACAATCCCGGCGCGGCCCAGACTCACCTCGGCGACAAGACGCTGGAACCCCAGGCGATCAACCGCAGACGCGCCGGACAGGCCGAGGTCCGAGTCGATTACAACCACCTGATCAATGCGCCATCCAAGAGCGACCGCGCGCTGTCGCAGGTTGTACTGGCGCTCAGTGCTCTCGGTATTCTCGAACAGCTGTCGCAACGTGGACTGGCGGACATACAGGTAGGCGCTTCTTTTCAGATGCCGGGCCTGAACTTTCGCGTGCGTCTGATCGGTCATGCCATCACCTCCGCTGTCGCAATTGCCATCGCCGCCACAATGACGATCAGGTTCTGTTCGAGACCGACAGGCAGATTCAGCCCGCTCGGGCGCGTGACCGGTAATGGACTAAACGGAAACGCTTCGGTCACCGACTTCATCCAGACCGCCATGCCCTTGAACATGAACAGCGCCCGGCCTCGCATCAGCGTGGGACCACCTCCGCCTGTATCGAGAACCTCCTGGCGCAAGACCTCGTAGCATCGGCTCAGGGACTGGGCATCGCGCGCCGTTACGGGGGGATTTACCGTCGTTTTTTTTTCAAACGCGCCAGGGCGCGCTCCACGGTGCGTCGATGCACCGCCAGGCCAAACCGCCCCGCAATCCGATCGACCAGCTCCTGCACTTCCAGCCCAACGTGAGTCGCGCGCGCTTCTTCGATGAAGCGCGTCACCTCATCGGTGATCTTATGAGGTCCGTGCGGGCCGCGCTTGACCGGCAGCAACCCAGCCAGGCCGTCGCGCTCGAAGTCGGCCTGCGCCTTGTAGAAGGTCGGCCGACTGACTCCGAAGTGTGCGGCGGCATCCGCGATGGTTTGCCCTTCCACGCGTACGCGTCGCAGCATTTCGTAACGGACCTGAACCAGATCCCGGGGATCGAAGAAGTCGCTGTCGCTGAAGGCAGGATCATCGATGTCCTGCGGGCGCGGATTCACAGTGCCACTATCTTCGAGAGCGGCGAGTTTGGGATCGGGTTTTCGGGTACGAGCCATATGTAATATAAATTATGACCATTTACAGTCGATGTCAAGGTCTTTTTCAAGACTGTCACCCGGCGCGCCTCATATCTTCAAACAAAGGCTCTCATCTGCTTCATCAGCTAATCATTTGCGGAAGTATTGCAGGCGCATCGAATGGCATAATTACATTTACACAGATGGCATTATTTCCTTGACAGCTTGCGCTTGCCTGTGTGCCCTTTTGAATGTCCGTTTGTTTCTCTGTACCGGGCGATTAGCATGGTCAATTGCAACAGATCTTCGATGCGGAAATGCGATCGTCCCGCCGAAACTGTCTCGAATGCATTTGGCGGCGCTGCGCTCGTCCAGCCTGCCGGCATACGTTTCAGATTCCCCATGTCGTCATGGAAGTAGACGCGATCCTCTCCCCACGCCTTGCGCCGGTCCACTAGCATGAACTCTCGCCCGTACAGCGGATGGAAGGGATGGGTGACCCGGAACAACTGCGTCGCATCGGTCAGATCGCGTGCAGTTGACTGCTTTGAGGAAGGGCCGCGTCGAGCGGGCGCACCTGACCTTGCAGGACCGGCTGGTGAAGGAACTGCGGCTGCGCGGCATCAGTACCATCGCGGCGGCCAATGCGTATGCGCCTGCCTTCATCGCGTCGTACAACGCGCACTTTGCGAAACCGCCGAAGAGCACGTTCGACGCACACCGGCCGCTGCGCGACGATGAGGATCTGGACGCGCTGCTGACGTGGCGCGAACTGCGGCGCGTGACGAAGTCGCTGACGGTGCAGTACGACCGCGTGATGTACCTGCTGGCGGACACGCCGGCGAACCGGAAACTGATCCACCGGTATATCGACGTGTGGGAGTATCCGGACGGGCGCATCGAGGTGCGGGCGGATGGCGTTGCCCTGCCCTGCGTCCCCTATGACCGGCTGTCGGAGATCGATCAGGGCGCGGTGATCGAGCACAAGCGGCTGGGGCACGCACTGCAGGTGGCGCAGGCGCTGCAGGCACAGCGTGATGACCGGCGCGCTTCGGGTTCACCGCCACGCACGCATCGTGGGCTGGCCGCCGGACGCAATCAGCGCGAACCGGGCACGAAGAAGCAGCGCGAGTTCACACGGGAAGATGTCAATGCAACGCTGACGCAGTTATCGGCAAAGCCGGTCACGATCGCGGTCAAGGCTCGCAAACCCGGGCCGCGGTCTGCAGGCACCCACTGAACGGACTGACACGCCCTGCCCGTTCACGTGCTGTCCTGCAACACTGCATTGAGCTTTAACCCATAAAAAGAGACTCAGCACCGGTGCCAGATACGACATTTCTTATATGGTCGCCTCCCATTTGCAAGGAGATATTGTGTTTGGCGAGGAGGGTGGTTGCGGACTTATATCCGGACTCGATCGCAGGACTTGCCTGCCGGCCCCGATGGATTTCGCCGCGAGGATCCTAATCTAACTGGACGGACTCAAGGTCCGAGAAATGTCTCAGGCTTGTCCTCGCGCGGTCCAACCTGTCTTGCCATCGTTCAATATCACCTATGCAACCATGATTGGGTTTATATCGACTGCGATGCTGTGTCAGGCTGGTGCCGACATCGGACTCTTATACGTTCGACCGTATGCAAGCAACGCCCAGATAGTTCGGGCCGCCTTATTGGCGAGAGCAACTGCGACCACGTTCGTCGGCCGTCGTGCAAGCATGCCTCTCAGATGCTCCGACAAGTACTTTGAACTCGATATAACCGATCGGGCGCCGTGAATGAGCAGAGTGCGCAAATAGACGTCACCGCGTTTGCTGATGCCACCCAGCCTCACCTTGCCACCTGAGCTGTTCTGTCGGGGTACCAGGCCAAGATAGGCGGCGAATTCACGTCCTGACCTGAATGCGTGTGCGTTGCCGATGACAGCAACTGCAGCTGTCGCAGTCAACAGACCCACACCGGGAATTTCGGAGATACGACGGCATGCTTCGTCGCCCCGACGCCATTCGGTAATGCGTTGCTCAATTCGCAGGATCTGTTCGTCGAGTGCCAACAGCCGCGATAGCTGGTCTTGCAGACTGTCCGTCAGCATCGCTGGCAATTGATCGGCCATGGATGCAAGCGATATTTTGGCGGCCTCAACCGACGCGCGCCGACCCTGCGGCAGGATTACGCCAAACTCATATAGCAGCCCGCGCAACTGGTTCACCTGCATCACGCGGAATCGGACCAGTTGCTGGCGTATCCGGTGCAGCGCCAGCATTGCCTGCTGATCCTCCGTCTTGATGGCGACGAACCGCATGCCGGGCCGCTGGGCGGCTTCCCAGATCGCGGCAGCGTCCGCAGCATCGTTCTTGTTCGATTTGACGAATGGACGGACGAACTGCGCTGCGATCAGCCGGACATCGTGACCGAGCGCAGATAGCTGCCGGGCCCAATGATGGGCGCTTCCGCAGGCTTCCATGACAATCCGGCATCGGGCACGATTGGCGAAAAACGGCTTGAGCTGGGCGCGCTTCAGTACTTTGCTGTGAATCGCGCCGGTATCAGGTTCAACGAAATGCACCTGGAAGACGCTCTTGGCCAGGTCGATAGCAATCGTCGTGGGTTCCATCAGCTTTCTCCTTAACGGGATGTCGCAAGGGAAACGATACACGGGCTCGACGCCGTCGCCAGGCTTACTGCGGCGTCCGGACGACCGCTAAGGCGGGAGGCGGCCATTCCATCTATTTAGCTCCAGCAACGACATCTTGAAATGGCTTTGACACCTGCTGTCAGAGCTTTTTAGTGATGCAAGCGCCCTGTTTGCAATCCCGGCGCGCGTAAATATCGGTCGGCGAAGCGCGCTCACAGCGTTTAGCGCTTTGCGAGGAAGTCGGCAATGGTAAGGTGGATCGCCTGAGCGGGGTGCGCCCGCATCTTTCTTTCTGCAGCGGCGACAATGCGGTGGCGCCCGTCTGCAAAGGTTTTCAGCATGCGGGCGCCGTCCGCGTCGGCGGGCAACCAGAAACATTCTTCGAGCGTTTCGCGGGTGATCGTGCATTCCACCTCGCGCTGATGGGCAGACAGGCGGAATACGAGCGTGCGTCCGTCTCGCGATATGCCGGGCGCGACATCAATACCATCCATGGGAAACCCCGTCAGATTCGTCTGAAACGGTTGGTGCAATACATTGCTGATCTTCGAATTTACCAGAACGCAATCGGGCGGCAACCAACGTCGATAGCGAAGCAGTGTCCTGTTGACGTTTCTTGCGCAACAGGCAGGTGGCCTGGTGCCTGCAAAGCGAGGGGTTGCTGTTGAGTTTGAATATGCTATTTCTGACAGTTAGTTACATTTATTGATATTCCGGACCCGCCTATCAGGCCGTTACTAAATCGCTGCTGACGTCCGCATATCAGGTGGCAATTCAACTGTCGCCTTTCCGGTGCCGCTGACTGCGATCAGCACGGCCTTCGACGTCGGTTTCTCCTCCCAGCGGGGTGCCCAGACCCGGCGATGCCCGCACACTTCTGGGACGCGATGCGCGGCATCGTCTGCCCCAACGCCTTCACACGCCCAAAAAATAAATTTCCCAAATATTGATATTTAGCTCGTCTCAATATTAAGATAGGCACCTTGGCGCGACACGCACCCACCTGAACAGAACACTCAGCGGCCGCCATCCCCGAAATGATCCTGCTCGTAAAGAGAGTACATCGGATCAGGTTGCCAGCGAAACGCAGGTGTAGCCAGGAGACGGAGATGCTCAGTCCACATGAATTCGCGACCCTCATGCTGCTTAAGGATGCGCCGGATCCGCTGAGTCTGGACAGCGCAGATCTGGGAGCGCTTCTGGCACGGCAGCTCGTCACACTGGATCAACTCGCATCCGGTCAACAACGCCCTCTGGTTACCGACGACGGTCGGCTTTTTCTCAAGGCCGCCGCTCGCGTGCTTAACGACAAATGACGCCGACCAAGTGATCCAGTTCTTCAGTCGAGGACTCTTCCGTGAACGACTCGTTGGTGGGAATTGCAGTCGGGTTTTTCGGGCTGGCCCTCGCCGCGTTGCTGGTTGCCAGTCACTACCGTCGCGAACTGATACGGCACAGGATGCTCAGGCAGATGGACCCTCGTCAGTGTTGGGACGTGATGCGTCACCGTCGATGAAAAAGCACGGCTGCAAAGATGCAGATACTCGCGGGTTAGCGATGCCCGGAGCCACTCGTGTCTGCTCCCCTCCGGATGGAAACGACCGCATGTCCGATCTGACTTTTGCCGAGAAAATCCGGGAGCGCGCCTATCAGCTCTGGCAACAGGACGGAAGCCTCGAAGGATGCGCCGACGAGTATTGGCAAATGGCCCGGGCGCTTGTCGAGCAGGAGCTCGGCCTTCCGTACGCCCCCGACTCCGCTAATCCCGACGCCGCGGCGCCGGGTGGCACGAATTACACAAAGATCGGAGATTCTCCAGATGGAGTGGCAGCCGGTCCGGCTACGGCGGTCATTCCATCGACGGCGGTTCCATCGGTCCAGCAAACAGTGCGCGGTCAAAGAACGAATCGTCCAGTTCCATGATCTCGTCGTCGCCCAGCAGGATCACGACTAACTGCCGTGAGCCGTTCCCGGGCACATCTGCGACCTCCCCGATGGTTTGCTTCGGCGTTCGGTCGTCCGTAAATCGCACCCAATAGTAGCCCGGCACTACGGGTCGCGCGTCCATCCATTCCATAACTCTTATCCCATTGGTCTGGCGTAATCGATCGCTACCGCATTGCCAATTTTATCGCGGCGGCCTGGACGGCGGTTGCACGGAAGCATGGGGCTGGACCGCTGTGTCGGCCGAACCGTGGAGTCCGGGCGTGCTGCCAGTCCGTACAGACGATCATGCCACTCATCGATCAAATCGTGTTATCGCATTGGCGTCGCCGACCGGTTGACTCACAGGAAACTGTCCTTTCCGAATTAGCGCTTGCCAATTTTTTCCCACCGCGACGCGCTGCTGCGTTTTGGGTCAAGCAGCACTATCGGCCCGGAACGCCGGAGGCAAGACAGGTTGTTCGCGTGGACGTCAGTGCGAGCCGGTCGGGTGCTATCGGCGAGCGATGCAGCCCATGCCGGCTGTCGCCGTGCGACGGCGTTGGAGAGGCAGTCGCCGACCCGTTATAGGCGTACGAGTCCGACCGGCCACCGGCAGACGATGCCCTGAATGCTATGTTGGCGAGGCTCACAGCGACGATCGAGCGTGAACAGGACGGCATGGCGCGATTCGGTCGGTGCATGGCTCACAAGCATCCCGGAACCCTCTGTAACGTTTCATGCAATTGCCCTGAGCGCCGATCTGATCCAGATGACACAAGGCAAAACGCGACCTTGAATTTAACTAACTCATCAATTAGGCTGAGTGAATGAACGCGAAACGCTCGCCCGCGAAGCCACTTGGTCGCCGCCCGGCGGTCGACGATTTCGACGTGCGAGAACATCTTCTCGATACCGCAACGCGGCTCTTTGCCGAACGCGGCATTGCCGCCACCACCGTCGCGCAGATCGCGGCTGACGCAGATGTCACGTCGGCGCTATTTCGAGCGCGGCATGATTAAACCCCCTACGCCTCTTCTTGTCTGCAAGCGTCGTGGCCAGAGGGGGCGCGCGCCACAGCGTAAGAAAGCGAACTAAATTTCACAGTGCCCGTGCCGACAACCGGTACGTGATTGTCCGCGGCGTGTCTGCTCTGAAAACCAATCCGAAACGGTCGGCGAGCGGGTGACTGGCAGGAGGAATCACCACTCGACCCAGGTCAAAAAAGCTGTTGGCTGGCTCGACACCCACAGCGAAATGTCGTCCCGACCAGGGTTCGTGAGTTCGCCCACCGTTGCTAATCCACAGCAAGGCATCGGGCAGCTCGCTGGCGTTCCAGTCGAGGCTCACCTCCGCACGCTCCCCCGGATACCGCAAGATAAAAGGTGGTTCACATCCGGAAATTTGCATCAGCTCTTCGGTGCTTTCCGCCAATGGCAGTCGAGAAGCGTTCATCGAACCCTTCGTCGTCGGGATTTCTGCCAGAGACGCGAACGCACGGTTCGGCAGAATCCGCGAAATGCCGGGTTCCTGCGGGACCGGATAGCTATAGATGGACTGGCTGGCGCAGGCAATAACCTCCACGCCCCCGTCGGGGATGGCGAAAGTCGGATGCAGAGCGAACGGCATCACGACGTCGCGCCGGGCATGCACGGTAAGCGAAACCAGCAACGCGGGCGTATTCGGGTCCGCTTCGACCTTACGCTCAAGTTTTTCAATTGCACTGTCGGCCGGATACGCGATTTGAAGCATGAGCATGTGGGCGGTCTGTTTTAACAGTGTCCACATGTGATTTGCACCATACCCGTGAACCCAGCTGTCACTGGCCTCGCGATGGCCAAACTCAGCGGGAAGGCCCGCAGGCGCTTCAACCATCCCAAACGGCAGACAGGGCCATTCACCGCGCAGCGCACGCATAAGTCCATGCTGGCGGCCGTCATCGGTCCAGGGGGCCACCTGCATGGGAGAGACAGAGCGTCCTTCGCCGATGTCAAAACGCACAGGTGCGAGCATCCCACCCAGTGATTGGACCTCCGCCTCGCCGTAGTCCCAGCCAAGCTTCCAGCGCTCGATTGTGTCCATCATGTCGTCTCGTTAGTTTCGCCAGAAATCCGCATCCCAACCGGCCGCGCAGCGCAATAACTTCTGCGCGTCGGTCCAGCCTGGCCCGCGTTACGATGACCAGTGGAACTGGACATCCGCCCGGTCTCGCGTGGCATCAATCAACCGTGCGTTCACCTCGTCGGTCTGCTCAACCCATTGTTTTGCTGCGCCCTCGTCACGACCAAAGCTGATGTGACGGCTAACGAGCCGTTGCTGGCGCAGAGCCGAGTCGACGTTGACGTACCAGATTTCGTCGAGCAGGGGCCGGACATCCTTCCAGTGGCCGTGTTCGAGCAGGAGGTAGTTGCCTTCGGTGATGACGAGCGGCGTATCGGGCGCGACCGGAATCGCGTTGGCGATGGGCTCTTCTATCTCGCGGCGGAAAGTAGGTGCGTAGACCGTTTCGTCATCACGCTGCTCGCGCAGCCGACGCAACAGCGCGACATAGCCTGCGCTGTCGAATGTATCTTCGGCGCCTTTACGGGATGCCAGACCGAGGCGTACAAGCTCCACGTTCGCCAGATGAAAACCGTCCATCGGGACGATCACAACTTTCCCAGAGAAGGCATCAAGGATTGCCTGGGAAAGGGTCGACTTGCCGGCTCCCGGCGCGCCGACCAGTCCGAGAATGTGGCGACGTCCGCCAGTGGTCAACTGGCGCAGCCGGCTCAAATAACGGTCTTCAATCATGGACATCATCCCGATATTTTTTCAGGCGTCGGGAGCGCGTGCATTGCACTCGCCGACGTCACGTTGCAGCCCATGTTTCAAAATCCCGACACGTCTGATGCCGCGCTACGTGCACGACGCGTTCAGTGATGCGCCTTCGCCTTTGCCGCGGCGTTGATTCCGCCAGCCATGAACTCTCGCGCATGCTTTGCCAGGTCCATGCCGTCGTCCCACAGGTTGCGCCAGATAGCCAGAGCGTTGGACAGTTGTTCGTTGACGACCGTCGACGAGAAGCTCTCGAACGTGACAACACCTCTGTAGTTAACCATCGCGAGCGCGTGGAAGAACTGCGAGAAATCGATGGTCCCCGAGCCGAGGTATCCGCGATTGCTCTCGCCGATATGGACGTAAGCAAGGCGGTCGCCGCACTGGAGAACCGGCTGCATGAAGTCGGATTCCTCGATGTTCATGTGATACGTATCGAGGTGAACACCGACGTTTGGCGCGCCGACTTCGTCAATCAATGCCAATGCCTGAGATGCTGTGTTGAGCAGGTTGCTTTCGTAGCGATTGACGACTTCGAGGCCTAGCTTCACGTCCTTCCTGAGCGCAAAATCTGCGATGCGCTTGATGGAGTCGATTGCGTTCTGACGGCCTTTTTTGGTGACCGGCGCGCTGTATTTCGCCATCGCGCCGTACAGGATGCCGCCGAAATATTTGCCGCCAATTCCCGAGGTGATAGTGATTGCCTCCTCAAGCATCGCCACCCCGCGAGCGACCGTCGCAGCATCTTCACTCGACACGTCTGCTTCGAACGTCAGGCCTCGGGAGCAACCAACTTCAAGCCCGAACTCTTGCAGCAGGTCTCGCGTGAGGACGAAGTCCATAACTTTCGGACCATGCAGCGAAAGTTCCGCGAGGTCGAAGCCAGCTTCCTTCGTCGAACTCAAAACCTTTCGCGTCGACTCCGGCGTGAGGTCGCCAGCCCAAACCAGTGCGTGTACGCCGAGCTTGTTCATTGTGTAACTCCTTCAGTTGCGGTCACGCGCCTGCGGACCAAAGTTTTCGAAATGCCGTTCGCCCACGCCCAACGGAAGAGCATCACAGCAAGCAGGAAGACACCCCACAAAGCAGTCGCCAGATGCTGATTGGCGCCGAGCAGATTGAGGCCGGAAGCAATGACCTGGAGAATCACGAGAGCGATGACGACCGGTACCACGCGGCCGAAGCCACCGAACGGGTCAACGCGTCCCAGGAAACAGGCCAGCACGGAGATGAGGAGAAATGCTTCGCCATGGCCCACGCGAACCGAATTGAACTGGGCGGCCATCACCACGCCCGCAACGCCGCACATCAACCCCGATAGCATGTAGATTCGGGTAACCGCACGCGTTGTCTGGATGCCGGAGTACCGCGTCGCCTCAAGATTCGACCCAATCATGCGTGTGGCGAAGCCTAGCCGCGACCGTGTCATCACGACATGCCAAAGTAATGCGCAGCCGAGAAAAATCAGCAAGGGAATGGGTATGCCGAGGAAGACTCCGTTGCCCATTTCGCGCACAAACGGCGGGAACCCAGAGATGTCGCCTCCACGTGTGAGGAATTCGCCCAGCCCGCGCAAGAAAATCATCATCGACAAAGAGACGAGGATTGGGCTCGCTCCTGTGCGGGCGATGACGGCGCCCATCACCCAACCAGCGGCGGCGCCCGTGGCCAGCGCAGCAGCAATGCCGAGAATGATGGCCATTGCGCCCGCATCCGCTCCACCGTATGTACGAAGCACCCACGCCATCGCCAGGCCGGAAATGTTCGCAGTGAAAGTCACCGAGAGATTGAACCCACCGGAAATCAGGGGCATCAGCATGGCCAGCGTAAAGAAGCCAAGTTCCGGCAACTGGAACGCCACCGAGACGAAAGTGCTCGCCGAGAAAAATCGGTCTGATGCGAAACTCAGGACCGCCATGACCAGGACGAGAAATCCAAGCAACCCGGCGACGTCTGCTGGCACAAGCGGCGTGGCCGACCGATGAGATGTAGACGTGTTCATGACGAGGCCTTTACGCTTTGTGACGTGAATCGCGCACCGACGAGCTTGGCGAAGCCGCCGCTCGACAAGGTAATGGCGATGAGAATGATGGCTCCGATAATCATCTTGAACGCATACGGCGAGATGCCCAGCAGGTTCAAGCCGTTGGCGGTGATGGCCGTCAGGAGGATGCCGAGGATGGCGCCGAGAATCGTGCCGCGCCCGCCGCCTAACCTTGCACCACCGAGCACTACGGCAGCGAGCACATCCAGCTCACGTCCGTAAAACGCGTTCGGAACTACTTCCTGCACGTAGTGAGCTTGCATCAGTCCGGCAATGCCGGCCATCATGCCGAGCCAGCCGAAGGCGATGTAATGCATTGCGCCTATATTGACTCCCACGCGACGCGCTGCCTCGGGGTTGTCGCCCATTGCGTAGAGCTGTCGGCCGGTTGTCGTGCGTCGCAGCAGAAACCAGGTTGCGATGACCATGACGACCATCACGGCCACAGGCAGTGCGAGGTTCGCATTGCCACTCGCGGTGGTGAAATGGATGAGGGAAACTCTGTCCGTCCACCAGTCTGGCAGGTCGTAGATGGAGACCCCACCCGTGAGAAACATCAACCCACCGAAGAAGACGTTAAATGTTGCAATAGTCACGACAATCGAAACGATGCGAAACCTGTAGATAATCGTAGCGTTGACGGAGCCAAGCAGAAACCCGAAGAATGCAGACACGATGAAGCCGAGCGCCCAGTTGCCACCACCGAGTCGCATCACGGTCAATGCTGTGAGGTACTGAACCACCGATGCGCCGACGGCGAATGAGATATCAATGCCGCCTGCAATCAGCACGACGAGCAGCCCGACTGCGAAAATGATGTTGACGGAACTCTGGTTAAGCAGGTCGAACAGGTTTGGCAGAGTAAGAAATGTCGAGGTTGAAAGGCTGAGGCCAATCACCATGATGGCGATAACGAGAATCAGCAGGGCCTCAATCGAACCGATTCCGAGTTTGCGAAAATCAGGCATGGACGTCTCGCTCGATTTGTTCCATCGTTGTCGTTCCCGGCACGTACTCTTTGACAATGCGTCCGTCGCGCATGTGCAGAATTCGGTCGGAGTTGAAGTAGACCTCCGGAATCTCGTCCGAGATAAGCAAGATGGCCATTCCCTCAGAAGCGAGCTTGTGAATGATGGCGAAAATGCCAGCCCGGGCGCCGACGTCGACGCCTACGGTGGGCGAATCCAGAATCAGGAGCTTCGGGTTTGTTGCCAGCCACTTGGCGAGCACGATGCGCTGCTGGTTACCGCCCGAGAGTGTCGAGACGGCATCGTCCGGCTTCCCGCTTTTCACGGCCAGTTGTTGAATCCAGTCCTGAATCAACGCGTTTCGTTTTTTGGCGGCGATGAGATGGGTACCGTCCAGAAGGTCGTCGAGTACCGCCGCCACCGTGTTGTCGCCAATTGATTGCGGTTGTACGAGTCCGAGTTGGAGACGGTCTTCAGAGACGTAGGCTATCCCTGCGCGGATGGCATCACGATTTGTGCGTACCGAAAGAGCTTTTCCGTCTAGCAGGATGGAACCCACACCTGGGCGCGTCATTCCGAAAAGCGATAATGCGACTTCCGTTCTTCCTGCGCCAAGGCGTCCCGTAACGCCAAGAATCTCGCCTCGTCGCACTTTGAAGGACACGTCATGGTATTGACGGGCGCGTGACAGCCCCTGTACCTCGAGCACAACGGGCGCGTTTGTCAGGTCTGTCGTGCGTACTTCGTAGTCGAAAGTGCGGCCCGTCATCAATTCAGTGAGGCGGGTTTGTGTCATCCCTTCGGTGGGAAACGTGCCGACATACTGTCCATCACGGAAAACGGTCACGCGAGTGCAGACATCCAGCACTTCAGCGAGCCGATGGCTGACGAAAACCACAGCAATGCCATCCGCAGAAAGTCGCCGGACAATTTTCAGCAGAGCTTCGGTCTCGGCGTGGCTGAGCGAAGCAGTCGGCTCATCCATGAAGACAAGACGAGCGTCGCGAACAAGCGCCCGGGCGATTGCCACGACCTGGCGCTGTGCGATTGACAGCGAGCGAACAGAACGGTTGAGGTCGATGGAAACGCCGAGCCGCTCAAGAATTCTGCGTGCCGCATCCTTCATCTTCACGTAGCTAACGATGCGCGGACGTGCCCCCAGGTTCTGCTCGAAAGCGATGTTTTCCGCGACGGTCATCTCGGGGAAAAGCGCCAGGTCTTGCCAGATAACCTGAATACCGAGGTCACGGGCTCTCGCTGGGTCCAGGCCTTCGATTGACTCACCATCCATGAGCATCACTGCGCCCGGTTCCGGCTGATAGACCCCACTGATAATCTTGATGATGGTGCTCTTGCCGCAGCCATTCTCGCCAGCGAGACAGAGGACCTCGCCGGGCATGACGTCGAACTTCACGGCGCGCAGCGCCTTAACGCCGCCGAAGATTTTGGAGATGTTCTCGAGCTTGAGCAGTGGCGCGCGGTCCGCGTCGAGCGCGGCCGATGCCGGGTTCGCAACCCCTAACTGAGAACCAAGGGTATGGGTGGAAGCTGGATGACTCATGGAAACGCTCCGATGGTACTTGCACGCAACCGGCTGGCGACCAGATGAGTCGTCGTAGCGGTAACTTCCAGGCGAGCGGCGTTACAGCCGCGCTCACCCGTTCGGCAAAAGGATTGCGGTCAGAGGCCCAACTTTGCGAGGTCGTCGACGGTTTTGGCGTTGAGGTCCACCAGGTTGTCGACAATCAGGTTGTGACCATCGGGATGAACAACACCCAGACCAGGGATGTTCGTGCCGTCTTTAATCGGCTGCCCCTTTACGAGCATCACACCCAGCGTTACAAACACTTCGCCAGCGACTTCTGGATTCCACATGTATCCGCCGCTCAGCACGCCATCATGGACGAGCTTTCGGCCTTGTCCTGGCGAGAACGGCCCGAGAACCAGGACCTTTCCTTTCGCCTGCTGCTCGGCAACGGCGCGAGCTGCTCCAATCGGGCCCTGGCTGCCGAACGCAAGGATGCCTTTCAGGTTGGGATGGGCGCGCATCAGGTCGAGCGCAGTTTTGCGCGACGCGTCCACGTCTTCAGCGACACCGTAACGGTCCCCAACGAGGGTCATCCCGGGATAGTTGGCTTTGATATAGGCATTTGCCGCGTCCGCCCACGCGTTATGCAGCGGTACAGTCAGCGACCCGACGAACACTGCATATTCGCCTTTTCCGCCCAGCGCCTCGCCGAGGCGTTTTCCGTAAGCATCGCCAAACCCCTTGACCGAGGCCAGTTCAAAATCCCAATCAGCGTTCTGCTGCTTCGGGGACTCGTGCGTGATGACCTTGATACCCGCTGCCCGGGCGCGCTGAAGAACAGGTTCCAGCACCTGTGCGTCGTTTGGTACGACGCCGATGACGTCTACATGCTGCGCAATCAGGTCCTCGATGGCACGCACCTGAAGCGCAGGGTCAGCGCTCGTCGGCCCGACCATGAACGCCTTGACGCCGAGCTGGTCAGCGCGCTTCTTGATTCCCGCTTCCATGGCGTTGAACCAGGGAATACCTCCAATCTTCACAACCACACCGATTACCGGTTTGTCAGGTGAGGCCGACGCAAAATTGGTCGTCAAAGCGAGCGCGACTGCGCCGGCACCCAAAGTGCGGATGATGTTCTTGAACATGTCTCCTCCGGTAGAGACGCCTGGGCACGCAGACGCCCTAAATGAGTGTTAAAGGCCCGATTTCGTGTTTCGCAAAAGTTGCTAAATCCATTTAGCAGTTCGGGTAGGTGTATGCTGAATCTATTTAGCAGTCCGGTCGAGCCGGAAAAACCCTGGTATTGGGTACTGTCGGGAAACGGCTACCTTTTCGGGACATAACGGCGCAATGCCCTCGGAGCAACTTGATGGCAAGCAGCAACCCCGGACGCAAGTCCACGATTTATGACGTCGCAAAGGCGACAGGTTCCTCGACGGCTACGGTCAGCATGGTGCTGAACGGCAGTTGGGTCCGCTATCGAATCAAGGAGGAGACGGCGAACCGAATACTCGAAAGCGCTCGCCAGCTTGGGTATAACGTCAACATGAAAGCTCGAGGACTGCGGCTGTCGCGCTCAGGTTTGGTGGGTATGGTTCTTCCCCATTATCGGAACCGTTTTTTTGCGGGACTCGCCGAGACCTTCGAGGAGCAGGCGCGTAGTCGTGGACTTTGCCCAATAGTTGTGGGCACTCAGCGCGACCCTGTAGTGGAGGTGAGCGTTATTGAAACACTCCTTTCGCAGCGGGTTGAACTGCTGTTTATCGCCGGCGTGCGTAACCCAACACCACTAAACGAGCTCTGTTCGGCTGCGGGTGTCCCGTCCATCAATCTGGACTTGCCAGGAGACGGTGCGCCGTCGGTCGTTTCCGATAACCGCAAAGGCGCTCAAGCTATTACGGACGTGCTGATTGAAAAGCTGCTGGCACGCGGCGCGGCGCCAGACGAGTTGGTCTTTCTAGGAGGTGTAGAGGATGAATATGCGACCGAGATGCGTATCGCAGGATTCAGAGACGCTTTCAAAGCCCGTCAAATGACGCCTGCTGCAGATGCAATTGACTGCTGTGGGTACAACGCCACTGCTGCGAAACGCGCACTCACAATTCGCTGTGAAAAACTTGGACGACTTCCAGCCGGTTTGCTGATGAATTCGATTACCGCGTTTGAAGGGGTGGTCCAGTTCACCTCAACGTTGTCGCCCGACGCGTGGAAGTCTGCCGTAGTTGGCTGCTTCGACTGGGACCCATTCGCGGCAAATCTACCCTTCGACGTGACCATGCTGCGGCAGGACGTGCAAACAATCATTTCTGAAGCGTTCACGTTGGCCGAAAAGTATGACCCGACGGACCGGTCTCTGATTCTCGTGCCAACAGGTCTGGGCAAGAAGTTTGAAGAGGCCGAGCAAACGAAGGAGTTTGACCGATAACTTCGGTCTAGAAATTGTTTCGGTCACAATCACCCCTCGTAGTTTCCGAAGCGTCGACCGCGAAGGCGCAGTCGACGGATGGCATGACGAAGACCATGCTTGCCAACGATGCATTCCACTGCCGCCGTCGGCTCCTGCTGGCTCTGCGGGCGCATCGCCGGTTGGCTGGAACGTGACAGTCTGTCAGGCAGCCAGTCGATGCTCGTAGTACGGCCGGTCCCTGTCATCAAGTATCGCGTACATTGCCGCCAAGTCCGACGCTTCCGGGTTGAGCCAAGCACCTATATTTTCCGGTTTAATAGGGATGATGCACCGGTGATGCCTTGCTACCGTAATCTCCAGCGGCGGCTCGTCTGTTATTGCCGCACTTGACAGCAGTTTCGATTCGCCTTGTGCGGACCAACGCGGCTGGAAACAGACGACTAGCATGCCATGAGCGGGGTTCGGCTCGAACTCAAGGACAACATTTTCTTCTTTCTCACATTCTGCGAGCTCAGCCACAAAGGACGCGTGCCCCTTCAAGATTGTCATCATTTCGTTGTCGGCCCCGTAGCAAAGCGCGAACAGCCATAGAAGCGGGTCGAATGATTGGCTCCTGTGAGGACGCTAGCCTAACTTACCCAAGGCGTCGCGCTCAAGCTGCTCTCGGGATACATGACGGACGTCAGTGCCCCGTACAACGTAGACAACAGACTCGGCTATATTAGTCGCGTGGTCGCCAATGCGCTCGATGGCCTTGGCTATGAACAGATAGTCCAGTCCCATTGAGATGGCTCGAGGGTCTTCCGTCATGTACGTGGCGAGCTTGCGCACAAAAGCTCGAAACTCATTGTCGATGGCTTCGTCATCTCTGACAATCGCTGCTGCTGCAACGGTATCCATCCGCGCAAATGCATCGAGTGCTCTCCGAAGAATGCGTGCAGCCATTTCTCCGGAAAGCTTGATTTCAGCGATGTTGACGCTTCGCGCGTTCGCTTCGCTGGCGATGCGGCGCGTCCGTTTCGCAATCTTCCGGGCTTCATCGCCTGCGCGCTCGAGGTTGGTGACGCACTTAGAAGTAGCCATCAAGAGTCGCAGGTCACGGGCGGCCGGTTGTCGACGAGCGATGATATTGCTAACTTCTTCGTCGAGTTTTATCTCCATCGCGTTAAGCCGGCGTTCCCCCTCGATGACCTGCTCAACAAGAGCCATATCGAAGGTATTGAGCGCATCCATCGAGCACGCAATCTGCGACTCTACCAGTCCGCCCATTTCGAGCAGCCTACTTGAAAGCAGATTGAGGTCAGCGTCAAACCCGGTTGCAATATGCTTGTCCGACATTTTCGTTCCTTTGCCGAAGTGGCCGTAGATGTATTCCTCGGTTAGCCGATGCAATGCGGCTGTGACCCATACCCGTCAGCCGCAGCGTGCCTATGCAAACCGTTGAGACCGTTGATGTTGTCGACGTCGACCTCGACGCCTGGCCGCGTCCAGCAGAACATTGTCCAGCCAGTCTGTGCGCACCCAGACGCATGGTACGTCTGCGGTACACAACGCGCCGGGGCAGCTACGCAACGCCCTTGTCCGGAAATCGCCCCGATAGAACCTGATAGGGTTCGGGCCTGCCTAGCAGGTATCCCTGAATTTCATCACAGTTCGCTGACCGAAAAATGTCCAACTGAGCTTCCGTCTCTACCCCTTCAGCAACGACGACTATGTTCAGTTTATGCGCCAACTCGATGACGGCCTGGACCACGGCGTTTGCAGCGTGGTCGGTAGCGACCTCATCCACAAACGACTTGTCCAGCTTCAAGACATCCGGTCGGAACCTGGTTACGTAGCTCAAGCTTGAATAACCCGTGCCAAAGTCATCAATGGCGATGCGCACGTTGAGGAGCCGGAGCTGCGCGAGGATTTCCTGCGCGCGTTCGAGACTCTTCATTAACGTAGATTCAGTGATTTCGACCACAAGTTGCGAGCCATCGATGTCGTTCTCCTGCAGAGCGCTCCGGATGGCATCAACGAGCCCAGTATCATGAAATTGTCTGGCCGAAACGTTAATCGACAGAGAGATGTCATGTCCACCTGTCCTGCGAAACTCGGATAGTGCGCCCATAGCCTCCAGCACTACCCAGTATCCGACAGGAATGATAAGGCCCGTCTCCTCCAGAAGCGGAACAAATTCACCAGGAGACACCTGGCCCCGCTTCGGGTGATTCCAGCGGAGGAGGGCTTCCATCCCTGTAAGCCGTCCGGAGCGGGCGCAAAACTGCGGTTGGTAGAAAAGCACAAACTGCTTATGCCGCACCGCTTCGCGCAACTCTCTTTCGAGTTGCAGGCGGTCACGGTCGCCTTGTTCCTCCGCCCCAAAAAGCCGGTACGCGTTACGGCCGGCCCGCTTCGCTGCGTACATCGCAAGGTCCGCGCTCGTAAAAAGCGCCTCTGGGGAATCTCCATGCTCTGGAAAGAGCACCGCTCCGACCGAAATCGTTACAGAAAGGGTCTTGCCCGCTACTAACAATGGGCGACGGGCGCAAGTGAGGAGGCGCTGACACAGGCGGTCGATATCACGGCGCTCCCATTCGCCCGGTACGATAACGGTGAATTCATCGCAGCCGCCTGGACGCGATGCCACTGCATTGTCAGGGAGAGTCTCGCGGATACGCTCGGCAAGTTCTCTGATTACGCTATCGCCCAAGGAGTGACCGGCCATATCATTGAGCACCTTGAAACGGTCCAAATCGATGTACGGCAACGCAAAAGGCAACGCATCCTGGCAATGCGTTGATAACGCTTCCAACATAGCGCGGCGATTCAGCAGTCCCGTCAACCCGTCGCTTTTCGCCAATGTCTCGAGCTGCTGCAGACGCGTCCGCTCTTCAGTAGCGTCGACGCATACGGTTACGAGACGAGCAACAGTTCCATTCTCATCCTTTACCGGATAAACGTCCGCGCGAATCCATTTCATCGGGCCCTCAGGCATAACGAGCCGGAAGAACGAGTTCGCTTCCGATTTAGAGCGTGCCACCGCTCTCATGCGGACGAGCAGCGACTTTAAATCGTCCGGATGAACGCGCATACGCCAGGCTGCAGGATTCTGATGCAGGGCAGAAAGCGGCATCTCCCATACGCTGGCGAAACCCGCGCTGACATGATGCAGAATCTGGAAATCGCTGCTCGTCAGCCAGAATACGGCCTGCACGTGGTCCTCCATCTGTTGCAGTATTCCAGCATTTCGCCGAAGCTCAGCGGTCGATTCGACCTCAGCGCTCACGTCATGCGACGCACACAGAATCGCCGTCGTTCCAGCTCCTCTATCCTTGAGGGGAACAAGGTCCGACAGCCACCACTTTGTTTCACCCGATAAGGTAAGGCAAGAAGCGAAAAACGACGTCTGCGATCCGGTGCATGCTTCTTCAAAAGCTTCCCGCGCGTCGCTTCCTGTCCAGAATCCGAGCCAGTCTGCGCCAAGTAGCTCTGCCGCAGTCTCCGCGTGCATCAGTTGTTGACCGACATCGGATATCCAGCGTATGCGTCCGTCGCGGTCCAACAGCTTCAGGCAGTCCCGGTTTGCAGCTAACAATCCACGCGTCAGCTCTTCTGTCGTATGAGTCACGCGCCTGCACTGTTGCAGCCGGACCACCAAATAGCCCCCGGCGAAAACGCCGAATGACGAGAAGCCCACAACCAGGGCAGGTCCCGCGCGAAGCGCGACGGTGACACTTGATATGGCGCATGCGGCCGATGCGGCCGATGCCGCGAGCATATCGACATATCCAATCCACCTGCGGGGCCTGGGTGCGCGCATCAAGCGCTCAATCAGGTCCTTTAATACGTCACGCCTCAGATATAGCACCAGACTTATCCCCGTCTTTACAGCCGCAGGTATGGGTCCGCCGACTATAGGCGGCCACCTCGCAAATATCGCCAGCATTGAACATCGCGCCCGAAGCAAATACCGCCGCAGTTCTTTTATCCACTTTTCACAACCGTTTACGACGGCACATAAATTAACTTGAACGCATTCGCCTGGAAAAATATGCGCGCTGCATCGCCGGCCTGGATGCAAGGCTTTTCGACATCGGTCGTTGCGGCTAACCGGAAAGGAAATCCCTGCAGTAGAAGCCAGGAAGCGTAGGCGATTTCACCAGCGAAGACCCCTACTCCGTCTACAGTAATTGCATACACGGACATGGCAGCATCTCGGGTCACATCCCGTCCTCCCCTAACGCGCCATCGGATTGCGCCACGCACGTGCGGTTGCGTCCAGCACGCTTGGCGGTAGAGAGCGCGCGGTCTGCAGCTGCAACCAGATGGCTGCCGTCTCGTCATGCGTGAAGCCGGATGATAACAAACGGCGAGGTATCATCGTCCCCGTCACTCACCACAGGACGCGAAATCTGATGTCTGTAGATTCCAGTTGGTTGGGCCAAATTGAACGCGAGTGGGCACAACTTCGCCAGGCCGACCCGGCGCTCGACGTGGAAAAGTTCTTCCGGCACATTGTGTCGGCAAACAAGGTTGGATTTCTTTCACTTGAATTTCTCGCGGCCATTGCGAACGGCCTGCTCACAAGCCCGCTGTCGGGGACGCCTTGCCTCCGCCGGCGTCTGATTGAACGGGTTGGCCCTCACCGGCACCCTTCTCTTTGGGTCCTGCTTGCACTGTCTCTTGTCACCGAGACAGGTGGGCCAGCGGACTACGAGACCGGGCACGTCATTCTGGGCGACGTGCTGAAGGACGATACGGCGAGCGAGCCTCTGCGAGGCCTGGCGGCAGCAGCACTCGCGGACAGTGCACGGCTTGGTCGCGGCATGGACGCCGACCTTGGGATGGCCAAGGACATGTATGCCACGGCCCTTGAGCTTGGACACCGGGCTGCCGCATACAACCTTGGCTTGTACTGGGAGAGGCATGCTCCTGGCGACGTCGTCCCGGACCGCGCAAAGGCGGCACAAGCCTACAAGCGCGGAGGTTCGAATGCAAAATGCGCCGCCCGTTTCGTCGCATTGCGTGCCTGTTAGCGGTAAGCCACGACAATCGCTCCTGTCGACGCGACGAGAACCGAACCCTGCGTGCTCGGTTACACGGTTGCTTGAGCAGGCGCCGCTTCCGGTGCCGCCGCGACACCCGGCTTCGTAACGACCTTTTGGCGACAACCAATTTTCTGGGCGGTGCCATCTTCGCAGTTGCCTTTTTCGCTACCGCCGTCTTTGTCGCGGGCTTCTTCGCGACGGCTTTCGGCTTGCTCGCAGCGCTAGAATCCGCAACTCCGCCAACGCCAGCAATCAGAAACTTTGCCCGGTCCTTGGCACCAACAAGCCGCGCCGGGGCACGCCCGTGCCCGCTCCATGTCGCACCTGACTTGGGTCACGGTACATCGCCGGCTGCGGCCCTTTCCGCTGCCCCTTGCCACCGGTTGTACCCACCGACTTCGACGCCGCCGTCTTGATCGCAGTCTTTGCCTTGCTCGCAATATCGGCGGTCGTCGCGACAGCAGCTTCGGCACCGTCTGCAATCGGAAATTTACTGCGGTCTTTCACGTCCCTACTCCAGGCCGGAGGGCGGGCGTGGCCGCTCCACGTTTCGCCGGTCTTCGGGTTGATGTACCTAGGCGGTAGTTTGCCCTTTGTGTCGACAGTGGTCTTCACATTTTTATTCGCAGTCACGACACGCGGTGTTCTGTCATCAAGCCGCGAATCTTCTCGATAACAGCGCTCGACTTTTTCGCGACGAGCGCGTCGGCTTGCGCCTGCAGCTTCTCGATTTTTGCTTGCAAGGATTCCAGGGGCGTCATTCCCGCCTCCGCTGTTGAGATGCCGCACTAGACATGCGGATATTGCATTGCGCTTCCCCGGATGGATATCCTTCAAATTGGCAGCCTTCGTTCTCACTGGGTTCGGCTCGCCATTCTGAAGGTCATTGCCTTCAAAGATTTTGCATGACGCGATTCGCGCTCAGAAACTGATGCAAGGCTCACCCCTTCCAGTGGCCTGAGGCGATAAGACTGCTGTTGGCGTCGCGGTAGAAGGGTATGTGCGCGGCAGATTCTAGGTCAACGACAGGAGCGAGCGGGCTTGCTCAAGAAGTGCGAGAGACGCGGCAAATTCGTTTCGGCCCGCCATCGTGAGCGCTGCCTCAGCCGTGCGAAGAAACAATTCATCATTGGATGTCGAGACCAACGTCTGACTGAGACCGGAATCGTCGTATCGACGGAAAGACGCGAGTAGCCGGAACGCGTCGACCCTGACATCCTGTGGTCCAGCCTTGGCTGCAATTTCGGCGGCCGCGGACAGTTGCCGGATGACCATGACGAACGTCGTGCTCTCCATCGATTCTGCCTCCTTCCTAGATTCTCCGCGTAGGTCCTTCGTGGACGAGCCCTTACGGACGGCTGGCGGCCGTGATGTGACGTTCATTCGTTAAAGGGGTCACTGCACGGCCGGCGTATCGAACATCGAGGAAAGACGCCGGCCGTTTTCCGGAATGCCGGCACGCATCTGGAAGCTTTCCGACGACGAGTTCCGTAGCCTCGCAGCGTCAGTCCGGGACGCTGGCGGCTACGAGAAGACGAGCGTCCCGATGGAGGAATTTTGATGGGCCGATTTCTTCCGCTGCAACCTGCCCCGACATGGCAGCGACATGGCAGCGACAAGGCGTTCGCCTCGCTCGTAAAGAAAGCAATGGTGCTAGCGAAGAGCAAAGCAGCGCTGGGACTGCCGGGTTACCTCGGGCCCGACGGCTGACTGGTCAAGAAAGGCCGACGCTTGCATCGTCCGCGTCAGCTGCGCATGCGCAAGAGGTCCAGGCAGCAGACGCTAAAAGCGAAAACACTAGTGGCCCGCGTTCTCGGGTCGGTATGAAAGCAACGCTGGAACGCTCACGTCCTCATCAATTTCGGGCCAGAATATCTGCTCATGGTCTAGAGAGATGGCGAAGTGTTCGCGCTCGGCTGCTGTGGCTGCCTGCAGCACGGGAAACCAGTCCAGCGGAAATTGAACGGCGGGCCCCTCGGACATGTCGAGAAACAGGTGCACGCTGTCGAAATGCACGTCCACTGCAGTGCGCTCCATGGTCGCCTCCTCAATCAAAATCATCTTAAAGATAGGTCGCGACAAAGCTGCGTTCAAGAGCGCAATGTAGTTCGAGAATCGAGCCGGAATGCTCGATGCTCCGACGGCCAGCGGTTCGTAGGCAAGCGAGTTAAGACTTATCCACTTGCGTTGCGGTCAGCACGAGTTATCCACAAAATCTGTTGACAAATCTGTGCATAACTCGTCCGACGGTGTCCAGCGGGCAAAGCGGCGTCACTGCCGGCATACCGGCTCAAGCCGACGCCCGCGCAACTGGCAGAGTGGGGACGCTGCGACATCGACCGGAAAGGCCAGCCTTTTGAATTCATGCAGGAACATTTCGTAGCTTGCTCGCACGCCGGGCGCGTCTGACCTTTGTCAGATGTTTCCGTGTGCAAACATACGGGCTCAAGGGCACGCGCGTGGGTTGATAGCCACGGCTGAACAGCCCATTGCCCTCTCGTTCTATCTCAACGGAATAGCTGTCAGGGTGCTCACTTGAATCCACCGGTGGCGCATGTGACGAAAGCGTCGCGCATCACGTTTTGGTTTTTGAAGGCGACGGGCACATGAATGTTGGCTGCGTTAGGCCCGGGGTGTACGGCACGGCCGGCTTGCTGCGCTCCGCACATCCCGGTCCTTCACTACCCAGCAACGGCCGTCAGGCCTTCCTCGCATAGGTTCGAGCACACACGGCATCGGTACTCCAAGCTCTCCTTCGCTGTGACACGCGGCCGCGTCTTCGGAGACCGCCTTTTGAATCAAAGCCAACGCCTCTGACGACTGAGCTTTCAACATAGCGGCGATGCGGACGCCGCCGCGCATCAACATGTCGAAAGGCGTTTCCGGCATGCGAATACGCAACGTTTGGCTGACTTCCTGGACGTGCGGCTCATCGAATCCCGCGTCGCTCAGAGCGCGTTCGCATTCGTGCCAGTCGCTGAACCTGAAGAATGGATGCCAGGGGGAGTGGAACATCCAGACGGCCGTGCGCCTCAATGGCTTTGAGCACCATCGCGAATCCGACGGCCTTGTCCGGTGTCGCCCAGACCGTAAAAGCAATCCGGCCGCCAGGCCATAGTACTCGAAACGCCTCGGCGAGCGCGTTCTCCGGATGAGAGAAATGCAACATCCCGAAGCTGATGCCAACGGCGTCAAAAACTCTCGTCGGAAAAAGGTAGGTCCTCCGCGCTGCCGATACGGAACGGCAGCGCGGGATAGGCGCGTCTTGCCTGTTCGACCATCGCCTCCGCGAAATCAACGCCAATGACGTCGGCACCTCGACGCGCCGCTGCCGCGGCGAGATAACCAGGACCGGACGCGACGTCCAGAAAGCGAACGCCGGGGCGGACATCGAGTGCGTCAAGCAGGGAGCTGTTGGATTGTATGGTCAAGTCGCCAAAATACGAGTGATACGGATGCGCGACCATCTCCCAGCCTTGGTGCTCGAAAGCGCTGAATTCGTCTCGTTCCATGCCAGCCTCTCCATGTTTCGTCGGCTGTCGCGAAGCGATGCCGGGCCAGCATGCCGTCTTCGGTCAGCGACAAAGTTAAAATCCAGCGTCCAGTTGAGGGGACCATCACAAGCGTTGCTTCACCGCGGCAGTCCTCACCGCGAGGAACTCAAGTTGAATGCCTTGCGCATGCCCTTTGCTGCCGGTATTCAGGCGCGCGTCATCGACGCAACGCGAAGGCTCGACCTCGGCCGCGCGGTCGGAGGACGCCAGCGGGAAATTGAGCAATGGCGCGCTGAACACCGGGCCCGGCAATTTGGGGGCGGCAACGTACCGTGCGAAAAAAGCCTCCTCGCGAAGGATGAGGCTTTTTGCTGTCCGGTCGGGAACCTGATGCGCGCGCTTGAACCGCCTCAACGGCAGCGAGCCCGCCGTAGGCCCAGCGAGTATGGCGGTGAAAGCTAGGTGTCCCAGGTGCGCGGACGGGGGTTTCAGTGACTCAGCTTTTTGCCTTGCTTTTGGCACGCTTTGCCACTTGCGTGCCCTTATGACTTTGCGCCTTGTCAGCGGTCTTTTTCGGCTCGGCTACCTCTTTTTTCCTGCTCGTGTCGGTCTCGGGACTCGGCGCGGACTTTCTGGGGAATGGCATTTTCAGCTCCTTGACGTGTCGGGGGGACACATCATAAAAATAGGCCGCATCGCGCCGGGAATCAAGGCAATGCGATGCTGTTCCGGGCGTACCGAACAGTTTGGTCGCCGATTTATCCGGAAAAAAGCCGCTGTTCCTTCTTCCCACTCATGGGACCGGAATTCCGCCTGAGCTGGCTGTCGCCCTAAAAGCCCGCCACGCCTTCCAGGTAGGGCCGAATGCCCGGCGACTGCTCGCCGCTATAGCAGCCCGTACGGCACGCCGCTGCCGTCCCCCCGCCGGTTTGCCCCGCCTCTGGCAAGGCAAAAATGGCGCTTTCCCCTTCTCTTCAGGCACCCTGGCTCAGCGACCCGCCGCAATGTCAGGCGTCTGTCCGGACAATAGCAGCGCGATGGTCTGGGCTTAGAACCTGCTCCCGCGTAGAACGTGGCGGCTGCACCCAGGCGGTCCACAAGGCTCCGGCGATGACGCTGGACACAAGCGTAACGACACCACCGAACAGATTGAAGAAGCCAAACGCGGTGCCACGCAGTTGCGCAGGCGCGGTGTGAGCAACCATCGTGGCCAGCAACCCCTGTGTCATTCCCATGTGCAGGCCCCACAGCGCGACGCCCACGAGCACCACGCTCCAGAGCGTGCCATGCGCGAGCACCACATCCGATGCAATCAATATAACGAGACCCGCGACCAGTAACCGGGTGTGGCTCATCGTGTCGGCAAGTTTCCCGAACGGATAGGCCGATGCCGCATAAACGACGTTCATTGCGACCACCCCGAGCGGAACCAGCGCAATCGGTACCCCGCTTCCTATGGCGCGCAACACGAGGAATGCTTCACTGAACCGGGCCAGCGCGAATACCCCGCCCACGACGACCACCCACCAATAGCGGCTGCCGAGCTGCTTGACGCTCTCCCAGCGAATCGGATTGACCCGCTTGGCACCTGGCTCCCGCGCCGGCTCTTCGATACCAAAAGTCAACAGGGCAACGGCGAGCAGGCCAGGAATGACGGCAAGCCAGAAAGCGAGCCGGAAGTTGTCTGCCCACACGAGCATGAGGACGACCGCCAGCAGCGGTCCGAGGACCGCGCCGATAGTGTCAAGCGACTGGCGCAACCCAAATGCAGCGCCACGCAGGTGCGGCGGTGTGACGTCGGCCACCAACGCGTCGCGCAGCGCACCTCTGATGCCTTTCCCCACCCGGTCGATGATGCGCGCCGTCACCACAATTCCGATGGTCGGCGCCCCGGCAAATAGCGGTTTGCTTAGCGCGCCCAGGCGGTACCCAGCGACGGCGAGCCACTTGCGATTGCCGAGGTTGTCGCTGAGGGTGCCCGAGAGACGGGGGCCGTCGCTTCAGCAATACCTTCGATGATGCCAATCGTTGTTGCAGTGGCACCGAGACTTGCCATCAAGAACATCGGCAACAGACTGTGGATAATTCGGACGAAACATCCATGAACAGGCTGGCACAGCCAAGCACCCAGACGCTGCGCGGAATTTGCCGAAAAACACTGACGCGCTCTCCTGTCTGCATTGAAAATCCTGTTCTTTCGAAACGCACTCGAGATGAGTCGGGCTTCTGCAACTGGTTTGCGAAGTCCGATGGCGCTTCTTGCGCGTACAAGCCTTACGAAATTGACACACCAAGGACCCGGCCAACGCCAAACGTAAATGCCGCAGCAATAAGGCCAATGGCAATCTGTCGCGCTGCAGAGAAAGCCGCGCTTCGTCCGTTAAACAGCGACGTGAAGACTCCAATGGACGCGAGCGCAAGCATGCTCAGGACGATACACTGCGCAATTGCATTGGATCCTTGGGTCCATAAGAACGGCATCGCCGGGAAAATCGCGCCAACGGAGAATAGGCAAAAGGAGACTCCCGCAGCCGACCAAGGATTGCCGCCCAGTTCCGCTGGGTCAAGCCCAAGTTCCTCGCGGGTCAATGTATCGAGCGCCTTATCTTTGTCACGCATCATTTGGGATGCCACGCGCCTCGCCTCATCGGCGTCCAGTCCTTTCGCGCGATAAATCAGTATCAGTTCGTGCTCTTCGGCCTCGGGCGAATTCTCCAGCTCGTCAGCTTCTCTGGCAATCTGGGTGCCTGCCAGCTCCCGAGCGTTGGTCACAGATAGCCATTCACCCAGTGCCATCGAGCATGCTCCGGCAATCAGCCCGGCCAGCCCCGTTAGCAAGATTGCCTTGTTGCCCGCTCCAGCTCCTGCCACGCCCATAATCAGACAGAAGTTCGAGACCAGGCCATCGTTCGCGCCAAGCACTGCAGCGCGCAGGTCGTTGCCCGACGATACCCCCTTGTGCCATGACTCCGCTCCGGCAATTCGCGCGCCTTGCGATAGGCCCGGGTCGCCGCCATGAGCCAGTGTCTGGACCACCGCGGCGTGATGATGTTCGTCGGCCGACATGCGCCCCGCATCTGGTTGGCCGTGATATTTGTTCCGGTCTGCGTATTCGGCAGCGGCAAGCGTGGGCAACACGAAACCCGCGCCGAAAAAGCGGACCAGCGTCCGCATCAGGCGCGTTTTCACGGCCTGTCCCGTCCCCTTCGGGTGAATCCCGTTGGTCTTCAGCTTGTCGACCCACACCTGCGCGTGTTCGCGCTCGGACTTCGCCAGGTCGCTAAACACCTGCTTCCGGGCGTCATCCTTTTCGACCTTCGCAAGCGTTTCGTATAAGGCAGCACTATGAAGCTCATCGGAGAGGTTTGCTCTGTACCGCTTGACTTCGTGTTTCGATGCCATGATGAAATACCTGCCTATGAAATTCTATAGCGAAGCGTAGTTCATTCAGGAGCATTGATTCACAAAGCCCCCAAAGAACGGCTTAAGCGCGAACGCCAACCGTTCTCATGTCGATTTAGGTGCACCCGCACACCTTCACGTGGTCACAGGCGTGGGGCTGACAGCAAGCTGGAGCCGGAAAGCCTTGCGAACATACATGTCGATTGTCAGAACTACGATATTGGTGCGCAAACCCACTACCGCTTCATTGGCGACCTGTTGCGACGGATTCCGAGGTCCTGCGCATGCGAACCAATCTGCGCGTAGGCACTCGGGCCATGGTCATTCGGGCCACAACGATGTGCACGGCACGACTGACCAGGTCGCAATAGACTACGCACTCGCGTCGGTGAGGAATGAAAGAATAAAAAAAGGACCCGACATGCTGTCGGGTCCCGTAAAAGATGGCCTTTGCCTGGCGTCAATCGAGGCAGGATGCGACCTCTGCCAACCCTGCGGCGATGACCATCTGCGTGGACACGAGAAACAAACACTGCGGACGGGACTACGACGTACCCGGCGGCGGACTGGAAACAAGTAGTGCGGCAGCGACGAGTAGGCGCATATGATGGGTTGTAGCCTTCGCAGGGTCATTTCCTCAAACAGGGACTCGCGCCCATTAATCGCTTTGGTTAGATTTAAATGGAAACATGAGCGGCCGTATAGAGTCCGACGAGGGGAAGGTGTTAGCGGCCGCCGCCATGCCCACCTCCGCCACCACGTCCGCCCCGGCCTCCATGTCCACCTTCCCCGCCATGTCCGCCCCAACCGCTATGTCCGCCGTGCCAGCCACTGTGCCAACGGTCGCCGTGCCAGTAATTACCGTACCAGCCGCCCCAAGGGCCACAGTCGCCCCAATTACCGCAAGTCCCGTACCCCGGCCCGTAGAACGGATAGCCGGAGACCGAATCGTATGGCTGCGCTTCCCCGTATCCCGGTGCGACGGCGCAACCACCCAGGCTCACTGCCACAGCGAGCAACGCAATCAACTTCCGCATGAATTTTCTTCCGAATGATGCTGAGGGTAAGACACGTAGCGGGAGCGGAGAGTAACGGGAGGGGTTGCAATAGCCGATACCAGCGAAAGAATGCTTGCTGATTCTTCGAGTTTCTCACGCTCAATACCACGCCTAAGGACGACAAGCCATTATGTGTGCCCTTCGTCCCCTTCTCCTTAACTGTGCTCGCCGAAACAGCGGGCACAGCAAAATATAGAGCGGTGTCCATGGCGTACGGATGAATGCGAGATTACAAATTAGTCATCAACGGCACACTCACCCGCCGCTGGATTCGCACGAAAGGTTTGCTCTGGCGGATTCCACCGGTCGTTGCAACACCTCTGTTCCAATACGGAAATGGAGAGTGGAGTAAGCGGCTCGCCTAGGCCATTCGTCCAATCGCTTCCGCGTGAGGCATGATGGTGATCAGGGCCTGCTCGGTCAGGTAGCGGGATCCGGTGGACTGGCCGGCTTGCGCAGCTTGTCGGCCACACGCCAAGGCAGGAGCTCGTCGATGCGATTGATTTTGTGGTCAGCGATGTGAGTTAGCACATAGTCCAGGTAGGCACGCGGATCGATGTCATTCAATGTGCAAGTGCCGATCAGCGAGTACATCGCGGCCGCCCGTTCTCCGCCACTGTCGGAGCCGGCAAATAAAAAATTCTTTCTGCAATGCAATTATGTGCATTGTCGGAATAATACGCAGTTGCAAATTATGCGGAGTTACTCATTGTCGAAGAGTGCCATGCGAGTCGCCGACGCGATCCGCAGGGATTCGCGGTTCGGCGAGCTACGCATAATTACAGCGACTCAAGGAACTGGAGGATGCGGTCCGGTGGTCGATAGCGACGGTTCTTCACTTCCGGTGGCTGAATCCTGCTCAGCGCTCGCTGCTTCATCGTCAGATCGGCTTCCATATAGCAGTGTGTTGTCGATGGGCTTTCGTGTCCCAGCCACAAGGCGATGACCGAGAGGTCGACGCCTGATTGAAGTAGATGCATGGCAGTCGCGTGACGAACCAGGTGCGGAGAAACACGCCGTTTGGCGAGTTGCGGACATTGGTCCTTCGCGCGCGTTACGGCAATTCTCATTCGATCGGCGACATTGGAGCGTGTCATCGCGTTTCCCGATCGATTTGGAAAGAGCCTCTGACTTGATGCATCCTGGATCTGCGGCAACCACCCCTTGATGAGCCTGGCCGTGGATCGCCATAAAGGCACCGTTCGTTCCTTGCGTCCTTTGCCAAGAATATGAACGAAGGGTGATGTACCCAGCACGACATCACTGACGCGTAGTGCCAGCATCTCCGAGACGCGCGCCCCCGTGTTATACATCGTTGCCAGCAGAACCCTGTCGCGTTGACCCGACCAGGTGTCCGGGTCAGGCGCCGTCAACAGTTGCTGAATCTCTTCGCGTGACAGGAATCCGACCATAGGTTTATCGCACCGCTTCATCGGCACGGAGAGTGCGCGCTGTATAACGGCCAACGACGCGACGTCACGGTGTGCCGCGTACTTCAAGAACGAGCGCAACGCTGCGAGTCGAACGTTGCGGGTCCGCGTGCTGTTGCGCCGCTCAACCTCGAGATGCCGCAGAAACGCCAAGATCAGCGGCGCATCCATGTCCGACAGCTTCAGATCAGTTGGGCACCTGGCAAGGCGATCCGATGCGAACTGAAGAAACAGACGAAACGAATCGCGGTAGCTCGATATCGTCTCCGGGCTCACCGCACGTTGCTGCATCAACCGTTCGACGAAGAAGTCCTGCAGGAGCGTCGCGAAGGAAGGAACTAGGCAGGCTTTAGTCATGACGTACCCCTTCGGCAAAGCACGCAAATTTCCGGCTCACGATTTCCATGAGATCGGGAACCGCAGTCAGATACCAGTAGGTATCGCTCGGCTTCACGTGCCCCAGATATGTCGACAGCGCAATCATCCGGTTGTCGACGTTCACGCCGTCCTGATACCACTTGAGGATGCACCGGCACACGAACGTGTGGCGAAGATCATGGATTCGAGGCAACGCGTGGTCACCCCGAGAAGTCCACGCGAGTTGCTCGCGAAGCCGACCGAACACCCAGTGCACCGTTCGGGCCTGCAACTTCCTGCCATCAAGATTCACAAAGAACGAATCGCACGGCTCTGCGGCGACGACCAGCGCACGGCGAGCAGCGTAACGCTTCATGGCCAGAGTTACGGTAGGATGCATCGGAATAAGGCGCGACTTGTGAAACTTCGTCTCGCGCACCGTGAGCGTGCCCTCAGCAAGATTCACGTCGTCTCGAGAGAGATTGATGGCTTCCGAGATACGCAAGCCGGTTGCCGCAATCAAACCAAACAGCGCTTCATATGTAAGCGGTATGATCGAACCGACGGGTAACATCGCCGCCGACGCCGTGAGGAGTTCGCCGAGTTCCTGCTCCGTGTAGATGTGCGGCGCCAGACGACGATGGGCCCGCCCGCACAAGTCGCGTCGCGGAACAACCGTATCGGGATAGAACTGCCTGAGGTACTTCGCGAAGGGGCGCACTACCTCGATCCGACGCGCCCAGGTAATGGACCTTTGGCTCGGTGTCGAGTGTGCCCAAGCAAGGGCCAGACTTTCGGTGATCGGACCGCGATCGTGCGCCGTATCCGCGAAGCGGGCGAAGTTCATCAGCACCTGCCCCGAGATCGCAAGGTCGAAGCCGAGACAGCGTCGCTCTGCGAGATACGTTTCCACCAGCGATACCATTGTGTGTGCCGATTTGACGGGACGCTTCATGATTTGCTCCCCGGCCAGGGAAGCGCCACGGCCTCCAGGCTTCGCAGGTCGATCTTCGTGTAGATCGCGGTGGTGTCGATGCTCTGATGGTGCAATACGTCAGCCACTTCCTTCAACGACGAGCCGGAACGAAGCAGCCGTCGGGCCACGCTGTGCCTCAGAAGATGGGTTCCAGATTGTTCAGTCCAGCCGCAGCGAACATATGCGGCATGCACGGCCTGATGGACGCGCCCGGTTCCCAACGGAACGTCGGCGGGTGCGTAATGCCGGACAAAGACAGCACGGGAGGTCGTCGTCTTCCTTCGGGCTAACCGGATATAGTCGGCGATCGCACGACCTGTTGGCTCGGGCAACGGAATGACGTAGCCCCGTCGCGATTTGGTGCGACGGATTTGCAGCGTGCCTTCGCGCCAGTTTAAATCGTCGAGTTGGATTTGCACGACTTCCGCAGCCCGCAACCCAAGATCAGCCAGACAGCGCGCCACTGCGTAATCACGTAAGCTGGACGCAGTCGCGCGATCGAAGGAGTTCAGGAACTGCTCAATCGCTGCATCCGAAAGCGTTTCAGGCAGCGCCGCCAACCTCCATCCAGCCACGTTCGGTACTGCCGCGATCAGCTCTTCGACCTGGTCGTTATATTGCATGGTCCTGAATCGCAGATAACTGCGCAACGTCACGCCCGCTACGTGAGCGGCTCCAGCATTGCACCCGTCAGGGTAGCGCGTAACGAAACGACGGATATCCCGAATCGTTAGCTGCTCCATGTCGATGTGTTTGCGACCAAAGCGCTGACGCAAGAAATCGCGAATGATTCGACCACGCTGATATCGCGTGCATTCGGCTAGGCCGCAAACGTCCTTGAGGTGGTCAGTAAAGCGACACACCTCCTGTTGCACCGAATCCGGTTCTGCCTGCAGAAACCGAGGGACACCGCACGCGCCCAACACGACCAGCAAATGCCGAAGTGCAGCACTCACGTCTGTCCGACACCTCGGAATCGGATCTGGGCAGGTACATCGCCGCAAATGGTCGTTCACGAACCTGCAGACAAGTCGATCGTCGACACTTGCTACGGCTATACGGTGCGTTGTAAGCCAATACGCAAAGTGCGCGGCGCACCTCACGTAGCGGTTGACGGTGCCGGCCGCGTAGCCGGTATCAACGAGATATTCGCAGTAGCGCTCTGCGAAAGGAGAAAGGACGCTGCGCCACAACCACGCCTGAGGCTGCGGTCGAAGAGGAACCAAGCCGATCATGATGATTCTCCTGAATGGGTAACAACCCAAACAGGAAAGCATCTTTTTTATGTGCAGTTTGCTGCAAGCCACAGATCCCTGCAAGGCGCGTCGCACTGGCGCTCGTGACGAGCCGTACGATGCAAACTCCGCATAATTTGCGGCTGCGCATTATTCCGACCCAGGCTTACACAACGCAGCGCATTTTCCGCGATGTTGTTGTCGATCTCGAGCGTCCCGTCTTCGCAATACAACGTCAGCGCGTTCCACTGATTGAGCGAGTAGTTGATCGCCTTGGCTGTATCGGACTTCGACGACAGCGTGTTGAGCTTCGCCCTGAGCCACGCTTCATAGGTTTGAAACAGTGGCCTGGCTTTCTCCTGCCGTATTCGCCGCCGCTCGGCCGCCGGCTTGCCGCGTATGGTGGCTTCGATGCTGTACAGCTCGCCGATATAGTTGAGCGCCTTTTGCGTCGTGTCGGACGGCGTGCGCACGTGAATGTCGTAGAACTTTCTCCTGGCGTGGGCATGACACGCCGCCTCACGTATATGGTCACCGCTGAACAACTCGTCGAACCCCGCGTAGGCGTCTGCCTGCAGGATCCCCTTGAAGCCGGCGAGATGGGTTTGAGGGTGGATACCTTGCCGATTGGGCGAGTAAGCGAACCAGACTGAGGCCGGTTCCGTTGAACCCGAGCGGTGATCGTCTCGCACGTAGACCCACAGCCGGCCGGTACGCGTTTTCCTGTTGCCCGGTGCAAGCACCGGGATCGGCGTGTCGTCCGCATGCAGCCTTGTGGCGGCCGTCGTATAGCGGCGCAGCGCCTCTATCAGTGGCTCGAACAACGCCTCGCACTGGCCGACCCAGCGGCCCGTACTGGCCCGGTCCAGCGCCACGCCGTCGCGCGCCGCGATCGCCGATTGCCGATACAAGGGCTGGTGGTCTGCGTATTTGGAGACCAGAATGTCCGCCAGCAGGCTCGGATGCGCGATGCTCCGCCCGATCGGCAGGCCCGGCATGTGCGGCTGTGTGATGGTGCTGCAGCATGGGCAAACCAGTTTGCGCCGGATCGTGCGAATGACCCTGAACGCCGCTGCGACGCGACCGAGTTGTTCGGACACATCCTCGCCAAGCGTCTGCATCGGTTGACCGCAGTCCGGGCAACTCGACTCGTACTCGAGTACGTGATCCTCGCGTGGCAGATGCGCAGGAAGCGCTTGTCTTGATGCCGCAACGCTCGTCGCCGCACTTGAAGCGGACGCGTTTGCACCGTGGGCCTGCGCGCGCTGCACATCCGCTACGCCGCGCCCGGCAGCCAGATCCTCGAGTTGAGTCTCGAGCGTCTCGATCTGCCGCTGCAACTGCTCGGACTTGCGACCGAACTGCATGCGCCTGAGCTTGTCGATCTGGGCCTTGAGCTGCTCTATCTCGACATCCCGTTCGGCAAGCATGCTACGGGCCTCGACCAGCAGGGCCTTCAGGAGTTCGACATCGTCAGGAAGATCGGCGCCGTTCGACATGCGCCTTAGTTTACGAGTCTGCCGCGCGGTTTACAACATCGATAACGCGGCGGTGCGACGGGGCTGCCTCCAATCGATGCCCTCGAGGAGCATCGACAGTTGCGCGGAGCTCAGATGGACCTTGCCACTGTCGGCCTGGGGCCAGATAAAACGGCCTCGTTCAAGCCGCTTTGCGAGAAGCCAGATTCCGTCCTCGGTTGCCCAAAGGATCTTCACCAGATCGCCGCGACGGCCCCGGAAGATGTAGACGTTGCCGCCCAACGGATTCTCTTCGAGCGCTGTTTGCACCTTTGCGGCTAGCCCCTGAAACCCTGCACGCATATCGGTGACGCCCGCAGCGAGCCAGATTCGCGTGCCTGCCGGGAGGGAAATCATGACCGCAGAATCCCCAGCACGATCCGCAAGATATTGGCATCGACCAGGCCGTCCACCTTGACTACCGCGCGACCGATCCGGATCTGGATCGTTCCGGCAGTTGCTACAGGCTTCGTGTCCTGCGCTCGAGCTTCTACCAGAGATGATGCAGCGACCTCCGCTGGCGTGTCGCTTACCAGCACGACCGGAATGAGCCCAGCAGACTGAGCTTGCTGCTCGGCCAGATATCGCCGCCGCCAGGTGAACAGCATGTTCGCATTTATGCCGTTCTCGCGCGCCAGTTTCGCGACTGATACGCCGGGCTCGCAAGCCGCTGCCGCCAGTCGCTCACGAAGCTCCCGGGCGTAATTCGGGCGGCCCATCCGGGTACCCGGCTTCTTCTCTTCAGACTGTGACAAAGTGATGCCCATCAGTTCGGAAATGATGGGCATCACTTTGGTGCCTATCTTAGTCACCGTCTACAACGGCCGGCGCGAGCCGCTTACAGAGTGGAGCACGATGGGACGACAAAGAAGACCGTGGTTGAACACCGCGCAGAAGGCCGAAATCTGGAAGCTATGGCGCGAGGGCGAGTCGCTTAGTGCAATCGCGCGGATGCTCGAGCGCCAGCCGAGTGGCGTTTATCATGTTGTGCACAGGAACGGCGGGATTTCCCCGCCCGCGCGCACACGATCTGCGCAAGCGCTGACGCTGGCCGAACGCGAGGAGATCTCGCGGGGCCTTGTTGCAGGCAGAACGATGGGGCAGATTGCACTGCAACTGGGGCGCTCGAAATCGACCATCAGCCGGGAGATCGGGCGCAATGGCGGCAGCCACAGGTATCGGGCGCACGAGGCCGATGCGCACACCTGGGAGCGTGCGCGGCGGCCCAAGGTGTGTGCGTTGTCGGGCAATGCGCGCCTGCGCCGGCTGGTGGCAGCCAAACTCAAATTAAAATGGGCTCCTTCACAGATAGCGGGGTGGCTCAGGCGCGAGTTCCGGGTCAACAAGGACATGCAGATATCTCACGAGACGATTTACCGGAGCCTGTTCATCCAGGCGCGCGGGGTGCTCAAAAAGGAGCTCGTCGAGCATCTTGGTTCTGTCGCAATAACGATGTCGCGGTAAAGTTCGGGCTGCACTAACTTTGCTTCGGCCCACGATGAAGAAGATCGCGACACCACGAACGACCCTTGCTGCAGGCATTGCCAAGATTTTGAAGCGGCTTCATTATCCGCTGGATGTAATGCTGCTGTGCGTGCGGTGGTATGTAGCCTACTCCCTAAGTCTGCGCAATCTTGAGGAGATGATGGCTGAGCGCGCCATCGGCGTCGATCATTCGACGGTGCATCGGTGGGTCATCAAGTTGGTGCCGTTGTTCGAAAAGACGTTTCGCAAGCACAAACGCCCCGTGGGCAAGAGCTGGCGCATGGATGAAACCTATATCAAGGTCAAAGGCTCGTGGAAATACCTGTATCGCGCCGTGGACAAGGCGGGTAACACCATCGACTTTTTGTTCAGAGCCAAGCGGGACAAGGCCGCCGCGCGCCGCTTCTTCGATAAAGCCATCGCTCAGAACGGCGCACCCGAGACGGTGACCATCGACAAAAGCGGTTCCAATCTGGCGGCGCTTCATGCGGTGAATGCCGAGCGCGAGACGCCCCTCAAGCTTCGGCAGGTCAAGTATTTGAACAACGTGGTGGAGCAGGACCATCGGGCCATCAAACGTCGCACCAGACCGATGCTCGGGTTCAAGGACTTTGACTGCGCGCGTGTCATTCTGAGCGGCATCGAAGTCATGCACATGATCAAGAAAGGGCAGGCGAAGGACTTTGGCAAAATCTCACTGTCCGCTGCGCAGCAGTTCTACTCGCTCGTTTCATAAGCAATACATAGTAATCGCGTTTACTTGCCCATCGCGCCTTACTGCGACAAAACCCCCTTTCGTGCCCCGCGGTAAATCCGGTGGGGGAACAGAAGACCCTGCACGCGAAATGCCTTGACCGTTGCCGTGGCCGAACCGGTGCGCCGGAACGTGCGGAAGAGCTGCCGGATACTTTCCTGGATACGTGCGTCGGGATCCAGACGCACGCGTGCCTCGGTGTCATACACAAAGCCGATGGGCAGCCGCATCTCCAGCTCTCCGCGACGTGCCTTGTTGAGAATTCCGCCGCGCAGTCGTGCCCGCATGACATGCAACTCAGCCTCGCTCATCGTGCCCTTCAGGCCGAGCAGCAACCGATCATTGAAGTGCGCGGGATCGTAGACGCCATCCTCGTCAAGGATCAGGCAGTCGGCCAGTGCGCAAATCTCCAGTAGCCGATGCCAGTCGGTGGAATTGCGCGCCAGGCGCGACACCTCGAGGCCCATCACAATCCCGGCGCGGCCCAGACTCACCTCGGCGACAAGACGCTGGAACCCCAGGCGATCAACCGCAGACGCGCCGGACAGGCCGAGGTCCGAGTCGATTACAACCACCTGATCAATGCGCCATCCAAGAGCGACCGCGCGCTGTCGCAGGTTGTACTGGCGCTCAGTGCTCTCGGTATTCTCGAACAGCTGTCGCAACGTGGACTGGCGGACATACAGGTAGGCGCTTCTTTTCAGATGCCGGGCCTGAACTTTCGCGTGCGTCTGATCGGTCATGCCATCACCTCCGCTGTCGCAATTGCCATCGCCGCCACAATGACGATCAGGTTCTGTTCGAGACCGACAGGCAGATTCAGCCCGCTCGGGCGCGTGACCGGTAATGGACTAAACGGAAACGCTTCGGTCACCGACTTCATCCAGACCGCCATGCCCTTGAACATGAACAGCGCCCGGCCTCGCATCAGCGTGGGACCACCTCCGCCTGTATCGAGAACCTCCTGGCGCAAGACCTCGTAGCATCGGCTCAGGGACTGGGCATCGCGCGCCGTTACGGGGGGATTTACCGTCGTTTTTTTTTCAAACGCGCCAGGGCGCGCTCCACGGTGCGTCGATGCACCGCCAGGCCAAACCGCCCCGCAATCCGATCGACCAGCTCCTGCACTTCCAGCCCAACGTGAGTCGCGCGCGCTTCTTCGATGAAGCGCGTCACCTCATCGGTGATCTTATGAGGTCCGTGCGGGCCGCGCTTGACCGGCAGCAACCCAGCCAGGCCGTCGCGCTCGAAGTCGGCCTGCGCCTTGTAGAAGGTCGGCCGACTGACTCCGAAGTGTGCGGCGGCATCCGCGATGGTTTGCCCTTCCACGCGTACGCGTCGCAGCATTTCGTAACGGACCTGAACCAGATCCCGGGGATCGAAGAAGTCGCTGTCGCTGAAGGCAGGATCATCGATGTCCTGCGGGCGCGGATTCACAGTGCCACTATCTTCGAGAGCGGCGAGTTTGGGATCGGGTTTTCGGGTACGAGCCATATGTAATATAAATTATGACCATTTACAGTCGATGTCAAGGTCTTTTTCAAGACTGTCACCCGGCGCGCCTCATATCTTCAAACAAAGGCTCTCATCTGCTTCATCAGCTAATCATTTGCGGAAGTATTGCAGGCGCATCGAATGGCATAATTACATTTACACAGATGGCATTATTTCCTTGACAGCTTGCGCTCGCCTGTGTGCCCTTTTGAATGTCCGTTTGTTTCTCTGTACCGGGCGATTAGCATGGTCAATTGCAACAGATCTTCAATGCGGAAATGCGATCGTCCCGCCGAAACTGTCTCGAATGCATTTGGCGGCGCTGCGCTCGTCCAGCCTGCCGGCATACGTTTCAGATTCCCCATGTCGTCATGGAAGTAGACGCGATCCTCTCCCCACGCCTTGCGCCGGTCCACAAGCATGAACTCTCGCCCGTACAGCGGATGGAAGGGATGGGTGACCCGGAACAACTGCGTCGCATCGGTCAGATCGCGTGCAGTTGACTGCTTTGAGGAAGGGGCGCGTCGAGCGCGCCAATCTCACGTTGCAGGACCGACTGGTGAAGGAGTTGCGGCTACGTGGCATCAGCACGAAGGAGGCGGCCAACGCTTATGCGCCCCACTTCATCGCCGACTTTAACGGCCGGTTGGGCAAGGCGCCCAGGAGCACGTTCGACGCGCACCGGCCGCTGCGGACGGATGACGATCTTGACCTGATCCTGACATGTCGCGTGCCGCGGCGCGTGTCGAAGGTGCTGACCGTGCAGTACGACCGGGTGATCTATCTGCTTGAAGACACGGTGGCAAACCGCAGCCTGATTCACAACTATCTGGACGTGTTCGAGTATCCGGACGGGCGCATCGAGATCCGGGTGAATGGTGCTGCCCTGCCCTGTGTCCGCTACGACCGGCTCTCCGAGATTGACCAGGCGGCGGTGGTTGACAACAAGCGGCTGGGGCACACGTTGCAGATGGCGCAGGTGATCCAGGCGCAGCGTGATGACCGGCGGGCGTCGGGCTCGCCATCGCGGACCAACCAGGGCGAAGCACCCCGACCGAAGGAGCGCAAGGTAGGCACCCGCAAGCAGCGGGAACTGACGCGTGAAGAGCTGAATGAGGCGATCCTGAGAACTGCCGGAACTCGGGTTGGCTCGGTGCTTTAAAGCCCTTAAAAGTAGATATTTCTGAACTTCAAAACCGGACATTTCTAAAAAGTCCAAACCCCGACATTTGAACCTGGCCTCGACACGACATGACATGAACATGGACGGTCGCGCTTTTTTACAAGATTGCACCCAAGGGACAGCAATCGGAGTCAAATCAATACCATTTCCGCTTACCGTGCCCAAGACTCGGCCTCCCTAACGTCTCGCGGCGAAGTCGTGACTGGTCAGTCGAACCGGATAGCCCGGCCGAACCGCATTTTTCTTTGCGCGACCGCGACGACACGATTCCGGCCGTCGTCGAACGCTTTAAGCATGCGGCTCGCTTTGGCGCGTGGTGGCAGCCAGAAATGGACTTCGAGTGCTTCGCGAGTGATTGCACATTCGGCGAAGTCAGTCGCTTGGGCCAGCCGGAAATCGATTCTGCTTCCGTCGGCGGCCGACACGATCGGTTAGTCGTTTTTTTCGAAAAGCAACGTTCAATTGTGAGGCCTTTCGGGAGTCAACAAACAATGTCTGTCAGACGGGCCGCGCAATTAGGCCGTGGACCGTCCCCAGTAAAAGTCGTTACCCCGCAACCCTGTGCCGGCATTGACGTCACACATTCCTGTGAGTCATCTGCTCGGCGGCGCCGACGCGCGAGCGCATCGACGAACAGCACGCTCGTCTGTACAGACTGGCAACTATTCCTAGCTGACTGCGCCGTCCAACTGCCGTCTACGATGCCGCGATAAACTCGACGTTGTGGTAGCGATCAACTACACGGGATTTCAGGAGGTAACAGTTATGGACTGGACGGACACACGACCCGTAGCGCCGGGATACTACTGGGTGCGATTTACGGACGACCGGTCGCCGAAGCAAACAATCGGGGAGATCGCAGACGTGCCTGGGAACGGTTCACGGCAGTTAGTTGTGGTCCTTCTCGGCGACGATGAAATATTGGAACTGGACGACCCGTTCTTCGACCGCGCACTGTTTGCTGGACCGATGGAACCGCCGTCGATGGAATGACCGCCGTAGCCGGACTTGCTGCCACTCGCCCCGCAGAGCTTCAGGCGTTTTTAATTCGCGCCACAAGGCGAAGACGTCTCTACAGTGTGAACGACAGTGGGAAACCGACACTTAACGTAAGCGGCTCGCGCCCGCCGTTATAGACGGCGCGACCAAAGTGATGCCCATCATTTCCGATCTGATGGGCGCCACTTTGTCACAGTCTGAAGAGAAGACGCTGGGTACCCGACAGGGCTGCCAGAATTAGGGGGCGGACCACGCTGAACGCGAATTTCTATCGAAATCGCTGGGGTTATATAGATGCACAGAGCTATTCGGAAACATCTCAGCCGGTGTCAATGCAACAAGACATCACGCATAGGCTCGCCTAGCTTCCGCGAGGGCGCTTCACACGCGCGCGTAATGCGTCGATCTCGTCGAGCAGATCGAGGGCTAGCGCGACGCCGGGAGGGTTGATCTGAAAGTCGTGTGCCAGCCGCTGCGCAGTCCGCACGCGCCGCAGCGCCGCGCCGCTGAAGCGCCACTCCTGCGGCCGCTCGCCCATAGGCTCAAACACGCCTTCAGACACCCAGTGCGTCAATTCCTCCTCCGATGCCCCTCTCACCCGGCTCAATTCAACCAGGGTGAACTCGACGTTCTCGTCGACAATCTGCCCTTGCAAATAGGTCGTCGTACTCGTCTCTTTCACGATGATCACCGATAGAAGTGCGCGCGAGGATTGAAGTTGAACGTCCGCTGCATCGCATCGTAAGCGGCCTTCGCAGTGTCGCTATCCGCCGGCGGCAGCACGATGTTCACAACTGGTTGCGGGTTTCACTCGAGCGCAAACGGGATGTGAAGAAGCGGTACAGCGTGGGCGCGGAGGAGCGGTTCGAGGGTTTTGAAAAGGGCGACGGTTATGCATTTCGTCGATAGCTTTTCAGGATTGCATATTAAAATGACGTGACTTCTCATGGCGCGGAGCGCCATCGTCATGGTGTTCGGATCAACGCCGATCGTCAGCAGTAGTGCCGCAGGTTGATCATCGTGTAAGCGAGGGTCTTGAATGCATAGTGGACCGGGCTTAGACGCTCGAAGCGAAGCAGCAGGCGCCGGAACTTGTCCTCCCAGGCGAAGACCCGCTCGATGGTCCTGAAGCGCTCCTCGAAAATGGCCGGATTAAAGCCCAGTTTGCGGCCCCGCTTCGGCGTTTTACGTCCACGCGGGTTTTCGGGGATGTTGGGAATCATGTCGCGGTTGAAAATCGCCTTGCGGTTGGCCCGGCAGTCGTAGACGCCGTCCAGGCTCACCGTTGAGCCTTGCAGGTCCATGCCAATGGCGCGGGCCATGTGGTTCAGTCCGGGCAGCGCGTCACGCAGCAGCGGCGATTCGTTGCGGTTGCCCGGGGCAGAAACGAATGGCGCGATCACGTTGCAGCGGCGATCGCAGAAGGCAACCACCTTGTCGCCCTTGAGGTGCTTGTGTCCGCTGTATCCCAGGTTGTCGCCGCCCTTCTTCGCGGCAGTGGTCGTGCCGTCGCCGTGAATGACCGTGAGGTCGAGCAGCCCGTCCTGGTGAAGCTTGCGCACCGAGCTGGCAAAAATCCGGTCGATGCAGCCATCGGCCTGCCACCGCCGCAGTGCCCGATAGATGCGCGTGTAGTGGATTTCAGGACGACCTTCGGCATTCTTTTCGATCGGCAGCATCTTCCACTGACAGCCCATGTACAGCAGCTGAAGGATGTAGTTGAAGATCTTGTGCAACGCCAGCGTCGGTGTCGGTCCGCGCCGGCCACGGCTCAGATGCGGCAAGACAAATTGCTCGAACTGTTCAACGCTCAATTTCGTTGGAATCGCTTGCCAGCATTGACTTCCAGCCATCCGTAACATCCGCAAATCTGGACTTTAACCGATCCGGCCTCCCGCATCATCCAATCCAGTCCTGATGCGGCTCGCAGACAAATTTAGCCGCCTCGGAAAACCCGCAACGAGTTGTCTGACAGATCGCGATGGTCATTCCCTCCCATCCCCGGCGACGTGGCCTGACACCACCATCTTGCATTTCGAATATTGAATGGGGCGCAGACTCGCATGTATGTCGGCCAAAGTGTTCACTAGACTAGTCGTCAATCGTTGCGGTCACGAAGAAAGCCACGTTGAATTCCAAGCTGGATAGTACCGTGCGATACCTTGGCATCGACGTCGCCGACGCACTGTAGATCTCGGAGCAGACCGAGATCTAGCGCCGCCTATACCGGCCGCGCGCCAAAGCAGTTCGACAGGGCTCGTGCGGCCGCTATCTCACCTGACGCCGTGCGAGTACAACCGGCCATGAGCGGTCCTCGGGATAGCCCGTTTGAGCGTCCGCAACCAGACGGAAGGAGCCGGTCGCCGCCGTTGGCTGAGATAGCACTATCGACCCGCAGACGACATTCGCCGCCCCAAATCTGCCGAATGGAAGGTGTCATCTGCTTTGAAGTGGCGCGTGGTGTTTAGCTTACACCGTGACGGTGACGGCTTTCCCTCTCTGCTCTCGGCCGGCGACGCCGGTCGTCATACCTTCGCTTGCGAGCTTCAGCGTCCTGGCCCACCATGACATGTCGTCGAGCAGCTTGTTGGCCGCCTGCGCCAGGTGCGGGAAGTCTTCGAAGGTCTTGCCCTGCTGCATGATGCCGAGAGATTCCACCATGCCGATGTGAACGGCACGGCTCACCGGTGCCATCTGCAGCTCGATTGCAACCAGCCGCAGCTGCTCGACGGCCCGTGCCGCCCCCACCCCGCCATAGCCCACGAAGCCGATCGGCTTGCGGACGAACTCCGTGTAGGCGTAGTCGAGCGCGTTCTTCAACACCGCGCTCGGGCCATGGTTGTACTCGGGCGTCACCACGATGAAGCCGTCGAGCGTCGCGAGCTTGCCGGCCCAGAGCCGTGCCGCCTCGTTGTTGACTGGTCCGTAGGCCGGCGACCGCGGTTCGTTGAAGAATGGCAGCGGGTAATCGCGCAGGTCGATCAGCTCGAAGACAAGGTCAGTGCGCTGCCTGGCGATCTCACGGATCCAGTGCGCGGGCTTTTCGCCGAAGCGGCCTTCCCGGGTCGAGCCGATCACGATGCCGATGCGGGGTTGTTGCTGTTCGGTCATGGGTTACTCCTGCAACCTGGGGAGGAAAGGTTCAACGAGGCTGATTGCTCTCGCCTTGGTCGATACGAACAAATTGTTCGTTGAGATATAGTGGGCTCTACCGCCGATCTCAACAAGGAGGCACATTTATGGTCGATACGAACACACCTGTTCGTGCCTCGGAAGCATCGAACCCCCACGAGGCTTGCAAAGCGGAAGTCGAGACGCTCGCTCGCATCGGCGACAAGTGGACGGTGATGGTGGTCGGCGCCTTGTCAAAAGGACCGATCCGCTACAACGAGATCCATCGCCGCGTCGAAGGGATTTCGCAGCGCATGCTCACGCTGACCCTGAAAGGCCTGGAGCAGGACGGGTTGGTCACCCGCACGATGTATCCAACGATTCCACCCCGCGTGGACTACGAGTTGACCGAACTCGGACGCAGTTTGAACGTGCCGTTGAAAGCACTCGCTGAGTGGGCGCGGGAAAACCGGCCGGCGATGCTGGCCGCGCGAGAGACGTTTCGGACAACGGCACAGCGCGGCTCGCCGCGCAGGCACTTTACTGTCCCGAAATAGGCGAAGTGCTCGCGGCGTACGATATGAGCCCAGGTCTTCGAGGGTCTGTTGCTCAGGCAGCGAGCTGGGGCCTCGCTTGAGCACCAGTACTAGTCGTTATCGTCGGAAAAGGAAAGGCAATGATTTTCGGTTCGGTTGCCGAACAGGTCGCGCAACAACATAGTCGCGTTAGATTACAGAGGCTCAACTGCGGCCGGCAACGTGGTTGGACTTTAAGGATGCCGGCTCCCCCTCCCGGATCAGCACAACCTCTTCGGGGAAGGACTGGACGATTTCGACACCTTGCTCTTCGAGCGCATCGAGTAGCTCGGGAAGTCTCGTCACTGCAGCGTTCTCGATATCGTGCAACACAACTACGGTCCAATCCTGCTTTTCAACGTCCGCCAGGCATCGTTCCACCCAATGGGCAGGATCATTCCAGTCGTGAGGCACGCTGTTCCACGCAATGCAAGTGAAACGGTGCTCCATCAGATAGGCCAGCGCTTCTTCACTGAGCAAATGCGGCCCGAGAAGACCAAAATTGCCAAACGGCCGGAAGAGTCGCCCCGATATTCCACCCGCATCGATCAGCGCCTGTGTATCGCTGATCTCACCTATCGCATAACCTGGCTCAGTGCTGTCACCGAAGGCGACGGAATGGGTGAACGAGTGATTGCCCACCCAATGCCCGTGCGCGGCGATCTTGTCGAGCAAAGCCGCCCCGACGGGATCAGAGATGCGGTTTCCCAACACGAAGAAGGTTGTCTTGATACCGCGCTCAGCCAGGATGGCCAGGATCGCCTCGGTGACACCCGGGGTCGGGCCGTTATCGAAGGTGAGTGTAATCTTCTTCATTGTCCATCTCCGCGCAAAGCAGTGGCAAATTAGCCGGCACGTATCAAGTGACGTTGCGTGCCGAGCCCGGTTATCGACATATCGACGATATCGCCGTCCGTCAGATACGTTTTCGGCGTCATGCCAAAGCCAACGCCCGCCGGTGTTCCGGTAATGATGAGATGCCCTGGTCGTAATGTCATGAACTGGCTGCAATAGCTGACGATCGTATCGACATCGAAAATCATATCTGCCGTATTACCGCGCTGACGCGCGGTGCCGTTCACATCAAGGTTCAGTTCGAGCGCCCCGGGCTCGTGCAACTCGCTCGCACTCACCAGCCACGGACCGACCGGCGTGAAGGTATCGAAGCTCTTGCCTTTGCTCCATTGACCACCTCGCTCGACTTGCCAATGCCGGTCGGACACGTCGTTGACCATGACGTAACCGGCAATGCACTTGCGTGCCTCGTCTTTGTCGATGCGCGAGGCGGTGCTACCAATGACGATCCCGAGCTCGATCTCCCAGTCAGTACTAGTCGAACCGGGCGGCAAGAGAATGTTGTCGCCGGGCCCGCAAATCGACGAAGTCGATTTAAAGAAGACCACCGGTTCGGAAGGGATCGGCAAGCTGGCTTCCATCGCATGCTGGCGGTAATTCAGCCCTATCGCGATGATCTCCCTGACGTTGCCAAGCGGCGAGCCGATGCGCCCAGGGGCATCAACCCTCGGCAGCTTTAGTGGATCGAGCGCTTCGAGAAAACACATGCCTTCAGCGGAGAGCACGGACCCGTCGATATCTTTGATAATCGGGCTCAGGGCGCGCACTGAACCATCAGCGGCGAGTATCGCCGGAAGTTCCTGGCCCTGAGGCCCATAGCGGAGAAGTTTCATCGGGTAATTTTCTATCCAGGGAAAGACTATCGGCGCACGAACCACGGTTCTTTTTCGATCTGCAAGGGCAGAAGAATACGAACGACGCAGTTGTACCAGGCGATTGTTACAAGTAACTCGAGGCGTTGTTGCTGACCGAGGAACGCGGTGGCATCCCACGTGCTGTCCTTGACATGCCCATCGAGGCTGACTTCTCTCGCCAGACGAATCACGGCACGTTCCTCGGCCGTGAAGTGTTCCGATTCCTCAAAGTCCTGCAGGCTCTCGAGCTGTTCGCGTCGCACGCCCGCGCTCAAGGCCGCATTCCAATGGTGGTCCACCTCATAGGACGCATTGGCCACGATCCCTACCGTCACGACTGCAAGTTCGCGGAAGACTCTGGGGAAAGAGGTCTGCTTGCGCAGCGCGGTTGCCATTCCGAGAACCGCCTCCGTGAGTGCCGGGGCGTTCGCCAGCGCCAGGAAAATGTTCTCGGGATTGGGACCCCGTTCAGCAATCAGCCGGTCATAGAGATCCGTTCTGCCGTCCGGTATGGTCTCTCTGTTCACATAGGGGATACGTGCCATATCTAAAAGCCTTTAGTTTGATCAAATCAGATTGATCGTTGCTCTCATGAGCAACGATCCGTTACTCGACTACGCCAGACAAATTCAGCTCATGCCCAGATAGGCCTCCAGGGACGGCTCCGGCCCTCCGGGCGGCGGACTCGTGCGCTCTACACCGTGGAAGGAGGAGGCGTTCGTCAGCCAGGTCAACCGCGGCGGCAGTCCCCACGACTCGGTTACCCGGGAGATCCCGGTCAGGTCGTGGACGATCGGTTCGTCTTGCGCATCGCCGCAGTAGATCGGCGGCGGCAGCAATTCGACGCGGTGACCGTCGGGATCGAGCAGGTAGACGTAGTACGAGTGCCCCAGACTGTGCCTGCCTGGTCCGAACTCCACGTTATCGCCAAAGCCCAGACTACCCGCAACATCGCAAGCCTTCATGATTTCGTTGATACCGTGGACGACGTACGCAAAATGATGCAACGCCGGGCCCGGCCGCCGGATGAAGACCACATCGTACTGGGAGTCTTTAGCGTGCAAAAAGACGCCGACCGGCTGTTCTCCGACGATCATATAGTCGAGAATTCGAAACCCGAAGTCGGCATAGAAGTTTGCTGCGAGCTGGACGTCAGGGGCAGTGACCTGATAATGATCGAAGCGAAGCGCACCCCCGCCCCGAACGCTCTCGAACTTCTGATCCACTCGTTCGACGCGCGGCATGTCAAAGCAAAACTCCAGTGGAGTGCCGCTGATGTCCGAAGTATGCAGCGTGCGTGACTGGTACGGTGCGTCGACGAATTCAGCCTTGATTCCGCGCTTTTCGAAGTAGAACTTGGCTTTATCCAGGTCCTCGTCGTCAAATGTCCGCAGGCCGGTCCTGATGCACGCGGGCGCATCATTTGTGCGCTTCAGGATCAGGCTATGGTGTGATCGCTCTTCAACGCCCCGTAGATAGATCGTGTCACGGTCCTCATCACTAACGGTCAAGCCAACGACTTCAGTATAGAAGTCGCGGCTGCGGGCCAGATCACGGACTGTAAAGGTCAGGTGGCTTGCACGAGTCACCTGAAATGGCGCCGGTCGGGCTGTTTTAGGTATCTGCATCATCTCATCTCCTTTGTTTCATGGTGAATGTTCTTGTTACACTATCGTTCGCACTACGAACATTATAAATAATACGACTTGCTGCCTTTGGCATCGTGGTCACGTATATCGTCATCCGGCGCCCTGCAATCCCGGTATGTTCATGCCAAAGGTCTGAAGCAGGAGAATGACGTTGAGAAACAAAATCAACACGGTTCCCAAAATCGCTGCGACGGACACGAGCCAACTGTTCACGAACGATCCCATGATGTCACGCCGGCAGGTAAAGATAACCAGGGCGATCATGGGAACCGGCAACGCGAAGCTCAACACCACCTGGCTATAGACGAGCGCATCGGTTGCGTTGACACCGAACGCGACGACGACGAACGCCGGCATCATCGTCGCAATCCTGCGTAGCCAGATCGGAATACGAAACCCTACGAAACCCTGCATGATCATCTGACCAGCCATCGTTCCGACGACCGAACTCGAAACACCGGAGGCAAGTAGCGCAATGAGGAAGACACCCGCCGCGCCGGCGCCGAGCAATGGCGTCAAGGTGTGATACGCCGTCTCGATCTCGCCAATGTCGGGATGACCCGCATGAAATGCACCTGACGCCATGACCACCATTGCCATGTTGACCAGACCCGCGAGTGTCAGCGCAGTGATCACCTCGAGGTTGGAGAAGCGCAGCAGTTTTCTGCGTCCGGCATCGGTAAGCGCCGGTGCGCGATTTTGCGTCAGGCCGGAGTGCAGATAGATGGCGTGGGGCATCACTGTGGCGCCGAACATGCCGACCGCGACCGTCAGAGCCTCGCTGGTAGGTAACTGTGGTACGAACGTTCCGTGAGCAGCGCCCCCCCAGGCTATGTGAACCATGAAAAGTTCGACCACATACGACAGTGCAATTGCGGCGACAAGACCGCCGAGAATAAGCTCCATCGGACGAAACCCCCGCTTTTCAGCCATCAGGATCGCGTACGTAACAAGTCCGGTAACCGCCATGCCAACGATCAACGGCAGATGGAAAAGCAGCGACAAACCAATCGCACCTCCCAGAAACTCCGCGAGATCAGTCGCCATCGCCGCGATCTCGCTGATCCCCCACATCGCATAAACCAGCGGTACGGGAAATCGCTCACGGCACATTTCGGCGAGGTTGCGGTTCGTGACGATACCCAGCTTGGCCGATAGCGCCTGAAAGAGCATCGCGACGACGTTCGCACCGAGCACCACCCAAAGCAGTGCGTAGCCGTATCGGGCGCCTGCCTGAAGGTTCGTGGCGAAATTGCCGGGATCCATGTAGGCGATCGAAGCGATCACCGCCGGTCCGGCAAACAGCAGGTTGGCCCGACCCGTCGTCCTGCGTCGGGCCAGAGCTTCCCCGATGGCCTGGGTAGTCCGATCGGTCAGCCCCAGTTGTACTTTGACACCATCCATTACGCCGAATCTCTCAAAGTGCGCTCGCGTAAAACAGGTCGGCCCCAGAAAGACCATCACGAGTACTGTTCAGTACCGAATGCGTAGTATATTAGATGTCGACACGAAAAGCGAGGTATTGGGGTAAACCACGAACTATGGGTGACATATCCCAATGCTATCGGCAAACGATCAGCAGAGAGAGATACTTGGACAGGTCGTACCCGGCGGTATGATTAGGAAGGTTTCGATGACGACGACGTAAGCGACGATGGCGACCCATGCAGGCCTGGCCTCTCCGTCCTTCGTAGTGTCTTTCAACGGCGTGCACCAAACCGGAGATTCGCAGCTGCTGTGAGAGCTTTAACCCAGCAGCGGCGATGTGAACTGTTCAGGCTTGGCTAGCGGCGCGCCGGAGATAGGAGGCGTGGGCGCCTGCTAAAATGCAAATGCTTATAGGTCCTGCTTCGGCAGCCACGTACGGATAGGTCGAGAGCGTCAGAAGCTCGTTTGAAAACGCAAGGAAGGTTCGCATGCCCGCTAGAAAGACGCCTGCCCGGAAGAAACTGCCGTCGCGTCTACCGGTAAGCAGATCAACGCAAAGACGTCGCGAATTACTGACCACTGCAGCAGATATGTTCTTGGCGCGCGGGTACGATCGCGTCACCCTGGACGAGATCGTTGCCGAGGTAGGTGGTTCCAAGTCCAACGTTTATAAGCACTTCAAGGGCAAAGAGGGTCTCTTCATCGCCGCGCTCGAAAATCTTAGCAGCGAGATTTCTGGCGCAATCGTGGCCTCCGAGGGCTTCTCGCTGCCTCTGCGTCAGGCCTTGACCATGATCGGGCAAACGTTCTACAAGGCCGTGCTGCATCCCCGAACTATCGCACTGCAGCGCCTGGCAATTGCCGAGTCGAGTCGCTTTCCTCAAGTGGGGCAGACGTGGTTTGATCGGGGTCCGCGTATATTTTACGAGGCAATGACAAAGTTCTTCGAGGAACGCCAGGCTCGCGGGGAGCTGCGTGCTTGCGACACGCGGGAGGCTGCCATCCTCTTTCACGACATGATGGCCTTCGATTTTTCACATCAGCTCCTGCTTGGGATCATGCGTCCACCGAAGGCGTCGGTCATCGAGGCAAAGGTTCGTTCGGTCGTCGATGCTTTCCTGAACGGGTTCGCTCACGAGCGGGAACAAAACCTTTCGAGCGGCGGGCAGTACACCGCAGCAGTCGCAGCACTTCCGGATCAGTTGAAGGTGATGTAGGCGCCCGCGCGCGACGATGGCACAGACACGAGGCTTAGGTAAGAGCGCAGCCTCCTGGCGAGTCCCGATGATCTCGTCAATTTGAACAGGTACTTGTGTGCTGGCTGCCGAGCGACATGTTCCTGGTCCTGTGTTTCGGCGGTTGTCAACGTAGTTATCGCGTCACTTCATGCGAACTACTTTAGTTCTTCCGGCTGCGTTCGCTCCGCATTGAGCAAGACTCCATCCTTCAATTTCCAATTACGCATCCAACGAGGCCAACGCTGCGGATTACGCTCCCTGGCATCTGCGTAAACGGTTTCACGTTGTGCGAGCACTGCGGAGCTACGACGTTCTGACACCGCGCCGCTGTGACGAATTTCAGGCCGCGGTGTTCGTGCTCATGGTTGTACCAACGCACGAACTGCTGCGTCCCCGCCCGCGCATCATCAATGCTGCCGAACGGCCTGCGCGGGAAGTTGGGCCGGTAATTGCAGGTTGGAAACGGTGTCTCCGCGTAGGGATTTTCACGACTCACACACGGCCGGCCAGACGATGCCACGGCCCAGGTTTTCCAGAGTGGGGAGCATCGTCGCACCCTTCTTCGACTTGCCGCTATCCGAGTGCAGCACCAGAGGGCGTCCTGCCATGCCCTCGGCCAGACTGCTTCACGTCGCATCAGCAACGCGGCCAGTTCCGCCGATTCCGCATCATGCACCTCATGACCGACAAACTTGCCCTTGGCAGTACCTGAATACTGCCCGTCAAGTGATGGACTCGATGATATAAAATGGATATATCTGATACACAGAGGATAAAATCGAATGGCCGCACGCTCCCCCGCACGAAAGTCCGTCACCGGCGGCAAGGCCGCCACACGGGCATCCACGCCTGCGCGAGCGCCCATGCCGAGCCGTTCAAAACGCGCGCAGCCAGAGAGTCTCACCGAGCAGGCCTATGCCCAGCTCGAAGAACTTATCGTGACGCTACAGCTCGAACCTGGGACGACCGTCTCCGAGCTCGCGTTGAGCGAAATGACCGGGATCGGCCGCACGCCGATCAGGGAGGCAATTCAGCGTCTCGCACGCGAACACCTGATCCTGATCCTGCCGCAGCGCGGTTTGCTGATACCCGAAATCGACGTCAAAAAGCAGCTCCGGTTACTTCGGACCCGCCGGGAAGTCGAGAGATTGATTTGCCGCTCGGCAGCGAAATCTGCGACTCCGCAAGAAAGGGACGTGTTCGCTCAACTCGCCGCGGAATTTCAGGAGGCTTCGCGCAACAACGATGATGTCAGCTTTGTGCGCCTCGATCGCGAATTCAATGAGCTGTGCCTGATCGCCGCTCGAAACGAGTTTGCGGAAGGCGCTATGCGCCAGATGCACGGACTGTCCAGGCGGTTCTGGTACGTGCATTACCGACAGGCGGCAGATTTACCCGAGATGGCACGGCTACATGGGGCGGTCGCGCAGGCAATCGCCGAAGGCGGCGTCGACGATGCCGGCCAGGCGCTCGACGCCCTGCTCGATAACATCGAGGAATTCACGCGTTCGACGGTCTTTGAGGTTTAAGGCTCTCAGCAAACTACGCCGGCGCAACTGTTCGCCAGGGCGGCGCTGCGACCCGGCGAACAGTTGCGCATGGAAGCGCTCCTCCCTTAAGAAGGTAGCAAGCCTCTCGCTTCGTCGCTCAGCGTCAGTTCCTTCAGCGTCGCCTCATCTTTGGCGATAGCCCGAGGTAAACAGTCGCGGATGAACTCTATCCAGGTCCGGATCTTCGCGTCGACGTATCGCCGTGAAGCGTATATTGCGTAGATGTTTATTCGCTGCAGCGTGTATTCCGGCAAAACCCGTACAAGCGCCCCGGTTCTTAGACCATCGATTGCTGCATAGACCGGCACCGAGGCAATGCCCATGTTCTGCCGAACCGCGACCAGCAGAGATTCTGCGACATTGGTCTGAACAGGACCACTTACGCGAAGTTCGCTCCTGCCTGCAGGGCCCTCCAGCGTCCAGACATCCGTGGGAAAGCCGGGTGTGTGCAGAATCAGACACTCGCGTCCCGCCAGTTCCTCTGGCACCAGGGGTGGCCCCTTCGATTCAAGGTATGCCGGCGAAGCGCACAGAATGCTGAACGTCGAACCGATGTGGTGAGAGATCAACTCAGAGTCGGGAAGCTGGGGCGCCGTAACAACAGCGACGTCGGCGCTGCCGTCAAACAGGTCGGGGGCTTTTTGTAGCAACGTCAGCTCAATGGACACGTCCCGATACGACTTCCTGTAACTGGCGATCGAGGGGAGGACGTAATGCTGGCCCACGCTCGCGTAGCTATGCATTCTCAGCATGCCTGACGGCCTGTCCTGAGCACCCGACGCCTCGGCTTCCGCTGAATCGATATCCTCCAGAATTTGCCGGCAACGTGCCAGATATCGGCTCCCGGCTTCTGTAACCGCGAGACGACGTGTTGAACGCGTCAGGAGACGCGTATGCAAATGCGCCTCCAGCTCCGATACTGCACGCGACGTAGCCGCGACACTAGCGCTAGTGATCACCGCTGCTGCGGTGAAGCTTCCGGAATCCACGACTCGCAGAAAGGTGCGCATATTTTCAATTCGATCCATCTTTCCATTTCCCCCAACTGAACTGTCGCAATGCATGCCGCGTGCTTCTTGATGTAATATTTTTACGTCCACGGTATTTCTTCGTATAGCTTATGAATATCTACCGATAAACCGTCCCCTCCTTTTTCCCGTACCGCTTTCCAGGAGGGTGAGAAACCACAACGGCCCCGCCAAAGCAGGGCCGTTGTTTCAGATCGATTTCATAACACTGCGCTCGGTATCCGAAAGTTGCGGGCCATCGAGGGTGACCCGGGAGTGGTCATTCCTGAAGCGGGCGATGACCGGGCGCAATTCTTCCTTCACATGTTTGTCGCTGTAGCCGTTAAAGAGCGTGCCAAGCAACCCGCGACGCAGGTCCGTGCTGCCAAGGAACCAGTCGGCAATCGGGAACGTCAGGTTCATGTTGTACTTCATCATGATCCCCATGTTGTGATGGGCCGTGTGATGACGGCGGATCGTATTGATGAAGGGCATGTTGCGCACGAAGGCGTTCTCGCGGCAGTGGCAGCAGAAGTGGAATGTCTCGTAGAGCAGGTACTGTCCGACCATCGTCAGGAACACGATATAGCCCGCGTTCAGGTTAATCACGCGCGAGGCGATGAAGCCGAGGACCGTTCCGCCAATCCCCAAGGTAATCAGCACGCGCCACGGGAAGAACACGATCCGGAACTCGCGGGTCGTATCGATCGTCGGCTCCAGGTCTGAGAAGTACTGGTGATGCTCACGCGTATGCCGCTCGTAGATCTGGCGCAGGGCGAACACGTTGATGCGCCGGTGCATCACAAAACGATGCATGCCCCACTCCACGAAATTGCCGGCCAGAAACACCGGAATCATCAGCAGCCACTCCCAGCGCGAGGCGTGCAGTCGGCTCACGCAGTAGCAGATCGCAGCAATGCCCGCGCCATACAGCACTGCGATATGCAACAGCCCGTTGTACAGTGGGCTAATGTCCTTCCGGTAGTTCTCACGGAACTTCCTCTGTCTTTCAGTCATCATCACACATCTCCTTCATGTTTTGCATATCCCACTGATATGCTGGTTGATAAATTTGCGTGTTCGATTTGTTTTTAGTCAGGCGGCGGCCAGGAATTCACCGGGCTCCCCGTCGTATGCACGCTGCAGAATCCTTTCGTACGCCGCTTTCGCGTCCGTTACCGGAAAAGCCTTGAGAAGCCGCGTCACCGCCAGCGCGTCGTTTAACAGCGAAGGAAGCGAGGCCTGGTCGATGCCGAGTTCCTTCAGCGTGGTCGGAATGCCAATCGATTCGATCAACGAGCGGATTGCTTTACACAGCTCACGTACTGCCTGGTTTCGGTCAGTAGTGGCAATGCCGAAAATGTTCGCCACATCGAGAAGCTCGTCGCACCGGGCGGCGGCAAGTTCCTCCAGCACGTAGGGCAGCATCACTGCATTCGTCGTCCCGTGGGAGCGGTGAGTCGCACCTGCGACGGCATAGGCGATTCCATGCACCGCGTTCAAGCCGGCGCTTCCGTATGACAGCGCCGCGTAGACACTCGCGTAACACATGCCTGTGCGTGCCTCGATATCGGTTCCGTTGTCGTACGTCCGCTTGAGATATCGGGCGCACAGCCTGATTGCTTCGCGTGCAAAGAGCATCGTGAGTGATGAGCGGCCGCTATAGCCAGGATCAGCATCACCGCCGCGGTCGAACTTCGCCGAATCCAGCGTCAGATACGACTCGATCGCATGCGTGAATGCGTCGATACCGGCATCTGCCGTCACGCTAGGCGGACAGGTATAGGTGAACTCAGGGTCGATCAATGCAACCTGAGGCCGCAGTGAGTTGTCCATGACAGCCACTTTCGTGGCATTTTCCGGATCGATCAGGATCGCGCCTGGCGTTGCTTCAGATCCCGTACCGGCGGTCGTCGGCATCGCGATAAATGGGAGAGGACGGTTCGCTGCTGTCAGCCCTTTCACAAACTCGTGGACCGGCCGACCGCTAGGCAACGTAATGCACAATGCCTTTGCCAGATCGATGTTGCTGCCTCCTCCTAGCGCCACGACGTGGTCCGGTTCGTGCCCGCCTAAAGTCCTCCGGATCGCGGCCGTCGCGCTATCGCAGAGCGTCGTTGTTGGGTCCGGCGCACCTCCGTCGAACACCACGGTCTCGATGCCGAGCGCCCGCGCCGCACTCACGTACTCGTCTACCCATGGCGTCTTCTGCGAAAAGAAGCGGTCGGTCACCAGCACACCGCGCCGATAGCCAAGGCGTTCGATCAGTGCCGGGAGTTGTGCCCGCGCACCGGTCCCGATAATCAACCGCCCGGGGGGACAAAAATGAACAAGGTCCTCTACTCTCATGTCTTCTCCATATCAAAGTTCTTGTCGCAGGAAGCCGCGAAGCACCGCCGACAACGCGTCAGCGTGAGTCGCGGGCAAGTTGTGGCCGCCGCCGAATACCTTCAACGCTGATCCCGGTATGCCGTTTGCCAACGCGTGCGCACCCTCGAGTGGACACTGATCGTCTGCGCTGCCATGAAGGATCAGCGCCGGACAACGGATGGAAGGGAGAACGCCCCTCTGAGCTGTATCGCGGATCGCTGCCCACGTCCGCGCGACGGCGATGTGGTCAGCCGCTTCCTTGAGACTCAGCTTTCGTTCACGCACGTCGATCTCCTGCATGAGCGAGGCCGGTTCCGTGGCCGTAAACCACGAGACATTGCGCAGCGCCGCAGTACCCGAGGCCAATACCACCCCGCGCGGCAGATGCGCGCCCTGTCGGCCGAGATACGCAAGCGCAACCGAGACGCCCATGCTCCAGCCGGCGAGCCAGAAGTCGCGCTGCCCTACGTGAGCGTGAATGACCTCCGCCAGGTCGTCGGCGAAGCGCTCCAGCCTGTAATGGGCCACGCCTTCGCCGCGCAGCGCGCGGCCACGCCCCCGCAAATTTGGAAGCACAAACGTCGCCGCCGCCGACAGCCGCTGCGCGAGCGGTGCCCAAACGGCGCGCGTGCCCTGAATGCCGTGCAGGGCTACGACGAGCGCATGAGCCTTCCCGGTTATCTGTACATCCATGACGCCTCAATATACACTTGATATGTCACTGACATATTAGTTTATCACCCCGAGATACGGAAGTGGCATCTATGCAAAGGTGCATTGCGCTGGACTAGACGAGCCGGGTTACGAGTTGAAATGAATCAGATCAGACGGTATTTCGCGCAGTCATCGCTGCACCGCAAAATTTGGGCGAGGCTCGACCGGGTCACGATCGATCAGCAGATCTTCATCCATGCCATCAAGACGGTGATCGCTGCCTGCATGGCTGCAGGCGTCGCGATGTTGCTCGAACTGCCGCAACCCCACACGGCCGTGGTTACCGTCTTCGTGCTGATGCAACCGTTGAGCGGGATGGTGCTGGCGAAAAGCTATTACCGGGTTGTCGGAACCCTGTTCGGAACGTTGGCGGCCATCGGGATTACCGCCTTATTTCCTCAAACACCCGAACTCTATCTGCCGGCGATCGCGGTGTGGTGTGCCATCTGTACCGGCGCATCGGTTCGCCATCGACACTTCCGGTGGTATGCATGGGTGCTCGCAGCGTACACGGCGATCCTGATTGCGGTACCCACCGCTACCCAACCTACCGACATCTTCCTCGCTGCCCTGACGCGCTGCCGAGGTCACGCTCGGCATACTCTGCTCGACCCTTGTCAGCATACTAATTTTTCCTCTGAAAGCGGGCGGCCTGTTCCTGGCGAAACTCCGTAGCCGCCACACCGATCTGACTACGCTGGCATCTGACGCGCTTGGTGGGACGTTGACTGCGCGGGAGTTCGATCGACGTTTTGCGTTGCTCGTCGACGGAATGGCTAACCTCGAAGCAGCGCGAGTGTTCGCCACATTCGAAAGTCCATTCATACGCGCACGCACACGGCGGCTTGCGAAGCTGAATGACGAGTTTTCGCATGCCTGCTCCAGGCTGTATGCGCTATGCCAATTAATTCGTCGTCTGGAAAAGGCGAAGTCTGAGGCCGCCCTCGCACTCGTCAAACCGCACCTGCGAGTGCTGGCTCAAACAATCGGAACCGACGAGCACTTTGCGTTACCCGACGATACCGCGCCATCTCGAGTTGCTTCCCGCATGAGGGCATTCCGGTCCCGTTTCCTCGAGACGGTATGTGTGGATCGAGCCGCCATACTCGACGAAAGCGCCGCCACGCTGGTCGATTTCGACACGGCCCGTGAGATCCTGTTGCGCTTCGTTGGCGGATTTATACGCTACGCCATCACGTACGAGTCGCTGAAGCCCGAGAGGCATCGTCTGGAAAAGACTTCGACCCGTTACCACGTCACCGCAGACCGTTACGCCGTAGGTTTCGCTGCGCTTCGAAGCTTGTTGGTCGTCGGAATTGCCGGATGGTTCTGGGTGGTCACCGCGTGGCCAAGCGGTGCATACGCAGTAGTGGGCGCAGCGATGGCCGGCCCGTTATGCTCGCTCTCCCCCAACCCCGCGAAGCTCACATGGCGCATGACACTCGGTACCGCCCTCTCGGTCGTCGTGGCGTATGTCTATCTTTGTTATATCTACCCGTCGATTGACGGGTTCGCGCTGCTATGTGCCGTGCTCGCGCCCGCGCTGGCGATCGGCGCTTATCTTGCGGCTATACCCGCAGCCGCCGGTTTCGGTGTCGGTTTTTCGGTGTTTTTCGCCTTTCTCGCGATCCCCGACAACGTCACTAGCTATGACCCCGCGCTCCTCGTCAACAACGGCATAGCGCTCGTCGCATCAATGGCCGTATCCGCTCTGATCTTCTCCGTCGTCTTTCCGCCCGGGATACCATGGTTAGTTCGAAGGACGGAGCGCGCTCTCCGCCGGAACGTCTGCTATGTGGCGGCTGCACCTTTACGCGGTCTGGACCAACGATTCCAGTCTGCGACGCACGACCTGATGTCCCAGCTCAGTCAGTTGCATCTGCAGAGTCCAGAGCGCGAGCAGGACGCGTGGCGGTGGATGCTCGCGACGCTGGAGATCGGATACGCAATCATCGACCTTCGGAGGCACATGCTCGCCTTCGACGTCGATGATGCAAGCGCAGTGGGCTGGTTGCAAACGGCGAACGCTGTCATTCAACGTCTCTCTGAGCTCTTCGCCGACCCGGACCAGAGGAACTTCGTAGGCGCCGAGAGCGCCATTGATCGGGCCATTGCGCAACTGGAACAGGCCATCCACGACATCCCGGCCGTCGGTCGCGCCGTTAGGATCAGCCGGGTCATTTATTGTCTGCACTTTCTTCGAACCGCGTTGATGGACAACGACTCTCCGCTAAAAGCGTGATTCTTTTTTGGCCGAGCAGGGCAAATTAGAAGCTCACTGGAGTTTCGAATCTGAACGAGCCTTCGGATAACATCCAAAGCACGAGCTCAGGCCAATCTGAGGCGCAGCAAAGTATCAGTCGCACGATGTAAAGTACGTCGCACCAGCGGCCATGAACTATCGTGATTGCGGATGCCGCCTCTGAATGACTGCGATGCGCCGGATTGTGTTTGAAAGATCCTATGCAGGACGGGCCCACGGAACGCGCCCTACGCCGGTCGTAAAATCAGCCGTGTGGCCGTTACTCAAAGGAGAGGATCATGCGCACAGATCAGGCAAACATGACACATTCCGAAGCGCCCGTGCTGGCAGTGTCGCTGGAACTGGCTGCGGCGAAGTGGAAGGTTGCGTTACATGATGGTCGGCGCGATAGCCCAGCGGTGCACACGGTAGCGGAGCCACAAGCCGTATCCCGTCTGCAGGCGGTGCTAACGTTGATCGGGCAGCAAAAGGAGAAATGGGCCCTGCCAGCGGATGCACGAGTCGTCGTCAGCTATGAAGCCGGTCAGGATGCGTTCTGGATCTTTCGGGCGCCACAGGCTTGCGGGATCGAATGTCATGTCGTCGATCCTGCGAGCATCCCGGTTGAACGCCACAAACGGCGCGCAAAGACTGACCGGCTCGATGCAATCAAACTTGTCATCAGTCTGCGTGCGTGGTTACGCGGCGAACGTGATCGCATGCGGGTGATCCGGGTGCCATCGGCGCAGGACGAAGCGTCCCGCCATCTGATGCGCGATCGCGGGCAACTGCAGAAGGAAGTCTTCCAGCATCGTGACCGCATGCGCAAGCTGCTGGTCACACTCGGTTGCTGGGATGAGGTCGATAGCAGGAAGTTCGCCGGCCGACTCGCTCGCGGAGAGCTACGGTGTCACGATGGTGCACCACTCCCGGCAGAGCTCCACGAACGGTTGGTTCGCGAGTGCGCGCGGCTGACACTCGTCGAGCAACAACTGGCTACCTTGGAGAAGACGCGCGAAACCAGCCTGCCCGAGCCTGCGCGTGAGCGAATCGATCGCCTCACGCGCCTGAACGGCATCGGGCCAGTTGGCGGATCCAGACTGGCGCTAGAACTGTTCTGGCGGCAATTCAGCAACCGCCGTCAGGTCGGTGCATGTGTTGGCCTCGCGCCGCAACCCTTCGACAGTGGAGAAAGCCGCGTGGATCAGGGCATCAGCACACAGGGCAACCGGCGAGTGCGTGCGCTGCTCATCGAGATGGCATGGTCCTGGCTGCGCTATCAGCCAGGCAGCGCGCTCACGCTCTGGTTCCATCGGCGCACGCAGGGTACGCCCTCGAGTCGCCGAATCCGGCGGGTTGCGATCGTGGCGGTCGGCCGCCGTCTTGCGATTGCGTTGTGGCGTTATCTGCAGGATGGCGTATTACCCGAAGGCGCCCAGTTGAAGTCTGCATAATCCCTGAAGGGTAGACAGAAGGGAGGGAACCGTCCGTTAGCCAATTACCAAGTCCAAACGGTCTGGAGTGTACGCGTCCGTGGGAAGTCCTGGTTGCCTGTAGTGCAACCGATTGAAAGATGGGACGCGTGCCCCGGAGATATCCGGGCGAAGCGCGCATGCAGGATGAGGCTGGTCACACCGTTGGCCAGCGGATAGAAGGTGAGTGCAGACCTTGAGTCTCACGAGCGCGATTGATCGGCCTCAGATTAGTCATGGAAAGATGTGACGGACCTTAATGCAAACACTGCTTTCTCGTCGCTAAACTGCAGTCCAAAACATCGGCAACCAGCTGTTTGTCAAGCCAGAAGCGGCTTGACAAACAGCTCCTCATAGAAGGACTTCCCCCGAGAGTCAAGATCGGGGTTCGTTTTTTTGCGAGTCTTGCAGACATTCGACGCGCGCATGCAGGTGGGCCGGTTGGCGTAGTCATTTCATTTTCCTCAAGTCGGCTGCTGCTGTGACGTCGAAGCAATACCAGGAACAGACTGCGTCTTTGCAAACGGCCTTGTTGCCCGAGACGTATCGGGCGGCCCACGATATGAGCCGCCCAGGAGAACCCTATTTGAAAACCGGCGAACAGGCGTGAGGAAGTAAGCCTCATGCGGTAACGACTCGCCAACAGAATCCTCGGGTTCTTCTCCTGTTCGGTCCGACCTCGTCTCGCTATCGCGTCGAGCAGTAGTTGAGCTTTGTGAAGATCAGGTCAGGTGGTAGCGGGCGGTAACGGCGGATGCATGGGGTGGCGTTGCCAGGCATCGGCATCGTAGTGTTCGTCCCTGGCGAGCATCGCCCACAGCATCCGGGCGTGCTTGTTTCAATCGCAATCAACGTCTTGTGATAGCCCTTGCGTTCATGGAGTTGCCTGATCCATCGTTGCAGGCGGCTTGCGTGCGTGGGGTCGGCACGCAGCGCCGACTGCAACGTACTTCGGGCCCTGAACCAGCAGCGTGCGCAGATAGACATTGCCGCGCAGGCTGATATGTCCGAGCCGCGTCCTGCCACCTGAGCTGTGCTGGCGCGCGCCGGCGAACTGCTCGGCGTCGGTCCGGTGACATCCAGTGAAGGATCACGCCTGCGTTCGTGACACACTGAAATCTGCTCCTGCAAGCTGATTTCGGGAGGCCGACTCCCATCTTCGGTACAGCATCGCAGACTTCCGTCTGCGTTCGTGACACACTCAGATAGGTCTGGTCAACACGCCATGACCGGCCAGTGGGTATGCCAAACCGGTTCCAGCGCTTGACGAACTCCGGCGTAAAGCGCTTTACCCAACGCATAATCGTGGTGTGTGCCAGCGACAATCCCCGCTCGGCCATCATCTCGACCAGATCGCGCAGGCTGAGCTTGTAGCGAAGATACCAGCGCACACACAGGACAATGATCTCCCGATCAAAAATGCCGGCCATCGAACAACCCCTCCAGACCCTTCCTCTTGCTCATCGCCGCCCACCAGATTGATTGGATCGTTACTTTAACCGGTCCAATGAGCATATTTGCACCAGAACCCGCCGACGCGTCCTCGTCCAGAGTGGTCAGTCGGCGGGCGGCCTCGTTGACGAACTTCCGGTGAAGAATTTGGCTCGCGTGCGCTCGCCCGTGACCGGCCGAGCTATTTCTTTCGAAGCGGGCATTTGACTTGCGGCCTACCCGTTTCCAGCTGGATTTTGTCCAGGAAGGCTTTTGCGCTAAGTACTCAGCAAGGCTGAAGCTTATCCCGCGTTACGGGTACCTCCTTCCGTTTAAAAAAAGGCGGCGCGACCGAAACCATTCGCGTCGCCGCGCCCACATCACGAAGTTCACCCGACCACGAGAGTCGATTTCAAGACGACGGCGTTCGCCAGATTGTGGACGTTGGGTGAAGTGGCCATCACCGCGTCATGGATTTCGACGAATTGCTGCTTGGTAGCGCTGCCCTTGATACGAACGGTGTAACGCAGGCTCTCGTAGCCGTTTGCCACTTGCGGGTCGATCCCAAGAAAACCCCTTAGGTCGATTTCACCCTCAGTCTCAATCTCCAGGGATTCGAGCGTAATCCCGCGGACGGCGCATTGCGCCACGTAGCCCACCGTTATGCAGGCATTCAGCGCCGCAATCAGATGTTCCTGAGGATTGGCAAACTTATTCGAGCCACCAAGTTCGCAAGGCTCATCGATATCGATCGTGAACCGGCGCCACACATCCTGCCCTCCGATCGAGAACCCCTCTACCTCGGCGCGAGTCCGGGTCTGGCCCTCCCAGGTCGTAGCGACGCGCCAGCTCGTGGTGGCTTTCGAGGCATCGCTCTTGACGCCCTCAATCAAGGTAAAAAGGTCGTCGACGTTGAGGCCGTTAACGATGTTAGGTTCGTTGATCTGTGCATTGGCATTCATATTCGATCTCCTTTACATCCGTGGATTGTCCAGCTTCGGCAAATCTCATTGCAGTGTGGCGAGTGCAGCCTGGATGCGCATACCCTGGTCTTCGGAGATGAGGCTATAAAGGACCTTCCCGAAATGGGGATGACGTACACCGGAGTGGATGTATTGCCACCGGTAAGCCTCGAGGAAATTCGCTTCGACCGACAGGGTTTCTGCGTCGTCGACTGCGCGGCCGCAGTTCGCCGCGAAGTAACGCGCGTCGGATGCGGCCTGCGCCTGCAGAATGCCGTCGATCGCGGCGACCAGTTCGATCAATTCGTCAACAGCCTTGTCGCGATCACTATCCGTCACAGTGGCGTCGTGACGGACCCATTCGAGCTCGTCGAGGATGGCATGCTGGCTCTCCTCCTTCCAGTGGTAGAGGAACACCTGCTTGAATAGCTCCGATAGCTGATCGTCTGGATCGATACTCTGGCGGTAGTGGAGCTGGCTGAACAGCTCGATATCCAGCGTCAGCCCCAATACGGCCCACGTGCTTTTCCCGAGGACTGCAGACGCAACGGCATCCGGATCTGCGTCGAAGTGGTAGCCGGGTGGAAGGGTCTCGCCGATCATCTTGTCGATGCGACGAAACAGCGTCTGATGCTTGAGTTCCTCGTCGCTAAACCGGACCAGCGCCTCCAGCGCCACCTGGTCGCCGAGCCAATAGTCTCGGCTGACTTCCAGCACCTTGGCGTTGATGAAGCGCTCTACCAATCCGAACACGTTGGCATATGTGCGTCCCTGAATCTGGCTGACGAAACGCTTCTCGCTCTCGGAGAGCGTGATGAAATTCGGCGCCAGTGAAAGTCCGTCGGGCAGATACTTCTGGGACGTGTCGAAGGTGCGGCCTGCAATTACATCGCGGTCGATGTCCCAACTGATCATCTTTGAAGCGCGAATGCAACGGGCGTAACGGTCGTGGTCAGAGACTCGCGATACTGCGTTCATGGCATTTCTCCCAATATGGATCGACATACGGTCGAGCTGGAGTACTCATCTACCGGTCAGAGACAGATGGCTGATCTGGCATTCCGGTACGCTCGAATGTACGATTGGGAGACGTGAGGTTCTATGATCAGGCCGCCGAAAGATATGGCCGAAATGCCTGATCTGCTTTGACTCTGTGAATGAACGTTGCGTCGGGCATGGCAGGGGCATGCTAGCGATTCGGCAATCGGCGCGATGAGCCACCGACCAGATCGTGCGGTTGCTCGTGTTGTCGAGGTACCGTTGGCTTAGCAGTCAGTGTCACTGAACCGGTGGTGGCGTGATGCCACGCGCGCCGAGTGCGGCCTGCGCAGATTCGGCAGCGCCGTTCATCTTTCCTTTGCTCTTTCGCCAGCCTGCCGGCGGCATTCCAAATTCTCGCCTGAAGGCCCGACTGAACGATGCCTCTGACTCGTAACCAATCCGCTCCGCTACAGCGGCGAGCGACTTACGGCCGATCAGAAGTTCCTGCGCCGCAATCTGCATGCGCCATCGCGCCAGGTACTGCATCGGCGGTTGTCCAAGAAGATCGGTGAAGCGTTGCGCCAACGCGGAGCGCGATAACCCCACCTTGCGCGCAAGCTCATCAACGGTCCAGGGGTGGAGTGATTGCGCATGGAGCAACGAAAGCGCACGTCCCACATAGCGATCTCGCACGCCAGCCAGCCATCCTGTCTGGTGGGCAGGAAGCGCTTCAATACAGCTACGGACCGCCTCGACAAACAGGAGTTCGGACAGTCTGGCGAGGACGATCGTCCCGCCCGCCCGCGAATCCGCCGCCTCAGCGGCAGCAAACTTGAGTGAGGACTCAAGCCATGCCGCGCGCGGATCGCGGCGCATATCAACCTTGAAGAGTCGCGGCAGCGATGAGAGCAGAGGGTTGCTCAGTGTATCGTCACACGCCAGAAAGCCACATACGATACGAGTCGTAGGTCCCCCGCCTCCGTAGGACAGTGTCACTACCTCGCCAGGTGTTGCCGCCATCTGGCCGGCTAACAGTACCTCCGATGGCACGGGCGAAAGACCGACCGCGCTGCCCATCAGATGCGTTTCCCCTTGCGGCACTACCAGCAGTTCGCCAGCATTGAGATGAATAGCCGAATTCGGGTCGTCTGCCAGTTGAGCCCAGCAGCTTCCTTCTATGATCAGATGATATGAAATCACGCGCTCGGATTGCGGCAGATAGGCTGCACAGAGCGCCGCATCTGTGCGGCCTATCACGCACCATGGAGCCGTAAAGGTCCCGTTCAGATACACTGCGCCGCTCAGGCGCACAGCGCGCAGAACGTCCGAAACTGCATCCATGAATAACTCGCGCGAAATGCGATTTCCCGGGCAAGGGAGCCGGGATGCCGGTCAATCTTCAACCTGGCCACGAGGTCTACATGTTATACCTCCGGATGCCGTCAATGACAAATCCATTACTGATGATTTCACCAAGCTTGATGCATCGCCGCGGGCTGCGTGCGGGCGTCCGCGGCGGTCCATTAGCGAGCGTGCCCGACTCCGACTGGTTCCGGCGTCAGACCGTCCTGAGTCTGCGTGTTCCTCTGTCGTTCATGGTCTGCGTGTGACATGCAGGATCGGACAAGCTTTCCGGACGCCCTGCAATGGCCACCCGAACCAGCGGCAAGACTTGGACGATTGGACAAGAAACGTCGACGCACGGACAGGACGGCAACAGGATGCGAGGGGCAAAGTTCGTCACAGCACGGGACGCGACAGATCAGCGTCATCCGTACTTCGTAGCCAAACCTCCCACGGATTCCGGAAGCCTGGCGCGCCACGAAACTTGCGCAGATCGGTTCACGCACAGTGACTTACCGGTTCGGGCAAATGAAACTGCGTGAGATGCCGATGAAAAGCCTGATAAGCCGTGCGATGTATCACCCGCTCATCGCGCTAAGCATGTTCTATTTGACCGACCTGATGCACCACGCCGACTACAGCGTCTCCGGCGCTCTGCTCGTTCTGGCAGCGAAATCCATGTCCCGTGTCGTGAGCCTGTTCAACAAGGGGTAGAGCCGTACGTCGGTACGGCACGCCAGGTGGATTACTCGGACGCAAGATGGAAGCATGCGTATAGACAAGCAAGAGCAGCGGACTAATCCTAATGGTTAGCCATACGACAGTATGGCTTCAGGTCAACGGCTGGCGCAACACAAGCAGGTACCCCCGATTAAACAAAGCGTGGGATATCGGCTTCACTCTTTTGATAGCAAAGTATGCGGACATTCGTTGTGAGTAACGGAAACCAACGGTTCACCAACGTACGAAATGGCTGACGATGCGACGGTGCGAACTGCTCGTAGTCGGACGTGGGAATTCCGTAGCCCCTGGTCAGAAAATGGGTGGGAGAAAATGAGTTCGCACAAGCGGGGATTATTGTTGGCTACCGACAGTTTTCGACCCAGAGGAACAACACCGGGAAATGTGAGACCGTACACCGCGCCCGCGGCCGCGTACTGCAGGAAAGCGCGCGAGAACGCCGCAGCAGGCGTTTGACGCATCGACGAGGGGCCTGTTGCGTCACGACCCAAGTCATCGCACGGCCGGTGGTTCCGCGTCGGTCGGGACGCCGGCCAGGTACCGGAACAGTGCCAGCGCCCGGTTCGCCGTAGAGGCCTCGTGCCCGCTCGCAATGGAACTGCTGGCTTGCCGGTCGATGCGCGCGAGAATATACAGGCCCCATACGTCGTTCGTCTGGCGCTGTGCGAACACCACCGTCTGCAGCGCGGCAGGCTGAAACAGTGTCAGTCTGAAGGCACGGACCGGTGACACATTTTCCTCGGCCAGCGCCATCCGCTGCGGGCTGTGCTCCAGCACCCGCATCCGGTACACCAGGGGGCCGGAGCGGCTGTCGCGCACCCAGAAGTACAAGGTTCGACCCGCTTGCAGTTCCGACGGGCGGAAATCACCCCGCCGTTCCCCGCCCTCGGCGGGTCCGGCCAGCGCTGCGGCATCCAGGAACAAGGGACGCCATTTCTTGTCGGTCGTGGACCAGTAGCGCACGGTGCTCAGGGTGGAAACCGCCCCGGCACGTGCCAACAGCGTTTCGGGACCGCCGGCGACGCGGACCAGCCCTGCCAGCGCGACGACAACCCGGGAGCGGGACGCGGCAGGCCATCCGGTGCACGAGGACGGCCGCCACTCGCCCGCATCGATCTCCTCAGCGCGCAGGATCGCCATCGCGGGTTGCGCGCCCAGCGACGCGTAGGCCGGCACCGGCGGTGTCCCGCACGGCGGCGTTGGCAACGGGGTTGCCACGGCGAAGCCGGCGGCAGCCGCCAGTGGCACGCAGCGGGCGGCTGCCTTCAGGCAATACGAACCGCGAGGACGCGCAACGTTCATCTGGGCTTGCCTCCCAGCAGCTGCTCGGTCAGGAACTTGACGACGTAAATCGATGCGGCTCCGATGTTGAAATACCTCAGCGCGACGTAGCGGCGCATCAAGGGGCGAAAGACCCCAAAGCCTACATCCGAGATCGCCGGGGCAAGTCGTTCGTTCGCCGGCATCTCTTTGACGTTCAGGTCCTCGATAACCACCGCTTGGTTCTCGCGGCAGAGCTGAGTCGTGAGCTTGTGCATGAAATCCGCTCTGACGTGCGCGATGCGTGGGCAGCCTTGCCAAGGATACAGCTGTCTTCATCTATTGACGACGGCGAAAACGATTCCTCGCTCGCCTGTCTGCAGTGGTCGAACGTGACGCCTCGTTCGGGTCGACAGGCCTTGTAAAGCGGACGGCAAGCTATAGTGCCTTCTCCCGGCCACAAGATAAAGTTGAAGTTTCTTATCGTGTGCATTAGCCATCGTGCATGGATCGGTGCGAAAGCAGCAGCCTTGCCTTGTCACCATTGATGGACATACCGTTCCCAAGTGCATTTACTATGCTATGCCAAGTATCGTCAACGTGATGTCATCGATAACCAGAAAGTACGTTCTGGAAATACCATCCTTGCACTAATCGCTCAACGCCTTTAACCACGCCGGTTTCGACGCCCGATCATCACTGCGGATTCGCTACAACCCGGCTTCCCTCTCCATCCCTTGCGCGGTATCGGCTAGAGTTCCACCTGTGATGCAGGTCCTATTGGAGAAGACATGCGCGACAACCTGATTCCCGTCATCGTAGGCCGGAAATGGCAAATTGCTAAGGGGTACCATGCCGTTGAACTTCGAACAACGTCCAAATCGGCGCTTCCGCCGTTTAACGATGGGTCGTGCGTCACTCTCTGTCTGAATAGCGCTGGCGACAAGCAAAGAATTTATCCTTTGCTCGATGTTTCGTCCCTGTCCGATGGTTACGTGGTAGGCATGAGACAAGAAGGTGATGGCAGAACGGATAGTCTGCTAACCAGGTTTCCGTTGAATGAACGAGACGAAGTGTTTGTCGTCGGCACCCCCGAAAGCCCGCCGACAATTTTGGACGATCGTGTGCGATCTATCCTTTTTGCTGGCGGAATAGGCACAGCGTCGATCGCGGGAATCGCGAAGCGGCTTGCATCGGCGGGTCAAAGGTTCGAGGTGCACAACTTCGCCCGATCGGCCGACCGCGCAGTTCTTCGAGAAGAATTTGACGCGCTTCGAAGTCACGGTGAGGTCTATCACCATTTCGGCCTGTCCGATGATCTATTCGCGCAGAAGAGTTCCCACGCAATGAGTCCAACTCATGCCAACACACAGATTTACTGCAGCGGCCCCCCTGCTTTCATGGATCTCATTGAGCGCCAAGCCCGCGAATGGGTGTATGCAGCGAACGTTCATAAAATCGCCCTTGGCGACCAAAAGGCACGGTCAGCGGCAGTGCAACGGCATGGTAACTGAGGCGCGCTTTCCGCAGTTGATGCACAATCTCGCCGGTCTCGCCCGCTCACGCCTATCTGGGGCTCTTTGGAATACTCGTGAGCCACTTGGACAGTTCTAGGACCGCGAGTTGACGTCATGCGCATCTGACCGGTGGCGATCCATTTCTGCCGCTAAAGCCAGACCAGCGTGCATGGCTTCTATCGGTGTGAAGCGGTCACGAGGGAATGGCAAACGTATGCTCGAGCGCGGCATAGGTCCTGTTTAGCCCCGCGTGCGACGGCGACGGACATGGGCATCTTGCCGGAGCGGAACCTGCTGAGGCGGGCGGCGAAGCACCCTCCGATGAACGAACGACCCGTGAAGGCAATCAGATCGCCATGGTGAGCACGCACGTGTACACGTTTCAACGAACAGCGTCGCACTGAAGCGCGGCGTCGCTGCGCCTTTGCGACCTCCGGTGTGAGACGGCGCACGATGGTGCCGAGACCGGCATGCGCGGCACGAGCTATGCCCCGCGCAAGCCTTTCAGACGACCCCAGCGGTAACTCGCGCCTGCAAAAAGCGAACGCTGGGATTTCAGAAAGTTGTGCTTGTTTTCGTCTATGCTGATTGAGCGCGCTGTCCGGCCCAGTCGGCCGGTCTCCCACGCACGACCTCGTCCGCAGCCCCAACCATCAGGGAGTAGACCATGGCAGAGCTGCTTGACTCGGCTCCGGCTCCAGGCGCACCGGGGATCCCGCTAAGCTGGAGCCGGGCGGACAAGGACGCCGTCGGTACGGCCTACTCGCTGTCGAGCCAGGTCTGGTACACAGCAGCAGGGGGCATACTCACGGAGATCTACTTCCCGGATGTCGATACCCCTCAAGTGCGCGACTTCCAACTGATTATTACCGACGGTTCGACATTCTTTCACGACGCGCAGAGGGACTTCGATTGCCAATGTGAGTGGCCTGATGCGCCCGCCCTTTCCTTCCGGCTAACCGCTTCGGCAAAGGATCAGCCGTACACCGTCGTGCAGGACGTCATCGCAGAGAAGGGTTCGCCCTGCGTGCTGGTCCGCACGACATTGCAGGGGCAACAGGATTTCCTCGACAAGCTGCACGTCTACGCTCTCTTAGCGCCGCACATGGGCGGCTACGGTGCCGGCAACACCGCTCAGCGAGCCAGCACCGCGAATGGCGATCGCCTCGTCGCAACCCGCGGTAACTACTGGCTGGCGTTGGGCGCCGACTGCGGCTTTGGGATGACCAGTTGCGGCTTCGTGGGAGTGAATGACGGCTGGACCGACATCATCGCCAACAAGCGCTTGCCGATTTGGAATTACGACGCGGCGACGGGCGGGTATGTCGCCATGACGGCAGAGATCAACCGCGCAGGGAGAAATCAATTCGTTCTGGCGCTCGCATTCTGCGTCGACGAACCGAGGGATACGCTAATCAGCACCCCCAACAAGGCGCTGACCGCCGTATCCGAGGCCTTGGCCTATCCATTCGACGGACCCGCTGATTCATATAGCCACCGCCAGGGATTCCTGAAAGGCTGGACGGACGCGGCTGCACCTCCGCCGTTTAAGCCCAAAGCTAACGTAACGGGCGATGGTGATGCGCTTTTCAACCTCAGCCGCAACGTTTTGCTGGCGCACGAGGATAAGACAGCAGAAGGCGCATTGGTCGCTTCGTTGAGCATCCCGTGGGGGCAGACGGTCTGGGACCTGACGGCTGGCTACCACATGGTCTGGCCGCGCGACATGTGCCAAAGCGCACTCGCTTTGCTCGCCGCTGAAGCGAAGGATGCGCCGCTGCGCGCACTGATGTTTCTCGCTACGTCGCAAGGGAAGGATGGCAGTTTTCCGCAGAAGTTTTTCATCAACGGCGAGCCGTGGCGCGACGGCTCCACGCAGCTCGACGAATTCTCCTTCCCCATCATCCTGGCCTATCACTTGAGCGAGTCCGGGCTGCTGCAACAGTTCGATCCCACCGGCATGGTGCTGGCCGCCGCAGGTGCCTTGATCGCGAAAGGCCCCATGACTGCCCAGGAGCGATGGGAAGAACAGGAGGGCTATTCCCCTTCGACCCTGGCATCGAACATCGCAGCGTTGGTCTGTGCCACAAAATGGACGGACGCCGAGACTGCCCAGTTTCTTCTCGAATACGCGGACTTTCTCGAAGCGCACCTCGAGCCGTGGTGCGTCACCACGCAAGGCTCGTTGGTTCCGGGCGTGCCCCGGCACTACATTCGAATCTTGCCGGCGTACGTCAATGGCGTTTTCAATTTTCCAGAAGATCCGAACACCACCCAAATAGGGGTCTGGGGTAGCGAGTACAACGCAAACGAAATCGTGGACGCGGGCTTTCTCGAACTAGTGCGCTACGGTATTCGCGCCGCAAATGACCCCGTCATCGTCGACTCAGTAAAAGTGGTCGACGCGATGATCAGAAAAGATCTACAGCAGGGCCCGGTCTTTTATCGGTACAACCACGACGGTTACGGCCAAGGCGCTCAGGGTCAAGCCTGGACCGGCACCGGCGTTGGGCGCCCGTGGCCGCTGCTCAGCGGTGAACGCGGCCACTATGAACTGGCCGCCGGCGGAGATCCGACGACCTATCTTCGCGCACTTGAGGCGTTCGCGGGCGGGCGACGTCTGCTTCCCGAGCAGGTATGGGATATGCCAGATCTGCCGTCCTTGACGACCGGCGGCCCGACCGGCTCCGCCATGCCGCTCGCATGGGCACACGCCGAATACATCAAACTGGTTCGCTCCATTTCTGACGGTGACGTCTTCGACCGCCTCGATGTCGTCGCCAATCGCTATCAGCCTCAGCCGGGTCAGCCGCCGCGCGCTTCCAGCGTCATAGAAATCTGGAACTTTGCCCGCCCAGTGCCGTCGATTCCGGCTGGCACGACACTTCGAATCACCTGGCCGTCGCCTTTCCGGCTGCGCTGCTCGAGCGACAACTGGGCCACGTGGCAGGATATCGAAGCCACCGCGACGGCGGTCGGCATCTACTATGTCGATCTCGTCACAGAAGCAGCCCAGGCCGGATCATCGCGCGTATTCACGTTTTTCTGGAACTCGACTCAGACGTGGAAAGGCGTCAACTATGCCGTCACGCTGCATCCCTGATGTGCCTGTAAGTCGGCTGTCGACGCGCCTTTGCGTCGGTCGTGAGCCGCGACTTCCCCCACCTTTGTCCCGGCAGTACGCGTCAAAACGGATAGGTGAAATGCGTCGACGCGGGCCCAAAACTAGCGGCACCGTCGAAATGTAGATGTAACACGCGAGTCGCTGACCCGCCGACTGCCGGCTTCCTCGGAGCGAGGGCTTGCGACATGGCTAGCGCGATCGATTGAAAACAGCTGGCGCTGCGTTTCGGCTCGAGATACTAACTACATCTGTAGCTTGCGATCGTTTGCCATACACAAGAATAAAGGACAGCCAAGGACCCTTTTGAATTGGCCACGAGTGAACAGCGAACACGTTTCTGATCCTATTTTCGGGCACCCAATTGCCGAACAGGCGGCCGCGTGTAGCGTTTGTGATGATTTCCGGTACATCGAAAATCAACTTCGCTACGGCCAATCCTGCGATGCCGTCATTCCAGCCTGAAACGGAGGTTCAAGCGGCTTGCGATAATGCAAACTTAACATTAAGGCATGGAGAGTAACTATGGTTATGCACTCAATCACTACAGAGAACTTCAATATCAGTTACGACGGCTCTGTCAGGTTGATGGGGAGGCGGCGGTAGAATGAAGTGATGAAGAAAACGAAATCGCTTTATCACGGTCACCGCTTCCCTGCCGCCGTCATCAGTTGCGCTGTTCGCTGGTATTGATATGACTTTGCGTGTCAATCGCGAAATTGGTTTCCAGGTTGCATCGACGCATGAATTTCCTGAGGGCGGCGCAGCAGTAAGTCTCGACGGTGGATCACACTGACATCCGCGGGTTGGATACCGCATTACAGAGGTCCGCCTCATGAGCCTGCCGCTAACTTCCGCCGCAAGTTGGTGATGCCCGTTGCGTAATACCATCGCGGGTTGCTCGGATGCCGGGCTGCGCCGCCTTCAGGAAACTCCTTCCGTTGTTCGGGAAATCACACACAGGCCGCGGGCGGTTTGCTGCGAGGTATTGCAAGCGCCATGGCCAGTCGACTGATGTCCCAGATGAACGCCGCCAGTTCGCGGGCAATAGCCACGACCGTGATGTTGATGGGCTTGCCTCGCGCGGTCAGCCGGCGGAATCGTCGGCACAGCCGCACCTGGGCGTCCCAGGCGCGGTCGATGATGGCCTTGGGCAGACCTTCGAGACGGGCCTGGATTTCCGGACTGACGCGGGCAGGATGGCGGTAACTCCAGGCCGCTTCGACCAGCAGTCTTCGGGCGTAGCTGTTGCCGGTTTTGGTAATGCTGCCCTGGCGGCGTTTGCCTCCCGATGAATGCTCGGATGGCGTTACGCCGAGCCAGGCCATCAGCTGACGCGGGTGTTCGAAGCGGGACAGGTCGCCCACTTCTGAAATCATCCCGACGGCGGTAACGAACTGGACGCCCCGCATGGCCTGCAGGGCCAGCACTACCGGATAGAAGCGCCAGGAGATCACCGCTTCGCGTACGGCTGTTTCGAGACGGGCGCACTGCGCAAGCCGGTCCTCGATCGTGCGCCGGTGTTCGTCAAAGGCAAGGTGCTGCCAGGCGCTGGGAAACGAACAGCGGCCCAGCCAGCGACGGTGCGCCTCGCCCCAGTTTGCGCTACCGGTATAACGGACGCCATGCGCGAGCAGGAACGACTTCAGTCGATGCCGTGCACGTCGCAGATCCTCGCGGGCAGCCGCCCACGCGCGGGCGAGATCCCGGAATGCCTCGTCTTCAATGCCGGGCACGTACACGGCCGACAGGTCGTCGGCGCGCAGCGAGCGCGCCAGCTTGATGGCATCACGCCGGTCGGTCTTTACGCGCTCGCCCGGCTTGCGCGGGATCAGTGAAGGTGCGCAGACCATGCAGTCGAAGCCCTTCTGGACGAGAGCTGACGGTACAGCCCGTAACCACATGGACCTGCCTCGTACACGACGCGCACGTGCGGCGCCTTGGATTGCAGGCGTGTGCACAGGCGATCGATGTCGGCCCCGGTCGTACCGGTCTTGCCCAGCAGCTCGATCTCGCCCGCGTCGATCGCGTAGGCGACCGTGATCGAGTCCTTGTGAAGATCCAGTCCAACGTACACCGTGCTATCGTTTCGCATGCTGGCCTCCGTGGAGGAAATCGCCGGGGCATGGCCCAGTCCACGCCCGTGCGGCTCTGACAGCAATGCTAACCCGCGTTCAGTTTCCCCACGGCGGGCCAGCCCTTGCCTCACGCAAAGTCATACTGCCTTCCGCTTTCAATTGAGCTTGCGTGACATCGAGGAGTTGTTGCTCGAGCGTGGTGTCGTGGTCACGTACGAAACGATCCGTTGCTGGTGCGACAAGTTCGGCGCTGGATTCGCCCAGTGCGCCAAAGCGGCGAGGCGCAAGCCGGGCAGCACATGGCATCTGGACGAGATGTTCGTGACCCTGCGCGGCGAGCCGTATCTGTTGTGGCGAGCAGTCGACGAGCATGGTGCTGAACTCGACGTGCTGGTGCAAAAGCGGCGCGACAAGGCCGCGGCAAAGCGCTTCTTCCAGAGGGTGCTGCGTTCAAACCCGGTGCCGCGCAGGATCGTTACCGACCAGCTGCGCAGCTATGCGGCGGCGAAGGCTGACATTCCCGAGCTCGCTCATGTGAAGCACGTTTTCGTCAAAGCGGCTGCACGCGTGAACAACCGTGCCGAGAACAGCCACCAGCCGACCCGCCAGCGAGAACGCCAGATGCGCGGCTTTCGCGATGCGCATCGCACGCAGGCGTTTCTCTCATGCTTCGGCCCAATCCGGCAGCACTTCGCGTTACCCAGACATCAAATGAACGCGGCGTGTCACCGCGCCGTACTCAAAGAACGCTTCGCCGCTTGGCATGGTTGGACTGTCACTACCGCAGCCGATAAAGTTATCTAATAAGGATAACTACTCTTGAGCTACACAGCTGGTCTACGCCCGTCAACTTGACAGCGCCGTGCGGCGCAATCCCTGCGTGCGCGTGGTGAAGACCATGCGCAGCGCGCGGACCGCCTGCAACAGGCATCTGCACACTGGCTGCGTCACAGCGCAGGGTCCCACATGGCGGACCAGCAGGTCGATCTGCGACTCTTGTGCGATAACCTTGGGCATGCGTCACTGACGACGACCAGTCTGTATCTTCACGTCGATGACGATCGCCGGCACCGCGAGACCGACGAGAAACATCGTATTCACTGGTAACCGAGGGCAGTCAGGCCCTACCGCCTGATCTGGAAATTGTCGACGGTGAGCCTGACTGGTTGACCCGGACGAAGGCGGACTTTTCTTTCGGCAACCGCGATAATGCGCTGCCGTCCGTCCGCAAATGCCTTGAGCATCCGGACCTGGTCAGCGTCTCGCGGCAACCAGAATTGCGCTTCCAGCGCCCCTCGCGTAATCGCACACACGATCTCGCTGCGATGCCCGGTCAGGCGAAACGAAATTTCATCTCGGTCCGCCGCGACAGCTGGCATCAAGGTCAATAACGTCCATGATTTCTACCTCCCGCATTCAGCTGCGAACTTTTAACTTCCTGTCCTGACCTTCCCGTTGCCTATCTTCAATTTTACAGAACAGACGGAGAACAGGCGCGCGCAGCCGAGATAGGCCGCCTGGACAACTAGCGGTGTAGCTTCTGCTTGCCCAACTGGAGACCGGGTTTGCGGTTGACGGGGATGCAGAGGGGCCGCACGGTTAGTTGCATGTTTGATCGACACGGATCGCCAGGGTGAGCCTTTACGGGAGATGAACTTCACAGTGCCACGCAAAGGTCCGGTCAACTGATACAACGTGTCGGCAAGAAAAGCGCGCTCACGCCACCCTTGCATACGTACATCGAGAAGCCATTGGAGGAGCCATCTGGATAGGCGCTATCGTTGCGCGATGGGCCGCAGGCGACCCAGGTTGTGTAAAAACGCGAACCGATGTGGCTCGACGAGTTCGTACCTTCGATCACGGCCATTGGCGGCTGTTTTAGCCCGCTGTATGGTTGGAGGACCTTCGGGCTGGTCAGAATGCGAAGATTCATCGACGAGTTCCAGAAGCGCTCCGGTTCGCCGCGGTGCAGCCGGTTTGATGTAAGGCCTCTCTTCAGGCCCTCATCTTTTGCATTGACGCCGCAGTGCCTAAGATCGCCATGACACGCTTGAGGTTGTATGCGAGCACATGCAGACTCATCTCGGTGCTGACATGCTCGCGTGTCTTCATCAGGAAGTGCGTAGCGCCCATCCAGAACTTGAGCGTGCCAAACGGATGCTCCACGGTCTGACGGCGTATGCGCATCATTTCCGGCTTCTGATGGAGTCGCTGCTGCATTGCTTCGACTACGCCCTCATGCTCCCAGCGCTTTATCCGGCGGGCCTGCTTCCCGGATGTGCATTGCTTTCTGATTGCGCAGGTGGCACAAGCCGAACTCGAGTAGCAATGCAGCGTCATACCGTGCTCGATGTTTGTGAAACGCCAGGTAAGCCGCTGTTGCGCTGGGCAACGGTACTCATCATCTTCGGCAACGTAGACAAAGTCCTGCTTGCCGAAGTACCCATCTGCTTTACTGCCCGACGTCAGTGGTTTGGGAACGAATGCCGTAATACCCGCCTCATCGCATTGCAGGATTTCCTCGCCCTTGAAGTAACCCCGGTCAGCAACAACGGTCAGATTTTCGATGCCGGTAGCCACTCGCGCCTGCCCGGCCATGTTCGTCAGCTGGTTACAATCATTGCCAACATTGGTGACCTCGTGTGCCACGATCAGATGCGACGTGGCATCAACGGCCGTCTGAACGTTGTAGCCAACCATCCCTGTTCCCCGACCGCTGGTGGCCATGGAACGCGCGTCCGGATCAGTCAGCGAGACCTGTCCATCGGGTGAGTCGCGCAGTCGCTGCTCCATTGCCTTGAGGTCTTGCATCTGCTGCCTGAGCTTCTTGATCTTGTCGCTGATGCGGCTCGTCTTCGCCTCGGCGACATCGGATTGCGTCCGGTCCGAGGTCTCCATCGCCGCAAGGTAACGCGCGATGCTCTCATCAATCTGCTGCATGCGTGCCCGGACCTTACCACTCGTGAAGTTGCGATCACGATTGTTGACGGCTTTGAACTTGCTGCCGTCAATGGCCACAATCGACTTTGAGAACAGGTCCAGGTTACGGCACAACACGATGAATTGCCGGCATACATTGCGGATCGCTTTGCCGTTGTCACGGCGAAAGTCGGCAATGGTCTTGAAATCCGGTGAAAGGCGGCCCGTGAGCCACATGAGCTCAATATTGCGTTGAGTCTCGCGCTCCAGACGCCGACTTGACTGAATGCGATTGAGATAGCCGTAGATATATATCTTAAGCAGAACGGATGGATGATAAGAAGGCCGTCCTGTTGCAGTTGGCGCAGTTCCGTCAAAGCCGAGATCACGCAGATCAAGTTCGTCGACGAAGACATCCACTACACGGACCGGGTTGTCGTCGGCGACAAAGTCGTCGAGATACTCGGGTAGCAAGACGGCTTGTCTTCGGTCTTCGCCTTCGACGAATCGCTTCATGTGCCCACCCGCCCTGAATGCGTTGCTTCAGTTTAGGCGATCAGCACGTTTTCACACAGGCTGGACCCACTTCAGCCGGCCAACCTACGGTCACGGTCGTCCGATCTCACGCTAGTACAACATCCCGCAATTACTTTTAATAATTGATTGCATGGTTTATCCTGGCGGTATGAGTCGAGGACGCCATGCAACGCCAGTGAAGCTGGCCAGAAAGGAAAGACAGGAGCTGCAGTCGCTGATCCGACGCACGACGGCTGCACAGCGCGATGTGACACGGGCACGCATCGCGTTAATGGCTCACGAGGGCTACACGAGCGCGGCGATCTCACAGGAACTGGGCGTGTCCGTGCAGACCGTCAGCCAGTGGCGCCAGCGCATTGCGCGGCAAGGCGCGCAGGGGATTCGGGAGGCAGAGCGCAGTGGTCGTCCGCCGCGCATCACGCAGGAGACGCGGCTGCAGCTGATCGCACTGGCGTGTGAAGTGCAGGAAGCGCAAGGTCGGGCCACGCCGACGCTCGATGAGATTGTGACGCGTGCAGTCGAGCGAGGGATCGTCGAACAAATCAGTCGCAGCCATGTGCAGCGCATCCTGCAGGCTGGCGACGTTCGCCCGCATCGGGTGCAGCAGTGGCTGCATAGTCCGGATCCGGCGTTTCGCGAGAAGGTCAACGTGATCTGCAAGCTGTACCGCAAGGCGCCGAAGAATGCGGTGGTACTGAGTATTGACGAGAAGACCGGCATCCAGGCCATCGAGCGCAAGCATCCAGGGCGCGCCCCGGCAGCCGGACGGTTGCGCCGCCGGGAATTTGAATATATCCGTCACGGTACGCAGTCGCTGATTGCCGCGCTGGATGTTCATACCGGACGGGTACTGGGAAGCTGCCGCGACCGGCGTACCCAAGACGACCTGGTGACTTTCATGGACAGTGTGGCAGCCGCGTATCCGGGCAAGCAGGTGCATGTGATCTGGGATAATCTGAACACGCATCGCGCCCAGGCCGTGTGGCAGGCATTCAATGCGCGGCACGATGGACGGTTTCATTTCCATTTCACCCCTTTGCACGCGAGCTGGGTGAACCAGATCGAACTGTGGTTTGGGCTCTATACGCGCCGTGTGCTACGTCACGCCAGCCACACCAGCACGGCGCATCTTCGCGAGCGTACAGAGCAGTTCATCCGCGAGCGCAACCAGACGGCACGTCCCTTCAGATGGACTTTCCGCGGCTACCCGTTGCAAACTGGCGCATCCTGAACCGGAGCGGTCATGCCTGCCTTACCCGCGAAACATCATGCAAGCGAACTGCAGCGTCAGCTGCGCGAATTGTTGGGCCACGACCAGGTGGTCACGCAGGCTTACGGGCGTCATCTGCTGATCAAGCGCCTGGACAATCAGGAGTCGACCGTTGTGGCACGCCTGAGTGAACTCGGCCGCAATCTTTATGGTGCGGCCTTTCGTAGCCATAGCGGGCGATGGGAACCTCTGCCTGGCTCAGGTTCGCTCGCCGAAATGGCTCAACTGGTTGTCACGCTCCTGCAACCTTATTTGCAGCCAGACAATTATTAAAGCTATTTGAGGGATCTTGTACTAGTATGAGACGCTCGCAGATCAAAATGCGACGCTCTGCGGCTCGGCCACTCTGGATACTCGCTCGAACGATCCGCGCCCAGCGACAGACCGCAGCGAGTAACGCCAACATCAGGCGAACCAGGCCAGAACCTTTATATCGCCTGCATATCGGGCAACAGTCGGTCGAACTCCCGTTTCACCACGCCATAGCATTCGCACGCGCGCTTTTCGAGTCCCGGCCGATCCAGCACCTCAACATGATTACCGCTGCATCGTACCAACCCGGCATCCTGCAGCTTCATTGCCACTTCGGTCATGCCGGCCCTTGGGATCCCAAGCATGTTCGCAATCAGTTCAACCGTCATTTTCTGTTCGTCCAGCGGTAGGCGGTCGACACTGAGCAGCAGCCATCTGCACATTTGCTGGTCCATCGAGTGATGCTGGTTGCAAACGACCGTCTGGGCCATCTGCGTGATCAATGCCTGGGTATAGCGTAGCAATAGCCGCTGCACCGGACCAGCTCTGTCGAATTCCTCCTTCAGGATTCGGGCATCCAGGCGATATGCCTGCCCGGCGCTTTGCACGATGGCCCTGTTTGGCATCGTCTCTCCACCCATAAAAAGCGCGATCCCAACGAGTCCTTCGTTACCCACGATCGCAATTTCTGCGGGCGTTCCGTCATGCATCAGGTGCAGCATCGATACAACTGCCGTCCTCGGAAAATAGACGTTCTCCACGTTTGCGTCAGACTCATACACAACCTGCCCCAGGGGCATATTGACAGGGACCAGGTGCGCTGCCAGACGCGCCCATTCTGCGTCCGGAAGAACACTGAGCAAGTGATTCTCTTTGGCACGATGTTCGTTCGTCATGTGTTTCGCTCCCAGGCATCTGATCCGCACCGCACGGCATGCGTAGGCGTCGTCTTGACAGGATCACGTAACGAAGCCGTGTGAGCGCGTCGAACTAACGGCAAGAATGTCGCTGCGCATTGCCCCGACCGTCAGCCCTGGCGTGGTGCGTTTACGTCGGCAATCCTTTCGCCTGAAAAGACGTGGCCCATCAAATCCTCTGCAAGGCTCGCGATCCTGGTAATCTCCCGGTCAATCGTGTCAATCGCCCCGAGTATCTCTGGCTGATCCGGAGATGCCGTGCGGAGGGTTTGAACCGCGAGTCGCAGTGGGGTCAAACGATTGAACAGCTCGTGCGCAATCGTCAACAAAATTTCGACCCTGCTCTGCGACAGGTCGAAATGGCCGTGGGTCAGCGGAACGTTGTGTGAAAAAGCGATGGCGGCTCGCCGGCGAGGGCGGTTCATATCTCGATCGCTCACGGCTGAGCGACGCTTACAGGAAATATCCAGATACCGCCGGTAGGAGATTCTCTGCGCCGACATGATGCTTCCTCTTTTGACTTCCGGATCGCGGTCAGCCCGAGAAATCCAGTGGTGTTTGGCGCCCGCTCCTAACAAGGACCGGGCGGGCTCTGCCAACTGCAACGGGTCCGCAAACCCGCTCGGGCGACTCGCGATTGCCGGATGCACGTAGGAAACGTCAGCGTCTCACGGCACAGAGGGAACGTCTGTACGGTAGCGTTCAAGACGCTCCCCAAGTGATTCAGGTCGATATTGCCTTTCCATCGGGTCAATTATCCAGCCCCTCGCCCCGCGTCGTCCGCACGTGGGAGTGACACGGAAAAGGAGGTCTCTGTCTCGCCGGACCGCGCTTCGATCGCACCGTGGTGGGCCTTGGCGATTTCGCTTGCAATATAGAGTCCCAGTCCGAGGCCATCCGCCCTGTCGTCTTTGCTCTGATGGTCCGGACCCCGCATCAAGGGATCAAAAATGCGCGCCAGCGTGGCGCGATCGATCGCAGGTCCGCGGTTGCTGACGTCGATACGAACAAGTGCTACGTCGCCAGTCACTGTCACGTGCACTGGAGTGTCTTGTGCCCCGTACTTAATGGCATTGAGTACAAGATTTCCGATCAATTGCTGCAGGCGGTGGCCGTCCCAGACCCCCTGTGAATTGCCACTCACGTGCAGCTCAATCTGCCTGTCAGGATGAACCGCGCGCAACTCGTCCAGCTCGTCGGCAAGCACGTCCGCGAGATTGACACTGGTGGGTATGACGTTGATGGGCTCGTTCTGGGTTGGCTCTTCGTGCTGGCCGGCGTCCTCGTGTTGATATGGTTCTTCGTTACCTACTGGTAGCGCGGGCGACCCGTCGGGACTCGATCCAGCCATTGTTGATCTCCTCAAAATTCGGTCCGGCGCGAAATCCCAATCGGGCGTACTCATCGGCGGCTCTCAACTCCCAGAAGATATGCCAGTTCCATATTGAATCTGGGAGTTTCGCCACCCCGGGTTCGCACCCATTCCCTTACCCCGCCTGGCTTCTCGCCATTCTGCAAGACCGACTACTTAAAGCGGAATGTCTTGACCGTGAACGGCCGCGTCGGCACGTAGAGCGGCTGTTGGAAGGCAGGAAACCAATGTCGCTTCATGGCTGATCAGCGACGATCATCGCTGGCTGCTACTGATCCAGATTGGATGGACGGCCGAACAAGGCGCGGCGTTACCACGGCAACGATTCGTCGCTATCCGCAAAACGTAAAAGCCGCTTCCGCGCACCGTCTGCTACATACCTCGGGGCGGCTGCAAGTTGCTGATCGTACAGGCGCAACAGTTGCTCAAGTACCACGCTATCTTCTGGCTCGATGCCCCAGTCGTTCTCGATCGCGGCACGCGCGATACAGCGATCCAGCGCCTCCTGCGCGCCCTGGTAGAACCCGCGGGTCTCGTCCCCGAACCCCGCCTCACCAAGGAAATAGCTCAGGTAGAGCGCGACGAACAATTCGTGGAGGAGTGCCCTGTTTCCGGCCCCACTGCGCCACGCCGCCAGTGCAAGGTGATTGCGCAACGAAACCTCACGTACCCTCTCTGGCGTCGGCGGTAGAAGCATCGTTTTGGTGAGTGGGGTCCTGCCGGAACGGTGCGGGGACTTTTTTCGTGCATTCTTTGACATGAAAACCTATCGAGTGCGTTGTATCCAACTCCACGGCGGTCATCGGAATCATTCGTGCCATCAACCTGTCCGTTCGACCGGGCAGCGAAGGTCTCGCGTGCTATGGCCGCCGGTGACCTCAGCGGGCAGTTTGACTACTGATGGCAGTAACGGGACCGCAAAATTGCCGCACGCGCTCAAGGACACGATAACTACGTCCGACGCCATTCGGTACACGCCACCTGACAAGTGGATATCGGCTCTCGAGGACGATGTCTTGAGAACATGACGTGCATCCCCGGCCTGTCGCAGGCAACTGGATGTGGCAGCTTGTGAGAGGTCACACGCATGGCGGGGCCTTGTCCCCAGCACCCTGATGCGTCGATTTATCGCTGGTGGTCAACGTTCCTTTTGGCGCATTCGTTCGCGTCGCGCCCGAAAAAAAGCCGACAGGTCATGTCGGCCAAAGGATTCTGGACAATTCGAGGGCCATGCCCGAACCTGTGCAGCGCACATTATTGCACTGCCACGCGCCCAAGCAGGCAGTTGGCGAATTAAGGGTTTACGCCAGTTAAAATAGCGGGAACGGACGCCGTAATACATGTCAAATCAATCCATACCGTGGCTACGGTCGGACATGCAAAAGCAAACGTTTGCCCGAAAGCTGTGACTGGCGTTGCTCCCGAGACTTGTCAGTCTGGCTGCCATAGGGGGCTTCGACGCATGGTTGCTGCGTCACGTGCACCGGGCGAAGAGTGCGTCCCGTATCCAGGCGTGACGGCAGTTTTTAAGGCGGCGCAAGAAGCGCACTAATACTGGCTTTGGGCTGACAGGAATGTCAGCCCGCTGAGGAAAGTTCAACATGTTCGACGCAGAAATTGCCGCGACGCTCCTGAACCGGTGGGACCGCAAACGACCGTGCCCGGCAGGCCAGCCGTCGCTGGAGCTTCTGCGGGAAGGCAAGCTGCATTTCAGGCATGAAGGCGGCGAGTCCACGCAGATGACACTAACGCAGACCGGCGTCTTCGCGTTGAATGTCTGACGTTCACCGACGGCTCCCGCGCCTTGCGCGTCGCCGATGTGGATGGGCAAGGCGGCTGGACACGGTGGACTGCTGCAGAGCCGGTCTGAAGGGACGAAATGAGCACACGCATTAGCATGTTCACTTCCCGTAGTCTCATCCTGAGTTGGCTCGTTGTCCTCGCCTACGTCCTCGTGGCGATATGGCTCAATTACTGGTAACGCGTGTCGGGTCGCAGTCTGTGCTGACCGCTGTCAAGGTTGCACAGGTGACGGAGGCAGCGGTCTGGCATTCGAGCGGGTGTCGGCTTCGCAACAGCGACAGCCGATGTGACATTCCAGGTTTTCAGAGGATCGCCGGAGGGAGACAAACGTGAATATGGTAAAGACCGACATTGAACAAATGGAGAAGGCGTTGAACGCGCTGGTTCGTCGCCCGCAACTTCTCCGTCGCGACTACTGGATATCGCAGATTGAGTGCCTGCTGGTACGCCCCGGGCTGTCGGCCCAGGACCGGAATCGACTATCTGCGCTGCTCGACCTGCTCAGCACCCCGGTCGCGGAATGTAGTGTCCCGGTACCGCAGTGACTGGCGCGGTCGCGTTGGCTGGTTACCCACACGCAGTGTCCGGGCGATCATGTCTGGCGAACGCGTCTATTGAGCTTTCGGAAATCACCATGTTTAACGAGTCGAAATACGTGTCGCTGATATACGAACAGGGCCTGGACCAGTGGACGCGTGCCTGGTACAGGGAAGCGTCGAAGCGGAATTTATCTGCCCGCCGTATTATCCCGACCCCGCGACCATAAAGCGTCTTCCTGGCTATTTCGACGCCGGCCTGTTGCCCGCCGAAGCCGCTCAGGCGTGTTTCGGCCGCAAAGACTAAAGTAGTCCGGCTATTGCTTTCCTTATCGGTTAAACATATCCGTGCGAAAAGCAGAAAACGACCCGAGCAGTTCGGCGAATCCCTAACACACCACACTTGTCACGCCCCATGTGCGCCACCTTGACCGGCACCTTCCATACACCACTACCCAGGCCGGACCTACCCCGTCTGGCTAACGTCTTCCATTGCGCCCGTTCCTCAGCGGAGGACATGACTTCCTCTGGAACGGGTTCTGCGATCGCACCGCTGGCGGACCTGTCGAGGGCATGCTGATGACGCACGCGCGACCGGACTGCAGAGAAGGTTGCGTCGTGCCGCCATTCGAGGTCATCAGTGCGCTCAAAAACCTCTACATTGTTTCGAGCGCGCTCGCGCAGCGCGGCACTTACGCTCAGGAAATCCGGGGCTCTCAATGGCGGGCTATGGTTCAACGGGCTCAGGAGGCGAAGACGGCGCTCGACCAGCACGGGGAAGGCCCTGAAACGCGTGCGATTGTGCTGCTTCGACAGATGACCGCAGCATGCCAGGGCCTCGTCGATCGCCATGCGGCCCGTCGAGAGATCCCCTTCGCCGTATGGCGCGAAGTGGGCAGGCTAGGGCACGACGCTTACGAGTGGGTCAACCTGACCGCACCCCGCGGGCGAGATGCCGACACATGGATCCCGCAACGTTCACGTTGGCGTACTATCCCGGTCCAAAGGCGGACCGGCAGGCACAACGTGTCCGCTACGTAGTTCCGCCACGTCGTGGCCGGCCTTGGGTCCGTCGTCGTTTGACGTCTCCGGGACGCAGACGACTGAAGGATGGAGCATTGCTCCCAGCGTTCGAACAAAAACTGAACCACGCACGATTGCTGGCAAAGAGAGATCGGAAGATCGTTGCAGTCGCTGTTGGTAAGTCATGGAGCGCTCAGTGAACGCCGAAGGAATCAACAAGGCCGCGTTGCTGCTGATGTCGCTAGGTGAAAACGAAGCGGCTGAAGCCTTCCGACACCTCGCCCCACGTGAGGTGCAGAAGATCACTGGCGCAATGGCCGCGCTGAAAAACGTCACACGCGGTGCCGTCGACGATGTGCTGCAGGACTTCATCAAGGAAGCAGAAACGCAAACGACGCTGTCGCTGGACTCGAAGGATTACATCCGGTCGGTGCTAACCCGGGCGCTCGGCGAAGACAAGGCTGGCAACGTCATCGACCGCATTCTTCAGGGTGACGACGTTGGAGGCATCGAAGGCCTGAAGTGGCTGGATGCGCCAGCCGTCGCCGAACTGATCAAAAACGAACACCCGCAGATCATCGCGACAGTCCTGGTGCACCAGGATCCGGACCACGCTTCCAGCGTGCTCGAATGCTTCACCGAACGCACACGCAACGACGTGCTGCTGCGTATCGCCACGCTCGATGGCATCCAGCCGGCCGCATTGCGCGAACTCGATGAGGTGATGACAGAGTTGCTGTCAGGCACCGAGAACGTGAAACGCAAGGCGGTTGGAGGCGTTCGCGCGGCCGCGGAAATCCTCAACTACCTGTCGAGCCAGCATGAAGAATCGGTGATCGGGAACGTACGCAGCTACGACGTTGATCTCGCGCAAAGGATCATCGAAGAGATGTTCACCTTCGAGAAGCTGGTCGTACTTGACGATCGGGCGATCCGGCTCCTGCTCAGGGAAGTCGACTCGCAGACACTGGTTATTGCACTGAAGGTTGGGCCGCCCGAGCTGCGTCAGAAATTCATGACGAACATGTCGCAGCGCGCGGCTGAACTGTTTGCCGAAGATATGGAGGTGCTCGGCCCAGTGCGCCTCTCGGAAGTCGAAGCACAACAGCGCAAGGTTTTGCTGGTCGCGCGCGATCTTGCCGAAAGCGGCGAGATCGCGCTTGGTGACAAGCCGGGTGACGCATACGTCTGAAGTGCCTCACTGTGCGGAGATCAGCGACGGCAATCGACGGGATAACGCCCGACGAATCCACCGATAGCCACAGGCATGCCTCGTGTTGTACCCGGTCAATGAGTTCGCTTATGCCGGCAAGGCCGCGGCCTTATAGCGGCGGTGAGCGAAGTACCTGCATCGATGCACGACCAAAACCCCCGCGCGGCGAACCGGACGGGGTCGTGCACCTGAAGGGGTTTTGTCGCGGTAAGGATCGAGGGACGAACGAGATCGACGATCCATTCTGATGACCATCGCACAACAACAGCGGGCCATAACCGCCCCCTGTTGTTGACGCTTTTACTCAACCTTGCGCCGCCGTTTAGTGCCGGGTTTGCACCGCCGCTAACATAAGCTCAATGCCGGCCAGAAGGATCCGGGCACAGCGAAAATTCTTGAAGCCCAGCATGGGCCGGGTGCGCCGCTTGATCGCCCGATGGTCCTGCTCGACGAGGTTGTTCAGATATTTCGACTGGCGGATCTTGATGGGCACTTCACGATCAGGCACTGGCAGGTTGATGGGGAGGCGGCGGTAGAATGAAGTGATGAAGAAAACGAAATCGCTTTATCACGGTCACCGCTTCCCTGCCGCCGTCATCAGTTGCGCGGTTCGGTGGTATTTCCGGTTCAGCCTTAGCCTGCGCGACGTCGAGGAGTTGTTGCTCGAGCGTGGTGAGCGGTCACTTACGAAACGATCCGTTGCTGGTGCGACAAATTCGGCGGTGAATTCGCCCGGTGCGCCAAAGCGGCGAGGCCCAGGCCGGGCAGCATATGGCATCTGGATGAGAGTGCGTCACGAACACAGGCGAAAGCTTGTGGTGCTGTACTGAAGATGAGAGCGGGCCTCCCGGAGTCGGCCTGCAGGGGCAGGCTTCAAACCGCCCGGTGCTGCTGCGTTCAAAAGGCGTGGTGGTGAGCGACCGGGGAAAAGTCATCCATGAAGGATGGCAGGTACGTGTTGAGAAGATGAGCGCAAGCAAACCGTTCGATGATGCGTCTTTCAGGTGTCAAAGCGCTGTCAAAACCGGGGCCATCTCGTCGCTCCGGGATCAGTGGCTCTGGTGCAAATAGTCGATATGGACGAGATATTTTGTTATATAAAGGATACCTGATCAGGCAGACAGGACGGCCATCCAGACAGCGGGCGCAGCGGTATCTTTGAGGCGGAGTTTCGCGAGGCTAAATTGGCCCTTGCGAATTCGATGTACCAGTTCAATACCTGAGAGAGTGATCGCTGCGTTCCGGAAACGTTGGAAGCCGAGCATGACTTTCGTCCGGGACTTGATGTTGCGGTGGTCCTGCTCGACCAGATTATTGAGATATTTCGAGGATCGGACCTTCGTGTCCTCCGGCAGCAAGCCATCGGCCTTCATCTCGCGCACGGCGCGGTGCGAGGCGGCGTAGCCATCAAGCGTGGTGGTCTTCGGCGGCTGGCCTTGATGTTTGATTGCCTTCCTGAAAAACGCTTTTGCCGCCTTCACGTCACGCCTGGCGCTGAGCATGAAGTCGACCGTCTGACCTGCCCGATCCACCGCCCGATAAAGATAGACCCACTTGCCGCGCAGCTTGAGGTAAATCTCGTCGACACGCCACGACTGGCCGGTGGGCCTGCAAAAGCGGTTCCACCGTTTGACGAATTCCGGCGCAAAGCGACGCACCCAGCGCAGGATCGTCGTGTGCGCCAGCGACAGACCCCGTTCCGCCATCATTTCGACCAGATCGCGCAGGCTGAGTTTGTAGCGCAGGTACCAGCGAACACACAGAATGATCACATCGCGGTCAAAATGACGGCCCGCGAACAATTCCTCCAGACTCTTCAACTTGCTCATCGGCGGCTCTCAATTCGTTCAGACCGACACCTTGACCGAGTCGCCCCCGCGCTATTTGCACCAGAGCCGAGAAAGCTTTGCGTACGATTGTCGCCTTGAACAAACCGCTTCATCTTGCTCATCCCATCGCTTCGGATGGCAAATTTTAGCGCTCCAAAAAAGGCGTTTTGACACAATCTGGGCCGGTCACTGCCTGACGGCGATCGGCAGCACGCGACCGAGGTTGTGTGAAAACGTGCTGATCGCCTAAACTGAAGCAACGCATTCAGGGCGGGTGGGCACATGAAGCGATTCGTCGAAGGCGAAGACCGAAGACAAGCCGTCTTGCTACCCGAGTATCTCGACGACTTTGTCGCCGACGACAACCCGGTCCGTGTAGTGGATGTCTTCGTCGACGAACTTGATCTGCGTGATCTCGGCTTTGACGGAACTGCGCCAGCTGCAACAGGACGGCCTTCTTATCATCCATCCGTTCTGCTTAAGATATATATCTACGGCTATCTCAATCGCATTCAGTCAAGTCGGCGTCTGGAGCGCGAGACTCAACGCAATATTGAGCTCATGTGGCTCACGGGCCGCCTTTCACCGGATTTCAAGACCATTGCCGACTTTCGCCGTGACAACGGCAAAGCGATCCGCAATGTATGCCGGCAATTCATCGTGTTGTGCCGTAACCTGGACCTGTTCTCAAAGTCGATTGTGGCCATTGACGGCAGCAAGTTCAAAGCCGTCAACAATCGTGATCGCAACTTCACGAGTGGTAAGGTCCGGGCACGCATGCAGCAGATTGATGAGAGCATCGCGCGTTACCTTGCGGCGATGGAGACCTCGGACCGGACGCAATCCGATGTCGCCGAGGCGAAGACGAGCCGCATCAGCGACAAGATCAAGAAGCTCAGGCAGCAGATGCAAGACCTCAAGGCAATGGAGCAGCGACTGCGCGACTCACCCGATGGACAGGTCTCGCTGACTGATCCGGACGCGCGTTCCATGGCCACCAGCGGTCGGGGAACAGGGATGGTTGGCTACAACGTTCAGACGGCCGTTGATGCCACGTCGCATCTGATCGTGGCACACGAGGTCACCAATGTTGGCAATGATTGTAACCAGCTGACGAACATGGCCGGGCAGGCGCGAGTGGCTACCGGCATCGAAAATCTGACCGTTGTTGCTGACCGGGGTTACTTCAAGGGCGAGGAAATCCTGCAATGCGATGAGGCGGGTATTACGGCATTCGTTCCCAAACCACTGACGTCGGGCAGTAAAGCAGATGGGTACTTCGGCAAGCAGGACTTTGTCTACGTTGCCGAAGATGATGAGTACCGTTGCCCAGCGCAACAGCGGCTTACCTGGCGTTTCACAAACATCGAGCACGGTATGACGCTGCATTGCTACTCGAGTTCGGCTTGTGCCACCTGCGCAATCAGAAAGCAATGCACATCCGGGAAGCAGGCCCGCCGGATAAAGCGCTGGGAGCATGAGGGCGTAGTCGAAGCAATGCAGCAGCGACTCCATCAGAAGCCGGAAATGATGCGCATACGCCGTCAGACCGTGGAGCATCCGTTTGGCACGCTCAAGTTCTGGATGGGCGCTACGCACTTCCTGATGAAGACACGCGAGCATGTCAGCACCGAGATGAGTCTGCATGTGCTCGCATACAACCTCAAGCGTGTCATGGCGATCTTAGGCACTGCGGCGTTAATGCAAAAGATGAGGGCCTGAAGAGAGGCCTTACATCAAACCGGCTGCACCGCGGCGAACCGGAGCGCTTCTGGAACTCGTCGATGAATCTTCGCATTCTGACCAGCCCGCACGTCCTCCAACCATACAGCGGGCTAAAACAGCCGCCAATGGCCGTGATCGAAGGTACGAACTCGTCGAGCCACATCGGTTCGCGTTTTTACACAACCTGGACCCGCAGCGGTCCTTCGCGATTCTCGAAAGAGGACATTCGTTGCTAGAATTCGAAAGTCTGACCATGTTTAATAAAATCATCGAGAGAAATTAATGACGCGAATTTTTTTGGGAAAGTCCGCCGATCTTGCAGATGCATTGGCGTATGAGATGAACGCGCTCGACTATCTCCGCCGAAGTCTGTTTGACCAGTCAGAAAATTCAAACGAATGCCTTACTATAGTCGGTCCTGAAAAATTCAGTTTGCGCATCAGCGCGTCTCCATGGGGCCAAAGAGGCCACAGTCTCCGTCTGCGCGGCGAGGCAGTGGAACGCCTGGATGTCAACGAAGGGGATCAGTGCCTTTGCAGACGGTTCCAGCAAGCCGGTGCTGGCGTGAGCGTGACAGTGACGAGCCACTGCAGCGTCGTGAGGATAAAAAATGCGGGCGCCAGGCGCAGACGAACGATTGCGCGCAGCAACCATCGCAGGTTGTACCCCGCAGCACACAGTATCGCGTGTAGCGCATCGCCAGCCTGCCCTTTAAGCCAGCAACGCCGCATGCCGTGATCATGCTTCACATGGCCGATGATCGGTTCGATCGCCTGCCGCCGCTTTAGCCAGCGTCGCTGCGTGCTCGTCAGGCTCTTGTGTTTACCGCGATGAATAAGTTGTACTGACGATACCTCATTATCGACCCCACGATACCCGAGATCGACCAGCACGGTCTTCGGTTGCGGCGTACCGGGCAGATCCTGCAACAGGATGGTGCTCTGTTCAAGTTGTTCTGCCAGCGTGTGGCCGTCGTATGGGTTGCCCGCGAACGTGCGCGCACCAACGATCAGCCCTTGTTTTTCCGTGATCGCAAGGCTTACCTTGACGCCGAACTCGTAGGGCTGGCGCGCCTTGCCTTTACCGATGCACTCGACTTCGGGCGCGTGCAGGGCGTAAAGCTTGTTTTTGTCCTTTGGACGTTGGCAGCAAATACGCCACGCCCGCTCCAGCCACACGCGCAGTTGTGCCTTGCGTTCGTCTGAGGCTCCAGAGAGCTTGCGTTCGATGTCGCGCAGTAGCCGTCCCAATACGGTGCGCTGACGTTTGAGTACACGCCGCAGTCGCCTGAACTGCTTCGCATGCGCATAGCCGCCGGCGCGGCGACGCAGCCGTTTGCCTTCACGTTCGTACGTCTGCTTCAATACAAGACCAGCGCGTTGCGCAAGTTGCACGAGTCTGGCCCGCGCCACCTCCAGCAGACGGCCGTCAGTCGGATACGCAATGGCCTTCTCCTGGACCGTCGTATCAACAATCACGCGCTCGAATTCGGCCGGCTTCACCGCCTTCATCTGCACCGCCGCCGTGATCGTCGTCGCGAGCAGCTCCTCGACACCGCCTTCGCCCAGCGCCTGCCGGAAACGCACCAGATTGGTCGGGTCGCATGGCAGATGTGGCTGAAAGTACTCCTCACCACAGAAGAACTGAAAGTACACGTCCTGCGCCCAGCGCTCGCACACCGATTCATCGCTCTCGTTATAAGTGTGCTTCAAATACAGCAGCCCGACCATCAGCCGCACTGGCAGGCGCGGACGTCCGGCCGCACTAACGCCACCGGCCAGTTCCTTAGAACTCACACCAAACAGGTCCGCCGCTTCGCTTAACCGGCCATCGCGTGAGCGCCGCACAAACAGGGGCGCGAGCCTCGCTTCGATGGCAGCCCACGGCATCCTCGTGGCCAGCACCGCAAGTGGGTGGCGCAGATCAATCATCGCGTCCAGACGGCTACGAAAAAAATCCGGTGTGCTCATCGGCCAAAACTCCCAGAATTTTTATCTCTTCGATAATCTTCCTGGGAGCCAGGTTATCCGAAAACCAACTGCTACGCCAGGCCAGACGGTGCTTCACAGGTTTTTGCAGATCCGACTACTATAACCTTGGGAGATTTCGCGGAAAACGGAATTCAAAAGAAGCACCTGACGCTAAGTTTCCATGAAAATGTGTGCGGTGGCGCAGTTAAGGTGGCGTTAAGAGGTGGCCCCGTTCGTTCGGACAGTTTTTTCGATTTTTAAGTGGAACGCTGGGCGGTCACGCTGCCGTTTTCATCGCGGGCAGCATCGCGAAGTAAGCTTCATCCGGGGTCTTGTCCGACAGACTTGAATGAGGCCTTTGCTGGTTGTACCACGTCAGGTAGTTAGCGATGGACTTGCGTGCCTGGCCGACGGACTCATAAGCCTTCAAATATATCTCTTCGTACTTCACGCTGCGCCACAGTCGTTCGATAAAAACGTTGTCCCGCCAGCTTCCCTTGCCATCCATCGACAAAGCGATTCCGCGCGAGAGGACCGCGTCGGTGAAGACCGTACTGGTGAATTGGCTGCCTTGATCAGTATTGACGATCTCAGGCAATCCATATTTTGCGAATGCTTCTTCGAGCGCTGCTACCGCATGCTCAGCCTCCATCGTGATCGCGACTCGGTGCGCTAAAACACGGCGGCTGGCCCAATCGATCACAGCAGTGAGATAGACGAAGCCGTGTGCCATAGGCACGTATGTCGTGTCCAATGCGTACACCTGGTTGCTGCGCTCGATCTTCCGATCGCGCAGCAGGTACGGCCAGATCTTGTGAGCCAGATGTTTGCGGCTCAAGTTCGGTTTGCGATACAGCGCCTCGATGCCCATTTTGCGCATCAAGGTGCCGACGTGTTTGCGTCCGACCACTATGCCCTCTCGCTTGAGCAGGCGCATCAACATGCGCGCGCCGGCAAACGGATGCTCCAGGTGCAACTCGTCGATGCGGCGCATGAGCGCCAGATCCGCGGCACTGACCGGGCTCGGCGCGTAGTACGCACAGGATCGGCTAATGCCGACCAGCTTGACCTGCCGGGAAACCGGCAGGGGGTGGGCACGATCAATCATTTCTTTGCGCTCAGCAGGCCTGCCTTGCCGAGCGCGCCGGACAAAAAATCATTCTCCAGCGCCAATTGGCCGATCTTTGCGTGAAGCGTCTTCAGATCCACCGGCGGCTCATTGACGGGCGCGCCCGCCGCGCCGAACACATCGGCCGCTCGGTCTTGCAACTGCCGCTTCCATTCCGTGATCTGGTTCGGATGAACCTCAAACTGCTGCGCCAATTCTGCCAGTGTGCGCTCGCCACGTACCGCTGCCAGTGCCACCTTCGCCTTGAACGTCGCTGAGTGCGTGCGCCGGGTTCTCTTCGTCATCGTCTGGTTTCCTTTGTAGGCATTATGCCTATCTCAGAACCCAGCGATTCCACCTAACCGACTGTCCAGATTTCCGGGGCCACCTCTGTTCGACCCGTACTTGACGCACCATACACCTACTTAAGTTGTTGACTCCACCAACTGTAGACCGTCGGAGCCGGTTGTACGCGACCCGAACCGGCCTCTGCGCTTCTCCATAGTGGCCGTTCGACGGCGATGATTAGCGCGCGCTTGAACGTCAACGCGCGGCGCGGTCGTATGAGTCGTGCGAGCCAGCTAATCGTTGTTCGTCCACGAATTTTTGACGAGCCTTTGCGTAAAGTTCTTTAGTTGTGGGACTCATGACGTCGCATGAAATCGCAGATGCGCAATAGCCTCGCATTCAACCTGCGAGCAAATCGACTAGTTGTCGTGAACGACGTTTGCTTGGTTTGCGAAACTATTTCGTCGAGCTCAAAAAGAGGTGTTTCAAGAATAAGATTTACCAAAAAAATTCGCATTATCTGCCGCACGATCATAATCCACAAAACCGTGCACCCACGAAATGTACGAACAGCATGCATCGAGCACTTGCAAGGTCACATTGTGAGGCAATCCCCGCGGATGCCACCAAAGCTTGTCGAAATTCTGGGCGGCGAAAAGGCCGCCGGCAGTTTCGCGGATAAGTGCTCCTTCTCGTCGTAGGATAGCGTCGTATGACGACCAGAATTCACTTGTGCCAGCGTCGGCCACTTTGATGCTTACGAGCCCTTCTTTTACCAGCCCTCTGTCGGCATGCACCCGGTGTGCATTTGGAAAAACCAATACATCGCCTAGATGAGGGTCGCCATGAATTTCACCAAGGCTGTGATGAAGCGAAGTGCTGTTGAATAAAGTCGCCATACATCCGTCCGTTGCTCCACAGTCGGATTTAGATCGAGCCAGCTCTTGCCCGAGGTCCCTGCCACTAACTCCATTACAGAAAACGGATGATTGCCGACTCGGCCAAAGCGATAAGTCGATACAATCAACGGATGGATCAGCCACCCGTCGATCAAGGGGTTCATCCACTGCCTCAAACACAGCAGCGTTAGCACCTTCAGATCGCCGCCTGCATCATCGCCCTGTCGGGAAAGCGCGGCGGCCGCTCGGCGGTGGTAGTGAGCCAAGCAGCTCAGGAAGCCATCTCCAACGCGATGGAGAGCTTTGTCGACAAGGTTATTAATACGGCATGTAAGGACTCATGCGAGCGGTGGATGGGCGGCCTGCTTCAGGCCGCTGGAAACGTGTTTGTAGTCCCACGCCACGCTATCGCCGGACGCCAAGACATCAATACCGCAGGAAACGTCGGGCATCTTGCCATTGACGAGATACACCCACCAATACCCGTTACCGTCCTGGTTGGCCATCACGCCTCCCAAACCAGTCACATATAACCCTGCTCCCGAGCCTTCCCATTGGGGGTTGAGTGACGGGGCCACACCAGAGGCAGTGAGCAGGTCAAATGCTGTGGTCACACCGGGGTTGATCGGCACGGCATCGTTGGCCTGCCACGGCGGATTGTGGAACTCAGAACTCCAATCGACGAATTGATTGACCGTTGGCTTCGTCATTGCAGACCCCTTCAGTTTTTGATAGCGAAATTAGACAGGCCAACCGACCAGATCATTCTGACTATGACGGACTTGATCATTCGCCAATCCTATGTCGGCGCGGAACAAACATATGTGACGGCGCTGCCATTGCCCCTGCGGCCGGCTAGTCAACGCGCCGGCAGCGAAGTCGGACATGGACCGTTGTAGATTAACCCCACGATGTCGTTAACTCCCACCAAGATTCTGTCCAGGGCTAGCGGAAGCATTATTACAGTGCTACCTGCAGCCGCGGGCTGAAGACATGTCGTCCAATACCCTGACGTGCCGGGCGCGGGAACACCGCCCACGGCTGAAATCTGATAGCCGGAGTATTGCGGGAAATACTTCAGTGAAAAGGCGCCACTGGCGGGAACGGTCGGAAGCGCCTGCTCGAGCGCGTTGAGGACTGTCATATTCGCCGACCAATATACCGTGTAGACTTTCCAGGTTGCTCCCTGCGCCACTGAAATCTTTAGCGTTGGCGGCATTGGCAAAACAGTTTGGGCCAATGCGGAACAGCCGCTGAAGAGAGCCGCCGCAACTAATCCGAGGCAAGCCGGAAGCCGGGAAATACGCGAAACTATCATGATCGGCTCCGTTCGTCGGATCATTGATCTGCAAGTCGCGACCGGAGCGTCCGCTCCGCATTTGACAGTTCATAGTAGCTCAAATTAGCACCATATGGCCTTCTCTGTCGCATGGAGGGTGCGTATCTCCGTCCAACGGGAGCGCGGCGTCTGCGTTCTTCGGACGGTTGATAAGACTTGTCACGGTGCCATTTGTATTTTTAGCCCAATTATTGGTTGTTTGCATTTAATCCCCAGGGATCAGCTAGTGCATAGGCTCGGTTTATTGAGTGGGTAATAAGAGTGGTTAATTTGATTAAGTAGTTGAATTTAAAAAAAGGTGACCTTTGCATCTGATAATTTGGCGCACTCTTTAAGATGAAAGTCACCTGGACAGGCTGCTACTGCGAAAGCGTACAGTGGTATGCAGTCGAGCATCGTCCCCTGGTTTGATTGAAGGCAATTCCGTCCGATGCCGATGCATCAGGAATATAATTTCAACTGGCCACCGTTACCCGCCGTGTTCGGAAAGATAGACTAGAATTTCTCGATATAGTTGATCCACCCGGTTCGCTTGCACGCCACCACTTGAAGCATAATTATCCAAACCGGGCGCAGAGTTCAATTCGATGATGTTCCACACTTGCGTTTTGGCGTCTATTTTTAGATCTGCGCATATGATGTCAACGCCCGATAATCGGAGCCCAAGCGCCTTTGTCGCTGCAATAGCCAACTCCGCGAAAGTAGAGTCCATGGCATCAGTAACATCAATTGAAGTTCCACCCGTCGATAAGTTCGCGTTATCCAACAGAAAAGTACGCTGCCCCTTTGGCAAGACGGAAGCACGGCTCAAACCAAGCCGAACGAGCTTTAAATCAATTCTGGAATCGCAAGGATTAATCTCGGAGTTTGGTCGCCCCTGGTTCTGCAGTTCTGCCTGCGCTCCTTCGATCAGGTCGCCTACCGTTCGCATCCCGTCACCGGTTATTGCAAGAGGAATGCGCTCATATGCGGAAATTATCGAGTCGCCGAGAACTACAATCCGATAATCTTTGCCGACGCACTCCCGCTCTACCAAGAGTACATCCGTACGATTAAATATATTTTTTGCAGTTTCAAAAATCTCTCCGGCATTATAAACTTTTGTTACAAGCTCGCCCTGGCTAAGGTTATTGGGTTTGATGAAAACGGGTAACCCCAGCGACTCCGCGTAAGCGATGGCGGCTTCAGTTCCCCTTCGTTGGTGAGGGAGCAGGTTGGCGTTTAGTTTGTCAGAGAAGAATGCGCGGCTTTCGGGTACGAAAAACCCCTTCTTCCTCAAAAAGAAACTTGTATACCCCTTATCTTTGGCAATTTCCGTCGATCCAGCCGGATTCACGTTTAAGTTCGTGTTCCTAAACAGATGACGTTTCCCATTGGGGAAAATCAATTCTCCGGCAAACTCGAACTCCGGCTCCAGTTCGACAGCGATTCCCATTGACGGTCCGATGTGCTCTATCAGCTTTGACGCGAAGGGATAGCGCATGTGAGCCCTTGCTTGAATGTTCGTGCGAAATGCCGGTTCCGAATACACGTCGCTCCGTGTGTATTCGTTTTAGTGCACGGGGGCTGGTTTGTCCATGCCACGGACGTATGAAGGCCGCCACACTAGCGTGAGGTGGGGCCGAATAAACGACTGATCGGTGCCACGCGAGGTTCGAGGATGAGAGGGATTATGGAAAAGGACCGGCGACCCGCAGCGTACGCTCCGATACTAGTCTTGGGCTGAGAATCGCGGTGCGCTAGCAACATGACTGAGCATTGTGGCCATCGAGCAGTCATTCTACAGCGTTGCTCGTCCACCCCTCATTGGCTGGCTTGTAAGGATGGAAAACCTTCAATACTGGCTCGGCTTTTGAGCGTGATTTGCTCGCAGGCAGAACCTTGCATGGTGGTGAGCTTGCATCTTCGGATACGTTGTACAGTACAGATTTGTACAACGTAAGCTCTCCATCCAAAGTGACTCTATCTTTAGTCGACTTGGAAAGCCTCAGCAGACAGAGGTCTGGCGGCTCAGGATGCCAAGGTCGACTTCCTTGAAGAGCTTACCAGGGAGGGCGAAATGCGGAAAATTGTCCAGCAGCTCAATCGGAGCCCCATTACCGCGCGAGCGGTTTCGTCCTGCGACCCTAAACGGACTATCATGATTCTCGCCAGCGGTCATTCGGCAAGCATCCGACCTCGGTGATGGCAACCGACAACCTCCAGGCAACCGACGCTTGCGCTGTTCATGCCATTTCCGCTCGCATCGGTGCTTTTTACAGGAAAAACTACGGTAATCTCCGTATAGGATTTTTTTCTTACGGCTCCGCACGATCATCAAATCACCATGAACCTAGAAGAAGCAACCACGTTATTGAAAGGCGACTTCGGCAAGGAGCTCCTCCATAAGGCTTTGTCGCGGTAAGGATCGAGGGGCAAGCGAGATCGATATGCGAAGTACCGCTTATATTGCGAGGTCGTAGAATTGATCAGCGGCGGACGGATGGGTTCCGCGAGCACACTTCATCTGTCCTTTCGCGATCATGTGCATAATCTCAATGCCGGCCAGAAGGATCCGGGCACAGCGAAAAGTCTTGAACCCCAGCATGGGCCGCGTTCGTCGCTTGATCGCCCGATGGTCCTGCTCGACCAGGTTGTTGAGATATTTGGACTGGCGGATCTTGATGGGCGCTTCACGATCGGCATTGATCGCTTCGAGTGCGGCGAGATTGGAACCGCTTTTGTCGATGGTCACCGTCTCGGGGACGCCATTCTGAGCGATCGATTTCTCAAAGTAACGCCGGGCTGCAGTCTTGTCCCGATGCGCGCGTAGCAGGAAGTCGATGGTGTTGCCGTCCTTGTCGACGGCCCGGTAGAGATATTTCCAGTCGCCCTTTACACGGATGTACGTCTCGTCCATTCGCCAGCTCTTCCCGACGGACCGCTTGCGGCAACGAAACGCTTTCTCCAGTACCGGCAACAGCTTGAGCGCCCAGCGGTGGACGGTTGAATGATCAACGCAGATCCCACGCTCGGCGACCATTTCTTCAATGTGACGCAGGCTCAACGGATAGGCGACATACCAGCGTACGCACATCAGGATCACGTCGAGCGGGTAATGCAGGCGTTTGAGCACGCGGCCCACCGCCGGATTCAACGTTTTCATCAAGCTTTCCGTCGTTCATGTTGGTCCGAACATCATAGCGGACCGCCTTATTGCGACAGAACCGGCGAAGCCACCAGGGCGATAGGCAACCGCAGTACGCCAATCGCTTGATCCTGATGGGTGTCTGGCGCGATCCGTCGCAGCCACGAAATGAAGAAACGGGCGCGCTCAGCCACTGCAATCAGGCATGGAACGGGAACCCGGCTGCTGCAGTCGTGGGTGTTGTTTACTCGCTTGACACGGGCCCGCTAATGGGTGTCATCGCATACGATTCCCTACGCAACCTTTGGATTAATCTGTCGCGCCCAGATCGGTCATTCCGCGAAGCAAAGCCGCATGAAATGCGTCCGGCTCCTGCATCTGTGGCGCATGTCCTGCGCTCGGAAACTCGACGAGCTTGACGTGTGGAATCACAGCGGCGGCCTGATGTGCAAGTTGTGGATAATTGCCGAGAGAGGGGCGAATCCCGGTCGGTGCAAACTCTTTACCGATCGCAGTCGTGTCCTTGTCTCCAATCATCAACAGCGTCGGCGTCTTGATTTGCGGCAGTTCGTAATAGACAGGTTGCGTCAGGATCATGTCGTACAGCAGCGCCGAGTTCCACGCCACCAGATCTCTTTGCGGTCCGCGATACATACCCGCGAGCATTTGAACCGACGGTTCATAATCGGCTCTCCATTGGCCCGCGAAATAAGTGTTCCTTTCGCAATTCCGGATGCGATCCGCCGACGTGTGCAACTCACGCTCATACCATTGATCGACGGAGACCGGCGGCACGCCTTTCGCCCGCCAGTCTTCCAGTCCAATCGGATCGACCAGCACAAGTTGTTCTGTTTGCCGAGGATAGGTTAGCGCGTAGCGAATCGCGAGCATTCCTCCGGTCGAGTGGCCAATCATCGTGGCCTGCTGAATATCGAGCGATTGCAACAGGTCACGGGTATTGCGCGCCAGTTGCTGGAACGTGAACTGATAATTCTCGGGCTTGCTCGATTTGCAAAAGCCGATCTGGTCGATCGCAATCACGCGATAGCCGGCCTTACTCAGCACACTAATTGTCGGCGCCCAGGTGGCCGCACAGGGCGCTGTCACGTTGCTGGGATGTTGCCGGAAATGCAGCGACAATTGTGGGTATGAAACGAACTGCTCTCCAACACAGCGCACCTGCCAACGATGCTATCTCCTATGCCGGCTACCGATTTCCGCCCGACGTGATCAGTTATGCGGTATGGCTGTACTACCGTTTTCCGTTGAGCCTGCGTATGGTTGAGGAGTTGCTGGCAGCTCGCGGCATTGACCTTACCTACGAAACGGTGCGCCGCTGGTCGGTGAAGTTCGGCCTGGGTATCGCCCGGCGCATCCGCTCTACCGCGCTGGCCCGAGGCGATAAGTGGCACCTCGATGAGGTGGTCGTGACGAGCAACGGCAAGAAGCACTGGCTGTGGCGCGCGGTAGACCAGTACGGTGCGGTGCGGCGCTCAACGTACTGGTGCACAGCCGCCGCGACAGGCACGCGGCCAGCCGGCTCATGCACAAGCTGCTCAGGAAGCATGGTCGCGCTCCCCGTGTGTTGATCACCGACAAGCTCAAGAGTGACGCCGCGGCAAACAGGGACCTTGGGCTGAACGTGGAACACCGGCAGCACAAAGGACTGAACAACCGGGCGGAGAACTCGCACCAGCCAACGCGGGTGCGCGAGAAGGTGATGCGCCGCTTCAAATCAGCGCGCCACCTGCAGCGATTCACGTCGGTCCACGACCAGGTGGCAAACCTGTTCATGCACTGCCGCTACAACGCGAACGCACAAGACAAGCGGCAGGCGCGCACGCAGGCTTTTGAAGCGTGGGAAACCGTGACCGGCAACTCAATGCTGGATCGCCTTTCCGCATAAATCAGGAATACTGATGTTCCACGTCTTCGCTCGCTCGGCCATCAACAATGTGACAGTACCGTTGGGTCATGTGCAGGCGCTGGGCTGCTCGCCGGAAGTGCATTTCCTCGGCAACCGCCACGAATTGCCGCAACTGGCGCAGTTGTATCATTGATACATCCCGTGAATCAAAGTTAACTCTAAAATATATTAGACCCGCATATTTTGGCCAACAATACTTCGCCGCAAGTTGTGTGGCAAGACCGGCGGGCGCGTGAGACAGATCTCCAGGCGATTGCATCCAAGTGGTCGGCCATCGCACCAGCCAAACTGGGATCGACGCATGGGAATCAACAGTCCCACGAAGCCGCCGTGAGGTGACGTTCCCCGCGATGGCAAGCCACTCAGCAGAGGCTGCGAACCCTATGGACCTATTATCATTATTTATACCTTATTACTGCGCTTTTTCTTTAATGGACATCTCCAATGACGCGCGCTAATCCGAACTCGCTTGGCGCGTGGGAAGCTGGTGTGCTTATCGAACGGGGGAAACCGCGTCCCGACTTGATACCTGCGTGCCTGAACCGGATAGCCGAACGTGACGGCGATGTCCACGCGTTCGTCAACGTGGATCCAGACGATGCGATGCGTCGAGCCCGCAGGTTTCGTCGCGTTACAGTGGGAAATGTAGTATTCGAGGCTGACAAATATGCTTTGGCTGGCCGATGAAGACTCTAACGCCGCGAAAGACGCTTGCTGGCGGCATCGCGCGGGTGCTAAAACGCCTTCACTATCCGCTCGATGTAATGTTGCTGTACGTGCGGTGGTACGTCGCGTACTCACTGAGCTTGCGTAATCTCGGAGAAATGATTGCCGAGCCCGGTATTGAGGTTGATCATTCGACGGTGCATCGTCGGGTGATCAAGTTGGTGCCGCTGTTCGAGAAGACGTTTGGTAAGCGCAAGCTGCCGGTAGGCAAGAGTTGGCGGATGGACGAAACGTATATCAAAGTCAAAGGCCAGTGGAAGTATTTCTACCGGGCAGTGGACAAGGCGGTTAAAACCATTGATTTCCTGCTCAGAGCCAAGCGCGACAAGGTGGCAGCGCAGTGCTTCTTCGAAGAGTCGATCGCTCAGAAAGGTGCGCCCGAGAGGGTGACCATCGACAAAAGCGACTCCAATCTGGCCGCGTTGCAAGCGGTAAATGCCGAGCGCGAAATGCCCATCCAGATCCGTCAGGTCGAGTACCTAAACGACGTGGTCGAGCAGGACCGTCGGGCTATCAAACGCATCACCCCGCCGATGCCGGGGTTCAAGGATTTCTCCTGTGTGCGCGTCATTCTGAGTGGGATTGAATTAATGCACATGATCAAGAAAGGGCAGGTGAAATGTCGGGGCGAGACGCCGTTATCTCTCCCACAGCAGTTCTACTCGCTCGTTTCATAAGCAAGATTTAGCGACGCGCGGTTTTCCAATCGACGATTTTGCTTTTATGACCTACAACTTCGACTTCAGCTTCCTTTCGCAGTATTGGCCCGATTTGCTGCGCGGAGCGTGGCTCACATTGCGCATGACGGTGCTCTCGATCATCCCCGGCTTTGTTGCTGGAACATTATGTGCGCTGGCGCGCATCTATGGCCGCCCGTGGCTGGTCCGGTCTGTCGGGACGTATATCGAAGTAATCCGCAACACACCGTTGGTGATCCAGGTGTTCTGGTTGTTCTTCGGCCTTTCAGCGCTTCACTTACCGATTCCGGCGTTGGCCGCCGCTGTGATTGCGCTCGCGATCAATGTTAGCGCCTATGCCGCCGAGATAATGCGCGCCGGATTCGAAGCTATCCCGACAGGTCAACTGGAGGCGGCGTCCTGCCTGGCTTTAACAAAGCAGCAGACGATCTGGTACGTCGAGCTTCCGCAAGCTGTGGAGCGGGTTTATCCGGCCCTGGTTAGCCAGTTCATCCTGATGATGCTCGCGACCTCGATCATGTCGCAGATCTCGGCCGATGAGTTGACCGGTGTCGCCGATGTCATTCAGTCCTTCACATACCGCGGCTTCGAAGCTTACCTGGTCGTTGCCGTCATTTACCTGGTTCTCGTTTCGGCGCTACGCCTATTCCTGCTCGCTGGCGCCTCGATCTTATTTCCGCGGCTCCGCGTCATGAACCATCAGCGTTGAGGACTTATGTTCTTTCATTTATCGGCGAGCCAGATCGGCTACATCCTCGAAGGGACCGGGTGGTCAATCCTCTTGTCGGTGATTGGGACAGTCGGTGGCTTTATCGTTGGCCTGCCCATCGCGCTGGCACGGGTTTCCAAACGTCGGTGGGTCAGGTCGGTCTCAGGCATCTATGTGCAGTTCAACCAGGGCATTCCGCTTCCGGTGACCATGTTCATGGTCTATTTCGGTATCAGCATCTTTGGCGTGAACGTCTCGACGGTTCTCGCGGCTTCGTCGGCGCTGGTCATCAACGCATCGGCCTATCTTGGCGAAATGTGGAAGGGCTCGATTAATTCGGTACCGTTGACGCAATCAGAAGCGGCGGAGTCGCTGGCATTGACCTATGTTCAGCGCATGATCTACGTGATCTTGCCACAGGCAGTGACAATTGCGATCCCACCTACCGTCGGCTTCGTTGTCGGCCTCATCAAGAATACGTCATATGCCGTCGTCATCGGCATGGCCGAACTGACTTATTCGACACGGGTGGTGAATAACACGACGTTCGAGCCATTTGTGATCTTCACTTTGGCGGCAGCCATTTATTTCCTGATGTGCTATCCGCTATCAAGACTTAGCCTGAGACTCGAGCGCGCGATGAGAAAAGTTTGAGTTCGGCCCCAAATCGGAGGGATGCTGCGGTGGAATCAATGGTGAGGTTTGAAGGCGTTCGCAAGCAATACGGCGCAACGGAAGTGCTGAAGGGCGTATCCTTTGAAGTGGGAAGAGGCGATGTGGTGGCCTTGATCGGCCGGTCCGGGTCGGGCAAGAGCACCGCGCTACGCTGTATCAATGGCCTCGAGAAAGTCAATCAGGGCGCGTTATACGTGTGCGGCCGCTCGCTGCATGAGCCGACGATGGACCTCCGCGGTTTGCGTCGGGATGTCGGGATCGTGTTTCAGAGTTACAACCTGTTCCCGCATCTCACGGTCCTGCAAAACATCACTCTGGCGCCGCGCAAAGCCAGACGCATGTCGAAGAGCGATGCGGACGAATTGGCTGCCCGCGTGCTGGATCAGGTCGGGCTCTCGGACAAAGCTAACGCTTATCCGCAACAGCTTTCTGGCGGCCAGCAGCAGCGGGTCGCGATCGCGCGCTCGCTGGCGATGGAGCCCAAGGTGATGCTGTTCGATGAAGTGACCTCGGCCCTTGATCCCGAGTTGACTGCCGAAGTGTTGCGCGTGATTGAAAAACTGGCTGCTGACGGCATGACCATGGTTCTCGTCACGCACGAAATGGCTTTCGCCAAATCGGTCGCCAGGCAATTGATTTTTATGAGCAACGGCGTGGTCTGTGAGGCAGGCAGCGCAGACATATTGAGCCATCCTCAAACGCCTGAGCTGAGGCAGTTCATTGGCAGCGGTCTGTGATCGCCGCAAGACGTGTGATCGGTGGAACCCGGTACCGTGGCCGCTTGATCCATTGCTCGACTTAAAGCTTGATCCTCTATTTTAATTAATGTCGGTTCACTGTCATCCATCGAGGATTAGAAAAATGAAGCTTCATAAAGCAGTTCTGGGCTTAGCCCTCACAATGTCGCTGGCATTGAACCTGAATTCGGCAAAGGCGGACGCCCTCAAGGACATCAAAGACCGGGGAAGCATCACCGTAGGCGTCGACTTCACCCACCCGCCCTATGGCATGTTGAACAAGGAATCGCAGAGGATCGGAACAGATTTCGAGATCGCGACATTGATCGCCCATGATCTCGGCGTGAAATTAAATATAGTGTCGTTGACAGGCCCGAATCGAATTTCGTTCCTGCTGACGAACAAGGTCGATATCGTGATCGCTTCCGTTGCCGTGACCCCGGATCGCGAAAAAATCATCGACCTTACGCGCCCGTACGCGAACCAACCGACGCTGCTGGTCGCGCCAGGGAAAGAAAACCTTAAGAGTATCCAGGACCTCAAGGGGAAAACGGTCGCCGTTGAGCGTGGTTCCACAGCTGATCTCAATTTGACGGCACAGGTCAAGGACAATAAAGTCCCGGACGTTCAGATCGTTCGTTATTTAGACGAGGCCACGACGCGCACCGCTGTGCTGTCCGGCCAGCAGTCACTCGCCGCAGCGGCACTCGCGGATGCGCTAACCATCAAGCAATCTAGTCCGGCGATGAATTATGAGTACAAGTTCGAGTTGAGCGACGATCGGCTCGCCATTGCCTTGCGCAAAGGCAACCCTGAGCTCAAAGCCTGGCTCAACAACTGGATTGGAAAGAACCTTAAGGATGGAACGCTGAATGCTATCTGGACCAAATATTTTGGCGTGTCGATACCAAAATCGCTGATAGACGCCGCAGCCTGATGACCTCTGCGCACCCGTTCCTGAGCGAATCAACGACTTGAATTTAAATCGAGCCGGCACCGAACGCGGCTTTCAACCTGCTGGTCCGTAACCGTCCGTATCACGGCCGTTCTTGACGCGGCGTCCCTAGCCGGTAAACGGCGAGGCCGCCAGATCGGCCCGGATGGCATTCAGAAGGTCGGCGTCGGGCAATTTTGGTTTCGGGCCGCGCCGCTGTGCCTCGAGTGGCACCACGTTGCTCGACTCGCGCGCACGACCGGCATAGATCGTAGAACGCGGAAATCCGAGCACCCGACAGACCCGCTCCACTCGATAAGGCTTGCCGGTGCCAGCGGAGATCGTTCGGCTCATTTCGACGACCTCCGGTTGACCAAAGGGTGTCGGGCCTGCCGTTCCTTGCGAAGCAGCTCGTTTTCAAATAACCAGCATTGCCAATGCGCCGGGTTGCCTCGCCAAGCCTTTCCTCCAGCGGATCGTTCTCGCGCTCCTTGAGGCCGGCATCCATACTGGCCAGCGCACGGTCACGCCATTCTTCGTGCCGGTGTATCGGCACCGACACCTCGCGCGAAATGGCATCTGCCGGCTCGCCGTGCAACAGGCGCAGGACGACTTCTTTCTTTCGGTTGGCCGACCATCGTTTCGCTTCGACGGCCGCACCGGGGGCGCTTCTAGTCGCGCTCCGCGCTCCTTCCATCGCCCCGGGCCCAACCCCTGCGACATTCGACTTATTCAGCATGTTCAACTCCGTTTCGAGGCACAGGTTTTAGCCCAAATTCGTGTCCAGAAAAATCAGAGGCGATTCAGAGAAATGATGGCCGAGCGCGGTATTGAGGTTGATCATTCGACCGTGCATCGTCGGGTGATCAACTTGGTACCGCTGCTCGAGAAGACGTTTCGTAAGCAACCCTCCGATATCACCGTTGCTTGACCCGCTGACCTTACTGCGACGGAACCAAGCAGACCCGTCCGGAGGGATGCACCATGAAACTGCCCGAACGTCCGGGGCCGCCATCACTCCCATCGACAGCGCACCTAGGCCTGCAACAGCGGCATCCATGGTATCGCGAGGATAAAAGTCCCCGACCCGGCATATCAGCAAATAGCCGATCACGATGTTGAACGCTCCCCACAGCACGTTGATGGTCGCGGACGACAGTCCCTGCCCCGCTGGCTTGCGTATCAGGCAGGCTCGTCAAGCGCCGCAGCAATTTGCTCGATGATTCGAATATGATCTTCGAGGGGCAACCGATCGATCGTCATCTGTAATTGACCAAGCCGATCGGTTCGGCTGTCGTCGATCGCCTGCCCCAATTCGACCGCCGACTTCAGTATCGCGCGTTCCATTGCGCCATTGAAATGTGTCAACAGTCGCGCTGCCAGGTCCGGGCGCAGCGAGGCGATTGCGCCGAGTAGCGCATATGCTCCCCAATTGGCAACACCGGAGACGATCAGAAAGTCGGCTGGCGTGGTAGCAGCAATCAACTTGCCATTCGGGACATCCGATTCGACGAGCTCCTTCGGCAACACGCCCATACCGATTTCGTTGCAGCCGTCGCCGATGCCGATTGTTTTCCAGCCAGGCGTCCAGCCATCGTCCTGGAATAGGTACTCCATCGGTGCGGTGTCGTTCGATATATCCCAACCGTGCTCGCGATGGGGCTTGCCATCGGCGCCGAACGAGCATCGCTCGATTGCGATCAGATGGGTCAGCGGCCGGTCCGCGGCTTCGAGCTGACTACGGAGCCGGCGTACCGCGACCGCGCTGACGGCGACGACCTGAAGGTCGACCTCGCCAGGCAGCACCTCGATAACTGCCCATGCCGCTTTCGCACATGGCGCATCGGTGATTACCGTCACCGGAATGCCGGCCTCGGCTAGACCCGCCGCGAGCTGACCCATCCCATTGAGACCGTCGGTTTCCGGTGACGGCGGCTCACCATGTCGAACGAAAAAGCCGCAGACGATGCCAACGTGCGGTGCCGGATGCTCAGCGATCGATTGCGCCGCGAGCGCCAGATTACCGCGCGCGAACGCCACCAAACGACTGATGTCGCGCCGTACGGTTTGTCCAGCGATGTGCTCGATTTGAGCGATGATCGACGACATAAGGGTCCTTAAAAAATTTAAAATATACGCGCCATGTATGGCCGTCAAGAGCAAAGTGCGACACCGGATTCAGTGAATGAAAGTTGAGAAATCCGTCTCAGAAAGGTCAGCGCATCAAGCAATGGCGATATGCGGAGGACTGCGTATGAAACGAGCGAGTAGAACTGCTGTGCACGGATAGTGAAGGCGCTTGAGCATCCGGGCGATGCCGCCGGCAAGCGTCTTTCGCGGTGTTAGAGTCTTCATCGCCCGGCCAAAGATTATTTGTCAGCCTCGAATACTACATGTCCCACCTTAACGCGACGAAATCCATTTTCTCGGCAACCGCCACAAATTGCCGTAACTGGCGCAGTTCTATCATTGATACATCCTGTGAATCAAAATTAACTCTAAAATATATTAGACCCGCAGAATTTGGCCAACAATACTTCGCCGTAAGTTGTGTGGCAAGACCGCCGGGTGCGTGAGAGAGGTCCACGAAGCCGCAGAGAGGGGACGTTCCCCCGCGATGCCAAGCCACGCCGGCAGGCGTCGCGAACCGTATATAAACCTATTATCCTTATGTAGACCTTATTATGGCGTTTTTTTCTTTAAATGGACATCTCCAATGACGCGCTCTAATCCGAACGCGCTTGGCGCGTGGGAAGCGGCTGCGCTTATCGAACGGGGGGATCTGCGTCCGTCCGACTTGATGCGTGCGTGCCTGGACCGGATAGCCGAACGTGACGGCGATGTCCACGCCTTCGTCAACGTGGATCCGGACGATGCGATGCGTCGAGCCCGCATTCTCGACACGGCGCCGCGCAAAGGACTATTGCACGGACTGCCCCTCGGCGTGAAAGACCTGATGGACACTGCGGATTTCCCGACCGAATACGGATCGCAACTCTACAAGGAACATCGCCCCCCCTCTGACGCGGCTGTTGTCGCCCTCTGCCGGCGTGAGGGTGCGGTAGTGGCAGGCAAAACAGTGACAACCGAATTCGCTTACTTCCATCCGGGTCCAACGCGCAATCCGCATAATCTCGGGCACACGCCCGGTGGCTCATCAAGTGGTTCCGCGGCAGCGGTAGCGGATCTGATGGTCCCGCTTGCATTGGGCACACAGACCGCGGGCTCCATCATCCGGCCGGCAGCTTACTGTGGCATTGTCGGGTACAAACCCACGTGGGGACGGGTACCACGAGCCGGGATAAAAAGTATCTCCGAGACACTCGATACGGTAGGTGGATTCGCCCGAACGGTGCGCGACGTCGCCCTCCTCGGTGCCGTCCTGACCGGTGACACCAGGCTGAACAGTGAGTTTCAGGCCTTAAGACCACGAATTGGTCTTTGCCCAACTTCGGAATGGGCACATGTCAGTTCCGACGTGCAACGCGCGTGGGCCGAAGCGGTCCATGTTCTGGGTCCGCAAGCAGCGCATATGTCCGACGCCGTCCTCCCTCCAGACCTGCCGGACCTTGTCGCCCTTCAGAAAGCCATTATGGCGTTCGAAATGAGCCGTGCCCTGGCCTATGAACTGTCTACGAACAAAGCGCGACTCAGTGCCGCGCTGCAAGAACTGCTCGTCAAGGGCACGGAAATAAGCGGCGCTACGCATGTCCAGAATCAACGGGCTACCGCTTCAGCACAAGCGCGTGTCGACTCTCTGTTTGACGACTTCGATGTATTGCTTGCCCCGAGCGCCGCCGGCGAAGCTCCTGCAGGGATCGACGCCACGGGCGATCCGCTTTTTTGTCGGGCATGGACTTTACTGGGGCTGCCATGCGTGCACATACCGTTCGCGCACGGGAACCAGAGCCTTCCCATCGGGCTTCAATTGATTGGCCGTTGGGGTGACGACCATAAGCTACTTGCCATCGCCGAATGGATTAGCGAACGAATTACCAAGTGAAGAATCCTGATTGATATTCTAAAACCACATGACGCTGGCAGTGCCTCACCCGAGCAAGAATAAAGATGCCGAGTGAAAGCCGTCCGGGCTACGAAGCGGCGGTACCGATGCACGCACCGGACGATGATTTCGCGGTCGAAGTGACGACCGTTGAACAACCATTCGATGTCTTTCGGCTTACTCATTGGGGGTTCGGGTTCGTCAAAATACAAGGTTTTGTCGCAATAAAGCGTGCGTTATGTTCTGAAGAGCCGACTGCAGACCGCGCGAGTCACACCAATTCACAAGAGCATCCATACATCTATGAAACGACTCCTTACCGGAGGGGCCTCGCTCGCGTTTGCCCTTCTTCCGCTTCATGCATTTGCCCAGAGCAGCGTGACACTGTATGGTGTTATCGACGAGGGTATTAACTACACGACGAATGCAAGCGGCCATTCGGCCGTCCAGATGGAAAGCGGATATGCCACAGGAAGCCGCTGGGGCCTTAAGGGAAGCGAAGACCTCGGCGGCGGCCTTAAAGCTATATTTCAGTTGGAAAACGGGTTTAACGCCGGTACGGGCGGCTTGGGACAGGGCGGTCGGCTATTTGGTCGGCAAGCTTATGTCGGACTGAGTTCAGCAACGCTCGGCGCGGTGACGATGGGTCGTCAATATGATTCGGTTGTCGACTATCTCGGCCCGGTGACGGCCAACGGAAATTGGGCAGGCTCCCTTTTCTCCCATCCATTGGACAACGACAACACCAATAACTCTTTCCGTCTGAACAACACCGTCAAGTACACGAGCGCCAACTACAGGGGGTTGACGTTCGGAGGGCTTTATGGATTCAGCAATCAGGCTGGCCAGTTCTCAAACAATCGTGCGTACGGCCTGGGAGCGCGATACGTTGGAGGCCCGCTGACGGTAGCGGCCGCGTACATGGAGATTAACAACCCAGGTTCGTCGACGAACACATTGGGTTCGTTGACCAACGATACAAACTTCACCGCAGCGCGTCAACGGGTGTGGGGCGCGGGCGTCAACTACAAAATCGGCAACCCTACTACCGTCGGTTTTGTTTATACGCATACCGACCTCTCGAACGCGATCGGCTCCGAGTACACAGGCACCTTTACCACCCCGGCAAGCTCGCTTAAATTCGATAATTTCGAACTAAACGTCAAACAGCAGATTACGCCGGGTGTTTTTGTTGGCGCTTTATACGACTACACGCGCGTACATGTTACCAACACGGCGGGCAAATCGACACCAAACTGGAACGAAGTCGGCCTGATGGCGGATTACGCGTTCTCGGCGCGCACCGATGTATACGTTCAAGGCATGTACGCACACGTCTCGGGTGGTGGGGCAGGTGCTGGGGTTTTGAACATGGCGACTCTCGTGGGGGCGACCGCGTCGTCTACAACTGCAAATCAGCTTCTTGTCCGAGTCGCGCTTCGAGCCAGATTCTGAGTGTCTTGACGGCGCGTGACTGTCGATGCCGGGCGGCCGCTTAAAAATGTCAGCAGTCTCGCGGGTTCCGTCGCAGTACGGTCAGCGGGTAAAGCAGTTATGCTATGAGTAGGGTTACTTATGAAATGAGCGGGTAGAACTACTGTACGGACGACAACGGAGTCTCGCTACGACATTTCATGTGACGGATACGTTATGTCGGATTGAGATGAGGTAGTGCGGACATCGACAAACAGCGGCATTCGCTGAATGTCGATGGGGATCTAGTCGCTCGGGTATTCGGCGCCTGCATGCGGCGCGGTCGCAGTGAACAAATGAAAGGACGATCACATGACACAACTTAGTATGGGTTCAGGCCATCGGATACGGCACCTCGGCCATTGCGATATGGGTGGGCGGCCGGATGGCACGCAGGTAATCGTTCATAAGAAATACGCTTATGTTGGTCATGCTTTCAATGAGGGCGTAGCAATTATCGACGTTGCCGATCCGACGAAGCCGACTGCCGTGGGCTTCATTGGCGCCCCACCGAACACCCGGGCCAGCCATATCCAGGTGCACGGCGACCTGTTGCTCGTCGTCAATGCGGCGAATGTATGGAAGCTGCAACAGTACGGTCAACGGGAAGATTATTTTGGCAAACCGCTCGCGGATTCCTTTCGGCGTACCGACTTCCCGTTCAGCGCCGGCGTGCGCGTCTATGATATCTCGCGACCGACTGCCCCGCGGGAGATAGCCTTCCTGCCGATTGACGGCATCGGTGCCCACCGGCTGTGGTACGTCGGCGGTCGCTACGCAACTGTTTCAGCGCACTTTGACGGCTTTACCGATACGATACTTGCCGTCCTTGATCTGGCGAATCCCGAGCGTCCAGAAATCGTCAGCCGCTGCTGGCTGCCTGGAATGAATCGCGCAGAAGGCGAGACGCCGACGTGGAGCGCGGGGCAACGATTCGCTTGCCACCACGCCATCGTGCATGGAAATCTGGCCTATGGCACCTGGCGCGACGGAGGGTTCACGATTCACGACATCGCCGACCCGGCCAGGCCCCGGTTGCTTTCCTACCGCGAAGGAAAGGGGCACACACATACTGCCCTACCCATCCCCGGCCGAGGTCTTGCCTTTGTATGCGACGAAGCCACCACGACCTTTTGTGCAAATGGCCTCGCTCATATCAGGAGCTTCGATGTCTCGAGGCCGGAAAACCCGATCGAGCTCGGACTGTTCCCGGTTCCATCGGAGGAGAATTTCTGCAAGAAAGGCGGCGGCTTCGGACCGCATAATTTTCATGAAAATCGCCCCGATAGCTTTCAGAGCGAGACGCTGCTCTTTGCGACTTACCACAACGCTGGCGTCCGGGTGTACGACACCAGTGACGCTACTGCGCCGAAAGAAATCGCGTATTTCGTGCCGCGGCCGCCGGAACGCATTGTCGATATCCGTCCGGGCGCGAGCGCCGTAACTCAGTCCACCGATGTCTACGTCGACAAAAATGGAATCATGTACGTGACGGATCCCAATGCCGGCCTGAACATTCTTCAATACGAGGGTTGACGCGCGGATTGCGGTGTGCTCGTTTGAGTGACGCACCGACACACTTCGCCGGCTTTTAGGCGCAAGTAATACTCGCGCAGGTCACGCACCGTGAGCGCGGACATGGGCTGTTGAAGTTCGTTAATTCGGTTTTGTCGGGTAGCTGGGCGCGGTTACCCGCGTCCAGCCCCCTCAGAACCGTGCAGGGGTCTTTGTGAACGGCTGTGCGAAACCGACACCAAACGGCGGCGTCGATCAGAGATACGGAATGGTCGGCGTGGTTCAAATTCCGTGTTTTTTGCGGTACACAGACGAGCTGACCCGTCCTGCGTTTTTAGGCAGGATCAGTATGGAATGCGAATCACGTTAAGGTCTGTGACCTCAGGCGATCAACTTTGCCGGGGCTGAAGCGGACCGAGTCCGAGTAGCGTCAGCCAGTGCGGATGATCTTCTCCCGTCATCGCTTCACGCGGGCTTTTGCCGAGCCGCTTGCCGCACCGGATGCGCATGAAGCGGCGGTGATTGAAGAAGAACTGCAGTAGGCCCAGCCAGGCCTTGCCACCGTTGAGATGGCGCCGCAGCGTCAGGCAGTTGCGCAGCCGCGAGTTGAGGTTTTCAACCAGCGAACTGCTGCGCGGCGTGCTGCCCAGTGCGGGCGAGACCGCAGCCCAGACCCCATAGAACTTATGGCCCATGGCGGCATGCAGCCGGTTCCAGCCTTGCGAGAAGGCGCCCGAGGTGTCGGGCTTGCGATGCAGCAGACAGGTCTCGCGGACCAGATAGTCCGGTACCGCCGCCGCGCGCGCGATGGCGGCCAGCTTGTCATCGAGCACGCCGGCGAAGGCGAGCAGGCCGTCGCGCTGGTTCTGCAGGGCAACGCGCATCGTGCCGATGCGTGATGGATCTTCAGGCTCACGTTGATGAAGTTCATCGGCGACAAAGTCGAAAAGATGATGACGGGTTGCGAGATCAGAGCCGGCCAGTGCCACGACGTCGCGCTCCAGCCACCGGGCAAGCGTCCGAAGGTCCTCAGCGAGCTGATGCGCCCGTGCATCGAGGGAACGCAGTTCGGCAAGCCGGGCGGTGAGCAGGCTGTCCCGACAGGGTTCTGTCGCAATAACGATGTCGCGGTAAAGTTCGGGCTGCACTAACTTTGCTTCGGCCCACGATGAAGAAGATCGCGACACCACGAACGACCCTTGCTGCAGGCATTGCCAAGATTTTGAAGCGGCTTCATTATCCGCTGGATGTAATGCTGCTGTGCGTGCGGTGGTATGTAGCCTACTCCCTAAGTCTGCGCAATCTTGAGGAGATGATGGCTGAGCGCGCCATCGGCGTCGATCATTCGACGGTGCATCGGTGGGTCATCAAGTTGGTGCCGTTGTTCGAAAAGACGTTTCGCAAGCACAAACGCCCCGTGGGCAAGAGCTGGCGCATGGATGAAACCTATATCAAGGTCAAAGGCTCGTGGAAATACCTGTATCGCGCCGTGGACAAGGCGGGTAACACCATCGACTTTTTGTTCAGAGCCAAGCGGGACAAGGCCGCCGCGCGCCGCTTCTTCGATAAAGCCATCGCTCAGAACGGCGCACCCGAGACGGTGACCATCGACAAAAGCGGTTCCAATCTGGCGGCGCTTCATGCGGTGAATGCCGAGCGCGAGACGCCCCTCAAGCTTCGGCAGGTCAAGTATTTGAACAACGTGGTGGAGCAGGACCATCGGGCCATCAAACGTCGCACCAGACCGATGCTCGGGTTCAAGGACTTTGACTGCGCGCGTGTCATTCTGAGCGGCATCGAAGTCATGCACATGATCAAGAAAGGGCAGGCGAAGGACTTTGGCAAAATCTCACTGTCCGCTGCGCAGCAGTTCTACTCGCTCGTTTCATAAGCAATACATAGTAATCGCGTTTACTTGCCCATCGCGCCTTACTGCGACAAAACCGTCGGCCTTCATCTCGCGCACCGCGCGATGCGAGGCAGCATAGCCGTCGAGCGTGATCGTCTCCGGCGCTTGGCCCTGATGCTTGATGGCTTTGCCGAAAAAGCCTTTTGCCGCGGCCACGTCGCGCTTTGCGCGGAGCATGAAGTCCACTGTCTGGCCGGCCCGGTCCACCGCCCGGTACAGATAGACCCACCTGCCACGGATTTTAAGATACGTTTCGTCAACACGCCATGACCGCCCTGCGGGCGTGCCAAAACGGTTCCAGCGCTTGACGAACTCCGGTGTAAAGCGCTTCACCCAGCGCAGAATCGTGGTGTGCGCCAGCGACAAACCCCGCTCGGCCATCATCTCCACCAGATCACGCAGGCTAAGCTTGTAACGAAGATACCAGCGCACGCACAGAATGATGATCTCTCGATCGAAATGCCGTCCATCGAACAACACATCCATAGTCTTTAACTTGCTCATCGCCGGCCATCAGTTCGTTTGCTTCGACAACTCTAACCGATTTCGCCATTCCTATTTGCACCACAGCCGATGCAACTACAAGACACTACGACGGCATAAACGGCGTAGCGACGAGTGGTTGCACAAGATGAGGAAGGCATATCCGCGACAGTTTGTGCACTGGCAGTTTCTGGGGGGCAAGGTTGGATAACGGGAGCCGTGTAAATCGAGAGGTTTACGCACGGTTCTGCGAGAGGCTCGGGGTGAAATCCCCCGGGCCTACTTACCTGTTCGTGACCCTGCGCGGCGAGCCGTATCTGTTGTGGCGAGCAGTCGACGAGCATGGTGCTGAACTCGACGTGCTGGTGCAAAAGCGGCGCGACAAGGCCGCGGCAAAGCGCTTCTTCCAGAGGGTGCTGCGTTCAAACCCGGTGCCGCGCAGGATCGTTACCGACCAGCTGCGCAGCTATGCGGCGGCGAAGGCTGACATTCCCGAGCTCGCTCATGTGAAGCACGTTTTCGTCAAAGCGGCTGCACGCGTGAACAACCGTGCCGAGAACAGCCACCAGCCGACCCGCCAGCGAGAACGCCAGATGCGCGGCTTTCGCGATGCGCATTGCACGCAGGCGTTTCTCTCATGCTTCGGCCCAATCCGGCAGCACTTCGCGTTACCCAGACATCAAATGAACGCGGCGTGTCACCGCGCCGTACTCAAAGAACGCTTCGCCGCTTGGCATGGTTGGACTGTCACTACCGCAGCCGATAAAGTTATCTAATAAGGATAACTACTCTTGAGCTACACAGCTGGTCTGCGCCCGTCAACTTGACAGCGCCCAACGGGTTAAGTAGCGCCCTGATTCGGATAGTATCGCTGCGTGAATGCTGCGGGTGACACGTAGTCAAGACGAGGCTGCGTGCGTTGCCGGTTATAGAACATCTCAATGTATTCACTGATGGCTCGCCTGGCCTCACCGCCTCTTCACGGAATTCCTTCAGTGTAGACAGCTTTGGGGATTGGATTCATGTATGCCTCCATTCCTGAATTTTACGGAATGTTGGCTTCCACTTTTTCCGGCTGGCCTCAGTGACGGGGACGCCGATCGACGTGGTGACATTGCGCCGCGTTCAAAGCCACCGTCACTGAGCTGATCGGCTATATGGGACAGCTTGGCCACCCGCGCCCAGCATCTGGACTTGAAGGACGCCTGGCGGCGCCCTTCAAATCGCGCAGGCATCCTACGAGGTAGAACTCACGATCGGTATTTAGAACCGGTGACGCAAGCCGACCCCCACAGTAACCTGCTGGTTACTGTTGGACTGCCCCAGGTTGTAGTCGCCCGCGTTAAACAGACTGTTGCCATTGCCGCCGCCGACGCGCTGATAGACCCCTTCCGCATACACGTCGGTGCGCGGCGAAAGCGCATAGTCGACCTGAGCCATAATCTGGTGCCAATGCGGGTCGGCCGACGTCGTTTTGGAACCGGGGCTCGCCGCAAACCCGCCCATGGTGTACGTGTAGGACGCACCGAGGCTCAAATCGGGCCGCAGGAAATAGCGGCCGTTAATTTCGAAGTTGTCGAATTTGATAGAGGGGCCCGTGAGGTTGCCTGCGGTGACCGCGCCGGCTTGCCAAAGGCCCGTCACGTTGTTCGTAACAGAATGGGTCCATGCGAGACCGACGGTAGAATTGTTGCCGAACTTGTACTGGGCAGCGGCGCCGTAGATCTGTTGGCTGCCGCCCGTCGACAGTTCGTCGCCGTCGCCGGTGCTCACTGCGCCCGTCGCGTTCGCCAGCGTGGTAGAGCGGTTGTTTTGCATGTACGCGGCCGCAAGATTGACCGGGCCGTACGTATAGCTGGTGCCCAGGGCGTACGCGCTGTTGTTGCCCGCTGCGCCCGCCATCCCGGAGAATGCATACATCGCGCCGAACTTGAAGCCATCGAACGAGGCGCTGCTGAACTTGACCGAATTGTTCAGCCGCAAATCATTTGCCAGATTGTCATTGTCGTACACGTGTGAGGCGAGATTGCCGCCGAAACCCGATCCCACCGCGGTAAGCGGTGCGACGTAGTCGACCACGAAGTCGTATTGACGGCCCAGCGTAACCTGCCCGTACTGACTGGAGCGCAGACCAACCCACGCCTGGCGCCCGAACAGGTCGGTGCCGTTCTTCAACGTGCCATTGGCCGAGTTGAAGCCGTTCTCCAGATCGAACACTGCGCTCAGCCCGCCGCCGAGATCCTCATTACCGCGCAAGCCCCAGCGCGAGGTGCTAAGACTTCCAGAATTCATGAGGTAATTGCTGTTACCTTTCACGTTGCTCTGATAGACCATGCTCGTGTCGATGAGGCCGTACAGCGTCACGCTGCTTTGCGCGTGAGCAACCCCGGTGAACAGCAGTGCTGACGCAATAGCCAGATTCTTCAGTTTCATCAAAATTCCTAACCCGTAATTTAAGCAGGCGAATCGCAGTCGCCCAGAAAAAGCGTAAGGAGTATAAGATTTCGATGCGGTTGGTGATTGAAACGCTATCTTTTAGAAATCGAATCGAGTTGTCACGATTGCGTAGCAGTCGAAAAAATGTCTCCAAACAAGGCGGGACGCGGCTTGGATGCTCGACGAGGACCCGGGGAGGATGTAAGTCGATGTAATTGGCCGACGGGTGTCGCTCAGCCACAACATCCTTTATGGCGAAGTTGATTCTCTTCGGTGGGGCTGAAACTTAGGGCCAGAACATGTCGTTTTTATGAATGCACCACCTTAAGGAAATGCCAAGGAAAGTCGAAAGAAACTAACGCACGAGAAGCGAGCTCTGGAGTCAGACAGCCGGCTGACCACAGTACCCCGCGAAATCTGGACGAACTACCTGTCGAAGGTGGACCCGGAATGGAAGTCGAAGGTCGGTGAAGGCGCTACGGTCAGCTGGCCGATGGGTACAGGCGGCAAGGGTAACGACGGCGTCGCAGCCTTCGTGCAACGTCTGCCGGGCGCAATCGGCTACGTGGAATGGGCGTACGCGAAGCAGAACCATATGACGTACGTCGACCTGAAGAATGCGTCGGGCGCGGTGGTCGAGCCGAAGACGGAAACCTTCAAGGCCGCGGCTGCAGGCGCGGACTGGTCGAAGACGTTCTATCAGATCCTGACGAACGAGCCGGGCAAGAACGCATGGCCGATCGTCGGCGCAACCTTCGTGCTGCTGCACACGACGCAGGACAAGCCGGCGCAAGGCACGGAAACGCTGAAGTTCTTCGACTGGGCGTTCAAGAACGGCACGCAAGCTGCAAACGATCTGGACTACATCTCGTTGCCGGACTCGGTGACGGCGGAAATCCGCTCGCAATGGAAGGCGAAGGTGAAGGTGAAGGTGAAGGACGGATCGGGCAAGGCGATGTGGGAATAGGCAAGCTTGGAAGAGAGGCGCAGGGCATGACGCGCCCTGCGCTGACGGCGATGGGTAATGCGACGTTCCTTGGGCGCGGCACAGACGCCGGTGCCATGCGACTCCCTGATATGTAATTAGCAGTTCCGGGCGTCACCATGTGGGGGCGGTTCAAGTGCGTGAATGCGGAGCCTACGCGCTCTAAGAGGTGGCCCCGTTCGTTCGGACAGTTTTTTCGATTTTTAAGTGGAACGCTGGGCGGTCACGCTGCCGTTTTCATCGCGGGCAGCATCGCGAAGTAAGCTTCATCCGGGGTCTTGTCCGACAGACTTGAATGAGGCCTTTGCTGGTTGTACCACGTCAGGTAGTTAGCGATGGACTTGCGTGCCTGGCCGACGGACTCATAAGCCTTCAAATATATCTCTTCGTACTTCACGCTGCGCCACAGTCGTTCGATAAAAACGTTGTCCCGCCAGCTTCCCTTGCCATCCATCGACAAAGCGATTCCGCGCGAGAGGACCGCGTCGGTGAAGACCGTACTGGTGAATTGGCTGCCTTGATCAGTATTGACGATCTCAGGCAATCCATATTTTGCGAATGCTTCTTCGAGCGCTGCTACCGCATGCTCAGCCTCCATCGTGATCGCGACTCGGTGCGCTAAAACACGGCGGCTGGCCCAATCGATCACAGCAGTGAGATAGACGAAGCCGTGTGCCATAGGCACGTATGTCGTGTCCAATGCGTACACCTGGTTGCTGCGCTCGATCTTCCGATCGCGCAGCAGGTACGGCCAGATCTTGTGAGCCAGATGTTTGCGGCTCAAGTTCGGTTTGCGATACAGCGCCTCGATGCCCATTTTGCGCATCAAGGTGCCGACGTGTTTGCGTCCGACCACTATGCCCTCTCGCTTGAGCAGGCGCATCAACATGCGCGCGCCGGCAAACGGATGCTCCAGGTGCAACTCGTCGATGCGGCGCATGAGCGCCAGATCCGCGGCACTGACCGGGCTCGGCGCGTAGTACGCACAGGATCGGCTAATGCCGACCAGCTTGACCTGCCGGGAAACCGGCAGGGGGTGGGCACGATCAATCATTTCTTTGCGCTCAGCAGGCCTGCCTTGCCGAGCGCGCCGGACAAAAAATCATTCTCCAGCGCCAATTGGCCGATCTTTGCGTGAAGCGTCTTCAGATCCACCGGCGGCTCATTGACGGGCGCGCCCGCCGCGCCGAACACATCGGCCGCTCGGTCTTGCAACTGCCGCTTCCATTCCGTGATCTGGTTCGGATGAACCTCAAACTGCTGCGCCAATTCTGCCAGTGTGCGCTCGCCACGTACCGCTGCCAGTGCCACCTTCGCCTTGAACGTCGCTGAGTGCGTGCGCCGGGTTCTCTTCGTCATCGTCTGGTTTCCTTTGTAGGCATTATGCCTATCTCAGAACCCAGCGATTCCACCTAACCGACTGTCCAGATTTCCGGGGCCACCTCTCTATGCCGGCGCGCCGGGTCAATATCCTTACGGACTGCCCCCTTTCCGTCCTACGACCTTGCTGGCCGCGGCGGTCTTGACGGTTTCGACCGCTGAAATAGCGGGCGGCGCTACTTCAATCATTGGGAGGCGTCGGCTTCAATATCCTTCGAAGACGTCGGCCAAGAAAGCGATCCAGTATCACCACAGCAAACACGGCAACCGGAGCGGCAAGGGCTGCACCAACAACAACAGCGTGAATCAGGGACTTCACGACTACGACCTCCAGACTGAGCGTCATTCACTCCGCTCGAACTCCGGCCTGATTGACATAACGCCTGATCTCACACAGCGTGTGTGCAACCACTAGGTCGTGCCGCGCGAGTTCATGACCGACCACCAGCCGGTGGCCGTCAAGCAACGCGTTGCGCCACGTCAGGCCGTGTGCTACGGCCGAAGAGCCGTAATCGTAACTGGCACAGACGATAGCCCATCCAGAGCGCTCCTTGCTGCCGCGGGGAGCCGCGCGTGGCGGTTAGAAGAACAGCCAGCGCTGCGCGATACTCGGCGATGCCGACTTGTAGGCGTCGCCGTTGCGGTGCTCATGATGCGCCCAGACGATACCCGCCATCCAGTCGACGAACTGCAGGGAAAAGCTGTCCTTACTTTCCCAAGGCGTGGTCTGCAGCATGATCTCGGCGCCGCGGCCCGCGAGTTCGGTGCAGAGATACTCGTGCAGTGAATGCTTGAGCTCGATCTTCAGGGAACGGGCGTCCGGAATAAAGCATACCGAATCGTATTCGCTCATGACCTCAAGTAGCAGGAGCTTCGCCATGAAGTTGTACAGGCCGTTGGGCGAGCGCCGGAACGCGCTGTTCGCCTTTTCCTTGCGAACAGTAATCGTAACGAAACGGATGTCGGGATGCTTCGCGCGGATCTTCGCGAGTTCGCCGGCGAAAGCCGCGCGCTCACCCGACGAGAGCTGTACGGATTTAAGTTCATTGCGCGCCGAGCGGCCCCGATGCTTGTACACCCGCGCACGACGCGTTCAAGAACGGGCTCCGCACCGTCCGGGATGATCGCGGCGGCCAGCGTGAAGAAGCGGCTCGAGCCACCCCGCTGGTAAGGCGCGTCCAGTTTCCAGCCCAGGCACCCGCTTTCGTCGAGGTAAATCGTTACGCCCAAATCGTGCCCATAATGAAAATAGCCTCCCGAAGGAGGCTACTGGAAAAGGTGCGGTACCCGGACCTGACGTACTCACAGTACGCTTACGATCGCCGACGCCAATTTGTCGCAGGTGATCCGGGCATATTTAAACCGCAGCGCCGCTATGTCTTCATTATGACGGCGAGCCCCTATTTTTTCAACTGGCAGGTGTAGCGGCCGCCACACGCGGCCGTCAGCCCGCGTTGACCGCTTCCCTGAATGCCTTGCCGGCCGTGAACTTGACTGTCCTCGCCGCGGCAATCCGGATTTCGGCGCCCGTCGACGGATTGCGTCCGGTGCGTGCGGCGCGCTGTCCCGTCGCGAACGACCCGAAGCCGACCAGTTGCACGGCGTCGCCGGCACTCAGCGCGTGTTTGATCGCCGCGAGTACCGCATCAATGACTTCGCCGGTGGCGGCCTTGCTGGCGCCGGTGCGCTCGGCGACCGCGTCGATGAGTTCCTGTTTGTTCACGGTCAGTCCTGTTGTATGGAGGGAAACCCGCACCCTACCGCATCGCGCGGCCCGGAAGCAAACCTAGGATGACCTGACGTCGTCGGGCGTCGGCGCGGCGCCCTGCCCTTCGCTTCAAACCACGGTTGAAGTTTCGATGGTATCGGCATCAGTGTTCACCTCTGCGCCAGCTTGCGGCGGTCAACCGCTCCACCGCCGCGTAATAACGCGCCTGCGAAGTCGCAGCATCGTCGTTCTGATCCGTCCTCAAAATATCAAACAGATGCTCCGCGACGACTGAGCCGATCGCGTGAACCGCGTCGTGTCGCGTAAGTCCTCCTTTCCCGAGGCGATCCATCGCCCTGACCACGGGATCAAGGTTCAGGGCGATCTGGTTTTCGACGATCGTGTGTAGTGCAGCGTGTGCCGTGACGTTGGGAAGCTTGATCCGGGCAACCCGGTGATACGTTTCGACGAGAGCAATTCGCTCCTGTTCGTCGAGTTCGAGCCATGATTCAGGTTCGGGCGCACACCCGGGGTTGTACTCTTCCATGATGCAAGTCCTGTGCTGACTTCTGCCCGTCGTAAAACTCCCATTGTCAGCCACTTTGCGCTTGAGTCCAGTCATCGGCGGCAAAACGGGCGCCCGTCCCACACGACCGGGAGGGACCCGTTGATGACAACACGCCGGGGCTCGGGCCGTGCAAAAACCGTCCATCCCGTAACCCGGATGCATCGAGACGTTATGCGACCCAGTGATGCGCCAGCACCGTGGCGACGAACGAGTGCCCCGGAAGGGCCGCAAACTGCGCCCTCAGGCGCCTGTTGAGCTCGTCGCGTTCCATGCCGGTGGCAACGGCCGCATCCGCCAGCGTACCGTAGGCCTCCAGCACATCGCTCCCCGTGATTTCGTACCCGAAGCCTGCGGCTATCCAGTGCAACGCTGCCGTGCCACAGGCCATCGCGAATTCAGGCTTGCGCTGCGCGAAATCGCGTGCGGCCGCGTCAGGGTTCGCGGGTCGGTGGGGCCGCGCATCGCAAGCGACGCCGCCAGATCGAACAGGCCGGCGTCCTTCGCGGCCGCGAACCATTTCCCCTCGGCGGCCGGACTGCTCGCGACCAGATCGTGGAGGATGCTGTCGGCACTCCTGTCCGGATATTTTTTCGCGATGGCACGGAATGTTGCGAGATGCGTGGTGGCCTGATTGGCCTCGATCGCGTAGCGCCGATAGGCTTCGTCCATCATGCCCGACGACAGGAGGATCGCTTCGCATTTGCGGGCGATTGCGACAGTGGGCGCGTTCAGCCCCCTCGACGCTTCCGCGTAACGCAGTGCTTCAGCCGAACGATTTAATGCGATCAGCGCATCCACCCCGTACTGGCGATACCCCCACCAGTTCAGGCGCGCGCCATTCACGAGAGCGAGTAGTTCCTCATGGCGCCGGGCGGCATTCAGCGCGCTGAGGCAGGCGGTGGTACCCGCAAAATGCTCGCCCAGACCTTCAGCGCCCATCACGCGCGCTGTCACCGGCAACAACCGGTCTGCCCATGAGGACGCGATGGCGGGCGACGTACACAGGTCACCCCAGCGATCGCCCAGCTGTTCGATATACGGCATCGGGTCATCCTGGAGCGCGTCAAACAGCCGATCCAGCCAACGCATCCGGACCGGAGCGGGCACGTCCACCCCGGCGATGACCGGCACAAGCGCGTCGATCGCGCGATTCACGGCGGTGCCCATCGCGCCGGAAGAACTGTCCACGTGCTCAAGCGCCGGCGAAAGCTTTTCGAGTAAAGTGACCGCGCCGTCCGCCGCGAGAACAGGATCGGCACGGGCGATCTGCCGGATCTCCGCCAGCGCTTCTTTCAGACGCTGGATCGGCAACGCGGATTTCCAGCCGAAGGCGCCACGCCGGAACCGTGCGGCGAAAGCCCATCTGTGAGAGGTTGTGCGTGTCATGCTCCGGGGCACCTGCTCAGCGTGTCTTCATGTAGGCCGCGTACAGCACCGCGTTGAGCGCCTGCAGTTCGCGTCGGGTCTCCAGCAGTTCGTGATGCCGGCCCTGACGCTCCAGGCTGAGTAACTCGAGCATCACCTTCGCCGCCCGCTCGGGAGGATTCCGTCGCGAAGGCTCTGCCTGTTTGAACAAGGGCGTGAGGCCGGCCTTTTCCGTGAGTACCCATGCCGGAAACCATGCGAGATCGTCAATGTCGCCGGCGCCGTCGAACGACGTATCGAAGTTGCGCCGCAGCGTATTGACGCATGCGTCGCCAAGCCGGCTCAAAAGCTGGTCAAACCGGGATGGAGAAAGCCACGCAAGTTCCACCAGCAATGGCCAGGCCGCGTCCAGGCCATCGAGCCGGTAACGTGCCTCCGTCATCCAGCAAAGCGGCGCTGGAATCCGTCGCCAGGACGCGATGCGCGATATCGCATCGGAGGCCTCGGCCCACCGCGCAGCAAGCAGGAAGAGCGGCGCCGCGTGCGCATCCGCGTGGTCCGCACGGAAAGGCAGCGCCGCGGCGCGTCCGGCCAGTTCTGCCCAGAGCGGTGCGAGCCAGGTCGCCCCGCTCTGCCTCGGGAACACATGCGCGACTGCGGGCTGGACTTCGTGAGATAGCGCCTGGCGAGCCTGCAGGGCGGCTTCGTGACGGTCAAACGGTACCGTCGATCGCCCCTCAAGAGCATCGACCATCGACCCGAAATACGCCTGGGCGACATCGTCCGGATACTCGTTCGCAAGGGCCTGCAGCGCGCGCCGCGCGTCCGCGGCATCGTACCGCTGCAACGCTGACAGGACGTCATTGCGCAGCATCACGTCGCGGCTGTCGTTGAAAATGTCGAGCTGCATCCGTCGGATTCAGTACAGTTGGCTGGTCGGACTGACGAGATTATTCCATTTGACCGCGCTTCTCAATTTCCTGTCGTGCTCATCGACTGACTCGACGATTGCGCGCCGACCGCTCGCGTCGGCGACCGCATGCACCGTGTCATGCTCTGGCACCCATCTTGTACAACTCGCCGAACCGCTAAAGAGATGTATTTCCGCACGCAGATTGCCATAGTAACAAGCAGTCAGTCGCTGAATAGTTGTTGATGCTGAACCGGGCGTGATGCAATCATGATGGTACCCCTGTCACGACAGTTGGCCTTCTGAACCGTCAGCGCCCTCTTCCGACCGATGTTGGGCCTCCCATGCACGTCGGGTTCTGGCCAGTTCTTCGGCGAGGAGTTTTTCATCCGGCAGGACCATATGGTACTCAGCCGCCAGCACCTTGTTTGGCAACCCTTCCAATGCATAACGCGCCACCGCGGCATTCGTTCGCGCACACAGGATCAGTCCAACGGGTGGGTTCTCTCCTGGCAGCGTCCAGTGCTCGCGCGCGTAATTACAGTACATGTGCATCTGACCCACGTCGGCGTGATTGAGCTCGGTGAGCTTGAGATCGACGATAACAAGGCATCGCAGACGCCGATGAAAGAACAGAAGATCTACCCGGAACCAGCTTTCACCAATCCGAAGGCGACGCTGGCGGCCCACGAACGTAAAATCGCCCCCCAGCTCAAGAAGAAAGTCTTCGAGCCGATGGACCAATGCCTCCTCCAGCTGACTTTCTGAATATTCGTCCTTGAGATCCAGGAACTCAAGAACATAAGGATCCTTGATGGCCTCCTCTGCGGTCACAAGGTCGCCCCGTTGCGCCTTGCCCGCCTTCTGTAGCATCGCCGGCCTGTTCTTCGACAGCATCGCACGGGTGTGAAACTGGCTGCTGATCTGCCGATCCAGTTGTCGCACGCTCCAGCCGCCACGAAGCGCTTCAGCTTCGTAAAACGCTCTTTCTTCAACTGACCGGGTTCGCCGCATGAGGTGGATGTAATGCGTCCAGGACAGCTGGAACGTGGTCGCCAGCTGGTCGAGATCGAAATTCCGAATCGGCGATCCGGAATTTTCCGGATGGCCGGTGGGCGTAGATTTCCGAATCAGTGATTCGGAAATCGCGGCTGGCGGGTAGGTCTGGTAGAACATCCTCATCAGCTCCAGATTGTCGACCCCAAACCCCCGCCCGAAGCGGGCAGTCAGGTCGACCGACAATCGCTCTAAAAGGGCCTGACCGTAGGCGGCACGCCCCTCCCCGCCCTGACTGAATTCGACAATACGGCGACCAATCTCCCAGTAGGTCGCCGTCATCAGTGCGTTGACACTTCGCGCCGCAGCGCGACGACCATGTTCCAGAAGCGCAACGATATCGCCGTGTATGCCACTGTAATCGGCGCCGCTTAATGCGATATCAGTCATTGGTCCTGTCAGCAGGTAGTTTCAGCGTTAATCAGTTCATGGTGGACATTGGCTACCATGGTCTTGCGCTGTCCGCACTCGGTCCATCGCTGAAAATCCATGTTGGCAACCGACCCGCTCGAAATCGCCCACGCGGGCCCTTAGTGCCACATTGCCAGTCCTTCCGGTGCATACGTAGTAGAACCAGCATTGCGACCGGCGCCCGGATGCGGCTGACGGGTCGACGCATGTTAACCGCTCGCCGGGGCCAGCATCGAACCCGTACACCTCTTCGCCCCACAGCGGCAGGCATAGTCAGCGATCAGTTCGGGAGTAATCGCGTCATCGACAGTCAGTCCATAGGCGATACAAAGCTCGTCGCCCGGTCTCACGTTTCTCAGCGTTTCGATAAAAACACGCCCTCCCTCGTCCTCAATCGCCTCGCAGTTTGGCTGACAGGAGTGATTCAGCCAGCGCGCACTGTTGCCCCCGACGCTTCCGTCGATCACGCGCCCGTCAGCCAGCCCGAAGATGGATGTGTGACCGGGCACTCCGGATCGCCGGTACCGAGCCGATGCCCGCCGCCACGACGTCACCTCCCCGCGATATTCGAAGACCCGCTGGCTGGCAGGGATCGCCTTTAGCGCGAAGACGCCTCGCCCATGAACCGATGATTTTCTGACCGTCACGCGCCGCACTTCGTGTCTCACAGACTGTTTGAAAACCTGGAGCATAGCGAGCCGCGCGTTGCACGGCAACCGGAGCCGTCGCGTCAGAACAGCGTGGCCTGCCGGGGATCGCGCGCCGGCGGTCGGGATATATGGGCCCGGCGGGTTCGCCGAACCCCACCATTCCGGTTTCCAGCCCGCTGTAGGCGCGCCAGCATCAGGCATTCGCCTGCGCCATCGTTGAAGCGCAGCTCGAACACGCCGGCTTCGCCGGGCGGACATGGCGGCGTTGCGCGGAACGACAGGCGCAGACCCCGCCGTTTCGCGCGAGCAATCATTTGTGTGCGGCTCATGCCTGGCCAGCATTCCGCCATGAAGAGTGTCACTGCTCCGGGCAGAGACTCATGCGCGACGCCCTGTGGAAGCGTCAGTCCGGCGAGCAGGTAGATATCAGCCATGCAGCCCATTTCCCAGGTGGCAAGTACCTTTGCGGTTATACCGCTTTTTTGCGACGCGTTGCTGCTTTGGCGGTCGGCACGGCGCGAGAGGAACGGGCCGGGCGTGGCGTCTTCCGGACGCCTGTCGAAGCGTCCGATGGCCGGGCTTCCCGCGCACGCGCTTCCACCTCCCGCAGCGTCATCATCTCCGCCTGCAGCCGCACATTTTCCGCCTGAACGGCATCGAGCCGCCCCTGCAGTACGCCCGCCTGATGACGGGCGTCACCCAGTTGCGCCTGCAGCGCCTCGACCGCGCGGCGATGGTCCGCGTCGCGCCGGTCAGCCCGCTTCGTCGTCTCGTCCAGTTCCTTCTGCAGCTTCGCGGCGGCGCCGCGCTCGCGGTCGATCTCGAGCAGCGCGCGCTTTTCGGACGCGCGCAGACGCTCCTCCGCGCGTTCTGCCGATTCCCGCTGCTTCGCCAGGTCACTCGAAAACCCTTCTCTCACTTCCACCAGCTCGCGATCGCGCGCAGCCAGCGCCGCCTGGATCCTCGCCAGTTCTGCCTCCAGCGCCTGCCGCTGCGCATGGGCTTCGGCCTGTGCCTTGTCCAGCTCGCGGATCTCGACCTGCGCGGCAAGCAGCGCGGCGGTGCGCTGCTCGAGCGCCGTCTCGGTGCGACCCAGTTCGTCGCGGGCGGCGATCACCAGCTGCTGCGCCTCGGCCCGCTGCGCCTCGACTTCGCCACGGAGCGCGTCGAGCGCGGTGTCGGCCGACGCACTGGCGCGCGTCCAGAGGGTCGCGACCAGTTCGCCGGCAGCCGCACCGAGATCGGTGGGCAGGTCGGGATGCTCGATGCGCACGCGGCTCTTCTCGCGTAGTTCCGTCCAGAACTCGCCGAGCACGGCGGTTGGCGTGCCCATGCTGCCCCGCTTCACGAGCTGGTACAGCCGGTTCGCGGTCGGCGTGATGCCATGGCGGAAGAACAGCAGCCCGCAGACCTCGCGATACAGCTCGCGGGTCTTGGGAAATTCTGCCTTCAGGCGCTCGATGTCGGCGGCCAGCGCTGCATCGGGGGACAGGACGTCGCTCATGAGATCGTAATCAAAGAATTTTTATAAATATTACTACGTAACCCGGTATATATCTAACTAAGATGTGTGCATATTTTGACATTAATCCTATAATGTTGATTTTATGCGATCTGTTGCGCTCATAATTACGTTCATGCCAGCAACCCGGGCCACCGCCGCCTCCGACCATGACAACCGCCCTGCCCGCCCCGCGCCCGCTCGATGCGGCTAGAACTGTCCCCCGACCTCGATGGCCGTCACGGCACGAATCGCGCAAGCGGACGCATGCAGGTCGCCGCTGACACCGACCTCGACGCGCTTCGCGCGTGGCTCGCCCGCTTCGCCGATACGAAGACCACGTTTGACAACTACCGCAAGGAAGCCGAACGGCTACTCCTGTGGTCGGTCCTGCAGTTGGGCAAACCGCTCTCCTCGCTCACGCACGAGGACCTGCTCGTCTACCAGCACTTTCTCGGCGATCCCCAGCCTGCCGCACGGTGGGCAGCTAACGGCGGGCGCAAGCATCCCCGCAACGATCCGCGCTGGCGGCCGTTCTACGGGCCGCTGTCCGGATCAAGCCAGCGCCAGGCCATGGTGATCCTCAACGTTATGTTTGCGTGGCTCGTGCAGGCCGGTTATCTGGCCGGCAATCCACTATCGCTGTCGCGTCAGCGCGCCCGACGGGCGAGGCCGCGCATCGTGCGGTATCTGTCGCCCGAGCTGTGGCTCGAGGTCAAGACCTACATCCAGGGCATGCCAGTGCAGACCGGCCGCGAGCGCGAACACCACGCACGCGTGCGCTGGCTCTTTACCCTGCTCTATCTGGGCGGTCTGCGGATCACGGAGGTCGGCACGAACACGATGGGACGGTTTTTCCGTCGTGGTGACGAAACCGGCAAGGATCGATGGTGGCTGGAAGTGATGGGCAAGGGCGGCAAGGAGCGGCTGGTGCCCGCCACCGCGGAAATGATGACGGAACTTGGCACCTACCGGCGCTCACGCGGACTGCCAGCCCTGCCCTCGCCGGGCGAGGACACGCCGCTCGTGCTGCCGGTTGGCCAGTCGCGCAAACCGCTCACGCGCGCAGCGTTACACCGGATCGTGAAGGATGTTTTTAGCGGTGCGGCGCAATCCCTGCGCGCGCGTGGTGAAGACCATGCGCAGCGCGCGGAGCGCCTTAAGCAGGCATCGGCACACTGGCTGCGGCACAGCGCAGGGTCCCACATGGCGGACCAGCAGGTCGATCTGCGACTCGTGCGCGATAACCTCGGGCATGCGTCACTGACGACGACCAGTCAGTATCTTCACGCCGACGACGATCGCCGGCACCGCGAGACCGACGAGAAACACCGTATTGACTGGTGACAGACGGCAGCCACGCCCTACCGCCTGATCTGGAAATCCGCGGCCGTGAGCCTGACCGGTTCACCCGGTCGCAGGCGGACTTTTCATCCGGCGACCGCGATAATGCGGCGCCGTTCGTCCGCAAATGCTTTGAGGATGCGGACCTCGTCAGCATCTTTGGGCAGCCAGAATTGCGCTTCGCCTCTCGCGTAATCACACCGGTGACCTCGCTTCGAGCGCCTCTCGCGTAATCGCACCGGTGACCTCGCTGCGATGCCCGCTCAGGCGAAGCGAAATTTCATGCCGGTCCGCCGCGACCTCGGACATCGAGTCAATAACGTCCATCACTTCTACCCTCCACATTCAGCTGCGAACTTTTACTCTCCCTGTTGCCTGTATTCAATTTTACAGAACGGAGAACGGGAGCGTGCAGCGATCCAGGCCGCCTGGAGAACCGCCGGAGCAGGTTCAGCCTGCCCCACTGAAGACGGGGCTTGCGGTTAACAAAGATGCAGAGGCGTCGACTGTTAGTTATACGATTATGATCGGCACCGATTTTCAAGGTGAATCTTTAGGGGAGTTGAACTTCGCAGCGCCATGCGAAAGGCGAAGAATCTTCTGATCGACCTAAGGAGGCGGATTGACGCTTCACAGGACCTTCACGATGTCGCGAGGCGCCATAGGCATAACAGCTATCGATCTTGACCGGTTTACCGGAGCTCTGTCACGTTAATTTGTTTGACACAAAATAGCGGAGAGGACGCGCGTTTGCTCAGAAAACGGACGGAACTTGGGTAACGTCGGTGAAACGATACCGGTCGGGGAAGCGTGTGGCGAGTTGTTTGTATGCGGTCCATTGACGACGCCCCTCAGAGTGACGTCGAGGAACGCGTCATATTTGTTGGTGACAGGGATCAGCGGAGTTCGGCAGGCATCTTCCAGGGGAGAAGCGCGTCGTAGTCGTCGACGGCTTTTGCCAGCGCCAGCTTCGTAAATAGCCAGGTAAGGTATCGATACGGGTCGATCTGATTCGCCTTCGCAGATTCGACCAGGGTATAGAGATTCGCGCTTGCACGGGCACCGTCAACGGTGTCAGCAAATAACCAGCTGCGGCATCCAAGGCAGAAGGGGCGGATCGAATTTTCGCAGGCATAATGCCGCCGGTCGAATTATGCCGCGCTGGAAGCACCCAAACCACGTCGTGTGCGCTCGGACCGAGCATTGACGCGGCATAATTCTTGGGCTCTCCTTTAACTGGCTTGACGCCAGAGAAGGAGGTGCATCATGTCCGTAGATACCCACCCACCGGCCGCCGGAGTTCCGACGGCTCATACGTTCGACGAATTTGTCGAACGCTATCTCAATTACCTTCGTTCGGTTGACTACGCTCCGTCCACGCTTCGTAAGAAACGGCGAGTGATTGCCGCGTTCGCGCAATGGATTCGGTCCGAGAAGCCCGTGATGACTGTTCTCAAAGACCAAGACATCGAAGTGTTCTCGTCATGCTTGTACCGCGCCGGACCCTACAGGCTGTCGTTCGTACGGCGCACTTTGACGCATCTGTTCAGGTATCTTCGCACGCAAACTGAGTTTGCGACGCCGACCATATCAGCGGTGAGGTGTACTGTCAACAGCAGACACTCTTTTCTTAAGCCGCCTGTTGTTGTTTGCTGAACGCTTCGGCAAACAACGCTGGCGGAACATTGCCTAGGCGTGAGTGGCGCCGTTGGCGGTTATAAAAGCTTTCGATGTACTCCTGAATTGCTGCCTTCGCGTCGGCACGCGTGGCGTAGCGATGGTGATGTATCAGTTCGTTTTTTAGACTGCCCCAGAAGCTTTCCATCGGAGCATTGTCAAAGCAATTGCCCTTACGCGACATTGAGGCCTGCATGCCGAATTGTTCAACCAGCTTCCGATAGTCATGAGCACAGTATTGACTCCCACGGTCCGAATGATGAATCAGGCCTTTCTCGGGGCGTTTGTTGCGCACAGCACGCCACAGAGCTTGCGCCGTGAGTCCTTGTGTCATGCGCTCACCCATGGCGTATCCAACCAACTCACAGGTGAAGACGTCCTTAATACCGGCGACGTAGAGCCATCCCTCGTCGGTGGCACAATAGGTGATGTCTGTCACCCAGGCTTCGTTTGGCCGCGTTGGCGCGAACGTCTGGTTCAGCAGATTGTCGGCGACAGGCAAGTTGTGATTCGAATTCGTCGTGGCTTTGAATTTGCGCTTCTGCTTACACCGCAGATTGAGCTCTCGGCGCAGGCGAGCGATGCGGTCGCGGCCGGCTATAAAGCCTTGTGCCTCAAGCTCAGGCTTCACGCGTCGCGTGCCATAGGTCTCGCGGCTCTGCTTGTGCACAGCCTTGATGGCGACTTTCAGGCGTTCATCAACCTGCGCACGTGGAGACAGCTTACCTTTAGACCAGACATAGAAGCCGCTGCGCGAAACCTTAAAGGCACGGCACAGGACAGCAATTGGATAATCGAGTCGCATCGTATTCATGACCGCGTATTTGGCAGCGACTCCTGCGCAAAATACGCTGCCGCTTTTTTTACGATATCTCGCTCCATCTTGGTCTCCGCCAGTTCCCTACGTAGTCTGGCTACCTCGGCTTCTAATTCGGCAACCGTACGACTGCCTGGCGCCGTCACGGCGCCATTGCCACGCTTGGCTGCTTTGACCCACGTGGCCAAAGTCCCCATCGGAATGGCAATTCGCTTCGCCGCTTCATCCAGCGTCAGGCCCTGTGCAAGCACAAGCTTTACAGCTTCTTCACGAAGCTCTGGCGTGTATGTTCTTGGTTTCGTCATCTGTGCTCCCATTGATAAAGTTTATCAAAAAGGAGTGTCTTAAAAAGTCAGGCTACCTCAGTCTCCGAATCCACGCGACTGGCGCTTGAGCGATATCAACAGCGAAGGATTGAATGCGCTCCGCAATTGCGCAGCGAAGCCTTCTTCCTATCGGAGCGCGGAAGGCGACTTAATGCAACATCCGTTCGCCGTACCTTCGCGAAGGTTTCTCGTACTGTCGGCTTGCGTGTCGACGTTGGGAATGGGCGCGTCGGCCACGGTCCCAGATTGCAGGATATCCGTCACAGCTTCGCCACACGAACGCTCATCGATTGGTACCGAGGTGTTTGGACGTAGGCCTGGAACTGCCGAAGTTGGCCACTTACCTTGGTCACGTAGACGTGGGGCACACCTACTGGTACGTCGAAGGAGTTCCGGAACTGCTTGGCCTGGCCGCCGAGCGGCTAGGCTCTCATGTGTCGAGAGGCCGGGTATGAATACGCCAACGTTGGCCCCGCTACTTCAACGGTTCTTTACCGATCGGCTATTAGGCCAGCTGGGCGCGAGCCCACACACAGTCGCGAGTTACCGCGATACATTTCGCCTACTGCTTCTGTTCGCTTCAGAGCAGTTCAAGCGAGCGCCTTCCTCATTGCTGGCGGAGAACCTTGATGTCCGCTTCCTCTCGAGGTTTCTCGATCATCTCGAGCGTGACCGAGGCAATACTCCGCGTACGCGCAATACGCGTCTTTCCGCGCTTCATGCCTTCTTTCAATACGTGGCATTAAATGAGCCGGCGCTCGCATTACACTGCCAGCGAGTCCTCGCGATGCCGGCAAAGCGTTGTGAACATCACCCCGTCGAGTTCCTCAAGGATGACGAGGTCAGTGCGCTTATAGCGTCACCTGACGTTCGCACCTGGATCGGTCGGCGCGATCGGGCCTTACTGCTGCTTGCTGTCCAGACCGGCCTTCGCAACAGCGAAATCACGTCGCTGCGAAACCGGGACCTGCAATTGGGAGTCGGCGCCCATGTTCGCTGCATGGGAAAGGGTCGCAAGGCACGCTGTACGCCTTTGCGTCCAGACGTCGTCGCGATTCTCAAGGAATGGTTCGAGGAACAACACGGTGCGCCTGATGATCCGCTGTTTCCCGCTCTGACCGGCAATCGCCTCAGCGCCGACGCTCTCCAAAGGCTCGTTGCGCGTCATGTCGCGACCGCAGAGCAGATCTGTCCTTCGCTGAAGCTCAAGAACGTCACGCCACACACGCTACGCCACGCCGCTGCAATGACATTGTTAAGACGAGGTGTGGACTTGAGTGTCATCGCACTTTGGCTCGGCCACGAATCTACCGAGTCAACACAGATTTACCTGCACGCTGACATGGAACTCAAGGAACGTGCTCTGTCTCATGTGTCGCGATCCGGGCAAGTCCCCGGTCGATATCAGCCGCCGGACTCATTGCTTGCATTCCTCGAGGGGCTTTGATTATGCCGCTCGTCAAGCGTTCGATCCGAGCGCCGCCGGCATCTGCAGTGAGGCAATCCAGTGCGCGCGGCATAATTCCACCGGCGGCATTATCCCTGTCATGCCGCTAGCGGCATGACAGGGATTGTTTGATATTGGCCAACTGCCATTCTCGACGTAGCGAACGAGCTTCGGCCATTGCCCGCGCAGGTAGTTCAGCGCCTTGCCAAGCAGGCTATTGGGCAGGACGGCAGGCAGCTGTTCGAGCATCAGCTTCTTGATCGCGTCGAGCACGTGTGTGCTGTATCGGCGTCGCAACCGCTGCCGTCGCCCGACGGTCCACGTCTCGCTGCGCGCTTCGGCGGCGAACAGTTTGTCGGCCAGCTCACCGCCACGTCCGGGTGTATAAGTGAAGCATCGTATCGGGATACCCGAACCGGTCATCTGCGCCCACAGGTAACTCTTCGTTTGTGGGCGACGTCCTTTCTCTTTCAGGACCTGGAACGTTGTCTCGTCGCAATAGATCACCTCTGCATCAAGTAGCGCGTCGCGCATCAGGTTGATCACGGGCTGTGCAGCCACACCAACCCGGACCATGCTCGCGGCGACCGTGTTCGACGAGATGTCGCCGCCGAAGCGGCGCAGCAAGCCCGACTGACGGTAAATCGGCATGCCGAACCGATATTTGCCGGCCGCTATCCACGCAAGGGCCGATTCGGTAAACAGCCCGCGCGGAATGATCCGCGGCGGCGCCGGCGTCACCTTGATGCCGAGATCGCAGCACGGGCACGCGTATTTAACGCGCTGGTGCTGGACCACACGAACCTGTTCCGGGATCACGTCGAGCTGCTCGCTGGTCTCGACACCGATCTCAACAAGAGCATGACCGTCGGGAGCGCAGAAACGTTCTGCTTCGGAAAGTTCGTGACGACGGACCTCGCGGGGCAGATTGGGATCGAGCAGTTTGCGGTGACCACGCTTTTTGCGTGTGTGTTCAGCGACCTTCGTTTCCGGAGTATCTTCCTGCGCGGGCGTGGTGTTCGTGCCGAGCGCTTCGGCTTCATTGAACAGACCGGGCTGCTCAGAGGCGCGCGCTTCGCTCTTCGCGCCGAACAGTTCACGCCGATAAGCTCGTAGCCGCTCTTCGGCGAGATCGCGTTGTGCGGTCACAAGGCGCAATTCGCCACGTAAAGCTTCGCGCTCGTCCCGGAGTTCACGAGCGGCGTTGCGCTCGTCGAGCAACTGCTTCAGCTCTTCAGCAGTGATCGTCACGTTGATCGGCATACCGCTTAGACCAGTATGCTGATGACATGTTCAGCTTACCCGGGCATAGTTGCGTTTGGGATGTCGCTGGACCGCAGTGATGTTGATGCTCTCGATAAGCCAATGCAACTGCTCGACGGACAGCGTTACGATCTGCGTCTTGCTATCAGGCCAGACGAAATGGTCCTTCGCTTCGAGTCTTTTCATCAGGAGCCAGAAGCCATTGCCACTCCAGCCGAGAATCTTGATCTTGTCGCAACGCCGGTTGCCGAACACGTAGAGCGCTGACGACATTGGATTCAAACGCATCGCCTGCTCGACAAGTATCGACAGGCTGTTGATGCCGGCCGGAAATCGATGGGATCGCGGTGCAGGTACACCTTCAGATCTTTGTCGAACCGGAACACGGCATCCTCCCGAGCGTGTGGATCACCGTGATCAGTTCGTCGATGCTAGCCTCACCAACATCGCATTCGACGCCGTTCGAAAGACGCACGCGCAACGAGAGCGTCATCGAAGGAACTGGAGCCGACGATGTTGGTGGCAGTGCCACCGGCGGAGCAGCAGTCGACACGACCGGCACGAATGCCGACGGTGTACCCGAGAGGTCGATCGGGACGCAATCGGCGACCATCGGCGCTTGGGCGACCTTCTCGCGCTCTACCTGGGCCTGGCTCTTCTGATACCGCGCGATCCAGCTGCGCAGCAGGTTCGGATTGAGTTCGTGCTCCATTGCAGTCCTCGCGATGGAGACGCCAGGCTGCAGACAAAGCTGCACAAGTTCATCGCGAGCGGCATCGTCGTATTCACGACGACCATCTCGTTTCCGGCCGGTCACCAACCGGGTAAGCAAATCTCGTTTCTCACTCATACACTCTGATGCCAGCTGTCCACGTGGACACGTAGCATCAGAGTGTTACGAAATTCGCTCAAGGACGTCGCTGACGGACCGCATACAGTTCTTTGCGATAGAGTGAGGCGCGTAGCAGGTGTCGCTTGAGCGCGAAGTGCTGACGGATCGGACCGAAGCTCGATAAGAAGACTTGCGTACGTTCGGGATCGCGGAAGCCACGCATTCGTCGTTCCCGTTCGCGCGTCGGCTGATGACTGTTTTCGGCCCGGTTATTGACCCGGGCGCTGGCTGTGACGTAGACATGCTTGACATGAGCGAGTTCAGGAATCTCGGCTTTCGCCGCCGGATAGCTGCGCAGCTGGTCGGTTACGATCTTGCGCGGCACTTCCGCACATGAGGCAAGCACACGCTTGAAAAACCGCTTCGCTGCAGCCTTGTCGCGGGGCTTCTGCCGCAGGATATCAAGTTCAGCCCCGTGCTGATCGACGGCGCGCCACAAAAGATAAGGCTCGCCGCGCAACGTCACAAATACTTCGTCAAGATGCCAGGTGTTGCCAAGCTTGCGCCGCGCGGCTTTCATGCGGTGTGCGAAACATGCACCGAATTTATCGCACCAGCGACGGACAGTTTCGTAGCTCACGATAACCCCGCGCTCGAACTGCAGCTCTTCGATATCACGCAGGCTGAGCGGAAACCTAAAACACCACCGCACCGCGCAACTGATGACCGCCGCCGGAAAGCGATGACCGTGGTGGAGCGATTTTGCATTCTTCATCACGCGATCTTACTCGACCATCTCAGCAACGTGACAGTGCCGTTTGCGCCATGCGATGGACTTTCGCCTTCGAATTGAGGCTGACCATATTTCGCGAGAAGTGCTTGGGCGACTCCCTCCCCACCGACCCGATTGCTGAACGGAATGTCTACCTCAACGGAGGCAAGCTTGTCATCCTTGAATGTCAATATCTTAATTACGGCTGGCACCTTCGCAATCGTCGTTTGAACATTTTTCGGCAAACACATCTGCAAATCTGATCGGTTATCGATATTCACACATCGCGCCAACGAAAATTCCTTCTTGCTCTTTCCAATTACGTATTCTTTAAGCCCAACCCGGTCGCCGGATCGCTGCCATCCGTGACGGTGCCGACAACTTGCGCGCTGGCTGGCTTCAAAGCGCCTTGAATCGATGGAGTTGCGGGGCCAGCACTTATGTCGCTGGTCTGCACGCATGCCGCATGGACACCGGTCACGACGGGTGCATCGCAAACATCATCCACGCGCTTCCGGTACAGATCAATCAGGCATTGGTCGGTCGTACATTTGTTACGCTGAGCGATCCATGCGCGCTGTTCCTTTTTCAAGGACGCACCGCCATCGCCCAAATTCGTCGCCAACATCGCGTTGTAGTTGTCCGTCAGCGCGTCGTCCAGCTTCCCAAGCGCCGGACTGGCGCAAATTGTCTTCTCCACGAAGGTCGATGCCTTCTCGCAATCAAAGGACGTAGCGTGCGCCAGCGGCGACACGATCAGCAAGGCCACTAGCAGATGACAAAATTTCATAGGTTTCCCGGATTGCCAGTAGTCGAATCATGAAAAACCGCCGATGGACGGCGGTTGCTATCTTGTTTTGCATGGATGTATCGCATTGCCGACAATGTTTGCATATGTCCTTCGTCGTTTTCATCAGACAAGTCGCGTCACCGCAGCAATTCAATTTTTTACCGTTCTCGGTGCCACATTGTGTGCAGTGCATATGGTCTCTCTCGTATTGGTTGAATTTTCGGTTCTGTTATCAGAACGATAATTTCGATAATTGCGGCGTCATTCACTAACAGGCCGTTGAAATACCTGATGTGGCGGTCATCCGTAACGAAGGCGTAAACGTTGAACTGATGTCATCAATGAGAGCGAGATGGAACGGATGCGTGGTCCAGATGGTTTTACCGAGTCAATGTTCACGGTGCTGAAGCTGGACGATTTTGTGCCGAAGGACCATCCGTTGCGTCCGATTCGCGCGTGGGTCAATGACGCGCTTAACCGCATGGACGATGTGTTCGCCCGGATGTACGAGGCTGACGCGAAAGGAGGTCGGCCGAGCATCGCGCCGGAGAAACTGGTGCGAGCTCTTTTGCTGCAGGTGCTGTACTCGATTCGTAGCGAGCGCATGCTAGTGGAACAGATTTCCTACAACATGCTGTTCCGCTGGTTCGTCGGCCTGCCGATGGACGGGACCGTGTGGGACCACTCGACGTTCAGCAAGAACCGCGACCGGTTGCTCGAACACGATGTGGTGGTGTTGCTCTTCAACGAGACAGTCGAGACCGCGCGCGAGCGCGGATATCTTTCTGGGGAGCACTTTAGCGTCGACGGCACGTTGATTCAGGCATGGGCCGGGCATAAGAGCTTCGTGCCGAAGGCAAGTCCAGACGAAGACGACACGCCTCCTGACGAACCGCCCGCGCCGAACGACAACTGGCACGGACAGAAACGCAGTAACGAGACGCACCAATCGACGACGGACGAGCAGGCGCGCCTGTTTCGCAAGAGCAAAGGAACCGGGGCGATGCTCTGTTATATGGGCCACGTGCTGACCGACAACCGGCACGGCCTGGTGGAGAACGCGCAGGTGACGCTGGCGACGGGCACCGCCGAGCGCGACGCGGCCGAGCTGATGCTTGCTGATGCCGCAAGTGTTGCACCGGGCGCCATCACGGTCGGCGGGGATAAGAACTACGACACCGCCGGCTTCGTCGGCAGTTGTCGCGCGAATCGTGTCACACCGCATGTGGCACAAAACGATGGGCGTCCAGGCGGTTCGGCAATTGACGAGCGAACTACGCGTTGGCCGGGTTACGCGGTCAGCCAGCAAAAACGTAAGCGTATTGAGCAGGTGTTCGGATGGGGCAAGACAGTCGGACGAATTAGACAGGCGATGTATCGTGGACTTGAACGCGTAGACCAGCTCTTCGTGCTGACGCAGGTCGGCTACAACCTGACGCGTATGCGCACACTTGCCGGTTGAGGGGCAGGAAGCAATGGATAACACCGATATGGTGAACCCGCGAGCAACGTCGAATGCCCGCAAACGTGTTCCGCGTTTCAAAAGTACGAACCCAACATCCGTCGCAATGCATCTGAGCGCCTCAACGACGGATATTTCAACAGCCTGCTAATACTTGCGTGACCGACTTTTCCTTGTCGCCGTCTGACATCAGCAATGCTTCAACGGCCATTAATCCCGAAACTTATATTTTTTGCCGTCTGACAAACAACTGTTTGCGGTACATGGACCGTCGATCCGGCCAGATGATACCGTAATGATTCGGTGGTGCCGAATCTGGCTGTGGTGCAAATTAGAGGGCGAGCGAAAAATGGCGTATTCACCATTGCATCATCGTGCTGAAAGGACCGCCTTCCAAACAGCGGGCGCAGCGGCCTCTTTGAGGCGCAACCGTTCGAGGTTGAACTGACCTTTGCGAATGCGATGCATCAACTCGACGCCCGATATCGTAATGGCCGCATTCCTGAAGCGTTTGAAGCCGAGCATTGCATTGACCCTGGACTTAATGTTGCGGTGATCCTGCTCGATCAAATTTTTCAAATACTTCGACGATCGCAACGTCGTGTCCGCGGGCAGAAACTGGTCCGCCTTCATTTCGCGCACCGCGCGGTGAGACGCAGCGTAACCGTCCAGCGTGATTGTCTTCGGAGCGAGCCCTTGACTCCTGATCGCTTTCGCGAAGAAAGCCTTGGCCGCAGCGACATCGCGCCTGGCGCTGAGCCGGAAGTCGACCGTCTTCCCTGCGCGGTCAACTGCACGGTAAAGATAGACCCATTTGCCACGGACTTTCACATACGTCTCGTCGACTCTCCATGAACGACCAGCGGATTTCGCAAACCGGTCCCAGCGCTTGACGAACTCCGGCGCGAAGCGTTTGACCCAGCGCATGATCGTAGTGTGCGCCAACGACAGCCCCCGCTCGGTCATTATTTCAACGAGGTCTCGAAAGCTGAGCTTATAACGCAGATACCAACGCACACACAGGACGATGACTTCGCGGTCAAAATGGCGGCCGTTGAACAGCCTGCCGATGTCTACCTGGTTACTCATGGCCTGCTCGCGCTCGTCAAAACCCGAGCTTAACCTACCGGTTCCTCCGATTTGCACCGGAGCCGAAATCTGCGCTTCTACCGCCAGTCGTAAGTCTGGCATTGGCTGTGGACCCTATGCTGCTGCTTTCACTTGGCGGGACTCGACACTTTCCCGCTTTGCAGCAGCGGCGCGATCCAATCTAACCAGAAGAACTGATGCTTGGTCGGTGATTCGCCTTGGCGTGTCCCGGAGCGTCAACATTGCGCGGATGCGCATCCGCCAGTAGTCGATTTCCGCTATGGCACTTGTCGGTGCGAATGTTTCGGGCCGTTGCCGTTCCAGGTAGAAGATCATGGACCTAATGTGATTCAGTTCGTTCTCTGCGTAGACGTGCCGAGACATAGTGCCGTGCTCTCAAATATTGTTTTTGATCTGATGCCAGGTTCGCGAAATATCGTTGACTAGAACCGCTCTGTGCTGGAAAACGGCCGCCGTCTTCGCTATCCGGCTAGCTCATCAGCGCCTGTGAGTGATAAAGCGGCACCAGTCGTGATGGTCCAGGTGTTTGAGTAACTGCGCACGACGTTGTTCGCGTCGATAGTGGCCGATCACGCCGATAGCCGCGATCACCATTACGAACGCACCAGCCATGACGCCCATCCACGATTCGGCCATTGCAATCCCCATCGTTAGCGGTCCGCGAACGCGTTCCAGCCCCTGTCAAGTTCTGAATGACCACCTTCAGTCGCGCTGTGCGCTTCGTTAGACCTGCGTCTTTGCCTTCAGGCGAAAGCACTCAGTGAAACCTTGCATCAGCTTGCAGGACGGCATGGCCGTGCCGTGTGATGCGTAGTCGCCGTATGCCGGACGCCAGTAGTTCGACGATTACTAGATGGCGTTGCAGTAGCGTATGAAGCTCGTCTCGGTCGATTTCGACGTGATCCGGTGCGTCCTTGATAACCATCAGCGCGGTTAGTTCGTGCGGACTCAGCATGCATCTTTCCTTAAACAAACAATCCACCCGAAATTCCGGTCGCGTTTCAGAGTTCTACAGCGTCGCGGTGACCAATGCGTGTCGTCCGTCATCCAGCATCGACAGGTCCCGCGCGCCTGGCCTACAGTCATACTTCTATTGGAGCATTTAGAAGAAACATTCTAACTTTGTCAAATATGCAGGTGGCGTGTTTCTTTGTAGGTAAATACCCGTGCGGAAGCGGTTCCACACATTTCCGATCCGTCGGCGACCGCATGGACGGCAATCGGGCAACGGTATGTCGAGCGCAACGGCATACAGCGATTACAACAACTGGACGATGTAACCGTATTAAGGGCGGCACGGCGACAGGCCGGCCCTTCGGGTTAACACGCCGTGGCAACATGCGATCCGATGATTCCAGTTGCGACAGTCGTCAGTCGCGCTGTGGCTGACCGGCCCGACCACTAGCAACGGTCGCCGAAGGCGGCAGCACGTCAAACGTCGTGATCGCGGCCCTGTTCAGGCAACGCTATGTCGAGAGAATAGAGAAATTCGACCTGCGGCCAAAGTCGAAGAAGACAATATTCATCGCCTACTGATTCTCGCGGGAACTGCCGAACCCTAACGTAGAGCGAAGTGAAGTCGTCACCAAAAATGAAGTAAAGTCGTCAACACCCGGTTTTGCGTATCGCACATGACAGTCTTTTGGCGTCAATCCCTGGAAGCTTCTCAAGCACCGCCCCTGCCACCTGAGCCCGCGAGCTACAGGTCGCGATCGTCAATGCCAAGGCGAAAGCTGCCTGCCATGCTATTGTGGAAATGTCGCGCGATGGCAATACGATGCTCTTTGTGCATCGCTGGCTTCGTTGCAAAAGTTGGAGGAGATCGGGTCGCGTAAAGCGCGCTGCAGCGCGCACAACGATACGGTGAGCCCACAAGACTCGCGTTGAGGATGTAGGGTGTCTCCTGCCCGCAATGCTGGCATTTCGTCTCAAGCTTCCGTCGGTGAGCGGGACACCGGTTTTCGCTGAACATCTGGTACGTCACGCTATGATGACCAAGCGATATGCATTGCCTGCAGTACCGGAAACCGGGTGATGCCGACCCCGCTGGCCAGCGTCAAGGAGTGAATCTCGCAACACCTTGCCGGGAATCCGCAGCTTGCATCGTAGGTGCCTTATATCCAAAACGTCGCGCATCGGCTCCAAGCCCTCGTATGGGTCTATGCCCACCTTCATCAACTGGATCAAGGTGTGCGCCGGTACTCCTTTCGCGCGAGCGAATTTCCACAGGATCGATACGGTCGACTCGCCAGGCAACAGCCATCTGATATCAAATATGCAGCCCAGCCCCGTAGATAGCCGCCGGTCGTCAACAGTGAGGATCGCGAAAAGCGGCGCAATGAACGCGGCCCGTTCACGCGTGAACGAGTACACGGCCGGTCGCATGACGGGACTAGACATATCCGGAACGAGGGACGGCGTAAGTCCATAACGACGTAGGCGCAATATCCTGGCGCATGCTTTAGCTGCTTTGGGCTGAAAACATCGTACCGCTGCGCGCCGTGAAAAGACGTGGCAACGAGAGCGGCTCAAAGCTACGCGTGAGATCCACCGTGAGAACCACCATGCAAGCGGATTCATTGGTGTAGAACGAACGCGTATTGACAGATTTAATTCGCGCTAATGCGAAGTGACGACTTTACTTCGCCAGTTAGCGAAGCAATGTTGTCAATTCAACGGCGAAACCCCTGCCCCCCACGGGCATAGTCCGGTGACAACATTGCTTCGTTTTACGACTGATGCGAAGTGACAACTTTACTTCGCTGCGAAACGCAGTAAATTCGTCAACTCAGAGGTTCACAAGCGGTCCCAGCGGGCAGTGGCCAGTGACAAATTTATTTCGCTCTACGACCGATGACATCGTCGACCGATGCGCCGTAAGGCGCAGATCTCGTCGGCCTGGGCCGGGATTACCGCCTGTTGCAAGTTATGCAGCAACTGCTTTCCGTCCGCCAATCACAGCCCTACAGATTCGGAATCGAATGTTTGGCCTGGCCGGTCGATGCGGCCCATCTCGATCGCATTTACATCACCCCTGTCGGTAACCAGTTCGACAGAACGACGATTTTCATCGCGGACCTCGGCGTAGGCACTGGCGAGGTTCAATGCTAGCGCTGCCGAAAACCCCACGCTTTTTAACAGTCCCAATTCGCATACATGCCCTACTGTGGCGCGCATGACACTTCTATGTCGGCACGCTCAAATGCTCCGTAAGCGGTTCACGTGGGCCGTTCGTCCACGCGCGTGCACGTGAGGCATGATGGTGATCCGGACTTGGACTGTCAGGTAGCGGGTGTCGGAGGACTGGCTGGCGTGTGCAGCTTGTCGGCCACGCGCCACGGCAGAAGCTCGTCGATGCGATTGATTTTATGGTCAGCGATGTGAGTTAGCACATAGTTCAGATAGGCGCGCGGATCGATGTCGTTCAGTGCGCAAGTCCCGATCAGCGCGTACATTGCGGCGGCCCGTTCACCGCCGCTGTCGGAACCGGCAAACAGGAAATTCTTTCTGCAATGCACATAATTGCATTGCAGAAATAATGCGCAGCCGCAAATTATGCGGAGTTTGCATCGTACGGCTCGTCACGAGCGCCAGTGCGACGCGCCTTGCAGGGATCTGTGGCTTGCAGCAAACTGCACATAAAAAAGATGCTTTCCTGTTTGGGTTGTTACCCATTCAGGAGAATCATCATGATCGGCTTGGTTCCTCTTCGACCGCAGCCTCAGGCGTGGTTGTGGCGCAGCGTCCTTTCTCCTTTCGCAGAGCGCTACTGCGAATATCTCGTTGATACCGGCTACGCGGCCGGCACCGTCAACCGCTACGTGAGGTGCGCCGCGCACTTTGCGTATTGGCTTACAACGCACCGTATAGCCGTAGCAAGTGTCGACGATCGACTTGTCTGCAGGTTCGTGAACGACCATTTGCGGCGATGTACCTGCCCAGATCCGATTCCGAGGTGTCGGACAGACGTGAGTGCTGCACTTCGGCATTTGCTGGTCGTGTTGGGCGCGTGCGGTGTCCCTCGGTTTCTGCAGGCAGAACCGGATTCGGTGCAACAGGAGGTGTGTCGCTTTACTGACCACCTCAAGGACGTTTGCGGCCTAGCCGAATGCACGCGATATCAGCGTGGTCGAATCATTCGCGATTTCTTGCGTCAGCGCTTTGGTCGCAAACACATCGACATGGAGCAGCTAACGATTCGGGATATCCGTCGTTTCGTTACGCGCTACCCTGACGGGTGCAATGCTGGAGCCGCTCACGTAGCGGGCGTGACGTTGCGCAGTTATCTGCGATTCAGGACCATGCAATATAACGACCAGGTCGAAGAGCTGATCGCGGCAGTACCGAACGTGGCTGGATGGAGGTTGGCGGCGCTGCCTGAAACGCTTTCGGATGCAGCGATTGAGCAGTTCCTGAACTCCTTCGATCGCGCGACTGCGTCCAGCTTACGTGATTACGCAGTGGCGCGCTGTCTGGCTGATCTTGGGTTGCGGGCTGCGGAAGTCGTGCAAATCCAACTCGACGATTTAAACTGGCGCGAAGGCACGCTGCAAATCCGTCGCACCAAATCGCGACGGGGCTACGTCATTCCGTTGCCCGAGCCAACAGGTCGTGCGATCGCCGACTATATCCGGTTAGCCCGAAGGAAGACGACGACCTCCCGTGCTGTCTTTGTCCGGCATTACGCACCCGCCGACGTTCCGTTGGGAACCGGGCGCGTCCATCAGGCCGTGCATGCCGCATATGTTCGCTGCGGCTGGACTGAACAATCTGGAACCCATCTTCTGAGGCACAGCGTGGCCCGACGGCTGCTTCGTTCCGGCTCGTCGTTGAAGGAAGTGGCTGACGTATTGCACCATCAGAGCATCGACACCACCGCGATCTACACGAAGATCGACCTGCGAAGCCTGGAGGCCGTGGCGCTTCCCTGGCCGGGGAGCAAATCATGAAGCGTCCCGTCAAATCGGCACACACAATGGTATCGCTGGTGGAAACGTATCTCGCAGAGCGACGCTGTCTCGGCTTCGACCTTGCGATCTCGGGGCAGGTGCTGATGAACTTCGCCCGCTTCGCGGATACGGCGCACGATCGCGGTCCGATCACCGAAAGTCTGGCCCTTGCTTGGGCACACTCGACACCGAGCCAAAGGTCCATTACCTGGGCGCGTCGGATCGAGGTAGTGCGCCCCTTCGCGAAGTACCTCAGGCAGTTCTATCCCGATACGGTTGTTCCGCGACGCGACTTGTGCGGGCGGGCCCATCGTCGTCTGGCGCCGCACATCTACACGGAGCAGGAACTCGGCGAACTCCTCACGGCGTCGGCGGCGATGTTACCCGTCGGTTCGATCATACCGCTTACATATGAAGCGCTGTTTGGTTTGATTGCGGCAACCGGCTTGCGTATCTCGGAAGCCATCAATCTCTCTCGAGACGACGTGAATCTTGCTGAGGGCACGCTCACGGTGCGCGAGACGAAGTTTCACAAGTCGCGCCTTATTCCGATGCATCCTACCGTAACTCTGGCCATGAAGCGTTACGCTGCTCGCCGTGCGCTGGTCGTCGCCGCAGAGCCGTGCGATTCGTTCTTTGTGAATCTTGATGGCAGGAAGTTGCAGGCCCGAACGGTGCACTGGGTGTTCGGTCGGCTTCGCGAGCAACTCGCGTGGACTTCTCGGGGTGACCACGCGTTGCCTCGAATCCATGATCTTCGCCACACGTTCGTGTGCCGGTGCATCCTCAAGTGGTATCAGGACGGCGTGAACGTCGACAACCGGATGATTGCGCTGTCGACATATCTGGGGCACGTGAAGCCGAGCGATACCTACTGGTATCTGACTGCGGTTCCCGATCTCATGGAAATCGTGAGCCGGAAATTTGCGTGCTTTGCCGAAGGGGTACGTCATGACTAAAGCCTGCCTAGTTCCTTCCTTCGCGACGCTCCTGCAGGACTTCTTCGTCGAACGGTTGATGCAGCAACGTGCGGTGAGCCCGGAGACGATATCGAGCTACCGCGATTCGTTTCGTCTGTTTCTTCAGTTCGCATCGGATCGCCTTGCCAGGTGCCCAACTGATCTGAAGCTGTCGGACATGGATGCGCCGCTGATCTTGGCGTTTCTGCGGCATCTCGAGGTTGAGCGGCGCAACAGCACGCGGACCCGCAACGTTCGACTCGCAGCGTTGCGCTCGTTCTTGAAGTACGCGGCACACCGTGACGTCGCGTCGTTGGCCGTTATACAGCGCGCACTCTCCGTGCCGATGAAGCGGTGCGATAAACCTATGGTCGGATTCCTGTCACGCGAAGAGATTCAGCAACTGTTGACGGCGCCTGACCCGGACACCTGGTCGGGTCAACGCGACAGGGTTCTGCTGGCAACGATGTATAACACGGGGGCGCGCGTCTCGGAGATGCTGGCACTACGCGTCAGTGATGTCGTGCTGGGTACATCACCCTTCGTTCATATTCTTGGCAAAGGACGCAAGGAACGAACGGTGCCTTTATGGCGATCCACGGCCAGGCTCATCAAGGGGTGGTTGCCGCAGATCCAGGATGCATCAAGTCAGAGGCTCTTTCCAAATCGATCGGGAAACGCGATGACACGCTCCAATGTCGCCGATCGAATGAGAATTGCCGTAACGCGCGCGAAGGACCAATGTCCGCAACTCGCCAAACGGCGTGTTTCTCCGCACCTGGTTCGTCACGCGACTGCCATGCATCTACTTCAATCAGGCGTCGACCTCTCGGTCATCGCCTTGTGGCTGGGACACGAAAGCCCATCGACAACACACTGCTATATGGAAGCCGATCTGACGATGAAGCAGCGAGCGCTGAGCAGGATTCAGCCACCGGAAGTGAAGAACCGTCGCTATCGACCACCGGACCGCATCCTCCAGTTCCTTGAGTCGCTGTAATTATGCGTAGCTCGCCGAACCGCGAATCCCTGCGGATCGCGTCGGCGACTCGCATGGCACTCTTCGACAATGAGTAACTCCGCATAATTTGCAACTGCGCATTATTCCGACCCAGGCTTACACAACGCAGCGCGTTTTCCGCGATGTTATTGTCGATCTCGAGCGTGCCGTCTTCGCAATATAGCGTCAGGGCGCGCCACTGGTTAATCGAGTAGTTGATCGCCTTGGCAGTGTCGGACTTCGACGACAACGTTTCGAGCTTGGCCTTGAGCCACGCTTCATAGATTTGAAGCAGTGGCCAGGCTTTCTCCTGCCGTATTCGTAGCCGTTCGGCCGCAGGCTTGCCGCGAATGGAGGCCTCGATGTCGTATAGCGCGCCAATGTATTCAAGTGCTTTTTGCGTCGTGTCGGACGGCGTGCGCACATGGATGTCGTAGAACTTTCTCCTCGCGTGAGCATGACATGCCGCTTCCAGTACGGAGCCACCCAGGAACAGCTCATCGAAGCCCGCGTAAGCGTCCGCTTGCCGGGGTCCCCCTGAAGCCGGCGAGATGAGTCTGAGGGTGGATGCCCTGTCTGTTCGGCGAGTATGCGAACCATACCGCAGCGGGTTGCATCGACCCCGAGCGACGATCGTCGCGCACATAGACCCATAGCCGACCGGTGCGGGTCTTCCTGTTGCCCGGTGAGAGCACCGGGATCGGCGTGTCGTCGGCATGCAGCTTGGCGGCGGACACCGTATAGCGGCGCAGCGCCTCAATCAGCGGCGCGCACAACGCTTCGCATTGACCGACCCAGCGACCCATGCTGGCCCGGTCGAGCGTCACGCCGTCGCGCGCCGCGATCGCCGATTGCCGGTACAACGGCTGGTGGTCTGCGTATTTCGAAACGAGGATATCCGCCAGCAAGCTTGGATGGGCAATGCTCCGCTCGATCGGAAGGCCGGGCATCGGCGGCTGCCTGATGGTGCTGCAGCATGGGCAAACGAATTTGCGCCGGATCGTGCGAACGACTTTGAACGCCGCTGCGACCCGGGCGAGTTGCTCGGACACGTCCTCACCGAGCACCTGCATCTGTTGACCGCAGTCCGGGCAACTCGATTCGGGCTCGAGCACATGATCCTCACGCGCGAGGTGCGCAGCCAGTGCTTGCCTCGAAGCCGCTTCGTCCGTCGGTGCATTGGAGGAGGAAGCGTTTGCGTCTCGAGCTTGCGCACGCTCCACGTCTGCAACGCCGCGTCCGGCGGCCAGATCCTCGAGTTGGGTCTCGAGGGTCTCGATCTGCCGCTGCAACTGTTCGGACTTGCGGCCGAACTGCATGCGCCGAAGTTTGTCGATCTGCGCCTTAAGCTGCTCGATCTCGACATCGCGTTCAGCAAGCAGACTACTGGCCTCGACCAGCAAGGCCTTCAACAATTCGACATCGTCTGGAAGATCGGCGCCGTTCGACATACGCCGTAGTTTACGAGTCTGCGGCGCGGTTTACAACATCGATAACGCGGCGGTACGACGGGGCTGTCGCCAATCGATGCCCTCGAGAAGCATCGACAGTTGTGCTGAACTCAGATGGACCTTCCCGCCGTCGGCCTGGGGCCAGATAAAACGACCCCGCTCAAGCCGCTTCGCGAGAAGCCAGATTCCGTCCTCCGTTGCCCAGAGGATTTTTACGAGGTCGCCCCGGCGGCCCCGGAAGATGTAGACGTTGCCGCCCAGTGGATTCTCTTCAAGCGCCGTTTGTACCTTTGCGGCCAGCCCCTGGAACCCACATCGCATGTCGGTCACGCCCGCAGCGATCCAGATGCGCGTACCAACCGGCAGAGAGATCATGATCGCAGACTGCCCAGCACAGTCCGCAGCATGTCCGCGTCGACCAGGCCGTCTACCTTAATCACCGCACGGCCGATGCGGATCTCGATCGTGCCCCCACGCGACGCTGGCTTCATATCTGGCGCTTGCGGCCCCCCCGAAGAGGACGCAACGACCTGCGTCGGCGCGTCACACAGCAGTACGACGGGGAGCAGGCCGGTGGACGGAGCTTGCTGCTCGGCAAGATATCGCCGCCGCCAGGTGTACAACATGTTCGCGTTGATGCCATTCTCACGGGCCAGTCTCGCGACCGAGACGCCCGGCTCACACGCTGCTGCCGCCAGCCGGTCCCGAAGCTCCCGTGGGTAATTCGGACGGCCTGCTCGACTTCCATGCTTCTTCTCTGGAGATTCTGACAAAGTGGTGTCCATCAAATCGGAAATGATGGACATCACTTTGCTGTGTATCGCAGCAACCGCCTACGACGGTGGGGACGAGCCGCTTACTCTGCTCCTCCTGATATCGGTCGACCAGAAGCGACGACTTCGACGAAAGCCGGTGCGTCAGCTCGCCGCGCGTCGGTCGACTTCCTTTTGACGTTGTTCGGCCGCATGCACCTGCCGGCGCATTGCAAGTACCGAGCGCGGGACCACTCGGCGCCGGGCCAACGCCCAAGGGAGCGCTCCGATCATCGCCAACGCATCACGGGCGAAAGTGCCTTCGCGCCACAGAAGCGCAAAAGCCCGCCCGGTCGCGCAGCACGCATCGTGCAAAGGCAGACGCAGCCAGGAAATCCATGCTGCATTGCGCGCCAGCATCCGGCGTCTCAAACGGCTGTCGCGCGTCCGCGACGGATGATGATGTACAACTACCGAGTCCAGATAAACGATTGTGCGGCCGGAAGCGAGGAGGTCGAGCGCGACTAGTTCTTCTTCCCCACCAATGAACAGGCGTGGCTCGTAACCACCGACCGCGCGGAACACATCGGTCCGGAAAACGCAAGCGCCCGCTATGTAGCCGGTGAGAGGTGGGCCCGGCAGGTCACGGCTCTCCAGCGGGCTGTTGCGCATACGGATACATGTCTCATCCAGTTCCAGCGACTCGCCCACCAGCACGCGCGCGCTCAGCACCGCGACGCCCGGCGACGTGTCGAGTACGTGCACCGCCCGTGCCAACGAGCCGGCCTCCCACCACATATCGTCGTCGCAGAAGGCGACGTAGTCGGTCGATACACAGGCGACGGCCAGATTGCGGCCCGCAGCGCCAAGATTTGACGGGCACCGTACGACGCGCACGCCCCGCAGACCCGCCTTGATCAGCTCAACGGTGCCATCCGTCGAGGCATTGTCCGCAACGAACAGCTCGGGCTGCTCCGGCAACGCAAGGAGGCGTGAAAGGGTATGCATCACTTCCTTCGCCCGGTTATGGGTCAGCACGACCACCGAGATGCGATGCGCGACCGATCGGTCTGGGTAATGAGCATCTATTGTCATTTCCTAGCCTCTGGTTATGTTTATCAGCCGGAGCGCAACGACGCGCCCGCGGATGTCCGTCTGAGTCAATCAAGTGTTCCACGGAGCCGGTTCAGTCAAGTCGCTGACGTGGACAGTTCGCCCTTGCTTGCAGGTCCCCAATCGCCCTGATACGCCGTTGTCAAGGGTGGCCGCGTAATTTGCAGCGCGCTGTCGAGCCGCGTCGCCCAGCAACAGCGCAGCCACAGAGCGCTCAACGAAAGCTCCGCTTGCTCAGCCTTGAGCCAATATGATGCAGGAGCCCTGGTCGTTCCGTGCGACTGGCAGTTGTCTGAGCAGATCCGGTAAGACCCGTTAGGCCATCTCTCCAGCGGCCGACTTCTGCCCGCGATTGAATTCCGTCAACTTCCTGATTTCGATAATCAAAGCGTCTGGTGTGACCGGTTTGCGCAAGTGCGCCTCGAAGCCGGCTTGTTGCGCGCGCAAGCGGTCCCCCACTTCGGAGTAGCCGGTCAAAGCGACCGCCGGTAGATGCGACGTCGGCGGCAAGTTCCGTTCCCCCTCCAGCGCTCGCAGTCGCCGCAACACTTCGTAGCCGTCTTCATCCGCGAGCACAATGTCGCATAGCAGCACTTGCGGCCACTGGTTCGTCTCCGCGTGAGAAAGCCACGCCAGCGCTTCGACGCCGGATGACGCGACCTGCACGCGCGCACCGCTCGCGCTCAGCACCGCTTCGAGCGCGTCGCGCGCTTCTTCCTGGTCATCAATCGCCATGATGAACAGATTGTCCAGCGGCCGCATGCCACCCGGCTTTTCCGTCGGCGCGATTTGCGAATTTGCCTCGGCCACCGGATGCAGCGGCAGCATCGCGACATATGCGAGTCGGCCGCGCAACGGCATGGGCGTGAAGCTGCCGCCCGCGGCGGCCAGCGACGCCTCTATCCGCTGCGCGGCCGCTTGCGAAAGCTCCGCGGGCTCGCTACCCATGCCGAGCACGCTGACCCATGCGTGGTTGTTATGACGCGCCGCGCGCAGCGCGATTCGATGGCCCAGTTGCGCCTGCGTGATTTCGTTGCGGCACAACTCCACGATCAGCGGCTGCAACACACTCGGGTCTCCCGTCACACGCAGATCGACGTCGCTGAGTTCAGCACGGACGGTTACACCCTGCGCGGCGATCTCATCGCGCAATGCGCCGATCACGTCCGTCATGAGCGCGGACAGGCTGACCGACTGCGCGGTCAGCTTGCGCTGCGCATGCTCCAGTTCGCCCTGGTGCCATTGCAGCGACCACATTTTCGCATAGACGCCCTCGCGCGCGAGCAACTCTCGATGCGCGCCCTGCTCCACCACTCTGCCGTGCTCCATCACCAAAATCCAGTCCGCGTCCACCACCGTCCACAGTCGATGCGCGATCACGATCGAGGTGCGGCCGCGCGCGAGACCGGTCAGCTCGGTTTGAATCGCGCGCTCCGAACGCGTATCGAGCGCCGAGGTCGCCTCGTCGAAGACGATGATGCGAGGGTCTTTCAGAATCGCCCGGGCGATGGCGATACGTTGCCGCTCGCCGCCCGAGAGCCGCACACCGCGTTCGCCGACGCGCGTGTCGTAGTGATCCGGCAGCCGCTCGATGAACTCGTCCAGTTGTGCGGCACTCGCCGCGCGCACGACGTCCGCGCGCGTGGCGGATGGTCGCCCGTACGCTATGTTGTAGGCGATTGTCTCGTTGAACAGTACGGTGTCTTGTGGCACGATGCCGATCGCCTCGCGCAAGCTGTGCTGCGTCACCTGCCCGATATCCTGGCCGTCAATTCGGATCGTGCCGCTTCCTGGCTGATAGAGTCGGAACAGCAGCTTCACGAGCGTCGATTTGCCCGAGCCGCTGCCGCCGACCACCGCCAGCGTCTTGCCGGCATACGCCTGAAAGTCGACATCGCGCAATATCTGGCGTGCTGGCTCGTAGCCGAAATCCACATGCTCGAAAGCGATCTGCCCCGCGCTCACCACCAGCGGCTTCGATGCCGGGACGTCGATATCCTCACCCACTCGCCCTTGAGTGCCGAGAATGATGAACATACGCTCCACGTTGACCAGCGCGTCGTTCGTCTCGCGAAACACGAAACCGAGCGTGTTCAGCGGCATGCAGATCTGGACGATATAGGCATTCACCAGTATCAGATCGCCCACGCTCATGCTGCCGCCCACCACGTGCTGCGCGGCGAGCAGCATGATCGCCGCGATGCCGAGCGCAATCAACGTGCTCTGTCCGACGTGCAACGCGGTCAGCGCGCGTTGATTCGCAATTCTCGCGTGGACCCACTTCCCCAGCACTTCGCTCAGCCGGCGCGTCTCGGTTTCTTCCGTCGCAAAGTATTTGACGGTGTCGTAGTTCAGCAGGCTGTCGACCAGCCGGCCGTCCGACTGCGCTTCCAGTGCGTTGACAGCGCGCTGGAGGGCAACCCGCCGGCGCGTAAAGATGAATGTGTAAATCGCATAGCAAACGAAGGTGACGGCGATTGCCACCGTGAATTCGCGCGCATAGTTGTGAACCATGATCGCAACGATCGTGGCTATCTCGAAAGCGGTCGGTACGATCGTGAACAACGCGACGCCTAGCAGAAAACCGATGCCATCAGCCCCCTTCTGAACATCGCGCACGATTGCGCCAGTTTCGCGCCGCGTATGAAAGCGCACGCTCATGCGGTGCAGATGCGCGAAAGTGCGCTCGGCAAATGCCGCTACCGTGCGCTGCGTGACGATACTGAAGACCACGTCGCGCGCTTCGTTCAGCGCGTCGCCGAGAAAGCGCAGCAGCGCGTATGCCAGCACGAGGAACACCGGGAACAGCGTCTGAGCGATCGGTCGTCCGAGTTCATCGACGATGTGCTTGAGCGCGAACGGAATCAGGACAATGGACAGCTTGGCCGCCACCATCAGCAGGAGCGACACCACGGTTTGCTTGCGATAGCGCCAAACGGCGCGCGTGAGATCGCCGGCAATGCGGGCTGTCAGTCGTGAGCGGGACAGCTTCGCGGAATTCGTCATGGTGCTCCTGTAATAGCACGCGCGATGTTAGCTAACTTGTCGTCGGCCGCCAATTCGGCGGCGGCGGCGCGGCGTTGCCAACGTTAAGCGGAAAGGAATGCGCGGCGAGCCACCTCTGAGCAAGCAGCGCGCCTGCAAGATCGGTCAAAAAATGACGCTTAGTCACGGGCTTTTCTGCGGTTCGTTGCACGTTGGGATCATCGTAGTATCAACAAATGTTGTGACCACGTGAACTTACATCCGCGTTGTAAAAACAGGGAACGCCACACCGCATTTCATGTGAAAAAAAGGGGCGCGCGAGAGCGACGAGGCCGGCTGCAAGCGCCGCATCTGTATAACGCCTCCTTTTCGGGAGTGGCACACCGCATGCTGTGGCCGAATGTCGGCTTCGTCGCGTGATTTCCGGAATACGTGTAAGAGGAAGCGACCATCCCGACGCCACTAATGTCCCGCTTGCGAAGGAACGCTATGAAAATCGCCCTCATCAGTGAACACGCCTCGCCCCTCGCGGTTGCCGGCGGCGTCGATAGTGGTGGACAAAACATTTACGTTGCCAACGTCGCGCGGCAACTCGTAAAGATGGGCCATGAGGTCGATGTTTTCACGCGCTGCGACCGCGCGCTGCTCCCGCTCATCTCGGACATGGACGGTGTGCGGGTGATTCATGTGCCGGCCGGACCACCGAAGCAACTGCCGAAAGAACAACTGCTGCCCTTCATGGATGAGTTCGCAACGTTCCTCATCGAGTTCTTTCAGCGGGAAAGAGACCCGCACCAGGTCATGCACGCGAATTTCTTCATGTCCGGCCTCGCTGCCCTGAAGGTGAAGAAAGCCCTCGGCGTGCCGCTCGTCACCACCTTCCACGCGCTAGGTCGCGTGCGGCGAATCCACCAGGGCGCGGACGACGGCTTTCCCGACGAGCGTTTCGCCATTGAAGACGAACTGGTCGCCCGCTCGGACATTGTCGTGGCCGAGTGTCCCCAGGACGAGGCCGATCTGATCGAACACTACCGCGCCGATCCGTCCCGCATCCAGATCGTCCCATGCGGTTTCGACGCCGACGAATTCCGGCCCATCGAGCGCGCCGCCGCGCGCGAGGCCCTCGGCTGGCATCAGGATGAATTCACCGTGCTGCAGCTCGGACGGCTCGTGCAACGCAAAGGCATCGACAACGTGGTGCGCGGCGTCGGCATTCTGCGGCAGGTATTCCGGGCGTCCGCGCGACTGTACGTGGTGGGCGGCAACTCGGACGCGCCGAATGAACTGGCTACACCGGAGATCGCGCGCTTGCGCGGCATTGCCGGCGAATGCGGCGTGGCCGAGCAGACTACCTTCATCGGACGGCGCGGACGGGCACAACTGCGCTACTTCTATAGCGCAGCCGATGTGTTCGTGACCACGCCGTGGTACGAGCCATTCGGCATCACGCCGGTCGAGGCGATGGCATGCGGCACGCCGGTAATCGGCGCCGATGTCGGCGGAATCCGCTATTCGGTCGCTGATGGCGTGACCGGCTTTCTGGTGCCGCCGCGCGATCCGGTCGCATTCGCCGCTCGCCTGGACCAGTTGCGGCGCGAGCCGGCGCTCGCGCGCCGCATGGGCGATGCGGGCCTCGCGCGCGCCCAGGCGGAATTCACCTGGCAAGGTGTCGGCGAAGCACTAGCACAGATCTATGCGCGAGCGGCGCGACTCGTGCCGGAAAGAACGGGAGTCGAACAGGTCGAGATGCCGAAGCGCGCTGCGGCCGGCGCGTCGGCCGGTTAAGCCGGCGGACGCGCCGCCTTTCATACCGTTCGCCTGGCCTGCTGGCGCCGATACCCGCGGCGCCACTGCCGAATTTCCGCTCACGCTTTTCGTCTGGACGCACATGATGCAACCCGCTGTGTTCTTCGACAAGGATGGCACGCTGCTCGACGACGTGCCGTACAACGTCGATCCCTCGCTGATGCGTTTCGGGCCGGGCGCGCGTCAGGCACTGACGTTGCTCGCAGCGCATCCGTTCGCGCTGTTCGTAATCAGCAATCAGTCAGGCGTGGCGCTGGGCAGGTTCGAGCATTCGGCATTGACCGAGGTCGAAGCTCAATTGCATCGCCTGTTCGCCGGGTGCGGCGCGACCTTGAGCGGCGTGTACTGGTGTCCGCATCATCCGCACGGCGGCGTCGCGCGTTATGCGGCCATGTGCGGCTGTCGCAAGCCTGCCCCTGGTCTCTTGCTGCGCGCGGCGCAAGAACACCGACTCGATCTCGCCCAAAGCTGGTTTATCGGCGACATTCTCGACGACGTCGAAGCGGGCAACCGTGCAGGCTGTCGCACGGTGCTGCTCGACAACGGCAACGAAACCGAATGGCTCAGCGGAGCACAGCGTGTGCCGAGCGCGCGCGCCGCCGATCTGCACGCGGCCGCGCGGATTGTCGTGCGTAGCGGCGGTGACGGAGCGCGGCGCGCCCCGAGCCGCGAGGAAGCCGCCCGATGAACGCCCCGCTGCTTCTCGCCCAGCCGACCCTGGCGCACGCGCGCGCGCCCGATACGTCGCAGCCCTCGTGGTGGGGCGAAGACGTCAAACGGATCCTCTGCGTGCGCTTGGACAATCTCGGCGACGTGCTGATGACCACGCCCGCATTGCACGCGTTGCGTCGATCCGGCGCGAATCGCCACATCACGCTGCTCGCTTCGCGCAGCGGCGTTGCGCTCACCCCCTTTCTCGACGACGTCGACGCGGTGATCGAATACGACGCCCCATGGGTCGCGCAACCGCCGAACGATAACCGCACACTCGCCGACGATCAGCGGATGCTCGACCATTTGCGCTGCGGCTGCTTCGACGCAGCCGTGATTTTCACCGTCTACAGTCAGAGCCCGTTACCTGCGGCAATGCTTTGCTATCTCGCCGGCATTCCGCGCCGCCTCGCTCACTGCCGGGAGAACCCCTATGCGTTGCTCACTGACTGGTTGAGCGAACCGGAACCGCAGCAGCGCACGCGTCATGAAGTGGAGCGTCAGCTCGATCTTGTGCGCCACGTCGGTGCGCAAGCGCCGGACACGCGCATGCGCTTCAGCGTGGACGAAGCCGACCGGAGAAGCCTCGATGCGCAACTTTCAGCGCGCGGCGTCGATCACGCAGCCCGCTGGTTCGTGTTGCATCCCGGCGCCACCGCCGCGTCGCGCCGCTATCCGCCCGAACGTTTCGGCGAATTGGCCGGCCGCCTCGCGCGCGAAACCGGCGCGGCGGTGCTGATCACCGGCAGTTCAGGCGAACGCCCGTTAGTCGAGGCGGTGATTCGCGCTGCTGCGCCCGGCGTGCGGACACACCTGCACGATTTGAGCGGCGCGCTTGCGCTCGGCGAACTCGCCGCGCTGATCGAGCGAACGAGCGTGCTAGTGTCCAACAACAGCGGCCCGGTGCATCTGGCCTCGGCGCTGGGCACGCCGGTCGTCGATCTGTACGCACTGACCAATCCGCAACACACGCCGTGGCAGACGCCGCACCGCGTGCTGTTTCACGACGTCGAATGCCGCTGGTGCTATCGCAGCGTGTGTCCGCAACACCATCACGCCTGCCTGCTCGGCGTCACGCCGGATGAAGTGGTACAGGCGGCGCTCGAGCTGCTCGGTCAGGCGGCCACGCACGACGCCGCATTCGGCGCGCGCCGCGCCGACCTTCCGCCGCTCGCCGATGAAGCCGTGGCCCCTTAAAAACCTTCTGCCCTTGCGAACGCTCATGTATACACTCGGAATCAATGCCGTCTATCACGACAGCGCCGCGGCCCTGCTGCGCGACGGGGTGGTCCTCGCCGCCGCCGAAGACGAACGCTTCACCCACGTCAAACATGCGAAGCGGCCCGTGCCGTTTTCGACATGGCAATTGCCTTTCGATGCGATCGACTATTGCCTGAAGGCGGCCGGCATCACGCTCGCGGACGTCGACCATGTTGCGTATTCGTACGACCCCGCCTTGTTCGGCGGCATGCCGAAACATGCGGGCGCAACCATCGAACTGCCGTTCGATCCCGCCAATACTCGCTTGGCCAACCCGTCGGCGTCGCCGTGGGATCCGCTCTTTCTCAGCTACATTGCGAACGCCAAAGGGCAATTGCTCGACGGCGCGCCGCATCATTTGCGCAAGCGCTTCCAGGGCGTGGACCGTGACAAGGGGTTCCAATGGCACTTCGTCGAGCATCACCTTGCACACGAGGCCAGCGCCTTTCTCGCCGCGCCATTCGACGACACCGCGGTCCTGACCATGGATGGCCGCGGCGAAGGCGTGACCACCAGCATGGGGCAATTCGTCGGTGGTGAATATACGCGACTCAAGCAGGTCGAACTGCCGCACTCGCTCGGCTTGCTTTATGAGGCCGTGACCGACTGGCTGGGCTTTCTCCACTCGTCGGACGAATACAAGGTCATGGCGCTCGCTTCGTACGGCCAGCCGCGATACATCGATGTATTCCGCGAGATCGTTCGCTATCGCAACGATGGGAGTTATACCGTCGAGGCGCCGCGTCTTGCCGAACGCTTCGGACCGGCGCGCGAACGCGGCGCTCCGCTCGAGCAGCGTCACCTTGATATCGCGCATTCCTTGCAACGGGTGCTCGAAGAGACCGTGCTGCAACTGGCGGGCTGGCTGCATCAGCGGACCGGTTTGAGCAGGCTGAGCATGGCCGGCGGCGTTGCATTGAACTGCGTGATGAATTCGAAACTGCGCGACGCGGGTCCGTTTTCCGAGGTGTGGGTTCAGCCCGCTGCGGGCGATGCCGGCACGGCGCTCGGCGCCGCGCTGTGGATCGACTACCGCGAGCGCAGCGCGCGCGGCGACCGCCGGCGTCACTGGGTCATGGATCACGCGTATCTCGGACCGGAATACGGCGAAGCGGAAATCGAGCAATTCCTGGGTTGGTCGAAGATGCCATACCGGCGCCTGTCCGACATTGCCGGCGAGACCGCCGATCTGCTCGCCGACGGCAAGGTGGTCGGCTGGTATCAGGGCCGCACGGAATTCGGACCGCGCGCACTCGGCGCGCGTTCGATCCTCGCCTCGCCCGTGGACCCGCAGATGCAGGCGAAGCTCAACGAGATCAAGGACCGTGAAGATTTCCGACCGGTGGCGCCGGTCGTGATGGAAGAGCACGCGAACGAATGGTTCGTCGACGGCAGGTTCGCGCCTTTCATGCTGTTCGTCTTCGACGTGCGCGCCGACAAGGCCGCACGCATTCCGGCTGTGCGGCACGTCGACGGCACGGCGCGGGTGCAGACCGTCAACCGCTCGCAGCATCCGCTGTATTACGACCTGCTGGACGCGTTCCGACAGCGCACCGGGGTGCCGATTCTGGTCAATACCTCGTTCAATACGCGCGGCGAACCGATGGTGAATTCGCCGCGCGACGCGGTGGAATCGTTCTGGACCTCGCCGCTCGATGCGCTCGTGATCGGCCCATTCCTCGTCGAAAAATCGGGAGCCGGCGCATGAGTTCAGTGACCGGTCCGATCGAACCAGCCGGCGCAATGGCCAACCCGCGCGTTGTGAGAGAACCGGTCGCGTCCGGCTATCCCGGCGCGCTGCCGACGCATTTCGATGTCTCCGTGGTCGTGCCGACCTACCGTCGTCCGGCAATGCTCGCCGCGTGTCTCGCCGCGCTGTGCGAGCAGGATTTTCCCGCCGGGCGCTACGAGATCGTAGTCTGTGATGACGGTCCCGACGAGGCTACGCGAGCCTGCGTCGGCCGCTTTGCCGAAGCCTTGGCCGCGCGTGGACCCGCCATCCGCTATGTGCCAGTCACTCGCACCCAGGGGCCGGCCGGCGCCCGCAACGCCGGCTGGCAGCAGGCGCGCTCGCCAGTGATCGCCTTCACCGACGACGACACCCTCCCCGACCCGCACTGGCTCACGGCCGGCGTCGGGGCGCTCGCACACGGCGCCGCGGCCGCGACGGGAGCGATCGTCGTGCCGCTACCGCCTTTGCCGACCGATTACGAAGCCGATGCAAGCGGCCTCGAACGCGCCGAGTTCGCGACCGCGAATGCCTTTGTCGTCCGCTCGTTCCTCGCCGCGGCGGGTGGCTTCGACGAACGTTTCACGTCGGCATGGCGTGAAGACTCCGACCTGCAGTTCACGCTGATGCAGGCGGGCGGTGAGATCGTGCGCGTGCCCGAAGCGCTGGTCGTGCATCGGGTCAGGCCGGCGCGCTGGGGGGTGAGCATCGCGCAGCAGAAAAAAAGCCAGTTCGACGCGCTGCTCTACAGGAAACATCCCGAACTGTTCAGAACACGCATTCGCGCGACGCCGCCGCTCCTGTATTACGCGACTGTGTGCAGTGCGGTGGCGGCGTTGGGCGGTATGCTGGCCGGCAACGCCCGCACAGCGCTCACGGCGCTGATTGCGTGGCTGGCACTCACGGGCTACTTCTGCGTGATGCGTTTGCGCGGTCGCGATCGCAGTTGGCGGCACGTCGCCGAGATGGCATGGACGTCAATCCCCATTCCGTTTCTTTCGATCTTCTGGCGGCTCTATGGCGCCCTTCGCTTCAAGGTGTTCTTTCTATGAACGCACCCTCGTTCCTGACGGCATTCGCGCCGCGCCGTATCGTCATTTTTCGCGCGCTGCAACTCGGCGACATGCTGTGTGCAGTGCCCGCGCTGCGGGCGCTACGAAATGCAGCCCCGCAAGCGCATATCGCGCTGATCGGGTTACCGTGGGCGCAGGCGTTCGTCGAGCGCTACGGCGATCTCATCGACGAGTTGATCGTCTTTCCCGGCGCGGTGGGCTTCCCCGAACAGTCAGAATCGAACGCCGGGCTACCCGCATTCTTTTCGCAAATGCGTGGAAGGCGTTTCGATCTCGCGATCCAGTGGCACGGCAGCGGCGGCATCGCCAATGATCTGTTGCACGAACTCGGCGCACGAGCCCATGCCGGTTTCGTACAGCCTGGCGAACCGGTGAGGCATGGTTGCTTCATTGACTGGCCAGACGACCTGCCAGAGTCTGAACGCTATCTTGCCCTGACCAGCGCCATCGGTGCGCCCGTGGTCGAACGGCAATCTGCGTTTCCCTTGACCTGGCGCGACGGCCACGAGTACGCCGAGCTTGCGGCGGTGCATGGCGTGGAAGCGCAGCGGCTTGTGCTGATTCATCCCGGCGCGCAATTGCCGTCGCGCCGCTGGCCCGCGGAGCGTTTTGCTTCCGTGGCCGACAACCTGGCTACCGACGGCTGGCAGATCGCCATCACCGGGACCGCCGCCGAAGCGTCGCTGACGGGCGCGGTATTGGGCGCCATGAGCGCGCCCGCGCTATATCTTGCGGGCGCCACTTCGCTCGGTGGACTGGCCGCGCTGGTTGCCCGCGCGCGACTCGTGGTCTGCAACGACACCGGCATCTCGCACATTGCCGCAGCCGTGGCCACGGCATCGGTAGTGATCGCGTCCGGCAGCGATACGCGCCGCTGGGCGCCGCTGGACCACGCACGGCATCGCGTCCTCGCCGACTACCCCGCGTGCCGGCCGTGCGCGTACCGCGATTGCCCGTACGGGCATCCTTGTGCATTGAACGTCAGCGTCGAACACGTCGTCGAGGCCGCCCGCGCACAACTCGCGCAAGTTCGGGGTGCATGTCCGGGGGCGCCGAACGCATTGCACGCGGACAGCCGGACTTTGAAGGAGATGCCTCATGCTGCATAGCCTCCGCCGTCTGCGCGTGTTGACCTGGCACGTACATGGCAATTACCTGTACTACCTCACGCAGACGCCGCACGACTTCTATCTCGTCACCAAACCGGGCAATCCACCCGGCTTTGCGGGCAAAACAGGCGTTCTGCCGTGGGGTGACAACGTCCACGAAATCCATGTGGACGATGTGCCCAATCAGCAATTCGACGTGATCCTGTATCAGCACAAAAGCCATTGGGAACACGACCGCGAGCATGTATTGAGCGCGGCGCAACGGCGCCTGCCGCGCGTCTATATCGAGCACGATCCTCCGCAGGACAATCCTTTCCAGCAATGGCACTGGGTCGACGACCCCGACACGCTGCTGGTTCACGTCACCCACTTCAACCAGTTGATGTGGGACTGCGGCGTCACGCCGACGCGTGTCATCGAGCACGGCGTGCTCGTGCCCGCGGGCGTGCGTTACAGCGGCGAACTGGAGCGTGGCATTGTGGTGGTGAACCACCTGGCGCAGCGCGGACGGCGGCTCGGCGCGGATGTATTCAGCGAAATCCGCACGCGCGTGCCGCTCGATCTCGTCGGCATGGAAGCGGAGCGCCTGGGTGGTATTGGCGAAATCGGCAATCTCGATCTGGCCGCTTTCAGTGCGCGCTATCGCTTCTTCTTCAATCCGATTCGCTGGACCAGCCTCGGGTTGGCAGTCGTAGAGGCCATGACAATCGGCATGCCGATCGTCGGCCTCGCGACCACCGAACTGGCCACCGTGATCCGCAACGGCGAAAACGGTTTCATCCACACGGATGTGAACGTGTTAGTGGAAGCCATGCGGGCGCTACTGCGCGATCCCGGCGAAGCGCGGCGTCTCGGCGAAGGCGCGCGACGCACCGCGCTCGAGCGCTTCCATATCGACCGTTTCGCCCAGGACTGGCATGACACGCTGCAGCACGTCGCTGCCTGACCCAGCACCCGCCGCACTCCACCGAAGGACGATGCACCATGAAAGAACTCACCCGCAAGCGGATTCTGGTTACCGGCGGCGCTGGATTTCTCGGCTCGCATCTATGCGAGCGGCTCGTCGCACAAGGGCACGACGTGCTGTGCGTCGATAACTTCTACACCGGCACCAAGGACAACATCGCGCATCTGCTCGATTGCGCCAACTTTGAACTGCTGCGCCACGACGTCACCTTTCCGCTATACGTGGAGGTGGATGAAATCTACAACCTCGCCTGCCCCGCTTCGCCCATCCACTATCAGTACGATCCGGTGCAGACCACCAAGACCAGCGTGCACGGCGCGATCAACATGCTCGGACTCGCCAAACGCGTGAAGGCAAAAATCTTCCAGGCGTCGACGAGCGAAGTGTATGGCGATGCCCTCATGCATCCCCAGACCGAAGACTACTGGGGACACGTGAATCCGATCGGCCCGCGTTCGTGCTACGACGAAGGCAAGCGCTGCGCCGAGACGCTATTCATGGATTACCGGCGCCAACATGGGCTGTCGATCCGGATTGCCCGCATTTTCAACACGTATGGGCCGCGCATGCATCCCGCCGATGGCCGCGTCGTATCGAACTTCATGATGCAGGCGCTGCAGGGCGAGCCGATCACGCTCTACGGCGATGGCTCGCAAACGCGCTCGTTCTGCTACGTGGACGACATGATCGATGCGTTCATCCGTTTGATGAACACCGACGACAATCCGGCGGGCCCGGTGAATCTCGGCAATCCCCACGAGGTGACGATGCGCGAGATGGCCCAGCGTATCGTGGCGATCACCGCTTCCACGTCACCTCTGGAGTTGCGCCCCTTGCCGACCGACGACCCCTGGCATCGTCAGCCGGATATCACGCGTGCCCGAGAGCTGTTTGGCTGGCAACCGCAGATATCGCTGGACGACGGTCTGGCCGCCACCGCCCGTTATTTCCGCGCACGGATCGCGGCCAGCGGCGAGGCTCTGTGTGGCGCTATGCCGGGCGGCTTCGCCGCGCCGCTCGCACATAGCTCGACATGAAAGTGCGTGTGCGGCCCTCTGATGCGGCAGTGCCTGAAACTGGCAAGGCCCGCGCCCGCCCGAGGCCTTCGTGATGATCTCGGCAAGGCGAGACGGAAAAGGCAACGGACGGCAGCCCCTGCCACGGCGACCCCTTCAAGTAGTGGTGTCTGGGTCGACTCCGCAACGGACACCGGCGGGCGAGTGATTTTCTGTCAAGCGACAAACCGCGAGGCTTGCAATGAAAATGGATGCCAATTCCCGGGACCGGTCGGTCGCGCAGCGCATCTCGGTAGTCGTCCTGACGCATAACCGGGCGAAGGAAGTCATGTGCACCATCTCGCGCCTGGTTGCGTTGCCGGAGCAGCCCGAGATCATCGTCGCCGATAACGCTTCGAGCGACCGAACCGTCGCGCTGATCGAGGCAGGCACGCGGGGTGTGCGCGTCGTGCAGTGCCTGTCAAATCTCGGCGCCGCCGGCCGCAACCGGGCCGTCGCGCGCGTAACGACCGACTACGTCGCCTTCTGTGACGACGATATGTGGTGGGAGCCCGGCTCCCTGGCGCGGGCGGTTCGTGTGTTCGACGCGTCACCGCGTGCCGCCGTGCTGAGCGCCCGCGTGCTGGTGGGCAAGTCGCTGGAACTGGACGAGACGTGTGTTCGTATGCGCAACAGCCCACTGGAGAGCCATGATTTGCCCGGCCCGTCGCTGACAGGCTACCTGGCGGGTGCCTGCGTTTTCCGGACCGATGTGTTTCGCGCGGTCGGCGGTTACGAGCCGCGCCTTTTCATTGGCGGGGAAGAAGAACTGGTTGCGCTCGACGTACTCACTTCCGGCGGCGCAATCGTTTATGTGGACTCGATGGTGGTGCATCATCATCCGTCGCGGACGCGGGACAGCCGTTTGAGACGACGGCTGCTGGCACGCAATGCAGCATGGATTTCCTGGCTGCGTCTGCCACTGCGCGACGCATGCTGCGCGACCGGGCGAGCCTTCGCGCTTCTGTGGCACGAAGGCGCTTTCGTGCGTGATGTGCTCGCCATGATGCGCGCGCTCCCGTGGGCGCTGGCCCGTCGCCGGGTAGTCCCGCCTTCCGTACTTGCAATGCGTCGGCAGGTGCATGTTGCCGAACAAGGTCGAAAGGAAGTCGACCGGCGCGCGACGAGCTGACGTACCGGGTTTGGTCGTAGCCGTTTGGCTCGTCGACGGATATGACGATGGTCATGCGATCCGCCCCCAGCGTCATTGCGATGGACGGCGCCCCCAACCGTGACGGGTTTCGTGGCATCGATCATCAGCCGTCCACCAGCACTCCCTCCCGCTCAGCCGATAAGGCGCGAACGCTGCCAGAGCCAGTCTGAGATCATTGTCAGCCGCTTGCAGTACCGTACCCGGTCCCCGCTCGTTGATTACGGCCACCACGGCGATATTCGAGTACAGATCATGGCCGGCATACCTCGGTTGAGCCTCCTGAACGGGTCAGTCGATCGTTTGCCTCTCAACTGTAGACCCCGGTCGCCCCCTTCTCCGACGGCCAGGAAGCCCTTCAATGATTGTCAACTCGACGGTGGTCCGGTCAATCCAGGCAAGCCATACGAGGTGACGATGCTCGCGATTGCCCGGCGCATCGTGGCGATCACGGCTTCCGCCTCGCCGCCTGAATTGCGCCCATTGCCGACCGACGACCCACAGCACCGTCAGCCGGATATCACGCGTACGCGCCAACTGCTCGGCTGGCAACCGCACGCCTCGTGGCCAACGATCGACCGCGGACTGCCCTTTATTTTCGCGCCGCATCGAAGCCAGCGGCAACGCTTTGCCAGGCGCTATTCCGGGCGTCGTCGCGCCGCTTGCACACAGCTCGGCATCAAGGTTCGCGTGCGGCCGTCGGGAAACTGCACCACCACCTGTTCACCGCTCGCCAGCGCAACTTCACCGGCGCCGTAACGCGGTACGCGAACCGGATCGCCGGGTGCGCAGTCACGCGACCCGTGCGGTTCGCTTGTGCGCGGTTGCGCGGGCAACAAGGTGTCGAGGACGACGACATCCGCGCCGGAACGCACGTCGATCTGCGGCGGATTCAGACAGTTGTCGCACACGCCGCAGCGCTCCATTTGCGGCGTATCACCGTAGTAATCGAGAATCGCGCGCCCGCGGCACTGACTGGTCTGCGCGTAGTCAATCATCTTTTGCAAGGTCTCCTTGTCGTGCACGCTCATCTGCTCGAATTGTGTTGCGCCTTTCGCTACTGACTCGCGCGCCGTTTCAGCGGCAGCATCGCTGGACGCTGCCTGCGTGAGCAACCGGTAGCGGCGCTGCCGGTCACGGCCGGCGATGCGCCTCCACCAACATGTTCAACGCAACCTCCAGCTTGCCGGCACCGACCTCGGCCATGTCGCGCTTGAGCGTAGCGAGGGTTGCGCCCTTCGCGTTCTCCCCGCGATGCGCCGCCAGCGCGTCGTACACGCGTTGCGCAAGTTCGGGGCTCGGATAGCGGCCCGCCAGAAAAAAATGCTGGATGCGCCGGTCGTTCAGATCAAACAACAACACGCAGTCGGCCGGTTTGCCGTCGCGCCCTGCACGGCCTGTCTCCTGGTAATAGGCATCGAGGCTGCCAGGCATCTGATAGTGAATCACGGAGCGGATGTCCGCTTTGTCGATGCCCATGCCGAATGCGTTGGTGGCGACCATCACGCGCGTCGCACCGGACATGAACTGCTCCTGCGCCGCTTTGCGCACATTGTCGGCGAGGCAGCCGTGATAACGCGAAACCGATTCGCCCGCCTCGACGAGCCAGCCGTAGATGCGGTCGAAGTCCGCTACCGTTGCCGGACAACGATGCGGTCAGCTCGCGCAGTTGTTCACGCTTCGCTTCCACGGCCCGCGTCGCGCCGTCTTTGCCGCCGGCCGTACTGACCTGCACGACCCGGTAGCGCAGGTTTTCACGCAACGTGCCGGTGCGAACGACGCGCGGCTCGCGAAAGCCTAGTGAGCGAACGATGTCGTCCAGCACCGCGGCTGTCGCCGTTGCGGTCAACGCGAGCACCGACGGATGGCCAAGCGCCGTTACCGCGTTCGAGGAAGGCCGGCCGGAAGTCGTGACCCCATCGCGACAAGCAATGCGCTTCATCGACGACCACGAGTCCGACGCGGTGCTCAGTATGGGAACGCAATATGTCGATGAACGCCGGTTGCGCGAGGCGCTCCGGCGTCACGAACACAATGCCGCTCTCGCCTGCCGCGATACGTCCGGCGCCTCGCGTTCCGCACGCCTTCGCAGCGTGCTGTTGACCAGCGTGCAGTCGATGCCGGTCGCAAGTGGTGTGTCCGTCTGATCCTTCATCAGCGCGATGAGCGGCGACACGACCAGCGTCATGCCGTCCAGATGCAGCGCGGGCAATTGATAGCACAGCGACTTCCCGGCGCCTGTCGGCATCGTGGCCAGCGTATCGCTCCGTTCCAGCTCGCTGCGAATTATATCTTCCTGGCCGGCACGTAGCCGGGAGATGCCGAACATGTCGCCCATGGTCTTGCGCATGCTTCGAAGACGCTGGTCGAGTGTCATGAAGTCAGATACCGGCCGGGAAAAGCGGGGAAACTCATGCGCAATCTTTTCTTTTGACAGTGGTGATCTGACAGTCAGCAACCGTCGTGCCGGGAGTCGTCTACGGCTCGTAGCTTGACCTTGGTCCAAAGGTTTGCCGGTCGAATGCGCGATAGGCCGCGATCGCGCCGGTCATCGGTTCGTGTTGCGTATTGACGGGTGCACAGCCAACCCATGCACTCCACGGAGAAGATGCACTGCAGACGAACGCAGTGGATGTCCACACGATTGCTGCCAGGCAGCGCAGACATACGGAGCCTGAAACTGCAACGGGCATTTGCAGTCAAGCGAAGCGGGGAGCCGGGGCATGAGAGTTCCCCGCCCCGCGGACCCATGAATAGCTTCCTGGCCCGATTCATGCTGCGCTGCTGTTGACCGGTAGGAGGCCATCATGAAAACCCGCATTTTCACTTACGTCGAATGGCCATGCGGACATCGCGGAGCCCTCATCGAAAGCCTGGACATCGGCGATCTTTCCGACCGCCGGCATCGGACGGGGCTGCGTAACCTGACCCCTGCTGGGACGTACGACGGCGGAGACGGACCGTTCGCAAAACTGAAGCCCGGTTGCCCGGCGTGCGGTCGAAGTCTGGATCCGGACGATGTCGTCGGGCGCAGTGAGTTGCACGGGTCGGGCGAAGCGCTGCGGCCAAAAGAGGATTCAGGATCGACGGAGCCCATGCTCAGCGTCGGTTGCTGACAGGCGCGCATCGCACGTCCGGTTGGTGGCTTCCGGCGGTGCCGCGCGACATGCGACCGCTTCCAGTTCAAAGGTTCATGGAACAGACCGTCTCCGCTCGCGCCATGTTCCACGCACGCTTCTCACAGGCACCGTGATGGACATCGACATCAACCCGTCCGACAAGCCGGATCCCGAGGTTCAGTCGTGGCTCGAAAAGCTCGGCCCGGGCCTGGTTACCGGCGCCGCGGACGACGATCCCAGTGGTATCGCGACCTATTCGCAGGCGGGTGCGCAGTTCGGCTTCAACATGCTGTGGACCATCATCATCACCTATCCGCTGATGGTCGCCATCCAGATAGTCAGCGCGCGACTGGGGCGCGTCAGCGGTCACGGCCTTGCAACAAACATCAGGCGGCACTATCCCGCATGGCTGCTCTACGGCTCTGTGGTCCTGCTGCTGGTCGCCAATACGATCAACATCGCGGCCGACCTCACGGCAATGGGCGCGGCGGTCAACCTGGTAATCGGCGGCCCAGCACGTCTTTACACCGTTGCACTTGCACTGATATCCGTGCTGTTGCAGCTCTTCATTCCCTATCGCAGTTACGTACGCGTACTGAAGTGGCTGACGCTCGCGCTGTTCGCCTACGTGGCCACGGTGTTTGTCGTCCAGGTCCCATGGCAGACCGTGCTGGTCCGTACCTTCATTCCGCACCTGTCCTGGAAAAGCGACTACCTCACGACAGTCGTCGCTGTATTGGGCACCACCATCAGTCCGTACCTGTTCTTCTGGCAGGCTTCACAGGAGGTGGAAGAGATGCGCGCCGAAACGGGCCAGCGCGCACTCAAAAACGCACCTGGGCAGGGCCAGGCTAACCTGCGCCGCATCCGGATGGACACCTGGATCGGGATGGGATTCTCGAACGCGGTGGCTTTTTTCATTATCCTGACGACTGCCGCGACCTTGAACGCGCACGGCGTGACTGACATACAGACGTCCTCACAGGCCGCTGTTGCCCTGAAACCCATCGCTGGAAACTTCGCGTTCACTCTTTTCAGTCTGGGGATCATCGGCACGGGCCTGCTCGCGTTGCCAGTGCTCGCGGGATCAGCAGCCTACGCGATGGCCGGTACGTTCAACTGGCGGAACAGCCTCGCCCTGAAACCGCAACTGGCAAAACGTTTCTACGGCATCATCGCCCTGTCGACGCTAGTCGGTCTCGTGATCGGCTTTACACGGATCGATCCCATTAAGGCGCTTTACTGGAGCGCCGTGATCAACGGCGTGGTTTCCGTCCCGATCATGGGACTGATCATGTTCATGGCGGTGAATCCGAAGATCATGGGCAGCTTCATGATTCCAGTGCACCTTCGCATCACCGGGTGGGCCGCGACGATTGCAATGGGCGCTGCCACGCTCGCCATGTTCTGGTTCATGCTCGCTCCTTGAGTGCGTGTGCAGTGCGGGCGCGCGAACCACTTTGGATTTACATGGCATACCTGATTTGCCCATCCAATGTCCGGTCCTAATGGAATCGGTCCTGAAGCGCCAGGCTCGCGACCGCTGTCAAGGAAGAGGACGCCCGACACGGGCCTGTGTCGGGGACGGTCGACCGCGGAAGCAGAAGCGATGAATTGCCAAGATCGAAAAATCAATGGTTGTTCGCGGATCATCAGGGCGAATGGGACAAGTACGGCCCTGCCTTAGCTGCAGGTTAAAGGCTTCAGCTCCATTTCCATTCACCTCCTGTCGGTCTTTCCGAGTTCTGATGCTGTGCTTCCTGTCGGCAAGTGTACGGCCTCAACCCGGGCGCCGTCAGATGGATAGCGGCCTGTCGTCTGGCAGACGGACTGCTCTCCAACCGGCAAGCATGCGCGCATGATTGGCGGCGTCCACTGACCCGTTTCTCATCTTCTCCTGAACTGCGCGTCAATCGCTTCACGATCGGAGCCCAGAGCCGTTCCTGACACACTGGCGAGTCAATCGGGCTTCTTCAGTCCGCTTGGATTCTCAGGTCCTCCGCGCGTCACCCCCTGATCAGCAGCCGGCGCGCTCGCACCGTGGTTATCCGGCGCCGTCTCGCGTCGTCCGAAGGCCGCCGACGCAGAGTGAGGCGCGCGGATTGCGCCAGGCATGCGCGGTCGATCGCCACCTGGAGACGTCTCAGCGACGTTGGCGTCTCGCATCCCCGCCCCGGCGCGGGCCATCCCCACACCACCCACTCCAGTCTCGCGGGCCGCGCCTGAATTCGGCGCGGATCGGGTCCCCGCAAAAATCAACAACAGTGCTGCAACTGCGAAGCTTTTGAAGAGAACTTTCAGTTTCGTGTCCGTCCTCAGGTGCACGCACCCCGCCGGTGTCCGAGCGCGTTGACTCGACGAATCTCTGCTCACGCGCCGAAGCCTTCTTCCATGAAGGCGGACGGAATTCGCCGAATCCACACTGAGGGATCTGACGATCACCGAGGCGGGATAAAAGACGGGATCTCAGCGAGAGAAAACGCCTACTCACGTATTGCGCCCTCCGAGTTTGATGAAATTCAATTTACGGTACGCGGGCGTGGGGCGTAACAAAGGCGCTCACTTGAGCATGTTGATAGGAAACAATTAAGTCTGTCGGTGGACAATTAAGTCTGTCGGACTCGTGCCAAATAACGAATCTATCGCGCGATATTCTCAATAACCCAAGTCTATTGATAGCTCACGCCGAATACCCACCGGCCGTCGCGTCTGCATTACGCGCGGGACTTGTGCTCGCTATCGTCACTGACTAAAGTCCGCGTAAAATGTCGCGCCGAGACGACAGTAGCGTTCCATATGTAATGTACAGCGTCCATGGCCGTCCTTCCTCCCTGGCTGATGCGCAGACACTTTTGGGGGATGCAATGTACGAAGGTCCGCGTGCACATGCGTCGGCACCGTCGCATGTTTTGGATTTCTGGCCTGCGAATAGCCTTGCCTCTTGGGAACAGGAGCCAGCGAAAACTTTCCTTTCCTGGCTCTCTGGCCAGCGCATCGCTGACCGGCAGTTCCGCGAATCTTCGCGGGAGACATACACTGCTATGTTCGCAACGTGGGTCCGGCATCTGGGGGACCGGCAGCTGAGCCTGTTAGAGGCAACCCCCATGGACGCTACCGACTTCTTCGCCGAGCAGAGGCTTGAACCTAATTCGCGTCGGCGTTACCTCCAGTTGCTAGACAAGGTACATCGCCATCTTCGCTCATGTGGATTGGAGCGGCAGGACCCGCTTCAGCTCGAATTCGCCAAGGAGCGCTCGCTCGAATTTCGGCTGCCGGCAGGGTTGGACGGAGCAGCGCAGGAAGCCTTGATTCGCACGCTCTGTGACATTGAAGGGTGGAAGGGGATGCGCGACCGGGCGATGGCCGCGCTTCTTCTTGGTGCCGGATTGCGGACGAATGAATTGGTTCACCTACCGGTGAATTCGTTGAGCGAGAGCCATAAAGTGCGAGTCGAGCCAATGGGCTTGCATCACGCGCACACGACGCTCGTGCTGCCGGAGGGGCCTTGGCGTAAATGGCTGCGTGAATGGCGCGTCGAGCGCGTCGGGCGGTCAATTCCTGGTTCACTGATGTGCCCTGCCACGCTTAAGGGAACGGCCTACTCTCCGTCAGGGCTGTTTCGGAGGGTATCAGGCTGGCTCGACGACGCCAACGTGGAAAGCCGACGTCAGGGTGCGGGAATCCTGCGCAATAGCTTCGCACGAACCGCACTGACTTGCGGTCGGTATACGCCGGAGGAGGTGCAAGAATTCCTCGGTCATCAGGTGCTCCGGACAACTGTGCGTCACAAGGCCACGGAAGCGTAGCGCGTTGGGCAGGCGTCCCGTCTTGCGAGGCAAACTCAGCGCCGTGTAGGGGCTTCACCACATGCTCAGTGACATCTGCACCGAAGAATCCATCGGTTCAACCACGGATTTCGTGGAAAGACCCCTGGCAGCCAGACAAAGGCTTTTGGCAGGAGCTGTGGCTGCAGTTCAGGGACATGCTCAAGACCGTGCTGGTTCCGGACGAGTCGTCTCCCGAGGCGGCTTACGCCGGATTGCTGACCAAGTCGATGTAGCCAAAACATGGAATCTGGCGAAGTCGGTGACGGTGGAGTGAGAGAGGCGGTTGACGATAACGCGGTTTGGCGATATGGATTAGAAGTCGTTACACAACAGCGAAACTTTCCCCAAAGAAGCTGTTACTCGACGGCAATCTTCTGATTTCGCTAGGTAAACGCTTCTAATCCTTTACCTGTTAATTTGCGCTGAATCCTGACCCAGGATTTGCATCGAATACTGACCCACCCTTTGATCCAGTTTTGGGGTTCAGGTTGGGTGTTTCGGGGTTCGTTTTCTCTCCTTTTCAGGCTGTGTCGTGCTGTTCCTGAAACGATAGCTATCGTTGCCGGTTTCTACAATGTGACAGTGGTGCGTGAGCCGGTCGAGCAGCGCCGTGGTCATCTTCGCGTCGCCGAAGACGTTAGCCCACTCAGAGAAGCTCAGGTTGGTTGTGATGACGACGCTCGTGCGCTCGTAGAGTTTGCTCAGCAGATGGAAGAGCAAGGCGCCACCGGTCTGGCTGAACGGCAGATAACCCAGTTCGTCGAGGATGACGAGGTCGGCGTACATCAGACGCACAGCCAGTTGCCCGGGCTTTCCAGTCAGCTTCTCCTGCTCAAGCGCATTGACGAGTTCAATGGTGGAGAAGAAGCGCACGCGGCTTCGATCATGTTCGATCGCCTGCACGCCAATCGCCGTCGCCAGATGCGTTTTGCCCGTGCCCGGTCCGCCGACCAGCACGACGTTGTGTGCCGATGTCATGAACTCACACCGGTGCAACTGACGCACGGTTGCCTCGTTGACATCGCTGCAACCGAAGTCAAAGCCGTTGAGATCCCGATACGCCGGGAAGCGGGCGACCTTCATCTGATAGGCCAGTGAACGTACCTCACGGGCCGCCATCTCCGCCTTGAGCAGACCTGCCAGAACTAGCGATGCCGACTTGTACGCGGGGGAATCCTGCGCGGCCAGCTCGCCAAGCGCCTGGGCCATGCCGTGCAGCTTCAGTGACTTGAGCATTTCCATCATGGCGTCAGGCTGCATGATGATCCTCCCGGCCTCTCAGGTCGTCATAACGGCCGACGTTGGCTTGCGGCTCGACGCGCAGGGCGAAGGCCTGGGGCGTCTGCAGCGGAGGCACGGGTGCCCCGTCAAGCAGCCGGCTCAGGAAGTTCATCACCGTTTGCTTCGAGGGCGCACCGGCCTCGAGTGCCAGTTCGACGGCGGTGAGCACGGCCTGTTCGTCGTGCAGCAGCACCAGCGCCAGTATCTCGACCATCTCCCGGTCGCCACCGGGGTGCTTCAGCAGGATTGTCTGCAGCTCCTTGAAGGCGGCAGGAAACTCGGCGAACGGCGCGCCGTTGCGCAACGCTCCCGGCTTGCGCTGCAGGACTGCGAGGTAATGACGCCAGTCGTAGATCGTTTCTCCGCGATCATGGCTGCGGTTGATACGCCGGACGTGCTCCGCGATAACCTGCCCCTCGGCGACGAAGACGAGCTGGGACGCGTAGACATGCAGACTGATGGGCCGGTTCGCAAATGCCGCCGGGACGCTATAACGGTTGCGGTCGAAACTCACCAGACACGTGGGCGAGACGAGTTTGGTGTGCTCGACAAAGCCGTCGAATGCCTGGCCGACCGGCATCAGATGGGGTCGCTCGACCGACCACGCGTCCCAGATCGTTGTGTCCTGCTCAGGGTGCTGCGTCTGCTGCCAGAGCAGGACGCACTGATCAGCCAGCCAGTCGTTCAGTGCAGGCAGCGAACCAAACGCCGGCACACGTTGCCACAGCCGGTGACGGCTATCCTGAACGTTCTTCTCGATCTGCCCCTTCTCCCAGCCTGAGGCCGGATTGCAGAACTCGGCGTCAAACAGATAGTGACTGACCATGGCGCTGAAGCGCGCGTTGACGTCCCGAAGCTTGCCACGACGCACCTTGTCGACAGCGGTCTTCATATTGTCGTAGATGCCCCGACGTGGAATACCACCCCACGCCACGAACGCGTGGTGATGGGCGTCGAACAGCATCTCGTGGGTTTGCAGCAGATAGGCACGCAGGAAGAACGCCCGGCTGTGGCTAAGCTTGAATTGCGCAACCTGCAGTTTGGTGCGCTCGCCGTTGATGACCGCCCAGTCCTCGCTCCAGTCGAACTGGAACGCTTCACCAAGAGCAAAGGTCAGCGGTACAAAGGTGCCACGTCCTGCGGTCCTTGCCTGCTCCTGCTGCTCCTGTCTCCAGCGGCGCGCGAAGGCGGCGACCCTGTCGTAGGACCCTGTGAAGCCAAGCACGGTGAGGTCAGCATGAATCTGCTTCAGGGTTCTGCGCTGTTTGCGTGGCCGGTTTGCTTCCGTCTTCAACCAGCCCGCCAGCTTCGCGGCGAATCCGTCGAGCTTGCTCGGACTCTGCCGTTCCGGATAGCTGGGAACTACGGTGCCCGCGCGTATATGGCGCCTGACCGTGTTTCTTGAAACGCCAAGCCGTTTGGCGATCTCGCGTAGCGAGACATGATCGCGATAGTGCCAGCGTCGAATGATGCTCAATATTGCCATGTCGATCACTCCGTTCTCCCGCTAGCTGCTCAGCGGGCCAGTGTGTTCTACGTGGGTCAATATTCGATGCAAATCACCGGGTCAGGTGGGTCAGAATTCAGTGCAAATCAACAAGGCTTCATGCACTTGGCGCCCTTCGATGGTAAATATTCCATCAACGGGACGGAGAACAAGCCCTTGCGGAACTTCACCAACCGGCCGCCACAGGGAACCTTCTTTCACTTGCCGCGAATATCCTGTCGTCAATTGGACCGTAATTGGCGCGGCAGCGCGGAAGCGCTCCTGTTGACGCGCTGCAGTGAATGACGACAACTCGGTGCTTTGGACCGATATGGCGGGCGCACAAGCGGAAAGGACTAAGACGGCAAGTGCCGAAGCCACAAAAGCATGGTTTTTGAACAAGGTGAGCGAGCCTCGGTGTCATCTCCAACCCACCTTATCGGCATCCTCCGACCGAACTTGAGAAAATCATGCCGTGTCGATGTCAATCGGATATCCGTCAGCGCTTCGGCCTGCTTAATGCGCTGATAGCAGGCTTACATAAAGGAAATCGATATTCTCGTAGGTCGAGGGGGACAACCAGGCGCGGCCGCCAGTGCCGCTGGCGACCGTGTAACCCCAAGTTGCCACACGCTGTACGGTGCCCCTGTCACCCGAAACGCCAGCCAGCAGCCCGATTTCAGTGAGCTGCTGCTCTTTGACCACGAGACGTTCTAGCCACCGCTCAAGATGGGGCTTCGCCGCTAGGGTGTCCGATTTGCTGCGATTACAAGCCGGATGAGCGATGACGAAGTTGTGAGCTCGGTCTCTTGGGTAAAGCGAGAAAGGAACGAAGTGGTCAACGTCTGCATCGACCAGCCCTTCTCCGCAGTAGAAGCACCGAGGACCATCCAGTTTTCGCAGGTTAGCGCTGATGATGGCGAGCGACTGACGAGAAGATGAGAACAGGAAATCTTCGAGGTCGTCGGCGTTGCCGAGAATTGGGTGGTTCCGGCGGTTCGCCTTGATGTGCGCTACCCACCGGGTTCGAGCCATCTGCTCCACGAGGGTGTAGAACCGGCGTAGACAGTAGCTGACGCCCGGCTTCAAAGTAACGCCGCCTCTTAAAGCCCGCTCATATAGGAACGGGTCCGTCACCCCGCCGAAATTTTGGAGATAGTTCAACGGCTGCGCCGATACTATGGCCGCAACCTTCGACAACAGAGGCGCGTAGCCAGGGAAGCTAGATGCCTGGAGCGCTGATGATGCTGAGGTGCTTGCTCGAAACTCCGCGATTGCGCTCAAAATCGCTGCCTGAACTCCAAGGTTCTGGACCAGGACGCCGGGTTCGCTGCCTGGCCGACCGGTTCCGTATGGAATCGCATGTTTCCAATAGAGGAAGATGAATCGCTCTGCAATTTGACGAGTGGTCAGCGTCAGTTGCGCGCCGTCGTCGGCTCCGTGCTCGACCGCCAATTCTGCGAACGAAATCAGAAGCGCGAACTTATACGTGGCTGTAAAGTCGCCCTCAGCGAACAGTCGTTGAAGCTTCGCGAGAAAAGCCAGTTGCGCTTCCGGGGATGGCGGCTGAGGGTTGAGACTCAATCTCGCTTGCTCCAATAGTCTGCCTTTGCCGGCAGTACCCATCGAATTCCACCGCGGGGGTCCGGCAAGTCGCCCTTGAACCGCGGTATCAGATGGATGTGCAAATGCGGCACAGTCTGCCCAGCAGCCGGGCCGTCGTTGATGCCAATGTTGAATCCGTCCGGCGCATAAGAGCGGACCGCCGAAGCCTTCGCATCATCGAGGAGCGCGAAAAGACAGTCACGCTCGTCTTTAGTCACTTCGAAGAATGAGCCAACATGGCGCTTTGGTATAACGAGGCTATGCCCGGGTGAAACCGGGTAGCCATCAAGTATCCAGAAAGCGTGCTCGTTATTGCCGACGATACGAGAACGGGAAATTTCACAGAAAGGACAGGTCATTGACGTCGCCGGTGAATATCGGACTCACGCATTCGGCTTCGTCGTCGCGGACGTCGACGACTCATCAGCCAATCGCTTGATTTCAGAACCCGCGTGCGCCCAGCGTCTGCGGCTGACCCTCGTCTCGCAGTCTGGCCAATCAAATCAACTCGACATCGCGTTCAAGCATTCTAGCAGTCGCGAATGAAGATGCTCTGAATGGAGCGCTGACGTCGTGAATCCGCTGAGGCTATGCCCCCGGACCTGTCGCCGTCGCGTACGGCGGTGACGACGATTGGCGAGCCCGCGAATGGCGCGAACGTCGCGAGTGGCGTGAACGTGAATGGCGTCGCCAGGAATGGCGTAAGCACGAGTGGCGCGAGCATCGTGATTGGCGCGGGAATTGAAACGACTCTGGAAAACGCCGCAACCGAGAAATCCAAACTCGGAGTACCTTTGAATGAAAGCTAGCCCGATAAGAATCGCCTGGATTGCAACGACGCTGGCCTTCGCAGCGGCAGGCACGGCAAATGCCGCAGGCTGCATCAAGGGTGCGGTCGTAGGCGAGGTCGCTGGGCATTACGCGGGTCACCGCGCTGTCGTTGGTGCGGTTGGTGGCTGCATCGTCGGCAGGCACCTTGCGAAGCAGCACGCCCAACAGCACGTCGCGGAACGTCAGACGGCACACCTGCAATAAAACGTCGTCGCCTTGGTGTGCCAAGTGGAACCCGAGAATCATTGGTCCACCGGGCACCTGACAACTCCGATTAGGTCGTCAACTCGGCACCAGACTCGACTGTGGCTACCGGAGCGGGCACGGCCACGCTCTTGCGCGGCGCTTTCTTGACTGCAGCCGGCACGGCGTTCTTTGCAACTGCTTTCTTAGCCGGCGCCTTTGCGTTCACTGCCTTGTTGGCGGTAGTTTTCTTCGCCGCCGGCTTCTTCGTCAGTGTGGCCTTTGTCGCCACGACCTTCTTGGTCGTTGCCTTCGGTTTACTCACAGCACCCGCATCCGCCGCCGCGCCGGTGCCATCAATCAGAAACTTCGAGCGGCCTTTAACCGATGCAAGCCACGCCGGCGCGCGACCACGACCAGACCACTTTGCTCCCGATTTTGGGTCGCGATACATCGCCGGCTGCTGGCCTTTCGGCTGGCCTTTGCCCGCAGTTGCACCGACCGACTTTGACGCCTTTTTGGCCGCAGTCTTTGCCTTGCTCGAAGGACCCGCCGTCGTCGCAACATTCGCTTCAGCGGCACCTGCAATCAGGAACCTATCCCGGTTTTTGGCCTCAGCAATCCAGGCCGGCGCGCGACCGCGACCAGACCACGTTGCTCCCGACTTTGGTTCACGATACATCGCCGGCTGCGGGCCGCGAACGTTGTTTCCAGCAGTCTTCACCTTGCGAGCAGAAACCGGCTTCGCCGTCGCCGCACTGCCATCAACTAAAAACTTATCGCGATTCTTGGTGTTTGCAATCCAACTCGGAGCGCGGCCATGTCCCGTCCAGGTCGCACCACTCTTTGGGTCGCGATACTTCACTGCAGCGTCAGTCCTTGTGCCGACAGTCTTCGATGCGGCCTTCTTCGTGCGCTGCTTGCCGCCAGCATGTCCATCAATATCCGCAGCCGTAAGGCCGTGTTCTGCCATCAGCTTCTGAATCTTCTCGACGACGCCCGATGACTGTTTTGCAATCAGAGCCTCGGCTTGCTGCTCAAGCTTTTTGATTTTTGCTTGCATGGATTCCAAAGTTGTCATTTTTTTCTCTCCCTTTGAGATGTCCGCACTATGCCATGCGTATGGGCCGTCCGCCAGTTGTTGTCGATTACGTCTTGTTGAGACATTGGTGGAAACGTACAAAAAGCAGAATGGTCTTCAAGAGTCGACGCGCGCAATGTCTGCAACTGGACGAGATAGTTTCGCGGGCGCTATGACTTCTGACGTATCCAAGTCGATGCTTTGCACGGTGCATTGCAGTCGTTGAAATCGCCATTCACGTCTGTCGCTCAAGAACCGCTACGTTGATGCCGTAATCAACGCTAGACGGTCGCTCAGTCCGGTAGAAAACAACAATTGAAATCGAGGATTTTGATGGCAACGATTAACGCGTACATCCCGCAACCCACACCGCTAATGTTCGAAACCGAAGAAGGGCAACGGATGGCCAGCGCTTGCATCGAGTACGGCGGGTGGAACCATAAGAACCAAACCCTGTCGCCAATCAGAGTGGCCGAGCTGTTGACAATGCCCCACAACCCCGCGCTTTATTGGGTGCTGGATAGCATGGCGGCGGCCGCAGAGACAGGGAGACTCGATGCAGAGCGCTACGTCGGACAGCTATTTGCAAGCAGGGGTGATGTACGCGCGTTTCGCCATGTCTTGCGAGAAGCTGGCGGCGACCGGTGGCTCAGCGACCGCCACCATTACGCTCTTCGGAAGCTAGGTAATGCTGAACTCGACGTGACGACTTACGTAGGAATCGCAGGCATCTTCGACCCAGCAGAATGAGCCAAGACTACCTGCTGAATAAGTGCACAATAAGATACGCCAGCTCCGACAATGACTGTATAAGTTGCGCCAAGGTGTCAGCTCCTCAAGTCTGTCTGCGTGAGTGTATCTGCGTCATCGTTGAGTCAGTTTGAGCTTAAGTCTCTCATACCCTGGGCCACTCATCAATTTCACATGCCGAAAAGTAAGCCGCGGGATGACCCACATGCTCCGCGAGCGGTCAGAGGTTACGGCGATAGAGTTTTCTTTTACGCGGTCCCGCAGCTAAGTCCCATCAGCTAGCGGGGCAACATTACCCGGTTAGGCCGCCAACCTGTGCTCATAAAACGGCCGGTCCCTGTCATCAAGTATTGCGTACATTGCCGCCAAGTCCGACGCGTCCGGGTTGAGCCAAGCGTCTATATTTTCCCGTTTAATAGGGATGATGCACCGGTCATGACCCGCTGCTGCGACCTCTGGTGGCGGCTCGTCCGTTATAGCTGCAAATGAGAGCAAGTCCGGTTCGCCCGGCGCCGACCAGCGTGACCACAAGCAAGCGACATGCATTAGCTCGCCGTTGCTCGGACGAAATTCCAGAACGATGTTTTCGTCTCGCTCATGAGTCTCGAGCAACGTTCCCTCGAACTTCGCTTTGCTGACATTCTCGTAAAACACGTCCACAAGCATCACGCCGTGCGTGTATCCGAACAGGGGCTTCCAAAAGCCTTCTAGATTATCTTTTCTCGCGTTGTATGTGCCTGGATATTTGATGTCGTAAACGGTCGGTTTGCCGGCAATGCGGCATTGGTAACGCATCGGCTTAACGACGCGCTGGCCATCTTCCATGACCATAACGGTGGCATAGTGCCCTGGGAAGATACGCGAGTCGCGCGGTTTGAGCTCAGTTCGCTGGATGTCATCAAGCTTGCCAAGGGTCCACGCGATTTTATCGGTGGCGATTCGCTGGCTCTCCGTGGCAGCCTTGGTCACTTTTGCCTGCAGTGACCGTTCGGCGTCCGCTAGCCGCTTACGCTGCCTAAACAGGTCCTGTTCAAGTTTGGTCGCCTGGCCAGCATTGAAACGGTCGATGAGCGCTTTGATTTCACGCTCGGCGTCAGTCTGCGGCTCGGCAAAAGAGTCTTCCACCGCCTTTGGTATCTTTGCCTTGCTGACGCCCTCCGCGCGCTCAAAAAACAAGCGCGCGAACTCGTCAATATCCATCACGGCACCGAATGTGCGCACGAATTTCCGGTAGTCAGCCTGAATTTGAGCCGAGTAGCACATAAATGCCTCCGTTTCGTCTTCCCATGATACGCATTATTCGAAACGACGCGAGCGCTACGGGCGTGCGGCTTCGACGAGATTTTGTGTGAACTTTGGCCAGCATCAGGCTGCCAAACTTCATGTGGCGGCTCGGACAATTGGGTATGACAAGCGTATTGCTGGTAGACGATGAGGAGGAGGCATTGGCTGCACGGAGCGCCAGTTGTGCCGCGGATGGATTTGAGGTTAGGAGCGCGCGCGACGGACAATCAGCATTGGCGATGTTCATCGAATTTCCTGCGGACATTGTGGTTGCCGACTGGCGTATGCCGGTGATGTCGGGAAGCGAACTCTGTCACCAACTGCGCACTCTTCCCGGACTAGCCGATGTTGTCTTCGTACTGGTTTCAGGAGAGCCGAGTCCACCCGCCTTCGTCAGCTACGACGGTTTCCTTCACAAGCCCGTAGATGGGCAAATTTTACTGGCTACAATGCGACGGCTGCTGATTGAGCACGCAACCCATCGAGAGCACGGGCGCGGCGGAACGAAATAATGGAGCGAACGTCTGCTTCTACGCATGAGGCGAGCCGAGCCGCGAATCCCGATGAGGCGCGGGTCTCGTCATAGTGCCGGGTCAACAAAAATTTCTGCTTGCTGTAATGAGCCCGCCAAGCAGATGCGACATATCAACAAGTCGCTGTGCGACGAGATGTCGAACCTCTCCCTGGCATTGCCATGTCCCATAGACGGCGAGCAAAGATGCACCAAGCGCCTCCTTGCGCTGTTTCTCGAGAAGGCTTGGCCAGACGATGACGTTCACGTTGCCCGTCTCGTCTTCGAGTGTCATGAACATGACCCCCTTGGCTGTACCGGGGCGTTGCCGAACAGTCACAAGTCCGCAGCCACGCGCGAGCCGTCCGTCACGATAAGTACGTAGCGTCGACGCTGGCATTAGCCGATTTGCGAGCAGTTGCGGCCGAAGCAGTTCCAGCGGATGGCGCCCCAACGTCAATCCGACTGACCGGTAGTCTGCGACGATGTCGCTAGCTTCCGTCGGCGCCCCTAACTCGGGCGTCTCATCCCGTACAGCTGCTACGGCAAGCATGTCCTTGTCAGGCACGGCGACGACCGACTCCCATAGGGCCTCGCGACGATTGCCTGCCAGCGAAGCGAGCGCGTTAGCGTCTGCAAGAACGTGGAGGTCCTTTCGGTCCAGTTGCGCTCTACGGGCCAGGTCAGCGACGGTATCGAACGGTCGCACGGCTCTCGCATTTTCAATCCGCTCTGCCGCGCCATCCTTCATGCCGCGCAGCAGCGACATGCCGAGCCGGACTGCTGGGCGGTCATTGTCGGGCGATGGCACCAGGACAGAATCCCCGCCACTGACAGCAACGTCAACTGGCAGCACCTTCACGCCGTGGCGCTGTGCGTCCTGCACAAGCTGTGATGGCGAATAGAATCCCATCGGCTGACTGTTGAGCATGGCAGCAAGGAATGCCTCGGGCTCATGGCACTTGAGCCAGCTACTCGCATACACCAGCAGCGCGAAACTGGCAGCATGGCTTTCAGGGAAACCGTACTCACCGAAGCCCTTGATTTGCTCGAAGATGCCTTCTGCGAAGGCTTGGTCATAGCCGCGCTCCTGCATTCCGTTGACGATGCGGTCATAGTATTTTTCGAGGCCACCTTTCCGTTTCCAGGCGGCCATTGCCCGTCTTAACTGGTCAGCCTCACCAGCTGTAAAGCCGGCAGCCAGGATGGCGACCTGCATGACCTGCTCCTGAAAAATAGGGACCCCGAGCGTCCGTCCAAGCGCCGTCTTCAGAGCTTCACTCGGATATGTCACGGGTTCGAAGCCCTGGCGGCGCTGAAGGTAAGGATGGACCGCACCACCTTGAATCGGCCCTGGCCTGACGATGGCTACTTCAATGACCAGGTCATAAAACGTCTTTGGCTTCATTCGAGGCAGCATGCTCATCTGTGCTCGCGACTCAATCTGAAATACACCGACTGTGTCCGCGGCGGAAATCATCTCGTACGTCTTCGAATCCTCCGGCGGAATGTCCTGCATTTCGAAGCGCTCGCCCCGCTGTTCCGACACGATGTCCAGCGCGCGGCGGATGGCAGACAGCATGCCGAGCGCGAGCACGTCGATTTTGAGCAGACCGAGCGCCTCGAGGTCGTCCTTGTCCCACTCGATGACGGACCGGTCCGCCATCGCCGCATTCTCGACAGGGACGAGCCGCGTGAGCTTCCCGCGACTGATAACGAAACCGCCAGAGTGCTGGGACAGGTGGCGCGGAAAGCCAAGGAGTTGGGAAGCGAGGCGCGCCCACGCCTGGATGAGCGGCTTCTCCGGGTCGAGCCCAGACTCAGCGAAACGCTTCAGAAGGTCCTGGCTTGTGTCGAACCAGTGATGGCTCTTTGCCACCACATCGACAATCTGTGGGTCTACGCCAAGCGCCTTGCCGGTCTCTCGAAGCGCACCCCGAGGACGGTAGGTCGAGACTGCAGCTGCAATTGCTGCGCGGTCGCGGCCGTACTTGCAATAGATGTACTGGATGACCTCTTCGCGACGCTGGTGTTCGAAGTCGACGTCGATGTCTGGAGGTTCACCGCGCTCCTTGCTGATGAACCGTTCAAACAGCATGTTGCCGCGCGCAGGGTCGACCTCGGTAATGCCGAGGCAATAGCAGACCGCCGAATTGGCGGCCGAGCCGCGCCCCTGGCAAAGGATGTGCTGGCTGCGCGCAAAGCGCACGATGTCGTACACAGTCAGAAAGTACGGTTCGTATTCGAGGTCGGCTATGAGCTCAAGCTCGTGCTCAATCTGCCCCTGTACGCTGTGCGGGATGCCAGATGGAAAGCGCCGCTGCGCGCCAATGTATGTTTCCTGCCGAAGATAGGCTTTCGGGGTGATGCCCGCGGGTACCAGTTCGTCCGGATATTCATAGCGCAGCTCGTCGAGCGAGAACGTGCAGCGGCTCGCGATTTCGACGGTCGCTGCGAGTGCTTCGGCTGGGTACAGATTCGCGAGCCGGAGCCGTGAACGCAGGTGCTGCTCGGCATTTGGCGCAAGTTCATAGCCACATTCGTGTACAGGCCTTCCGACCCGGATGGCGGTCATCGTGTCCTGCAATGGCTTGCGCGAGCGCACATGCATGACGACATGCCCCAGCGCCACCACGGGTACATCCAGGCTGCGCGCGATGAACTCGACCGAGCCACGGTGAATGTCATCCATGGCGCGTTGATGAAGCACCAACCCTACCCAGGCGCGGCCCGTAAATGTATCGTCCAGCCACTCGACCTGTGCAGCAAGGACATCCTCGTTGGCAGGGAAATCCGGCACGAGAATGGCAAGGCAATTCGGCATCCCGCGCAGGTGCCGATATTCCTTCTCGGGACGGGAGAGGTCCTGTGGCGTCAGGCGATATTCCCCCTTGGTTGCCCGGGTGCGAGCGAGCGTAATCAGTTCGGACAGGTTGCCGTATCCCTCGCGATTCTGAGCGAGCACGATAAGTCCGAATGCTGGCGAGCCATCGGCGTTGACCAGACGGAACCAGGAACCGACGATGAATGGAAGCTTCGCTTCCTTCGCGGCGACGTGCGCACGCACGACTCCAGCTAGCGAACATTCGTCGGTGACGGCCAATGCCGAATAGCCAAGCTGTGTCGCGCGCTCGGAGAGCTCTTCCGCATGAGAAGCGCCATGCAGGAAGCTAAAATTCGAGAGGCAGAAAAGCTCGGCGTACGCCGGCAGGACATTGAAGGTCGCGTCCATGATGCATCAGCCGAACAGGCCGTGGAGGAACCACCGCTGCTCTTCTTCCGCATCGCGGCTGCTAACGCGCTCGCGGTATATCCAGTAGCAACTCTGGTCGTCCGCCTGCGCAACGAAATAGTCGCGCGTCACCAGCTCACCATCAAACCAGCCGGCTTCGATGCGTTCGCCAGGTGACACCATCCGCAGTGGAGAACCATAGAAGGGACGATGCTGACGCATCAACAGCCGTACCGGGCTGTCCAGCATCCAGGTTGGTCGTGGAAGACCCAACGGAAGCGCTTCCTGCTTCGACTTATGCGTTACCGGCACCCAGCGGTTTGCAATTTCAGGGCGATGGTCTGCAGTCGGCGCTGGCCGAAGGACATTCTCTTCTCCGAGTCGCGCAACGAGTAACTCGAGAAGGCGTTCATGGTCTTCCTTTGAGCCGCCGGGCTCCGGGAAGAGCGTGTCGGAAGCTGGCACGGCAGACTCCACTTTTGACGCATCGAGTCGCAGCGCGATAACGGGTGCAGCCAGCTCAATCCGGTGCAACCGCTCCTTGAGTAGCCTGACGAGGTGCTCCTCCTTCCAGGTCGGCTCGCCCAGCGCAATGTCGATGGTTGTCGGCTCGATAGCGTCGCGCCCACGCTCATGTTCAAGCAGCAGCTTGATGGCCGTGACCGCTAATTGCTTGGCGCAAAGCCAGCCGCACAGTTGCACGATGAGTCGATGCGCACCGAACACTGCGCCGTCCGCATGCTCAAGCCGGTCCGGCATTTCGATACGTGCGGAGAAAGTGGGCGGCAGCTCGAGCCAGTCAAACAGTTCGGGCGCGGTGCCGAATGCACGGTCGAGCGAGTCGAGCAGATGTTCACCACATCGACGCTGCAGGCCGGCGCGTGGCAAACGCCTGATGTCAGCAATAGTCTCACAGCCGAGCCCCGAGAACCAATCTCCAAACGGGCGAACCTCGGGAACCGCCATCATCGGCAAAGCGGCCAGCCGTTTCTCGAGCGATGCCAGTTTGAGCACGCGTCGGTTCCCAAACTTTGCGAGTAGCCATCCGCCCTGGCCGGTGGGCGCAGCGCTGATACGCGCGGTCAGCCCGAGTGTCCCCAAGACTGACTTCGCTTCCCGGCACAATGCAAGCAGCCCACCAAAGAGTCGCAGACTCGCGCCGACTTCAACCACGACAGTCGCTTCGTCAAGCAAGGCGACCTCAGGTGAAAACCGCATCAGGGCGATGCCCACCTCCCGCCGTGCCGCGGCCTCCCTGGCCGCATCGCGCTCGTGCATCTCCGTTTCCGGAGACAGTGTCAGTACTCCACCGCGCTTCATCCCGAGGCGCACGCCGGCTGCGCGAGCCGCGTTGTCGGTAATGACCACTTTGTCTTTCTCCAGGACAGCACTTCCGTGCACGGGCTCAGATGACCACTTCGGTCGGAACACCTCGAGTGGCAACTTCGGCAAGTGGACGGCGAGAAAGACGCGCATGTCGGGAAAGCAGTACAGGAGTGGGTTGAAGAGGAATCGACAGAGGCTCTGCGCGGGCGGGCCCTCGTCGTTTCACAATGTGAACGGTCAGACCGTCGGCTGATGGTCTTAAAGCGAGCCGCAAAAGCGCGGGCGAAGAATCCTGAGCGGCGGCCAAAGGCCTGACCATCACGAAAAGCGTCTCGGATGATTGCGCAGCCAAATGGAGGCGTCGAAGCGATGAGGCCTGCGCGTATTGCGTCCAAAAGATGAGCGCGCTGCAACTGCCTGCCCGCAGAATCTGCTCCGCTGACCAGAGCGCATCTGCGGTCTTTTGCGCTTTCACCCGCAGCACCTGTTCAATGGGAAGTCCGATGTAGCTAAGTCCGAGTCCGTCTGGGGTATGCGGCGGCTGCACGAATGCAACGGGTCGATTGCCCGAGCCGCTGAGTGCCGGGCGCAGCAACCGCAATTCGCCCACCCCAGCTTGCTGGACCATCAGGTCGATGAGAGCTCCAACCGGCCAGCCCCCACCGGGAAGTTCAGCAGACAACGCGGGATAGCCGGTCTCAACGACCCGCCCACGGCCGCGCGCGAGCTGAGACGCACGCCACAGGGACGGATGTATCTCTTCGGCAGTAGCGCTAGCAGTAGACATGCGGCATCGAAAAAACCTGTATATTTATACAGTATCGTACACGCAATTCTGAGATAGTGAACTGACACTTTTCATCGGGAGCTGAATCGTGGATGCACGCGTTCGCAAGGTCAGCCATCCGATGCCGGAGGTGGCAACATTCATGTCAGCGATGCGTAATGCTTTCGGGGACGAGTGCGTCGATAATGCGGTCCGGCGCGGCAAAGTTGGTGAGCCGACGTTTTATGCGCGCGAGAATGGATGCACTGTTGGCACAGCAAGTCCGGCGAACGACAATGTCTGGCGCGTCAACGCCGACATACGAGACCGGCATTATTGTCCCGGGTGTGACGGCCGGTGCGTCGGCCAAGCAATTGGTTGCAAAGAGTGGCTGCAACGAACGGCCAGCAAGGAGAAACCGTGAAAAGGATTGGATTGGCGTTACTGGCAGCGACGATGGCGCCGACAGCGTTCGCAACTGGCGGATATTCGGAGATGTGGAATCCACCAGAGGCGCGCACGACCGCACCACACCGCGTCAGTGCCGCACACACGCTGGTAACTCGTCGGCATGTCGCGCCCCATGCAGTGAAAGTGCACGCACGCCGCGCACCGACATCTGCAACCAGGCTCATGGCGAAGCAACACCACATGCAAGAAGTCGTTCCAGCGAACGAGCCTGACATGTCGGACATTCCTCGCCAGATAACTCCCGAGGGAAATGTGCTTCGCGTGAGCTCGCGCGGAGCATCGGTAAAGGTTGGGCGCTGATGGAGTCGGAAAGCTATCGTGGCTACAACGTGTGGGGCCACGCCATCCTTCAGCAGGAAGACATTCTCCAGCCGGAGCGTTATGCGGGAAGCGGGACCATTACTAAGAGCGGTAAGCTAATCGAAGCATCGGGTGTCCTCGGTCATTTCGACAGTGAAGAGGACGCGCAACATGCTGGCTTGGATTGGGCCCGCGCCTGGGTCGACGCGCACGGCTGAGGCCACGGCCTGGTCAGCAAGCTTGCACTCACACTGCTGCATCAGCGGACCTTGTAGGTGCCATATGAGCGATACACGCAGCAATCACCGAATTTCCGGCCTGAGCATCATCACGCGTTCAAAAGGCGTCGTGCCGATGCTAGCAGCACCTCGATGGACACGGGCTTAAGGCAAAACCCATCCCATACTGCTGTGTCGCCGGGCCCCGCATGGTCAGCGCTTGTAAGAATCACAGGAATTCGCGCAAACTCTCGTTCTCGCTTCAGATGGTGGCAGAACTCAACGCCATCCATTATCGGCATCGACCGGTCTGTGATGATGAGGTCGGGCTTCTCTTCGTTAGCGGCAATAAGCCCCTCACGACCATTGCTAGCGGTCACGACTCGATAGCCTTCAAATTGAAGGATGCGTTTCCACGCAGTCACAATGGTGAGTTCGTCATCCACGACAAGAATGGTTTTCATCTTTGCTGGCTGTGAGTTTCTGGGAGGCGTCGGCATGGCATTCGTCAGGCATCCTGCCTGCTAACGGCCCGATAATCCACTTTCATCCTAGGCGAACCAAAGACCACAAGGTGAAACGGCAGGGCCTCTCGGGTAACCGTCTGTAAGTCGCCGTGGACCTCTCAAAAGCTTGGCCCGCACGGCAGGAGCCAGACTGCTGCATCGGAGGGCGCCTGACGTCAACCGCGTGGCCAGAAAGAAGCGTCTTCACCAAAGCGTCGAACATCTGCCGGTCTCTGGCTCGAGCATCGCGTTCAGCGAACGTCAGGACCCGCCGCGACAGCGTGACAGCATCGTCCTTCCGGTGGCTGACTCGGGCCTCGGACAGATGTATCACAACGCGCCGTCTCCCAGGTAGGATGCAATCAGAAAAACGAGGCCCATTCCCGTGGGACCTACTGAGCGAGAGAACAGCACAATGAACCCCACAGGCGCAGTGCCGTTTGGTTTCGGGCCGGCTGACGCGCTCATTCGCGCGTTTGCAGTCGGGTCGTTAATTGTGGCGACGTACGACCCGGAAGACGTGTTGCGTTATGCGAGCGTTGCGTTTAAGAGGGCGTTTAAACTCGACGCGGTCGAGGGAACGATGACGTTCGCCGACCTGATAATGCGAGGGGCGCGAAACGGTATCGGCCCGATAATAGATTGTGAGGACACCCGGGTATTTATTGCTGAAACACAACGGCGACGACGTGGTCAGCCGGGGCAGCGTTTCTTCACGACAGACATGGTTGATGGCAGCTGGTACTGGATGACCGAAACGCTGCTGGATGACGGGTGGCTTGTCCTCGTGGGCAGTGAGATTTCCCCTCTTAAGGAGAATGAGCGCTCGTTAGCCCATGCTCATGAGCGAGCCCTGCACGAAGCAAGAACAGATGCGTTGACTGGGCTGCCAAACCGTAGACAGGTCCTCGACTATCTCGACACAGCGATTGTGAGGCTGCCGGCTCCGGAAACGCCAAGTGCAATCGCACTCTTTGACCTGGACCGGTTCAAAAACATCAACGACGAGCACGGACACCTTGCGGGAGATGCGGTCCTCTGCGATTTTGCCTCCCTGGCCCGAAACCTGGTCCGACGCTCCGACGTTATTGGGCGAATCGGAGGCGAGGAATTCCTGCTGGTGATGCCTGGGACAACGGCAGCAGAGGCACTGCGGGTGGTCGAACGAATGCGCCATGCGGCGCTGAGCCGGATTGTCCTAAGCGTTGCCGGAAAAGAGGTGCGATATTCCGTATCGGCCGGCATTACGCAGATGTCTCGCGAGGACAGGCTGGACGAGACGTTCTGTCGCGCCGACCGCGCGCTCTACAAAGCTAAACGCCTCGGCCGAAATCAGGTTTCAGTAGAGCTATAGTCCAAGCCTGGCCGGTGTTCTGTATGCGCGTTCCCCGACACGGTGTTCACAAGGCCATCCGCCGTCAGAGCGTCAGTAATACCCGCCGCATTGGATGCTCCACCGGAGATGCGGGCGTGACTGGCGAGTCGGAGGATGGGAAACACTCGCTTTCAGGCGTTTGCCCTTTTCTTTCCGGCCCTGTGTGAGAACACGCTTAAAAATGTCGCATTGCCGCCTTTCTGTTTCGTAGAATCGATGAGCGAACCGGCAGAACATGCATCCGGCGTGGCCCTTAAAACCAGGATATGGGTCGCAAACGGCTATGATTGTTGTTGAGCCCGTCGAATCCGGACTGGCGGCTCGCCGGGGTGGAACGTATTCCTGAAAACCCTTTCACAGCTTATGACCATCCCGAAGCCGGACAGCATCCGCGAGACCCATCGCCAGTCGCTCATAACTTCTGCGCTGTATTCGAGGCCAAGTCGGCATCCGGATTATGAGGCAGAGGCAAAGGTGTTGGGCGAACTCGCCCATGCACTGGCCACGTCGGACACAGAAATGCTTGATACGCTTGCCCGCGAAGCTGCGCGGCTGTGTCGCGCAGACAGCGCAGGCATCAGCGTACTTGAGTCGCCGCCCGACCGGCCTGCCAGCTTCCGGTGGGCGGCTCTCGCGGGGCGGGCAGTGCCTCTTCTCAACACTCACCGGCCCTTCGACGACAGCCTGTGCGGCGTTACGCTGGCATTGGGCAAACCGGAGCTATTCGGAACGCCCCAGCGCTTCTTCCCGTCCATCGAGATGCTGTCCCCGCCCGTGGTCGAGGCGTTGCTCGTGCCAATTCCTGTCCGGGACGACGCCTGGGGCGCCATCTGGGTGATGTCGCAACGTCCTGAAGTTCGCTTCGATGCCGAGGACCTGCGATTGCTCACCAGCCTCGCAGATTTCACGGGCGCGACGATGCATGTGGCGCGCATGAAGGCGCTAGCCGAAAGTCGGGCCATACAGGCCGAAACTGCCCAGTCCGCCCTGCGCGAAGCGGAGACGCGTAAGGACGAATTCATAGCGACACTAAGCCACGAGTTGCGCAGCCCAATTTCCCCCATCGACAGCGCCATCAAATCTCTGGGACGTCTGGAGCTCCAATCGCAACAGGCGGGGCAGGCGCTGGATATTGCCGAACGCCAGCTTCACAGGTTGCGGCGCCTTGTCGATGACCTGTTCGACGCGTCCAGAATCCGGCAGGGGAAGGTCGCGGTCAGACCAGAGAACAGCCTCCTGGCAGACATTCTGAATGATGCAGTTGCCGCTGTCCGGCCGCAAATGGAGGCGCGCAAGCACACGCTTCATGTCACCGCGCCGTCTGAGGCGGTCCTGATTTATGTCGATGCCGGCCGTATTACCCAGGTGCTTGTCAACGTATTGAGCAACGCCGCGAAGTACTCACCGGATGGCAGCCAAATAGCTTTGACTGCGGCTGTAGACGTTCCGTTGGACCCCTCCGGGACGCCGACTGAGCCTACCTTGGTGATGACCGTCGCCGACGAAGGCTATGGCATATCCCCGCCAGCGTTGCCTCACATCTTTGACATGTTCACCCAGCGCGGTAGCCACTCCCCTTCGACGGAAGCCGGTCTCGGAATCGGGCTAGCCCTGGTGAAATATCTGGTAGAGGCGCACGGCGGTACCGTCGCGGTCCAAAGCGACGAGTCGTCCTCCGGAACAACGGTGACCATTCGTCTGCCGTTGCCGCGCGGGCCTGAACTGTCAGGTACGCAGCCTCGTGCGACTGCGCCTTGCGCGCCCTGCCGCGTACTCGTGGTGGATGACGACAAGGACACGGTGGAGTCACTCGCGCTCCTGCTCGGTCTGGACGGCCACATCGTCCGCACCGCAACCAGTGCGCCTGAGGCACTCAGCGCTCTGGACGACTTCACTCCTGACGTCGCGTTCATCGACGTGAATATGCCTGACATGGATGGCTTTTCTTTGGCGGCAGAGCTACGAACGCGGCCAGCGCTTAAACATCTGAAGCTCGTCGCATTCACGGGAGACACGTCGGAGAGCGACCGCGTGGCAGCGCTTTCAGCTGGCTTTGACCGTCACATGGCGAAACCTGTCGATATGCATGCACTTACTTCAATCCTTGCATCCGTAGGGGAAACGCCCCGCTGACGAAACGGAATTTCGGCTCGCTCTGCCCCAGATATGGTGTCATCTCGATTCCCCGCTTGAGCTGCCGGTCAGGTGCCTAAGTACCGCAACAAGCCTTCCCTCGGGTACAGCGTTTGCGGCAGAGATAATAATGATGTGACGCGTGGCATGCCATGTCTACCGTCCTCCTTGTAGACGATGACCTTGAAAACCGATGGGCTCTACAACTGGCCCTGGAAAGCGGCGGCCATCACGTGGTGCTTGCCGAAAATGGATGCGACGCGTTGCGGAAGGCAGCCCGTAATATTCCACAACTCGTTATCACTGACTGGCAAATGCCTGAAATGGACGGCGCAGAGCTATGCCGCCGTCTCAAATGTCAGCCGTCCCTCGCAGGGATACCGGTCGTCATGTTGTCCGCAATGCTTGAACCACCGGATGAACCGCGTGGCTGGGCTGCTTTCCTTCGCAAGCCGGCTCCTATCGACCTGTTGATGCATATAGTTGATTTGTTCATTGCACAACGGCTGACTACAAAGCGTACTGAAGCTGCTCGTGAAGAGCGCTGCACGTCTCGTTGGCGCCCCGTCGATTCTCGTTGTTGGCCCTGACTTTCGCGAGCATAGGAGTACATCGTCTTTGGCATCGCCAAGCATCTGCCTGAGGCTCGCCATCAGGTCCCTTCGGCCACCGTTCGTGCCTCTTTCAAGTGCCCATCCTGTTTGACCAGTCTCACGAAAGCCGGCCCTTAGGCGCCAAAAAAGTGACACACCCGCAGGGGACGCAAAGCGATGATGCCCCGCAGATGACTGAAGAGAAATTCCCGGGTCATGAGCCTGGTCTCGCTCGTCGATTCGCAAAGTCTCGACTTCCGTCAAATAGCTGTCGCCTCCTCTCTATCAAGGTCAGCCGCACAAGTCCGGTTCCGTCCTTGGCGTTTAGCCGCATAAAGCGCTCTGTCTGCGGCTGCGACCAGAATAGTCGGGGCTTGGCTTTCACGGGTTTGTTGTGCGGCCACGCCGAGGCTGATGGTAACGACCCCGTTGTTGCACGCCGCGTGTGGAATGCGCAGGTTTTCGACACGCTCCCTGATACGCTCGGCCACGACCAGCGCACCTTGCTGGTCGGTATCTCGCAGAATCAACCCGAATTCTTCGCCGCCATATCGGGCCACCAGGTCGCCCGAGCGCGTTACCGACGAAGCAATGGCCTGTGCAATCACGCGCAGACATTCATCCCCGCATTGATGGCCGTAACGGTCGTTATAGCTTTTGTAAGCATCCACATCGGCCATGATAACCGCGACGAACGCGCGCTTGTCTGCGCGCGCTTCCTGTTTCCAATGACGTCCCAGCTCACGGTCGAAATGTCGGCGATTGAACAGTCCGGTCAGCCCGTCTCTGAATGCAAGGTCCTCAAGTTCAAGGCGCTCAGCTGCCGCGCGCTTCTCCATCAATGTGCGCTCTGTCACATCACGAGCCGTCGCGGTAAGCGCTTCCGGCTTGCCAGATATCGGGTCGATGACTGGGCGCAGGAATGTCTCTAGCCACAGCACGCGACCGTCGGGACAGCGGACGCGACTAACCCGCGAAGCCTCATTCGCATCGAGTGCCAGTCGCGCAATGGCCACCGCCAGCGAATCGTGGTCGTCAGGCAGAGCGAGGTCCGGATAGTAGGAGCCGATGAGGTGGTCCGGGTCACTGCCGATGACCGCTTTTGCCCGTGGCGACACGTAGGTGAGCCTACCGTCGAGCGACATACTCATGACGATATCGCTCGCGTTTTCCGCAAGTATCCGGTATCGCCGCTCGCCCTCACGAAGTAAAACGAAGAGGCGCATTCGCTGTGCCTGGGCAGCGCTGATTGGTAGTGCGATGGCGAGCACAGCGACCAGAAACAACTGGAGCTCGAAGATACGGCGTTGCATGCTCTCATACGGATTAATCCAGAGCGGACCTGAGCCGTGGATGGTGAACGCCATCGCAATCGCAAAACACAGCAGCAATCCAATGAGGACACCAGCAACGTCGGCCTGAAACGCCAGCAGCACGATAGGCAGGAAAAGCCAGTACAGAAAGAGAAAGTGATTTTGTGCGAAGACCGCTGTCGCTACAACGCTAACCGTAAGTAGCAGAAAGCCGGTCTTCCAGCGGCCGGTGTTATGAAAAAGATGCACTACCTCGCCTGTCCAGAAGACCACAGCAACCGGAGTAAAGATAATGAAACTCAATGCGTCCACGGCGAACCAGTGAGAAAACGTAGGTAGCCGGGGGCCACTCAGCGGCCAACCAAGCAGCGCCGTCGCCAGCATTCCCGACATGGCAGGTGCAAGTACTGCGCCACCGACCAAAAACTTGACGAGCGATTCCGGGCGAATCAGTTCGGCGACGGTCGAGATACCGGGGAGCAGCAGCAATACAATTGCTACTTCGACGATATTGGCGGACATCAAGGTGAAAGATACCGCCAGGCTGTTGCCCACAAGAAACCTGGCCGAGAAGTTGCCGAGCGCGCCCCCGGTAAGTACCCACCATCGCTCCTGCGGCCTCACAACCATCGACTGCGCGAGCAGAACCTCAGAGGTCAACCAGATTGCCGCGACGTGGCCAGACGCGACCCAAAGTGTCCGACCGACCAAAAGCGCGACTATCGCCGCCACGAACGCAACCACCATGGACCAGACGGCCGCTGCTCGTTGGGGCGAACGAGGCGGGTCGACGAACGCCCCCGTGCTCGGCGCAGCTGCCCCGGATACGTGCCTCATTGCTGTGTTCCCCATGTTTTCTTGGTCCTTCGAGGGGCACACTTTGCGTTCCTCGTCCCATACCGGAGCACTCGACCTCAAGTGCCCCGGGTCAGAGCATCCAATGTAACGAGACCCCGAGATTGGTTGAACTCAAACTACTGCCGCATCAATCAGGAACTTCGACCGGTCCCTCTCGACAGCAAGCCATGCGGGCGCGGGACCGCGTCCGCTCCACGTAGCTCCGGACTTAGGGTCACGATAAAGCGCCGGCTGCGGACCTTTCCTCTGCCCCTTGCCCGCAGTCGCACCGACCGACTTCGACGCGGTCTTCTTGCCCGCAGTCTTTGCCTTGCTCACAGCACCCGCCGTCGCGGCAACAGTCGCGTCAGAGGCACTTGAAATCAGAAACCTATCCCGGTTTTTGGCTTCAGCAATCCAAGCCGGTGCACGCCCCCGCCCGCTCCATGTTGCACCCGATTTCGGGTCCCGATACAGCGCCGGCTGCGGACCACGAACATAACCTCCCGCTGCCTTCGCTTTCGTGGATGAAACCGGCTTCGCGGTCGCAGTACTGACGTCAATCAGGAATCGGTCGCGGTTTTTCGCGGTCCCAATCCAAGCGGGTGCGCGGCCGTGTCCGGACCACGTTGCGCCAGTTTTGGGGTCGCGATATTTGACAACAGACGTAGCGGACTTCGCGGCGGTCTTTGCCGACGCGTTTTTCGCGCGTCCCTTGCCGCCACCATGCTCATCAATGTCCGTAGCCGTCAGGCCGTGCTTTGCCATCGAATCATGAATGGTCTTTAAGACCTTCGCGGTTTCTTTTGTCATCAATGCGTCCGCCTGTGCCTGCAGTTTTTTCATCTTCGCCTGAATTGCGTCCAAAGTCGTTGCCATCAAGTGGCCTCCTCATGAATGTGGTCGCAATATGCCACGGCCGCACAAGAAAACGCTAGAGCATCGATGGCAGCGGCACTCTACCGAGAACCGAACATGATGCCGTCGGGCTGATTGCCACTCAGTCGGAACACGAGGCTCGTCTTTGCCGAGAATATCCTCTAATGGTTACTCGGGCCTCCGCCGCTCTTCTTGCGGCGTCTGAAAAGCGCACCGAATCCAACCGCTACAAGCAAGGCCATCAATAGGGCGGCACTCATGCCGGTCGTGCTGCGGGAGTCACTCGGACCGGAAGCAGCAGAAGCGACAGCAGGCGACGAGGCTTGCGTTGCGACCGGCTGCGGGAGCGCTACTCCGGCAGCACTGCCTTGACGAACGAGCGAGGCTTCCGAGGTCGGGGACGCCTGAGACGCGATTGAGGGAATTGCATCTGGGGTGGGACCGACTGGAGCCAAAGCGGTAGCCGATGCCATAACTGGAGCCGGAGCAGCTTGAGAGGCGGCTTCGACAGACTTGGCCATCGCCTTCCACGCCGCGAACACGACGTCGACGCAGTGGACGTCGACGCAGGCGTTCCGCGATTGCCTCCACTTCCGGAGTTGCTCGGCCGAGAGTTTCCCACGGCTCAGGAGAGCCTGCTGCTGCGCGAAGATAGCGTCGTATTCATTGTTCAGGATGGCGTAGTCGCATATGACGCGCTCAGCGGCTTGTTGCGTGGTTGCACACTGAATATCTGTCGCCCATGCCGCGGTCGAACCAAACGCTGTCGTTGACAGCAGCACTGCCCAAAATCGCTTTAGATGCACCGGTCCTCCCTGAATGTGGTTGCTGTGATTAAACTGCGGTCGCTCGTGAGCGAATTCCTATGTGCGCATAACGTGGTCACGAGACCCCTGATGCTGCTACCGCATGGGGCGCGCCAGTTCAACCGCGAAAACGGTCTGACCTGAATCCTTCTGCTGTAGCCAGTGGGAGCGGGCACGACCATGAATCCGCCGAGCTGGTCGCCGTACGCTACGATGCTCCCTTCAAGCAGGAAATTTGCGGTCAAGGCACACAGCGCCGCATCCACTTCGTCGATAGACCTCAGCGACGTCGCATCAATTCCCGCATCTTCAAGAATTTCTCGGCGCTGGGCTCGCTTTCGCTTCGCAGATGCGACTTCAGTCCTAAGAAGGGCGCTGGTTATGGCGTGGGGAAACGTCTCAAAGCAGACTCGGTCATCGATTTCTCCCCCATTATTGAAAAGAGGAAAATGTGGCGCGAATGCCTGATAGACACGCTCGCCGCTGAACATCCACCCGTAGAATCCGCTTTTACTGGCCATGTCAGTTCACGAGTCGGTGTGGCGAACGAAAAGATTCGTCGCCGCGCGAACTCCTTCTCTGCTTGCCTTCCGGCCTCGCCGACTCGCCACAGACAGGGTGCGTCAATACCCACCGCTGCCACCTCAAATTGGAGGCACTTTTCGAGCATATGCTCTGGCGCCTCCTTGCGGAGGTTGCACACAATCTCGCAGCCACGCAGGATAACGAGATGATTTCCTTTCCGGTCTCCGCCAATGTCGATTCCGGCTACAGTTCGTTGCGACCTCATAATCCCCGTACGTTCAACGAAGCGCACTTATCTCGGTGCCATCCGATGATGTTTCAAACTGTCGAAAAACACTGCAATCCAGCACTCGGTTCCAAGGATGCCGCGTCTTGCCGCGACACGCCAGGGGTAGATGGCCGCTTCCAGTTCGCCGCCGCTGATTTCATGCCTCGGTTAAAAGAGACTTGGCCTGTACAAGAAGAGCGTGCGACGCGGTGAACTCATTGCGTCCGGCCATTGTGAGGGCGGCGTGGCCCGTGCGAAGCGCTACTTACTGGATTCTGGCGGTCGTGTTTGCACAGGTCTTCGTGATAGCACTAAAGTTTGTCATGCGCCGTGCGCGACCGTCATCGATGTATGAGGGCTTACAGGGATTTTCCTTTCCCAGCAATCATGCAACGCTGAGCGTCGTCACTTATGGCTTTCTGGCGTTTTTCGTTGCGCGCGTGGGGCAATGCCGCACGGCTACGTATTGCGACTGCCACGGCACTGTTCATTCTCCAGATTTCGTTCTCACGCCTTTATTTGGGCGTGCACTGGTTTTCCGACGTGCTCGCCGGAATCAGCTTCGGTGTGGCATGGATAGCAACGGCAGCCGTGCTGCATCGTGCAGGGGATGAAAACGAAAAGGACGCTTCTTCCCTCGGCGTGGCGTCCTTCGTCACCTTTGTCATCAGTGCGACGGTGCACATCATGCAACACGGTGTGGACATGACCCTCTACGCCCACAGGTAGCGTGTTGGCAACCCTCTTGCTGGCCGAAACTGCCGGGATATAACGCCGTCAAGATTTGTAAGCAGTTTTAGCGTTTTCCGACTGTCTTTCGGTAGCGTTGTCCCGGACGTATCGCTTCGGACGGCGTCTGGCGCTTCAGGCTTCCGCTCCAAACAAGGCGCCGACGCCTGAGGACACGCCCATGGCTAAAGCGCTCCAGAAGACCACGCGGATGACGCCGGGGCCAATTTTCGCCCCGCCAGCTTTCGCGGCCAGGCCGCCCAGCACGGCCAGCGAAACCAGAGCAGAAACGACGATGGCCGGTAGCAGCACCGATGCGGGTGCGAGGGCGGCAACGATAACCGGCAACGCGGCACCAACCGCAAAGCTGCAGGCAGAAGCCAGTGCGGCTTGAAGAGGTCGGGCAGAAGTGACCTCCGAAATGCCCAGTTCATCACCCGCATGAGCACCCAGTGCGTCGTGCGCCATCAGCTTTTCGGCAACCTGCCTGGCAAGCGGCAAATCAAGACCACGACGCACGTAGATTGCAGTCAATTCCCGATGCTCGCGTGAGAAGTCGGCATCGAGTTCGGCCTGCTCCTGGACCAAGGCTGCCTTTTCAGTATCTGCCTGCGAGGAAACAGATACGTATTCCCCCGTTGCCATTGACATGGCCCCAGCAACCAGGCCGGCCACGGCCGTGAGCACAACGCTTCCGTGAGTAGTGTGCGCGGAGGCTACACCGGCAACGAGGCTCGCCGTCGAGACAATGCCGTCATTGGCGCCCAGTACAGCGGCACGCAACCAGCTAATGGATTCGAGACGGTGCTGTTCCTTATGTCGCACAGGCATAGTTCCTCCCCGTTGGAAATGTTGATGCACTATCTCATGATGGTAGATGCGCGGGGGGCCTAGGTTATCTAGCTGCGATGGCGACATCGGAGAGCTTGCAGTCCATGGCATTGTCTGCCGGCGCCGACGAACCTGGCGATTCACGCTGCAGCTTGGCCTGTCGCCGCACCCGGTCGTTAATCACCTGGTGGCGTCGGTGGTCGGTCATCTTCTTCCACCCTCGAAGTTGGAAGGAGGCCGACTTGCAGGTAAAGCTCAGTAGAAAAAAAGCGGGCGAAAATCTGCTCGCCTATCGTATAGCTCGAACTTGGCCGATGATTCGGCGCCGTGTGGATACCTATATAGCTACTGGAGCGGACTTTTGTTTCCGGTCAACCCAACCGTGACCTGCCGCCGACTTGAGGATGACTGTAATGAAGTCGGAGGCGAAACGCAGCGTAACGCAAGGTGGGTATGCCATCTGTTTTTCTCAGAAGCATATTCGTCCACGGTTGCCATTGATTTGCCTTGGCCAACGAACGTGAGGAGCCGCTAGTGCTCGCTCCTGACGCCGGGCGGCCGTGAGGGCTCAAGAAAAAGAGCGGTCGGTCGTAAACACAGAATGATTTGTTATCGAACATTTTTTGATTTGAATTACGAGAGACCTACCTAGATGCCTAAGAAGTTGACGGACCCGAGCCAGCATTTCATGCAAATGATGATGAGCCTTTATTTCACGGAGAAAGTAGACCTATATTCGGGAGTTGAGGCAGCGAAAACACTTCCACCGATGGAGGCCTTCGTGCTGGGGACGATGTGCCTCGACCGAATCTACAATAGCCAAGCACTCAGCAACCGGCTGTTCCGTCCCAGGACATTTGATTCCCGTGAGTGTGACATCTTCACGGAAGGGGGCATCCTTGGCCTTGTGGAACGCGGCTATCTTAAGCCAGCGTCGAAAGCGGCCGAACAGGCGCTGAATTCAAGAAACGACAGAGTGTGGGGGCTGGGAGATGTGCCATTCATCGTGACGGCCAAAGGCGCGAAACGTATTGGCTACCTTGTTGCCAATCTCAAGGGCGAGGACTACAAAGAAGTAGTCAAAAAATTGCAGGTCGAGTCGAAGGAAGCAGCGAAGGGTTGGAGTCCGCTCTAAAAGTCACGGCGCGGCCGAAAAACGCGGTCTGATTGCGGCAAAGTTTTCCCCGGAGCGTCGAACGAGTATGGCGACGCACTCTGAACTCACCTACCCGTTTTATCTTCACCGCTGCTGAGCGTTCGACTTGGACGGTTTCGTATCGAACTGGCAGATGAAACGCGCCGTGTCCTTTAAGGACGCGGCGCAGCTTCCAACGTGTTTAGCTGCTCGCTTCTCCTGCTGGCTGCTGTAAGCCTGCCCAGACACTTTCAAACCGGACCGGCAGATGCGGTCCGCTCATCTGCGCAGAATCGCGAAGCCGCCCCGCGGGATGGTGTCACGGTAAAGCTTCAGTCGGTGTGAATAAAAGTCTCATCCAAGTTCCGGGTGCTCCTCCAGCCTGGCGGGCTTGCTATGTCTTCAAACGCTAGAACACGTTCCTCAGGATTCGTCTTTAGGTTGAGCATCCTCTCTAGCCTACATACTTCGTTTTTTGTGAATGCCCCTTGGTGAAGTTGAGCCCCGCCTTATCCTGAGCGAGGCCTTCAGACACGTTCCAAAGCATCGTGAGATGCCCCTCGGAGCCAGCGTCGCCCGTCAGCCGTTCGCCTCAGGGCGCTAACTTCGCCACCCTGTCCGGTGTCTCAAGACTATCCCACAGTACCGGTTGTCCCATGACCGCTGTCGTTGATGTCCGACCAGCCATGCGGCAACTCACCGACAAGGTGAGCTGCCAAAAGTATATGTGACGTGAGAAGCCATAATTTGGCTGCGGGCCAGGCATTTCAGAAAATCTCTCAGGTCGTCAAAAGGATTCTCGAGAAAATTATTTTTTACAGCGACCCCATACAAGGGGAAATTGCCCGGAGAGAAGCCGACGCAATTGCTGACGGCATAGATTCAAACCGGCTTGCAGTTGGACAACCTCGAAGGCCTTCGCTCCATTTCGCGCTGGGTTTGAGAAGGGAGCGGCTGTCAGCCTGAAATATGTCTCTTTCCGTTGGACTTTCTGAAGTACAAGGGTCAAGCGTGCCCTGAAGGGCGCAACAAACCCGGCCTTCTGCGGTGGCTCCCTCGCTTTGGAATCAAGGTATTGCTTCGGCCTGACTGCGAACGCGGAAGAATTTCTCCACTGGAATGACCGCTACGACCCCGTCTCCAATCGCGCCGACATGTGCGATATCCATGATGGTCTTTACGAGAGCATCGACGTTTTCTTCCTGCGCAAAGATTTCAATCTTGACGTGCTCCGTCGTCCAATCGTCAGCAAAGTGATTCGGATGCACGCCGAATCCTCGCACTCTGGTAACGGTCACACCATGGATGTGAATAGCGCCCAACGTTCGTTCCAGTACTTCCACTACATCGAGCCTGACGATGGCAACAACGCATTTCAGTTCCATGTCGTCCTCCTCAGCGGTTGAGTGTTAGCGAAACCGTCTTCTGCTATCCGTTTGGTGCCCACTTCGCATCCACGGCAGCTTGAATCTTGCCTGCATCCTGAACGCCAGCTTTTGTCATCTGCCAGGCTATCTCTGCCGTGCCCTGGCAAACCGCGCATGTCACCGCCATCTGGTCTTCGAAGCATTGAAGATTGGAGCGGTGTACGCCGCGATTTTTACAACCGCACCAGCAATAGAGCTTGTTGAGCGTCGCTGGAATCTGCGTTGCAACCCAGTACGAATGTCTTACGTCCTTATCAGTAAACTGATTCGGGTTCAGGACGTGTGACGCATCCGACCGGCCACTGGGAATGATGCGCAACCCATCGGGACGCAACATCCCCACATGCCACACAGATTCCGAATGTCCCTGCTCTTGCAGACCCGTTTTCCCGGTCGCGGAACTGAGTACCGGGTGCCGTGCAAAGAACGGCCCCAGAACAACCACCGCAGGTACCGCAAGAATCAGCGCGACCAGGAGCGCCACGAGACACCACCTCGGCAAGGTGAGTACCGGGGAATGCGCCCCGCGCGCCTGACGCCCATCTTCTTTGTGTATCCAATTTTTCATTGCAACTCTCCTTTTTCACAGGCCAGCGCTATCGCCAGAGATGCATCGCCTCACTGCAAGAACGCATGCCGTGCATCATGCTTACGTGCATCACAGCCATGCCGACGATACCGAGCACAGCGAAGAGGCCAATGACGGCGAAAATGACAATGACGACGTTGAGCATTCGAGCGTTGTCCAACATGATTTTCTCCTTCGCATCAGTCGCGGAGCAGCATGACGAGCAGCGATATCGCGCTGCCCCGCGTGACTTAATCGTGGCCTGATGAATCAGGTCACGATTTGGGACCTGTCACCGCTTCACTCTGCACGTCCTGCTTGTCGGTACTGGACTTCGTAGCCCGCATCATGAGCAGCATCGAGAGCGGACATACCAGCATGCAGGCCACCAGGATGAATGGGGCGAGAGCGCCTCTGAACTGAGGCAGCGCCCAATATCCAAGGGCGATAACAAGCGCGAGCGCAAGTGCAGTCGGCGAATTCAATCGGTCGTTGCAACATCTCGAGATTGGAGGTGTTAAATGGGACGACCACGAGGTTGGGCTGCGCAACAGACGGGGCGGGCATCGATGTCTTCACCGGGCAGGCCAGGTGTCAATCAGTTAGAGACGAAACAAGCATTCTGGAACTGCATTGCCGAGGGAATGGAGAGTGATGCCGCCGCGTTGGCGTGCGGCGTGTCGCAGCCCTTGGGCCCGCGATGGTTTCGCCAGGCTGGAGGCATGCCGCCGATAGATTTGGCGCCGCGCTCGGGTCGCTATTTATCGTTCTCGGAGCGTGAGGAGCTTGCCTTGCTTCGGGCGCAGGACTGCGGGGTTTGCGAGATCGCACGGCGGCTTGGTCGTTCGCCCTCGACCATCTCACGCGAACTGTGCCGCAATGCCGCGACCCGTGGCGGTACGCTGACCTATCGGGCGACGGTCGCGCAGTGGAAAGCCGAGCGAGCGGCAAGGCGGCCCAAGACCAGCAAGCTCGCCGAGAACGAGCGATTACGGGCTTATGTGCAGGACCGACTGGCGAATGCGGTTACCGATGAGAAGGGCCGGCCGATACCGGGACCCAACGTACCGTGGAAGGGAAGACGGCATGGTCGTCGGGCCGACCGGCGTTGGGGCACTTGCTGGAGTCCGGAGCAGATCAGCCGCCGGTTGCGACTTGATTTCCCCGATGATGAGTCTATGCAGATCTCACACGAAGCCATCTATCAAGCACTCTACATTCAGGGCCGTGGTGCATTGCGACGCGAACTCTCTGCGTGTCTGCGTACCGGCCGGGCACTGCGCGTGCCACGGGCCAGAACGCAGCAGCGAGGAAAAAGCTTCATCACCTCCGAGGTGCTGATCAGTGAGCGCCCGGCCGAGGTTGCCGACCGTGCTGTACCTGGGCATTGGGAAGGAGATCTGATCATCGGCCTGAACAGCTCTGCAATTGGCACTTTGGTTGAACGTACGACCCGATTCACAATGCTGCTGCACCTACCGCCCATGCCGGGCCACAATTCTGGCGCTCGGGTGAAGAACGGGCCGGCGTTAGCTGGCCACGGCGCCGAGGCTGTTCGCAATGCCATTGCCGCGAAGATCGCGATGCTGCCCGAGCATTTACGCAAGTCGCTAACTTGGGATCAGGGCGCGGAAATGGCCCAGCATGCGCAGCTACAAATCGACACGGGTTTGGCAATCTACTTCTGCGATCCGCGAAGCCCGTGGCAGCGTGGAACTGACGAAAACACCAACGGCCTGTTGCGACAGTACTTCCCCAAAGGCACCGACATCAGTCGATATTCTGAACGCGAACTCGATGCGGTCGCCAACACACTCAACGCCCGACCGCGCAAAGCCCTTCAGTGGAAGACGCCCGCTGAAGCGCTTGAAGAGTTACTATCCACAGCTTAAAAAACAAGTGTTGCAACGACTCCTTGAACCTAAGGTCGTCACCATCGTCTTTGTGTTGCACTTCATGATTGCTTCCTTTCTGGAACTGGATTGGGTAGTAGTGTCGGGAAGAAATCCACGTCACTTCGATGGTGACGTACCGGCCTGGTCGGAGTACTTGAGCATGATGTCGCCCATCGCCTTCATCATTTCCCCGTGCATGCGCATCGCGGTCTTCGGGTCCATACCCATATTGCCGCCCATCATCGGACAGCCACCCATCATGCCGCCGCCCATTCCTCCCATTCCCATGCCGCCCATCATGTTGGAGCCGTGTTCTCGCGTTTGCGGTGGGTGACTCGCGTCGTTGCCGGTCCCACTGGCAGCCATGGCCACAGCGCCCGTACCCAACGAGAGTGTCAACAGGGCAGCAGTCAGTAGTGATTTCGCGTTCATATATATCTCCGGATTCGGTTAAATCGTGTCACTGAGAAAGCAGTTCTCGAGGCGCGAGCCGACGCTCTCCGCGTTCGCGACACGTGTGCGTGCGCAACGACGCGGGGCCGTTCGAGACTCGTCGACGAGGGAACTACAGGGAGCGAGGCGGAGGCGCGGGCAGTTCGGGGATGAACTGCGGTATGAGAATGAGGTTGGTGGCCCGGTAGACGGGCGAGGAAGTCACGACTGCCGTCTTGTGCGTCGTAGGTATAACCGCCATGCCGCAGGCGAGACCGCTCAGGCTGCCGTGACATGCGGGCTGAGAACCCGTTACGTGGGCTCTCGCATCTTGTGCACACGCCACCATGCCCGGTGTGTGCGGCGCCTTCATCTGCGACTGCATTGTCGACGACGACATCTCCGGGCAAAGCGCTACCTGCGCGGGGTAACCAAGAAGCGGCAGCCACGCGATAAGCAGACAGGCGACAAGTTTTGCCCAGAATTTCATCATTTCAGTATAGGTGGTCCACGGGGCATCGCCAAAGGACAGGATGACTCGCGCGCTAGCCGGTAGGTCACTGGCCCCAACGCTTCAGATGCGCGAGGAACGCGTCAGCACCCACAAACCCGACCAGCTGCGCGTCGACCTGCTGATGGCCATTGCGGTCGTAAAAAATGAGCGCCGGTGGTCCGAAAAGGCCAAAGCGCCTCAACATCCCAGCGTCTTCGGGAGTGTTCTTCGTCACATCAATACGCAGCAGCTTCCAATGCGCGAACTCGCTCACCACGCGCGCATCGGTAAAGGTAAATCGCTCGAGTTCCTTGCAACTGATGCACCAGTCAGCATAGAAATCCACCATTACGGGTTGGCCGCGTGCCGATTCAAGCGCCCGGTCGAGTTCGGCGGTCGACCGTATCGGTTCAAACCGCGCTGCACGGACCGTCTCAGTCTGTGCCCCCCGCCTAACACCATGCAATGGTTGAAGAACGTCAAAATTTCCCGATGCAACGCCGACCAGTTCGGCAATGGCGGCGACCAGCAGCAGTACGCCAATTGCTTTGCCCACGCGAAGCACACCTTGTGCGTTCGGCGGTAGCGGGTCGATGGCGCGCAACATCATGGCGCAAACGGCTAGCAGCAAAGCGACCAATGCCATCAGCAGCCAATCCGGCAGTAGCGAATAGACGAACCACAATGCTGCTGCAAGCAGCATGACGCCCAACGTATTCTGAACGGCAATCATCCAGTGACCGGACCTCGGTAGCACGTGCGCGCCGAACGTGCCGACGAGCAGTAGCGGAATCCCTATTCCGATGCCCATCACGTACAAGGCCAGCGCTCCGCCGACGACATCGCGACTGTTGGCGATATACAGCAGCGCACCCGCCAGCGCGGGTGTCGAGCATGGGCCGACAATCAGTGCGGAGAGCATGCCCATCACGAACACTGGGACAATCCGGCCGCCGGGCAGGCGATTGCTCCACCCGGTAAGCCTGGTCTGCCAGCCCGTTGGCAACTGCAGTCTGAACAGACCGAACATGCCGAGCGCGAGGACGACCATGAGCAAACCAAAGGCGGCCAGCACCCAGGGCTTTTGCGTTACAGCCACCAATGGGATGCCGATGAGTGCTGCAATGGTGCCGGCGACTGCATAGGTAACCGCGAGTCCCTGCACATAAGCCATCGACAACGCGAAGCCGCGCCACACGGTTGGCCGTTCCTGACCTCGGCCGATAACGGCGGTCACAATCGGAATGAGGGGATACATACACACCGTGCCCGCCATCAACAGGCCGGCAAGCAGGAAGCCCAACAGCTCAGGAACGCCAAGACCATTCGCCGGTCGCAGATTCAGGCCGAAAACAGTGACGCCCCGATTTTCGCCGACAACTGGAAACTCGGTCGCACCGGTCGTTGCATTCCCTTCGTTCGCAGTGGACGTGACGACGCCGCTAGCAGCTATCCGGTAGCTTCGGGTTAGCGGCGGGTAGCAGACGCCGAGGTCAGCACACCCCTGCGAGGTGACGGACAGCACGATGCTCGCCGTGATGGCGCGGGGCAACGGAACGCGAATCTGCACAGGCCGGTGATAGACCTGGACCATGCCGAATGTCGGGTCGTTTTTCGATTCTGCGGGCGGCATCTGGTCCGGCTTAACGGGCACACCATCCACCGCGAAGCTGAAGCGTTCCTGGTACAGGTAGTAGCCAGGCTTCGTGCCGAAGTCGAGCGTTACCTGTTGTGGACCGCTGACGCTAACCGTCAATGGGAAGGCTTCGTTGACGGGTAGCAGGTCGGATTCGCTCACCGCGTAAGCGGCCAGAGACATGAAAACGAACAGCAAGCCAAGCGCGATGCGCAACGCGCGCTTCGCTGCGTCTGTCTGACGGCAAATTCGCTGCCGTAGGTCGGATGATGTCATTCGCATTGCAGTGCCTCTACTCACAAGATGTGAGCGCAGACGTGCGACCGCATGCCCGCCGTCACGCGGCGAGCCTGCGAGTGCTGTGTCAGCGCCCCATCATGACTGCTTTTGCAGTTTCACGATGGTGAGGGTGCCGTTGACGTTTTCGACGCGGACCTTGACCTTGTCGCCCTCGTGAACCTGCTTGACCATCGCGGCGTCCTTCGCCTTGAACGCCATCGTCATCGGCGGCATCCCGACGGTCTCCAACGCGCCGTGCTTCAGCGTGACCATGCCGGTCTCAGCATCCACCTTTTTGACCTCTGCATCGGTGAGCGCGGTGTTCGATGACATCTTCGAAGCCGACGGTTTGGACATGTTCATGCCGGCCATGTCATCACCAGCGAACGCGGGCGCAGCAACGATGGCTGCAAGAGCAACAGATGCAACAATCAACTTCTTCATTGAACTTCTCCAGTTTGAGTAGATGGCACTTTCATGCCGGAGGGTACTGCGTGGGGGAGCCCTGCACCTGCCTGCTTGCGCGCACGGCGGCGCTGCAACAGGAACCAGGCGGCGGGGATAACGAACATCGAAAGGATTGGCGCAGTGACCATGCCGCCCACCATCGGTGCGGCGATGCGCTGCATGACTTCCGAACCAGCGCCGTGTCCGACCATGATGGGGATGAGACCAGCCAGCACGACAGCAACCGTCATCGCTTTCGGTCGCACGCGTAACACGGCGCCTTCGCGAATTGCATCGAACAGAAGCGCCTCGGTTAGCGGTTCACCATCCTCCAGCCGGCGATTGAGCGCACCCTTCAGATAGAGCAGCATCACGACACCGAACTCGGCCGCGACACCTGCGAGTGCGATAAATCCGACTGCGGTTGCGACCGACACCGCATGACCCAGAATCCAGATGAGCCAGAACCCGCCGACCAGAGCGAAAGGCACCGTCGACATCAGCAGGAGAGCATCGGCCGCAGAGTTGAAGGTCAGGAAGAGCAGCACGAAGATAACAACGAGCGTTACGGGAATGACCGTGCGCAGTTTCGCCGCTGCACGCTCGAGATATTCGAACTGGCCGGACCACGCAATCGAATAACCCGGCGGAAGCGTCACCTTCTCCGCAACAGCGCGCTGCATTGCTTCGACCGCTGACTGCAGGTCCGTATTGCGGATATCGACATAGACGTAGCCGGAGAGCCGCGCATTTTCGCTGCGAATCATCGGTGGGCCATCGGCAATCGTGATGTGCGCAACATCACCGAGTTGGATTTGCGCGCCACGGTCTGTGACGACCGGTAGCTGACGCAGCTTCTCGAGCGAATCCCGGATTTCGCGTGGATAGCGAATATTGATGGGAAACCGCTCCCGGCCAGCAATCACCTCGCCGACGTTTTCCCCGCCGACGGCCGAAGAAATGACAGCCTGGATGTCGCCGACGGAAAGCCCGTAACGTGCAGCCGCCTGCCGGTCGATGTCGATGTCTATGTACCGACCTCCGTTCAGGCGCTCGGCCAGTGCAGAAGTGACGCCTGGCACATTCTTGACGGCTGTTTCGACGTGTGCCGCAATTCTGTCGATTTGCGTAAGGTCGCTGCCTGAAATCTTGACGCCGACTGGCGTCTTGATGCCGGTAGACAGCATGTCCAGACGATTACGGATGGGCGGCACCCACACATTCGACAGCCCCGGCACCTTGACGGTCCGTTCCAGTTCATCGACCAGCTTCTCTGGCGTCATGCCGGGTCGCCACTGGCTACGCGGCTTGAACTGAATCGTGGTCTCGAACATTTCGAGCGGTGCCGGGTCCGTAGCGGTGTCGGCCCGCCCGGATTTGCCGAAGACGGTCTCCACCTCTGGGACCGTCTTGATGAGCCGGTCAGTCTGCTGCAACAGTTCGCTCGCCTTCTCGGCCGAAATGCCCGGAAGCGCTGTCGGCATATACAGCAGGTCGCCTTCATCGAGTGGTGGCATGAATTCGCCGCCGAGCTGGGAAAGCGGAATCACGGAAGCGGCCAGCGCGACCACCGCCAGACCAATGGCAACCCACGGTCGCCGCAGCGTGGCCTCCAGCAACGGCCGGTACAGTCGAATCAGCACGCGATTGATGGGGTTCGCGTTTTCGTGCGGAATGCGGCCCCGGATGAGGTAGCCCATCAATATCGGCACCAGAGTTACCGACAGGCCGGCAGCAGCGGCAATGGTGTAGGTCTTGGTGAAAGCCAACGGAGAGAACAGCTTCCCCTCCTGCCCCTCGAGCGAGAACACTGGGATAAACGACAGCGTGATGATGAGAAGCGAGAAGAACAGCGCCGGTCCCACCTCCGCAGCAGATGTCGCGATGAGTTCCCAGCGCTGTGCCGTCGTGATTTGTTCGCCCGGATGCTCGTGGTCGTACGCTTCGAGATGCTTGTGAGCGTTCTCAATCATCACGATGGCCGCGTCAATCATCGCCCCGATGGCGATTGCGATGCCTCCCAGCGACATCAGGTTCGCGTTGACACCCTGATAGCGCATCACGATGAATGCGGCCAGCACACCGAGCGGGAGCGACAGAATGGCGACAAACGCACTGCGCAGGTGAAACAGGAACACCGCGCAGACCAGCCCAACGATGATGAACTCCTCGATAAGTTTGTCCTTCAGGTTGTCCACCGCACGTTCGATGAGCTGTGAGCGGTCATAGGTCGTCACAACCTCGACTCCGGCCGGCAGTGAACGCTTCAGGTCAGCCAGTTTCGCCTTCACCGCGTCGATAGTCGTCAGCGCATTCTTGCCGGAGCGCATGACGATGACACCGCCCGCGACCTCGCCCTGGCCGTTCAGCTCAGCGATGCCGCGCCGCATCTCGGGTCCGATTTGAATCCGGGCTACATCACCGAGCAGAACCGGCGTACCGACATCGTTCGTTCGCAATACGACGTTGCGAAAGTCGTCGAGTGTGTGCAGGTAGCCAGACGAACGGACCATGTACTCCGACTCAGCCATTTCAACCACCGACCCACCTGATTCCTGGTTCGCTTTGCCGAGCGCGTCGGCCACCGCCGCCTGCGTGATGCCGTAGGCGCGCAGTTTGTCCGGGTCGAGCACAACCTGGTACTGGCGCACCATGCCGCCGATGCTCGCGACCTCGGACACGTCAGGCACTGACTTCAGTTCGAACTTCAGGAACCAGTCATTGAGCGCGCGCAGTTGTCCGAGGTCGTGTTGTCCGGTCCTGTCGACGAGTGCATATTCGTACACCCAACCCACGCCAGTTGCATCCGGTCCGAGCGAAACGGTCGCCCCCTGTGGCAGTCGGTTTTGTACCTGATTCAAGTATTCGAGCACGCGCGAGCGCGCCCAATACTGGTCGGTTTTGTCGTCGAACAGCACGTAGACGAACGCATCGCCGAACGACGAATACGCGCGAATGGTTTTCGCACCGGGCACACCAAGCAGCGTCGTCGTCAGCGGATAGGTCACCTGGTCCTCGACGACCTGCGGCGCCTTGCCCGGATACGACGCCTTGATGATGACCTGTGTATCAGACAGGTCAGGCAGCGCATCGAGCGGCGTCTGCGTGACCGAATAGACGCCCCACGCCGTAACGAGCACGGTCGCGAGCAGCACCAGGAAGCGGTTGTGGATAGACCACCTGATAAGACGCGCAATCATTTGGCGCCTCCGACCGGCTCGACCTTGGTCAACTGGTATCCATCACCCGACTGCGTGAAGACAAAATGCACGGTCTGGCCAGGCTTCACGTCCGGAAACGCCGTCGGCGACGGTTTGCCGAACGACATGGTCATTGCGCCCCAGCCCAGCGCTGGAACGGGTTGATGTGAAAACGTGATGTCCCCGGCCGTTACCTGTTCGACCTCACCTGTGGTGTCGTAGGTCTGCGGTGCTGCTGCGGCAGGTGCTGGAGGCGACGCGCTCGCGCCGGTCGGTGCGGTCGCTTCGAGCTTCGGCAGAACAGATTTCAGACTCGCCTCCGAGTCAATCAGGAACTGGCCGGATGCGACGACCTGCTGGCCCTCGGTCAGGCCGTTGGCCACTTCGGTGTCGTCGCCGGCATCGTTGCCAACGGTGACCGAGACAGGTTGTAACCTGCCGTCTGGGTTCTTGACGATGACCACCGACCGCTTACCCGTCGTGATGACGGCTTCCGAGGGAACCAGCAACCGCGATACCTTTTTTGCCGCGCCGACGCGGGCCCGCATCAACATCCCCGGCGTCAACCTGAAGTCCGCGTTATCGATTTCGAGGCGAGCCTGAAGCGTACGGCTACTCGTGCTGATGCCTGGCAGGATTTCACGGATGTGTCCCGTGAAATGTTGGGCAGGGTCACCGGCAAACACGGCCTCCACGCTCATGCCCGGTCGGACCTGAAGCGCCAGCGCTTCGGGCACCTCGACCACGAGCCACAGCCTGTCGAGCCCGGAGACCTTTGCGAGCGTCTGGCCGGGCGACACCATCGCACCATCGCGAACGTTCAGTTCGGTCAGCACGCCGGTTTCCGGTGCGGATAGCGTGATGTGCGTCTGCGCCTTGCCGGTGCGGTCGAGACTGGCAATCACGCCGTCTGGAATCGACATCGCCCGCATGCGCGCGCGTGATGCCGCAAGCATGCCGTCGTCCATGCCGCCACGCTTCAGCGCCAGATATTCTTCCTGCGGCGCGAGCCAGTCTGGAACGAACAGCGACGCAATCGGCGCGCCTTTCGTGACGCGTTGCATCGGGGCACTGGCGTAAAGATGGTCAATGTAGCCGGTCACCCGCGACTGCACGACATCGGCTTTTGATTCATCGAACTGCGTTGTACCCACCGCGTCGAATCCTTCAGTTTTTTCCTGCCGACGCACGGTCGCGTAGCGAATGCCCAGGTTCTGCTGCAACCCCGCGTCAATCTTGATGCCGTTCGAACCACCTTCATCGGCGTAGACCGGCTCAAGCTGCATGTTCATGAAAGGTGACTTGCCGGGCTTGTCGAAATGCTGGTTCGGCACCATCGGGTCGTGCCAGTACAGCACCTTCCGGCCAGTCTTCGGGTCGGTTCTGTCGCTGGAGGATGTTGCCGCAGCAGCGCTCTCGCCGCCCATCGTTGAACGATGCGTACCGGCGACATAGCCGGCACCCAGCAATGCCGCTGCGGCAAACACCAATATGGCCGCGCGTGCCAGTTGTTTCTTCTGCATGTTGTTCTCCTTCACTGACTCACGGACGTCGAAGCGGGCACGACCTGGTATTCCAGTTGGGCCCAGGTTTGCGACACATCGCGCTGCAGGTCGAGCACCTGAAGTTCGGCGTCGAGCTGCGCACGCCTGGCAGCGAAGGTATCGGCCAGCGAGCCCGTGCCTGCCCTGTATGCGGCAGCCGCCAGTTGCACGCGCTGGTCCGCAGCCGGAAGCAGGGAGTAGGTGAGATTGGTAATGCGCTCGCGACCGCTCGCGAGCGTGGCTGACTGCGTACGGATATCCGCTTCGACCTGACGCTGCGCATCCTCGTACATCAGTCGCGCCTTGGTGCCAAGCTGTGCTTTTTCGGCGGCGTCCCGGTCCTCGACGTTCTTCCGGTTAATCGGCAACGGAATACTGACGCCCACCGACACAAACCTCGAGGAGCCGCCCCCCTGCAGATAAGAGACGTTCCAGGTCCAGTCCGTATTGCGGTTGCTGTTGGCGACAGCGGTATCGGCGTCCGCCACTCTCATGTCAGCCGTCGCGGTCATGAGTGCGGGCTCGACTTCACGGAGCTGGTCGGGCGGAAGCGAGGCCACAACGGATTGCGGCGCCGGCGGTTCGCCGGCAACGTCTGTGACCGCACCGGCCGTCCAGCGCGACAGGCTGATGAGCGCTGTTTGTAAAGTCTGCTGGGCCTTCAGGAGCTGGTCCTGCGTTTGCGCCAGCATGAGTTGGGCTTGCACGACGTCGCTTGCAGATGCTTTTGCACCCCGATAGGAGGCTTGTGTGGCCGCGAGCTCGTGCGTCATGTGTCCGACCAGTTCTTGCTGCAGTGACACAGCCTTTTTTGCATAGGCTGCGTTCAGCCATGCCGTCGCAGTTTGCTGGCGCACATTGACAAGTTGCGCTAGAAATCCCGCGCGCTCCTTATCGACAACCTGGTTTGCCAGCGCGGAACGAAGCCGGCGTTTTTCCGGTGAGACCCATTCCTGCTCGATGCCGATACGGCGCATCGTCAGGATGTTCTGGCCAATCGTGAACGCCTGTGGGCCATTGATTGGCAGATTGTCGATGCCCGCCGCGAGCATCGGGTTGGGCAACTGCCCCGCCTTGACGGCAGCTTCTGAACTGGCACTGACGGACGCCTGTGCCGCCTGCATCGAAGCCGAACGGTCAGTCGCAGCCTGGAGCGCCGCATCAAGCGTAACGGGTGCCTCCTGAGAGTACGCTGCGGCGCTTGCGAGAATCAGCGCGGCAAAAAGCGAACGCGCGCGCAGTGGTGCACGCCGGCATGACGGCGTGCCAATAGTTAAAGGCATGTTCTAACCCCAACGGCGGACTCCCACAGGGAATCCACGTCCTGGACGCAGGACGACCTCACCGCGAATGCGGTGAACCTGTCAGCAAGGGATTAGATGGCGCGAGGAGGTCGCCAGAGACCGGCCGGTTCACGGACGGTGAGCGACAGTGCGTAGTGGAATACGACGGGGCTGGACAGCCCGGCGGGACGGGTTACCTCGGCAGCGGAGACAGGGTGATACAGGCTGCCGAGCTGGCATTGCGCCGTTGCCTTGCAGAAGAACCCCTTGGCTTTTTCCGGTTGCGATGATTTCATCGTCTCGCAGCCGGGCATGTCCGAAGACATGGCACTGCCTTCGTCAGCGGACATGGGCATCTGCATTGGACATTCTCCGGTCAAGCCGCTGGCCGCCAGCCCACTGATGGGCAGCGCGGCGCAAAGCAACAGGAGCAGCAATGTCCGAAGAAATTTCATGGCTGTGATTATAGCGGAGCCGTTTTATCCATGTACCCGCGAATGTGTAGCTAGTGTCGCTCGCGCACAGCGCCGGCACCGACTGACGATTATGGTGGCGGGGCGCAGCACCTGCCGCCGGCGATTGACCCGCCAGCGAAAGGACTCAACGGAAATGCGCGCACGTGGTAGGGACTGGTTCGCGGAACCAGTCCCTACCACGCACTTCCGGCGCCCGACCATGCATACTTTCCCGCTTAAGGCCGCCGCTCAGTGAGGTGTGGCTAAGGCACCGCGTGCTTTTTCTTCCTGAACGGCGCCAATGTCAACAGTGCCTGACGCCGACCTGCCTGCCTTCGGTTTCCACGTGCGCAACAACAATGCGTTGCTGACAACACTCACGCTGCTGAAGGCCATCGCGGCTCCCGCCACGACGGGACTGAGCACACCAGAAGCCGCCAGAGGCACGCCGACGACGTTATAGACGAACGCCCAAAAGAGGTTTTGCCGAATCTTCCGATACGTCTTGCGTGAGATGTCAATCGCGTCGGCCACCAACGACGGGTCGCCACGCATCAGCGTCACGCCTGCTGCATGCATCGCGACATCCGTGCCTGTTGACATTGCAATGCCAACGTCAGCCGCTGCCAGCGCGGGCGCATCGTTTATCCCGTCACCGACCATACCGACAACCGCGCCAGCCTTACGCAACGCGGCGACGGTGTTTGCTTTGTCCTCGGGCAGCAATTCTGCATGCACTTCGTCGATGCCCAGTTCCTTTGCCACGCGCTGCGCGCTACCCCAGTTATCACCGGTAAGCAGGACCGTGCGCACGCCCATCTCTGAGAGCGCTCCGATAGCATGACGCGCGGTGTCCTTTATGGCGTCGCCGAAGGCCATCAAGGCGAGCACGCGGGACTCGGGTTTGATTTCAATCAACCATGACACGGTCAAACCCGAGGCCTGCGCTTCTTCGGCCGCTTGCTGCAGTTCGCTCGGCACCTCGACAGCACGGCCGCCCAGCCACCGGTCACTGCCAATGACGAGTTGCCGCTCGTCCACGGTAGCTTCAATGCCGTGACCGGGCAGCGCTGTGACGTCTGCGACGCTGCTCGGTGCGGTTCCTTCGCGTTGCGCTTCCGCGACGACCGCACGGGCCAGTGGGTGTTCGCTCGCCTGCTGAACCGACGCAGCAAGCCGCAGCGCCTCGTTTCGTGACACATGCGCCGGCTCGAATATGACGAGACTGGGTTTGCCTTCGGTCAACGTGCCCGTTTTATCGAACGCGACCACGTTCATCCTATGGGCCAGTTCCAGGGCTTCGGCATCCTTGATGAGTATGCCGTGCTGGGCCGCCACGCCGGTGCCTGCCATAATCGCGGTAGGGGTCGCAAGACCGAGCGAACAGGGACAGGCAATGACAAGTACCGCGACCGCGTTCAGCACTGCGATTTCGGCACTTCCACCCACAGCGAGCCAGCCGAAGAAGGTCAGCAATGCAATGCCCAATATAGCCGGCACAAATACCGCGCTGACCTTGTCCACCAAACGCTGAATCGGCGCCTTCTCGGCCTGTGCGGACTCGACCAGCCGAATAATGCGCGACAACATCGTGTCCGCGCCGACGGCCGTCGTCCGCACAACAAGGTAGCCATGCGCCACGATTGAGCCGGTGACGACCGCGTCGCCAGCGCCCTTGGACACCGGCAAGCTCTCTCCCGTGATGAGCGACTCGTCAATATCGCTTTGGCCTTCCAGAATCACGCCGTCGACCGGAATTCGCTCGCCAGGACGAACCACCACGCTGTCGTCGACTCTTACCTGGGACAGTGGAATGTCCTTTTCTTCGCCGTTTGCGCGCACGCGCGCCGTTTCAGGCCGCAGAGCATTCAGCGCGCGTATGGCCTCGGCCGTCTTACGTTTCGCACGCACTTCCAGCCATTTGCCGAAACGCACCAGCGTAATGACGATGGCGGCCGACTCGAAGTACAGGTGCCCCATTTCGCCAGGGTGAGCCATCATTTCATACACGCTCAGCCCGTACGCAGCGGAAGTCCCGAGCGCAACCAGCAAATCCATGTTGCCGGCTCTCGCCAGAACCGCCCTGTATGCAGCCTTGTAGAACCGCCCGCCGAAGGCAAACTGCACGATTGTCGCGAGCACGAGTTGAACGGACGGTGGCAGCATCACGTGCAGACTGAACCACTGGGCGGCCATTGGCACGGCCAGCGGCAGCGTGAGCAGCGCGCAGACTGAAAACTGCCAGCATCTCGCTGTCTCGCCGGGGCAACGGCGCTTGCTTCGCTTCGTCGGTGTGCAATGATGCCTCATAGCCCGCTTTCGAGACGGCGGCGACGAGCGCGTCCTCTCTAACTGCAAAGCCGCGCACCGTTGCGGTCTCTGTTGCGAGGTTCACGACGGCGTCAGTCACGCCGGCTACCCGGAGCAGCGCCTTTTCGACGCGCGAAACGCAGGATGCGCATGTCATGCCGCCCACGTTAAGCGAGGTCGACGACTGTGGAACTTCGTAGCCTGCGCGTTTCACTGCCTCAACAAGCGCATCCGCCACGACGGATGAGTCCGTCGTTACGTTCGCGCGCTCGGTGGCGATATTCACGGTCGCCCGTTCGACGCCCGGCACTTTTAAAATCGCTTTTTCAACCCGGCTCACGCAAGACGCGCAAGTCATTCCTTCCACGGGCAAAGTCCATTCTTTGGCCGGCTTTCTACCGCCGGCCTGCGGCACTGTCGCTTCCATTTTCATCACCTCATCGATAATCACAACCGAGCCAAGGGCGGCTCGGGCGCGAGTCAATCTTTCAAAATCGGGCTGTAACCCGCCTCGGAGATGGCATGCAGAAACTCATCGGGCGACGTCTCAGACACAACCTTCACCCGCTTTTGGTCAAGGTATACGTGGACCATCGCGGATTGGTCCGCGTCTTTTACCGCTTTCGTGATGAGGCCCGCGCAGTGACCGCACGTCATGTCTTTCACTTCAAATTCCATTTTTTCTCTCCGTTCAGGCTGAATGAATCCAGCATTGGCCCTCCCCCTATTGGAAGGTCAAGCGCGCGGCCGCAGTCCCCCGTCTCATGACCGCGCTGGGTCAATGACGTTGCAGTCAGGTCATTCAGGATTGGGCATTCAGGTTGAGAATCGCCTCTGCAGTGCTTCGCCAGGTTCTCGAGGGTCTCTTTCATTTCAACGAGTTCACGGATACGCAGCTCCAGCTCTCCGATATGCCCCATGGCCAGGCGTTTGACCTCGCTACTCGGCCGGCCGTCCTGCCACAGCCCGAGCAAAACGGTGATTTGGTTCATCGAAAAACCGAGTCGGCGCGCTTGCTTAATGAACCGAAGTATTTGCACATCGCTGGGCGAATACACGCGGTAGTTGGACTGCGTGCGCTTCGCCGGCCGAATCAGTCTGGTTTCCTCATAGTGGCGAATCATCTTGGCCGATACGCCGGACGCCTTCGCCGCTTCACCAATGTTCATATTGAGCCCCTGTAGAGCACGGTCCGTACGCCGCACATTTTTTACTGTGGACCTTCCTATGATGGGAAGGTCAAGCGTGTGCGCCACCCCTGCAGGCGGTGGCTAGTGCAAGCGGTTCCTGATGGGGTTCATGCATTACATGTGGGCCGCCGTAGCTCGCGCCGCTGGCGGCGAATGCTGCCTTGACGTGAATCTGTTGCTTCGATGACAAGGCTTGGAGCCATAAAAAAAGGACCCGAACATGCGTTCGGGTCCTGTAAAAGATGGCCTTTGCCTGGGGAGTCAATCGAGGCTGGCTGAGCCCTCAATTGACCCTGCGGCGGTGACCATCTGCGTGGACGTAAGAAACAAACGCTGCCGAACTGGCTACTAGGCGTCCGGCAGCGGGCTGGAGACAAGCACGGCAGCAGCGACCAGCACACCCGCCAGGACCAGCGACTCGACATGCAGGACAGCGGCGAAGCGTTTGAGGTGGCGTACCGGCGATGTCGATGACGCATTTGTCAAAGACGCCAATAGGCCGGGCATCTGAAAGAAGCGATTGTGCCCGCCGAGCGCGGCGGCAACGAGCACCAGCGCAAGTTTCAGAAGCAAAATCTGTCCATAAAGCGAACCGACCAGGTTGCCCGCCGAATTGACGCCGCGCCACCCGTTGTACGCACCGGTAGCAAACAGCAAAATCAGCGCGAACGTGGCAGCGTCCGAGAGCGACTGAACGAACGCACCACTGTTCACAAGCTCGGTTCTCTTCGCTTCGAACAAACGCGGCATCACAACGTAAGTCGCAACCAGCACAAGGCCCACCCACGTGCTGATGGCGAGCAGGTGTATCCAGTCCGCCCATACAGGCAGGCTGAAAAGGCCAGCATCGACCGGATGGCCCCCATTGCTTCGAGCGAGGGCGACACCAGCCACGGCCAACCAGATGGCTAGCGGAAATCGAATCGACTTGCCCGTCTGCATGAACGAAAGGATGACCACGCACAGCATCAGTCCCTCGCCAACCGACCAGGCATGACCAAAATCGGTCGCCACCAGCATCGAGCGGATTGCAGGCCCCGCCTCCAGCAGCGTGGAGTCGCTCATCAACGCGCAATGAATCCAGAATGCAAACGCGCTGGACATCAGTGCGCCGACCGACGCAATACGTAGAGCGCGAAGCAGCCGTCGGCTCACGCCTGTCTGCCACGGTGAGGGTCGGCGCGCGAGCCACCGGTCACTGAGCAGCACGCCGACAACAACTGCAAAGCCGAGGTTCTGAAGAGCGACTGACGCGAGCCGCAGGATGCCAAGGAGACCGTCGTTCATCACTTCACCCGAAAGCCGTATGCGCCCTTCGTCTTGTGGGAATCATGTGTCATGACGGCCCACTGCACGGAATAGGAACCCGGCGACAGCTTCGGGACAGCAATGGTCAACACGCGCGGATTCGCGGCATCGACCTTGGCCTTTTCCTTGCTAACAGCGGTGCCGTTTGCGTCGGTCACTTTCACGGTGCTGAAGGCGGACTCCAGGTCCTCGTTGAACGTGAGTCGCAACGTGTCCGGTGCCGCGTCGACCGTGGCACCGGAGGCCGGGACGGCGCTTTCGAGCTTGCCGTGCGCGAACGCAGCAGCCGGCATGAATGCGATGACGGCTGTCGTAGCTAGTCCCATCAAGTGCTTGCGAGTGAATGTTTTCATGTTCTTGCGCATCCTGAATAGTCAAAGTAGGTGTTGCCTGCTTTTAATGGCAACACCCCGTGCACCATTACGGCTTCTGCAGCTTGGTTACCGTCGCGACGCCGTTCACTTCTTCGGCCACGAAATCAATCTTGTCGCCGACCTTGACCTGCGAAATCATTGCCGGGTCCTTCACCTTGAACACCATCGTCATGGCTTCCATGCCCAGATTCTCTATCGGGCCGGCTTTGATGGTCAGCTTCCCGGCTGCAGCATCGACCTTCCTGATTTCCCCATGCGACATGGCGGCGTTTTCACCGGCCGGTTTGGCACTGCTGCTGCTCATGTCCATGTTGCCCGTGTCGCCGGCCGCATAGGCCGATGCGGAGATTGCCAATGCGCAGCTAACTGCAATCAATGCAAATACGTTCTTCATCACTCTTTCCCCTGCGTTAAACAAAAGTTGGGCCGGCTGCATGCCGGCCAGACAAAAATCAGCTCTCCGGTAGCTCACCGGTGTATTCGTAGGCGACCGTTCCTTTGGGGTGTTTGAACCAGCCCGGGTCGCGGTAGTCGTTGCGCCCCAGTCCCTCGCGAACCTTCACGACGCTAAACATGCCGCCCATCTCCAGCGGGCCAAAGGGGCCGGTGCCGGTCATCATCGGCAGCGTGTTATCGGGCAGCGGCATCTCCATCTCGCCCATCGCGCCACCCGTGCTGCCCATTGCCATGTAATCTGGCACCAGCTTGTTGATGCGTTTGGCAAGGTCCTTCTGCGGCACGCCGATGAAATTCGGTACCTGGTGTCCCATCGCGTTCATCGTGTGGTGCGACTTGTGGCAGTGAAACGCCCAGTCGCCGGGCCGGTTCGCCGTGAATTCGATGGCGCGCATCTGGCCGACCGCGACGTCGGATGTGACCTCCGGCCAGCGCGCGCCCTTCGGAATCCACCCACCGTCCGTGCCGGCTATTTCGAAGGAGTAACCGTGCAGATGGATGGGGTGGTTGGTCATCGTGAGATTGCCGAAGCGGATACGCACGCGGTCGCCAGCACGGATGGGCAACGGGTCGATACCGGGAAACACCCGCGCATTCCACGTCCACATGTTGAAGTCGGTCATCTCATTGACGCGCGGCGTGAAACTGCCCGGGTCGATGTCATACGCCGACATGATGAACACGAAGTCGCGGTCGACCTGCATGACGCCGGGGTCTTTCGGATGAACGATGAACGTGCCCATCATTCCCATCGCCATCTGCACCATCTCGTCCGCGTGCGGGTGATACATGAAGGTGCCGTGCCTCTCGAGCTCGAATTCGTAGACGAAAGTCTTGCCCGGTGGGATATGCGGTTGCGTCAAGCCGCCGACGCCATCCATGCCCGATGGCAACAGCATCCCGTGCCAGTGAACGGTGGTGTGCTCCGGCAGCTTGTTGGTCACGAAGATGCGGACCTTGTCGCCTTCCACTGCCTCGATGGTCGGCCCCGGCGTCTGGCCGTTGTAGCCCCAGAGATTCGCGTTCATGCCGGGTGCCATTTCACGTACCACGGGCTCCGCAGTCAGGTGGAATTCCTTCCAGCCGTTCTTCATTCGCCAGGGCAGCGACCAGCCATTCAGCGTTGCAACGGGCGTATAGGGACGGCCATTTGGAGGCGTGAGCGGCGGTTGCATCGTGGGCTTGGCCATCGTGGGCGCCTCAGGCAGCGACGCAGCGCCAGCCTTGCTGACCAGTGCTGCTCCCAGCAGCGCCGCCCCGGAGCCACCAATAAAATCTCGACGTGACACCATTTCATTTACCTTCGGAATCTGTAGACGACGCCGGTTGCGTCGTGGGTTGCGTCGTGGGTGCGGATGACGCTGAGGCCATCGCGAGCGGGGGGAGACGACCACCGACTGCCTGCTGCAAGTCGGTCTCCGCAAGCCAGTAGTCCTTCAGCGCGTCGATATAGCCGTTCACCGCGCCGACCTGGTCGCGCGAATCAGCGAGCAGTTCGAACACGCTCGCGAGCATGCCGTTGTAGCGAAGCATGAGTTCGTCGGAAATGGTCTTGCGGATTGGTACGACCTCGTCGCGGTAGTGCTTCGCGACGTCGTAGTCGGTCACGTAGGCCGAGTACGACTCGCGAACTTCGGACCGTGCGTTAATCGCGGTCTCGGCGACGCGGTTGACCGACTGCATGTAAATTGCTTCGGCGCGTGCAACCTTCGAACCGCCCCAGTTAAAGATGGGAATCTCGACGCTGATTTCGTAGCCCTGTTCGTGGCCGTCGGACGTCGTGAAATTGTTCTGATATCCGACATCCAGCGCGTTGATAAAACGCGTCGCTTTGCTCAGACCCAATGACGATGCGACGCTCTGCGTCTGCAGCTTCGCCGCCTGGATGTCCAGCCGGTTCTGCATCGCGAAGCTCTCAAGGTCCTTCAGCTCTGGACGGTCCTTGGGCAGGTCCGGCAGACGGTCGGGCAGCTTGTACTGCGTGCCCGCTCCCCACAGGCCCATCGTGCGGGTCAGCTTCTCCCGAGCGGCGACAGACTGCTGTCGCGTCTTCGCTAGTTGCGCCACGGCATCTGCATAGAACGCCTGCTCGCGCGCGTAGTCGAGCTTGCTGAAATCACCCGCCTGCTGCGTCCGCAGCGCGAGTTCGGCACCGGCCTCGCCGGAATCTTTTACCTGCGCGGCGTACGCGGCCGACTGCTGGGCTGCAACCGCGTTGACATAGGCCCGGCGGGCGTCGGCCGCGACCTTGAGCATCGCATCTGCAGTCAGCAGCTTGGTCTGTTCAAAGCGGCGGCTCTCAATGCGCGTCGCGAGCGGCATCGTCAGGACATTCAGCAAGCTGAGCGTAAAGGTTCTATTGATGCTCAGGGAGTCGTTCCCATGCGCGCGACTGAACGTGAATCCCGGATTAGGCAGGCGTCCGGCCTGTACCAGGTCGGCCTCGGAGATGCCGAGTTCCCCGTATGAAGCCTGCAGTCCCCGATTGTTCAGCAAGGCAATCTGCACGGTGTCGTCCATGCTGAGCGGCTTTGAAAGAAGTTCCTGCGTCCGCTTTGCAACCGCCTCGCGGTCCTCGTCGGTCTTCATCAGCAAGGCGTCCTTCCCAAGACGCTCCGATGCGGTCGTCGAAACGGTGTTAAAGCCGCCGTCCTTTGAAAAGGTCGTACAGCCGGCAAGAAACGCTAGTGCGGTGGCCGCAGCGACGACGCGGCCGCACGAAAAGAAATGCCGCATCATTTGGCCGACTCCTCTTGATGAGAGGTGGGGTCGTTACTCTTGGCACCGGCGCCGCCGGAAGGCATCTGGCTGTGGCTCATCCCCGGCTTTCCGGGCGAGGTCGTTACTGCCCGGTTGAGCTCCTGCCAGCTGGGCGCTTTCTGGTCCCGGTATGGTTGATAGTCCGCAAAGACGGACGGCACGCTAACCGTCGGAACCGATGCAGCCGCATCCGTCGGGTCAGGAAGTGCAGTAGTGGCGTGCACGAGCGTTGGCAACAATGCCGCCGCCCCGGCTAGCGCCGCGATAAACATTCGCATGGATTTTCTCGTCGTAAGTCACCTGGATAGCCGACAGGCCATCAGGTCGAAATTTCGCATCGCGGCTACGGCCGCGACAGAAGGACTAGACGAGGGAGATTCGGGGAGGACGTTCGATGCCGCCGGTCAGGAACGACGCGATGCGGTCTGAGCGGGGAATCAGAAGAGCAAAATGAACAGCGTCGGCGGATGTCACTACCGTGGGGGCGCCCGGCAAGGCGCCGCCGAAACAGCAGGATGCGCATGTCGAGCACGAATGTGCATGGTGCACATCGCCGCCATGGGGATGGCTGTCATGGTCGCTCCCAGCCACTGTCACATCATGCGTGTGATGGTGCGGGAGCGACTCATCAGCGTCTTCATGGTGCGCAGACGCGACTTCACTCCCGAAATGCGACGACCCGCATTTCATGGAGATGGCCGCGAACGACTGAACCGGAAGGCTCAGTATTAGCAGCACGACGACGAAGAGTTTGCGCCAATAGGACATGGTCCGGAAGTCTAGCACGCAGTTCACGAAGGCTGTAAGACAGAGACCGCGTCAGTGTGTAACCGCGCTTGGGCGATTTCACCCTCTGTTTTCCTGCCCCGCCTCTGACCTGCGACGACGACTCGCGAGCAGGCGCGTCGCGGTACTTGACCTTCCCGCCATGGGAAGGTTCAAGCTTGAGATTCCGATTTGCTAATGGAGTAGAAAATGGAGTTCGAAGTCAAAGATATGTCATGCGGCGGGTGCGCAAACTCAATCACGCGCGCGGTCAACAGTGTTGACCCGGCAGCCAAACTGGACATCGATGTCACCACCAAAGTCGTGAAAATCGATTCGGCGCTGCCATCGGACCGACTGGTCGCGGTCATCGAAGAGGCAGGATTCCATCCCACGGTCAAAGGCTGACGACGCCGTCCCACGGAGGTAGACGAAATGCGGCTCCCGATTTGTGCGTTACTGTTCGCCTTGGGGTTTCAGCTTCCGGCGCACGCTGAAAACGTTATCGTGCTGAATTCAGCCGACGCCAGCGTAAGCCTGATTGACGAGGCGACGCAGAAAGTCGTCGACACGATTGCTGTCGGCAAGGAACCCCATCACCTCATGGCGACGCCCGACAATCAGTCGTTGATTGTGGCGAACTCGGTTGCCAACAATCTCGTCTTTCTCGACCCCAAAACGGGGAAAGTCCAGCGCTGGCTTCAAGGCATCGAGGACCCATATCAACTCGGATTCTCCTACGACCGTAAATGGTTCGTCACGAACGGCTTGCGCCTTGACCGGGTCGACATCTACCACTACGACGGAAAAAACTTCGCGCTCGCCAAGCGCGTGCCGCTGGCTGCGATGCCGAGCCACATGATTTTCTCTGCTGACAGCAAGATTGTTTTCGTCACGCTGCAGGTCTCAGGCGAGGTCGCGGCGATTGACTTGGCAACCCAAACCGTGCTCTGGAAAATGCCCGTCGGCAAGTCGCCCGCCGGTCTCTGGCTCACGCCGGGGGACAAATACCTGTTGATTGGCATGACCGGCGCGGACTACGTCGCAGTCATCGACTGGCGGGCGCGCAAAATCGTGAAGACCATCCATACCGACAAGGGTGCGCACAACTTCCGGTCGTTCGTCGACGGACAGCACATTCTGGTGTCGAACCGGGTCGGCAGCACTATCAGCATTCTCGACCAGAACACGCTGACCAATGTGGGCACCATCAACGGTTTGCTTGCTGGTCCGGATGACATGGAACTGACGCCCGACAAACGATACCTGTGGGTGACCTTCCGGTTCACCCGCTACGTCGGCGTCATCGATATGAAAACCCACAAGCTCGTTAACACCATCAAGGTCGGAAAATCGCCCCACGGTATCTACTTCTATAACCGCGCGCCGCTCATATAGGAGCTTCCACGCAGGAGGTTGCGATGCAGATTATCACTGCCCTCGGTCATGCCCTCTGGATGGCCTTCACGATGTTCTGGCAGATATTCTGGGGATTGAGTCTCGGCTTCCTGTTCTCCGCCGTAATTGAAGTCGTGGTCTCGAAGTCCGAGATGTCCAGGCTTCTGCCTGACGCATCTCCCCGGTCGCTGACCGTCGCCAGTCTGCTCGGTGCCGCGTCCTCTTCCTGCTCCTACGCCGCCGTCGCGATGGCACGCTCCATCGTGCGCAAGGGCGGCGACTTCACGTCATCAATGGCGTTCCAGTTCGCCGCGACGAATCTCGTGCTCGAACTTGGCGTACTGATGTGGGTACTGATTTCGTGGCAGTTTGCCGCCGCTGAATTCATAGGTGGACCCATCATGATTGTCGTTCTAGTACTGCTCTTCCGGTTCTTTCTCAAGGACTCGCTGAAGAAGGAAGCTATCGAACAGGCGGACAAGGGAATCGCCGGCAGCATGGAAGGTCATGCGGCCATGTCGATGGTTGAGCAGCACGGGACCTGGAAGGAGCGTCTCTCTTCGAGGGAAGGATGGATTGCAATCAGCCACAGCTACGTGATGAACTGGTCAATGCTGTGGCGAGACATCGGTATCGGGCTACTCGTCGCGGGCGCACTCGGCGCATGGGTGCCCGACAGTTTCTGGCAGAAGTTTTTTCTCGTCAGCCATCCGATGGCCGCGATGATTTGGGGCGCGTTTGTCGGCCCACTGATTGCTGTTGCGTCGTTTACCTGTTCGGTCGGGAACGTGCCACTCGCCGCAGTGCTGTGGAACGGTGGCATCAGCTTCGGTGGGGTGGCCTCTTTCATCTTCGGCGACCTCATCATTCTTCCCATCCTCAACATCTACAGGAAGTACTACGGCGGCAGGATGACTACGTTTCTGGCCGTTACCTTTTATGTCGCGATGGTCGCGGCCGCATTGGTAGTTGAGTCACTGTTCCAGCTGCTTGGATGGGTTCCCAGGGAACGGCATACGGCAGTCGTCGATGCAGCAATTACTTTCAACTACACCACCGTGCTCAACATCATCTTCGGCGCCGTCTTTCTCATTCTGATGGTCGTCTTTTTCAGGACCGGCGGCCCCGAGATGATGCGAATGATGGAACGCGGGGAACATGACCATGGTCCGCGCGGGAGCCATAGCTCTCGTGACCATGCACACCATCAACACGGTGGCCACTCGAAATGACCTTTCTTATAAGGAGATTCAAGATGAAAAGCCTTCTCGCTCTGCGCGCCGCGTCCATTTGCGCGGGCGTCCTATTGACTGTTGCGGCATATCCCGCCGGCGCGCAACAAGGCGCATCCATGCCGGGAATGAACATGTCCAGTTCGGCCGATAGCGGTTCAAGCCCGTCAACATCAGCGTTCAAGGAAGCGGACGAAAAGATGATGAAGGAGATGAGTGCCCCTCCGTACAGCGGTGACACCGATAAAGATTTCGTGTCTCACATGATTCCGCATCATCAGGGCGCGGTCGATATGGCGAAGGTGGAGCTGAAACACGGCAAGGACCCCGACATGAAGCGACTGGCCAGGAACATCATCAAGGCACAAAATGAGGAAATCGCTTACATGAAGAAGTGGCAGGCGAAACACGCCGGCAAATAACGTCGTTATGTGCGGATGGCTGCTGACCCGCAGTCCGTACAGCAGGTGATTGGCTGGAGTGGCGATGGACGACCGTGCTCGTCGCAAGGATAAACGTAAAACGCTGACGGAGCGAACGACGTCGGCGATACGGGCGCGGCTCGAAGGCCGGGGCGCACGGGTGTTCCTGCCATTTTTCGGCCCGGCGGTGGTCGTCTCAATCGCCTACATGGACCCGGGGAACTTCGCGACGAACATTCAGGCTGGCGCGAAGTACGGCTATACGCTCCTCTGGGTTGTGCTGCTGGCGAATCTGATAGCCATGCTGTTTCAGGGGCTCTCCGCAAAACTCGGGATAGTTACCGGGCGAAACCTCGCGGAGCTTTGCCGCGAACACTTCCCCAAGCCGCTCGTCCTTCTCATGTGGGGCGTGAGCGAGGTGGCCGCGATGGCAACGGATTTGGCCGAGTTTCTCGGCGGAGCAATCGGCCTGTCACTCTTGTTCCACATGCCGTTGTTTGTCAGCATGGTGGTCACCGCTCTCGTGACCTATGCGCTTCTGTTATTTGAGCGCGCCGGTTTCCGTCCACTCGAGCTGGCAATTGGTGGACTGGTCGGAGTGATTGGCTTGTCCTACCTGGCCGAGCTATTCATCGTGCCAATTGCGTGGCCGGCAGTCTTCGTTCATACGTTCTCACCGCGCCTTCCGGATTCAGAGGCGCTCACTATTGCTGTCGGCATTATTGGCGCGACAGTCATGCCACATGCGCTGTTTCTCCATTCGGGGCTGACTCAAAGTCGCGTCCTCCCAATGACAGAAGCTGAACGCACCACGCTGCTCGCGTATTCGAACCTCGAGGTCGTCATCGCATTGGCCACCGCAGGTCTTATCAATATGGCCATGGTCATCATGGCTTCCGGCGCATTCCACGAGGGACACCCTGATGTCGCAGAAATCGAGACGGCATACCACACACTGGCACCGCTGCTGGGCATAGGCGCTGCAGGCATTTTTCTCCTTGCCCTAATCGCCTCCGGGATATCAAGTTCGGTCGTGGGCACGATGGCTGGCCAGATGATTATGCAGGGCTTCATTGGCTTTCGTATCCCGCTTTGGGTGCGAAGGGTCGTGACAATGGTGCCCAGTTTTGTCGTTGTTGGTTTCGGGGTGAACGCGACCAATGCGCTCGTCATCAGCCAGGTCGTGTTGAGTCTTGCCTTGCCGTTTCCGATGATGGCGCTGCTATGGTTCAGTTGTCGACAGGACATCATGGGCGTTCGCAAGAACCGCACGTTCACTACCATATTGGCCACGGTAGCAGCGACTGCGGTCCTGTCGCTCAACGCACTCTTGTTATTACAAACCTTTGGGCCTCTTTTAAATTTTCAGTGGGTAGGTTTGGCGGGTCAAGGGCGGGCGTGAGCCCGGCGAAGCGAATCCTTGAGGCGCACTGAATCGACAAGCTGAGTCGTGGCTGGTTGCGGCAGAATGCGGCAACCAGCCACGTAAGACAGGCAACCATGACGAATCAACTGTTCGAATCCGCTCTCGGTATAACCACCCCTTGGTACGTCCAGGGCGTTGACTTCGATGCTGCCCAGCGGCAGCTCTCGATTGCCGTGGACTTCGTCGCAGGCACCCGGTTTGCCTATCCTGGAATTGCCGGTGAACATCCTGTGCACGACACGCAAATCAAGCGTCTGCGTCACCTGAATTTCTTCCAGCACGAGTGCTTCCTCGAAGTGCGGGTGCCGCGTGTGCGTTTGCCCGATGGCTCGGTACGGTTGGTCGAACCGGACTGGGTTGGCCAACTCAGCGGCTTCACGCTGCTGTTCGAGGCGCTCGTGCTGATGCTCGCCCAGCAGATGCCGTTCGCCGCTGTCGCGCGTGCGGTCAACCTGTCGTGGCACCGGGTGCATGCTATCTGTTCGCGGTATGTCGAACTGGCACTCGCATCGGCGGACCTGTCGGCCGTGAAGACGGTGGCGATTGACGAAACTTCCTACCGGCGCGGTCATGAGTATCTAACCCTGGTCGCCGACATGCAGGCGCGGCGAGTCGTGTTCGTCACGACCGGCAAGGACGCCAGCACGATTGAACGCTTTGCGGCCTATCTGGGCGAACACGGTGGCACGTCCGGGCAAGTCGGCTCGGTCAGCATCGACATGTCACCGGCTTTCATCAAGGGCGTCAATGAACATCTGCCTGAAGCGCGAGTAACCTTCGACAAGTTCCACGTCGTCGCTCACGCGTCCAAAGCGCTCGACACAGTACGTCGGCAACAACAGAAGGTCGACCCGGAACTCAAAGGCATGCGCTGGACGTTGCTCAAAGACCCGAACAAACTGAATCTCGCTCAACTGACCGACCTCGAGGCGCTCATCAGTCAGTACACCACCCAGCGTACGGCCCGCGCCTGGCTGTATCGCGAGCAACTGCGCGAGATTCTCGAGCGCAAGCAAATCAATGTTGTGTCGGAGATGTTGCAACAGTGGTGCACCAACGTCATGCGCTCCAAGGTCGAACCGATGAAGGACGTGGTGCGATTGATTCGGCGGCATTTCGACGGCATCGTCGCCTGGACCCAGACTCGTCAGACCAACGGATTCATCGAAGCCATCAACGGTCTGTTCCAGGCCGCCAAACGCAAGGCACGTGGATACGCCCGCTTCGAAACCATGCGCACGGTCCTGTTTCTCATCGCTGGAAAACTCGACTTCTCACGCTTTAACCAACATGCCCGCTGAGCCCCGTTACCCACTCCGTTTTCAAAAGAGCCACCTTTGGCGTAGCGCTTCCGGACCTGTCGCTGCTACTAGCTGGTTGACGGACTCACTATTGGACTGAGAGCGCGACGATTTCTTCCTGGGTACGTCCAACACGCGCACGCAACGAGGCAACGACGCGACATTCATTCCTCGGGTGACGCCAGCAGCGCCACCGCAACGCCATGACAATCCACCTTGGCCAGTACGGTTGCTCCGAGGCCTGCGCCCCAGTTGTCGTGAGCATCGAGCGCGATGGCCTCAAGGAACGCCGCAAGGAAAACGACCGTGAGCGACCATGCCGGGTACCAGCGAGCAGATGCAACAGTTGGACGTACGCATGCTCCATCGTGCGCTGTCAGCCTTGCTGCCGTAATGGTTGGAAGTAACGCGCACGAAATCCGCCTACGACGTTTTCGAGCGCGAGGCGCCCGCCTGTCCGCCGTGCAATTTCCGAAACGATGGAAAGACCGAGTCCACTTCCTGATGCAATGGAGTGGTCCAGTCGGTAGAAAGGTTCCAGCACACGCTCGAGTTCCGCGTCCGGAACGCCGGGGCCCGAATCTGCAACTTCAAACACTACCTCGCTTCCTGCACGAACGACGGACACATCCACCTTGCCGCCGGCTGGTGCATATCGCACCGCGTTGTCGACCAGGTTTCTCAGCACCACCGTGAGTGACGACGCATCGACAACCACCTCCAGTTCATCGAAATGCTCGAACCCGAGGTCGATATCCTTCTCGCGGGCAACGCCAATCGTGGCGTTGATGACCTCGGTTGCCACGGCGCGCAGTGATACCCTGGTCGGTTGCTCCAAAGCTCCCTGCTCAGACCTCGCCAATGTGAGCAGTTGTTCCACCAGCCTGTGGGTGCGGCGCAATCCTGACTGCAGTGCCATGAGCCGCTCACGGGCATCGGCCGACGTAATCGTTGTTCCCAGATTCCCCGCCTGCAGCGACAACGCGGCCAGCGGCGAACGCAATTCGTGTGCGGCGCTCGCGACAAACCGGCGCTGATGACTGATGGCCTCCCTCAATCGTGCAATCAGCCGGTTAATCGACCTGACAAACGGCAACGCTTCGCTGGTTATACCATCTTCAGGAAGCGGTTCAAGCGACATGTCGGTTTGGCGGTCCACCACGCTTGCAAGACGTGTGAGAGGGGCCAGCTTGGCTCTAACAATCACCACGATTACCATGAACAGGGCCGGTAACAGCAGGAGCATGGGTACGAGTGTTCTCATCGCGCCATCCTGCGCAATTTCGTCGCGCAATGCAGACGGTTCTGCAACGGCGACGCGCTCGCCGCTGTGGAGAGTCCGGATATTGACGCGCCAGCTTTGCCCGTTGCCATCCAGGTCGTGAAAGCCGTCAGTGATGGCCTTGGGAATCACGAGTCCGGCGGCCTGCGCGATGCCCGTTGTCGCGTCGCTCAAGCTGTCGATTACCACTTTGACGTCCGCGTCCTGGGAGCTCTCAATCGATGGTCGAGACCCGCTGAACGCGAGCGCCCGACTATCAATCAACGCAGCGATTTCCTTCAGTTGCCCGTCCTGCAACTCCCTTGCTTCCTGGTAAGCGAACACGAACGACAGCACACAGGCAATCACACCTACGCCCACAATTACGCAGCCAATCCACGCCGACAGTTGCGACGTCAGAGAGCGTGATTGTTTTCTTTGTCCACCAACCATCCCACACCTCGCACGTTGCGAATGACAGACGCACCCAGTTTCTTGCGGATGCCGTGAATCAGGACCTCCACGGCATTGCTCTCGACCTGTTCTTCCCACGCGTACAGCTTCCGCTCCAGTTCGCTTCTCGACTGGACTGTCCCGGGCTTCATCAGGAGTGCGCTCAGCAGTGCGAACTCGCGACTGGTCAGCCGGCATTCGGTGCTGCCGTACACCGCGAGGTGAGTAGCTGAGTCCAGCGTGAGATTTCCGCTGGTCATCCTGGTATCGCCGTGGTCACCGAGTCGTCGCGTCACCGCCCGAACGCGTGCGAGTAGCTCGTCAATTTCGAATGGCTTCACAAGGTAGTCGTCGGCGCCTGCGTCCAAACCAACGATTCTGTCCCCAACGCTATCGCGTGCCGTGAGAATGATGACTGGAGCCTTGCTGCCTCCGGCCCTCAGCGACCGAAGCACGTCTATGCCATCGCGCTTCGGCAGGTTCAGGTCCAGAAGCACCACATCATGCTCGCGTCCCAACAGCGCGCCCGTGGCTGACTCAGCGTCGTGAACCCAGTCAGCCGCATAGGCTGCGTCCCTCAACGCCTGGACGATTGCGTTGCCAATCATTTCGTCGTCTTCTACGAGCAGGATTCTCATGCGTCTCACCGAGGCCAAAAATAGGTGCTAAGTTAAAACTAAGTGTCGTGAATTAGTATCCGAACGGCCTTCCCCAATCGGATATGCATCGTGAACCATGGCGCTTTCGATAGTAGGTTGCAAAGCACGGATTCGGCAACTGGTCGATGGCGCACCGCTACATGTGCGCACACGCGAGTCGCCCGTCTCATGGTTCTAGCGCTCGCATTGGCGTTGCATGGATGTGTATCCTATATTCCCAGACCACTTCCAGACGCAGCGCAATGGCCTGATGACGGTGCTTCAACAACCCCATCGCTGACTGTGGACCAGGTTGTCCAGCGCGCACTCGAGCATAGCCCGGATATCCGTCGTGCAGAGCGGGAACTCGATATCGCCACCGCCAGGCAGTACGCGGACGGTCTGCTGCCGGACCCAACACTCAGCTTCAGTACCGACCGTCCTGGCGCGGCGGGATACGTTCCTGCATTCATGGTGGGGCTCAGCTATGAAATTTCCGCGCTGGTTGACCGTCCAGCGAGAAGGCGAGCCGCAGCAGAGGCTCGTGATAAGCAGCAGCTCGCTTTGGAATGGACGAAATGGCAGGTCGCGAACCGTGCGTATGCGCTTTATGTTCTGAATGGAAGCCTCGAGCGTCTGGAGAGCGACGTCGAGAAGCTCGTGGTCCATCAGAGGAATGTCACTGAGCGAATGCAAAAGGCGCTCGTTCGTACTGACGTGACGCGTGACCTGGCCGTGCTGGCGGAAATCGCTTACCGCGACAGCGTCCAACAGTTAGGGACGCTGCGGCAGGAACATCTCAGGGCAGGACGGGAACTCAATACACTGCTCCAACGACGCCCCGGTACGCACCTGACCCTTGTGCCTCCACCCGAGTCATCTGACGTCCCGCAGGACATCCTCGTCAATGCGCTCTCAGACCTCGGGCAGCGTCGCCCCGATTTGCTGGCTCTGCGTGCGGGGTATGCCGAACAGGACGAACGCTATCGCGCAGCGCTCCTGGCTCAGTTCCCTCGACTGGACATCGGAGTCACACGAGGTCGGGACACGTCAGCCATCTACACGTCAGGGTTTACCGTTTCGGTGACGCTTCCCCTGTTCAACGGTAACCGGGGAAATATCGCGGTCGAGAAGGCTACTCGGGAAGCCCTCTCTCAGGAATACGGCCAAAGGCTCGAAGATGCATACACGGCTGTCGACGGACTCAGCTCGGAGCTGAGCCTGCTTCATGAACAGGTTCGCGCGGCAATCTCAGCGGAGGCGACGCTCGATGCGTCCGTGAAGCTGGCGCGCGTCGCCTACGGCAATGGTGATATGACGTTACCGGTATTGGCTGACCTTGAATCGCGGCTGCTGAATCAACGCATCGCGAGAACGAAGCTCGCGAATTCGGTACTTCAACAGCAGGTCGAGCTCTGCACCTTGATTGGCGTGAGTGCCATTGACCATAAACCGCTAGACAAGGACCTTCAGTGAATTCGACTCGGTTGATTCTCGTTGCCGCAGTCATTGGTACGTGGTCCGTGTCTGGTCATCGCGCATTCGCCCAGGACATCGTGACAATGCCTGCCGTAGAGAAGCGGGTCGTAACGACATTCTCGGCGCCCGCACGCGTGCAGGCAGCATCCAACACCGTGCTCAGCGCGCCCACGGCAGGCGTCATCTCCGGCTTGCGCGTTCTCCCCGGTGAAACGGTGCGGACCGGGCAAGCGCTTGCGCACCTGACGGGGCCCACCGTATCAACTGACAGTGCGCGCCTTGCTGCCGACCTGAAGTCGGCCCAGATACGGGTGTCTGCGGCAACCCAGGCTTTCGCCATCGAACAGCAAAAGCTTGATGAGCAACTCAGCACGCGCGATGCCGTTATCCGCGTGCGCGCCGAACTCGATACTGCACGTCAGCAACTCGTAGCGGCGCAGTCGGCCTCGCGGAACTACGCGAGCCTCGCCGTCATTAGCGCGCCGGAGCCGGGCGTGGTGACGGCGGTCAATGCGGCCGATGGTCAATACGCGAGTGCCGGCCAGGCGCTGGTAACTGTGGTCCCCGCGCGTGGTCTTTACGTAGTAGCGAATCTATATGGAAGCAATGCCTCATCGGTTGCCGCCGGAAAAAAAGGGGTCTTTCTTGCCGAGGGTGCGAATGCGCCCATCGACGTGGTCGTGGAGCGCGTGTCGTGGAGCGTTACCGCGCCCGGTCAACTGGAAGTCTGGCTCAATGCCGTACATGGAACCGCGCTTGTGCCGGGAGCGGTCGGCACAGTTTCTTTGACCACAACTGACGACAAACGGTTGGCCATTCCATCCACCGCGCTCATTCTCGATGCCGGCCAATGGTGGGTACTGGTGCGTGACAGGAGCGGCAGCCGCCGACGCCAGGTGATTCCGGGTCTATCCGACGGTGGCTGGACGTCAATCAGGCAAGGACTCGCGCAAGGTGAGCGAGTCGTGACGCAAGACTCGTATCTTCTCTTTCACCAGGACTTCGCGACGCGTTACCAGCACACCGACTGACGCTCCTCTGCCAACAAGAAGATGCTCAAAGATATCGTCAAGCGGCCGCTGCTCTGGGTCATGCTGTATGCGGCACTGATTGCCTACGGCATCTACGCGCTCCTCAATATCCACGCCGAGGTCCTGCCGCAGTTCAACATGCCACAGGTGAGCGTTGTCGCCCAGTTGCCCGGAGCTACGACTCTGGACCTGGAGGGGCTGATTGCGCGGCCCGTCGAAGCCGAACTGTCGTCGCTCTCGTCATTGAGCGACGTGCGGACGGTCGTGGGCCAGGGTTCCGTCAAAATTGAAGCTCGATTCGTGGAAGGCACCACCGCTGCAAGTGCGTTGCAGGAAGTCAACGGTGTCGTCGGGCGCATTAACGGTGCGCTGCCGAAAGGCACAAGCCTGACGACGGAAATCTCCGGCAACGCGATAAACGAGGTTGCCGACTACGCAATCCAGGTTCCGGACGGCGTGGATGCGTCACAGGTGCAGCGCATCATCGAGTCAAATCTTGTGCCCCGTGTCCGGGCGGTCCCGGGCGTGCAGCGTGTGTCGGTCGCCGGACCCGGAGCGGATGCGATATGGGTGCGCCCCGACCTTGCGAAGCTACAACGTTTCAATGTCTCTGCATCGGCACTCGCGGCATCGCTCGATGCGACGACTGCAATGGTGCCGAGCGGATATGTCGACCTCGGACACCAGGACGTTTTCATGGAAGGCAGAAGTCTGCCGACGAAGCCTTCCGAGTACGCCCGCGTGCCTGTCGCGTCAGCCGGGAACAGGATTCCACTTGGCTCGATTGCGGACGTTGTCCGGACTGCGCTTCCGTCGCACCATACGGTCAAACTCGACAACAGGCCCACCATCGCGCTCATTGTCTTCAAGCAGCCCGGCGCCTCAACGCTACCGGTCGTCGACGAGGTTGATAAAACGCTGCGGGAACTCGAACCTCAGTTGCCCGGTGGCGCACGCTTCGTGCGCATCTACAGTCAGGGACATATTGTCGGCGTCGTCGCTGCCGACCTGACCAGGAATCTCGCCATCGGAGCCGTGCTTGCGGTCGGCGTCCTGTTCTGGATGCTCGGCGCGAGTCGCGGGATATGGGCCCTTGCGTTGAGTATCCCGCTCTCGCTACTGCTCGGTATCGCAGGGCTGTACCTGATGGGACAGACACTGAATCTGCTGACCTTCGGCGCATTGTCAGTCGCGGTCGGCCTGCTCGCTGATGACGCCATCATAGTGCTGGAGAGCATCTACCACCGTTGGGAATCTGGAGACGGCAAGTGGGAAGGTGTCGCGCGAGGGTTGCGCGACATCGCTGGGCCTGACATTTCCGGGACGATGACCACCGTCGCGGTGTTCCTGCCGCTCGTGTTCGTGGGTGGCCTGGCGGGGTTGTTCTTTGTCCCGTTCTCTGTCGCGATGACAGTCAGCCTGATTGCATCGCTGCTCATTTCGTTGAGCCTGATTCCGCTCGTGCTGGGATTCATCGGGCCTCATATCGAGAAGCGCGCCACATCCGGTTCGCGTGCTGTCGCGTGGCTGAAGAGCCAGAACCTGCGCCTGTTCGACTTTGCGCTGCGTCGTCCTCGGGTCTCACTCTGGTCTTGCGTAGCCATTTTCGTGGTCTCCGTGGCTGGGCTTGTGCTGGTGCCGGTCGATTTCCTGCCACTGCCGAACGAGGAGGTGCTGCTCGAAAGCTTTACGCTACCGCCTGGCACGTCATTGCACGATGCCCAGGATGCATCCGACCGCATTACCCAGCGCCTGCTCGGCCTCGAACCGGTGGCGCACGTGTTTTCACGTGTCGGCTCCGCGTCGGGGACGTCCTACACCGAGCCCGCCTACGCAGGCGAGATTCAGATTGCGCTGAAGCCCGATGTGAACGCGAGCAGCCTCGATAAAATCGGCAAGCAGATTCTGGACGCGTCGAAGCTTCCTGCCGTCCAGACTGTAATTGGGACGCCGACTCTCGAGCGGGTTGGCGAAACGCTTTCAGGCTTACCACAACCGTTCGTCATCGATGTCTACGGCGATTCCATTGAAGCCCTGCAGTCGCTCTCAACCGAAGTCACTCGTCGGCTTGCTGGCGTGTCGGACCTCTCGGACGTCTTCAACAACGACGGTTATCCCATCACCGAACTGCGAATTACACCCAATCCTGACGGCCTTGCGCTCCACGACATCACGCCGGCGCAGCTTTTTTCCCAGTTACACATCTTGCTGGCCGGTCAGACAGTTGCGACGGTTCCGGAAGGCAATGGTCACCTGGACGTCTTCATACGACTGACCGACCCGACGCACCTGTCCATCGAGCAGTTCAATCAGCTTCCGGTCATGGCCAACGGGTGGGTCGCCTTGAACGAAGTGGCCGACGTCCGCATGGCGACCGGACCCAACGTCATCCGGCATCTGAACGGGCTGCGTGCGGTCGAAATACTGGCGACGCCCACCGCCCCCCTCGGGCAGGTGATATCTGCTTCCAGGCAGGCGCTGGCGACGCTTTCGCTGCCAGCCGGGTACGAAGTGAAATTCGGCGGTCTGTATCCCCAACTTGAACGCGCAGCGATTAACGTAGGTGTCGCGGCGGTTGTTGCGTTGGCCTTGATGCTGGGCATCCTTACGCTGCAATTCGATGGGCTGCTTGTGCCGGGGCTGCTTTTGTTGCAAATGCCGCTGGCGTTCTCGGGCGGAGCAGTCGCCCTGGTGGTGAGCGGTGTTGGGCTGAACGCCATCGGTCTGATTGCTTTTCTCACCCTGATTGGGGTGAGCTTGAACCATGGCATCGTGTTGCTACAACTGGTGAGGCGAAACGAAGCGCAGGGATTGTCCGTGGTCGACGCCGTGCGCGACGCGGTCGAGGTGCGGTTCCGGCCGATTCTGCTGACCGTCCTGACAGCATCGCTGGGCCTCTTGCCGACCGCACTGGGCTTCGGCAAAGGTGCCGCGCCCGAACAGGGGTTGGCCATCGTTACGCTGGGCGGGCTAGTCTGGAGCGGCCTGCTCAGCACTAATCTGCTGCCGGCGCTTTATGTGTACAAGCGCGAGCGGCAGCTCCGAAAGGCATCATAGGCCGGTCGGCGCTAGAGCCTGGCAGCAGGCTGTCTCGCTTCACCGTTCTGTTGCATGAATGCGCGACAATGTGAGCGTCGAGGCGGCTCTTCACTGAACAGAGGACACGTGCAGACTGATTCCACTAAGCGCCCCGGTACGCTCCGTCAAATCCCGCGCGGCGTCTGGACGCTCGGCTTCGTGAGCATGTTCATGGACATCTCGTCGGAAATCATCCACAGCCTTCTGCCAATGTTCCTCGTGACGAGTCTCGGTGCGAGCGCCTTGATGGTGGGCCTGATTGAAGGCGTCGCCGAGGCGGCGGCTCCAATCGTCAAGGTGTTTTCCGGCGCACTGAGCGACTACCTGGGTAACCGCAAATGGCTCGCCGTCATTGGATACGGCCTTGGTGCTCTGAGCAAACCGCTGTTTGCGCTCGCGCCCACGGCCGGCTTCGTGCTGACTGCGCGTATAGTCGACTGCATCGGCAAGGGTATTCGGGGTGCACCGCGCGACGCGCTCGTGGCCGACATCACACCCCTGCACCTGCGTGGCGCGGCTTATGGCCTTCGACAATCACTCGATACGGTCGGCGCGTTTCTGGGACCCTTGCTTGCGGTTGTATTGATGCTGCTGTGGGCCGACAACTTCCGTCTGGTGTTCTGGGTCGCGGTGGTGCCCGGGCTCGTTGCCGTTGCGTTATTGGTTCTCGGTATCAGGGAACCCGCACGGCAGTCGGAAGCGAAACGCGTCAATCCAGTCACGCGCGAAAACCTGAAGAAACTCTCGCGCGGATACTGGTGGGTGGTCGGCGTCGGCGCAGTCTTCACGCTCGCGCGGTTCAGTGAAGCATTCCTCGTACTGCGCGCAATGCAGGCCGGGGTTCCGATAGCGCTGGTTCCCCTCTCCTGGTCACAATGAATGTCGTGTACGCGCTTTCAGCTTATCCGTTCGGGAAGCTGGCGGATTCGATGAGTCACACCAGGTTACTCGCCGTCGGCCTCGTGGTCCTCATCGCATCTGACATCGTGCTTGCCCATGGCAACTCGTGGCCAGTCGTGACAATCGGCGTGGCCCTCTGGGGGCTGCATATGGGTCTGACGCAAGGTCTGCTGGCGACCATGGTTGCGCAATCGGCGCCGCCCGAGCTGAAAGGCACTGCCTTCGGTTTCTTCAACCTGATGAGCGGGCTGGCGATGCTTGTTGCGAGTGTCGTGGCCGGTGAACTCTGGGACCGGTTTGGAGTCAGCACGACATTTTATGCCGGGGCGGGATTCTGTATCGCAACGCTGTTTGCGCTTGCGACCAGTACAACGACACTCGCGGGCAAAACGTGAATTGGCGTCTGCTCTTTGAGCGCATTGGCGCGCGCAACCTGCTCGTGGCCGGCGTGCTAGCCATTGGTGGCACGTGGCTCTTGCTCGGCGTAATGGAGGATGTCATTAGTGAGGACCCACTCGTTGCCGTCGACATAAAGATTCACGCCGCGTTGCAAACACTTCGCTTTCCGTTACTCGATTCCCTTATGGTTGCCGCCTCAGAGCTAGGCGATGCAGCTGTCACCGTCCCGGTCATTCTCGTCGTCCTTGCGTGGCTCGTTTGGCAAAGGCGGCTGCGAAGCGCCGCTTACTGGATTTCGGCGGTCCTGTTCGCACAGCTCTTCGTCGTGACGCTGAAGTTTTTCATGCGCCGTGCGCGACCGTCTTCGATGTACGAGGGCTTGCAGGGGTTCTCCTTTCCCAGCAACCATGCGACGCTAAGCGTCGTCACCTATGGCTTTCTAGCGTTCTTCGTTGCGCGCGCCTGGGGCAATGTCGGACGGCGACGCATTGCGACTGCCACGGCTCTATTCATTCTCCTTATCTCCTTTTCACGTCTTTATCTGGGCGCTCACTGGTTCTCAGACGTGCTCGCGGGCCTCAGCTTCGGCGTGGCATGGATAGCGATAGCCGCCGTGCTTCATCACCTTGGCGATGAAAATCAGAGAGACGCGTCCTCCCTTGGTATAGCGTCGTTCGTCACGTTTGTCATCAGTGCAGTTGTACACATCATCATGCAGCACGGTGTGGACATGACCCTCTACGCCCCCGGGTAGCTTGTTGGCAACCCTCTTGCTGGCCGACACTGCCTTCACGCAGAGTCGGGAGGCGAAACATGAGGGCAAGTGACCGCGTGCGTCGATGCGAGGAACGCACATCATTTGGAGTGGGATTCGACGCGGTCGAGGTCCCGCGCACAGGTTGAGCGTTCAATGTGCGGCGCGTCGAATTACGTTCGCGAGCGTTCAGTCGCTATGGAGGTGCAGCCGTCCTTGAATCAGTCGTCATCGTCACCGTGGTGATGGTGTTCCCATCCACGGTGGCGACCGTGGTCATGCCACCTGCGCTCGTCGCCGTAATCCCTTTCATAGCGGTATCCATAGCCATAGACCGGAGCTGGTGCATAGACCACCGGCGGCGGAGCCTCGTACACGACTGGGGGAGGGGCGACATAGACGGGCCCAGGCACGCCCAGAAAAACTCCAATGTCCGCGCGAGCGAGAGTTGCGGTAGATGCGGACGCAGCAGAAATGCCCACTGCGAGAAAAAGGGTCATGCGTTTCATGGAGTTCTCCTGTCCAGTACACTTCTGACGGATGCCAGACAATGGCGAACGGTGCGGATTTTACGAAGGGCACGCGGACGCAGGTGCGGCTGAAATGTCAATTCTGTAACCGCCAGTAACCCGTTGTGATGTACTGCCGGCTGTGGGTATGCTTACGACGCTGCCAGTGAGTCGCCGGAGACATGAACACGCTCGCCTACCTGGACCGGCGGCTGCGTCGAGTAGTTGAAATTCCGGTAGCTGCCATCCTGCATTCTTACCTGCACCTGGTAGCTCGTCGCCTTGCGCACCGCATGCTCGATGCCGTTGCCCGCCAATCCACCGCCAACAGCTCCCGCAATCGTTGCCAGAACGCGACCACGTCCTCCTCCAACCTGATTTCCCAATAACCCGCCAGCTACAGCTCCGCCTACGGCTCCGAGACCCGTTGTCGGTTCGGGTTCCTGAACAGTATTGACGGCGACAACTTCGCCAGCGTTCGGGTCAACCGCGACCTGCCGCGGTGCCGGCTGCACCGCGTTTTGATATGCGTCGTTGTTTGAATACCTTGGAGCCTGTTCAACCGGAGTGGTCCGATGATGATGCACACGGGGCTGGACTGGCGCGTCCTCCCGCGTGGCGTGTTGCTGAGCGGCTGGTTGCGGCAATGCAAGCGGCGCGCTGGCGGTCTGAGCGACGACCGGTACAGCCTGCGTCGAAGGCGCGGTCGTTGCCCGGGACGTCGGAAGAATGCCCGTCATCGCTGCGATGCCCGTCGCACTGGCCAGGATAACGGCGACAGCCGCACCGGCAACCAGAGGGTGGATACGACTGCGTTGCGGCAAATTGGATGTCAGGTTGGTGTTCATCTCGCGCTCCGTTGACGTGTGTCAGCAAGAACGCGGGAGCCCACAAACCGGTGGACGTAGCGACCGCAAGATTTGTAAGCAGTTGTAGCGCTTTCCGACTGTCGTTCGGTAGCGTTGTCCCGGAGGTGTATCGCTCCGGACGGCGTCTGGCGCTTCAGGTTACCGCTCCGAACAAGGCGCCGACGACCGGCAACGAGGCTCGCCGTTGAGACAATCCCGTCATTGGCGCCCAGTACAGCGGCGCGCAACCAGCTAATGGATTCCAGACGGTGCTGTTCCTTATGTCGCACAGGCATAGTTCCTCCCCGTTGGAAACGTTGATGCACTATCTCATTACGGTAGATGCGCGAGCGGCCTGATTATCTAGCTACGATGGCGACATCGGAGAGCTTGTAGTCCATGGCATTGTCCGCCGGCGCCGACGAACCTGGCGATTCACGCTGCAGCTTGGCCTGTCGCCGCACCCGGTCGTTAATCACCTGATGGCGTCGGTGGTCGGTCATCTTCTTCCACCCCCGAATTTCATCGAGAGTACGAAAACACCCAACGCACAATTTGGTCTTGCCATCGAAGGCACACACATCGATGCACGGCGACTTGACTGCCATGGGTCAGGCCGCCGCGTGTGAGGGTTGCACTTCAACGGTGACATGCGACAGCCCCTTGAAGCGCTCGAGCACCGCGTGATAGAAGCGCGAATCACGCTGGGGTTCACCCGTCGCCACCGACACCACGGCGCTCATGTGACCCGGACCCACCCGCCATACGTGCAGGTCGACGACCTTGTCGCCACGGTCCTCGATAGCGTTCCGGACGTTCTCGGCCATGCGTCGGTCGGGATTCATATCGAGCAGGATTGCGCCCGTGTCTCGCATCAAGCCGTATGACCAGTTTGCAATTACCAGCGCGCCAATGACACCGGCGAGCGGGTCCATCCAGAGCCAGCCAAATGCGCGTGCCAGCAAGAGGCCGATGATAGCCAGCACGGAGACAGCCGCGTCGGCCATCACGTGAATGTACGCAGACCGGATATTGTGGTCGCGGGTCGCTGCTTCATGCGCGTCGTCGTGGTGCACATGCTCTTCGAATTCGACTTCGTGCTCGCCATCCGGCATCCGCACGATGGCTTTAAACGCGTGCGGCTCAGGAATCTCTTCCTTCGATTCCAGATAGCCGCCACGGTCCGCCAGCGCGAATACCTGTTGCGTCCCATCGGGTCGCACCGTCGTAACGGACGCCACTGAAGCGTCCGGTGGCGAGCCCTCCGTCGCCGGTGTAATACGAAACACCGGAGGCACCCCGTCCTCGAAGATGGAAACGGCAAACACACCAGTCGGCGCAAAAATCTTCTGCCCCTCGTCCTCATGAGCATGGTCGTCGTGACCGTGGCCGTGTCCGTGGCTATGACCATGGCTATGGCCGTGGTGGTCGCCGCTCAGGAGCCAGACGCTCGCCAGGTTAACCAGCAGGCCGACCACCGCGATAGGAATCGCTTCGTCGAAGTGAATCGGTACCGGCGACAGAAAGCGCGAGACTGCCTCGTATCCAATCAGCAGTGCAATCATGGCAAGCACGATGGCACTCGTGAATCCCGCCAGGTCGCCCAGCTTGCCGGTACCGAACACGAAGCGGGGGTCGGCAGCGTGCTTGCGCGCATACGTATAGGCGAGTGCCGCAATCAGCATCGCGCCCGCATGCGTCGACATATGCAGTCCATCGGCGACGAGCGCAAGCGACCCGAACATGCTCCCGCCGACGATTTCAATCAGCATCATCGCGCTGCACAGCACAATCACAGCCCACGTCTTTCGCTCGTTCTGTTCGTGACCGGCGCCAAGGAAGATGTGGTCGTGCCCCGCGCCAAACGTGGCGTCTTTGAAATCACTCATTTCCAACTCGCCTTACTTGAAATAGCTGTGAACAACTTCGATGAGCTGTTCGGTCGCGCTGTCACCTGACTCCTCGCCGCTTTCTGCATCGACAAGGTGATTCCGGATGTGGTCCTCCAGTACGACGGCAAGAAGGCCGTTCATCGCTCCCCGGCAACTCGTAATCCGCTGCAAAACGTCCGCGCAGCCGTGCTCATCCTCCAGCGCACGTTCAATCGCCTCTACCTGCCCCTTGATGCGGCGCACCCTGTTGAGAAGCTTCTGCTTTTCCTGAACCGTGTGACTCATCGCGTTCTCCACATACCCCCACCGGGTATACAATAGTTCTTAGTCTACCATAGGGGGCGGGGGTATAGGTCATTACGTAAAACTCTCCGCGCGCGCGGATTTCACGGGATACTTTCTGAATCTGGTTATTGTTCGTAGCCGTCAATCCATGCACGCGCGCCACAACGCCGCTTTCACCGCACTTCTTGCCGCCGCGCTGTTCGGCGCAACGACGCCTCTCGCCAAGACCTTGCTCGGTTCTCTCTCGCCGTTCACGGTCGCGGGTCTGTTTTATCTTGGTAGCGGCGTCGGTCTTGCCATCGGAATTCTCTTCCAGCGACTGCGCCGCTCGACCGGCGAACGAGAAAACGAAAGCCGGATTCAGCTCCCCGAAATGCCCTGGCTTCTTGGTGCAATCGCAGCAGGCGGCGTCGCGGGGCCTGCGCTGCTGATGCTTGGCCTCAGCACGACGCCTGCTGCAACCAGTTCACTGCTGCTGAACCTTGAGGGCGTATTCACGGCGGTGATTGCCTGGGTGGTATTCCGCGAGAACGTGGACGCACAGATATTTCTCGGGATGGTGGCAATAGTGTTGGGGGCGTCGTCCTGGCGTGGCAGCCGGGTGCGGCAGGCGCCTCGCCAGATGCACTCCTCGTGGTCGCAGCCTGCGTCGCGCGGGCGGTCGACAATAACCTGACGCGGAAGGTGTCGACGAACGACGCGATGGTCATTGCCTGTCTGAAAGGTCTTGTCGCCGGCTCAGTCAATCTGTCCATCGCGCTGCTTCTCAGCGCGCATCTGCCAGGCGTCGGGAAGATTGCGGCTGCCATGCTCGCCGGCTTCGCCGGCTACGGTGTGAGCTTGGTTCTTTTTGTCGTCGCCCTGCGAAATCTCGGAACCGCCCGAACCCGCGCGTATTTTTCTGTCGCCCCGATATTCGGCGTCGGGCTATCGCCTTTCCTCTGGCCCGAAGTGCCCTCGGTGTCTTTCTGGATTGCGGCTGCGCGCATGGCTCTTGGAATCTGGCTGCATATCCGTGAGCGGCATGAACATCCGTACACTCACGAGATTCTGGACCACAACCATCGGCACCGGCACGACGAGCACCATCAGCACACCCACGACTTTGAGTGGGATGGTGAGGAGCCGCACACGCACCCCCATCTGCACGCACCTATTACCCACACGCACGCGCATTTCACCGATATTCACCACCACCACATCCACTGACGACGGAAGCGAATCTTCGCTTTGAAAGCTCGACGGCCGGTGCGTTCTGCGCCGGTAAGTCGGACCTCGGTTTGTCATCGGGGCCATCGGCCCCCAATCCATCGACGTGACATCAACCCGACGAATCGCGACCATTTCGCTCGGAGGAGGGGCAGGCAACACGCAGTATGACCTGAGCTCAAAGCACATCTTCGTCAACGTCCAGACGCGGAATCAGCTGTTTGAAATCGACCCGACTACGGACCAGATAGTCGGGAGGATTGACGTGCCGGGCGCCCGCGGCAACCACGGGCTGCTGATAGATGCCGACCAGAGGGTGGCCTTCATCGCATGCGAGGGAAACGACCGGCTCGTCGTTCTCGACATTCGCACAATGCGCGCGGCATCGTCATTTGCGGTCGGAAAGGACCCGGATGTCCTCGCTTACGACCCTTCACTTCACCTGTTGTACGTCACCGGTGAGGCAGGCGTCGTCTCGATGTTTCGGGTAGAACGCAGCGCGGTCTCAAGACTGGGTGATGGTCATGTCGGCCCAAACGCGCATGTCGTGGCGATAGACCTCGAGACACACCGCGCCTACTTCCCACTCAAGAACCTGGAGGGCCGGACGATGCTGCGCATTCTGGAGCCCGTGCGCCATGGGGCCGGCTGACTTCGTTCGGACCAGGAAGGCGCCAAAGCCCATCCGGGGTCAGTCAACGCAGCAGGAGCCTGGCTGCTGCATCGGAGGGCACCGGTTGGTGACGTATGAGCAGTACACGCAGCAATCTCCGGGTTTCGGCCTGAGCAGGATTTTCCAATGTTCGCGTGCGCAAAACAGACGCACGCGTCGGCGGCCATGGTCTCGCTCTTCTTATGTCCGCACACTGGACACGTAATGGTCGACTCCAGAACAATCGCATTCATCGAGTTACACGCTTGATGTTGGGTGGCGACTAAAGCGTCTGTATAACAGATAGTCCAATGACCATTTGCCGGCACCCCGGCACAGCAGAACCAGCAGCATCGCGGCCCACTGAATGTGCGTGGGCCATGCCTGCGGATACACGAACACCTCGATGACAGTTGTCATGCCGAGCAGGACCAACGCTACGGGTCGCGTCGCCAGGCCGAGCACAAGTAGAACAGGGGTAGTCAGTTCGATTGACACCGCCATGTAGGCGGCAACCTCGGGAGGAAGCAACGGTAGTCGATAGTCCTCCCTGAATAACTCGAGCGCGGCATTCCAGTCGGCCAGTTTGGTCATCGCCGAGTTCCAGAAGACCGTGGCAACAGCGAGCCTCAGTGGAAGCGCGAGAACCGTGTGCGGCACCCGCTCCAGCCACCCAACGGCGCGTCGTACGCGGTCAGTCAGTCTCGAACTGCGATGAGCGGATTGAGATTCCGGCATCATGTGACTTGCCTCCCAATTGTTTGGCTGGATGCTTCGTTTGATAGGCAGATGTCGACAAAGCATCCAGATGCAAGAAGGTGCGCGAGCCAGACAGATGTCTCTGCGTCCGTCACGTCGACAAGGGCATCATGCAAGGGGCGCCCCGCAAGCAAGCCAGCCGTGAACCGGTATTGCCCTTCTGCCATCCGGTTCGCCTCGACACCCGAAGGCCCCCGGTGGATGTACAACCATACCGGGTCAGCGGCCAGATTGATGTTTGCCAATGCGCTATCGTCCCGGGACAACACCGCGTGCCAGATGGCATCGACGGGAAAGGACGACTCAAGTACCCGCACGGCAGAACTCGGCAAAAATCTTACAGCGTGCATGTCGACTGCGTCGAAATGCTCAAGGCGCCGCAAGTCAAGCGGCTTTGCGTCTGGCGCGTGCAGCACCTCATTCACGGCCCATTCAAGTCGTGCCGTATCTGGCAGATAGACAAGAGATGCCGCTTCCGGCATCCGCGCCAGAAATTCCGGAAACGACTCGCCGTAGCTGTCTAGCTGAGCGCTCGACGGTGGGCATTGCTCAATAAAAAGTCGAGCGGCGCCTTCGAAGAATTCGGACCCGACCAGAGCCTGCACGGCTGGATAGGTCAGCCGCAATGCTGTAAGCAGCGTGCTGTTCGCCGTATTTCGATAGATGGCGAGCCGCGCGTGCGGAGCCAGGCCGTCGGGTACCACATACCCAGATGCCTCGCCGTCGGCAAGCCCCAGCACGTCCCCGCGGACCGCGCGTTGCAGCTCAAGCAGCGTGGGTGCACAGATTGTCATTTCGCTGCCTCTCAATAGCGGCCTCTGCAATCGCGGCTTCTTCCATCAGAACCTCAAGCGCCGGGACATCGGTGTCCCATTCAATCAGCGTGGGAACGGGTCCAAAGCGCTTGAGGGCCTGTTCGAACAGGTCCCACACCGGAGGTGCGACGCGCGAGCCATGGTCGTCGATGCAAATTATCTGTCCCTGGTCAAGCTGTCGGACGCTGTGACCGGCCAGGTGAACCTCGGTAATTGCCGCCGGTGGCAGAGCATCGAGATAGGCCAGCGCATTCCAGCCGTGGTTGCAGGAACTGACATAGATATTGTTGACGTCGCAGAGAATGCCGCACCCCGTGCGCCGGGAGACCTCGGCGAGAAATTCCCATTCGGGAATGGTTGAGTGGCGGAAACGTAGGTAGGTCGATGGATTCTCTAACGAAATCCGCCGCTGCAGGTGGGCTTGGGCCTGGTCGACGTGCATGCAGACAATGTTCAACGCTTCTTCCGTCATGGGGAGCGGCAAGAGGTCGGCGAGATAGATGCCGCCGTTGATGCTCCAGGACAGGTGTTCTGAAACCAGTCCTGGCTCGACACGCTTGATGACGTCGCGCACACGCTCCAGATGCCGGACATCCATCCCTTCGGCGCTGCCCAATGAAAGGCCTACGCCGTGAAGCGAGATTGGATAGTTCCGGCGGATGGCGTCCAGGTAAGCTGGCGCGCTCCCGCCTCCCATGTAATTCTCTGTATGCACCTCGAACCAGGCGGCGGGCGGATGCCCTTCAACGACCTCTTGATGGTGGCGAAAGCGCAGCCCGACCCCGGCGCGCGCCGGAATCACGCCATGTGCATATTGCGAGGCTTCAGAAGCGGCATCCATGACCATTCCCCTTCGCTCAAGCCGGCTTCAGCTTGCCGCCCTGGATTTTGCTGCAATCGCCGGCGGGCAGCAGAACGAAGGACTTGGGGTCGCGTGCCTGCGTGGATTGTCCGGCACAGGAATGGGCTCCTTCAGCGCAGTCGTTTTTCGATACGGCATTGATGCCGTAGCACTTCTCCAGTTTGTTCGCCTCCATCCGGGCCATGTTGTCCTTCACAACTTGCGGCTTTCCGCTCATATCCTTCATGGTCTGGGCCTGGACCGGTACTACCTGCATGGCAAGTGCCAATCCGATTGCCGACGACAAGGTCGAGGCGGCCATAACATGTTTGTTCATCTCGCTTGCTCCTGAGGGTTGCGGCCCGACATTGCGGCCGTGTAGGGAAGTTCGGCCGGCCACACCAAAAGGTTACGGGCCCGAGCAAACTTTTTCTGCGTGACAATCTATCGTCCGCGCCACAAAATTGCCGCATGCTCCGCCATCCACATCCACCCAGTCCGGTTTCGGGTTCCGAAAGCGAGGACCTGGAGTCGTTCACCCCGGTCGGTCAGGCCGCGCCGGTTGCCAGCCGTGCTGACGGCAAACTGGACTGGTCCATCGCCATGGCCAGCGCGCAGACCGGCGACCAGGAAGCCTATCGTTGGCTGCTCCAGGACATAACCCCGTATCTTCGTGCGCTTGCGGCACGACACATCCGGAATGCCGATGACATTGAGGACACGGTTCAGGATGTGCTGCTCACCGTGCACTCAGTCCGCCGCACGTACGACCCTTCCCGTCCGTTCGGGCCGTGGCTGGTCACAATTGCAAACAGACGCATCGTCGACGGTCTGCGTCGGCGGGGACGCGTTTGCGCACATGAATCTTCAGCGGAAAACGAGCTTGAAACCTTTGTTGGTGATGGAGCGAACTTACAGGAAGAGGCCATGAATGCCCGTCTGGTGAGAGAAGCTATCGAGCAATTGCCTGTGGGACAGCGCGACGCGATGCGCATGCTCAAGCTCGAAGAAATGTCTTTGCTCGAGGCCGCGGCCGCAAGCGGAACGTCGGTTGCAGCGTTGAAGGTAGCCACTCACCGGGCAATGAAACGATTGCGGGAAATGTTCCAGCAGCGAGGTGGCAAATCATGACCCGGACCTCCGACCTGATTGACGTGCTGGTCGCGGACGCAACGCCGGTCCGGCGTCTGCGGCCCCCAGTGGCGAGAGCTGCAGGCTGGTTGTTGTTTGCCGCAGCTGTGATGCTCTTTGTCGGCATCGCGCATGGGGTGCGTGCCGACCTGGCGGTCAAACTGCATCAGTATCTCTTCGCCGCCCGCGTAGCTGCAGCCGTGGCAACAGGTATTCTGGCCGCCACGGCGGCATTTGTTGCCAGCGTGCCAGGCAGGTCCCGCCTTTGGCTTCTGTTGCCCGTACCGGCCTTTCTCGCCTGGGTAGCTACCATTGGCTACGGTTGCCTGACCAACTGGGTCACGATTGGACCGGAAGGCATGTCCGTCGGCGAAACGGCCAGATGCTTCGCTACCCTGGTATTGGTCGGTACGCCGCTATCGCTCGCGATGCTGATTATGCTGCGCCACGTCGCTCGACTGTCACCGGGCCCGGTCACGATGGCAGGCAGTCTCGCGGTCGCTGCAATAACCGCGGTAGCGCTGTCGATTCTCCACCCGCTCGACGCAACGGTGATGATATTGCTGTGGAACCTTGGCGTCACCGGGCTTTATCTGTCGCTGAGCGGCTGGTATGGTCAGCGACTTTTAGGCTGGGTGGCGCAACGCTGAAGCCTGGGTACCCCCGGCATTAGCGCCAAAGAAAGGTCCTCAAGACAAGGTGCGGCGTTTAAGGATGCAATATGGACAGCAAACAGCACTGGGAAGACGTTTACCGGTGGAAGGCCCCCGATGCAGTCAGCTGGTATCGACCGCACCTTGACATCTCGCTGACGCTGATTTGCGAGGCCGTGTCGGACCGGAACGCAGCCATTATTGATGTGGGTGGAGGAGAGTCGACGCTGGTCGATGATTTGCTTCAGGGTGGATATCGAAACCTGACCGTGCTCGATATGTCCGCCGTCGCTCTCGAGACGACGAAACAGCGTTTGGGCTCTATCGCCGGACAGGTAACGTGGGTCGAATCCGATATTACGGTGGTCGACCTGCCTGAGCATCGATATGACGTGTGGCATGACCGCGCCGTCTTCCACTTCCTGACGGAACCATCGCAACGAGACGCCTACACCCGCCTGATGACGAGAACACTCAGGCAGGGTGGCCGCGTTGTAATTGCCACATTCGGACCACTGGGACCAAACAGGTGCAGCGGGCTGGATGTCAGGCGATACGACGTTCAGCTGCTCTCCGACGAGTTTGGTCCCGGTTTTGAATTGGTCACAAGCACACTCGAAGACCACCACACGCCGGCTGGCTCCAGCCAGCAGTTTCTTTACTGCAGTTTCCGGAAACTGTGACTGTCGGGTTGCCCCGACTGGCATCGCGCGCGGCCTATGCGTGAGCCTGGTCAGGCGCAGCAGGAACCTGACTGCTGCGTCGGCGGGCACCTGTTGGTGCCGTACGAGCAGTACACGCAGCAGTCCCCGGATTTCGGTCTGAGCACAGTCTTGCAATGCTCGCATTCGTAAAACCACACACAGGCGTCGGTGGGCATCGTCTCTTCTTTCCTGTGCCCGCACGCCGCACACGTGATACTCGAATCCAGCACGACTGCAGCCATCACTGCACCTCCTTTACGTGAGACGGATAGCCAGCGTCCGCCGTGGCGTTGGTCAACGCGTCGACCGAAGCCTTCTTCGGGTCAAATACCACCTCCGCGCGCTTGCTTGCGAAGTCGACCTTTGCCGAGGTCACGCCGGGCACTTTCTCAAGTGCCTTGCGAACCGTAATCGGACACACAGCGCAATCCATGTTTGTGACGTCAAGGGTAACCGTGCGAAGTCCCCCGGCCAGCGCCGCGGACGCGGTCCGCGCCGTCGTGACGAGCACAGCAATCAGTTTCTTCATGGCAGATTCTCAATAGAAGAGCGGCGCATACAGGGGGAACGAAATCAGCGCGAGCGCGGCCGGCATCACGACCCAGAAAATGAAGCGCTGCCGATGTCGCGCCGAAGGCGCCGGGCAGGCTTCGCCCGCCCTACATTTTTCGGACCTGGCGTAGAGCCTACGGAAAGCGACCGCGAAAAAGGCGATGGATATGGCGACAAATAGGGGTTGAAACGGCCGCAATGCGGTCAGGTGTGAGCCCCAGGCGCCGCCCAGTCCCAGCACAACGAGGAGCAGGGGCCCCGCACAGCAAGCCGATGCCCCGAGCGCGGCAGCGACTCCTGCAAGCACGGGGCCGGTAGTTGACCAGCGAGGTCGCATGACACTTCCTTTGAGGACTGTTTGAGCTTAGTCTAGGTGCGTACCCAAGTACGGAGTCAAGCGCGCCATGCAAGAGATGACCATCGGACAGTTGGCGGAAGCGGCAGAGGTTAATGTGGAAACAGTGAGGTATTACCATCGTCGAGGGTTACTGCCGACACCACCCCGTCCCGCAGGTGGCATTCGGCGATATCCGACGGCCGTGCTGACGAGATTATGTTTCATCAAGCGGTCCCAATCGCTTGGATTCTCGCTGGATGAAGTAGAGGCGCTGTTATCCCTGCACGACGGCCAGACGTGCAACTCTGCGCGCGCAATCGCCGAACACAAGCTTGCCGACGTACGCCAGCGCATACAGGATTTATCTATGCTGGAAGCCGCATTGGCGAAGCTGGTACAACGCTGCTCGACGTCGAAAGGCAAGGTTTCGTGCCCGCTCATCGACGCACTCATGGACGGCGGCGAACGCACTCACGACAGTTGATACAACCTGCCGTATTGGTCCGTTTAGTTTGTTCGCCGTGACGGACCCGCTGTGCGCAGCGGCGTATCGCTTGCGATGGCGCTCGAGGGTTCTCGCGCCTGGCGGATAGTCGTAACGGCACGACGGAGCCAGGCCTTGCCGTTCTGCCTGAAGCAGTTCTTGATACACCTGTTCTCGGGTTTTTTCGTGAGTGGCCGTCTGGGGAGCGAAGTATTTCGGTGCACCGCTGTTCAACTGAGGGTTTCCGCATCCGCGCCAGACGAGGTGATAACCCGATTGGAAGATGCTTGACCGTAGTCGTTTTCGGCGAACGCGGGCGCCGTAGCGGTGCCCAAAACGAGAAGCGCAACGAGAAGGCGAGTATTTATATTCATCGCCGTGATGTAAACTGCAGTCAGACAGTGACGACAGGTATACGACATGCTGAAAAGCAGCCGATGAAAGGCCGGTGACCCGCGCCCCTTAATCCCTTTGAATAGATTCAAAGAAAAATGGGAGCGGCCGTATAGAGTCCGACGAGGAAAACGTGTCAGTGGCCGCCGCCATGCCCACCTCCACCTCCATGCCCGCCTCCATGGCCGTGTCCACCTCCATGGCCGCCCTCGTGTCCAACTTCATGTCCGCCGTGCCAACGGTCGCCGTGCCAGTGATAGCCGCCCCAGCCACCGCAGTCGCTCCAAAAACTGCAGGTCCCGAATTCCGGCCCGTACGAGGGATAGCCGTAGACCGACTCGTATGGCTGAGCGTTTCCATATCCTGGGGCGACGACGCACCCACTCAGGCTCGCTGCCACACCGAGCAACGCAATTAACTTACGCACGATTTTCTCCCGAATGACGCTGAGGGTAAGACATGTAGCGGGAGTGGGGAGTAACGAAAGTGGTTGCGATAGCCGTTACCATCGAAATAATGCTTGCTTCGAGTTGAGTCTTCGATTTTCGCGCGCTCAATACCAAGCCTAAGGACGGCACGCCACCATGTGGCCACTTCATTCCCTTCTCCTTAACTGTGTTCGCCGAAACAGCGGGCACAGCAAAATATAGAGAGGTTTGCATGGCGTACGGATGAACGTGAAATTACAAGAAGGTCATCAACGGCACATTTACCCGAGCGCACCGCTAGGAGCAATGGTTGAGCGGAGGTCCACAACACCCGCGGGGTGTTGCATGCGGCTCCTTCCCCGCACCGTCCAAGTTATCCCCAATTTTTGTTGGCAACGCTGTGGATAACTTGCTGGCATGCAGCGTAACGATTTGATGGCAAAGCAAAAGGCTCCGCTGGCTGCAATCGCAGCGGTGAGAACCTTCAGTTCGCGTACCTTGTGGTCGCGGCCACGCGCGCCACGTCTTTCCGCGTGCGCGAGCAGCGGCCGCCCCAAACCATCACTTCAAGCAGTCTGCGCAATGGCCAGTGACCGCAGCGGGCTATCCATTGACGCGCGGAAAACAGTGGAAGGCTATCTGGTCTTCTATTGGCGTGCGGCGGCGTGAGCAGCATCGGCGACTGGTGCTGGTGAAAGGTCCCTCAAAAAGCAAACAGTCTCAGTGCGAGTCCGATTAAACCGCATGTCAGCACCACCGGTATTACCCCGACCTTGAACCGGAACAGTGCGATACCGGCAGCCACACCTATCAGCAGCGAGGGCCATTCGAATTCGCCCTGCATGCCATGTGGCCACAACACGTGTAGGGCGAAAAAAACGGCGAGGTTCACGATGACGCCAACCACAGCGGAAGTGATGGCTGTCAACGGCGCAGTAAATTTCAGATTACCGTGCGTCGTTTCGATGAAGGGACCGCCGAGCAGAATGAACAGAAAAGACGGCAGGAACGTAAAGAACGTCACGACGATGGATGCGGCGACAGCAGAGGCAAATATTGCATCCGGCCCAAACACTGCCCTGGTCCAGCCACCAACGAAGCCGACGAAGGAAACCACCATGATGAGTGGTCCGGGCGTGGTCTCTCCGAGCGCCAGGCCATCTATCATCTGTGGTCCGGTCAGCCAGTGGTAGTTATCGACGGCACCCTGGTAAACGTACGGCAACACTGCATACGCGCCCCCGAAAGTTAGCAGGGCGGCTTTCGTGAAGAACCAGGCCATTTGCGTAAGCGTCCCCGTCCAGCCGTACACAAGCGAAAGTGCCGCGATGGCCGCGAGCCATATGAGCATGAAGGCCGCAAGCACGACAGTGAATCGCTTCCATGTGAAGAGCGCGTGTCGGGGGGTGGGCGTGTCGTCGTCAAGGAGTGCGGGACCAAACGCCTTGTCACCCGACTTGTGTCCTCCACCAACAACCAATCTGGATGGAGCGTACTTACCCCCAAAGTGACCAATGATGCCGGCCACCAGGACGATGAGCGGAAACGGGACGTTGGCTACGAATATGGCAAGGAATGCCGCCGCAGCAATTGACCACAGCCACGCGTTCTTCAGTGCGCGAGAGCCAATCCTGTACGCGGCGAAGACGACAATCGCCGTGACCGCCGGCTTGATGCCGAAAAGCACGCCTGCCACAGCCGGAACACTGCCGAAGGCCATGTAGACCCAGGATAGTCCTATCAGGATGAAAAGCGACGGCAGGACGAAGAGGCCTCCTGCAATTACGCCACCCCACGTGCGGTGCATCAGCCAACCGATGTAGGTGGCCAGCTGCTGCGCCTCCGGTCCGGGAAGGACCATGCAGTAGTTCAACGCGTGCAGGAACCGCTTTTCAGAAATCCAGCGTTTTCGCTCGACCAGGTCCTGATGCATGATGGCAATCTGCCCGGCCGGACCTCCAAAGCTTATAAAGCCTAGCTTGAGCCAGTACCAAAGCGCCTGGCCGAAGGTCACCGACTCGACCGCCTGAATGCGCTGATTGCTCATTTCGTTATCTGGCGCCAGTTGACTTTGTTGCACTTGGAAACTCCGAATACTTCAGCTTGCGATTGAATGTTTAGCGATGGCCGATACCTCGGCGGCATCATCCCAGACCGGTGTTGCAAATCTCGCGGGGGGTGTAACTGCGACGCCGGGTTTTCCATGGCGATTGGCAACGGACACTTAACGGAGAAAGCTACTGCGGGACGATTCAGAAGCCCGTTCACCTCCGTCGCCTGGCTGCTCCCTTTTCCATCGCAGCAAAATGCGCGAGCAGCGACTCAAGCATCTGGCTCATTTCGTTCAGCAGTTCGTCGTCGTTCAGGCCGCGCTGTGTGGCGCCTGTCATCACCGCCTCAAATCCGGCTGCCTCGGGAACGACGATGCCGCCGACGTCGAGCGAGTGAACCATGCTTGCGAGACCGGCCATACCGGGCTCCTCGTCGATACCGAAGCTGGCCACCAAAACTTCAAAGGTCACGCGCTCATTGATGTGCGTGAACGTGGCGCCATCAAAATCAAAGCCGACCGCGTCTGGGGGGCAATCATCCGGAGAGGCGAGCCACTCGAAGCGGGCGTCGCGGTCAACGAAACGCCTGATAAGCCATGCGCTTGCCACGCGGTCGACCCAGAGCCGCCGACGGGTGGCCCAAACACGGCCCTGGTACTCCTCTGGCTTAAGACGGGTTATCGTGCCTTCCGTCTGATGGGGTTCCCCAGGGGACAGCACCGCATCGGTAGCGGCGACGAAGTCTTGCCAGGCTGACTGGGCACGTACCGTGGCTTCGTTCGGGAAGAAATCGATGCCCGAAAGCGCTTCAAACTCCTTTCGCGTTTTTCGCAGGACCTTGGTGATGTCCGCAGGCGCAAGGCTCGCGAGCGACCTCCGGCTTTCGTCGAGTGAGCGCCGCAGCGTCGCATATTCGTCGGCTCTGTCGAACAGCCCCCGGAATTCCTGCTCCTGCACCGCATCGCGGCTTGGGAACCGCATCAGATAGGCTGTGCCCCCCGCCTGGCCAATACCCTCGCACATTTCCCCCATCTCGCTGCCCGCGCCTTCTCCGTCCGGAAGCAGATATACCCCGTCCCGCAAGACAGCGCAGCCTTTGGTTTTCAAGGCGCGCCAATAACGCATGCGCGCGGTTGCGTTGTCGGTCGGGAGCGTGAGGACGAGGAGCAGCCAGTCGGTGAATTCGTTCATGTTACGAAATCTACATTATAGTTACACACGCTACAACTTATTTTTGCTTTGTGCGCGGTTCACGCCTACGATTCGTTGCAGGAGCAGGTGACTCACCATTCCGCCCCGCCAATCCGGGCTTTCATAATGTGCCTTTGGTCGGCGGATGTGACGCTGCAGCCGAGAGAGGCGTCTCTCGCAAACTAACGGAGAAGCATGTGGCGACCCGAAGAGATTTTCTGCACAAGACAACTGCAGCAGGCGCAGGCCTGGTTCTGGCCTCCACCGCCGACGTGCTGCAGGCAGCTGAGGAACCTGCGTACAGTGACAAGCTCGTAGACGCGGACGGTAAATATTCGGCAGCGCCACTGCCATTTACATACGGCGCGCTCGAGCCGATTATTGACGCTCGAACCGTCGAAGTTCACTACAACTTCCATCACAAGCCCGCAGCGCTCGCCGCCAACAAGGCGGAAGAGGCGCTTGCGAAGGCACGCGATTCGAACGATTTTGCATTGGCGAAGTTCTACGAGAGAGAACTGGCGTTCCAGCTCTCAAGCCACATCCTGCACACGATTTATTGGACCAGCATCTCCGGCAATGGCACCGAACCTAAAGGCGAACTGGCCAAGGCAATCGACAAGAACTTCGGTTCGTACACCAGGTTCAAGGCTCAGCTGTTCGCGGCAACGCTAGCAGTGGAGGCGTCTGGCTGGGGCGTTGTCGGATACCATCCAATGACCGGGAAGCTGATGGTCTTGCAGTGTGAAAATCATCAGAAGCTGACGGCGTGGGGTATTCAACCCATCCTTGTTCTCGATGTCTTCGAACACGCGTACTACCTGAGGTACCAGAACAAGCGCAATGAGTATCTCACCCAGCTCTTCACGCTGTTGAACTGGGAAAATGCTGCGCAACGGTTCAGTGCCGCACAGCCGACGCGGAGGCTGACATGAAATGGGTTACGCGTGAACGCCCGATAATCGACCGTATAGCATGCCCATGGCTGATTGCGCGATTCATCGATGAGTCGCCAGAGTTTCTATTCGTACCAACAGACCAGGTGCTTGTAGTCGCCGAGCGTGAAGGCGCGGTACCGTTCGACGCTCCTGGAGTAAAGCTCTCTCACGTTGCCGAGCATTGCAGCTTCGATACTTTCCTTGCGGAATATCAGTTGACGGACCCGGCTCTGGCCGCACTTGCCGTCATCGTACGCGGCGCCGATACGGCCCGGCTCGACCTGGCTGCGCAAGCACCAGGGTTGCTGGCCCTATCTCTGGGTCTATCGAGAATCTTTGCGGACGACCATGAGATGCTTTCGCATGGCATGGTTATGTATGACGCGCTCTACGCGTGGTGTCGCGACTGTCAGAGTGAAACGCACGGCTGGCCGCCGGCGTCGTAGAAACGCTGGCGCAGGGGCAACATGGTGGTTTCCTCGAGAATGTTATTGATGCTCCGGGCCTTTGCCATTGCAGCGCTTGCAATCGTCGCATTTGCATTTGTTTCGACGCGTACAAATGGCACAGAGGAAGCGGTCCAAACCTCCAATCTGCAGCTGCAGAAAGTCGCCGATGTGCCGCTCGGCGGTGGGACTACGCGCTTTGACTACGAAAGCTTCGACCCAAGCCGTCATCTGCTATTCATCGCGCACCTGGGCGATAGCGAAGTCGTCGCTTTCAACACGGAGATGTCTCGCGTCGTAGGGCGTGTCGCGAACGTCAGTTCGGTTCACGGAGTGCTGGCGATTCCAGAACTGGGACGCGTCTACGCGTCCGCTACCGGCGCAAACGAGGTAGTTGCCATCGACATGGCGACGCTGGGAATCACGGCTCGCATACCGACAGGCGCATATCCAGATGGCATGGCCTACGTGCCTGAAGCGCACAAGCTCTTTGTCTCGGATGAAACCGGCGGGACTGTGACGGTCATTGACGTGCGGTCAAACACGCGGATTGCATCCATTCACCTCGGAGGAGAGGCAGGCAACACCCAGTATGACCCGATTTCGAAACACATTTTCGTCAACGTCCAGACGCGGAATCAGCTGGTTGAAATCGACCCGGTCAGGGACCAGATTGTCGCGAGGATAGATGTGCCAGGCGCCAGGGGCAACCACGGGCTGCTGATAGCTGCGGACCAGAGGCTGGCCTTCATCGCATGCGAAGGAAACGACCGGCTCATTGTTCTCGACATGCGCACGATGCACGCGGCATCGTCGTTTGAAGTCGGAAAGGACCCGGACGTCCTCGCGTACGACCCTTCACTCCATTGGTTGTACGTCGCCGGCGAGGCGGGTGTCGTCTCGATGTTTCTAGTGGGAGCCGGCGCGGTCTCGAAACTGGGCGACGGTCATGTCGGCCCGAACGCGCACGTCGTGGCGGTCGACGTCGAGACACACCGCTCCTACTTTCCACTCAAAAACTCGGGCGGGCAGACGATGCTGCGCATCTTACAGCCGAGGCATTAGAGAGGCCCGTGCGGAGCGTGTAGCCGCAGGTGACCGATGGGCATTCCCGCACCCCCCGTCAGCTACGTCTCGTCGAAGTGGTGAGTGTCGCGAGAGACTGGACTTAGTGCGCCGCGTTGATATCAATCGTCGTGGTCGCCACGAGGTGCTCGCCTTAGCTTTTGCGCTGCCGGCGGTCCCCCCGGGGGCTTATCTGACGGTGCCTAACGGGTGCCGCTGCCGATAATGACTCGAGGCAGAAATTGATGAACGCCTCAACTTTCGCAGCTCGATGGCGCCGGGACGGAAAGAGTGCGTACAGCGGAAATCTTTCGTCCGACCAGTCCGGGAAGAGGTCCACGAGCAAGCCATCGCGCATCACCTGCTCGACGCCAATCTCCATCACCTGGGCGATGCCAGCGCCGGCGATACACGCACCGAGCATGGTTTCCAGGTCCGACACGAGGAGTCGCCCCTCTGCGGGTATCTCCGCGACCTTCTTACCCCGATGGAATTCCCACTCAAAGGGCTTGGCCGTCACCGGGTTATAAAACATGATTCGCTGATGTTTGCTCACCTCCTCCGGATTTCCCTGGCTTCCCGTGCTCAGCCACATACCGCGGAGACGCGACCGTAATGATGCGCGTCTCGAGGAGCTTGCGTGCAATCAGTGTTCCCATTGGCGGGGGTCCAAAGCGCACGGCGAGGTCAAATCCATCTGCCACGAGGTCGCCAACGTCGTCGCGCATGATGAGTTCGAGCGAAAGGTCAGGATGGTGTGCCAAAAACGCTGGCAATCCTGACGCCAGCACATCTTTCTGCCATTCTCCGGCTGACAAGCAGCGAACCGACCAACTGGACAGACCCTTTCATCCCCTTCGGAGTTTTAAATACCCAAATGCGCTTGGGCAAGCGCTCGGCAAGTTGCACGGTGCAAGTATCGGTGGTGTGCCGCATCATCGCTATGCTTGTGGCCTTATCGAGCGACCTCTCCAGATATACGGCAAGGATTGGACTTTGAGTTGCGAGCTGTGTATTTATCGGACAGCGAGTGTCGGGTTAGTGGACACACCGCTCACGCCTTCCGGCGGAATTTCATCCCTCTAGCGCCGGAGACCCCTCCACATTCGGGGAAGAAGACGTCAATATCTATCCAGGTACCAAACGTGCTTATAACGTGACGTTCCACCACCCAATAGAATTTTCGAAACGGTTCTCATAAGTGATAGCCTGTTTTGTTAGGGACGTCCCCAACCATGAAGCGACTATCTTTTGCCACCCAGTTGGTGCTCCTTTGGGCGCTGGTTGCGGTAGTCTGCATGGTCCTCGCCGGGGTGATTTGGCTTCTCATTCAGTCAGACCAAAGCAGGCAGGTTTCGATGGCGAGCCAGGAGTCGGCCAGTGCCTGCGAGCACGTCGCTTCTCGCTATTCACTCTCACGGCAGTTGAATCCGGACCCCTTTAATGCCGATTTGATGCATGCGGTACTCGACGCCGTCCTGGTCCAGGCCCCAGCTGTCGAAGGCGGCTTTTGGGATTCACGCGCAGCTACGACGTCCGGTTCGCCGTCGGAGACAGCGGGTTCCAGTGACCACAGCCGTTCCACCTCGGCGCCAGCATCGAAACCGAACGGTTTCCTTGCATACTCATTTCCCACGTATCAGGGAAGCGGCATTAAACGCGACATTCCAGAGGCAGAAACACCGTTGATACTCCGCGCTTTGAGACGCTCCGCGACAACTCATGCTTCGGTATCTGACTCTGTCCGCGCAGAACAAGGCGTAACGGTGGTCTCCGCGTGTGCCGTCGGCGGCGCCGTAAACCTCTATGTCTGGACACTGACCCGAGCCCATGCGCCCCTTGGTCCGTACGGACAAGTCCTGGTTTCGTCACTTGCGGTCGTCCTCGGTGGCATCCTTCTCGTTGCCGTCGTTTTGGGCTTGGCGCTACGTCGATGGAAGAACAATTTGTCAAAGCTCGAACTCGGACTATCGCCTCAACCTGATGTCGGGTCTCCGGTTCGGCTGCGGGCAGTGGGAGAGCCCGACCTCGACAAAATCGTCGACGCCTTCAACGCCTATGTCGCTCGCGCCGAGTCGCTTCAGCAGCGGGCGGTTGCCCTGAGCGACCAACTGATGCAAGCCGAACGTTTCTCATCCCTCGGTAGACTCGCGGCGCAAGTTGCACATGAGATTCGTAACCCTTTGGGCGCGGTTAGACTGAAGGCTGAAAACGCTCTGTTGGGCAATGGCAGCAGACAGCGTGAAACCCTGGCTTCAATTCTTGTGCAGGTAGAACGGATTGAAACTCAGGTATCCAGCCTTCTCGCACTGACGCAGCCCGTGACTGTCACGAAGAAAGCGACGAACCTGGCCGAGTGGCTGGCGAAAACTGTCAATGCGCATGAGGAGCAGGCAGCCTTGAAAGGCATCAATCTAAACGTTGACGTGGAGGCATTGCAACCGAACATACTCGAGCAGAGGAATTGCTCCGTGCATATCGACCCCGCGCAAATGGCTCGCGCTTTGGACAACCTCATATTGAACGCCATCAGGCATGCGCCGCCCGATAGCGAGGTCGTCGTAAGGGCAAGCGGGATTGACGCCTCCGGACGGAAAAGTTTGCGATTGGTCGTTATCGACAACGGACCGGGCGTTCCCGCCATCGACCGGGAACGCATCTTCGAGCCCTTCGTCACTGGCAGGCCTGACGGCTCGGGACTCGGCCTGGCCGTCGCACGGGAAGTTGCCACGGCGCATGGCGGCCGGGCTTATGTGGCAGACACCGAACACGGCGCGTGTTTTGTAATTGATATCCCATGGCACACATACTCGTAGTCGACGACGACGAAGGATTCCGCGAAGGTCTTGTGGAGACCTTGCTTGACCTCGGACACGACGTGGACGAAGCGAACTCGGGTGAGCAAGCCCTCGAAGTGCTTCAGGATGCACGGGCGTTCACCTGCGTCTTTCTCGACTTTCGGCTTCCCGGCATGGATGGACTCGCGCTACTTGAGGCCATTCGAGCCGAACCCCGTTGGCGCTTGCTACCGGTCGTGATGCTTACAGGCTTTGCGACCAGCGACAACACCATTGGAGCCATGACGCTTGGCGCGTTCGACCATTTGACCAAGCCCGTCGGCAGGCTAGCAATCCAGTCGCTTCTTGAACGCATTGTCTCGTCAGAAGCCCCTTCCGCGGCGGTTGATGAGCAAGCGGCCTCCTTCACGTCTGAGACCGCCAACAAGAAGCCTCGTCTGCTCGGAGTCAGCGACACGCTGCGCGAAGTACAGAAGCAAATCGGGCGCGCCGCTTCGTCAGACGCCACGGTTCTCATCACCGGTGAAACGGGCACCGGCAAGGAGGTCGCGGCCCGTGTTCTCCATGATGTGTCGAAGCGACGCGGCATGCCTTTCGTGGCCGTGAACTGTGCGGCGGTTCCCGCAGACCTGCTTGAAAGCGAACTGTTCGGACACGTCAAAGGCGCATTCACCGGCGCAGCCAGCGACCGTGTTGGATGCATTGCCGCGGCAGACGGCGGGACCTTGCTGCTAGACGAAATCGGCGACATGCCATTGTCCATGCAAGCCAAGCTCCTGCGGGTCATCCAGGAGCGCTATGTCACGCCTGTGGGTACCCATCGTCAGGTTCCGGTGGACATACGGCTGGTCGCGGCGACCCATCGCGATTTGAAGGGAATGGTCGAGTCAAACGAGTTTCGCGAGGATTTGCTCTATCGCTTGAGCGTCATACCGATTCACCTGCCTCCGCTGCGGGAGCGCCTGGCCGATATCCTGCCACTCGCCGAACACTTTCTCGCTGATGCTGCATCCCTCAGGGGCCATCCAATGCGGTTGTCGGCGCCCGCTCAGCGGTTACTGGTGACGTATCGATGGCCGGGAAACGTCCGGGAACTCAAGAACGCCGTTGAGCGCACATGCGCTCTAGCGCCTGGGCCGGCTATCACTGCGGACGACCTGGCATTCCTGACGCAAAAGCCGGGCGAGACGGACTCGCGACTGCCGGCACAGCTGCTTGAGATGGCTCTTCCAGAAGCCGTGGAAACGGTTGAGCGCGCCCTGATATGCAATGCCTTGGCACTCGCTGGGAACAACCGTGCCGACGCGGCCCGCCGGCTCGGCATCAGCCGGCAAACGCTCTACGCAAAGATGGCAAGTCTCGCAATCGAATGAGGTGTCCAGAAAGCCGACGCTGGAGTGTCGGGCTACTTGACACTCGCATAGCCCATCTGGCCGGGAAGCCTTACAGGCTGGGCTCCGAGCGCCTGGCATAGGGCTTGCAATTCTCTTCGTGTCGTTCAACGGAGAGAATCATGTCATCGAAGTCAATATCTCGCATCGCGAACCTGCACGAGCAGCATCCGAGATACACACGTCCCGGTTTGAACCTCGCACGCGCTGCGACGATTTCTCTCGTTGTCGTCGCGACTGCGTGCGCCGCGCAAACGGCGCCCGCGCCGGCACCTGGAAATATACCCGCACCACCACCTGTCGCTGCCGCACCCGTGGGCCATGTCCCAAGAATGGCGCCCCAGGCCCCTCCGCCCGCGCCGGCTCCCTTCATGGCACAACAACAGTCGCTGGTCGCAACCGGGACGATAAGCCGATTCGTCACCAATCCCGAAGGAGATGTCGACGGCTTCATGCTCGCGGACGGCGCGCTCGTTCACTTCCCGCCGCACATGGGTTCGCAGTTGGTCAGCCTGGCGCATCGTGGCGACACCGTCCGAATCGTCGGCTTGCGGGACGGCAGCGGCAACGTGCGCGCCCAGCAGATTACAAACGAACGGACCGGGCAACAGCTCGTCGACCAACCCCCACCGGTCGATTTGACGCATGCCCCATCGGCGCTGCGTGGTGCGGGCCTCGTCAAGCTGAGCGTCAATGGGACCGTCATGCGGGTCACTACTGCGCCGCGAGGAGAGCCTGACGGGGTCATGCTCAAGGACGGGACCATCATCAAGATGCCGCCGCCCGTCGCTCGGCAGTATATGAGCCTCCTGCGTCCCGACGTCGTCATCGCTGCCCGCGGATACGGCACGCGCAACCAGTATGGCGAGGCGTTGCAAGCGACTGCGTTCGGCACGCCGGACAACGTCATCCAGCTCTACAACAACATCCCTAACTAATTTTCCACTTTTCGGAGTAAGACGATGCATTGGATTGACCCTGACTGCCTGCAAGAAACGCGCGGTATCGTGACTCAATTTCTGACGAACCCGCATGGGGAGCTAGACGGTTTCATCCTCGGCGAGAATCAGCAGGTGCATTTCCCCCCGCATATGTCGAAGCAGGTCGCCAAGCACATCAGCATCGGCGACACGGTAATCGTACGAGGCGTGAAGCCTCGGTCAGCCGACATCGTTGCTGCAGTGCTGCTGACGTCCAGTTCCGGAGTGGCGATTCTCGATGAAGGTCCGCACGATGGCAAGAAGCATAAGAAGCCTCATGCAGAAAAGCAGCCGATGGAAGTCACGGGTGAGGTCAAGCTCTCCCTGTACGGCCCGAAGGGTGAACTCCGTGGCGCGCTTCTCGCCGACGGAACGACCATTCGCATGGCTCCTCATGCCGCGGCTGAACTTGTCAGCTATCTCGAACCGGGTGCGCACATCCAGGTCTGGGGTCACGGGGTGAAGAACGAGTATGGCCACACCATTGAGGTGGATGACATCGCTGAGTTCGTCGACGCGGACAGCGCCGAGGCGAATAACGCGGGCGAAGGCGAACAGAGCCACAACCTTTCTTTTCCCGGCGAGAGCGAGATTGCACCAGAGCAACTAGACAATCCGGCGAGTGGTGTTGCCGCGAGCGGTGGCCCGTTAACGTGGATGCATATCGGCGATTTACATTTGACCGACGCCGAAGAACCCAACCACCTCGCGCTCCGGGACATCATCGCGCAAGCCAACACGCATCTGGCGGGACACATCAATTTCGCGGTTCTGCCGGGTGACAACGCTGACGATGGGACACCTGAGCAATATCAGATTCTCCGCTCCGAGTTGGACAAGTTGCGGCTACCGCTTCACATCCTCCCGGGTGACCACGACTTCAAATCCAGGAGCCTTGATGCATTCCATTCAGTACTTGGAGCGCAACAACTGCCCAAGGCAATCACCGCCGCCGGCTGCAAGTGTCTCTTTTTAGATTATGTATCTGCTGGCACCGGCGGACCCGATTTTAAGCTTGGCAAAAGGCAGCTTAAGTGGCTAAAGGAAGAGCTGGAGCGCGCTTCCACCCAGGGCCTTGAAGCCGCAGTTTTCGCTCACGCCTACCCTGCTGACCTCGCCGACGCCGACGAAGCGAAAACCCTCCATAAGCTTCTGCGCGACCACCGCGTTCTGGTCGTCGATATGGGTCATACGCACTACAACGAACTCGCAAATGACGGGAAGACGATTTACGCAGCGACGCGCTCGACTGGGCAGATAGAGGAAGGACCGGCCGGATTTTCCATTCTCGCTATCGACGGAAACGTGGTCAGTTGGCGCTTCAAGCCACTGGACCAACCGTGGCCGGTAGCCATGATTACTTCACCCGCTGACCGCCGCCTGGTCACCCGCTCCCGGTCGCCCAATCACATCCCGTCCGGAAGCACCACGGTCCGCGCGAAGGCGTGGAGCGCCGAAGGCATCGAACGGGTTGAGTGCCGCATCGGCGACACTGAGTGGCGGCCGATGGCCCTGGACGCATCGACACAATCATGGACACTTGAAACCGAAATACCGGACGAACCCCTCAAGATTTCCGTTCGGGCGACCGACCTGTGCGGCTCAAGCGACATCGACAGCATCGATATCGTGACAACACCCGAGACCTTGGAGAAGCGGCGCGCACACGGGAGCGATGCGGATACCGTAGGCGCGTGGGACGAAAAGCATATCTTCGGTACGCAGCTTGGACCCAATCGCAACGGGAGAAAATGGTGAGCTCAGGCGAACCGGCGACCGGCGGCGAACCAGCGAAATCGCCCGCCGGTCGCAGCCTGCATAGGTTGGACGGCCTCAATTTTTTGATGGCTGACGTGCAAGGTGGATTGGGGCCGTTTCTGTCGGTCTATCTCAGAGACACCCAACATTGGGGCTCAGGCAACATCGGTCTTGTGATGGCGGTAAGTGGCATCGCGGCGGCCATGTGTCAAATCCCCGCCGGCTTGCTAGTTGACGCGGTTCGTGCAAAGCGCCTGCTCATCGCGATTTCGGGTCTAATGATTGGTGCCGGGTGCCTGCTCATCGCCTTTTTTCAGCAATTGCCCGCGGTGATGGCGGTGCAGGTCACGCTCGGCGCGGCGTCGGCCATCATTCCTCCATGCCTTGCTGCACTGAGTCTCGGTATCGTGGGCCATCGCCTGCTGCCGGCACAAATAAGTCGCAACGCGAGCTTCAATCACGCAGGCAACTTCACCGCAGCGCTACTGGCCGGCGCGCTGGGTCAGTATGTCGGAGTCATCTGGCTGTTCTATCTTATCTGCGCGTTTGCAGTGGCGAGCGCGGGTGTGGTGCTATTCATCAAACCCAAGGAGATTGACCACGCGCTCGCACGAGGTTCGGAGTGCCGCGCAGGAGGCGATAGTCGGCGCCGTCCCATCGCCTTTTCAGAACTTTGGAAAAAGCGTGACCTCAAAGTTTTTATCGTATCGGTCACCCTTTTTCACATCGGAAACGGGGCGATGCTGCCGCTTGCAGGGCAAGTCATCGCCAAGGTTCACCCGGGCACCGATGTCATCGCATTAAGCGCGTGCGTTATCGCCGCGCAGCTGATGATGGTGGTGGTTGCTGCGCTGGTCGGGCGTGCGATGAAGAAGGGCGTCGGGAGAAGGAAGATTTTCCTGGTTGCACTCGCAGTGCTGCCTGTCCGTGGCTTCCTCTTCTCAATGACCAGCAGTCCGTATGCTGTCGTCGCCATTCAACTGCTCGATGGCGTGGCCTCGGGCATCTTTGGCGTTGTCGCCGTCGTCATCGCGTCGGATTTAATGCGCGGGACTGGCCGCTTCAATCTTGCGCAAGGATTGATGGCGTTGGCCGTGGGAGTAGGCGGGGCGTTGAGTAATGTCACAGGAGGGTACGTCGTCGAAAAATTCGGTTTCACAGCAGGCTTTCTCACTTTGTCCGCCATCGGTGGGCTCGCCCTGATATTTTTTGCGGTCTTTATGCCTGAGACCAGGCCTCCCGGGGACAGTACCGCAACCCGGCGTACCGACTCGCAACATTTGATTCTTACCTCTCCCTGATTACACAATGAACGCGTTACTCACCTCGCCGTTTTCTGTCTGGGCCATTGCGGCAGTATCGACGCTGGGCGTCATCACTCGCCCATTCAAACTGCCGGAAGCGATGTGGGCCGTGCTGGGAGCATTAGCCTTATGCGGATTTGGCATGTTGCCTTGGTCGGATGCCCTGCATGCAATTGGCAAGGGCACCGACGTGTACCTGTTTTTGACGGGCATGATGATGGCGTCGGAACTTGCTCGAAAGGAGGGATTGTTCGACTACCTGGCGGCGCTTACCGCAAAGCGAGCAGCAGGCTCGGCGAAGCGGTTGTTTTTCCTGATGTACTGCGTTGGTACAGTCGTGACCATCTTCATGTCTAACGATGCAACGGCAGTTGTTCTGACGCCTGCAGTCCTGGCGGTCGCACACGCGGTCAAAGCCGAAAAGCCGTTGCCCTATCTTTACATCTGCGCGTTCATTGCCAACGCTGCGAGTTTCGTTTTGCCGATTTCGAACCCGGCAAATCTGGTGATTTTTCGCGACCATATGCCTACCTTGATGCATTGGCTCGGTCGTTTCGCAATCCCGTCTGTCTTGAGTATTGTCGCCACGTATCTGGTCCTCCGTTTCATGCAACGCGATTCTCTGGAGCAGAAAATCGAGGCTCATGTCGACGTGCCCAGGCTCTCCGGCGCGGGAAAGGCGACGGGATTCGGTATCGTAGTGATGGCAGTCGTAATGCTTGCAGCGTCTGCCTTCGACGCTCCACTTGGCCTACCGACTTTCGGCGCAGGGCTCGCGCTGTTCTTTTTCGTTTGCCTCTTGAAACGACAGTTTCTCGGCCATCACCTCACCGAAATATCGTGGGCGGTACTCCCTCTCGTCGGTGGACTTTTCGTGCTGGTTGAAGGGTTGCAGCACACCGGTGTTATTAACCATCTGGCTACCGCCGTTCAAACCGCCGCGAAAACAATTCCCGCTCATGCGGGCTGGATATCCGGCGCGGTCGTTGCCGTCGCATGCAACCTTATCAACAATCTGCCCGCAGGCCTTATCGCGGGCTCAGCGCTTACCGCCGCGCACGCGTCCACGCCTATCGCCAGCGCGATTCTGGTTGGTGTGGACCTTGGCCCGAACTTTTCCGTCACTGGCTCTTTGGCAACCATCCTTTGGCTCACAGCGCTGCGTCGCGACGGCATTGAAGTGTCCGCATGGTCTTTCTTGAAGCTGGGTGTCGTGGTGACCCTGCCCGCTCTCGCCGTCGCATTGGCTGCGGTTGCATTAAGCGCGAATCTGTAACACCACTCAAGATGCGAGCTTGCCCGAAGCAAACCAGACGCCGCTCGTTGCGCGCGGCTCCGCTCGGGCGATTGTTGAGCCCGCTCTTGGGTAGATGTCGGTCATGCGATAGACCTCCAACACATATGTCCACCGTACCGGGAGCGGGCTTTTCGAGAGACCGAGTTTGCGACGATGCGTTGTGACTTAGTTCTTGCTTCCAAGGCTCTCGCTCAATGCGCGACCTCGTACAAGGTCATTCGTATGCAGCTCACAGACATGGCTTCGGACCCGTCGTCGTCAAGGTGGTCAACTCATCGCGACACCGATATCAACAAACGTCGTGACGTCTCGCTGCTTGCCGACAGCAGCGGCTAACAGCGCACCATTTACTGGCCAATGACTACCCGAGGGCTGATTACGACGGCGGGAACAGGTTGATAAATCACGGCGGAAGGCTGCGTAACGTACCCACCTTTGCACTTGCTCTTCTCTTTGTATTCGCCCTTTCCCTTCCATTTGCGTTCGACCTTACAGCCGCCGTCCCAATATTCCTCCTTGTATTCGCCACCATGTTTTTTCCAGGAGTCAGCGCGGGCGCCAAGGGACACCACTGCGAGCGGGACCGAGAGCAAGGCGCTTGCCAGCAATAGGCGGGACAGTTTCATGGCGGGTGAGGAAGCGGGTTGTAAGGTTGTGAGGGTAGCCTTTGGCCCCTCCGCCATGTGTATCAAAGAGTTACGGTCGGTAAAAATGCTCTCAGAACATTCCATACCGCGTCCGCGACTGCTGTGGCAGGTATTGACTACGACTACGGCCCGCAGGTGCATCAACATGTCGTGACAGCCGTTGCAGACACTCCTCATTGCTGTTTGCCATACGTCTGGCAAGGCGGAAATAGAGCTTCTGCCTTCTCTGCAAGCGCTCTGGCTCAGCGACCCGCAGTAGTATCCTGCGTCCGACCGAACAAAAGCAGCGCAACAGTTATGAGGCAGAAGCCGACACCCGCATAGAAGGTGGCGGCCGCACCCAGACGGTCCCACAGAACACCTGCAATAGCGCTCGACACAAGCGTGACGACGCCACTGAGCAGATTGAAGAAGCCGAACGCGGTACCGCGCAGTTGTGCCGGCGCGGTGTGAGCGACCATTGTGGCGAGCAACCCCTGTGTCATCCCCATGTGCAGGCCCCACAGCGCAACACCCACAAGCACAACGCTCCAGTGCGTGCCATGCGCGAGCACTACATCCGACGCAATCAATATAGCGAGGCCCGCGACCAGCAACTTCGTCTGGCTCATCGTGTCGGCAAGTTTCCCGAACGGATAAGCCGACAGCGCATACACGACGTTCATCGCGACCATCACGAGGGGCACCAGCGCAATCGGCACGCCACTTCTCATGGCGCGCAACACGAGGAATGCTTCACTGAACCGGGCGAGGGCGAAAACCCCGCCTACGATGACCACCCACCAATAGCGCGTGTCAAGCTGCCTGATGCTGTCCCAGCGAATCGGATTGACCCGTTTTGCGCCCGGCTCCTGCGCGGGCTCCTCGATGCCAAATGTCAGCAGGGCGACGGCGAGCAAGCCGGGAATGACGGCGAGCCAGAACGCGAGCCGGAAGTTGTCTGCCCACACCAACATGATGACTACAGCCAGTAGTGGCCCAAGGAACGCGCCGACGGTATCCAGAGATTGACGGAGCCCGAATGCTGCGCCTCGCAGATGGGGCGGCGTGACATCAGCTACAAGCGCATCGCGCGGCGCGCCCCGGATGCCTTTGCCGACCCGGTCCATGATGCGTGCAGTGACTACGATTCCGATAGTAGGCGCCACAGCGAAAAGCGGTTTGCTTAGCGCACTCAGCCCATACCCAGCAACTGCGAGCCATTTCCGGTTGCCGAGATAATCGCTGAGGGTTCCGGAGAACACCTTGATGATGGGCGCTGTCGCCTCGGCGATGCCCTCAATGAGACCAATCGTCGTCGCACTGGCGCCGAGACTCGCCATGAGGAACATGGGCAGCAGGCTATGGATGATTTCGGATGAGACATCCATGAACAGGCTGACGCAGCCAAGGACCCAGACACTGCGGGGAATTTGCCGTAGAACACTGGCTCGCTGTTCGGTGCGCATGGAATCAATACTCCCCAAAGAGTCGGTCTGATTTTATCGCGCACGGTCGAAGCCAGCACCAGAATGAAGCGGCGGAAGCGCTTCTTCTATTCAGGTGTCCGGCGTTCGCGGTTGCTCGGTGGACACCGCATGCGATTCGCGTTACAGCTTCGCTTGTCGCCGCGCGCGGTCGTTAATCACCTGATGGCGCCGGTGGTCAGCCTAACGACTGCAAGTGACGATGGAGCTGTTTATTCGCGGCCGCTCACAGCCCGGACAACGCTTGGCGGTCGGAGGACCTCACCGTCTTCAATCGGGGAGAATGAACATGTCCGCCAATACCCACCGAAAATCTGCGGCGAAGCGCTCGAAACATGCGCCGGCTGCACCTGTTATCCAAGCAGAAAGTCCGCCACTCCGCCTGTCGCTGTGCGTGAGTATCACGAGTTGCGACGTCGGGAGAGTCTTGGAGCCATGCAACGTCGCATTGACGTGTCGCACAAAGCAGGCGCCTACGACATTGACTACAAGAAAACGTGAACTAATGACGCGAGAAGGACGCTGGCCGCAGCGCAGACGGATTTGCGCTAAGAGCTTTCTTGAAACTGTGCAGAGGGCAGCCAGGGAACGTGCCAAGGCGCGGTGATTTTCAACTGCGCCGCCGCGTCCTAAGAAACAGCGCGGGCGCCAGACTTGATGGGAGAGATGCCACTCGCATGGGCCAACTCCTTGTTCTGGCTGCCATAAACCCTACGCTCGAAAACGAGCACCGATACACGCAAGCTCAAGGAATTGAACAGAAGCGCTATCAGGAGCGAATATCGGGAGACGCCTCGCTCACGCATAGGGAATTACACAGATTAGAGATTATATGATTACCGGAGCGGTGGACCGAGAAAACTCCTTGGCCACAGGGGAGGTTTCAGAAGTGGATACCCATTTTCCGTGGGCGGAGGACAAGCAAAACGTGTGTGGAGGACAAGTAAACTGTGGGTGGAGGACAAGTAAAACGTGGGTGGAGGACAAGTCATGTCGATGAACTTCTACATAATGGTTACATCGTTGGGATGTGCCGACCGCGTCGGCGAAGTACGGGGTCACCTCACCAATAGCGGTCCCAAAACACCATGCTCGCAGTATTGGACGGGGTATTCGAGCGCGCATATCGCGGAACGAATCCTAGCGGCCCGACGGCTCAAGGCCGAACGCGGACTGGCGGCTGTTGCTGTCATATCCGTTTCAATCCGCATCGGGGCGCGCTGCGCGACATTGTTCCAGTTCCCTGCTGAGCGTAACCTCCACTGCAGCGATTCCCCTGCATGTACAGCGTGGGCATACGTTCGAAGTTATCAAAGCGGGCAAACGGTGGGGGCACCTCGGTTACCTCAAGCTCTTCGACAAGCGCTGCGGACATGCCTTCGCTGAGCCAGGCGCACATGGCTGCCAGTTGCTCCGGCGAGCCTTGCAGCATCGCCTCTACCGAACCGTCCATACGGTTGCGGACCCAGCCGGTGACGCCCAGTTGTCTCGAGCGGCATCGCACAGGCGGGCGCCGAGAAGCTCGCCGACCGGCTGGTGAACGTGCCGGCGACTAATGGCGACGACACGGCACTCCCGGCCACCTTGCGCGATGCCTGGAACTGGTCGCGAATCCGTGCCCACCTTGAGCAGATTGAAACGCGCGCTGAGCTGTTTACGCCGAACGAGCGGCGCGTAAGCTTGGAAGCTGGGCTCGCCAAGACGTACCGGGACCTCGCGAGTCAGGCCGCATGGCTCGCCGCCAAGCACAACGCCAGCCCGAAGGCGTTGCAGGCGCTGGCGGGGTACGCGACGGCCATCCGCCTTATCGGTCAGGGCACCGGGCCGAACGCCGCGCAATATCGACGCAACGCGCAGACTTCGATGCTTGACGCCGCCGGCGCCGTACCGTGCTGGATTATGTCGCACGCGCGCGTATCCGAGTGCATGCCCGCCGACATCCTCAGTCGCCAGGCGCCGCCTGTCCGAAGGCACTGCTTTTGGACGTGCGCTACCCGACGAGCTGTGCTCAAAAAAACATTGCGTTTCCCGTGCGCCGAGCTTATTTTTTGCCTCGCCATCCGGCATCCACCAGGAGTTCAGCTGTGAGTTTCGTTCCCGCAAAGCCCGCTACCGACAACGAGGAAAATGAGCGTAACGCCACTCCCCATACTGCTGTGTTACTGCGCACCTTCCGGCAAAAGACCGGGCTCAAGTCTGGGGTGATTCTGGCGGAGCAGGCTCTGCGCACCGCCTCCTATGACGGGACGACCTTTGACAACCTGGGCATAACCTGCCGCGCGCACATGCGGCTTGGCGCCGAATTGCCATTTTATGAGGTAGCGTTCAAGGGCAACGTCTATCGGCTCCTGGCGCGACCGATTCCTGGCCAAGACTCCAAGCTTCGGGACGACGACGTGAAGTATGAGCTCGCGCGCACCTGGGCTCCGGGCCTGCGCGTCGACGGCTGGTTCACGGACCCGCCGCCGGTGGCCGTGCCCAATACTCCGCGGGCGCTTGTCGAGGAGCTTCTGTCGGTGGTCGGCGCGAGCCTCGATGACCTGCTGGCTCAGTCCTACAGCATCTTTCACTACCGCCTTGACCATCAGGGTCGGTTTCCGGAGACCATGCAACCGGAGGGATACACCTTGCGCGAGCTCTTTCTTGGGTCGGTTGATGCCGAGGGCAAGCTGAGCACTCTTTACGAGACGCCCAAGGGGACCAACGTTGAGCTGTGGACGATGTTTCTGCGAGTCCTGGACCGCACGACCCGGGCCAAGCTGGCGAACTACGTCAGCTCGAACATGGCGGTCAACGAATTTGGCGAGGTCGGGTCCGCGGCGATGCGCCAGGCCCTGACGCTGCGCGACGGTGAGGTGAACGCAGCTTTTCCGATGAGCGGCACGCGGTTCATCCAAGCGTTTCCGCTTTCGGAATTTTCGTCGAATCTTACGCGCGAAGTCGGCCGCCACTCGGGGATGTTTTGACGCACCAAAGCATGAAAGATGAACAGCTTCTCGACCTGCGCCTACGTCGACCAGACACTCCTCGACGCCTATACGGCCTACCAGCCCAAGGCGCTCCGGTTTTGGGGGAACCCGAAAAGCGAGAAGTCCGCCTTGGGTCTGGACCGTACGACTGTCGAGTACCCACCCTGAAACGGTCATGTCACTGCGCTGAAACAGCATGTGCAGATAGCGCAGGGACATGTGGTTGGCCTCTGCAATGCGAGTCGGATTCAGGTCGTCGTCATGCAGATGTTGAAGAATGAAATCCTGCACGCGCCTGAGCATGGTCGCGCTGGCATCGAATGTGGCGGACGGCTGCTGGCCCGACAGCGCGATTCCCAGCAATTCAAGCGTAGACCTGCTGACGGAACCTTGAACGCTCTCGTCGAGCGTCGCGATTTCATTTGATATGGCGAGAAGGTGCACGGCCAGCGGCGAACCGACGCCCGTGCGACTTTCGATTTTGCCTCCTGTGGGTGGTTGATTGCGTTCCGGCAGCCGCTCCCGCATCACTGACCAAGGAATCATCAACGTTACCCGTCATCGAGAGCAACGGAATGCTCGCGGCAAGTGGGACCGATAACGAAGCTGAGAGCGCAGGCTTTGGTCAGCAGGCTCGAGACGGCGCCCACTGGAGATGAGCGCCGCCAAGGCGACAGCAAAAATTCTGTGCAATAAATTTCGTGTGCTACCAGACTAGCGGTCGTAACCGACGAAGCGACTACCCTGCCGCCAGCTCGTACCGCTCGACCATCGTCACGGCAGCTTCTACCACCAAGAGCAGCCCCACGTATTCATCGGCAGCGAAGTCGGCTCCGCTTAACCCGGCCGCCGTTATCAGCGCCGCGGCGCACCGGTTCCCGCCGAGCGCGCTGCTAGCGGCAATCTTCTAGTGGTGAAACGCGGCGACCGTCTACTTCACCAAGGTCGGAAAATCTGGCGAATGTACGACCTTCGCAATCAGGTCCTGCACTGCTGGCATCAATGCCTGCGCTGTTTGATTACAAGCTGTTTCGCCATAATAGCTGGAGGTATACGAGTACTTTTCGGCAACACTCAGGCTGCGTCCGTTCGAGGACGACACTGTGAGGCCAAGGTTCCACGCACCAGTAACCGACGAGAAATCGATATTGTCCAGTCGACCCGTAAGCTGGACAGGGGCACCAGCAGTGTACACACCAGCGATTTTCAGTTCTGATACAAGCCCAGACTTCACGAACTCAGCGAATGGCTCGCCGTCCGGTGTCTTGATAGGCCCGACGCCGCGGCACATTATCTCGTTGGCATTCTGGTTGGAAATCGATGGCTACGTGAAGGCGCCGACGCTAATACCGTTGACCACGGTGGACTTCAAGGCCACCACGTTGTCGGCCGAAATTGAATACCGTGGCACCGCATACGTCGAACATCCAGCCAGTGCCGCAACCGCAAGCAAACTCAAAAGCAATTTCATCTTGTCGTTTCCCCGTTTGTCATGTTTTTTGTACCAACCGAATTTATCCGCAAATGCCATTGCGCGACGGCGACTTTCAACAGGTTATTCCAAGGGACCTGCCACCATTCTTTAACAGGCTGTTGAAATTCTCCCTGACGAAGCTCCAGTGAAAATCACGGGCCTCACAAAACGGCCTGCAAGCCGCTCGCGCGACCTCGGCAAGGGTAAGACCACCCCCGAAAACCGCTTGCGAGCACTCCTCGAAACAGTTTTTCAACAGCCTGTTAAATAAACTATGGCGTCGACCATTTTCCGTTAGATAACGGTCCGGCTTGTCTTGTCGAACAACCTCGCAACTCGTATTTACGGCAGATGGAGATGAGACTTGAGGACTATGGTGAGTGTTCGACACGATGAACGCTCGCGCCGAGACCATCGGTGAAAAGCGAAGTTTCAGCGGGGCATGGAATCGACTGCAGCTTTGCCTCATCCCATGCCGCACGCTCTTTGAGCCTAATTACGAGACAGGGAAAGCCGTGCGCTGGCGCATCCGCGTTGCCGGCAACGAGCCGACCGCGATAGCCGGTCTATGGCGTGCATGAGAAGAGCCCGACGGTGCGGCATCACTATCGTTCACGATGCTGACGGTTAATGCAGATGAACATCCTCTTATGCGGCGCTTCCACAAACCTGGCGACGAAAAGAGGTCTGTGGTCATGATTCGGCCGAACGCGTACGAGGACTGGCTGTCGTGTCGCAACACCGACGAGGCTGGTCATTCGTGCATTTGTACCGGCCGATGAGATGGATGCAGAGGCGTTCCCGTTGCCACCAAGAGCACCGAAAACAAAACCCTCGGAAGCGAAGTCTACTCAAGACGGGCAGCAATCACTGCTTGAATAAGGGCAACTCTCGCGGAGCATACGCCTGCGGGGAGTCGGCAAACCAAAGACGACGGCCCAAATTTGCAAGCATGCAGACTGGACGACCAGATTTGGAACCGGTAGTCTGAGCCTGCGGGATGACGTAGTTTGGCTATGCTGGTCCTTACCGACATCGTGGAGCCGCCGACATGGAAGTGAACACGGAAACGCTTGTTGAAATGCTACGAGAAGTTGAGGCTGACGACCCAATCGACTACGCTGACCTTCCGTTTGGAGAGCAGGAACTTAGACGCCTCGTCATGAGTTCGCTCGTCGAGCGTCACCATCTGGTAGAAGCTGGCATGTCTGGCTCCGACATCTATGCGCTGTACCTGCTGAGTACCGCCAAGCTCGTTCTGGAAAACACAGTGCTCCACGCGAGGCTGCTTTTACTTCAGGGACAACAGGTTGACGTACAGTCACTGCTAGCCCCGTTCACTCTCAAGGGCAAGCTTTAGGCCGTGTGTCTCCGGCGGCACCGGTATACCCGCCAGAATTCTCCGCGACAAGATTTCTGCGTTGCTAGGGTCGACTGCGTGCCGCGGCACGTGCGGCAAGGATGCCTCCCAGCGCGCCACCCAGATGGCTTTGCCAAGACACGCCTGGGTATATTGGCATCAGGCCGAAGAGCATGGTTAGCCCGTAACTCGCAGCTACGAATAGCGCCACTAGCATCGCGAGAATGTGCCGCGTGTAATAGCCTCGCGCGACCAGGTAGCCAGCGTAACCGAACACCAGCCCGCTCGCGCCGATGTGTACTGTGTAAGGAGTGCCGAGCAGCCAGGCGCACAATCCTGCACCAAGCATCGCACCGATTGTCGCCTGCCAAAAGTTCGCGATGCGCGGCCACATGCACAGCCAGCCCAGAATGAGTAGTCCACCCGTGTTGGCTACCAGGTGCATCAGGCTTGCGTGCAGCCATGGGGCGAGCAGAATACCCTGCAGCCCGCTGAGCGTGCGCGGCACCACCCCATGCCGATTTAATTGCAGGAACGGCAGCGCAGCGGACAAAAGAAAGACCACCCACATGGAGCCGACAAAGGCGGCGAGAAGGAGAACGCGTGCCTTGAGCTGTGCGAAGAGCGAGTCAGCGGTGGAAGTGGTGCCAGCGAGCCGTATCAAATCTTGCGGCATTACCAGTTGCTCCGTATACGATTTTGATATCTTGGCCTGGTCGCGACATGGGCGCCTTAGCCTTTACGTTGCCGCCGTTCGCCCCGGAGGCTCATCTGACGACGGTGCGTAACGGTCGTGGCTGCCGATAATGACTCGATGCAAAAATTGATGAATGCCTCAACTTTCGCAGCTCGATGGCGCCGGGACGGAAAGAGCGCATACAGCGGAAATCTTTCGTCCGACCAGTCCCGGAAGATATCCACGAGCAAGCCGTCGCGCATCATCTGCTCGACGCCAATCTCCATCACCTGCGCGATGCCAGCGCCGGCGATACACGCACCGAGCATGGTTTCCACGTCCGACACGAGGAGTCGCCCCTCTGCGGGTATCTCCGCGACCTTCTTACCCCGATGGAATTCCCACTCAAAGGGCCTGGCCGTCACCGGGTTATAAAACATGATTCGCTGATGTTTGCTCACCTCCTCCGGAATTCCTGGCTTCCCGTGCTCAGCCACATACCGCGGAGACGCGACCGTAATGATGCGCGTCTCGAGGAGCTTGCATGCAATCAGTGTTCCCATTGGCGGGGGTCCAAAGCGCACGGCGAGGTCAAATCCATCTGCCACGAGGTCGCCAACGTCGTCGCGCATGATGAGTTCGAGCGAAAGGTCAGGATGCTGTGCCAAAAACGCTGGCAATCCTGACGCCAGCACCGTCCTTGAAAAGAACGGGTCGACGTTAACACGAAGCTTTCCCTGCACAACGTTCGCTGAACCCGACGCTGCTGAAGCCGCCTCTTCAATACCTGTCAGATGCGGACCAACTGCGTCATATAGACGCCTCCCTTCGTCGGTCAGCGTCTGCGAGCGTGTCGTACGGTCAAGCAGCCGCACGCCTACCCGCTTCTCGAGGCGTGAAACAGCGCGGCTAACGCCCGATGGCGACAATCCGAGAGCGTCTGCCGCGCGCACGAAACTGCCACTCTCCGCGACTGCGGCGAGTACGGTGATACCAGAAAACAGCCGACATCCCCTCTCCGAGGCGCGTGTCATTCAGATAGTTTAGTCACGAGTGATTTGAACAGCACGTACTTTATTCAACAATCAAAAAATGAGAAATTGTCCTCCTGAATGCTGCGGCGACTTGCGCTGCAGACCTGAACCAGCTTGGGAGAGCATCAATGGAAGCTTTGAAGACACAGGGCATTGAACTGCCGCGGCTCGGATTCGGCACGTACCGTATGCCCGGTGGAGATTGCCAACCGGTCGTTGAGAGCGCGTTGGAGCTCGGTTATCGACACATCGACACTGCCGAGATGTATCAGAACGAGGAAGCTGTAGGCGCCGCAATTGCTGCCTCGGGTCTTGCGCGCAAGCAACTGCATCTGACGACCAAGGTATGGCACGAGAACCTCAAGCCGGAGTCCCTCCGTCGCGCACTGGACGCCAGCCTTGGGAAGCTCGGTGTCGACTATGTCGACCTGTACATGGTGCATTGGCCGTCGCGTGACATGGACCTCGGCGCCGTCATGGAGACAATGCAAGGCTTCCTGCAGAACGGCACGGTTCGCTCAATCGGTGTGTGCAATTTCAACGTGACGATGCTGCGAACAGCCATCGAGGAAATCGGCGCACCCATCGCCTGCCATCAGATTGAATACCACGCGTTTCTGGACCAGTCGAAAATGCTGAGCTACCTGCGCGAGAAAGGCATTCCGCTCGTCGCCTATGCCCCGCTTGCACAAGGCCGTGCAGCAAGCGACCGCGTACTTCAGGGAATCGGTGTCAAGCATGGCGTGAGCGCTGCCCAGGTTGCTCTTGCGTGGCTTCTGGAACAGGACGGGGTGGCCGTCATTCCCAAGGCTCAACGCCGCGAAAGTCAGAAATCCAATCTCGACGCGCTGGCGGTGAAACTCGACGATGATGACCGGCACGCTATTGCGGTGTTGCCGAAGAACCACCGCTTCGTCACTCCGCCGTTCGCGCCGGAATGGGACGCGTAGGCGATGTCGAATACATTGCGAAACCTTCGAACAGGAAGTTTTTCACGTTCGCCCGGATGGCCGGGCACAAAGTGACTGGAAGTCGCTCCTTCGGAGGTGCGCCATGACGAAAGTTCGTGAACTGGATTGCTGGTTGGCAAAGCTCTACGGGCATAATGCTGCTGACAGCGCTGCTGTGCTCGAGCGCGATTGGGCCGAGGCAAACCCGCGCGCGGACGACCCCGAGGACCGGGCCGTGCCAACAGTCCAGGTCATCGAGGTCATGAACGACAGAATGATTATCGTCGCATGGCAGGACCCTACCGGCGGCCGATATGGCTACCAGACGTGGACCCGCGTGCTCGCGCGACGCGATGCCGTGTGCGCACTGACCGGGCTCTCAGTTAAGAAGGGCGATGCGGTCTTCCATCCAAGGAGTCTCCGCGAGAGGCGCCCCGCGAACGCGGAGAGCGTCATCCTCGCAGGCGAGGTGGAGCGCAGGTTTCAAAGCGCTTCATTTCCCGACAGCGGCATCTGCAACGGCGACGGCTCAATGCCGCTACCGGCGCGAACCCCGGCGTGTAGTTGAGGAGGTAGAAGCCGTATGTCGGGTCGAGCGTCACCGAGCCGATATGTGACTGCCACAGATGCACTTCGGCAACGCCGACGTGCGTGAAGTGCTTCTTCGCAACCCTTTGATGGCGTCAAGGTCGTCACTTCGGGCGGCACGTATCTTCACAGTCAGTGTTGTCCTTAATGATTTTGGAAGCGACGTCAGGCGGCTCCAGTTGTCGCGTAACGACTAACCCGAACAGCCACAAAGAACGCAATTGCCGACAGCAACGAGACGAGAAACACCGTCCAATCGACAGCCACATAGCAATCCGTGAAGCTCCAGATGCTGGCCGCGGCAATTGGCGCCATTCCTTTGGCGACATTCGAGGCAACTGAGAGCATCCCGCTGACCGCGCCTTATCTTCGAAGCGCCCAATGCCATGAGCACCAACCGCGCTTCGAAGCGCGCGATTGAATTTTACTGCGAGCGATGATGAGCGACATGCGACGACTTGCGGCGGCCGCAGCCCTGTTGGTACTTCTGTCTGCCCGTAGTGTCGGTGCGACGCCTGCAACAGCGGCGACATACGACTTTGGCGCCATGGACGAAAAGACGTGTGCTGCGTTCCGGCGCGATGCGGTCCCACAGAGCATCAATACAGCAGAATTCATCGACGCCCATATCGAGCCCGTTTCTGCCGCAGAAGAGGTCTATCTGGCTGCAGAGAATTCCGCATTTAGACTGTCTCCGAATCCCAGTCGCTTTTCGCTACTCGCTTCACGGCCAGCTTTCAGCGCGTGGCAGTTGCATACCTCACTCAACGCCCTCGTGCAGTCGCTGAAAGCGATTGACGTGGTGCCGCCAGGAGAAAGCTTGGAGGCTCATCGGGCGAAAAGCGCGACCTTCGCACTGCTCGCAGTGGAACAAATAACCGCGATGTACGATGCGTACGCGCGCTATGACAGCGCGCGCAAACCGCCTTTCATGACTGAAGCAACAGTGGAGACCGCCTCGGTGTCCCTCGCGAACATGGGGCCGGCTCTCGCGTTGTTTGTGAGCTGCACGGTCGATGCAATAAAGAAATAGAGTCAGTCAGCGTTAGGCATTAGCTGCGGAAAAATGTTTTGACGATGGGATGCAGGCCCATTGCAAGGCTGCTTGCCGTCGCGCACGCTACATAGCGGTTCGCCGATGCGAAATCGGTCATACGTTAAAATGTATTCGCATCGCAGTGATTCGAGGCATTGCATCGCTCTTCTGGTCTGACACTCCCTAACTTCCACCTGGATTTACATGAAACCCGTTTTCAAGAAGACTCTTGCCGTCCTCATCGTAGCCGCGTTCGCTGCCCCCGCCGTGTCGTTCGCCGATATGCATCAAGATAGCCGGCACGCCCCTGTGCGGCACCATCCTCAGCCGCACCATCCTCAGCCGCACCATGCTCAGCCTCACCATGACTACCGCTCGCATGACTAAGCCTTTCGCGCCGTCAAGGCTGGCCTAGGTGAAAAACGGTTTGACCCGCGACGGGCGAACCGTTTTTGGTTTTACCGCATATGTATTGCGCCTGCTTCTTCGTTTTCGCACAGACCCGCATGCAACCCCGCCACAAGGCAAGGCTGGTTTGCAATGAGACGCGGATTACAGAATCCGTAACCGGCGCGTCAGCTTTCGGTCAAACCTGAAAGTCCGCGATTGGGAGACTCGGACCACTGAGGCGTTTGCAGAGACTTGAGGTTGGCCGGCTCAGGTGCGCTCCCATGTCCGCTAGAGGAGGTTCAACATGAAACTGGAGTCCGCCATCTTTGCGCGACTACGCCGTCTCGCGCCAGTTCTCGACGATGTACTAAGCGCGGGCGAGGTCGAGCATGCAGACCAGGCCGTAGACCTCGCTTCGCTTGCACAGCTCTGCTCACAGTTGTTCGACGTGTACCACGACCAGCACCCGGTCGAGATTGCCCAAGCGCGCGATGACGCCCTTGAGTCGCAGTAACACACGCTACCTGTGGACTGGCTAGCGGCTCGATGCACGTGCTTAAAGTCGCGCGGCACGGCTTAGTGACCGTCACTCCAATCTTGCCGACATCTAGCGGTACCCCATTAGCGCGGAAAGTAATTTACAAGCTCCTCGCGGACTATGTCGAAGTAGACGCCTGGCTGCTCACTCAAGCTTTAGCGCACTTGCCAAAGCGTTGCATTCGAACGTGCTCGCCAAAGGCGTAGAACGTAACTCTTCGCCGAACGACTGACAGGTAGCCGAAATCACTTCGGCGAGATTATCCCCAAAGATGTCCTCCGACCGCATCGTAGGTACTTTGAGGATTGAAGTCTTCTGCCATCCTTCAATTTACCCTAGGCGCTATTCCGCATTTCGCGTCTCAGCAGTGTCTCGCCTTCCTCATCGCACCGCCGGGAGCTATCCAGAGCTGGAATCGGGCATCCGGGAACTGCCCGGCTTTCATCCAGTGCGAAGAAATTCAGGCGGCGTCAGCTCCCTCGACCCATCGCCGGTGCGCAGTCCGCAACATACTTCGCATGCAATCGCCCCTGTGCTGCCTGCAGGTTATTGGGATAGTAGTAATCGATTCTGTGGGGGTCGTATCCAACGGATTCCAGCTCCGCCAGCTCCTGCATCAACTGGGCGTGGGTTATCTCACCGACGACCGGCTTGAACGGATAATCGTTACATTCCTCCGCAGTCAGTTTGGTATCAGCCATTGCAGACACACTACCAAGCAGAAACATCATAAGAACAGCTGCCTTTACGCCTCGTTTCATTTTCACTTTCCAAACGACTAGAATTCGAAAGATTTTCGCGAATAACTTACGCAAGCCTTTTAAAACATAAACCTGCTTATTGTAGGTCCCACGAGGCTGGAATTTGCTCGCGCAAATCGGAAAACACATTTTCGGAAAAAAGCCGGAACCCTCCGGACAACTTTCTGCCAAGAGCAGTGACCAAGTCCTTGCCCGAATTGAAGAAAGCATGGTGAAAGTCGGAGATACCTCGCCATAGGTGTCTCGGAGGTGTTCGGAAACAGGGCGACAGAATGCCGGGCGGCGCTCGCGGCATTGAAAGAGTTCGTCGCAAAGTCGCGCTGGCAAAGCGCACGCCTTCCTCGCCGTATGCATGCATGTCGCCGAAGAGGCTAGTCGCCGACGCGGCCCACTATATCCTGACGCGCCCCGCCGAAGAGTGTTCGGGAAACTTCTTTCTCGACGACGAAGTCCTGCTAGCAGCCGGTGTGCGCGACTTTGCCCAGTACGACGTGCAGGTTGGAGCTGCGCTGCAAGCAGATTTCTTTGTAGAGGCCTTGCCGGGGATGCTACCGGCGGACAATATGACGAAGCGCACCGCCTTGTGAGATTCACTGGCCACACTGCAGCTGCCAATCAACCCGATGCAGCGGACCTAGAGGCGCGTGACGCAACGCGTCCGCGGGGAGGGCACGCCCAACCGGCGCTGCACCTCATCTACAGCAAAAAGTGGACGACCGCTGTCCAGTTCGACGCTCCAGCTGCGATATCTGCAACGAACGTGAGGGCGGCGGCATCTACGACCTTCCTCATGTAGAAATCTACCATTCAGTTACCCAACCGGTTTCTACAATTGATGTCAACTCGACGGCTTGGCTCATTGCCCACATGCAACGGAAGCCGTTCCGTGGCGTCAAGTCTTCGCAAACGGATTGATGGGCTGAACCTTCCGGCGGTCCTTGGCGCGCTCCAGCATCTGGCATGTGCTCCAATCAGAAACCAGCGCTTCAAACCCGCGGACGACATTCGATTCCATAGCTTGCACCCGGCATCGCCATTGAAATTGGCACTGAACGCAGAGTGGAAGCGATACTGGAAATAGGCAGAGACCTCCTGGATGCGCTCTTGCGTATCTGAATCCGTGAACATCACGGATTCAGGCGAGAACGGGTCGTAGTAAATGACATTGGGGTAGTCGGTAGCCACAGCTACGCGTGGTTCATCGCTCACAAGCAGCGAGCCGACCAGCTGGATAGACCCTTTCATCCCCTTCGGGGTTTTGAATACCCAAATGCGCTTGGGCAACCGCTCTGCGAGTTGAATGACTCTCGTATTGTTGGAGCCAAAGTAGCCGACTTGGCCGTTCTTGAGGTTCTGGTCAAGCTTCTGCCAGTAGTAGAAAATGTCCATTCGATGCCTGGTTCACTGCGGTGCTTAATCAACGCCGCCATGTTACTAGAAGCCGCTTTTATCGAGCAGGAACCGGTTCGAAATTGTTCACACCGGTATGCCGCGAGGCTATTTTTCTTTAGACATGACGACGGGTGCTGGCACGTGTTCCCACCTTCTGGCGATGGGCCGCAGATTGACCCGCCCCCTGCTTCGCAAATCCCATAAACGAGGGAATCAGACCGCCTGCCCCTACCGCCACGGCATTACACAGGTCGAGGCAAAGGGAACGCGCTCTTAACGCGTTAGCCTTGATGTGGCGTGACTATAATGTCGTCGATGATGCGCTGAGCGGCGCCGTAGCCGCGCATCAGGGTTTCGGCTTCGGTAGCGAACGGACAGCCATTGTCCCGACCGAAGCGCGACGGCTGAATCGTTGCGGAACCGGTGCGTTGGAAAATGTGGACGACGGCGACGTATCCGACCGGCACCGAAAGACCTCTTGCTCGAGGAATTCCGCCGACGGACTCCATCCCCACCTCAATGGTGAAATCTCTTTAACCGTATGTCCGATGCATGGCGCCCTCGTGCAATGTCTTCGCTCTCGCCCATCATGCAGATGCTCCAGCGCCACGTTGTGAGCGCCAGAGCCACGAGATTTCGAGCGCGCTTTTCCCCGTCGGGTTCGATGCCAAACCCATGTGCAAGCCACCATTCCGCGAAAAGTCTGCACCGGTAGCGAACCCCGCTTTGTCGCTCGCAACCCAGGAGATGGCGCTATCGCGAAGCACGGGGCATCGACTGCCGCTGCTCCCGCGATTCTGACGTCACTCTCGACCGGTTGGCTACGGGCGTGACCGGCAAAGGTAGGAGCGATGGCCCTAGCCATGCCATCGACTATAGAAATGCTTGCAATCACGTTACAAGCGGACGGACACGAAGCCGGAGGAACGGCTCCGGCCGGGAAGTCTGCGGGACTATTCCTCATGTCTCGTAATGGAATCGCGGTCCTCCTGTGGCATTTTCAACCACCGCCGGTGTAGTGCACGCTCCAAGGGACGACCTAAAACCAGCAGAAGGACCAGAAGCAAGGTAGCTATGAGGGCGACAGACCATGCACCCACACCGCAGACAATCCCCAGAGCTGCTGTTACCCATATGGACGCCGCAGTCGTAAGCCCGCGAACTTTTTCATCCCCGCCGTTCTGAACGATGACCCCGGCACCCAGAAATCCAACTCCAGTCACGATGCCCTGAATGGCGCGCGAGGCATTTGCATCAACCCCCACTCCGCTTAGGGCAAAGCCTGCGCCGGCCATGGTTACGAGGCAGGCACCGAGCGCAACCAGACCCAGCGTTTTCACACCGGTAGGTTTGCCACGCAGATTGCGGTCCACGCCAACGACGCAACCAGCAAGCACTGCGACAACCATTCGCAGCAGTACTTCACGGAAAACTGAATCAGGTAGCATGAGTGCCCGTTGCCCTTCATCGAAAAAGCGAGGCACCGCAGTGGGCAGTCACCCTCGACGTTATTGGGCGGCGCCTGAACAGGTCAGCCCGCGCGCTGCTGCTGGATGAGCCCTGCCAGACGACTGGTGGGCGTGACGCGACGTTCATTCGTTGTAGAGGTCGCTGCACGGTCCAGCGTATCGAACATCGAGCGACGACTGGTCCTTGAAAACCAGTCGCTTCACAACCCCACAATCTTGCACGGTGTGAACGGCGTCGCGCTTCACGAAGACGCCGGGGCGTTCGTCAGGCAGCACCATCTGCATCAGAGGACCGAACTTGCGCGCCGCGTCGAAAAAGCTTGCTTCGTGTGATGGTTTCGTCACACCTAGCCAATAAACGAGCGCTGCGCTGGGACTTTTGACGTCGCGCGCGAGGAAGCCCAGCCTCGGCCGGGAAAGGAAGGGAGACGACAATTCGATGCTTGAGAAATCGCGCATGTAAGGCTCCGTTGCTTGCTCTACACAGCATGACGTTTTAGGAAGACGCAGGTCTCAGCTCTTCACGTCAACCAGGTGCGGGCCAGTGAGTCTCATACTTGAATGCCTGCTGGTCAACGACGAAGTAATCCAATGCGGTTAAGGCTACTGGTAGTCGGCTCGGCTTCTCGATAAGAAGGTCTGCGGCATGCAGACGTCGTCTGCCGAACACGTGCTAGCCCGTGAGTTGATAGCCCGATGAAGCGTCGAAACGGCTGCCGTCATAAACGGTGCCTCCATCGAGCGACCTTTACCAGTGCGTGTAATGTGACAGCCCGTCTATTTGGGGTTCCTCATCCTCATGGGCATTCTGGGGGAAAGCGTTAACCACCACAGCCGGTGTTACCGCGAGGCCGGCCTGCGCGTACGAATGCCGGTGAATTTCGCGCGCACGCTCACAAACGGCTCGTAGCTGAAAGCAGGATTGCCGACCGAGTCGGACCATTCTTTCGGCGACAGGCCGCGCGCTGACGCGTCAGATTGGTTGAATGTTGGATGCCTGTTTGCCCTTTGGTCCCTGCTTGACCTCGAAGCTCACCTTTTGCCCCTCCTGAAGTGACTTGAAGCCCGCCGCTTTCACTTCAGAAAAATGAGCAAACAGGTCTTCGCCACCATCATCAGGCGTGATGAAGCCAAAGCCCTTCGCATCGTTAAACCACTTCACAGTACCGGTTGCCATGCCCATTCCTTATTAATTGGTGGGACATCGCATGACGCCCCTTGCGCGTTTTTTATACGACGGCTCCTCTCGCAGGTCAATGAGCGTTTGTCCGTTCTAGCCCCTACTGCAAGGCAGTGGTCTCGGACAATCCGACGAGGCCCTCCTCCGCTGCGCTGTTCGACGTCATTCACGCAGCTCCACCCGTTTCACACTCGCCAGCCTTCCCCGATTGGCTACTTCGCCACTTTTGGGCGGCGGGCTTGCGAGTAGACACAGGTCTGGTCGGTGCGCTGACTGTCTGCTCTGGCAGGCGACCACGCTCTATAAACTCCCGAAGCACGGTGCCCGCAGCCGCCTTCATACAGGCGTTCAGCGGCGGGACGGTGATTCCGCGCCGCCAGTATTGCACGTCGTATTCAGTCACGCCCAGCCACCGGGCTGCGCGTGCAGAACTGACGCCGGCCCGTTTGAGTGCCCTGTCGAGGCGTGCGGCGAGGGCGCGCCTGAGGCGGTTGTCCTCGGCGCTACGCTCAAGGTGACCAATACTTTGGGTATGCCGATTCATCTTGCTTGACGTCTCTCAGACTATATTTTTATGCAACCCGGTGCCGACTGGTTCGCAGCGTCGAATAAAGTTACGCGTTCGCAATGACCGCCTCATGACGCCATGTCGAACGTTCTCATCAACCCATGCGAGAGCACGACATAGGGTGTGCTTTGGGCAACTCACTATTCCCCCGCCAGCGCAATGGCGTCAAACAATAAATAATTCGCAGCAAATCGTTGCACCTCATTAAACCCCGTGCCCCCCGTTTTACCGCCGGCAACTGCGCCCAACGCGCAGGCGAATTGAAACCCTCAGGGTCCGCCAGAGTGCATGACAGCGCCTGTTCGAGCTTCCCCGAATGGGTCTCCCCCAAAGGCGTCAATAACCGTCCCAGTGCTACCCCGGGTATCTCGATGAACTGTCACGTCCCTGCGACACGTCAGCGATTAAGAAACTGGATGGCAGCCGCATTCCGGGGTCCGCGTTGCGATGCCGACACCCAAACTGACGTCTAGGGCGAATCGGTCGAAGCCAGGTTACCGCGGGCTCCCATTTTGCGAGACTGCCACGGCTTTGTACGTCATATGAATGTGTCCGTAGAACTAACAAATAGTGGCGAACGTTTGCCTGGTGGGTAAACCCTGGGGATTCAGCAATTCTGTTTGCTGTATCTTGTATTACGTTTAGAAAGAAATTCTAAACATCTGACAAATAACCTTGGCAGCTTCCAGCAGGACATACTCGCTGGAGATGCGCCGTTAGCAGAAAGACCTAAATAAACTGGGAGAACACAGTGAAAACCGCCGATAAAGCAGGCGCTTGGGTGAGCCCGTACACGCCTCAGAACCTTGACACTGCAATCACGCATCTTGAGCATGTCCTGTGCGCTGAGGGTGCAGATTCATTGTTCGCTCAGGCTTACTGGCGTGGTCGGGTCCTTCAGGCATGTGCGACCCCGGGGCGGATGCAAACGCAACAGGAACGGTTACAGCGATTGCTTGACCGGCTAGCCAGCGCGCCCACAGATTCCTAGTATCGAATGAAGGCTGCCTGAGAATGCTCCATCGACAAAGCGCGTATCTGATGGGCACACCTCAAAATGGCTGACTTACGTGACAAGAGCAAATGGCGCGGCCGCGTGCTTTCCGGTGGAACAGAATCATCACATCGGGTATGCTTTGAAAACCAAACGTCCATTCGCACACCTAAGTGACATCTTTCTCTGGAATCACCAATAGCTTTTCTCATAGGCGTCCGCAAGCGCGCAGCAGCGCCTGCAGCGCATCTCAAAAAATTTGTTCTGCCGGGTGACTTTCTTTAACTTCTTTGGAACCAGATGATGCAGACGGGTACAGTGAAGTGGTTCAACGATGCAAAGGGCTTTGGTTTTATCGCGCCAGACGATGGCGGAGAAGACCTGTTCGCGCATTTTTCTGAGGTCCAGGGCAGCGGCTCCAAATCGCTGCAGGAAAAGCAGAAAGTGAGCTTCGAGGTGAAGCAGGGTCCCAAGGGCAAGCAAGCCGCAAATATCCAGCCGCTTTGAGAACACGCTCACTTCTTGCCCCACTCCGCGACGCTTGATTCATCCGCGCTCTCCGCGCGCCTGCGCACTGAAATTGATTTTCCGTCAGGACCGCGCCATGAAAGCCCACGTTCTGCAACAAGACTCGCTCCTCGCAATCTGGCGCACGTTAGGGGTCCGGGGTAAGCCCGCTGACGCCTTATATGAACTCAGCGCGGCCGGCGACGTTTTTGTTCGTGACGAAGACCCCTGGCATCAGATATTGAAAACCGATGTGTTTTGTCAGCTCGCCGCCCAGTTGGGTCCTCGCGTGGCGTTGCACCTCCCCGTTGTCACCCGGTCTTTTGGTGTTCGTGTCCCCGATGTCATCTGGATGCCGGATGAGAAGTGGCCCGACGACGATGCGGAGCAAGCAACCAATCCCCTTGCCTTCGCCCCAGACCTGTGCGTGGAGGTGCTGTTCGGCAATGCCGTCTGCGCGGCCACTCTCGACAGCCGGACTCACGCCTACCTGTGCAGCGGAGCAGAGGAGGTGATTGTCGTAGGTGCTGACGGGACCGCAGAGTTTCGTGGCCGCGAAGGCGTGCGTAGCCGTTCAGTGTTCAATGTAAAGCTTGCCCTCGATACCTGCCTTCTTGCGTACGGCAGGGCCGCAACGGTGCGCGCTGCGGCCCCGCAGTCTTAGGTCACTTCCGAATAATGGTGCACGTATTCCAGCCGAGGGTCGGGGCGCGCCTCAAAACCGACCGAATCAGTCGATAGCGGCTTTTCAACCCTGGAGTTAAAACCGATGAACACGCAAGTCCCCGAACAGATAGCTGCAGCACAAAAGGTCGGCGGCGAGGTCCTTTATGGATTTTTTAATACGGCTTTCGAGGTCTACGAAAAGCTCGTCGCATTGAACCTGCAGGCGGCCAAAGCTTCGATTCTGGAGAATGAGGCCGTCGTGGCGGAGGCCGCTGCTCTTTCTACCAAGGACCCTCAGTCATTCTTCGAACTGCAGTCCCGGCAATCGCAAGCGACCACGAAGAAGGCGCAAGCCTACTGGCAACATCTGAATGAAATTGCCACAGAGACGCGAAGTCAACTGCTCGCGTCAAGTGAAAAGCTGGCCAGCGAGTACGTTCGTGAGACTCGAGTAATTATCGATAATCTCGCCAAAAACCCGCAGGCGGGAAACGAAGCGATTACCGCCTTCTGGTCGAAGGGCTTCGGGGCAATGTGGGACGCAGCTAACGCATTGCATGGGCAGGCCAGGGCTGCGGCGAAGGAGGCTGTGAACGTCATCGACAAAGCCGGCAAGCCGGTGGCCAAGGCTTAGAGCGCGCGAGGCGCCGCTCATTTGCGGATAGGGCCGCAGTCACGGTCCTATCTTTAGACGGTCCACTCGACGGGGCATCCGGGAGATTGCAGCCCGAGCAAGAGTAGCTGACCTGCTTCTCAGGCGAAAAAGCTGAAACGCAGACGCATCCCAGCTGGGTCTGCGCCTCTACTTTCCACGGCGTTGCCTTCGGCTGGAGAGCCAGCCTCTCGGCTGGCGGATTCTCTTTATGCAGCTGGATGGCCACATCACGTCATGCATGTGAAAATGCGCGCGAGGCCAAGAATGTCCAACAGCATCCTATTCCGGCGACAGCAATTAATTGGCACCCAGTTGCACGTTACGCGACGCCGCTGTCCCGCGTTGGTGTCCTGCGTCAGTTCACCCACAGGTTCAAGCTGTCGGGGAACTGTTGAACACGAGCGCATCAATCCTGGAGGTCAATGCGAATGCCCGTGGCCTCCGCCACCGCCCCGGTAATGGCCGCCGCCGCCCATACCACGCCCTGGGTATCCGTGGCCACCCCAGCCGCCATGACCGCCCCAACCGCCCCGATATCCGTGGCCCCAATAGCCGCGGTGGCCCCAGTAGCCGTGTCGGCCACCGCCGTAACAGCAGCCGCCCCAATAGCCGAAGCCCAGCGACACCGAAGGTCCCTGCCATGCGGGCCAGCCGTAGTACGGATAGGCGACAGGGTAATACGCGGGCGCGACGAAGACGGGCGCGGCTGGTGCGGTATAGGTGTTCGTCGATGCAGTTACATCTGACGCGGCCGCACCGGTCGCGGCTGCGTCGGTCATCGAGAAAGGATATTGCTGCTGCGGCGCTGCCGCCGGCACTTCGCCGTACGGAACGTAGCCGTAGGACACGTAGTAGCAACCGGACAAAGCTGCGGACAGGACCACCACCGCAACGACGCCGCCCGCGCGCGACGTTGCATCCAGCGTTTTCATAACCAGCTCCGGGGTCTGATGCGACGCAACATGCGGCGCGCCTTTACTACAGTTAGCTTACTTCAGAAAAACAGGATGCCTAGCGGCGCGGGGTTCATGCGCATCAGGTCGCGGCCGCCGGGAACGGTCGCGAAACGTCGGCCATTCATCAGTATTCGTTGAGGCGGGGCACACACTGGGGAAACGGTGCTCGTTCCTCGATTCGTCAGCGGGTCGCTCTGGCTCTGGCTCGTAGGCAATTTCGATGAGTTGCCGATGATTTTGCTGGAAGGCACGTGCAGATTGCGGCGCTGTCCGGCAATGGAGTGCCCCAATTCCGCGCATTCATCGGCTGAAAAGCGAGCTTCAGTCGGCGCGCCGCCTCCCGCATAAACGGGCACAGCTCGACACAAACAAGCTTCTGCGCGCGGCAAATGCAGAGCAGCGAACAAGTTGCTATAGTAGGGTGAACCCTACTGCGTAGGGACAACCCCTACCCCTTGGTGCTTACAATGTATTTTTTAGCTGCTTTCATTTCGAATCTCGCTGCTGGGCGGGCCTTCACCCGCGCATCTTCAGGGACAACCGCACCTTCTAGGAAAAAATCCCAGTTTCCGTGGCTCTGACTGCATGGGCTTTCCTTTATCGAGGCGGATTGCAACGCCGGCCTCGCCGCATTCGGCGCGAAAGACAGGCGCGCCAACGCGTCCGGTGAATCTCTACAGGATGTTCCGGCTAGCTGAGTGGTCGAAAAGTACCGGCATCTTTATTCGCTACAGCGACCAGCTGCTGCGCGAAGTCCTCGCATAGACTTCCCAGCGCTCGCGCCTCTCGTCTTCCGCCTGGCCAACCACCAGTCGGCCGTCGATAAACCGCAGGGGCATCTTGGGTTGAACTCAACTACGGAGCCGGGCGACGTCGTGCGGGAAGTTCGTCAGTTACGTTCATTGGCGTCCAGCATGGACTCAAGAAGCTTGTGGACAATCGTGGTTATGTCGTCGCCGCGTCAACACGCACGGACTCAGCGTCCTCTCGCGGGTAGTCGGGTCGCACGATGCTTGCGTACACATAGGCGTCTTTCACTACGAGGTCCAGTCGGACAAGTTGGACATCGTCCTCTCTAAACAGCGGCGCGACATCCAGCTCCTCATCGCGCCGACAGATGAAAACCGTCGTGGCTTTGCCCACAAGCGCGGGAGTGGCGTACCGCTTTCCCACCCATTCATCAACCATGCGCCACGCGACGAGCAGGCACGCGTATCTTTGATGTACAGGCAATAAATGGAAGCTGAGAATTATCGCGGCTATGCAATCTTTGGCCACGCCATTCTCCAACAAGATGAAATCTTGCGGCCGGAGAGATATGCAGCCAGCGGGACAATAACGCAGAACAGAAGGCTTGTTGAAGCGTCGGGCGTTCTTCGCACCTTTGAGACCGAAGAAGAGGCTCAACTCGCAGGGCTTGCGTGGGCACGCGCATGGGTTGATAGCTACGGCTGAACAGCCCATTGCCCTCTCGTTCTATCTCAACGGAATAGCTGTTCCGTCAATCAAAAACCTCGACCGCTCCCTAGCACCAGCCAGCCACTCCGGAGCTCGTCCACGCCCACTCCAGGTCGCGCCCGACTTGGGGTCCAGATAGAGCGCCGGCTGCGGACCCTTCGGCTGCCCCTTGCCCGCAGTCGCAGCAACCGACCTTGAAGCCTTTTTGGCCGCAGTCTTTGCTTTGCTCGAAGGAGCCGCGGTCGTCGCCCCAGTCGCTTCAGCAGTACCTGCAATCAAGAACTTCGAGCGGTCTTTTTGCTCCTCTTACCCTTGCTTCAAACCCGTTCGCATAGCCGTTTCGTAAACGCAGCCTTCTCCGGAGGGGTACAGGTCGTCGTTTTTTCGTTCCCGCGGTGCCAAACCCCTTGTTTTAGGGGCTCGCCCGTTGCAGATTCAAGTCCGGGTTGCTACGCTAGCGCCAGCCTGAGGATTTAGGCCTTTGCGCATTGTCGGTGACTACGCAAAGACAAAGGTCTCGGGCCAACCTTCGACCAATGACGAGGAATTTATGGCAACAACGAGTGCAACGAAAGCTGCAGCAAAGCCGGCTGCGAAGAAAGCGGTGACCCCGGTCGCGAAAACGGCGAAGGCACCGACGGTGAAGAAGGCTGCGGCCCCTGTCACGAAGAAGGCGGTCGCTGCGACGCCGCTGAAGCCCATCAAGGATTCGTTCACGAAGTCTTCGCTCACTATTCATCTTGCCGAGCGCGCAGGTGTCGAGCCGAAAGCGGCGAAGGCATTGATGGCCGCATTGGAAGAAACGGTGCTCGCGTCGATTCACAAGAAGGGCGCGAAGGAGTTTACGCTGCCGGGTCTGCTGAAGGTTGTTGCGCAGGATGTGCCGGCAAAGAAGAAGCGCTTCGGCAAGGACCCGTTCACGGGTGAAGACAAGTGGTTTGCCGCGAAGCCCGCGTCGGTGCGTCTGAAAGTACGCCCGCTGAAGAAGCTGAAGGACGCCGCTCTCTAAGCCGGACCGCTGGAAAGGAAGCCCCTCGCGACGGAAGTCTGAGGGGCTTTTTTGCTTCTATGCCTGCCCAAATACAACGAAAGCCGTTCCGTGACGTCAAGTTGATTGCTTCGCAAACGGATTGATGGGCTGAACCTTCCGGCGGTCCTTGACGCGCTCCAGCATCTGGCATGTGCTCCAATCAGAAACCAGCGCTTCAAACCCGCGGACGACATTCGATTCCATAGCTTGCACCCCCGGCATCGCCATTGAAATTGGCACTGAACGCGGAGTGGAAGCGATACTGGAAGTAGGCAGAGACCTCCTGGATGCGCTCTTGCGTACCTGAGTCCGTGAACATCACGGATTCAGGCGAGAACGGGTCGTAGTAAATGACATTGGGGTAGTCGGTAGCCACAGCTACGCGTGGTTCATCACTCACAACCAGCGAGCCGACCAACTGGATAGACCCTTTCATCCCCTTCGGGGTTTTGAATACCCAAATGCGCTTTGGCAACCGGTCTGCGAGTTGAATCATTCTCGTATTGTTGGAGCCAAAGTAGCCGACTTGACCGTTCTTGAGGTTCTGCTCGAGCTTCTGCCAGTAGTAGAAAATATCCATTCGATGCCTGCTATTCGATGCTTCGTTCGCTGCGGTGCTTAATCAACGTCGCAATGTTACTAGAAGCCGCTTTTATCGAGCACGAACCGGTTCGAAATTGTTCACATCGTTAGGCCGCCAACCTGCGCTCATAAAACGGCCTGTCCCTGTCATCAAGTATCGCGTGCAATGCCGTCATGTCAGACGCGTCTGGATTCAACCAAGCGTCAATGTTTTCACGCTTTATGGGAACAATGCAGCGGTCGTGTCCAGCAGCGGCGACCTCCGGCGGTGACTCGTCGGTGATGGCAGCATCTTGCCATCCGCAGCATCCGAAGTCGCACCGCAGGGAAAACGATAATGCATCGCTGCGCCATTGCCCAGCATCCAGCGACGGGTGGCGGGGTCCTGGTCCTCACGAGACATAGACGCGCAAGACGGTACCATCACGCTCAACAAATTCGAATATGTGCAGGCGACCGGCCCTGACATCAAGCACGAGTTGTTCGGTGTGAGCAATTGCGGCGTTGTCGGACCGGTCCGAGTGCACTGAACCTGTCGGCATGGTTTCATTCTTGAGTTCGCGGCTCCTGAGAAGAAGCTCGTGAACGGCCCTCTGGCGTGACAAAAAAATCTGTTGCATATGTTACGGGTACTGTGTCTTGTGGCGACCACCGACATCCATGTTTCGCGACCAGACTCGCCCTGAATGGCATCGGCAATACACATCGCCCCTGACGCCGACATCTTACAGCCTATTGCCGAGGCACTACGCGACACTAAATGTCGCCTTGCAAGCGTCGACGCTCTATAAAGTCATGAATAATCCTGACCGCTGCATGCTTCCCGCGACGCTCCAGACTCGGAAAAGCGCATGGACGAAGGTCGTCAGGTCGTTCAACGCTGACAACCGCGCGCGAGCCCCGTCCGCGACAGCCAACATTTGACTATTCTCTCCGACGCTGGCTTTTGCCAAGCAAAACCGCCCCGCATTCTGACGGTTTCCCGAGCATTGCTGCATCCTCCGCGACACCATACGCACGCCACCAGCTCGCCTTGCCTGCCCGATAGCGGGCTCGCACTCGCGCACGCTCCTGCTTTGCCCGAAAATTTGTTGGCAGGTCTGGGTCAGCCGCGCCAGCCTGACTCCGGCGCGCTGTTTCTGTCTGAGAGCAAGGACTTAAACTCGCTGAGTGCGAGCGGCTTCAAAAGCGAGCCATCAAAACATGACATGTCATAGTGGTCGAAGAGGTCAGCATCGGCACTCAGCGAAATGATGCGCCGGGACGCGTATTTTTCGGATGCGCGCAGCCGGAGACACACCTCGTAACCGTTCATATCGGGCAGCGCAATGTCCAGGAGAATCAGGTCGAATCGGCCCTCTTCGCCAGCCGCCGTCAACGCTTCAGAGCCGCAATACGCCTTGGACGCGGTGTGCCCCATCGCACAGGCGATGTCCGCGAGCATATCGGTCGTAGCGCGGCAATCGCCGACTAGCAGGATGTTCATCAGAAGGTAACTGCCTGGACTAGGACACTCCGGGGTCGCCTGCCGCCCACGACGCTGCGTTCGAACGGGTCGACTGACATATGCGAGCCGATGACTACCCAGATGTGCGTTCGCCCTGAAAACGGATGTCTATGCGCTCCCGATTTCACTAAAGGGCCTCACGGGTCGTTCAGGAAGCGAGAAATGGTCATTCATACCGCCGTGCAGTCTGAAGAATGCGCGCTGCTCAATTTCACCCTTGCCAATAACTCTAGCCGGAGTTGCCGGAGAGGGCCAGCAAACCACGCGTCTTGGTTCGCTCCCATGGGGTCGGCACGAGACGCAAACCGTTGAACGCTAATTCCGGCGCTGTATCAGTGATATTCCCGTTGTCATTAGCCGGCGCGTCGGAGCTTACTGGAAATATGGAGCGTAACGTTTCTCAGCGGCAACGTCGCTGCATTCGGTCGTCAATTGTCGAACGGGTATCAACATGAAAACGTTCAATCAGACCAAGAGCTTTTCCCCGTCATCCACAGGAGTTCGGTCCGGAAAACAGGCAAATCAAAAGCGACGGGACTCGCCGTATGCAACGTTGCTCCAGGCGCCGATGAGCAGCAGGGCCTGTAATGTCAGCGACCGGTCAGACATTTCAGCTGTGGCGATTCTCGGCTACAACTGATGAGACAGCCCTTCAGGAGCATGTCTTGCCTGCGATGGGGGCGGGAGGGGAAATCGAATTTCACGGTCCGCACGGAGTGCGACCCACTTCATGCTGTGCAATTTTGCTTTCGCTGAACCGCAATCTTTCGGAACATGCTGAGCCATCTGCCCGGGCGGGAGTCAATGACGGCCCGCTTTCCGACTGGTAGGCGGGAGCACCCACGCCACGCAGCCGTCAATGTCGTCCAGGGTAGTCTGTCTTCAGGCCCAAAGCACCATGAAGCTCGCCATGGCAAAAAGACCTTATGCATCGCACTCACCCAGCTCGCCGACCCGGGCTATCGACGTCTCCGGTAGGCCCGATGGGACCACCATTCTTACGAAGAGAACGAAATAGCCCAACAGGTAGAGCAGGTCCGCCCGGTGGCCAAGCCGATACTGGGCACCGACTTCACATTCGTCACGCCAGTCACGCTTGCGACATTCACGCTCCGCCCCGTTTGCTGCGTCATTTCGATTTCATCTGTTCTCTTTCTTTCTCGCAGCGCCGCGGACAGATTGCTCGGGTGAGCGGGGCGCATGCGTTCCGGTGCCCAGATGTAGCGATTCAGCAGCAAGGCGACCACGATGCACGCGACAACTCCCACGCCAATGACCAGGCAGCGATTTGGAGTTGACCCGGTTTCGTGGACACCTATTCTTTGGAACAGGAGGTGTCCATCATGCAGAGACATCGCACCCCGTACCCGGCGGAATTCCGGGCACAAATGGTTGAACTGGTGCGTGCCGGACGTAAGCCTGAGGAACTCGCGACGGAGTTCGAGCCGACCGCGCAGACCATCTACAACTGGGTCGCACAGGCCGATCGCGATTCAGGTAAGCGTCACGACGGACTGACCACGGCGGAGCGCGAGGAACTGACGCGGCTGCGTCGCGAGAACCGGCAACTCAAGCTAGAGCGAGACATATTGTCAAAAGCCGCGGCCTGGTTCGCCCGGGAGACCGGGACCGTGCCCGACAAGGGTTCGAGTTCATGAAAGCGAATCAGGCCATCTGGCCGATTGTCACCATGGCGCGGCTGCTGGAGGTCTCCGCCAGCGGCTTCTACGCCTGGATCGAGCGCAAACCGTCCGCGCATGCGCGTAGCGATGCGGATCTGCTGTCACGCATCCGTGCAATCTATACGCGCTCACGCGAGACCTACGGGATGCCGCGCATTTATGCGGAGCTCAGCGGACAAGGTATCCACGTCGGGCGCAAGCGGGTTGCGCGCCTGATGCGCATCGCAGGGCTGCGCGGCGTGAGCCGGCGTCGCTGGTTCAGTACTACGCAACGGCAGCCCGATGCGCGGCCAGCGCCGGACCTGGTGCAGCGGCACTTCAACGCCGACGCGCCGAACCAGTTGTGGGTGGCCGACGCCACCTATGTACCGACCCGCGTCGGGTTTCTGTACCTTGCGGTGGTACTGGACGTGTTCAGCCGGCGCGTGGTGGGCTGGGCGATAGCCGACCATCTGCGCACCGCGCTGATGCTGCAGGCCCTGGACATGGCGCTGGGACAACGCCATCCCAACGGGGTGATTCACCACTCGGACCAAGGTTGCCAACTTAGGTTCAAGGAGTCGTTGCAACACTTGTTTTTTAAGCTGTGGATAGTAACTCTTCAAGCGCTTCAGCGGGGGTCTTCCACTGAAGGGCTTTGCGCGGTCGGGCGTTGAGTGTGTTGGCGACCGCATCGAGTTCGCGTTCAGAATATCGACTGATGTCGGTGCCTTTGGGGAAGTACTGTCGCAACAGGCCGTTGGTGTTTTCGTCAGTTCCACGCTGCCACGGGCTTCGCGGATCGCAGAAGTAGATTGCCAAACCCGTGTCGATTTGTAGCTGCGCATGCTGGGCCATTTCCGCGCCCTGATCCCAAGTTAGTGACTTGCGTAAATGCTCGGGCAGCATCGCGATCTTCGCGGCAATGGCATTGCGAACAGCCTCGGCGCCGTGGCCAGCTAACGCCGGCCCGTTCTTCACCCGAGCGCCAGAATTGTGGCCCGGCATGGGCGGTAGGTGCAGCAGCATTGTGAATCGGGTCGTACGTTCAACCAAAGTGCCAATTGCAGAGCTGTTCAGGCCGATGATCAGATCTCCTTCCCAATGCCCAGGTACAGCACGGTCGGCAACCTCGGCCGGGCGCTCACTGATCAGCACCTCGGAGGTGATGAAGCTTTTTCCTCGCTGCTGCGTTCTGGCCCGTGGCACGCGCAGTGCCCGGCCGGTACGCAGACACGCAGAGAGTTCGCGTCGCAATGCACCACGGCCCTGAATGTAGAGTGCTTGATAGATGGCTTCGTGTGAGATCTGCATAGACTCATCATCGGGGAAATCAAGTCGCAACCGGCGGCTGATCTGCTCCGGACTCCAGCAAGTGCCCCAACGCCGGTCGGCCCGACGACCATGCCGTCTTCCCTTCCACGGTACGTTGGGTCCCGGTATCGGCCGGCCCTTCTCATCGGTAACCGCATTCGCCAGTCGGTCCTGCACATAAGCCCGTAATCGCTCGTTCTCGGCGAGCTTGCTGGTCTTGGGCCGCCTTGCCGCTCGCTCGGCTTTCCACTGCGCGACCGTCGCCCGATAGGTCAGCGTACCGCCACGGGTCGCGGCATTGCGGCACAGTTCGCGTGAGATGGTCGAGGGCGAACGACCAAGCCGCCGTGCGATCTCGCAAACCCCGCAGTCCTGCGCCCGAAGCAAGGCAAGCTCCTCACGCTCCGAGAACGATAAATAGCGACCCGAGCGCGGCGCCAAATCTATCGGCGGCATGCCTCCAGCCTGGCGAAACCATCGCGGGCCCAAGGGCTGCGACACGCCGCACGCCAACGCGGCGGCATCACTCTCCATTCCCTCGGCAATGCAGTTCCAGAATGCTTGTTTCGTCTCTAACTGATTGACACCTGGCCTGCCCGGTGAAGACATCGATGCCCGCCCCGTCTGTTGCGCAGCCCAACCTCGTGGTCGTCCCATTTAACACCTCCAATCTCGAGATGTTGCAACGACCGATTGAATTCGCCCAATACACTTCGCTTGCCTTCGGCCGGCGTTGCAGCGAAGCAGGCGTGCGTCCGTCCATGGGCACAGTGGGCGACTGCTTCGATAACGCCATGTGCGAGGCGTTCTTCGCCACGCTTGAATGTGAGCTGCTCGCGCGCACGCGATTCGATACACATGAACAAGCCCGACAAGCGTTGTTCTCCTTCATTGAAGGCTGGTATAACCCGCACCGCCTGCACAGCGGCATCGGCTATCGCTCGCCGATGATTTACGAACGGATGCATGCCGCGAAAAAACAGACCTCGTCCGCATGCGGGTTGCCCACCGCCGGCCAGCGTCATGGTCGTAACGGGCGACCCGCCGTCCGGCCGTGGACAACCCGCAACGTCACATCAAAGGGAGGACCCTCACCCGGGCACAATTCAACTACGTAACCGTCCACTGAAGCGGGTCACCCCCAATTGACCGGAGCCGACGGCTCAAAGCCAAACAGCCAGAGCATCATGTTGAGAGCCATGCGGCCCACCCCGTAAGCGACTCAGCCGCAAACGAAAAGCGAAGCGTCAAGGTCGAGACAAAGGCGCAACGAGGACTCGTTACGGCGCCCTTCCTGACCGCGAAAATCAACTTCGCCGCGGCAAACAACGAGGATAACCTCTCTCGCGCCGCGCTTCGCAAGCCGCCCGATACTGTCGAAGCAAAATGCGCAAGCGCCCGAGCGCCGACCGCGTGCCCATGTTCGTCGTGGCTTTGAACTTCGAGGTCGAATATTGCGATGGACAGCGGCAAGTGGGAATATTTTGCGTCATTCAGCAATGCCTCTGCGCGGACAAGGAAAGCACGATGTGTACATCGCTAGCGAGCAGTCCTTCCCCAGTCAGTTCCTCGACCCGCACTACGACTGACGCCGGTCGGCGCCGATGTCCCGACGCTCGAGACCAACGTTGCCGTCGCTGCGGCCAGACTCTCTTTTCTAGCAACAGCACCCCGGGCTGCGTCGCGCCGCCGCGAACAACGCATCCCGGCACAACGCAGACTGGCCCCGCGTATCTCGAGTTGCGCAGACTGCCCGAATCACCTTCGCAAGTCCTCGAGGTAGTGGACCCGTTCAGCTTCAGCCCAGATTGGATGGCGGCGCGTGTGAGCGGGACGTCGTTGCCGAGCGCGCGGGTGATTCATTAGCGAGAACTACCGACCCATCAGCGTCTCGCGCCAGTTTCATGGGCCACAAGCCCAAGGGTGTCGGTAGTGCATTTCAGCCGTCACTCTGCATGGATGCGAGCAATTCAACCGTTCGCCGATACACATCGTCCGCGAGCGCGACCGCACGCTCCATCATGCGTGGCGCCGGACGTATCGGCGCGGCATATTGGCACCAGTCCCGCAACTCCTGCATCAGACGCACTTTAGCGGGGCTCAGGGCGAGTGCGCTCGATGCTGCATCGATAATTTCTCTGCTCGGGTGTTTCTCACAAGCAACATTCACACCGCGCGCTGCAGCTATTTCGACGCAGCAAAAGTATGCGGCCTCAAATGCCCAGACCATTCGCGCTTGCGGCGACAGTTCAGTCATTTGGCAGTCGCATAGTAGTTCCCGGCTTCGCTCCAGCCTCAGCCCGCTTGTCAAACTGCCGTGCGAGGTCACGAGATTGCTCCCTTTAGCGCCGATACCGGTGAACAATCGTCTGCAAGCATTCGTGCACATTTCGCTTGTGCGTCTTTGCAGCCAAGCAAGAAGAGCCTACGGAAAAAAACCTCATTTAACCACTCGGAGTTTTGCCAATAACCGGCAAGGTCCTGACAATGAATCTGTCGCTGTCTTGATGCGGGCCGAAAAAGCGTGCTTTCGCGTCCCCGGTCCCTGTCCGCCGTTGCGGCTTGAGTACTCGGTCCTTCAGCCTCTGAGCGCGTCGTTTACTCCCCCTGTTGCGCTGGCGCATGCGCAAGCTCGGCTTGTCCTGGCCGTTGCTTCTACGGTTCACAATAGCCCGTCTGTCTGTCCAAGGCACGAATTCCGGCGAGGGCGTCTCTATCAATCAATGCTGTCTCCACCCACTGCAAGAGTCGTGGCGTTCGTCGCTGCAGGATTGCTCGTTGTGTGCAAGAATCGCCGCGCGCGGCTTACCGCCCATAACAATGACAGTAGGTCGATTTCATCTTTGGTGACGAGGAGTAGACAGTTGATTCAGCGAATTTCCGCCTTTTTTACTCAGGTGGTGCACCGGTTTTTGCCCGACCCCCTGATTTTTGCCATCCTTCTGACCGTCGTGACCTTCGCGCTCGCGCTTGGTTTGACGCCGAAGCCTCCCGCCGACCTCGTGATGCTATGGGGCTCTGGCTTCTGGAATCTGCTCGCATTCTCGATGCAGATGGCGATGATTCTTGTGACCGGCCACGCATTGGCGAGCTCAGGCCCGGTCAAGCGGATGTTGGTCGCCTTGGCGGGCTCCGCGCGTACACCCGGCCAAGGCGTGATGCTGGTGGCGTTTGTGGGCGGAGTCGCCTGCGCCATTAACTGGGGCTTCGGTCTGGTCCTTGGTGCGATGCTTGCGCGTGAGGTCGCGAGACGCGTCCCGGGAACGGACTACCGTCTCCTCGTTGCGAGCGCCTACATGGGGTTCCTGACGTGGCACGGTGGCCTGTCTGGCTCTGTGCCGCTCGTGGCCGCGACCAAGGGCAATCCGATGGAGAAGACAGTAGGTCTGATTCCGGTATCGCACACCATATTCACCGGCTACAACGCGTTTATCACCATCGGCCACATTATTCTTTTGCCGATTCTGGCGAGACTCATGATGCCGAAGCCGGAGGACGTCGTCACAGTGGACCCGGCCCTTTTGCAGGACCCGCCGAGTGTGGAGCGCAAACTTCCTCCTAACGCGACGTTCGCGGAAAGAATGGAAGAAAGCCGGATTTTGGCGCTCCTGGTGGCAGCACTGTGCGCCGTGTTTCTGGTAATCCGATTCGTCAAGAAAGGCTTCGTTCTTGATATTGATACCGTCAACCTCGTGTTCCTCGCAGCAGGTATCGTGCTTCACAAGACGCCGATGGCATACGCGCGCGCTGTAGCCGGTGCAGCCAAGGGCGCGTCCGCCATCATGATTCAGTTCCCGTTCTACGCTGGCATTCAGGCCCTTATGGACCATTCGGGGCTGGCTGGCGTCATTACGAAGTGGTTCGTCGACATCGCGAACGTCCACACATTTCCGCTTCTGGCATTCCTGAGTTCGGCGCTTATCAATTTCGCGGTACCGTCTGGCGGCGGTCATTGGGTGGTGCAAGGTCCCTTTGTGATGCCGGCGGCGCAAGCACTTGGCGCGGACCTCGGCAAGTCCGCGATGGCAATTGCCTACGGCGAAGCGTGGACGAATATGGCGCAGCCGTTCTGGGCACTGCCTGCACTTGCAATCGCCGGTTTGGGCGTTCGGGACATCATGGGCTACTGCGTGACGGCGCTTCTGTTTTCCGGCGTGATTTTCGTGGCCGGTATGTACCTGTTCTGAGAAGGTCGGCGCTCCGCCTCAAACGAGGTGGGCGCCTGCGAAGGCAGGTTGCAAAGCTTCATGTCCTTCCGTATGAACTGCACGCCGCATCGAACGGGTCGTAGTCACGCCAGTTTCCGGAGAAAGACATGGCAGTAGACCTTTCTAAAGTTCGGCTCAATCCATCGTTCAACGGAGCTGCGTAAGTTCGGCAGACTGGCGAGTCAGTACCTGTGGCTTCACCCAGTACAACCGGCATACCACTTGGGGAGTTGTGCCTCTATCGCGCGGGCAATAGACGGTCCCTCTGCAGAAACGCCTTGTAGTCAAATTTCGATACGCCAGTTGAATTGTTAGTGGACGTGTTGAACAGACTCGTCGACGTGCAATGGAGGTTGGGACTGGTCACCGCACGGTCCGGCGCTATCGCCCGTTGGCGACCTGCATCCAGTTCACCCACGGGCTCAGCTGTCGGGGCACTGTTGAACACGAGCGCATCTCTGTTAGCGCTCAATGCGAACGCCCGTGGCCTCCGCCACCGCCCCAGTAATGGCCGCCGCCCATACCACGCCCTGGGTATCCGTGCCCACCCCGGAACGGTCGCGAAACGTCGGCCATTCATCAGTAGTCGTCGGGGCCGGGGGCACACACTGGGGAAACGGTGCTCGTACCTCGATTCGTTAGCGTCTGGCTCTGGCTCTGGCTCTGGCTCTGGCTCTGGCTCTGGCTCTGGCTCTGGCTCTGGCTCTGGCTCTGGCTCTGGCTCTGGCTCTGGCTCTGGCTCTGGCTCTGGCTCTGGCTCTGGCTCTGGCTCGTAGGTAATTTTGATGAGTTGCCGGTGATTCTGCTGAAAGGTACCGTGGTGTCTGCCGCGCTGTCCGGCAATGGTGGAGTACCCGCTCCACTGTCATGCGATGTGATGCGAGCGCGTTCCGGCTTCGCGAGGTACCCGGATGACTGCTGGTCTGACAACCGAATGAGGACTGAAACCGCAGGAGCCGACGGTTCCGTCGTCTACGTCGTCGATGACGACAAGGGAATCCGGCAGGCTCTCGACATGCTCTTGCGCTCTGTAGGCTTGCGCGTCGAAACGTTCGAGTCCCCGGACGAATTTCTCCGGTCTCCCCGCTCCACCGGGCCGAGCTGCCTCATCCTCGACGTGCGGCTCCGCGGAAAAAGTGGCATGGCGTTTCATCAGGAAATCGTCAATAGCGGCGTGCGCATTCCCGTCGTATTCATGACCGGTCATGGAGACATCGAGATGGGGGTGAAGGCAATGAAGGCCGGCGCGCTGGACTTCCTTGCCAAGCCGTTCAAGGACCAGGACATGCTCGACGCAGTGGCCCAGGCCCTGGCCCGGGACAGCGAGCGGCTCGCGGCAGAGGCCGCGTTAGCCGGCCTGCGCGCTTCATATCAATCTCTTTCACCGCGCGAGAAAGAGGTGATGGCCTTTGTGCTGTCCGGCCTGCTGAACAAGCAGATTGCCTCTGAGATGAACCTGAGCGAAATCACAGTCAAGGTTCACCGTGGGCAGGTGATGCGCAAGATGAATTCGCGCTCCATGCCCGACCTTGTCCGCAAGGCCGAATCGCTTGGTATCGAGCCCCGTCTGCCCCACGGCGGTCATCATTGAGCGCCGTCGTGCGTTAGCACTTCTGCACAGCGTCCATGATTCGCTAGGGATTTCCGAGAGCGACCGACAACCAGTGAGTCATTGCACTGGCCTGGTAGGGCTTCTGCAGCAACACAAGTGCGCCGTTACTCGCCGCCTTTGCCTGCAACACCGGCGTTGGATATGCGCTTATAAAGATGGTCGCCGGGGCATGCCCTTGCGCACGCAGGCACTCATGCATCTCGATACCTGACATGCCGGGCATGCGGATGTCGGAAATCAGGCAGGAGGTATGGGCGGCCTGCCCGGAAGCAAGAAATTCTTCTGCCGACTCATACATGCGCACCTGCCAGCCAAGCGACCGGATAAGGCTGCTTAACGCAACACGGATGGCTGAATCATCGTCGACAATCGAAACAACAGGCGTGATTCGCAAAATGCGGCCCTCGGTTACTCTCTCTCGGGATGACGTGCGGTCGGTGCCGCGAGCCTCTTTTAATTTGCAGATTACTTTGCAACGGCTCCCAATGACATGATACGAATGTATATATGAACCGAACCACGTGCGCGCCGGTCGCCGTGCGTCACTTTCGTACCTCCTCCTGCGTCATGGCTGGCGGAAGACTGAACGAGAACGTCGCGCCCCCTTCAGGGTTATTGGAGGCCCAGATTTGCCCACGGTGGGCTTCAACAATAGAACTGGAAATAGCCAGTCCCATTCCCATGCCGGAACTGCGTGTCGTAAAGAACGGTTCAAAGAGTTGCGGAAGATTGGCCTCCTGGATGCCAGCCCCCGAGTCCTTTACCGCCACGACAACATTGCCATCAGGGTCAAGGCGGGACTGGACGATAAGTTCGCGCCTGCCGCTGACGTTCGCCATCGACTGCAGAGCGTTGATGATTAAATTGACGAGCACCTGCTGGAGCTGCACACGGTCGCCCAGTATCAGTGGTAGCTTCCTGGCAAGGCGACGTGTCAGCGAGCCACCCTGGCGCTCAATATCCCGCCTGATAAGGGCAATCGCATCCTCGACCACATCGTTGATTGCAATCGGTGCCCGGTCCGGCGGCGCCCCCTTCATGAGCGCCCTCACACGTTGCACGATTTCTGCAGCTCGATTTGCCTCGCCTGTCATCTGGCTCACGCAACCCTCGATTTCCTCCATGTCCGGAGGCTGGCGATGCAGCCAGCGCAGACATGCTTCACCGTTCGTTACGATGGCGGAAAGGGGCTGTCCCACTTCGTGGGCAATTGATGCGCTCAGCTCACCAAGCGCCGTTAGCCGGCTTACGCGTTCCAGTTCGCTTTGCGCATGCCGCAACCGCTCCTCTGTCTGCTTCGCCCGCGTCACGTCCATCACGGCCCCGACGAATTGTCTGTTATCCGGCTGACCGTTCGCTGACCGAGCAACGACGTGAAGGTGTTTGATGCGTCCATCGGGAAAAAGCAGACGATGCTCGATGGTAAAGTCGACGGTGAAACCGTGCGCCTTTGCAATCTTCTCCTCGAACAGGGGCATATCGTCTGGATGCACCCGCTGCCTGACCAGTTCAATGTTGGGCACGACCGCCGGGTCGTATTCGAAGATGGAAAAAGTCTCGTCGGACCAGATGAGTTCGCCCCTCGGGACATCCCAGCCGAAACTGCCGGTCCTGCTCAGCTTCTGCGCTTCGGCGAAGTACTGCGCCTGACTCTTCCGGAGCAGTTCTTCGGCATGCTTGCGCTGCGTGATGTCATTGTTGGTCTCAAGCGTGGCCAACGGGTTTCCCGCGCCGTCGCGCTGCAGTGCCCAGCGGCTCGTCACGATTATCTCGGTGCCATCCCGCCTCGTGTGAATTAACTCGCCCTCCCACTGGCCGTCGCGAAGAAAAATCCGCTGGAGCTCATCTCGAGGCAGCGGGAATACCGAACTCAGAAATTCGTCGATGAACTTCCCAATCGCCTCTTCCTTCTTCCATCCATAGAGTGTCTCTGCTGCCTGATTCCAGTATGTAATCACGTTGTTCTTATCACGCACGATGATAATGTCGTGTGTCAGCTCCAGCAGCTGTGCCTGCGCGCGCTGCGTCTTTTCAATGCGGCCAATCCGCCTGACAAGGGTGGTGATTGCGAGTGAGGTGACGAGAAAGGCAACAAGGGAGAATAAATCCCCGGGTTTGCTAATGTGGAAGCTATTGATGGGTTCCGTGAAAAAATAGCTGAGCAGCGCGGCGCCGACAACCGAGAAAATGACCGATGAGATGAAGCTGTCCAGCAGGGACAGGAGAACAATGACGACCAGAAGGAAGAAGCCAGCGGTGCTCTCTTCCTGGTCCAGAAGGACACAGGTTGCAGTAACGGCTCCGAGCGCGATACAGCCTCCAAGCCACAACGTCGCCAGATATCGCAAGCTTCTGCTTTCATGTGAAGAAACTGTCGTGCGCACAGAATGTCTCCCTTTTGGGCGCAATTGCACCAGCCCGCTTGCATCAGCTCCAGAGATTTTGCCGGTTTTCTCGCGGTTCGACACCGCTCGCTAAGTCTCCTCACCGCGGCTACGCCCGTATAAGCGAGTTACGCTGCCGCGACATCGACATATCCAACCGTAGAGTAGATTCGCCCTTCGCCAAAGCCTACTCTTATCTCATCGAGACAGCGCTCGCCGTTATGAGAGCGTAAAGCTCCGCAAGTCAGCGGCGATTCGACCTCTGCAACGCGCGTGAGCAACGGAATAACCGTTGCCAGCAAACAAGTCGAAGTGAAAACCCGCCGATTTGAGGCCGTGTCATGGTGACGGTATTACTTGTCGACGACGACATGAACCTGCTTTAGGCGCTTGAGACGTTGGTCTGCGGAGAAGGTTACGAGCTTATGACTGCATCGAACGGGGATGAGGCACTGCAGGCAACTGGCCGAAGGCGCCCCGACATCGTTGTTTCGGATTTCATGATGCCGGTCATGGACGGTCCCGCCCGCATCGGCACACTCGCGGCCGAGCCGTGCCACAGGGTGCGCTTCGCCATGGCCACAGGTCCAAAATGAAACTAGATGCCGCGATGTTTGTGCGACTGCGAAGTCTCGCCCCCCGGTTCTCGATGACGTGCTCAGTGCAGGCGGGGTCGAGCGTCCAGACCAGGCCGCGAGCCTTGCGTCACTTGCCCAGCTATGTTCCCAGCTGTTCGACGCGTACCATTTCCGACGCCGGGGCGAGGTGCGCAGGCGACCGGACGCCCTCGAGTGGGAGCAACGTACTGCCTCTGGAGGGCTTCCCGCCAGTACACCAACGATTGACGCGTCCCTGGTCGACGGTATCGAAGTAGACGAAGACTCCCCGCTATTCACCACACTGCGGCGTCAGTCGGCGAACCGCCGGGTCCAGAGACGCTCGCCGAGGGCGTTGAAACAGAAAAGCGAAAGCAATCCCTCGAGGCAGCAAGGTGTGGGCATCGGGCAAGGCTTTCACCTCAGCAGACCGTCATCAACGGATATGCAATGACGTGGCACGAGCAACCATCGTCGCGGCCATGGCGACTGACGCGTGACAGCCGCTTGCCGCCGAGCGGCGATAGCCGCCTTCGCGCCGAATCCGCTCGGCAGGCTCACGTCCAGAAACTGCCGGCGAACGTTCAACGAAGTGCCACGGTGTCGAGACCGACTTGGGTCGTCCAGCGCATCAACCGCTTCGACGCGCGGGAATGAATTTACTGCGAGGATGATGAGCGACATGCGACAACTAGAGGTGATTCAGCTTTTCACCGAACTGGTCGACCCGATTGTGAGGCTTCTGTCATAGCAGTTCCGGTTTTTCGCCAGCAAACAGTCGGCCGGACGGCGCAGCGGGAATTGCCATTGTCCGGCGTGGTCTTCGTCGCCTTTCCTGACGCAGTCGATTTGCTGTTCACCGCGGGACTGTTCAGGTTCCGCGCTTTTCAGCGACCTCGCCGTGGCTGAGAGTATTGACCCGCGCCTGAACCACCTGCGGACGGGCAATACAAATCGGCGTCCTACCGATGCGCATAGAGCGGCAGGAAGGGGTCTTTTGCCCGCGGCGTACCGGCGCTCGATGGACGCGCATTTCCGGCGACCACAGGCGACGGGCACTTGGGGATATCGGACCGAGCGACCGGCAATGCCAGCATTTTCGAAAAATCGGCGGCAGCGCGCACGCGGGCAGTGAGATTCAGTAAGCCGTTCAGTCCAAGCACGTTATCGACAGTTTTCAATATCGACGTATGGTCATATTGCGTTTGGTCGATGGTGCCGGCCGGAACATAGGGGGAGATGACGAGAGCCGGGATGCGCGCACCCAGACGGTCAAAAGGAAAGTTGTGCGTCTTAAGCTTGGGGTTCTCGCTTGAGCCCGGAGGCACCGCTGGCGGAGGGCGTACATGGTCGAAGAAGCCTCCATGCTCGTCGAACACGATAACGAACATGCTGCTAGGCCACATGCTTGAGCCGCTGATGGCATCGTACAGCGTTTTAACCAGCGCCTCGCCTCTGCGCACGTCGCCGGCGGGGTGCATCGAGTCGCCGTTCCGGAAATCGTTTTTCGCGTCGTATGTCGGTTCTATAAAGACAAACTTCGAACTCAGGGAGCCGTCGGCGAGCTGAGACAGGAGCGTGTCCATCCCGACAAATCGGTTTAGCTGGCCCTGCATGCCTGAAATAGCGCGCGTCTGGGCAACATCGCCTTGCACAATGAGCCAGTCAGTCGGGCCCAGCTTCGAAAATACGGTGCCGTTCGGAAAGTTGAATATCGGGGCATTCAGGAAAATGGCCTCGAGCACCTGAGCATCGCTAGGTGAGTGGTCAAGCCCAGAGGACGTTCCCGCGACTGCGAAAAAGCGGTTCGGCCAGGTGGGACCGGGAACCGACGCGAACCAGTTGTCACATACACCGAACTGCCTGGCGAGGAAGTTCAGTACCGGCAACTGGTCGGGCGTGAACGTGCTGAAGGCGTCAGCCACGACGTCAGCGTGGTCTTCGTACGTTGCGGCGAACCCGGTGGTCGACGGGTCCACGGCCAGGGGTGGGTAGCCTGTTGAGCCCAGGACAAGCGAATCGCTTCTAACCATGTCCGCGCTTGCGAAAGGCAAGCCGCACAACTGGACGCAAGTGTCAGTAAATTCATGGCCCGGGTCAAAGCCGAGCGCATAAGGCGAACCTTTGCCAAGTTGATAACGTGTACCTGTGCGGCCAAAGTTGACAACCGGTTGTATGGGTAATCCGTTGGCCGTCATTGTACCGCCGCCTGGGAGGTTGCCAGCAAAAGCCGACAGGCCAAAGATGCTGTCGTACGAGCGATTCTCAAGCATAAGAACAAACACGTGCTTTATCGTTGCCATGGCTCTCTCCCTGGAACCGTTACTCGCTACTGGCCGAGCGCTTCTGCTGCCAATTTCTCCTCGGCAATCAGGGACAGCTTCCGGTCGGTGGCCTTCTCTTCTTCCAACGTGTCGGCCAGAAGTTTGACAGACTCTGTTTCGCCCAACTGTTTCGCCAGCGCAATCAGCGAGCCATATGCCGCAATTTCGTAGTGTTCCACTTTCTGCGCCGCTGCGATAAGCGCCGTGTCCAGCAGTGGGCCTTTTTCAATCTCGTCAATCTGCTCCTGGCCTTCCTCGTTGAGACCCTCCATGGCAACGCACTTGATGCGCTTGAGCTCGATGCCGGTAGCCTCGACGACACGGTCAATTCTCTCAATCTGACCTCGCGTTTCCTCCAGATGCATCTCGAACGCCGACCTGAGACCCGGATTGGTCGACGCGCGTGCCATCTTGGGCAGCGACTTTGTCATCTGCTTTTCGGCGCTGTAAATATCGGACAGCGAGTGAATGAACAAATCCTTCAGCGTCTTTGTACCATGGCTACTCCCTCGATTCAGTTTCGGAAACTCGCCTACCGGCGGGTGCAGTGTGACGGGTTGAGCCGCAAACCACATGCCCGTGCTTGCCGCTAACAACGTCGCGCACTCAATCCGCCCCCATCCAAGGAGAAAAGTTGCTCCCGGCAGCTCTGATGACGGAGCCGTAGCGGCGAGCTTCAGTATGTTTGCAGCATCGCCTCTGCTTCCTGTGCGTTTGCGCGGACCGGACCGTGTCGCCGTTTGACGGCATCCGCGTCTCCCGGGAACGCCCGTTGCGCCACCATGGCGCGGGCAAAGCTTCGGATTTCTTAGTTGTTGAGACCGCGCTTGAACACCCTTCACTCTGGGAGACGCAACCACGCAAATTCTTGCCACTCAAACCGGCCTGCCCCGCGTGTCATGGGGTGCCACTTTCGCCGGCGTAATCCTGTCACTCATTGTCTATCTGGTCCTTAGCGTGCTCGGGACCGCCATCGGCGCAACACTCCTGTCTCCACTGTCGCAGCCTGACCCGATGCGCGCATTCGGCTTTGGCTCAGGTGTCTGGATGATTGTGACGACGGTCGTTGCCGTCTTTACCGGCTCGTATCTGGCTGGCCGATGTGCGCCCGTTTTTGGATGGTTGCATGGCCTGCTCGCGTGGGCAGTCATGATTCTTTTCGTCGTGTACGGCATGGCTTCCCTCGTCGGAGGTGCCGTCAGCGTTGCCGGCAACGTCGCCACGGCGGGCGCAACCGTGGGCGCCGCGCAGAGCCAGGCGCCTGGCGGGAACCCGGTGGTCGACTCGGTCAAACAACAGGTTCAGAGTTTGGCCGCGTCCGCAGCCTCGGTAGCTTCGAGCCCGCAAGCCGAGCAGAACGCACGTCAGACTGCGGACACAGCTGCGCGTGCCGTCGCTCGCGCGACGTGGTTTTCGTTTGCGGCGCTTGTCGTGGGCGCAATCATCGCTCTGGGGTCCGGCAGTCTCGGCTTTCGCCATCAACCCCTTTACGAGGAAGGAGGCGGCGCGGCGAGCGACGACGCGGTACGCGCTGCACGCGGAAGTGGGGGTGAACGTGGTCACAGTCCTGCCCATTGACGCTTGCCGGCTGGCGTTCGGTTTTACGGGAGGAACATGCTTCTGTTGAGCGTCGCCCGGTCGACCGTCCGGGGCCCCCCGCCGACCTGAAGGAGATTGTGTCGGAGTCCGCGAGACCAGCGAGCAGGAAGTCGTCGAACTGCGCGCGTGGTCCAGGAGGCCGAGCGACAACATGCGTAGCTGTTCGTGAATAATCTACTGGAGAGAGTGCAATGGACAACGTTTCGCGGGAAGAGAAGATTCGTGTGCGGGCCTATGAGCTCTGGGAAAAAGACGGTAGCCTCGAGGGAAGCGCCGACGAGTATTGGGAGCAGGCCAAGGCCCAGATAAACGAAGAAGAGACTGCGGACGGAAACGGAACTGAGCCAAAGAGCCGGCTGCCCGAGTGACGGAAGCCGGACGCTGAAGAGAAGCCCAGCCGTCGACCGCCCAGCGGAGCCATAACGCTTGCAGGCGAACCGTTTGGCGGCGCAGTGCACGCGGCGCGCCCTTTCGTTGTCGCCATGCGCCGACCCCACGACGTGCCGGACGCTATCCGGTTTTGTCACGCTACCGCATAGCGGTCCGGAGCTTGATCTTGCAAATTACGCAGGACGCTTCTGCAACAGCACCGCTGTCAGTAGGCCTTCTTCATGCCGCCACCCTCGGAAGCAGGTGCATCCATTCCTCCCGTCTTCTGCATCTTAGGGTTCATCTGCTTTTGCGACATGTCGCCCGACTTCCCCATCGTGTTTGCGCCGGACGCTCCAGATGGTGACTCCGTAGTGCCGCTTGCATTCGGCGTTCCCATTCCGGTGCCGCCTTGGCCTGCACCAGCGCCCCCACCACCACTTGTGCCCGCACCCTGCGCATAGGCGGCGCCAGACAAGCTCACAATGAATGCCGACAACAGTAATCCTTTCGCAGCAACTCGCATGATGGTCTTCCTCGTACGCAAAGCGACCGGTTGCGACCCGGGTCGGTGCAACCCCCGCTGCGTTGATTCGCGCAATTCCCGTGCCGCTGATGCCCCTTGCAAAGGTTCCTCACTTTCACCGTTCGCGGTCGGTCGTCCCAGGAACTACGTCCAAAGGCATCAACCTTTCAGGAGTAGGCCATGACAACCCTTTCCCCCAAATGCAGTCCCAGATGGGTGGCACAGGGAACATCGTTGGGCGGGCGGAGTCGGCGATGGGCCGGGGCCGAATGTAATTGCCGCCTCAACCTTGGATGGCACCGAGGTCGTCTGATGGGGAACATGTTGGAAAAATATCAGACATTATGCGCGACGGCGCAGCGGCCGCGTGGCATGCGCTGTTCTCGCCGAGGGCTGGTCTGCTACCCGCGCCGCTAGCGAAGGAGATGTGACTGACATTTAAGAGTTGTACCACTGCCATCGTGAGAGGAGGCTCCGTGCTACTGGCCCTTCTGCCTTATGCCGCCAGGTCTGCTGTTGACGTCGCTGTTCGCGCCGCTATTTGTACCCTGATTCAGACTGTTGGTCTTGCCCCTATTGGAACGGCTCTGGTGCAAATAGTCGATATGGACGATATATTTTGTTATATAAAGGATACCTGATCAGGCAGACAGGACGGCCATCCAGACAGCGGGCGCAGCGGTATCTTTGAGGCGGAGTTTCGCGAGGCTAAATTGGCCCTTGCGAATTCGATGTACCAGTTCAATACCTGAGAGAGTGATCGCTGCGTTCCGGAAACGTTTGAAGCCGAGCATGACTTTCGTTCGGGACTTGATGTTGCGGTGGTCCTGCTCGACCAGATTATTGAGATATTTCGAGGATCGGACCTTCGTGTCCTCCGGCAGCAAGCCATCGGCCTTCATCTCGCGCACGGCGCGGTGCGAGGCGGCGTAGCCATCAAGCGTGATGGTCTTCGGCGGCTGGCCTTGATGTTTGATTGCCTTCCTGAAAAACGCTTTTGCCGCCTTCACGTCACGCCTGGCGCTGAGCATGAAGTCGACCGTCTGACCTGCCCGATCCACCGCCCGATAAAGATAGACCCACTTGCCGCGCAGCTTGAGGTAAGTCTCGTCGACACGCCACGACTGGCCGGTGGGCCTGCAAAAGCGGTTCCACCGTTTGACGAATTCCGGCGCAAAGCGACGCACCCAGCGCAGGATCGTCGTGTGCACCAGCGACAGACCCCGTTCCGCCATCATTTCGACCAGATCGCGCAGGCTGAGTTTGTAGCGCAGGTACCAGCGAACACACAGAATGATCACATCGCGGTCAAAATGACGGCCCGCGAACAGTTCCTCCAGACTCTTCAACTTGCTCATCGGCGGCTCTCAATTCGTTCAGACCGACACCTTAACCGATTCGCCCCCCCCCCGCTATTTGCACCAGAGCCCACACTCGCAAGTGGCATACAAAAACACCCCTGGCCCGGCAACTCGGATATTGTTTTGGTGAAGTCCAAGACCTCGTCATTATCCGCCTGGCTAGACAATGAACAGCCATCTGGTGAAAGTCGAGCGCACCGGAAGCAGGGTTACTTTGGTTGGAGCGGAACAATTTCACGGTAACCAGCTGAGCTACGACGAGCGATACGCCGGGTCGCATCCGCCGCGCCTTCTGCCCCCAAAACGTCAAGGTCAATGTCACGATACCCAAGCTCATTGGGAGCGTCGAGTGTTCGGCAACACCAGCGGGCATCGGGGCCGCGTGGAAAGTTTTCGTGATGACTTCTGTGACTTACTCCTGCCTATCCCTTGCGAGGTGAAACGCCTCTCGGGCAATCTCTTCGACGCGACTAACCCTGTCTGGCAGCTACCCATATCGGTCGCGCTTGCTTGCAGGCAGCCGTCCGCCATTCTCAGATGTGGCTCGAATAAGCCCGACACGCCGATTGGGGAATATCAAACTCGGCGTCTGTTCGTCATCGGTCTGGACAGACTGAACACGTTGTTCAGGTCGGTTAAGACGACCGAAGCGGTCCATATTCACATGCCTTCGATTTTCGTTTGCAAAAAAGATAGGGCAATGGGACTCGGCCTCGCCAATACCGACGGCCCGCTGCCCGAAAACATAGAGGCCTTCCTGGCGGAAACCGCAACTGGTATGTCTGAGGAAGTCATCACCGCCTGTAACCAAATGGACCCCATGAGAATGTTAGCCGCTCCAGAAGCGGTATCGCGCAATGCGCCTCCAACGCTAAACCCGCATCACGCCTTTCAATGGTCGTGGCGCTCGTCGCCGTCTCCGTGGTCACGGTGCCAGTCACCTCGCGGGCCGCCGCCGTGGTCATGGCCCCAGTCACCGCGATGCCCATCGTAATGGTCCCGAGCATCGTGCCACTCGCGTTCATCGTGATGGTGCTCGTCCCATTCGCGGCGCTGCCAATAGCGATGTCCGTCGTAGTACCTTTCGCCATACCAGCCTGGACTGATGACAACAGCGGCAGGAGGTTCGACGTACACCGGTGGCGGCGGTGCATAGACTGGCTCGGGCGCATACACGACACCGGGAATGCCAATATTGACGCCAACGTCGACGTGCGCGAATGCGACGGAGGATGCGCCTATGCCAATGCCGGCGACGAGTGTTACTGCCAGCCAGCGATGAAGTTCAATTTTCATATTTCCTGTTGCAATAATTGCCTTGGCACAGTCCTGACGAAGAAACAGCTCAGGCGCCTTGCATAGCGGCCGTCGCACTACGGTGCTCGCCCACTGCCACTATCCTGATGCTCCCGCTCGGCGCGCTTCGACGAGAAATTGCAATCACCGTCAACGCATCGACTGTGTTCGCAAGAAGCGCAGCTCGTTACCGTCCGGGCACACTATAGCGAGGCGCGCCGTTACGAATGTCATATTTTGTAACGGAAGGCCCCACGCGAAATCCTGCACGTAGATACCGAACTCCTCATTCGGTCGACCGATTGCCTTGCTCCCACGTGATTTATCTCGGAGCAACGGCGCGGAGTGTCACCGACACCTTCTCCCTCAAGGGCAATATCGGGCAAACTGAATGGCTCTTCGACTGCTTCCGTCTGTGGCGGCAGTGGCTCGATGGGATAACGTTAAAAGAAGAAGCGTTGGCCTGGATTGCCGCGGCCGTCAAGGATTCGCCTCGAGCACACGGCATAGACCTCTGGAACAATGCCCGGTTGCGAACCGCGCTGCAGCAGCGCTTTGGCATCGAATACTCACGGGGTTATGTCTGGGAGATTGCTACCCGTGCGGGCGTTGCAAATATCCTCAGCAGGCGAAGGAACTGAAGCACCCGCGCGGGCCAGTTACGCCATGCCTTCACGCTTCCGAAGAAGCGCTTGTAGTTACCGGTTAAATCCTGCCCGAGAATTGACCCGTGCTTTCATCGATGCGGGTGCGAACCGGCAAATTACTGCAGAATGGGCGCGAGTTCGTCGCTGCCCACTGCGAGAAAAGCCTCGCGCCCCGGTGTACTGGCTGAAAGCTCCAGGAATTTTGGCGACGGTCCTTCGGCTGCAAGTAATGATGAAAGGAGCACCATTGTCGCAGCTGATTCCGGCCAACGCGGACCTGCTATAGAGGCTACTGGTGTACCGAAAAAAGTGCATTGCCTGACTCGGCGTTGACGACCTTGGTGCACACTACCGATAGCATTCCAGTGTCGTTCGATGAGGCGGACTGTCCCCGCGAATCAGTTTTGCGACGGCTGTCGCATTTAGAGAAAGTTGGTTTGAGATGAGGTCGACCCGGCTGTGCAACCCACGTGCCCGATGGTCACCTCCGGAGTTAGCAGGCTGCGGAAATACACCCCATCGGAAGCGGCCTCGCTCCGTTTAAGCGGCTCTCGTCGCGAGATTTTCGCATTTGCGCAATTTCAACGCGAATTCAATGTCATGTTTAGCGTTTTAAGGCCAATTTCTGGCCGCATTGCCGCGTTTTCCGCCACTATGGGCGGACTTGTGCCAGGGATCGGATGCGCACGAGGTTGTAGGCGGCCATGTTCAACACGAACATCTGATCCACTTTCTTCAACCCACGCACCATCACCTGGCGCATGCGCCCCACGGTCTTCGCCCAGCCGAAACCTTGTTCGATCAACTTGCGCTTTTGCTGCGAGATGGCGTAGCCCACGCTTGAGGCAATCGTATCGGGCACCGCCGAACGCCGCCCCGAGGTGTTTTGCGCAACGTGCGGTGTGACCTTCATCTGCTGGCAGGCTTCGATGAATTCCTCTGCGTCGTAACCCTTGTCCGCACCCAGCGTGATTTCTGCGTTTGCATCCTCTGCCGCTTGCCGCGCATCGTTGATCATGATCTTGGCCGCTTCACGCTCGGCATGCCCGTCAGCGCGTGTTACGCGCGCGTTGACTACCAGGCCATGCCGATTATCGGTCAGCGTATGGCCCATGTACCGCAATTCGCTGGCCGTCTTGCCTTTGCGATACAGACGCGCATCGGAATCGGTCTTCGACTGATGCGTCTCGTTGCTGCGCTTCTCGCCCTTGAACTCGCCCGCGCTGCCGCCGTCATTGTCCTGATCGTCGCTGTTCTTGCGCACAAAGCTCTTGTGTCCCGCCCACGCCTGGATCAGCGTGCCGTCCACGCTGAAGTGCTCGCCCGAGAGCAGGTCCTTCTTCTCAGCGATGGCCACTACTTCGTTGAAGAATTCGATCACTGCGTCGTGTTTGATCAACCGCTCACGGTTCTTCGTGAAGACCGTGGGCACCCACACCACATCATCCATCGCCAAGCCGATGAACCAGCGAAACAGCAGGTTGTATTGCACCTGCTCCATCAGTTGGCACTCCGAGCGGATGCTGTAGAGCACCTGGATCAGCATTGCTCGCAGCAACTTCTCCGGTGCGATGCTCGGCCGCCCACCCTTGATGTCGGCTTCGTACATCCCCGCGAACAGCCGATCCATCTTCGCTAGCGCTTCGTTCGCCATGACGCGAATCGCACGCAGCGGATGTGACATCGCAACGAAGTCGTTCAGCTTGCGCATGGAAAACAAACTCTCGGTGAACGTGTCGGCGCCGCGCATGATCTCCAGGGGGCAAGTGGGGTCCTTCTATCAACGCTTCAAAGGCTTTCCGCGATGACGTGACCGCCGGTATTTCAGCAACCTGCTAGGCGAGACCGGCGGAGATGCAGTCTCGATGTCGATGAATCTGGGCTACCTTGTCGGCACGATCATTTTCGCGGTGATATTCTTCGCCGCTGTCAGCGCCCAGATTCGGGCGAATGCCTGCGCGCGTCACAGTTCGCGACGCGGTGTCAATATACAGTTTTCGATGCTCAATCTGATTGGTGCTTCGTCCCTGCGAACGACGTATCAACGCACGACACCGCGCGATCAGTTCACGTGTGTCAAAAGGGGCGCTCAGATGATCGTCCGCGCCGGCATCGAGAGCTTGTATGCAATCTGTGGGGCTGTCGCCTTCCTTGAAGGTCATGACCGGGACGTCGCCATTCAATCGACGTAAGTGAACGAGAAAATCGAAACCAGAACGGCGCGGCAGCAGAACGTCGGCCACGACGAGTGCATAGCGTGCGGTCGCTAACGCAAGCTGTGCCTCACGATTGTCCTTCACTCGATCGACGGTATAACCCTGATGTCGCAGAACTGACGCCAACCGCCACGCAATCTTCTCGACTGATTCAACAAGAAGAATCGAAGAATCCGCATGACCGGCCACCTGAACGAACGAAACGAGAAAGGACGAAGCGGCGGGAATAGAGATGAAAGAGATGGATGCTCCTAGTGGTTCTGGTGCAAACAGCTGGTGAAACCGAGACGTCTCCAATACATAAGGATGCCTTATTTATTGAATAGGACAGCATTCCAGACGGCGGGTGCAGTAGTATCCTTGAGTCCGAGAGTGCGGAGATTGAACTGACCCTTGCGGATACGGTGCATCAACTCGATGCCTGAAATCGTGGTCTTCGCACACCTGAATCGTTTGAATCCGAGCATCACGTTCGTTCTGGACTTGATGTTTCGATGATCCTGTTCGATCACGTTATTCAGATACTTCGAGGAGCGCACTTGCGTTCCCTCAGGCAGCAGAGCGTCAGCGATCATCTCGCGCACGGCCCGGTGCGAGGCGGCATACCCATCGAGCGTGATCGTCTCCGGTGGCTGGCCCTGATGTTTGATGGCCTTGCTGAAAAAGGCCTTGGCCGCGCTCACATCGCGTTTTGCCCTGAGCATGAAGTCCACTGTCTGGCCGACCCGATCTACCGCCCGGCAGAGATAGACCCACTTGCCACGAATCTTCAGATAGGTCTCGTCAACACGCCATGACCGGCCAGTGGGTATGCCAAACCGGTTCCAGCGCTTGACGAACTCTGGCGTAAAGCGCTTTACCCAACGCATGATCGTAGTGTGTGCCAGCGACAATCCCCGCTCGGCCATCATCTCGACCAGATCGCGCAGGCTGAGCTTGTAGCGAAGATACCAGCGCACACACAGAACAATGATCTCCCGATCAGAATGCCGGCCATCGAACAACCCGTCCAGACCCTTCCTCTTGCTCATCGCCGCCCACCAGATTGATTGGATCGCTACTTTAACCGGTCCAATGAGCATATTTGCACCAGAACCGTTGTACGAACCGGTCTCGACCGTTGCGTTGTCAACCACTACGAATTTGCTGTGCTGCAAGGGGTAAGCACGTACAACCACGACAGGCACGCCGGCATACGCAAGCGCACCCATCGCGGCCGCAGCTTTTCCACTGCGATCCTCATCCACATTGCTGTGGTAATCGACAGTGACTGCTACATCAACACCGCGCCGCTTTGCATCGAGCAGCGCTCTCACGACTGCCGGCGCGGTGAATGAGTAGGCCATCACCCGTATCGACTGCCGCGCGCTGCGGATGGTTTGCAGCACAAGTTGCTCGGCGCCACCGTCCGTCGAAAACGCGACCTGCACATCGTTGGTCGCGCCATGCGTAGGGTCCGCCCAGAGCATCGACGCTCCTGTAATGAGGGCGCCCGCCACAGTCGCAATGACAATCTGTTTCATCGTGACATCTCCTCCGTTTACTGGAAAAAGCCCCGGTCCCACAAAGGGAAGCCGGGGCTGAACAAGGTCTGCTCAGGAGCAGCTCTTGGGATGACTGGCCGGGTATGTGATAACCCGGCCATCCGGACAAACTCGAAAGTCGCCCGGTTCGCCTCGCGGCGCGTGAACGACAATCACCGAGCGTGTAGTTGCGGCGGGCGCATGAGGTTGCGCCGTACAGGCACACAACGACGAAGCGCCTGCCGCAAGCAGCACCATCAAAAAAGTTTCCATCCGTTTTCCTAAAAGGTTGTGCGCACCGCTCACGCGGCGCGGCGATCAGCAGGCTCGCTCGTGTGGACCGTTACCCACTTACCGTCGACCAGAACGTCGCGCATGAGCGTGCCGTTCAGGACGTAGGTATGGGTATTGCCCGATCGGGGCGAGCAGGGACGAACCGACAGCGCTACCGCTTCGGTACGGGCATAAAGATTTCGAACAGTGGACATGGCGTTCCTCGATAAAAAGACGAGGGAACGCCCCTGTGGGGAGTCCCCACAGGGTTGAAAAGAAAAATGTGCTCAGGCGGCGAGCGCCTGAACGTCGATCACAGCATCTGCTTCGCTGACCAGATCGGGCGTCTGCGAGATAAAGAACTCACGCTCATACCGACCCTGCTTCAGCACCTCCCGCTTCATCCGCATGAACTGCAGCTTGCGCTGCGGGTCGAGCGGACCATCGGACTCGTCGCTGAAAAGCGTCTGATAAGGCTGCCCGGTGTTCTGGGCCTGATAGAGCGCAATGCCACGCGTGAGGCACTCGTTGATCCAGACTTTCTGGCCACCGGACATCACCGCCACTGACTTGGTGCTGTCAGCTTCAGCGTCATGCACAAGGATCTCGAAACCCTCACGCAACTCGCCATTTGCAAGCGCGCGCTGTGTGCGGATCTCAACTGTGAACCGAGTGCCGTAACAGGCGAGCAACAGCCTGTTGACCGTATCGGCCAGTGCAGGGCCAGCGTCGTCGATCGTCAACGCAATGACGCCGTCGTTGCCGAGGCCTTTCGCGAGCAGCTTCCACTGCGCAATTTCGTCGGAGAGCCGGTCGGCGCGCCGTTGCGTAGCAGAAAACCCGTTCAGGTCAGCAGCAAGTCTGTCAGCTTCGGCCTGGAGCATTGTCTGTGCGCGAATCGCACCTTCAATGCTGCCCTCGAGCGCTGCGACTGCTTCACGATTCGCGGCCAGCTTCCGGTCGGTCTCTGCAATTGCGGCCGTCACGTCGACGGCTGCAAGCTGCTTCGATTCCTGCTGGATTCTGGTCATCTCCGCCGTCATACGCGCCTTCTCGGACTCGTATCGGGCAGACCGCGCAGCGGCTTCGTTCGCTACGTCTCCCAATTCCGCGTTAGCGGTCTCAAGACCCGTTGAGGCAGCGTCGAGTAGTGGCTTGCTGGCAGCAAGTTCAGTCGCCGCCTGCAGATCACGCCTGGCGTCAGTTAGTGCACGGGCGACCGTATTAAGCTCACTGCGCTTTGCAGCAAGCTCTGCGACCACCGGTGCAAGAAGATCGGCCTGTGCTTTCTTTTCGCGATACTGCGCACGAAGTTCGGCCACCGACACCCGTTGCTCTTCTGCCTGCGATTTCGCCTGAAGCGCCTGACTGAGCAGCGGACACGTGGCATGCATGGCATGTCCCACGCACGGCACCTGATCGACGACTGCAGCCTGCTTCGTCAACGTCTCGAAGTGGGCGGCTTTCGTCTGACCTTGCGTCATGAGCCCCGAAATCGCAGCCTGAAGCGTCGCATGACTCACCTGCTTCGCTTCCAGATCAGCAATCACGCGCTGCAGAGGCTCCAGCTTTGCCTCTTCGCGACCGATCAGCAGTTGCGCTTCATCGCGCTTCGCCGCCGCTCCGAGAATCGCTTCCTTGCGGGCAAGTGTCGCCTGATGAGTCGCCGCGGCCTGCTTCAGCGAGTTGACGCGCTGCTGGGTCCGAACGGATGCTGCCCGCTCATCGCCATCCAGCGACTGCACGCCTTTGACCAGCTCGTGCGCGCGAACCGACAGCTCCCGCAGCCTCGACTCGGCAGTTGCCGATTCGCCTGCCTTCGCCGCCAGCGTCGCACGCTCCTGAGTGAGCTTCCCAGCTTCCTCAAGCTTCAGATCGCGCTGTGCACGCGTGTCGCGCAGAAGCTCGCCTTGTGCAAGCACGGAGCGTTCGACATCCGCTTTACGCTGTCGCTTTCCCGCGAGTGCCGTCAGATCCGTCTGTATCTCGTCGAGCGCACGGCCAAGAATCTTCGCGACGTCACCGGCCTTCGCCGACAACGCCTTGAGCTGTTCAATGCCGAGCAACTCTGCGAGCAGCGTCTTGATTTCTCCCGCGCCGTACGACGCGAGCGGCCGCCGGTTCTGCGCGGAGAAGACGCTGGTAAAGAAGCTTTGAAGCGAACCGTTGATGGCTTCGACACAGCGGTTATACGTCGCCGCCTTGCCGTCCGATACCGTACCGTCGGGCAATGTAACGGGATGCCATGCGCCGTCTGATCCATGCCAGGCAAGGTAGTACTCCGCCTTGCCTGTCTTGCCGGGTTTTCTGAATGAAAACGTCGAGCGGTACCGGATACCGTCGTGTTCCCACTCCAGCTCCTTCAGCGCACTCGTTCCACAGATGTGGTCCCAGTATGAGAAGGCATCGACCGACAGCATCGAAGCGTGTGACGGCATGATCGGATATGGATGCAGGTTGTCCATGATCGTCGTTTTGCCCGCCCCGTTGCGGCCGACAAGCGCAATCAGGCCTTCCGGCAGCGACTCGAGGTCAAGCGTGACGCTTTCGCGCCTCATCCCGTCACGAACGCCGTAGAAGCCTTCGAGCGTCAGTTTCAGAGGGCGCATGGCGACACCTCCGCAGCTTCGGACATTGCTGCCATCCGCGAATAGAAAGCGACATCGTCATCGTCGGGGAAAGACTCGACCATCGGATCGCCTCTCTCTGCGACAGCCACAGGCGCCCGAAGCTTGCCGGCGATCGCAGCCTCGACTTTTTCGCAGGCCCGGGCGAATTCGCGGCGGGCACACGTGAGAAGCTCGTCCCACCCGGCATAGCCGGTCAGGGTGCGGATCTCCATCGGGGACCACTGCGTCGCCATACCCGTGTGATATGACCAGAGCAGGTGCTGCATTTCAACGGCAGGCGTAACGACGACCTGACTCGCTCCCGGCGTGGTCGCGCTCAGGACAAGCATCTGGCCTGACTGCGCCACGACGGCCCCACGGTCCTTGCCGAAGGGTTGGTGAAGAATTGCCGCTGTGAAACCAGCGTGCTCAACAAGCGACTTCTGAACGTCGCGTATGTCCTGATCGTCATTGGCGAAGATTCGAGCCCAATCGGATCCAGCAGGGTAAAGACCAAACATGATTGCACTCCGTAGGTAACGGGCGGAGTGCTCCCTGTAGGGATCGCTCCCCGCCAGGGTAAAAGAAATGAACTGCTGAGAAAGGTGAAGCAACGACTACATCGATGCGTCGTGTGACGCGGTGAAACCTCGTTTCGATAGCTGCGACAGCTATCGGAACAGGCTACTGTTCCACGCAGGAGAGACATACTGGCCTCTCCTGCATTCAGGCAGCGAATTACGCTGCAAACAGATCATCTTCGAGCCACGACATCTGTGCGGCGGGCAAGACTTCGACCGTCGCATGAGGCACCGTGTCGCTTTCAGGCACCAGCGGAATGTCCACCGGCAACTGCCCTGACGAAGAGACTCGCTCAGGCACCGATTGCGCCACAGCAGCGCCAACGTCTTCATCGGCCAGACCGGCCAGCACCGCAGCAGCAATCGCTTCCGCATAGCCAGCCTCAAGCAACCGGTACCGCTCGACGATCGGAGCAGCCTCCACGTTCGCATGTTCGGCCCACCGTTCAATCTTTCGATCGACAGTCGGCTCGATACTGATGCCTTGCGATCGCGATCGGGTCACCGGCAGGATGCGCGGCTCAAGCTTGAGAGCCGACGCGCCAGCAAACAGCGCTTCGATCGCGTCGCGGTCTACCGATTGGCGATGCTCCTCGTCCACCTGCCAGCGAACACGGATGAACTTGTCGCCTGCCTCAGCCGCGATGGCCGCGAGTCGCTCCATATCCGGAGGGCCGTCGAAGTCAACGCAGATCGTCTCGCGCGCCGGCGTCGGAACAAGCAACGCTCTCGCGCTCCCTGTCTCAACGTCCCACGCGAGATAGCCCTTGTCACCTTCCTCGCCGTAATGAAACCGACCAGGCGACCCGGCATAGGCCACGACACGGCCGCCGCGTTCCCACTGCTGCGACTTGTGAATGTGGCCCAGCATGAACGCATCGCATTCGGCCTCGAACAGTGCACCGAGTGAAAACTCGTGATCGAAGCCCGCCATCGTGACGCCATGCTCAGTCGCGCAACCGTTGACCGTGCCGTGCGACACACCGACCGTGCGAATGCCAGCCGCTCGAAGCTGTGCATTGACCCGCCCAGCCGCTGCCAGGTAATCACCCAGCACCGCCTCAAGCCCCGTCGCAGCATTCTTCGCACCGACCGCGGCCGCGAGTTGCCCCTTGTTGATCGAGGGCAGGCAGGTGAACACAGCGTCGGCGCCCAGAGTCAGAACGCTGTGCAGCTCCTCTTCGTTGAACACGGGCCCTGCCGAACCGAAGAACTTCCCTTCGAGAAGGCTGACCTGCTGCACGCGCTCGGCGATGAATACCGGGTGGTTCGTGCCCATCAATGCGAAGTTGCGAAGCGTACCCGGTGGCTCGTGCGAGAACGTGCCTTGAAGCATTAGCACCGGCATGGACAGACTCAGGTGGTTGATGTTCCACGCCAGCCGGTTCAGGGCGGGCGCGTGCGCATCAAGCCGATGATCAGTCGAGTCGCCGGAAATAACAGCGACATCCATGCAGCGATTCATCGCGTCCTGCACCGCGAACGAAAAGCACCGGTCCGCCTCATCGAGGTTTTCTGGCGAGTAATGCAGGTCAGACATGTGAGCGATTTTCACGTCGCCTCCTGAAAAAGAAAAAGGCCGCCCGCAGGCAGCCTCAATGGTTTTCGCGCCGTGCGGCGCGTTCGAAAAATCGTTATCGGGACAGCGTGTCGCGCACCTTCATCAGCGTGACGCCAAGCAGGTTCGTGCCCCGCCAGTTTGCCTTGTCGAGAATCAGCGGGTCGCGCTCGCCGAGTCCTACTCCCCAGATGCGGTCGTAGGGACTGGCTTCGACAAGCTCGGTCGGCGCGGTCGCCAGTAGCAGCGAACGCAATCCCGGATTCTGGGCAAACTTCTCCCGGCATCCGACATAGACGATCGACTCGCGCTTCGCTTCCCACGCTGCAAGGCCAAAACCTGTGACGCCCCGTCCGATCGCCTTCTGATCTTTCGGGTGTCGCGCCGCGAGGATCGCTTCCGCCGCTGCCTCGTCGCCAAAAAGCTTGGCCTTCGAGAACATCATGAACTGTTCAACGGACGTGAAATTCACGCCGTGATAAGCGAACTGGCAGCGATGCCAGTTACTCAGCGCGTCCTGCTCACCAAAAAACAGCGTGAAGTTTGAGATCTTGCGCATGGTTGAAGCTCCTAGAAGACTGTCATGCGGCCGTCGCCCTCTCCCCAATTGATCTGCAGCTTGGCAGGTTCGGGTTCGATGAACGACGTGCTCGTGCACTGCTGACATTGGACAACGATCCGCTGCGTCCGATCCGCAGCGAAGACCTTGAACAGGTCACCACCACAACCGCCGCAACGCATCTGCTGAAGACCCGTGAGGGTGCCCAGATCGGTCGACATGAAGCTGATACTCCATCAAGACAGGGAAATGATCCGCCGTGATGGCGGAAGAATTCGATGCGCAGGGGTGCGCGGTCGAAAGCGCTTTAGCAAGTTCGCTTGCTGAAAAGCTCTCGGGCGCCAGAAAGAGGGTGATGACTAGGGATGACCGCCCCCCTTGAAGAGGGGGCCGATCATGTTCAGACGAAGCTATTCGCCTGTTTCATTTCATCATCAAACACGGCGGGATCATCGAGCGCTGCCGCGAGGCGTGCATTCATCTGATCGACGTCGGCCGGCCTTTCCGCCCAGCCGCGCCCGTACGTCACATGCGCGTATTTGCGAAAAGACTGCTGACGATCCGGCTGGCTGATACCGAGCCGGTTGAGCAGGTCAGACATGCGGTGCCGCTTGTCTTCAAGGGTTTCCTCCGGCTCCGGTTGCCCGGTCGATCCGCCGTCATCGCCGTCCGCACCACCGGTGCGATCAGCGTCCCCTTGCATTGACCCGTCTGTTGCCGGTTCACTGGCCTCAGACTCTTCGAACGACTGCGTCAAAACTTCGACGTTGCCCGCTGCTTCGATCAAGGCCACTGCACGATTCGCCGCGTCCAGCGCCGGTTGTGGCTCGTCGCCTGCATCCAGTAGCGCCCCAAGATCGATGTCAGCATCGAGCACCGTCAGCATCTGCTTCTGACGTACTGCCTGTCCGTTGTCGTCGATCCGCGTGATGTCGAACTCCTTCTTCGATAGCCAGAAGCGCGTGCCAGTCAGCCTGCCTCGCGCGAGCGAGACCGTCTGCATGGCCGAATACGCTTTCTGCAGGACATAAATCGAATTTGTTGGAAGCTCGATCAGTCCGAGGCCTTTGACGTCCGGGATCGCGAACACGAAGTTTGCGCTCAGGTTGCACCTTCGATCCTGATACTGCGGGCATACGTGCGGATCACAGATGCCATCGGGAATGTCGTCATCCTGCCGCTGGATGACAAGCCGTCCGCCGAAGGATCGCCGCACCCGCTTCGCACGCTCATCGCGCTCGACCGGTGCATACGTCTTGCAGTAGCGCTTGCCGTCGCGACCATACTCCGAGAAATACTGCCGTCCCGTCGTCGTATAGGCGGCCATCTGGTTGGGCACATTGCGCAGCCAGTCGTCAAAGGCGAACATGACCGGGAAACGGTGCAGCTTCAGGCCGTCGCCGCGGTCCTCGCCGTAAAGGCGAAGGATCTCGTCGGCCGTGTCGGGATTGGAAAAGTCCGAGCGTCTGCACGTGAAGTGCCCGACGTTTCGAGGAACAAGCGCGTTGCGCAGCTTGAGTTTTGTCTCGATGACCTTACCGATCGTCTCGTACGAGTCGCCGGCGGCCACCATCTCGTTATACATCCTGACCGCGTCCGGGTTGCCCTGCGCGTTTCGCGTGAGCACCTTGATACCGGGTCTGATCTTTCCAATGATCGGCGGGCGGATTGCGCGCTCCTCCACCAGACTGCGAGGCGCGTTGTCTAACATCTGGACGACTGCGTTCATGAAGGTTTCCTTGCGAGAAAAAAGATGGCGTTCGTGCGGAGCGTGCTGGCCTGGGATTCGATCTCCCGGGCGGCAAGGTTTCCGCGTCGTTCGCTGACATGGTGGATAAAGACAGAGCGCTCGGCGTCGCTGAACATCGCAACCCGTGCAACCTCACAGCGACTGCGCCAGGCGTCGGACGACGTGTCTGAAGCGGCTCGCTCGTTGTCGATCTGATGCTTGATAGCCTCGGCAATGCGATCGTCGAGGCGGTCGGGCAACAACATAAACACCTCCAGTTGAGAAAAGTCCACGGGGCACCTATGGACGAAAAAAAAGCCCGCTCCGGTCAGGGAGCGAGCTTCGTGAAATCAGGATAGATGGTGACCTACGCGCCACGTCCCTTCTGGGGACGTGGCGTGCAGGGAGCGGCACCGGCAAACCGGCGCGCTCTGCCAGAGGACGTAAAGTCGTCCTCGCGCAGCATGGTCACGCTGCGCAACAGCCCATTTTCGGAAAATACATTCCGCCGCAGGAATCACGGATCAGCCAACTTCGATCGTTCTACCCAGATCAGGCTCTGGAGAGAGAACACCCGAAAACCTGAGTTCGAACGATGTACCGGCGCAAATGAATGCAGGCCAGGGTACGAGTATCACAGCTGAAATAGGGGAATCTGTAGCGGGCAGATTCGGCACAAGAAGATATCCACACCGGTAGCTATCCGGTCGGAGCATGCTCAGAGGCACGACTTGGAGAGAGAAGATGGACTCCGGGCTTGGAGTCGAGGTCGATGCGTCAGAGACGCGGGGAATGGATTGAAGTATCCGGGCAAATGACAGGTGCGGGCATCCGAAAGCTCGCGAAATTGATATAGCTTTTGCCCGCTTGACTGAGCGGTGTTCAGTGAGAATTTATGTGAGAGAGAACACATACACCGAGAACACGTTATGTCTGGCTTCGATACGGAACAGCCCGAGGCGGCTGATCCACAACGGCTGATTTCCCCTTCCACCGCGACCGAACATGTTCAGGGCGGACTGCGTCCCATCAAGCGCCTTACCAGCGATGACCGGCTTGCGCGGATCCATCCCGAGACGCTGGCAAAAACCGAGTTGCTTTACTACTCCGACTTCGCCCGCACGTTCGTCCGCTCCGACTACAACTTCTGTGCGGCGAAGATGACGGTTGCCCGCGGCGGCAAGCTCCTCGCGCTGGAAGCGGAATTTCATACGGCCGAAGCATTTCTCCGCAAGGCGTTCGCCTGGGCGAACCGCCTGCACGGTCGCAGCGCTCCTTTCACGCCGGAGCGTGTGACGCTGGAAATCAAGCACCCGATGTCGGGACGCCTCGTGCGTCTGCTCACGATCTACGACCAGCTTTTCCGTAAGACCATGGAAGCTCTCGTTGCCCGCTCGGTCATGGCTCACGACCGACAGGCGGCGCTGGATGCTGCTGCGGCGCGCATCAAGCAGATACCCATCCTGTGCATGCCAGACAACGACCGGTACGCCCCCGAAGGCATCCTGCTTCCCGACTCCGACGGCACCCACTGAACCCGCTGGCTGTACGCCCGCTGACCGACGTCGCCCTAGACATCGCGCGGCATCGGGCAGGCTGTAATCCACACGACAAGAAGAGGCTTCTCATGGACATTCGCGAGATCCAGCGACTGCACGCGCAGTTTGCCCCGGATTCGATGGTCATCGACCTTCCCCGCCAGATCGCCGCACTCCCCGGCCCCGCCGACCTTTCGCGGTCGGAACCGGCCCGCGCTACGGGCGGACGTTTCACAGCGCTTGCGCCCCGCGCACGCCTGGCCGCGATTGCGCTCGCCGTCGCCGGCATGGTCGGCATGGCCGGCATGGGCGCAGCGTCGCTTTACACCAACGTGAAGGCGCGCCACTACGCGGCATCGACGGCAGCACCCGAGCCTAGCGTCGCCAGCAGGAAAGGCGACGAACTGATTGCAGCAGCAGGCAAGCCGGAGGTGCCCGCCTACAGGGAGGTCGATGCGACACTCCCCCACCCGGTCAGCGCAGCGCCCGCATTGAGCGCGAGCGACTTCGCTTCTGCGCGCTCGCTTGGGCTGACTGCGGACCAGTTTCGTGATTCCCTGAAAGCACCGACGCGCAGCGCACAGGCCGCGACGCCCGGCACCGCGCCCGTGCTGACGGGCGCGGCGCAACTCGCAGCCGCTTCGCCCATCCATCGCGCGGGCGCTAGCCGCGAAACCGCAGCCGTCGCCCAGCCTTTGGTGACGCCAGTGCAGGCCGCGCCCACGCAGCCTGTAGCCGCCTTGAAGCCGGCCGTACCCGCGCAGAGCGCGGCGCAGCCAGCACCGGGACCCCAAGCCCCGCTCGCGGCAGCACAGGTGCCCGCGCCCGCGGCACAGGCGGCGCAGCCAGGGGCGGCCACCCAGCAGCAACCGGCCGAGGCGGTTAAACCGGCGCACGCCGCTCGTCACCACATTTCGCGCCCTCGCGCGGAGCAGAACGCCGAATCCAATACCGATGCCAGACCGTCGGCCGATACCCGCGCCGGGTCTGCCGAAGTGAAGATGTTTTAGGAAGCCCTGACATGAAAAACGAACTTTCTATCACCCTTGTATCCGCCGGCTGCACGATCAGCGGCGACATGATCGTTGATCACGGCATCAGCTATTTCGGCCTGCTCGACGGCGGCCTCATCTCGACGCAAGGTCTGCTGCACGTTGGCGACGGCGGCCTTATCAAGGGCAATGTCCAGGGCGACCACGTGCGCATCGACGGTCGCGTCGACGGCAACGTCCACGCGCGGGGCACGCTCGAAATCAACGGACACGTCGCGGGCGACATCATGTACTGCGGCACGATCCGCCTCGGTCCGCGCGCCGCTCTCAACGGCACACTCAAGCGTGTGGCGCGCATGCTGACGGTCGAACCGGAAGCCAGCGAGAGCGCGAATCCAGTGCTTGCGGCCACATCCCCGGCTGCGGCCGCGCCAGAGCGCCCCGAATCAAACGTGACCGAATTCTCGCGCGCGAAGGCCTAAGGCCGATAAACGCTTGCAATTGGTCCGCGACCTGTCAAGCCAACCCTTTCCTATCATCCACGGCGGAAAAACGAATGAAGAAGACCCTCGCCTTGCTGCTAACCGCTTTCGCCACCAGTGCTTTTGCACAAGGCATTGCTGAACCGATCCCGACGAACAGCCCAGCAATTGTTCAGCGCACACAATCTCTCACCCCCCGAGACAGCGAGCACTCTGTTCCAGCGCAGGTGTTTTATCAGGTGACTCTCTCCAGGGGCGGCCACATCGTTAAGTCGCTCACCATCCTGACTGACGACCGGAAACAGGCTACCGCGGCAACTGAGGAAGAGCTTCCCTACCTCAGTGCCTGCGACAACGCCAGCTGTTCAGCCGGCGAACTGCATTCCGGTTTCATGTTGTCTGTTACGCCCGCCGTTGCAGCTGACGGGTCCATTCTGACGTCCTACAAAATGGTCATTTCGGAAGCGCGCCCCGCCGAAACCACCGACACCTCAAGCGGCGCCTTCCACCTGTCGCAAGGTCAGGCATTGACCATCCCGCTCAATGGCTTGTTGCTGACAATCAAGGCGCGCGTCGTCTAACGATTTTTGTTCTGCCTGCAGGACATCGCCGCAAAGGGTCCAAACGCCCGCGACATAGGTGGATAAATGAAGGTAAAGGATGCAATCAGGTGGGTCGCTGTAGCCGTTTCGATCGCCATGCCCTTCACCGTGATCAACATGGTCGAAGCCTACCTGGAGAATGGCTCCGCTCTGACAAGAGCGTCCCTGATTGAAGTAGACATGGTGAGGCTGTCACAGCTCAGCGGTGACGTCCGGAGCCTTCCCGCTGCGGATGGGTCGCTGCTGCTGACAAGACACGGCCTGAGTTCGTCCGAAGCTTTGCAGCAGAGGATAAAGGTCGCGCAAACCACCTTTGCGCAGACTCACGCCGACGTCGAAAACACAGCGCGCCGCGTTTGGCGCAACACAGCAATCGGTTTCTTTTGCGTGGCGATCAGCAGTTGGCTCGCAGTAACGCTGGCTAGCTTGTTGCCACGCAAACGCTCGGACGGCTCCGCAGCTGCGGCGTGACGCTCATTCAAAAACCAGCGTGAGTTACCACACCCGCGACTGGGAAGCCGCAGCACAGGAAGCCGCCTTCGACGGGCTCTGCTTCTGCATGCTCAGCGATGGGCGGTTTATCAACCGGCAGGCAATGCCGGATGAGACACCGCACCAGAGTCGCTTTGCCCTAGCCGCTGATTTTTTTGAACAGCACATTGGCCTGATCGCCCCTGTCCCGCATCCCTCGCGGATATGACGGCCAAAAAAACGACTACACATCACATTGAAACGGAGAACCAATATGCAATTCGTACGCAAAACGTTGTTCGCGACGGCAGTCGCAGCAAGCCTCATCGCGAGCGCCCACGGCGCGACGTCAGTCCAGACGCTGGACATTACCTGGTACAAGGACGGCCAGGTGATCGACAGCGGACGACACATCATTAACAACAATACCGGTCCGGCACCGTACCTGCATCGCAGCGGGAAGGAAGTCGGATACGCGAGTTGCTCCGGCACCGCGGGCGCGATGCGCCTGAGCGCGGAAAAGAAGTTCGTCGGGCGCTCGCTGCTGATCGAGCCTGTGTCAGTCAATTCCGGGAAGGTACGGCTGACGGTCTCTGCAATCGACACCGTGCTCGACGGCATCCGTAAGGTTGGAACCGCGGACTGCACTTCCGAGGTGGTCGATGTCCACGGCTACACCGCATCGGATCTCCCGGTTGAACTCGCCGACGGCCAGAACGTTGAGGTGCCGATGAAGAACCCGCAATACCGGCTCGTGCTCAATCTTCACCGCGACGCTCTTTGAGCAACGGTTAGCAAACTGGAAGCGAAACGGGAGCCAAAGGCTCCCGTTTTCTTTTCGGCTGTACCGCCGCTGTTCCTACTTCTCCATCCCCGTAGCTGCGGCGTACTGGGCACCCGGGACCGTTACGCGCGTGCGTTAAGCAACGTTCCAGCCTTGCTGCTCGGGCGCCCCATGCAGGAAAACGGCTTGGTGCTTATACTAACCCCGTCTTCTCCATGTTCTCCATGCATGGCCTCAAGCCCGCCCAAGCGCGGGCTTTTTTCTTTAGGGACGTGGTCGAGCCAGTACCGCCTGCGCCTGCGCCGGCGCCGCTCACACGCGAATACGTTGGGGGTCAGCGAGCAAAAATACCGACGAATTCTTAAGTGTCGACTAGTATTCCTTGATGCGGCATCAGCCTTTGGGGGCGCTGTGGGAGCTTTTCGCCTAGTTGTGGGCATGTGGATTGCCCCGGATCTCGCTGCCGCCAGGCGCGTACCGGGCGATTCGCCAAGTTTCGACCATGGCAACTTCGATGCGGCCGCAATAGGGCGGGCACTGGACGAATTCAATCCGTGCGGAGAACGGATTCGAATCCGGTTCGCTGACGACACTGTCGATCTGGCGACTGCCCGCGCAAGGATAGATGGAGCGCTGCTGGGACCTCCGGACTGCCGCGACTTCGCGCAAGCGGTCCTGACCGCCGCCGGGAGATCTAGGGGGCCCGTTATCAAGGTACGGGAACAGTGGTCGACGCTTCCCTCCCGGAAAGTGCAACAAGCCACTGCAGCGCCGCCGGCTCTCTTGCTGTTCGCGCTTTACGGAACGTTCTACAGCACGATGATATGGCTGCAGCAATTCCAGATGAGACTGCGTATCAGGGCGGCCGAACCGATGAACTTCATGCTAGACAGCCCCGGCAAGGCAGACTTGCAGGGGATTCTGCCAAGGGAACTGTCAGATCTCTTCGAAGCCCACTTCGGTTTCGCCTATCGGCCAGACTGCCTGGTCGCGAGGCTGGCGCACTCGCGACTGCCCGACTGGATGCAGTAATGGAGGACATGCTCGATGGAGCGGAGCCAAAGGCGGTTCTCGCGCTAAGCCGGCTGCGCTGCCGTTTCGATCTGCGCTTCGGTGACAAACCGCGACGCGAAATTCTTCGACGTCCCTGAAATCATCAGCGTCTCGCGCGCGCGGGTCATCGCGACGTAGAACAGCCGCCGCTCTTCGGGTTCGGTTGATTTGGCGTCGGGGACGATGGTGTCTTCGGACCGCGCGATCCAGACGTGATCCCACTCAAGCCCCTTCGAACTGTGCATCGTCGTCAGGACCAGCGCGTCCGGTGCGGGCTCGTTGTTGTCCTGCCGCAGGAACAGCAACCGCTCGGCGAAGGTGCCGTTCAGTCGTGAGAGCACGTCATAGATCGCCTGAATGGTGCGGATACCGTTTTCCTTTTTCGTGTACTTGAGCAGCCACTCGTTCACGCCCGAGAGCACCAACGAATAGAACTTCCGCTCGCAGAGCCCGCGCCACTCCGCAAGCCGCTTCATGAATTCGCGGTAGTTCGTCGCCACGTCTTCCGGCATGCCGAGTTCAACGAGCTCCGCCCGCGGCTTCTGGACAAGTTCCGCGCCCATGCTTGCGTGCAGCGCACGGAGATGGTCCGCATGCAGGCCCGAATGCGCCAGCACGGCGTCAAGCCCCGTCGCCTTCACGCCTTCGATGATCTCCAGCAGATTGCAGAGCAACGCCCCTTCAGGACGATTGAGGACCGATGCGCCTGACGCGCGGTGATACTTGACGCCATACGAGCGGCAGACGGCCTCGAGGGGGTCAAGGATACGGTTGGTGCGCGCGAGCACCGCGCAGGTTTTTCCATTGCGCAGTAGAGGCGCCAGCGCCTCGATGGCGGCTTCGGCTTCCACGTATTCGTCGGCATGGCGGGAAGCCTCGACCCGGCCGCCGATGCCTTTTTCCGCCCGCAGCACCTTCGGGATGCGGTCGGGATTGTTGCGAATCACCCTGTCAGCCGCCGCGAGGATCTCGGCGCGGCACCGATAGTTGCTTCCGAGCACGACCGGCTTGGCGTCGAATTCCTTGATGAAGGATTCCATGCCCCGGTACCCCAGCGCCTCGCGAAACGCGTAGATGCTCTGATCGTCGTCGCCCACGACCGTCACGACAGAACCCGCCTTCGCGTGAAGCTCGATCCACCGGTACTGCAGCGGGTCAGTGTCCTGGAACTCGTCGACGAGCAGGTATGTGAAGGGATACGGCAGGATCGCGCCGTTCTGCATGCCCTCGACCGCGAGCCGCAGCATGTCCTGAAAATCGATCTTGCCGTTGCGCGCCAGCGCTTCCTGATAGGCGCTGTACAACTGGCCGTCGGCGCTGTTGACATCGCACCGGCCGAAATTCGTCTTGATCTTCTCGATCGTCGGGATGATGTCTTCGGCCTTTCCTTCAAGCCCAAGGTCCTGCATGACGCGGATCAGCAGGCCCAGTCTGTCGCCATCGCTCGCAATGTCGGGCGAGCGGCCGCCGGGACGCTGAAGCTGCTTGTACGCGAGTGAATGGAAAGTGCCTGCAATCAGGCGCTTTTTCACCGCCTTGCCTGCCACCGTCAGAATCCGTTCACGCAGCTCGACCGCCGCATCCTTCGAGAACGTCACCGCGCCAACGACCGCCGCCCCTTCCTGCAGGAGTAGCGCGGCCTTGGTGGCGATCGTCTTTGTCTTGCCCGCGCCGGGGCATGCAATCGCCACACAGTTCTGGCGCAACTGGGCGACTTCCCGCTGCTGCGGATTGAGTTCGTCCAGCATGACGCCCCCTTACAGGCCGCGGACCGTGGTCATCAGGCGCAGGTGCGTCATGTAACCGCGAACGCCCAGCGGGTTCACCTTCTTCAGGAAGTGCACCGTTTCGTCATCGACGTCAGACTGGTCACGAATGCCGTTCCAGACCATGAAGTCAAACTGATCCATCACCTTGTCGAACTTCATGATCGCCGACAGAACGCGCATCGAGAAACGCGAATACACTTCGACGGTCATGTCCAGCGCCGGCATCGGGATCGACGGCTCGAACACGAACTCACCGCCCTCGCGAAGCTCGGCCTCCTTCTTCTCGCGAAAGCCCACTGCCACGCGCAACGACTCGTCCACGTATTCTTCGATCGATTTGATCTGCTTTTCAAAGAAGCTATTGACCGCGTTCTTGTCACCCTCGCCGAATGTCGAGTCGCCGAAGCGCTGCATGTTCACGCTCATGCGGTTAAGGTACGGCCACCATTGCTCAAACAGCGGCTTCAGGCGTGTGTGATTCAGGCGCACATTCGCGGGCACTACTGCCGCGCCGGAAAGCTGACGCTCCATCAACTGTCGGCCTAGCTCACGGCGGCGCTTGATGATGGAGATCCGCTCAGTGGCCGGCAGATCGCGGAACAGCTTGCGGGTCTTTTCAACCTCGGCGCGCTTCATGTTCGCGTCGTCGGGCGAAATGACCCCTTCCTTCTGCAGACGGTCCGCGTCCGCTGCCATCTGCGTCAGCTCGCTCTCGATCTCGCGCTCACCCTCGTCGGCGCCGTCGTGTCCCGCGTCGCCGCCGGCGTGTGAGGCCGGCGCCAGTGCATTCAGATTTGCCGCAGCATCAGCGGCAGTTGCAGCCGACGCCTGCGCATCTGCCGTCACAGCGTGTTCCAGTTCGGTATCTGCCACAGTGGTGATGCTCATGCCCGTTTCTCCTTGGTGGACCTGTGTCGTTTCATCGTTGGTTATCGGGCACGCGCAACGCGTACCCACAGTGCAATTGTTGCGGCGTCACAGGCTGCAGAACGCCAGAAACGCGCGTTATTTCGGAAGCCTTTAAAGACGGGCGGTCGCTTCTAGCCACAGAAAACCGACGAAAGGAGGCCACCACCTGACAGCCGCTGGGACAGTCAGGCAGGACAATTGGCGAAAACGGGATTGATAAATCAGATGGGGAAACGGGGAAGCAGGCCGGAAGGACCGTCCTGCTTTTCGAGCAGTTATCGCGCCGACTGGAACGACTCGGCGGCCTTCCAGAGCAGTGCACCAAGCAGTGCGGCAACCACAAGCCAGTAGCCCGCAAGAACCGGTACCGGCACGAGCAGCACGCCGAACAGCGTGCCCGTGACGATCAGCAGTCCATGGCCTGCGAGGTGGAAAGAAAGCGGGCTAACGAACCCGGCCGCGGCTGCCTTGATCTTCCTGCGTGCGGTACCGTCGATGAACATACCAAGCGCGAAGCACAGTGTGCCCACGATCCACATCTTCATTACCATCGCTCGGAAAATAGCCCTGTAAGCAAGCAGCCAGAAGTTTTCGGTCCACGTGTGGGCGAACGATGACATGCCGCCGTCGTTAAGACCGCCGACGTTGCCCGACGCCGCGAGCGTGCGGTGGAGGAGGCCGTTGTCTACGAACGACCGCCTGAACAGTTCGTTAGCCGAGCGCACTGCCACGTCGGCCCTGTCCTGCCCGACCGACGCTACAAGCGACTCGGTCTCGACGTCCGGCACTTCGAACAGCTTCCTGTCCGGTATCGCCGGCATCACCGCGATCGACAGGACGGGCACCAGCAGGAACCAGACTTTCAGGTGCGATCCGAACCGGCTAGCCATGGATCAACCTCACGACAGCAAGAAGCGGGATCGCGGTTATCGCGAGCAATCCCCCCCAGAACAGCAGCGGGCGGTTCACTGCGATGGAAGCAAGTGCGTAGCACCGAGCACCCGCGCCCCAGGTGAATTCTCCCGGCGGCGTCGCGTCGGGCTCATCGAAAGCGCCCGCCGTGTCGAGCGCGCGTCGCGCCGTGTCGGAATCAACCTGCGACAACTTCGCTATTATCGTAACGGTGAGCGACATCGTATTCCTCAAAGTAGCGACGGAACGCCTCGCCTTGCAGCACGCGCGAGGCCAGTTGGAAAGCTGCGGTGCGCTCAGTAATGTGTTCCGGGCAGCGCTCGTCGACCATTTCCAGATCGCTGTTCTGATGCCGCTCCTCAAATGTCGGAATCGGCTCGAGCATCGGCGACCAGACGCTGACCTTGTCGCCCCGGCGAGCCACGTAGCGGCGCGCATAGAGCGATTTGGCCGGCTCAAACAGCCCCTGCATGAAAGCCACATGCTGATCGCCCGTACGCTTTGCCCGCTTGAACGAGGCGAGTGCAGACCCGATCATTTCTGCCGCGAGCGGCCCCTTGTCTCCAACGAAGCGCTCCCCAACGAAATCGGCAACCCGCGAGCATGCAAGCTCCAGATCCGGCGCGACGTTGAAAACGGGGATAAGCTTGTGCGAGAGCTTGTGATCGCGAATGATGTTTTTGAAGACAGCGGACATATTGTGTAGTTCAGCCTTCGATAATAGGAATTCGGCCCTGGTAGACGGCACCGCCCGAGATGCGCATGAAATACTGCAGGTTCGGCAAACGATGAATGAGCGGCATCGGAATCAGTGGCACCTTCTCAAGCTGAAGCGTGCGTGACTGCGATCCACTGAATTCCATCGCATGAGACTCGGTCGTGGTGTTCGTGCTGTTCGAGATGTTCACCACCCGAATCGCTGTCTCCCCCACCTTGTCCGAGAACCACTTGGCGGTATCGCTATCTTCAAGTCTAAGGATGACCTGGTTGTTCAGGTTGCCCAAAACCTGCAGCATTTTGGCGGCGTTTCCGAGTTTGGCTTCCAGGTCGGCACGCGCCTGAAACGCGACAAACGCCTTGAACCCCGCGCCCCGCCCCTTGTTCAGGATCTGGATCACCTGTTCGTTGATCGCTTCGGCAATCTCGTCAATGATCAGAACGACATCAGGCTTTTCTGCGTAGAAGTTGTAGATTGAGCCGCAGACCGCCGCGACGTCGGAGAGAGCCATCGAGGCAATCGCTTTCTGGACAATGTTGTTCGATAGCGAGTCGAGGCCCATGTACAGCACGGCCTTCTGTTTGATGATCTTGTCGATGTCCCAGATCTCGCGCTCGTCGTCGAAGTCGTCGGCCTTCGGCGCGAGCATCAGCCCCGTCTCGCCGGTGGCAAGCATCTGTAGCAGCGGGAGCGCGGACGCGATGATCCGCATGTAGTGCTCGCGGTCGTGGGTGTGCGTCGCGATCAGCCCGTCGATGGTTTCGTGCCCGCGGTCGTGCGCAGCGAACCGGTCCATGTAGAGCTTGGCCATTCCGTCGACGAGCGAAACGTCGTTCTTTCGAACCGAGTCCTTGACCGTCTGCGCGACCGTCAACTCCTCCCAGTTCGCCAGTCCGTTTTCGAGGAAGAAGCGGCGCAGCGAGCGATCCAGCAGAGTACCGATGCCAGACTGCGCGTATTTCAGGATCGAGCGCAGATTGGGCTTGTCACCCACGTACAGCTCCCCCTTCACGGCACGGTCAATGAAAAGGAACGCGAAGTCGCGGAACGGCCCCTCTTCCATCAACTGCGCGATGCGCGACGGGATTTCTGACGGCTGGGACCAGTTCTCAAGCGGATTGAGACGGATAGACTCGTGCGGCTTGGCCTGATTGAAATACAGGAACTTGCGACCAGCGCGTGCGCACTCTTTCTCGACGCGCTTTTTCCAGTCGTCGTCGTTTTTAGGGTCGACGATGATCAAAACGTCTTTCGGGTTGTGGATGACCTGCGTTGAGATCACCTCATACGTGCGGGTCTTGCCCGCGCCGGTCGTGCCGCCAACGAGCGTGTGCCCGCCCATCGCCTTGTAGTGGAACGGCACGCGGACCTTCTTCGGCTCCATGCCGTGAATCCAGGACGAGCCCTGCGGCATGCGATCGCGGATGCTGTCGCGCGGCGCGAAAAGCCGCTCAATCCGCGCTTCGGTCTTCCGTCCGAGTTCCGTCTTGTTCAGCCACTTTGGCAACGACGGGATGTCCGTCACGGGCATACGAAGGATGTCATGCGCGATCTGTGTGTGCTTCTGAGTCCATTCGAAGCCCGTCCCCAGATACATCGAGTCCTCTCGCTCGCGCATCTTGCGCTGCAACTCCAGCAGCTTGCCAATGTGAATCTTGCTAAGCCACTTCGTTGAGATCGCCATGCGAAAACTGAGCGCCCGCCACACCTGAACCGCACGAACAGCAAGCATCGCGAAACATGCGAGCGCGAACGCCCATCCATAGGGCATGCCCGATGCGAAGATGCCCACGATTGCGACCGGCCAGACGATCAGCGGCCGGAATTCGTAGATTGGCCGAAAATGGTTGATGTAGTTCATGCCGCGGGCCGCTCCATGATCAGGCGCCCAGCACGTTCAACGATGCAGATGTCGTTGCCGGCCGCGCGCAAAAGAAGCGTGCGCTTCCTTAGCTGTTCAACGAGGGTGTCACTCGTTATTCCGTAGCCGCCGATCAGACGCTTCTGCACGGCCAGTCCCTTTTCTTCCCACGTCACCTTGGCTCGCCCTGCTGCAACGTCGCCGGCGAGCGCGCGGAAGAACTCCCTCAGCATCGCGGAACCCGGACCCAGAATCTCCGTTAGCTCCTCCTCCGTAGGTCCGGCACGCGTTTGACGCGAAGCTGACGGAATCCCCCCGGAGATCCGCGAGGGGTCAACCGCAGCTGTGGGTGTGACCACCTGTTCAACGGGTCCAGCGGCGGCCGCGCTGGCGGTCTGGGCTTCACTGCGCTCCAATGCATCGAGCAACGACCGGGAAAGCTGCGGACCACTCGGTACCGCGCCAGGCGCCGTAGCGGCGGGTGCTGGCGGTGGTGCTGTCGGCGGGGCGTCGGTCAAACCGGCTGACGTCGCCGCCGCCGCGGACGTTGCGACCGCTGTGCCCGCCTGTTCCGGTGGCGCCGCAGCAGGGGCGACCTGCGGCTGAAGTTCCAGCGCTACGTGCACTGCCGACGGCACATCAAACTTCACAGGGGCGAAGACCCCGCGCTGCGCCTTTCGCTCGAACTCGACCGAGACATCCATCGCCTGGCGCACCACCTTGTGCACCAATGCTTCGAAGCCCTGCGGGCTCTTTTCCGGATTGATGGCACCGAAGAGATCGGCGAGCACGGCGTTATCAAGCCCCGACAGCAGTTCGGGCGTGATAACGGTCTGCGCGAACATTGCCGTACGCATGCGCTCGCCTTTCAGCGGAGCGAGTCGACGGTGCACTACGTAGTCGCCGTCGCCGATCCAGTTCCCGAAAGCGCCATGTGCCGCCGGGCTCCATGGCGTGCGGTCGGCAACACGCACAAACTCGAAGTGCCTGCATGGCTCGTCGAGCGACGAACAGGCTGCAGCAAGGAACACCGCATAGATGTATTGCGGCTCCAGCCTGCGGCGTTTGTCCGACGTCATGTCGGCGGCGAACTTTTGCCCGCCCGCGAGGCGCATCGCGTAGAAGGTCGATTCGATGGTCGCGCGGAAAGCCCCACCCGGCTCCGCGTGCAGCTCTGGCGTAAGCGGCATGGACGAAAACCACGCTGCGCACCGGCGGAGGACCGAAAGCCATTTCCGCTCAAACTCGGCTTCCGTGCTCTCGTTTGCACACTGCCGTACGAGCTCGATGCGCTTCGCGTGGGTATTCAGCAAGTCGTTCACCACAGCCGGGCGATGGGAGACTGTCATGGGATGAAGCTCCGGGCGAGCTTTAGGGCTCCGGTACCCGTCGCGCCAGCGCCGCTACCAAACATACCAGCGAGCTTCGGAATTTCAAACGACAGCAGCAGAATGAAAACTGCAAGATCGAATGCGTACGCGCCGGTCGACGTCGCGCCGCTGACATTCGTGGCCCTTTGGACCGCGGTCGCGATATTGGAACCGAGCAGCTTGATCAAAACCGCGACCATGACAATGTACATGCCAGAATGGATCATCCAGTCGAGCCATTTCATGAAATAGTTTCGTGTGTAGCTCGAAAATCCAAGCGCGATCGCGATCGGCCCGAGAACGATTCCCACTGCCGCCTGAATCTGGCCGACAGCGCTGTAGTAGGCAAAGACGATCGAGGCGATCAGTACGACGACGAAAGCCAGGAAGAGTCCGATAGCATCGACAACGGTCCCGGTCAGATCCGTAAGGAGCTTGATGCTGACGAAGCGGGTCTTCACGGCATCGAACATCGTGCCCGCCAGGGTCGCCATCTGTGTCGGGATGCTGTTACTGGACCCGCCCGATATGTGCGTCGCAAGCTGCTCGAACCACGTCCAGAACCCGGCTGCTGACGTGGAATAGCCCAGGTAGAGCGCGACGAAGATGCCCAGCACCGCCACTTCTTCGAACAGGTTGACCCATGCCGAAATCGGATGATGCGTTCCAGAGAAACGGACGCCCACGAGGACAAGCGAGATGACGCCCAGCCCCCACGCAAACTTGTTCGCTTCGTCCATTACGCTTGCGCTAGCTGCCACAGCAGCGGGAATGATGCCTCCAAGCAGGCCCTGAATCTGACTGACAGCGTCGGTCGATCCCTTGCCGAAATCCCCGTTGGCGCTCGTCAGGGGCTTCGCGCTCGTCGACGATCCTGAAGTATCAGAGCCGACCGTCATCGTCGATCCGTCCGGCATGGTCATGTTGTCGTCTGCGAAGGCAGCGGGCGCAGCGAGTGCCAGGACCAGCAGGCAGACAGTCAGCATCAGGCGGCGCAGACGCTCAAGAAAGAGTTTGCCCACGGTTCACTGCCCCAGCACTTTCGACGAACCGATCGTCGCATCGTAGGCCGCACGCTGTTGATCAAGCTGTGCCTGCAGTGCCGCTTTGGCAGTGTTGTTCGCCTGGTCGCTCGATGTCTTTTGCGCCTGAACGACGCTATCTGCCTGCTGCTTTGACGCCATCATCTGCAACATGTCGCTGTTCTGGCTCGCGACAATGTCCAGCAGGTGCGTCGTGAGTTGCGCGGTCGCTTCCGCAGTCGGCGACATGTTCAGCTGGTCCTGAATTTCCTGGCGGCGCTTGGCAAGCGTGCTCACGTGCGAGATGACGTCATTGCCCATCTGGAACAGTTGCTTTGCCGTCTTGTCGTTGTTGCTGATGAGCGTGCTCTGGTCAGAAAACCACTGCGCCGGCGTCTTTCCCGACTGCGTAATCAGCGCCTGAACCTTGGTCGCATATTCGGCGTTCGACTGCAGCCCGCCGTACAGCGACTTGAGAGTATCGGTGTACTTGGTCAGGCTGCTGATGTCGTTTGTGATTGACGTCGCTTGTGCAAGCATCGCGGACGGGTTGAGATTGGTCGCCTGCTTCAACTGGTTCAGCATCATCTGATACTGGTAGACGAGGTTAGTGTCCTGATACACCTCTCCCTTGACCGCGCCAATCGCGGTCATGGTGTTCTGGATCAGGTTCGTCGGGTCGATAACGGCAAGCTGTGCGTGGGCCTGCGTCATGAGACCGAAGGTCAGAGCGGCCGTCGCCGTTGCGGTGCGGAGCAATGTTTTGATCATGGTGAGTATTTCCAGGAGTAAGACTGACGTTATGCGTTTGCGAGGACGTCACGCACGTATGCGTCCTGCCAGTTGTCGACGCCCGACTTCCCGTGCTTGTCGAGAATCGCCTGAGCGCGACCGTCCGAGCGCAGATAGGCAAGCGATTCCTTCGGGAAGCTCGCCTGCAGCATGCGCGTCTGCGTCGACGTCACCCACAGGTAGTCGCGATTGGGCACCGCGTTCGAGATCATCCTTATCTGGTGTTCGGTCAGGCCGAAAATGTCCTTGTAGAGCGCCTGGTTGTTGATCGCGTCGCTGTTGGGCAAGTAGATGATGTTCGGGATGTTCTCCTTCATGATCTCGAAGTTGGCCACCCGCGCTAGCTGACCGAGCGACTGCGTCGCCATCAGCAACGCGGCGTTCAGCTTCCGGATGGTCACCGCCCAGATTTCGAGTCGAGCATAGAACTTCGGGTAAGTGAAGAAGAATCCGGCCTCCTCGATTTCGATCACCGTGTAGCGCTTGCCGTCGAGAATCTGCGCGATCCGATAGAACGCGTAATCCATGAACAGAGCAGCGGCCACCGGGAAGTTCTGGAACAGGTCGCCCATCTCGATCGAAAGATCATCGGAAAGTGCGAACCCGTCGTCTACATGGTCGAAGAACCGGCCGTTTTTTTGCCCTTCCGTCCAGACGGCCAGCCGCTCGCGCAACTCAGCAGGCAGCAGCGTGATGAGCCCGGATAGACGCCACTTCTCGCGCGGAAATGCGGTCGCAAGCGTTCGAATACGAGCGTAGATATCCGTTTCCTGTTGCGGTGTGCACGCGTAATCCTCGCCCTCGATGACGAGCTTGACCCACTCAGCCACGTACGGCCAGTGCTTCTCCTCGCCGATCAGGGAGAGCGGATTGACGGACGTTGCCGCCTCGAAGCGGCCCGTCGCGTCAATGAACCGTCCGCCGCCAAGCAACGTCGGGATGCGGGTCGAGCGGTCCTTATCGAACCGGATGCGGCGCGCGCCATGTCGGCCGGTTTGCGACATCAGGTAGTTCAGCAGCACGGATTTACCCGCGCCAATTGGGCCAACCACTAGCAAGTGGGCTTTGCCGCCCGGGTGATGCAGGTCAACGTTCTGCAAGGTGCGATGACGCGTGGGCAGACACGTGAGCGGTCCCGTCTTTTTCCCGGACTGCTGCGTCAGCCATTCGTTGACGGTGGATCCTTCGCCGACACTGCACAACGGCGCAATGTCCGAGACTGCCGGCGTTTCAACGAACTGCAGGCGCTTTTGCTGGTCCCAGCGCCCTGGCAACGTCGAACTCCAGGCCGCGAAAAGGTTGTCTTTCTCGGCAATGACGCCGAATCCCGCATTGCCGATGACACCGACGACCTGGCGGGTCGAGTCTTCACATTCTTCGGGGGTGCTGCCGTAGACGATGATCGAGATATTTGCGAAGCCGTACTGCTGGCCTTCTGCCTCCAGCTTGGCGAGTGCCTCGCTCGCCTCCTTCGCCAGTTGCTCACGGCCTTCGTCGTTTTTCTGCTCTTCCTTCGTGGCCCACTGCTTGATGATCGCGACAGGGTTGAAAGCTGCGGCCTTGTAGAAGCCTCGGATCTTGCGGATGTACGCGCTCGCGCGCGATGTGTCGAGGAAGCGGAACATCACACAAACGTCGAGTTCCGCATCGACCTGCGACAGCACATCGAGCGCCGCCTCCTGAAAACCCATCCACTCCTTTACGCCGATGATGCGCGCGTAAACCTTGCCGTGGGCGGACTCGAACATCAGCTGCTCGGCGCCGATCGTCACCTGCGTCTCCGTCAGGTGTGTGTCCAGCATCGTGACCGGATAGCGCATGCGACGCTTCGGCGTGCTCGGATTTGCACGCTGATGCAGGAACGATAAGGCGTTCTGCAGTTGTAGCCGCTTCATTTTCAGGCGGGTCACACCGCCCGTAAAGCCATCGATGACCGCTTCGAAGCGCTTGATCTCGTTTTGCAGCTTGGTGAGGTCAAATACGAAGGCGCTCCTGGCGAGCAGCATGTCCTTGGCGGCCTCAAACATCGCGACGGCTACGTTCTTGCCGCCAACGGTCATGTGGTAGCCGATCTTGTCGAAGACCCGCGAGAGGCCTGTCTCTGGCGTAAACGCAAGTGCGAGCGAATGCGAGTTGCGGAAGTACTTCCCGCTACCGATGTTCGCCTGATTAACCGCATCGACTCGCGCATCCGCCTCGTTGCCGAACTCGCCGTCGATGCCACCCCGGATACGACGGTGCGAAACCCGCCACCACGCGGTGACACGGTGGTCGAAATTCCGGCACGCGTGATCGAGGTTGTCGCGCGCCGCGGTGATGTCGCCCGGATTCGGTGTGTCTGCGTCGATGCCATCGAACTCGAACACGGTGACGAGGGAGCCGTCTTTGTCGAGCACTAGCTCGGGCGTGACGAGCGTCATCCACGGCGCAATTTCCTGCACCGCGCGCTTGGTGAACGGCATTTTCAGCATGAAAGGTCCTGATCGAAGCCGTAGGGGCGCTTGAAGCGCGCACTGAACTTGCCGTGTGGCTCAGGCGCATACACGTCGGGGTAGCGGTTATAGATGAGCATCACCATCCGCCACCACGGATCTTTCGAGCTACGCCACCGAAGGTAAAAGTGTGCAATCACACCGAGTGCAAGGAACGACGGTGTCCAGCTCGTATAGGTGAGCAGTGCCGTCAGGGTGCCGTTGAGAATCGCCAGCATCCGGTCTGCCCCGCCCATCTGACGGGGCAACGAGAGCCCGCGGCTGACCTTGTGCTGGCGCATATCAGCAGGCGACGCTCATGTGGAAGTGATCGCGCATGATCGGCACGGCGACCGATGCGATACCCAGGCCGATCAGCACGACCGAGAACGTCTTGGCGATATTGCTCTCCGAATTTGCGACGGCGACGCCACCGAGCGTAATCAGCACAATGCCGATACCGTAGAGATAGGGGCCGCTGATGAGGTTGCTGATCGTGCAGATGATGTCCGTCAGGCCGGTGAGCGACGAATAATCGCCCGCGGCCATCGCTGCGGCGGACGCCACGCTCAACAGCGCGCCGACGATGAGCGGCTTGCCCGGTCGCAGCTTCTTCGCGACTGCGGTGGCCGTGCTGAAAAACTTTCCTTGCTTCATTTAGTGCTCCCGTTAAAAAACCCGTCGTAGGTCATAGTCGTTGTTACGAAACCCCCGGATTTCGAGGATTTCGGAGACATGGCGCATTTCGCCCGTGCGTTTGAAATGCACCACATAGTTGAAACAGTCAGCGATGTTCTTGCGCATGTCGTCTAGCTCCCAACGGGAACCCGCTGGGATACCAAGCATTGCGAGGCTTTCCAGGCGGCTCAGTGCGGTGCGAGCGTTGTTGGCGTGAAGCGACGCGAGCCCGCCGTCGTGGCCCGTATTGAGCGCCTGAAGCAGGTCGTAGCCCTCCCCGCCACGGACCTCGCCAACGATGATCCGGTCCGGACGGAACCGCAGACAAAGCGCAACGAGCAGCTGCGTTGTGACGTTCGTATCGGCGTTGGATAGAAGGCGCACACGGTTCGGAACCTGAACCTTCAGTTCCATCGTGTCCTCGATGGTGATCACGCGCTGGTCCTCGGGGATGACGCCAACCAGTGCATTAAGAAACGTTGTCTTCCCCGCCGAAGTTCCGCCGGCGACGAGAACATTTTTGCGCGACTGCACGAGCGCCTGTAGCGCGCGCATGAGCGCTTCGTTCTCAATGCCTTCCTCGAAATGGATGGCCTCCGCTTCCGCAGGACGCGCATTCGCTGCCGAGAAAGCGCCCATGCTGACGTAATCGTCGAGCGTCATCTTCGACTCGCGGTGCTTGCGGATGCTGAGCGCGTGCCCGTCGATGGCGGTCGGATTCATGACCGCGGCAATACGCAGGTTTTTGTGACCGGCGTTGATAATGCCCCTGTCGCTGCCCGCGTGTGCCGACTTGTCCACCGAAGACGCGAGTGAGTGAATCGCGCCTTCCAGATGCTCGGGGCGCAGGTCAACGTTCACCCGAGACATCACGCCGCGATGCTCGATCCAAACGTTGCGATGGTCGTTGACCATTATTTCCGCGAGGTCGGGCGCTTCCAGCAGTTCCTTGAGCGGGTTTAGCGCCTCGAAGAACATCGCGACAGCCTCCGCCTTTAGCGGCTGAAGCTTCAGTAACGGGTTGTCGTCAAGGTCTTGCATGCGCGGCTTTGTGGGCGGTCTAACATGCGACTATTGTTCGTCGCGGACCTCGCGGCCGGGATGCAAAAGCGGGGCTAATTTGCGCGGCTTTCGCTTCACCATGGAATGCGCCGAGACAAGCGGCGAAACGAAGAGCGATCGTTGGTCGCGCTTTTTTGCCCATGGGCACGCTGCTCCCGAGGAAAGACCCCCAAAAACGTATAGCTTTCCGCCGCACCTTCGGTTTATCTGGTGACCTGGGGAGCACCTTGGAATCGGGATAGGGGCAGGCCTCGCGGCCCGACCCCTCCCACACCACCGTGCGTACGGGTCCGTACACGGCGGTTCGGATCAGTTGGCCGGCTATGTGCGTAACGATGGAAGGCCGAGAGAGCCAAGATAGCGGTTGGTGAGGGCGCGTTGCAGGGCGGGACTGTTACTCAGTCGCCATGCCGAGTGCGGGGAGCCGACCGTTTGGGCAGCCAGATCCCGATCGACGCCGCGGGCCGTCAACTCCCGGAACCGTTTGGTGCTGTTCTTCCATTGTTTCCAGAAGACGCAGCGAACACGGCGTCGTACCCACTCATCCAGCCGCTGTAATGTGCTGGGCGTCTCGCAGAAGCCGAAGTAACCGCGCCACCCGGTAAGGTAGCGTTTGAGCCGCTCCATCAACTGCTCGATGCTGATCCCTCGTGCGCGTTGGGTCAGGTCCCGGATTCGTTCCTTGAAGCGGGCTAGTGCCTTGGGCGCAATGCGCCGTTTGACCTGATCCCGGTTCGAGAAGCTAAATCCCAGAAACTTCCGCGTGTGTGGCCGCGCGACCGCGCTCTTCGCCTCATTGACCTTCAGCTTCAGCTTGCCGGTGAGGAAGGCCTTCAGCCCCGCCATCACCCGTTGGCCAGCGCGTTCGCTGCGTACGTAGACGTTACAGTCGTCGGCGTACCTCACGAATCGCAGTCCGCGCCGCTCAAGCTCCCGGTCGAGATCGTCGAGCATCAGATTGGATAACAACGGTGACAGGGGACCGCCCTGGGGCGTCCCTTCGTCCGTTGCGCCAACCAGCCCGTTCTCCAGCACGCCCGCCGTCAGGAAGGAGCGGATCAGCTTCAACATCCGTTTGTCGCTGACCCGCCTGGCCACCCGGCTCATCAGGATATCGTGGCTCACGCGATCGAAGAATTTCTCGAGGTCCAAATCTACAACCCAGCGATGTCCCGCCTGAATGTAGTCTTGCGCGCGCGCCACGGCCTGATGCGCCGAGCGTCCCGGACGGAAGCCGTAACTGGTATCAGAGAACGTTGGGTCCCACTGCCTTTGCAGCACCTGCAATACCGCCTGCTGGACGAACCGGTCAAGCGCAGAGGGAATGCCGAGCTTACGCACGCCACCTCCATCCGGCTTGGGTATCTCGACCCGTCTCACAGGTTGTGGCTTGTAGGTTCCTTCGAGCAATGAGGCCCGTATCGACGGCCAATGCTCACGCAGGTACGCCGGTAGTGCCTGAACCGTCATACCGTCCACGCCCGGCGCACCCTTGTTCGCCTTCACACGTTTCAACGCCCGTTGCAGGTTTCCCCGCTCACAGACTTCTTCCATCAGTCGGTCACAAGCCGACGGGCTTTCAGTTTCGGGGTTCGCCGCCATAGGTTCAGCCCCTCGGGCGACGGTCATCCGGGCTTCACCCAGACCTCCGCCGTCAAGGACGCGTTGCGTTTTCTGCTGCTCTCCCATGTCGAGTTCTCCGGCTTACTCGCCGCTCCTCTCCGTTTGGGCCTTCAGGCGTCGCCGCCCTACTATGCCCGCTGCTGACTCCTGCACGGCGATCAGCAACCCTTGCAAGTTGCTCAGTCCTGAGTCCAGGACACCGGGCAGGCCTCCCGAGGTAAGCACAACCGCCTTCGCCACACGCCTGCCAGATCTACCACCCCGGGCCTTGATGGTTATGGACTTCGCGATCATCGGCTCGCTCGTCCGGCCGGGTAGGCCTCATATCTGGTTTCTGTTCGTCAGGTCGTGGCTTTGCTCCACGCTTCCTTCAGACCCCGCCTCGCGACGACGCCCTTGCGTTTCACTAGCCCTTCACCACCATCAGGTTGGGCAGGGGACTTGCACCCCCAAGCTGTTGCGCATGCTCGGCGCACCGAAAAAAACCCGGCGCGAGGCCGGGTTGGGTTAAAGAAAATTTCGATGCAATCAGCAGATGACCTCGACGGTTTCGCCGAATGGCGCCCGCCGTGCCCGCGTGAGCGGCGTGGTCGACGCCCACAGCACCGGGTAAAGCGGCGAGCTCGCCGGAAAAGAACCATCCATGTCCGTCAGGTAGACGAGAAACGCCGGATTCAGACCATCGGCCGCCACGCGGTTAAACGGATCGGTGAATGCCGTTCCGCCTCCACCGCGCACAGGCTTGATCTCCGGCGAGTCGCCCCGCTCGAACACCTGCACCTGTGTGACCCGCGTATCGCAGTCCATCACGATCAACCGGGCGGGCTTGAGCGTGTGAAACACCGACAGGATTTCCGCATCGAACTGTGCCTGCGTCTCGTCAAACACCGAGCCGCTGGAGTCACGCACGAAAACCGCGTCGCCCACCGCCGGCGTATGCAGCGAGGGCAAATAGAAGCCCAGATGCAGGTACCGGCGGTTCGGCGTGGCGAAACTGTAGTCGGTAGGCGATGACTGCTGCGCGAAGCGGTGAAGCACCGCGCGCCAGTCAACTACCGGCCGTACCGCCTCACCGGCCATCGCCTGAAGATCACCGGGCAACTTGCCGCGCATCTGCGCAGCCTTGGCGGCCTGCACGACGGCAACTTTCCACTCGGCCTCCTTCACAGGTTTGTCAGTCCCCGAGTACTGGCGGACCTCTCCGCACGATGAACCAGCAGACGGCTCTGGATCACCCTGGCCGTCACCTGCCTGCGGCTGTGGGGCGCCACCTTTTCCGTCCGGCCCTGACGACTGGCCATCCGGTTCAGGTTGCTGCTGCGGTTTCGACTGCTGATCGGATTTAGGCTGCTGATCAGGTTTGGGCTGTTTCTGCTTTGCCTCCTGCGTCAGCGCGCCATAAATCTCTTCAACCGACTTTCCAGCAAAGCGTGCGTCGTTCAGCGCGCCCCTTGGCAACACAAAATCCGACGAACGGAGAATCGGAGTGATGGCGTATTGGCTCGAGTCGCTCCACCGACCGGCTTCTCGCGCGCCCTGACGCCAGCAATGACCGTTGGCCACCTGCATGACTTTCAGCGCCAGCACGCCCCGCAGTTCAAGGTCGCTCAACTTATCGACATATTCGGGGTTATAGCCCAACGATTCCCCGTCTACCCAGCATTCCTTCGTCGACCTGTCTTCAACCATTTTCAGGCGCAATGCGAGCGACCCGAAAAACGGTTGTGACAGAACGAGCTCAGTTCGCTGTTTGGCAATGTGCGGATGGACCGCGCCATTGCCAGCTACCGTCACGGTGCGATCCATGAGCACCCCCTTAAGCAACGAGGCGCAGCTGCGCGCTGTGGTCCGCGGGCTCGATCTCCGTTTCCGGCGTGATACCCATGAAAGCAGCCATCAGCCCCTCGATCTCCTGTGCCTTGCTGGCCACCTGGGACCGCAGGACATTCGACTCCTTCAGATCCGCACCCGTATGAACGGCGAGATGAGTCTTCGCCTGATCAAGGATGTGCGTGAGCTTCGGATCGTTGGAGAAGTTGAGCTTCGGCAGCAACGCGCACAGGTCGCGCACGTTGTTGGCCACGTCCAGACGCACGTTGCCCGTCGCATACAGCCGCGACGCCATCTGCGAAACGGCCGTATACATCCGTTCGACGAGATCCTCGTTCGCGGTCGCGATCGACGCCAGCACGTGCTCATCGAGTTCGCTTTTCAGCGTCGTCAGCACGTCCGCAGGGAGGTCCACGCCGAACTGGCTGGCATCCGGAAAGGGCAACACAGCCATCTTCACGCCAAACTTGGTCGACAGTTCCGCGAGGGTCGGATAGTCCGCCTCGTTGAACAGGCCGTTCAGTTCCGCGCGAGCGCGCTCCTTCAGGTCCAGGTAGTCGGTGAGGAATACGGATACCGCCAGATCGAACTCGTCTTTCAGCGAGCGCATCTTGTCGGCGAATTCCATGTAAATCATCGTCGGCAGCAGGCGCACCCCGAGCTGGTCGTACTTCAACGAGTGATCGTAGAAGTATTTCCGGATGCGGCCGGCAATCGTTACCACCTCCTGGAAACTCGGAGAGTTTTCGGGCAGCAGGCGTTTGTTAAATCTGCCGATGCCCTTTGCATGATGCTTGTTCTCGACTTCTTCGGTGGCCTTGCCGTCGAATCGACGGGCAACCCACGTGGAGATCGTGACCGAGCAGAGCATGACTTTCGACTGGATGTTGGTGTTCATGAGAAAACTCCGTATAGAAAATGAATGGATGAGACGAAAAAAATGGCCCCGCGTGTCCTCGCGGACACGGCAGAGCCATGAGTGATGAAGCTGAGAAAAAAGTGGAATGGAAGGCGGATCAGTCGCCCTTGATGATTGCGCCGATCTCGCCGCCCTGCGCCCGGATAAAGGCGTAAGAGTTGGCGATTTCCGGCGTGCGCTCCAATGCGTCACGCACGAGTAGCGCCGCGAATTCGCGATGCCCCGCTTCGATCATGCGTTCCGTATAGGTCACGACACGATCGAAGTTGGCTTCCGTCGCGCGTGCAGCCAGAGCGGTTGCGATGGCGTAGAGCGTCGACGGCGTCTGAGGGATCATCGCCTTATCCGGCGTAGCCAGAAGCGCATCGGGGTTCGGCAGTTCCCGGTAGATCTGCAGGAAGCTGACGAGCTCCGTTGCAGCGCCTTCGCCCACCGATCCCGCATGCGAGATGTGCTCCAGGTGTTTCGGCACCACGCCCATCGTCTTCGCGATGAAACCCCAACTGCGGGGACTCGGCGTGTTTTCGATATCGCGTGACGTCTTCTGCACCGAAAGCAGGTCCGGACGGAATCGCAGAAAAGCGATAAGTTCGGGCGGCACGTTGTTTCGCACAGCCCACTTCGTCCAGCCGTCGATCGTCGCTTCCAGCTCGACCACCGTTGCGAAGCGCGAAATGACGGGATCAAGAATCCCCGTCACGCCCGCGTTATCGGTCCGGCGGTTTGTCGCCGCAAGAAACGTCACGTGCGGCGGCAAGACGTGTTCGCCGATACGGCGGGCGAGCAGAAGTTGCATCTTGGCGGCCTGAACGGCGGGCGAGGCCTGCCCCAGATCGTCCAGAAACCAGATGAGCGGACGTCTCGCCTTCATCGCGCGTTCGAGATCACCGAACGGCAGGAACTTCGCGTTCAAGCCGTCTGGCGCCGGAAACGGCAACCCTTTCGAGTCCGTCGGATCTTCAACCACGGGATGGCTGATGAGCAGTTCATGATCGGTTGCGTGCGCGACCTGCTCGACGATGTCGCTCTTGCCGATACCCGGGCGACCGGTGATGAGCACCGGCAGACGCTTCGGGACATACAGCGAGAGCAGTTCGGTGAGTTGTGCGGGCGTAACTTTCATGATGGCTTTCCAGAAAAGAGAAAGCCCCAAAGGACTACGCCCGTAGGGACGTAGTCCCTGTGGGGCGATAAAAGAATGCCGACGTGTCGGCAAGGTCGATGCGTCAATGACGCCGTAGATGACACCCAGTGTAGGGAGCGCCGCGCGCGCGCAATGCCCGAATCGTCGCTTTTTCGTATGGCCTTACGTTTTGCGGACGCACGGGCTGGACGAAAAAAACCCGGCACGAGGCCGGGTTGGTCGAAAAGGACTGGATGAAACAGATCAGGTGTGGTGAGCCACCTGCGTCCGGGCGAACACTGCCGGATGGACGCTGGCGGCGGCACGCGTCGCCTGATGCATTTCGATAACACGCTGGCGAGCCTGCGCAGACCCGGCCGATTCCCACTCGGCCTGACAGGCTTCGTCATAGCCCGCCAGCGCGAAGATGCCGCGACGACGCGTAGCAGCGCGGACACCGAGCAGCTTGATGCCGAAGATCTCGCGCACCGTCTGCTTGGCGACTCGGTTGCGCTCGTCGGGACAGTCCATGATGTTCAGCAGGTAGTGCACGTCGCCGCTGTCGATCGCTTCCGAGATCTCGTTTCCGAGAGCGAAAGTCTCCCGCCCATGCTCGAGCAGCGCAATCTGCATCTGGAGGTCGAACGTTCGTTGAGACATCTGCCCGGCCAAACGTTCCTTGCGCAGCCTTGCCACCGCTGTATCGCGCCGCTTGTCCGCCATGTTCTGCCGGTAAACTTCGGCAAACCTCGACACCGGCGTACCAAGCGACTCGGGGGTCGAGTAGCGATCAGGCAGGTTATGCGCCTGGACCAGCCCGTGATGGAACAGCAGATCGTCGACCTCCTCGAAAGTCGGGGAGTTCGACGCGAGCCTCATCACCATCGCGAGCAGCGCCGCATTGCACGAACTGATTCCACCCTGTTCCCGCCGCATCACACTGGCGAGCACACGAACCTTGTCCGGCGACATCGCGCCGCGCAGTTCCGGCACGTCGACCAGCACCCTGCCCCAGCTCATATCCATCGTGAACCTGTCGGGCAACTGGCAGTACTCGTCGAGCACCGCCTCCGGGACAGCCCGGCCTTCCGCGAGTGCGTACGCGACGTGAACTTCGTGCCGCCCGTTCCGATGCCGCGTGCGACCGTACTCCGGCCCCGCATAGCGAAACCCGAACCGCCGATCGCTTTCAGACTGCAGCAGTTCGAACAGGTCCAGACCGCCTCGTGCATCAGCTGCCGCCTCGATCTGGTCGGACGAAAAAATCAGGCGGGGGTTAGATGTCAGGTCGAACGCATCGTAGAGCAGCTTCCAGTGTGAGCGCCGGATCTGCCATGCAGCCTGCAGGACGCCGTTCGGTCGGAAATATGCGCCGTCGATCTCATCAATCAACGATAGGAAAACGTCTCGGGCAGTGCCCGGCCGACGCACTGTCAGCGCGCCGTTGTGGCGGATGACCTGAACGGGCTGGCCGCCGTGCTCCAGTACGATCTCAGACGATTCAAGCGCAAGAAGGCGAGTATCGGTTCTGAACACTGCGAGTACTTCGAGCAGCGTGCCGATGGACAGAGAAAGACCAGCGAAGGAGAGTTGATACACGATTGCTCCGTAAAGGAAAAAGCGGGCAATCGTTCCCTGTCGGGCCGAATGCCCGCTGAGGGTTGAATTGAGGTTTGCGTCTCAGACGCGAGGAAGAGGAGTTAAGCGACGTCGATCGCGTTGGCGAGGAAGCGCGCCAGTTGCCACGCCTGATCGGCGACGAAAACCTTCGCACGCAGGAGCGGCATCACGGCAAATCCCCGGCCAACAACGTCGGCGGGCATTTCCGTGCGCGTAATCCAGTCGACGTGGACGATCCAGCCTTCGGATCTCCCAATGGCAACGGAGACGGCCACGCGATCCCAGACGCTGTCGGCAGGCCAGACCCGGTCCATCCGAGCACCGTTGGTCGCCTCGTTGGGGTCGTCGAGCATATTGGCAGTCACGAGCCACTCCGGCTCAAGCTCCGTGTTGCGCAACAGCTTGCACAACATCGAACAGACCTCTCCGACAGTCTTGCCTTCCACGACCAGACGGTCGCGGCACGGCAACGCATCAGCGCGTGCGCCGGCGATCGCGGCCACGGCGCTTCCGTTTCCGACCGTCGAGGCGACGGCAACGGGCTGCTGATACCCCACAGGTTTTACAAATGCATGGTTCATTTCTGGTCTCACAAAAAGACAAACGCGCCCGAAGGCGCGTTCAATGGTCGAAAAAGACGAAAAAAAACCGCACCCGAAGGCGCGGCACTATCTGTTTGAAGCGGCGTCAGGCCGCATCTTTAATCACGTTTGCCCCACGCGCGCTCATGGTCACGCTTGCGGCCGTTGTTATTTGTCCAGAGAAAGAACGCTGCAATGGACACGCCCACAACGAGAGTGATGAGGTTTGCAACCATTTCAATCTCCTTTCATTTCAACAAAACCGACATACCACAATAGTATCGCAACTATTGCGAGTATCGCCGTGCCAGCGATTGTCGTCGAATCCAGCGTGGATGCGGCATGAACATAGCCGACCAGGCCACCCACGGACGCAGCTGACAGGGTATGCAGGAACCGGGCGTTCTGCTGACGCTGATCCCTCGTCGGATTCAACAGTTGCTCGAAGCCTGACTTCGGTTCATCGGGCTCTCCGATTTTCCGAAGCCCGTTCGAATCCACCGTGACAGGCAACGTAGAGCCGTTGTACTCCACAACAAAAGACGGGGAGCATTCGGTTTCGTCCATCGCGCGCAGGAGCGTCTGAAGACGCGGAGGCAGATGCACCTGTCCCGTTGCAGGATCAAGCGTCACCCTGTCCGTAATTGTCGTGCCGCACGAGTATTCGACTTTGACGTTCGCGAGTTTCATCGGCGACCTCCGGACGAAGTGTCGATGCCACTGGCAAGGCGCAGCCCGTCGAGGAACGACTGATAGCCACGTGTCGTCTCGATCTGCTCGAGCGGCACGTAGTTTTCACCGCCACCCGTTAGGTCCGAGCGGCCGCGGCGCGTGCGAACGCTAAGGGCAACCGCCTTTTTCGCACGACCGGTCGAGCACGTCGACAAACAGCGTCTCGGTGCGAAGCGAAACGCGCCCCGGAAGGCTCCGGCGCGACGGCTCAACGACAATTTCATGGGAACGAAGACGCAGGTCCTGCGCCACACGGCGAAGAACGCGCGTGGCCTGCTGCTGGAGAGCAGCGGTAGCCCCGGCGCCAGCGGATCGACGATCCGCGTAGAACACTTTCGGGAATTTCATGTTGTACCTCGAATAGACGAGGCAGCTCCCTTGCGGGGGCTGCCCCGCAAGGGAAAACGCGCCGGGTCCCGGCGCGATACAGATGGGTCCGACCGTTCCGTCGTTCCGCTAACTCAACTTGCTGGTGAAGCGCTCGGTGTAGCCGGAGATCGCCGCCTTGAAGCGAGCGAATCTCGCGTCGCCAGCATTGTCACCCTCACTCACACGTCCTACTTCTGCGAAGAAAAGCGGGCGTGTGCCAGTCGGATCGAATTCCGGGTGCTCGACGATTGCAACAAACTCGTCGATGTTCCCAGCCTGCGCAGCAACTTCCACGGGACGCATCCCAAAGACGTTCTCTGCATTGATAGAGTTGGCTGCCGGATTCCAGCCCGAAGTCTGGCCACGCGCGATCAGTTCATAGGTGTTCATGAAGGCCTCTGGGAAGTTGTCGAGAAAGATTGAGCCAGCCACAGCGACGGTCAGTGAGTAATCCGGTAGCCGGACCCGCTGGAAATCAGATAAACGTGTTCGCCAGGCGCGAATTGCTGGTCATCAACCTGAGACACAACAACGGTCTGGCAGTCGGCTCGTCGAAGGAAGACTTCGACGCCGCTGTGACGCGACATCGCAGCGCTGACGTGTTGGGAAATGAACCCCGCAGCAGCGCCCGACAGAGCACCGGAGATATAGCGGCCGCGCCCGTTCCCGATGATCTGGGAGCCGAGGAAAGCGCTGGCCGCGGAACTCACAATCGAAGTCAGCCCCGACGAATCGGAACTGGACTCGATCGTGATCTGGCGAACGCGAATGATCGTTGCCTGCTCCATCTGTCCGATGCGCTGGACGTCGTAACGCTGGTACGTGTTCGGCGAGCCGAAATCCGCACTGGCGCAAGCCGTGAGAAGCGAAAACAGGACGGTGCTGATCAAAAGTTTGAACATGGTTGCCTCAACAAAAAAAGGGGCAACCACCCGCCAGGGAGGTTGCCCTGACAGGGAAGGAATTTAGTGTGCGAGACGAACGCGCGGCTCGCTCGTGTGGACAGTTACCCACTTTCCGTTCACAAGAACGTCGCGCATCAGCGTGCCGTTCAAAACGTAGGTATGGGTGCTGCCCACTCGTGGCGAGCAGGGTCGAACCGACAGGGTTACCGCTTCGGTGCGGATATGAAGATTTCGAACAGCGGACATGACGTTCCTCGTTGAAAAAAATGACGAGAAACGCCCTGTAGGGACGTTCCCCACAGGGTTAAAAAGAATAGTTGCGTTACGCGGCTAGCGCCTGGACGCCGATATCGGCTTCGGCCACGAGCGAGATACTTACGAAGCAAGGCGCGTGAGGTAGTGCAGATCCACGCGACCGCTCTTGACGAGCTCGCGCTCAGCATCGAAAGCGAAGTCATGGTCAAATTTGACCGTGGCCGTTCCATCGCTCCAGAGGTACAGAATCGTCCCACTGAATTGACGGATCGGCAGCTTCGAGACGGCCTGAGCGAAAACACGCTGTTTCTCGCGAAAGCCCCACTTTGCCTGAACTCTATGCGGATCGGCGGAAACTGCCAGAACACCTGCGAGTTCTTTGGAAACGATAATTTGCTGCGACATGGTGTGGCTCCTTCGAAGGGGAGCCAGTCCCATTGGGAGGAGGCTCCCAGATAGGTACATGGAATGTGACGGACCAGAAGGTCCGCCTTGTAGCTACAGCGTGCAACAAACGATGGGACAGCCCATCGGGAAAAAGGAAAAGGCCGACGCGAACGCCAGCCTTTCAGTGATCCATTCAGCGAGTGAATGGCTGGAGAGAAAACATGGACGGTCGGTCCTTTGGAGGATCGTCCGTAGGTCGATGCGCAGCAGCGCAGCGAATGAACAAGGTGATGACGGATTACAACGAAAACGGGACGTTGCTAACCGATGCGATCGCGGTAGCAAGAGCTACGACGCCAACCAGAAACGTAAGCATCTTCCAGGCTTCAGCGTCCTGCCGGGTGTACCAGGCGAGGCTGCCGAAAGCATGTTTGAGCGTAGAGGACATGGACAACTCCTGAAAAAATTCGGGAGCTACCCTGATGGGGGGCTCCCATCGGGAAAAAAGGAAAAGGCTGACGCGAACGTCAGCCTTTCGATAATCCATTCACCGAGTGAATGGCTGGAGAGAAAAATTGGACGGACCTGGAAAGGAACGTCTGGAGGTCGATGCGCAGTAGCGCAGGGAATGAAGCCAGTTTATCGCCAGTCATGCCGGTCCATGCCCGTAATGCTCCGGTTTTCGGCCCGTCTCTCGCTGGCGGTGCCCACAACGGGCGAAAAAAAAGGCCAGCGCGAAGGCTGGCCAAGAGAGTTCGTCTTTCCGAGGGTGGTCACTACGAACTTGAGAGAGATTTCATTGTATCGACGCGCCATAGAGCCAATTGCGCGAAAAGAGCTCTCATTAGGGCTTGATTCGCTTTTCGCCAAGGCCGCCAGCGGCGACGCCTTGACTTTGCGTTGTAGCTGCGAAGATGAATCAACACATCTCTTCGGTTACGCGCCATGTCCCTGCAGATCATTGACCTATCGTCCCTCCGCGAACGCCTGACCATCCCGGCGACGCGATTCTTGCGTACCGTCGCCAGCACTCCGGAGGTGAACGCGCTTCTCGATACCGATGCGGTGGTCGCTATCGGTGTGAGCGGTGGAAAGGACAGCGTCGCCTGTGCACTGGCCGTCGCGCGTTATCTTGATCTCATCGGACACACCGGCCCACGTGTCCTCGTCCATGCCGACCTTGGCCGGGTGGAGTGGAAGGACAGCGCGCCGGCCTGCGAACGGTTGGCCGCGCACCTAGGCTGGGAGCTACTGACCGTGCGACGTCAGGCTGGCGACATGCTCGCGCGATGGCAGAAACGTTGGGAGAACAACGTCACGCGCTATAGAGAGCTATCGTGCGTACGGCTCATCCTGCCGTGGAGCACGCCCTCCATGCGCTTTTGCACGTCGGAATTGAAAACAGCTGTCATCACCAGCGCCCTCAAGAAACGCTATCCGGCCCATGACATCGTCAACGTGACGGGCGTTCGCCGTCAGGAAAGCTCAGCTCGAAGCAAGATGCCTGTTGCAGCACCGCTGGCCGCATTGACCCGTCGCGGCAGACAGGGCATCACCTGGAACGCCATCATCGAATGGCCGGTAGAGGACGTGTTCCAGGAAATTGCTGATGCCGGTCTGGCGCTGCATGAGGCGTACACCCGCTACGGCGCGTCGCGCGTCTCGTGCGCCTTCTGCATCATGAGTTCGCTCGATGATCTCCGGGCGGCAGCCGGCTGCGCCGACAATCATGATCTCTACCGTGAGATGGTGGCAATCGAGGCCGCATCGACCTTCGCATTCCAAGGCCAACGGTGGCTTGCTGACGTTGCGCCCGATCTCCTTCCTGCATCGCTTCTCGCCGCCGTGGCCCGAGCCAAGGTGGCGGCTGCCGCGCGAGTTGGAGTCGAGGCCGAGATACCGGCCCATCTGCTTTACACCGCAGGCTGGCCCACCCACCTTCCAAGCCCGCAGGAGGCCGCGCTGATCGCAAGCGTGCGCTCGCGCGTCGCAGCTTTCGTCGGCTTCGACGTCGATTACACGACAGCGGAGTCGGTTGTAGCTCGCTACGACTCGTTGCTCGCCGCTCGAGCGACCGCGGGTGCTACGCAACGCGAGCCCGAAACGCCGGCTCAGGAGGCTTTTGTGTTCTGAGCACCATGCGTGCGGTATTCGCCGCTTTCCTATTTATCCCCAACCAACTGCAAAGGCACCTTCCCATGCGCAACGACGCTACCTCTTCACTCCTCGTCCTGTCTATTCTGGCCATCATTGGCGGCCTGTTCTGGATCTCGCGGACTCTCGGAGCCAGCTTCTCATCCGTGTGCACAGCGACGGTCCCGATCCTGTTCTCGGCGGTCATTCTTTTCGCTGCATGGCGGTTTCTGGACGACTTCGCCCTGCCCCTCCTCGCCGGCTTCTTCGTCATCGCATGGCCGTCAATCTGGCCGGTGCTCGACAGCATCGCTAGCGGAGGTCGCGACACAGAAGACTTCTTCCGGCCGATGGGTGATCCGCTCATCAACAGTGACTGGGTGAAATGGGGCGTCGAAGGGCTTTTCGTTGGACTGCTCGCGGCCGCCATCTATGCGCGTCGCCGTCGGCGCTACTGGTAAAAAAAACGCCGCTCCTTTCGGAGCGGCGCTTGTCGTCAGCAATTAACCCAGTTCAAGAATCATCTGGGCGAGATCAGTGTATGGCACCTCCTGGACCGGCTGCGTGGACGCTGCGTCTTGCGGCAAAGTCCAGGTCACCTGCTGGCTGCGCAGGTTGCACAGCTTGTACATCGCTGAGCCGCGCGGCTCGGCAGGCACATCGCCAAACCGGAAGCTGAACCGCTCAGGCGCACGTCCCTCGCCGTCTGCACGGCCAAGATAGCCGGCGAGTTCATCGGCGACCCGCGCGCAATAATCCTCTACGCCTTCGGGCTGCCGTGTGACGTTAATCACCGTCTCGCCAGGCAACGGGCCAGCGTTCGTCAGCAGCTGCCGATACCCCGGAATCGCACCCTTCGCAAAACCGGGCGCCTCCATCTCTATCGGATAGGCAACGTCAGTGATGAAGCTACCAATCGCCCAATACTGCCAGCCACCGTTATCCCACGGTTGCCCGTCGAATGACAAAAGCCGGTTCTCATCGTCGATCTTGTAGCATCGGACCGCCGGCATCCGATCCATCGCCGACGAATCGCGAGACGGCAGCTTGAGGTCCCCGGCGACGGGCACACTTGAGCAGTCGTGCTCGCTCAGCACTCGCCACGCGCTGAGCGCTCCGCTTTCGCCATAAATGGCTTCCAGCAGCGAAGCGTCGCCGTGCAGCGAGAGTTCCGCCTGCCCTCCAACCACCTCGTCCACGCGTTCAGCAAACCCCGCAGCGCTCAGGCTGCTGCGAACGTCCTCGATCGACGCTTCTGGAATCGCCGCCCGGAAGGACTTCGAAACCTCCAGTCGGATCTTCTGGTCAGGAAGCCGGAAGGGCTTCGTTAGCAAGGATCGCCAGGTGCCTATGTAGTTCTCTGGCTTGATGTAGCCAGCGCGGCTTTGCAGCATGCCGCCTTCGCACGACGAGGCGTGTCTGAACACCCTTCGCATAACGTCGGCATATCGCCCGAAGGCAATCGCTGACCAGTGGTCGATGTGGGGATAGCAGTTCTTCTCGTATGTCCGCTCGAACAGCGCGAACATCCATTCGCCATCTGTCGTTTGAAAGGCCCCCGCCTTCTTGCCAGTCAGTACAGTTGCACCCATTTTGAAGCTCCGATATGTAGATGCGGAGCAGCCCCCAACGGGCTGCGACCCGCTGAGGGAAAAAGGAAAAAGCCGCTACGAAGAGCGGCAAGAAAATGGTCTGACTACGACCGGGATATCCGAGGCATCAGGGCAGTCATGACCAGATGCCTGACGCACAGCAGAACGACGCCGTACATCACGAGTGTCAGCAGGCCAGCGAGCCAGCCTAGACCGCCGAAACCCGCCAGCGCGCCGCAAACGAAACAGACCTTCACCGCAACACCAGCCAGCAGCCAGTCTGCAAGGCGCCGCCCACGCGAAGCGACGGCATCGAGGAACGCATTGCGGCGTTTCTCAGTCGCAATCGACGCTGCGAACAGCAACGCAGCGACGGCGAGCACCATGAGCAGCCGCTTCCCGACTTCGGGACCGACCAGCGCTCCGTGACGGAGAACGGCCCGTGCGACCGACTGGAGCACCGGCACGACAGCGTAGTGATTGGCCGCATACGAAACAGCGGCTCCAGCCACCGCGGACTCGGCCCAACGAATGAACATCTTGCCGACCGGGGTCGACGGTTTTTGTGGGGTCATTGAGACTCCTCCAGTTTGAGATTGGGAATTCGATGCCCCGCCGAAGCGGGACATCAGAGAGGTATAGAGCCGCTCCCTAAACAGGTGCGACTCAGACAGAGACCTTGGCCTTCGCAGGCTTTCTGGTCTTTTTCACAGGCGGTTTTGGCGCGTCATAGCCAAAGCGCGCCCATGCCGCCGGGTCGATGGGAATCGGGTTCGTTCGCCCCGTTGCGAGGTTCACGAATACGCCCGAGAAGTTGAGGCCACCGTTGCGAAACAGTGACCACAACAGATTGAACGCCTGCACAGAGATCGCCTGATTGATGACCAGCGACTGCTTGCGCAGTGCATCGGCCATCGAGCAGGACGGCGCATCGTCGCCCTTGTCATTCTTCGGATTCAGCAGGTCGGGAAACAGGTCGCCCACATGGGGCAACCTGTCATGCCGTGCCTTGCCGAATTCACCGAGAATCACCTGACCACGATCCGGCTCGTTGCCGCAGTCGAGGTAATAGCGAACCTTGCCGCGCTTGGCCGCCTGCGCAATCGCGTGACGCGCACGCCGCAAATCGACGCAACCAATCACCATGTCCGCGTACAGATTCAGCTTCGAATCGACGCGTCGCGGCTCGGCCGTCCAGTTCGTGCCCATCAGCAGGTTCAGGCGATTTACCAGCAACGTCGCCTTGTACTGGCCGACGTCGTTGGGATAAAAGCCCTGTCTGCCAACGTTGAACTCGCTGACCGTGTCGTCGTCATAGACCACGCTTTCGATCCCGCCCGGGTGCCCGAGCTCGATCATTGCGTGATGCAGCCGCGCAAGCGAAGGAAGCAAGGCGCTGCCAGTACCGCCAGCGCCCACAACCACCACCTTCCAGGGCCCACTCAGCATGTGCGGCGGAGTCGTATGTAGAAGCGTCATACGACCTCCGCAGCCGACGTAGCCAACGCTGCCTTCCAGCGCTCAGGTACAGCGCTCTGGACTTCGAAGCGCCCCTTCACGCACAACCGCAGCGCGACGGACGGCACCTGATGGCAGTGACCGAGCACCAGCGCCAGCTTTACATCGTGCTGATCGTCGCGATCGTCGGTCGGCGAGAAGTACGCCCTGCCGCGGCCATGCGAATGACAGTCAACCACCAGCCATTCGCCGGCCTGCAGCTCCGGACGTTCGTATTGAAGGTGCGCCGGACTGTGCGACAACGAAGGGAGCGGAAGCAGCCGGAAAGCGCCAGTCGACGCGTTCCAGGTTATCCACGCCCCTACCTCGTTGGGCAAAGCTGCACGAGCCATGCGGGCGAATCCGGCAACCAGTTCCGCCGGCACCGCGCCGCAGCGGACTTCTGTCGCATCGGCCGCCTTGCCGTAGGGCACGGGCGTGCGCCAGCTGAACGAGCCTAGACGCCTCACCAGCCTTATCCACGGGCGGTCGATTTCGATAAACACACCATTGGACGCAATCAGCAGCCGTTCGCCCGGTGCGGACATCGGGACAACCGGTTCGCGCGTTGGCACCATAACGGACGGGAAAGAGCCTTGAAGCACCTGATCGACTGGATTCATTCCTGACCTCCAATCTTTCCGGCGACGAGCTTGCCCGCCGTCGCGCCTTTCATCGGCACCAGCACATCGAGCGGGAATGCCTCGAAGCCGCCGTCCAGCATGTCTTTCCAGAACGCGTAGAAGCCGTTCTTGTACTCGACACGCTTGCTGCCGTGGTTGGGGTGCGTGAAGGCCGAAGTGAAAAAGCCCTCTTCCCAACCAGCGATCGCCGCGATGTCAATCCGACGCGGAACGTTGGCCGAGCCAATGCAGATCTTGCCTCGGTCCCACGTGTTGAAGTACGGAGGCTCGAAAAGGGGCGTCGATGGGTCGGGTCTGCCGTCGCCTTTCAGCGCGAAGACACTGAAGCCATTGGTGCTGGCCTGAAAGACCAGTCCCGGATGACGTACCACCGCACTGCGCTCACCGAGTTCCTCGCACTTGAAAAACACGCGGCGCGGAGCCGGTGGGCACCACCACGTCACTGCGGCCGACGTCACCCCCAGCACTGTCGCCGGGAGGAAGTCAGCTTTCGGCGCGGCATTGCGATCCAGCTGCACCAGCGCGTCGATAAGGGCCTTGCGATCCAGCGGCCGGCCTGCACCGATGATCGGCCGTCCGGTCTTGCGCTCTGCAGCGACAGGATGCGTCGTTGCATAGTGCGAACCGTTCGGACCGGTATAGAGCAAAAGGGCCGATGACAGCGCCACGTCGTGACCCGTCTGGCCAATCGAAACATCATTCATTGGAAAACTCCTAGTTAGGGTCCACCACCAGCGCCATCAGGCGATCGAGGTGATGGAGCATGCGCAAACCGAGGCTCCATTGCGCGTACTGCGCGCGGATGCCCGGTCGTGTGTCGGAAAAGGAAATGAAACGGCTGTACTCGGACGACTCACCCGCCGAGAAGGCGTTGTTCATGTGGTCGTCGAGCAGTTCGCCGGTCCGCTCGTTGTGAGCGAGAACGAACGTGCAACCCGAATAGATCGGCTGCGCGTCATAGCCATCAGCCAGGCAGTCGGACTTGCCGGCCTTGCGCAGCAACTGTTTCAGCACGAGAAGATGATCACAAACCCTTGCGACCAGTCCCGGTGAAGCCGTTCGCACCAGACGCAGCTCGTTGTCTGAAAGGACGGACGACCGAGCGCGGCGCCCTTCGACTTTCCCCGGCACACGAAGCTCGTCGGGACAAAGCAGCGGCCGCAGTACGGACGGGAGATATCGATCGATTACGTCGTCGTCCTCCCCATAGAAGTCCTTCAGCAACTCACGCACGTCATCATCTTTCGCGCCTTCGTCACCCTCCCAATGCATACAGGAGGCTTCGCACAGGAACCAGCCAGGGGTGCGAACGAGAACCGTCTTGCCAGAAACGCGATCAACGATATTGAAGATCGTGTACAGCAAAAGCGGATGGGCGCGGCGCAGTGGTTCTGCGAGAGCCCCCACCTCGTGCACCCACTCGTCCATGCACTTCACGCCCAGATGCAACGGCGTGCGAGGCTTGAAATCATGGTGCTCATATTGATGCTGGATGGCATCCATCACCGCATTCGTGTCGCAAAGCTCGAGTCGGAATGACAGGAACCGAAGCGGCGCTGGCAACTGCCGGCGCACCCACGCGAAGAAGGCCTGCTGCAGAGCGTCGACCGGACTGACCGGTGCCTCCACATCGGCCGCGAGAAGCGGACCGTGACGGAACTGCTCGAGCACGATCGCATCAAGCGACGCATCGTTGCGCCATTTCACCGACGCAGCCACGGGCACTTCTTCGGCAACATCGGGAAGTGTCAGAACACAATCGGCAGATCGATGTTGGGCAACGGCAGCGACTGGCGGTTGCCAGGACGCACCGACGCCCGCATCGACCGGTCTATCAGCGAATGAAGGATCGAACAGCATTGGCGAACCTCGTCGTCATATAAAAAAACCGCCCTTCCGGGCGGTTCCTGGTTGAACCCGTTGGCCGGGTCGGCAAGAGCCTTGAGAAGCGTCTGCTTACGCATACGAACCCTTGGCGCCCGCCGCGCGGACAAACTTGTAGGTGGCAACATCGCCCGAGAGTTCGGGTCCATCGACGGACGCGGTCGTCAGCTCGGGGTACTGCGCCGAGTAGAGATCGCGAACGTCTTCGGGCGAGAACGCCGGGCCGGGATCGGCAAATGCAACGCCGTTGTACGAGAACTGGCGAACGAGCGCGGTAATCGAAATCGACATGACCCTGCCTCCTTAAAAGAGCGAAGCGAGGTCTGTGCCGCTCGAAACAGGCTCAGCAGGCGCCGAAGCGTCCGCTTTACCTTCGTTCCCGGCGGCAGGTGCGTCCGACTCCGACGATTCACTGTCGTCATCCTCAGCGTCCTCGTCTGGTGACGATTTGGCCGCGGCTGGTGTACTTCTGCCAGCTTTGCCCGAGAGTGCTTTGGTCGCTTTCGTGACCTGGGCCTTCTGCGCTTCGCCAAGGATTGCCGTCGTCGCGGCAACCTGTTCAGCCAGCGACGCATGAGCGCCGGTGTACGTCGCCAGATGCTCGGCAAAGCCGGCATCCAGTTCCGCCGCCGCCGCGGTCATGACGAGCGGCTGACGCAACGCCGTGTCTTTCGCCTCGCCTTCCGGCATGACGACCACGACCATCGCATCACCCTTCATCTTCAGCGCCAGCTTCAGGCCACCACACGACTTCAACAGCGGTTCAAGTTCAACGAACATAAAAAACTCCACAAATAAAAAAGGACCGCCCGAGGCAGTCCATGAAAGAAATGAAGCGGGCAGGATCTGTCCGCTTCGGTCGATGCGCGAGAGCGCGCGTTAATACTTCAGAACCTTCGGGATCTTGCCGGTGTAGTCGAAGCCCTTGACGTTGAGCAGCGCCTCGATGACTTCTGCCTTCGATTTGCTGAACACATTCTTGAACTCGTCGCCGAGCGCGGCACGGATGCCAAGCTCGTCGCCTACCACCATCATTTCCGACTTCGTGATCAGTTCCAGAAACTCCTTGCAGAGCTTCCAGTGCTGATTGAGGTCCAGTCGATGATGACGGCACAGGCTCGTCAGATGGTGAACGTCCAGACCCTGGATCGCGGCGACCGTGACGCCAGTGAGAGCAAGCGCGAACTTGTCGTCGTCAGCGGCGGCCACGGACGTTGCGGCCTTGGCCACATCCGACACCGCGATCTTTTCTTCGGTCAGCTTTTCCCAGATGCCCCTCAACGTCGAATCATCGACGCAGCGGGCCTGTCCGGCGAGAGCGATCGAGACTAGGTATCGCTGGGCCAGCGCGGCATTGGCGCCAACCTCGCGACGCAGGGCTTTACGCCACAGCGCCACGCGATACGTCTTGATGCGGTCCGATTCAGCCACCACCGTCGCCGGCGGATTGCTTGTCGTTGACTGGGCAGCGCCGGAGGCCTTGGCAGCAGGCTTAGCTGCGCCAGTGCCTTCGGCCTTTCCGTCAGACTTCGGCGGGACAGCAGCTTTTTCAGCCTGCAGGCGCTTTGCCACCATCTTCATGTTACAGACGGTGTCGAAGCACTGGCCCTTGTAGACCTTGCCGACTGAGTCCGGAAGGCCGCTCACCGCCGCGCCGTAGTTCTGGCACGCGTGGCAGGCTTTCGCCTGTTCCTCGCCGACGCCCTTTGTACCCTCCACAGCAAGCTGTATGCGGGTGCGGGTGTCGCCCGCGCGCACGATACGCACGACGGGGAAATCATCGCGAAGGCCGGTGGCCACCACCTCAAGCTGTTTCTCCGTTTTCTCGTTGAAACAGGTACGGTTCGTACAGTTGCCTGTGGCAATGGACTCGCCGAACATCTCACCTTGTGTTGACGAGTTGTGGGGGCAGCTGACGCAGTCGGTTTTGTCGAAGATCGCAGCAGACAACGAACAGGCGACCTGTTCGATCGTCTTCTTCACTTCGGCGACCGACTTGCCTTCCTTGATGATGACGGGAAGGAGCTTGTCCTGTGTTTCTTTGGGAAGCGCGGCCAGGAGCTCTGCGTGACCCAGAAGGATTTGCCGGGTGTTGAGCGCCTCGAGAACCGAAGCACTGCAGTTCATGAGCGCCAGGCGCTTGTCGAGCGTGGCACGCGACCATCCGAAGATGCGCGCGACTTCGTCGCGATCGCCCTTGCACAGCCCGACCTGCTCGGCTGCTGCAATGGCTTCCTCGGCAGGCGACATATCCGCGCGTTGAATGTTTTCGATGATCGCAAGCAGTTTCGCTTCGACTTCATCGATCTCCTTCACGACGACGGGTATCTCGTAATCCTCGCCATGCGCCGTCATGGCCGCTCTGTATCTGCGGCCACCAGCGACGAGAGCGAATCCGCCATCGGCGAGTGTGCGAACAATGACAGGCTGGATGACGCCCTTTTCGCGTACCGAAGCCGTCAGCTCTTCCATTTCCGCCGCGTCGAAGTACGTGCGGGGATTGGCAGCGATGGTGATCTGTTTAAGGGCAAGAGTAGGTTGCTGTTGCATTGTGGGTCTCCGGGGAGGGAACCCAGCCCCGTCGGGAGTGAGTTCCCGAAGGGTTGAACAACAATGGGCCGGCAAAGCCGGCGAGTCGATGCGTCAGGGACGCGGGTGATAATGCAAAGATACCGCCGCCTAGACAGCCGACGCCTCGCAAAGCTCGCGTAAACGCCATGCCTTTCCTTGAGATTACCCACATCTCAGCTATAAATTCTGCTAACCTGGAGTAATTTAGGATACCTACATGATGGATGAAAAAACTAGAACAAGCCGATGACGAATCATGGCTGGATCAGGAGGTCGCGGGGAGTGAATTTCAGGACGTGCGGCTTCGCAAGCGGTTTGCAATGCTACTCGAGCGATTGTGGAAGGGCATGGGCCAGAGCATTCCGTTTGCCTGTCAGGACTGGGCCAACACCAAGGCGGCCTATCGCTTTATGGACAATGATCGCGTCTGTGAGCAGGACATTCTAAGTGGACATTTCCGGGCAACCGCGCAGCGCGTTTCCACAACCGATGGACCGATCCTGGTACTTCAGGACACCACCACGTTTTCATACGAAAGGGAACATCCCGAGCTCATCGGTTATGCAAGCAACACACTGACTGCAGCCCGGCGATACGGTCTCGACAAGGCAAGCTCACAATGCGGCATTTTGATGCATTCAAGTCTCGCCGTCACAACTGAAGGTCAGCCACTCGGGCTGACAGCCATCAAGTTCTGGAGCCGCAAGGAATTCAAGGACACCGCGAAAAAGCGCAGGAAGGTCAATTTCACGCGCATACCGATTGAGAAGAAAGAAAGCTTTCGCTGGATTGAGAACCTGCGGCAGTCAACGGCGCGACTCGGCGATCCCGATCGCTGCGTGCATATCGGAGACCGGGAAAGCGACATTTTTGAACTGTTTTGCGCTGCCAGCGAGCTCGGAACACATTTTCTGGTGCGGACCTGCACGAACAGGTTAGCCGGCGACGGTGAGCATACCGTTGCAGACGAAATGTCAGAGGTGCGAGTGAAGGGGCTGCACCAGATCGAATTTCGCGACGTCAAAGGGCGCCCTCACCAGGCGCTGCTGGAGATCAGATATCGGCGCCTCACGGTCTGGCCACCCGACGCGAAGCAGCGGCACTATCCGGCGCTCAGGCTGACTGTCATCCACGCGACGGAGCGCGGCGACCCAGCGGAGCGACCACGTGTCGAATGGAAGCTTGTCACTGACCTGCCGGTGAACTCACGTGCAGACGCGATCGAAAAGATCGATTGGTACTCGATGCGCTGGAAAATAGAAACGTTTCACAAAAACCTGAAGTCCGGCTGCAAGGCTGAAGAGTCGCAGTTGCGCACGGCCAGCCGGTTGACCAACCTGATCGCCATCTTCTGCATCCTTGCGTGGCGGGTATTCTGGCTGACCGAGATCAATCGATCTGCACCCGAGGCCTCTCCGGAGGTGGCACTTACCGCAACCGAGGTGACGCTTCTTGACCAGCTCGTCCAGGATACGGCACGCACCGCACAGGCGCCTCCACTGTCACGCTGCCTCATCAAGCTCGCCCAGCTGGGCGGCTATCTCGGACGCGCAAATGATCCACCGCCCGGTAATAAGGTCATCTGGCGCGGCATGCATCGGCTTGTCGACATCCAGATCGGATACTGGTTGGGGCGTGAAAATAGTGGGTAAACACAAGCATGCCTTTCGCGTAAACGAAAAAACCCGGCACGAAGCCGGGTTGAAACAGAAAGCAGGCTCGACGCCACTACAGCGTCGAATCCACCTATTGAGGCAGAGTTGCTCCGGGCACCGCAAGCGGCCTCGACAGCAGCGTCGTCACGGCGCCTGACAACGTCCACTCGCCGAACTGCTGTTCGTGGCTCGCATGCACGAGCCTGTCGAGACACAACACCTCGACACCGTCCGCTTCGACCGTGCCGAGAATATCGGCCTGAAGCGCGCGGTTGGATCCCTCGCGCTTCACGGTAACGACACCTTCACCGACCAGCACAGACACCTTTGATTCCTTCATTCGGCCTCCTTCAACAGTTTGCGCATGTCGCCGCTCTTGCGATCGGCGATCAATGCAAGGTCTTCGACAAAACGGTCCAGCAGCGAATCCATGTGCAGGAACGTTTCGTCTTCAAGCTCAGGCGTCGCCCAGTCCAGTCCCGCCTGGGTTGCATCACGTTTGTGCGCAACCATCTGGTCCTGATACTCGTCGATGCTGCCCGGCAGATGGAAATACAGCACCGTCAAGGTCCCCTTCCGGTTCCAACGCAGCGCGCGCCGCATCGCCTGATATTCGATGCGCCACGTCCACGACCTGTCGTAGAAGAGAATGTAGTCGGCGTTCGGCAGGTTGTAGCCCGCACGTCCCGACGCCTTTGTCGCCAGAAGCCCCGTAGCCAGCCCTGTCAGGAACCGCTTGTCCTTGTCGGACACGCGGCGCTTGATCGGTATCTCGCCATGAAACGCCACCGACTGCACACCGTGCGATTCGAGCTCCCGTGCGAGAAGATCAAGCACGCCCGGGTTTTCTGCAAACACGATCGCCTGCTTTCCCTCGGCCGCAATCTCCCGCATGCGTGAGATCACCGCGCGCTGTTTGCTCGTCAGGCCGCCAATGCGATCGACGCCTTCCATCCCGTACTGCGGAAAGTTGGCGGCGAAATGCACTGCACGAATACGCGCAAGGATGGTGATGAGGTTGCATGCCTTACGGTCATCCCGTGACGAGCGATACCAGTCTGCGAACTCGTCGGCCGCTCGCAGGTAGGTGGCCAGATGGCCACGGTCCCAGTCCACGGTCTCAACTTCGAATTCCGGCGGGTCGATCTGGATGTACTTCGCGACTTCCGGCTCCGCCACCAGCCGCCGCTTGATATGCGGCGCAAGCATCGCGCGGTAGCCGTGCAGGTTCCCGATCTTTGGCACCTCACGCTTCGCCCCTTCTTGCAGGCTCTCCGCGAACTGCCACGTGACCCATTCCAGCACCACGAAGTCATCCCGGAACCGGTCCACACCGCGCATCGCATACTGGACGGTGTTGATCCAGTTTTCCTCGAGATAGCCCAGCCGGTAACCGTATGGCTGCGCTGCGGTGCCATCACCACCAGAGAACGCGATCAGCCCGAAAGCGTCACGCGGATAGTTGGGGATCGGCGAGCCGGTGAGCACATAACGGCGTCGCGCCGAAAGCTGCCAGAGCGCGCGGCTCTGGTCGCTCGTCGGATTGGCCAGCCGCTCGCCTTCGTCGGCAACCAGCAGACCAATGCGCCGCCGCAAACGGTGCGCATACGTCACGCGCTTCGACGCCCCCTTGTCGACCGGCATACGCAAGCGCTCATAGGAGATCAGGTTGAACCGTCGCAGATCATTCAGGTCCGCCGCACAACCGATGACTTTCACGTCATCCGCATTGATCGGCAGCATCGCGATCTCCTTCATCATCTCGTCAATCAGACGCGACTCAACGACGATGAGTCCATGCCTGACCTTCGCGACGAGAATGAGCGCAATCGCGAGGCGCGACTTGCCGCAACCCTGCTCCCACGCGATCACGCAACCCGACGGCTTCATCAGCGTTTCGACAAGATCCTCGGTCTGAAACTCCCAGTTCAGCCAGCGATCAACGCCCAGCGCCCGGACTCTGGCGCGGAGCGCCGCGGCCTGCTGTGGAAATTTGACCGCGAGCCCTTCGTGCACCACTTCCCACCCTTCAGCGACGTTATCGACCGCAAACCGCGCGTTCAACTCATCGACCGACAGATGATAGGTAGCGCCCTTCACGGCATAGCGGTATCGGCCATCGTCTTCGCGCGTGAAGCTGACCGGCTCACCCGTCATCACGAGCGGACTGGCCCAGCGCGACAAGTCGACCTTGTGGGTCTCCCGCGCCGATCCGGTGACAACATCCGCCGAGCCGGCGCCGGTCGTCCACGCGACATGCCTGAGCGGTGTCGCCTGACGCTCGCTGCGTCTTGAACGACGCTCAAGGTTCTCAAGGAAGCCTGGCGCGAACTGCGGTTCACCACCGACGCTACGGATGCGGTCGAGCAGCTTGCCGAGCGCGACGCGCGGATCGCCCTGCATCAGATACGTCTCGATGTCGAGCAGCCCCTGACCGGCGTAACGAAAGCCGCGTGGGAGCCGATGGCCGTCGCGCGAGTAGATGCGCTCAACGAAGACACTGTTGAGCACCATCGCCTCGTTGAAGCCGCAGGCGAAGCCCAGACGGATGCGCCGGCCGTCATGCGAGATGACGACAGACTTGTTGCCCGTCACAGGCCGCGTGATGGCCGGAACGCTGTCATCGAGCTTCTGGAAGCGCAGTCGCGGTTCGCCAAAGCTTCGATCCTCGTGGTGTAAACGGAGGTCGGGCCCCGGTAGCGCGAGGTTTTCGATTTTCGTTCTCACGAAGTCCGAAGGCCTCGACCGGTAACGGTCGAACACCACGACAGCCGTCCGTACGTTTGCTCCTTCCGATCTGAACGCATCGGGTGGCAACTCGAACAGGCCCGCTGCGCGGCGTTGCGCCGAGTCGCCCAGTCCTCCGGCCAATACAGCTTCTGCCGTAGTGGTCGGGAGTAAGGCAACGACGATATTGGCCGCGTCCAACGCCTGATGCACCGCGTACTCGTGACTGAGCGCACTTGTGTTAGCACCGTATCTGCCCCAGGTGGTGCAGGAAAACGGCTTTAGGTGCGGCGACTCCAGGTGCACCGAGAACGGCGGGTTGATGATCGCGATGTCGAAGTTCGTCGGCTGGATGTCCTCCATGCCCGCGTGTCTGAATTCGCAGTCGAAACCCGCTTCTTCAAACACCTTCTGACACTGCGTTATGACGTCCGCATGCACGTCCACGCCATAAACCGCGTACCGCTCGGGGTCGGCATACTGAAACAGCCTTCCCGAACCCACTGAGTTGTCGAGCAGACGTATCCGGCGATCCAGCCGCCAGCCGCTGATGAAACTCCACATGAAAGCGGCGATCGCGTCGGGCGTGAAAAACTGCCCGAGGTGCTGACGACGTGCTGCGGCCAGTTATGAACGCGGAATTGTTTCGGACAATATGCGTATTTCGGTGAACGTGATCACTCGGTCCGGCAACGTGACCTTCGAGATCGGTGATCATGAACACCGATCCAGTCGCCCGCCGAGAGGCCGTAGTCGACCCACTTCAGCCAGCCAGCCTACCGTCACGGTCGTCCGATCTCACGCTAGTATGAGACGCTCGCAGATCAAAATGCGACGCTCTGCGGCTCGGCCACTCTGGATACTCGCTCGAACGATCCGCGCCCAGCGACAGACCGCAGCGAGTAACGCCAACATCAGGCGAACCAGGCCAGAACCTTTATATCGCCTGCATATCGGGCAACAGTCGGTCGAACTCCCGTTTCACCACGCCATAGCATTCGCACGCGCGCTTTTCGAGTCCCGGCCGATCCAGCACCTCAACATGATTACCGCTGCATCGTACCAACCCGGCATCCTGCAGCTTCATTGCCACTTCGGTCATGCCGGCCCTTGGGATCCCAAGCATGTTCGCAATCAGTTCAACCGTCATTTTCTGTTCGTCCAGCGGTAGGCGGTCGACACTGAGCAGCAGCCATCTGCACATTTGCTGGTCCATCGAGTGATGCTGGTTGCAAACGACCGTCTGGGCCATCTGCGTGATCAATGCCTGAGTATAGCGTAGCAATAGCCGCTGCACCGGACCAGCCCGGTCGAATTCCTCCTTGAGGATTCGGGCATCCAGGCGATACGCCTGCCCTGCGCTTTGCACGATGGCCCTGTTTGGCATCGTCTCTCCACCCATAAAAAGCGCGATCCCAACGAGTCCTTCGTTACCTACGATCGCAATTTCTGCGGGCGTTCCGTCATGCATCAGGTGCAGCATCGATACAACTGCCGTCGTCGGAAAATAGACGTTCTCCACGTTTGCGTCAGACTCGTACACAACCTGCCCCAGGGGCATATTGACTGGGACCAGGTGCGCTGCCAGACGCGCCCATTCTGCGTCCGGAAGAACACTGAGCAAGTGATTCTCTTTGGCACGATGTTCGTTCGTCATGTGTTTCGCTCCCAGGCATCTGATCCGCACCGCACCGCACGGCATGCGTAGGCGTCGTCTTGACAGGATCACGTAACGAAGCCGTGTGAGCGCGTCGAACAAACGGCAAGAATGTCGCTGCGCATTGCCCCGACCGTCAGCCCTGGCGTGGTGCGTTTACGTCGGCAAACCTTTCGCCTGAAAAGACGTGGCCCATCAAATCCTCTGCAAGGCTCGCGATCCTGGTAATCTCCCGGTCAATCGTGTCAATCGCCCCGAGTATCTCTGGCTGATCCGGAGATGCCGTGCGGAGGGTTTGAACCGCGAGTCGCAGTGGGGTCAAACGATTGAACAGCTCGTGCGCAATCGTCAACAAAATTTCGACCCTGCTCTGCGACAGGTCGAAATGGCCGTGGGTCAGCGGAACGTTGTCTGAAAAAGCGATGGCGGCTCGCCGGCGAGGGCGGTTCATATCTCGATCGCTCACGGCTGAGCGACGCTTACAGGAAATATCCAGATACCGCCGGTAGGAGATTCTCTGCGCCGACATGATGCTTCCTCTTTTGACTTCCGGATCGCGGTCAGCCCGAGAAATCCAGTGGTGTTTGGCGCCCGCTCCTAACAAGGACCGGGCGGGCTCTGCCAACTGCAACGGGTCCGCAAACCCGCTCGGGCGACTCGCGATTGCCGGATGCACGTAGGAAACGTCAGCGTCTCACGGCACAGAGGGAACGTCTGTACGGTAGCGTTCAAGACTCTCCGCCAAGTGATTCAGGTCGATATTGCCTTTTCATCGGGTCAATTATCCAGCCCCTCGCCCCGCGTCGTCCGCACGTGGGAGTGACACGGAAAAGGAGGTCTCTGTCTCGTCGGACTGCGCTTCGATCGCACCGTGGTGGGCCTTGGCGATTTCGCTTGCGATATAGAGTCCCAGTCCGAGGCCATCCGCCCTGTCGTCTTTGCTCTGATGGTCCGGACCCCGCATCAAGGGATCAAAAATGCGCGCCAGCGTGGCGCGATCGATCGCGGGTCCGCGATTGCTGACGTCGATCCGGACAAGTGCTACGTCGCCAGTCACTGTCACGTGCACTGGAGTGTCTTGTGCCCCGTACTTAATGGCATTGAGTACAAGGTTTCCGATCAATTGCTGCAGGCGGTGGCCGTCCCAGACCCCCTGTGAATTACCACTCACGTGCAGCTCAATCTGCCTGTCAGGATGAACCGCGCGCAACTCGTCCAGCTCTTCGGCAAGCACGTCCGCGAGATTGACACTGGTGGGTATGACGTTGATGCCCAAGCCCAGTCTGGTCCGATTGAAATCGCTCAAATCGTCAAGCAACGCCTGCATTCGGGCCCCGCTACGTATCAGGCGGCCGGCGGCTTCCGATATTTGCTCCCCGGCGTTCAGTGCTGCCAGACACGACGCGGTCACCTGAATCGCCTGCAGAGGGCTGCGCATGTCGTGCCCCAGCATGCCAAGCAGAAGGTTACGGTTCTGCTCGATCTGTGCACTGAAAAATGTGACCGATTCGGCAAGTACCTGATCAATCGCTTCGTTGAAGCGAATGATGTCGTCCAGATCAGGCGCTTCCGGCTCGCAATGGTCGATCCATAAGCGAAGCACGCTTGCGCGCAGTGCGCGATATTCGGCGGCAAGCTGGTTGATGTTGAAGCCGGCCCTCGCTCTCAGAAGGGCGTGGGTTTGCGCGGCTGTCTCGGTGGCGTCGATCAGAGTGGGCCCTCGCCCCATTGATTTTTCGCGTTGTGCTTCCCTGGTTTGCGAAGTCTGCAAGTCCTTTGCCACGGCGAGAAGAATCTGCTGCGCCTGGTCGCGCAGCGCCAACGATTCCATGTTTGCCGCCGCCGGCAGAAGGGTGGCGGCGAACGCCTCCCATTGCGCCAGAATCGGGTCCATGTCTCGCGAGATGAAGTCAGCAAGTCGCATGTAGGCGTCTCCAAAACGGGTGTCGAGGTCCGGTCAGCGTCCCTATGTTACGCGCAAATTAGGGACGATTCGACCGGAAGAAAACCTCGTTGGTGGCCGAACGCTATCGTGGCCTGCGTGGCTGCCTGGCCGCGAAACTTGTTGATGTGAGATAGCGTTCGTGTCGCGAAAAAGGCGCGGGCCGATGGCACGATGGTATGCGCGCAATCCGGATACACGAACGCGACGTTAGGAGGCAAGTTTAATCCGGGAGCAGCCGTTTGCGCGAAGCAGTCGAACGTCTCAAAGTGGCCGGGTGCTGCCTCATGCACTGGGCATACTCAGCCTGAACCTCGCCAGGCTGCGATCGGCGGCACGCGACGCGAGCCAGCCGGGCATACCGCGGAGCTGACGGCTGTTGTACGGTCAACAGCGGTCATTGCCATGACCCTTCGGTCCGTGGGTCCTCCGCTGTCGCGGCCGATGTTTTAACGGCGACGGGCTTTGGTTCGACGTCAGAACGGCAATTCTTTGGCCGGACGTAGCTTCGCAGTTACATCCCCTGATAGGTTGATATCATCCGGATCGAGGGTCAGCACCGGTGCTCCTGCCTTAAGGTTGAGCTTGGCCATGTTCATCCAGATAACATTTGGCGTGGTCGTCAGTTCGAAAAAATAGAATCGGTTGGTCAGGTCCATCGCGGTGCGATATTCGGTGTTATAGAGGGTCCCAGGCTCATTGTTTGGCGCACCGAACGGAACCGACACGTTGCGTGCAATGGAGAGGATGCTCGCCATCGCTGCGCGCTCCGACTTTGGTTCCGGCAGCATCTGGAGGTAGTAGTCTGCCCTCACGAAACGGTCCCGCGGGTCAACGTTGCCCGGTAGAACTGTCTGGCGTGTCGCATTGGTGAAATCGTACCGGGCGCGATTGGCAAGTTGCTGGTCGTAGGTGGGATCGTTGGTCATGATGCGGTACTGGTGACCATGGTGGACCACCAGCTTGCCGTCGATGTATTCCAGGATGGCTGAATCCCCCGTAGCATCCTCAACGGCGAGATGCACCGTCGCCTTCATGTTGTCTACCGAAACCATCACCGGTTGAATCTCGTTCATGAGCTTCAACGCTTCATCAACGGTCGCGGCATTGTCAAGAAGGTATTGCCCCCATAAACCCGCTTGTACCCCCAACTTCGTTTCATCGCGCGGGCCAAAATCGGTCGCAGTCAGATAAAGCATGTGAACCGCGAAAGCCTTCTCGTTAAAGCCGTCTGCGGTGCCAACGCCATAAACAGTTGTGACCAGACTGCCGTACTTTGACGTCCAATGTGCGGGATTGTCGGCGACAGCTACATGAGGCCCGATGCGCCCCCCGTCACGCTTCATGCCCCGAGGAAAAACAGTGATTATTGGATCGGTCGTTGTCGGCCAGTCCATCGTTCGACTCACCACCACGGCAAGCTTGTTGTTGTTCCAAAGTACGCGAGTACAGGCAAGCGCCGTCGGTAGAGACAGCGCGATGAGGGATGCGCATAACACTGCGCGCAACAAATTTCGCTGACGGCGGGTGGTTGCTTTCATGCGATGCCTCCCTTTACTCATTATCTGCGGTGCGCTAATGACCGTTGGCCGTGCGAAGCCGACGTTCGATTGTCTATCTTAGCCTGTACGCGGACGGCCGGACTTGGCCGCATGCCGACCCAAAGAAATATCGGCAAGTCAACCCTTCTTTCGTCTTTCGATTTCTTGTTTCACACGTTCGATTTCAAGCCGTTTGGCTTCCTTTGTTCCCCATCGTGGAGCTCTGTTCTGGGTGGCTTCGACGGCTGCACGAATGCGTGCTTTGGCGGCGAGTTGATTGGCTCTGCGTTCGTCCAACTCCCTCATTTTGGCCGCTTGCCGCTCGGCGAGGCGTTCAGCCGCGATGGGTGTGGTTCGCTCAGGTAGTCCGGCAAGAATCACAAGCTTGTCAATATTGTCCCAGGTGCTGATCCAGCCGTCGTTGTAGGCAAACTCGCTAATCAACGGGAGGTTGAGTGCCGTGTAGATCGGGATCCAGTTTTCTTCTTCGCCCTGGCGGCGACGCACAGCGAGTTTGGGATTGAACTGGTACCGCCCGGTGGATACGCGCAGAAACAGGGATCTATTGTAGGCATAGTCTCTGTCAATTTCGTTCCTCGCCAGCACGCCGGAAAGATGCTGGCGCTTGTTGCGCTCTGGCCGCACTAGGTTAGCGGGTAAGTGTTGCCAGGCATTGAGGATGATTTGGGTCTGGAACGCGCTGTCTGCATTGCGTCGTATCTTGCTGAATCGGGCTTTGAACAATACCCACAGGGTCTGGAACAGAAAGTATTCAGACAGATGCCGGTCGATGCGGACCAAGCGATCACCCGCTCTGACATCAATGCAGGGCGGAGCCAAGCATTCATAGATTGCCGCCAGCGGGCCAGCAGCGAACTTTGCATCGCCAAATGCCTGACGCAAAGCCCAGTGCAGGGCATTGTGACCATAGTGATCGACGGCATCGCGGTCGGCACCGCGCTCCAGCAGGGCTTCCACCAGCGCCACATTTCCTGCAGCCGCTGCGGCCATCAGTGGCGTCTGGTTCATTGGCAGACGATGATCGACGCCATGCTGGTCGCACTGCCTGAGGATGTCCTTGAAGCGGTTGGCGAAGAAAGGGACGTAGCTCTTGCGGGCGGACACCGCGCGCTGCTGGTCAAAGGTTCGTGCATGCTCGAATTTCGCCTCAACTGCCAGCCACTCGGCGAGCTGCGGTTCATCGAAGCAGGTGGCATAGTCAAAGAGTTGCTGCTTGCCCTTGTTGCCCGGAGACTGCTCGCGGAAGACCTTGATCAGCAGTTCCCTGACCTTGGCCTCATCGAACACCGGCCATGGCACCGGGACCTGCTTCAAGATGGTGCGGCGGATGGCCGCCGCCTGCTCCTGCTTGCCCTGCAGTTCGAGTTTGCGTGCTTCCTTCTGCCAGTCTTCGAGCGTGGATTGCCTGGCCTCGATCTTGGTCTGGCCGACGATCAGATCCAGCAACCCGAACAGATCATGCCCTGTGTCCGACTCGATCATGTAGATGTTCTTGATGGCGCGCGTCAGCGCTACATACAGGGCATTGACGAAGAACTTATAGACTTCGAGCGACTTGTCACTCTTGTCTTTGGCGCGTTTGTAATCCAGTGTCTCGACCGCCAGATCGGTCTTGGCGACGCCCTCGACGATGTCGTTGAACTCGTTGCGGTGATCCGAGATGAAACGGTAGAGCACGATGTTCTCGTATTCGAGACCCTTGGCCTCGTGGATCGAGAACAACAGCGGCGTGGCAAAGTGCTTGCGGGCGTCGGCCTTGTCCTCATCGCGCATTACCAGGACGGCGAACTGGGTGGATTGGCGAATCTTCTGGTCCAGTTCGCGCTTGGTGACGTCCTTGTCGGGTATCAGCGTAACTTGGCCGGTCTCGCCGCCGACGGCCTGGACCAGGAAGTTGCTCTCGCGGTCGATGGAGCCGAAGCGCCGCTGCTTGATCTTGAGCAACTGATTGGCGACGCGAGTGGCCTCCAGGCCGTTGCGAAAGTTGGCCGTTAGCACGCGCAATTCCTGCTGTTCGGCCAGTTTCGGGTCCTTCCAGAACAGGCTCTTGACTTGGCTCCAGGAAAAGAAATTGGGATGGACAATCTGGTTGGAATCCCCGCAGAGCATGAAATGGCCAGGCTTCTTCAGGGTTTTCAGCACGAGCGCGAGTTGCACGGTGGTGATGTCCTGCACCTCGTCAATAACCACGAAGTCGTAGCGCGGCGCAGCCAGCGCTTGCCAGTCGTGGGCGACAAGATTCAGGTCGTAGAGCTTTGCCTCGGCCAGCCAGGCGCGATACTTCTCAAACAGATTGTAGAGTTGGTCGCGCCGTTCTACGGGAAAGATCGATTGACGCACCCCCAGTGCTTGATACTCGTCGCGCGACAGGACACCGCCCGACCCGGCAGCAATCACGCCGCGAATCTCCTCGAAAGCCTGGTGGGCTTCGACATCCTTGAAGTTCTGCCGTATACGGGAGTACCAGCCCGCAAAGTCGCGCCAGCTAGCCTCGCGTCCTGCCGGAACGCGGATCGACTCGACAAACTCCCGGTAGGACAGAAATACGGCATCCTGACCGCCATGCTCGAAACCGTTGGCGTAATAAAGGTCGCGGGCGCTCTGCGCCAGGAAGGCGGAGTGAGTGACGTAGAGGACCTCACCATCGGCATGCTTGAGCTTTTCAAGCGTCAGTGCGGTCTTGCCGCTGCCAGCGCTGCCGACGACAACCAAGGGAGCTGGCTGTCGGTAAATGGTCTCCTGCGTGTCATCAAACGAGATCGGTTTGTCGAGCAGGTGAATGCCGGTACGCTCGGGATGAAGGTAGCGTAGAGCTTGCGCCTCCCTGATGGCGTCATCAGCGCTGATGTCTGGAATTTTGCTCTCGTCAATCGCCGCGCCGCGCAGGAAACGTGACTTATCGTAGGCGTGATTGGCGATCACTTCCAGCATCAGTGCGCAGACTTCATCCCCGTGGCGCACCAGCGAGAACAACAGCCGGTCCGCGTCATCCAGCTTCGCCCGGTAGAACTTGCCGTGGCTCAGATTGGCGAGCTTCTTGACTTGGGCAGCACGGAAGTCGTGGCGAGCGATGGCCGCGGACACCTTGTCGTAGCTGGCCTTGACGCGTGAGGTGTCGAGGCCCGTGTATTCGAGAATCTTCATGAGACGATGAGGTTGAGGACAAGAGCAAGAGCAGGATTCTCTCATGGCCATCTGGCCTGCCAACCCGACGTTGTACGTTGCGTTGCGTGACCTCTCACTCCCAGATCGTTTCCAGAAAAGAGTCCGTGCTGACAGGACTATGCTGAGACCTCGACAATTTTGGTCGAAGACACTCGAGCCAAGCGTTTAATCTCTGACGTTGGAGCTTTGCCTCGCTCGGCGATTAGAACCCAGATCGCCTGGCGAATTCTGCGGTCGCGACCTTGTTGGCCGGTTTCCAGCCGTTCGTTCAGCAACGCATGCGTTTTTGGCATCTTCATGAGCCGGGTATATAGCCAGACGTTGTTGAAGCCGAGCATCCGAGCAAGCAGCGACAGTGTGATTCTCGGATGAAACGGATCCAGTTCAAGTCTTGCCAGAATCGCTTCGATTCGGCCCTCGAGTTCGATATCCAGTGCAGGCCAGTCAACCTGTCCCGACCTCCGCGTGATGCGCTTTCGACTCACGCTCACGCCACAATATTCTCGAATCGTGTCACGAATCCAGACACCGTCTTCGCGCGCCAGAAAGTCGACCGTATTGCAGGCTGCGCGCCGAAGGTCTTGGCGGCTCCGGGCATTGCCAGTCTTCAGCAGCCGGAGCACGAGATTCCTCGCTTTCGCTAACCGTGAAACTGTGTTCTGCCTGGCTCCTTCCGCGGCTGCTTCGGGATAGGCCATACGAATTGCATCAATCTCGGCTCGCGTGACCTGCAGTTCCCTGACGATCATGGTAGTGGAGCATCCACGTCGAAGGCGCTGAACAACACGGCAAATCAAGGTGCGCTTCGCCCGCATCCGCAAATCATTACACCGCCCCAAGCGGTCAAGCAGGTAAAGCGGATACCAGTACTGGACGCGGCAAGTTTTGGCAACCTGCGAAACGGAGAGACCCTTTTCAAGGGTCGCGAGTACCATGTTCTGGATATCGGCATTGCTACGCCTCACGGGTTTCGCTTTCTCGCTGGCCGGACTTGAAGTCACTTTCGCGACGGTCTGATGGAAATCGCACCAGCCGTCAAATAGCCAAGGCAGCACAAACAGTTCCGTCAGCCTGATTCCCGGTCTGTTCACGAGCGGTGAACGGGTGACAAGCTGTTCGACCTGATGACCCGACAGGCGCTGGAGAGTCCATGCCCGCGTACCCGTTCCCAAGGAGTCTACCGAATAATACCGATCGAACGCTTTACCCAGACTATCGCGAGCCGTCCGCGTTTTCGGGTACAGATACTGTTCGGCAAGCCTGTTCCGGTAAGCCCGCAATCGATCCGCTCCCGGCACATGGGCGGGAGAACTGGCAAGCAGACCGTCATAGAACGCCGAGTACCGCATCTCTGCTGGCAGGTCTTGTCGGGAGGTGCGAAAAACATAACCGCATTCACATCTTTTGGGTGGCGGGCGCCACCTGACGTTTGGCGCAGCGAAGCCGCCGCACTGCGGGCAACTGTCGACCAGCAGCAATCCATGGCGGGCACAATGCAGAACACCGGGCACTTGATGTGCGCGGGTCCACACACCTGTGCCGTACGCAATTGTCTCTTCGTCACGGCAGGCAACACAGAACCGCAGCGTGCCACGATTGTTCCGCGCAGGAACGGCGCTCAAACCGCTCGATGTGAGCGGCTTCGCGCTTCTGCCGTGTTCGCCGATCATGGCGGCCATAATTTCGGAAGACCGACCGGGCACAACGAGGAATCTGCACAACGGGAAAAGCGTGTGCTGCTCGATGAATTCCGCAGGACTGTCCCACAGGTATTTGCCAATGCGTTCGTAAAACGCTCCGATATGCCCACATAGCGCTGAGTTGATCTTCGCATCCGGGATTCCGAACAACCGCATCGATGTCCGTCGGTAATTCGTTTCGGCCGACAGGAGATGATATCGTGCCGCCATGCTGTACAGGATCTCGCCCGGGTAAGGCTTGGGAAACAGCTGGACCTGTTGTTTGTCTGGCTCGCAAATCACGCATGCATCTCCATGCAACGTCAAGCTGTACCCTTCAGCTGCGTCGACTCCTGGCACCTCACTTTATGGGTCTGGAACCGTGTTGGCCGACGATCAAAGTACATTGATATCCTGCCCAATATAGTACGGTTGTCGCATGTTTACCAGCGACCTGGTCGAATTTTCCTTGAGCCCAGCCGATATTCGCTGATTGGCGCGATTGCCTTGCGAACAGCCGTGTCTCCGATAAATGGAATGTTGGATTTTTGAAGAAAGCACGCCTATATTGATTCGATATGCCCACCGGCATACGGGACCAGTGCAAAACGTCTTTTCAGTGAGGACCCCGGACGATGACGCGCAGGCGGCATTTCAAGACACTTGACGATATCGAACGCCACTTCAGGAATGGATTCGGATGCGGCGAAGGTAGCAGATACAAACCATGGCTTCTTGTGCGTGATGTTCCATCGCAAGGTCGATCACACATTCTCTGGAGCGACCTGTGTGGTCGCGAGCATCACCTCCTTTCCGATCACGAATGTCGCTACTTTCTCATCCAGTTGTGGATCGGGGGGCTGACGGACGTGCGTGAATGTTATCCCCTACCGCTATCCTCAACGCTTGCGATAGCCAGCGGGTTGGGGATTCGGCATCCGGTATATCCGGGGACGATTACCCCGGCAATCATGACCACCGATTTTCTTCTGACCCGCAAGAGTCCGGATGGCAAAGCAGAACTACTTGCCAGGTCGATCAAACCCCGGGAAAAACTGTCCGGAAGGGGCAGCAGGCGCGTTCTTGAAAAAGAGGAAATTCAGCGCGTGTATTGGCGACTGGCAGGGATCGGCTGGAAGCTGGTCACGGACGCGGACATCGACTGCATCCTCGCCGACAACCTTTCCTTTGCCTCTGCAGCGGCGAGAATTGCGCAGGTAACGGCTGACAAAGCTGGACAGAACAACTTCATGGCCACAGCACGTTGCACATGCTGGACCTCTCGTCCCCTTGCGCATACGGTGCGAGAGCTTTCTAGATTGATCGACCGGCCGTTTGAGCATGGCGTCAATCTCTTCAAACTTCAGGTCTGGAAACGACGAATGCGCTTCAATTTGAGTGCAGGAAAATTGCATATGACGGAGCCACTTTGGGAGGAGCCAACCTTTGAGGAATGCGCGGCGGGATAAAGGCCCCAACATGGTGATACGACTCAAGGACATCCTGTCTCCCGTAGGGGCGAGGTCCGGGTTCGATGGATTGCATCGCGTCATTTACATAGATTTTCCGCAAGACTCCGTTGTCCTGATGTCCCTGTGCCGGCCTTGGCGAATGCCTGTATTACGTTCCCTCAGCGAGGTCAATGCATGCCTGGCGCCAGAACAACGTGCCTTGTCGATCGGGACCTTCGAGCTTCCCTCTTACATGTTTCGTGGCGAAGAGGAGATACCTGCTAGTGCCCGCACCCTGCGAGACAATGCGTGGAACGCGATTGAACCATTGGTCAGCGGTCCCGAGACGTACCGACTATACGATCCAAATCTGCGCGGGCAGGTCATTGCGGCACGCGCTGTCGAAGTGCAAATGCAGATCAAGACGCTTCACCGCATTCTATTTCGCTACTGGGTCTACGGGATGACCGAAAGCGCGGTGCTTCCTGATTGGGCAAACCGGGGTGGAAGAGGAAAAAATAGAAAAGGAAAGGCTCCCGGAGCTGTGACGGGCCGAAAGATAGGGAGACCCGTGAAGCCTGCGATCGAGAGCGCCGGAGGGGTCTTGGTGGATTTCAATAGTCAGGCGAGCGACCTCGCCGTCTTCCAGAAGGCAATTGCGCTCTACTACGACGAGGAAGGTGGCTCGCTCAGGGCCGTCTACCGTCGGATGGCCCAGGAGCTATATATCTCCGGACATCGGAACATCGACGGTATCACCGTGCCGATTCCGTTGCCGGCAAACGATGTTCCGTCGTACAACATGTTTGAATACGCCGTTCGAAGGGACTTTGATGAACATGAACTTTTCGTGCGGCGGATAGGTGAACGCGAGTACCTGCAAAACAAACGCGGCTTGGACGGTTCCGGGCGAGAGGGTGTTCTTGGGCCCGGTGACCGTTACCAAATCGATGCCACGCTAGCTGACATCTATCTGGTCAACCGATACAGGCGGGATTGGTTGATCGGGCGTCCCGTCGTCTACCTTGTCATCGACCTGTTCTCGACAATGATCACCGGGTTGTTCGTCGGCCTGTGGGGACCGAGCTGGGACTGTTCCCGCCTGGCGCTCCTGAACGCGTTTACAAACAAACGAGCGCTCTGCAATCGCCACGGGATCGACATTCAGGATTCGGACTGGCCGTGTGACATCGTCCCAACACGATTGCTCGCCGATCGTCAGGAACTGCTGGCCGATGCTGCGTCGAGCTTACGTCGTGATCTACAGGTTCATTGCGAAATAACGCCACCTTACCGACCAGACCTGAAATTCATCGAGACCCGTTTCCGGCTGCTCAATCTGGATAGCCGCATTCAGTGGCTTCCCGGCGCCGTGACGCAGCGAGCGAGGGAGAGAGGCAATCGCGACTATCGGCTGGATGCCGTACTCGACCTGGACCAATTCACGCGTATTCTGATCAAAGCGATCCTGCACTACAACAAATACCATTTCTGCCCTCAACATCTGCTTAGTCACCCATCTACAGCCAGGGCAGGCATTGATGCGACACCGCTCTCAATGTGGAATTGGGGAATTCAGAATGGCCTCGGCTCATTGCGCAGGGAGGACGGCAATCTGCTGCGCTTCGGGCTACTTCCGAAGGCACGCGCCAGCATCACGGCGAGAGGGGTCGTATTCAAGGGCATGCGATACGAAACAGAACGGGCACTGCGCGAACGATGGTTCTCACGGGCGAGAAATGGCGGCCGTGAAACGGTGGAAGTGGCGTACGACAACAGCTGGACGAACAGTATCTGGTTGCGAGATACGAAGACTGGTCAGTACGAGGCGGCGACGCTGCGCTCTACAGATGAACTCTATCGAAACCGGCGTATCGAGGAGACTTTGGACCTGTTGGAAATCAACAGCGTGAAACCGGGTCGCCTTGTTGACCAATGCCGTCAGAGCAGCGCCATGTTAGGGGCATCACTGGCTGAGGAGGTCGCGGAAGCGAAAAATTTCGCTGAGACGCATGCACGAAGCACATCGAAGGCAGCCCAATTGGCATGAATTCGTGAGCAACGGGCATTCCAGGCTCAGACTGATCGACTGCGCGATGCTTTCGAGTCGTACGCAAGTAACCCCTGCGCCGCGAAGCCAGCTCTTGAGCCACAAGCGGAGGACGATGAAGGCGAGTCGATTGTCATCGACATGTTACGGCAGGCGCGCGACGCAACGAAGAGAAGCGAATGATGGCACGGACATCTGTGGTCGACGCCATATATCGACCAACCGGTGTCGCCCACTATGGCGGAAATCCCCTCATAGAGGCGCTGCCACCAATCATGGACCTGCACACCGCTACTACAGTGCTTAGTCACTATGTCAGTATCGAATCTTGTGAACTGGAAGCTCCGACGCAGGTTCGGAGCCATTGCGTCGGACGCCTTTATAGCCTAGTGCAGGCATCTCCGCTGTACATCGCGATGCAAAGATCGTTTGATGAGCTGATCAGGGGAGGTTACGTAGGGAGAAATCCGTTGGACACGACTGTTCAACGTCATCTGTATTCGATCCGTGAAATTGAGACACTCACGCCTCCATCGTGGCTTAAGGCAACCTCCGGTGTGCTCAGTCTGACAGGACCAAGTGGCATTGGAAAAAGTACGATGATCGAACGTATTCTCGCGTGCTACCCGCGGGTGATCCAACACAAGCAGTACGCCGGCGAGAAATTCGTTCATCCGCAGGTCGTGTGGCTGAAAATCTCCTGTCCCCACGACGGGTCGCTGACCCAGCTATGTCTGGCGTTCTTTGTTGCGCTCGACTCGGCGCTTGGGACTTCGTATGCGAAAGTATACACAACCGGCCGGCATGGTGTGCCTGGCCTGCTGGCTGCCATGCGACAGCTGTGCGCGACGTATTCCGTGGGCGTACTGGTCATCGACGAATTGCAGCATCTCAGCCTCGCCAAGGTCGGCGGCAAGCGGAAGATGATGAATTTTTTTGTGAACCTTGTAAACGATGTGGGCGTGCCGCTGATGCTTATCGGCACCTACGGAGCGACATCGCTCTTCCAGGAAGCGATGCGCGATGCGCGACGGGCATCCGGCGACGGCATGAAGGATTTCTGCCGGCCGGTCCAGACCGACAGGTGGTGGGATTTGCTCGTAGAGACTGCGTGGGATCGGCAGTGGACCAGGGAAAGGATTCCCTTAACTCCGGAAACAAAGCTCCTACTATACGATCTCAGTCAGGGCATTACCGACATCCTTATAAAGCTGCTCGTTCTTGCACAGCGGCGTGCATTGCGCGGGCCACGGGAACGCATCACCGAAGCTGACTTCCGATACGTGGCTGATCACGACCTTGTGTTATTGAGGCCAGCCGTCGCCGCGCTGCGAAAGGGATCAGCAAGAGCGTTGGAACAATACGAAGATCTGCTGCCGACAAACGAAGAAATTGCCAGGCATCTTGCAGCACTGGATCAGGCATGCGCCAACACGGCCGAGGAGGTAATGTCGGCGTTGCGAACGCGCGCCGTGTCGCAACGCGTCAGGGTTGATGGATCGCAGGACGAACCGGCCGATCCGAATTCACAACAATCGCTGGATGAGGAACTTGCTGCAAGCATCCGACAGGCAGGTAGCATCAATTCGCTATTGAGTGTGCCGGTCGGTGATGACGTACACGCCGGCCTGAGAGCGTGTGGGCTTGTCGTCGAAAGCGCTGTGGAACAATCCCAAGGGATAGATGTAGATTGTCCGGCCGCCAGATCGAAGAAGCCACCTCGATAGTGTATCGACAGGGTAAGGTGAAAGCTGCGTCCTGCTTTATGTCGTTGCACGTTGACTTTCTCAGCATACGTTCCGCGACATAGGCCATCCCCCGAAATACTTTGACTGATGTGCCCGTCTACTACCAGAGGTTCACGAGTCCAATTGTCCGAAACAATTCCGCGTTCATACCAGTTCGCCCTGATGAGCCACCGGAGCCGCTTGGGACCCGAGGCTCAGCAACGAGCGCAAGGGCTCGTACCAGTCCGGCGCAAAAGAAAACAGATCTCTCTGCATGATTGCATCCATAGAGGAAAAGGCCCGCGTGAAGCGGGCCAAAGAAAAAGGCGCCGGACGTATCCGGCGGGTTGGAAACTACAGTTGATAGAACTTGCGAACGGCTCGGCGACGGGCGGCAAACGGCTGCCCGCCTGTCACATGGAGCGGGGCCTGCAGCACGACATGACGCAACGCCGCAGCACGAAACATCGGTGAATAGCACTCACGCGCGCGCACGATGGTGATGAGATTGTCGAGAGACAACGCGTACGTCCTGGCGACGTAGCGTGAGAACAGATAGATGCGTTGACGGGACATGATGGCCCCCGATCAGTAGCGGTCACGGGAGGCGAGGTGTTCTGCCCCGAACTCGCTGATAAACAACGACAGAGCATCGCCCACCTGATGCGAGAACTTGAACTGCCACTTTTCGTTGAACATCACGACGTCAAGTCCGTGAAGCGAAACCTTCTCCCGCGTTTCAAAGTGGTAATCGACGAGTCTTCCATGGTTGAGCTCGACCGATAGCACGTCGAACCCGGCATGCCCCGCAAAGGCAGAGAGCCCACGCATGATGCACGCCGCAGTCTGCTGCGACTGATAGGTGGCCTTCCGCGCACTGGACCGATGAACCGGCTCGCTCCAGATGCGCGCTTCCAGCACGATGGCGCTGGAGGTGCGCTTGATCTCGGAATCCGGACGGATGTTGAAGCCATTGATGATTAGCTTCGCAGCCTGCATCAGACCGATCCGCTTGCCGGCGTCACCGCTGTAAGTGCGTTCGAGATGAGCCCAGAACGCGTCGAAGTCAGGACATTTCCCCGCCCTGAGCGCGCCGTGAATATCGATCGACGCGTTAGCCAGTTCCTTGCTGTTGTCTATCTCCAGCCGTCCGCCTGGTGGCGAAAAACGTCGAACAGCCTCGCTGACAAGTACGTGAGAGAGCCGATTGCAGAAGTCGCTGAGTTCACGCTCCGTCTTGTATTCGGATCGGGACTCTGCAGCGCGGTAGCAATACTGACCGTCGCTCGGAAAAAGCGCGGTCTCTGCTGCGCTCACTTCCAGATAGGCAGCGGCCGCCTTCGTTTGTGCGTCCTTGAACTGCTGAACAAGTGCTGTATACATGGTGTTTCCCTCGATGAATGGACGGGACACACCACGCCAGAGCGGGATGATTCCCGTCCGGGTTGAATGAGCGGCCCAAGAGCGGCCGTCAGATGGATTGCGCAGGTGCGCGGTCAGTCGATGCGCGTATGCGCGGGTGATGTGTAAACAATACGGCGCGCGTAGCCGTCGGCAGGGCCGAATGACGGCGTTTTCACATCCCCTCTTGCGTGCGTGCCCCTCGGGTTATCAACATATTCTGGGGACAAGCATGTGGATAACGTGACTCTCGAAAAACTGCGGGCTCTTGTTGTTCACGTCTGCGCGACGCGGCTCCCCCAGGCTGCTGCTATATCGAACCTCGGCCATATCTTTACCCATGGGTAGACTACTAACGAAGAATGACGCTGTTTTCCTGCTTCTTTTCAAGGGTCGCATTACATTGGACTTTCGAAATGCCAGTCGTTTCAACAGTCGGGTGCCGAAAGGACGGCGATTTGCTGTGTCTTTGCAAGCCGCGCGGCAACGTAGTAGTCGGAAAATAAGACCGTGCCCGCCCTTGATGGGTGAACTTTCTATCGACTCGCATGAAATTTAGTCAACGCGCCACGCTGTCCATCCTCACCATCGCCGTGCTCACGTCAACGGCGACGATCGGCCTCGCTGGATTGCAGTTGCAACCCCAGCGCGCAGCGGTGGGCGTCGTGATTGATACGGCAATCGTCTCTGAACTCACTGGCGTGTCGGATGCGATCCGGGATATGCCGCCCGCACTTCGTTCGGGTGTGCTCGCCCGTCACGACGTGGGCTCCGAACAGGCACTAGCCCAGTCACTTGCCGCACAGCGTGCGAACCTTGCGGTGTCGGAAAGAGAACGCGTCGAAGAGATTGCGGTGCGCGACAAGCGCGCTATCTGGCTCATTGGCCTGGCCGTGTTCAACACATTCGTCATCGCAGTCGGCGCGATCTCGCTCTTCGACGCGTACGGAACAAAGCGCCGGCACGCGCGACCGTGACCCGCATGCAACAGGCGACAGACCAGCTACGCCCTGCCATGGGCTATTGCATCGAGACCCGCGCGTTGGCGCTGTCCAACGGCCATTTCCCCGGCCTCGTGCTCGAACGCACCTTCATCCAGGAGCACGTCGTTGATGGCGTGACTCTCCTCGAATTTCAGAACGCGACAGGGGCCCGCCACGTCATCGACGTCGCGACCATCGAGCGCATCATCCCGCTCGGGCGGATGGCCAGACACGGCGACGCTCTCCGTACTGCGGATGTCCAACCATGACCACGATCGTCTTTGAATTTGTCGATACAACGCGTGGACAAGGGGTCGGCGGCGCCACGGCGCTAGGACTCCCGGACTGCTGGATGGACGCACTCATCGGCGATGGATATGTCGAGCAGCGCGACTACATTGCACCCGGCATACTGCGACGCATCGTTGCGCGCTTTCCGACCCAGCACCACCTCGACCAGTTCGCCAGCAGCGTTCGTCAGGTGAGCAAGCTGCTTGGGACACACGCCTTTCGCGGCAACGTAGGCAACACGTGGCCGGGTTTTCTACCGAACTGACAGATGACAAACGTCCGATTCGATGGCCTGGTGACATCCCTCGAAGAGGTGCAGGACAATCCCGCACGCTTCGCGACACGACTCGAACGCGCGAAGCGGACGTCTGGCTACGCCGAGTGCCTTTGCCAGAGCGCGGGCGGGGGCAAGCCGCTTCGACTGGTCGTTCGCCGCTACGGCGCGCTCTTCCATCTCGCGCGCTGGCCAGACGAAGGTGTCTATCACAAGCGGGACATCTGTTCGTTCTTCGCCGAACCCACCGCATTGAGTGGCGCTTCTGGCATCGAGCAGGAAGCTATCCGCACGACGCATTCGGGACTCGATGCGAGACTAGACGTGTCCCTGACGGTGCGCACTGTCGGCGCTGTTAGAAGCGAAAGCTCACCGGGCGATAATTCGCGCGCTGCGTCGCGCCGATCCGCACCGCTACTCGGTTTTTTGCAGCGCGTGTGGCAAGACGCTGGCCTGAACCATTGGTCAGGCGGAGCACAGCGCAACTGGGGCACCTGCAGTGCACAGATCCTCGCGGTGCTCGGCGAAGGGAAGATGAACGGCAAGCCGGTTCAGGACGTCGTTCACGTCATGCGGCGCTATGAAGAAAGTGAACTGCCGACCATCAAGGCTGAGTTCGACGCCTTCCTGAGCCGGATCGAGACCACGCCGACAGAGTCGCGCCGCGGCGTCGTGATCGCGGAAATCAAGGCCATCGATCCTTCAAAGTATGGCTTCATCGTTCGCCTGCGTCAGACATTCGAGACGTTCTATGCATCGAAAGCGCTTGTTGAAAGCGCTGCCCGTTCTTACCGGCACGCGTGGCCGATGATCGGCCAGCCGGCATCCCGAGTCGTCGCCGGGCTCGTCGTTGAACGCACGAAGGACGGCAATCTGCGCGCGGTCGATCTCGCCCTGCAGCTTTGCAACCGCGCGTTCATACCGTGCGACTCGAGCTACGAGGTCGATATGGCAAACCGTCTTGTGGACGAGCGGCGGCGGTTCGAAAAGCCGCTACGGCGGGACGAGGGCGACGACATGCTGCCCGACTTCCGTCTGACAGACACAGCGCGGCCAACCGCAATCGAGATCTATGGCATGGAAGCTAACGACGCATACCGCGCCCGCAAGTTGCAGAAGCAGGCGATGTACGCTTCGCGCCGTGAGCCATGCGTCGAATGGGTTCCACCATCGCCGCTCTCCTCGGTCGTGTTACCGTCGCCGACTTGACTTGCTGCCGATGCATATAGGGTGAGGCAGATATAGCCCGAACAGGATCGACAAAATGGAATCCAGCTCTTTCTTTCTTCAGCGCGCTCTGGCCCGCGGTGCTGACTGGCACGTCAGCTATCCGGCACTCTGCATGGCAAGCTCGACCGATCCGGTCGACGAACGGCGCAAGCAGATCGTCGTCGCCGCTGCGGACGACACAACCGTGCGGATGGCCTTCTTCAGCTCTCTCGGCGCGATTCTCGACTTTCAGGCATCGTGGGACGAAATGGACGGCGCCACGCGCGGCTGGCTGAAGTTCACCACGCGCTGGAATCGGTGGTGGCTTCCGGAGGTCGCTGCGCTCGCAAGCATTGAGCGGCACGCCAACACGCCAACCGATGTGCGCTTTGCCGCCGGCAGCGGCCGCGTCGCCCCTTCGGACACGGACGCGTTCCGTCGTTATCTTGACACGATCGAGCAGCACTACCGGCGCGACGAAGCGATCTCCCGCAATCTGTTTGCGCCCGACGCCGCTTTTGACATACAGTCCCGCGCCCTCGCCCCATAAACCCGTACTTTTACCGCCCGGAAGCGCATGAGCAGTGTCCTCCCGTTCGCGCGCATGCGCGTCACCACAGACGATCGCACGCACCGCCCCGGCGAATGCGCCCATCGCAATATCCGCCTCGACCCACGCGGCGGAATCGTTACCTGCCGGGATTGCTCTGCCACGCTCACGCCCTTCTGGGCCCTCACGATGCTCGCTGACCAGTACGCCGTTGCACTCACTCACATAGAGCGCCTGGAAACGAGGCTCGCGCGGGCGGACTCGCGCATCCTCGAACTGTCGGCCGAACTGGATTCCCGGCAGCCCACGAAAGGCCCGTTCAAACCTTCCTCAACCTGACCTTGACTGAGGGCTGCTCCATGGTCGAATGGTGAACCATCTAACTGAAGGGCATCACCATGAAGCGAGACTTCCCTTGCGGGCACTCGGGCAAAGGCAAGTACTGCCATACCTGCGTCGCCATCACAAAAGCCAAGGAAGCCGAGGCGCTCGCGCGACAGCATAAGCGCCTCGCCAGGCCAGAACTGGCCGCAGCCGACCCGATCGACCTGTCCTGCGTGGCTCACCTGCCATCCCTTCGGAGAGAGGCTCGATCGATCCTCACGAAAGTGCGGGACGGCACTCACCCGTGCGCGCTCAAGGGAAAACCGATCCGCTCGTCGAACCGGCAGCTCCTCTCGGTGCCCGTTGGATACGCCTACCGCCTGGTGTTCGACTGCGAGTCATTGCGCCCTCTACGCCTCCTCTCGCACGAAGCGTACAACCACGCAGCTGACGCCCTGAGCGACTGACTTGCCGCAATTTGTGTTTATTCCTGTCGCTTTGCCCAGAAGCGCTGGTCGGGAGACATTACAATTCGACTATAAATACTCTGTCCCCCGGAAGCGCCATGACTGATGAACTTTTCCCTTGCGCACACTGTGGTGGCAACTGGGCATTCGGCTGGTCCCAACGAGTGATCGGGGGCCGCATCAGGCCTTCGACGGATTTCCTGCAGATCAATTCCAGCACTGCCCCCGTGATGAACGATATGGAGGCGCGGTCGCTGTCGGAGCCGCCGACCGAGAAGCTTTGCTGCATCCTGTGCGACGACTGCGGGATGCAGACGCCGTGGATACCCGTCGGCGACGACAGGCACGCCGCACTCGATGAGGCCGGAAAGATATGGAATCAGCGATTGAACCGCCCGGCCGCGGCCGAGGGCGAATTGCTCGATCTCGTACGCAAAGAGATCTCGCCGATCGACGCGCCGTACATCCTCGATTTACTTAGCCGCACAACGGAGGACTGGGAGAAGCGCGGCCCGATTTTCTCAATGCTCGCGCAGAAGATTGTCGACGGGAAAATCACCACGCGCGATTTCTGGCCGATAGACCCGGTGCTCGAGGATGCCGCCCGTTATCGCACGCTGCAGCAGATGGCCCGCTTCGTCTACATCGATGGCGTGGCGTCCGTTCAGTTCCCACGCATTCCGGCGACCAGTGGTGACGAGGATTGCTCTTTTGAGATCCGCGTCTCAGCCGCCGTTGACGACCTCCCGGATCGCATCCGCTGGTGACTTGACTTCGCGGGAGCGGCGCCATACTGGACTCAACTCTCGCCACATCGGTGAGCGAACAACCACCTGTCGGAGAAAAACATGTCCCCAGTCGAATACGTTCGTGCCGCGTACCGCCATCGCGAAAAGCTCGCTCCGCAGCTACTTACCGTGCTGGCCCTCGGAGTGATTTTCACGTATCACGCACTGACCAGCCCAGTCCTTGAATGGCTGCGTTAGCCAAAAACAGTCCAAAAAATTAACCGTGGTTATTTTTTTAAGAAAACGGTCGTCATCAAGTGCCTGATTAGTCAGCTTTTTTTGCCGCCCACCTCCGTTCCAAAAACGGATATTTGTATAGATTTTTTGGAACATCCGCCTTCTGTACCTCGCGATCTACCGACTCGATAGGTTGCTTGATCGGTGCCTGAACAACGTAATCCGCTCATACATTTGCTGCATGTGCCGGTAACGGAGACCTTGGGTCATTACCCGCCAGGACGGTGTGAGGCAGGCAACCGGACAAGCGGCCCGTCATTCACTTTTCTAACAGCCTGTAAAGCGCTTGACGCGAGATTCCCATCGCGGCTGCGGCGCGTGATTTCACTCCGCCCGCAGTTGTGATGGCCTCCAGTGCCATTTCCCTTGTCAGCGAACGCGTCTTCTTCGCAGCCAACGCAGCATGCGTTGAGAGATAGGCGTTTGCTTTAGTCGCGCGACTATGACCTGCCGCCTCGACAACGCGCTGCATCGCCGCCTTGTGTGCCTCACGATCCACGCGCTCTGATGGCATCTTGATCGGCGCTGCAACGCCAGTAATCCGCTCGTACATTTCCTGCAGGTACTGGTGACGCAGACCGTGGCTGGTCACCCCAATTCCCGATTCGGTGACGCCGTGTTTGGCCAGCACCTTGTAATAGCGCCACTTCCACTGCTGTTTGGTCATGCCATGCGGGATGGTCGAGCCGGTAAAAGGATTGGCCAACGCGGCAGCTTCTTCCAGTACCGAAAATTTGAAGTCGATCGGCACCGCCCGGTCACGGCCGCCTTTTGTCCCGCGGGTTACGCTCAAAAGGCCATCGTTGCGCACGGCCTCGGCGGGGCGCAGAAGGAAGCTCTCTTCCACGCGCAGCCCAAACGCCGCCTGAAGCTTAAGCTGAACTGCGACGCGCGGATCTGTTTTTGCAATCTCCTCGATCTTCGCTGAGGCGTCGACGCCGTTTCCTACCCAGGACTTATCTTCGAGCGCCACATAAGAGCGCACGAGACTATTCGCTTCTCTGTCCGCATATTCAGACAGGGTTCCGATGAGGTTCGTCTTTCCCATCCAGTCAGCGAGCGCTCGTAGATAAGTCAACTTGTTCTCAATCGTGCCACCGCTGAGGCCGGACTTGATCCACAGGTCTACAAGGAACGTCACGTGCTTCTGCTTCAGCGCATACGGCGATTGGAGCGCATAGCCGTTTTTCCGAAGCTCTTCAAAAGATCGGCAGATCTGCTGCGTCCGATACATCTGGGTTTTGATGGAGAGAGGCTTGGCGCTGATTCGCGTGCGACTGTGCACCTTCTCGACATTCTCCAGAAAGAGGTTTTCAAGTACCCCTTTAAAGTCGGGCGGCAACCGATAATCGCGCAGCACTGCGCGCACATTCAGAATAGCTGACATCCTTACAACCCCATGAGTAGCAACGGTCAAAGCGTTGTACAGCGCCTTGCCTAAACGCAGCGACCGAACATTTTCCTGATCTTTTACGGCTTGCTCCGGTGCGCTGCGCGCGAGACGCTGGGAGCCTATCCCCGCATCAACCTGTCGCGCTGCGCGTCGCGTTCCCCGCCGGGTACAACCTTCCTGTCCTTTAGCGATTCCATCGGTTCAGCCCCGCACGTGGAAGAGACGTGCATCGACTGTCCATCTGCTGCCTGCTGCGAGGCACCACGCTCGCGCGCAATGCCTGCCTGCGATATCTGCTTTCCCTGCCATCACCGAACCGGACCTGCCTTTGCAGGGTCCATCGTCGTTGATCGGGTTCGCTGTCTCGCAGGTCGGGCCGCAGCGCTTTTCGCTCCGCGATCCCGACTCCGCCGACTGCTCTAGCTGCCGGACCGGCCTGTGACACGTTTTCACGCGCCCGTGTGCGCCGTCTCTCGACTCGCACGTCTGTGGCCAACCGTCCGGCAAACCGTTTGCGCTGTTTTTTCTCCGGCCGCGCCCGCCGTTCGTCTTCCGTACAGGGAAGTGTTCGCTGTAATAGCGATCACATCCCCCACCCCCAAGTCCGTTCAATCCGCCGCTGTGTGTCGGGCTTCATGCAACGGTCCCAGCTTCGTGTGCTGAAAGGGTGCGTCCAATGCTGACTCAAGCGTGAGTTACGTCCGGTTTCGGACGTGTCCGGTGTCCGGCAACTCAGCTCAAATCGCAAAATCGGGCAAAACCGCCCGCAAACCCAATGGATATCGCTCGTCCGGTTGCCTCAAATCGCCCCGGATTGCTTTTGATTTACTTCAGAAAAAGGCCGCATCAGATTGCGGCCGTGGACAGGAAGGGTTTTCGCCAGGCAAAGCGATCCCTTCAATGGTGAAGCTTGGAGGTCGATGCGCTTATCGCGCGGTGGGTAACGCAAATAATAGCCGCGCCCGCCGCTCTCTGAATTTCTAAAGCTCCCTAAATCTTGTGAGCTTTAGCTTTCTTGACTTTGCTCCACAGCCGATAGAGTTGGAACGTCACACGCGGTCTTGGGGCCAACGTTGGCCCAAGCTTGGGCCAAGAAAAAACGAAGTCTTCGCGGCAACGATCTTTGGCCCGAACTCGGCCCCTGCTTGGCCCAAGCGCAGGCAATCAATGTTCAACAACTCTGGAGAGAGTCAATGAAAGTATCAGTATTCGCAGTCGACGTCGGCTACGGCAACACGAAAAGCGCGTTCCGTATGGGTTCAGACATCGCCACGCAAATGTTCCCGTCGCTGGCGCCCATCGCGGTCAGCGACGCAGTGTCGGGCTTCGGACAGGGCGTGCTGCACGCGCGCAAGGTTGCGCCAATCGAGGTAGACGGCGCAACCTATGAGATCGGTCCCGGCGTAGAACTGTCGTCGGCTTACGGCAACGCGGGCCGGACGTTGTCGGAAGATTTTTGTCTCACCGCCAACTATGCAGCGCTGCTTGGTGGATCCCTCCATTTTGCCGGCGTAACCGAGGTCGAACGCATGGTGCTTGGGCTGCCTGTTCACAGCATCACCAAGTACTCCGCGCATCTTCGCGACGCGTTCACGGGAACCCTCAACTTCGGTCATGGCGAGATCAAGGTCGGTTCGGTCAAGGTCGTCCCGCAACCGCTTGGATCGCTTGTCTCCTTCTCCGAATATGGGGGAAGCCGCTTTGATCGCGAGAACGCCCACCTCGTCATTGATGTCGGTTACTTCACGACGGACTGGGTGGTCGCTCACGGCTTTACGATGAATGACCGTCGCAGCGGTGGTGCTCCGGGCGGGGCGTCACATGTTTATAAAAGCATTGCGTCTCTGATTGCGAAAAAGGAAAGCGAACCGGTCGACGACATTGAGCGCATCGACAAGTGTCTGCGCGAAAGGAAACCGCTGTTGTTCTACGGCAAAGACATCGACCTCGCCCCATATCTTGAACAGTCCCAGGCTGTCGTTAATTCAACGGTCAAGGACATGCAGAACCGCGTTGGTCGGACCGCTGATCTGCGCTCGATCGTACTGACGGGAGGCGGAGCGGCGCTCTACGAACCGGCAATACGAGCCGCGTTCCCGCGGGTACAGCTCGACGTGCTGGAGGCGCCGTGCTATGCCAACGCCAAGGGGTTCCTGATCGTCGGCGAGGCAACGCTTGCACGCGAACGCAAGGCGCTCGGAGCCGCTGCATGACTGGCAAGGCGCTGGTCAAAGTCACGCTCAACGAAGCGACAGACCCAGATCTCTTCGCCTACATCAAACAGTTCGACAACGAGCGCCTGCGCGCCGGCGCGCTTAGGGCGTTGGCACGAGCGGCGCTCAACGGCGGAGGACCGAGACGCGTCGACCCCGCCCTGTTTGACGCGCCGTCCCTGCAGATGACCGACGCGCCGACGCCCCGGCGCTCCGCAGGCGCAACAGATATGGTAGAAAGCGGTCCCGTACCTACACTCTCTACTGGAGCCGCGCCGTTGGCCGCGGTGCAACCAACACAGCGGCCCGCTGCCGATCCGTCGGTCGCCGGCACCCGGCGATTCGACACGGAGGCTATCGCCGACCAGTTCGCCGGGTTCTAGTTGCAGCCGGTGGCCTTGACTTCGTGCCGTATTTGCGAAGATAGGTCATCGGCCTGCATGACGGGCCTTACCAATGGAGTGGGAACAATGGACCTCTTGCACGTACTAACTAACGCGGACTGGACTCGGGCCGCGCGCTTCTGGCTCCTGGTGGCTGTGGGCGTTGCCGCCTTAGAGTCTTCCTATCATCTGCGCGATGCGGTGCTGTCGTGGCTTCACAAGGACAGCGATCATGCTTAACAAATTCTGGAGTCTGGATCCCCTCGCGCGCCGTGCGATCGTTGCCGCCGCGCTTTTCGGCTTCATTGCTATCGACGTTTTATTGCCCAAATGCGATCTCACCGTTTCGGTCTTTATGATTTGCGGCATCGCATTTCTGTGGGCGATCGGCGTACTGCGCCCTTTCCTGTTCATGATGTTTCTGCTGTTGAAGATCGTCTTCCGGATCAAGACCTCTCCGTGGTGAACCAATTCATCGACCCAGGGATCGGGATAGGGGCAGGCCTCGCGGCCCGACCCCTCCCACACCACCGTGCGTACGGGTCCGTACACGGCGGTTCGGATCAGTTGGCCGGCTATGTGCGTAACGATGGAAGGCCGAGAGAGCCAAGATAGCGGTTGGTGAGGGCGCGTTGCAGGGCGGGACTGTTACTCAGTCGCCATGCCGAGTGCGGGGAGCCGACCGTTTGGGCAGCCAGATCCCGATCGACGCCGCGGGCCGTCAACTCCCGGAACCGTTTGGTGCTGTTCTTCCATTGTTTCCAGAAGACGCAGCGAACACGGCGTCGTACCCACTCATCCAGCCGCTGTAATGTGCTGGGCGTCTCGCAGAAGCCGAAGTAACCGCGCCACCCGGTAAGGTAGCGTTTGAGCCGCTCCATCAACTGCTCGATGCTGATCCCTCGTGCGCGTTGGGTCAGGTCCCGGATTCGTTCCTTGAAGCGGGCTAGTGCCTTGGGCGCAATGCGCCGTTTGACCTGATCCCGGTTCGAGAAGCTAAATCCCAGAAACTTCCGCGTGTGTGGCCGCGCGACCGCGCTCTTCGCCTCATTGACCTTCAGCTTCAGCTTGCCGGTGAGGAAGGCCTTCAGCCCCGCCATCACCCGTTGGCCAGCGCGTTCGCTGCGTACGTAGACGTTACAGTCGTCGGCGTACCTCACGAATCGCAGTCCGCGCCGCTCAAGCTCCCGGTCGAGATCGTCGAGCATCAGATTGGATAACAACGGTGACAGGGGACCGCCCTGGGGCGTCCCTTCGTCCGTTGCGCCAACCAGCCCGTTCTCCAGCACGCCCGCCGTCAGGAAGGAGCGGATCAGCTTCAACATCCGTTTGTCGCTGACCCGCCTGGCCACCCGGCTCATCAGGATATCGTGGCTCACGCGATCGAAGAATTTCTCGAGGTCCAAATCTACAACCCAGCGATGTCCCGCCTGAATGTAGTCTTGCGCGCGCGCCACGGCCTGATGCGCCGAGCGTCCCGGACGGAAGCCGTAACTGGTATCAGAGAACGTTGGGTCCCACTGCCTTTGCAGCACCTGCAATACCGCCTGCTGGACGAACCGGTCAAGCGCAGAGGGAATGCCGAGCTTACGCACGCCACCTCCATCCGGCTTGGGTATCTCGACCCGTCTCACAGGTTGTGGCTTGTAGGTTCCTTCGAGCAATGAGGCCCGTATCGACGGCCAATGCTCACGCAGGTACGCCGGTAGTGCCTGAACCGTCATACCGTCCACGCCCGGCGCACCCTTGTTCGCCTTCACACGTTTCAACGCCCGTTGCAGGTTTCCCCGCTCACAGACTTCTTCCATCAGTCGGTCACAAGCCGACGGGCTTTCAGTTTCGGGGTTCGCCGCCATAGGTTCAGCCCCTCGGGCGACGGTCATCCGGGCTTCACCCAGACCTCCGCCGTCAAGGACGCGTTGCGTTTTCTGCTGCTCTCCCATGTCGAGTTCTCCGGCTTACTCGCCGCTCCTCTCCGTTTGGGCCTTCAGGCGTCGCCGCCCTACTATGCCCGCTGCTGACTCCTGCACGGCGATCAGCAACCCTTGCAAGTTGCTCAGTCCTGAGTCCAGGACACCGGGCAGGCCTCCCGAGGTAAGCACAACCGCCTTCGCCACACGCCTGCCAGATCTACCACCCCGGGCCTTGATGGTTATGGACTTCGCGATCATCGGCTCGCTCGTCCGGCCGGGTAGGCCTCATATCTGGTTTCTGTTCGTCAGGTCGTGGCTTTGCTCCACGCTTCCTTCAGACCCCGCCTCGCGACGACGCCCTTGCGTTTCACTAGCCCTTCACCACCATCAGGTTGGGCAGGGGACTTGCACCCCCAAGCTGTTGCGCATGCTCGGCGCACCGAAAAAAACCCGGCCAATGGCCGGGTTTGTCGTTATGGGGTTGAGTCAATGCAATAAGGCGATACCGCGAGCTCGACCCTGGTAGCGTACGCAATAAGACCACGCGTCGTCCAGCTCCACGCCGCGCTTCTCCGGCGTAACAATGCCGGTTTTACGCCGGTCGATCACGTCGTAAGCCTGCGCTTCTGACTTGCCGACTCGTACCGAACCATTCTTGATGCCCGAGGTAGCAACAATCTCAAACCGGCCAACAATCATCTTGAACATGCTTCTCTCCATAGGGAAGGCCCAGACGGATTGCGGCCCCGGCGGGGACGAATCCCCACCGGGCGGTTAAGAACAACGACTGAGCGGACGAAGCCGCCGTTAATCAGATATGCAGTGCCTCTCGCGTCCCGCCGAACCGCACGGGGCCGGCTCGACCCCGAGGCTTGTTACACGACGCCATCCATTCGTCCGCAAAGTCAGTCCCGCGAACCTTGGGGCGGTGAACGATTGCGGTGTAGCCGTCAGCGCGAAGGCGCTTGGCAAGCACCAGCGCATCAGCCATCCCAGGCGACTTCCGCGTTTTCGGATCTACTGCATCAAAGTCCGCGAAGATGTGCACTACGCGTATCCCTAGGCCATCGGGAACAACGAAATCGGAGAGCAACACGCGGTTAAGGCAGTACCAGACCGGCACGCCAAAAAGCATATGCGCGCCGAGCACCGATTCGAGCCCCTCGCCCACACCGATCTCGCCGTTGACCGGCTCCATCAGCCGGACTGCGCCGCCGTTCAGTTTGTGCAACGTCACGTCGTTCATCTTTGAAGGCAGAACTTCACCATCGTTAGTGATGATCGTTGCCTTCGCGGGCTTCGACCGATCAAGGAAGGTCCGATGAAGTGTGCCGAGGCGTGCGTCGGGCAGCGTGAATCTGGCGAGAACGCCAGGCCACTTACCGATCACCTTCTTTTCATGCCGGTACTCAAGCATTGCCAGCCGGAGTGCCGGCGACGACGAAAGGTCGAGGCCCGGCACACGCTCTCGCAGATACCTCGATATGAGATCGTCCCGCCCATGCGCCGCAGCGTTCTCCCACATCGACTCGAGCCTCTTTCGCGCCCATGCCGGATCGGCCTTGCGACCTGGCGAAGGCGCCGAGGAGCCTGGCGCGTCACGCGCCGGCAACGGGACGCCGCCGGCGAGTTCGAGCATCAGCTCGCGAAAGGTGATACCGACTGCTTTGCAGATAAGCTCGAAGCCGTCTCCGGCCTTCATGCTTCCTTCATTGCACTTGCGGCACACCCAGTCGCCGCGGCCGCGCTTGTTGTCATAAGTAAAGCGGTCGTTACCGCCGCAAATGGGACAAGGCGACCCTTTGCCGGTCAATGAGGCTGCGGGTACTCCGTACTTCTGGAGCAACGCTACCCACTGTTCGGGGGACAGTTTCAGGTCCTTAACATTCATATGTCACTCCATTAGTGGTGTGGTTGAGGTCGATGCCTTTACAGGCGGTGAAACCGTTGCTCAGAAAAGCCGTCTGTCACGCGCGAGGCACGCGAAACGGCTTTTCTCAGCAAGGACGGCGCTGCCGGTTGGGATCACGGAAAGGTGCGAGGAGGGAAAACTCACCTTTCGCGCCCTGCCGCCCCGTAAGGGATGGTCAAGGCAGCGAAAAGGTGAGCCGATACAGGAACAAAGGTGAGGAGGTTCGGGATCAGACGCGCTGAATGGCGATCAAGACTTCTTCTTGATAGACCACAGCCACTTGTCCCACAGGACTTGAGCGCCTGTCGGATCAAGAATGGGCTCCCCGCGCGAATTGACTGCGGGCACCTTCGTCTTGCCAAGTCGCCGGACTTCGACGCGATCTCCAATGCGGCAGTGCGTCTCCGCGATCGCGTCACGCAGGCCTTCGCCCTGCAACACGCGGGTCTGTCCACGGTGCTCCAGCGTCAGGCAGAACGACTCATAGGTCTTGCCGGGTCGCTTGCCATCCGGGAACTCGCGCTCACCCCACTCCGTTACGACGCCGTAATGCGAACGTTCCATGCGAGGTGCGACCGGCGCTTTCGTGGGCGATGCCAACGCCGGTACCGCATTCTCGATCACGACCGGTGCGGTAGCTGGCTTGACTTGCGCGCGTGCACGGGGACGCTCTTCCTGCGCAGCCTCACGCTCCCGGGTAACTGGCGGAGCGGCTGCCATGATCGCTGCAGCGATCGCGTCCCTTAGCGGGCCGGGATGTTCGCTAATGACGGCCCAGTGAGGTTCGAGTGACGGGACCAGCTTCATGCTGACCGGCGTGTCACGCAATTCGTAATCGAAGGCCGGGCGAAACTGCACCACCACGTCGCCCTCATCGCGAAAAAGCCGGGCTTCGCCAGCGATCACCAGCTGACGCTCGTTGCGCCCCCCTTGCCCTACAACTATTGGCGCGGGAGTTGCCGGTGATACCGGCTCGCCAATGCCAAAGATGCCGCCCAGGACCTTGCTGAATGTTGGTGTTGTCATTTTCGGCTCTCCTACAACAAGGAGCCGAAGCAGCAGCGACGAACGTCTTCCATGTCGCGCTTCAGCAGCGGGTTGCTGACGATGACGTCCTGAAGGATCTCAGGGTCGACGCCGTTCACGAGACAGACGTACCGGTACGGCAGAGCGCCGTCCCAGAACTCCATCACCCAGCCGAGCGTTGCCCGGTAATCGTCGAGTTCAAGCTTTTTGCGGTTGCGAAGCCTGTCGCTCAGGAGCGTGCAGCAATCCATCAGCGACTCGGGCATGTTGTCGCCGCGACGACTGTCAGTGGCGAAGCCGACAAGTGCGTCGACCATTTTTTCGCGAACCGCTTCGCTCCAGAACTTCGGATCGGGAAGCGGCTCAGGCTTGAGAGGCGGAATGGCAAGGATTGGCAATTCCCCGCCAAACATATCGAGTTGCCATGCCGTGATTTCGGTTTCCATGGGTTATCTCCGGTGAACGGGAACCCATGCCCACAACGGGTCGGTTCCCGTCGGGGTGAAGTTGCAAAGATGCCCCAGAGGGGCATCTTTGCGGTCAGTGGCGGGCCGACTATTCGCCGGTGCCGGTTTTAAGCGGAACAACGACAGGCGACTTGGCGTACTGTCGTTTGATAGGGGTTACAGACGCCGTCGGGACTGCTTCAGCCTGAGGCTGGGCAGTCGCCGGCGTTGCTGAACTTTTGTCGCTCGATTCTTTTTCGTCTTTCATTGTCTTGCGAATGGATGCTTTGACCCACTGGTAAGCAACGAAACCGACGAAAAGAGCGGCGAAAAACGAGTGCATCGCGAACCAAAGGCCGAAGCACACAGCAAAGAACCACATTGGCGAACGCGTCGCCTTCATCAAGAACAGCTTCGGCATTTTTCTCTCCAGAAAAATTAACGCACTAAGGGATGTCCAGGCTGGAAGGCACTGGACCGTTTCGATGCTCATCCGAGCAGGGAAATCGGGCGCGCGGAGAGACGCTTTCCTCACGGCTCTGTTGAGTCGTGACAAAAGCAGCTATCGGCGGAAGTGAACAGATGGATAGAGGTCGGCCGCAGGTACTGAAAGGGCCAAAAACTCAGGTCGATGCGTCGAAGACGCGGGGATAGGAATCACTTTACGCATCGCCCCGCGACTCAGCGGGGGTAAAGCTCCAAAAAACATGTGCGCTTTCGCGTTGCACTGCGAATTCGACGTCTTTCGCTTCCTTGACTTCGATGAGGACGTGTCAAGCTGGTCCCATCAACAACGCATTGGGGCAGCAATGTTTTTCGAGATCCTTCTGGGCGTCGCCGCATTGAAACTACTCACCCGCAAGAAACGTCCGTTGATTGGCGACCTATTCCGGCACAAGCCAAAGGACCGCAGCGCGGCGCTCGGCGAGGCTGGCGAAGCCAAAGCTCAGGCTAAGTTGCGCGACGGCCTGACCGCTCTCTGCGGCGCGGACTATTCTCTCTTCAACGGGCCAATCATCATCGAGCACGCGCCTGGCACCGATTTCCCCACCGCGGAGATCGATCACCTCGCCGTCACCCCGTTCGGCATCTTCGTATCCGAGACGAAAAATTGGTCGGGCTTCATCAGTCCCGCGTCGGCCCCCGGATTCCTGACGAGGACAGATCGCGACGGTAACGCCCAGGACCGTCGATCGCCGCTCGAACAGAACCGGACAAAGGTTGCGTTTTTTGCGCAGCCGCCTTCCCTCGCTGTGGCCCGTCGCCAGCGCAGGGTTGCTTGTCTCTGAGGATGCACATCTCAGCCCCGCGCTGCATTCGGACCTTCCTTCTCTTGGCGACCTTTCGCACTGGCTGCGCGCGAGACGCGACATCTACGGCGGGATGCCGCCCGTGGACGTGCGGAAGCCGACCGCCGCAATAGCCCTTCTGGTCGACACGTCCCACGCCGCGATGGAGGCGCACCGAGTCCGCGTACCCAGGTAACTTTTACGCGTCACAAATCCCATAGTGTAGGACTCCACAGCTGTCACTAAATGTTTCAGGAATGCGACCGATAACAAAATCTTAGGGTTTTTTCTTTGGAGCGACAAAAGCGGGGCGCTCTGGCGAAAGGCGGTACAAAATGCGCGCCTTTCGAGGGCTGCACCTCGGATCCTTAGCGTTACTCTCTCTTACAAATTTGAGATGACGGGGGAAGCATTCATGGGGCGCTTGAAATCGTTATTGGAGCAGACCAGCGACGACTCTTCGGCGTCCCCGCAACTGCCAGGAGGCGGCAACAGCGACGACCGTCCAAGCGCAAACCATTAAGTGACAGCGCGGCATTTGCGCCGTCCGGTCTAACGAGCGATCTGCTCAATCTGACGACGACAACCAGGGTGGTCGTTCCTATTAACTTCTGGAGAGAAGAATGCAAAATGGCAAGACGTCCAGTCCCGATCGCCGGCCCAATGGGCGCGGGCTGGTGTCGGGGTTCGTAACCAAGGGCTCACTGCCCCCGACCGACGCTAACGCTGGGCAAATGGTGCCCTTCGACCCGCTGGACGAATTAGTGTTCAGCATGCAGGACCCGAAAGCTGCTACCCGCGACAAGATCGCGGATGCGGCACGTGACGTATTCGGCGGCGGCGCAGAGACCACCGAACTGGTGGCCAACCTCGTCGAACACATGATGGCCGTCTCCGAGTCGCGGGAGAAGGTCGTCTCAGAACTGATCATTCTGGGCGGGCACCTCCAGCAAATGATGACGATGGCGATCAACCATCACACCGGCCTGGTCGGTGACACCCCAAAGAGTCAGAGACGAGGCGCGCAACTGTGCTTTGCTTTCTTCGAACGGGCCATGAAGCTGACGCGGGCTTCTGCATACAACTACATGCGCTGTCATATGAAGTTCGCGGACAAAGCCGAAGCTGTGCAGATGTTCAGCTTTGGTGAGCTACGGATACTGGCCGCGGATGACGTAACCGATGAGCAGATCGAAGCTGTTGTTAAGCAGAAGCAGGCGACGCCAGATATGTCCCGCGAGGACGTCGCGAAGCTCGTAAAAGCGCTCCGGCTGAAAGAAGAAGAGATCGCGGATAAAGAAACTCACGTGGCTAACATCGAAGGTTTGCTCGCTGACAGCAAGCTAGCCCTCGATCAGAGCGCGCGGGAAAACGGCCATTTGAAGCACACGATTGCCGACCACGAACGGGCGATCCTCGAACAGGAGAAGAGCATAGCCACTCTCTCTGAGATGCTCGCTAAGAACTCAGCTGGATATCCGGCCCTTGAGAAGGCGTTGGCCGACAAGAACAAGGAGTACAAGGAACTGGCTGACAGGTTTATGGCGCTGGAAAGCTCTCCGCCAAAGGTAGAGCGAGTCGAAGTTCCGGTTGAAACGCTGCCCCCATCGTACACGTCGCTCAAAGAAGCGCTGGACGGTCTCTCGAGCCAGTTAGACGAAAAATTGAGGGAAAAACAGTTGCTGGACGCGCGGAAGGCGGAACTCGAGGCCAGCCTGCGTGAAAGCCAAGCCGCGCTCGATGCTCGTATTGCGGTCAAAAACGCTGTAGCAGATCTCACCACGGCGTGGGCATCGATTGCAGCAAAGATGGCAACCGTGCAACTGGCGGTCCAGGCGTCGGCTGACCCAACCGAATTCAATTCGACACTTGAAGCGATCGCCGCGACGATGCGCAAGTACGTGTCAGAAATCGAGGCAGCTCTGCAGCGCACGAAAGGCTAAGACGCTGTTAACGGGGTTGAGCGGCTCATGCCGCTCGCATAGAGTACGAAAAGAAAAAATGCTTAAAGTTAGTCTCTACGGCCATAGTGAGCCGCAAAACCTTCTTCTCTCCGATTGGTTGACGGAGAAAGTGCAGCGCGGCAATTTCGCTCTGACCGACTTCATGCGCCGTTCGATCGGCGCGAACGGCCGGATGCAATCCGTGTTTTCGCTTTCGCTCGACAACGTCGCGACATTCGATGAACACATTGGGGCAAAGGCCACCCTGATGAACATGCCGTTCCTCGCGCTCTCACCGGTCCTCGACGATCCGCGAGACTGGGAAAGCTTTGTCGACGGAGTAATGCACTCGCCCAAAGTAGAAAGCCTCATCGCGGCGATGCCCAGGCTAGCCAGGTCACCAGCCGTGACGTCTACCACTACAACCTGTCGTACGTGCAACTGCTGAAAGACGTGCTGCATATGAGCATCGTCGCCGTGCCGCTGCTAGGCATCTCGACCGAAATGGCTGCTTACCTGAAGCAGGTGCCAATGGCACGGCTCGAAAAAGCCGTTGGCTCCATCAGCTTTCCGCTTTTCCAGTGGCGATTCCACGATCAGAACTTCTGGCTCGAATACAGCGCTGGGTGGCTGACCGAGGAAACCGTTGCTCATTACATCATGGCCACCTCGCCAGTAAGGGCAGGATCGCTGCCCTACAAGCATTTGTGGACCGACCTTCGGCTTGAGCGAAGCCAGCGTGAAGATTTCGCCCGGCTGATGATGGCTCAAGGTTGCCGCTCAGCGACGGCGATCGACCTGTTTGGCCTTAACCAGAACAAGGCGCGTGCTTTGTACCGCGAGATCCACGGCGTTAGTTCACCTTGCGGGTGTCGGGCGAGTTCCCTGACCTGGTTCATCGAGACGGCCGTTCATCGACTCCAAGCTTCGGTCTATGTCTGGCTCTACCGCAACGGCCTCGAAAACAAGGCGAACATTCCGCAGGCGCTGATAGCTGCAAATGACGTCATGGCGAAGATGTTCGGCAGGAACCTTGTGATTACGGCAGACAGGGCCAACTACCTGACGCGTTCGATGGCCATGGACTCCCGTCTCACGATGGCACCGTGCCGGGCCTGTGGCACCGACTACGTCCTGTCCAACGGCGAAGGCAAGATCGAGCTCGCGAAGGACTTTAGCTGCCCCGGTTGCAATTACCTTCTCGCGCCGAAGAGTCAGGTGGGCAAGCGCAAGCAATCACAATAACGGAGGTCGGGCCATGCATCAGGATTTCGCGGTTCAGATCGGATTGGTGGTCTTTTCTCACGATGGCCGGGTCCAGTTCGGCTGGCGCGACATTGAGACTGGCGAGTTCCACGCCGAAGCCGACGGCCAATGCATCTCGGGTGTGATTGGCGCGGTGGAGTTCTGCTCGGACGTGATGCACTGATATGCAGGACTTCGCTTATCTCTTTGGCGACAGCGTCGCGGCCTGGCTCAGAGGCCGCGGCGACGCTCGCTTCAATCAGTACGAGCGGCATTACAAAGCGCACCGGCAGGCGACGCCTGAGACGTTCGACCTCGAAAGATCCAACGAGCAGTATGCGAAGCAGTGCGCGCGATCGGGCGGTCGGATTCTGCGCGTGCTGGACAGCAAGGCATTCAAGCACCTTGTGTTCTTTCTCGCGCTGGCCTGGGGAGGCTCATTGATGCTCTCGACGGTTGGACAACAGCAGCCAGCGGTCGCCGGCACTCTGCTCGCCGCGCTTTTTATTGCAATACGCATAAACCGGCGAAGGAACCGCTCCGGACGGCGGTAGCAAACGGTTGCGCCTACGCAACGACACTCTCGCCGCAATGGCTTACCGCTCTTTACAATGCCAGCGCACGCGAAATTTGGGGTAAGCATTCACGCTTTCCGAGAGTTGCGGCCGACGCTGCCTTGACTTGGGATTGCGCTCGATAAGATGAAAGTAAGCAGATCGCGGGGGCGACTGCACTAACGACTAGGGCCAGAAAAATGACCATCAAAAGCACTTTTACACTGACTTCCGCCGTAGTTGCGGCTGCTATCCTCGTCGCTGCATGCGGTGGTGGTGGTGGTGGTGGTGGTGGTGGTGGAAGCAGCTCGCCCGCTGCGGGCACACCCGCAAGCGCTCCGGGTTCGGCCAGCGCTCCGAGTTCGGCCAGCTCTCCGGTAACGGGCACTCAACCCACCCCGCAATACGCAGCGAACAGCGCCACGCTTGCGATGTTTAATCAGGTGAACGCCTATCGTCAGCAATGCGGTTTCCCGGCAGTTCAGCAAAACACGGTTCTCGATCAAGCTGCGCAAGCGCATGCGATGTGGGAAGGATTGAACAACACGGTGGCCGACAACGAAACGGCTGGTCAGCAAGGCTTTACCGGCGTGACTTATCTTGATCGTGCTGCGCATTTCGGATTTCCGACCACCAATGCAATCGGCGGCGGCGTGAGCGCGGCCCACTGGACCGCCGCAGCACTTACGGAAACGCAATACGGCCAACTGCTGGTGAACCAATGGTTTACCGGCGTGTACCACGCTCCGGTTGTGCTGACTCCCGTTACGAAAATCGGTATTGGCGAATACGAAACGTCGCTGTCCGGTTTCCCGGCTGCGTGGGGCTCGGCGACGCTTGAAGATACGTCGATTCAGCAACTCACCACGGGCGCACCGTTGACCTTCCCGTGCCAAGGCGTTACAGGTCTTCCGCCCAAGGCTCATACGGAAACCCCGACGCCGCCGAACACTTCGGGTCCGTGGGGCACGCCGGTTATCGTCATGGGCAACGTGACCGATACGATTGTGCTGACTTCCGGCACGATGACCGATCCGTCCGGCAACGTCATCAACCTGCAACTGCTTTATTCGGCTAACGATCCGAACAAGGAGCTTCAACCGTATGAAGCCGTGGCCTACCCGACGACGCCGCTGGCTGAGAACACCACGTACACGGTCAACGTGTCGGGCACGCAGAATGGCAAGCCTTTCACCAAGCCGCCGTTCCCGTTCACGACCGGGACTATCAACTGGTAACACTGCCGCAAAGGGCTCGCGCAGCCCTTGACGAAGAACCGCCAGTGCGATGACTTGCGGTTTTTTATTTCCGAAAATCGTTTTTCCCGAACGTCAATAGAGAAGGGGTGCAGCCCGCAAAGGCTGCACCCCTTTTTCGCTACAACCTGTCTAGGTCAAGTTTAATTTGGCCCGCCACAAGCCGCAGGTCCCGGCGAAGTTGTATTTCCCGTGAGTTGCCCCATCGCGCTTCCGTCCGTTGGACTGACAGGGCAGTACAAGATGTATGTGTTGCCGGAAGTACCACAAGTGTCGGTCCAGACCGGCCCCGTCGCACCATACTGTTGGTTGTAATAGGTGCCATGACCATACGAGCCATCGAAATTTGTATAGTAGCCGGTGAATGGCCCCTGCTTGCCAAAATTGTTCGTTAAGGTGTATCCCTGCGCCGCCGCTTCACTTGCACACGTTACCGTAGGCGTTGGAGGCGGTGGGGCGTTACAGGTGTATGTCCACGAGCTACCCGTCCACGTGGGGCCACTCGCGAAACCATACTGACAGTTATTTGGTCCCGGTGGCTGTGGAATCTGGCAAAACGGACCCGTCCACGCGCTACCTGTCCAACCTGGGGATGCTGTTGTGTCCCATCCTGCCGGACATTGCGGCGGCGGTTGATAGTTGCATTGCGGCGACGAGAAATGAGAACCTTGCCAACGTGCGCCTGCAATCGTCGTCCATCCTGCCGCAGTAGAACACGCTGGAGGCGTCTGCGCAGCAGTTGCGATCTTGGACCCGCAAGATGAATCCTGGAAGCCGTAGGAGCAGTGTGTATGCTGTGCCTGAGCCCACACCTGACTACCGATGAAGAGACCCATACATAATATTAAAAACTTGAAAAGCTTTTTCATCGTGATAACTCTCCAAACCTGTTGAAACTCATTAGGAAAAAAGCGCCTCTCCGGGCGCTTTTCTTACTGCTGATACTGCAACTTCAGTTACCGGAATACCCTTGACAGTAGGACCAAATCATCGTCCGGTCGGGCATGTACTGCGAGCCGTCTGAATTGTTGAAGAAGCACGCGTACTCGTAGTCAGTGCCCCCGCTTGGTCCGCCGCCAGCGTAGTACGGGCCAGTGACGTAGCACATCGCAACCTGTGTGTAGCTACCGATCTTCTGCGTTGTCGCCGCCAGACCGGGAGGCACGCTGTATCCAGCAGCGACAGCGTTAGCTTTGCAGTGTGCAATCGGGTCGGAAGAAACCGGAGGCGGCGGTGGCGGCGGTGCATTACAGGAATATGACCACGAGCTACCCGTCCACGTAGGGCCACTAGCAAAGCCGTACTGGCAAGTATTTGGTCCTGGTGGCTGCGGTATCTGACAAAACGGACCTGTCCATGCACTACCAGTCCATCCCGGCGACCCCGTTGTGTCCCATCCTGCGGGACATTGCGGCGGCGCTTGGTAATTACACTGCGGCGACGAGAAGTGCGAGCCCTGCCAAAGCGCCGCCGCACCAGTCGTCCAACCTGGGCCAGTAGAGCACTGCGGAGGCGTCTGTGCCGAAGTCGAGATTGTTGGCCCGCACGATGAGTCCTGAAAACCATACGAGCAATGCTCGCGCTGTGCCCATGCGTGTTATCCAGCAAGAAGACCCACGCACAGGATCAAAAAATTAAATATTTTTCTCACCGTTCAATCGATATTTAGTACGAGCAGTAGGTTTCAACTTCGCCTGTACCGATAGCGCCTCCATCCACATTTGACGTACCTGAACCCGAACCGTTTGTGATCGAAATCGTCCACGGTCCCGAACCAGGGCCAGCGAAATTCACCGCCGCAGTCGTATCGACCCGGAAGGTCTGCGGCACCAATCGCATTTGCGGAGAGCCCCCGGCGAAGCATGACGGGGACGGCACCACCGAACCATTCCAAACCTGATAAAAGTTATAGGTTTGCGTAGGACCGCCGACCGGCATCCAGATCGGACCCGCGCCGTCATTCAAGTTCTGGCAGGAAAGCGCCTGCCCTCGCCCGTCGCTATTCGATGCTAGCGCACCCAATGGACTACAGGACGCGCGCGGCGCACCTATGGCCCCGGCCTGGATCGTACGCGCAACTGTGAGCGTTCCGCCGACCGTGGTATTTCCCGTAGTGTTAAGCGTCGTGGCCGTCGCCGTGCCGAGACTCGATGAGCCAGAAACGGTTAAACGGCCTGTGCTGATCGTGCCCGTGGCGTCCAGATTCTGGACGTTGTGCAGCGATACACCGTTCACGTTCTGATCGCCGGTCCAGGTCAGGCTACCGTCGCGCCGGATGTAGACCGAGTCCCCGTCGGTCGCAGGTCCGTTGGTCGCCATGATCGACGCAGCTTTCGAGCCGAGCGGGTTGCTTGCCGTGAATGACCCGTTGATGCCCGTGATCTGCGCTGGGCTCTGTGCGTTCGAATAGCCAAACTGGCTCGTGCCCGCCAGCTTCGAGCCGGCCACGGCGACCTGTGCAGCACCAGCGACGTCCGGCTTCCCGCCCTTCAAAAGTTGCGTGGTCGGATACATCGTGAAGGCGACGTGGCAGTTCCCCGCTGTCTGCGTGCAGCCTGATGGCACCATCGTCATAGTTGTGACGTACGCACCACCCCAATACGGCCCGCTTTTGTGTGCCTGTTTGAGATTGCCCGCCGCTACGAGCTGAGCGATCGTCGGAGGCGTGATGGTCGCGTTATTACCTGAGGCGGTGTACTGCGTCAGGATCGCCCCAAAGTTGTCAGAGATGTACCCCTGAAAAGCGGTCACCAACGTCGCTTCATTCTGTCCTTCCAGCGCCAGCATCGTCGCGCGCTGATGCTCAATGTCTAGCTTGATGCCCTGCACTGTCAGGATCGCTGAACCCAAAAGGACGAACATCATTTCGAGCAAGCTGCCCATGGTCCTATCGCCCCGTTACGTGCGCGACGTGTAAAGCTGAAGCGTCGCGTAGGCCCCCGCAGATGCGCACGCAGTGCCCGCCGTAGTGCTGCTGAAAGTTGTGGTCGGCCCCGAGAGCGTCGTGCTGTTCGCACCTACCTGCGAGAACGTGTTGGTCAACGCGGCAACGCTCATTGCGCATACGGCGGCAGGCACCTGATAGTTCAGAATCAGAGAGTCGTTCGCCGTGCTGAGTGTTCCGACACTGACAGTGACGGGCTGATTGAAGATCCCTTTCAGCGACGACTTGTCGCTAGCCAGACGCGCTCCGGCCGAGTCGAACGCCCGGTTTGTCGCCAACGTTGTTAGGGTCTCAGTAGAAAAGTCAGCATCGTTCTGCGTCGCATTGAGGATACCGGTGTGAAACATCTGCGCTTCGCTGGTGAACTCAGAGGACTTGATCAGCGTGTAGACATAGGTGCTGCCTTTAATGACCGCTATGGCCAGCAGCGCAGCGCCCGCCATGTATGCCCCCGCCTCGATCAGCGACAGTTCACCTGACTGCTTTTTTCGTCGGCCCATCCGAAGAAGACTCAAACGACGGAAAGAGTTGGTGTTTTTTTGTTGCATCAGATTCTCCCGAAGATCACGCCTTATCAGCGTGCCTAGATATGACTGCTCGTTGAGCGCTTACTGAGCGCCGGCTACCGGAATGCCACCACTCATGTTGACCGCTCCTGTGACGACGTACGAGCCCACTCCGATCGTCAGGAAAACGGCTACAGCAAATCCAAGAAGCACGTAGTGAGTCAATCGCGCATTGCGCTTCACCGCTTCGACGACTCTCCCAAGCGAATCGCGCCCGAGCGATTTGATCGCCGCTTCAAACTGATCCCGACCGGCGGCATCGGTGATGGTGTCCACGATCATTTCCGAGAAGATGCCCGTGTCAAGGGCACGCATTGGCTGATCGGGTCGCTGCGTGAGGCGCTTGTTCATCGTCGTCAGATGCCACCGCATCCGTGGATCGGCCGTATGGGCGACCCGGTTGATCGCCGCGCGCAACGTCAGGTTTGAATCGAACAGGCCAGCGAGCGACACAATCAACAGCGCTGCTCGCATGTCGCGCCGGTTGCGCCACATCAATGGGAAGCCGTCGAACCGGATGCGCAGCGGCCCGACCCAACGCTTCAGGGTATAGAAGTAGGCTGCTATGGTTCCGACGACGACCGACGTGGATAACCACCAGTAGTCGTAGGCGAATGTGTCGATGTGGTACAGCAGCCGCCCGGCATCAGGCCACTGCTCGAGCGGCTTGATCTCCACGACCTGCGGATAGATCATGCCGCCGAACATCATGCAAAAGCCGTACAGGTAGACAAGTAGAAACGTCGGATAAGCAACCTGTAGCGCGGTCTGTGACGACAGAGTGCGCTTGGCGAACGCCGCCATTTCGGCAAGCTCGAATCCCCGCACCACTGCGTCGCTCTGCGTCGACTCGTCAGCAATATCGAACAGCGTGTACTCGTCACCCGGTATGAACGGCTTGATTGCGGCCGAAAACGAGTCGCCCTTCACCAGCCGCTCCCGTACCGTGGCAAAGACTTTCCACACGATGCGGTTGCGCTTCCGGTTGCGGTTTTCATATGTCTCGAGCCGCTCGCGCAGCGTTTCGACGTCGCGCAGGCCCTTCTTCTCGATGTCGAGGCGCGTTTCCTTGTAGAACGTCTCGCGCACGCTCTGAAAGCGCCAGCGCGCGATACGCATCTGTGTCGCTTCGGGGAGCAGCGCAATCAACGAACTAAGCATGACCCGTCAGCCTCTTAAAGTTTTCCGTCCGCGCCCGGAAACACGCGGTATTGCCCGAACGACTGCATCGAACGGTTGATAAATTGTGGGTCTATTTCCCCACGGGAAGCCTTGAAAAGAGCGTGTTCATATACCGTCTTTCCAGTCATATCCTCGTTGTCGAACCCGGTCTTCCGCTCGCCGCGCCAAACCTGACGTGCGCCGGCCCAGTCGCGAGCCGCGATACGCTCGCGGAACGCCTCAGTCGGCCGGTACAACTCGGCTACGAGCGTGGGCCGCTTCGTGCCACCAGCAACCTTGCCATCCCGTGAGAAAAGGCCGTCGAGGCGGCAGTGCTGGCAACCGGCATGGTTGCGGCATGCCATCCGCGAGGTGTCGAGTCCAAACTTCGATCGCAGCAATTCCAGATCGGCCTGCGGCATTACCTCATCGGCGGGCAGCTTGCAGTGCGGGCAAAGCGTCGGAATCAGCTTCTGGTTGCCGACGGCGTTCACAAACCCTTCAGCAGCGAGTTCATCGATAGGCAGCATCAGGCGGCCGCCCGCCATACGCATGAAGGCAGAAATGATGTCGCCTGCGTGCAATGAGAACCGTACCGGGTGCCCGGTCAGCGCGATCTCGGACACAAGGCCCATGGCCACGCGATCTCGCACTTCCGAGATCGTCACATCGTCAGGGTCCATCCGCATCAGCGTACGGATGACTTCCGCGTACTTGCGGTTGGCTTCGTCGTCTGACTCATCCGGGCGGCGGATGATCGAGATCTCTGAGAGCCACGGCAGCGGATACTCGGAAGGCTCGCTCACGGCAAATTGCTTCTTCAACTCGCGGTCGGGCAGCATGAACGACAGGGCGCGTAGCAGTGTTGTCTTGCCAGAACCGGTCTCCCCCGTCAGGACGCTAATGCCACCGCTCACGTGGTTGAGCGTGTCGATCAGGGCCAACTGGCTCGGTGCGAGCCCCATCTGCGCAGGCATGAGCACCGAGTAATTCTTGAAGTTGCCGTCCAGCAAACGCAGAGCAACGTCGTAGCCGCCTACCGTCGGCGCCGACTGCCAGCGAAGGTTGATGGTGTCGCGTCCGACGACAAGCGGGATCATTGCGGACTGTGGGGCGCTCGGCTGGAACGAGTTACCCGAGTTCGTGTTTTTCTGCACCAGGTCGGAATAAGCGGCCGACAGCGCACGACGCACGATGTTCTTCGGCAGCCGGCGATACGTGTACACGTCGCCATTCACGCGGAACCGCACCTCCACTTCTCCGCGAAAGTCTCGCGGCTCAATCGCAATGTCGCTCGCACCATAACCATGCGCGGCTTCGATAATATCGCGGAAGTTGCCGATGGCGCGCGACGCCTCACGCTCGACGTTGCCGGATGTTTCGCGCTTCTTTCCTTCGTAGATGGCCGCGATCACTTCCTCGGTTGCGATCATCTCTTCCTGTACGAGCAGGTCGCGCGCGGCAAGGTCTTTGACGAACGTCGTGAACTGGGCCCGCTCGCTGAATCGCGCGGTCGCGGCAACAATAGCGACGCCCGGCTGAATTTCTACGGCGACAAACTCTTTGCGAGCGGCAGCTGACAGCTTCAAGGTTGCGTCGCTATCCGTACCTGTGACGATCCGTTTGAAGTCAGGTAGCGCATCGGCGGACACCAGAACAGGTCTGCCGTTCAGATCGCTGGTTGGCTCCTGACTGTCATCGTCCTCGTCGTCGACTGACTCTTCCGTCGGCGCCGGTGCCTGGGCGACCTGGGACACTTCCACCGATGCGACAGCCTCGGCGGCCTGTTTTCGGGGCGCTGTTGCCGTCACGCCATCAGGTACCGGTTTTGGTTGCGGTGCCGGCTGCGGTCGCGCGGCAATGACTGGCTCAGCAGCCGCGACCGTCGCAGGCGCTTCGTCAGGGGCGGCTGGCCGTTCTGCCGAGCCCCGTTGCGCCGCAATCAGAGAGTCCAATTCGCGCAGAGCCTTTTCGCCTTCGGCGTACGCATTGCCCAGGCCGCTGGATACGTCCGCGGCCGGGCTAACCACCACATCTTGGGCAGGCATGCGTGCGGCCTCGCCAACCTGCACCGACTTCGCCACATCCGTTTGCTCGTGCGTTACCGCTGGCTGAATGACCGCCGCAGCGACCACTGCTGCGCCCGACATGCCCAACTCCGTGAATGACTCGACGTCCTCGACGTCGTCGCCGGAAAGCTTGCGCCCAAGAAACGAGACCGTGGGATTGATAGCGCGAGTTGGTTCGCGGAACGTCGGCTCCTGTCCCGGCTGACCCGCTGGCTGCGCTGTCCCCTGCCCAGCTTCAACAAATGCCGATGGCCTCACGCCGCGGAACCGCTTCAGGAATCCACCGCTCGCCTGAGCGTCGTCTGTCTCAACACCTGAAAAAATGCCCATGCTTACCGAACTCCACCAAACGCGCCAACGTTCGTCGCCACCGGAAGTGGGCCACCAAGGTCCGTAATCGCCTGGATGGCGGGGTTATCGCCACCCGAACCGGCACCTGCTGGCACAGCAATCACATCCGCCCACGTACGCTTTCCTTCTGCCACGGTCACGCGATACCCATTTACTTGCGTCACGACCCACCCGTTCAGCAGCTTTTCGCCGCGACTGGATGAATAGACGCCGCCCTGATACTCGTACAGCACGTGCGAGCCTGCCGAGTCGCTATAGGCACCAACGAACGACACCGGTATCGCCTTTCGCGCCGGTGAGTCTGAACGCTTCGGCGGCTTTGCAACAACGGTTGTGGCGGCGACAGGCGCAGCGGGCGGAGCCATAATGGGAGCGTTCAATGCAACACCACCCGCGGGCGGCTGGGCGCCATCCGTTTTGCGCATGGAGTTGACGAGGTTCTGCCGCGCTAGGCCATCGATGTCATCGAGCGTCAGATGCTTCTCATCAGCGTGTGCAAGGCCAGCGGCACAGAGCACGACAAGCGATGTTGCCGCGAAGCGGCCGAATTTATTGGAGAACATAGTATTTACCCTTCGCGGTGAAATGAACGCCACTGCCATCCTCCTTAAGCTCAACCTCCAGCGTGTCCAGAGCCATGTTGCCCGGCAGCTTCTCCAGTAGCCGGCTCTGCCACATGTAGCCTTCGATGGTCCAGTCGCCTGCCTGAAGCATCGGTCCGTTGATCCCTCCGGCGTTCGGTTGCCGGGCGAGCAAACGCTGGGGCGGGCGCAGCGTGACCACGTAGCCGTGACTCATCAACTGGTCGGGCTTCGTCGACAGCCGTTGCGGGTCCGTCTGAAGCTGCTTGATAAGAGCCTGCGCGGTCGGCCACTGCTTCTGTTCAGTAAGCGCGAGTTTCTGGACATGCGGCACGGCCGGCCCCTTAACCTGCAACAGCAAACCGTTGGGATCGAACACCACTGGCCGCATCTCTGCCGGTGCACGTGCGTCGAATTCCTTGTAGGTGCCGCCCTCGCGTTTGTAGGTGATCGAGCACCAACCGGTCGCACCGCAGGACGCCTTCTGGAACTGCCAGCCTGCTACGTTGGTTTCCTGCTTGCCAAACGCGTCGATCAGCGCCGGCGCAAGCCCTGACGCGAGCGGCACCGCGCCACTGAAAGTGCGCGCGATCGCGGCCTGATAATCCTGCATGTAGGTAGGCGGCGGTGCCGGCGGCGGCGGCGGCGGATTGAAGTAGGCGAGCGCTTCGAGGCCTAGATAGATCACTGTCCCGGCAATAACGGTCAGTGGAATAACCTTCGGTACCTTCACGGGTACCTTCTTGATCAGTCCGACGCTCTTGCCTCGCAGCAGCTCGGCGGGCGTGAAGGGCTCATCCAGGTCAGTGACGTCGGGGCCGTAGCCGATTGTGACCAGGCGGACACGATCCTTTGCGCACTCGTCCTCGAGCGCATCACGGCGGTCCTCAAGCGCATTGAGCGCCACAGTCTGGTCGACGCGCACCGCGCCGCGGACAATGAGAATCAGATGCACCCGCTGGCCGTCCTGAACCAGGACAAGCACGGCGGGCTTCGAGCGCACGCGATCGAGACCGGCCACCCGTGCGGCCGCCGAATACAGCTTCAGCCCTTTTCTATCGGCAGGTTCCGGCGCACAGAAGCCGGCGACGGTTTCTTCCTTACCCTTGATCTCTACGAAGTGCGTCGCGTCGAGCTCGTAGGCGTAGCGACGGCGCTCGCCCGCCGCACCTTTCGTTGCATAGGCCCGCCAGTCAAGTCCGAAGACTAGGCGCGCCTTTTTTTCGTTGGGAATCGTCTCGAAGTGCATGCGCCGCTCACATCGACGGGACGACGGAGGCCGTCAGCATAATTACCTGGAACGTCTTCCCCTTGTTCCATGCGCCGCTCGCACCGAGAATCCCGTTGTTGCTTGAGCCGTCATAGTTGTTGGTTACAGCGCCGTACATGACCACAGTCTGACCGTCGGACAGCGCGATCGTCTGATCGTCCTTGCTGCCCACGATGTCGGGCAACTGGATCTGCTGGGCCGACGCTCCAGAGCCCGTACCGATCGTCGTGAATGGACCGTTGAGCTTGGAGTTATCACTCCAGTAGGACAGGATGATTTGGTTGTGATCGTTCACCGACGGGAGGATGTTCACGAAGTCACCGACCGTGACCGAACCCGGCGTCAGGCCCGGCGCCCCCGCCGTGCCGCTGATCGACCCGGTTGACGGAGTCGTCGCAGCCAGATAGCCCTTCGTTTCGAACGAGCCTATCGACATCGGCAGGCCGTTGAGGGTCATCTTGGTCTGCGTGTTGTCCGTGACCGTCTTGCCGTAGGTGTTCAGCGCGTTGATCACGGCGTTCGTGCCAGTGAGCGGCGCGTTGGGCTTCAGGATGGAGAGGCCAACCGAGCCCGCGGCGGTCGCCAGCGAGGTAGGCGATACCACGCTGATCGCGTACTGCGACAAACCGTTCGAAATACGGTTGAAAATAATGTCTGCGCTCGCTCCCGCCTGCGACCCGTTGTTAAGCGCGATCTGTAACGTGCGCACGCGAACTGAAACCTGACGTGTCGAGATGGCGTTCTCGCGGGTCAGGACGTCGTTCATGCGATCGACGGCTTCCTTCGTGTCGCGCACCATCACCAGACGGCTATGCGGATTGACCGTCACCTTCCCCATCGGCGTCTTCAAGCTTTCCAGCTCCTTGGTGATCAATCCGATCTGATCGAACGTCCCGTCGCGACCGGTTGACGTGACTGCCGCGAATGAACCGGTATTCGCGCTCGTTGCGCCCGCCCCGTTGGACTGGTTGCCCGTCGACGTGTCGGTGCCCTTCGACATCGATGACTTAATTTTCACCGCGCCTGGAACCGCCGCTATCTGGAAAGTCCGGGTGACGAAGCGCGAAATGTTGATGGTCGCGCCGTCGAAGTTCCAGGCAAGTCCCAGGTCTTCCGTCACGCTGTGAAGATACTGGCCGATCCGGGCATTGCCCGGCTGCCGGTAGACCGGCTCCATGTTCGTCGATGCAGTTTGTGCCTGCATCCCCGCCTTGCCGCTGGTAACGGGATCGACCAGTGCCTCACGCGGGATGAAGACATCGGGACTCAGGTGAACCGGGTAACCCGACGCATCGGAAACGAGAGTAGCGATTTTCGTGATGGGCAGATTCGCCGGAAGCGTGACGTTCTTGTCCCGGAACACTGCAGGCAGCGTCGCTTCATAGGCAACGGGCACGAGGCGATCGCCGAGAAACGCGGTAGAGACGTGCTCGACTAGCGGCATCGAATCCCCCATGCCGGCCATCGCGCGCGTCGCGTCGTGTGTCGCTGCGTCATAGGCGTGGTTGACGTCGGATTGGGACACAACGCAACCCGTCAGCATGGTTGCTGCAAGGAGTGATACAGCGGCCTGGAAGCGGTTTGCTCGCATGGTTTAGTCCTGGCAGTTTGCCGCGCGGGCGACCACGCGAATGACGTTGTTGATGTGTTCGCAGACGCGCGTAGGCGTGCGCATGTGATTGGTCGCGCGCATGACTTGCGTCAGCAAGGAGTCGAAATCACCGCTGAAGGTCGCATTGAATTCGAGCGGCAGGTCATCGTCGATTTTCCAGGCCAGTTGCCAGCCCTGCTGCTGCAGCCAGCGGTCGAGCGCGTTTCGGAGATTGATGTCCCGCGGGGTGATCGTGAGCGTCAGGGCGCTGGAACCGGCCGCAGCCTGTGCACCCGGCAGGACAACCGGCGTGACGGCAGTTGAGGTGATCGTTGGCGCCATGGCTTGGAACGACGCAAGCACCGGCGGCGGCGATGCGTGAGACGTCGCAGGCGCACTCGGTGCAGGGTTGGCCATCGCGAGCGAAGCCGTTGGGCCAGGCGCGGCTGGGCTGGCTGCGTTGGCGTCCAGCATCTGCCAACCGTCACCCGCTGGCGGCGACAGGTGGGATTGCGGAAACGCAGCGTTCGCCAACCCCGTCATAGCAAGTAGTGCGAAAACCTTCGCAAGGAGCGAGGCGCGACGACGGGTGGGCATGATGATGATTGGCTTCATGAGATTCAGTGGGCCGCGCGCACAACGCGCCGATAAATGTGGTTTGCGTACACCAGCTGCTTGTTGGTTGAGACGGCGTTGTACGCACCAACCGCCTTCCACGTCGGGCCGAACTGCTTGATGTTCGACGCGAGAATCCAGGTGCCGACGTATCCGTTGACGCATGGGTTAAACAGCGACTCCCGCGTGACGCCATAGCGCCTAAGCTTCGGAAGCCACGACGAATTGATCTGCATGAGGCCAATATCTTCAGAACCGTCCGTGTTCCGGTTCACCGCATTGGCGCGCATGCCAGACTCCTGTTGTGCGATTGCGCGCACGAGCACCACATTGACGTGATGGAACCGCGCTGCGTCATCGAGGCAGTCTGCGAGCGTCGGCTGCACGAACAGCAGCGCGCCCGCAAATGAGGCGACGGCCCGGCGCCTCATGATTTCGTCCTGTCGAAAAAGCGGACGTCATGCTTACGCGTCACGTTCACGACATTGCCGTCGGCGTTGACAATGAACTGGTCTGCGGTACCGTTGAACTTGTAATAGCGGCCCTGCTGCTCACCTGAGCCCATGTGAGCGACATCCGAGACCTTGACGTTGCCGACCGTGTCGGCAAATTTGAAGTACGTCGATCCTTCCTTGTCGAACACCGCTTCAAGGCCTGCGGTGTTCTTCGCGTCAAATCCGTAGACGAGGCCGGCAACGCGCGCCACTTCAACGCTGTCCGAGCCATTGGACACAACAAACCGATCCGCCCGGCTAATCGTCACGACACTGTTTGAGTCGTCCCATTTTGGCCTCAGGGAGTGCCCCTCCATGTCCCGAAAGACGAGCTCTTTTGCAGGCCTTTGTGAGAAGCGGATCTGGATGTGCGTGTCGTCGCCGTCCCGGATCGCTAGCGCGCCGAACTTGGCGGCGAGACCGCCGTCCTGCGGCTGCACTTTGTCGCTCGCGCTGACAACTACCCCCGACGCGGGCAATAAGCTTGCTGCCGCTGTTTGCATTGCAGCCTGCGCAGGCGCGGCGCTTGCCACATAGTTCACCCCGGTCGATTTGGCGGCCGCGCGACGCAACGTCACGTGGTGCGCGGTGAAATCGACGTCGGCGTAGAGATTCACTGCCCCCAACAGGCGGTCGAGCGACTGCATCCAGTTCTCGCCGTCTCGCGTTGCGAAGCTCTGCGCGTTCGTCAGGTCGACGTCTTTTTGCGCCGAGCCGCTCCAACCTTGCGGTACCAGCGACTTAACCATCTGTGCAAGCGGCAACGTTGCGCTCATCGGACGCGTCGTCTCCAGACTGGGTCGCGGACCAATCAGTGCGAGGCGGTTCGAGAAACCAGCAAAACCGGCAGGCATGTCGCCACTGCGGTTGCTCGCCTCGGAGGTGAAGGTGTTCGCCTTTTTCCATCGGGCCGTGGCGCTCGACCCACCCACCGAATAGGAAACGACTTCGGGCGTCCCTGACACAACGATGTATGGGCCTTCAGCGTGACCGCCGTCTACTTTCAGATTCTGGCCGGCTCGTGGCTGAAGATACGTGTCCGTTCCGTCGTTGAAAATAAGCGCGGGCCGCTCGGTCATGTTCCCGTTGACCTGATAGTCAAAGTCGAGCGGATCGGTACTCGCTGCCGACGCTGACAACGAGAAAACTGCCAACGCGATGAGGGTTAGCGTTTGCTTCATAGACCGCGGTCGATTTGAGAAAGATGCTGGATGAAGCGCGCGAGGTATTCGCGGCCTGGCTGCGGGTTCGCGCTGTGGTAATACGCCACGGCTTTCACCGCCGAGTTTGTCTTGCGATAGTTCTCGTTGAGAATGTCTTCAGCCACGCGGATATTCGTTGCGGGCGCAAGGGCATCCCACGGCGACGCGAAGCGCTGCCGGTGATAGCACCAGTTCACCTGCAAAATGCCTACATCGAAATCGCACCGACCATTCGAGATCAGAAACCGGACGGCCTTGTACGCATCGGCTCGTGTGCGAAAAAAGAAGCCTCGCCCCGCGACGTTCAACGTCCACGGCCACGCTCGCCCGTTGTAGGCCGATTCGTTAAGCGCGATGCCCGCAAGAATTTTTGCGTCGACACTCGTGTGCATCACATCGAAGGGTGCCTGTGCCGTTGCACACGCCCAGCCACCCCGACGCTCAGTCATCGCGGCTTGCGCGTCGTCGTCAAGGACCGCAGGTAGCAGCCAGCCGCTTCGGACCAGCAGACTCTGGATACTTTCCGGCGCGCCATCAACGAGCACGGATGCGAAGCCGCGTGGTCCAGGAGTGATGCTTTGCCCCTTCAGAGGTTGCGCCCAAGCGAGGAAACGCTGCAGGCCGCACGCGTAGACAGGCTTACCAGGAAGCTCCAGCACGGAGCGCACGCCGTTTTCATCAACCACGAAGCGAGTCGGACTGATGACGGTGTCGATCACCGCCGCTCCGGCCGACGAGCACACTACCGTCAGAAGTAACGCGGCGACGGCGCGCCTAGTCATGGTAGGGCTCCATGACAATGTCCTGCGTGACCTGAACGAGGAACTGCTGGCCCGGTGGTACCGTGATCGTCGGAGGAATGTTCTGGTTGCGTTGAAGCACGGCCTGCGCAGTCGTCGCGGCGACCTGCCCCGCTGTGCTTCCTGTGGTCGTAATACCGATGGGGCCTGCCGTCGTCGATGTAGTGGCGCCATTGTCGAAACTCTTCAGCAGGACTGCGGTAATGAAGCCCGCGCCAAAGATCGCCAGGAAGTGGTTGTTGACATCGCCTGAAAAGCCGCTGTACCCATTCTGGTCGGCGCCCTGCATGCCGTTCATCGGCACGCTCTTTCCGTTGGGAAGCCGCAGGCTGGTCGACGCAACCAGCAGACGCTCCTGACCGACCTTCACGTCAGCGCTGTATGCGCCGTTGATGAACGAGCCCTTCGGAATCATCAGGCAGTCGCCGCGAAGGCTGTCGTACACATCCTCGTCGACCATCAACGCGACGCGACCGGGCTTGTCCGAGTTCAACCCTTCAACCGTTTTGACGTGAATGTTGTGCGGAGGCGTCAAGGTGCAGCCGCCGGCCTGGCCGTTGAACGTGGTCCGCTCGATGCCGCGCTGCCCTGCTGTTTCCTTCAGGAACGCCTTATCGCGGTCCTCCGGTGCCTGCCCCTGCCTGGCGAGCGCGAGAGCCATCCCGTCCGTCGGGTTCTGGGCACCTGCCGTCGCCGCTGCACGGGCTGCGCGGAAATCGTCGAGCGAGGGTACGCCCCCTGGCATCATCGTCGACTGCTGGCTGGCGTTGCGGGAAGCTCCGGACTGCTTGAACACGGACGACGTATAGATCGCGTCCTGCTTGTTGCTCACGGCAAGCGCGCTCGTGTCACCGCCAGCAGCCCCCACCTCACGCTGGAAGTCATTGCCCGTCAACACCGGCTTGACGCCTGGACGCTGCGCGGCAGACGCTTCGGACGCGGCACGGGCTGCCGCATCAGCCGCGGCAGCCTCCTGCTGCTGTCTGATCATCTTCTCGATGTCTGAAGTGCCTGCAGCAGGTACCTCGGTGCTGGACTTGAGGGCCGACGCCTTTTTCAGACGCGCTTCCTCTGCCGCCTGATCGCTCGCCTTCAGCTCATAGTAGAAGCCGAGCGCGCCGATGATCAGCGCGGCCAGCAGGCCAATGCTCATGATGGCATTGCGGGGCGTCTTGCCCTTGACGATCGCGGCCTGCTCGGCGTTGGGTGTGGCCTGTTCGGTCTTTTTGGCCACGGTCAGAACACTCCGAACACGCGCCGGCGACCATGCGTTACCGTCACCTCATCCTTGCCGGACACGAGAACAATTTCGTCGGCCAGGCGCTGGAAAACGAGAAAGTCGCCACGACGGATGAAATTGCCGACGACGCGATCGCCGTGATCCTTGTACATCGGCACCGGCCACGTTTGCGCTTTGGCGGGCATACGCATCCAGATCGAGTGACCGTCATCGAAGACGACCTCTGGCTTGAACTCGGCGTTGCCGTCGACCGAGTAGTCCCAGTTGAGCTTGTCAGGCGCCACGCTGATTGCACCCGAATCGCCGCCACGCTTCCCACCGGTTGTGCCCGTCCCCGCCCCGCTGCCTTCATCGCGGACGTTCACCCTGGCCATCGGCGCGCGCGGGTACTGGAACCGTACGGTTTGATAGAAGAACCCGCCTGCCGGCGAGGCTATCAGCGTGAAGTCGTACTCCCGCCGGTTCGTCGTCAGGTGCAGCGTATTGACGATGTCCGCCTTGTGCGGCTTGATGAACACATGGTTCATCTTGTCGTCGTCAACTTCCCACTGGATGCTGTCGCCCATTGCAGGATCGGCAATCAGCTTTTCGCCCGGATCGAGCTCGATGGTCGTGAGCTTTAACGGCGCTGTGAGCACCCGGAAAATCTGGTCGCGGCTGTAGGGAAAGACGCCGATGCGGGCGTCGCCCGGCATCGTGAGCGGATCCGAACCGCTGTTGAACGGGTTGACCGGGCTCATCGGGTCACCCGCTATCATCGCGGCGTTGAACGAACCGTTGTCGGCCGGCTTTTTGGCCTTCGCCGCAGTCATCGGCAATGCCGTCGCCGCGAGCAGAAAAAGAAGGCCGAGCGCCGGCCGCTGAGGTCTGGAGATCATGCTGGTCAGGCTCCACCGGTCCGCTCAAGGCGAAAGAACGGGATATAGATGCCGAAGGGATTGGCGGTAAGTGCCGCGTCGGCGGTCGGCGCGACTATTTGGTAGCGTAGGGTCAGCGCATACGACTTCACGTCAGGCTTGCCGGTCCCGCCGGCCTGAGACGTTGTCGTAGTAAATTCGACGAGGACTGTCTGGTCTTCCAGCAGTGCGATGTTGCGGACGGCCACTTCGCGGATCAGCTTGGGATTCGCGGAGATCTGCTGAAACGGTGCGTCGTCGCGCAACCAGCTTTTGAACTGGTCGGCTGCCGCACCAATCATCTGCGCCTTCACCGAATTGATGTTCAGCGACATGCGCGATGTCGTCAGACTGTCGGTGAGGACCGGCTCGATCGTGAACCAGCGCACGGCCATGTCACGCATGCTCGTACGCAGTGCCTGCGAGTCGGGCTTATAGGCGACGAGTTCTGTCACCACCGGATGACCGCTTACGTCGGCCGACACTCCGACCACGCGCGTGACAGATGGAGGCGGCTGACGCGTCCAGACGGCTCCGGCCGCGACCGCCGCACACGCGAACGCGATAAGCATCCAGCGATTGCTCTCAACCTTGAGCCGCGTGCTCGTCTCGAAAATAACTTTCGCTGGATCGTCTTCCTCGGCATACATGCCGGGGGCCGTAGATAGCGCGGCCTGCCGCTTGTTACTGAAAATGCGCATGGCAACCCTTGATGAATGGCTACCATTGAAACAATTTCTAACTAGACTTTTGCTGCGAAAGGTACGGAGATTTAAGCGCCTTTTGTAGTCGCGACCGTCGACAGTTAGGCTTGCATGGCTGTCGAAACGTTAACCATGGTTACGGACCTCAGCGAGAAAGAGATACGAAATCAGTACTCTTTCTGTCTCCATCGTGCATCCAGGTGTGCAATGCTTGATGTGCGTTCCAACTTCTGTTACAGATTTACATTCATGGAACAAGATCGAAAATTTTTTTCTCCACAGAATCAGATGGTTACGACTGGTACTCGACCGAAAAAACTAACCATGGTTAAAAAAGATCGTTGCGCGCGTGGTAGCGCCGCAAGAGGACACCAGCGTTCGGGACGCTGTAAAAAGTGATTGCTTTTTGAAAGCGAACCGACAAGTGCAAATACCGCTTTTAACTTGGAAGCCTTCGACCGTGAATCGTTAGAAGGGCTTCGGAAGCGGCTTTACTGGGAAAACTTAATGACGGAAAAAGTCGTGGACGATGCACTGCGGCTAGCATTAATTTATAAGGCCGGCGTGGGAACGCAATGGAAGACATATCGTCAAGCAGCAGAGAAGCTGTCAAGGATGTTTGAGACGAAAGTCGCGCCACCGAGAATTGTCGAGGCGCTGGCTGTCTCGCGATTGCCTCGCGTAATTATAGGATTGTTCGACAGACCGGGCTTGAGCACTGGCAACGCGCGCGCCCTCCTGAGATTGGCAAGTCAACGTGGCGAAAGCGTGCTCGCGGCCAGCGCCGCAACGATAGACACAACTGGCATGGATGGAAAGGGCATTGTGCGCGCCTTACGATCAGGCGGTGAAGTACGCTCACAAGCGGCCCCTCCCGGATTGAAGGGGCCACTCGCCATTGCAGCGTATTACATGCGAGGTGCATTCCCGAGTCAACGGATCGCGGCGGTACACATGGGCATACCGCAATCCCGGCTTAGCGAGGCTCTCACCATTGAAAAGGTCTTGCCCGCTGAGGTAAAAATGCTTTTTCCGGGTGACGATCTTACTTTCGCGGCCGCCAAGCAAATAGTGAGGCTGATAGCGCTGCAGGGGGCGAAGAACGTTCGCGCGCTCGCAGCCGAGGCGGCCTGCTCGCCGCGTAGGCCATCACCCCAACTGATACTGAACCGCCTGGCGGGTATCGATATCCCCGGCGTCGACGTGAGGGTTAGGAAAGCGCCAGGAAAGAATGCAAAGCGGCGCCTAGTCGTTGAATTGCACCTTCACGAGTCCGACGCTAACAGCGTAGCGGCGCTCGAGTTCATGATTGAAATGCTGAAGACAAGGTTTGGCATGGAGTGAAGGAGAATCTGAAGCCGGAATTGGCGTTACGATCGTGGCCGAAGAGTTTCACGGTTTCACAGTTTGGCGGAAGCGTCGCACTGAATTTGTTGTTTCTGGCCAATACGTTGGGACAAACGCCAAAGGCTCAAGACCGTCAACCGGTTGACGGTCCTATTGCGGGAATCGAAACAGTGACACCTGCAGTTGCAACTAGGTGCGATGTTTTTTGCAGTATCCGCAAGGTGCGCGGCCAGTGGAAGTACCTGTATCGCGCAGTGGACAAGGCTGGAAAAGCCCCGTAGTAGTTCCACCAGCCACGTATCGTGGGATTGCATTGCTCGGCCAGATCAACCAGTGACCCTGACGTTTGACGAGACAGCCGCCACCGCCGCACCGCCTGTCTCATCCGTTTCAGGGCAGCAGGACTCACGCCGGGCAGAAAGCTCGTGGAGAGCCGCCCGGACCTCGTCAGCACCCTTCGCGGACGAAACAGAAAGCCCAAAAATGTAAAATTCACATTCGGGTAGGCCTGGTTGCGACTTCGGTCCTTGCAATACACGATCTTTGACTTCTCAGGATGCATCTGCAACCCGCATTCCGCCAGCCGCGAGGCAATGGCATGCATGACCTCCTGCGCCTGCGCCTCGCTGCGGCAATGGACCACCCGCATCATCGGCATAGCGCGCAAAGAGACATTGCGGAAAGGGATCATGGCCGTTGAGCTGCGCTGATCGAATCAGGCTCATGATGCGAACGATCATCGATCGACGCGGGTGTCGTGCGGCGCAATCTCTCTTTTTGGGCGACTCGACGGGGAAGGCGTGTGCGAATTCATTGGTGACCTGATGTGAGATAGCTGAGATTCATTACAAAGGCTTCAACACTACTACGGGCAGCTCCGCCCCTCACTCCGGCATCGGTATTCTTCCTCATGGTGTCTGCCATTTCCGAGTAGACGAGGAGGTTACCCTCCTCGCCCCTCACAGACCCGGACGAGCCCAATTAAGGCATCCGGTTCTTCATTGCACAGATTTGCTCACGGCGTGGCAGAGCGCTGCCTGATGCGAGGCTTCGGCAGCGGGAAGACCGCCAGTATCTGATTGAAAGCGACCCAGGTGAGCGAACGCTCTCGCGAGCGCCGCTTCAACCACTTGTGCCAGCGCCGCTGGGCCTCGAAGACCAGACAGCCCAGACGACGGCTATTGCCAGCAATACCAAAGTACGCATAGTGCCCTTTGAGCATCCGGCATAACCGCTGGTGCTGGTCCCGCACAAGCCAGTGCCGCATACGGCGACACTGCTCGTCGATCGCGTGGAGCGCCCGCGCAAAGCGGTCTTTCGCCGTCAGTTGCCGCACGACGACCTTGTCCCATCGCGAGCGTGCCCAGATATGGGTGAACCCGAGAAAGTTGAAGGTCGTTGCAAACGGCTCGTCGCCTTCTGCCGATCGATGCGCAGGTCGGTGACGGAAGTCCACCAGGCGGGTTTTATCCGGATGCAGTTGCAGCCCGTACTTATCCAGCCGTTTCCCGAGCACCGTCAGCACACGATCTGCGTCGTCCTTGTATGCGAACAGCATGACGAAATCGTCGCAATAGCGAACCAGCGTGCTTGGTCCGCGCAGGCGCGGTTGCACCTGCTCGGCAAACCACACGTCCAGCACGTGGTGAAGGTAGACATTACTGAGGATCGGCGAGATTACGCCGCCTACAATGTTGCATACTTTTCACTCCATCGTCTGAATCATTCGAATTCTCGCCTGCGAGGAGACCTCCGGGCTGCGGATCGATCCGGAATACGACGAGGATTTCATCCTTGTGGATTTCGACACGCTTGACCAGAGCCAGTACGATCTTGCGCTTCGTTGCGAGATCGATCGTAGCGAGTTTGTCCGTAACGGCACTTGCAAATTCCTCCAGCCGGTTGATGACCAGAAACAGTTCACTTTGAGCCACCCCGTGCTGCCGGGATTCCTGGATCTGCTGATCGACCTGCTCTAGCCGGTTCTTCAACTGCTGTATCTTCGGCTCGAAGTCCGTCCTGTCGATGATACCGTCGGCATAGCTGCTGTCGAAGTATTTCCGAACATCAACGTCCAGCACCCATCGCCCACCCTGTTTCATGATCCCATTACGCACGGCTTGCACCGCCTGATGTGCATTCCGCCTTGGCCGAAACCCATATGAGCAGTCCATAAAGTCCTGCTCGTAGATCGGCTCCAGCAACATCGCGACGGCCCTTTGCGCTACCTTGTCCTCGAAGCACGGTATGCCGAGGCCACGCTGTCCGCCATCGCTCTTGGCGATATAGTGCCTTCGCACTGGCGGCGCCTGGTAGCGACCAGATTTGATGCGGGCGATCAGGCCCAGGAGATTCTGCTCCAGGTTGGCTGCATACTCTTCCGCCGTCTGACCGTCCACACCGACTGCGCCATCCTTGCGCGTTTGCGCCCAGGCGTAGTACAGCCATTCATAGTCGAGATACTGATTCAGAGAGGTGAATGCCATCGCCGGGTTCATCCGCGCCAGTTCGGCAATTCGCTCCTGTTTCGTTGACACGCTTTCAGGTTTCAAGGCACCTCCGTGTTTCTCACGAGCGATTCTGTTGCAACGACGCCCCGCTTTCCTCGACCGGGTCCACCCGAGCAGTGTTCCCCGGCGTCATCGGTACTATCAAGGCGCTAAGACTTCCTGCGCCGAATACGAAGTCGCTTATGGATTCGCTTCTTCGCCCCAGTCCTTCTCTCCTGGTTCGCTCCCGTGCGGCGGAGACATCCGCCCGGGCCTGGCCCGTTTATCGCCTGTTGCCTTCGGCGTCTTGAACTGGTCGTGCGCAGGATCTCCCAGGTTCCTGGGGAATCCATCCCATGCCTTTGCCCCGCTCTCAGATCCCGGCCGGCCCGACTGACCTCACCGTAACGGTCAACACAGTACTGCCCCCGCTATAACAAAGGCGAAGACACCAGCGACAAAGGTATTTCGAGACTCAATCACGCGGCTTCAGCACCCGCTGTCTACGCTTCACGAAGTACGTTACCGTCCCCCATGCAAGACTTGCTTCCGGCTGGTGGTTAGCCTTTGCCGGGAGGGAGTCGAACCCTCTGGACCCCAACGAAAGGTTTCCGCTTTCACATCCTCCTTTCCCAGGCTTTCCCTGGCGCGATGTCATTTCCCTTTACATCCGGAGCAAGGTTCTCACGTTCCATACCGAAGCCTGTGTTGAGCTCATGCCGCCTCTACGCCGGCTGCCGTCAGGTCCGTAAGCAGGTCCCCTCCCGACTGATCCTGGAGCGACGAAATGACCCCAGTTTTGACAGCGCTTTGAAGGATTAACGACGCGTCATCGAACGGTTCGCTTTCGCTCATCTTCTCAACACATACCTGCCATCCTTCTCGGACGACTTTTCCACGGTCGCTCACCACCACGCCTTTTGAACGCAGCAGCACCGGGCGGTTTGAAGCCTGCTCCTGCAAGCCGGCTCCGGGAGGCCTACTCCCATCTTCAGTACAGCACCACAAGTTCTCACTTGTGTTCGTGACACACTTTCATCCATTCTCCAGCTCTTGCCAACTGGCCGCTTGTGCTTGCGAAAGGCTTTCTCGAACAACGGTACGAGCTTGATGACCCAGCGGTGCACGCTCGAATGGTCGACCTCGACGCCCCGTTCGGCCATCATCTCCTCAAGATCACGCAGGCTCAGCGAGTAGGCCACATACCACCGCACACATAGCAGGATCACGTCCAGCGGGTAATGTAGTCGCTTCATCACCTTCGCGATTCCCGGTGGTAACGTCGTACGCGGCATCCTGCCCGTCATGGTCATCGTGGTCGTCTCAATTTAGGTCGCCCCAGTTTACCTGATCACTTAGCGCGACAGAGCCCGCCGACGACATCGCTCAGCTACTGCCTCATCGCTGGGCGCCGATCACCGCCTGATCGCTGGTAGGCACTCCCCAGGGTGCCATTGCCGGGCGCTTACAGACGTGCCGAAGGCTGCGAGGCAGATTCTCGCACTCGCTAAGTACCTGGAGTCCACCTACTGGACGGGCGTCATGGCGTGTTGCCTCATCAACGGTGTGGTCCCGCCTGATCTGTCGATGGACGACGAGAAGCCGATTGTCACGTTCGATATTGCGGACGACGATCAGTCGCTCGTGATCAGTCACAGCAACGAGCGCGTCCATGTCGTGCGGCGCGACCATCGCGAATGGCGTCACTCCGAGGATACCAAGGGTCTCGTATCGCCAGCGGACTTTTTCGACTGGTGCGAACTTCAGGGTATCGATACTAACTACCTACGACTGTTGCGCGAGATCGCAGGCTTCAGCACGGGTCGCCAGATTGGTAGCTTGCCCCTCAAGGGACTCCAGCGCTATGAATTCGTTTCGCGATCCTAATGAACTTACACAAGGAACGAAAACATGTCGATCGGTCCAACCACGCATGACCTCAATACCCAACATGCGCAGGCAGCCAATGCCGGCTTTCACGCGATCATGGTGGAAGACCAACGTCTGAGCGCTGCTCAACTGGATAACAAGTACAACCCGAACGGCGATGGCGAGCATCGGGCAACGCCGTTGCGTCGCGCGGAGTGGCGCGAGCAAGTTGCTGCTGAGAACACCGTGATCGGCTACTGGGACTGGGTGGAATACCAGATCGAGCAGTACCACAGCGACGCGCGCTGTCTGGCAGCGCCGGATCAGAGCGCGGAAGAGCCAAGTTCGGCTCTGATCCGGCTGATCAACGAAACGTTCGGGGAGACTTTCGCGGACACCACAGCCGCGACCGATCACGAGATCAAGGTGATTGCCGCTGTATTGAAGAAGTTGGGGTTGAAGCTATGAGCAATTTGACAGGGAGCACGATCGGTTTTCCGACTTTCATCGGCGTCATCCACAAGGCCATGCTGACCGTGATGGACTCGGGCGAGGGGTACATGGACGGCAAGGTCTACTATGACTGCGAGAAGCGAACGCTCGATGTGAGTGGCACCGACTTCCTCGACTTTCAGTCGTATATGGAGGCGCTCGCCGCGGACGGCATTCCGGGCACGGAGCTGAATGCAGAAGGCGTCACTGTCATGTCAGCGACCAACCAGCGAGAACTTACAGGGTTCCTGCAGGAGCTGGTGCGCAAGATGGAGAGTCCGTCGATCGTCGGTCGTCGATACGGGACCGAGTTCTCTATCAGGCTGGTCGCTGAACGAATGGTGGTCGTCAAGTTCGCGCTCTGCGGCGAGACTGATACTGACGCACCGCTTGGCTTCTCGACCTCGCTGACCTTACCCCTGTGACCTGCACGCCCTCGGCCTCGCGGCCCGTAGGTGCGACCGGACACGAGCATAAACGAGGATCGTCCGAATTCTCTTTTTTTTAAGCCAGACGCGGCCGCAGAAGGTCGCGAAGACCAGCGATGTGCTGCCGCGCTTCGTGTGAGCGCGTCGCCGCGGCGACAATGTGGCGGGAGGTCGTGGCTGGACGGATGAAGCCACGCTCCTTGGCTTGCGCAAAGCCAGTCTTCCAGTTGGTTGCCTGACGCCCAATTCCCTCGCCTGCCTTGTACACGGTCATCGATTCGCCGTCCGCACTCACGACGTAGGCCGTCTCGCCGCTCGCGTCTACGAATGTCTGGCCAGCACTCTCACGAGCCACGCGCTCGCCTTGAGCCTCGACCTGCACCTTGACCTGTTGCTCGACAGCAGCCTGAGACTTTCGGCGCAGCTGGTAGCGGAAATCGACCGGGCTGCGGAGCAGAGCGTTTAGGTAGCAGATGGGCTTTGCGGCTTCCTTTAGATGTTCCCACGTAGCCTCGACGACGTCGGAGAGGAGCTTGCCGTTCTCACGCGCTTCACGCATGAATTTGAAAATCAGGAAATCAAGAAAACCCAGAGACCGCAGACGCTGAAGGTCAGCAGGCACTTGCCCGGGTTGTCTCTTTTGAGAAGAAGCAGGGTAAAGATCCTTATATATACCACCGTCTGCCACGGTGGCAGACGGACTCGGCAAAGAGTCAGGCTGGGGTTCCGGGTTGTGAGGAACCGGGGCTTCGACAAGACCCAGCAGTTCAGCGGCATGCTGAGTGAGGTGGAGATACGCGCGACCAAAGAGGCCTGCTTCAACATAGCGGGACTGAGGACGACGTTCAATCAGACCAGCGGCTTCGAGGTCATCCAGGCTGCGATAGAAGGTGCGCATCGATTGAAGAGCGCGACCCGTGAGCAACTCGCGACGCGCGAAGATGGCTGCGAACGGTTTGGCTTGATCTACGGTTCGTGCGAGAGCAGCGAGAACGGCACGCGCACGTTGGGGAAGGGCGTCGATGTGGGACGCGCGAAATGCGGCGCGGAAGATGATCCAAGGCAAGTTGGTGTCATCAGAACGGAAGGCGGTGAGGGCGGTTGAGTCTTCGGGGTGAGTTTCACCCTCGCCAGCAACGAAGCGTTGCGCGATAGACATGTCGAGCGTCCATTCTCAAAAATGGATTTGAATTCGCTTGACTGGCTATCTCGTTGCGCTACACTCCGGGTTGACGTTGTACCCTTTCCAGTTTCCAGCTGGGGAGTGTGGTGCGAGGTTTCCAGCCAAGCCCACTTACGCAAAGGCCCTCAGTTTCCAGCTGGGGGCCTTTGTCTTTCTGGCGTTACCGTGTCATAAGCTCCACCAAGTTTCGTCACGAAAGTGCAATCAAAACAACGGCTTACAAATTTGGTTGGTTTCCAGTCCAAGCTTCTAAAATCTAAGTCATTGAAAACGCTACGGTTTCTTCACGAAACCGGTTTCTCGGCAAGCTTCGATTCGATCAGCGCTTGAATCTCTTTTGCCCACTCATCGGCCCGCTCAGCATCCACTTTGAGTCGCACACCGATGATGCCGTTGCGCGCGGTGATCTCGCAGTAGTTCTTCTTGCCTTGCTTCACGATGAGTGTTTGGCCGGTCGGTGTGGCTTTCGCAGGCTTGCCTTGCACGCTCGCGACAGCTTCTTTCTGCGTGAAACGCTCTTCATTCACCAGTCGATTCACGGCCTCGATCACTTCCTTCGTACGACCTTCTGTGTGCGCCCGAGTCAGATGCGCAGCGGCGTCAGCACCCAGTCGCTCAGGACGCGTTTCTAGGATTGCCTTCGCATCAGCTGGCAATCCGTCGAACGCGAAGATCTTGCTCACGTGCGATTCCGACAACCCGACTGCGGTCGCCAACTCCTGCTGGGAGAGAGCGTCGGCTGTCGCCTTCAACCGTTGGAAGTGACAGTACTTCTCGTAGTCCGAGAGGGAAGGGGCAAAGAGATTTGAGAAGAACGCCAGCCGCTCTGCTTGCTCGGGTTCCATGTCCGAGACGATGGAATCGATCTCATCGATGCCCAATTCGCCGTAGATGGCGACGCGGTTGTTACCAGCGTTGATGTTCCATTCACCGTCACCGCGAGCCTCCAGCACAACCGGATACACCAGTGGGTACTGGGCAAGATTCGCTTTCAGTTCGGCGTATTGCTCAGCTGTGAGCTTCCGGCGACGACCGGGTACCTCATGCATCTTGCCAATCGGCCGCTTTGCTCGGGCACCCTTGTCTAGCAGGGTTTTGAGGTCGGCAATCTCTTTGCGTTGTCGCTCGGCTGTTGCCTGCAGCTGCATCAGCTGACCTGGTGCAGTGCGAGCCTGAACGGGCGGCGCATCGAGCGCTCGCTGCTGATCCTCAGCTGTGACTTGAATATTCTTGGCTTTAGTAGCCTGCTCTTTCATCCAGTTCGCCATCGTCATCCCTCCTGTGCCCAGATGGCGCACACCTTGTCATCGACGCGGTCAACTAGCTGGTCAACGGGTGTGCGAATGCGGCGTAGTGTCTCCGCCCCAACGTCGTTCGGGCCAAGATCGTAAAAAGTAGAAAAGCGCATGTTCGTGTTGCGCGCCAGATCAGATTCCGGGATCTCGATGGGCACCACGCGGGAACCGTAGATCTGGGTGATCCAGCCTTGTAGGATCTGTGCGGCGGGCTTTGACGTCATACGCGTGACCAGCACATCCACGAAGTCAAACTCCTTGGCGCGCCCGTCATCGAACGCTTGCATCCCATTGATCAGATCGCCGAACAGGTGCCAGAACTGCACCATGGAGGCAAAGCTAAGCATGTCCGGCACGACCGGCACGAGGACGCCGTCCGCGGCGAAGATGGCGTTGATTGTCAGATAGCTCAGCGTGGGTGCCGTATCGATGATGATGTAGTCGTACGCATCCTTCAGTTGGGCGAGGCCGTCATGCAGCACCTGCTCGAAGCGCACCGACTCATCGCTGGCTGCCCGCGCTGGGAGCATGAACTCAGCATTGAAAAGTTCGGTGGAGGAGGGGATGATGTCCACGTTCGGCCAGTAGGTCGGAACGGGGAGGGTGGTCATGTCAAACGGTTCGCCCGCCAAGTAGGCCTCAATCAGGGGCATCACGGTTTGTGAGGAATCGACCTCCGCATGGGGGTTGATCCCGTAGAGGGTGCTTGCACTGCCCTGAGGGTCGAGGTCGATGTGAAGCACCCGACGGCCGCGGCGCATGGCAAGACCTTGCGCGAGTAGGGTAGAGGTCGTGGTCTTCGTGACACCGCCCTTGAAGTTGGCGACGACGATGACCTTGGCGGGGCCTTTGCGGGGGAGGAGGTTGCGCTCGGATTGAATCCAAGCGATGCTCTCTGCAACGGTGAACTGACGAGGTGCCCCGGGCTTGCTCTGCGTGCCACCGGGCAGTTCACCCTTCTTGAGCACATAGCCCATGCGTTGCTTGTCGATGCCGCACATCTCCTGCAGGCGCGCCGATGAGATAATCGGCGGGACCTTGCGAGGGAAGGGCTCAAGCATTTCGTCGCGGATCTTCTGCAGCATGCCGTCTGACAGTTGCGCAAGACGCATGAGGTCTTCGCCCGTGGTTTTACCCGGCTTGAGCTTCGTTATACTGTCCATTGTTCTACCCATAGCGTCCAGTGGACCGGCTGAGAAGTTTTCGACCCAACCGGTCGAACTGCTCGCAGATTAGTCCCTGTTAAAAGTAAACGCAAGTTAACTTTGCGATGGTTGTCCTTGCGCAATTGCCGATGTGCCGGTGGTTTGTGCCGAACTTCTCGACAGCGCCTCAAGTCGTGGAACAAAATGGCGTGCGTGGAACATCCCCTTCGCAATCTAAGCGTCACCAAATAGCTTTTCGGACGGGCACTTAAGGGGCAAACCGCTCGAATGTTTCACGCTCATTCCAGCGTCTCGCGCGCTCGGAGAACGATTTCAGCTCCCGACCGGCATAAGTGCGACACCAAAGCCGCAAAGACCACGGTGTCGTACTAATCATTACGTGAATCGTAGTGTTTTTTACGTTTCCGATCCGAGCGCAACTAACGGTCAAGTTGCTTTGATTTTCTAGGGCAGTAGCACCGCAGTACACTGATTGCTTTCAGGAGGAGGGTGATATGCGACCCGAAGAGACGCGTCATGAAGAGAAGATGGCGCTCGCGTAGACGAGGGTGAACCAAACCGTGGGAGGCTATTTCCGTCGACTTGACCGCCGTCATAGACGACGAGACGACGCCTTACCCGTTTGGTTACGGCGTTTGGAAGCTGCGAAGTTTCTCACGAAGTGAGGCCAACTAGTCAGCCCAGCACGCCGGCCATATCAGCTATGCTGGAGACGTTGCCAAACGATCGCAGTTGTCATGCGACTGATCATCGAGGCTCGCCTGGAGGGTGGACAAACGAGTGAGGCTAAAGCGACGACCGTTGCTGTTGTGGAACGAACGGACCGGAGCGTCGCCGACCTGGGACCCACACTTGCCGAAGGTCGCGCCTTGCTCGCTGAGGTTCAATCGTTACTGGTGTTGGAGCAGACGGCCGGGTGGATGGAAAGCCAATTGGCTTGCGATTGTTGTGGCTCGACGCTGGCGCACAAGGATGCCCGGTCGATCGTGGTGCGAACCGTGTTTGGCAAAGTCGACGTGCCGAGGCCGGAGGCTGTGGGCGTGCAACTGTGCGGCAAAGCAAGGGCAGCCGCGTCGCTCTGTGAGTCCGCTGTGCAAGGCCGTTCACAGCGTGTGACGCCGGAATTGGAGTACCTGCAGGCCAAATGGGCCGCCCATCTACCCTACCGTCAGGCCACTGAGCTGCTTCGAGAGGTCCTTCCGCTAGACAAAGGGATTTCCTTCGGTAGTACTCGCCGTCGGATCCTCGCCATCGGTACGGCGCTGGACGCGCAGATCGAGCGCGATATCGCGTCTGGTCCAACAGCGGTCAGCGCAGAGCAGGTTCGCGAATCGGCCACCGTCGGCTGCGTGAGCGTCGCCTCGGCCTGGCTGAGCTTCAGCAGCAGCCCTCAGCGCCGCAAGGCGGCGCGCGACCTTGCGGAGTTGAAATCGCCTTGGGCGCAGAACTTACCGCGGGATCGACATGTCAACATCGTTGCGGGCCGTGCAACTCTCGCTGATCGCACCCCGCGTCTCTACGCGTATGTGCATAAGCTGGTGCCATCGGCGCCCGCGCGGTTGGACCAATTTCTATTTGCAAGCGGCGTGGCTCCAGACGAGCGGGTCACCGTGATCAGCGATGACGCTGGCGAATTCGGTAAGGCTGTGGACGGCAGCAAGCTCGCTCGGGGAAGGATCCTGGACTGGTTTCACATCGCGATGAAGTTCAAGGCTGCCAGAAACTCGGTGTTCTGAAGCCAGTCGACGGAGCCCCACGAGCGAATTGCCGTAGAGACAGAGATCGATCACGCCAAGTGGCTGGTTTGGCATGGAAAGGGACGTCAATCGGTGTCCCGCATCAAGGCGCTGGATGCCACGCTGTTGACGAAGGAAGGCTATGAGCACTCAACGTTGTTCTGGAACCTGCGCGGCTCTGTCGCGCTAAGTGATCAGGTAAACTGGGGCGACCTAAATTGAGACGACCACGATGACCATGACGGGCAGGATGCCGCGTACGACGTTACCACCGGGAATCGCGAAGGTGATGAAGCGACTACATTACCCGCTGGACGTGATCCTGCTATGTGTGCGGTGGTATGTGGCCTACTCGCTGAGCCTGCGTGATCTTGAGGAGATGATGGCCGAACGGGGCGTCGAGGTCGACCATTCGAGCGTGCACCGCTGGGTCATCAAGCTCGTACCGTTGTTCGAGAAAGCCTTTCGCAAGCACAAGCGGCCAGTTGGCAAGAGCTGGAGAATGGATGAAACCTACATCAAGGTGCGCGGCCAGTGGAAGTACCTGTATCGCGCAGTGGACAAGGCTGGAAAGACCGTCGATTTCCTGCTTCGGGCCCATCGTGACAAGGCTGCCGCCCGTCGTTATTTCGAGAAAGCCATGAATCAGAATGGCGCGCCTGAGACCGTTACCATGGACAAAAGCGGCGCCAATCTGGCCGCCATCCAGAGCATCAACGCTGAACGGGAAGCGCCCATCGAGGTCCGTCAGGTCAAGTACCTGAACAACATTGTCGAAGTGCGACACGAGGTCGCTTACAGAAGTTGTTCTCCCTTCTCGCCGTATCGAAGGAGAGAACCACCGGTGTCACCCGGTGAATCCAGGGGCCTGAATCAAGAGCGGCTCTGACAACGTAACGAAGCGCCGCAAGGCGCGGGGTATCAATCGCGAGAGGCGTACCCTTCTGGCAGCCATACGCCGGATGAGCGCCAGATAGTCGGTATGGTGAAAACATTTGAATCTGCAGTAGGGTCGTTACGTTGAACGAGCGGAAATGGCTATTGCGCTCGAACCAAAGCGGTACTGGAGGTGGGAACAGCGTCTTTCGATTACGCGTTCGTGACCCGCATACCTCCCGGCCCAGAGCAGGCACCTAACCCGACGTACTTCCATAAGCGGAACGTGGAAACCCCGTATCGCTCCCTTCGGGACAGCAGGCTGCGAGGTCTGCCCATGGCGGTGCGGGCACAGGATCGGGGAAAAAGCGAATGCCCGGCTGTAATGGACGGGATACGGGTTGCAACATCACCCGACGCGAAAGCGGGCAGACTTCCTCGTGGTCTCTCCTCACCAGAGAGTTTGCAGAACCATCTAAACGGAAGGAAAGCAAATGAGCGCAGCAACACGGGCGCGTGCACCTTCGGGCGTGGCGTGGAACGGCATCAATTGGGCCGATGTTCAACGTCAGGTAAGGAGGCTGCAATCGCGTATGGTGAAGGCGGTACAGGCCGGCCGCCATAACAGGGTAAAAGCACTGCAATGGCTGCTGACCCATTCGTTCAGCGGCCGTGCATTAGCCGTGAAGCGGGTGACTGAAAACAAAGGCAGGAACACCCCCGGTGTGGACAAGGTAACGTGGAAAACACCGGCGGCAAAGGCCAACGCGATTGCGTCGTTGAAGAGGCGGGATTATTAGCCCCTTCCACTTCGGAGAGTTTTTATTCTGAAGAAAAACGGTAAGACGAGGCCGCTCGGCATACCCGTGATGAAATGCCGCGCCATGCAGGCGTTACATCTGCTGGCGTTGGAACCCGTTGCGGAAACCACCGCCGATCTGAATTCTTATGGGTTCAGACCGGAACGCTCTACTGCTGACGCTGGAGGACAATGCTTCATTTCTCTGGCAAAAAAGGCGAGTGCGGAATGGGTGCTGGAGGCCGACATCCAAGGCTGTTTCGACAAAATTTCCCACGACTGGATGATCGCCAATATCCCCACGGACAAGGTGATTCTAAAGAAGTGGCTCAAAGCGGGATACGTGTATCAAAACGAACTCTTCCCCACTGACGCCGGCACCCCGCAAGGGGGAATTATTACGCCGCCTACAATGTTGCATACTTTTCACTCCATCGTCTGAATCATTCGAATTCTCGCCTGCGAGGAGACCTCCGGGCTGCGGATCGATCCGGAATACGACGAGGATTTCATCCTTGTGGATTTCGACACGCTTGACCAGAGCCAGTACGATCTTGCGCTTCGTTGCGAGATCGATCGTAGCGAGTTTGTCCGTAACGGCACTTGCAAATTCCTCCAGCCGGTTGATGACCAGAAACAGTTCACTTTGAGCCACCCCGTGCTGCCGGGATTCCTGGATCTGCTGATCGACCTGCTCTAGCCGGTTCTTCAACTGCTGTATCTTCGGCTCGAAGTCCGTCCTGTCGATGATACCGTCGGCATAGCTGTCGATGAGCCGGGACTTGCCTTTCTCCAACTGAAGCCTTTGCCTTTCCAGGCTGGCCGTATCGAAGCCACTATTCTCATTGCGCTCCATCGCATCCAGTCGTCGTTCATATTCCTTCTTCAGTCGACTCGGATGCCTCAACAGATCCGCGACCTGCTGCCATACGAGGTCATCGAGACGATCCGTTCGCACTTGCAGGTTGTCGCAGATGCGTTGACCACCGAAGCGATAGGCATCGGTTCCGACACAGCGGTAATAAGCATAATCTCGCTGATGCCCCTTGGCCGCCGCCTTGCTGACTTTCTTGCCGTAGTACGCGTAACGGCATTGCCCACAAACAGTCAGCCCCTGAAGCAGGTAGATCGGCGCGTTCTGGCGGCGTTGGCGCGCCAGCTTGCGATTCTCGGCAAGCTGCTCCTGGACTGAATGGAACATCGCTTCGCTAACAATCGCCGGCACCGGGATTTCGATCCACTGCTGCGGGTCCGTGGATGTTGTCGAGTATGCCCTCCTTGGCACATCGGCGCTGTGGCGTTGGGTGCGCACGCGGACATGCGGCAGGCGATCACGAGACTGGGTTTTACCGAACGCGGCCCGCCCCATGTAAGCGGGATTACGCAATATTCCCCATACCACACTACGGTCCCAGTACAGCTTGCCGGATGCCGTCACCGTGCCCGCCTCGGCAAGACGACGAACCACTTCGCCTATGCTCAGCCGGTCCATCCCGATCCACTGGAAGATAGTCTTTACCGTCGCCGCTTGCGGTAGTTCAATCACGTACTGGGCCGGTGTCCCATCGAGCTGCTTGCGGATATAACGGTAACCATAGGGAGCCGTCGATAGCACATTCACGCTTCCGCGCTTTGCGCTATGAAGCTTACCGCGTCGATTACGCTCGGTGATCTTTGCCCGTTCGTACTCCGAAATCATGCCCTGCATCTGCAACAGCAGCGACTCTTCCGGTGTCGCGCCAATCTCATGATTGAGAAACACCACCTGCACGCCACACGCAGAGAACTCCTCCATCAGCAATGCCTGGTGTGCATACTTTCGCGCCAGCCGGTCGGGAGACAGGATGTACAGCCGATCAACCAGCCCGAGTGCGGCACGGTCCCTGAGTCGCTCTAGCTGCGGTCTGATCAGCGTCGCACCGCTTATCCCGGCGTCTATGAAGCACATGTCGTCGACAAGATGCGCATCGTCAGCGGTAATGCGCTCCCTCAGCGCGGCAATCTGGCTTTCAATGGTGCCGCGTTTGGTCTGTTGTTCGGAGGATACCCGCGCGTAGAGCGCGACCATTGCAGCGTTGCTCATCGCTTACCTCGCTTGATAGCCGCTCGCCGTGTCGCCACGGGCCGAACAGCGGATGGCTGTGCCGTAGCGCGTGAATCTATCGGACTGAGCTGCTCGTACGCCTTCTGCAGCTGTTCGCCGGCATACCGGTTCGGTTCAAAGGCAAGACGGACACGCCAGTTCTTACGTCGTCCTCGGGTCATTGTCGCGCCTCCCTGTCGGCGGGAGCGAGGGTCTCAAGGACGAGAACCGCATCGACGTCAGGCCATCCTCTGGACCACGGTGCCAGACACTCCCTTGAAATGCGCAGGCCCCATTTTACCCGCGAGTTTGCTATGTTGTTGGCAGTGCTATTTCCCCGGTGGCAGCCAACATGACGCTCGATGGCCTCGAAGCTATGCTAGCGGAAAAATTCCCGCGAGCGAAGCCGAGAGGACTGAAAATGAACATGGTGCGTTACGCGGACGACTTCATTATTACCGGCCACTCGAAGGAGTGGCTGGAACATGAAGTCAGGCCGGCAGTAGCTGAATTCCTGGCGGAACGCGGGCTGGTCCTATCACCAGAAAAGACCAGGATAACGCACATCAAGGATGGGTTTGATTTCCTCGGGTGGAACATTCGCAAGTACAACGGCAAGCTACTGATGAAGCCGTCGAAAGCGAACGTCAAGGCACATCTTGACAAAATTCGTGAAATCATCAAGGCCAACAAGACGGCTAAACAGGCGAACCTGGTAAAGCTGCTCAATCCTGTCTTACGAGGATGGGCGAATTACCATAGCCATGTCGTCGCCAAGAAAGCCTTCGATCGGGTTGATCACGAGGTCTGGTCAATGCTATGGCGATGGGCGGCAAGAAGGCACCCTAAAAAAGGCGCCCGATGGATAAAAAGCAAATACTTCAGGGCCAAAGGTTTGCGGGACTGGGTATTTGCCGCCACAGAAAAAAAAGAGGATGGCACGACAAGAGAGGTCACCTTGCTGAAGGAATCGGCCACGCCAATAAAACGGCACATCAAGATCCGAGCGGGCGCAAATCCGCACGATCCGCAATGGGCACCATACTTCGAATCCCGATGGGGCCAGAAGATGCTGAACTCGACGCGCGGTCGCCGTAAGCTGTACCGTGTCTGGGTAAGGCAAGATGGCATGTGTTCCAACTGTCAGCAGCCCATCACAATGAACACCCGCTGGGATGTTACGCATATTGTGAAGCAAACTGACGGCGGCACGGATGCAGCAAGCAACCTCCAGGTTAACCATCTCAATTGCCGTAGAAATCCGCAGTACGCCGGAAAATGAAGTTGTACTACCGGGTGTCGACAGATGCCTTTGCAGAGGCTTGAGCCGTATGCTCCTAAAGGCGCACGTCCGGTTCTTAGGGGGCAGCAGCGCAGCAATGCGCTGCTGCTACCCGACCGCGACATCCGGCCATTCTGCACGGGCAGATCCTCATGGCTGTTCAGTGACACGGTTGCCGGTGCGAAGGCGAGTGCAATGATCTACAGCCTGATGCTCACGTGCCGGGCGTGCAATGTCGAGCCTTACGCATATCTCGTCAGGGTACTCAGCGAATTGCCCAAACGTGCGCCAGATGCTGATATCAGTGACCTGCTGCCATTCAACTTCTCGAAGACTACGGCTTCAGCGCGCGACATCGCCTGATCCAACCATCGTGCTGACGTGACCACTCCAACTGCCACGACGTGGTAAGCGCTGATCCATCGCCACGCAGCCTCGCGGTCCCGTGTGCCAAATTGAGCGCTTACGCATTTTCCGTCCTGTCGCGGTCGGCAACGATCCAATGAGGAAATCGCTGAATGCCGGACCGGTATGTGTGCCTCCACCCTCCCAACGGCCGACTACATACTCCCCCTCGGCGATGAGATCAGCGACGGTGAACCAGCGGCCCACTACCGGCCTTGTTGTCATCTTCCCTGGACATGCTGAATTCCTCCTTGACTGTGGTTGAAAGAGGGAAACGCAATCGCCTCGCTCTGTCTGAACAATATTGGCGCCGGCAGTCAGCCGCCCCCGTTTCTTGCTGCAATACTCGACAAACCGACACGCGTCTTGTGATGGCGATGGTCATCACGCGCGTCGTTCGTTCGAGGTCCGCGTCGGGCCCGGCCGAACGCTAGCCTCGCGTGGGCAGCTCAGCTACGAACACCTCGGATCGAACGCATCTCGGGTTTTCCTGCCGCTTTTAGTCGCTCGCAACCCCGGCCCTCTTTGCGCCGAAGTAAGATATGGCAACGTTCCGCGGTGCGCCTATGGAAAGGCGCTCGCGCATATCTGCGCACCCGCCGAGTTCAAGGTCGATTCATCTTGTGCCCAGTAGGCATATTGCGGCGCGGCATGACTGGCTGGTTGCCAGACATTGACGCATTTTTAACCCCGAATGAACGGAAAGCGATCGATGGATATGTTGCAGGCCATCCGTGCCTTTGCTCAAGTTGCATCAGTTGGTAGCTTTACTACGGCAGCGCAAAAACTAGACCTTGTTACATCTCAGGTTTCACGCGCTGTAGCGGATCTTGAGACGCACTTGAACGTTCGCCTTTTAAACAGGACCACTCGGCGTGTGGCATTGACCGAAGCAGGGGAGCGGTATCTTCCTCACTGTGAAGTGATTCTCAAGCATTTGGCGGAAGCGGAGGCGGAGGCATTGGGATTGAGTGCAGAGCCCTCCGGGACGCTCAGGATCGGCGTAACCGCCAGCTTTGATCGGTATCATCTGCCCGGTCTGATTTCAAGCTACCTAGAGCAATTCCCGCAGCTGTCGGTTAGCGTAAGGCTGGTGCAACCGGGACAGGAAGCGATGCTCGGTAATCACGACGTCCTACTTCTCTGCTCATCAGACCCCCCCGAGCCGGGCGTAAGCTCTGAGTGTCTTGGTGCGGTGTCATTAATCCTTTGCGCATCACCCGTCTATTTGGCGCGGTACGGATTGCCACAGACACTGTATGACCTGAAGCAACATCGATGCATTGATCTTGCTGGGGACCTGTCGGCCGGTCAATGGATATTCGACGGGCCATTTGGGCATGAAGCGTGTTCGGTCGGCCATACAGCTCTTCAGAGCGACCTATGCGATGTACTCAATGATTCTATTCAGGCTGGTTTGGGCATCGGCCCGTTACCCGTCCGGATTGGGCTGCAACAATTGCGCGCCGGGTCGGTGGTTCGCGTTCTGCCTGACTACAGGATGAAGGCGCGTAATGTCTACGTCCTTTATTCTTCTCCTCTGCATCTCGACAGAAAAATAAGGACATGGGTCGAATTTCTCAGGGAGGCATTGCCCCAACGCCTTGCGCGTGATGAGGCTGCGTTGGCGCCACTTGCAGCGGCGTTACCTAGCGATGGGGGCGACGACACACAAAGCCGGGGTATTCAAGATCACCTGTAGATAAGGCGACCTTCGTTCAAACGTTCAAACGGCGAGAAAAGGCTAGGCAGCCAGTACAGGTCTCACCTTTAGGAGCGGCTGTCCGATCGTGGCGACGAACCCTTTTGTGGATGAAAGCGCCCGTCACTGAAAAACAAGAAAGCCAGCCTTCGGCTTGCGCCCCGGCTGGCTTCAGGGTACGGCACGACGTCTCGGACCGTAGGTCATGTTGTTCTATTAGAACTTGTGACGGATACCCAGACTGACGATTTCCTGGTGGTTCGCAAGTGCGTTATTGCCGTACGAACCGATCGACGCGCCTGCTGTTTGCGTAGTCGTTGCGTTGACACGCTGCGTGCCGCTCGCGTGCTGGTATGCGCCGAGCAGGTACAGGTCGGTACGCTTCGACAGATTGTAGTCGGCGCCCAGCGAAACCTGGTTGTAGCTTGCCGACAAATCGCCAGAACCGTGCGTGTAGATGTAGCCCAGACCGACCAGCATAGCCGGCGTGAGCTGCCAGCCAGCGTAAGCGCCAGCAACCTGGAACTTCTCCTGCTGCGTGAAGGCCGAGAATGCGTCCGGCTTGTACTGCACGAAGCTATAACGCACGTTGAACGTGAACGGACCCGTGACAAACTGTCCTGCTGCCGACGTGGTGTCGATCTGCTTGGCAGACTGGTAACCGTTGTTGATCTGCGAGACGAACGTGGCGTTCGAGGTCGCGCCTGCGCTCCAAGTGCCCGGGCCTGCGGGCGTTGCCGGGGTGATGCCGCGGCTTGCCAGCGTATTGCCGTTTTCCATACGGAAGTAGCCAGCAGCAGCGCTGAACGGACCGCCGCTCCACGTTGCTGCGCCTCCCCACGATTGCCCTGCGCCCGTTGCGCCGGCGACACCGCCGAGAGCGTACATGCCTTCGACCTGGAAGCCGCTCCACACCGGCGAGACGTACTTGATCGCGCTGTTCGTGCGCGAGTCGTTGTCGTTGTTGTCAAGGTCGCCCGGCGTCGTGAACGTGCTGCCGAGGTAGTTGTCGGCCGTCAGCGGCTGGACCATGTCGACCAGCGGGTCGTACTGGCGACCCAGCGTCAAGGTGCCGTAGGCGTCCTGCGTCAGACCGACGAATGCCTGACGGCCGAACATGAGACCACCTTGGCCCAGCTTGCCGCTGTTCACGTCAAAGCCGTTTTCCAACTGGAAGATTGCCTTCAGGCCGCCGCCCAGGTCTTCCGTGCCCTTCAGGCCGAAACGGTCACCTTGAATGTTGCCGGCATACGTCTGGAACAGATGGTTGTTGTTGCGGTCGGCTTGGCCAACATACTGGATCGATTCATCGATCAGGCCATACAGGGTCACGCTGCTTTGTGCATGTGCTGCGCCTGCAACGCCGAGCAGAGCCAGCGAGAGGGTCGACAGTGCGATTCGTTTCATCTATTTCTCCACGCGGATTAGTTTCGTCATTGCGAAAATGAGAATAGCCCAACGCACGGAGTGCAAGAATCAAAAAATAAAACCGTGTCGCGAAATTCCGACAGCTATGCGTCTAATAATTGACTCGGACTGCTTGAGAAGCATCCTCGTTCGTTCTCACAGGATCGCGGAGTTTTGAGTGGAATTGCTGGCGCCACAACTGGCCCTTCTCGGTAAGACTCTTGTCCAGCTTGGGTAACACTAGCGCCTCCCACCAGATTTCCCCGGCAGGGATTGCCAGAAACCACCAAAGCCTTGATAGCATGGGCTTCCAGCCCCCACACAACACAGGTTCGATTTAGGCAAATCGCTAGGGTGACACCCCCCGTGGGGGCGCTCACCATCGTGTGACGGCCCCAGGTGTTCTCGGCTGTGGGCGTCAGCGCCGCCCGCCAGGGGCTGCTCTTAAGGGGCGCCGCTGTGTGCGATGGCCGGCTCGATGTGACCCTTGTCCGCGAAAGATGATTTCCCATTGGCCGGCGTTTCGCAGCCACGAATCCCTTCCGGCGTTCAGTGTCCTGCTCAGCGTCGCGGGAGGCCCGTGTCTTCGACAATCCGCTTCCGCTATCACTCCAGCCGCACGAAGCATAAGTTGAACGTCGCTTCGGGGTCGGCAGCTGACAGAGGCCTCGCCTCGAAAGCGGCCCCCCAACGGTCACAACTGCCTCTTTTCTGGGGCCCGGATCTTGCCGGGATTCGCGCCACCCGGCCCCAACGACGCCACGCTTGCAGCCAACCCGCGCGTCACGGCGGCCATGCGCCCATAGTCGAGCGTCGCTGGGACATCGTGAGCGGTATGGTAGTGCGGGTTGCGCAGGTAGGCGGTGTCGGTCACCATGGCGGCCGGATAGCCGTGGCGCCAGAAGGAAGAATGATCGCTCAACGCGACCCCTGGCACCCACCACGGCAGCGCCGCTGCTTTGAGCGGAAAATCGGACGAGGCCTGGAACGCGTCGACGAACCATCGCAATTGGCGCGCCGAGCGAAGATTGGAGACGAAACCGATAAAGTTGCCGCACGCTGGATAGAAGTAACGCAGCAAAGGCGGATACCTTTGGGTACCCGGCTCGTCTCGGTAGTAACCGAGCATCTCGAGCGAAAGCATCAGGCGAATGCGATCCCCGCGCAGCCGCGCGGCTCTCGCGTACCTCAGACTGCCCATGTCGCCACGGAAGAAGAACGGCGCTTCCTCGTTCACGAACGAAACGCAGCGCCCGGTGTACCGAGGCGAGAGGGACTGAAGCATGCCCGCGATCTCGAGGAGCGCGGCGACGCCGCTGGCGTTGTCATCGGCGCCAGGGCTGTTTCGCACGGTGTCGTAATGCGCGCCAGCACAATGATTTCGTCAGACTGAACGCTGCCTTCGAGCGCAACTTCAATATTGGCACAGGGAACCCCTCGCACCTGGTAGTCCTGATGCGTCACTGTACGGCCAGACCTCGTCCACTGCTGCACGATATAGTCGGCTGCCGCGTGCAGCGCGTCCGGCCGGAACACGTTGCGTTCGCCGATGTCTTCGGCGAGAACCTTCACATGGCGTTCCAATGCCGCAGCGAGGTCCGGGACGTGCGCAGTCAGCATGCGATTCTCTCCACCCGTTCATGAACGAATACCGCCATTGAAGCAGGAAACGGCTACCAGCGAGCGTAATTCCAAAAGCGATTCATATCTCGAATGTGCGCCGCTTCGAGCGGCGACGACGATATTGCCCGCATTGCAATCGGCGAGTCGCTTGAGCAGGTCCGCGCCGAACGCCACGGCGGCGCCACCGTGGCGTAAGCGCGGACTGGGCACGGCGCTATACTGTGGGCCCGGTCACCGCTCCACAAGCCGGCGTGGCGATACGTCGAAACGGCGTTCCTGTACGGCGCTTGACGAACGTGACCGCTTGCCGGTGCAAGGCCCGAAAATTGGCTGATCACGATCTGGAAAGGCTGAGAATCGACCGGCCGTCGGCCGGCACTGTCCCGCGGCGGCGCAGCTGGATCCGTTACGCGGTCATCGCGCTGCTCATCGCAGCGGTGCTCGGCGTTGCCGCCAGGCTGGCCGGTCCGCCGGCGGTCGAAACGGCGACCGTGACATCCGCTTACCCGTCGCAGAGCTACACGCTGCTCAATGCCACGGGTTACGTCGTGCCGCAGCGCAAGGCCGCGGTTGCATCGAAGGCGCAGGGCCGTCTCGAGTGGCTCGGGGTACTGGAGGGCACTCACGTGAAAAAAGGCGAGGTGATTGCCCGGCTCGAAAGTGCGGATGTCGAGGCAGCGCGGGCTCAGGCGTTGGCGCAAGTGACAGTGGCGCAGGCGAATCTTGAACTGCAGGTTGCCGAGCTGAAGAACGCCGAAGCCAATCTGCGCCGCTCCGCGATACTCGCGCCCACGGGGGCTATCCCGGCAACGCAATACGATGCCGATCTTGCCCGCTACGACAAAGCCAAGGCGTCGATCAACAACAGCAAGGCCGCCATCTTGTCGGCGCAGGCCAACGCCCGTGCCGCTCAAGTCGCTGTCGATCAGACCGCGATTCGTGCGCCATTCGATGGCGTGGTGATCGAAAAGCATGCGAACGTGGGCGACAACATCACCCCCTTTTCGCAGGCATCCGACAGCAAGGGGGCGGTCGTGACGATCGCCGACATGGAAACGCTCGAAGTCGAAGCGGATGTGGCGGAGTCCAACATAGCCGGAATCAATGTGGATCAGCCGTGCGAGATCCAGCTCGACGCGCTGCCCTATCTGCGACTGGCGGGCCAGGTCTCGCGCATCGTGCCCACGGTGGACCGCTCGAAAGCGACCGTGCTGGTCAAGGTGCGTTTCGTGGACCGCGATGCGCGTGTGCTTCCCGACATGAGCGCAAAGATTGCGTTCCTCGCGAGACCGGTTCCGCCGCAGGAAAAGCAGCCCGTTGTCGCGGTGCAGCCCGCCGCGATCGGCGAGCGCGACGGCAAGAAAGTGGTCTACGTGGTCAAGGACGACACGGTGCGGGAGGTCGCGGTCACGACGGGCGCCAGGATCGGCGAGCTCGTCGCGGTCAATGGCGTGAACCCGGGCGACACGCTCGTACTGGCTCCGAACGAGAAGATCAGGGACGGCGCCAAAGTGACTTTGGCGAAGAAATAGCGTGAGTACCGCACCGCTCGTCGAAATTAGCCACGTCGCGAAATCCTACCGACGCGGAGTCCAGACCGTGCCAGTCCTGGCCGACATCACGCTAGGGATCGGCAAGGGCGACTTCGTCGCACTGATGGGCCCGTCGGGATCGGGCAAGAGCACGCTGCTCAATCTGATTGCCGGCATCGACAGGCCGGATAGCGGCGAGCTGCGCGTCGGTGGGCTCGACATCACGCGACTTCCGGAAGCGGCGCTGGCCGAATGGCGCGCGGCCAACGTCGGCTTCATTTTTCAGTTCTACAACCTGATGCCCGTGCTCACCGCTTTCGAGAACATCGAGCTGCCGCTGATGTTGACTCATTTGACCCGCAGAGAGCGGCATGAGCGCGTTGGTCTGGTGCTCGACATGGTGAACCTGACCGACCGCATGCACCATTACCCTTCCGAGGGCACTGTCACGTTGCTGGGATGTTGCCGGAAATGCAGCGACAATTGCGGGTATGAAACGAACTGCTATCCAACACAGCGCACCTGCCAACGGTGCTATCTCCTATGCCGGCTACCGATTTCCGCCCGACGTGATCAGTTATGCGGTATGGCTGTACTACCGTTTTCCGTTGAGCCTGCGTATGGTTGAGGAGTTGCTGGCAGCTCGCGGCATTGACCTTACTTACGAAACGGTGCGGCGCTGGTCGGTGAAGTTCGGCCTGGGTATCGCCCGGCGGATCCGCTCTACCGCGCTGGCCCGAGGCGATAAGTGGCACCTCGATGAGGTGGTCGTGACGATCAACGGCAAGAAGCACTGGCTGTGGCGCGCGGTAGACCAGTACGGTGCGGTGCTCGACGTACTGGTGCAGAGCCGGCGCGACAGGCACGCGGCCAGGCGGCTCATGCGCAAGCTGCTCAAGAAGCATGGTCGCGCTCCCCGTGTGTTGATCACCGACAAGCTCAAGAGTTACGCCGCGGCAAACAGGGACCTTGGGCTGGACGTGGAACACCGGCAGCACAAAGGACTGAACAACCGGGCGGAGAACTCGCACCAGCCAACGAGGGTGCGCGAGAAGGTGATGCGCCGCTTCAAATCAGCGCGCCACCTGCAGCGATTCACGTCGGTCCACGACCAGGTGGCAAACCTGTTCATGCACTGCCGCTACAACACGAACGCACAAGACAAGCGGCAGGCGCGCACGCAGGCTTTTGAAGCGTGGGAAACCGTGACCGGCAACTCAATGCTGGATCGCCTTGCTGCATAAATCAGGAATACTGATGTTCTGCGTCTTCACTCGCTCGACCATCACAATGTGACAGTACCCTAGCGAGTTCTAACGGCCTGTTTCCACGAGTTCGCGCATGCGCTCAACGGCAGCTTGCGGCGCCGTCAGCACCGGCACGGAGATTTTATCGCGCACCTGTGCGGCTGCGCGCGAGGTCGAAAAGTGCGCCAGCATGACGACATCGCAGTCGGCCAGCTCGGGGGCCCGCGCCGCCACGAGAGTGTTGTGGCGCTCTACATTCCCTCGGCGCAGTTCGTCGATGGCTTCATCGACCAATACCGTCTTTAGTTCGGCCTTGCTGCCAACCTGGGCAACGTATTCGTCGAACTCCTCGGTCATGGTGATAACTGCGGGTCCGAACGTCGCCAGCATGCCAATTCGCAGACCATAGGAGACAGCCGCCTGAAACATGGCCTCATTCGGTTTTAGCACCGGCACCGGCAGCGCCGCCGCCAGGCGATCGATAGCGGGACCGAATGCAGAACAGGTGATGAGAATGGCATCTGCGCCCATGTCGTAGCCGTACCGACCAAAGCGCACAAAGCGCTCTATCAGCGGCTCCGAGAGCTCGTTCTCGCGGGCCCGGTCGATGGTCAAGCCATCGTCGAGCAGGTTGATGGTCTGTGCCTCGGGCCACACTTCGGCGAATGCACTATGAATCGGTTGCATGGCGACGGGGGTGGCATGCAGCAAAACAATTCTTGATGTCATTTGTACTCCATTCACAAGCGGGTTCACCAGCGGGCTGTGAGTCCATTGCGTTCGTAGATCGCTTTCGCGTGGCCGCTGGTCAGCACCTTGAGCAGGTCATGTGCCACTGGCCGGTCCACGGAAGCGCTGCAAATGCCGACGCTCAGCGAGACAATCTGCTGTATCTTCGCGGGAAGCGGACCGACAATGTCGATGCCGTCAACCGCACTCAATTCGCTGATTTGCTGGATCGCGATATCCGCTTCGCCACTTACCAGTCTTTCCGCAACAAGGCCTTTGTCGATAGGGGTGGCCCGACGGTTGATTTCTTCAAGATGCCCGTTCTCGCGCAGCAGTTGCTGCAAATAAATGCCGCTCGCGCCGCTCAATGAATACGCTACGGAACGACTCTTCAACAGGGCGTCGAAGAAATTCTGCACGGAAGAAATATCCGGACGCGGCGCCCCGCGCTTCACTGCCACGCCAATGGAAGATTCGACCAGAGGCAGGCAATGTCGCGCAGCAACCCATCCTGCGTCGACCAGGTTTTTCATCGCACTGTCAGTCACGATGATCGCATCGGCCGTGTCGCCCTTTCTCAGGCGCGCCTCGATGACCGTAGTAGGATCCCAGCCTATCGTCGCATCGATTCCGTGTTCGCGAAGGGCAGCGATCATGCCGTTGTCAAATGCCGCGCGGACGGCTAGCGCGCTGAACAAGCCGGCCTTAAAAGCATCAGATTGCATAGGTATTCACCTGTACTGTTAAAAAGTTCACGTTGCCGGCCTATTTGCTCGGCGAACGCATTTCCACTTTGGAGGCCGCCGGTCGCCCGAACAGGACGGCAATGACAGCAGAAAGCACGAGCGTCGCGCTGACGAAGTAAAGCCCCGAAGAATAATTGCCTGACAGGTCGCGCAATTTGCCAATGACCATCTGCCCTACCGTGCCGCCGATCGAGCTCCCTACCGAGTTGATCAGGCCGATGCCTGCCGCGGCGGCCGAGCTCGAAAGAAATAGCGTCGGCATGCTCCAGAACGGCGGCTTCGCTGCATTGATACCGAAATTGGCGACCGACAGCGCTATCACCAGCACCAGCGCGGAAGCCGCCTGGCCGGCGACGACCATGCCGAGCGCGCCGGCGAGGCAGGCGATTGCGACATGCAGACGCCTTTCGCGCTGACGATCGGAGCGCCGCCCCCAATAGACCATGCCGACAACCGCAACCAGATTCGGGATCGCGTTGATGATGCCCAACTCGACGAAGCTGAAGCCGAACTGTTTGAGCAGCATGGGTGCCCAAAAGCCGATCGCGTAAAGCCCCATCGACGTCCCCGAATAGACCAGCGCAAGAAGCCAGACGCGGATATCCTTGAACGCAACCCAGACATTGGAGGCGCTCCGCGCCGCTTTTTCGGAGTGCTCTTTTTCCAGCTCCTGGGCCAACCAGCGCCGCTCATCCTGTTCGAGCCACTGTGCGTCTTCCGGCTTGTCGGTCAGATAGACCAGCGCAACGCATCCCAGCACAACGGTGGGAAGGGCTTCGACGATAAAGAGCCATTGCCAGCCATGCAGGTGAGCAACACCATTCGTGTATTGCAGCAGCGCGCCGGAAATTGGAGACCCGATCATGTTTGATAATGGCGCCGCCGCCATGAAGATCGCGGTCACGAACGCGCGATGACGCGTCGGATACCAGAAGCTAAGGTACAGAATGACGCCAGGAAAGAAGCCAGCCTCCGCGACGCCAATAAAGAAGCGCAGCAAGTAAAAGCTCATGGGATTCGACGCCAGGGCATTCGCTGCGGAAAGCGAACCCCACGCGAGCATCATCAAGGCAATCCAGCGGCGGGCTCCGATGCGATGCAGAGCGATATTCGACGGCGTGCCGAAGATAAAGGTGCCGATAAAGAACACCCCGGCGCCAGTTCCGAATACTGCGTTGGTGAAGCCGAGATCGTGGTTCATTGTCAGCCCCGCGAACGCGACATTCACGCGATTCAGGAAGCTGAGGAAGTACAGAATGATGAGGAACGGAATGATCCGCCGCGACACCTTGCGGATCGTTCTGTGCTCCAGTGTCGAGTGGGCGTCTAGTGAGTTCGTCGTTGCCACAGTCGTTGTCTCCTTGTTATTTGTTCATGCAGGCCGCTCGTGACAGATGCCTGCCCGTTGCATCGGAGCATTACCAGCGCGCGCCGAACACCGTGCGCAGTTCCTCGAGCGCAGCTGCGTCGAGCGGCGCCGGCCGCGGGTTCGACATCAGCCACAGACGCGCGGTCTCTTCGAGCTCTTCGATCGCATACGAGGCTTGTGACACCGAACGCTCCCACACGACCGGCCCGAGCCGCTCCAGCATCACGCCGCGCACGCTTTCGGCCAGTGCCGCAATCTGTTGCGCGACCTGCGGGTCCCCTGGACGCCGGTAACGGATCAATGGCACGTGCCCGACCTTCATCACGAAGTAAGGCGTGATCGGCGGCAGCACGTCAGCTTCGCTCCAGACGCCCGCGAGCGTCAGCGCGACGAGGTGGGTCGAATGCGTGTGGACGATGCCGCGCACGTCGCGATTGCGCGCATAGACGCCACGGTGCAGCGCGAGCGTCTTCGACGGCCGGTCGCCGGACACCAGGTTCCCGGCCAGATCAACCTTGGCGATCCGGGCCGGGTCGAGCCGGCCCAGACAGGCGTCGGTTGGCGTAATCAGCCAGCCGTCCTCGAGGCGCGCGCTGATATTACCTGCACTGCCCACCGTATAGCCGCGCGTGTACAAGCTCGCGCCTGTCACGCAGATTTCTTCGCGGATCTTCGCTTCTTCGCTGGCGTGAACGGCGCATGGCACGGGACGGGTCATCGCATGCCTCCGTCGAGCTGGTGCAGCGCCTTCGCGAAGAAGTCGACGGTGCCGAAGTTGCCGGACTTGAGCGCGAGCGCGAGCGGAGATTCGCCGATTGTCGCCGTAGCGGGCACGCCCGGATCGATCTGTCTGCCGATGCGCAGCATCTTGACGCCAAACGCCTGAACCACCGCGCCCGATGTCTCTCCGCCTGCGACCACGAATTTGCGCACGCCCAGTTCGCGCAGGCCGCGCGCGATCGCCGCGAGCGTGCGTTCCACCAGGTGCCCCGCCTCGGCTGCACCCAACTCGCGTTGCGCGGCCTTGACGTCCTGCGGGGCGGCCGTGGCGTAAATCAGCACCGGCTGCGGGACGCGCGCTTCCATATGCTCGCGCGCGAACGCCAGTGCGAGCTCGACGACAGGTTCGCCGCGTGCGGCAGCGAGCGGATCAATGCGGAACGCCGGCCGGCTCTCGCACCAGGCGGCCACCTGCGCGTTCGTCGCCATCGAGGCACTGCCCGCCAGAACAGCAGACCTGCCTTCGATGGATGGCAGATCGCCAGCAGCCGCCGCATCGACGAGCAAGCCCGCGCGGCGGTAATTTTCTGGCAGACCCAACGCAATGCCGGAGCCCCCGGTGATCAACGGAACGTCGGCGCAGGTTTCGCCGAGCGTGCGAATGGCCGCATCCGAAACCGCATCGGCGATCGCGATACGAACGCCTTCGCGCCGCAACGCGTCGATCGACGCGCGTACAGCGTCCACGCCTTGCGCAACGGCGTCGTAGCGCACCAGGCCGACCTTCGAGCGCGTTTGGCGTTGCAGCACGCGGACGAGGTTGGCGTCGGTCATTGGCGTTAGCGGGTGATGCTCCATGCCCGATTCGTTCAACAGCGCATCGCCGACAAATAGATGTCCGCGATAGACCGTGCGGCCATTTTCCGGGAATGCCGGGCAGGCGATTGTGAACGGGGCGTCGTCGCCTGCCGACAGGGCGTCGAGCAACGCGTCGGCGACGGGGCCGATGTTGCCCGCGTCGGTCGAGTCGAAGGTCGAGCAGTACTTGAAGAAGAACTGGCGGCAGCCCTGCGCACGCAGCCAGTCGAGCGCGGCGAGCGCTTGCGCGACGGCCGTGGCCGTATCGACCGTGCGCGACTTGAGCGCGACCACCAGTGCATCCGCATCGATCGGATCGGTGCTCGCAGGTACGCCTATGGTCTGGAAGGTGCGCATGCCGCCTTGCACCAGCGTGCAGGCGAGGTCAGTGCCGCCGGTGAAGTCGTCGGCAATGCATCCCAGCAATGGACGCGGGGCGTGAGTAAGCATGGAAAACCCTCCGTGAACGACCAGTTTAACGGCGCTTGGTCGATATATGTTAATATTTGATAACTTATTTTAATATCATGGTACGTGGCGTTAACGCGCGCTGCCGACCTGCTTCCAGATTTATTTCTCCGGGCACGGCACCGGAAACCCTCGCCGGAAGCGCTCGCGGTGCCGCCCTGTCGACGACATCGGGCTCCGTGGATTGAAAAGACGGGCTCCGCGTCATCTGCCCGGAGAATGCTGATCGGCGTTCTCGTCGGATAAGATAGTGGCGCCCACAATTTCAAGAGATGTCCGTCCCGCGCTTCAGAGACCGATCCATGTCTAGCCACGCCCCCCCCGATTCGAGCGAAGCCCCTCTGATACCCGATCAGCGACGGGAAGCCATGCTTCGTCAGTTGCGGCGGGACAAGGTCCTGTCGGTCCAACAGTTGATGGCGGCGTTCAACTGCTCGCACATGACGGTCCGACGCGACATCGCGGCGCTCGAACAGGCGGGCCTCGTTTTTACGGTGCCGGGTGGCGTACGCATCGCGAGTCACCTGGGCAACGAGCCGAGTCACCAGTCGAAGTTTTCCGTCGAGCAGCCGCAGAAACAGGCGATTGCGCGCGTCGCTGCGCAAAGCCTGCGGGCCGGCATGACGATCTACCTCGACGCGGGCACGACGATGCTGGCGATCGTGTCGTACATCGTCGCGCTCAGCGACATGACGGTCATCACCAACGACTTCGAGATCGTGCGCGAGCTATCTGGCGCAACGCATGTCAGCGTGATCCATACGGGTGGCCAACTCAATCACGCGAATCTGTCGAGCGTCGGCCCGCTCGCCGCCACGACGCTGCGCCAGGTCGTACTCGATGTGGCCTTCATTTCGGCGAGTTCGTGGGATCTGCGGCGTGGCGTGACGACGCCGTCTGCGCCAAAGGTGGAAGTCAAGCTGGCGGCTATGGAAGCCGCGTCGCGCACGGTGCTGGCAGTATCGAGCTCGAAGTACGGCACCTTTGGCCTGTACAAGGTGGCGGCGCTCGACCGCTTCGATCTCGTCATCACTGACGACGGTCTTGCGCCGGCCGCGGCGCTTGGCATGCGGCAGTCCGGCGTCGAGCTCGAGCTGGCGTCGGTCGGTTGAGTCGAGGCGATGCGGGCGCGAGGCGAACGTTCGCCGTCGAACTACGGCGCTGCGGCGTTGACCTCGGCACGATTCGTCGACTTTTAGGCTTGGTCATCCTACTCCGTAGTGAAGCGCATCGCAGACAGCGATCCGGTGCGGCTCGAGGCAATCGTTGCGCGGGTGATTACGCTCCTACGCGGGCGCTCCGGGGCTTGCTGACATGAATGAAGCGCGGCTTATTGTAAGCTCACAACGTGTCAGCCTTCGTGACGCGCGCGCCCTTCGGACATGCACCGACCCAGTACCGACCCGAACACATGTCTAAGTAAATCGCCATCGCGGAAGCGACCGTGGCGGTCCTTGGAGAATGTCGAGTGCTCGGGTACGGCTTTGTTCGGATGGGGGGTATTGCGAAGTTTGGGCGGATTGTGTAGAAGCACACCATCACGATGCGAGCCAAGATCATGCCATACGAAGCGAGGCTGAAACAGGGTGAAGCGCGCATGCGCAAGAAGCCCGGGTACCGGGTGACGAATGCGCGCGTACAACCAGAGTCTGAGAAAGCGCGGCATGAGTACGGCAGGAAGGCGACGCAAACACCGCAGCGCAAGATCCATCTGTCGATCGACGGGGAGATGAACATTCACGCGATCAGCATTACCACCACAGAAGTATCGGACAGCGAAGGAATGGGCCCGGTCCTGCCCGCGGATCTGTCAGTCGACCGGGTGATCGCGGACGGCGCGCACTACAGGATCGAGCGCACCGAAGCGCTCTCGCGCGTCGGCGTGACGCCTGTCATTCCACCGCCGGCTCACGCCGTCGTGCACGGCAACGACCAGACCCGCTGGCACGATCAGATCGTCAAATACATCGATGAGAAAGGCATCTATGCGTTCCACAAGAAATATGGATATGGCGTACGCGCGCTGGTCGAAGCGCAGATCTCACGCATCAAGCGATGCATTGGTGCCACCCTCCTGACACAGAAGATCGCGTCGCAGGAGAGCGAAGGCGTGATCATCGCCAACATCATCAACCTGTGGAATTCATTTGGGAGGCCCGTTTCCGTCAAAAATCTATAGTTGCGTCCGCAGCATGGGAACTCATACCCATCCGAACAAAGTCGCTCCTGAGCGCTGTGTATGGGGACCGACTGGCCGCATCCGGGTCTTCTAGCGGAATGCCCGACGACGGTGCGATGTTCGACCTACTTACCGCGTGGCCACCTACGACAGCAATGCGCAACCAGATTCGTGTGCACAATCCAGCAGAACTCTACGGATTTGTTGATTAAGATTTAAAAATGGCTGCAACTATTGTCCGGCAGAACCGGCTGTCCCAACCCCGCTCTGCTATCTACTGACTTTCGCGTGCTCGGAGCAAGCAATATGCGCGAACTCCTCAACGAGCTGCGAACGAACCGATGCTCGCAGCCATCCTAATCCGACGCGTCGCGTCGGGCACGGCTGCGGCAGACTCCAGCGTCGAAGCTGCGGGTCGGGCACGCCGATTACTGGCCAGTCGGGAAGCACTGACACGCCGAAGCCCTCGGCTACCAGCTTCGCAATGTGCTCTATCCCGTCCAGCTCAAACTGCACGTTTGGGCGAACACCCTTTGCGTGCAGATATTCGTCAGCCATCTTTCCTGCGACAACTCTCCGGTCGTAACGAATAAACGGCTCTTCGGCCACGGTGGCCAACGCGTCCTTGACACGCAGACGTGTCTGGGTAAGAAGGATGAGAGGCTCTTCGCGCAACAGGCGCCACGAGCAAGTCTTCGGAAGCTCAAAAGTCGGATGCACGATGATGGCTGCATCAAGTTCTCCCGACGTTACGCCGTCTAGCAACGTGACTGAGGTCCCAGGCTCGATGTAAATGGGAATGCTCGGATGCGTTTGTTTCCAGCGCCGTAGAAATGGCGGCAGAAGTCCCATCAATGCCGTTGGGGTTGCGCCGAGACGCAACGGGCCGGCGGGGAGGCCTGTGTCCGAGGCTGCGGAGCGTAGGTCGCGAACGTCTCGAAGGAGGCCTCGCGTTCGGTCGAGAATTCTGGCACCCACTACTGTTGGCTTAACCGTCCGTCCTGCGCGCGTGAGCAACTTGGAACCAATATCATCCTCCAGCGCGCGTATTTGCTGCGCGACTGTGGTCGGGGCAAGGTCGAGCCGTCGCGCCGCCTCCGCAATTGAGCCGGATTCGATAACAGCAATGAAGCTCTGAAGAAAACGGGTGTCCATACGCGTATTTTACGTGTTCTAAAGATGTCAGAGACCGCTTTTTTCGCTGTTACCTAACGTGCAAACTGTCTCCGTGCTTGATAACCAACCCGCTTTCGAAGGAGACGTGCCGTGCCCATCATCAAATCTATCGAAGTCTGTGCTGCTCGTGTTCCGCTGGACAAGGTCACTTCTTTCTCCAACCGGACTGTCACCGAGCGCCACTACGGATTAATTAAAGTCCGTACCGCAGACGGTATCGAAGGCGTCGGCTTCTGCTACGTCGGAAGCTCTGCGGGGGACCTCTTCCGGGTTGCAGTAGAACAATTGCTCGCGCCGGTGATTCTCGGTCGCGATTCGCTCGCTGTAGAGGGCCTGTGGAAAGACATGTACCAAGAGTCTCTGCTCCAGGGGCGCATGGGTACGGTAATGCGCGCGCTAAGCGCAATCGATATTGCACTTTGGGACATCAACTCCAAGAGCGCAGGCTTGCCCCTCCATAAGTACCTCGGCGCCGTGGATTTGGACACGGTGGCGGCCTACGCGAGCGGCGGCTATTACGTTGAAGGTAAAACTGCTGAAATGGTCGGCGAAGAGATGGCCAGCTTCGTCGCCAAAGGCTTCAAGGCCGTGAAGATGAAAACGGGTCGTTGGTCGCCTTTAGGCGAGGAGGCTCGGGTCAAGGCAGCCCGCGAAGCGATTGGTCCAGACGTGGAGTTGATGCTCGACTGTAATAACGGTTGGATCGATACCGTTCAAGCCATGCAGTACTTGAGCCGCATTGAACAGTACAACCCCTACTTTATCGAAGAGCCGTTCAGCCCCGATGACATCGAGAGCCACGCACGCCTGGCGAAGCTCACCCGCATCCCGGTGGCCACCGCAGAGATTGGTTATGGCCGCTGGTACCATAAGCAGCTACTCGATATGGGCGGCGCTGCAATCCTCCAAACCGACGCAGCAGTCTGCGGCGGCATTACGGAATGGAAGCGTATCGCTGCGCTGTCTGCAGGCTACGGTGTGCAGGTATGTCCGCATTGGTTCCACGACGTCCATGCGCCACTGGTTGCAGCCACGCCGAACGCACGCTACGTCGAATTCTTCTGGGACGACCAGGTCCTCAACTTCCGTCAGCTCATCGACCGGCAACTGGAGCAACGTGAAGGTCGAGTCGTTCTGCATCAAACGCCGGGGCTGGGCTTCGGCTTCGACGAGAAGCAAGTCGCCAAGTACGGCCGTTGGACTATCGTTTCCTAAGACTTTGACATCCTGCGCAAATTGACAGTCGCTGGTGCTTGCTTTCGGCGAAGCACCAGCGGGAAGTCACGTGCGCGTTGTCGACGAGCTTCTCTCCATTTTCAAACATCATTAGCTCGCACACGCGTTGCTACGGCGGGCGAAATACGTTACAGCAACGAAGAACTGCCACTGTGATGGCGTTCGAGAGACTTGTTGGTCAGGTTGAGCAAGAAACCGCCTCAGAGCCGGTATAAGACTATTTTTCAGGAGACGATATGCAGCAGCCCAACGAATATTCAATCGTGCGCAAAATATTTTGGCGCGTGATTCCGCTTCTCATGGTCCTTTATGTTGTTTCATACATTGACCGCATCAATATTGGGTTCGCGGCGCTGACGATGAATCACGACATCGGACTCAACGCGTACACATACGGTTGGGGCGCAGGCATTTTTTTCTTCGGTTACTGTCTCTTTGAAGTGCCAAGCAACCTGATGATGGTGCGATTTGGCGCTCGGCGATGGATAGCGCGCATCCTCTTCACCTGGGGTCTTCTCTCGTGCGCAATGGCCTTAGTCGCTGGACCGACGAGCTTCCTCGTACTTCGATTTTTTCTTGGCGTTGCAGAGGCGGGGTTTTTTCCGTGCGTTATCTTGTATTTGACTTTTTGGTTCCCTGCACGGTATCGCGCTCGGATCATCGCTACATTCAGCCTCGCGATTCCCGTGTCGATTGCTGTCGGCGCTCCCTTGTCCACCCTGATACTGGAACTTGACGGTATGCTCGGAGTGAAAGGGTGGCAATGGCTTTTCATTATTGAAGGCATCCCTGCTGTACTCGGCACGTTCTTCGTATTGCGCATGCTGACCGACCGCCAAGAGGAGGCTCAATGGCTGACCACACAGGAGAAAGCGTGGCTCGCTGACGAGCTCAATAAGGACATTGTGGCTAGCAACGAACACAATGTTTCTGCGTTGCGCAAGGCGTTCACCGATCCGGCCGTGTTCACACTAGCGTTAGTGTATTTCTGCGCAATCGGTGCAAATCTTGGACTGTCCTTCTTCTTGCCGCAGATTATCAAGGCGCAAGGTTATAGCACGATGCAAACCGGCCTCATTACGTCGGTGCCGTACATCGCTGGCTGCGTGGGAATGCTCGCCATTGGCTTTCTGTCCGACCGTTTCAATGAGCGCCGCTGGTTCTTGGCCGCCACCATGGTGCTGACGGCCGGAGGCCTCGCGGTGGCAGGAGCATTGGGCGCCTCTGTTTGGTCCATTGCGGCGGTGAGCGTTGCAGCAATCGGCATTCTTGGTTGCAAGGGCCCCTTCTGGGCGCTACCTGCAACCTACCTCAGTGGACAGGCGATGGCCGGCGGCATTGCGTTCATCAACGCGATGGGAAATCTTGGAGGTTTCGCCGGCCCGTATCTGGTGGGATTCTTCAAGAGTTCGTCGAACAGCTATGCGAGCGGGCTCTATGCGTTAGCGGCCCTAGGAGCAGCGGCTGCCGTAACTACCGCGCTTTGCATCAATCCGCGACGCGCCCTAAAAGCGACCGCGCCCGGTAATCTGTCGACAAGAACTCGGGACGCTCAGTAGCAGCATCTGCGGTTTTGTCGCGTTAAGGCGGGAGAGGTAGTATTCGAGGCTGACAAATATGCTTTGGCTGGCCGATGAAGAAGACCGAAACACCGCGAAAGACGCTTGCGCGGGTATCGCCCGAGTGCTAAAGCGGCTTCACTACCCGCTCGATGTGATGTTGCCGTGCGTGCGGTGGTACGTCGCCTACTCACTGAGTTTGCGTAATCTCGAAGAAATTATGGCCGAGCGCGGTATTGAGGTTGATCATGCCACGGTGCATCGTTGGGTGATCAAGTTGGTGCCGCTGTTCGAGAAGACGTTCCGTAAGTACAAGCAGCCGGTAGGCAAGAGCTGGCGGATGGACGAAACGTATATCAAAGTCAAAGGCCAGTGGAAGTACCTCTACCTGGCGGTGGACAAGGCGGGCAAAACCATTGATTTCCTGTTCAGAGCCAAGCGCGACAAGGTGGCAGCGCGGCGCTTCTTTGAAAAGTCGATCGCTCAGAACGGTGTACCCGAGACGATCACCATCGACAAAAGCGGCTCTAATCTGGCTGCGCTGCACGCGGTGAACGCCGAGCGGGAGACGCCCATCACGATCCATCAAGTCAAGTACCTGAATAACGTGGTCGAGCAAGACCATCGGGCCATCAAACGCATCACCCGACCGATGCTGGGCTTCAAGGATTTTCGTTGCGCCCGCATCATCCTGTCCGGCATCGAAGTCATGCATATGATCAGGAAGGGGCAAATGAAAACCGAGGATGGAACCCATCCGTCCGCCGCCGAGCAGTTTTATTCGATGGTTATGTGAGCCGTCCTTGTCATTTCGGGTCTGCTCATGAAGATGGCCTTATCGCGACAGAACCGGCCGTCATGACGAACACGTAACTTCATTCGACGCCGCGAATGCGTTGGCGCTGAAACGCATAAAAAATAAAATCTGAGAGACGTTAAGCAAGATGAATCGACGTACCACGGATATCGGTCACCTCGAGCGTAGCATCGAGAACGACCGCCTCGGGCGGGCCTTGGCTGCCCGCCTTGACCGGGCATTCAAACGGGCCGGCATCAGTTCGGCGCGCGCAGCGAGGTGGCTGGGCGTGAGTGAATACGAGGTGCAATATTGGCGACGCGGAATCACCGTGCCGCCGTTGAACGCCTGTATGCGTCTGGCCGCCGTCCTCAATCTCGACGTTCACTGGCTTTGCACGGGGCACGCTCAGGTCGCCTAATCCGCATTTCGTGGAGATGGCGGAGTATGGAGCCGGCGTGCCGTGCGTCCGTATTCATCCTTCTGTTGCCAACTCAGTCGAACTGGCGCGCGGCGACGCGCCAGCCGGCGTTTATAAATCGACGCGGGGGCCGCTTGCCGGAAAACGGGGTATCGATGTGAAGGGAGCTAAACGTAAACGGTCGACTGATGACGTCCGGCGCTTCTATGGTTGCGAGATGGAGTTGGCGCGAGGTGCTTCGCACATCGCGAGCATGTTGTACGAGCAAAGCATTCACGCGGCGGTCAGGGAAACCCTTCTTCAGTTCGAGGCATGTCACGGACGCGAGGAGCTGAAGGGATTTGCGTCTGCACTTCTCGGGAGACTGGAGCAACGCGGCAAGCCGGAGGCAGTCAAGGTGCTTCACGACTTTATAGAGCATGGTCGCCTGCCAGAGCAGACATCCGGCGCTTCGCCCGGACCTGTGCCTACCCGGAAGTCCGTCGCCCCAAAGCAGCGAGTAGCCCAGTCACTGAAGGGTAGGGTGGCTGCAACGGATGAAGCTGTTTGAATGCCGCCGGACGGCGCGGCGGAAAGAAGCCTCGTCTGACGCGCCCGTCGGAACACAGGTTAGCTTCCAGGCAAAAGTACGTTGGCCCTTTAACCGTAGCAAGAACCCGGGGGTAGAACATGGCAAAGCGAATTGCGTACGTGACCGGCGGCATGGGTGGAATTGGAACCGCGATATGTCAGCGGCTTCATAAGGATGGGCTCACGGTCGTTGCCGGATGTGGACCCAACTCGCCGCGACGGGAACGATGGCTGGCCGAGCAGGCTGAGTTTGGGTTCTCCTTTATCGCCTCGGAGGGCAACGTCGGCGACTGGGAGTCGACCGAAGCCGCTTTTGCGAAGGTAAAGAAGGAGGTCGGTGAGATTGACGTGCTGGTGAACAATGCCGGCATTACGCGGGACGGCGTGTTCCGGAAAATGTCGCTTGAGAGCTGGAACGATGTCATTGATACGAATCTGACGAGTCTCTTCAATGTGACCAAGCAGGTTATCGAGGAAATGGTCAGCAAGGGGTGGGGCCGGATAATCAGCATCTCGTCGGTGAACGGCCAGAAGGGGCAGTTCGGCCAGACCAACTACTCGACTGCCAAGGCGGGCATTCACGGCTTTACGATGTCGCTGGCCCAGGAGGTCGCGACAAAGGGAATCACGGTGAATACCGTTTCACCCGGGTATATCGGAACCGATATGGTCCGGGCTGTGCGCCCCGAGGTATTGGACGCAATCGTCCAGAGCATCCCGGTACGACGTCTCGGAGAAGCCACTGAGATTGCCTCGATTGTTTCGTGGCTTGCCAGTGACGAAGCCGCGTTCGCGACCGGGGCTGACTTCTCGCTGAACGGTGGCTTGCACATGGGTTAAGAATATCGACCCGGAGCTCGAAGGGCGCGGTCCGAAAGCTCGTGGCTCTAGCGCCCACGACAAGGCGTTAGAGCATTTGGGTGACGGGCGAGCGCGACCTCATTCAACGAAAGCGCAAATGGAGGGCGGTCTCGAAATGCATCGGACATACGGTTACAAAGATTTCACCATAGCGGTGGAGGCGGAGTCTGTCGGCGGAATTCCCAGAGGAAAAGTTCTTTCGGTGCCCGTCGGATACGTCGCCGTCGTCCATATCTCCTTGGGCGCAAGTCCTGCAACAATTCAGCCGTTGCGCTTCGGTCGAGACAATGGCTGTCCGTTCGCTACCGAAGCCGAAGCCTTGATGCGCGGCTACGGCGCGGCTCAGCGCATCATCGACGACATCATAGTCACGCGCACGCCATGGTCAACGCGTTGAGAGCGAGTTCCCTTTGCCTCGATTTCTGTAACACCGTTGTGCTCGTCTGGTGAACTGTCGAGCCTATTGAGAGGACAAGCTTCCGGTGCCTTTTTGACTTTGGCATGGGCAAGAGTACTGGTGTCGGCGATTGACGTGGACGAGGGCACACATAATATCTGTCGCAGATTTGTCTATCGCGCGATAGTGCTGTACAGCTGCTCATGTATGGAAAGCGCAAACCCGTGAGCGAAACCATCCAGATGGAATCGCTGGATTCAGGCGCATGCCCGGCCGCCGCTGTCCCAGACATCGGGCAACTTGTGCTCGACGTCAAAGCCGGTCGCTTGCGCGTGTTCGGCCTCTCTGAGCCTGATGGCACCGTCCTGCGTGTCTACGTTTCTTGAGCGCCGGTTTAGGGCGCCGGCAGGATAGTCGACTGATGCCACCAACAGCCCCGGGCTCTCGTGACTGCCCGGCGGCGGCCTCGGGTGTCTAGCGGTGCAATGCAGGACGGCCAACAACAGTGGGGAAACAGCATGCCGAATCAAGCGTCAACGGAGGACGAATTTCTGAAGGCACTAATCGACGACAAGATGCTCGTGAGCGTCTTCATGATTAACGGAATCCGGCTCAACGGTCACGTCGCGAGTTTCGACAGACGCATTGTCATGCTGGAGTCCTTGGCCGGGTTCCAGATGGTATTCAGGCATGCAATCTCAACGGTGATGCCGGGCGCAGCGGACCGGCCGCCACGGCCGCCCCATGCTGCAGGCAATCGGGCGAGAACCTCGCGCACATAATACAAAGGTGTCACGCGCGCGCACCTTACGTTGAACGCGTTGATGGCCACAGTTATCGCCAGGGGGAGCAACGGCTCGCAGCGTGACGACATCTTCTTCCTCAAGGGGGAGCCCGACAGGCTGAATGGTTCGCCGGGCGCATCCGTTTGGACCGCCAGCGGCTCCGATGGATGAATGCCACGGCGAGGCTTATGCGCACGCAACGAGTGCGGCTCTAGCGACTCCTGGGCCGTCCCGGGAACATTTCCGGGGTGGTATTCCTTTGAAGGCCACGGGCCTCACGCTATGGCCTGCTACGTCTGGGCTATCGCCTTTCGGTGGTTTTTCTTCCACTCTTCGATAACGAGCCCTGCACGCTGCAGGTCGGCCCGCGAGACGATATGCAATTGCGCGATATACACGGAGAGCGCGCTTTGCAGCGCGGCATAGGTATCGTCGTCGAGTTGCCATTGCCCGGATTTCGTCGCGTTGGCATAGAGCTCCGCAAGCCGCGTTTGGGCGCGAACAACGATTTCCTGGGCGTAGGCCAAGTGTCCCGCACAACAAAGAGCTTCGCTCAGGAAGACGTACTGCAAGACGAGGAGGGCGGAGTCTTCGCACACGCTACACCGGACCATCCAGTCGAGCGCGACGTAAGGTTTAAGCGACAGATTGAGTATCTGGCTGGGGGACAGCGGCAGTCGCGAGCGTATCACGGTGTAAAGCGGAGGTATCTTGCCTGCAGGTATAGTTTGCGTCGGTGGAAGACGACTGCTCATGGCTACGGGGCGAAGTTGCAAATTGGAAATCAATCCTAGCACAGGGCTTGAGCGAATGAGGCGAGGAAAAGTCTTCCTGGCTATTGCGATATGCAAAAAACAGAATTCCCAAAACCGTGAACTGTTTTGGGGCATTCCAGTCAATCACGCGGATGCGCGGTTGGCTTCAGATTGTATGTGCGATTGAACCCGGTTGTCGACCGAGAAAGTGGGAAGCGCGGGCGTAATGCGGCGCAATGAATTCTACGAATTATTTTCGATTGACACTGATGTGCGCCCGGAGGAATAGTTGTACAAACAACTAACGCGCAATTTCGGTGCGTTGCGGGTCGACGCGGGGTATAACGTAGCGTCGTTCGACGCCGCGGATGAGCCGGCGTCGGATTCATATCATGTCACTGGGCGCCATTGTAAAGTAATCTGCCAATTAAAAAAGGAGCGCGGCACCGACCGCACGTCATTCGAGAGAGAGTAATCGAGGGCCCCATTTTGCAACTGCGTCGAGCATGTCCTGGTCCTTGAACGGCTTGGCAATGAAGTCCAGTGCGCTGGCCTTCATTGCCTTCACCCCCATCTCGATGTCTCCATGACCGGTCATGAATACGACGGGAATGCGCACGCCGCTATTGACGATTTCCTGATGAAACGCCATGCCATTTTTTCCGCGGAGCCGCACGTCGAGGATGAGGCAGCTTGGCCCGGTGGAGCGGGGAGACCGGAGAAATTCGTCCGGGGACTTGAACGTTTCGACGCGCAAGCCTACAGAGCGCAAGAGTGCGTCGAGAGCCTGCCGGATTCCCTTGTCGTCATCGACGACGTAGATGACGGACCGTCGTCTCCTGCGGTTTCAGTCCTCATTCGGTTGTCGGACAGCAGTCATCTGGGTATCTCGCAAAGCCGGAACACGGTCGCATCACATCGCATGAAGTGGGTACTTCACCATTGCCGGACAGCGCCGGAAACTGCACGGTATCCGGGCGACAAGTCAAATTCAGTACGCGGGCGTGCGCAGAGTGCGGATGAATCAAGCGTCGTCGAGTGCGGCATGAAGTGAGCGTGTTCAGAGCGGCTGGATATTTGCGGCCTGCTTGCCTTTCGGGCCTTGCTTCACTTCGAAGCTCACCTTCTGATTCTCCTGCAGGGATTTGAGGTTCTGGTGCAAACGACCGGTGAAACCGAGACGTCTCCAATACATAAGGATGCCTTATTTATTGAATAGGACAGCATTCCAGACGGCGGGTGCAGTAGTATCCTTGAGTCCGAGAGTGCGGAGATTGAACTGACCCTTGCGGATACGGTGCATCAACTCGATGCCTGAAATCGTGGTCTTCGCACACCTGAATCGTTTGAATCCGAGCATCACGTTCGTTCTGGACTTGATGTTTCGATGATCCTGTTCGATCACGTTATTCAGATACTTCGAGGAGCGCACTTGCGTTCCCTCAGGCAGCAGAGCGTCAGCGATCATCTCGCGCACGGCCCGGTGCGAGGCGGCATACCCATCGAGCGTGATCGTCTCCGGTGGCTGGCCCTGATGTTTGATGGCCTTGCTGAAAAAGGCCTTGGCCGCGCTCACATCGCGTTTTGCCCTGAGCATGAAGTCCACTGTCTGGCCGACCCGATCTACCGCCCGGCAGAGATAGACCCACTTGCCACGAATCTTCAGATAGGTCTCGTCAACACGCCATGACCGGCCAGTGGGTATGCCAAACCGGTTCCAGCGCTTGACGAACTCTGGCGTAAAGCGCTTTACCCAACGCATGATCGTAGTGTGTGCCAGCGACAATCCCCGCTCGGCCATCATCTCGACCAGATCGCGCAGGCTGAGCTTGTAGCGAAGATACCAGCGCACACACAGAACAATGATCTCCCGATCAGAATGCCGGCCATCGAACAACCCGTCCAGACCCTTCCTCTTGCTCATCGCCGCCCACCAGATTGATTGGATCGCTACTTTAACCGGTCCAATGAGCCTATTTGCACCAGAACCCCTAACACGCTCTAGGCGGCGGAATCGCTTTGACAGGCAAGGCTTGAACGCGCAAGCCTCACCTCTCTGCGACATTCGTACTGATCTCAAACAGGTGGTCTTATTCGAATTGATAAAGCTTGGCGGGATTGTCGACAAGGATCCGGTCACGGACCGATTCCTCAGGAACAGCTACGCTAAGAAGGTCGAGGAGGAGGGCATCGTTTGGAATTCTGTTGAGCGGCTGCTCAGTTGGATGCGGCCAGTCGCTTCCCCATAACACGCGATCAGGCGCAGCTTTGGCAAACCCGCCTGCGACAGCCACGCTGTCCGCGTAAGTCGGCGGCCCAACTTTCGTGTCGTTGTATAGGCCAGTCAACTTCACATAGGCTTTTCTAGTGGTCAGCAGTTCGGTGACCATTTCGAACGCGGGGTGATGCAATGCATCGGGTTCCGGCACGTGTGCGAGATGGTCGAAGACCACCGGGCAAGGCAGATCGAACCACGTGGTCCGGGCTTCGAGTAGGTAAGCGGCAGGCGCATTGACCTGCACATGCCAACCCATCGTGGCGACGCGCTCCGCAAGAGGCCTGACCATGTCGAGCGTCGTCGTGCCCGGAGGCGAAAGGTTGAAGCGGATTCCTCTTACGCCGCCGTTATGCAGCTCTGTGAGTTGCGCCTCAGTGACGCTCGTATTCACCACTGCGATTCCTCTGGCGCGGCCATTGAATTGTGCGATTGATGCCAGCAGAAGGCGGTTGTCTATCCCGTAGCTTGATGGCTGGACGATGACGTTGCGCGTGGTTCCAAGGCGCTTTTGCAACTGTCGATAATCCGCGACCGAGGCGTCGCCAGGCTTGGACGTCGCTTCGGGCGCCCACGGATAGCGCGAATCGTAGATATGATGATGGCAATCCGCAGCATTGGCAGGGACCTTTGTCCGCGCCCGCTCGGTGCCGGTTGACCATTTCACGGGTTGAAGAGGCGGCTCGGCAGCGCCGGCAAAGCCGGCCGCAGACGCAGTTAGTGCGCCAAGTGTTTTGAGGGCGTTGCGACGTCTTTGATCGAACGGGTTCGACATGTTTGTCTCGTTTATTGATTTTCACAGTCGCGAATCCTTCTGCGACCGGTCCGGGCCTAAAGTATTGCAAGTTAGCGGCGTCACGAACCAAGAAACTTCTATCTTCATCATCAAATTTTTTCTTGGTTTCAAGCCTGAGTAGCACTTAGGAAATGTCAAAAAATAACTTTTACAAGTTGACGTGTCCGGATAGTATGAAGGGATGGATGAGAACGAAGCCGGAATCGCAGAGAAGTTCAAGTCATTGAGTGAGCTGTTAGATGAACAGCAGCGGCGGCTGTGGGCGGCCACGGAGGCTCGCGCGTTGGGCTATGGCGGGGTAAGCATCGTTGCGCGAGCGACCGGACTCACGCGCCCGACGATCGTTGCAGGACTGAAGGAACTCGACGATACGAAGCGGCCTGCATCGACAAAGACGCAGCGGCGTGTGAGACGAGCTGGAGCGGGGCGTCCACGAGTGACGCACGGCAATGCAGAGCTGCTTCCGGCGTTGGAGGAACTGGTCGAACCGACGACGCGAGGCGATCCGATGTCGCCGCTGCGCTGGACGTGCAAGAGCGTGCGGGTTCTGGCGTCGGAGTTGACCCGCCAGGGCCACCCGGTCAGTCATCAGAGCGTGAGTGCGTTGTTGCAGGAAGCTGGCTACAGCCTACGGGCCAATCGCAAGACACGCGAGGGTGCCGCGCATCCGGATCGCAATGCGCAGTTCGAGCACATCGCCAAGCGTGCCCGGCAATTTCAGCGACGCGGCCAGCCCGTGATCTCGGTGGATACCAAGAAGAAGGAACTGGTCGGAGACTTCAGGAACGCCGGGCAAGAGTGGCATCCCAAGGGGCAAGCGCCCCAGGTGCGTGTGCACGACTTCCAGGCCAAGGAGCTGGGCAAGGCCATTCCCTATGGCGTCTACGACCTGAGCGCCAACGCCGGATGGGTCAGCGTCTGTGTCGACCACGACACGCCGGAGTTTGCGGTGGAATCGATCTGCTGTTGGTGGCGACGCATGGGGCGCAAAACCTATCCCGGCGCAACCGAATTGCTGATAACCGCCGATGGAGGCGGCAGCAACGGTTCGCGCGCACGGCTGTGGAAGGTGGCGCTGCAGCGCACGGCCGATGCCACAGGGCTGAAGATATCGGTGTGCCACTTCCCGCCGGGCACCAGCAAGTGGAACAAAATCGAACACCGGCTGTTCTGCCATATCACGGAGAACTGGCGCGGCCGCCCTCTCGTGAGCCACGAGGTGATCGTCAACCTGATCGCCGGGACAACCACCACGAAGGGGTTGCGCGTGAAAGCCGCGTTGGACAAAAGACCCTATCCGACAGGCGTACAGGTTGACGACTCGACGATGGCGTCGCTGCATTTGAAGACCGACAAGTTCTGCGGCGACTGGAACTACACGCTGTTTCCTGCCGCGTCGGTTCCATCTACAAAATCATCCGTCAAGTCGCGCGCAAAGTTGTAAAAGTTATTTTTTGACAGTTTCTAAGGCATCCACGAATTGGGTACCGCTCCAGTGCAGTCACACCGCGTAGCTGATCACATCGGGCGGAAACCGGTAGCCGGTGTAGGAAATGGTGTCGGTGACTGGCGCGCGCTGCGGCAAACTGGTTCGTTTCATGCCGGAGATTGTCGCCGCCTCTCAGAGGTGGCCCCGTTCGTTCGGACAGTTTTTTCGATTTTTAAGTGGAACGCTGGGCGGTCACGCTGCCGTTTTCATCGCGGGCAGCATCGCGAAGTAAGCTTCATCCGGGGTCTTGTCCGACAGACTTGAATGAGGCCTTTGCTGGTTGTACCACGTCAGGTAGTTAGCGATGGACTTGCGTGCCTGGCCGACGGACTCATAAGCCTTCAAATATATCTCTTCGTACTTCACGCTGCGCCACAGTCGTTCGATAAAAACGTTGTCCCGCCAGCTTCCCTTGCCATCCATCGACAAAGCGATTCCGCGCGAGAGGACCGCGTCGGTGAAGACCGTACTGGTGAATTGGCTGCCTTGATCAGTATTGACGATCTCAGGCAATCCATATTTTGCGAATGCTTCTTCGAGCGCTGCTACCGCATGCTCAGCCTCCATCGTGATCGCGACTCGGTGCGCTAAAACACGGCGGCTGGCCCAATCGATCACAGCAGTGAGATAGACGAAGCCGTGTGCCATAGGCACGTATGTCGTGTCCAATGCGTACACCTGGTTGCTGCGCTCGATCTTCCGATCGCGCAGCAGGTACGGCCAGATCTTGTGAGCCAGATGTTTGCGGCTCAAGTTCGGTTTGCGATACAGCGCCTCGATGCCCATTTTGCGCATCAAGGTGCCGACGTGTTTGCGTCCGACCACTATGCCCTCTCGCTTGAGCAGGCGCATCAACATGCGCGCGCCGGCAAACGGATGCTCCAGGTGCAACTCGTCGATGCGGCGCATGAGCGCCAGATCCGCGGCACTGACCGGGCTCGGCGCGTAGTACGCACAGGATCGGCTAATGCCGACCAGCTTGACCTGCCGGGAAACCGGCAGGGGGTGGGCACGATCAATCATTTCTTTGCGCTCAGCAGGCCTGCCTTGCCGAGCGCGCCGGACAAAAAATCATTCTCCAGCGCCAATTGGCCGATCTTTGCGTGAAGCGTCTTCAGATCCACCGGCGGCTCATTGACGGGCGCGCCCGCCGCGCCGAACACATCGGCCGCTCGGTCTTGCAACTGCCGCTTCCATTCCGTGATCTGGTTCGGATGAACCTCAAACTGCTGCGCCAATTCTGCCAGTGTGCGCTCGCCACGTACCGCTGCCAGTGCCACCTTCGCCTTGAACGTCGCTGAGTGCGTGCGCCGGGTTCTCTTCGTCATCGTCTGGTTTCCTTTGTAGGCATTATGCCTATCTCAGAACCCAGCGATTCCACCTAACCGACTGTCCAGATTTCCGGGGCCACCTCTCTCCCTCACCCTGCCATCAACGTGACAATACCGTGTTGAGCGTTCCTGTATCCGATAGCCTCAAAAACACGTTCAAACTGATTCTCCAACAGTCGGTCTTTTGGCTTAGTTCGTTTGGAGGATGTAGACTTCCAGTCCTGTACTTTTTAAAGGTGTCCAACCTTCTCATCGAAAGCCCAACCAACATCACCATGCTCATCAACGATCCGGCCACGTATGCTGCCGTCGAAAAGGCGTTCGACACATACGAGGTGGCGCTGACCACTAACGACGTCGCAACCCTCGACGCGCTTTTCTGGAACAGCCCCCACACGCTGCGCTATGGCGCGACAGAAAATCTGCAAGGCTACGATGCGATTCGCGAATTTCGCGCAAAGCGCCCCGGCAAAGGGCTGATGCGCACGATCGTGGATCGATCGATCACTACATTCGGCCACGATTTCGCCGTCGCGAACATCACATTCACACGCCCGGACGTATCCCGCATCGGGCGCCAGTCGCAAACCTGGGTGAAGGTGGCAGAGGGTTGGAGGGTGATAGCCGCACACGTGAGCTGGATGGACGAATGAAACGAGACGATCTGTTGCAGCCAGGTATGCACGGCGCATTTGTGAGGGACGGTTTTGGGGTGTTAGAGGTGGCCCCGGAAATCTGGACAGTCGGTTAGGTGGAATCGCTGGGTTCTGAGATAGGCATAATGCCTACAAAGGAAACCAGACGATGACGAAGAGAACCCGGCGCACGCACTCAGCGACGTTCAAGGCGAAGGTGGCACTGGCAGCGGTACGTGGCGAGCGCACACTGGCAGAATTGGCGCAGCAGTTTGAGGTTCATCCGAACCAGATCACGGAATGGAAGCGGCAGTTGCAAGACCGAGCGGCCGATGTGTTCGGCGCGGCGGGCGCGCCCGTCAATGAGCCGCCGGTGGATCTGAAGACGCTTCACGCAAAGATCGGCCAATTGGCGCTGGAGAATGATTTTTTGTCCGGCGCGCTCGGCAAGGCAGGCCTGCTGAGCGCAAAGAAATGATTGATCGTGCCCACCCCCTGCCGGTTTCCCGGCAGGTCAAGCTGGTCGGCATTAGCCGATCCTGTGCGTACTACGCGCCGAGCCCGGTCAGTGCCGCGGATCTGGCGCTCATGCGCCGCATCGACGAGTTGCACCTGGAGCATCCGTTTGCCGGCGCGCGCATGTTGATGCGCCTGCTCAAGCGAGAGGGCATAGTGGTCGGACGCAAACACGTCGGCACCTTGATGCGCAAAATGGGCATCGAGGCGCTGTATCGCAAACCGAACTTGAGCCGCAAACATCTGGCTCACAAGATCTGGCCGTACCTGCTGCGCGATCGGAAGATCGAGCGCAGCAACCAGGTGTACGCATTGGACACGACATACGTGCCTATGGCACACGGCTTCGTCTATCTCACTGCTGTGATCGATTGGGCCAGCCGCCGTGTTTTAGCGCACCGAGTCGCGATCACGATGGAGGCTGAGCATGCGGTAGCAGCGCTCGAAGAAGCATTCGCAAAATATGGATTGCCTGAGATCGTCAATACTGATCAAGGCAGCCAATTCACCAGTACGGTCTTCACCGACGCGGTCCTCTCGCGCGGAATCGCTTTGTCGATGGATGGCAAGGGAAGCTGGCGGGACAACGTTTTTATCGAACGACTGTGGCGCAGCGTGAAGTACGAAGAGATATATTTGAAGGCTTATGAGTCCGTCGGCCAGGCACGCAAGTCCATCGCTAACTACCTGACGTGGTACAACCAGCAAAGGCCTCATTCAAGTCTGTCGGACAAGACCCCGGATGAAGCTTACTTCGCGATGCTGCCCGCGATGAAAACGGCAGCGTGACCGCCCAGCGTTCCACTTAAAAATCGAAAAAACTGTCCGAACGAACGGGGCCACCTCTGTTGCCGGAACCTGTAGCGTCCCGGCACACGACGTTGTCCGGCTATCGCCTTGCATTTAAAGACGTGTTCGACGTGGCACAACTTTGTACGGGCGCAGGCAACCCCGCATGGGCCGAAGAACAATCAAGGGCGACGACAACGGCCGTTGCCGTGCGGGTCATCCTCGAACACGGCGCCCAATGGCTCGGCAAGACAGTCACTGACGAGCTGACCGGCTGTGGTGCAAATAGGAATGGCGAAATCGGTTAGAGTTGTCGAAGCAAACGAACTGATGGCCGGCGATGAGCAAGTTAAAGACTATGGATGTGTTGTTCGATGGACGACATTTCGATCGAGAGATCATCATTCTGTGCGTGCGCTGGTATCTTCGTTACAAGCTTAGCCTGCGTGATCTGGTGGAGATGATGGCCGAGCGGGGTTTGTCGCTGGCCCACACCACGATTCTGCGCTGGGTGAAGCGCTTTACACCGGAGTTCGTCAAGCGCTGGAACCGTTTTGGCACGCCGGCAGGGCGGTCATGGCGTGTTGACGAAACGTATCTTAAAATCCGTGGCAGGTGGGTCTATCTGTACCGGGCGGTGGACCGGGCCGGCCAGACAGTGGACTTCATGCTCCGCGCAAAGCGCGACGTGGCCGCGGCAAAAGGCTTTTTCGGCAAAGCCATCAAGCATCAGGGCCAAGCGCCGGAGACGATCACGCTCGATGGCTATGCTGCCTCGCATCGCGCGGTGCGCGAGATGAAGGCCGACGGCTTGCTGCCCGAGGACACAAAGGTCCGATCCTCGACGTACCTGAACAACCCGATAGAACAGGACCATCGCAACATCAAGTCCAGAACCAACGTGATGCTCGGCTTCAAACGGTTCAGGAGTGCCGCGGTCACGATTTCAGGCATCGAGTTGATTCATCGCATTCGCAAAGGTCAGTTCAACCTCGCAAAGCTCGGCCTCAGGGATACCATTGCGGCCTCAGTCTGGAATGCCGTCCTGTCTGCTCGATGAGGTATCCTACCTATTGAAGACCTCTCGACCAACTTGCCTATTTGCACCAGAGCCCTCACGGCCGAGGACATCCGGGATTTCGGCTGGCGAACGCTAGCCGATGCCCTGGCCTCCTTGCCCGGGCTTTACGTTAGCTCCGACCGGGATTACGCCTATCTCGGTGCGCGCGGCTTCCAGCGACCAGGCGACTACAACAGCCGGTTCCTGCTTCTGGTCGACGGCGTTCGCATGAATGATGCCGTGTACGACCAGGCCCCGATCGGTACGGATTTCCCGGTGGATATGGACATGGTCGAGCGTATCGAATACGTCCCAGGCCCGGGCTCTGCGGTGTATGGTTCGAACGCGCTGTTCGGCATCGTGAACGTGATTACCAAAACGGGAGAGACGCTCAAAGGTGCGCAAGTCGCGGTGGCCGCAGGCAGTTTCGGCCAAAAGCATGCGCGGGCAAGCTACGGCTGGCACGGCAGCAACGGCGCTGATGTGGTGCTCTCGGCCAGTTCCTACGCCCGGAGTGGACAGGATCTCTACTACCCCGAATTCGACACACCGGATCAAAACAACGGCGTCGCACAAGGCCTGGATTATGACCGCGCCCAGGACTTCCTTGCCAAATTCGCCTACGGCGACTTCGGGCTGAGCATGGGTTACGGCAATCGGACCAAGGGCGTGCCGAACGCTCCGTACGGCGCGATTTTCGACACGCCGTATAGCACTACCGACACGCACAGCTTTATCAACGGCTCGTTCTATCACTCGGTCAACGACGGGTTGCAGCTCGCGGCGCAACTGTACTGGGGACGCTACGACTACCGTAGCCCGAGCTTGTACGCGCCCGGCCCGGTGGAGAATATCGACGGTGACCACGCACTGTGGTATGGCGGAGACGTGCACGCGAGCCTGACATCCGTTCCGGAAAACAGACTGGTCTTCGGGATGGACTACACACGCGACGCCCAGCGCGACCAGTACAACTACAACGTCGACCCCTATCAGCTACTTTTGGACGACCAGCGCAGCAGCAATCGGGCAGGCGTCTATGCCGAAGATGAATTGCAGCTACCGGCGGGTTTTACGCTGAATGCCGGGCTTCGCTACGACCAGGAAACCGTCTCGGGCGGCAACGTCAGCCCGAGACTGGCGCTCTCATACAAGCTAACGTCCAAAGATACGTTCAAGCTCATCTATGGGCGAGCCTACCGGGCGCCCAACGCGTATGAGCTTTACTATGCGGTTCCGGGCGTGGGCGGACAACTGGCTAACCCGTCGCTCAAAGCCGAACATATCACCACCAACGAATTCATCTACGAGCGACAAATCGGAGCGTCAGGTCGCGCCACCCTTTCGCTGTTTCACTATGACATTCGCGACCTGATTTCAGAGACGACGGCTCCGTCCGGACTTTACATCTTTGAAAACCTGAATCGGGCGAACGCGAACGGGGCCGAACTGAGCTATGAACAGAAATTCTCAAGCGGCGCGAGGATACGCACGAGTTACTCATGGCAGATCGCTCGCGACAATCACTCCGGTGCGGTCCTTCAGAACTCGCCTCGAAACCTGCTCAAGCTGAACGTCGTGCTGCCCGTCTTCGCAAACGCCGCGCGGGTAGCCACGGAGCTTCAGTGCGTATCCAGTCGACTCGCGGAAGCGGGGCACGCGGCCGGCTATTGCCTCGGAAATGTGACCGTCGGAAGCTCACGCCTGATCAGGCATGCCGACGTGTCCTTTTCAATCTATAACGTCGCCAACGCGCGGTACACGGACCCCGCCGGCCCAGGCTTCACGCAGGAAGTCATCGCGCAGCAAAGCCGGGAATTCCTCCTCAAGCTGGTGTACGGGTTCTGAAATGTCGTCCGCCCGCACCTTCTGCCTCGCAGGCATACTCACTTTCTTCATCTGGGCGCTGATAAGCCTATCGGCTCATGCTCAGGTAGATGAGTCTGCGTTGAAGGCGGCTTATATCTTCAACTTCACCGAGTTCACCACCTGGCCGCCAGAAAGTTTGTCCGACGCAGCTCTCTTCGTCTGTGTGAACAAAGACAGTGACCTTGGTGGGGCACTCGCAAAACTTGATGGCAGAACCGTTGGCGGCCGTGCGTGGACCGTCATCCCGACGCCAACAAAGAACGGCCAGGGCAGATGCAATGTCATCGTGCTGGAAGAGGAGCAATCGTCTAATGCGGTGAAAGACGTTCTCTCGTCGGACCAGCCCATTCTGGTCATCAGCGACTCCGATGCCAGCGACCACACTGCTGTCATCCGTCTCTTCACTGACGAAGATCATCTCCGTTTCGACATAGAGAATCAGCAGGCGCTGCGTCGACACCTGTCGCTCAGCTCCAAGCTGCTTCGCCTTGCAAGGAATGTCTCATGACGTCCCACGACGAACAGGCACCAAGTCTTACGCGCGCCTTGGGACGCGTGAATATTGTCGGCATCGCAATCGCCCTGCTGATTTCCAGCGCAGGGCTGGTGGCCTACCAGGCGTTTTCGTTACGCGCCGCGCTCGCCGCGGACGCGCGTCTGCAGGCGGCGATGGTCTCGGCAAATATCCCAGCGTCGTTGATGTTTCACGATGTGCAGGCCACGAGCGAGATCCTTCATACACTCAGCAACGTGCCATACGTTGAGAGTGTTGCAGTGTTCAACGCGAAGGGGGGCGTCCATGCACGCTATTTCAGAGCGGGACTCTCTGCGTATGAGGCTAACGAAGCGACGCTTGCCAGCGCATTGAGACAGGAGCGCTTTTCCCTGAACGATGTCTTTGTCGCCAACCCCGTCGTCCACGACGGTCAGGCTCTGGGTACAGTTGTACTTGTGGCGAGTACCGAAGGCATGGTCCGCGAGCTTTGGCAATATGCCGGTTTTCTGATGGCGGCCTGCATATGCGCGCTCTGGGTATCGTCCGTCGTCACGTCACGCATGAAAGCGCGTGTCTTCGAGGCCGAGAAGGAACTCGAATATCTCGCGAATACAGACCCCCTGACAGACCTGCCAAACCGCCGGGCATTCTACGACGAATTGGCGACCCGCTTACGACCGGGGCGCGAGGACTGCGAGCATGTGACGCTGATCCTGATTGACCTTGATAACTTCAAGACTGTCAACGACACCTTGGGGCACGGCGCCGGAGACGAACTGCTCCGTTCCGTCGCAGTCGCGCTACGGGATGCAGTTCGCTCGACAGACGTCGTCAGCCGCATCGGAGGTGACGAATTTGCGGTGCTCGCGGTCGACGACGCAGACCGCACCGGAAGCCGTCACACTGCCGAACGCATCACCAGCATGCTGGCCAGACCGTTTGAACTGTCTGGCGGCAACGTTCTCGTCACGGCAAGCGTCGGGTTCAGTCGATTCCCTGACGATGCAACTGACGTTGCATCGCTCGTTAGCAGCGCGGACATCGCGTTGTATGCTGCTAAAAACAGCGGAAAGAATCTCGCCGTCGAGTTCAAGCCACAGATGACGAAGGACGCGCAGCGACGCGCACGGCTTGAGCGCGATCTGCGTGAAGCAATTGAGGGCGACGCGCTTGAGTTGGCCTATCAGCCGCAATACGACTGCCAAACGGGACGGCTGGTAGGCGCAGAGGCTCTCGCGCGGTGGACCCATCCATCGGAAGGCAATATTCCGCCAGCGGAATTCATCCCGATCGCGGAGAACAGCGATCTCATTGTTGCGCTTGGGAATTGGGTCATGCGGCGCGCCTGCCGCGATGCCGCCCGGTGGAACGTCCGCGCAGGTAATGCCATAAGCGTGTCCGTGAACGTCTCCGCGAGGCAGCTTCGAGAGCCCGGATTTCAGTCCGATGTTCTTGAGGCTCTAAGGGAAAGTGGCCTAGCCGCGTGCATGCTCGAACTCGAGCTTACCGAAAGCCTGCTCATGGCGAACATGGCCGTCGCGGTGAACGTAATGCGGCAACTGCGCACCCACGGTATCCGCCTGTCGATCGACGACTTTGGTACGGGCTATTCGTCACTGGCGTATCTGCAGTCCTTTCCACTAAACCAGCTCAAAATTGACCGAAGCTTCGTTAAGGCACTCCCGCATGCGGGGCAGCCGATCGTGACCGCCATTATCTCGATGGCGCACAGCTTTGGACTCGCGGTCGTTGCCGAAGGCGTTGAGTACCCTGCTCAACTCGCCTGGCTATGCGAGGCAGGATGTGATGTCGTTCAGGGCTTTCTGACGGGACGTCCGATGTCCTTCGCGAAAATGGAAGAGGCAATGCGCGCGAATGATGGAGCCGCCGTCGTTTCAGACAACCCTTCCTGCACCTCAGCCATGGCGTCCGGGCAGTAGAACAGCTTCTCGCCAGGCACGTGTGGTTGGCGCAGCGTGACCGGCAGCGACGCCGCCCAGCGCTCGTAATGCTTGCAGAACCAGCTGTAGCCGTAACCGTCGGGTTCCTGGGCCTTGTACTCGTCTTTTCGGGGAAAATTGGGGACTTTTTGAATGCGGAAGTAGCACTCGCGCACGTGGTGGCACAGCCTGCCGGCGCCTACAGGCGCGTGAGGATATGTCAGGTGAATAGCAGGGCGCGGACCACTGTCCGCGTGATTGGCAGCGGATTCCGGTCGGAACTACTGAGCCGGCGGCGCGGCGACGTCGAAGCAGACTGTCTGGCTCACGTCTGTTGCAATATGACAGCGCTACGCGGTCAACCCTGTACTAGGACTCGCGCAAGGGAGACTCCTTTCCGGTGGTCGTCGACTACGTCGGCGCTACACGCCCATACCGCCGCTCGGGGATGATGTCAGCGAGACATCGTTGAGGGATTGTGATCTCCAGCGGAGATCAGACGTTCAGCATACGTGGCGAAACGACTTTGAGTCAACGTTCCGCGATGTCCACAGTGACGATTTCATACTCGGGATCAGCGTGCTCGTTCGCCGCTTCTTCGGCTTCTTCACGCGAGAGAAAGCGTTTTGCTTCTTTTACCTCCGGCGCGAGCCCGATGTCACCGTCCTCCGCGCTGCAGAAAAATTTTTCGCCGGTTCTGACAACGTAAGCGCTGGTCATTCCAACCTCCGAGATCTTGGCGAGCTGATCTTGAGTCTAGCACCGCGGGGAAGCCGTAGCGTGGTCGGGGTGGCCAATCTTAACGGCACCGGCCGAAGTCGACCCACAAGGGACGGTCGATTGATCGAAAGCGGACGCTCGGTCATTTATGGCGTCGTCGACGAAGCGCGTGTTCGAATGAAAAATTCGGCTTCAAACAGCGTGACGCTCACCCGCCAGGAGTGCGCCTCCGCGAGGGCTATGGCGCACGAGCATACCTTTAGCCATCGCGAAAATCATCGCCGGTAAAAAGCTGCGCAATTCGAAGCATATCGAGTGGCTTCGCGAAATGCGCGTCAAACCCGGAATCGAGCGCCTTTTGCACGTCTTCGGGTTGAGCGTAGCCACTGATCGCAACGGCTCTGTCAGGTTGACGGGCGTAGAGTACCTGTGTGACCTACGCGTAGTTATCCTTATTAGATAACCTTATCGCCCGCGGCAGTGACAGTCCAATCATGCCATGTGGCGAAACGTTCCTTAAGTACGGCACGATGACATGCCGCGTTCATCCGATGTCTGGGCAACGCGAAGTGCTGCCGGATCGGGCCAAAGCATGAGAGAAACGCCTGCGTACGACGCGCCTCGCGAAAGCCGCACATCTGGCGTTCGCGCCTGCGGGTCGGCTGGTGGCTGTTCTCGGCACGGTTGTTCACACGTGCAGCCGCTTTGACGAAGACATGCTTCACATGAGCGAGCTCGGGAATGTCAGCCTTCGCCGCCGGATAGCTGCGCAGCTGGTCGGTAACGATCTTGCGCGGCACCGGGTTTGAACGCAACACCCTCCGGAAGAAGCGCTTTGCCGCAGCCTTGTCGCGCCGCTTCTGCACCAGCACGTCGAGTTCAGCGCCATGCTCATCGACCGCTCGCCACAACAGATACGGCTCACCGCGCAGCGTCACGAACATTTCGTCCAGATGCCATGTGCTGCCCGGCTTGCGCCGCGCCGCTTTCGCGCACTGAGCGAATCCAGCGCCGAACTTGTCGCACCAGCAACGAATCGTTTCGTACGTGACCACGACACCACGCTCAAGCAACAACTCCTCGATGTCGCGCAGGCTCAGGCTGAACCGGAAGGCAGTATGACTTTGCGTGAGGCAAGGGCTGGCCCGCCGTGGGGAAACTGAACGCGGGTTAGCATTGCTGTCAGAGCCGCACGGGCGTGGACTGGGCCATGCCCCGGCGATTTCCTCCACGGAGGCCAGCATGCGAAACGATAGCACGGTGTACGTTGGACTGGATCTTCACAAGGACTCGATCACGGTCGCCTACGCGATCGACGCGGGCGAGATCGAGCTGCTGGGCAAGACCGGTACGACCGGGGCCGACATCGATCGCCTGTGCACACGCCTGCAATCCAAGGCGCCGCACGTGCGCGTCGTGTACGAGGCAGGTCCATGTGGTTACGGGCTGTACCGTCAGCTCGTCCAGAAGGGCTTCGACTGCATGGTCTGCGCACCTTCACTGATCCCGCGCAAGCCGGGCGAGCGCGTAAAGACCGACCGGCGTGATGCCATCAAGCTGGCGCGCTCGCTGCGCGCCGACGACCTGTCGGCCGTGTACGTGCCCGGCATTGAAGACGAGGCATTCCGGGATCTCGCCCGCGCGTGGGCGGCTGCCCGCGAGGATCTGCGACGTGCACGGCATCGACTGAAGTCGTTCCTGCTCGCGCATGGCGTCCGTTATACCGGTAGCGCAAACTGGGGCGAGGCGCACCGTCGCTGGCTGGGCCGCTGTTCGTTTCCCAGCGCCTGGCAGCACCTTGCCTTTGACGAACACCGGCGCACGATCGAGGACCGGCTTGCGCAGTGCGCCCGTCTCGAAACAGCCGTACGCGAAGCGGTGATCTCCTGGCGCTTCTATCCGGTAGTGCTGGCCCTGCAGGCCATGCGGGGCGTCCAGTTCGTTACCGCCGTCGGGATGATTTCAGAAGTGGGCGACCTGTCCCGCTTCGAACACCCGCGTCAGCTGATGGCCTGGCTCGGCGTAACGCCATCCGAGCATTCATCGGGAGGCAAACGCCGCCAGGGCAGCATTACCAAAACCGGCAACAGCTACGCCCGAAGACTGCTGGTCGAAGCGGCCTGGAGTTACCGCCATCCTGCCCGCGTCAGTCCGGAAATCCAGGCCCGTCTCGAAGGTCTGCCCAAGGCCATCATCGACCGCGCCTGGGACGCCCAGGTGCGGCTGTGCCGACGATTCCGCCGGCTGACCGCGCGAGGCAAGCCCATCAACATCACGGTCGTGGCTATTGCCCGCGAACTGGCGGCGTTCATCTGGGACATCAGTCGACTGGCCATGGCGCTTGCAATACCTCGCAGCAAACCGCCCGCGGCCTGTGTGTGATTTCCCGAACAACGGAAGGAGTTTCCTGAAGGCGGCGCAGCCCGGCATCCGAGCAACCCGCGATGGTATTACGCAACGGGCATCACCAACTTGCGGCGGAAGTTAGCGGCAGGCTCATGAGGCGGACCTCTGTAATGCGGTATCCAACCCGCGGATGTCAGTGTGATCCACCGTCGAGACTTACTGCTGCGCCGCCCTCAGGAAATTCATGCGTCGATGCAACCTGGAAACCAATTTCGCGATTGACACGCAAAGTCATATCAATACCAGCGCACAGCGCAACTGATGACCTCGGCTGGGAAACGGTGACCGTGATAAAGGGATTTTCTCTTCTTCATCACGGCATTTTACCGCCGCCTCAGCATCAACCTGACAGAGCCCCAAACACCAGCACCATCAGGCGACATCGTACCGATGATCGCGGTAGGGATGCCCGTTACCGGGCACCCCCCGCACAGATCCGTACGTGCCCAATTCGGGCATACGGCTCCTACCTCGGGTGCTTGACGGCAAATCGCTGGTTCGGCCACGGGTGAAGTATGCGAGGATGCGGGAGCCATGCGTCTGCGATGTGCGTCATCCGCGTCCATGACGTGCGGTCTTTCTGACTACGCCGCCGTAGCGCGCGCATCCAGAGGGATCGGACGTGGTGGCGAAAAGCACAAAGCGCGCGGAAGTTCGTGGGCACCGCATGATATGCGAAGTACCCCTGAACGACCTGTTTGAGCCACTTCCCTTGCTCTGGAATTGACTCGTGCATACGCCGACGGAGTGCGTCCTTGATCTGTCTGAGCTTCGCCCGCATGCGATCTCCGCGAGTCTTCCGCTGTAGCTGGAAGGCGCCGCGGCGTGAACGCCCGCAGATGAAGATGAAGCCCAGAAAGGTGAACGTCTCTGGCCGACCAAGACCCTGATGCTTTCGCCTGTGCGCTGCATAGCGCCCAAACTCCAGCAGTCTCGTCTTGTCCGGGTGCAGCGCAAGCTCGAACTTCGCCAACCTCGCTCGCATCGCGTCCCAGAAGCGCCTCGCGTCTGCTTCGTGTTCGAAACCGACCACGATATCATCCGCGTACCGCGAGATGATTACGTTGCCTTTGGCTTCTCGCCGTCGCCACTGCTGCGCCCAGAGATCAAACACGTAGTGCAGGTACACGTTCGCGAGCAGCGGCGAGGCCACTGCCCCTTGCGGTGTACCGGTTTCACTGACGCTAAGCTCTCCATCCTCCAGAACGCCCGCCTTGAGCCACTTGCGCACAAGGCGGATGATGCGCTGATCGCCGATCCGGTTCTCCAGAAAACGGACTAGCCATTCCTGGCTCAGTCCGTCAAAGAAGTTCCGAATATCGGCGTCCAGTATCCAGTTCACCGAGGTGCGATCGATGGCGGTTGACAACGCATCCATCGCATCATGTTGACTGCGCCCGGGCCGAAACCCGTACGAGAAGCCAAGAAAATCTTCTTCGTAGATAGCGTTGAGAACTTCAACCACCGCGCGCTGGACGATTTTATCCTCCAGCGCGGCAATTCCCAGCGGGCGCTGTTTGCCATCCGGCTTGGGTATGTACTGCCGCCGAACGGGCAACGCCCGGTACGCGCCGCTCTGTACCTGTGCGTGCAGGCGCTGGAGATTCTCCTCCAGCGCCGCCTCGAAGTACTGCCATGTCATACCGTCCACACCCGGAGCCGCCATGCGCTTAAGCGCACGGAATGACTCCCGCAGCCGGTCGATAGTGACATAGTGCAGCAACGCAGTGAACCGCTCCTTCTTCCGCTGCCTTGCTGCCTGCCGTACACGTTCCAGCCCGTGTGACACGCTTTCCCGGTTCTGTGCCCGGCACGTGTTGGACTGACCCGTGCTCCCCTTGGTCCCCGCCCTTGGCTCCGCCCACTCCGCAGCCGGTTTCCCGGCGTTGTTCGCAGGCTTCGTCGCTACTACGGCGGAGTCTGACTTCTCACGTCCGTCCATCATCGGCTACGGCTCCTCGCCTTCCCGATGCGGACCTGCCCGTGCTGCGACAGGCCAGACGAGAGATCTCCCGGTTCCCGCACAAGGATCGTCCGTGCATGCCAGGGTCTGCGACCGCGCCAAGTCGTCGAGGCACTTGCGATGGCGCGCCCCTCCGTGTTGCCTTCCGCCAAATGGACGACGTCGGCACCTGAGACGTTAAAGATATCGCGGCTCAATGGCTGGCCTGCACGCTCCCCTACCGACGCTTCGCCGACACCCTCGCGGGCGCCTGCGCACGGCTCGGGGCCGATGTGGTTCGCTACACCTTCATCGTAATGGACTTTCACCATCTACTCCTTGCCGGTCTCCCGGCGCACCCATTATCATTTCTTGTCCATAAGGTAGCCAATCCCCCGGACTGTCCTGATCAGATCCGCACCAAGCTTTTTGCGCAGGTTGGAGACATGCACCTCAATCGCGTTGCTCTCTATCTCCTCCTGCCATCGATATACACTCTCCTCAAGACGCGATTTCGACTGTGGGACGCCCTGATGGGAAAGCAACTGGAGTAACACCGCCCACTCGCGAGCGGTCAACGGAACGCGCGCACCATCACGCAGGACAGTTTTTGAAGCTGCGTCGACAACGATATCGTGATACCGCATGACTTCGACGCTACGTCCCTGTGACCGGCGCAACAGTGCGCGGCAGCGGGCTACGAGTTCAGAGAGATCGAAAGGCTTGCCGAGATAATCGTCAGCGCCTGCTTCTAACGTGCCGACCCGATCGACCACATTGCCCCTCGCGGTGAGCACGAGGACGGGCACATCGTTTGCGCAATCCCGTAACCATGCCAGGATTTCTGCGCCCGACATCTTGGGAAGGCCGAGATCGAGAACGACCAGAGCATATTTCGTGGTACCCAAAGCAAGTTGCGCCTCCCGGCCGTCGCGCGCCCAGTCAACAGTGAATGCCGCCTGACGAAGTCCTGCTTCAACACCGTTACCAATCAGATCGTCGTCTTCAACAAGGAGAGTGCGCATAAGAGGGGGTACCCCAAGGTATCGTCATCGACGGCGTCTTTCACTTTCATTGTTTGTCTGCCGGCCAATACGAGTTTAGCGGCCTTTCTCGGTTTGATGCACGTTACGCTGATTTGGTTAAGGTTTCCTTCAGGACCGCGGGGTAGCATCTGCGAAAGAGTTTGTTACTGTAGAAGGGCACATAGAGTTGGAGCGCCGCGCTGCCGCTGCGCGATAGGTGAAGGCCTGCGGAAGCGTCTTCGAGATTGTTGACATTGACATCGTTGGACAGCCTTATGAAACCGTCCACCGTGGACATGCTTCGAGCGTATCTGATGACAGCGTCACTGGCGTCTGTCTTCATCGTGGCGCTCGCGCTGGCCGCGCTCGCGGTGTTCGGTTTATCCGACGAGACCTTTCAAACTCCCGTCTTTCGGACCGGTGCTGTTACAGCCATCATCTGCCTGGTGCTGCTAACCAAAAAGGCGGCCAGACTCGCGTTCCACTCAGCAGTCGCCGATCGCCACGTCACCCCCATCGGCCCAATGGGTCACAGCATCTCCGTCTCACGTGAGTGTCCAGGACGTCAGCTTGTCATCCTGCACCTGAGATTCAGTCGCAGACTGTCTGATTTGGTGGATTACTAGTAGGGTGCGTGACAGATTTATTTAATACCGTCGAACTTTGCAATTCGTTGCAAGCGCGTAGTCCGTGCAGCGATCGCAGGGAACCGGCTAGATGCAATTTGGAGTGTTCCCGACCGATGTGAAATGACCTCGGCCCTCTGTGGCCCAGACGGTCGAGCACGCGCAAATGGATAAGCTGACCGCGAGAGCGCTGAGAGGCTTCACGCCGAATCGAGCGATGAGATCTGCGCACGAAGCCTGAACTGCAATCGACGCCGGTCATTCCGAATTCTTAGGTTCGGTCAATCCTTGCAGCCCATCAAGCAACATCCAGGGTCCGTGTGCAAGTTCATAGTCTGCCGGGAGGCGTTATGCGCTGCCTTCGAGCACTTTTGCCACGCCGGCATTTGACCGGCAATATCAAATGCTGCATTGCAGCCGCAGTTCTAGGAGTCGTGTGTGCGGGAGCACGTGCTGGCGGTGGTCCACTGGGAATCGACCATGAATGGGCGCTGGACCAGAGCGGCATATGGGCCCGCGGGTATCAGCTTGGACTCGAATACGGTGTGGTGGCCGTCGAACTGGGCGGGGCGCTTTGGCTCGGGAACGACAATGAACTCGGCCATACGTTCTGGCAAGCGATGGACGCGTCAGCGATATCTGCCGTCGCGGCGCAGGGCCTGAAATACACATTTGGCCGTCCTCGGCCCAATAGTGGACAGGGACCGAACCGCTGGTTTCAGGGAACCTGCTGTCAAAGCTTTCCCAGCGGTGAGGTCACCTTGCAGGCGAGTTTCGTGACGCCATTCATTGTCAACTATGGCCGTCGGGATCCGTGGGTCTGGGCGCTGGAAGTCCTTCCTGCCTACGACGCCGTCGCGCGAATGAAGAGCCAGGCGCACTGGCAGACCGACGTCCTCGCCGGTTGGGCGCTGGGTACAGCGGTCGGCTATTGGACCACAAGGTGGGATACGCCGGTATTCGTTCAGTTGCTTCCGCGGGGTTTCAGCATCGGCTTTTCCAAGCGGTTCTGACATCGCCCATGTATCTGCGCCCCGGCCATCGACGCACGAGAATTGAGCTTGAGATCCTGTTTGTAATTGAAGGGAAGGTCGGCACGCAACCTCGCGCAATAGTGTTGCTTGCGTGTGGAATTGCTGGCGAATGCTTCGCTCCGGTGCTGCGGCAAATCGATGCCGCCCGGGTGGGCGAAATATGGGAGTATGAACGTGCGAATTAGCGTCCCGGCAATAGTTCCATTGGTCAGTTCAACGCCCAAAGTGCCACAGCCCACAGGAGGCGGAAAGCAATGACGGTACATTCGCTTCATATATTTGAGTGGCCGCTGGTTCTGCTGTGCTCTGTTGCTACAATCTACGCGGGCATAGCCGCCGTTGCGATGCCTTTTTTTAGCAAGCGCACCTGTGCCCGGCAGCCAGGCTGGTCCTCCGTTAGCGTGCTTAAGCCGTTGTGCGGGATTGAGCCGCGTCTGTATGAAAACCTCGTGACGTTCTGCGAGCAGGCGCATCCGTGCTTCCAGTTGCTATTCGGCGTGTCTTCGCCGGTTGATCCGGCCATCGCGGTGGTGCGGCGTTTGCAGGCCGCCTATTCGCATCGCGACATTGAACTGGTCGTCGACTCGCGCGTGCACGGCAGCAACCTGAAGGTCAGCAACCTGATCAATATGCTCGAGAGGGCACGGCATGCTATCGTCGTCCTGGCCGATAGCGACATTGCCGTCAAACCGGATTACCTTGATACCGTGACCGCACCGCTCGCCGACCCCGACATCGGCGTCGTGACCTGCCTGTATCGCGCGCAGAGCGTCGGCGGTTTCTGGCCGCGCGTCGGGGCACTCTTTATCAACGAATGGTTCGCGCCGTCGGTGCGCGTCGCGCACGCGGGAGGCTCGCGCCGCTTCGGCTTTGGCGCGACGCTGGCGCTGCGCCGTTCCACACTTGAAGGGATTGGCGGCTTCGAGGCGCTGAAAGACTGCCTTGCCGACGACTACTGGCTGGCCGAGCACGCGCGGACTCTTGGGTTCAATACCGTGTTGTCGCCCGTGATGGTCGACACGGACGTGATCGAACCGACCTTCACCACGTTGTGGCTGCGCGAGATGCGCTGGCTGCGTACGATCCGCTCAGTGAATCCGTCTGGCTTCGCGTTCCTGTTCATCACCTTCACGTCCCCCTGGCTGGTGATCGGCTCGGCGCTGCTGCTCGGGATGAGCAACGGCGATGGCGCCACTGCACATCCTTTCATGTTGTTAACGCTGTCGACTAGCACGGTTACGGGTGTCAGTGCGCGCATTCTGTTGCATGCGCGCAGCGCCCGCTATTCGAGCAGCTTCTGGCGCGACCTGCCGCTCGTGCCATTGCGCGACACCTTGCTGGCGCTGCAGTGGTTGAGCGCGGCGTTCGGCTCGCACGTCGTGTGGCGCGGGGCGCGGATGCCGGTAGTCAATCGCGTGACGCGGCCACGCACGTCGATCGTGGAGATTTCTGATCGCGGGTGAGGTTGCCACGCATCGGACATGTCCGCGCGCTTTCGCGCCGTTGCAGCATCATTCATTCAATTGGTTGCAGGATCCAAAGCACGTCGCACAGCGTCTCTGTCGTGTGTCTCACGATCGACTGCGTCGCGCGTCAGACTCAGTAACACTGTATGTCGTGTCGGTAACCAGTCACTTGCTCCTACGTTGTATGGTTGTCGATTGATTTCGCGAACGGAAACGTTCAACTGAGGCTCGGGTGCATCGGAGCGGGTGCTCGTGGTGCGGGGCTGTCCAAGGAGGGCTTCTCCTCGCCGAGTCATGGCGCATCCTGGGTAGGGAAACTTTTGAAAAAACTTGGCTTTGCGCTCATGGTAGCGTTGCTCCGCATATTGTCCATGCTTCCTTACACGTTTGTCGCGAGGCTCGGCAGTGCACTTGGGGGAGCGCTTTATACCCTTCCCAGTCGTCGCAAACATGTGGTCCTCGTGAACCTTCGTCTCTGCTTCCCGGAGAAGACTACGCGTGAACACGACGAGCTTGCGAGAGAACACTTTCGGCATGTAGTTCGCAGCTATCTTGAACGGGGCATTCAGTGGTTTGGCAGCGCGCAGTCGATCAGGGATTGTGTGCAGATTGAAAGTGAAATTGATCTCGATGACAAGAATGCTCCACCTACCATCTTTATGGGCTTTCATTTTGTGGGCATTGAGGTCGGCTGCATGCTCTACTCGACACATTTCCCGGTTGCCTCGCTTTACACCCGTATGTCAGATGCCCGGATGTGCGACCTGGCCAGGCGACAACGCGGCAGGTTTGGCGCAGAGATGATCGAGCGCGCGACGAGCGCCAGAAGGATTGTGGGATTGCTGCGTTCGGGCAAACCCGTTATGCTCGCGGCCGATATGGATCAGGGCGTCGACAACTCTGTGTTTGTCCCGTTCTTTGGCGTTCCCGCCTGTACGCTGACGGCCGTTTCGCGGCTCGCAAGACTGGGGCACGCGCGGGTTGTGCCATTCGTAACTGAAGTGCTTCCGGATTACCAAGGCTATAAGTTGAAGATCTTCAGGCCGCTAACCGATTTCCCGTCAGGGAGTGACATTGCCGACGCGCGTCGCATGAATGAATTTCTTGAGGAACAGATCGTGAGATTCCCCGAGCAATATTACTGGGTGCACCGACGCTTCAAACATCGTCCGCCAGGTATGCCTGCGGTGTATTGAATGTTTCGCATTGTCAAGGATCCAGCCGGAGGCTAGTCCCGAGGCAAAATCAGGAGAGCAGTAATGGTGACGATACGCGCCACAGGGATGGTGGCGGCGGCAACACTTGTACTGGCGGGCTGCGCGACGGTAAAGACGCCGACGAAAGGCGATCCGCTCGAAGGACTCAATCGCACTGTCTTCACGCTTAATGACAAGGTCGACCAGTATGCCTTGAAGCCAGTGGCACAGGCGTATGTATGGGCGCTTCCGCAGCCGGTGCAGGGCAGTGTTACGAACTTCTTTTCAAACATCGGCGACGTGTACACGGCTGCCAACGATCTGCTGCAGCTGAAGATTACCGATGGCGTCGAGGATGTCATGCGCGTTGCCATCAATACAGTCTTTGGTGTCGGTGGCCTGTTCGACGTCGCGACGATAGCGAGGCTGCCAAAGCACACGGCCGACTTTGGACTGACGCTCGGCCACTATGGCGTGCCGCCGGGGCCGTATCTCGTTCTGCCGCTGCTCGGTCCAAGCACCGTGCGTGATACCGCGGGGATGCTCGTCGAATTCGAAGGCGATCTGACAACGTTCGTCCAGCCGATCTGGGTCCGCACGACCCTTTATGGGGTGCGGGTGGTCAGCTTGCGCGCATCGCTGCTCGGAGCAGGCGACCTCCTGGCGGGTGCCGCCCTTGACAAGTATTCATTCGTGCGGGACGCGTATCTGCAGCGTCGCCAGTACCTGATCTCCGACGGCAATCCGGCGCCGCCGGTCTATAAAGACGACCCGGGTTCCGACGCGGACTCGTCCGGCATCAGCACACCGGCGTCCGAAGCGGGCGGACAGTCCAGTATAGTTGTTCCCGCGCCCGTTGCTGCGAGCGCATCTCGGGCCGCCTCCGGCGCTGCTGGGTCGACCGTCCCAAGTCTACAGATGATGCCGCCGGGACGTTATTACAGTTTGCCGAACCCACTGCCAAGATAAGGGGTATTCGCGCGGGTGAACCGGGCAACGTACATCCAGTCCAACGGAAATCGTGGGTTGGGATGCACAGGTGGTCAGGCAATGAAAGATATGGCGATGATTTGCTCTGTGAAAGAGGCACGTGATGTGCTCAAAAGCGAGCCGGACAATATGATCTGTATGGATCGGGATTTCAGATGCTGGATCCGGAAAGGTATTCGCGATAGTGCGGGCGTCATGACTGCAGATGGCGAAAACGTGGTCGAGATATCCATAGACGCGTTTGATGTGTTATCGGAAGGCATGGGCCAGGCATATTCCTCGGAGTTCTTCCAGTTTCCCACATGAACATTAATCAAGTTGCGTGAATCGAGCGGCGAGGCGCACAACCAACGAGCCGCGGAATTCTCGCTCCAACCAGCCTGAAATTGACCGTCGGTCAGACGCCTGCCATTCGCTGTGGATCAACTCCGTATGTGCTGCGCCAGTCAAGCGTCACCGCATCGAGTACTGCGAATAAATAACCGTCCGCCGTCAACCTGGCGCAGAACACCCATGCTGCATGGAGAAAACACGGTGCATCGTCGAACTGCCAATGAGACTCGCCGTCCTCCAGGCGATCAGCGGCACCTGTCGTGAAGGCTGGAGGCCGCGGACGAAAAGGCGGGGCCCTGAGCGACTGTAAGTTCGTTCCGAGGATGGCGTGCTCGTGACCGATGCAGTGCACCAGGATTGCGCAGTTCCGGACAATGGCACGTTGTCCGTAGCCAAAGCTCAATACTGGGGGCAACATGCGAAGCGCCGTTTTCTGACCAATGCCGAAGGCGCGACCTTTCGGAGCGTTTCGTCACTGCATAAGCTGCCCTTAAGGAGAGGCTGCTAATTTTCGTGCAGACAGGGCGGTAGCGGAATTCCGTTTCTGACGTTCGAGACGCCCGCTTGTCGGGCTGTTTCGTTGGTTTGACCACGCAGGTGGTTAATACCGCTGGCGAAGTTCGGCTCAGTCACGTTTCGAGCCGAATGAGCCATGCCATGACCACCTTTCTCGGGCCCGGAAGCGATTCCGGGCCTTCTTTTTCGGGTTCTGCTGCAAATAGGTAAGCCGGTTGAGAAGTTTCATATAGGCAGGAAACCTTATCGAGTGGACAGGACAGCATTCCATACGACGGGCGCAGCGGCATCCTTGAGGCCGGGCTTCGCGAGATCGAACTGGCCCTTGCGAATTCGATGCGTCAGCTCGATGCCTGAAATCGTGGTCGCGGCGCTCCTGAACCGTTTGAAACCGAGCATCACATTCGTTCTGGACCTGATGTGGCGATGGTCCTGGTCGGGTAGCAGCAGCGCATTGCTGCGCTGCTGCCCCCTAAGAACCGTACGTGCGCCTTTAGGAGCATACGGCTCAAGCCTCTGCAAAGGCATCTGTCGACACCCGGTAGTACAACTTCATTTTCCGGCGTACTGCGGATTTCTACGGCAATTGAGATGGTTAACCTGGAGGTTGCTTGCTGCATCCGTGCCGCCGTCAGTTTGCTTCACAATATGCGTAACATCCCAGCGGGTGTTCATTGTGATGGGCTGCTGACAGTTGGAACACATGCCATCTTGCCTTACCCAGACACGGTACAGCTTACGGCGACCGCGCGTCGAGTTCAGCATCTTCTGGCCCCATCGGGATTCGAAGTATGGTGCCCATTGCGGATCGTGCGGATTTGCGCCCGCTCGGATCTTGATGTGCCGTTTTATTGGCGTGGCCGATTCCTTCAGCAAGGTGACCTCTCTTGTCGTGCCATCCTCTTTTTTTTCTGTGGCGGCAAATACCCAATCCCGCAGACCTTTGGCCCTGAAGTATTTGCTTTTTATCCATCGGGCGCCTTTTTTAGGGTGCCTTCTGGCCGCCCATCGCCATAGCATTGACCAGACCTCGTGATCAACCCGATCGAAGGCTTTCTTGGCGACGACATGGCTATGGTAATTCGCCCATCCTCGTAAAACAGGATTGAGCAGCTTTACCAGGTTCGCCTGTTTAGCCGTCTTGTTGGCCTTGATGATTTCACGAATTTTGTCAAGATGTGCCTTGACGTTCGCTTTCGACGGCTTCATCAGTAGCTTGCCGTTGTACTTGCGAATGTTCCATCCGAGGAAATCAAACCCATCCTTGATGTGCGTTATCCTGGTCTTTTCTGGTGATAGGACCAGCCCGCGTTCCGCCAGGAATTCAGCTACTGCCGGCCTGACTTCATGTTCCAGCCACTCCTTCGAGTGGCCGGTAATAATGAAGTCGTCCGCGTAACGCACCATGTTCATTTTCAGTCCTCTCTGCTTCGCTCGCGGGAATTTTTCCGCGAGCATAGCTTCGAGGCCATCGAGCGTCATGTTGGCTGCCACCGGGGAAATAATTCCCCCTTGCGGGGTGCCGGCGTCAGTGGGGAAGAGTTCGTTTTGATACACGTATCCCGCTTTGAGCCACTTCTTTAGAATCACCTTGTCCGTGGGGATATTGGCGATCATCCAGTCGTGGGAAATTTTGTCGAAACAGCCTTGGATGTCGGCCTCCAGCACCCATTCCGCACTCGCCTTTTTTGCCAGAGAAATGAAGCATTGTCCTCCAGCGTCAGCAGTAGAGCGTTCCGGTCTGAACCCATAAGAATTCAGATCGGCGGTGGTTTCCGCAACGGGTTCCAACGCCAGCAGATGTAACGCCTGCATGGCGCGGCATTTCATCACGGGTATGCCGAGCGGCCTCGTCTTGCCGTTTTTCTTCAGAATAAAAACTCTCCGAAGTGGAAGGGGCGAATAATCCCGCCTCTTCAACGACGCAATCGCGTTGGCCTTTGCCGCCGGTGTTTTCCACGTTACCTTGTCCACACCGGGGGTGTTCCTGCCTTTGTTTTCAGTCACCCGCTTCACGGCTAATGCACGGCCGCTGAACGAATGGGTCAGCAGCCATTGCAGTGCTTTCACCCTGTTATGGCGGCCGGCCTGTACCGCCTTCACCATACGCGATTGCAGCCTCCTTACCTGACGTTGAACATCGGCCCAATTGATGCCGTTCCACGCCACGCCCGAAGGTGCACGCGCCCGTGTTGCTGCGCTCATTTGCTTTCCTTCCGTTTAGATGGTTCTGCAAACTCTCTGGTGAGGAGAGACCACGAGGAAGTCTGCCCGCTTTCGCGTCGGGTGATGTTGCAACCCGTATCCCGTCCATTACAGCCGGGCATTCGCTTTTTCCCCGATCCTGTGCCCGCACCGCCATGGGCAGACCTCGCAGCCTGCTGTCCCGAAGGGAGCGATACGGGGTTTCCACGTTCCGCTTATGGAAGTACGTCGGGTTAGGTGCCTGCTCTGGGCCGGGAGGTATGCGGGTCACGAACGCGTAATCGAAAGACGCTGTTCCCACCTCCAGTACCGTTTTGGTTCGAGCGCAATAGCCATTTCCGCTCGTTCAACGTAACGACCCTACTGCAGATTCAAATGTTTTCACCATACCGACTATCTGGCACTCATCCGGCGTATGGCTGCCAGAAGGGTACGCCTCTCGCGATTGATACCCCGCGCCTTGCGGCGCTTCGTTACGTTGTCAGAGCCGCTCTTGATTCAGGCCCCTGGATTCACCGGGTGACACCGGTGGTTCTCTCCTTCGATACGGCGAGAAGGGAGAACAACTTCTGTAAGCGACCTCGTGTCGCACCTCGATCACGTTGTTCAGATATTTCGACGACCGGACCTTTGTGTCTTCAGGCAGCAGGCCATCGGTCTTCATCTCGCGCACCGCGCGGTGCGAGGCACCATAGCCGTCCAGCGTGATGGTCTCCGGCGACTGGCCCTGATGCCTGATGGCCTTGTTGGAGAAAGCTTTGGCCGCGGCCACGTCGCGCCTCGCCCTGAGCAACATGGTTTGTTGATGGTGTCTCGGTGCCTGGCGCGCCGCGATGAAGGTATCAGACAGGCGAGTCGCGGCCACGTGGCAGTCGCATCTGCGGAATTTCGGTGAATTTTCCCGGGTGGCGGTATCGCGTTCCCTGGCCGCCCCGTCGCGCCGGGCATTGATGATCGGCCGGACAATCAACGAGACGAAGCGGGTGGCAGTCATCGGCGCGTTACGCGCCGGCTGCCTTCAACCATTCCCGCAATATTTAGAGCGCTTGTACCAGTGCGCCGAAGACAACGTCCACAGCGGCAACAAGCAGGATCAGCAGAACATCGTCTGCGGCGGCTAGCGATGGGATGTTGAAGATGATTTCAGTTTCCCACAAAGAAGTTTCTCAGCCGCAAGAAAGGTCTCTGTTAGTTCCAAGCAGCGTTTCAGAGCGCGACGGTTGACGGGAGCCACGCTTATCGAGTCGTATCTCAGTTATGCCGAGGCCATAGATCAGTCCCGTCTGTGCGCGCGCATAGACATCCATCCCGACGTAGCGGTCGTATTCATTGAGAGCATCGCTCTCTGCTGGCTCCAAAATTGAAAATGCCAGCCCCTCAAACAGGCGCGCATTTACGGGCTCAAAGACGCCCGTAATGAGTCGGAGATCGAACTTACCGGGAAGTCGTTGTGCAAAAGAGTGACCCAGCGGTCCTGGATGTCCGCCAGCGCACTCTGAAGGGCGATCCCTATCGTGGGCATAAGGCAGGTTTCGGCGATGCACTTGTGCAATTGCGACATGGAATAGGGCGCAGCGTCCCAATGGTCCATGACGGGATCCAGATTCCAGAGTTGCCCATTGGCGTTCCCTCAGCTTGATCGCATTAATATCTCCGGTGGGAGGCGTTCATTCCATTTTCCGTGCCATCGGGATCGGTTTTCGTTGCTTTCCTTCCATAGGCACGAGAATTTCCTGAGGGCGGCGTATCAGTAAGTCTCAACGGTGGATCGTTTCGACCACGACGCCGGCCGACCGTGGATAACTGCTGACCATCACGAGACAGGTTCTCCCTCTAGGCAACCGTTGCTACGGTGCGTGTCATGCTTCATGTCCGGACTCTCTCAAGATCGTTTTTGCGAAGTTTTCATAACGTGTCTCCTTGTGTTTGGTCTGAAGCCGCCCTTGCGCTCGTGAGAAGAACCAGCATCGCCGGGTAGCCAAGCGCGGTTGCCCGCGCCTAGCCCCCTAAGAACTGTACGTGCAAGTTTCCCTGCATACAGCTCAGGCCTCTGCCAAGGCATCTTTCGACACCCGCTTTCACAACTTATTTCCGGCGTACTTTTGAATTCCATGACAACCGGGATGGTGCAGTTGAATGTTGCCCGCTGCAATCGACCCACCGTCGGTTCTTTTCACAATGAAGCGGGTGACCCAAGGGGCACCTATTGCGATCGGCTCCTGACAGGTCGGACACAGGCCATCCTGCCTCAGCCAGACCCGGTAGAGCTTCGCGCGGCCCCTTGGCAGGTGCATCATCCTCTTGCCCCATCGGGTCTCGAAGTATGGTTCCCACTGTGGGTCGTGCGGATTGGCCCCGGCCTTGATCTTGACATGCCGCTTTATCGGCGTGTCCGCCGCTTTCAGCAGGACGAGCTCCTTCTTCCTCCCATCCTCTTGTTTTTCGGTTGTGGCAAATACCCAGTTGCGGGTGCCTTGGGTTTTGAAGTATTTATCTTTGCCCAGCGGGCTCCTTTCTCTGGATGCCGTCGAACCGCCCAGCCGTGCCATCAGTTGGCTGCGAATGCTCGATCAGCGATGGCGCGCACACCATGCAGTCGAATCCTCTGTGGCAGAGTTCCCACACTGACTAACCCTCGTCTGATTCCTGGCGGTGGGCCAGCCGCTGACTCACGGAAAGTCATACTGCCGAAACTGGTCAAGTACTTGGTTGGCTACGAATACCTGCTGGCCAACGGACGATCCTTTGGATGAAGACGTGCGGCGCGTAGGGGTGCCGGTGTGCCATTTTCCGCAAGAAATTTTCGGTAAGTTCGCGGAAACAATCGTGGCATAGCGCTATGTCAGCATATGGTTCACACAAAACGAACTTTGACAGACCCATGCGGACGACGCGACAGCGCAATCAAATGATCTGGAATCGACACAACCGCCGAGCGCCGCAAGCAGTGAAGCGGCGCCGCGTGCAGTCATGAACGCAATGCTCCAACGCGCCAACTCGATTGCCGTCGTGATGTCGCCAGCGATCGGTGATACGTTGCTGGCGATGGTGCTGGTCAACAATCTGGTCAGGAACGGTTTCCGGCCGATGGTCGTGGGCTGGGTAATGGAAGATCTCGCGCAGTGGTTTCCCGGCATCGACGTTCGGCCCGCGAGCGAAATGCCACCGCGGGTCGATCTGGTGATCCAGTTGTACGCGACGGCGGCAGGGCGCGCTTTATCTGCGGACGGCGAACTGTGCGAGATCAGCCGGCTCGATGCGTTCAACAAGGCAGGTCACATGATCGAGCGCTTCGTTGCGGTTGCGCGCGATACCTTCGGTCTTGCGAACGTGACGCGCGATACGGGTATCGTCGCGCCCTGCGGAATCCGTCCGCGGACGCATGCCGCACGTGTCGCGTTGCATCCGACCGGTAGCCACGATCGGAAAATCTGGCCACGCGCGAAATTTGCCGCGCTTGCCGGAAAGCTCATACGCCGCGGCTTCGAGCCGACCTTCCTGGTCGCGCCGGACGAAAAGCCGGCATGGCTGATGGACGAAGACATCGCGCCGTATCTGCACTCGTTCGTCAAATTCGTCGACGTGGCGGCGTGGATTGCCGAATCGGGATTCTTCATCGGCAACGATTCGGGCCTGGGGCATCTCGCGTCGGCGCTCGGCGTGCCGACGCCGTCGCTATTCATGCGTCGCGGCCTCGCGCTTACGTGGCGGCCGAACTGGGGACGCGGCGCGATCGTGCTGCCGCATAATCTGTTCGTCGGCGGCGCGTTGAAGGAGCGGTTCTGGAAGCAGGCCTTGAGGGCGAGCCGCGTGATGCACTCGTTCGAACGGTTGAAGGTCGAACTGGAGTTGCGATAAGCGCTGGTTGCGCCTCCCTTCAGATTTCCAGCCGGTATCCGACGCCGTACACCGAGACGATTGGCTCGCTCTCAGGCCGCACGGTCTGCAGTTTGCGGCGCAGGTTCTTGATATGGCTGTCGACCGTGCGGTCGGTGACCACGCGGTGGTCTTCGTACAGATTGTTCAGCAGGTAGTCGCGCGGAAAGATGCGTCCGGGCGATTTCATCAGCAGCACCAGCAGACGCAATTCGAGCGGCGTGAGCCTGAGTTCGTTGCCGTCGAGCAGTGCATGATGAAACTGCTCGTCGACATCGAGTCCGTGCGGTACTTGCTGTGCGCCGGGCCGGAAAGCAACCGCGGGCGCCGCGCGTCGCAGGATCGCCTTCACGCGGGCTACCACTTCGCGTGGGCTGAACGGCTTGCAGACATAATCGTCGGCGCCGATTTCGAGGCCCAGCAGCCGGTCGATTTCGTCGATGCGCGCGGTCAGGATGATCACCGGTAACGCCGAAAATTGCCGTAGCTCGCGGCAGATATCCATGCCGTTGCGCCCCGGCAGCATGAGGTCGAGCAGCATCAGCGACGGCGGCGTCGCGCGAATGAACGGCATTACGGCCTGTCCGTCGGCGACGATCGTAGTCGTGAAGCCGTCCAGACGCAGATAGTCTTCGAGTACGGCGGCGAGCTTGGGTTCGTCCTCAACGATCAGGATGTGTGAACTGTGCGCTTCGGTCATCACATCAGTCTCCTTCCGGCGGAAAGTGCGCGGTGATCCAGACGCCGCCGAGCGGCGAAGGCCTGGCGTCGATCGTGCCGCCATGGGCCATCGCGATAGCGCGGCACAGTGACAGGCCGAGACCCGCGCCGCCGCCCTGACGGCTGCGCGATTCGTCCACGCGGTAAAAGCGATCGAACAGATGCGCGAGCGCGGCCTCCGGCACGCCGGGCAGCGAGTCCTGCACTTCGAGTTGCCAGCCCTGGCCACTCTCTGAGAGCGATACGCGCACATGGCCGCCGGGGTCGGTATAACGCAGCGAGTTTTGCAGCAGGTTCTTCAGCAACTGGACGAAGCGCGCGGAATCGACCGAGAACATCGCGTCGGCGATGGCCTGCATACAGCTGAATTCGACCGCGATCTGTCTTGCCTTGAACGATTCGCGCATGGCGTCGAGCGATGCGCGAGCAAGCTCCGCAACGTGCGTGGGCGTCTTGTAATAGCTGAGCGCGCCGACGTCGCTCAGCGAAAGCTCGTACAGGTCCTCAATGAGCTTGTTGAGCATATTGACTTCGGTTTGCAGGGACTTGAGCGAGTCGCGATCGAATTCATGCACGCCGTCTTCAATCGCTTCGAGTTCGCCGCGCAGCACGGCAAGCGGCGTGCGGAGCTCGTGCGAAATGTCCGCGATCAGGTTGCGCCGCGAGCGCTCGGCTTGTTGCAGCGAATCCGCCAATATGTTGAAGTCCGACGCGAGCCGGCCCAGTTCATCGCGCCGGCCGGCCGGAACCCGCGCGCTGTAGTCGCCGCCGGCAAGGCTATGGGTCGCGTTCATCAGGCGCTTGACCGGCGCAAGTACGATGCGGGCGAGCAGTAGCGCGACGATCGCCGCGAGCACGACGGCAACGCCCGCGATCTGCCACGTTGCGCGCATCTGCTGCGCCTGGAAGGCAATGTCTGCGGCATCCGAAAGGGTGTCCGGTCCGTTGACGGCGAGCCAGCCGACTATCTTGCCGTTATAGACGACGGGCTTCATGGCGCTGTCCGGCGCGGGCTCGCGTGCGCTGCTCGCCACCAGTTCGTGATTGGAGTCGAACAGCGCGACCGGCGGACCGCCGGGCGCAAGGCTGCCGCTCATGCCGTCGTACGGCTGCGGAAGCGGCGGTCTCGCATAGGCGCTGTCACTGTCGCTCGCGCGAGGGCGGTCGCGCTCCCTCATGATGGCGGAGGCCGCCGGCGGCGCTGGCGACAACCGCATGCCCCAGTGCGGACCTACCGATGGGCCAGTCAACGGCCCGAGCAGTTGCTGCACGCTGCCGCTGCCGGGAAACGTCTGCCAGCTCGGCCTCTTGTCGATTTGCGCGGCGTCGATTTCCTCGCGTAAGGCATCATGGATCGCCGCGTCCAGCAGCGCGAGCCATGCATCCGGATGATCACGCAGGAAATTCCAGTTGCCGTGCGTGGCATATTCATTCGTCACTTTTGCCATCACGGCCTTGATGCGCCCTGCGTCGCGCTCGCGAACATAGTGCAAAAAGCCGTTCTCGAAGCTCACCCGTACCGCGTAGCCCATCGTCAGGGAAATGACGAGGCAGGCGATCAAGACTGCAAGGAACATTTTCCAGGTGATGCCGAAGCGCATCTTCATCGGGGCGCGCCGTGCGCGAGACAACGACGTGTGTGGCCGATCGACAGGTTGGGTGTGAAGAGGGGCGCTTTGCATGGGCGAATTCTAGATGATTGGCGTATGGCGTTACATGTACCGGGAAATCTCCACAACTTCTCCATTCTTTCTTCGTCGTGGCTGCGCGATTGATACGTACGATCGTGCGGCCCTCATATGAACTCCGCAAAAAAGGCGGCAAAGGGCACTTCATTCACTAGGGGGACCTTCCATGCAAGTCTCGTCGAACGTGAGCGGCGCCGCTTCACGCGATTTCCAGTCCGGCCGGAAGACGGCCGCCGGCACGGCAATTGGCAGAAAGCCCGCGAAACGCGTCAACGCGCCGGCGGATGCCGGCAAGAACGTGATGAAGGTGCGTGGCTGCCGCATTTCGGCGCCGATCGTGGCGTTGTGGGGCCAGTGGTGCCGGATTGTCGAGTGGATCAACGCGAACGGCGAGTACTCGTGCATGGCCGTGCCGGGCGACGCGACCGAAGCCGAGATCCGGCAGCGGGTGCGCACGCATCGCAACGGCCAGCGTCACACCTTGACGGACGATCCGGGTTTGCCTCAGCAGCGGGTGCGTCTACGGCGTGCGTGAGCGCCGCCGCGTTTTCGATTTCAAGCGAGGCCAGCTGTTTGCAGGAGATGGAGTGCGGACGCGGCACAACCCCGGCTGTCGCGGTCGCGGACGATTACCGGGCGTTCTTCGTCCTGCTTCGCCGACGGCACGAACATGTAGCCGCGTCCGCGCAATGTCTGGATAAACTTCGGGCTCGACGGTAATCTGACGGGAATCGGAGCCTCGGCATCCGGCACGTCGAATGGACTTTCCTTTGTCGATAATAGTGCGCGCTTCAGCAACTATGAACTGAATGGACGCTACAACTTGACTCCGGCGGTCTCGGTTTCCGCGGCGTATACCTTTACCGACAGTCGCATCGACGGCGTAGCGCCGAAGTGGAACCAGTTTACGCTGCAGACGGACTATGCGCTGTCCAAACGCACCGACATTTATCTTCAGGGTGTGTACCAGCATGTCAGCGACACTGGCGACAGTGGCATCCATGCGGTGATCAATGGGCTATCGATGTCGAGCTCGAACGAGCGGGTGGCCGTCACTGCGGGCATACGCGTGCGATTCTGATCGAGTTCATTTGCTACCTGAAAGGCGATGCGCTCGCGAGGGTGTGGGCGCGTCAATCAGCAGCTGGCGTCGTTAAATGCACCGTCTGATTTTCGCAGTCAAATTTGTTGCCGGTCCTGTAACTGGGGTGCAGCGAAATTGACTAGCAGGCTGCGGAAATACCTTGCACTGAAGTCATCGCGACGGATAGCAAAAGCGTTGATGTAAGAACTGCACCCGCCCCCGGAGATCATGCGCGGCACCGACACATTCACCGAGAGTTTGTTTTCCGTGCGCAAGGCAGTATGACTCCCGTGGCAGCGAGGCTGGCCGCCGTGCGGTAGTGAAGCGCGCGGGTTAGCATGCTGCCAGAGCCGCAAGAGTGTGGCCAGAGCCACCACTCGTCGGTTTGTTTCCAACACGGAGGCCAGCATGAACCAAGATAGCACGCTATACGTTGGGCTGGACGTTCACAAGGACTCGATCACGGTTGCCTACGCGATCGGTCTGGACGACGTGGAACTGCTCGGCAAGACCGGCACGACACAGATAGAAGTTGATCGCCTGTGCAAGCGGCTGCAGTCGAAGGCCCGGCATGTTCACGTTGTCTATGAGGCCGGGCCTTGTGGTTATGACCTGCATCGCCGGCTCACCGGGAAGGGCTTCGATTGCATGGTCTGTGCGCCATCGCTGATTCCGAAAAAGCCCGGTGATCGCGTCAAGACCGACCGGCGCGACGCGTTCAAACTGGTGCGTTCGCTGCGAGCCGGCGATCTATCCGCAGTCCATGTGCCGAGCGTGGAAGACGAGGCGTTTCGCGATCTGGCCAGGGCGTGGTCGTCCGCCCGGGACGATCTGAAACAGGCCAGGCAGCGATTGAAGTCTTTCCTCCTTTCCCACGGCGTACGTTACTGCGGCCTGGCGAACTGGGGGCCCGCACACCGGCGGTGGCTGAGTGCCCTTTCGTTCGATAGTGCGTGGCAGCAACTGGCGTTCAACGAACACCGCCGCACCATCGAAGATCGCCTCGCGCAGTGTGACCGACTGGAGGCAGCGCTGCACGAAGCGGTCGGTAGCTGGCGGTTCTATCCGGTCGTACTGGCGTTGCAGGCAATGCGCGGCATCCAGTTCACCTCGGCGGTGGGACTGATATCCGAGCTGGGAGATCTGTCGCGCTTTGAACACCCGCGGCAGTTGATGGCGTGGCTGGGCGTCACGCCGTCGGAACATTCATCAGGTAGCAAACGGCGCCAGGGCAGCATCACCAAGGCCGGCAACAGTTATGCGAGAAAGCTGCTGGTCGAATCAGCCTGGAGCTACCAGCATCCGGCGCGCGTGAGCAAAGACATACAGAGCCGGCAAGAAGGCATACCCAAGCCCATTGTCGATCGGGCCTGGGATGCCCAGCTACGCCTGTGTGGCCGATATCGCAGGCTCGTGGCCAGAGGAAAGAGCCGGCAGGTTGCAATCATTGCTGTGGCTCGTGAACTTGCCGCGTTCATCTGGGACATTGGCCGGATGGGGATGGCCTTGGCGGTACCGCAAAGCGAACAGCCTGCGTAACGCATTTCTCCAACCACCCAACAGCCCACACACTGCAAGAGTTTCCTGAAGGCGGCGTAGCCCGGTATCTGAGTAATCCGCGTTCCAGTTTGGCAACGGCAAGGCCGACTTGCGGCGCAAGAAAGCGGCAGGCTCATGACACGGACCTCTGTAATGCGGTACCCAATCCGCGAATATCAGCGTGATCCACCGTCGAGATTTACTGCTACGTCGCCCTCAGGAAACTCAAAAACGCCTATGAATAAAATTTAAAAACCATCCCTATTGACACGGGGAGTCATATCAGCTGGACGATTTCGTTCCGCCCTCGCATCCGCTGCGCTCGATTCGCGTCATGGCGAACGAGGCGCTGACGAAGATGGATCGGGTGTTTGCCGGGATGTACGAGGCCCACATCAAGGGAGGCCGGCCGAGCATCGCGCCGGAGAAGCTGCGTCGGGCGATGCTGCTGCAGGTGCTGTACAGCATCCGGTCTGAACGCCAGCTCATGGAGCAAACGCAATACAACCTGCTGTTTCGGTGGTTTATTGGTGTCGATGGACGATTCAGTCTAGGTGCCGACGGTGTTCACGAAGAACCGCGAGCGTTGATCCGGCACGATGCGGTGGTCGAATTCTTCAACGAAGTGCTGTGCGTCGCGCAGAAGAAGAACTGGTTGTCGGGCGAGCACTTCAGCGTGGACGGCACGCTGATCCAGGCGTGGGCGGCACACAAGAGCTTTGTGCGCAAGGACGGTGACGACAGGGATAACGACGGTGGCAGCGGCGAGGGCGACTTCAAGGGCAGCAAGCGGAGCAACGAAACGCACGAGTCGGGGACCGATCCCGATGCACGGCTTTACCGCAAGGGCAAGACGGCCAGCGAATTGCGTTACATGGGCCACACGCTGACCGACAACCGCCATGGGCTGGTGGTCAATGTCCGGGTGAGCTGTGCTGACGGACATGCCGAACGTGAAGCGGCCAAGGTCATGATCAACGATGCGCGGCAGGCGGCGAACGATGCGGCTGCGCAAATCACGCTGGGCGCGGACAAGGGTTACGACGCAGAGGAATTCATCAAAGCTTGCCAGCAGATGAAGGTCACGCCGCACGTGGCGCAGAACACGTCGGGTCGCCGTTCGGCCGTGCCCGATGAGATTGCGCGCAGTGTGGGCTACGCGATATCGCAGCAAAAGCGCAAGCTGATCGAACAAGGCTTTGGGTGGGCGAAGACCGTGGGGCGCATGCGCCAACTGATGGTACGCGGGTTGAAGAAAGTCGACCAGATGTTCGTGCTGAACATGGCCGCCTACCACCTCGTGCGCATGCGTTCGCTAGGACAGGTCCGCCCGTAGTTGCAGAAATTGCGGTCATGAGGCGAAAAACAGGCATCAAATCGCCGAAAAAACAAACTGGATTCGCGTTGAAATTTCGCAATGCAGAAAATTGCGCGGCCGGTAGCCGCGCAGAGCGAAGGGCCTTGTTTCAGGAGGGGTGTATTTCCGCAGCCTGCTAAAGGAATTCCTTGCTGATGTCGACGCTCGATCGTTGGCCGATGTATTGGTAGTTCTTCTCGAGCCACGCCCCGGCCTCGATCCGTCCCTTATCACGCAAAGAGCAGAGAAAGTTCCAGTCGGCGTTGTACTTGCTCGACACACCGAGTGCGGCCATTGTCTGGTCGGACCGAACCGAGTGGATCAACATTTCCTTCATCCCGCCGGGCTCAATCCTTCCTTGCTGGATCAACTCGGTTACGAAAGCGATTGCGCGCATCTCACGCATCAACGACGAATTGAAGCTCACTTCGTTCATACGGTTGAGGATATCGGCCGCCATGGTTGGTACACCGGGACGCACAATCGGATTGATGTGGACAACCACTACATCGCGTGTTCTGCAGTTATAGATCAGGGGAAAAATAGCCGGGTTACCGACATAGCCTCCGTCCCAGTAATATTCACCGTTGATCTCTACCGCCTGGAACAGCGTTGGAAGACAGGCCGAAGCAAGCACAGCCTCTGTACACAGTTCCTGACCAGAAAAGATTCGTATTCTACCGGTCTCAACATTAGTTGCGCATAGATATAGATGTATCGGGCAATGTCTGCGCAGCGCGGCGAAATCGACGTGTTGGTCAAGTATCGCGCGCAGCGGATTCATGTTGTGGGGATTGAACTGGTATGGTGACAGGACGCGAAGAACGATGTCCGCCAGTAGGTACATGGGCGAGTGGTCCAGTCCGAACGTGTGGGTTCCTCTCAACCAAGGTATCTTGCCGAAGGGATCGTAGCTCTCCGCCGATTGTGCAACGGCGCGCCAGAAGTCGTGCAGTGCCTGGCGCGCGCCTTCGGAATCACCCATTAGTAGTCCGTGGGCCAGCACGGCGGCATTCATCGCACCGGCACTGGTAGCGCTGACGCCTTCAATTGAAAGCCGGCCGTCCTCCAGCAGGCGGTCGAGCACGCCCCAGGTGAACGCTCCGTGCATTCCACCGCCTTGCAGTGCGAGTGCGATCGACTTTTGCGCGATCGGCCGCTTTCTGTTCTCTGTAGCCATCGAAAACCTCCTCCATGTCGGGTACAGCCACGCCCCCGACTACCTACCGTCCCGGTCGCTCTCGCACGCCTATTTAAGGCAGAACATATCGATCGACCAACTCGAAAGGGGGGCTCGAAACCCTGGATGATGACTGGCTCTGCGTGTTCGCGGGTGCCCTCAGGGCGAAAGCGACAAGCTGATCCCGGACCGGACCATTTATCCCTCTCCTGAACGACATGTCGGGTACGCCCGTAGCGCGTTCGGGCGCTGCGAGTTGCCGGACGAATTCCGCCTGAATCCGCACGTTTACTTCGTCGCCTACGGCCGGGAACCACGTCGATAGTCCAAACCTCGCGCGGCTGAAATGGCCTTCCGCCGAGAAGCCGAGCGTGTCCTTTTTCGTCAGTGGATCGGGTGCGAAGCCGCTGAACGTCACGTCAAGCGTGACCGGTTGCGTGGCGCCGCGGATCGTCAGATCGCCGGTCAACGTGCCGCGGGCGTCTCCTGTGCGTTTGAATCGCGTGCTGACGAACCGGATCTGCGGATAGCGCGCCACGTCGAACATATCAGCACTTTTGACGAGCTTGTCGAGGAGCGGCACGTTGGTATCCACGCTGGCGGCATCGATGGTCGCCGCGACTGAACTCCTGTCGAGCCCGCCTTTGTCCCAGTTGAGATTTGCAGTCGCACGATCGAGGCGCATCGTGAAGCGCGAATACTTGAGGTGATCGACGTCGAATGTAATGCTCCAGTGGTGCGGATCAAGTTCGTACTGACCTGGCGGAACTCGCGTTTCAGACTGGCTGACGGTATGCGTGATCACCTGGAGCGGCGTGCATGCAGCGACCATCGCGAGCACCGAAATCCACAACGCACGCGCGACAATCGAATGAACGGAATGCTTTTTCATCGCTTTCATCCCTGTGGCCGACCAGCGTAACAAATGCGCGGCGACGCGATCAATACCGGATCCAGTCAGGTTGCCATTGATGGCCCGCCAGCGCGCATGCGAATCAGCCACGTGACATGTCTGGATTCGACGACGATCAGGCTCGCGATTCAATGCAACCAGCTATCTGCAGTACACCCTGCATGAGGCCGACTCGTCTCGACCATCAATTTTTCGACGGCGGCACAACATAGGTCGTCACGCCGGCTAGTGGCGATCCGTATCCACCAGATTGAGCGTTGTTCGGCAAACCATTGGCGAGTTGCGCCCGCGGATCTGTAGGATTCAGATTCAGCTCTCCCGCCTGCCGATCGCCGTGGGTGGGATACGCGCTCCCGCGTGCAGCCTGCGGCATCAACCGGGTGCTGTTTTCAGGCGCGTTGATATCGTCATATGGGCTGAGACCTTGCGCCGCGACGCTGCCCGCGGCGATACACGATACCGCTAGCAGGAGTCCTCTCAATGCCATCGGTGCTCGCGGCACGCCCGCTCTGTCGAAAACGTTTTTCATATCAAATTCCTTAAGGTGCCGAAAGCGCGAGACCGGCCCGTTTTGCGATATGCAATGAGTAGACGCTGTTTCGTCGCCGGATATTCCCGCAGCTTGTGAAAAAAAGGAAATTTGCGTGGCCTAAAAACTTACAAATGAGATCGATTTCGATGTGAGTAATCGAGCCGCAATCCCGTTTGCGTGCCACTGTGTCCTCTTATGGAAAATGTCAGGGATACCTTTTGTCCTGCGAAAGAGAGTAGGGAATAAGAATGCCGGTTCAGTGGTTTACCCGTGCAGAGGGTCGTGCGCTGGAGTCAAGTGGACTGTGGACATCACGGGCTCGAAAACCAAGGAGTAGCAACATGAAATCGAATTTGCTTAATCGGCTTGTTGGTCAATCCGCGCGTGGTTCGCTCATCGTGAGTGCGTTGCTGATGGCAACGTCAGCCAGTGTGTACGCGCAAACGTCGGCGGAGCCCGGCACGCATCAGATCACCCGTGCAGAAGTGCGGAATGAACTCAAGGAGTTGGAGGCGGTCGGGTATCGCCCTGTTCCCAACGATCTCTACTACCCAGATGACATTCAGGCGGCGGAACAAAGACTGGCGGCCAAACATCAAGCGGAACAGGATGCGCTGACCGGCGGAAACACGATAGCGCAGACGAAGCCCACGCCATGAATGCGATGGACAGCTGCCCGGGTCAGCAACGACTTCGATACCGGTGAAGCCGGCCTCGATGCAGTAATTTTCCAGCCGGCAGCCCGCGTCTTCAACTGCCCGGCCTGGTCATGCGACGAGACGCGGGCATGGTAGACGATCTTGCCAGCGGGTTTCGGCGCGCTGCCGAGGCTCGCATGAACCGATTCCCTTTCGTAGTGGCGATGTCCGCCAATGGTACGGCCGGCCGGCGTCAGACGTCCCTGCCGATCCCAGCGCCGCAGTGTCGCCACCGCCGCGCCCAGTTCCGCTGCCGCTTCACCGATTGATATGAATCGCATCCGATATCTCCAAAAGATATCGGGTAAAGCAACCTTTTTCTGAACGCCGTATTCAGATTTGCGCAGGTTCAACGCGAACTGCTGGAAACCCCTGTCTGTCATTAGCAGCCATCTGCCGTGCACCTTCGTCGCCCTTGATACCAGACGCTACGAGAACGGCTATTCAGGAGCCGAAGAAGAGCTGGCAGTAGCTGACTGGACCTACGCATTCATTGCTGCTGGTCTGGGGCAGCGACGTGCATCCCGCAGTTATCAGCCCCACGAACGCGGCGGGGATCCAGACTGCGCGACGGATGCGCGACGAAGCCTTCTTGCCTGCGGGCTGGTTGCGCAAACCTGGGATGCCGTTCGCCGCCTCGTGGTGGCAGGGTGCGTCAGCGCTGTACGCACCAGGGATCGGGCTTTCGCGAAAATCGAATTGGTTCATTTGCACGTAACTATTCAGCGGCAGACAAAGGCGAAACGACGATTCCGGCAAAGCTGGAGGCCAGTGCATCAATCAGCGAATGGTTCTGCTTACGCAAGGTGGCAAGGTAGGAGCGGATCGTGCAGAACGCTTGCATGCCCGATTCCGAACGGAAGCACCCTGAGATTTTCTGTTTGAGTTTGGGCATGCGGATATCGCGTTCGGCCTGGTTGTTGTCGAACGGTACACGATGATCTGCAATGAAACGCCACACCTGGCGTGCATGCCTGTGAAGGCGTGTGAGCAGGTTGCAGGTAAAGCTTTGCCTGATTCTGCCGCGGCGTTCCTTGCGCGTGGGCTCACGTGCCTGCTGCGGATTGAGCCTGCGCGCCTGGGCGATCAGCGTGCGGCTGCGCCGTGCGTAATAGCGTTGGCGCGATTGATCCAGCGCGGTGTCGCCTGAGGCCAGACTGAGGTCGACCTCGCGCTTTGCCTGCGGATTTCGGTGATGGTGATCGAGCGTTTCGGCGAACGTGATCAGTCTGGAAGGTGGTGTTGCGCGGTTACGTAAGTATAGCTGGAGCGATCACGTTGCTGGGTTGGCGTCGTGCTTTATGTTCGTCTTTCGCATCGATTCGCCCTTGAGCGGAAGTTTGTGAGCTTGATGAACAAGCCGGTCGAGAATGGCGTCGGCCAGCGTCGGGTCTTGCAGCCACGCGTGCCAGTGTTCCAGGGGCAATTGGCTGGTGATGACGGTCGAGCGTGTGCCGACGCGGTCGTCGAGTACTTCGAGCAAATCGTTGCGTGCGCCTTGGTCCAGATCCTGCAATCCCCAGTCATCAAGTAGCAACACGTCGACCTTGGCGAGCTGGGCGAGGCGGCGGCTGAAGCTACCGTCGCCGTGAGCGATCTTCAACTCTTCGAACAGGCGTCCAACGCGTACATACAAGACGGAGAAGCCTTGCCGGCACGCCTGCTGCCCGAACGCACACGCGATCCAGGTCTTGCCGGCTCCCGTGGGTCCGGTCAGGATCAGGTTCTGGGCGTGACGGACCCAGTCGCAGCCGGCGAGCGTTGCGATCATCCGTTGGTCGATGCCACGGCTCTGGCGGTATTCGATGTCCTCGAAACATGCCTGAGGGTTCTTCAACTTCGCAGCTTTGAGCAGGCGTTCGAGCCGTCGAGTGTCGCGCCATGCCAGCTCGCGCTCAACGACGATCCCGAAGCGCTCCTCGAACGACAGACTCGAGCTTGCGGTCAGGCCGAGTTGCTCCTCGAATGCGCGAGCCATGCCGTCAAGCGTCAAGGCTTTGAGTTGGGAAACGGTTTGCTGCGTCAACATATCGACCTCCATCGGTCAGTGGTAGTAGTCGGGCCCTCGGACGTTCTCATGGTCGGGAGATAGCCACTCGGTGAGTGATTGCGGGAGCGGTGTCTGGCGGTCGAGTCCGGACTCGAGAATCGAGATGACGGATCGACGGGTGGGTGCCCCGATCGCAACGGCCCTCACGCAAGCCGCTTCGAGTCGCTCCTTGCCATATTTGCGGGCGAGCTTGAGCAGACCAAGGCAGGCTCGGTAGCCCATCTCGGGATGTGGGCGGTTCGTCAGTAAATGGTTGACGACGGTCTCGGTGCCGGCACCGATTGATGCGCCCCAGTTAAGCAACCGACCAGGGGACCATTCCATATGCGCACGGTGAGCCGCCGGCATATGGTCGGCGACCGTCGTGTAATGTCCTTTGTGTCGGGAACGAGCATGAGCAGCAACGCGCTTGCCGCCGTGCAGAATCTCGACTCCGTGGCGTGTGATTCGAGCTTCGACCTGTTGACGAACGAGGCTATGCGGAACGCTGTAATAATGAGAGTGCGACTTCGACGTGGTAATCGATATTGACCCGGCACTTGCGGAACGTTGCAACCTCGTACCGCTTTGCCGGTAGCGCACGAAGCATCGGTCGGTCGAGTCGTTCGAACCATTCGCGCCGGTTACCTTCAAGCTTCTTAAATGGGCGCAGGTTCAAATCAACGATGAGCTTGCCGATTGCCTTGTTGAGTTCGGCGAGGCTGAAGAAGCGATGGTTGCGCAGACGCGCCAGAATCCAACGTTCGACGATCTGCACGCCGACCTCGACCTTCGCCTTGTCTTGCGGCTTGCGTGGCCGTGCAGGCAGCATGGCAGTGCCGTAGTGATTGACGAAGTCCTGCGTGGTCGCCCCGAGCACTGGCTCGTAGCGGTCGGGCTGGGCGATCAGTGCGCGCGGGTTGTCCGGCACCAGCAGTTCTGGGACGCCCCCAAAGAACTCCATCGAATCGATGATGCTGCCGATCCAGTCGACAGTGGCTTCGGAGCGTGTCGCGCAAGCGAACGTGTAACTTGACGCGCCGAGGACGGCGACGAAGACGTGCGCCTGGAACGCGATGTCTCCATCGGCGGCAACGATAGGTATGGTGTGGCCCGCGAAGTCTGCGAACAATCTCTCGCCGGCGCGATGTTGCTGGCGCATCGAGCGCTTGAGAGTCAGCGCCCAGTCTTTATAGAGCTGGCAGAACTGCGTGTAGCGGTAGGTTCGCAGCGCGGCATGTGCCTCGACGTATTCCTCCCAAAGTAGCTGCAGCGTCACGCCTTTGCGCCGCAACTCACGATGTATCAACGTGAAGTCAGGCTGAATGCGTTTGGAACCGGCCGCAGGTTCACCCATCGCCGACTTCGGCAGAAGGCGCTGCTCGATCTCATCATCCGAAAGAGGCTCAATACTGGCCCAGTCCAGACCAGCGGCACTCGCCAGCGCGGCGTACTCGGATATCGCACCAACACTGATGCCGACCGCCCGACCAATCTGGCGGTGTGAGAGACCACACGCCCACTTCAGCCGTAGGACTTCCTTCAATTTGCGCATGCTCGTGCGGTGTGCTGGCATTGCCTTCGTTTCCAAAAAAAGGAAACAGGCTACTGCCCATCGTTGAGAACATGCGCAACACCACCGCCAAGCTGAAACCTGATCGCCGTTTCGGTCCTGTGATCACCGGTTTCGGTCCGGTGATCACCCGTTTCGGGATGGTGATCAACCATTCCGGTAACGTGATCACCTGTTTCGGACGAGCCCGAAAGTGATCACCATCGACCGAAACACGTGATCACCTTCGTCCGGAATCAGCGATCACCTTCAATCGGAATCGCTGATCACGTTCACCGGAATACGCACTTTGCCTGGCAAAGCAGATCAATCATCTGCTGGGCCCAGGCCTGCTGCGTGGACTCCAGGACAAACACCAGTTCGCGCAGATGGTGGGCATTGCACAGCGCGTGTTCACACTCATAGCCGGCGTACGGCCTCCAGCCGTCATGCACCGCGATTCCCGTAAAGCCGGGCAGAATGCCGAAGCTGTCCAGCGCCTCGCTACCGCGCTTGCGGTGCGAGCCATACCAGCTCAACGCGCGCGTCGAGGCAATATGCAGCCAGTGAGGCGTGCGTCCCACACGCATACAGCTCTCATCGAAATGCACCACTGGCTGCTCGTGTAGCGCCTGCCTGATCTGATCAACCGCCGGCGCCAGCAACCGGGCAGCCTGGTCTATGCTGTGCTGTACGGTTCCCGTACTCACATGCAGACCAAACAGGTCCTCCAGCGCCTGGGCGGTGCGCGCAACCGGCAACTGCTGGTATTGCGTCAGATAGACCGCAGCGGCGCGCACCTGAGGACCATATTGAACCGCCTGGCTCACGCCCTCGGGAAACACGCCCGAATGGTGCTTGCCGCAGCGGCACTGCGCGATCTGGACGCGATGCTCGGTCACCTCAAAGCGCGTGGGCGGCAGATCGATTACCTGACGGCCTTCAGTCAACACGGTGATCCGGGTGGATTCGATCCACTGTCCACAGGCGTCGCACACCGGCGTTACCGGGTGAATCTTGATGTGATCGGGCTGCGCTACACGTTTGAGCGTCTTGCCCTTATGCCCCGGTTGCGCGCCAGGGCTGGCGCCGCTCGTGCCACGCAGTGACTTCGGCTTGCGCTTCGGACCATCGCTTGAGGGCGGCTTGCTGGAGTTATGACTGTCCTTCTCGAGCTTCGCTTCAAGCTCGTTCAGACGCCTCACCAGATCAACGATGAGTGCGTCCTTCTGCTCCGGTGTCAGATCCTTGATGTCGGGCATCTTCGTCATATCCCTCACTATGCACAGCCTGGTAGCAGTTTACAAGCGCTGAATAGTTACCATTTGCACTTCTCCTGTCTTCAGGTTAGAGCGAGGGACGGGCATGCAGAAACGGTGACAGCGGCAAACTTCTTCTATGCGGACTCCTGAGCGTGATGTGCGATATGCAATCTAGACGCCGTTTCGTCGCTGGATATTCCCGCGCCGTCAAATAACACATTTGACCGACCGGGAAAATACTTCACTGTCGGCTCGCGAGCATCAGGTGGAGAGGCGAAATTTGCCACCGATTCTGGTCACGTCACCATTACGTGCGCGCCAATGTCACCCTGGCGCGCGGCCACTGCAGCCAACCATGGCGTGAACCGGTTGCGCCGAGCCCACGACGACATTGGAAATGTGCGGCGGCCTGGAATAAAACGGATGACCCGGCAGTCTACGCATTGAAGTCAGTCGGGATGCCCGCCGGATAATCTGGCGGTCTACCTCCTGAACCTAATCGTGAGGGCACCATGTCGTCAGATCTTCCATCCGATCCGTCGCGCCGCGGCGCGTTGAAATGTCTCGCCTTCGGTGGCGTAGGCACCGTGTTTGTCCTGGCCGGCGGTATTCTCACGCCGGTGGAATTAGCCCTCGCCGCCGCAGCGAAGGATTCGTCAGGTGCCTCGGGTGTTCCCCTGTTCCTGCAGATCAGCGACTCTCATATAGGCTTCAACAAGGAAGCCAATCCGGATGTCGCCGGTACGCTCAAACAGACGATTGATTTTGTCAACGCCATGCCGGTCAAGCCGGCGCTGACGATTCACACAGGTGACATTACCCATCTTTCCAAACCGGCAGAGTTCGACCTCGCGGCCCAATTGCTGTCGGGCCTGAATATCACCGAGTTGCATACCGTGCCCGGCGAGCACGATGTGACCGACGGCCCTGGCACCGAATATTTCAACCGTTTCGGGCAAGCCTCGGACAACAAAGGCTATTACAGCTTCGACCACAATGGGGTGCACTTCATCGGGCTCGTCAACGTCATGCATTTCAAGCCGAACGGGTTGGGAGGTCTGGGCGACGACCAGCTCACCTGGCTGGAAAATGATCTGAAGGGGCGCTCGTCCAGCACGCCGATCGTCGTCTTTGCGCACATGCCGATGTGGACCATTTACGAACCGTGGGGGTGGGGCACCGGCGATGCTGGCCAGGCGATGAGCTATCTGAAGCGCTTTGGTTCGGTCACCGTCCTGAATGGGCATATCCATCAGATCGTGTCGAAGGTGGAGGGGAATATCACCTTCCATACAGCGCGCTCGACGGCGTATCCGCAACCGACGGCCGGCAATGGCCCCGGCCCCATGCCCCTGACGGTGGCGAGCGATCAGCTTCCGAAGATGCTTGGCGTGACCACTATCAAGATCGCGCGCCACCCGCTGAAGGCGACACTTACCGACACGGCACTCGTCTGAATTGCCACACCATGCTATCAACCAGGAGCCATATCATGCCAACCACTACCCTTCGCCGCGCCATTGCGATCTCCGCTGGCGCCGCGATGGTCATGGCTGCATCGGCTCACTTCTCGGCTGTGCAAGCGCAGGAGTCGAATGCCGTCGTGATAAAGAATTTCATGTTTTCGCCGATGTCCCTCACGGTTAAGGCCGGCTCGACCGTGACCTGGAAAAATCTCGATGGCGAGCCGCATGCGGTTGTCAACGATGCCGGCCTGTTCCACTCCGGCGCGCTTGATCAGAACGACACCTTTCAGTTCAAGTTCGATAAACCTGGTGTCTACAACGTATTCTGCGGCATTCACCCGTATATGAAAGAGACGATTACCGTGAAATAGGTGCACTCTCTCCCGGAACTCATGCCGCCGGAGGTTGAGCAACTGTCCGGAAGGAGGCGCGAGAACGCGGTGTTCACGAAATTGACAATGGGATCCTGGCAGCGCTCACGGCATTCCCTTGGGTAGCGAGTGTGCGACAAAATTATAGTGAGTAGTGTGTTTAGCGCACGTGCGCCACCGCTCGTACGCAATATGTTCAGCTCGCCCAGCTTGATGGCTATCTGGCTCGTGCGAGCGATCCTCCACTTGGCAATACGGTGATGTGGCAAGGCATGAGACGGCTAACGGACATGCAGCTCGGTTACGAACTCGCGATGAAAAGAAACGGGTGCGAACAGACTGGGCTGAATCCGACCCTCCCGGGGCGTGCTCGGCAGCAAGCGGCATATCGCAGTGGACCGTCGGGGGTACTCCGCTGATGCCTGTGGTCGCTGGCGCGGCACGAACCGGCATGAAGCGAAAGTGCTCGAGGCCGTACTCGATGGGAATACGACTCTGCGCATTGCAGGGAGTCGCGGCGGCGACGCGCCACCACCGCACGTATCGCTCGCCGTGGTATCGAGAATACCGAGAAGCTCCGGACGATGCCCCGCGCCGCACGACGACGAGCTTTCTGTCGTTCATATTGGTCCGCACATCATGGCGGATCGCGTCATTGCGACAGAGCCGGATGGCGTGACGCGGCGTCACGGAAACGCAGGAATCGTCGGGTCCGTTCCCTGGATGTCGGCCTCGGAGTGACGCACCTTGATCACCTCTTCGATTTCTTCGACGCGACCTTTCGCGACGTCGACCATCATCAGCAGTTCGCCTTTTTCTATAGCGTGTTCAAAGCGCTTGAGTCGCGTACTCGGTACATCGACGCCAATCATCGTCGCCGTCCATGCACCAAAGCCGGCGCCACAGAGCGTGATCGCCACGACCGCGCCGCCTGCGATCGTCAGGCCAGCCGGCGGGAACGCCAGTGCGACCAGTCCGGCCAGCATCCCCGTGAAGCAGCCCATCGTCGTCCCTCTCGCGAGGGCGGGCAACAGATCGCTGCGTTGCGCCAGGGTAGCTTCCGGCAAATCCTTAAGGGGCACATTATGATTGGCGATCACGTGGATATGTCGCCACTCGACCCGCAACAACAGAAGTTCGTTGATGACCGTATGTGCACTATGCACATTCGGTAACAGAAAATAGATACGTCTCATGTCCTTCTCCCGGACGGTGGTTCACCAGTCCCAAAGCATCGTGAAGGTGTCTTGCGTGTACGGCAACTCGAGCGAGGTTAGTAGCCCCGCATATGCCGGACTATCATCATCGGCCTCTGCCGAATCATGGCGTCGGCGTTGTCGGTCCGGTCTGGACTACCCCTGCTACTGCATTTCTTTCCGCTTGATGTTTGGCTGCAACCTTTGCTTCCGCGGCCTGAATATCGGTCGGGTAATCAACATCGTCGCCCAGGGCCGGGTTATACCCGGCCGCCTCCAGTTCTTCGAGTTCATGTCGCACTTCCGCGCGAGTGAGCCGATGCGCGGCAGGGGCTGACGAAGTTTGCGCATACACGCTGGCCGAAGTTGCCATCAGCACCGCACCCGCGACAACCAGCGCACGTAGTGGCCGGTCAACAAACTGATTCATCGAATCCGATTTCATAGTAGTGCTCCTTGCTTCTTGGGATGCTTATTCGCGCGAGGATCGGCCTGGGCTGCACATGATGCGAGCGGTGGTGAACGGACGGGACGCATGCGTGCCGTCATCCGCCAAGGAAGTTCAGCCGGGACGAAACGCGGGTTCAATTGGCATTGCTGTCCGTCATAATTGCGCGCTGTTTCGCAAGATGCTCCTGCTTCATGCGAGCGACCTGCGCCGCGAAGATCGGATTGACATCCGGGTACGAGGTATCGGTGACATAGTTCAGGCCGTTCTGCTGCGCATCGATCAGTTCCTGATAGACCTCGGCGCGTGTCTGGCTCTGCGCAAATGCGCCCGATAACATGAGAACGGACAGCGACATGGCGGCAATGGTGAGCTTGTTCATTTCCGACTCCTGATGATAGTGTGCGGTACGCAATGAGTAGACGCTGCTTCGTCATCGGATATTCCCGAATATTCGATGAAAGCATTGGCTTGACTGTCCGCGTCAGCTTGCGATCGGCGACATATATCGGATGGCTGGTCGGGGTGATGTCGGCCGTCCGCGGGGGTTTCGCCGTTCCACGGGCAGGGTTGCATTCGCGGGGGAGAGAGTGCGTCGCTGTGACCTTCAGCGCGGATACAATGTCTTTGAAGTCACTCATCCGTCTGCCCGCGCTCGAGGGCGCCGCCAGCCGGTATGGGAAAATTTAGACGAGGGGCGTCGGATCGTGCATCGGACCGGGCATGGGGAGGACGTGACTGGCGGCTCAAGCCGGAGATAATCCGCGGCGGCGGGCTTGGTTAGCTTGATGAAATTGCATCAGGCGGGGCGTTTCCCCAAGGTTTCTCCGCGCACGTGTATCGATAAAATGACCTCCGCGTGCTAAGCCAGAGTAATACGGAGCGATTTTGACAGGCGGGGAATAAGAACGACGTGCTGGCGGTCTTATAACTGTCGGTCACGGATTGCGGTTACTGCAGGAATTTCACAATGACCGATCCAGTCAGCGCGCAGCGCTTTGAGAAGCTCGTGTTACCTCATATGAATTCGGCCTTCAATGTTGCGCGATGGCTGACGCATAACGACCAGGATGCCAAGGACGTGGTGCAGGAGGCGTATCTGCGCGCGTTCCGGTTTTTTGGCGGATTTCGCGGCGACGATGCCCGCGCCTGGTTGCTAAGCATCGTGCGCAACACTTTCTACACCTGGTATCAGCAGAACCGGGGCCACGCACCGGATACGCTGGAGTTTGAGGAAGACATGCATAGCCTTGAGACGAGTACCGCTGATCACGACGACAGTCCTGAAGCGATGCTCATACGCAGCCAGAGCCAGAAGCGGGTGCAAAAGGCATTGCAGAGTCTGCGTCTGGAATACCGTTAGGTGATCGTGCTGCGGGAGCTGGAAGAATTGTCGTACCGTGATGGTCTATCGGTACAAGCTGCACCCGATCAATCTTTATGTGTGGCCGGGCGACGACGCGGGCGCCACGCCTCATATCTACCAGCGGCAGGGCTATCACCTCGCGCACTGGAGTGCTGCAGGAATGAATTACTGGGCAATTACCGATGCCGGGGACACGGAACTGAACGGCTTCATCTCGGACCTGCGAGCGCATCCCGCTTCCTAGCTGGCGTCAGGCCTGAGGCATCTGGGACGCCTTGGACAGCACGCGAACGGGAACCGGGCCGGGGCGGCCTTTCAGGTGTGCATCAAGCTGCGGCAGGTCTCCCGCCGAAACGCCGGCACGCTGGAACACCTGTTCGGACACGATAGCGTCGCAAGCTATTTCTTTTGTCAGTTCCTCAAGTCTTGAGGCCACGTTCAGTGGGTCACCAATTGCCGTGAATGTCGCATGCTCGCGAAAGCCAATCTCACCCATCACGGCCCGGCCGCAATGCAATCCAATGCCAAACCGGATAGGCGTTTGCAACTGCTGCTCGAGCGCAGCGTTGAGTTGATCAATGTTGGCCGCCACCAACGGCACTGCGCAGAGCGCCTGGCGGCAGGCAATGGCTGGCTCGCTGCGTAAGCCAAAGATCGCGAGCACAGCGTCGCCCATGAACTGGTTTGGCATACCACCCGACTGGACTACCGCGGCACAGACAGCGCTCAGGAAGCGACTGACTACGAATATACTGTCGAACGGCAGTTGTGCTGCCGCAAGCTGTGTAGAACCCCGCATGTCCACGAACATGAACGCTGCGAATCGCTCTTGCGGCATGACGTCCCGCTGACGCCGTTGCAGGAAGGCCGTGGATGCGGCCGGCGGCACAAGTGGCCATACGGAGAGATCATGGATCGGCCGCAACTGGCACGCAAGACGCACTGTCTGATAGTCAGCGCCCAGTCGCTCCAGGACACGCCGCTCCGCCTCGGCCGGCGTGGGCAGCGGTACATCGCTGAGCACGCGCACCCTACACAATGTACATCGGGCACGCCCACCGCACGTGCTGGCATGGGGAACGCCCGCCATCCGGCTAGCTTCTAGCACCGAAAATCCGAGCGGCGCGAATACCTTGTGTCCGTCTGGATATAAGATGCAGAGCTGTCCGTGCCGGCGCTCACGGATCGTGCGCAGCAGCCGCGCTCCAAGTACCAACAGTAGCGCACCACCATCGAAGAGCAAAAAATCGTTGCGCAGATCGGCGAGCCAGAGATTTTGCAATCCCGTGCCGACGACCGCCGGCCGAATCGCCGCAGCGCGCCAGACGGGATCCTGCGCAAGCGCGATCACTTCCCGTCCGCCTTGCAGGAAACCTAGCAGAGCGAGCACCGGGAGCAGCACGGCGACGCTCAGCAACACGCTCCGCCACGTCCCAAACCATGGCTTCAACCGCAACCAGAACCAGACGCCACAACACCCATGCGACCAGGCGACCACCAGCAGAATCAGCTGCGCCCGGCCGAAGAACGGCGAAGCAATCCAGAACGAGTACAACAACTGCGCGTAACCCTTGTTCAGGCCGAACGCGGCAAATGCTATCCGCGTATTGGCGAGATGGTTGGCTAGCAGCGGTGGAATGCACAAGCCGAGAACGAGCTGCGTCACCTCACCCCGATTCCAATGCACTGACCGGCGCTCATACAGAGCCCACAGACCCAGGAAGAAATGCGTCACGAGCGCGCTGTACAGTACGCCTGTTCCAAGCCATCCCTGCCAGATGGACTTCTGTACAAGCAGACCACGCTCTAGCCACGCGAGCGAGATATTCCCCAGCGAGTGATTCAGGAGATGTGTCCCTACATAGGTGAACAGCACCAGTCCGGTGGTCAGCCGAACTGATCGCACTCCCGCCGGCCGCCATCTTTGAAAACTGGGAAAGCGCGACATACTCTGCTGTTCACCCTCTAGATCAGAGGCATTTCGTTGGGAGATCGGCCGGAGGGGTTCGGTTCGATGTGGTTGCAACGCGTGTTTAGTCATGCATCCATCGTCCTGCCGCCAAGATCGTCGAGCTGGATCTTTCGATGCGTGCCTTCAGGAATATTACTATTGCCGATCAGGCGACTGACGGAACTGAGAGCGCGCGACTCACGCATTGGCGATGAGTTGAACAACATCTAGTTTATACGGTTCAGGATTTCCGCCGATGATCGCACCGGTCCGCGGCGCTCAATCGGATTGAGGTGCGCGATCAGCAGTATTTCATGGGCCGAAAAGCATTCGCCGTCTCGCGTCCAGCCAGTTGTCTCTTCTTCGCTGGCAATTGCGTTGTCCTTGCGTTTTCCGTACAACAAGTCAGTTGCGTGTTGTCGGGGAACAATGGGGCAGGAATTATCCCCGCTATTTCATCCGCGCAACAGATCCGGAGCCGCTAGTAGGTGTCCTGCCCTACAGTGCTCATCGTGCGGCTTTCCCTCATGAGTGGCAGATAGACGGTCGCACGCGCATCGGATTGCCTTTCGAGCCCGCTTTGGAGTGACGTACTGCCTCAGCAAATCGCTCCAACGCCGATAGCGAACCGCAAGCGCTCCGATATTCCTCCCGCCCGATTTTGCCGTCGAGGATGACTGTCATTCCCGATGCACGGGCCATGTCGATGATGTCCATTTCGATCACCTCCTTCGTGTTTTCCTGCTTGCAAGACCGTCGGTTAGGCCCGGTTATTCCTGGATTCAACCGGCTGCCAGACCTGCCAGGGTGATGCTCCGCGCAAGCCTGGCACCCGTCATGACGACGATCCCGTGCTAAAGGCGACGCGAAGCAGCGGCCTCCCGCAAGCACGCAAAAGTGATGGCCGCGCGGCCGCTTGTGCAGGACGGTTCGGCTCAGAGGAATGGCTCGGGCAGACCGCGGGGATCCCGCGCAGAGCCATATGTGCAGAGCGAACGCTCTGGAAGAAGTGAGCACCTAAAGTCGCTGATCGGGAATAGAACCGACAATGTTGCGGTTTAACGAGTACACGCCGGACGGTTTGAAACGATCGAGAAGATCTTATGCGACTCGTTCGACGGGACGTTCCAGAAGCGACGGCGTTACCATCGGATATTTTGGATTGCAAAGTAACCTGCGAATTGGAGATTTTGATGAAAAATCTTAGTCTGATTGCGGCTGCTACCCTCGCACTGGGTGCTGCACACGCGAACGCTGGCGACATGGACGTCCCGGCCGGAACCTACGAAAATGCTGCCACCGTGTCGCAAGCGAATCCCTCATCGGCACAACTGGTGGCGCCTATGAAGGTCAACACAGCTTCTTCCGGCAAGACCCGGGCGGAGGTTCGTCAGGAACTGATCCGGGCGGAGCAGGATGGCACGGTGGCACGCTTGAACGCGCTGCTTTATGGCGGAGGAAGCTAGTGTCGCGAGTTAGAAATTCGTAGACAAAATCGCTTGACGCTGGCGAGGATGCGGATTGACGCCATTGAACTGCCGGGCACGCAACCGCGGAACCCCACTACCGAATGGACCCTGGCGATCGACGGAGGTTCGTTCGAGGAAGGGGAAAGGCAGAAACCAGGAGCTTCGAAGTTCTCACCGGACGTCTTGCCGCGCAGCGGTGCAGCCGCTGCACGTGGCCGCGTGAGTGTGGACAAACTCGAAACGGCCCAGCGCGAACTGATCGAGCTTTCGCTGCGTCTCGATCTGCCGAAATACTGGGGCGACGGCAAGAGGGTCGCCGCCGATGGCACGCAGTACGATTTTTACGAAAACAATCTGCTCGCCGGTTACCACCATCGTTACCGCAAGATGGGCGCCGTCGCATACCGGCACGTCGCCTGCAATTACATTGCCGTCGTCCGCCACTTCATCCGGCTGGGCATCTGCCATCCGGAGTGCCATTCGGGCCGATCGCGACGGCGCCGGGTCGTGTTGGCATTCGGCCCGCCGACATGCAGGTAGGCGATCGAAGCGGTCAGGCCAGCATTCTGCTACTGGGGAGCGACGCTATCGGCGCTGCTCGGCGGCAACGCATTCCAGCCTTGACACGCCCCGGCAGCAACCGGCCCACGAACCGACACTCGCGGGATCGCGTTGGATGACGGAAGTTCAGCCCATTGCAGACCCTCGCAGGAGCTGTCGAGTACCGCTCAAGCCCGGTATTTGCCATCGAGTTGTTAGGCGGTATGCAGCGTGGAAGCTATCGTTTGACATCGTTGTACGAGCGTTGACGATCGGTGCTCGGCAATTGGGTGGTCGTCGCAGCCTATTTTCCAGAGCCCGAAGATTGGAGTGGAAAAATGATCATGGCGGCAACCAGGCCGAGTGACCCGCCGAGAAGCGTCTCCCAGGCGCGGGCTGCAAGCAGGGGGACTGAGTGCACACCACTTGCCGCAAGCGTCACGATCAACGCAAAAGCGAACGCCGCGCCGGCGATGTCGTAGCGCTCTGGCAAGGGCTTTGTCAAGTTGACGGCTGTAGACTACCTGTTTGGCTGAAGCGTAGTTGTCTTTATTAAATAGCTTTCTGAGATGCGGAAGTGACAGTCGCACCATGCCATGTGGCGAGGCGTTCCTGGAGTACGGCGCGATGACATGCTGCGTCCATCTGATGTCTGGGCAGCGCGAAGTGCTGCCGGATCGGGCCAAAACATGAGAGAAACGCTTGCGTGCGACGCGCATCGCGAAAGCCGCACATCTGGCGTTCGCGCCTGCGGGTCGGCTGGTGGCTGTTCTCGGCACGGTTGTTCACACGTGCAGCCGCCTTGACGAAAACGTGCTTCAAATGAGCGAGTTCAGGAATGTCAGCCTTCGCCGCCGGATAGCTGCGCAACTGGTCCGTCACGATCTTGCGCGGCACCGGGTTTGAACGCAGCACCTTCCGGAAGAAGCGCTTTGCCGCAGCCTTATCGCGCCGTTTTTGCACCAGCACATCGAGCTCAGCGCCGTGCTCGTCGACCGCTCGCCACAACAGATACGGCTCGCCGCGCAGCGTCACGAACATCTCGTCCAGATGCCATATGCTGCCCGGCCTGGGCCTCACCGCTTTGGCGCACCGGGCGAATTCAGCGCCGAATTTGTCGCACCAGCAACGGATCGTTTCGTAAGTGACCACGACACCACGCTCGAGCAACAACTCCTCGACGTCGCGCAGGCTAAGGCTGAACCGGAAATACCACCGAACCGCGCAGCTGATGACGACGGCAGGGAAGCGGTGACCGTGATAAAGCGATTTCGTTTTCTTCATCACTTCATTCTACCGCCGCATCCCCATCAACCTGACAGTGCCCCCAGGACCACGCGACGAGGAGAGCCCACTCAGTGGGGCTGAGTGGCTTGTCCCATAAAATCCGCCGGACGTACGCTATCCGGCCACGGGACCGGTCTGCCGCGAGGCGCATCGAGCGCGCAGAGAGCGTTCGAATCCTGGACACAACATCTACCTTTCGTGCTATGCGGCCTGCGTGCCCGGATAAGGGCAGCAGGCACTGCGCATGAGCGAACGGCTGCAAAGTACTGAACGCACCGGTGTCTGGCTTATTTCAGGAACGTCATCTGCACGACCTTCACAATAACCAGTGCGACAGCCACCAGCAGATAGCCGCGCAGCACGCCCATCCAGACACGTTTGGTCAGCGTGAGATTCGGGGGAGGCAGTTCCTCCAGCGGCGGCATGCGCCAGGTACCGCGCGCGTCTTTCGAATACGTCTGCACCGCACCTTCGGCTGCGCCATCGACCGGTTCATGGCGAAGCTTGCGAATTACCACCGTTGCGGCAAAGCCGGCGACGGCCAGCAATGAGCCACCAGCGAGAATCTCGAGAATCGTTTCCCCAGCGATATCCGGGTACATCACCGAGGCGGTCAGGATGATGGAGAGCATCACCAGCACCCAGACAACGGCACCTGTGAAGAGGTTCAGCTTCTTCGAGTTGACCCACGGACCGAGCACGGCCTTGTCATTGCACAGCAGGAGCAAAAACACCGTAGCGCTGGGCAGCAACACGCCTGCGAGTGTTTGCACCGCTTCGGTCAACAGACCAAGCGGACTTCCCGGAATCAGAACCAGCGCTGCAGCGGCGGCAACGATGCCGAAGTAGACGAGATAGAAACCCTTTGCGTCCGACACGCTGCGATGCAGCGAGTGGCGAATCTTGAATACGTCGCCGATGGCGTATGCGGTCGACAGCGACACTGCAGCGGCGCCGATAATGCAGGCGTCAAACAGGGCCACTGCAAAGAGGACGGCCGACGTCCGGCCCGCATATTTTTCAAGGCCCGCCATAATGCCACCCGCGTCCGTGAAATTGCCGAACTCGGGCTTGCCAGCGTACAGCGCGGAGCAGAACGAAATCATCGCTACCGCGCCAATCAGTACGAAGACAATGCCAATCCACAGGTCAGCTTTCTCGTAGTTCATGAAACGCGGCGTGATGCGTTTGTCGACGATGTAGCTCTGCTGGAAGAACAGCTGCCACGGCGCCACCGTGGTGCCGACGATGCCGATGACAAGCAGCATCACATCGCTCAGCTTCGAGTGGGCGGGCCAGTTCGGAATGAAGAAGTCGCGCGTCATCTGGCCAACCGGCGGGTGAATCGACACGAGCACAGGCACGAGCAGCAGACTCAACAGGCACAGCACGACTGCAAACCGCTCGAAACGTCTGAAGTTTCCTGTACTGACGGCTGCCATGGTCAGTGCAGCAGCGATGCATACCCCGGCAATCTTCGAAACGCCAAAGAAGTCGAGCACGAATGTGATGCCGATGAACTCGGTCACAATCGTCAGCGCATTAAGGATGAACAGGTCGATGACGCTGAAGGCTCCCCAGAATTTGCCGAAACGCTCGAAGATGAGGCGCGCGTGGCCGACGCCGGTTACGGCACCCAGCCTCAGCACCATTTCCTGGTTGACGAAGAGCACGGGTACCAGCAGCAGCATGGTCCACAGCAAGCTGGTCCCATAGTTCTGCCCCGCCTGTGTGTAGGTGCCGAAGGCGCCCGCATCGTTGTCGCCGACCATTACGATGAGGCCAGGGCCGAGGATAGCCAGCAGTGTACGGAAGCGCGCCCACCAGCTGGTGCGTGGTGCGGTGTCGTGGTGGGCGATGGTGCCCAAGGCGCCCCTGATATCGCCGACGTGCGCCGGGTCAAGCACGGCGCTCCGCGTTGGGGAGACCTGCGTTGGAGTAGACATTTTGCTTTCTTCTCAGAGTCTGATTTTTTTGAAAGGAGTGTGCACCTCTGGCATACGCAAGGGCGTGAGTCGTCGAACGACGGCGTCGCTTGCGTATGACGGAGAAGAGCGCGAGAAATTACGAAATGAGCGTCTTGAGACGCTGCCAGAACGCGGCGAATTTGTGCGCTTCCGGGGCCTGCAGCGCGAGCATGGCGTCGTAGTGGGCGCGCGATTCCTGGACGTGCGGCAGTTGCGACAGGAGGAGGCTGAAGTTCATGATATTTCTCCGGGTGTCTGGCTTAACGGGGCTCACGGAAAGCCAGCAGACACGGAGGTCGAGCGCATCATGCGCGCAGCAACAAAGGTCTACTCGCTTTCCTCGGGAAAAAGGAAAGGTGAGTGGCATATGGGACAACTGTCACTGTCCGGCATGACGGCTCCTTATCGGCGTCTGGTACGCACGTGTTTATTCACGCGTTTGCCCGCGCCAGTGAATCGAAAAGGCGCGACCGCACGCAGCCGCGAGTTGAGGCTCGCGACGCTGTGCCAAACGGACGCACGTAATCGCTGCGGCCATTTGGCTCTAATAGGGGTGCACTGAGAGAGTAACTACGGCGCGCACCGTCTGCCTGCTGGCAGGACGGCGGCTATGAAAGGGAGCGCGGACGTCCTGCCGGTCAGGCAGCGAAAATATTCAAAGGTCGACTACTGCAGGTGTCCAAGGCATCAGCCCCGTTTGTGAAGACCTTTAAATTTTAAGTGCCGCCTGAAGCCGGAGTCAACATGATTCGCTAAGCAGAGCCAATATAATTTTCAATGAACGGATTAGGACCGTTCTATCATTTCAGTGACGGAAAGGCACACGCAAGCATTTGAAATGCAGATGAGAATGTGAAGCAGAACCGTTTGTTTCGTGACTTTTCCGAAGAGATTCAGAGTGCGATGTCTTTTGATTTTTTTGCTTGCCGGCTCGCTCGACAGACGAATACAATCCGCCAGTCTCATCAAAAGGAGTCCCTCGTGGACGCATGCCCTGGTAGTGGAAGTCCGATGCCGGCTCGTGCCGGCGAAGTAACCGCGAGATAGCGACCGCAGGAACATTCCTTCGCCGCTAACTCGCTCTGGTCGGGTTAGCGCGCTTCATCACTGACTGGCTTTCTGCCGGTCTGTCAGCAGCACGCTCCCTTGTTTGACAGCCATTCGCAGGTTTATCTGCGTGGCGCAATCGCGTCTTCATATGTCGCCTGACTTCGTCAGGCTGGACAGGAGTGGGCTTATGTTCGTCAAATCATTTGTAGCGTCTTTGGGTGGCGCGGTGCATGCGCCGCGCCCGATGTCCCTCGTTGCCCGGGCGTTGCCGTCCCACGTCCGCGCGGACTGCGCCGTGCGAGTGGCCGCCTGTGCGGCCCGGGCACATTTCATTGTCGCACTGCCTCCCGACCGGGCGACGGTTGCCCATGCCAGCGGGCTCCCGCAAGCCGGTGGCGCACGCAGGTTCGCAGCCAACCAGTTGCGCCGCGCCGGAAAGATGGCCGCGCGCGCAGCCATTGGCGTTGCCTATGTGGGCAGCCCTTTAACACCAGCCGGCTACGCGATTCTGGCGATGACAGTCGCTGCAGTCGCTCTGGTCGCTATGTTGTCCACCTCGTCCGTCGGTAACGAACTGGGCCGTGCGTTACGACTGAGCTGGTGGTTTTATTGAACGGGGACCGGGTTCACGGTCCCGCCACACTTTGCGTGTCATATCCATAAACGAACGGGTTCATCCGTCAGATAACTTTGCCCCCACTCGTCATGAAGAAAAACCTGAAAACCAGACTGCTGATGTCCGGTGGTCCCATCAGCTTGAGCTTCTTGCTGTCCCTCGGGGTTGTGCCGCCCGCTTTCGCCCAGGCGGCCAGCGAGGGAACGCCTGCCGCAACGCCGGCTCAGACTGAAGCGCCGTCGTCCTCGTCCGGGGCGGACAATCCGGCGGCGAAAGCGGACCAGGCGCCGCCAGCACCGACCGGGTTCTGGGACCGTTCGAACCTGTTCGGCGACATGGGCGGGTTGCGCCCGTGGCTCGGCAACTATGGCGTCACCGTGAACCTGCAGGAAACCAGCGAATATCTGAACAACTTATCCGGCGGCGTGAAGCGCGGTGGCGCCTACGACGGGCTGACCCAACTCGGTGTCGTGGTGGACACGCAAAAGGCGTTCGGGCTGCCGGGCGGCACGTTCAACGTTTCAGCGCTGCAGATTCATGGCACCAACCTCAGCCAGCGCAACCTGCTGACGCTGCAAAGCGCGAGCGGTATCGAAGCCGACGACACGACGCGGCTCTGGGAGCTCTGGTACCAGCAGTCGTTGCTCGCGGGGAAGGTGGATGTGAAGGTCGGGCAGCAGAGTCTCGACCAGGAGTTCATGGTGAGCCAGTACGCGACTCCGTTCATGAACGCGACATTCGGATGGCCCGTGCTGCCGTCAGTCGACATGCCGGCGGGCGGCCCGGCCTATCCGCTCTCGTCGCTGGGCGTGCGGGTACGCGCCAAACCGTCCGACTCGTGGACGGTGCTGGCTGGTGTGTTCGACGGTCATCCGGCGGGTAGTGATGTCGGCGACCCGCAGAAACAGAACAGTCACGGCACGAACTTCAACCTGCACAACAGCGCGCTGTTCATCGGCGAGGTGCAGTATGCAATCAACCAGCCCCCGGCCAGCCCGACGGACGCACAGCCGGGCGGTTTGCCCGGTACGTACAAGCTGGGCTTCTGGTACAACACGCAGCAATTTGCCGACCAGCAGTTCGACAACACCGGCTTGTCGCTTGCGAACCCAGTAAGTACGGGTGTCCCGCAGAGCCACCGGGGTGATTACAGTTTCTACGCCGTGGCCGACCAGATGGTCTGGCGCCCGAGCGCGGACAGTCCGCAATCGGTCGGCGTGTTTGCCAGAGTCATGGGCGCGCCGGGCGACCGTAACCTGGTAGACCTGGGTATAAACGCGGGCGTGACGCTGAAGGCGCCGTTCAAGGGGCGTGACAACGACGTCGTCGGGGTGGCTGTGGGCTACGCGAAGATTGGCTCACATGCACAGGGCCTCGCCGGCGATACGGCCTCGCTTACGACGCAGGGGTATCCGTCGCGCAGCGCTGAGACCCTCATCGAGGCGACCTACCAGTACCAGGTCACACCGTGGTGGCAGTTGCAGGCGGACTTTCAGTACGCGTTCCGGCCCGCAGGCGGCATTCCCAATCCGGACAATCCGTCCCAACGTATCGGCAATGAAGCGGTGGTGGGTGTGCGCACCAATATCGTGTTTTGACCAGTTGCAACTGGGGCCTGCGCCCGTCTCTGCAAGCCGGCGTGCATGCGGGCGTGCATGCGGGCGGACCCAAATCGGCATGAGAACCGTTGGCGTTCTCGGTTAAGGCGCGCTTTAGGGGCTTTGTGATTCAGGGGTCCTGAATCAATTACGCTACGTGGTCGAGAACAAAAATAGGCACGTACTTCACCATGGCATCGAAACAGGAAATAAAGCGTTTCAGGGCAAACCTTTCTGATGAACTTCATAGTGCTGCGTTATACGAAACGCTCGCGAAGGTCGAGGAGGATGGTACCCGCAAGCAGGTGTATAGCGACCTGGCCAAATCAGAGCGCGACCACGCGCAGGTGTGGGCCGAAAAACTGACGGCCAACGGGGTCCACCCGAAGGGGACCGGGCAGGCCGTGAAAACGCGCCTGATGCAGACACTGGTTCACTTTTTCGGCGCGGGTTTCGTATTGCCCACGCTTGCTGCGGCCGAGTACGCAGACCGGAACAAATATCACGGGCAACCGGACGCAGGGCGCATGTCGGCCGACGAGCATCACCACGCCGCAGTGGTCCAGACGCTGGCTCATGGCGGCGACCCGGACATGTCGCAAGGCGCGCGCATTGCAGCAGCGGAGTCATGGCACAAGGGGGTGTCGTCGGGGAACGACCTGCGCGCAGCAGTGCTTGGCGCGAACGATGGCCTCGTCTCCAACTTCTGTCTGATTATGGGCGTGGCGGGTGCGGGAACGGGCAACAAGGCAATCCTGCTGACGGGGCTGGCCGGACTGATTGCCGGCGCGTGCTCGATGGCGCTGGGGGAGTGGCTATCGGTGACCAACGCGCGGGAGCTGGCTAGCACCCAGATTGCCAGGGAAGCCGACGAGCTGGAGAATTCGCCCGAGGCCGAAGAACATGAGCTGGCGCTGATTTATCGCGCCAAGGGTCTCGACGCCGATGAGGCGAAGCGCGTGGCATCGCAGATGATGCGCGACAAGGACAAGGCCCTTGATACGTTGACACGGGAGGAACTTGGACTGGACCCGGCGGAACTGGGCGGGAATCCTTGGTCCGCTGCCGGCGTCTCCTTCTGCCTGTTCTCGGTGGGCGCCATTTTCCCGGCAATGCCCTTCTTGTGGACGCATGGATTCAGCGCCATCGCGCAGTGTATCGTCCTGAGCGCTCTTGCTCTCGCATCCATCGGAGTCTTCACGTCACTGTTTAACGGACGAAGTGCCGCTTTCTCTGCATTGCGGCAGGTCGTCATTGGCCTTGTCGCCGCAGCTTTCACGTTTGGCGTTGGTCGGCTCCTGGGCGTGTCTGTTTCGTAGTGCCTGTCGACCCCGAGACCCCGTCTCGGGTTTCACGAGTCAGTCGCAGGCTCAGCCGGGCGCGCCAGTCGCGGGGGGGGTGATGCGCTGGGCGCGGCGCCAGAGTCGACACCGCGCGCATGCATGAAATTCGGAAGACCTTTAGCGAGGTTCGACATAAAAGCGGCTCCTGGTCTGAAACTCAAGGCGCAACTGACCATCCTGCTGGTGGCCGGATGCATTACCGAGATATGCGTACTGCTACTTTCCATTTTGGCAGGGCTGACCGTGGGAGACATGTCGCCAACCGCTTTCGGTCTGTTTGGCGGGGCAACGGTGTTGCTGGCACATCGATGGGTTCTGGTGGACGTGCGCGAGGCGTTCGATAAAGCGCTCGCGCAACACCACGTAGTGCTGGAAGGCAGTCCACCTCACATCATGCAGATTGCGCGTACCTTTCCAGGGCACTGGCTGGCGATGCTGTACATCCAGTTGCACCCTGAACTGATCGACGAAGGCTGACCAACGCGCGACCCGCTTGCCGTCCGGATTGCACCGCTGAAATGCGCCGGCCCTTCAGAGGTTAATCTGCCCGCCCATTTCCACAACGCGGTTCGCGGGCAGACTGTAGTATTCCGCCGCCTGCGCGGCGTTTCTTGCAAGAAATGCGAAGAGCTTCTCGCGCCATAGCGGCATGGCTCTGCTTGCGCCCGTCGCCATAATTGTGTCGCGCGCCAGGAAGAACGACGTGTCTGCGGGCTCGTACTGCCAGTCGGGCATCTGCTCCTGCGCGAGTTCAAGAATCGCGGGGATGTTTGGAATCTCCATGAAGCCATGATGAACTGTGACGGCATAGCATCCGTGCCCCAGGTCGACGACGGCGGCTTTCCTGTCGTCCGGTACGTGGGGAACGTTGTCCGTCGTGCCGGCAAGAAAGATGTTGACCTGATGCATGACCCCGTTGTGCTTCAGGTTATGCAGGAAGGCGGTCGGCGCCATGTCTACTACGCCACCGGGAAACACAGCCGTGCCGTTGACGCGGGGCGGCGAGTGCTCGCCGCCACACAGGGAATGAATCAATGGCGCCAAAGGCAGGTTGTCGCTTTTCATCCGCTCGACGACCGTTTCGCGTCCCTTGTGCCATGTGGTCATCACGGTGAACAGCACACCGCCCGCGAGCAGGGGGAACCAGCCGCCTTCAAGAACCTTGCTGATATTGCTCGAGACGAACACCGCGTCGACGAGAGCCAGCGGCCCGATAACAGCCAGCGTCCCGAGCGGCTTCCAGTTCCACAGGCAGTGGGTGATGAAGTACATCAGCAAAGTCGTCAGCAGCATCGTCGATGCGACCGCAATGCCATAGGCCGCAGCCAGATTGTCGGAGGACCTGAAGAAGACTACGAGAAACACAACTGCGGCGTAAAGCGAGACATTGATGAACGGTACGTACACCTGTCCTATTTCGTGCGTCGACGTGTGGACTACCGGTATGCGCGGCAGGAACCCGAGCTGGACGGCCTGCTTCGTCATCGAGAACGCGCCGGAAATAACCGCCTGCGACGCGATGATGGTCGCCGCCGTGGCGAGCAGGACGAGCGGAATGAGCGCCCAGCCAGGTGCTGACTCGAAAAAAGGCTGCGCCACCGCCGAAGGCCTTTCGAGGACGAGCGCCGCCTGACCGAAGTAATTCAGGATGAGACTCGGCAGCACGAGCAACAGCCATGCGAGCCGGATTGGCTTTTTGCCAAAGTGGCCCATGTCGGCGTAAAGGGCCTCTCCGCCAGTCAGCGCCAGAAACACCGAGCCCAGAACAACGAACGCCGTCGTTGGCGCATGCGCAACAAACGCGATAGCGTAGACGGGCGACGCGGCTCGCATGATATCGACATGCGTGACGATATGAGATAGGCCAAGTGCTGCCAGGGTCACGAACCATAGAATCATCACCGGTCCGAACACTTTTCCGACCGCACCGGTGCCGCGTTTCTGGATTTTGAAAAGGCCCGTGAGAATCACCAGCGAGATGGGAACAATCCATTCGGTCAGGTGGGGGTCCACAAGCGTCACCCCTTCAACAGCTGAGATAACCGATATCGCCGGTGTAATCATCGAATCACCGTAGAACATCGCCGCGCCGAATACGCCGAGCGTCAGCAGAAGGCGGCGCAGTCGCGCCGGGGCCACGCCCGAAGCAAGCGCCGTGAGAGCCAGGATTCCGCCTTCGCCGTCGTTATCGGCGCGCATGACGAAACTGACGTACTTCAGCGTGACGACGATGATTATCGACCACAGAATCAGCGACACGATTCCAAACACATTCAGCTGGGTAATGCCGCCCGCCGCCTTCAGACATTCACGCAGCGTGTAGAGGGGGCTCGTTCCGATATCGCCAAATACAACACCAATAGCGCCGAGCACGAGACCCGGGGCAGCTTTTGTCGCCGGAGACGACGGGCTGATAGCAGACGAAGACATAGGGCCTGTAAGTTGACTGTATGCAAAGACACCGCGCGTTAGAAAAAAGGGGTTGCACACATGGTGCAAGTGGCGCGCCCGCCCCCTCGGCCGGACATCCCCTGCGAAACTGGAAGGGGAGACTTCCAGATTGTCACGCGTGCAAAGTTAAGGGTTTCTTAAGCTTGCGACTGCATGCCGCGCCGGTACGCTAGCCGGAGCAGCAGGAGTGCGAAATCGAGGCAGGATGTGATGCGGCGGCTATCCAGGCGTACAAGGGTGCTTGCGCGGACGCCTGCTCGCTCGCGAGCCACTCAAAGTGCGAGCCGCCAACGAAATACATCGTTGCAAAGCTCTCGCAGTAACGGACGTCCGCCGCTACCTCAAGCGCCAGATTCCCCAGATGGCGATAAGTAAAGCAATGCCGAAACCACCGCCCAGGAGGATGTAAGTGCTCATGCGAATCCACAAGATTGGCGACGCGTGATTGATGTAGCCGTTCGCGAGACGCCGCGCCCAGTAGCCGTAGCCAACACTACGGCAACAGCGTCACGGGCCTGATGCCGTCTGCGGCGGCGACGTCGCCACCACATTCCTTGCCATGCTACCTGCGCTTCCTTTCAGAAGTCCTGGCGGGCATGTGTTGGTGTTTGAGGACATCTGCTCTACGGCGCGCAGTACGGCCCACCACGAAGCCTTAGCCGGATTTCGCACCCTGTGGTTTGAAGCCTGGAAGCGTCCGCGCGTCCGGGCTCGACGCAAGGTGTACTCCCTGCTCAACCGCTGCATTGAACTGGAATTCATTCGTCCACGTCGGAATGCGCGTTCGATAGAACTCCGCCCACTGAAATTCGGCGAAGGGCTCAGGCGTTTTCACGTAACCGCCCGCGTCGCGCACGAAGGCTGCCAGGCTGCGGTAGGGGTCGTCGGTCAGGCCAGAGACCTCGTCGGGAATTGCAGACATTGCCCGCAGTATGCCGCGCTCATCGTAGGGGTGTACCCACCGTCGCTCGATAACCGTGTCCCAGAACTTTCCCTCGGGGAGTCGTGATAAGTCCGCCACGACTGTCGCGAAAGCCTTCGTGATGCCGCCGTCCCAAAGGGCACGCGCAAGATGGTGATGGTCGATGACGTAGTGCCGGTCATGTTCGCCGATGACCGTTGGAATTGGTGCGCATTTAAGGAACGCTTTCAAACCTCTTGATTCATGGCCAAAAGGTGCTTTCGTTTCGCGTCGACCTCGAGCATTCCAACGGTCGCTTGCAGCGGACGCAATTGTTCGATACTTACGCTGATTGTCTTTGCCATCGGGGGGTCTCCCTGAATGCCGAGAGATTCTACCGCTGCCTTCGGCACGTGGCGGCTGCGAATCGGACTTCCAACTTGCAGCAACGCAGTCGCATCCTCCTCTGGTTGCCGATGCCGTGGGGGCCATTCTGGCCAGTGCGAACTCGTATTGCAAGGACCGGCATTCTCCCGACGTCCCGGGCACGACCGCATTTTCACCCAGGCTATATCGGTCGCCGTGCCAATCGCCAGCGCGCCGGTCGCATCACCGCGACGAGGCGATAAGCGATACGTTAGGCGGGAGGAGGCGCCCGGCCAGCCCGGTGTTCAATATCACCGGAGCGCCCCGATTGAGCAGGCTCCCAGCCGCAACAACAATGATGGCTACCAGACCCCGGCTCTTGTCGCACCAGCCAGTCGCGGTTGACCCCAACTCTGGCGAAGTTGCGCGGGTCGACTGCTGGGAAATCAGGCTAGAGGAGGACGCGGGCGCTTTCTGGTAACGATTGCCGGAGCCGTTGGCGGTGGGTTAGCGGGCAACGGCATCGAGCATGCGGTGCGCAAGGCGACGAGCTATCAGGCGCAGGTCAGAATGCAGGATGGCAGCTACCGGCATTTCAACTACTCGGCGCCGCCGCCGGTCCAGGTCGGTGAGCGCGTCCATGTCTGCGGCGACTCACTGGCAGCCTCGTAGCCACGTGCGGAGTAGCCGCGGCAATATTACCGCAGCGGTTTGGCACTCGGCGGGACAGAGAGTGTGTGTGAGCTTGTCGCTGATATAAGACCGCTGAAGACACGCCCTTTGAGTTGTTGGCTTTCGCGCGCGATATGCCGCGTCTGCCACTTCACGTAGTTTGTGAGTCCTCGCGTCGAAAGGGCCAAGGCAGCGAAATTGCCGAAAACCGGCCTGCTATCAATGCTGCGCGTTTTAGCCACAGTTCCTGATAGAGCAGGTTTTACCTGCAATCTAGAGCCAACCCTTTACTTCCGCGACCCGCCAAAGCACAAACATAAGCAGCGCCACGGATGCAGCGGTCAACAGAAGCACATCAATAAGGCGCATAAGCTTTGCGTCGGAACCGTTTAACGCTGCAGTCTAAACGAAAATTGCGTGCCCTAGCGCCCCGCTGTCTGGTTTGGCCAGACCGTCATTGAGGAAGACCGATTGGAGTCGGAGCGAGAGGAGGCTCAAAGACACTTACGCCTACGATTTATTTCATACACATTACTGCAACTTTCATTGCTATTCAGTGAGGAAGGTGAAAGAATCGGTGCAGGAAATTCGTATTTGGAAAATGCTTCCACCCCTCGTATAGGCCATGCAATGAAATCGACTGGAGATTACTGGGCGTTCGCACTTCTGTGTGGCATGTGCCCTGTGTTGGCAGGAATAGCCGCCGGGTACTTCCTGCGAGCCGACCGTCTCGTTCGAACCTTGAAGCGTTGCTTATAACGGCTTCCAGAAACGCCGTACAAGAAATGATTCGCTAGGGACGGCTGCAGCCGGTTAGCTTGCAAAGCAGGTCGAGTTCATTGCAGCGGGCATTTCGCAGTTCAAATACGTGCCCGTGAGTGCGCCCTCTGAAACGGAAGTGGCGCTATCTTCAATCTGGGCGACGCCCACACGCTCGGAAGATGCGTTGCCTAACTCCGGGGGTGACCATCGGGCACGTGGGTTGCACAGCCGGGTCGACCTCATCTCAAACCAACTTTCTCTAAATGCGACAGCCGTCGCAAAACTGATTCGCGGGGACAGTCCGCCTCATCGAACGACACTGGAATGCTATCGGTAGTTTGCACCAAGGTCGTCAACGCCGAGTCAGGCAATGCACTTTTTTCGGTACACCAGTAGCCTCTATAGCAGGTCCGCGTTGGCCGGAATCAGCTGCGACAATGGTGCTCCTTTCATCATTACTTGCAGCCGAAGGACCGTCGCCAAAATTCCTGGAGCTTTCAGCCAGTACACCGGGGCGCGAGGCTTTTCGCGCAGTGGGCAGCGACGAACTCGCGCCCATTCTGCAGTAATTTGCCGGTTCGCACCCGCATCGATGAAAGCACGGGTCAATTCTCGGGCAGGATTTAATCGGTAACCACAAGCGCTTCTTCGGAAGCGTGAAGGCATGGCGTAACTGGCCCGCGCGGGTGCTTCAGTTCCTTCGCCTGCTGAGGATATTTGCAACGCCCGCACGGGTAGCAATCTCCCAGACATAACCCCGTGAGTATTCGATGCCAAAGCGCTGCTGCAGCGCGGTTCGCAACCGGGCATTGTTCCAGAGGTCTATGCCGTGTGCTCGACGCGAATCCTTGACGGCCGCGGCAATCCAGGCCAACGCTTCTTCATTTAACGTTATCCCATCGAGCCACTGCCGCCACAGATGGAAGCAGTCGAAGAGCCATTCAGCTTGCCCGATATTGCCCTTGAGGGAGAAGGTGTCGGTGACACTACGCGCCGTTGTTCCGAGATAAATCACGTGGGAGCAAGGCAATCGGTCGACCGAATGAGGAGTTCGGTATCTACGTGCAGGATTTCGCGTGGCGCCTTTCGTTACAAAATATGACATTCGTAACGGCGCGCCTCGCTATAGTGTGCCCGGACGGTAAAGAGCTGCGCTTCTTGCGAACACAGTCGATGCGTTGACGGTGATTGCAATTTCTCGTCGAAGCGCGCAGAGCGAGAGCATCAGGATACTGGCAGTGGGCGAGCACCGTAGTGCGACGGCCGCTATGCAAGGCGCCTGAGCTGTTTCTTCGTCAGGACTGTGCCAAGGCAATTATTGCAACAGGAAATATGAAAATTGAACTTCATCGCTGGCTGGCAGTAACACTCGTCGCCGGCATTGGCATAGGCGCATCCTCCGTCGCACTCGCGCACGTCGACGTTGGCGTCAATATTGGCATTCCCGGTGTCGTGTATGCGCCCGAGCCGGTCTATGCACCGCCGCCACCGGTGTACGTCGAACCTCCTGCCGCTGTTGTCATCAGTCCAGGCTGGTATGGCGAAAGGTACTACGACGGACATCGCTATTGGCAGCGCCGCGAATGGGACGAGCACCATCACGATGAACGCGAGTGGCACGATGCTCGGGACCATTACGATGGGCATCGCGGTGACTGGGGCCATGACCACGGCGGCGGCCCGCGAGGTGACTGGCACCGTGACCACGGAGACGGCGACGAGCGCCACGACCATTGAAAGGCGTGATGCGGGTTTAGCGTTGGAGGCGCATTGCGCGATACCGCTTCTGGAGCGGCTAACATTCTCATGGGGTCCATTTGGTTACAGGCGGTGATGACTTCCTCAGACATACCAGTTGCGGTTTCCGCCAGGAAGGCCTCTATGTTTTCGGGCAGCGGGCCGTCGGTATTGGCGAGGCCGAGTCCCATTGCCCTATCTTTTTTGCAAACGAAAATCGAAGGCATGTGAATATGGACCGCTTCGGTCGTCTTAACCGACCTGAACAACGTGTTCAGTCTGTCCAGACCGATGACGAACAGACGCCGAGTTTGATATTCCCCAATCGGCGTGTCGGGCTTATTCGAGCCACATCTGAGAATGGCGGACGGCTGCCTGCAAGCAAGCGCGACCGATATGGGTAGCTGCCAGACAGGGTTAGTCGCGTCGAAGAGATTGCCCGAGAGGCGTTTCACCTCGCAAGGGATAGGCAGGAGTAAGTCACAGAAGTCATCACGAAAACTTTCCACGCGGCCCCGATGCCCGCTGGTGTTGCCGAACACTCGACGCTCCCAATGAGCTTGGGTATCGTGACATTGACCTTGACGTTTTGGGGGCAGAAGGCGCGGCGGATGCGACCCGGCGTATCGCTCGTCGTAGCTCAGCTGGTTACCGTGAAATTGTTCCGCTCCAACCAAAGTAACCCTGCTTCCGGTGCGCTCGACTTTCACCAGATGGCTGTTCATTGTCTAGCCAGGCGGATAATGACGAGGTCTTGGACTTCACCAAAACAATATCCGAGTTGCCGGGCCAGGGGTGTTTTTGTATGCCACTTGCGAGTGTGCTGCTTTCTCTGTAAATACTTTTGCGAGGCTGGACATGGATACGCAAATTGCGGAAGAGGAACTCCGTTCGCTTGCCTACCGTTTGTGGGAGAAGGCAGGGTGTCCCGATGGTCGCGCGGATGAATTCTGGCAACGGGCCCGACTGCAACTCCGTGCCCATGACAGTCCCACGCCTGCTGACCGCATGAACGACTCCGATGAGTTTGTCGAGGCTCCTGACGTGCCAGGGAGCGGTCCACTGGCGGGGCACTGAGCGCCGATGCCGCGTTGAGCTGATAGAGCGATATCAATCGGGCTTTTTCAAGCCACTCGGGTTATCAGGCGTCCCGGGCGACGCATCAGGACGCGTCGACGTGCCAGCGCCGCCGGTCTGGTCGGTGGCGCCCGCCCCCTGGCGTTGCGGAGGGGGAGCCGGTCGTGGGAGTTGAAGCCGGCGTCGAAATGTGCACACCGCTCTTCGACCCAGCATTTCCGCTTTGGCGACCCATTCCTGAGCCGCTAGCAGCTCCCTGCCCGTGCACCGCGCCTGCGAGGGTCAGAGCCAGTGCACGGACTGCAAGCAGTCTCGTAACCATACAGCCTCGTCTGTCAAACTGCCTTTCTACCGCACGACTTGCACCAACGGAGTTATGAAACCCCCGACGAAACCTGAACTTCGACCGCCGCGCGATAACGGCCACTAGCGTTGTAGACAACAAGGTCCGGAGCGCCGAATTGGTTTTCTACAGGACCGAAGAGTGCATTAACATCGTCGGGCCAACGCAGTCGACAGTGACGCCCAACATCAAGAGGGAAGCGGGTCGAGTCTTCCCCCTTCACCGGGTAGCTCGCGGTCTACTATGGCTTTAGTGGTCGCGGTTGTTGTCACGAGTCTTCTTACCGTCAAGGCTTACCTGGACACCCAGCGCACAACCTGTCGTACACGACGCGAAAGAAGGGACTGTCTCCTGGCTTATGATGCCTTTGACAACCTTCCCGTTCTCCGCAACCGCCATTTGGACGTCGAGCACCGTCCCGCTGTCATACACGATGTGCATCGTACCTGTGCAATCGGCGTTGACCGTATATGTGCCGTGCTGATTCGGATTGAATGTCGTCTGTCCGGCTCTGGGGGAGCCGTTGGTATTGAGAAAATCGGTCCGTGTAAAACTGCCAGAGCCGTCAAAGTTCTGAATGGCCACGCCGTCAATGATGATGGGCGTGGTAAGCGCCTGGAGCACGGGAGGGCTCGCGCTGGTATCGAGTATTCCCAGCAGCTCGCCGTGAGCGCTGAATGCGTAGGGACCCCTGAGTGTTGCGGCGGAACATTCGCCCTCGGCGCGGGCTGTGCCGGTAAGGGCGAGCAGGGCGAAGGCGACCGCTGATGAAACAGTTAGGCGCTTGCAGGTCATGTTCATCTCCTTGTTCAGAATCGAAAGCGACTGACAACGCAGACCAACGATGGCCGGCGCGTGACGGCAGCGTGCGGCCCAGAGACAAGTGTTCTGTTTTAGTTGAGCCGTTAACGGGAACATTCGGGGCGCCGCCCTTGCCCTTGGGGAAGGGTAGGTTCATGCTCGAAAGTATTTAGTAGGGCTTTCCCTATTCGGCAAAAACGTGAGGCGACGCGCTTACACGCTACCTTGTCCATGGGCATGTGCCCATCGACAACAACTGGCTGGAAAATCAGATTCGTCCATGGGCCCTGGGAAGGGCGAACTGGCTCTTCGCGGGCTCTTTGCGTGCGGGGCAACGTGCAGCCGCGATCATGAGCCTGATTCGATCAGCGCAGCTCAACGGCCATGATCCATACGTCTACCTCAAAGACATACTGAATCGCTTGCCAACGCATCGCGCCGACGACATCGCTCAGCTACTGCCTCATCGCTGGGCGCCGATCACCGCCTGAGCGCTGGTAGGCACTCCCCTGGGTGCCATTGCCGGGCGCTTACCATCCATCCGTCTACAGAAAGACTGAAGCCTTCGTTAACTTGATTTGGGACACAAGCCTGCCGGCATAGAATGCTCCTAAGATACTCACCAATCTGAGAGGCTGAGATGACGGAAAGGGCGGGCGCGAAAGTTGTGAAAGGCGGCAGGGAAGTAGGCCAGTTCGATGCGCCATGTGATGACGTTCGGCAGACAACCGGTGCCCGGTGTGCTGCGGTCGTTGTCAACGATGGCGATGCGGGCTCAGAGTACTCCGTCGTAGGACCACTAGATGCGCAAGTTTTGCTGCCTGACATCCTGGAGCAGATAGCGTCGACCTTGCGCGGGCAGCTGTTCAAAAATCTGCTATGAGAGCAAAGCGCGTGGGACCGTTGGAGGTAACGGCAGTGACTGGAACCGTCGAGTCCCTGACTGTCTTCCTCCCGGCCGCGGCCGCCGCTTTCAAAGAAACGTCCCGGGCGATGCAACATTGAACTAGCGCTGACTCAAGTAACCGATGGAAAAGAACACCTACGCAAAGCTTTGTTGTGGCGCGCCGTCGACCAACCCGGTGCCGAACCCGATATCTTGCTACAGAAGCGCCGCGACAAGGCTGCAGCAAAGCGGTTTTTCAAGCGCGTGCTTGCCTCGTGTACTGAGGCACCGCGCAAAATCGTGACCGACCAGCTGCGCAGCTATCCGGCGGCGAAAGCCGAGATTCCCGAACTGGCTCACCTCAAGCACGTCTTCGTCAAAGCTAGCGCGCGGGTCAATAACCGGGCGGAAAACAGCCCTCAGCCAACGCGCGAACGCGAGCGACGCATGCGTGGCTTCCGCGATCTTGAACGCACGCAGGCTTTCTTATCGAGCTTCGGTCCGATCCGGCAGCACTTCGCGCTCAAGCGACATCTGCTACGCGCCTCACCCTATCGCAAACAGCTCGCCGCACGCTTTGCCGCCTGGCATCGTTTCACTGAGGCCACCCAAGATCCGTCCGTTTTCTGAGCAAGCGCGTGTCCTCTCACAGCGCCGGCTGGACCAAAGGCATGAATTCGCACGACTCGGTCGGCAACTGTGGAGGCGACCGGTCCTAATCACCGTGACTTGCACAATCATGCGCCTTGCGCGTTTTCGTGCTGAGGTCGATGCGCGGATGTGCTGTCATCGATCCGTAACTCAACCGCCCCGCTTACACGCTACCATCCGAGGCGGCACATGGCGCGGACGGCCACGGCGTCGGCGATCCGTATCCGCCCATGCTGCCAGTCGGCCGAGCCAGGCACGCGTTTTTTCCCGATGCGCGCCTCGCCTTGAGCTCAATTATGCAAAATGGAAATCTCATGACAAAAAAGGAAGACCCGTCCGTTGGATCCTCGCAATCGACGGAAGCGGAGAAAACGCCGCCCGCCGCCAATCCCGGCCGGCGCACGTTTCTCGGCGGCCTTGCGGCAGTCGCCGTTGGCGGTGGCCTCGCCGGCTGCGCGGCGCCCGAGAGCCGCACCGCGCGCGGCCTCGCCGGCGCCGAACTCGATGCCGCACTGCGCGAGAACGTGAAGACGATCGTCGTGATCTATGCCGAAAACCGCAGCTTCAACAACCTGTTCGGCGACTTCCCCGGCGTCGAGAAGCCGCTCTCGTCGCTGAAGCCCGCCGACTTCCTGCAGCGCGACCGTGACGGCAGCACCGTGTTGCCGTCTCTGCCGCCCGTGCCGGGCGGCTGGCTGCTCAAGGATCAGGTCGCCGACGGCGTCACCTACTCTGCCGGGCAGCAGTACCAGACGAACCTGCCGAACGCGCCGTTCGCGCTCAAGGGGCCGGGCGGGGAAAATCTGCCGCTCTCGCTCGTCACGCACGACCTGTGGCATGTCTTCTATCAGAACCAGATGCAAATCAACGGCGGCCGGAACGACATGTTCGTCGCCTGGGCCGATTCCGCTGGCTTCACGATGGGTCACTACGCAAACACGAGCTACGACCTGCGCATGTGGGATCTTGCAAGCGAATACGTGTTGTGCGACAACTTCTTCCAGGGCGCCTTCGGCGGGTCGTTTCTCAATCACCATTATCTCGCCGCGGCCACGCCGCCGCGTTATGCGAATCCGCGCGAGAGCATCGCGAAGTTCCAGATTGCAGAGACCATGAGCGGACGCCCAGACGACCCGAACCTGAAGCCGCTGTCGGGTTCGCCCGCGAGCGCGATGAACGGCATCCCGAAGTTCGGTCCGAGCGCGCTCACGCCGCAGGAGACGCTCGCCAACGGCTCGACGCTGAGCTACGCTGTCAACACGATGATGCCCCCGTACGCGCCGACGCCGCTTACGCCCGGGCCGGACGGCGTCGTCGATTTCCGGCTGGATGCGAACGCGATGGCCGTGCCGCCGCAGACCCACGAGCACATCGGCGACAAGCTCGACGCGCGCGGTGTCGAATGGGCGTGGTATGCGGGTGCCTTCCAGGAGACGCTCGATCGTTACGGCGCGAACCTTACGAACCGCACGCCTGTGATCCCGAACTTCCAGTATCACCATCAGCCATTCAACTACTTCCACAATCTCGGACCGGGCACCGGGGCCCGCACGAAGCGTCTGCGCGACGGCGGCCTCGGCGACGACGAGAGCACAAACCGTTTCCTCGCCGACGCGCGCACGGGGCGTCTGCCTGCCGTCACGTTCTACAAGCCACAGGGCAACCTGAACATGCATGCGGGTTATGCCGACGTGGCCTCGGGCGACCGCCACGTCGTGCATGCGGTCAAGGCGCTGCGCGCCAGCCCGCAGTGGAAGAACATGGTCGTGATCGTGACCGTCGATGAGAACGGCGGCTGGTGGGATCACGTCGCGCCGCCGAAGGGTGACCGGTGGGGCCCGGGCACGCGCGTGCCGGCACTCGTCGTCTCGCCGTTCGCGAAGAAGGGCTATGTCGACCACACGGTCTACGACACGGGCTCGATCCTGCGCCTCGTCACACGTGTGTTCGGGCTCGAGACACTCGACGGTCTGAAGCTGCGCGACGACGCGATGCGCGCACGCGGACAGATGCCGATGGGCGATCTCACGCATGCGCTTACGTTCGGCGCGTAGCGAGAGCGAAGGCGGTGCCGTCGCGACGGAGCCGCGCTCCGTTGCAACGCGCGTCGTTCCGTTCAGTGCCTGCCGCCGCGCCGGCTCTGTCAAGTTGACGGGCGATCGATGACGCAACGGGGCATGCCGATTGATTGGCCGCTGAAAAGGATGCGCCAGTGAGAGCGTCCGTCAGTCAACCTAACGGGTCGGTCGAGTGCGTGACTCTGGCGCTGCACATCGAGCGACCGTTGAGTGGCATCCCCCCGAGTGGCTCCTGTTTGAGGGCCAACGAACCGTCGAGAATCTACTTCGAGCGGCTGAGTCTTGGCCGGACTTTGCCCCCGTTCCTTGCCTTGTTGTCGGCGATGCCATACGGCAATTGATGACTGGCTATAGTCTCGAGGGTGAACGCAATGAAACCGGCACATTTACAGTAACCTGACGACCCCAATCGTTGCCAGCGAGTCAGTATTGCGGTTCGCTGCCTACGCCTTCGGCGGGGGTATTGCGCCTTCGAACCCAGATCGGAGGTGGTTTGCGAATACCTGGAGGCTGCAAACGAGAGTCCCAGGCAGTTGATCTAATACTTACAGGAAGCCTCGACATTCGGGCGTGTGCGTACCTGAAATTCATGCAAGCGCGCCACGGCAAAAGCGCCTGGCTCACCCGGTATGCTCGGCAAGCGCGCGCCATTTCCCTTGCCGCCGGCGGCAAGGCAACTGAAGCATGCCTGCACGCCCGTGCCCGTACCCATCTGTGCGAGTTGCTTGCCCGCCATCACGAGCGCCGGCGCCGCAACGTTGCGGTGATCCAGTGGACCGTTTATGACCGGGCCATTCACGACATCAGTGCCTCGTCAATTTCAAAACGGTAACCCGTTCGTCACAATATGGTCGCGAGTTGGACGCTAGGATGAACATTTGGATTCTGCTCCCTAACCACCCTAACGAAACTCATGCAGACGACTACACGGCTACTTGCCCTTGCTTGCCTTGCGTTGCATCGACAGCCTTTGCCGCAGAATCATCAACAGACCCGCTGAGGGTTCTTTCAACCACGCCGCTACCACACGTCACCGGTGGCGATTTCGACCATTTCGCAGTCGACCTGGCTCACTCCCGTCTGTACGTGTCAGCCGAGAAGTACGGCTCGATTGAGGTATTCCAGTTGCCCAATGGCGAACATCTTGCGAGCGTCACGAACGTTGCGAAGTCTCCGCACAAGATACTGTTGGCACACAACGGTCAGGAATTGTTCATAGCGGATGCGGGCGACTCGAACGTCAAGGTCGTCGATACGAACAGCTTTGAAGTCAAGAATGTGATTCCACTCGATCCGCAACCGGATTCCGGCGTAGCGGATCGCAAGAGCGGGATCTTTTTTTTGGGTAACGGCGGCGCGCAATCACATCGTGACAACGCGTACATCAGCCTGATTTCACTTGCCGACGATTCCGTACTGGGGAGAATCGATGTTCCTGCGGGACAATTGAAGGCCATGGTCATCGACCATGCTACGCAGCGCCTCTTCGTGAACATGCGCGACAGAAACGAAATCGGCGTTATCGATCTGAACACCCGCAAGTTGACGAGTCTCTGGCACGTTCCCGGCCCAAGCCGAAATTCGGCTATGGCGTTCGATCCGAAGACCGGGCGCCTGTTCGTCGGTTCGCGCGACCCCGGCAAGCTGTTCGTGCTGGACGCGAACAACGGCTCTGTGATCCAGTCTCTCGACATCGTCGACGTTTCGGACGACATGACTTTCGACTCGCAGCACCAGCGCCTCTACGTTACCGGCGCAGAAGGACTCGATGTCGTCAAACAGGTCGATCCGAACCACTACACGATCGAGCAACACATCAACACGCTCGGTGGCAAGACCTCGATCTATGTTCCGTCGTTAAAGAGGTTCTACGTCGTTCACACGAAGGGTCCGCAGGCAGCGGAGGCCGGACTCCAGGTGCTCAGCGTCCGCTGAGTCGAGACATGACACGCCGGCGCAGTTCAACTGCGCCGGCGCGTGTCAGGCGAGTCGCGCACTCGCCTTCATACAGATTCCCTCAAGCAGTCTAGTCGGTCTGCGTGAAATCAAACGACTGCTCGACCACGACCTGACCGCCGCCGTCGACCTTGCATTGGTACTGAGCCATCGCACGCCGTACCGATCCGTCAAAAACCCCCGGAGGCGTCGACTTCACGATATCGACGCGGGCGACCTTGCCGCCTTCGATCGTCGCACGCGCCGTGACTTCGCCGGAGATGCCCTCCGCTAACGCCCGCGGCGGCATGTCGGGCTTCGCCTGCACCGGACACACGATTGCAATGTCGGCGGGTGCCGCAGCGGCAGCGCTCGTGTTGCCGGATGCCGCGGTTGAAGGACCCGGAGCGGCTGGCGCAGCATGCGCCGTAGAAGGCGCATCCTGTGTCGGGACGGGCGTGGGAGCAACCGGTACCGGTGCGGCTGTCGGCGCGGCAGCGCGCCGTTGAGCTGGGGCGGCCGGTCGTGCCACTGGCTTCGGCACCGGGAGATCCGATTGCTGTTTCACCACCTTCTTGATGACCGGCGGTGGCGGCGGTGGCGCAACGGCTTTGACAAGCCGCATCTGCATGACGGGCGGCGCGTGTACCGGCTTCGGAGTGGGCACACGCACCGACATCACGCCCACTATCAGCATGCCCTCGATCGCAAGCGCAGCGAGAATCGCGATGGTCATTGCATTGCCGGACCCTGGCTGTGACGCCATGGTCGGCCACAGTGCTCGACGGGGTTTACTCGAGATACTCATGTTCATTACGCGCGCCTCCACAGACTATTGCGCATCGGTCGCGAGCGCGACCGAACTGATCCCCGCAGAGCGCACCAGATCCATGGTTTTGATGATCGTCTCGTACTCGACTCCCTTGTCGCCCGCAATCGTTACATTGACCTGCTTCGTGGCCTCCATGTCCTTCAGGCGTGCAGTGAGTTGCGGCGCAGAAATGCCGTTCCGGTCGAGGTGCAGTTCTCCGTCCTTCTCCACCCCGACCGTCACGTCAACCGTGTTGAGTTGCGTCGCGGTGGACGATTGCGGCAATTCCAGCTTGAGTCCAGTGCCCTGAATCATCTTGAGCATGACAAGCATGAAGAAAACGAGCAGAAACATCATGATGTCGATCATCGGAATGATCTCGATCCGTGGTTTCTCTTCATTGCCAAAGTAGTGAGCCCGATGGTTTCTCACGGTGTTCTCCGTATGTGAAGTGGCCGCGACTCAAGCGGCAAGCCGCGTGACGAGCATCGACTTGATGATGTCCATCTGCAGAAGAACCATTCGCACGCGCTTGTTCAGATAGTTGAGCGCCACGACGCCGACGAGAGCGATCGTCAGGCCGCAAGCGGTGGCGATCAGCGCGTGCGCAATGCCGCCGGAGACGGCCATCGGATCGCTAGTTCCCGACGAGCCCAGAATATTGAACGAGCCAATCATGCCGATAATGGTGCCCAGCAGGCCGAGCAACGGCCCGAGGGTCACTGCGGTATCCAGCACCCACAGGTTGCGGTCGAGCTTTCTCATCTGGAACATGATGCTTTCTTCGACTTCGCGCTCGAAGTCTTCCACAGGTTGACCCTGCGATTCGATCGCGGACCTCATCAGTTCGCTTTGCACCGATCCCTGGTAATGTTGAACGAGTTTCTTCACATCGTCGGCCCTGGCGCGGCCTACCTGCTTGAGGTCGTATTCGAGGCTGACGCCGCTGCGCACGGACGTTCCGAAGAAAATCGCGCGTTCGATGATGATCGCGAGCGCGACCACAAAGATTACTGCCATCAAGGGCAACAAGCCGAATGACTGAACCGATGAGTCGATAATGATGCGAAGCATGATGCTACCTTCAATGTGGTGTCTTGAATCTGCCGCCGGCCGGCGTATCGCGGTCGCGATGCCGCCGGCGGCGGTTGAGGTGACGGCGATACGTTACCGGCTGCTTTGCGGCATGCGCTGCGCGACCAGGACGTTGAACGTGCCGGGCACAATGCCCGGATGCGGATGCGGATGCGGATTGTCGGTCGCGGCGGGAGTCGAGCCGAACTTCGACGAGACCAGGTAGACGCGATGAGCATCGCCGTCGAGAACCATCGACTTCGCGCCCACTTCCGTCGGCACGTTCTGCAGCACGGTGTAGTGGTCCGCGTCGTCTTCGTGCACCACGGTCAGCGTTCCGTCTGCGCCGTTCGAGCTAAACGCGGTCTTGAGCACTGGATCGAACGCTGCGGCGTCCGGGTGGCCGCCGATCGGCAGTTGGGCAACCTGGCGGCCGGAGCGCGCATCGATCACCATCATCCGGTTGTTCGCGCAGACGGTGAAGAGCCGTTCCGACTTCGTATCGATCGCGAGTCCCGACGGCCCTTCGCAAGGCGCGATCGACCAGTGAGCGAGCACCTTGTTCGATTTGCCGTCCATCGCGACGATCTCTCCCTTGTCTTCGACGTTGACGAAGATGCGACCGTCGCTGTCAGCCGCGAGCGATTCAGGCTTGCCGCCGACCGGCATCGTCGCGACAACCTTGCGCGTAACCGGATCGATCGCGCTGACGCTCTGGTCATGGCCATTGCTGACATAGAGGCGCTTCAGTTGGGGCGCATACATGATGCCGTCCGGGTCCGGGCCTCCCGCCTTCATCGTTTCGACGGTGCGCAGCGTGTCTAGATCGACCACCGTGATCGTGTCGGCACGGCCGTTGGTGATGAAGCCGAGCTTCCGATCCTGAACAAACGCGAAGCCATGCACGCCGTCCGTGTTGGCGATCTCGCCGACCACCTTGCCGGATCCGGTATCGACAACCTGGACATGATTGGCCCGGCTGATGAACAGGTGTTGACGAACCGCGTCATACCCGACGTAGTCCCAGCCCTCTGTGCCGCCCAACGCGTAATGCTTCACGACTTCGAACTCACCGTGATTCGCGCCCGGTACTGCATGCGCCGTGCTGCCCAGTAGCAGTGCGGAGGACAGAGCCAGCGTCGTTACTGCCTGAACAATAGACTTGAGTTTCATGTTGATCCTGTTTTTGCGGGGTTATTCGTTGATCGTCAAACCAACCATCACGGTCGGGCCGTAGAACTCGCGCTGGATCGGACGATCCGGCGAGCCCTCGTAGAACTTCAGCGGCGTGTTCAGGATGTTGCGAACGTCGAGATAGATGCCCACATCCTTTCTGATCTGATAACTGCCGCCGAAGTCGAGCGAGAAGCGCGACGCCGTGTAGACGTCGGTTGCAGCAGAACTGCCCACTGCCCACAGGCTCTTGCCCACATAGGAGGCCGACAGGCGCATGTCCAACGGGCCACGCTCGTAGAACACGCTGGCGTTATACGAATTGCGCGGACCGGATGGCAGCGTGTGGTCGTCGCCCGGGCGAATGTCCAGGTGCGAATTGGTCCAGGTCCAGTTCGCGCCTGCGCCCAGGCCGCTCAGGAACCCCGGCAACTGCGTAAAGTGCTGCTCATAGTTGGCGGTGACACCGCGCACACGTGCCGACGAGACATTGGCAAAGCTTACGAGCCTGATGGGGCCCGAATACCCCGGGAGATAAGGCGAGCTGAAGACGGTGGATGACTGGCCCACGACGTAGTCGGTCATCGACTTGTCAAACGCGCCGAGCGAAATGATCCCGCCATGCGGCAAATACTTCTCGAACTGAATATCGAAGTTCTGTGAAGTGGTCGGTTTCAGGTTCGGGTTGCCGGTGGTCACAGTTCCCGTTCCCGGATCGGCCATGACCGACGCACTGCTCGGGGCAAAGCCCGGACGCGCGATCGTGCTCGAATAGATCGCGCGACCCACCAGCGTCGGCGTGAAATCGTAGCGCAACTGCAGGGACGGAAACAGGTTGAAGTAGTTGTTCGACGTCTGGTTTGGCGTAACGGAGCTACCGTTGATCAGATTGCCGCTGAACGCATCCTGCGTCCATTCGCCGCGCAGACCCGCCAGCACACCCAGGCGGCCCCAGCCGAACTGATACTGGCCATACGCGCTGTAGATGTTCTCGTTGATAGCCGAGAAAGCGGCGGCGTCCTTCAACGGGTAAGCCGTGAGGTTACCGTTGGCCGCGGCGGCGCCATAAAGGCCGCTCATCACGCCATCGCTTATGGACGGCCCGACGTTGTACATGCCGTTGTAGAAAACGTTCGGTGCGCCGAACACCGCCTGCGACAGCGGGATTCCCGCGGCCGGCGAGTACGTGTAGTTGCTCTGCGCGCTGGCGAAGGTCATGCGGCGCAGGCCGGCACCGAACTTGAACTGTTCGTCCTCGGCACTCGTGAAGTGAGTCGGCAGCGTGTAGTTGACGTTGGCCGACCACTCATTGGTCTTGACGTACTGCGACGAGTTGACAATCTGGCCCAGCGTGTAGCCGGCGGGATCAGCCGGGTTCGGACCGGACACGATCGATTGCGTCGCGTAGTCGGAGCCGGGGTAATACGTCACCGTGGCCGGGGCGCCGTTGTTGAACGTCGAATTCAGGTCGTACGGTTTGTCGTAAGTGCCACTGGTGAAGCCGGCGCGATAATCGATCTTGCCGGGGCCGATGTTGTTTTCACCGCCCAGCGCAAAGAGTTGCGTTCGCAGCGTCTCCTTCTCGTCGCGCAATCCCTTCGCATAGGTCGCCGTATCCGTGAGCGTGCCGTTCGCATTCTGGACCGGATTGCCGTTGAAGTTGGTCTGGATGTCCTGCCGGTTCACGTTCTCCGTATAGCCGAAGTTGTAGTAGCGGAAGTACCACTTGTTGTCGGCGTTAGGCTGAAAGTCCAGTTCGCCGCCGTAGCCAAGGCGCTTGCGATGATAGTTGTAGTAGCGCGGGTCGGTTTGCGCGTAGGCCTTGTTCGGTACGCCAGTCGCATCGACATAGGCGTTTTCTTCGTCGTCGACGCCGCGGTGGTCCTGGTCGTAGGCAAAGGTACCGATGAAGGTGAACGGCGCGTCGGAATATGACGTGATGCCAGACCCGAGACCGGCAATGCCGTGCGCGCCAAAGCGCGCACCCGCCGTCATCCCGACATCCTGAATTGTGCTACCGCGCAGCGTCTCGACACCTGAACCGAGCTTGGCATCCAGGAACGGCTTGCCGGAAGGAGGCAAGGTGCGAGGCGAAATGTCGATCGTGCCGCCGAGCGCATCCGCATCCTGTTCGGGCTTGTTGGTGTCAGTCACAACGATCTGCCCGATCATACCGGCCGGAATCGTATCGAGCGCGACAGCACGCCCCCCGTTCTGGGCGGAAGCCGGGTTGGTCGGCGGCAAATGGATGCCGCCGAAGGTCGTGCTGTTCAGGTTGGTATCGAGACCTCGAATGTTGACGTATCGGCCTTGACCCGAATCCGTTTCAAGCGACACGCCAGGCGCGCGAGCGACGGCTTCCGCAGCACTGACGTCGGGCATCTTGCGGATGTCGTCAGCAGTCAGGATGTTCACCATGTTCGCCGCGCTCTGCTGGGTCGCCCGCGCGACAACGTTCGCGGTGCGCTGCGACGTGACGGTCACGCGGTCGAGCGAGGGAACGGCTGCGTCCACGGTGAGGTCGTCGCTTGTCGTGTCGTTCTCGCGCACCACCACAGTGCGTTCGACGGCGGCAGAGCGAGTCGGCGTGATGACCAGTGTGTATTGCCCTGCCGCAAGACTGGTAAAACTAAAAGCGCCATCAGACGAGGTGGTGGTGCTCGTACCCGTCTCGCGAATCTGAATCCGGGCGCCGGCGAGCGGACGCTTGTTCGCGCTCGACAGCACGTGACCCTGCAACGTCGCCGTATCTGCCGCATACGCGCCGCTCATTGTCGCGCCGCTCACCAGCCCCACCAACAACCCTGTCATATGCCTGATCGGCATGTTTATTCTCCGTCAATCGTTGCAAACATCCTGACCCGGATACACATGTACCTGGTGTCAGGTATGCAGAAATTCAGGCAGCCTCCACGAAGCTGCGCGACTTAGTAAATCAGATAGGATTACTAATGATATGACGCTCTTTATCGCGCAGAATCCCATCGACGTTACCCGGATCGATGTCATGCGTCGCACGTCCCACGTCCCTCGTGCATCGCCTTCGATGCGGAAGACGTTTTACGGAACTACTGTGACGCCAAAGTGTCAATTTTGACAACTTAGCGACAGTTCATCGTCCTTCGAAGATCAAATATTACTAAATCTCACTGACAATTCGTCAATAATAATAAATTAAATCAATGAGTTAGATGCAAGTGTGCGTGGCGCGCCCTGAAACATAAATAGAAGTTCATTTTTATATCGTCATGTGACGACATCGGGCGGACGACGTCAGGCTTCATAACATGCATGGAGGCATGCGCTCGAACCCCGTGCCGCGCAAGATCGTCACCGATCAGTTGCGCAGCTATCCGGCGGCAAAAGCCGAGATCCCGGAACTTGCGAACATGAAGCACGTGTTCGTCAAAGCTGCAGCCCGACTGAACAACCGCGCAGAGAACAGCCACCAACCGACGCGCGAACGCGAGCGTCGCATGCGCGGCTTTCGCGACCCGAAACGCACACAGAAATTTCTCTCGTGCTTCGGGCCGATCCGGCAACATTTCGCGCTCAAGCGACATCTGCTGCGCGCTTCACTCTTTCGCAAACAACTCCCAGCACGGTTCGTCGCGTGGCGCGAAATCACCGAAGTTACCCGAAATCCGTCCTGGGCTTTCTGGCGGATGCTCTTTTCTGCCGCCTTTCCGCCTCAACCTCGACAAGTTGGCAAAGCCGTGTCAACTGCCACGCACCTGGTCCTGCTGGCTCGGGCAATCGATGGTCCACAAGTTACCGGGCCCGGTTTTATAGGTGCGGTCATATTTTTACCAATTCGCGCTCTCTTAAGGTTGCCATAAGGACGGGTGCGAGACGATCTGATGGTTTTTGATTGCGCTAACGGCCCGCGACGAGAGCGAACGTGCTCGTCGCCGTTCGCATGAATTCCCTGTGTGTTCGCGGAGCGTGCATCGATCGGTGCTTCCCACCGCATTCCAGTTGCAACCCGGATCATGCTTCGACGCGCAGAACCGCGATAACTAATAGTTCATTGGCACTACTGCTATTGCAAATAGCTAATAGCTAATAGCTAATAGCGGCGTACCAGCATGACCGGCCTCCCATTCGGCTATCAGGCAGTGAGCGACGCGTCTTCTATCGACGCGCAAAAATATTTCAATTCATTACGCGGACACAATTGCGGCATACGATTGTCAGGTGACCGTGGTGTTCACCTTGGCTGCATCTGATTGAGGTGAAGTCATTTCGTTCGGCGGCCACAGTCGCCTGCCCATCGAGACAAAAATTTCCATTCAATTAGGATGCCAATATGAAGATGAAGATTTTTCGCCTCTTTTGAATTCTCAGTGGGTGGTTTGGCGGGTCAAGGGCGGGCATAAGCCCGGCGCAGCGAACCCTTGAGGCGCATTGATTCGATAAGCTCAGTCATGGCTGGTTGCGGCAGAATGCTGCAACCAGCCATGCAAGACGAATCGAACAATGACGAACCAACTGTTTGAAGCCGCCCTGGGAATCAAGGCCCCGTGGTACGTACAAAGCGTCGACTTTGATACCGGCAAACGCCAACTCACGATTGCCGTGGACTTCGTCGCGGGCAGCCGGTTTGCCTATGCTGGCGTAGCCGGCGAGCACCCCGTGCACGGCACGCAAATCAAGCGTCTGCGCCATTTGAATTTCTTTCAGCACGAGTGCTATCTGGAAGTACGTGCGCCGCGTGTGCGCTTGCCGGACGGCTCGGTACGGTTGGTGGAACCTGATTGGGTCGGCCAACTCAGCGGCTTCACGTTGCTGTTCGAGGCGCTCGTGCTGATGCTCGCTCAGCAGATGCCGTTTGCTGCCGTGGCGCGCATCGTCAACCTGTCGTGGCACCGGCTTCACGCCATCTGCTCGCGCTATGTGGAACTGGCGCTCGCGTCGGCGGACCTGTCGGAGGTGACGACGGTGGCGATTGACGAAACCTCGTACCGGCGCGGTCATGAGTATCTGACATTGGTGGCCGACATGCAGGCGCGGCGCGTCGTGTTCGTGACGACCGGCAAGGATGCCAGCACAATTGAAGGCTTCGCGGCCTATCTTGTCCAACACGGTGGCAAGCCCGAACAAGTTGACTCGGTCAGCATTGACATGTCACCGGCCTTCATCAAGGGCGTAAATGAGCATCTCCCCGATGCGCGGCTGACCTTCGACAAGTTTCACGTCGTCGCTCACGCGTCCAGGGCGCTCGATACCGTGCGTCTACAGCAACAGAAGGTCGACCCGGAACTCAAAGGTATGCGCTGGACGCTGCTCAAAGACTCGAACAAACTCAACCTGGCGCAATTGACCGACCTCGAGGCGCTCGTCAGTCAGTACACCACGAAGCGCACCGCCCGCGCATGGCTATATCGCGAGCAACTGCGCGAGATTCTCGAGCGCAAGCAAATCAATGTCGTCTCCGACATGCTGCAGCAGTGGTGCACCAACGTTATGCGTTCGAAGGTCGAACCGATGAAGGACGTGGTGCGATTGGTTCGCCGACACTTTGACGGCATCGTCGCCTGGACCCAGACCCGCCAGACCAACGGCTTCATCGAAGCCATCAACGGACTGTTTCAGGCCGCCAAGCGCAAGGCACGCGGATACGCTCGCTTCGAAACCATGCGAACGGTCCTGTTTCTCATCGCAGGCAAACTCGACTTCTCCGCCTTCAACTCGCATACCCGCTGAAGGCCGTCACCCACTCCGTTTTCAAAAGAGCCAAAGATTTCTGCCAGTCCGATTGCAAACTACGGTGAACGCGATCTGGTTCGCTTCGCATTGGACGCCGGGTTCACGGCTGTTCATATGGAGTTCCACATAGATGTACGCCCCGCGGCGATCGCTTCGTGGGATGTGCTGCTTGGCAGCTCGCCTCACCCTTGGGCGCCGCGGCTCGGCGACATTCTTGCGGAACAGTTCACAGCGGACGAACGACTATTCTTCGAACAGATCTTCCGCCCGCAAGTTGAGGGTCGCCGATTGGTTACCGCCGACCGCACTGCTTACCTTACCGCAACAAAGCCCGGTCGCTGACGGGCCGCCGGCGGGGGAGCCTTATGGGACTAAGGTTTGGAAGGCGTTGTGGCGGTCGGCTGCGCGCCTCGCGCCAGAGCAAGTGACGTCAGTCCAGTGAGAAAACTCCGGTTCCGCGGGTGCGAGAAAGCGGGCAACGCGGGTGCGGCACCTCACCGGCCCGCAGTCACGCGCACTGCTCATGCTCTTTTCGAAAGAGTGCGATTCCTGGTTCGCGCGAAGGCCAACGCTCAGTGATGTCCGAGCACGACGCGCACCAGGCGATCGAACCGCGAAAAATACCATATCGCAATGCCGGCCAGCACAGGATACATGCAGCACAGGCGCGCGAGCGCCCAAACGTCAGCGGAAGTTCCCATCACTCCTCCGTTGCTTCACGGCGGATGCCTGCTGGTACGAAGTTCGAAACGGCGCGACCGGCCACTGCTTTGCAGGGATGGCTGGGCGGACCGGAGATGCCGCCCAGCGCGCGCAGTCTCCACATACAGCCGCAATGCTTGCGAGTTATCTTACACGTGGAATCATTGTCGCACCCTTATGGCAATGTGCGGTTATTTCAACGCAACTCAAGACGCGTTCCCCGTGCGCTTACCTTTCAAACGCTGCGCCGTTCGAAACGGCGCTTGCTCGTCAGAGCAGGCGACAAAGGCCGTGTGCGTCGACCATAAATATGGCGTTATTCAGCGGGTTTACAGAACAGGACTTCACATCCGGGCATCGCGTCCTTGAAACAGATCGACATGCCGTGCATGCCGGCCACTGCCAGCACAAGGCTCAGGCCGAGCCCGCTGCCGGGCGTGTGACGGCTCGCCTCACCGCGATAAAAGCGGCGCAGCACGGCTTGCTGTTCGGCGGGCGCAATCCCCGGCCCGTCGTCCGAAACGGTGACGCCCGCACCGGTCTTGTCGCGGAACACGGTGATCCGCACATGGCCGCCATGCGGTGCGAATTTGATGGCGTTTTGCACCAGATTCGCCAGCGCCTCGAACAGCAGGTTCGGATCACCCTGGATGTCGAGCGGCCCCGATACCGTTCGCTGCAGTTCGAAAGCGATCTGCTTGTCCTCGGCAGTCGGATCGTAGAACTCGAACACATCATTGGCAACGGCAGCCAGATCGACCGTTGTGAATCCCGCGCGTCGCACGCCGCTTTCGATTTCCGAAATGCGCAGCAGCGCGTTGAAGGTGCGCAGCAACCCACTGGTTTCGACGATGGTTTCATCGATTGCCGCGCGATACTCCGCTTCAGTTTTGGCGCGGCGCTGCGCACGTTCGAGTCCGCCGAGCATCCGTGTGAGCGGCGTGCGAAGATCGTGCGCAATCGCGTCGCACACGCCCTTGACCTCGTGCATCAGCCGCTCGATCTCGTCGAGCATGCCATTTACGACGCCGACCAGGCGATCGACGTCGTCGCGTTTCGAATGCATGGGCAGACGCCTGCTAAGATTGCCGGCGACGATTTCCTCGATCGAGGCGGTCACCGCGTCGAGCCGCCGCATTGCCGAAATACCGATCAGGCTCGCCCCGACCAGGCCGATCACGAGCGTGATCATGGCGGTGGAAAGCAGTGCGTGCAACAGCTCTTCGTCGAAGTGGTCGAGCTCGCGGGTGTTCTGGCATTGCAACGCAATGCGGCTCTCCGGCACGCGCGCGGCGATGCATCGGCCGGGCGGGTGGCCGGGCAGCTTCGCGAGCCGCATGGAAAACGGTTTGTCGAAGACCGGAATAGCCGGTTGATCGCCCGCGTAGCCGCCGGCAAGATGTTTGCCGGTAGCGTCGAACAGCCCGAACGGACGCTGACGGCGCGGATCGAACTGATTTTGATGTTCGAATCGCGCGACCAGTTCGTCCCGCTCTTCGCGTTGCAACTGTGCGTGCTCGCGAATCAGCCAGTCGTCGATGCGCTCCTGTTCGAAGCCGGTGATCTCGCGATACAGATAGCCGAACAGAAGTATCGCGATGACGCCGAACAGCATCAGGAACAGCGTGGCGAGGCGAAAACCAGTGGTGCGGTGCAGTTCAGTCAGGCGCATGGAGCATGTACCCCGAACCGCGCACGGTATCGATCATCGGAGCCGTCCCGTCCGGGTCCAACTTCCTTCTCAGGCGGCTGATGTGCACGTCGATCACATTGGTTCGCTCGTCCAGCCGGTAATCCCATACCGCTTCGAACAGCATCGTGCGGCTCACCACCTGGCCCTCATGCTGCATCAGGTATTCGAGCAACCGGTATTCGCGTGGCAAGAGCGGCACCGAACGGCCGGCGCAGCTCACTTCACGCTTGAGCGGGTCGAGACGCAACGGGCCGACCTGGTATTCCTGCACACCGGGCGCGGCTTCGCGCCGTCGCATCAGCGCGTCGAGCCGCGCGGTCAGTTCGATGAATTCGAACGGCTTCGTCAGATAATCGTCGCCGCCGGCGCGCAAACCGCGTACGCGCTCGTCGACCGCGGACAGGGCGCTCAGAATCAGCACCGGCGTGAGCACGCCGGCGCTGCGCAACGCGGCCAGCATGCCGAGCCCTTCGAGGCCGCCTGGCAACATGCGGTCGAGCACGATGGCGTCGTAACTGTTGGCGACCGCGAGCATCAAACCGTCGCGGCCCGTGCTCGCGACCTGCACCTTGCAGCCGTGATCGGTGAGCGCTTCAACGATCTCCGCGAGGGTTTGCCCGTCGTCTTCGACGACCAATACGTTCGACATGCGTTTTTCCAGAAGTGAGCGGGCGGCGAGCTCACTGCGAGCCTGCCATATACACTACGCTCGTACCTACGATGCACCAAAGTATGCCGCGCGAAACTGCCCAGGCGTTTCGCGCCAACATTAAAAAATTTTAATGTAAGCCCTTATCAACCTTTTAGCGCATGCGAATCCTGCTGGTCGAAGACGATACGCGCGCCAGCCAGTTCCTGGCGCGCGGTTTGAGGGAAAGCGGTCTGATTGTCGACACCGTGGCCGACGGCGCGACCGGGCTTGCCTACGCGCGCGAGGGCATTTACGACGTGATTGTGACCGACCGGCTCCTGCCGGCGCTCGACGGCCTCGCTCTCGTGCAGCAATTGCGCGCCGGCCGGGATACCACACCGGTCCTGATGCTGTCCGCGGTCGGCGGCCTGAACGAGCGCGTGGAGGGCATCCGCGCCGGTTGCGACGACTATCTTGTGAAGCCGTATGCCTTCGTCGAAGTGCTGGCGAGAATCGAGGCGCTCGCGCGGCGCGCGGATCGCAGCCGGATGAGCGAGCGGATCGAATGCGCGGATCTGGTGCTCGATACCCGGGCGCGAACCGCGACGCGCGGCGGCCGCGATCTGCGCCTGCAGCATCGCGAGTTTCTGTTGCTCGAATGCCTGGCGCGCCGCGAAGGCCAGGTCGTGACGCGCAGCATGCTGCTCGAGGCGGCGTGGAACTACGATTTCGAACCGCGCGGCAATATCATCGATATGCACGTGCATCGGCTGCGCGCGAAGGTGGATCGCGATTTTCCCGTAGCGCTGATTCATACGGTGGTGGGTGCCGGTTATGTGCTGAACCCGGCACCTTAGGCACCTTTGGGCGACGTTGACGCCTCGCGCAGGCCGCTCCGTCCGCATGTTGCTCTACATTAAATTTTTTTAATTATCGGGCGAGAGCGCCGACAGGACCCGCTGACTAATCTGGCGACATTCCCATGTTGCCGGAGCGTTCTCCAATGTCAGGGCTGCCCCATTCGGCGCCGTTCTCGCGCGTCGCCAGTCCTCGTGCGCCTCATCTGACGCTCCGCGCTGCCGTATGCGGCACAGTCTGCGCGCTGGGTGTCGTGGCTCTGGCCGGGTGCTCGCTCGTGCCGGCCTATCAGCGGCCCAGTGCGCCGCTCGCGCAGCACTTTGACGGCTCGACGAGTGCGCCGCTCGCCGATACCGTTCCGGTCAAAAGCGGCTGGTGGCGCGAATATCACGACCCCGCGCTCGATGCGCTGATCGATCGCAGTCTGCGCAACAACTTCACGCTGGCTTCGGCGATTGCGAGCGTCGAACAGGCGCGCGGCAACGCCGAGAAAGCCGGCGCACCGCAGTATCCATCGCTGTCGCTCGGCGCCACCTTCGACCGCAGCCACCAGGGGCGTGGCTCGACCACCAAGACCCAGAGCCTGTTTGCCGAAGCCAGTTACGAGGTCGACTTCTGGGGCTTCAACGCCGCCAACGCCAGCGCGGCGGACCTGCTCGCGCGCGCGTCTGAGTTCGATCGCGATACGGTGGCGTTGACGCTGACCGCATCGGTGGCGGACACGTACTTCCAGGTGCAGAGCCTGCGCCGCCGTCTGGCAATCGCACGGTCCATCTCCGACGACGCCGCGCATATTCTGCAATTGTTGCTCGCGCAACAGGACGCAGGCGTCGCGACCGAGCTGCAGGTGCAGCAGCAACGCAATGCGCTCGCCACCTTCCAGGCCGCGGTGCCGGCGTTGCAACAGCAACTGGACACCAGCATTCATGCGCTTGCCGTGCTGGTGGGCACCGCGCCCGAGCAGTTCACAGTGAGTGATGCGGCGCTCGCCGACATCGCCATTCCGCAACCGCGTCCGGATCTGCCGGCCAGCCTGCTGGAAACGCGTCCCGATATCCGCTCGAAGGAAGCGCAGTTGCAGTCGGCTAATGAGAGCGTCGGCGCGGCGCGCGCGGCCTTCCTGCCGAACATCGTGCTGACAGCCGACGGCGGACTCAGCAGCAAGTCCCTTTCGCATTTCCTGTCGAGTCCGTTTGCGAGCCTCGCCACCTCGCTGGCCGCGCCGCTGTTCGACGGCGGCGCACTGCATGGCCAGTTGCACGCAAGCCAGGCCGCCGAAGCGAAGGGCGTTGCTGATTATCAGCAAGCCGTGGTCGCAGCGCTGCAGGATGTCGAGGACTCGCTGTCGGCGGCGCAACAGCAGCAGCTCGCCGAAACCGCCGACCAGAACGCCACCGACGCCGCCCGTAAAGCCGCCACGCTCGCGCAAGCGCAGTACAAGCTCGGCACCATCGACTTCCTGACCGTACTCGACGCCCAACGCACGCTTTATCAGGCCGAAGACACGCTGGTGCAGGTGCGGCTCGCGCGTCTGCAAGCGTCGGTGAGCCTGTTTCGCGCGTTCGGCGGCGGCTTCGGCGTCACCGATAGCAGTGCCGCTTCCTCTTCCATGCCTTCCCGCTCATGAAATCTACCGACCTTCGGAACCACGAGGTGCCTCGCGCGCGCCGCCGTGCGCCTTTAGTCCTGGCGCTCGTCGTCCTTGTCGTCATTCTCGTGGCGTGGTTCTGGCCAAGGCATCCGGCCGTCAAGGCGGCGGCTGCTGTGCCGGTCAACGCCGGTCATCCGGTGAACCGCGACTTTCCGATTCGCGTCGCGGCCGTGGGCACGGTCCTCGCCCTCAATACCGTGGACGTCAAAGTGCGCGTCGACGGTCAATTGCAGCGCGTGGCATTCACTGAAGGCCAGGAAGTGAAAGCCGGACAGTTGCTCGCACAGCTGGATCAGGGACCGCTTGCTGCTCAATTGCATCAAGCGGAAGCAGCGCAGCGCAAGGACCAGGCATCGCTCGATAACGCGCGGCTCGATCTCGCGCGCTACTCGAAGCTGGTGGGCATCGGCGCGGCGACGACCCAGGCCGTGGATACCGCGAAGTCGCAAGTGGAAGCACTCGCCGCAACAGTCGCCGCGGACGCCGCGCTGGTGCAAAGCGACCGGCTGCAACTCAGCTTCACCACGCTGAGTGCGCCGTTCACCGGGCGCGTCGGCGCGCGCGAGGCTGATATCGGCGCAATCGTGCATCCCACCGACACGACCGGTATCGTCACCGTCACACAGATGGAGCCGATCACCGTGCTGTTCTCCGTGCCGCAAGATGTGCTGCCCGACCTGCTCGCGAATCAAGCGAAGGCGCCGCTGGCCGTGAACGCGACCACGCGTTCCGGCAGTATGGCGCTCGCCGACGGCACGCTGGTGTTCATCGACAGCACGGTCGACCCGACCACCGGCCAGATCAAACTCAAGGCCTCGTTTACCAACAAGGACCGCAAGCTCTGGCCGGGCGAACTGGTGAATGCCCGCGTGCTGGTGCGTACCGATGCGCAGCGGCTCGCGGTGCCTAGCCGCGCGGTGGTGAACACGCAGAACGGCACGCAGCTATATGTGATCAACGCGAACGGCACGGCGCAGATGCGTCCGGTGCAAACCGGCGTGACGGTCGACGGAATGACGGAGATACGCAGTGGCATCGCGCTCGGGGATCGGGTCGTGTTCGATGGACAAAGCCGCTTGAATCCAGGCGTGCGCGTGGCGGCGACCACGGTGCCGACGGTGGCCCAGGCACCGGCCAACGCAAACCCGGCGGGCAGCCAGGCGAACCAGGACAATCCGTCATGAGCCTGATGGAACTGTTCATCAAGCGCCGCATTGCGACCAGTTTTCTTGCCATCGCGGTGCTGCTGGCCGGCGCGGTGGCGTATTTTCTGCTGCCGGTCGCGCCCTTGCCACAAGTCGACTTTCCGACTATCCAGATCGTGGCGAAATTGCCGGGCGCGAGCGCGGAGACCATGGCGACTTCGGTGGCGACGCCACTCGAGCGGCAACTCTCGTTGATTGCGGGCATCACGCAGATGACGTCGTCGAGCTCGCTGGGAACCACCAACATCGCCGTGCAGTTCGATCTGTCACGCGATATCAACGGCGCGGCGCAGGACGTGCAGACAGCAATCAACGCGGCCGGCGGTACCCTGCCGAAGAACCTGCCGAACCCGCCGACCTACGAAAAGGTCAACCCGGCCGACTTCACCTTGCTGTCACTGGCGCTGACGTCGCCATCGCTCACGCTTACGCAACTCGACAGCTACGCCGAGGACTATCTGGCGCAGCAGATTTCGCAGATGCCAGGCGTGGGCCTCGTCGATTTCCACGGCCAGCAGCGGCCTGCCGTGCGTATTCAGCTCGATCCCGACAAGCTTACCGCCCGCGGCCTCACGCTCGAAGACGTGCGCTCGATCGTCGGCTTGCAGACCGTGAACGCGCCGAAGGGCAGCCTGAACGGCCCGGATCGCTCGGTGATTTTCAATGCGACCGATCAGATCACGACCGCCGCGCAGTATCGCGATCTCGTGGTCGCGTACAAAAATGGCGCACCGATTCGCGTATCGGATCTCGGCACCGTTCTTAACGCCGCTGAGGACAACCAGCAGGCTGCATGGCTTCAGCACGAGCGCGCGATCATCCTCGATATTCACAAGCAGCCGGGCTACAACGTCGTGCAGACGATCGCCAACATCAAGGCGAAGCTGCCCGCGCTCGAAGCGTCGCTGCCCGCGGCCGCGCATCTGCATGTGGTGGGCGATCGCACGCAGACCATCAATGCGTCGGTGCATGACGTGCAATTCACGCTGATGCTGACAATCGCGCTCGTCGTGATGGTCATCTTCTCGTTTCTGCGCAACGTGTGGGCGACGATCATTCCGAGCCTGACGATTCCTTTGTCGCTGGTCGCGACGTTCGGCGTGATGTATCTGCTCGGCTATAGCCTCGACAATCTCTCGCTGATGGGGCTGACCATCGCGGTGGGTTTCGTGGTGGACGATGCGATCGTCGTGATCGAAAACGTGATGCGGCATATCGAGGAAGGCGTGCCGCGCATGAAAGCCGCGCTGCTCGGCGCGATGGAAGTGCGTTTCACTATTATCTCGATGACGATCTCGCTGATCGCCGTGTTCATTCCGATCCTGCTGATGGGCGGCATTGTCGGACGCCTGTTCCGCGAATTCGCGGTGACGGTGAGCGCGGCGATCCTGATGTCGGCGCTGGTCTCGCTGACCGTCACGCCGATGCTATGCGGCTGGTTGATCCGCTTGCCTGAGCCGGATGAAGCAGGGCGCATGCGCAAGCTCGAAGCATGGCTCGAAAAAGGCTTTGTCGCGGTGGAGCGGCGTTACGAGCGGGGTCTCGATTGGGTGTTGAATCGGCCGAAGCTGATGCTTGGCGTGACGATCGCGACGATCGTCGCGACGGGCGCGCTGTTTGTCGAGATCCCGAAGGGCTTCTTCCCGCAGGAAGACTCCGGTTTGATCATGGGTGTCGCGCAGGCCGCGCCGGACATTTCCCCGCGCGCGATGTCTTTGAAAATGCAGCAGCTGGGCAATATCATCGAAGCCGATCCCGCCGTCGATAACATCTACTACTGGATGGGTGCGAATCCGACCGTGAGCCAGGGCCACGTGATGATCAACCTGAAGGCGTTCGGGCAACGCAAAGACAGCGCCGCGCAGGTGCTCAATCGACTGAAGCCGCAGGTGGCGAAGGTGATGGGCCTTTCACTGTCGATGCAGGTCCGCCAGGATATTCAGGTGGGTGGCCGCATCAGCGCCGCGCAGTATCAGTACACGCTGCAAGACCCGGATATCAACGAACTGAATCATTGGGCAGGCGTGCTGACCGACAAGCTGTCGAAGCTGCCGCAACTCGCCGACGTCACCTCCGACCAGCAGGCTGCCGCTACCAGCGCGACGCTCGTGATCGACCGCAGTACCGCCTCGCGCTTCGGCATTACCGCGCAAGCGATTGACGACACGCTCTACGACGCGTTCGGCCAACGGCAGATCGCGACGCTCTTCACACAGCTGAATCAGTATCACGTCGTCGAGGAAGTCGATCCGAACTTCCAGTTGACCACCGACGCGCTCGCGCACCTCTACGTGCGTTCGCCGCTGACGAATGAACTGGTGCCGCTCAACACGCTCGCGAAGATCGAAAACAACGTGTCGCCGATTTCGGTGAATCACCAGGGGTTGTTCCCGGCTGTGACGATCTCGTTCAATCTGGCGCCGGGGCAATCGCTCGGCAATGCCGTGACGGCGATTCACCAGGCCGAAGTCGCGGCAGGCAAACCCGACAGCTTGACGGGGTCGTTCCAGGGTACGGCGCAGGCGTTCCAGGCGTCGCTTTCCAGCGAACCGTATCTGATCGCAGCGGCGCTCGTCGTGGTGTATCTGATTCTCGGCATTCTCTATGAGAGCGCAATTCATCCGCTCACGATCATCTCTACGCTGCCGTCGGCAGGCGTAGGTGCGCTCCTCGCGTTGATGCTATGCGGCCAGGACCTATCGATCATGGGGATGATCGGCATCATCCTGCTGATCGGTATCGTCAAGAAAAACGCCATCATGATGATCGATTTCGCGCTCGTGGCGGAGCGCGAGCAAGGCTTATCGCCGCGCGAAGCAATCCGTCAGGCGTGTGTACTGCGCTTCCGGCCGATCATGATGACGACACTCGCCGCGCTGTTCGGCGCGCTGCCGCTCGCGCTTGGGTCTGGCGCGGGCGCGGAATTGCGTGTCCCGCTCGGCATCGCGATTGTCGGCGGCCTGATCCTTTCGCAGATGCTGACGCTCTTCACGACGCCGGTCGTACACCTGTGGTTCGACCGTCTTTCACATTGGCTGGCGAAACGGCGCGCGAAAGGCAGTATGCTCGAGCGTGAATCGGTAGGTTGAGCCCCAACGGCAGCGCAGTTGCCGGCGCTCGACTGCCGGCGCGATCACCCTGCTCAGCGTTTCATGTCGGCTCGCATTCCAATTCTGTGGGATCGCCGCCGATCCGGCGTGGCGGTCTCTGCCTTCAGGCTGAACGTCCTGAGTGCGTTAGTGCACTTTGGCTGCGACCTCCTTGGCGAGCAGACGTTGCGCCTGCTGATCGCCTTTGCCTGCTTCCTGCGCGGTTTGAACCGACGTCTCGCTTGCTTCGGGCAACAAAGCACGTGCGGCGCTGCTGATGTTGACCGTGTACGACGATCCGGACGACGCGGACGTGCTGGTGCACAACCCCGTAGCCGAAGAAGCGCTCGTGCCCGATGCAGGCGCGCTCGGCGCTGAACTCGAGGTCGGCGCGGCTAATGACGCTGATGCTTCTGCCGTGCTCTGACCGATTGCCCGAATAGACATCCAAATCTCCCGATAGACAAAACGTGTTTACTGCGCACTGTCTTTCGGCCTCGATTCGGAGTGCTTGATTGGTATATTTTTTGACCTTTTCGAGGTCCTTAAGAATCACTTAAGGCTCTTTCAAGGCGTCTCTTATCTGCTCATTTCCCCGGCCGCGATTCGGTGGTTTTATCAGCATCTCCGATGTGCCGTGAATTTTCTGGCTGACCGTGGTGCTTGTCCGTGTGGTCGGCATGCAGAATACCAATGCACCGGCTCCGCGTGGGCTGTAACTGATCTGCGTTATGGCGCCAGTCCGTGACCGGCGTACAGGAGCCAGTCGACGATCTGCGTGTACCCACGACGATATCGACTGGCGCAACGAGCGATTTAGAATCCGCAAGTGCAATGCCGGCAACACCACCACTTATCCACTCTCAGCGTTGGTCGGTGCCGCAATCATCGACTACCTCAAGGAGGCCGGCCGGCTATAACGGATCGCGAGGTATTCATGCGCATGGCAGCGCCGCTCGCCCTGATTGGCCATGCGGCAGTGGTGTGTCGAGCTGCCCACTTTAAGTCGGAGTTCCCGCCGGCGCACCCGGCCGTCACCGCGTCAACGAAACGTTTCAGGTCGAATGATGTTAGCCGGAAACGGATGGGTTTGCCGACGGCGCGACCCTCGTCGAATATCTGCGCAACCTGAACAGCGCTGATTGCGAGATCAATGCCGACAGTGCGTCGGTGAACAGGAACTTCCGCAGTAACAGGCACGATGATCCCCGAACGATTGAAAGGTGTGGGCTCGACGCTGGGCAGCACAGCCAGGTGTTTCATTCTTGGCCGCTTGATGTTCAGTACATCATGCGCCACCATCTCGTTACTCTTGCCTGCTCCAGCCCGAACCCCTCAGCCTTTGCTTGACATCTTCGGGACGAACTTTGCGAGGTCCCCCACGATCTTGATGACTGACGGTTCCGGTGCCCGCAGGCAAGGGTACTCCGACAGCGGGTATTGGAAGGTGCGGAGCTGACCCGCGATCACTTTGCAGAGGCATCGCCAGCGTCCTCTTAGACTTCGCTCTCGGCGTCAACTCCACACCGCTATAGATACCTGCGTCTTGCCGACCCCGAATGGTCCGAGCATCACGACATTCTCGGCCCGCTCGATGAACGCCAGACTCGCCAGATCCTGAATCTGCGCACGCGGTGCGCCACTGGCGAAGCCGCAGTCATATTGCTCCAGCGTCTTGACGCTGGGCAGTGCCGCCAGCTTCGTCAGCACGTGACGCTTGCGTTGCTCGCGTGCACCGAGTTCCGCTTGCAAAAGCTGTTCAAGGAAGTCAGCCATACGCGAATCGGTCGTTGCAGTGCGTTGTGCGAGCAGCGCCCAGTCGGTAGCAATGCAGTCGAGTTTGAGGTGTGCGCACAGCGCGGCAATCCGGTCATGTTGCAGATACATGCGGCGACCTCCAGCAACGCGTCGTAGACCGCCAGCGAGTGCTGCAGGCTCGATGGAACGACCGCTTTGGGCTTCTTTCAACCTCCAAAAAATGATCGCGGTTTCGCAAAGGACAATTCAACCTCGCGAAGCTCGGCCTCACGGATCCCGCTGCGTCTGCCGTCTGGAATGCTGTCTTTGCAAAATGGCTCTGTCGATCTTGTAATTTTCGATTCACCACCGATTAATGAGCCGAGTTCATTATCCGTCCCACACGAACGCAACCGAAAAAGCTGACGAACGGCAACCCGTTCTCTGCGGTTACGTTATGAACCGGAGTCAAGGGATGGATCGGGCATTTCCACCGCACCGATTGGAAAGGCTGCAATACGCTTGGTCGTTGTAGGCGTTTTCGAGACTCTGGGATCAGGTAAGCAAAGCTGACTCATAAGCACTCCCTTGTGAGCCAGCGAACTTCCTAACGTTCATATTTTTAATCGTGAATGCGGATCGGGGTACCGCGACGTCGGGTGCCACGTTGCGATCCGCGACATAAAAATGCCGCGGCGGTCGACGATCCTGTCGCCCGCTGCGCGGCCAGCAGATAGTTGGGGATTTTAGAAAATGAAGTTCAATCGGTTTCTCGGTAGCACCGCAATCGCAGTTACTTGCCTCATGGTTCCGGCAGTCCACGCCGCAGAGCCCGCCGTACCGGTCCAACTGATCAAGACCATCCCGCTGCCTGACGTCACCGATGGCGATTTCGATCATTTCGCCGTCGACCTCAAGCGCAACCGCCTCTACGTTTCGGTGGAAGCACCATTCGATCGAAGTGTTCAACCTCAAGACCGGTGAGCATCTGGCGAGCGGCTGTCCGGTCAGCGCCCATCTGCGCTTGGTTCGAGGGGCGAGCCTTCCCTGAGCCTGCGAAGCGTGCCGATTGCCTCCAGTGGTCACGCAGCTGCGATTCTAGGCGGCTAAAGAAACGCTCGCGTCGACACTGTCTTGAGCAGCTGAAATGACTTGCATCAGCGCTTCCATCGAGAACGGCTTGTGCAGAAGCACATCGAACAGCCGCGCGCGCTCGTCGTAGCTGGCACTATCGCCCGTCATCGAGACTACAAAGGGCCGGCGAATGATGGGCATGTCCATAATCGACAGGGCCACAGCGCTGCCTTTAATGCCCGGGAAGAACGTTTTCGTCAAACGGCGAATCCCCGCTCATGTAATATTATTATTGTGCTTTTATATCGGCCAAACGCATTTTAACAACATTCACATGAACGGTGCGCCGCCGCATTAAAAACCTCCGCACGAACGAGCATAATATTCATCGCCAGACAAAGGTCTGCTGCCATCAAAGCGCGCGCGACGCGCCGGTCAATCAAGTGCCTGCCTGGTATGCGCGGGCCGTCGGCTTTCGTATCTTCGGCCGACGTCTCGCGTTCGCCGCGTGCCCCGTCAGTCGCGCCGGACAAAAATCATTCTCCAGCGCCAGTTGGCCGATCTGTGCGTGAGGCGTCTTCAGATCCACCGGCGGCTCGTTGACGGGCGCGCCCGACGCGCCGAACACATCGGCGGCCCGCTCTTGCAACGGCCGCTTCACAACCGTCCGAAGAACAATCACCAACCGACGCGCGAAAGCACGCGTCGCATGCGCGGATGTCCAGATTCGAATCGCACGCGGAAATTCCTGTTCTAACACCATTTTCTTTTGGCTTGTCTGCATCCGTGAGTGCGACAGGGAACATTGCACGCGGCCCTTGCGGCTAGAAAATACCCCCTTGGCACGGCTGCCGCTGTCTGCCGGCTGGCAAGGTGATGATCGCCGTTGCGTACATGCCAGCGACGGGGACGGCCCGACTGGCGTGATCACTGGCTCCGGCATTGCGGGCGGGCGACAGAGCCGATGACATCGACGGCTGCAGATTCCAAATACGCGTAGGCGAGACAGCCAGACAATGTCTCGCGGTGGTCCATAAGCGCGAGGCATGGGCGCCGTTGGTGAACGGGGCATATTCGGTACGGCAATGAGTGACCGGGCTGTCCCCGGTGCCTTTTTTCGACCGTGATAGAGAGAGAGGAGGAACTTACATGAACAACGTGGGAATCTGGATTCCTGTGATGGACCATTCGGACACCGCTCCGTATTCCCTGTCACAGGTGAGTGACTGGATCGCAGAGAATTGTTTGACCCCGACGGTTCACGCTGCTTTACAGAGGGCGCTGGCAGAACTGCAGGATCGGTGGATCGCGCATCTACGCAACGACTATGGCGCGACCACAATCACTGACTCACTACGAGTGTTCCTCGAGCCTGTTAATGACCGTCTATTTGAAGTGCGTGCCTTCTCGACATTAGATGCCGCGGAAGCCCACCCGATCGAAACTGTCCACCGCTATGTCGGAATGGACGTCTATGCGCGGGCACGAACGGGACTCGTCTACGGCGTAGGAATGATCGAAACTCGCGTTGAGACCCGCGACATTGCACCTGCTCCACAGGATCTCTCCGGGCAGCGCATAGAGCTGGTACGTTAACGCTGAATGTTTTTGCATGAGCTTGCGTCGGCGTTCGCTATCTGGACGCCGTTGACAATCATGTAGCGGGCCTGAATCTCGCGGCGAGAGGCGCGGGGGTAGAGCCAAGGTGAAGCAGACCCTTTGACCTGTCGGAGGCCAACATGAAGTTCTGCGGAATAGACCTGCACTCGAACAACAGTGTGATAGTGGTCAGTGATGCCGAAGACCGGACCGTACTGCAACGTCGCCTGCCGAATGATCTCGAGGCAATCCTCGCCGCCCCTGCACCTTACCGTGGCGAGCTCCAGGGTGTGTCGTGGAATCGACCTATTATGCATAGTTCGCAATCGTGGAAACAACTCGACTATCCGCTGCGGAAAATCTGCGTCTCGGGTGGGTTCACGGCGTTCATGCTAGGGAAACGCTGATCAATGAGGTTTGTGCATGATGTTGCACACGCCGATAACCTCGGCTTTTCATGATGAGAGAGAAACACGCAGATTTAGCGCAGTTTTCCGCCATTTCATGCGTCTCCCGGCGCGTTTTTCGCGCTCAGGACGGATTGCTCCCCTGTGGGGCCAACAACAGCTTCTTGGCGAGCGCCAGATTTGCCAGGCCGAACAGGCTGAACAACTGCGCCGTATTCTTGGCCAAGCCCTTATAGCGAACCTTGCGATGACGGAACAAATTCTTGATGACGTGGAACGGATGCTCGACCCGAGCACGAATCTGCGCCTTGGTCCGTTCAGCCGCGATCAGCAGATCCTTCAAGGCGCCCTCGCGCATCGCCCTGATCTTCCCGCGCTTCATCGCGACATGCCACTTGGCCTTGTGTTGCTTCATCTCATCGCGCTTGTCCACGCCAATATAGCCCGCATCGCCGAACGCCAGCTCTTCATGGCCGTGCAACAGGGCATGCGCTTGCGAAACGTCCGATTCATTGGCCGCCGTGCCAACAAGGCTGTGCACCAGCCCCGAATCGGCATCCACGCCGATATGGGCCTTCATGCCAAAGTGCCATTCGTTCCCCTTCTTGGTCTGATGCATCTCCGGGTCACGGGTCTTCTCGGCGTTCTTGGTCGACGGCGGAGCCTCGATGATCGTCGCGTCCACCATCGTGCCTTCCTTCAACAACAGGCCGCGTTGGCAAAGCATGATGCCGATCTCATCAAACAAGGCTCTCGTCAGATCATGTTCGACCAGCAGTCGGCGAAACTTCAACAGCGTGGTCGCATCCGGCACGCTCTCGACAGCCAGATCAATCCCGGCAAACGTGCGCATCGCGATGCTGTCGTAGAGCGCGTCTTCCAGCGCCTCATCCGACAGCCCGTACCACTGCTGCAGGAAGTAAATCCGCAGCATCCGTTCCAGTCCAATCGGCGGACGGCCACGTTCGCCTTTCGGGTAGTACGGTTCGATCACCCCCAGCAGACGAGGCCACGGCACGACGCTTTCCATCTCAGTCAAGAACCGCTGACGGCGTGTCACCCGTTTCTTCCCCTGGCTTTCCGCTTCCGCAAAACTGATTTGTCGCTTCATCTTCCGCTCATCCCGAGACCCTGCTCTGGTGAACGCTTTCGGGCGGTCCCACGATGACCGCCATCAGGAATAAATCAGCGTTTCCCTAGAGCGCGTTTGACATAATTTCCGCTTCGCCTGAACCGTCTGGTTCCGTCGAGGTGACGTGCCGAGGGCTTCGAGTTAAGGCTCGTATTGCCATGCCCCTTAGAAAAGGGCACATCCTTGGCATTCGCGCAAACCTCCGGGGCTTGATCGTACGCTTCGATTGCTGCCCCCATCGCGATCAACAGCGCGATTATGCAGAGCAGGCAAACCGTGTGGTGCAGGCCGTTTCAGCAGATCGACTGGTTTTCCCAGACCGCTTTGCATAATCGGCCGTTGCGGCCGTTCAGAACTGTAAGTTCGCGACGTTTCCGGGCGTCCGCTTTTCGGACGCCCGGTCCTACGCGAAGATCGGGAGTTGTCGCACCACGCCAGGTGCTTTGGCGTTTCAGGTCAAAAACGGGCGGCTCGATGCCGTGGGCTCGCAGTGCCAAAGACATCGGCTGCGCTCTGACGCTTCCATTCGGTGATCTGGTTCGGATGAACGTCAAACTCCTGCGCCGGTCCGCCCAGCATGCCCTCACCGCGCACAGCCGCCAGTGCACCTTTGCATTGAACGCCGCTGAGGGCGTCCGGCGGATCAGGTGCACGCCTCGCTGAAGGATCGCGTACTGCGGTCTGCGCCATTGCGGTCGCGCCTCGCGTCGTCCGCCGGTAATGGCGCGCCCGTCACGAAGGTGCGCTGCGGATTGGCGATTTCGATGCCGCGTGCAATGAAGCGATCGACAATGCGCCGATTGAATTCCCGTTGCACCGTCCAGCGCTGCGCATCGCTGCACTGAATCTGGCCGACTAGTGTCACGCTCGCGCCATCGAGCTGGTCGACGCCCCAGAAACTGAAGTCGCCCAGTATCCCGTTTTTGAACTTGTCGTCGGCGCGCAATTCGGCGCCTATTTCGGCCAGCGTTTCGATGGCGCGGTCAACGTCCGCGCCATAGGCGACCGCCACCTTGACAGCTGCATTGCCGATGCCACGATTTGAATTGTTGACGGTCGTCACGGAGCTGAACGGCACCGTGTACAGCGAGCCGTCCAAGCCGCGCAGCCGCACCGTTCGGATGGACAGATACTCAACCGTCCCCGACACGCCGGACACCGTGATCCAGTCGCCGACCTGCATGGCGTTTTCCATCAGCAGGAAGATGCCGGTGATAAAGTCCTGCACCAGCTTCTGTGAACCGAATCCGAGCGCGACGCCGAAGATGCTGGCACTCGCCAGCAATGGTGTCGTATTCACGCCGATTTCGCTGAGCACGGTCAGGCCCACGACCAACAGGATCGCGACGAAAAGCGCCGTGCGTAGCATTGGCAGCAGCGTGTCCAGGCGTGCCGCGCGGACCAGGTCGCCGCCGCTGCGCCACGCGTCGAGGCGGCGCTCGGCGGCCACATTGGCCAGTTCCCATACCAGCATAGCGATGGCGACCGCGATGGCGATCGTCATGAGCGCCATGCCTAACCGATGGCCGACCGCGTTCTGCGTAAAGAAGCGCGTGACGTCAAGTCCCCAAACTTCAAGCAACGCCACCAGCGTTAGGAGCCAGAGCAGCCACGAGACGAGGCGGCGCAGCATCGGATAGTAACGGTATGCACGGCGACGGGCGATCGACGTGCGGGCGTTGTCCTCGGCATGACGGAAAACCCGCCCGAGCGCGCCAAAGGTTACGATCCCGACGACTCGCGCGACGGCCAGCACGACGATCGACAGACCTAACATCTGCAGCACTCTCGCGAAACCGTCATGCACGCCCAGCGCCCAGGCAACCCAGAGTGCGATGACGCAAAATATCGTCAGGCCGGCCCAAACGTCCGCGAGCCAGTTTCCCAGGTGCACGATCGAACCGCGCCTCGACGTGGCGGCGCGGATTGCATCGGCGACCGGTCGCCGGACTTGCACGATCAGGGCGATGACCAGCCCATGCACGACCAGTGCGATGAGCTTCGTGATCGTACTGTGCGCCTGTACGGCCAAGCCAAATGCGAGGGCCGCTTCAACGAACCCGGTGCCCACGCCGACGGTGGCCACGATGCGTCGCGCCCAGCGCTGCGCGAACGCGGCCCAGCGATCGCTGATGCGCAGCATACGCAGATTCGGCGCATCTGGCGCGAAGAAGAATCCGCAGACGCTTAGCACCGCGCGGCAGATCACATAGGCGTCGATCAGCGCGCCGATCGCCTGGTCTTGCGGTGAGCCATCGTCGGTCAGGATCGACATCACCGCGGTCGCGCACAGCGCGAAGCCGGCTAACGGAATGACTTTGACCACCGCGTAAAGCAAAGCCCCCGGCAAGCGCTGCAGCAGCGTCCAGTTTTGCGCGGCGCGACGCTTTCCCTGCGCGGCACGGGCCGCTTCGAGCGAGCGCGGGGAGGCTTGTCCGGGCGGCGTCAGCGGCGCGCTGGCATCGCCGACATCGCGAGCCGCGAGCGCGCGGCGAGGCCGAGCCAAGGCGAGGCCGACTAGCCATTCGAGCACGAACGCCGGCAGCAAAGTTGCCGCGAGCATCCAGGCGGCGCTGACCAATACCGCATGGCCCTGTGGCGATCTCGCATAGTGTGTCCACCACGCACGCGCGGCTCGAAAGTTGAGCAGAGTCGCCGCTGAGTGTTTCACCTGCAATCCGACCGTCAGCAAAGCATGGGCAGCTTGCCGTGACAACTGCGACGTGAGGCCGTTCGCGCTGAGCGTATGGGCGAGCCCACCGGCACGGCCGCTCGGGGCGGGCGGGCCGCTACCGGTTGCCGTGGACGCCGCGAGCGCACTGCCGGCTGCGACCGCACGCAGCGTATCGTCGACCTGGGCAAGGCGGTTCGGGTCGGTCAACACGGTGAGCGCGGCGCGGGCCTGCTCGGGTGTCAACGTTAGCGGTGTGGACGCCGGCGGTGGCACGGCGCTCGATGCGCTCGGCGTCGTCGTCGAGGTCGCGCCGAAAGCAGGGTGACTCACGCTGATTGCCAGAAGCAAGCCGAGCAGACCCGCGAACAGCCACGCGAGTAGCGGCGGCAGCCGCCGAAGTGTTGCCTGACGCGTGCCGGCGGAGCCGGGACGGAATCGGTCTGCGAGGGGAACAGGGACGGATGGACGTTGGCGCATGGGAACGTAAAAATGAAAGGATCCACCTACGACGCCCTGCGGCCCGATAAATTCACGAAATAGTTATGTAAGGCAACCTTCAGACTATCCAGTATCAGCAATACGCTCGCGGCAACCTCATGACTTACCGGTCGGTCGGCTACAACGTTGCCTCGGGTCTACGTGCGATCCGGGCACGGACTTCGGGTGGGTGCCAGGCATGTCGCGACCGCTTCACAGCGCCGGGCGCCCGGGTATGGGGCCACCAGGGTAGGGACTGTGATTTGCCGGACAAAGAATGCCGTCGTCGGCGCATGCGCAACAAACGCGATGGCGTAGAGGGGCGATGCGGCTCGCATGATATCGACATGCGTGACGATATGGGATGCGCCAAGCACTGCCAGCGTCACGAACCATACAATCATCACCGGTCCGAACACTTTTCCGACCGCACCGGTACCGCGCTTCTGGATTTTGAAAAGGCCCGTGAGGATGACCAGCGAGATGGGAACAATCAGCGACACGATTCCAAACACATTCATGTGGGTAATGCCGCCCGCCGCCTTCACATTCGCGAAGCGTGTAGAGCGGGCTCGTTCCGATATCGCCAAACACGACACCGATAGATCATCCTGTGCAGCGCGGTGCCCGGCATCTGAGCGGACTCCCGCGTTTTCGCGGTCCTCGTTGACCTCAGGCGCGCGCGCCGCGACGTCGTCAAATGTCCGCCCACGCCGGGTTCTCGCTGTCTGTTGATCGCCTCCAGCCACTCGGTCCAGCCGCCAAAGAAAGCTGTCCCAGGTCTCGTGCTCGGCGGCCGTGCGCGGAAGCCAGGACAACGGCAGCAGCGTCACAGGCTGGATGCCGCCTCCGGCGGGGACTTATCGGCCGCCTTGCTTCCTATGCTGCCTTCGCTTCCTTTCAGAAGTCCTGGCGGCCATGCGGTAGATCCGAGCAAGGCGATCAGCACGGATGCGAGGCTTCGATATTCATCGTCGGCGAGGTCCCAGATGTGTTTGGGCATCATCGTGAACAATACCCGCCCGCCATGAACATCATACGGATAGGTCCACCGGTGGTTTTCCAGGGTCAGCCAGAATTCGCCTTGCGACAATGACGACAGGTCCTCCACCAGAACAATCGGGACGGCCCGAATGTCGGCGCGCCAGAGCGCCGTCGCGACATGATGATGGTCGATGGCGAATGGCGTGCCGCCCGGCCCGTAGACAACTGGAACCGGCTTTTCGGCGATGACCATGTCCAGGTCGTGGCCTGAAAGCTATTTGTACGCTGCGGTCTTTTGACGTATTTCGCGCAGGCCGTGAGTCATCTGCGTGGGACGAAGGGCGTCGATTTTTACAGTCTTCATAGCTCCTCCAACCTACCAACGCACAAGCCAGTCAAAGATAAGAATTGCGCTTTCGCACCGGCGGCGCCGATCTCCTCGCGCTCATCTGACGGCATCACAGAAACCCTGAAGCATACGCTGTGCCGTTTCCGACCTGGACCCGGTCCGGCGGTGGTCGGCGCCCGGGAGAGACGCGTATCGAATGGCCGACAGGGACATGCTGTTTGCGCGCTTCGCGGCCAGGTCACTCCCCATTGGACCCATTGGAGGGCCGTTTCGAAATCCGGCTCGATGAAGTAGCTATGAGTACGAAGACGCTGAAGGATCTGTTCGTTCATTCGCTGTCCGACATTTACCGTGCCGATAAGCAGATGACGAACTCCCTCCCGAGGATGGCACGGGCATCGACCACTCCAGGTCTCGGATCGGTATTCGAACAGCACCTGGAGGAAACGCAAGGCCAGATCGAAAGAATCGACCAGATTGTCGAGACCACAGGAATCAGGCTCAAGCGCATCAGGTGCTTTGCCATGGAAGGGCGGAAGGCCAGGAGCAAACGGAAACGCAACCGGGATGTCTGGCTTTCCTCGGCCGGATCTGTGCTGAAAAGCGGGTTGACCCAGGCCATCGAGATCGCCGCGCGCGCTGGTCCGCCACTGAAGATTGCGGCGAAGGCGGGGAGGGCCGACGACGCGTGCTTCTGGACTCGATTCAGCCGCTGCTGTCGCAGCCGCATGTCGAAATGGTCGGCGAGATCGATGACGCGCAGAAATCTGGACCCCTCTCAGGCACCCGCGCGCTGCTGTTCCCGATCGGCCGGTCTGAGCCGTTTGGCCTGGTGATGATCGAGGGATGGCATGGCACGCCCGTCGTTGCGTTCAATCGAGGCTCAGTACCGGAAGTGATTGCCGACGGCGTGACGGGCTATATCGTCGATGATGTGGCAGGGGCGGTCGATGCCGTGACACGACTCGACACACTGTCCCGTACGGAGATCCCGCGGCCTTCGTGCGTCGCTTCGCCTCGAGGCCATGGCGCAGCACCATACAACATCTATACAGGCTCGCAATTCGACCGTCTGCAGCAGCAGATGGCGAGCCTGTTCGGCGGCTTCCCGTCCAGCATCCGCGGCGGCCGCCTTGGCGCCTTCCCGCAGGTCAACATTGGTACGACCGACGACTCGATCGAGATCGTCGCGTTCGCGCCCGGTGTCAGCGCTGCCGGACTCGACGTGTCGATCGACAAGGGTCTGCTGACGATCAGCGGCGAGCGCAAGCCTGCGCGGCCGGAGTTCAGTGGTGACGGCCGCGATGACCCGACCCGCAGCGACGCCCGCACCTATGCACAGGAGCGTTTTGCCGGCGCGTTCCGGCGCGTGATCGAATTGCCGCAGAATGCCGACCCGGGCAAGTTGCAGGCAGCAAGCCGGAGCGCCGTGGACAAGACGGAGTGTCGACCTGCTTTCTTTTAAGTGGCATGCGAAAAGGGGGCATTTGATTTATGCCTGCGCACGCCTGCCGGTAAGCTGGTAAAATGTATCGCAAATGCAATACAGTGAGGTTTGCCATGAAGACTGCAACGATGCCCGCGCTGCGTGTAGAGCCGGAATTGCGCAAGGCTGCAGAGGAAGTGCTTAACGAGAACGAGAGTCTGTCCTCGTTCATGGAGGGATCGCTCCGCGAAAGTATTGCGAAGCGCCGCCTCCAGCGGGAATTCGTCGCACGGGGGCGGGCCGCGCGCGACGAAGCCCATCGCACGGGTGAGTACTTCGACGCTGACGATGTGCATGCGGAACTCGCGAGCATGCTACAGGCGGCAAGGACGGCAGGAAAAGACGATTGACGTACCGTGTCCGCTATACCGCTGGCGCCCGTCGTGACGTGCTGCGCCTTTACAGATATCTGCTGGACCGCGATATAGCGGCCGCGGAGCGCGCGCTTGAGGCGCTGCGAAAATCTGCCCAAGTCCTCGAACAATTCCCCTTCACGTGCAGGAAGGCGGATGAACACAACCCCTTTCTGCGCGAACTGATCGTGCCATTTGGTTCGGCAGGGTATGTCGTTCTGTTCGAGGTTGATGATGCAAGTACGGTGAGCATCCTCGCTGTCCGGCACCAGCGCGAGGATGACTATTATTAGGCAACCGCCTGCTGGCCGTTGCATCACTCAACAACCAGTCAAGGAGGGCTCTGGTGCAAATAGGCAATCTGGTCGAGAGGTCTTCAATAGGTAGGATACCTCATCGAGCAGACAGGACGGCATTCCAGACTGAGGCCGCAGTGGTATCCCTGAGGCCGAGCTTTGCGAGGTTGAACTGACCTTTGCGAATGCGATGAATCAACTCGATGCCTGAAATCGTGACCGCGGCACTCCTGAACCGTTTGAAGCCGAGCATCACGTTGGTTCTGGACTTGATGTTGCGATGGTCCTGTTCTATCGGGTTGTTCAGGTACTTCGAGGATCGGACCTTTGTGTCCTCGGGCAGCAAGCCGTCGGCCTTCATCTCGCGCACCGCGCGATGCGAGGCAGCATAGCCATCGAGCGTGATCGTCTCAGGCGCTTGGCCCTGATGCTTGATGGCTTTGCCGAAAAAGCCTTTTGCCGCGGCCACGTCGCGCTTTGCGCGGAGCATGAAGTCCACTGTCTGGCCGGCCCGGTCCACCGCCCGGTACAGATAGACCCACCTGCCACGGATTTTAAGATACGTTTCGTCAACACGCCATGACCGCCCTGTGGGCGTGCCAAAACGGTTCCAGCGCTTGACGAACTCCGGTGTAAAGCGCTTCACCCAGCGCAGAATCGTGGTGTGCGCAGCGACAAACCCCGCTCGGCCATCATCTCCACCAGATCACGCAGGCTAAGCTTGTAACGAAGATACCTGCGCACGCACAGAATGATGATCTCTCGATCAAAATGCCGTCCATCGAACAACACATCGATAGTCTTTAACTTGCTCATCGCCGGCCATCAGTTCGTTTGCTTCGACAACTCTAACCGATTTCGCCATTCCTATTTGCACCACAGCCTGAAAAAGCTTGACGGACTACCTCAGGGCGTGAAACCGGCCATCCGAAACCGGCCATCCGATTGTCGAAGACAAACGCTCCTTCATCGGGCAGGAGCTGCCATTGGGACAGACAGGGTTCTACGTCAGCAATGTGGCGACGACTTCCTCCGTCGACTGCACGAGGTGTGTCCGACCCAGCAGCAGATGAGCGCGGGTGACGACGTTACCGGCGCGAACTAGTCGATAGGTTTTATCGAACGCAACAACTGCCGCACCGGCTTTGCCGCGCGGCGGTTGTTGCGTTTACGGCTTCAATCTGGCGAAGGGGCGAAAGCTGACAACTTGGTAATGCGCGAGACAGGATCTGGTCATTCGAAACTGCTCAGAATGGCATCAACTCTACTCTTCTCGATACGCAATGAAGGGCCTTAAGGCTCCGTTCATGTGAACGCAGCCATTACTCAACGATAGGTGAACCATCATGAAAGGAACGCTCAAGGCTTTTCTCGTTTCCTGCGCACTCGCTGCGCCCGCTTTTGCCTTCGCGCAAAGCACCAACTATCAAACCGACGCCCAGGCTACCCAATCGAACGTCGCTGCGCAGCAGTCGACGACCGATAAGTCGGTAGGCGGCGTCGCGTTGACGGGGTCGTCGCAAGCAGGCTCGCGCATGACGATCGTCACGCCGGGCAACGACCGTACGTACAGCGGCCACAAGTCACTCTGGTTCGGTCATTGAAGATAACGGCCGCGATATTGCCGAGATCTGAGCAGGCTTGCACCGCATTTTCGCCGAATGGTTTCGGCAGACGTACTTATTTTATGGGCCACGCGCCGAGTCAGAAACGGACACCTACGCATCCGGTCACAAGGAATACGATCACCAAGTTTTTCAATCTTCGATTTCATGTAGCGACACCCTTTGAGAGTGCAACATTCGCCTGGCTGAAAGTAGCATTTCCCTACAAATAGGGATATTCCAGGTCGTCGATTTTTGGCAATTGCAATGAAAAAAACTCTTCTGATCGCCCTGCTGACGGGTATTTTTGCAACTGCGGCACACGCTCAAAGCAGCGTAACGCTGTACGGCCTCATCGATACGGGGCTGACGTATACGTCGAACCAGAAGGAAACGGGGTCGACCGCAGGGCACAGTAGATTCGGGATGACCGATGCCAGCATCAACCCGGACCGCTTTGGTCTGCGTGGATCGGAAGATCTGGGCGGCGGCCTCAAGGCTGTCTTCACGCTGGAAAATGGCTTCACCCTCACCAATGGCGCCCTTGGCCAGCACGGCCTGCTGTTCGGCCGACAGGCGTTCGCCGGTCTGTCGAGCGATCAGTTCGGTACGGTGACGTTCGGCCGTCAATACGATTCGGTGGTCGACTATCTGGCGCCGCTGGCGGGCGCCGGCGCCGCCAAAGGCGGCGTGTTCTTCGGGCACCCGTACGACAACGACAACCTGCAGAACACGATGCGGATTAACAATGCGGTGAAGTATGCGAGTCCGAACTACAACGGCTGGCGGTTCGGTAGCCTGTACGGCTTCTCGAACGCGGCGGGTGGCTTTTCCGACAACCGCGCCTATAGCTTCGGTACTTCATATAATAACGGTCCATTTCGTTTCGCGGCGTCGTACCTGCAGCTGAGCAACGGCGGCAGTGCCGCCAATCTGGCCGGCGCTACAGACTCCATTGTCAATCCGGCCGGCCAGGTGACCGGCAGCGACTCGACGTTTAGCGCCGGGCAGCAACGTACGTTCGGCGCGGGTTTCGACTACGCGTTTGGTCCGGCGACGGTCGGCTTTGTGTTCACGGAAACAAAACTGGAAAACGCAACGGGGATCAACAACACCGGCTCCTCGCCGATCCCCCTCGCTAACTCGAGTCTGCGTTTCGACAACTATGAAGTCAACGCGGGCTATAACGTGACGCGGGCATTTACTGTCACAGGTTCGTACACGTTCACAGACGGCAGCTCCAGCCTCGCGGGCGCATCGAGCCCGAAGTGGAACCAGGTCAACCTACTGCTGGATTACTCACTGTCCAGACGGACTGACGTGTACGTCGAAGGCCAGTTCCAGCACGTGAGCGGCGGCGGCGCCGTATTTACGGCTGACATCAACGGATTGTCACCGTCGGCCACCAGCAGCCAGGTAGCCGTCACGGCAGGCCTGCGTACCCGCTTCTAGGCTTCATCGAACAAGGTCAAAAAAGCACCGTTCGCGTGCGAGGCAGAACCGTTGCAAATCAGCGCCGACCCGTCAGCAAACATCCCCCGGATGAACGTCCGCTGCACTTTGTGAAGAGCCATTGATGCCTCGACGTGCCGGAAGTCCGCTGAGGGTCGGTCAGTGCCCGTCGACCTACACCCCGATGTCGGCTTGGTGCAGCGCGAACGCGATCTGCCTTTCGGTGACTTTGACTTCTTCATGACCAGCGGCCCTACTTGGGCACGCGTGTCGCCGGAAATTCTCTAGCTCAAAACTATCCGGATTCTTTTGACCAGCTCATGTTCAGCCTTCGCAAGCGGCCGCATCGGATATTCCGAGATGCGATGGTCTTTTTCGATCGGGTTCGTCGTAGTATCCAGCATCGTCGTTGGTTCGTTTCAACGGAAACTGAGCCACCATCGTTTTGGCTCATATAGAAGGAGGTTCCATGCGTTGCTCTCGTATCCTGCGCTATGCAGTCGCGCTTGTCCCGCTGTTCGGCGGCCTGGCACAGGCGAATGACATTGTTACATCCTGGAATTCGGTGCATCTGCCGCCGTCGCCGCCTCTGCCCTCGGTAACGGTCGATCCCGCCCATACCGCGCTGCTCGTGCTCGATTTCGACACTGGTAATTGCACGACGACGCAGCGACCGACTTGTTTCGCCTCGTTACCGAAGGTCGCCGCATTGCTCGACGCTGCGCGTCGGCACAAGATGATGGTCGTCTACAGCACGACGCCGACTGGGTCGATCAAGTCGGTGCCTCCGGTGCTTGCGCCCAGGGGGGAGGAGACGGTAGTGCGCTCGGGTGTCGACAAGTTTCTTGGTACCAAGCTGGAAGCTGCATTGAAGGCGAAACACATCCATACCGTAATCGTCACTGGAACCGTCGCGCATGGCGCAGTCCTTTATACCGCAAGCGCCGCATCATTGCGCGGCTTCAAAGCGGTGGTGCCGATCGACACGCTCTCGGCCCCGGACCCGTTCGCCGAACTGTCCGCGACATGGATTCTGTTAAACGCACCGGCCAGCCTTGCGAAGAATATGAATGTGACGCGCTCTGACATGGTTCAGTTCTGATCGATGATCGTGCTGCGACGCAATCCGCATTCGAGAAGCCCGGCACGCTCGCACACGAATGGTTACGTCGAGGACGTCAGGGCAAACGTCTGCCTCGATCACACAGTCATCTCAATGCAGATCGCAGCTGACATCATGGACTCGCATCAACCTATATGAGGAGACGCGTGATGGCGGAAGACGGCCGAGGGTGCGTGAAAACTCAAGAGTACTCGGTTTTCGGGTGTCGCTTTACCCTTCCCGAGTTGCTGCCAAGCCAATACGGAGCGATCTGAAGGGTCGATTTTTTCGAACGCTGCGTTCAGCATGTGTTTTCACACACCTTCGGCCATCTAGAGTCATCCGATACCGGCGGGTAAATCGTTGACACCCATTAGCGGGCCCGGTGTCAAGTGAGCAAACAATACCGTCGACTGCCTGAGCAAGCGATTTCGATTGCACTGACCGAATGCAGTAGCCGAGCGCACCCGTTTCTTCGATTCATGGCTGCGACGGATCGCGCCAGACACCCATCAGGCTCAAGCGATCGGCGTACATCGGTTGCCGGTCGCCCTGGTGGCTCTGCCACCCCAGAAGAACGTTGGTGCCACAACACGTCCAATGAATTCGCACAATACTCGTGGTTGCCAGACGTCCGGCACCAATCCAGGGTTGGCTCGTGTTGCAGGCGATCCGCTTTACTGCAAATCGGGGACGGCGGCACGGCATCCCATTCAATCTCGGTGGCTGCTCGCCAGTCAACGATCAGGGCTTGCCGGTCGCCGTCGTAACGCTTATGCGAAGCAGCGGTTCACATCAAATGGTTTTCGCTCCTTCAGCATGTGGAAGCACGCACGGGCGAGCTTGTGGGCCAGTGCCTTGCGTGCGATCACTGAATTCGTCCTGGCTTTCTTGCGCTCGTAGAACTGCCTGGCTTCGGTGCTAAAGTGCATCGCGAAGTTGGCTGCTTCGATGAATGCCCAGCACAGGTATGGATTTCCGTTCCTGGTATTGCCTTCGCTTTTTTTCTTGCCGTTGCTCATGCGCTGGCTGTCCACGCACCGCGCATAGGAGGCGAAGTTGCCGGCGCTGGCGAAGCGTTCGATGGCTCCTGTTTCCAGCACGATAATGGTCGCAAGCGTTTGACCAATGCCGGGTACCGTGGTCAGGAGAGCGTAGTCCGGACGTGGCGCGACCCTTTTCCTGAAGACGCTTTTCCACGATGGCGATCTGTGAGGAGAGCGTCGCGATGACCGCGACGTTCGCCCGGACCGCGAGCGCCACGTCGTCTGGGAGATGCAGCTGCCCGACAGCGGCCTGGTCCAGTTGCTTGACCTGATTGCTCGTGATTCGCGTGCCGGACTGACGCGCCGTAATGTTCTCAACGGCGAGAATGTGGCTGGTGCGGCTGCGCACCAGTTGCATGCGCTTGCGGGCCAGGTCGCGGACCTGGCGGTGCTCCGCCGGCAATATGGTGCCAGTGGGAAGGATGCCCAGACGAAGCAGGTGGGCCAGGTAGCGCGCGTCGGTCTCGTCGCCACTGTGCTTGAGCCCATCGTACTTTTTGATCGCCGTGGTGTTGGCCAGATGTACCACGAAGCCGGCCGCCTGCAGGCCGTCGACAAGCCAGTACCAGTTGTACGTGGACTCGACCACGACGCCGGCCAGTTCGGGTCGCCACGGGGCAAGAAGCGCCAGGATCTTTGGCAGGTCGTTCGGCAGCCGCCTTTCGGCGACCACGCGGTCCGTTTCGTCGATCACGCTCACCACGCTGTTGTTCGAATGCAGGTCAATGCCGCTATAGTTCATGATGACCTCCTTCCGGTTGAAGCGGTTTTGGCAAACTCACTTTAACCCCGTCGCCCGGCAGGGCGGCGGCAGGAGGTCCGCTAGATGATTTTCAATCTGCGTCTACGTCGATGCGGTCCCCGTCCGTGCCATGCTGGTGCGAATACGGCACAATGATCAAACCCACGGGTGCCTGCACCGCAGGTGTAAAGGTGCTCATCACTCGCCAGCGCATGGTCGGAAAAATCGCCCGACACAGTGGTGAGGACATAGTAGCCGGAGTAACGCCCGGCCGCCTGTGGCATTTCCGCTCCACGGCCAATTCTGCAACGCCTGCGTCCGCGATTTATACAGACCAGCCCCAGGGGACCCCGGAAACCCGACTTGTCGCAAAGAGTCAGGCGAGATGCCTGGTTGCTGGATGCTTCTGGCCGCCACGAGCCAATAGAAATGAGCAGCTTTCGGCGGAGCCATTGGTTGATCCCTCTTCCGCAGCGTGATCGCAATGCAGCCCGGCGTTGAATGCAGCGGGGATGCCGCCCGTCTCCGCCGTCCGCTCCCGCAGTTGGAGCGGTACGGGGTTTCCGCGGGATGCGTGGCGCTTAGGCGGTGCCCAGGCGTGATTCGGCAATCTGCTTCAGATCATCGGGCGTTGAAGCAGATTCAGCCAGCTGCTTAAGCAAGTCCCTGGCTCTCTTTTCGTCTTTCGGCCCACCATCGCCAAGCGTCAAACTCGTCGCCAGGTTAAGTATCGATCGGGGCAGTCCGCGCGCGGCCAAAGCCTCAAGAAGGTGACGAGCCACTTCGGGTTCCCGGTTTCGGTTGCCGCTTAGCAACTCATCAGCAATCGATTCTACAAACCTCAGCGAGCTTTCGTTTTCCGTTCTGTGTATGCCAGTCGTAAGCGCTTGTTCGAAGTGGCCAACGGGATACTGCGCGGCGTGAGCCAACGTGCTCAGCGCATCCTGAAAACTCAGATCTTCCTTGGAGCCGGCAAACGGCGTTCCTGTCGGGTGCCCGCCTTCGTCTTGCGCATGGGCGGACGATGGTTGCCACCATCGAACAAGGTCGTCCGCGGATTCACCGTGAAGATCAATTGACGATGCGGCCAATTGCGACGCCTGATATCCGCGTCTCGCGGTCAGTGTCGCGCTGTCACACGCTTCGTCGAGTGCGGAAGCTACTTTGCTGCCCAGCTCGCTGTGGAGGTCGGTCCAGTCTCTATAGCCGAAGACTTCGGAGGTCACCTGTCGCGCGTGGGATTCCTTTAGCGAAAGGCGGTATTTGAGCCGATTGGCGGCCCGCGTCGGGATAGACGCGTTCTGGAAGTAGATACGCATGGCTTCGGTCCGAGTTTCCGTGCCGACGAGACTCCACAGCAGGCACGGAATCGAAATGAACTGTGAGGCGGCGGGGCATGACGCCCAGTCACAAAAAATACCGTCGGTTTCTCATGCAGTCAATCCCATTTCGGAAGATGGTATTTTGTGCGATAACGCCTAATCTAAGCGCCAAGCGGTTTTCAGAGTTTGGCACCCCCGGATCTGCGATTGTCCATGTACTTTATAGTCCAGAAACAGTCCATCCCGGTCGCTCAACGGTCGCGAGTGATTGTGTGAACTGATGGCAGCCCGATTGACCCTTCACTGACGAGCAGTGGCGAAACCCGCCTTTTCGCATAGCTTGTCCGATAGGGGAGGCTGATTGAGACGGCAGCATTGAATGGCCGCTTTGGATAAACCTGACGGACCGTTGCGGGTCGGGTATCGCCCGCCATTGGTAGGCGCAAACTCAGTCTCCCTTCGCTTGAAAGGAGATCGTCATGGACGCGACTATTAACAGCACTGTGCTGCGCGTGCCGTGGAACAAGGGCAAGCTGACCGGGCAGAAGCCGCCGCTGAAGCTTCGGGAAATTTGGGCCATCCGGATCCGGCTGCAGCTTGGGGCAAAAACGCGCGATTTAGCGATGTTCAATCTGGCGATCGACAGCAAGCTACGGGCATGCGACCTGACAAAGCTGCGAGTGCGCGACGTCTGCCTAGGCTCACGCGTTGCGCCCCGGGCCACTGTGATGCAGCAGAAGACGCAGCGGTCGGTGCAGTTCGAAATCACCGAGCAGACCCGCGAGAGCGTGGAAGTTTGGATCAAGGCAGCAGGGCTCTCGCCTTCGGACTTTCTGTTTCCGGGCCGGATTCATGCATCACCCCATCTTTCAACGCGTCAGTACGCGCGGCTCGTGCATCGGTGGGTGCGGTCGATTGGACTTGACGACACGGCATACGGCACGCACACGATGCGCCGGACCAAAGCATCGCTGATCTACCGCCGTACAAAAAACCTGCGGGCGGTACAGTTGTTACTCGGTCATACGAAATTGGAAAGTACAGTGCGATACCTCGGCATCGAAGTCGACGATGCGCTCGAGATGGCGGAACAGACCGAGGTTTGAGCCACGGTCGGCCGGGCAGTAATCGGTCGCTGTCCGGCCATGAAGCGTCATTCGCCTGCGCCGCCGCTCAGACATCCAGGCGTCGGCCCAGGTCGCGAACCGGCCATTCAAATCTTATTGGTGAAGTGTCGCTTGTCGGCCAACCTCGTCTCCACGATGCGCCCGGTTTTCAAATCCCGCCCACGATATTCCTGTCGGCACTAGGCGCCCACCGGAATATCCTGTAATCTTCGGTTACGCTAGAAATGTTGCGTAACAATTCGATGCCGGTCACATCGCATCTTGAGAGTAGTCGCATGGTCTGTCCGAAGACGAGCATTCGCGATGGGGTTCGCCGTGATCGGTGAGGAATGCGATGTATTGAACGGACAATTCGATTTGCGAATGAGAGGCCCGATATTCGGATTGACTAAAGTTACGAATCGGAACGCCGTCCCTTATGACAAGCTTGCTGGCAGCAACTCTTGCAATTGCCGCGGTCGCCTCCGTGCTAGCACCTTTCATTAAAATGAAAATAAATCGTGGTCGATAATGTCGCTTTCTGAAGTTTGCCGCCTGTTATCTAGAGCTATTCCCGGACGAACTCCTCACGATATCTTCCGGCGGGTCCGCGTGCTGATGTACGCACTACTCAGTCCGTTTGCGGCACGCATCTGGTTGAAGGCATTGACGACGAACTCCCTGCTTGCGGATATTGCTGTCTGCAACCGGCGCTTTCTTGAACGGCCCTTTCGTTGCTTCGCCCAGGCCGATATGCCTGCATACGCGCGTGCCGAGCTGCTGTGCGGTCATTTTCGAGTCGTTCGGGAGCTATTCGGTGAAGATATGGTGCGCACGCTCTACCTGAATTCGGAATATGCGACGTTGGCATCGAACGGCAGGTATGCGCTCGTTGTGAGTGAGCCGGTACGCTGCTGGCGCGAAGGATTGCTTACCGTCGCCTGGCGTGACGTGTTTGAGCACGTCGATCTTGCGTGGGCGACCGTTAGCTTCGAAATGCATCCCCAAACAGGGAAACGGGGAGCGCTGATCGGGGGGCTGCAAGGGCCGGCCAGCGGGGACAGAGAGCGAGTGCGCGAGGCCACACGTGCATGTCATGGCCTACGACCGAAGGCAGCTGTGATGGAAGCCGTTGGCGAATTGTGCAGGATGGCAGGGGTGGACGCGCTCACTGGAGTGACGAAGAAGACGCATGTTTCCGCTGCAACAGCGGTTCAGTTTAGCGCGGACTACGACGGCTTCTGGCGTGAACTAGGCGGAATTGAGGTCGAGGGGCGGTTCTTGCTGCCGCTTCGCCCATATCACCGCGACATCAGCGAGGTTCCGTCTAACCGGCGCGCTGCATTTCGCAGGCGTCAGACGCTGATTGCGGAGTTGCTGGCGCAGATCGATGGGGCAGTCCGCGAAGGTTCGACCGCAGATGTGAAGCCGCTTCATCTGAATCACGAGAAGGCCGACGCCCCTCTGCGGACACTTGCTGTTGCTATGGCAGACAATTATCGTGACGCGGAACCTGCGTGATTGCCATGTCATGCAGCCATGGAACGCGCTCGATTCTTCTAGTCAGAGAGCCGCAAAGGATTTTCAAAGCGGAAGATGACCTACCGACGGCGCGCTCACATTCTCAATGACAGGGTCCGTCGAGAGGTAATGCGCATCCATGGGCGCTACGACCGGAAGGGAAGATTGAAGAAGGGATCGCGGACTAGGAGACTCCTCTCCCCATGTCCGATGTGCGCCCGAGTGCTGCCATCTACCTGGCGGATCGATAATTGGCTGAAGTGGGTCGGTCCATGCCTTTCGCATATCTGCTGCGATCAGCGATCCTGCGAGGTTTGCGTCGGCCCGGGTTCGGCGAACTGCAGCCATTCGCCTTCGTGCTCGTACGGCCATTCATACGGCCGCTCCGCTCCAGCAACAGTCCTTCGTGCTTACGGTGATTGCTGGTTCGCGTTTACCGGGTCGTGCGCGCTGTCTCCGCTGACGGGAGAGTATGAAGTTGATCGACGAATCGCTCTGCGGTCATGTTGAGTCGCGCTTCGTCTGTCGGCCTGCGCTACACCACTATTTTCTGTCGAGCGAGTATTTCCCGGGACCTGTCGCGCATAGAAGTAGCACGGCGCCGATAATGCCGATGTTCTTGTAGAAGTTGATCATGTTCGCATACTGCTCCATGCCCGTCGTGGTCCAGTAGTGATGGCCGATCAATGCAGTGCCGAGGGTATAGAGCGCAAGCAGCAGCGCGAGCGGACGGGTGTAAAAGCCCGCGACGATCGCGACGATTGCGGAGAGTGTCGGCGCAGGCGCCTCTGCCGATGTCATATAGGCGACTGCGCCGGAAAAGCCGGTCAGCTTTTGCCTGCGGCGGTCAGGCCCGCTCCTTTCGTCACGCTGACGCGCCCGCCATCTTCGTTTTGATTGCGCAGTGTTCAATGGAAGAGCCGCGCTGCCAGTTCGGCGACGTGCTTGCCTTGATACCGGGCAATATCGAGCTCGTTAGGCGAGGGTTGTCGGCTGCCGTCCGAACCCGCGAGCGTGGTTGCGCCATAAGGCGTGCCGCCCGTGATTTCGTTCATGTTGGTCAGCCCGTTGCACGAGTACGGCACGCCGACGATCACCATGCCCTGGTGCAGGAGCGTGGAATGAAACGAGGTGATCGTGGTTTCCTGGCCGCCATGCTGTGTGGCCGTCGACGCGAACACGCTGCCGATCTTGCCGACCAGGGCGCCTTTCATCCATAGACCACCGGTCTGGTCGAGAAAGGTGCGCATCTGGCCTGCCATGTTGCCGAATCGCGTGGGCGTTCCGAAGATGATCGCGTCGTATTCCGCGAGTTCGTCCGGTGTGGCCACCTCCGCTGGCTGGTTCAGCTTGACGCCGTATGCCGTTGCCTGCTCGTCGGGGATCGTTTCAGGCACCCGCTTGAGCGTCACCTCGGTGTCGGGCACAGCGCGGGCGCCCTCGGCCACCGCGTTGGCCATCGTTTCGATGTGTCCGTACATCGAGTAGTACAAAACGAGTACCTTCGCCATCTCTTCCTCCTGTTGCATAGCCATTAAACGGTCATCAGCGAGAAAAATCGTCGCGTTCACCGCTCCCGTAACAATGACCTGGTTCCCGATTTCACCTGGCCGAGTTCAAAAAAGGGCAAGCAAACGCACGTGCCCAAGAGAGAGAATAGGGGACCCGTGTGGAAATGCAACGAGGAACGGCTGAACGCGACCAAGACCAAGGTCGACGCCTTTCGATAAGTTGAATTTTAGATTTGTAATTCATGGAAACGGCAAACGTAAGATTGTGAGGCCTACGACCGTTGCGGTCTTCGAAACAGTCATTTGAGTCGCGCCACGACATCCCATGCCGGATTTCCGTAACCGACCCTCAACCGCCGGGTCGGCCATGAACCGGCGTTCGCCCGCACTGCCGCATCTACATTCGGTGGCCATCAGCCGACCCGCTGCAAATGACGGTTACACTGGATACCCTATGTTCAGGGGCCAGGAGACTTCTATGAGCAAGCATACCCTTGTATCGACTGCCGCCACGTTGCTGTGCGTGGGTGCCCTGGCGGGCTTGACCGCCACCCCGGCTCAGGCAGGCGGCGCGCCGGTGAAATGCCATCTGACTTTCAGCATGTCCGGATGGTCGGCGATTTATCAGCACGCCGAAGGACGCGGCAGAGTAACTTGCGACAATGGGCAAAGGGCCGCGGTGACGATTAGCGTACACGGCGGCGGCCTGACGGCCGGCAAGTTTCACGTCAGTGGCCACGGCGATATCACCAATGTCTACAGCATCAGGGATGTGTACGGCAGTTATGCGCAAGTCGGTGCTTCGGCCGGCGCGGGGAGGAGCGGTACTGCCCAGGTGCTGACCAAGGGAACGACGTCGATGGCATTGAGCGGCAGCGGTGAAGGCGTGGACCTTGGTGTAGCGGTCGATGCTTTCAAGATCGAACCGGTGCGCTGAGACACCAGAGATGCTCTGATGTATTCCCTACGCCGGGCGTCATAGCAGTGGCGCCCGAGGAACGCACTTGAAGCAGCGCACTATGCCATCGGACCGGGTCCGTTAAGGGTTATTCGACGCCTGCCAACACGCGCAGAGACACCCTCACATTCCTGCGGCCGATGGCAGGCATCGAATAACCCTTAACGACTTCGGCCCGATGCAACGTCCGCCATTTTTCATTCGACGGGCGCGACATCCACGTCAACATCGATAGCTACACGGTCGAAGGTAGTGTGACGACTAGGTCATGCTTCCCCGCTCAACTTGGCCACGCAAGCTGAGTAGATTCCACGTACAACAGGCGATCGATAGTCCAGTCTCCACCCGTCGGTAAACAGTCTTGCCAGGTATTCCGCGTCGGCGAAATCCGGCAGACCTGTCAGGTCGAGCGCGATCTCTTCTGAGAGAGTGCCAAGTTGCACCCGCTCTGACCAGTTGGCCTTCGCGCCGTTTCCGGCAAGCCAGATGCGGGTCGACTCGACGAGGTGATCTGTGCGTAGCCAATCACCGCCGCGCGCCCTGGAGACAAGCTGGGCTATTGCAAGATAGCAGAGCAGTTCGGCGCGTGCTTCCTCGTCCAATCCGGTAGATTCGATCATCCGTTGTACCGCATCCGGCCAGCATTGTGTCGTGCGGCTTTAGCTGCAACGTGAAGACCGGGCGAAGCGTCCCTAACTTCGCATAGTTGCTCGTAAGCGCCGTTCGTCTGGGTGACGTCCAGCATGTCGGTACAGGCAACGATCGCGCGTCGACAGCCGTTCTCGATAACAGTCCCTGCATGAAGACGAATCTCGGTGCATTTGTTCGCTTCGGTTTCGTTCACTGTAACCTCCGTGTAGGGTCAAAAACTGCAGATTTCGGGAAGGCAGCACCAACCCGGGCAGGAGAATGGTCCTCCCGACTCGCGCCAAATATCGACTTTCACGCAGGACCTGCTCTTGCCAGCGTTAAGATCCCCGTCGTTAGTGTATGGCAGCATCAGCGGAATCGAAGCAATTTCGCCGATTTCGCAGCCAGTCGCATATGGTCGATTTCAATCGCCCGATGCCAGTGCACGGATCGTCAACGACCGAGATAGAGTGACGTTGAAATGAGTGGATAAGCCTTCACGACCGTGATCGCATGAATCTCATTGGAACTGCGACCGGGCTTTAAGCGTTCGTAGCCCTGCGAATTGCCGTCCTCAAGTAATTCCACGCATAGCGTCGCCGCGAATGTTTCTGATGCCGGACTGGAGCGGGCGCAGGGCAATAATGTCGGTTTCCTCTCGCGGCAAGCGTTATCGCCGATCTTGAGCGAAAAACACTAGCACTGAAGCTTACCGTCAGTCGAGCTTCCATGTCCCCCGCCCGGACGCCTTCTATTCACCCGGCTGCGCCGCCCCGGGCCGCGCAATACATTCGCATGTCCACCGATCACCAGGAATACTCTCCGCTCTTCCAGCGCGAAGCGATTGCCCGGTATGCAGCCACACACAACATACGGATCGTGCGGGACTACGAAGACGCGGGAATCAGCGGTCTCACATTGCGTGACCGGCCAGCGCTGATCCAACTGCTGCTTGATGTGGAAAATCCCGCTCGCAGGTTTTCCAGCGTTCTGGTGTACGACGTCAGCCGCTGGGGACGTTTTCAGGATGTCGATGAGAGCGCCTTTTATGAGTACACATGCCGCCGCGCTGGCGTGAACATTATTTATGTCGCTGAGCCCTTTGAGAACGACGGCAGTCCACTCTCGTCGGTGTTGAAAGCGATGAAGCGGGCGATGGCCGGTGAATTCAGTCGAGAGATGTCGCGCAAGGTATTTCTTGGCCACTGCTTGAACGTCCAGCGAGGGTTTCACACCGCTGGGCGCGGCTCGCAAACCTCACGGACTCTCGGCCACGGATTGCAAGATCCTTGAGTTCGCCATGGCGCTGAAGCACGAGCGGCTATCCGCCCACGCCGACGAGCCAGTTGTGTTTGATGTGGTAATTGACGCCGTAGTCCGCGGTAAGCTGGACGCCCGACTGGTAGCGGATAGCCGCATTGTTGCTCGTCGCGAAGTGGGGTTCGAGGTGGTAGTTGCCGGGCGAAACAGTGAAGCCGGAAGAAGGATTGATCGGTGCGGCAACTCGCGAGTTGCAGGAGGACACCAACATCGCCTTCGCCGATCCTTTCGTCCCGGTTTCGCGACCGGTCCGCGCGCGGGTCACACTGCAGATTTTCGATACCTCTAGGCAGAAAAGAGAAAGAAGAACGCCCTTGGCGAGCTTAGGCTTGACGTCATGGGCCGAATCAGCTCGGCGCAAAAGCTGACGTCCTGGATGAAGTTCACCTTGGTTGAGATCGGAGCACCATCGATGGACGAACTGTTAGCACATGCATGGCGGATGCTGCTCTTGGTGCGAGGCATCGCGGGACTACTATTGGGTCTGCTCGCGCTGTTGGCGCCTGGAATTACGCTTGTTCTGCTAATCGCCATGGTCGCTGCGTACGCGCTGTTAGGATGCGCCGCGGCGGTCCTCACAGGGTTCCGGCATCGCTCGAGCCAAAAAGACCGGTGGATTCCATTGCCGCTCGGCCTATGCAGACCGTGATCACTGCAGTGCTGCTGATAGCACTCCGCAACAGTCCGCGCGGCCGGCGGCGTAGCGACTTCTCCGGCAAGCGGAACGGGCCGCTGCACCCATAAAGGCCACGGCGGGGCAGGGTGCCCCATTATTTATTCGTACGCATTGGGAGTACATCATGGATGAAAAACTCGAAAAGGCTACGAGAACCCTCTCACTTTTGCTCGCCGTGACGGCCACCGTGTTCCCGGCCGGCTCCGCGACGGGGCAGCAGCCCGCAGCCCCGGTCGCAGGCGCGGTGCCTCTCGGCGTGACCGTCACCCAAACGCAACTTGTAGCGAAGGGGTGGCGTGCATCGAAGCTAGTCCACACCGACGTGTACAACGACAAAAACGAAAAGATAGGACGGATCGACGACCTGATTATCGCGCCCGACGGGTCACTTTCCGTGGCCATCATCGATGTTGGCGGATTTCTCGGCATCGCTGCGCACCGCGTCGCTATTCCGGTGCAGCGGTTCAAGCAGATCACACCGAAGATGATACTGGAGGGCGCGAGCAAGGATGCGCTGAGCAAGCTCCCGGAATTCGAATACGCCAAGGGTTGAAATCAGCCGCCGATAATCCGATTTTCACCCTTTGCCCAGTTCACCTGGCGCGTTCGCCGCGCAAAACGGCGTCCGCGAGCTGCGACTCCCCTTCCTGAGGGATTTTTTGCTTGAGCATGCGTGCGCCGAACTCCGGGTCATAGCCGATGTCCGCGAGATGGATTGCTGGCGGCGATGATTATCGTATTCGTAGAATCAACCAGACGTCCCTTGCCGTCGGTGAAGTCGGCTACTTCGTGGACAAGACTGTCTTTCGCACTGAACGCGGGGTGGGCCCGGGTTTTTACGTTACTGTTATTGCCTGCCAGATCGTCTTCGGTATCCTCGCTTCAGTGATCGTCGCCTACTTCTCGCGCTTGCGCGAGTTTCGCGCCGATTCGGGATCTGCTCAACTGCTGGCTTCACCGCGGCCGATGATCAGCGCGCTCGCCCGCTTGGGCGGGCTTGAACCCGGCGAACTTCCGCAAACTTTCAAGGCATTCGGCATCACCGACAAACCCGGTTGGCTTGGGTTGTTCGCGACGCACCCTCCGATCGACAAGCGCATTGCCGCGCTGCAAGGTCGCGAATAGGTCGGCGAAGTGGTGGGCGGTTTCAAGAGTGAAGCGCAACAGTGGCTAATGAATGGAAGCTGAGGTTATCGAAGCGGTTGCGAGTATACGTTCGAAGACCTCGAATGGCGAATGAAATGCATGGGTAGCGCGAGGTCGGCTGTTGAGGCCGTCGGCGATGGCATCGAGTTCGTCCTGACTGTAGATCGAGAGGTCAGTGCCTTTGGGCAGATACTGCCGCCGCAGCCCGTTGGTGTTCTCGCAGTTACCGCGTTGCCATGGACTGTGCGGATCGCAGAAGTACACACGCACGCCGGTGGCGGCGCTGAGTTCCTGATGCCGGGTCATTTCCTTACCCTGATTGTAGGTGAAGCTCTGGCGCAAAGGGGCGGCGATCGAATTCAGTTTGGCAGTGAAGCCCGCCAGTGCCGAGGCGGCGGTGGCGTCTTCCATCCTCGCCAGCAGCACCAGGCGACTGCTGCGCTCAACCAGCACGCCGACGGAAGACTGGTTGCCGGCGCCCTTGATGAAGTCGCCTTCCCAATGGCCTGGTATCACCCGGTCGTCGACCTCAGGCGGGCGCACATAGATGCTCACCATGTCTGGGATCTGGCCGCGCCGGTCAGCGCCCCGCTTGCGTGACATCCGCGTGCTGTGGCCGTGGCGCAGACAGGCGATTAGCTGGCGACGCAGCTCACCGCGTGGCTGCGAATAGATGGCGGTGTAGATGGTCTCGTGCGAGACGTGCTGGGTCGGACCGCTGGGCCACATGCGCTTGAGCGTACCTAGATCTGCTGGGGCGACCACTTCCATTCCAGCAGGGTGAGTACGACGCGCCACGACAGGCTTTGAGGGTGCAGCTTGGGACATGGGCGCGCAGCCTCGCGTCGGCCCGTGCTGAGCGGCTGCGCCGGCGCAGACGCATAGCCCACGGCAGAACATGTGTTTCTGGTCAGCTCGCGGCTCACAGTTGATGGCCCGAACACTCGAACCCTGCTGCTTCATGCTTGCAATGGAAATGCGCTCTTCAGGCTGAAGCCGTTGATACGTTCTTCTTTTTTTTCGCATGTGCGCACCTTACACGAGGAAGCTGTCGCACTTCAGATTTGATCGCGTCCATTTAATGCGGTCTACGGCAGGTCGCCGTCAATGCCTTCGCAGGTGCGCTTGAATTTCGCGCGCATCGAGGGCCGAGAGGTCTTCGTTAATCTCTTCGAAAATCATCTGACGCGTCTCCTCGCTCAGACGCTCACGCAGCATCCCGAGAAACTTCGGCTCCACGGCAAATCGCAATCGATGATACCGGTGATGAAGCCGTCCCTGTTCGACGCGGTCGGCGACGGTCTTCGCGAATTTTTCGCGATCCTTCTCGCTCAGCGCCGGTCCACTCGGGACGACATTGACGAGGTCTTCGATTTCCCGCAAGTCCAGTTTAAGTCCCGGTGTCTCGAAGAATCGTGCACGGCTGCCGTCGGCAACGACAACCCAGGTAATGACAGCCATGGTGAGCCTCTCAGCGTGATGGGTCGCCGGCTCGGCGCGCATCGCAATCGTTGCGTGACGCCAGAGAGCCCGCCGGCCAACGATAGTCTATCTCCAACGCCCATCGATCACCGACCGTGGGGCCTCCCCACGCTCCTGCGCGAGCGACGGATAGTCGGTATACCCACGCTCGCCGCCGCCGTAGAACGTGGACGGATCCGGCGAATTAAGCGGAGCGTGTGACCGGAAGCGTTCCGGCAGATCGGGATTGGCGATGAACAGGCGTCCGAACGCGATCAGGTCCGCGTTGCCGTCCTCGAGCCATCTTTCCGCACTGCTGCCGTCGAACCCGCCCGCGACCATCAGCACACCACGATAAGTGCGGCGTATCATTTCGCTCATGCGTTTCGCGCGCTCCGTGAAAGCGAGATCCTCCCCGGTCGCCGCCAGCGCGGGATTGACGATGTGCAGATAAGCCAGCCCGTATCGATTGAGCTTCTCGATGACGTAAGAAAAGGTCGCCTCGGGATCGTCGTCATGCATGTCGTTGAAGGTGCCGAGAGGAGAGAGCCGTACGCCAACCTTTTCAGGCCCCCACACTTCGCAAACCGTTTCGATCACCTCAAACAGCAGCTTGGCCCGGCACTCGCTCGACCCGCCGTATTCGTCCGTGCGGCGGTTCGTGCCGGACAGCAGAAACTGGTCGAGCAGATACCCGTTCGCTCCGTGCACTTCGACGCCGTCCATACCGGCAGCCTTTGCGTTGCGCGCACCCCTGAAGTATTGGCGCACGAGATACGGCATCTCTTCGATCTGCAGCGCGCGAGGCGTGACGCAGGGCGCGAGGACACCTTCGCCGCGCTCGTTCTCGATGAACGCCTCCGCTTTCGGCCGGACAGCAGACGGCGCAACGGGAAGCATTTCATCGGGCTGCAACGAGGGGTGCGATATGCGTCCGACGTGCCAGAGCTGCATGAACATCAATCCGCCCGCCTCATGCACGGCGTCTGCCACGAGCCGCCAGCCTTCGACCTGCTCGCGACTATGGATCCCAGGTGTCCATGCATAGCCCTGTCCCTGCATCGACACCTGCGTCGCCTCACTGATGATGAGCGCGGCCGCTGCGCGCTGCGCGTAATAGCAGGCGTTGAGCTGCGACGGTATGTTGCCTGGTCGGCTCGCGCGCGAACGCGTCAGCGGCGCCATTACGACACGATGACGCAGGTTGTGCGGTCCCACCTTTACGGGTTCGAAGAGCTTGCGCAGCGGGACTTGCTCGTCGTGCTGCCGGGCTTCCCCGGGCGCGATTTCCGTATCAGACATAAATTCGCTCCTTGCGTTTTGGACTCGGCCCGAAAAGCGCCGCCGTAGACGCTTCGAAGCGTCGGCGTCAATCACATCGCAGGGTCCCGCTCTCCGCCGAGTCTAGCCATGGCCGGCGTGCGCTTCTTTCCAATTCCTGCTCAGATGTGTCGCGATCCTGCGGTCACCCGCTCCATCGCTCCATCGGGGATCGGATGCGGCCCTGCCGTGCCTTCAGCCACTCTGCCGCTTTCGAAAACATTCACGACCGGCGTTCGCCTCGAACTTCGCCCGATGCGTCGGAAAAACGTCCGCACATTCCGGACGTTCGACGAACTCGCAAAAAGCCGTCCCGCAAATTCATTGCAGGCAGGACCTCCGAGATCCGCAGTCCGCCGAGATAGAACAGCGTGAACTGCCACCGCGCACGCAGATAACGCACGCTCCCGCTCGCGAGGCGAGTCCTTCGGCAGGCTGTAGATATGGCGCTTCACTTCGTTCCACAGCGCGCGGTCGAGGTAGCGCGTGACGCCAGGCCCGGTGCGGCGGGCGCGCTGGCGCGACAGCGACAACGGGTTGCCAACCAGATAGCCGGCTTCGACGACCATGCGAAGAGTGCATTAAGAATATGCGCCCATCACGATCAGGTCGGTGCCCAGATCGGCCGCGCGCCACAGCAGCAGTTCGCCGACCGGCACATCGAGCACGCCGTCCATCCCCGCAACGGTGGCCTCGGCCCCGTCACGCGCGATAACCGTGGCGATCCGCGCCCGAAATGCGGCTGCCGTGCGGCTCTCCTTTCGCACCATTCACGGTGAAGTCGATGATCTGCTTCACCGTCTTCAGGACCGCGGCCTTGACCCATTGTCCCGACACTTCACCGCGCGCGAGTTTCTTGGGAGAGCTTCTCGAGTGCGCCACGCCGTTCAAGACGCGCTTCTCATCGTTGTGAAAGCATTCGGCCGCGCCCGCATCACATGCAACGAACGCGTAACGGGGGTGAGCACCGAGCAGAGGCCCGTCAGACGCCGCTGAAGCGCTTCGCGAGCCGCAGGGTGATTCCGAGTCGCGGATGAACGTGCTCGCTCGCGTTGAGTTGAAAACGACGTTTTTGTAGGTCATCGCGGTAGCTCCGTAGGCGGAAAGGACACAGGCGTTGCGCTCGGTTCGAATCCGGGCCAGCAGGGCTCTTGGATGCGAACCAGGCCGGTTGAGGCAATGCTGTATCGCGCACTCGGGTCGATAGAGACCGCCGAAGCGCGCGCGATGACCGGCTGGGAGCGAACCGACCGGTCCTAGCCGTCAGCGCCCGATGTTGATCCGGTTGTCGACGTGCGTCACACCGGGGGCAAGCCATGCGACCCGCTCGGCCTCCTCACGCTCGGCCCATGAGCGGACCTTGCCACGCAGGACGACATTATTGCCTTCGGCCTCGACCGTGATGTGCTGTGCGTCGACTTCCGCGTTGCGCTTGAACGCGTCCTCGATCTTGCGCCTGAGGTCCTCGGGCTTGACCTTCGGCTTGATCTCGATCTCGTTTGTCACGCCCGTTACGCCGCTCACCCGCAGCGCCGTGTCGGCCGCGCGGCGGCGCTGGTAGTCCCATTCGACTTCGCCCTTCAACGTCACGTATCCTTCCCTGACGACCGCCTTGACGTTGTCCGCCGAATAAGGGAGCTCGGCCTTCAGTTGGGCAAGAATCTCGCGCACGATCTCTGGATCGGGCCGCTTGTTGATCAGAGGCAACCGGACCTCCACGTCATTTGCGATCCCCTTCACGCCGTGGACACGCGTCGCGTCCTCCTCGGCCTTGCGCTTTTGCCTCCAGCTGCGCGCGAAACCAGACAACGTGACCACGCCGTCCTTGACCGCGACCCCGATATCTGATGAATCGATGTCCGGATCCCACTTCAGTTCGTACTCCACGTCCCGCTTGATGTTTTCGTCGGTTCTCATCGCTGCTCCTCATCGGTTTGTTGATGGACTGACGTACGCACACGGACTGCGCCCTGCGCCACACGAATTGGCCCATCGTAAAGCGTGCCGACGTGCATTTCTTCCCTTCGCCTGCGCAGTTATTGCGCAATGCTGCCTTCATCGCCATCCTTCGTTTGCGAATGAACATGGCGACTTTGCGAACGTGGAACGGCATTGTCAACGCAAGGAAATCGGGCTGAAGCCATCCCCCGGGACGCTTCGTGTTCGCCACAGTTACTCTGCGGTCGAACTGCGTCGCCCCTCATCGCGATAAATGTGCACGTTGGATCATAAGACTTTCCGACTTGTCCGGGCGCGTCGATCAAATCTACGCACAGGAAACGTCGTTTGCAGCGCGTCGAGAAGCTCGCTCTGTTGCTTTCCAGTACCCAAGACGATTGAGTTTACTTCTTCGCGCGTTGCTCGGGCTCCGGGTGAACGGCAATTGGATCGCTCGCAGGAAAGGTCTCTTTGAGCGCTTCGTCGAGTTGCTCGTCCAGGGTCATCGGCGCTTCCTGCGCCCCGGCTTTCGACTTCGGGATGTCGACGCGACTTTCCTTTGTCATGTTGCGCTCCATAAGAGAACCAGCGGAATTTCGCTATTGCAGCGGCGTTGCGTACATGCAATCACGGTTATCGGAGGCGGAGATCGCCACCTTCATCACGCAGATCGAAAATGGTGGCATCGACGACATTCAAATCGACGTCACTGATCTGCCGGGTGGCGCGAGAGATCAGCGCGTGCGTGAAGCAGGAGATCCTCGACACCACGGGTCTCGCGTGCTCGACCCCGGCATCGCGCCTAACAAGCTACTCGCGAAGATCGCTTCTGAGTTGGACGAGCCTGAAAGGTTCGCGTTTCTGACGTCGCACGATCTGGCATGCAGATGCTCTCCGGGTCTCTCGATTTGGCGGCGCTTTGTGTGCTCGCCTTGGAGACCCGAACGCTAACGGCGGGCATTACCTAAAGGGAACATGTCGTTCGTTCCACACACATTTTGTACTTCCGGCGCGCTTCCGTCTTTCAAGCGACCTGGATCTTAGACGCAGCACAGACGGCTAGGTCGAGAGCCTTGCCTTCGGCGCACAGCGATCTTATCTGTGGGCAATTCACGTAGACGAGCCCTGACAGGACGACCGCTGCGAGCGTCGCAATAGTGGTGCTTCCTGCTTTCATGCCGTCCTCCACCGGACGCGCCGTACGGGATTCGAACCCTTATATAAGGAAAATTTCGTCAAAATCGACCCTATGAGTGACTGAACTCGGCCAAACGCCCAGCCTGGTATAGGCACTCTTCTTCGACCTGAGCGTGCAACTGATTGCATGTTACAAACAACAGCCTATTTCGTGTCGCCAGGCGCTTCAGCTCAGGCCATGTGTTCGGCGGGCTACGCAGTTCGCGCTGCGCGCGAAGCCCTACCGGGCCGGCTGCTACCGCCTCACCCCAGCGCTGCAATGCAGCGCTGGGGCAAGCACACTATGGCCTTCGGACAGGGCATCGGTACGCAGCAGTCGTAGTTTGTTTTGCAGAGAGGGGGCTTCTACAAGTCAAACGCGACCTCCCTGCGCTGCGCTATCGGCGGGGACACGACAGCGCTTTCAAAAGCTTCACGGCTCCCAATAATCACGACTTGCTCGACGCCGCGTGTCAGTGCCGTATAGACGAGCGAATGGTCCAGCAAGCGACTTTTCGAGAGCACAATGACCACCCGACCGAACTGCGACCCTTGTGCTTTATGCACGCTGATGGCGTAAGCTAGTTCGATTCGTCCGGACACCTCGTCCGGTCGGAAAACGTGCATATCACCGTCGAAAGAAACTTGCAGCGCGCCGTCGGCTTCGACCGAAACCACGCGACCAAGCGCCCCGTTCATCAGAGAGCGCTCGTAGTCGTTGAGCAAATGAATGACGGGCTCACCAGGCACGAAGGAATCTTGCGGGCCAGCATTCGCTGCTTGAGCATGAAAGCTACCGTTGATGAAGCGGGTACCTGCTCGTCCTCCTTTGACAGCGGCAAGAACCTGCCAATCCTCGCCAGCCCACTCTTGGACGATAGTCCGCAGAAGCGGCATGACGCCATCTAAATCGCAATCAATGAAACTTACTCCGGCATGCTTGCCCTCGAATGGAACAAACCTCGGCACCAAATGCTCGCGTACGTCTGAGGCTGCTGTTGGAATACCAGAGGAGGCGGCCTGTCGATGAACAGTCCGCAGTTGAACCTGAGGTACTTTTGCGCTGCCAACTAATCGATGGAATGCCAAGCCGAACCCGATGGGGGGCAACTGCGCAGAATCACCCACGAGCATCAGTCCCGCACCATCTGGCATGTGCTGCAGAATTCGATATAGCGTAGGCAAGTCCAGCATTGAAGCTTCGTCGATGACTATCAGGCTTTCAGCGGTGACTTCCAATCGACCAGACCGTACTGCGCTCAGAAACTTCGCGATAGTCATTGCAGGATGACGCGTGGCCTCTTCCATGCGTTGAGCGGCCCGACCAGCCAGAGCCATCTGCAATACGGAAAGGTTCTGCGCTTCAGCCAATTGAAGAACGACGCGTAAAACCGTCGTCTTACCGACGCCAGCTCCGCCGGTCAACAAGCAAAACTGATGTTCGAAAGGCAGTACAACGGCCGCACCTTGCTCATCGTTGAGACGAAAGCCCTGAGCCGTCTCAACAGCACGAATGTTCTGCGCCGTCCATCCGTCTAGCGTCTGCATTGGAAACAGAGGGGCTTGAGAACGCTGCTCGCCCGACAACATCGAGCGTATACGGCTAGCAATCCCATTTTCCAACGCCCATGCTCCGAAGGCCTGATACCCAATCACTGAATTGCCACAAACTGCGCCTTCGGCCAATGCCACCTCTATTGCCCTTTTTACCAACCGTCGGTCTATCCGGCCCGCCAAAGCCGCCTCCAGAGCGCCAGACGAAGCTACGGTATGGCCCCACTGCAGACGGTCGTACAGGCAGGACTCAACCGCACCTACGAGACGGCGGTCATCGTCGGCAGCGATTCCGAGTTTCGCGCCCAAAGAGTCGACGCGCCTCCACGAAGCGAGCGCAAGCAAATAGTAGGGATTCCGCTGGAGAAGTTCACGAGTCTTGGTGCCCCAGACACGACGCAGAGTTGTTGCCATCCGCAGGTCAAGTCCGTGAGCGTCCAAGAATTCAACTGTTTCCGCTTCTTCACGCTTGTGAGCCCATGTGTCTACGAGTGACCGCGCCAACGACGGGCTCACAACTCGTTCAAGCTCGTCTGTCAGGCCATCAGACAGCACATGAGAGAGCCGCTCCCCGAACTCCTCCCACAAGCGTGCCGCTTTGCCCTCTCCAATTCCCCGGAAGTCAGGGTGTTCGGAAAGGTAGTGTGTAAGCAAATGTCCACGCGGGAGTTCGTATCGAACGCTGGTTGCATGGAGTTGCAATCCATACTTTCCATCGTTTCGGAAACCTCCGTTTACAAGCCATGATTCACCGGTGACCGGGGCGCGAACGAACACGTTCGGCGGAGCGATGACACGAATGGCGTTCCCAGCCTCATCAACCGCGCTGAAAATGGTCGCACCGTTACCCAGTATGCTGAGCAAACGCCGAACGGACAGCCGTACGGTAGAGGTCGGCGCGAGCTCCATTAGTCCCCCGCCGGCGGAGTAACAATACGCTTCCCGGTGTCAATCATCATGTCCTGTCTGCCCAGTTGTTGCAGAAGGTCCTTTACCTGCTTTCGCAGCATGTGGTTCTCCGCGACAATTACGGCATTCTGTTGCTCCAGCGTGTTCAACTTTCGTTCGAGCCGTTGCAACTGTTGGGTTCCGGTTCGTGCCGAGCCACCATGTTGGTCTGCATTCGCGGGTCCAACACTCTTCTCTCGAAGAGCCTGCTTCTGCGACAAACTCTTCAGGCTTTCACAAAGCAAGCGCACGTCCTCGTTTTGATAGAACGAATTCGTCGGTATTCCTGTTATTCGTGACAGCTCCGCCTTATTCACGTCTCCGTCTCGTCCCAAAGGAATTGGGGTTCCGGCCTGAATGAAGGACTGCAACATCGCGAGATATTCTCGCCCTTTGTCTCTTCCGTTCTTCATTTATCACCTTTCGAAACGCTGTTAAGCCATTCCACGAACGAACCAGCAAGCTCCTTGTCGACAACCACGTTGTTTCGTCTTTTGGACCTGTCCAATATCCTTTGAGCCGAGGAATCCACTTCGAGGGTCAAACTCATATGACTGAGGACAGCTCGCAATGCTTGGCACGTTCGAACGAACTTAAACTCATAGTCGGACATTGCCGTCTGTCCAGGCGGCAACGATTCGCCAGTAAGACGCTCTGGTGACTGGAGACCCTTCCGTTCTTTGAATTGCTCAACCTGCTCCTCGAGCGACTCGATGTAGATGTTAAGTCTCTCGACCTCTCGCTTCAGGTTTCCTGCTTCTAGCTTTTTGGTGACGAGAAGCGCTTCGGCGCCCGGGTCGGTTATCGCGCGACCAACTCGCAATCTCGACCCCGTGTCCAAATGTTGCTTTTGGTACGTCAGTATCTTTGACTTATACCGGACGTTACGCATCAAGGTAGATTTATTGCACGGAGCCCCCTCGACCTGGGCAATGTGGCGAGCAGTGAGGTCGGCGAGGTCGGTTGCATTTCGGACCTTTACCCGGGTCTTTCCGAGGTACAGCAGGTATTCGTCAATTATGGCTTCTCGCCGGGTCTGATTAGCTTCCTGCCACACGGCAAACCTGCTGGGCTTCGTCATTGCTCGCTCTCCTCTTCGCCTAGCAACCTCAACGACGTACGGGACAATCCATACTCGGATGTTTCTTTGTCAAGTACCTCGGCAAGCTGCGCAGCGTTCAGGCCGGTTGCGCCAGCAATTGATTTCAACAATCCGGCACATTCTGCTGCCGGGTCAATCGGCAAATCTTGGGCAAATGCTGCTCGCAGGTTTCCGGACTTCGCAAGCAACTCTCGTCTTAGTAAGTCAAATCGAGCGCGGACTTGTGGGCTCTGCATCGTAGGATAGGCAATACATTCCCCCAAACGCGCGAGAAGATATTCAGTCATAGATGTCGGTGCCACAACCCTCTGAAGGTCACGCTCAATAATTTCAGGTCTTTGAACAAGCCACTTTCGATTGTCTGTACCAGCTGCAATCCTCTGCCGCGTCAGCTCAAGGACCTCTTCGCTGAGAATCCAACCTGTGAGCTCTTCGCAGAGTCGACCCCGCTCCTCCTCGAGTCGGTCAAGCTCTTCTCCGGTATATTTCGCGTTGAGTGTCTTCTCGTCTGCCGAAAGTAAAGCTTCGAGCTCGTCAACCATTTCTGCGACTTGCCGCTTTTTTGCGCCCACGGCGGGCAAATGGTCGACGCTACGTACTGCATAGTCGCAGAGGCTGCAACGATGCGTTCCGCGTAAGTCCTTAACAACCTCTGGGGGGCAGATATTGTTGTAAGGGCAGATTTCGGTTTTGTTTGCGGCCGCGTCGATGCCTCGTGTCAATCGCAGCACATCAACACCTTTAGCTGCTTTCTCGTTGAACGAAATGCTGATGCACCCATAAGAGACTAAGGTCTCATCGAGGTTGGCACGCATACTCTGCGCGAGCCGCGAGTTCACGCTGTCAGCATGTATGAAAGCAGAAGTTTCCTTGCGTCCAGTCAGAACGGGTTCAAAAGCATTTCGCAAAGCCGCATCTCTCATGCGAGCGGCTTGATGTACTTGCTCGATTTCCAAAGTCTCTTGGTCAAGGTGCACGTAGTAATTGACGACGCCGGGACGCTGACCTGTAATGTGTTTGCCAATCAGGTCAGTTGGCAAAAATGTAATGTACTGCGAGACGACTGCGACGCGACTACTATGTGGGGTCACGCTCGTCATCACGTTTAGTTGACAATGCTCGCCAGCGCCAAACCGCTTTCCATAAGCCTCAAGCTTTAGCTTCAGGTCTGGGTCGTTCGCTCGTAGGCCCGGCGGCAATAGTCTTAGGAGCGGGCGTGTCGAACCGTAACTGATGAGTTCGGGGAGCAGCCCTTGGAGGCCGCACAACGTGCTCTTCCATACAACGCCGTAAGTCGTGTCGTCGTGTGGTTTGCCATCCTTCGTGTACGCGAAGAGCGGGCGGAATTTCGGCCACTTGGTCGATGGATTGTCGTTGTAAAAATGAATGGCATCGAACCCAGCTTCGTCAATTAGCTCAACCCAGTCGCGTTGAGCGCGGAGCAACTCTATGACACGGATATTGACATGCGGGGTCCACGTAGCCTTCTTCTCCTTGTCAGTATTCACGAATAGCATCGCAAATTCTGTATCGTCATCGCCGACGACCGAATCGAATAAGTCTCGGTCTAGCCATTGAATGTGGTTATGCCGTAGCCCGGTGTGTAGCGCGACGAGATTTTGATGAACCGCGTGCGGGTGCGGTAGAAATACAGACCGTCCACCTTTCACCGTGCGCCAACCTAGGTCGAGAACATTCGGGATGAATCGAAGGGGGATAGTCTTTCCGCTTGCGAACAACACAGGCACGAAGCCTACGAGGTCCACGCTAGCGAATGTGTCGATTACACCGCACTCTGCAACCTTCTTTACCTGCTCAGAACTTAACGTCCCCGAGAGAGCAAGGTTCGTCACTACGTAATGATGCGCGAGGAGCGCCTCGTGATAGTCGAGATATACCGCGAAGAGACGGCGCGGAACTGGCCGCTTCTTGGTCGCTTTAGGCCGAGACGTTCGCGGGAAATCATGCGGCGATAACGGCTGGCTGAATCCTTCGCAGCCTGGAAGCTCCTCAGAGTAACGTTCGATGAACTCGAAGAAGCCTTGTAGCTGGAGCAGGTTTGCATAGTAGCCGTTGTTAGACCATTTGCGATGTTCCCCGTGCGCATTCATGAACTCGATAAACGTTACCGGCATTTCCTGCTCTAATGGAAGCAGGCGGCTGACGAATACAGTCTTGAGTAAAAGTGAAGGCGAACGGGGGTACGTGAAGACAGCGCCAGGATTGCGGGCAAACCAGTACGGAAGGTAATAAAACAAGTAAATGTTCCACCAACGAAGCGCCAACTTGACCTGCTTGTAGCTTTCCCTCGCCGTCTTCCGGACATAGAGCTCCTCCAACTCGAGCCACTGTTCGCTCATACTACGGATATCGACCTCAAGTCCCGGAAGACGCTCAAGCGCGCGGATACGCTCCGGCTTTGCCCATACGGGCTCGACATGCAACAGTTCCTGCAGCAGGTCGCGGTCACTACGTGGCCCCGAGTCGAATATGTGGCGAAGTGGTCCTTCCTCTGGCCTACCCAACCCTGATGCAATCCGCAACGCATCATCGCGCAGCGCCGCTGCCCAGCTCTCTGCGGTTATAGCGACCCGCTCTCCGAAAGCGGACTTCAAGACGTCTAGGAGTGCCTTATACGCGAGAGGCAGAGTGTCATTCGGGCTGAGGACTTCTTCGGCTCCTTTTATAGCCAACAAGTCTCTGATGTTAACGTCCTCCGCTCGGTGCCATCCGGTAGCTAGGAGCAATTTCGTACCGTAAGTAAGAAACCACTCTTTGCGTTTGCGGTCTCGTCCAACGGAATCAAACGCGGCATGGGGAAGAGAATCGGACTGCGAGTCCAAGGTGCGTATAAAGGCTAAAAGCTCCGAGGCGACTAGCCCACCGACTTCTCGCCTCCTGCCGGCTCCGACCTGTGGAGCATCGTTGCGTATGGAGGGCCACGGAAAAGTTATTGGCAACGTGATTGCGCCCGAGCTATGGAGGGCGACGAGGAACAAGCCAACACCAGGCCTAATGGTGACCGCGTAGCTTCGCTTGAAAGCCAACATCCCCGTGGATGGAAACATCAGCGCCTTAAAATGTGCTTCTGTCAGATAGCCCGTCTTCTGCCGATACGCTTCGAGTGCTTCCCTGACATACGCCTCGTCGAATCGTCGGTCTGGTTTGCTCAGTACACTTTTGCGGACAAACTTCGCATACGCTCCTCTAAGATGCGTGCTAGTGGTAACCATCGCAAGGTCGATATGCTCCAGCCCATAGGCCAATAGCAAAGCGTCAGCACTCTGGGTGAGAGCAGCCCTAATGTCGGCATGAAGCGCATCCCCCGTTCTATTGAATACGACACTGTGCGGCGTCAGATTAACCACGGGTATTGCCCTCCTGAACAATCTGAGAACGTACCTTTGCCATTTGGGCCTCAAGCGCCTCTAGCTTCAGCTCCAGCAGTTTCTTTGGAGTGCCATTGCGAAAAAGCACCCGGTTGGCGTGCTGAATTTCCAGCTTGCGTAGGTCTTTATCGAATCTGGCATATTTCAACGTGCTCTTGACATCGCTATGCCCGAGCAGTTGCTGCACAATTGGGACGGGCAGGCCGTAGTCCCCGTTGCTTCGAGGGAAGTAATTCAACACGTATGTCCCGTACATATGCCGAAGCGAATGAGGACCAGTCCCCCTCGGTAGCGAAACGCCAACACGCCCGCACGCGCCCTGAAAAACATCCAATCTGCTTGAGGGCGCGCTCAGAAAATACGGCAGGCCGCGTTGCTGGCCTTTGAGAAACTGGAACAGGAAATCGTGCCGCCCGTGCGCTATGTATTCGCGTTCCAAATATCGCTGAAGCGATTCGAAGAACACGCTGGCAAAAGGCTCAATGAGAAGAGTCAGGTCGGTTGTACGTCCTTTCCACGCGAGCGACTCTCGTTGGCTTGGAGAAAGTGCGCGATAGCTTGGGTGCCCGGGTCTCGTCTTGGGGTCAACCAAATGCACAGTTCCTTCTTCGACATCAACGTCGTCGCTAAGGAGCGTTTGAAGGCCCTCGTGGGTGCGGCAGCCGCTTGCGGCCAGTAGCGAATAAATGGATTTATCGCGTTCTGTGGGCATCGCATCAATGAGGTCCATCACCTTATCGTATGGAAACGCTCGGGACTCGTCGTAATCGACGATTTCCGTCGCATCGCCCAGCACGACGCACTCAATGAGTTGAGGCCCCCCAGAAACGACGCCGGCAAGCATCGAATGCGCTCTCATCGCTTTGACTTCTTGAGGCTGCAATTGCCGCTTCTGGCCCAAGCCGGGAAGAAGTGAAGTTTCGGCGACGACAATTCTGTTGTTGTAGACGGTCGCCAGTTCAGCCAGCTCTTTACGCACTGTCTCCGACAGCTTCAGGAAGCGCCGGAGCGCGGCCTTTTTTGGAATCAAGCTGCTGGTGGCGTTGACCCCTGGCGGCAACGAGACAGCCACCGCCTGCGCAATGGGATGGGAAGCATCTGTACCGAGGAGCAGGTATTCGCCATAGGCCTCAAGCGCGTCAGCAAGTTGCAGCTTGGTCAGCGGTTGACCTTGGCCGTGATAGGCCATTACCTCGATTAGGTAGTTGAAAAACTCAGCGAGGTGCCGGCAGTAGGATTCACGCGTGTTGGGAGGTGAGTTGCGTAAAGACTCTGCAAATGCCGCGAAGGCAGCAATGGGAAGACCGTCGGGGCCGAGGAGCTGCCATGTCGTCCGCCCGCCAGCCTGTCGTCTGCGCAAACTCACATGCTTGTACATACTGCCAGCCCCCAAGTATGCAACTGCAAATAACAGTAGCACTCAGTGCCCAAGTATGCAACTAAATTGCATACTTGGGCCGACAGACGAGACTTCGCAACGAGGTGTTATTACCTCGAGAAGCCTGTCGCTATTGGGAAAGATGGTGTCGCGGACGGGAATCGAACCCATAACCTGCGGCTTAGAAGGCCGCTGCTCTATCCGATTGAGCTACCGCGACTTAACAGAAATTGATACGGTCAAGCATGCAACTTACAACACCCGATATAAGAACCGGTGACCAACGGATTAGAAGTCCGTTGCCCTACCTCCGGAACTCACGATCCGAAAGGGACCTTGCCCGGCCGCTTGTCCCGCGCGCCTGTGTTCTCAACGACCTTGTTGCCCCAGGAAGCACATCCAGTGACGAAGCCTCCGCTACAGCACGGTCGGCCGACGCTCAGTTCGCGCAACTGCTGAATTTCGATTCTCCGGCCTTCAGATGCGGTCATATTAGTCTTCGGAAGTTTAAGCGTGAGCACTCTCCAATGTCGAACTGCGCGTCGATGTGATCGACGTCCACACCGTATGGTCCGCATAATTGTCGGGGTGTCGATCCGACCCAAATGCGAACTTCAACAGAATTCAAGTTCACAACCCTGATGCAGCGCAGGGGTGCTCATGCTGTCGTGCCGCTGCTGTTCAGGCTCTCTAGCGCCTTCCTCAGGCGTTCCTCCTGATCGTTCGTCAGAGAGGTTTTCAATACCTTTCCGCCGAAAGGCTTCAGCTCTGGCAGGACCTTGTCGAAATTCACGCGACGCACGAGGATGAAGAGCGCCGACGAACCCGGCTCAATGTTCTGGCCCGTCGAACGCATGAAATCGTCATCGATTCCATAGTCCGAGAGTGCGCCCGACAACGCGCCCGTGCTAGCACCGATGGCCATGCCCGTTGCCAGCCCGACGAGCGGATTGAGCAACATCAGCCCAATCAGCGCGCCAAACATACCGCCCCAAGCCGCGCCGCTGAGCGCGCCGATCTTGACGAGATCGACGGCTTGCTTGAGGTGTACCTTGCCCTTCGCGCTACGGACCACGATGCAGGCATCCTCAAGGTCGATCAGGTGCTCCTTTTGCATCTGCTGGAGTTTGGTCAATACCTGGTCGGCCGTCTCTTCGCCTTTGAAGCTTACAACGACTAGATCGCTCATCGATTTGCTCCATTTCTCTGGGAAATAAACCGAGACCCTTTCGCGGCAAGACGGTTGAATTCATGCTCAGCGCGGCGCGCAAGCCGGTCGACCGCGCCGCGAAGCAGCGGTGGTGCCAGCCTTGCATGTCCCGCCCGGCGCGCACCTTCGGACGTCGACGTGGCCATTGACCCGATGACGATGACATCAAGACTAGGCTCTAGCCGGTTGCACTTCTTCCTCATTCCTGCAAAGACGTGTCGGATCTCTGCGCACCTGCTGCTCGGCTTTCAGATGTGAACGTACGGCAGCATTCCGCAAAAACTGCGCAGGCGTAGGGAAGAAAATCTGCCCCGCGCGCCCTACCGTGGCCCTACCGTGGACGGATGCGTGCGGTGCAGGGCGTAGCCCGCGCGCGCGTTAGTCCATCAACAAACCGACGAGGAGCAGCGATGAGAACCGACGAAGACATCAAACGAGATGTGGAGTACGAACTGAAGTGGGATCCTGACATCGATCCATCAGATATCGGGGTTGCGGTCAAGGACGGCGCGGTCACGTTGTCTGGTTTCGCGCGCAGTTGGAGGCAAAAGCGCAAGGCGGAGGAGGACGCGACGCGTGTGCGCGGCGTGAAGGGGGTCGCAAACGATGTGGAGGTGCGATTGCCTCTGATCAACAAGCGGCCCGATCCAGAGATCGTGCGCGAGATCATTGCCCAACTGAAGGCCGAGCTGCCTTATACGGCGGACACCATCAAGGCGGTCGTCAGGGACGGAGAGGTGACGCTCAAGGGCGAAGTCGAATGGGACTACCAGCGCCGCCGCGCGGCTGACACGGCGCTGCGGGTGAGCGGCGTAACGGGCCTGACGAACGAGATCGAGATCAAGCCGAAGGTCAAGCCCGAGGACCTCAAGCGCAAGATCGACGACGCGTTCAAGCGCAACGCGGAAGTCGACGCACAGCACATCACGGTCGAGGCCGAAGGCAATAAGGTCGTCCTGCGCGGCAAGGTCCGCTCATGGGCCGAGCGCGAGGAGGCCGAGCGGATCGCATGGCTTGCCCCCGGCGTGACGTACGTCGACAACCGGATCACCATCGATTAATGACGGCCTGCTGGAGACTGGACTGGGCGGCTCGCTTGCGTACCGACGTGGCCGAGGGGCGGGAAAGGACACAGCACCAACACCGGCAGCACCCTCAGCGCTCTTGACAGCCGCCTATACTGCCAGTATGCCCTGGGTTGATGACACCGCTCTTCGGCTCGTTGCAACGTGAATTGAACGGACTCGCGAGGTTGTCATGAAAATCCTGGTGGTACTGACTTCACACGACCAGCTCGGCGATACGGGCCGGAAAACCGGATTCTGGCTCGAGGAGTTTGCCGCGCCTTATTTCGTGTTCAAGGACGCAGGCGTCGAGATGACACTCGCTTCGCCCAAAGGCGGGCAGCCGCCCCTCGACCCCAAGAGCGACGATCCCGATTCGCAAACCGAAGCGACCCGGCGTTTCAAGAAGGATAAGGAAGTGCAGGCGGCTTTGGCAAATACAGCGAAGCTCTCGACTGTCTCGGCCGCGGACTATGACGCCGTGTTCTATCCCGGCGGGCACGGACCGCTATGGGATCTGGCAGAAGATCCGCAGTCGATCGCATTGATCGAAACCATGTATGCGGCGGGAAAGCCGGTCGCCGCAGTTTGCCATGCTCCCGGTGTGCTGCGTCATGCAAAGGCGTCCGATGGCTCTCCGCTTGTGCGCGATAAACCCGTAACGGGCTTTGCCAATTCGGAAGAAGCGGCCGTCGGTCTTACCGAAGTGGTGCCTTTCCTCGTCGAGGACATGTTGAAGAGGAATGGAGGCAAGTATTCGAAGGGGCCGGATTGGCAATCACATGTGGTTGTCGCGGCAAACCTGATTACTGGCCAGAATCCCGCGTCGTCGGAAGCAGCAGCAAAAGCGCTGCTCTCGAGGCTGAGCATGGCCTGATACGACGCTTGAGTTGAAGGAGTGAGTCATGGCAAAGGCGACCGGGGCCAGCAGGTCCGAAACCCGAAACCAATCCAGCGACGTGATACATGTGCCCGAGCCGAAGCTGCACCAGCGCGCACATGAGCTGCAGCCGTACGGTCACGTCGTAAAGCTGCCAATCGCGTTGTCCCAAACCGCGTGCGAAACGGGCATAGAGCTGTTGAATCAGATCCTGGCCGACACTATGACGCTGCGCGACATGTACAAGAAGCATCATTGGCAGGTCGTTGGGCCTACGTTCCAGTCGTTGCATCTGCTACATGACGCGCATTACGATAAGCAGGTAAAACTCGTCGACACGCTAGCAGAGCGGATTCAACTGCTCGGTGGGGTCAGCATCGCCATGGCTGCCGATGTGGCGGAAATGACCATCGTCCCGCGTCCGCCACGCGGACGCGAAGAGGTGCCGGTACAGCTTTCGCGTCTGTTGGAGGCGCATGAAATCGTCATTGTGGCCACTCGCAGTGCAGCCAGCAAGGCCAACGAGTTGGGCGACTTTGGCACCAATGACGTGCTGGTCAGCGACGTATTGCGCACTAACGAATTGCAGGTCTGGTTCCTCGCGGAGCACCTGATCGACGCGTCTCTGGTGGTCGCAGCATGACGTTGATACTGCGATACGCGCTGGCGATCGGCAGATAGCTTGCCGGGCTGTTTGCGGCAACAGCCCAGCGAAACGCAGGATGGAACGCAGTCATTTTTGAGCGCTCGCCGCAAGTACGGAGAGCGACATGAATGCCAGGTTAGCGGACGCAGATATGTTCATGCTCGTGACCCAGGGCAGTACCTACTTCGAGAAACTCTTGTCGCTCTGGTTTAGTTGCGCGCGCGGCAGTCCCGCGGTCATTGTTTTGCTCGCAACTTCGCCAAATGAATCAGCTACCGGCGTTCCGGTGGGCTAGTCGGAATGCGCGTGGCGTCACACCGCTGTATCGATGAAACACTTCGGTGAAATGCTGCTGAGTCTGAAACCCCGCGCGTGCGCCAACGTCAACCAGGGGAAGAATCTCCTCGCACAACATCGTCCTGGCAAATTTCACTCGTTCGAGTGTCACGTACAGATGGGGCGGGTTACCTGTCGACGTTTTGAAAGCGCGTGCAAAGTTTGATGCACCCATGTGCACCAGCACTGCGAGTTGCTCGACCAGAATGGGTTCGGCTATGTGCTCATGAACGAAGGCTTGAATGCGAGTCAGCATTTGATGCGTAAGAGGCATGTCCGGCTCGGCCACACCAGCACAGTGCCCGTGGCGTAGAGCGATGTGCACCGAGATGACATCGGCAAAAGCGTCGGCGCAGGCAGCGTCGATGAGCTCCGCATGATGCAGAGCACCCAATGTGTCCGCGGCCTCGCGCAGGAACGGATCCCAAAACCTGGACCATTTCGGGACCGCATCAAACGCTTCTTGCGAGACTTGCCCAAGTACGCCCCTTTTGAGTGCGATAACCCATCCCGTGGGATCGTTGTCAGCGATCGTGGCCAACTGCGCGCCCGCCGGCATGACTGCGGCAAATGGAGCACTTATCAGGGTGGAGTGATTCACTCCGAAGTCGTCGCAGCCCGCAGCCCGCGCAACAGTGCTACCTGTCGGTATAACGAGGCGAAGTCCCTGCAGTGAATTCAGCCCGCCATCGGCGAAAGCGACCTTCATTGCTTGGCAGCGTAACCCGCGATCCGGGGTCGATCTTGTTTCTTCTTTCATGATGAGAAGAAGTCTCCTCGTTGTCTCGTCGCATACCCAAGCTTACGTCGAATTCAAGGCTGCTTAAGGCGGATTCGTAATATGGGCGGAAGCAATCCCGACCTCGCTGATGCAGTTGCTGCTGAGCTATATTGCCGGGCAACTTGGGGCGACGCTCGACACGCTATTAGCCGGGATTCAAAGCAACCCTTCGTTCCTGAAGGCTTTCTGAGCTAACGCTTACGCCGGGTATTGCGTGGCGTTCGAACGCGGTCAGGTTCGCGAAGCGGCACGTTATGCGCACCGCACGCGCGTCCGCGATCTGGGAACATCGATCGGACCAGGCGTGGGTAAGTCGATCGCGCTCGAATCGCCTACCGATCATCGCGATCCCGACCAGGTATGCAGGCTCAGAGATGACACCGATCTATGGCCTGACCGAGGACGATCTGAAAGGTATGGGACGCGACCTGCGTGAGTTGCCGAAGACGGTGATCTACGACCCCGAGCTGTCACGTGAATTGCCGCCCGGCTTGTCGTTCGTGAGCGGCCTCAATGCCATTGCGCATGCGGCGGAGGGGTTGTACGCCCATGACGGCAATCCAGTCATGTCGCTGATGGCCGAAGACGGAATACGTGCGTTGGCGACCAGACTGCGCGGTATCGAGAACGAGCCCGAAGCCTGTTAGCGCGCAGCGATTGCCTCTGGGGTGCAAGGCTATGCGGCTGTGTGCGGGGCACGTGGGAATGGCGCTGCATCACAAGCTTTGTCATGCTTCTGGCGAAAGCTTCAACCTGCCGCACGTAAACGCACGCGATCATATTGCCTTACGCACTGCCATCTAACAGCGCGGCGTCGCCTGAGGCCATGACACGAATCTGCCACGCGCCAGGCGGCGAGAGCGCTGCGCATGGTGTCTTCGAGCCTGGACGAGGGCTCTCGGCGTTCCATCTGGCTTGCGCGAGACTGGCATGCAGGAATCTGACCTCATAAAGCGTGCGAAATAGCCATGTCGAGTCCCTATTGGAATCCGCGATCTATGTGCTTTTCGCGCTCCCGGCGGGGCTGCAAGCGCGGTTGGATCAGGTTATTTTCGTGCATCTGGATGCCATTCAGCACGCCTCGTGAACGAATGCAGAATTGCGAAACGCACGGCAGAAACGCGAAAGAATCGCAGATACGTGGGGCCTAGACTGAACTTCATCGCATGACGGTACAGTTTGGAGTCCCACATGGATGAACTGCTTGGACGCGCTTGGTGGATGCTCCTTCTGCGTGGCACGGTAGCGCTGCTGTTCGACATTCTGGCGCTATTCTTGCCCGGTCTCACTCTGCTACTGCTGATCACCCTCTTTAGCGCCTACGCAATCGTCGGCGGCATCGTCGCGATTCTCGCGGCCATCCGCTACCGCGCGACGCACGGCGGCTGGTGGGTGCCCTTGCTGTTCGGCATCTGCAGCATCGGCGCCGGTGTGATCGCCGCGTTAGTGCCGGGCATTACCACGCTCGTACTGGTCGCCGTCATCGGCGCAAACGCGATTATCACCGGCGTATTCGATCTGATCGCAGCAACGCGGCTGCACAGGCGCCTGCGCAATGCGTGGATGCTGGTGCTAACCGGAGTGCTGTCCGTGCTGTTTGGCATCTTCGTGCTGCTCTTTCCGGGCGCCGGCGCACTAGCGCTCGTGTGGCTGATCGGCGTGTATGCGTTGTTCACGGGCGCGCTGCTGTTCGTACTCGGCATCACTGCGCGCGCCTGGCACAGTGACGGCCTGACCGGCGAGCCGCACGCGCCATTGCATCCGTAAACGCACCGTTCAGGAGCACTCGCGGGTCAGAAGGTCAAGCCCGCGGCCAACCCCGCACCGGCCTGGTTCCGCTATCGCGGGCGATGCCGCGCCGGCCGCGCCCCTCGCATCCGGAGGGCGAATGGACTGCCCGTCATCTCCAGTGGTCCAGCGTCAGGTCTGGCACTGGTATACCTCACGCAAGGAGAATCACATGCTTCTGGATCTCGACAAATGGAATCCGTTCCGGTTTTTACGCTCGCACCCCGCGCAAAAAAACGCATCGGGCCAGACCGGTGCGCCGCGCATCAATCAGGAGAGTGCCCGGCAAAACGGGCAACAGGCGGGCGGCAGGCAAACGGGTAACGGGGCACCGATGGCAGCGGCTGCTGCGCCGGTACTCGCGCCTGCCAGCTGGCCGCTGCCTGATCCGATTCATCTTTTCGCCGAATTGATCCGCGATCCGTTCGGCGGGCGTGGACCGCTCGGGAGCTGGTTCGGCGACTTCAGCGCGAGCGAGTTTCAGCCGCGGATCGACGTCACCGACGAAGGCGACGCACTGCGTATTGTCGTTGAATTGCCGGGCATGACCCGCGACGACGTCGAACTCGAACTGATTGAAGACATGCTGATCATCAGCGGCGACAAGCGCTTCGAATCGACCAGCGAAGAACAGGGATGCTATCGGGTCGAGCGGTCGTTTGGACACTTTCAGCGCGCGGTCCCGCTGCCCGCGGGCATCGATCTCGATCGGGCAGAGGCCAGATTTGAAAACGGCATGCTGACGCTGCGCGTCCCCAAAGCGGCCGGAGAACCGGCAGCGAAGCGGCGCATCGAGATCAAATAGCACCGTCCGTACTCCACGGTCAGGCCTATCGTGAAACAACTCGTCAGCTTCCGGAGTCTCGGTGATTCGGCCCACGCCAGCATCGAGCAACAGATTGGTGAACTGGCCGCGCACCATCCGAAGCGGGATCTGCACCCGTCTTCGACGGAACTGGTCAGTTTGCGGGCGGGTGTCGAAAGGGACACTCTGTGTAGCGGCGACGCTTATCGCGTAAAGCTGCGACTGGTACTGTCCACGGCCCCCGCGAGCTGCCGGGGAAGAAGCCGAACACGTGGCGGATTTCAGCGCCTTCGCGAGCATCCCGGGATATCCATTGAAGAGGGCGCGCTGCACCGCTACGCTGGTTGGGATCCCAGACGAAGTCGGCGAGGCGAACAGCAGATTCTCGGATTCTGGCAACCGGACGAAACGCTCAAGGTCGAAGACGCGCTGCCCGGCAGCGGCGAAGAACGCGAAGAGGCAGCGAGCGAGCATGAAGTGCGCTCGCTCACGGGCAAGCTGCTGAGCCAGTTGCCCGCGTGGCGGCACGCGGTGCTGCCAGTGCAAGTGGACGATGTGCCACTGCGGGAAGTCGTGGTACGCCTCGACACGGACGAAGCCACCGTGCGGCGCGGGCTTGAGCATGCCGATGCGTTCCTGCGCACGGTTGGAGGAACTGGGTGCCACGGGAACAACGGATCAATCGACGTGCCGTCCACTGGATTGCCTCGTTTCGAGTGCAGCGCGAGCCCAGCGCGCAAACAAGGCGACATCGGAATAAGCAGCGGAACAGATATTTCCACCCACCCATTACCCGCCCGGGAAGCGATGCCCTCGCGGACGAAAAGGAGTTCATCATGGCCGAGTGCAGTGTTTGTGGAAAGCCCGCAACCTCGCAGATCACGATCACCGAAAACGGCCAACGCCGTCAGCTGATGCTGTGCGATGAGCACTACATGGAGTTCATGGCGCGCAATCAGCGCCGCCTGTCGCCGCTCGAGTCCCTCTTTCACGGCGGACTGTTCGACAGTCTGTTCGACGACATGTGGCCACAGATGGAAAGCGGCCGCGGTAGCCGGTCACGCATCGGACGCTCGCCCGGACAATCGGGCGGCGCGGATCAGGGTACGGGCGCCGGTAGCGGGCAAATGGGCGATTCAGCGGGCGGACAGCCAGGCGGCCGGACACGCCGGCATCGCCGGGCGCGTGAAGCGGTGGACCTGCAGACGTACCTGAGCCAGAGCGGTCTGGACCGCCTGCAAGCTGCGGCGCAAGCAGCGGTCGAATATGGCAAGAACGAAGTCGATACAGAACACCTGTTGCTGGCGCTCGCCGATAACAATGTGGTGCAGGAAATCCTGCGCGAATTCAAGCTTGATCCCGAAGAGATCAAGAAGACCATCGACCAGACCGCGCCGCGCGGCACCCGCAAGGAGCCGAGCGACAATGAGCAGATCGGCGTGTCGCCACGCGCCAAAAGTACGCTGGAAAATGCGTTGAAGTCGTCGCTGGAACTGGGTCACAGCTATGTCGGACCAGAACACATTCTGATTGGGCTCGTCGAGGAAGAAGACGGCTTTGCAGGTGAATTGCTGCGCAAGCTCGGGCTGTCGCCGCAATCGCTGCGGCAAAAAGCAGTCAAGGTGGTCGGCAAGGGTGCCGAAGACGGCAAGATGGAAGACCGCTCGACCACGCCCACGCTCGACAAGTACGCGCGCGATCTCAGCGCGCTTGCGCGTCAAGGCAAGCTCGATCCGGTGATCGGCCGTGACAAGGAAATCGAAACCACCATTGAAGTGCTCGCGCGGCGGCGCAAGAACAATCCGGTGCTAATTGGCGAACCCGGTGTAGGCAAGACCGCTATCGTCGAAGGCCTCGCGCAACGCATCGCTCAGGACCAGGCGCCGGAAGTGCTGCGCGGCAAGCGCGTCGTCGAACTGAATATCAATAGCGTCGTGGCAGGCGCGAAGTATCGTGGCGAGTTCGAGGAGCGCGTCAAGCAGGTGCTGGATGAGATCATCGAGAACCAGGATCGTCTGATTGTGTTTATCGATGAACTGCATACGATTGTCGGCGCCGGCCAGGGCGGCGGCGAAGGCGGCCTCGATATCGGCAATGTCTTCAAGCCCGCGCTCGCTCGCGGTGAGCTGCACCTCGTGGGTGCGACCACGCTGAACGAATACCAGAAGTACATTGAAAAGGACTCGGCATTGGAGCGGCGCTTTCAGCCCGTGATGGTGCCTGAGCCTAGCGTCGAGGAAACGATCGAGATTCTGCGTGGCCTGCGCGACCGGCTTGAAGCGCATCACAAGGTGAAAATCACCGAAGAGGCGATCGCTGCTGCGGCAAAGCTCTCGGACCGCTACATCGCCGCGCGCTTTTTGCCCGATAAGGCAATCGATTTGCTCGATCAGGCCGCCGCCCGCGTGCGCATTTCATCCAATTCGCGTCCGCAGCCATTGCACGATATCGAGGCGAGCATCCGCCGCATCAAGCAGGAACAGGACGCGGCCAGCGCTGCAAAGCAATTCGATAAAGCCAAGGAACTGGAAGAACAGCTCGTCGCGGAACAAAAACACCTGCATGAAACCACTGAAACGTGGAAGAAGGAGCGCGGCACCAGCTCGCAGGCAGTGACGGCGGAAGACATTGCACAGATCGTTTCGTCGCTCACGGGCGTACCGTTATCTGAACTCACGGCCGAGGACCGCGAAAAGCTGTTGCGACTGGAAGAGCGCCTGAAGGAGCGCGTGGTCGGCCAGGATGAAGCCGTCTCCGCGGTCGCCAAAGCGGTGCGGCTTTCGCGCGCCGGTTTGACGGAGGCCGGCAAGCCGATTGCGAGCTTCCTCTTTCTTGGGCCTACAGGTGTGGGTAAAACCGAACTCGCGAAGGCGCTTGCCGCTTCGGTGTTCGGCGACGAGAACGCGCTGGTGCGCCTCGACATGAGCGAGTATTCCGAGCGTCATACGGTGGCACGGCTGGTTGGCGCGCCGCCCGGATATGTCGGCTACGAGGAAGGCGGCCAACTCACCGAGCGCGTGCGGCGCAGGCCGTATTGCGTGGTGCTGCTCGACGAAATCGAAAAGGCGAACCCGGAGGTGCACAACCTCCTGCTGCAACTGTTCGACGAAGGGCGGCTCACCGACGGCAAGGGACGTCTGGTCGATTTCACCAACACGATCATCATCGCGACCAGCAATATCGGCTCGCAGCTGATCCAGGACAACATGAAGGCCGACTCGAAGCAGCTCGACTATCCTGAACTGCGCGACCGGTTGATGGAAATCCTGCGGCATCATTTCAGGCCGGAGTTTCTCAATCGCGTCGACGAGGTGGTCGTGTTTCGTGCGCTCGGCAAGGAGCAGATTCGAACCATCGTCGATCTGCAACTTGCGCGCGTACAGCGTACGGCGCTGGCCCAGGGCATCGATCTGTCGTTCGACGACGGGTTGCGCGATCACCTTGCGCAGATCGGCTATGACCCCGAGTTCGGCGCGCGGATGCTCAAACGCAAGATCCGTCTTGAGGCGGAGTCGCAACTCGCCGATGCGCTGTTGCGAGGCGACGTGCGCGGCGGCGACAAGGTCACAATGACCTACGACTCGGGTGCGCACTCCGTGCGTGTGCTGAAAGGAGCAACGCCCACGGAAGCGCCCAGCGAGGCGTCGAAGCAGGCACCGGCGCATGCGTGACGCTGGCATGCTGAAGAACGCGACGCCGCCCGCCACGTGCGGGCGGCGTCGCCGTCACGATTCAAGTTCACCTGCGACGATCTCGTCGCGATAGCACCAGATCCACGTTTCGCCGGGTTCGATTGAACGCACCAGCGGATGGCCGGTCGCGTGAAAATGCCGGCTTGCATGCCGGTTGGGCGACGAATCGCAACAGCCGACGTGTCCGCACGAAAGACAAAGCCTCAAATGTACCCACGGCTGGCCAAGCTTCACGCAGTCCTCGCAATAGTCGATGGGCGTGTGGAGAATGCGGGCCTCGCCCAGGTGCGTGCAACCAGGGGTCATGATCGTACTCCTCGGACAGGTGTGCGCAGACGTGCGCGGATCAAGGTTGCGCTTGCGCTCAAGCGCTATCCAGATAGCGATGCACCAGCGCCACAGCCATTGCCCCCTCGCCGACTGCCGACGCCACGCGCTTGATCGACGCGTGACGTACGTCGCCCGCTGCGAATACGCCAGGCACACAGGTTTCCAGATGTAGCGGCGCGCGTTCGAGCGGCCATTTCAGGGCCGCCCGATATTCCTGCAGGTCGGGACCGGTCACGAGATAGCCGCCTTCATCGCGGACAATGCCAACCTCCTGCGCCCATTCGGTCTGCGGCACACCGCCAATGCAGACGAATAGCCAATTCGTTCTTTCCGTGCGTTGCCGGCCGGTGCGCACATCGGTCAGCGTGATCTCCTGCAACACGTCACTGCCTGCGAGCGCGGTAACTTCGGCGCACGTGCGCACTTCAATGTTCGGCGCCGAGGTAATGCGATCCACGAGGTATTGGGACAGCGTGTTCTTGAGCGATGCGCCACGCACGAGCATATAGACGCGGTTGGCGGACTGGGAAAAATGCATGGCGGCCTGTCCCGCCGAATTGCCGCCGCCCACCACATATACGTCTTCGCCATGGATCAGCGCGGCCTCACTCGCGCCGGCGCCGTAATAAAGGCCCGCGCCGAGAAAGCGCTCTTCACCAACCAGGCCTAGCGTGCGATATGCCACGCCGGTCGCGCAGATACACGTGCGCGCCGTGATACGTGTGCCGTCTTCCAGATACACGATGCCCTGGCCGGGCGGAAACTCCGCGTGCACGCCGGCGCGCGCCAGCAGGATTTCGGCGCCGAACTTGATGGCCTGGTCGCGCGCCCGTTCAGCGAGCTCCGCGCCGCTCACGCCCTGTGGAAAGCCCAGATAGTTCTCGATCTTCGAACTGCTGCCTGCCTGGCCGCCCAGTGCCCAGCGCTCCACCAGTACGGTATGCAGCCCCTCCGATGCACCGTACACCGCGGCGCTCAGTCCCGCCGGTCCTGCGCCGTAGATCGCCAGATCGTAGGCCTCACGGGATGGATTCGTAAACCAGCCGAGCTTCTCGATGATTTGCCGGATGGTGGGACATTCGAGCCGCGTTCCGTCGTGGAAGACGCAGACCGGCAAGCGCGAATCGGAAAGATGCTGCACGTGCGCCAGTTCCTCCGCTTCCTTATTGCTGCCCAGTTCGATCCATTCGAACGGTATGTCGCAGCGATGCAGGAAGTCGCGTATCGCGTAGCCATTTGCGCTGCGCATGCGTCCATAGATTCTGACCATAAATATGCGATCCGCCTTTGAGGACGTTCAGAACTTTCTTTCGTTTCTCGCGCTTCACAAGCAGGCGGCCGCGCCGGGATAACGGCGGTTGGCCGTATTCGTGCACGGTAAGCCCATCGTAGAGTGGCGTCTTTCGCGAAACTGCCGGGTTTTGTGCGCTTTTCGCTGATGGTTCCATCACATCGGGTCGTGCGACTCTTCCAGCTTGTGATCGACAAAACGCGTGCCCCATTCGATGCCGTCCCGCACCGCCTTCTCCTGCGCAAGCCATTCCGGCTGAACCGTATCCGGACGGAATTCGGCCACGGTGCTATCGGCATGGCGCACACTCACTTTGCCTGCCACGCGCCGTATGCGTTCTGCTCCGGCTGTACCACGATCTCGTAGCCTCGATGTTCAAACACGTGCGTTTGCATGAGGCGCTCCGGTTTCGTATCAAGGCGTCAATCTGGAAGCACGAACTCGGTGCGCATGTCTTCGATCACCTTCTGGACGTGATGTGCGCAATCTGCGCCGAGGTCATTGAGCGGCACTATGTTCCAGTTGCGGCCGGATGCGTCCGGCGGATGCCGCTCTGGTAGCGGTATGCGCACGCGCAAGGCTCCCGGCACGTCAGCGGCGGTTTTCGCCATGCGGTTCTGCAGTTCGTCGCGAACCTGCCCAGCGGTTCGGGCTTTGTCGCGGTAAGGATCGAGGGGCAAGCGAGATCGGTATGCGAAGTACTGCTTATATTGCGAGGTCGTAGAATTGATCAGCGGCGGACGGATGGGTTCCGCGAGCACACTTCATCTGTCCTTTCGCGATCATGTGCATAATCTCAATGCCGGCCAGAAGGATCCGGGCACAGCGAAAAGTCTTGAACCCCAGCATGGGCCGCGTTCGTCGCTTGATCGCCCGATGGTCCTGCTCGACCAGGTTGTTGAGATATTTGGACTGGCGGATCTTGATGGGCGCTTCACGATCGGCATTGATCGCTTCGAGTGCGGCGAGATTGGCACCGCTTTTGTCGATGGTCACCGTCTCGGGGACGCCATTCTGAGCGATCGATTTCTCAAAGTAACGCCGGGCTGCAGTCTTGTCCCGATGCGCGCGTAGCAGGAAGTCGATGGTGTTGCCGTCCTTGTCGACGGCCCGGTCACGGCTGTTAATTGCTCCTTCCGCAGGCGCAACGTTGTAAGTGTTCAAAATTCAAGGCGTTGCGCCGCAGTTCGATAGTTACGCTTCGATCAGATGTCGCTCGCAGGCAGTTCAGTGCCATGGAGCGCAGGCGGGCCAGGATTCCGGGTTTGTGTCGCGTCGTGCAGTGATCCTCTTTCATGACCACATCGCGCACGTAATGATTCTGGTTTTCCACCGACCAGTGACCACGGATGGCCATCTGGCAAGTTGCAGCGCTCATGACGGCGGTGCTGACCCACCACGCCGTCTCACTGCTGCAATCCCAGCCGCCAGTGCGGTTTCGGCGTTCGACCGTTCGCGAGACACTCACGATCTGCTGTACCAGCGGCTGCCAGTCAGCTTCCAGCCAGTTCACCGGCACGCCATAGGTACGCACGGTACGCGTCTCGATGCGACCATGGCCCTTGTCGTGTTGCACGTCGCATTCTGCAGGCGTGCAGTAGCGGGCAAGATCCTCACAAGCGGCAAGCAAGGTTGGCTGGTTGGCCTTGACCTGCACCAGAACGTCGGCCTGCTTTTGCAGGGCGAGCGCTAGCGTTTTTTTTGGCAGTGCAACGCGTCCATTGTGAAGACCCGCCCCTGTAGCCCGAGCGATTCGATCAACGCCTGCGCGGCCGGAATCTCATTCGACTTTTCCGCCACCTCGACATGTCCCAGCACAATCAGGCCCTGCTGATCAAAAGCCGAAACGATATGCCGGGCTGTCATGTCTTCCAGACGTGAGGCGCTGCCGCGCAGCGCCTTGCCGTCCAGCGCGATGAACTGCCGCCCCGGCGGCGCGCAAACCTGTTTCTGCGCGAAAGCACGCACCGCGCTTTCCAGATCGTGCTCGTCGAGCTGGAGCAGAAATTTCCGGATGCCCACCCAGCTCGGCGCCTTGCGCCAGTCCGTCCCGAACAGCTCGTTCAGCTGCGCACGCCGCTCGCCAATGAACACCTCGATCGTCCTCAGCGAATTCGCGCCTGCCATCAGCGACATCACGATCGCACACAGCAGCGGCTCCAGCGCGTAACGCTTGCCCTGCGCCCGCCGTGCGTCACGCAGCTCCGAAAATACGCCTCCGAATATCATCCCTGTTCCCGCCGTCTTGTTTGGACGGTCACAAAGTTAACACGGTCGAACGGAAGTTAACAACCCTGGTCATCGGGATCGCGTGTTGGCCTTCTGCACTGGCTTGGGTTATAGCGGCACGAGACGTTCTGGGCGCATCTCCTCGCCGGGCAGGGTGAACTGAAACGTCGCACCCCCTCCTGTTTTCGGACTGGCGCACAGCCGGCCGTCATGCGACTCGATGATCCGCCGACTGATGGACAGTCCCATGCCGGTGCCTTTCGGTTTCGTCGTGAAAAATGCCTCGAAAATGCGCTCGGGTTCATCGGTAGGAAGCCCGATGCCCGAATCGCTCACCGAGATCAACAACTGACGATGCTCGATCCTCTTCGATGAGACGATCAGTTCACCACCCGTGTGTTGCATCGCCTCGATGCCGTTGAGCATGAGGTTCATCAAGACCTGCTGGAGCTGTACACGGTGTGCTGTTGTCTTCGGAAGCCCCGTGTCGAGTTCCGTTCGGATCGAAATGGACTTCCGATCGGCGGTATCCCGCAGCAAAACCGCCATCTCCTGAACGATTTCGTTCAAGTCCACCAATTCCCGCTCTGGTGTGCTTCGCCTGTAGAGTGAGCCAATTCCGTCAATGATGCCAGCGGCGCGCATGACTTCCGCGCCCATTGCCGAGGCAGCGGCGCATGCTTCTTTGATATCGGGTGCATCCCGACAGAGCCAATTAATGCACGCGCCCGCGCCCGTGACCGCGGCAGCCATCGGCTGCTTGATGTCGTGAGCCAGCGCAGCGGCCAGTTCGCCCATCATACTGACGCGGTTAATGTGCGCGAGATCCGCCTCTAACTGGCTCAAACGCCCGCGCTCTACTTCGGCAAGTTTTCGAGGGGTGATATCGTTGCTCGACTCCAAAGCGGCAACCGGCATGCCCCTTACATTTCGTTGCAATGACCAACGGCTCGCCACTGTTACCTGTGTTCCGTCTTTCCTGGTACGCACAACCTCGCCTTCCGAGTGGTCGCTACTGCTCAGCTCCGCTGTGGTTCGCTCAACCGGTACTGGAAAGATCGTCTCCAGCAACTCGGGAACAAGCTTGCCTTTGGCCTCCTCTGCCGACCATCCGTACAACGCCTCCGCGCCACGATTCCAGTACGTGACAACTCCGTTCATGTCATAAACGAAAATAGCGTCATGCGTCAAATTAAGCAAATTAGCCTGCTCCCGTAGGGTTTCTTCAGTGCACTTGCGCTCCGTGATATCCGTTACCGCTCCTACGAAGAGGAAACTATCCGGATTTTCGCCGATGAAGCCATGAGACACAGCCCGAACGTATTTAACAGAACCATCGGTCAGCACCAGGCGATGCTCGGCCGTAAAGGCGCGCCTTTCGATCGAGGCGCGGTCGAGGATTTTCCGCAAACGCGTTCGGTCGTCCGGATGAGTTAGGTCGATCACCATCTGAAGGGTGGGCTTTATCGCAGGGTCGCAGGCGAATATTCGATAAGTCTCTTCGGACCAGTAGATTTCCCCGCTCGTAACGTTCCAGCCGAAACTTCCCGTGTTGCTGAGTCGCTGCGCCTCCGCCAGATACATTTCGCTTCGGCGTAGCGCCTCTTCCGCCTTCTTGCGTTCGGCTCGTTCCTGGGCTTCGCGCAATGCTCGTTCAACTGAAGGCACTAGCCTTGATAGTCGCGTTTTCAGAACATAATCCGTCGCCCCAATCTTAAGTGCTTCGATCGCCACTTCTTCGCCAAGCGTGCCGGAAACAAAGATAAACGGCAGTTCTGGACGGACAGTCAGCGCGAGTTTTAAAGCCGAGAGACCATCGAATGAAGGAAGTTTATAATCAGCGAGAATCAGTTCAATTTCAACCGTTTTTAGAGCCGTCAGAAATTCCGCACGAGACTGGACGCGGACTACCTGGCAGACGCGATGAGCTTCTTCGAGGAGCTCTTGAATGAGCTCCGCGTCATACGTATTATCCTCTAGCAACAGAATGCGGAGCGGAGACATTAGCGTACCTTTTTGACACTGCCCGGCGGCGGCTCATTGATGAGTGCCCAGAAGACGCCTAGTTCCTTGACGGCATTGATAAACTCGTGAAAATCGACCGGCTTTACTACATATGCGTTAACCCCGAGCTTGTAGCTTCTCACCATGTCTTTTTCCTCGTGGGACGATGTCAACACCACCACCGGTATTATCTTCAGGTGCTCGTCCGATTTAATTTTCTCCAGGACTTGCAAACCATCGACCCTGGGAAGTTTCAGGTCGAGCAGCAAGACCGCCGGATTTTCGCTCGAGCGCGCAGAAAACTGTCCCCTGCAATATAGGTAATCCAGAGCCTCTTTTCCGTCTCGGGTGACCACTACGTCGTTTGCCAGGTTGTATTCCGCCAGCGCGGCCAAAGTGAGTTCGACGTCTCTCGGGTCGTCCTCAACGAGCAAAATGCGTCCCAACTCGTTCATAGTATGCTCGCAATCCTATTGGTCGTCGCATCCCGTGCTTTAGGCAGGGAGAAATAGAAAGTGGCACCGCGGTCAAGCATTCCCTCGGCCCGGACCTTTCCGCCATGGCGCACGATAATGCGCTGAACAATAGCTAGTCCTATGCCCGTGCCTTCAAACTGTTCCGCAAGGTGCAGACGTTGAAATACGCCGAACAATTTATCTACATACTCCATGTCAAAGCCCGCACCATTATCCCTTACGAACATTTCCAGTTCATTTTCATTCACGTCCACACAACCAATTTCTATTTTGGCACCTGCTCGCTTGCTCGTGAATTTGACCGCGTTCGATACAAGGTTGACGATAACCACCCTCAGCATGGACCGATCTCCGTAACAGACCGGGAGGGGCTTGATATCCCAGAATATGTCTCTGTCCCTCACGTCTTGCCCGACATCCGCGATGACTTCCTTAACGAGCAGCTCGAGGCTCACAAAGGTCATTTTGGTCTCAATTCGCCCGATCCTGGAAAAGGCCAGCAGATCATCGATCAGATCCCCCATTCTTTTTGCCGACTCGAGAATGGTTTGTATGTACCGACGACTCTTATCGTCAAGGGAAGAAAACGTGTGTTTTTGAAGCAGCTCTGAGAACCCCACTATGTGCCGAATTGGCGCCCGTAGATCGTGGGAGACGGAATAGGAAAAAGACTCTAATTCCTTGTTACTCGCCTCAAGCTCTGCTGCGCGCCTGGCGAGTGTTTGATTGAGCCCAAGGATTTCGTCCTCGCGTTGCCGGCTCACTTCAAGTTCAATTTGGAGGCGGTCCCGCGCGTCGAGAAGCTGGTCCTCGATTCGACGTCGAATAGCTACGAAAGAGGCAATAATTGCTGACCATACTGTGAAAAGAACAAGGTACGGCAGATCTTCCGAAGTGATTTCGAAGGTATAAAGTGGCGGGGTAAAGAAGTAGGTGTTGCTGGCTCCCGAGAGGAAAACCGCCAGCACGGATGGTCCTATACCGGCATACCAGGTAACGAGAACGATGGCCAGGTCAAAAAGCGGCATTTCGGCATCGTGAAAGCCGTAATGTTGGCATGCTAGCGCCAGCCCAAGCGCGATTCCAACGCATACGACCACAAAGCCGTAACGCAGTACCGGTGGGCGGATGGCTTGCAACTGTATGTGCCAGCGCGCCAAGCTTCGTCTCGCTGCTACCCATGTTGTTCACTATTATATTTCAGCTATGTTCCGGTTGCGGTGTTTGACGCGAGCCAGCCATGGTTGGGTAACCAGCCGAATTTCAATCTCGTTCAGCGGGGATCGGCTTTGACCGCGGCCTGCCGTCTGTGTGTGTGTCCTGTACGTGGCTGCCAAAGGACATTCGGCACGACGCGGCGACGGGCGGCTTCGGGTCGATCAGCGACATTCGAACCGCCTACCTCGCAGACGCCTGGCGTGCGTGGACTTCCCTTTCTTGGAATCCCTCCTCTTTACAGGCGAATCCGCTCGATCTCGTTCAGGCTTAATCTCGTCCTCGCCGGTCGTACAGCTGGGTGGTGCAGGTCGATGCGTGTTTCGCCATCGCGGCCGCGTGGTCGAGCGTGCCGCCGTCCTTCAGGTGCGCGGTGATGCCGGTCGCGCAGAACGTGCGATTGCCGATCTTCGTCTCGATGCCGGCGGCAACCGCGCGGCGCCGCACCATCGCGTAGGCGTTGGCCTGCGGTAGCGGTGTCGTGCCGAGCTGGCCGGTGCCGCGCCGGACGGTGCGAAAACAGCGGCTCCTTCGGATCGTCGCCGATCGGCAAATGCCCGACGCAGCGGACTGGGGCCGAAGGGGGGCCGACCACACTCACCCGATTAATATCGCGACGTCGAAATATTGTTTTTTACTATTGGTAACTAATATTGATAGTCTAATACACTAGCTTCCGTTGTCCTAGAACTGCCCCGCCAACGGCACCTGGAGATTGGCAAACCGAGATTGGAGATAAGCCGTGCAAGTAGATTCCGACACTTCCGTTATTGCGCGTCGAAAGGAACGACTGAGGTCCAACAGGATTAGCGGTTGGCACCATCATGCTGTGCGCACTAAAGATATGACCGCCACCCGGGCTTTCTACGAGGGCGTTCTTCAGCTGCCGCTCGTCGGTACGTGGACTGAGGCGTACGACGTCATCAAACAAACGCCGTCGAACTACGTTCATTGCTTCTTCGAAGTCGGAGACGGCAGCGCGCTCGGCTTCTTTCAGTTTGAAGAAGGCATGCGTGACGAACCGATGCCGATGCCCCGAGATCCGTATGAGCATCACATTTCACTGGGAGTCGACACAATGGAAACCGTCGATTACTTTTTCAAACGTATTGAAGAGGCTGGTGCCCCGGTAGAGATCGTTGATCACGGCTACTGTTATTCGTGTTACACCCAGGATCCCAATGGCATGATCGTGGAGATTTCCACAATCGTTCCGAACGGCATCGAGATACTTGAACAGTCGGCGCGGACCGCGGATGCCGACCTCGAGAACTGGCTCGCAGGAGTGCGCGAACCTAACAACCAGTGGCGCGGGAAGACAAAGATTTAGAGTGGCGCAAAAGTCTGGCTGTGCCCGAATTGCCCTTCGCTCCCGTCGCAAAAAGGGTACGACGATGCACTCTTCGCAGAGAGGATCCACTGGCGCCGGACCAATTGCGCATAGAAGTCCGTTGGACCCGAATACCCGCCGTTGAGACGGCGAAAACCCGAATGGCGCAAGCGGGTCGAACTGAGACAGTTGGACGGAGGGACCTATCCTGCGGTGAACGCCCGACTCGTATGGCGAGGCCGCTTGACCTCGTCACTCTGCAGGCAGATCGAAGTTGTAGCGAGAGAAGAATGGCGTAGATTGTCGCGCACAATCGTTAGTTCCGCCCCGCTCGCGAGCGTTGCATGCATGTAACGCATCCCCTGCGGACGGGCACGCCGCAGCTTCTCGGCGCGACCGGATGGTCGACGCCGGCTATATCGGCAGCTTGCCGGGAAGAAGCGTCGCATGACGTCAAACCAAAACGGATAGTTTCCTAGTCGCACGGTGCCGGCGTTGCATAGCATGAAACCCGCCAGTGCGGCCCGGGGATTCCGGGCATTCCCGTGTCTCGCATACACTGCTGGCCTTGCTCGCGTGCCATTGGTGAAGTAGATTTTAATTGGGAGATGAATCAGGCGGGAGGGGCTGCCATGGAACTGAGCGTAGAACGCGTCGATGTTTGGGCAGCTACCATCGACGACAAACCGGGCGGGCTTGCGCAAGTATTAAGCGCCTTGCGGGATGCTGGCGTAGACCTGCAGTTCGTCATCGCACGTCGCACGCCGGAAGCATCGGGCAAAGGGGTCGTGTTTGTCGCACCGCTGCAGGGGGAGAGGGAGATCCATGCCGCGACACAGGTCGGGTTCACCGTCACCCCGAGCCTTCACTCCGTTCGTGTAATGGGTTTGGACCAGTTGGGGATCATCGCGCAATTGACCCAGATGCTGGCCGACGGGGAGATCAACCTCCGCGGCGTTTCCGCTGCTGTACTTGGCACACAGTTCATTGCTTATCTCGCGGTCGACTCGTTGGACGATGCCGAAAAGGCCATGGACATTCTACAGAGGGCCTGAAGAGCCCCTGCCGGACCGCGAGTTGGCGTGGTTCGTCCTATCGACGCGACTGGGTCGCCGTGTCTGACACGACTGCCCTGGACGACCACTTCAGATCGACAGACTGCGCAGCCGTGCGTGCACGCGAGCGCGAAGCGGCCTGGTCTCAGTTCGGCAAGTGAGACGTTCGACGCATTGCCCAAGATGGTCAACAATCGGAAGTCCAGCTTGAGATGAATGGGTCGTCGCGCATCATTCGAATCGGGCCGACGGGATAAGCCTGGGGGGCGGCGAGAATCGGTCCCCACCGACGCCTTACGCCGGAGTGAGCGATCCAGCTTCTGGCCTCGCGCACCAGGCGATTCTGTGCAATTGCAAGCGCTCCTTTTGCGGGACGCTCAGCTGAACAATACCGAGCCACCCTTCTCGACGTACGCCTGCAGCAAATGATGGGCAATGGCGAACGGCTTGGGCGTCGACAGACCATCCGCATGCGTTCCCGAGAGCATCGCCGCAACCTCCTGGCGCGAGAACCAGCGGGCGTCTTCGAGCTCGTCCGTATCGACGACGATGTCGGTATCGCTCGCCTGCGCAAAGCAACCGATCATCAGTGGTGAAGGAAACGGCCACGGCTGCGACGCGAAGTAGACAACCCGTGCACACTTCACGCGAGCCTCCTCCATCACTTCGCGGCGCACGGCGTCTTCCGCGGTCTCGCCCGGTTCAACAAAACCAGCAAGCGCCGAGTACATTCCAGGGGCGAAATGGCGCTGGCGTCCGAGCAGACACCGTTCGCCGTCTATCACCCATGATCACGACTGGATCCACACGCGGGAAATGGCGTGCGCCGCAAACATCGCAGATGCGTTGCCAGCCGGCCGTCGTGACGCGGCTTACAGAGCCGCAGTTTGCGCAGAAGGAGTGGCGGCGATGCCAGTCGAGCATCGACTTCGCCTCGGCCAGTATTCCGAGCGCTCCCGCAGCGACAAGGTCTTGCAACGCGAGCGAGCGAAGGTCGATGCGGTCATAGTCGGTGCCGGGCGGTGGGTCCTCTGGCGCAAGATTGAGCGCGAAGCCGAGCGCGACGCGTCCGCCGCCGTCGGTATCCTCCCCGAGGAAGACGCTATGAAGCGGCTGGCCAAAGGCAGCGGTCTCGCTGGCGACGAACCACGGGTCATATTCGCTGCCTCGCTTGAGCATGGGGACGTCGCCGTCGAAGACGAGAAAGCGCGCGGCCGGGTCGCTACGTAGATGCTCGATGAAGGCGTGGTCGTCCCGCTTGTCGGAGCGGCGGCCGAGCGGATTGAAGTTAAAGCCGATGGACGCGGAAAAGGCGGTCATCAAGGTCGTTGACATATGGGCGATGGGATTCGCAAGTATGGCACGGGGTTCAGTCCGGTCGCTCGCCGGGGTTCGTGTCGGCGTCGACACCAAGGACGCCAGCCGGCCACAAGCAGCCCTTCACAGTTTGATGTCGAACGTCCGGTATTGAAGGGATAGTGTTGAAAAAGTCGCTGACCGTCTTTCTCGCGAGGTTAGAGGGTAGGGGTCTTCTTACCCTTGCCCGGTGCTTGAGAGCGGTTTGTAGGGCGATCTGAGAGGGCGATTTTCTTGCGAGCGAATTGAAAAACCCACACAGCGACTTTTTCAACAGTATCGAAGGCGGAACTGTCGTTCATCTGACCGAAAGAGAAGGATTCCAGACGATGCTTCCCAGCCGTGACTAGACCGGTGAGTTGGTACGAGTCTGAGAGGCCGAGGTAAATATTCCTTTTCCGACGATGGTAGACGGGCGCTTACCGAGCCGAAGGAAGTCGAGGCAATCGTAGATCATCTAATCAGCATCAGCGGCGCGAACTTTGCGGGAGATCCTCGGGTTGCTCTTCTCGTAAAGGACCGGCAGAGGTCGCACCGTCGGCGGGAATAACAAACTGAAAGACGGCGCCCCGGGCCTTGTTTGGGACCACCCATATGCGGCCGTTATGCGCCTCGATAATCGAGCGGCAAATCGCCAGACCCATTCCCATACCATCAGGTTTCTTCGTGAAGAGCGGGTCGAATATCCGGTCGATGTCATGCGAGCCGATTCCGCTTCCGGTGTCCCTCACCCACACCTGTACGCCACCGCCGGCATCGACCTCGGATTTCACGGACAGGACTCGCGGCACGTCAATTGCCACCATCGAATCGATGGCGTTTGTGATCAAGTTGAGAAGCACCTGCTGCAGTTGGATTCGATCTCCTATTACCTGCGGTAGCTGCTCGTTGAGCTCGATGCGCACCAGTATCCGGTGCTTCTGCAGGTCAGCGCGCACCAAAGCAAGGGTTTCCCCGATGAGACCGTTGACGTCAAACGCCGTTCTGTTCAGATCACCCGTCCTGAACATTGCCCGAACTCTTTGGATCACCGCTGCCGCGCGATGGCCATTAGCGACGATCTGCTCGAGTGCCGCATTCGTTTCATCGAGACCGGGCGTCGCGCGATTAAGCCAGCGCAAGCCCGCATCGGCATTGGTGACCATCGCCGTCAATGGCTGCTTGACCTCGTGAGCGATCGTGGCCGCGACTGCCTCCGCGGTCACCAGCCGCGCCTCGCGCTCGCGGCGTTGCGCGAAGACCGCGCGCAGCATCTGTGCGTAAAGCGTCGTTATCTCGTACAGCAGGACAAACAGGACGAGACTGCCCGACAGGAGCCCGCAGAGCCGGCCGGCATACCAGCCGATGCTGAAGCGGACCGGATTGGGATAAGCGATCAAACAGACCTCGATTACGTACGCGCACATCACCACCATCAGCCACAAATCCAGCACTGAACGCCGCCGGACCCAGAGCACAATGAGCGCAGCAACGCTCAACAGGATTTGATATCCGGCAATATAAATCCGGATGGTAGAAAAACGTACCGCGTCGAGCATGTTGCGGGGCAACAGCGCATGCCCCGCTGTGACAAGAACTGTCGCCGCACATACTACGGCCGCGGTCATGACCACACTTGAAAGAATGGCCGCACCCGCGGAACCTCGCCACAGTCCCTTGGTCGGATCGGCCTCGTTCAATAGGGCATACGCGATGATGAACATCGAAAAACCGGCGTGCCACAGGATATAAAGCCAATTCGTGGTCTGCAGCCCGGCGCCAAGCAGACCACCTGGCGCGAAGGCGCCCGGAAAGGTCAGCATCCATGAGATCGCGATCAGCGCCGTGAAGAGATATCCGCTCCCGACCACGAGAAGGGCACGCGAACGGATGATGGAGAACTGGGCGAACAGCAGGACCGCGGTGACCGAATCGATCACGAACAGCGTCATGGAATAGGCCGGGACGAAGGCATCGATCCGTCCCGGCTTGATGGTCGAAAGCGGCCCAGCCACGATCAAAAGGGCGACCAGCAAGGCGAGCACGACGGCAAGGGCAAGCCGTCTCTGCGCCCGGCCGGGCGACAAGTTCGAGAGGATGAAATTCTGTTCCTCCGGGACAACGGCGGCGGTCTTTAGCATGGGAGCGACTCCTTGCAGCGGCGGGAACGCGCGGCACAACGCGCGTACTGCTTCACCGCTTTCATCCCAGGCCGCCTCGGTTCGCTGGCATTTCTGTCCGTTGGGCGGGTGACAAACACGCAGCCTGCGAAAAAGCTCGACTGGCAGGATTCTTGCGGCGGCGCACGTGATCGCGCCACTGACCGATTTCAGAACACTTTTCTCGGTCCATCGTTCCGGCTCTCCCCGCCCCGACCGGTCACCCAGCGTGATCTCAATGTATCTTGTTTGCGGGCACTTGTCTTCATCTACGAAGGGACAGGCCTCGGTCGCCCATATGCCACTGACGGACCGCTTCAGGCCAGTCTGCCATTTATCTGGATGTCCGCCATAGGTCCGCTTTCGTTTCAATAGCTGCCGTGACGCGGTAGTCTGTAAATGGCGGAGATGGGTCGATCAGAGACATTCAATCCGCGCGCATCACAGATGATATGCATACCTGAATTGTACTTTTATGACGTCTCCTCTTTAGAGGCCAGTTCAAAAAGGCTGCTCCGTACGCCTGAAGATGTTCCAGAAGACGAGGGCGCAGCCGAATTTCAACAATGCTTCGTGAATGTCAGCTCGACGATCGAAGCGTATGCGAAGACGACGGAAGTTGTGGGGCCACGAGTGAGTCCGTTCAACGACCCAACGGAATTTGCCCAGACCACTGCCATGTTCAGTGCGGCGCCTTGCGATCACCGGTTTGATGCCGCGTTCGCGCAATCGTTGACGATGCGGATCGGAATCGTAACCACGATCGGCATAGATGACCTTGGGTCTCTGAAGTGGTCGGCCGCGCGCGCCACGGATCGGGGGAATCGCGTCGACGATCGGCAGCAACTGGGTGACGTCGTTGCGGTTCGCGCCGGTCAGGATGGCGGTGATGGGAACGCCATTGGCGTCTACGAGGATGTGGTGCCTGGAACCGGGTCGCGAGCGATCCGTGGGGTTCGGGCCAGTTTTTCGCCCGCCCCAACAGCTCGTACCGACGAGGAATCGACGGCAGCGTATGAAAGATCGATCTGCCCGGCCTCGCGCAACTTGTCGAGCAGCAGTTCGTGCAGTCGATCCCATACTCCTGCTTTGCGCCAGTCGTTCAGTCGTCGCCAGCAGGTCGCGCCGGAGCCAAACCCCAATACGGTCGGCAGATGGTTCCATCGCAGACCGGTTTTCAACACGAACAGGATGCCATTCAACGCCGCCTGATCCGATACGCGTGGGCGGCCAGGATGCTCTTTGCGCCGGGGCTTGGGCGGCGGCAGTAACGGTTTGATCAGTGTCCACAATTCGTCATCAATGATCGGCGCTTCCATCCCTTGGGTTCCGTTGTTCAGGCATCCAAGGTTAACAGCTTGCCGAGAAAGTAAACAGCCCCCTCAGGGGTTTTTGAACTGGCCTCTTAGACACTAGAGGCGGATCCGCTCGATCTCGTCGAGGGTGATCTCGTCGTGTAGCCGGTCGTACAGCTGCGTGGTGCGGGTCGACGCGTGATTGGCCATCGCCGCGGCGTTCTCGAGCGTGCCGCCATTCTTCAGGTACGCGGTGATCCCGGTCGCGCGGAACGTGTGGTTGCCGATCGCCGTGCCGATGCCGGCCGCGAGTGCGCGACGTCGCACCATCGCCTAGGCGTTCGCCTGCGGCAGCGGCGTACCGCTCAGCTGCCCGGTGCCGCGCCGGACCGTGCGGAACAGCGGCCCCTTCGTATCACCGCCGATGCCTGTGCCGTCGAGATACGCATGCAGGTAGGCCTCGAGCGTGTGGTGACGCGGCATCTCGTGCCGCTTGCCGCCCTTTTCACGCAGGCGCACCCACAGGCGCCGCTGCTGCACGTACACGTCGTCGACCCGCATCGCCAGCGCGGCGCCCACCCGCGCGAACGAAAACACCATCAGCGCGATCAGCGCGCGGTCGCGCAGGCCAATCGGGGTCGTCACATCGATGCGGTCAAGCAGCTGCCGCGCCTCGGTCGCGTCGAGCACCGGCGTCCTGCCCTTTTTCGCGGTGTGGGAAGGGCTGCGCACCGACGCGGCCGGGTTGTGCGGCACGATCTGGCCGGTCACGCGCCAGTCGAACAGGTGGCGGATCGCCGCGAGCCGCTGCTTGACGGTCGGCGCCGACCGCGTCTGCGTCTGCAGCTCGATCCACGCGGCGACGTGCTGCGGCTGCACCGCCGTGATCGACGGCACGCCGGCGCCGGCGCACCACGTCAGAAAGTCGGCCGCGGCGCGCGCGTAGGCGCGGCGCGTGTGCGGGTTGCGGATCGCCGACGCGAAAAACTCCAGGAAGCGGATGCCGGCGCGCTCGCCCGCCGCCGTCACCACGACCGGCAGCGCCTGGCCTTGCACCAACGCCACGGGCTGGGTCATGACCCGTTCTCTCCAGCCCGGGCAGCACGGTCGCCAGGTCGCCTTCGATGGCGATGTCGTAGTAGGCCACCAGCAGCGCGACCGGCTGCCCGACCGTCGCCCGGAACGCCCCGAGTGCGGTGAAGAAGCCCGGCGTTGCCCCCCGCGCGTGCCACCGTTCGTCAAAGAACCGGAACTCTTCGTGCTGGTCGTCCTGAAACCGTCGGGCCGCGGCGCGAACGAGCCGCAGCGGCGTCGCGGCAAACACATCAGGCGGCAGCGCCTGCAGCGTCTTCGTGCATTCCTCACGAATGGCGTGAACCGAGGTCTCGACCTGGCTCACGACCTCGAGATCCATCGGGTTATAGAGCACGCGCCGGTCTTCAAGGAACAGCATGAAACGCCGGACGATCGCGGCGTCGGATGGTCCCGGATCGGCCCATTGCACACCGCCAAACGGCACGCTGATGCCGGTAATCCTGCGCGCGATCGCGCCGGTCACCCGGCGTCCGCGTTTCAGCCATTGCCTCATTGCCGGCTCCTTCAAAGTTCTTCGGGGCTGGGAAAGTCCTCGTAACCCGGGGGCACGGTGTAGCCGGGGTTGTTCGTGTAACGGGGATAGGCCGTCCGTGCCGGCAACGGTCTGAAGCCGGGCCTGTGCCAGTCACGCTTGGCCCGGCTGGTGATCAGGCGGTTGCTGCTCATGATTTCGCCGAGATAGGCGCCATTCCGGTCATACACCTCGCCCCGACAAAACGGCCGGCATGGCGCCACCTTTCTTCGATGGCTTTAGAAGCAGTCTATTTGATCAATATAAACTATTGAATTAACCACTACAATAGCTCGGGTTTATACTCACTCCGGTTGTCGCCGCAGCACACTGCCCGGCCCTTACCAATCGCCCTTCGCGGCCAGCAACCGGAGTTTCACCATGCTCAAGTCACTCATTCCCGCCGTCGCTCTCGCTTCGGCCCTGGCCGCGCCGGCCGTATCGTTCGCTCAACAATCGAACGGGCCGGTGACGCGTGCGCAGGTGCGCGCCGAGCTCGTCCAGCTCGAAAAGGCTGGCTGGCGCCCCGCCAGGGGTATGGGCAACAACCCGGATTACCCGGCTGGCATCCAGGCGGCCGAAGCCAGGGTGGCTGCGCAAAATGAAGTGACTGGTAGCTACGGGGGTGTAGCCGGTGGTGTGTCGGCATCCGGCGCCCCCACAGCGGCACGCTCTGAGGCCACTGGCAACACGAAGTCGATTTACTTCGGTCATTAAACCGTCAGGTTGGCGGGTGCGAGTCGCCCCGGCACCACAAAGTTTGCCGGGCATCTGAATGACCGCAAGACCAGGCGTCAAAGCAAATGACAGATTATGAAAGTTCGTAATTCGAGCGGCTGGGCGCCCCGAGGCCTTCGCGGCTGGTATTTCGCAGCGCTCGCGCTCATCGTCGCAAGCGGGGGCCGACTGCTGCTGGGTCCGCTGCTCGGGCCCATCATGCCCGGAACGGCCTACTTCATCGCTGCAGCGCTGATCGGATATTTTTTTGGAATGGCGCCGGCGCTCGCCGTTATGGGGTTTGGCCTCGTAATAGCCGACTACCTGTTCGTACCGCCTTATCAGCAAATTAGCGTTCTCGACCAGTCCGACGTCTGCTTGATCGTCTCGCTTCCGCTCGTCAGCATTCTAGTCATCTGCCTGATCGAGAGGTTGCGTCGCGCGCAGTTCCGGAGCGAACTCATCGGCCTCGTAGCGCAATCCCGCTATGAAATGCTTTTGCGTGCTGATAACGAGAGGCTGCTGGCCGGTCGTGCGGTCGATGAGACGCATCGGCTGCTGCGGCATCTTCCTCATTACCACGACGACATTATCCTGATTCAGGCACTTGATCACCGGGCGGCGCTCGACGACCGCGGCGGCACCGGTGTTGCCATGTCGGAGAGGATTGCAGCGGCCACCGCGCCGGGGCTGCGCTACGAGCATGTTCATTCCGAAGACATCAGGCTCCTGTTGCCGACGCTCACGCCCGGCAACCATCGCGCGCGCGTGGACATGGGCGCCGGACAGTTCCAGCCAATGGACTGCGTCTGCGAACGCTTCAGGACGCACGCAGGTGACTTTCTGGTCTTACGGCTTGGGGGCTGAGTTTGTCAGATACAAAGTCGTTGTTCAACGAAGGCGGAGATCACGCGGTCCTCCTGATCCATGGCCTCTCCAGTACGCCGCTCGAGATGCGGTTCCTTGCCCGAGCTCTTGAGCGCAATGGCTTCGTGATCTGCGCGCCCACGTTTGACGGCTATAGCGCGGGGTCCCCCGAACGCAAAATGGAAGCATGGCTCACGGCAGTGATTCGAAAATTCGACGAGCTGTCGGGCCGGTATGCACGTGTTTCCGTTTGCGGTCTTTCTATCGGGGCGACATTGGCGCTGGCGCTTGTCAGGCATCGCCCGGCGGCTCAAGCCGTTGTTCTCCTGTCTGTCACGCTCGCCTACGACGGGTGGGCGATACCGTGGTATCGATTCCTGCTGGGGGCGGCATATTACACGCCCATGCGCGGAGGCTGGCGATATCGCGAAGGGGCGCCATTCGGACTCAGGAACGAGGCGCTGCGAGCAAAAATTGCACGGGCAATGCAGAAGGATGGGTTCAGCGAGGTTGGCCCTTCCACCATTTCCCTGCCGGCGCTCCACGAAGCCTCGCGGCTCGCCAGGAGCGTGCGCGGCTTTGTCCGCGATATAAAGAACGACTGCCTGATCATCCACGCTATCGACGATGAAACTGCGAATCCCAACAACGCGAAATTTGTCAGCTCGCACATTGGCTCCGCGTTTCTGCGTTCGATTTATCTGGACGATTCGTACCACATGATTACGTCCGACAACGAACGCGAAATCGTCGCGCGGGAAGTAGGCGTGTTTCTGCGGGAAAGTGAAGTGGCCCGAAGCGGTGCAGGCGGAAAAGCCGCTCCGGTAGTCTCCAGGGCACTCGCGAGGCGTTTGCGGCACATCGCAAAAGCGGGGGTGCAAAGTGGTGCTTGATTCGAGGTGTGAGGCTTCGCATGCGGGCGTGGGCGCCACTGCTCTCGCAACGACGGGAAGGGCGCCGTGAGGGTAAGCCGCGCGCTGCAGTGCTTGCCGATTGCGTTTGGGTGCTTTTGCCTCACGCATGCGTTCGCCGACGACCAGGACGCGAGCGTGAATCCTGCCGGGGCCGATAAATGGAAGATATCGGTGGGTCCAGGCCTGATGCTTTCTCCCCGATATCCAGGCGCACGCGAGTTGCGACTCCTGCCGATTCCATCGCTCGATATCTCCTACGATGACCGGATTTTCTCGCAGGGTCTCGATCTGATCGGGATCAATGTGCTTAAAGGCAAGGGCGACACCTACCATGTCGGCGCTGCGATCAGCCTGGATTTTCAATCGCGCAACGAGTCCGACGACCCGCATTTGCATGGGTTAGGCAACGTGGACGAGGGCCCGAAACTCAAACTTTTTGCCGACTATTCGGTGTCGTTGCTGACCGGTTCGGTTGCGGCCTACCAGGACATTGCGGGAACGGGCCAGGGACTTCTGGTCAGTGCTGATCTGCTGGCTAACCTGCCGCTGACCTCAAGGTTCCTGGTGTCATTCGGGCCGGGCACGACATGGGCAAATGCAGAATATACGCGGTCGTTATTCGGCGTGAGCGCCACACAGAGCGCTGCGTCGGGTCTGCCACCCTTCAACACGAGTGCGGGACTACGTGACATTCACCTGAACGCTTACGCGAGCTATGACATAACGAAGAAATGGGTCGGCTCGTTGGCCGTAACCGTTGGCCGGCTGCAGCACGACGCGGCACACAGTCCCATCACGGAGCGCCGGGATGAACTGAACGTTGTGGCCGCAATCAACTACCGCTTCAGATAGTTGGTGCTGTCCGCGCGATGCGGGCCTTTCGACATCAAATAGTCAGCAGGCAAGCGAGACATAGTGCGGACGGTCAGTTACCTTTACCTCTCGGCCGTTCCGGTCGATCAGCGTCATTCGCTCCGCTTGAACCGCGCACACGATTGACATAAAACCTGAACTCGACACAGGCTCTCGAGCGTCTGTTCATGCGGATGCTAGAGTCATTCACGAGACTTGGTCGAATGGCGCAAACGGGTCGATTGCAGCCGATCGCGCAACGCGAACGCAAATCCAAATGGCTGCTCGATGTTCGCCCTGGGTGGCGTGACAGTCTTTTTAATTTGCCGACACGCTGTATCAGATGACCGCAACTTCGCATGGCGCTGTGAAGTTCATCTCCCGTAAAGACTCACCTCGGAAATCCATTTCGAGCAAAACGTGCAACTAACCGTCCGGCACGTCTGCGTGCCCGTCAACCGCAAACCCCGTCTCCAATAGAGCGGCGGACCGACATGAAATGTCGTTCCGCCTGACCGGGCATCGCAGCGAGGTCGCCTGTGCGATTATGCGAGAGGCGCTCGAGGGGCAATTCTGGCGGCCGCCAGACGCTGACCAGGTCCGGATGCTCAAGGCGTTTGCTGATGGACCGCGCCGCATTATCGCGGTCGCCGGAAGAAAAGTCCGCCTGCGTCCGGGGGCTCTGGTGCAAATAGGCAATTTGGTCGAGAGGTCTTCAATAGGTAGGATACCTCATCGAGCAGACAGGACGGCATTCCAGACTGAGGCCGCAATGGTATCCCTGAGGCCGAGCTTTGCGAGGTTGAACTGACCTTTGCGAATGCGATGAATCAACTCGATGCCTGAAATCGTGACCGCGGCACTCCTGAACCGTTTGAAGCCGAGCATCACGTTGGTTCTGGACTTGATGTTGCGATGGTCCTGTTCTATCGGGTTGTTCAGGTACTTCGAGGATCGGACCTTTGTGTCCTCGGGCAGCAAGCCGTCGGCCTTCATCTCGCGCACCGCGCGATGCGAGGCAGCATAGCCATCGAGCGTGATCGTCTCCGGCGCTTGGCCCTGATGCTTGATGGCTTTGCCGAAAAAGCCTTTTGCCGCGGCCACGTCGCGCTTTGCGCGGAGCATGAAGTCCACTGTCTGGCCGGCCCGGTCCACCGCCCGGTACAGATAGACCCACCTGCCACGGATTTTAAGATACGTTTCGTCAACACGCCATGACCGCCCTGCGGGCGTGCCAAAACGGTTCCAGCGCTTGACGAACTCCGGTGTAAAGCGCTTCACCCAGCGCAGAATCGTGGTGTGCGCCAGCGACAAACCCCGCTCGGCCATCATCTCCACCAGATCACGCAGGCTAAGCTTGTAACGAAGATACCAGCGCACGCACAGAATGATGATCTCTCGATCGAAATGTCGTCCATTGAACAACACATCCATAGTCTTTAACTTGCTCATCGCCGGCCATCAGTTCGTTTGCTTCGACAACTCTAACCGATTTCGCCATTCCTATTTGCACCATAGCCCGCAATGGCACGACCACGCTGTTTGCCGCGCTCAACGTGCTGGATGGTCAAGTCATCGGCCAATGCCAACAGCGCCACACGCACATCGAGTGGCTGAAGTTCCTGCGCCAGATCGATCGCGAAACGCCCAGGGACAAGACGCTCCATCTGATCGCGGACAACTACGCCACGCACAAGCATCCGGCCGTACAGGCCTGGCTGGTCAAGCATCCGCGCTTCAAATGCACTTCACGCCCACCTCCGCGTCGTGGCTGAACATGGTTGAGCGCTTCTTCCGCGATATCACCACCGAGCGGTTGTGCCGAGGCGTGTTTGCCAGCGTGCCCGAACTTGTCGCCGCCATCGATGAGTACGTCGCCCATCACAACACCAACCCCAAACCGTTCATCTGGACCAAAAAGCGCTCGCGACATCCTGCAGAAGGTCATTCGCGCAAACCGCCGCTTAAGTTCCAAACAGAATGGAACACTGCACTAGGACGCTGAAGATCCTGGTAAATGCGTCATGGTGATAAGCGACCGCGGGCGGCGGCCGCGCGCCAGATCGTTACGTCGTTGGCGATCGATGGGCTTGTGACTTCTGGTAAATTTATCGCTGGGCGGCGCAGTACAAATACAAAGACCGCGAATGATATCGTCGAGGTGTGTCATGGAAGTTCTTGATCGCGCGCCCGCCGTCTCGCCGGACGGACGCGCCGTGGTTTTCATGCTGTCGGCCCGCGGCCGCAACGTCGAAGCCGCGGTTGCGCGTGCGGCACTCGAAGAACACTTCTGGCTACCGCCCGACGCCGATGCGGCACGCACAATCAAGACATTTGAAAACGGTCGCAACCGCATCGTCGCGGTCGCCCAAAGAAAATTACTTGCGCGGCCCGACGAACCGCTGCGGCTGACCGTCAACGACTTCGTGACCCGGTAACCGACCGATGGCTGACGATGACTGTCGCGTCGAGATGCGTCTGATAAACACAGAAAACGCACGATCGTTCCTGTCGGTGCTAAGTTCAGATGTCGGGGTTCCCGCTAATTAGAAATGTCGCATTCCAGTCATTGAGAAATGTCCGGGGGTTTCAGGGGTTTGTCTTTAACGGGTTTGCTCTCATGCATTGTTGAAGGACGACGCCTGAACTGGCAGGGGCGCTGACGTCTGTGTCGATCACCTTTGCAGTCCGACGGCCAGGTTTGCGTGGTTGCTGCGCTTGCCGTTGCTGCGACTGTTCCAGAATCACACCGTCGATATCGGCCTGCGTGAACTCGCGCGGCTTCTTCTTGCCGGGCCGGCGGTCCTTTGCGCGTACGGGCATGCCCCGGTTCGTGCGCGACGGCGAACCCGAGGCACGCCGGTCATCACGCTGCGCCTGCAGCGCCTGCGCAACCTGCAGTGTGTGGCCCAGCCGCTTGTGCTCGATGATGGCGCCCTGGTCGATTTCCGCAAGCTTGTCGTAGCGGCGAACGGGCAGGGCGATGCCGTCGGCCCGGATCTCGATGCGCCCGTCCGGATACTCCCATACATCGATGTAGTGGCCGATCCACCTACGGTTCGCCTTGGTGTTGTCGAGCAGATAGATCACACGGTCGTTCTGCAGCGTCAGTGAATCTGAGACCTTGCGCATCACCCGCCACGTGAGGATTGCGTCGATCCTCATCGTCACGCAGCGGCCGGTGCGCGTCAAAGGTGCTCCTGGGCGGCTTCGCGAAGCGGGCGTTGTAGGCCGCCATGAAGGTGGGTGCGTACGCGTTGGCGGCGGCGATGGTGCTGATGCCGCGCAGCCGCAGCTCCTTGACCAGCCGGTCCTGCAGCGTCAGGTGCGCGCGCTCCACGCGGCCCTTGGCCGGGCTGCTGTTCGCACACCATGTCTCGATATTGAGCTCGTACATCGCGCGGCCAAACTGCGTGATACCGCGTGCGCCGGTGCGGCTGTACACCGGCCGGAACACGCTCGCGCGGTCGCTGTAGAACGCCACCGGCTTGCCGTAGCGTTCGAGGTACGCGCGCGTCGCCTCGAAGTAACTGAACGTCGATTCGGTGACCGTGAAGTGCAGCACCATCAGGCGGCTGGTCGCATCGTCGACATACACGAGCAGCGTGCATTGCGGCGCCCGCTCCTCGAACCACGCATGCTCGCTGCCATCGATCTGCACCAGCTCGCCGGTACAGGCACGCCGGGCCCGTGGCTGGTAGACCTTCGGTGCCCGCTGGCTGCGCGGAATCCACAGGCCGGCGGCGATCATCAGCGTGCGTACGGTCTCGACGGACATCGCGATGCCATGCGACTCATGCAGCTTCTCGCAGGCTAGCGTCGGCCCGAAGTCCGGATAGCGTTCCCGTATCAGCGCCAGCGCCTGTTCGGCCTTGCCGGCGGGCAATTGGTGGTTACTCGCCAGGCCACGTTTGCGTGAAACCAGACCGGTCGCTCCGGATTCCTGATAGCGCATCACCAGCCGTTCGACCTGCCGCACGGTCAGCTCCAGACGTTCAGCTGCGCGCCCGGGCTTGAGTCCCATCTCCACCACGGCCTGGATCACCTTCAGACGGTCGAGTTCGCGCATGTTCAGTGTCACCAGTTCGGCTGCACGCATGGCGGGCTCCCGCAATCAGACCGGAAACGCCGAGCATGGCACCCGCTGCAAAACACGACATCTGTAAATAGCCAGAACACGACATTCTCATATTGCCGCTACAGTTCTGTCGAGGCCATTCTGAAATGTCCGCTTTCCGGCCAAGTTGAAATGTCCGGGTTTAAGGGGTTTGTTTCTAACGCCTTTTGTCTCACACCTTGTTGAAGGACGACGCCTGAACTGGCAGGGCGCTTACGTCTGCGTCGATCACCTTTGCAGACCGACAGCCAGGTTTGCGTGGTTGTTGCATTTGCCGCTGCTGCGACTGTTCCAGAATCACACCATTGATATCGGCCTGCGTGAACTCGCGTTGCTTCTTCTTGCCTGGCGAGCGGCTTTGGACCCTGGTTGCAACGCCGAGGTGGGTTCGCGAAGGCGCTTTTCCGATCCGACTGTTATCGCGTTGAGCCTGGATCACCTGCGAGACCTGAAGCACGTGACCCAGCCGCTTATGCTCAACGACCGCGCCCTGGTCAACTTCGGTCAGCCGGTCGTACTGTCTGCATGACAGTGCATGACCATCGGCGCGGAGTTCGATACGCCCATCCGGGTACTCCCAGACCTCGATATACCGGCCGATCAGTTTGCGGTGCTCGGGCGTGTCGTTCAGCAGATACGTGACGCGGTCATACCGCACAGTCAATGACTTGCTCACCTTGCGCGGCTCGCGCCACGTGAGCACCAGATCAAGATTCTCGTCAGCCCTGAGTGGACGGTGAGCATCGAATCCGCTCTTTGGTGGCTTCGCGAAGCGCGCGTTGTAATTTGCCATGAAGGCAGGCGCATACGCATTGGCTCCGGCCGCCGTGCTGATGCCACGCAACCGCAATTCTTTTACGAGCCGGTCCTGCAACGTCAGGTGGGCCCGTTCGACGCGCCCCTTGGCGGGGCTACTGTTCGCGCAGAACGTGTCGATGTTCAGCTCGTACATCGCCCGGCCGAAATGGGTCACGCTGTTGCCATCCTTGTTCGCACCCGTCTTGCGAAACACGCTGTACTTGTCGCTGTAGAACGCGACAGGCTTGCCGTGGCGTTCAATGTACGCACGCGTCGCTTCGAAGTAGCTGAAGGTCGACTCGGTGGCTGTGAAATGCAGCGTCATCAGCTGGCTCGTCGCATCGTCGACGTACACCAGCAGCGAGCAGGCCGGCGCCCGTTCCTCGAACCACCGGTGATCGCAGCCATCGATCTGGATCAGCTCGCCCAGACACGCGCGCCGCGCACGCGGCTGGTAGATCTTCGGTGGCCGCTGCCGGCGGGGCACCCAGAGACCTGCATCCGTCATCAGACGCCTGACCGTCTCCTTTGCAAGCCGGATGCCGTGACATTCGTACAGCTTCTCGCACGCGAGTGTCGGCCCGAAATCGACATAGCGATCACGAATGATCGAGAGTGCCCGATCGGCCATCACCGCGTCCAGCTGGTTGTTGCTGGGCCTCGAGCGCCGACGCGACACGAGGCCTTCCGGTCCATGTTCGCGCAGTCGCGCAACCAGGCGCCGGATCTGCCGCGTCGTCAGCCTGAGCCGTTCTGCCGCGCGCCACGGCTTGAGCTTGCCGTCGGCGACGTCCTGAATGACCTTGAACCTGTCCAGTTCGCGCATCGTCATGGTTATCCGTTCGGTCGCAGCCATTAAAGCCTCCCGCGCCGGAACGCCGGCGGCTGGTCAGCTTACGCTGCGAAAAAGCGGACATTTGAACTTGGCTAAAAGCGGACATTACTACTTAGCCTCTACAAGTTCAATTGTTGATAATTAGGATTATGTCAAATTCAAGATCCAAAATAAAAGCCCGCCATTGGCGGGCTCCCCACGAAATCATTTCGCCTTCAGTTTTTTCAACATGCTGATCGCATGACGGACGCGCTCGTGCTTGCGCTCCTGCGCCTCTTTTGCCAGTCCTCTGCGTTTGATCGCGTAGACTTCCAAGCGCCGCTGCTCTTCATCGGAAAGCGTGCGACCCTCTAAAACGTGGCGTACGACTCGCTGTTCCATCGTTGATTTCTCCACTTAACGTAACCAGTTTAAAGCCACTTGGGAGGCTCCGCAAGCGCTAAAGGCTTGATTGTTCTCAGCTTTAGTCGGTTCGTTGTCTCCGAATCCGGCCGATGGTCCAATGTAAATTGCGTCTCCGAAGAAGAGTCCACCGACAGCAGCAGACCGTGGTGGCCAACTGGTAGGTAAAGTTCCTGTGAGCTGCCATTCTCGTGTCGCCACAAACCAACGGACCGAACCGGATTCCGCTCAAGCAAGTTGGATCGATCAACCATGCCCGCACTTGTAATTGAGAGCACCGAGCTACCAGGATCCTCGGCGAGAACCGTGGCATATCGTCCAGGCCACCTTTGGATCAGTTGAGGGCCATCCATAAGCAATGCAACCACCAAATTTGGTCCTACGGCACGAATCACCTGCATCGCCGGATCTGCGCGCGCCAAGTCCTCACAGATGAGAACGGTCATGCATAAGTCGTTGCGAACTGCGAAGAACGGGAGCTCTCGCCGAGAGACGTCAATGTACTCCCATGATTTCGAGGACGGATCCAGCTCCGTCAGGCCGTAACGCTCAATCTGCGCGCCGTCGAGAGCCCATCGATGGTGCTTCCTGTGACTTCCGGGTGTGACTTGGGCCTCGCCATTTGGCCCCTGAGCTCGAAACACCCAGTTCATTGCCACATTGCAAGGAAGGCTTCCATCTCCTTCCTCCGATGCGCCGCAGATGAAGAACTTGAGCCCGAACTCACCAGCTATCAGCGCAAGCTCAGCACCCACCTGCGCGGCAAGGTCTTTGTCAAACGCTAGCTCCGGCAGCAAGATACCGTCAATTACATCGCCCCCCGCCCCGCGCTTCGCGGACTCTAGAAGCGGCTTCAGTAACTCGTCGACTAGTTCGCGAGCCGAAACTTTGTCGCTGCTGTTTGGCTTCTCCAACCAAGTTTGATTTACGCCGAAATAGGATGGTACCTTTCCCAGCCCATCGAGATTATTCGGCTCCCCTTTACGTGTGAACGCATCTTCACTGACCCTGAAAGGAAACGGAACAATCAGCAAACGTAGAGCCTTTCTCTTGGCCGGTCCGGTGTCGCGCGCATCAGGTTTGTCGTCCGTCAGAAGCCACTGCGGTTTCAAGACCGTAACGGGTGGCAAAAGTGCCAGATGATGACTCATCGACCGCACCGTGCAACCAACTGGCGTAGTAAGCGCCTTTGGGAACACCACGCAGACATGAGGAGATACTCGTCGACAGAGCGAATGCTGTGCACTGCTCCATTTTTTGAGATCTGTTGTGTCTCCCGTCGTGAGGGCATTAAGACACTCTTTCGCGGCATCGCTAGCGGTATCGTTCGACCAGCCTACACCCACGCAGGCCTCGTCGGCGACCGCCAGCAATCTAATAAGCAGTTGCAAAACCCGGTCGCTGACCACCCCATGCGGGTCGTCGTGCAGCTGATCTATACGAACTTGGCCGTAGAGGACAAGAAGCTCAAGCCACCACTCGTCTACGATATCAGGAGCATTGGTAACGTTCCCCCGCCAAAGTTTTGCAGCTTCGGAAACCTCCGAGATATAAGCCTTTCGTTCCTCAAACCCGGAGTCCATACACGATGCGTGCGTAAAACAACTTGCAAGCTCGATAATAGTCGCAGCAACAGCGAACAGATCAGGCGGCCAAGCCGGACACTCAAGCCACGGCCGCAACGTCTGCAAAACCTCTTGCTCGTCTTCTGAAAGGGTCTCCTCATCATCGTTTGCGTCGCCTAATGATTCAGCAGTTTCCTCGTCGGTCGCGTCCTCCGACTGGACGCAATAGAGATCCCTCTGATCCGCCGTGTCCTCGTCATCGAATTCATCGCGAAGCCCTTCGGGTGAGAGGACTCGTTTAATGACATCCTGTATTGATTGACTTTCTGGAAGCATAGGCCGCCGTTTATCTCGTCTTATGGAGGCGCCAAACTTTGCAGTCTTGTAGCGCGCTATGCGCTAGCATCCACCCGCAGAGGCGACCTCAAATTTTCAATTTTGAACACGCAAGGGAACGCTTACGCGTGGCTCGATCGCTCGTAGTTGGTGATGCGCCTTAAGGATGTCGCTATGCAGTTCACCATGCTTGGGAGCGTGAACAGTGAGCACGAGCGCGTACGGAATCAATTCCGCGTGTGCGCCCGCGGCACCACCTCCGTCACGAGCTGTGTAGTGTATGTCAAAAGCTGCCTGATTTAGACTGCTTCCGCGCATTCTACGTGTCGCGTGCAGCACGGTCTCCCACTTCCCGAGATCGGCCCGCTGCTGCTGCTCGGTACGAAACTCCTTTTGCGAGAAGAAGCTCTTCGTCTCGGCGCTGCGTCCAGTCTTCCTCTCAACGTTGGGCCGGAATGTCACAGTCAAGCCGGCCTTTGTGTACGCCGCAGCATCTTCAACGTCCACTGTACACGCGTAGCAGAATGTGGCCGTCAGGGTGACGAACCCCTCCAAGGGGCCGTCCGGCAACGGTACCGGAGCGCGCAGGTATTTCCCTGGGCGAAGAAACCCTTGATAGATAATTCGCGCGACCCCGTTACCCGTAGTAATCACTGCGGCAATATCTTCTGGAATCCTCCCCCAGCCGACATCTTTCGCGTCATGCCCATCGCGAGTCTGAGCGCCATGAATCAGAAGCGCTTTGATCGTAAGTGGATGAATAGCTTCACCTAGAATCGCGCGTATCCCCACGGCGGAGCGGAGGGCATAGGGGGCAGAGAAGCTCGTGCCCATGGTGGCGGTAAGTTCGCGCCTCTTTCCAGGTCTCGCGACGTGAAAGTACTCCTTCGGGCAGCCACCGAAAGCCACAATATCGGGCTTACGAATGCCAGGACTTCTCCCCGGACCTTGTGCCGAATAAGGAGCGCGCGCCCATTCATCTTGAGACTTATCCGCTGCACCCACGGCCAATGCATTGACGCAGTCGGCGGGCACTTGAATCCGGTTTAAGCCAAGCTCGGGCTTCAATTCACCGTTGTTACCCGCAGCGACGGTAACAAGCGTACCGCCATCGCTCAACATGGTGTCCAAAACAGCCGTCCATGCATGAACATCATCATCCTCAATGGGCAACTCGGGACCAAGGCTAAGGTTCAAAAATTGGTACTGCCGAGAGAGCAGCACTTCTTCGATATGTGCCAGCGTGCGGTATAGCTCAAGAGGGTCTTCCTCTTTGAACCCGTCGTCCAACACTCGATAGACGTCCACATAGGAATATGGCCGTCGAGCCTCTTGACCCGGTTCAACGGGGCCGAACAGAAATGCGGAAGTTACCCCCATTCCGTGATCGAGAAATTCGGAGACATCGCTCGCTGCAGGATCTGATTCACGATACATACGCACGAACCTATCAAACCCGTGCTGGTCCGGCAACCCGCCGTCCAGAATAGCGACCTTGGGCTCATCAGACACGGGATCAACAACGGGTAATTCAAAGGGTACGCGGACCAAGGATCCCTTCGGAACGGGTCGATGACTCCGCAGTATCGGCATCGGTCTCAGTACACGTAGCAACGAAAATTTGGCAAGTCGCTCCAGAGCGACTGCGGGACGACCCTGGACTGCGACAAACAGCATCCCACCGACCGGAAACACGAACTCTGCGTTCACCTCGAATCCGCACAGGTTCGCATACGCCGAGAACGCCGCCTGTAGCACGTCGACATCTTGATCCGGCAACAAGTGCAAGCCGGCTTCAAACACGGTTTCATGTCCGTTATGCGTCGTTCTGATGCGATCATCCGCCGTCATCGCTCGAAAGTCTTCAATTTCGGCAAACTGAAGAGCCTCACGGCTATTGTCTCTGAGCTGTCCGATGACTCCTGGCAATCGCGCGAAAGATCTACGCGTTCCGGCGACGAACAGTCTCGTCGATGTCTGCACCTCCGGCGCCGTCTTGCGCGTCTCCTTTCGCGGCCTGACGAGGACGGAGCGGCTTCCCAGAGAGGTCAGATTTGCCTCCCGCAAAAACTGAGAGGGGAAGAACGACTTTGCAATATAAGCCGGGTGCAGGTCAATCATTGCGACTGCCATATCACCGGGGCAAGCCTCAGCCGGGAGGTTTTGAAACTCTGCCGACGCTGTCGCAATCTGAGGCATCAGATGGCGCATCGCGTCGTCAAACGCATACGGGTGCGCCTTGTCAGGGTCAATCGGCGGAGGCGGAATATCGTAAGTCAGTAGCTCTCCCCGTCCAATTAAAAATCGCCCCGCAGCCATGTCTAGCTATCCTTTCGGCCGCCCCGGCCGCGAATTGGTGAAGGTCCCGCGTACTTCCGGATAGTGTCCCGAGACACTCCCGTAAGATCCATAATCTTGTTGTGAGAAAACTGTCCCGACCGCGCTAGTTCTATAGCCATCCGCTGTCGAACGGGCTTCTCTACCGTCGCGATTTGCTCTCCGATGAGCTCCAGCGCTGCGTGAATCGGACTTTCACCATCAAGAACAGCCCGTCGACGAAGCGCCATAATCGCGCGCTCGATGTCCGCCGGCGATAGATCACTAAGAGACTCCGCTAGCACATCTGCGACCGCCTCGAACTCGCCGAGATCTGCCCCGAGGAAGCGTCGGACCGCCGCTCCTACTACGCCTTTCTCGGACTGAGCAAACTGGAGTTGAGCGTCAAACCTTCGCCAAAGTGCAGGATCAACGAGCTCCGGGTGGTTTGTCGCAGCGAGCAACAAGCTCGAGTCAGGCCAGTTGTCGACTTCTTGCAAAATAGCGGTGACGAGTCGCTTTAGTTCCCCAACGTCAGAATCATCACTTCGCCGCTTCGCGATAGCATCAATTTCATCAAGCAGAAGAATTGAGTCATTGGCTCGTGCGTGATCAAAGACCAGGCGCAGGTTATTGCCAGTCTTTCCGAGCATACTGCTCATTACGGTCGTAAGGTCTAATACCCAGAGCGGCTTACCTAGCTCTGCAGCGATCCAACGCGCGGAAAGTGTCTTCCCAACTCCTGGCGGGCCAACGAGGATTGCAGATCGCGTTGGGCGAATCCCCCTGTCTTCCAGTTTCTTCCTTTCGACGCGCTCCCTGATGATGCCGGAGATCTGACGAAACAAGCTCTCGCCCAAAAGAGGATGCTCAATCCCCTTCCGATCGTCGAAGACGCGAAGTAGCGCCATTTTTGTGTCTGCATCGACGGGAATTGGCTCCGCGGGCTCGGGGTGAGCTCGGCGCAAAACAGATGACCCAGAGGCGCGCAAGTTTGAACGACGCAACGAAAGATTTAATTGATCAGCGAGCGACGGCCGTACGGTTCGATACTTGCGGACGAGTTTCGCCAAAAACAAGCGGCCATCATCATATGCTTCATCGATGAGCAAACCCGCCAAATTGGCGAAATCCGCTTCGATATCGCTTGATTCGGCAGTTTTGTTCGTCATCCCTTTTACCTCCGTGCTTTACATAGTCGCTCAATTGGCGAAATTCTACCAATTAACTGGCGAAAATCAAATGCTTGCGGTCGTCCTGTTGCAAAGTAAATACTTTCTTCAGACCGTGCAGGGGCTCCACGCAATACGAGACCGATATACCCGCGGCGCACCGCGAGATACTGAAACTCCTCGACCATGCGCGACGTCGACCCCTCGACCGGGTCGTTCGCATACTCCAGCCCGGTCGCCGTGGTCGCACGCAGTGTCATGTGCACGTAACTGCTGCACGGCCTGTCAACCAGCGTGCAGGCCGGATCGATCACAGAGTCATGCCGCCAGTTCAGTAGCGGTGCCACCTTTGCAGCGCGAAGCGGTTGGTTGCCACCGGGATCGCCCGTATCTGGTAGGGCTGCAACAGTTGCACAGGGGTGTTGGGCTCGTCCTCTGGTTCGAAGGGCACACACGGGCTAGCAGGCGGTGCACTGTCCGTTAATCTGTACAGCCCCTCAATCGGCGCGGTCCGCTTCATGTCGTCAACTCGCCCGGTATCCCATCCCGTACTGGCCGTCAGCGTCGCTGTTTTCAGTTTCGGGTAGGTCGCGCGCAGGCGACCCGGAAGAGCCGCACGCCTTCACGGTCGGCAGGCTGGCGCATCGGCCGCAGCATTCTTTTCGTGAACGCGCCGACTGACTTGCCGCAACCGGACGGACCAGTCCGCTTTGATGAACGCGGTTGAGTTGTGCAGCGCAAGGAACGTCGGCTATGGCCGGTAGTCAATCGAGGCATGGTCAGATGACCGGGCGCTTATAGTCATAGCGTTCCTCGCCTCGCGCCCATATGTACGGGGGAGGAATCGGATTTGTGTCCTGGGAAATCCAGCTAAAACAATGGCTTGACAGCCTCTTGCGCTGACGGAATCCCGTTGCACAATGGCGCTTCACCAACTGAAGGAGAAACGGGATGAGCAATGAGTACGCCGGCAAAGACGCCGCATTCCAGAAGGACATCATCGCCGCACTGGTACTGCGCCATACGATCAACCTGAACCGGGAAGTCAACGTGAGTAATTTCCAGGCGGAATGGAAGGACAAGATCAATCCCTGCCTCAGCGTCACGCGCGATGCAATCCGTCACGCGACCGGTCGTCACAAAATGCGCGAAAAGGTACTGGGCCAGTGCGAAGTTGCGCTGCCCCGCCCGGGTGTTGACGTCAGGGGGCGACAATACGCTGAAGGCCTGCCTCTCGCCGGTTCGTTCGCCAAAAACTGATTCGCTTCGCTTGCCGAGTTGCGCCGCAAAAACGAGCAAGAAATCGAGGCGGCAAAGGCGAAGGATCCAGAGCGTGACTCGACTGAGCCACCCGTGTTTTGATCAGTCAACTTTCGCGGTTGCCTCTGCATGACGCGCAGCAGGAAACACTTCCAAACCGTCGCCCGATATATGTTCCATCCCTGAGATGCCGGCCGCGATCTTGAACAACACGTACACTCCGCCACCGCCACCGCCACTGCCTTTCTTCGAGATCCAGCGGCTTCTGTTTTTTGTTCTACCGCCAGAAAGTCGGGCCGCTGGCTTTCTTTCCGGCCACGACGGGTTAGCGCATGGAAACGAAATACCTCATTCGCGCCATTCTCGAAGAGTCAACCGTCCCGCAGTCTAACGACGAAATCACCTTCCGCTAGGAAAGCGCTGCGTCATGCTCGTGCGTCCTCCAGCATCGACTGCCGACGGACGACCCGCCCCCCTTCGAAGACGGAATATACGCCATCATTGAACTCTACTTGAAGCAGCTCGTGATGCCATGTCGGCGGAACAGTTTCGTGCACAACCCGGAGCGTAGCGAGTACCGTTCTTTAGAGCGGAATTTCGCCGCAAAAAACTGGCTCTTTTGAAAACGGAGTGGGTGACGGCCTTCAGCGGGCATGCGAGTTGAAGGCGGAGAAGTCGAGTTTGCCTGCGATGAGAAACAGGACCGTTCGCATGGTTTCGAAGCGAGCGTATCCGCGTGCCTTGCGCTTGGCGGCCTGAAACAGTCCGTTGATGGCTTCGATGAAGCCGTTCGTCTGGCGGGTCTGGGTCCAGGCGACGATGCCGTCAAAGTGTCGGCGAATCAATCGCACCACGTCCTTCATCGGTTCGACCTTCGAACGCATAACGTTGGTGCACCACTGCTGCAGCATGTCGGAGACGACATTGATTTGCTTGCGCTCAAGAATCTCGCGCAGTTGCTCGCGATATAGCCATGCGCGCGCGGTGCGCTTCGTGGTGTACTGACTGACGAGCGCCTCGAGGTCGGTCAATTGCGCCAGGTTGAGTTTGTTCGAGTCTTTGAGCAGCGTCCAGCGCATACCTTTGAGTTCCGGGTCGACCTTCTGTTGCTGTCGACGCACGGTATCGAGCGCCTTGGACGCGTGAGCGACGACGTGAAACTTGTCGAAGGTCAGCCGCGCATCGGGGAGATGCTCATTTACGCCCTTGATGAAGGCCGGTGACATGTCAATGCTGACCGAGTCAACTTGCTCGGGCTTGCCACCGTGTTGGACAAGATAGGCCGCGAAGCCTTCAATTGTGCTGGCATCCTTGCCGGTCGTCACGAACACGACGCGCCGCGCCTGCATGTCGGCCACCAATGTCAGATACTCATGACCGCGCCGGTACGAGGTTTCGTCAATCGCCACCGTCGTCACCTCCGACAGGTCCGCCGACGCGAGCGCCAGTTCCACATAGCGCGAGCAGATGGCGTGAACCCGGTGCCACGACAGGTTGACGATGCGCGCCACGGCAGCAAACGGCATCTGCTGAGCGAGCATCAGCACGAGCGCCTCGAACAGCAACGTGAAGCCGCTGAGTTGGCCGACCCAATCAGGTTCCACCAACCGTACCGAGCCGTCCGGCAAGCGCACACGCGGCACACGTACTTCCAGATAGCACTCGTGTTGAAAGAAATTCAAATGGCGCAGACGCTTGATTTGCGTGTCGTGCACGGGGTGCTCGCCGGCTACGCCAGCATAGGCAAACCGACTGCCCGCGACGAAGTCCACGGCAATCGTGAGTTGGCGTTTGCCGGTATCAAAGTCGACGCTTTGTACGTACCACGGTGCCTTGATTCCCAGGGCGGCTTCAAATAGTTGGTTCGTCATTGTTCGATTCGTCTTGCATGGCTGGTTGCAGCATTCTGCCGCAACCAGCCATGACTCAGCTTATCGAATCAGGCGCCTCAAGGGTTCGCTGCGCCGGGCTTATGCCCGCCCTTGACCCGCCAAACCACCCACTGAGAATTCAAAAGAGGCAGAAAACTTTTAGAAGTAAAATTACACCTACCAACGGCCTTACGAATCAATCAAGTTTTCCTAATCAATATTACATAAATACAATTATCAACAATTGACATGTAGCGGCAATATGAGAATGTCGTGTTCTGGCTATTTACAGATGTCGTGTTTTGCAGCGGGTGCCATGCTCGGCGTTTCCGGTCTGATTGCGGGAGCCCGCCATGCGTGCAGCCGAACTGGTGACACTGAACATGCGCGAACTCGACCGTTTAAAGGTGATTCAGGCGATTGTGGAGCTGGGACTGAAGCCCGGGCGCGCAGCTGAACGGCTCGGGCTGAGCGTGCGCCAGGTCGAGCGGCTGGTGATCCGCTATCGGGCTTCGGGTGCCGCCGGTTTGTGCTCGGGCCGACGCGATCGCCCGGGCAACCGGAAACTGGATGAAGGACTGGCTGTGCGGGCGCTGACGATCATCCGTGAACGCTACGCCGATTTCGGGCCGACGCTGGCCTGCGAGAAGCTGCACGAATGCCATGGGATCACGCTGTCGAAGGAAACCGTGCGGCATCTGATGACCGATGCGGGCTTATGGATTCCGCGCCGGCAGCGCCCGCCGAAGCTCTACCAGCCGCGGGCCCGGCGCGCGTGTCTGGGCGAGCTGGTGCAGATCGACGGCAGCGAGCATCCGTGGTTCGAGGCACGGGCACCGCAATGCACGCTGCTGGTGTATGTCGACGACGCAACCAGCCGGCTGATGGCGCTGCATTTCACGGCGACCGAATCGACCTTCAGCTACTTTGAGGCGACGCGTGGGTATCTGGAGCGCTACGGCAAGCCGGTCGCGTTCTATAGCGACAAGGCCAGCGTGTTCCGGCCGACGCACACGCAGACCGGCGACCGGGGCGTGACGCACTTTGGCCGCGCGATGTACGAACTGAACATCGACACGTGGTGCGCGAACAGCAGTTCCGCCAAGGGCCGCGTCGAGCGGGCGCACCTGACCTTGCAGGACCGGCTGGTGAAGGAACTGCGGCTGCGCGGCATCAGTACCATCGCGGCGGCCAATGCGTATGCGCCTGCCTTCATCGCGTCGTACAACGCGCACTTTGCGAAACCGCCGAAGAGCACGTTCGACGCACACCGGCCGCTGCGCGACGATGAGGATCTGGACGCGCTGCTGACGTGGCGCGAACTGCGGCGCGTGACGAAGTCGCTGACGGTGCAGTACGACCGCGTGATGTACCTGCTGGCGGACACGCCGGCGAACCGGAAACTGATCCACCGGTATATCGACGTGTGGGAGTATCCGGACGGGCGCATCGAGGTGCGGGCGGATGGCGTTGCCCTGCCCTGCGTCCCCTATGACCGGCTGTCGGAGATCGATCAGGGCGCGGTGATCGAGCACAAGCGGCTGGGGCACGCACTGCAGGTGGCGCAGGCGCTGCAGGCACAGCGTGATGACCGGCGCGCTTCGGGTTCACCGTCACGCACGCATCGTGGGCTGGCCGCCGGACGCAATCAGCGCGAACCGGGCACGAAGAAGCAGCGCGAGTTCACACGGGAAGATGTCAATGCAACGCTGACGCAGTTATCGGCAAAGCCGGTCACGATCGCGGTCAAGGCTCGCAAACCCGGGCCGCGGTCTGCAGGCACCCACTGAACGGACTGACACGCCCTGCCCGTTCACGTGCTGTCCTGCAACACTGCATTGAGCTTTAACCCATAAAAAGAGACTCAGCACCGGTGCCAGATACGACATTTCTATTTAGCTCCAGCAACGACATCTTGAAATGGCTTTGACATGAACTTGTCAGAGCTTTTTAGTAATGTCTGGTTCTGGCTCATTAGAAATGTCCGGTTCCCGGCTCCGGACCGGCCGCTGTAGCGCATGCTGCGGCATCACAGCCAGCCCGGAGCCCGACCATGAACGGACGTGGATTCATCACGATCAGCATGCACGAGCTCGAGCGTGTGAAGATCATCGAGGCGGTCGTCCAGGGGCGGCTGACGGTCGTGCTGGCGGCTGAGCGGCTGCAGCTGTGCGAGCGTCAGGTCAGCCGGCTGGTGCGGCGCTACGAGGCTGCAGGACCGGCGGGACTCATTTCGGCGCGGCGTGGCCAGCCGAGCAACCGCGAGCTGCCGGTTGATCTGCGTGCACGGGCCATGGCGCTGGTGCGTGAGCGCTACGCGGATTTCGGACCGACGCTGGCCTGCGAGAAGCTGCGTGAATGTCACGGGCTGGCGCTGGCGAAGGAAACGGTACGGCGCTGGATGCGTGATGCCGGGCTATGGATTCCACGCCGGCAGCGGCCGCCGAAACTCCACCAGCCGAGAAACCGCCGCGCATGCCTGGGCGAGCTGATCCAGATCGACGGCAGCGATCATCGCTGGTTCGAGGACCGCGCGCCGGCCTGCACGCTGCTGGTATTCATCGACGATGCGACCAGCCGGCTGATGGCGCTGCACTTCACGGCGACCGAATCGACCTTCAGCTACTTCGAGGCGATGCGCCGCTACCTGGAACAGCATGGCAAGCCGGTCGCGCTGTATAGCGACAAGGCCAGCGTGTTTCACTGCAACAGCCATTCGGTGACGCCTGGCAAGGGCGTGACGCAGTTTGGCCGGGCGCTGTACGAGCTGAATGTGGATACGTTCTGTGCCAACAGCAGTCAGGCCAAGGGGCGCGTCGAGCGCGCCAATCTCACGTTGCAGGACCGACTGGTGAAGGAGTTGCGGCTACGTGGCATCAGCACGAAGGAGGCGGCCAACGCTTATGCGCCCCACTTCATCGCCGACTTTAACGGCCGGTTTGGCAAGGCGCCCAGGAGCACGTTCGACGCGCACCGGCCGCTGCGGACGGATGACGATCTTGACCTGATCCTGACATGTCGCGTGCCGCGGCGCGTGTCGAAGGTGCTGACCGTGCAGTACGACCGGGTGATCTATCTGCTTGAAGACACGGTGGCAAACCGCAGCCTGATTCACAACTATCTGGACGTGTTCGAGTATCCGGACGGGCGCATCGAGATCCGGGTGAATGGTGCTGCCCTGCCCTGTGTCCGCTACGACCGGCTCTCCGAGATTGACCAGGCGGCGGTGGTTGACAACAAGCGGCTGGGGCACACGTTGCAGATGGCGCAGGTGATCCAGGCGCAGCGTGATGACCGGCGGGCGTCGGGCTCGCCATCGCGGACCAACCAGGGCGAAGCACCCCGACCGAAGGAGCGCAAGGTAGGCACCCGCAAGCAGCGGGAACTGACGCGTGAAGAGCTGAATGAGGCGATCCTGAGAACTGCCGGAACTCGGGTTGGCTCGGTGCTTTAAAGCCCTTAAAAGTAGATATTTCTGAACTTCAAAACCGGACATTTCTAAAAAGTCCAAACCCGGACATTTCAGAATGGCCTCGACATGAACTTGTAGCGGCTAGATGATAATGTCCGCTTTTAGCCGCATAGAAATGTCCGCTTTTGATGCCGTCGTATGCTAGCCAGCTGCCGTTTTTCCGGCGCTGGAGAGTTCGATGGCTGTGACAGAACGGATAACTATGACGATGCGGGAATTGGACCGATTCAAGGTCATTCAGGACGTGATGGACGGACGGCTCAAGCCGTGGCGTGCAGCCGAACGTCTCGGACTGACGACGCGGCAGATACGCCGTCTGGTGACGCGGTTTCGCGAGGCTGGCGCGGCTGGACTGGTCTCGCGCAAGCGCGGCATGCCCGGGAACCGGAGACTGGACGACGAGCTGGCCCAGCGGGCGCTGGCGATCGTGCGGGAGCGATACGCCGATTTCGGACCCACGCTGGCGTGCGAGAAGCTGCGTGAATGCCACGGCATCCGCCTGGCGAAGGAAACGCTCCGGCAATTGATGATGGATGCCCATCTGTGGGTGCCGCGCCGTCAACGTCCGCCAAAGATCTACCAGCCACGTGCCCGTCGTGCGTGTCTGGGCGAACTGGTGCAGATCGATGGCAGCGATCACCGGTGGTTCGAGGATCGGGCGCCGGCGTGCGCCCTGCTGGTGTACGTCGACGATGCGACGAGCCGGTTGATGGCGCTGCATTTCACGCAGACCGAGTCGACGTTCAGCTACTTTGAAGCGACGCGTGCGTACATCGAACAGCACGGCAAACCGGGCGCGTTGTACAGCGACAAGTACAGCGTGTTTCGCAAGACTGGGGCGAACAAGGATGGTAATAGCGTGACCCACTTCGGCCGCGCCATGTACGAACTGAATATCGACACGTTCTGCGCGAACAGCAGTCCGGCCAAGGGGCGCGTCGAGCGCGCACATCTGACTTTGCAGGATCGCCTCGTGAAGGAACTGCGGCTGCGTGGCATCAGCACGCTCGCCCAGGCCAATGCATACGCGCCTGCCTTCATGGCGGCCTACAACGCGCGTTTCGCCAGGCCGCCCAGAAGCGAGTTCGACGCACATAGGCCGCTTCGCGCTGACGAGAGCCTTGATCTGGTGCTCACCTGGCGCGAGCCGCGCAAAGTGACGAAGTCGCTGACGGTGCAATACGACAAGGTCATGTACCTGCTCGAGGATACGCCGGAGCACCGCAAGCTGATTGATCGATATATCGAGGTCTGGGAGTACCCGGATGCGCGGATCGAACTCCGGGTGGACGGCCGTGTTCTGACGTGCAGGCAGTACGACCGGCTGGCAGAGATCGATCAGGCCGCCGTCGTTGAACACAAGCGACTGGGCCACGTGCTTCAGGTCTCTCAGGCGATTCAGGCACAACGCGATAACCAGCGCATCGGCAAGGCACCTTCCCGAACGCATCTGGGCGCTCCAACCAAAGGCCAAAGTCGTTCGACGGGCAAGAAGAAACAACGCGAGTTCACGCAGGCCGACGTCGAACATACGATTGTGGATCTTGCCCGGCAAAGACAGGCACAACCGCAACCCCGCAAACCTGGCCGACGGTCTGCAAGAGACGGTGGAACAGGCGTAAGCGCCCTGCCCATTCAGAACGGTGTCTTCGACACTGCGTGATCTTTAACCCATGAGAAGCAAAGCCGGAACCCTTAAACCCGGACATTTCTATCTGGCCAGAAAGCGGACATCTGAATCTGGCCTCGACAGCACGAGCGTGCTTTTTATGTGTCTATCAGACGGACATGGACGCGACCGTCATCCTCGGTCAACGGTCGGTTACCGGGTCACGAAGTCGTTGGCGGTCAGCCACAGCGGCTCGTCCGGCCGCGCAAGTAACTTTCTTTGTGTGACCGCGACGATGCGGTTGCGACCGTTTTCAAATGCCTTGAGTGTGCGTGCCGCGTCGGCGTCAGGCGAGAGCCAGAAATGTTCTTCGAGTGCGACACGCGCAACCGCGCCTTCGACGTTGCGGCCGCGGGCCGACAGGATGAAAACCACGGTGCGTCCGTCCGGCGAGACGACGGGCGCGCGATCAAGAACTTCCATGACGCACCTCAACGAGATCATTCGCGGTCTTTGTATTTGTACTGCGCCGCGTAACGATAAATCTACCAGAAGTTGCAAGCAGCGCGGTCGTCAACGATTTAACGATTCAGCTACGCCCGGCGTCCGTGAACGAAGACCATCATGGAGCGTTTGTTGCGCGCCCCACATTCCCGCAATCCCTTTGTTGCACGCGGGTTTTTGTTTTGTAGCGTGTCAGCCGGCATTGACGGGTAGTCTCATATTGAAAATCGACATTCGTCATGACGGTGAGCTTTCTCGGGAGACGCCGTGTGGCCGATCCCGGGCGAGCACCCCGGCATGGCACCTTGAAAACACAGCCAATCCTGTGTTTATCAGCGCGAACGCAGTAGTCGCTTCTGAAGAAGCGTGCGTAAATCGCGGCGCGTATCGGTGACGACGTGAATGTAAATCGTGTCACCGCGCACCTCATAGATAACCCGGTTCTGACCGCTCAACGCTTCGCGGAAGTTCAGACCGCCAAAATCTGAAAGCTCCGCTGGAACGTAACCGCTCTGCGGGAATTGCCTGATGTTTCCAAACGTGAGGGCAAGCTGCTTGGACGTCTGGTTCCACGTCTCGGTACCGAAACTCCTGAGAATGTACCGGCGCAGATCCTTCGTATCCTCCTGCGCCTCTTCAAGTATCAGGAGCTTGAACTTCGTCTGCGCCATCAGCCGATCTGTTCCTTCCGGTCAAGGTCGTCGAGCTCCGCGAGAAACGCATCCGCGTCCTTGAATTTCCCCTGTTCGATGTCTTTCTGACCCAAGGCCAGAATCTTGAGCAACGCCAGCGTTTGCTGCGTGTCCTCATAGCTTTGCACGTCCTGAACGACGAGCCTGGCTTCACCGTTCTGCGTAATGAGCAGCGGCTCGCCGGAAGCCGTCAGATCCTTCACAATCTGCGCTGCATCGCTTTTCAGGTAGCTGATTGGCTTTACGTGGTCTGCCAGACGCATGTGTGATCCTCGGTTTGTCGCTTCGCTTAGACCGAATATAGACTAAATTCGGTTTTATGCAAAGTGCTTGTCTGAGAAAGCGGCCACTCGCGATTTGTCGCCACGATGGTCGATTTGCCCACCGTAAGATACGCTGCAGTTCACAACGTTTGTCCGTCGCCCTGAATTCGCCGCACGCGGCTTCGCCCGGTTGCGCCATCGCGGGCGATGCAGCGCGCTGGTCGGCGAACACAGAGGTTCAAGTGGCGAAGCCAACAGACAAGTGAGCAGCCAGCGACAACGCACGATGTGAACTAAATAGTTCACTCACTAAAATTGATCACTTTAAGCTTGTCAATCCGTACGCCAGTCACTCGAAACGTAAGCGATCCATATTCGGCGTCTACCCAACGACGCTCTGAGCGAGGAGCATAGGTGTCCACCTATTTTGGAGGTGGACACCTATGACTGGCAAAGACTCAGAGTTGAAAGTAGTTCGTCAAAGCCGCGACGGGCGCCGTCGCTATGACGAGGAAGGCAAGCGCGTACTGATCGAGGCCGCGTTGCGACCAGGCGCGTCGGTCGCCCGTTTGGCACAGGAGCACGGGATCAACGCTAACCTGCTGCGCAAATGGATCACAAGGTACCTGATGGAGCGCGAGAAAGGCATCGCATGGGCATCGCAGGAAACGCGCGCCGGCGAGCGCGATCTACCGTCATCTTCCGTCGACGTGATTGCCCACGAGGACTTTCGTCGTGGCGTGGATGACGTATCGATCGACGTTGCGGGCTCACGTAAGCACCTCTTGTCCGCACCGTCTCCCTCTGCATTTGTGCCGGTCGTCTCAGCACCATCGGTGCCGCCGTTGCCACTCGTGTTGACTGCAACTGCGCCGATCACGCTTTCGCTGCATGTGCGACTGTCGAATGGCGTGGAGCTTGATCTCAGTGCAGCGAGCATCGACGAACTGAGCACCGTGGTCCAGATGTTCGGGAGGATGCCGTGTTCCGGTTCGACGAAAATCTGAAGGTGTATCTGCACCGCGATCCCGTCGATTTCCGGTACGGAATGAACAGTCTGTCGATTCTCGTCGAACAGGCGATGCGCCTGAATCCGATGGATTCCTCGCTCTACGTTTTTACCAACCGGCGATGCGATCGCGTCAAGATCCTGGGCTGGCAGGACAACGGTTTCTGGCTCATGCTCAAGAGACTCGAGGCCAATGACCGCTTCGTCTGGCCTGACAGCAAAACCGAAGTCGTGACGTTGACCGTCAATCTGCTGCACTGGCTTCTCGAAGGTGCCGACATTGCTGCTCTTCAGCGGCATCGGAAACGCCATTATGCTCGCGTGAGTTGAACACGTTATCGGCGTGCCGGTCTAAGTGGCATGCCGATCAACGTGACCATTGACGCCGACGAACTCAGGATGTTCCTCGCGATGCGTGAGGAACATGGTGCCGTTCAGAAAGAGCGCGACGAGTTACGCAGTGCACTGCGCCTCATGACGGCGGAGCGCGATCTCGCCGAGGAACGACTGCGTGCTTACCGTCGCGAGCTATTCGGCCCGAAGAGCGAAGTGCGAGCTTCTGTGCAGCCCGGTCTGTTCAACGAAGCCGAAGTGCTCGGCACGAACGCGACACCCGCGCAGGAAGATACTCCCGAAACCACGATCGCCGCGCATACGCGCAAGAAGCGCGGTCATCGCAAACCGCTCGATCCCAATCTGCCGCGCGAATTCGTTCGGCACGAACTTGCCGAAGCCGAACGCTTCTGCAACCACGACGGCCACGCGCTCGTCGAGATCGGCGTCGAAACGAGCGAGCAGCTCGACGTGATCCCCGAACAGCTTCGCGTCATCCAGCACCAGCGCGTCAAGTATGCCTGCCCGTGCTGCGATCTTGGCATCAAGGTCACGCCGGCGCCACTGCGCATCATCCCGCGTGGACTGCTGACGGAATCGGCGCTCGCGTGGGTCGCCTCCGGCAAGTATCAGTTTGGCATGCCGATCTATCGCCAGGCGGGCCTGCTGCGACGCTTCGGTGGCGACATCTCGTCGAACACGCTCGCAGCGAGCATGGTCCGCGTCGGTCTCGCGACGCAGCCTGTTATCAACCTGATGCGCGACGCGTTGCTCGATGCTGACGTGATCTACTGCGACGAGACGACGTTCCAGGTCCTGAAGGAAGAAGGGCGCAAGCCGCAAACCAAGAGCTATCTCTGGTCGCAAATGACCGGATCGGGAACGCCCATCCGCTGTTTCGCCTATACGGCTGGTCGCGGCGCGAAGCTGGCCGACAAACTGTTCGCCGGCATCCGCAAGGGCGCGGTTCTGATGACCGACGGATACGAGCCCTACAACAGCATCGCACAACAGTATCAGCTCGTGCACCTCGGATGCTGGGCTCATGCGAGACGGTATCTGGTCAAGGCCGAAGATAACGTGCCCAAGGCGGCACGGTCCCCCGATCTGCTCGCCACACGCTTCATCAAACTGATCGGCAAGCTGTTCGCGGCGGAGGCGCGCAGTGAAACGTGGGCGGCTGAACGACGACAGCGATTGCGACGACGATACAGTGCACGCGTGCTCGATGCCATCGAAAAGCTGATGCTTGAACAGTTGCCCGGCGTCGTGCCGCAAAGCTTACTCGGCAAGGCGCTAACCTATCTGCATGGGCAGTGGCCCAAGCTGATCCGATACATCGAGAACGGCAACTGGCCTATATCGAACAATCCCTGTCATGCCGCTAGCGGCATGACAGGCATAATGCCGCCGGTCGAATTATGCCGCGCTGGAAGCACCCAAACCACGTCGTGTGCGCTCGGACCGAGCATTGACGCGGCATAATTCTTGGGCTCTCCTTTAACTGGCTTGACGCCAGAGAAGGAGGTGCATCATGTCCGTAGATACCCACCCACCGGCCGCCGGAGTTCCGACGGCTCATACGTTCGACGAATTTGTCGAACGCTATCTCAATTACCTTCGTTCGGTTGACTACGCTCCGTCCACGCTTCGTAAGAAACGGCGAGTGATTGCCGCGTTCGCGCAATGGATTCGGTCCGAGAAGCCCGTGATGACTGTTCTCAAAGACCAAGACATCGAAGTGTTCTCGTCATGCTTGTACCGCGCCGGACCCTACAGGCTGTCGTTCGTACGGCGCACTTTGACGCATCTGTTCAGGTATCTTCGCACGCAAACTGAGTTTGCGACGCCGACCATATCAGCGAACGTTGATTCTCGCGCCGACGAACTGTTGCGAGCCTACACTCAATTTCTGCGCTCTGATCGTGGATTGACCGAATGTTCGGTTCGTGTCTATTCGCCCTTTGTCCGGGCATTTCTCTCCGAGCGAGCAGTTGGAATCAATGTCGATGCGGCGGACTGGTTCAGTGCAGCTGCAATCCGAAGTTTCCTTCTGGACCACGCCAGAAACCACTCAAGCGAGTATTCGCGCCTGCTCGCTATAGCACTCCGATCGTTTTGCCGATTTCTTTTCATTCACGGTCACATAGAACGTGATCTCTCAGTTTGCGTTCCTACCGTACGTCGCTGGCGCCACGCAGAGATTCCCGCGTTTCTTACGCCTGAACAGGTCGAGCGAATGCTGGCGACCACCGATCGGCCTACGTCAAGTGGGCGCCGCAATCGCGCAATCCTGCTTTTACTTGCACGGCTTGGCTTGCGTCCCGGGGAAGTTGCGGCACTTGAGCTTGACGATCTCCATTGGCGAACCGGTGAGATCACAATACACGGCAAAGGACGGGCTGTGCAATGTTTGCCCCTACTTCCCGATGTTGGCGAAGCGCTGGCGGCATACCTTCGTGAGGATCGCGGCATCTGTCGATCGCGACGCGTTTTTCTACGAGAGAAAGCTCCGTGTGGTGAACTGGCCGGGCCGGGGGCCATCGGCCAGATCGTATGTCAGGCGCTTGCGCGTGCGGGAATCGAGAGAACAAGTCGCGGAGCGGCCCATTTGCTGCGGCACAGCCTCGCGACACAAATGATCCGTCATGGGGCATCACTCTCGCAAATCGCCGAGGTGTTGCGACATCGCACGGAGAACACCACCGCGATCTATACGAAGGTTTCTTGCGAGGCACTACGTGCCGTGGCGAAGCCTTGGCCTGTCCCGGGAGACATGTGATGACCACTCTTCGTGAATCACTGAAGCAATACATTGATCTGCGCCGTGCGTTTGGAACCAAGTATCAGGAGCCCGCACAAACGCTCGGATATTTCGTCGACTTCATGGAGCGTAAGGGAGCGCGACTCATCACCACAAAGCTGGCCATGCAGTGGGCCATGCAACCTCAGGGTGTACAACATGCCACATGGGCACGACGACTTACGATGGTAAGGCGATTCGCATGCTGGCTCAGCGCTAGCGAACCACTTACGCAGGTGCCACCTCCACGTCTTATCGCCGGAAGAAGACGTCGCAAACTGCCGTACATATTCTCGGACGACGAGATAACCCGCCTCATGAGTGCGGCAGCGGAACTGTCTTCGCCGTCGGGACTGCGTGCGGTGAGGTGTACTGTCAACAGCAGACACTCTTTTCTTAAGCCGCCTGTTGTTGTTTGCTGAACGCTTCGGCAAACAACGCTGGCGGAACATTGCCTAGGCGTGAGTGGCGCCGTTGGCGGTTATAAAAGCTTTCGATGTACTCCTGAATTGCTGCCTTCGCGTCGGCACGCGTGGCGTAGCGATGGTGATGTATCAGTTCGTTTTTTAGACTGCCCCAGAAGCTTTCCATCGGAGCATTGTCAAAGCAATTGCCCTTACGCGACATTGAGGCCTGCATGCCGAATTGTTCAACCAGCTTCCGATAGTCATGAGCACAGTATTGACTCCCACGGTCCGAATGATGAATCAGGCCTTTCTCGGGGCGTTTGTTGCGCACAGCACGCCACAGAGCTTGCGCCGTGAGTCCTTGTGTCATGCGCTCACCCATGGCGTATCCAACCAACTCACAGGTGAAGACGTCCTTAATACCGGCGACGTAGAGCCATCCCTCGTCGGTGGCACAATAGGTGATGTCTGTCACCCAGGCTTCGTTTGGCCGCGTTGGCGCGAACGTCTGGTTCAGCAGATTGTCGGCGACAGGCAAGTTGTGATTCGAATTCGTCGTGGCTTTGAATTTGCGCTTCTGCTTACACCGCAGATTGAGCTCTCGGCGCAGGCGAGCGATGCGGTCGCGGCCGGCTATAAAGCCTTGTGCCTCAAGCTCAGGCTTCACGCGTCGCGTGCCATAGGTCTCGCGGCTCTGCTTGTGCACAGCCTTGATGGCGACTTTCAGGCGTTCATCAACCTGCGCACGTGGAGACAGCTTACCTTTAGACCAGACATAGAAGCCGCTGCGCGAAACCTTAAAGGCACGGCACAGGACAGCAATTGGATAATCGAGTCGCATCGTATTCATGACCGCGTATTTGGCAGCGACTCCTGCGCAAAATACGCTGCCGCTTTTTTTACGATATCTCGCTCCATCTTGGTCTCCGCCAGTTCCCTACGTAGTCTGGCTACCTCGGCTTCTAATTCGGCAACCGTACGACTGCCTGGCGCCGTCACGGCGCCATTGCCACGCTTGGCTGCTTTGACCCACGTGGCCAAAGTCCCCATCGGAATGGCAATTCGCTTCGCCGCTTCATCCAGCGTCAGGCCCTGTGCAAGCACAAGCTTTACAGCTTCTTCACGAAGCTCTGGCGTGTATGTTCTTGGTTTCGTCATCTGTGCTCCCATTGATAAAGTTTATCAAAAAGGAGTGTCTTAAAAAGTCAGGCTACCTCAGTCTCCGAATCCACGCGACTGGCGCTTGAGCGATATCAACAGCGAAGGATTGAATGCGCTCCGCAATTGCGCAGCGAAGCCTTCTTCCTATCGGAGCGCGGAAGGCGACTTAATGCAACATCCGTTCGCCGTACCTTCGCGAAGGTTTCTCGTACTGTCGGCTTGCGTGTCGACGTTGGGAATGGGCGCGTCGGCCACGGTCCCAGATTGCAGGATATCCGTCACAGCTTCGCCACACGAACGCTCATCGATTGGTACCGAGGTGTTTGGACGTAGGCCTGGAACTGCCGAAGTTGGCCACTTACCTTGGTCACGTAGACGTGGGGCACACCTACTGGTACGTCGAAGGAGTTCCGGAACTGCTTGGCCTGGCCGCCGAGCGGCTAGGCTCTCATGTGTCGAGAGGCCGGGTATGAATACGCCAACGTTGGCCCCGCTACTTCAACGGTTCTTTACCGATCGGCTATTAGGCCAGCTGGGCGCGAGCCCACACACAGTCGCGAGTTACCGCGATACATTTCGCCTACTGCTTCTGTTCGCTTCAGAGCAGTTCAAGCGAGCGCCTTCCTCATTGCTGGCGGAGAACCTTGATGTCCGCTTCCTCTCGAGGTTTCTCGATCATCTCGAGCGTGACCGAGGCAATACTCCGCGTACGCGCAATACGCGTCTTTCCGCGCTTCATGCCTTCTTTCAATACGTGGCATTAAATGAGCCGGCGCTCGCATTACACTGCCAGCGAGTCCTCGCGATGCCGGCAAAGCGTTGTGAACATCACCCCGTCGAGTTCCTCAAGGATGACGAGGTCAGTGCGCTTATAGCGTCACCTGACGTTCGCACCTGGATCGGTCGGCGCGATCGGGCCTTACTGCTGCTTGCTGTCCAGACCGGCCTTCGCAACAGCGAAATCACGTCGCTGCGAAACCGGGACCTGCAATTGGGAGTCGGCGCCCATGTTCGCTGCATGGGAAAGGGTCGCAAGGCACGCTGTACGCCTTTGCGTCCAGACGTCGTCGCGATTCTCAAGGAATGGTTCGAGGAACAACACGGTGCGCCTGATGATCCGCTGTTTCCCGCTCTGACCGGCAATCGCCTCAGCGCCGACGCTCTCCAAAGGCTCGTTGCGCGTCATGTCGCGACCGCAGAGCAGATCTGTCCTTCGCTGAAGCTCAAGAACGTCACGCCACACACGCTACGCCACGCCGCTGCAATGACATTGTTAAGACGAGGTGTGGACTTGAGTGTCATCGCACTTTGGCTCGGCCACGAATCTACCGAGTCAACACAGATTTACCTGCACGCTGACATGGAACTCAAGGAACGTGCTCTGTCTCATGTGTCGCGATCCGGGCAAGTCCCCGGTCGATATCAGCCGCCGGACTCATTGCTTGCATTCCTCGAGGGGCTTTGATTATGCCGCTCGTCAAGCGTTCGATCCGAGCGCCGCCGGCATCTGCAGTGAGGCAATCCAGTGCGCGCGGCATAATTCCACCGGCGGCATTATCCCTGCGAAAATTCCATTCGCCCGTTTGTCGTCGCACGCAAAAGCTTCCTGTTTGCCGATACAGTTGCTGGCGCACATGCGAGTGCGAATCTTTATTCGCTGGTCGAGTCAGCAAAAGCCAACGGCATCGACCCGTACTGCTACCTCACCTGGCTGTTCCAACGTCTGCCACTGGCGAAGACCGTCGACGACTACGACGCGCTGTTGCCGTGGAAGATGCCCGCCAATCTCCGCTGACCCTTCTCCCTACCACACAATTTACGCCTCAGAGCACCTCTGAGTGGCGTCGTTCGTGGACCGCATACCTCGAAACCACGACACATAAGCTTCATTTCGACGTCACTGTGTACGCGCTCAGATCACATCCTATTCCGTGATCTTCAGCTGCCGTCGTGCAAAGATCCCTGTGATTTGGGCGGTATGCGCGGGATTGCTCTTCGAACGGTCTAACTCAACTATTTGCCGAACGAATGCCGCGCCCGTAGCATCTTTATCGACGTTGCTACGAAACCGGAACCACGCATCGAACAGAAGCTTGTCCGTGACGGCTTTCCCGAGCAATTCGCGCATCTCCCAAAATGCGCTGCCCCAGATTTCGCCGCCATCCAGCATCGCGTAGGCAATGCCCGGACGAAGTTCATTGAAGCTCCGGCGTTTGCTGAAATCCCACGCCTTGTATTCCGGCGAGATGGAAGCGGTGATTTCGGCAAACAATGGGCTATTGTTGAAGCCTTCAGCACCTCCCTCACCTGCTCCTTCACCAAAGAATTCACCAAAGAATTCATCAAGATCCTGATGCTTCCGAAGGCCGGATCCAGCGGCTCACCGCACTCCCCGCAGAACCGTTTGTCGTCCGGACTCAGTGCCTTGCACTGCTTACATTCAAGTGTCATATGATGCCCCACGGTGAATCACATACGAGATCGAGGCTGTTCGAAGCGCATGGCATCAGTCAGACAGGAGTTGAACGTCACACGTCATCGCGCCCAGCTCAAGGAACGGCTGCGAATTGCGCCGGCCGAAGCGCATGCATTGCCGCTACGGCGTCAGTGTTTGCGGTTCATCCAGCCGTATCCCGTCTTGACTTCGTACAAATTCCTCAACTGATCCATGGCATCGAACTCAGCCGACTCACCTCCTGGCTTGGTGACATTCCCTCAACTCCCCGCTGAGCGATCGCGCACAGTCCACACGACATGGATAACTTCCGAATTGCATTGCAATCGGAAGATAGAAGCATCCATGCTCGTCGTATTCCCCTTCTTCTGGTACATCGGCTCGCCCGCGCAGTCGGCCTGAAAGAGGCGGCAATTCTGCTTTCATCTGGCTTGGGGCTTTTGCCTGGGGCGTGGCGGGCGCCTTTGGGGTTGAGGCCGGTTCCGCGTGAGGCATCTCCTGTGGCTGGGGCACCTCGTACAAGGGCGGTGGCTCGAGCGGCGACACGGGCTCAGGTTCAACATCTCTTGCAAATGAACCATCAAAGTGATCATTTGTGACGCCTCTGGACCCACTCGGTCGCGGCGACGAAGGACGGCTCACGACCTTGCCGTTCCGCATCTCGACTTTGCCACCCGCGGTTTTCCGCACGCTTCGCAATGGAGTGTGCCCCGCAGGGGACGCAGGCGGCGCACCGGAAGGCGCGGACTCAACCGGTGGTGCACCCGCGGGCGCAGGCTCGACTGGCGGCGCACCGCATAGTGGTGCGAAGATCCTTCCAAACGCATTTATCCAAATGCGCACGCGCACGCCGCTACGGCCATGACCGCCATGACCGCCATGACAATGTGCCAGATCATGCGAACGAATTCCCGCGACGCGGAGGCTGCCTTGGCGTTGTCTCCCTTTGCGCCCTTGGCTGCTACATCTGTCGGTCACAAAGCGCGCGTCATCGGAGAAGGTTGCGTGTAACAGCGTCCTCAAGTCGCGTGCTAGTGGCGAAGTAATTTTGCTGGGTGCTCCGCGTTGAGATTGGGAATACCTTCATCGAAAGGCAGGAGGGGCTGCGGCGAATGCCGCGCCAAAATTCCTCCGATAGGTATGTCAGAATTCCACGCCGCTCTTGAGCCACTGGTCACGCGGCGTCCGACGTCGCTCTCTCCGGGTTCCCACCTTGGCACGCATTTGATACGTTAATGGATGACCTTGCGCCGTGATCTGATTCCAGCCGCCTCCCGATGCCACGTCGAAAGCTCCGATGTAACCACCGGGCATAAGCGCGGGGACTGGCTTCTGTAGATGCTTTCCGTAGTCGAACTGCGTGCTTCCCGGCGGGCGGAATGCCTCGAACCACGACGGAAAAACAAAATCTGAAACCGTTACTCCGTTGATGTCATAGCCAAGCTGGTCCGCCTCGCAGGCATCGCAGACTTCATGCGCGTAGAGGATGCCCTGCGTGGCGCTAGGCTGCACGAATACCGTGAGGTTGATTTCCGGGTCTGCGAGCATTTCCAGCAACTCGTGGCTTGCAGTCACTGTCCACTTGCTGTTGTATTGCTGGTCGGTCTTGGCGAAGACCTTACCGAGCGGAAGCCCCTCGTTGGTCACGTCGTGGTAGCCGAGGGCGCCCGCTTGGTCCGAGTTGTCGAGGATTGTGAGCCACCAGGAACCCAAGGCAGGCTTGGCCTTCTTGGGAACGAAGGTGAGATCTGCGTCGATTCCCCATGTCGGCGCAAAGTGCTGGTGAACCTGAGTCTGTAGCGCGGGAAGCACAGTCTTCACCTCGTCGTCGGTCAAAGCCGTGCTCGCATTGATCACTGAAACCCTGATATTTGCCATGTTGCCCTCCTATAGAACTAGCCGTTCGGCGGCGTTGGCCCAAGACTTCGAAACAAGTCATCACACGCCTGGGCGTTCGAGCGCTGACCACTTGCCCTGCTAGACGTTCTCGTTTCCCCTCAATCGTGGGCGCTACCTTGCACCCCTCATCCGACGGCGTGGCGCCGCTCCGGGCGATATAGCACTGAAATGGCGCATCGTGCGTATGTAATGGGCATAGATACCTCTGTCGACATTGTTCCCGCCGCGCTTCAGAAGGATGCATACGAATGTACATAACTAGCACTACTACATATTAAAACGCGCGATTCGCGGAGCGCCATTCAGGCACAATCTTCCTGAACATTGTACTGTGCCGATCATTCGACGCTGGCTTTTTCCTAACCGACGAGCAGACGGGTGAGGCATCATCACTTTTCGAAAAAAGTTCAAGATCGTTAAAGAGGCAGATGTTTAAAAACGTTCGATCACGTGTCGGGTGCGGAGAAGATAGATCAGCAAAGAATCACCCAAACCGTTCACCTGGGGGGCGAGTCAGTGGCGCGACGCCTTTTCAAAGGCAATTGTTTTAAACCATAGTCGCGTGAGTAGGAAATGCAAGCTTCAGTAATTTCTTGTCCGAAAGTAATCGCAAATTGGCCGGGCGCTGCTCGCCTACCATGGTGTAGCTGACATGACGCTGCAGGTGCACTGGCCCGCGGTGTCCGCTCAAGGAGCGATGTTTCCCCCGGTGACTATCGCCGCGTCCGACGATCTTTCCGCGTGCACACGAATTAAGCCATGCGACCGTTGCAGGAACTACGCGAGAGCGAGCATATTCGAACAGTCATTAGGCAGCGCGAAGCCACGTTTGTGATCGGCAAAAAAGTAGGTAGTGGGCGACTGACGACTCATCCGGTTCAAGGTGCTTCCGTCAAATCACGATATATTGACCAAGTGAAAAGTCCGGAGTCGCGTGGCTTTGTTCGGATGGGTATGAGTTCCCATGCTGCGGACGCAACTATAGATTTTTGACGGAAACGGGCCTCCCAAACGACTTCCACAGGTTAATGATGTTGGCGATGATCACGCCTTCGCTCTCCTGCGACGCGATCTTCTGCGTCAGGAGGGTGGCGCCAATGCATCGCTTGATGCGTGAGATCTGCGCTTCGACCAGCGCGCGTACGCCAATCCATATTTCTTGTGGAACGCATAGATGCCTTTCTCATCGATGTATTTGACGATCTGATCATGCCAGCGGGTCTGGTCGTTGCCATGCACGACGGCGTGAGCCGACGGTGGAATGACAGGCGTCACGCCCGCGCGCGCGAGCGCTTCGGTGCGCTCGATGCTGTAGTACGCGCCGTCCGCGATTACCCGCTCGACTGGCAGATCCGCGGGCAGGACCGCGTCCATTCCTTCGCTATCCGATACTTCTGTGGTGGCAATGCTGATCGCGTAAATGTTCATCTCCCCGTCGATCGACAGATGCATCTTGCGCCACGGTGTTTGCGTCGCCTTCCTGCCGTACTTCTGTTCGTACCACTCACTCGCACGCCCGAAGCTCAGCCCCGTGCTGTCGACGATCATGCTCACTGCTTCGCCGCGCGCGAGCCGTCTGGCCAGTTGCTCGCAGCGCTGCGTGACACTCACCTCGAGCGCCGCGAACCGGTCGCACAGCTGGCCCGAACTGGGCACCGGAATGTCCAGCCCCCGGGTCGCCCGGTAGTCTTCCATATACCCGGTGATCTGCCGCATGCCCCAGCCGAACAGCCGGTAGAACGTATAGATAAGCTCGATGTACGCGGTGGTGTAGTGGCTCGCGCCCCGACACGCCGGGCGTACGGACTTTCGCGTTAATAAACTGCGCCTTCAGATCGTCATCGGCAACATAGAGGCTGATCATGCCGCGCTTTCTCAGACTCTGGTTGTACGCGCGCGCATTCGCAGTCACCCGGTACCCGGGCTTCTTGCGCTTGCGCGCTTCACCCTGTTTCAGCCTGGCTTTGTATGGCATGATCTGGACTGGCTTTATGATGGTGTGCTTCTACACAATCCGCCTAAACTTCGCAATACCCCCCATCCGAACAAAGCCCCGGCGATGCACCTCTCCCAGCGCATATCCGAGCCTGCGCGATGTCTTGTGGGCCACTCTTAGAGAAAGCAATGGAGCGGTTCGCTCACCGCATCAAGTAATGCGCGAGCGAGACACACTGCATACAGTGGCAATATTGTGCTGTTGACAAAACGCTACAGGTGTGGCCTACGATCATATCCAGCTTCATAACGAACGATCGCGCTCTGGGCCTCATTGCTCTAAACAATAACGCGTTTTCCAGACCAATAAATCCGGACCTTCGCGCCATTTATAGATGCTTTTCGAATTAGTGCAAGACGTTTTTTTCGACGAGCCTGAACGCACAGCACGCTATATATCTTTAACGCGGCTCTGCTGCTGGCTCTGCGAACGGCCTCTACAAGGCCGAAAATGCCGTTAGATTGGCGGCTTGCGCCCGTATTGCCATTTGCGCTTGCGTCGCTCGCTGCCTAACCTTCATTCAGGTGGCACTCGCGACTTACCGACGCGAAATCTCTCCGGTCATGAGATCGGCACTACCAGGTTTCATCCTGTTCTTCTTGCATCTGATCCGCACATAAGTTAGAAGTCGCTGAGTGAGTGCATTCGACCGGTGGGCAGTTCGATTTATGTAGTTCGGCATGCTTATAGTCTGTAAGAAGAAAGACAGCGTAAGAACGCTCCGCACTTGAAAGGAGGCAGGCGAATGCTTTCGCACGCTTTGACTATCGTCGCGAACGAACTTGAACGGCACCTAGACAAGATCTATGGGCTGCCTTCCGTCTCGCCTCAGGTCAGGCTCGGCAATATTGCCGAGGGTGTGGGAAATGGCGCGGCCAATCAGGGTGCGATTCCGCGCGATGTGCTCGGCTTCTCCATGATTAACATCCGTGAGGAGAAGACGCTCAAGAACATATCGAATCAAGTGCGTAACGACGCAACGTTGCGCGTCATCTATCGTAATCCGCCGGTCTTTTTGAATTTTCACATTCTGCTCGTCGCCACGCATACGAATTACACCAACGCCCTTCTATCGCTTTCGCGCGCCATCAGATTCTTTCAGTTTTCGAACTTCTTCGACCAGGACTCCGTCGCGCCAGAATCAATGTTGACCAATGCACCGGACAATCCGCTCGATCAACTCGAAACGTTCAAACTGATCTTCGAAATCTATTCGCCGACGATGGAAGAAGTGAACCATTTGTGGGGCACGCTCGGAGGAAAGCAGTATCCGTTCGTGCTCTATACGCTGCGGCTACTGGAAATGCAGTTCAAGGCCACGCAATCGGAAGCCGGAGTCATTACGCACGTCTACAACGACACCTATCAGAAGAACCCGGGAGCGGGCTGACATGGTCGATCGCACGACAAGCTCTTACGTGCGCCTGTTCGAGGTGCGCCTACTGCATCACTACTGGCTCGACGACGGTGCGAAGTTGTTCGATGCACTGGCCGCCGACGTGCAGGCCGAGCGTCTTCTGGACTATGACGTGCGGCCGCTCCTCATTGCGACGCCCACGCCATCGACGCAAAAGCGCATCGATGATTTGCGCGGCCGCTTCGTGCAAACGGCGCTGGGCTTCATCGTTACCGTGCCCGCCACCGCGACGCTTGCAACGGACACGCAGCTCGACTTCAGCGTGTCGGTCGCCGACGCCCGCGTGTTCGACTATACGGCGCTCACCTTGCAGTCGAGAGCGCTCTATGAAGTATTCGATCCCGACGACCATGCGCCCGACCGGACGACTTATCGCTATCGGGAGAACGTGCCGGTCCTGTCCAATCTCACGGGTGCCACGCGTGGCTCAGGCGCGAATAACGCGCTCTTCCTGTCGCGAGAATATCCGGCGCCGAATGCAAGCGATCCGGTCGAATCGCTCGTTCTGTCGGGAACCGCGCTCGCCCAGCTCACGAGCGACAACCCTGGCGCTGCGACTCAACAGCTGAACGCGAACGCGAAAGCCATGCCCGTCTTCGTCAATCAGGGCGATGCCCCCGTCATCGCGCCGCCGGCGGGCGTGACGGGCGCGCCTGCGCGCGGCGTGCAACTGTCGAATGACATCTCCAACGACGCATACATGGTGATCCAGTTGAGCGCCATGCGCGCCGACAACGACGCATTTAGTTTCGTCGATGCCACGGGCGCCGCGAAGACGCCGGCGCCGACTTATCAGGTGCGCTTCAAGAACCGCTCGACCATCTGGACTTACCTCGACAAGCAAACGGGCGCGCTCGAAGCGAGTTCGCCCGAGCCTTTGCCGCTGACGTTTCGCGGCAGTGTGGGCGCATGGCAGAAACCGTCGCGCGGCATCGTCAAGGCGCAGCACAGCGGCACGCGAATCACTCAGCTCGTGTCGGAGATCTACGTATAGGCGATCGGCCTCAATGCGTTAAAAGGGAAACTCATGGATACCACCATCACCGTACCAGGCGTCTACGTAAAGGAAATTCCGACGCTCCCTCCGTCGGTTGCGCCGGTCGCGACAGCCATCCCCGCTTTCATCGGCTACACGGAGACCGCGCAATCGGCGACGGATCCGAACTTGACGATGAAGCCCACGCGTATCACGTCCATGCCCGAGTACCAGATGTTGTTTGGCCAGGCGGACCCGGAGACGGCGATCGTGGTCACCATGACCACTGGCACCGACGGCTCGGTCGCGGTCACGGCCGCACTGGACGAGGCCAAGCGCACCAAGCATCTGATGTGGTATGCGCTCCAGCTGTATTTCGACAATGGCGGCGGCCCCTGCTACATCTGTTCGGTGGGCAACTATGCTGCGGCAATGACGGCGACAGACCTCAAGAACGGCCTCGCCGCGGTGAACCTGGTGGATGAGCCGACGCTGATCGTCTATCCCGAGGCGCAGACACTCGACCTTGTCTCCTGCGTCGGTCTATACCAGTTCACGCTACAGCAATGCTTCGCACTTAAGGACCGCTTCGCCATCATGGACCTGCACGGCGCGGACGCCGGGCAATCCATGAACGTGTCTACCACGGACATAACGGATGCAGCTTCGAAATTCAGGAGCAGCGGTTCCTGGCCGCTGGATAGCGCGAGTTACGGTGCGGTCTACGCGCCCAATCTGCAAACCTTCATCAGTCTGAGTTACGCGAAGGATACGGAAGTCGATATCGATGGCACAAAGGGAAAACTCAGCGACCTGCCGGCCACCAAGAACCAGCTCTACAACCGCGCGATTGCGGCCATCGACCAGATCCCGAACAATCTGCCGCCGTCGGGCGCCATCGCGGGCATCTATGCCGCGGTCGACAATGCGCGCGGCGTCTGGAAAGCGCCCGGCAACGTCAGCATCGCGGACGTGATCCAGCCGACCATTCCGATCTCCAATCAGATACAGAGCACGCTCAATATCGATCCGACGGCCGGCCTGTCGATCAACGCCATTCGCGCTTTCACCGGCAAAGGAACGCTGGTATGGGGCGCGCGCACGCTCGCGGGCAACGACAACGAATGGCGCTATATCAACGTGCGGCGTTTTTGCATCTTCGTCGAGGAATCGATCAGCAAGGCCGCCATGCAATTCGTCTTCGAGCCGAACGACGCCAACACCTGGGTCAAGGTGAAGGGCATGATCGAAAACTTCCTCAACGTGCAATGGCGCCAGGGCGCGCTCATGGGCACCAAAGCAGCCGATGCCTATGTGGTGTCCGTCGGCCTCGGCGCCACCATGACGGCGATCGATGTCCTCGAAGGCCGCATGAAAGTCACGGTCGGCCTGTGCCCGGTCCGTCCGGCCGAGTTCATCATCCTGCAGTTCGTACAGCTGATGCCGACCTCCTGAAGCAGCCCGCCCACCACACGTCTGAATTGGGAGTCGATCCATGAGCCAGAACACACCCTACCCGCTGCCACGGTTCCATTTCCAGGTGGACTGGAACGGCGCGATGATTAGCTTCAGCGAAGTGACCGGCCTCGTCATGGAGCGCGAGAAGATCGAGTACCGGCATAGCGACAGCAAGGACTTTCACAAGATCGCCATGCCCGGTCTGCAGAAGACCGCGGCCATCGTGCTCAAACGTGGCAAGTTCGAGAAGGACACCGACTTCAACATCTGGTTCGAGGAAGTCGCTGACGATCGCGCCAACACGCGGCGCGATGTCATCATCCGTCTGCTCAACGAAAAGCACGAACCCGTGGCGGCCTGGAAGGCGGCGCGCTGCTTTCCGACGAAGGTCAGCGCGCCCGATCTCAAGTCCGACGCCAACGAAATCGCGATCGAGTCCATCGAGGTCGCGCACGAAGGATTGAGCCCGATCGATATCGACGGCTGATAGCCATGAGCGAATACTACCCTCCGTGGAGCTTCTACTACAAGGTCGAGTTCATGCTCGGCAACGGCCCCGCCGCTACCGAGGACGCCCGCTTTCAGAGCGTCTCCGGTCTCTCGGTCGAGTACGACTACGAGAGTTTCAAGGAAGGCGGCGAGAACCGCTTCGAGCACAAACTGCCGGTACGAACCAAATATGCGGACATGACGCTCAAGCGCGGCATGCTGATGGGCTCGGCCGTGATCGACTGGTTCACGGCGGCGTTCGTGGATCGGCAGTTCACGCCGACCGACATCAACGTGACGCTGATGAACGAAAAAGGCGACCCGCTGCGCACCTGGAATGTCGCGCACGCCATCCCGAAGAAATGGATGGTGAGCGACTTCAATTCCGGCGAAAGCGCCGTGGTCATCGAGACGATGGAACTGACGTATCGCTATTTCAGCCTGCAGGATTCGCTATAGGCCGGACGCATCGCGGTTCTTGCGTGACATCTTCATACGACGAGCGGACATGCCCATCGAAATCAAGGAGCTGCACATTCGCGTCACGGTCGCGGGTCTGCCGCCAGGAACCTCGGCCAATGCGGGCCACGGCGGCGCGCATGACGCGTCGCACGATGCACAGGGCGCGGCGAAAGACGAACTCGTCGCGGAATGCGTGGAACAGGTGCTGCACATCCTGCAAGCGAAAAAGGAACGGTGATGGCGATACCCGGCAAGCACGGCAAGATGCTGATCCTCGCTTTCGCGGACTCGAAGGCCGCGGAGAGCGGCGGCGTCGCGGAAGCCGACGACTCCTTCGAAGCGCTGATTAATCCCGAGAACTACACGCTGTCGTACAAGCTCAAGTTCTCGCCGGGCGGGCAAGGACAAGGCACGAGCGGCAAGCAGCTCAAGTACGAATACAGCGAGCCGACCGACCTCACCTTCGAGTTTCTGTTCGATAACACCGGCATCATCGACGGCGAACCGCGCGATTCCATCGCCGACGATCTCCTGCGCTTCAGGAAGGTCGTGATCGATTATCAGGGCGACTCGCACGAACCGCGTCACTTCAAGCTCGTGTGGGGCGAGAACTCCATCTTCAAGGGCCGCGTGACGGCCGTGGACATCAACTACAAGCTGTTCAAGAGCGACGGCACGCCGATCCGCGCCACCGCCAGGGTCACGTTCAAAAGTAGCATCGAGGAAGAAAAGCGCGCCGCCAAGGAGAACAAGCAATCGCCTGATCTCACGCAGGCGCGCCGTATCAAGCGCGGCGATACGCTGCCGCAACTCTGCTATCTGATCTACGGCGACCCTTCGTACTACCTGCAGGTGGCCGCGCGCAACGGACTGACCGACTTCCGCAGCCTGAAACCCGGATCGATTCTCACCTTCCCGCCGCTCGCCAAAACGAGCACGACTGTCATGACAGCGAGCGCTTCCGATGGCTGACACCTCCACGATTCCGACGCCGGCCACGCCCGATGTCTGCACCATGAACATTCTCGTGAACGGCGAGACCTTGCCCGACACGCTGCATGTGCTTGCCGTTTCGGTGAACCGGGAGCTCAATCGCATCCCCTCGGCCTCGCTTCAGATCGACGACGGCGAGGCAGCGAAGGCGACCTTCGCGGCAAGCAACGCCGACATGTTCACGCCCGGCAAGCCGATCGAAATACAGTTTGGTTATCGCTCGCACAACGAGACCGTCTTCAAGGGCATGATCGTCCGGCAGCGTCTGAAGGTCCGCAAGAATGGCGGCGTGTTGAGCGTGGACTGCCATGCGAACGCGGTGAAGACGACCACCGCGCGCAAGAGCACCTACTTCACCGATCTGAAGGACAGCGACATCATGGTGCGCATCCTCGACGCCCATGCCCTGCCCTGCGATATTGAAGCGACTCGCCCGGATCTTAAGGAGGTGGTGCAGTACGACTCCACCGACTGGGATTTCCTGCTGTGCCGCGCCGACGCGAACGGTCAGGTCGTGATCGTGGGCGACGACGAGATCAGCATCGCCAGACCGAAGACCGACGCGACTCCCGTGCTGCAGATGACCTACGGCTCGACTGTGCTCGAACTCGATATCGAGACCGACGCGCGCGAGCAGACCAAGGGCATCAGGGCCGTGAGCTGGAAAGCGGCGTCGCAAGAGCGGGTCGCGGCGGACGCGAGCGAGCCCGCCACGCCGCCAGCGGGCAACATCGCCGCGGCTGACCTCGCGCGCGCCGTCGGCGACGATACCGACGAGATCATGCACGGCGGCGGCATCGACCAGTCCCAGCTTCAGACCTGGGCCGACGCGCGGCTGCTGCGCATGCGGCTCGCCCGGCTGCGCGGACGCGCGCGTTGTCAGGGCTTCGCGGGCATCGCGCCTGGCGATATCGTGCAGATAGACGGTATCGGGGAGCGCTTTCAGGGCAAGCTCTACGTGTCCGGCGTGCGTCAGAGCATTGCTGGCGGCAACTGGGAGACCGACGTGCAGTTCGGCCTCAGCCCCGAGACCTTCGCCAAGACCATCGATCTGCGGCCCATGCCCGCGGCGGGCCTGCTGCCCTCTGTTGCGGGGCTTCAGACAGGGGTCATCACTCAGATCGGCGGCGATCCCGACGGCGAGGACCGCATTCAGTGCCGCTTGCCGCTCGTCTCCACGAGCGCCGACGGCGTCTGGGCGCGCATCGCCACGCTCGATGCGGGCAACGGACGCGGCACGTTCTTCCGCCCGGAAGTCGGTGACGAAGTGATCGTCGGCTTTCTCGGCGGCGACCCGCGCTATCCCGTCATCCTCGGCCAGTGCAACAGTAGCGCGCGGCCCTCGCCCGAAGCGCCCGCCGACGACAACGATCACAAGGGTTACGTCAGCCGCGAGAAGCTGAAGATGAGTTTCGACGACGGCAAGAAGCTCATCTCGCTCGAAACGCCGGCCGGCAACAAGATCACCTTGTCGGAAGACGCGCACGGCATCGTCCTGCAGGACCAGAACGGCAACAAGATCACGCTCGACCAGAACGGCATCGCCATCGAGAGCGCGAAGGACCTGACCTTCAAGGCGGCGAAGGACATCACGATGTCGGGCGCGAATGCCGATCTGAGCGCGCAGAGTGCGTTCAAAGTATCGGGCAACGGCTCGGCTGAACTGTCCGGCGCGCAGACACGGATCAATGGCGATGCCTCCACCGTCATCAAGGGCGGCGTGGTGGAGATCAACTGAGGCTCGAAGGATGCGCGTGGTCCGGATGACCGGACACGGGCGCGCGGGACTACGCTCGGAGGGTGTCATGGGATTTGCCGCACGGGTGAGCGATACGATCGTCAGCACGGCGACCAACGGCGTTCCCGCGCCCATCGTGCCGCCGGGGGAACCGACGGTGCTGATCGCGGGGCTGCCGGCCGCGCGCATGAGCGACGGCTGCGGGGTAGACGCCATCGTGATGGGTTCGATGACGGTGCTGATCGGAGGACTGCCCGCCGCGCGCGTGGCCGACCCGACCGGCGGTGGCGGCGCCGTGTTATCGCTCGGCGCGCCGACCGTGCTGATCGGAGGATGACGATGACCCCGGAGTTTCTCGGCACCGGCTGGTCGTTTCCGCCCGACTTCAGCGGCCCCGCGACCGGTGTCGCGATGCTCAAGGACGAAGCCGATGTGGCGTCGAGCCTGCATATCCTTCTCAGCACGACGCCGGGCGAGCGCGTCATGCAGCCGCTCTATGGATGCAACCTGAGCGAGCTGCTGTTCGAGAGTCTCGATACGCGCATGAAGACGCTCATGCAGGACAAGATCGAGTCGGCCATCCTGTATTTCGAGCCGCGCGTGACGCTGGACAGCGTCGCGCTCGACGACAGCCGCATCCTCGAAGGCGTGGTGCTGATTCAGGTCGAGTACCGCGTCAAGACCACCAACTCGCGCTTCAACTTCGTCTATCCGTATTACATCCAGGAAGGGACCGACATCAATCTGACAACCACGATCAACCTGCTGCCCGACATCACCTGAGCCATGACCGACGATTGTTCGCAGAATATCGATGCGCTGAAACTCGTGCGCGAAGGCACGAGCCAGGACGACCGCACGAACGCGGCGCTCGCGCCGGACTCCGCGTTGGCCGATGCCCGCACGGTGGCGGACGGCATCGTGTTCGCGCAGGGCTATGCCGCACTGCTGCAGCGCTACGACGCGAACAACGTGGTGTTGCCGGGACACTGGAGCGACTACTTCGGAACCGACGCCGCCGTACCGCTCGCCGTCGCCGCAACCGAGGACGTCGATCAGTACAGGCAGGCCGTGCGTGGCTGGTTCGACTACCTGAACGATTTGAGCAATGCCACAGATGCGGAGGCCCTCAAGGACCGTCTCGGCTATCTGTACGCTGCTATCGGCACGCTGGCGCAGGCGCTGGACACGCTCGCGCAGTCGCTGCCGGATGCGGTCGCCCTCAAAGGCGTCTTGCGCAATCTGATCGGCACGCAACTCGCGCCTGCGTTCAGGCGACTCGTCGCTTACTACAAGGGCGGGGAATCGCTGGGCGTCGTGAACGCGGTGGCGCCGTCGCCCGATCTGTGGATCCTGCGCCGCAAGGCCCGCGCGTTCGCCGACGTGCTCACCGATGGCCTGTCCGCGCACTGGCGCGGCGCCGGTTCCTGGGACGACTACCTGAACGGCACCGATGCCGACGCGACGGTCTACGGTGCGGGTGGCGCGCCGGACCCGTTCACGCGCATCAACCACTGCTCGACCCACAATCTGTTCCGCGCGGTGTTCGACCAGTTCCTGAAGGTGTTTGGACGCACGGTGAGCGTGGCGCAATCGAGCCTTGTCGATACGATAGAAAACTCTTCCGCACACGCGCCACACTACGCGCTGTATCTCGCCTTCCTGCAATTGCTGGAACACGCGCGCAACGCGGGCAACACGCTGACGCAGCGGCATCTCGACTTCTACTACCGGACCATTCTCGGGCTCAAGGAGAAGCCCGCGCAGCCGGGCTATGTGCATCTGCTCGCGGTGCTCGCCAAGCAGACGCAGAGCCACGATTTTCCGTCCGGTGAGCTGTTCAAGGCCGGCAAGGATAGCGCGGGCAAGAACGCGTTTTTCGCCAATACCGCGGATTTCGTCGCGAACAAGGCGGTGGTCGCGGCGCTGAAGACGGTGTACCGCCATGGCAGCGAGCCGGTGCCCGGCCAGCAGGATCAAGGTCGCATTTACGCAGCGCCAGCGGCGAATTCCACCGATGGTCTCGGCGCGCCGCTGCCGGATTCCGATCCGTCGTGGCAGCCTTTCTTCAACAAGGTCTACGTCAACGGTGCGCTCGCGCAGATCGACATGCCGCCCGCGCAGATCGGGTTCGCCATTGCATCGCACTATCTGCTGATGGCTGAGGGTATGCGCTCCATCGTCGTGAGCCTGACGACCGGAGGCACACCGGCGCTATCCGAGGGGCAGTCCTTCGCTGCCGGTTTCGACTGCCGCCTGACGACCGCGAAGGGGTGGCTGGACAAGCGTGCGACGAGCTTCGTCGCACGCGGCGGCGTGCTGGAACTGCGCATCGACCTGACGGGCGCCGATGACGCCATCGCCCCCTATGCGCCCGCCACGCATGGCTATGACTTCGACACCACGCTGCCGCTGCTCGTCGCTACGCTGGTTCAAGATTTCGCCGCGACCTATGCATACGGCGCGCTGCAAGACGTCACCATCACGGCAATCGACATCGACGTGAGCGTCACCGGCATGAAGTCTCTCGTAGTGGCTAACGATTTCGGCACCATCGATCTGTCGAAGCCGTTCCAGCCATTCGGCTCCTCGGCGGTGGCGGGCAGCAGTCTCGTCATCGGCTCAAAGGAGATTTTCCAGAAGCACCTCGTCAGCGCCGAACTCGATCTGACATGGCAGGTTGCGCCTACGGTCTATCCGCAAACGTCGTCCGTCACGGAGAGCCTGCAAAGGACACGTACGCAGATGGTGCAGATGGCGATTCAGCAGGGCAAAGTGGTCGCGCAAACGAAATCCATGCCGCATGCCGGCATCGAGTTTCTTCGCGCGGGCGTTTGGACGCCGTCTCAGATCGCGGCGGTTTCGCTCGCCCCGGCCTCGGGCATGACGACATCGTTCGCACTCGACGCCAGTCTCGACCTGCCCGTGCTCGATGCACCCGATTTCGACCCCGATCAGGCTTACGGCACGCAGAGCCGCCACGGCTTCGTCAGGCTCTCACTCGACGACGATATCGGCCAGAGCGAATATCAACTGGCGCTCATCGCGTATTTGCGCAAGGACAGCGAGATCAATCCCGGCCCGAAGCCGCCTCAAGGTCCGATCGCCGCCGCGCTCACGATGAACTATGCCGCCCACACGACGCTCGCGCTGAACTCGGCGACCACGCTGGCCTTCAAAACGCGCACCGGACGCTTCTTCCATCTCGCGCCGTTCGGTACGGCCGAGCAGCATCCGTATCTCGGCGATGGCGCGCCCGTGCCGCTGTTACCGCCGTTCGGCTTCGTGCGCGGCGGCGCGCCGGTCGCGAGCGAAGCCGAGTTGTACATCGGCATCACCGGGCTTGCGCCGCCGCAGAATCTTTCGCTGCTGTTCCAGGTCGTGGACGGCACAGCCAATCCGCTATCGCAGAAGCCCAGCCCGCATATCGACTGGTCCTATCTCGCGTCGGACCGGTGGGTCGAATTCCCCGAGAACGCCATCACCGATGCAACCAGCGAATTGCTCGGCTCCGGCATCACGACGTTCGCGGTGCCCGGGGATGCGACCCGCACCAACCGGCTCCTGCCCGCTGGAATGTTCTGGATTCGCGCCGCCGTGAGTCAGGCGAGCGATGCGGTATGCCGCCTGCAGCTCGTAGCGGCACAAGCGCTGAAGGCCGTCTTCTCCGATCAGGGCAATGCGCCGGATTTCTCCGCCACGCCGCTGCCGCCCGGCACGGTCACGCAACTCGCGACACCGGACGCCGACGTGAAGAGCGTCGCGCAGCCGTTCGCGTCGTTCGGCGGGCGCGGAGCCGAACGGCCAGCGGACTTCTACCGGCGCGTGAGCGAGCGCTTGCGGCACAAGGATCGCGCCATCGACCTGTGGGATTACGAGCATCTGATCCTCGAAGCATTTCCCGCCATCTACAAGGCCAAATGCCTGAACCACACCTGCTACGAACCCGCCGACAGCGAGGGCGCGACGCCGTGCAGCGGCGGCATTTATCGCGAGCTTGCGCCGGGACACGTCACCATCGTCACGCTGCCGGACCTCAAATCGCAACAGCAGACCGACCCGCTCAAGCCCTATACGAGTCTTGGCTTGTTGAGCGACATCGAAGCCTTCGTGCGCACACGCGCTGGCTGCTTCGTGCAATTGCATGTCCGGAATCCGCAGTTCGAGGAAGTGCGCGTCGCATTCAAGCTCAAGCTGTACGACGGCTATGACCGCGCGTGGTACACCACGCAGCTTCAGCAGGCGATCACGCGGTTCCTCTCTCCGTGGGCCTTCGGCGGTTCGGGCGCACCGTCGTTCGGCGGCATGATCCGCAAGGCGGCGCTGATCGATTTCGTTGAAAACCAGCCCTACGTGGATTACGTCACCGACTTCCAGTTGTTTCACGATATCCCGTGCCAGCCGCCCGGCACGGAGGATCTCGATGAGGTGGCCGGTTCGCACGCCGTGTCGATCCTCGTGTCGGCGCCTGCGGGTGCGCACGCGATCACGGCCATCGAAGCCGAGCCGGATCGCACGCTCGCCGAAAGTTGCGGGTGCGGCGCATGAACGCCGTCGTCGCTCCTCTCGTCAGGAAGCCCGTTCTGGATCCGTCGCAGGATTTCTACGAGCTGCGCCGCGAAGGCATCGGTTTCGTGCAGAAGGCGGGAAGCGATCAATGGACCGACTACAACGTCCATGATCCCGGCATCACGATCCTCGAAGCGCTTTGCTATGCGATAACGGATATCGGCTATCGCATCGGCTGGCGCATCGAGGACATTCTTATGCCCGCGAAGCCATCCACCGATCCGGAGCAGCCTTATCCGCATCAGGCATTCTTCACGGCGCGCACCATCCTCACGGTCAATCCTTCGACGGTGAACGACATGCGGCGCATGCTGATCGATCTGGCCGGCGTGCGCGATGCGTGGATCATCTGCAAGCAGTGCGCGTGCGACGTGAGCTGGTGGGCGTTCTGCGATACGCAAGGCGCGCTCGTGCTGCAGTATGGCAAGCCTGCGGCCGCGCCGAACCCCGCGAAGGAGGCATGGGTGCTCGGCCTCTACGAAGTTCTGCTCGAACTCGACGAAGACCCCGACCAGGGTGACCTCAACGACCGCAAGATCACGTCGGCGACCGTTTATCACGACGATGCCGGCGCGCATCCTGTCGTGATGGAACTGCGCTTTCCCGATATCTACCTGCTCGAACGCGATCAGTGGGCGCGCTTTCTGCAGCGCGACGATGCCTTCGACAAGCCGGGCGAATTTTCGATCGACTTGCTGCGCCTCGGCGCGACCAAGACGTACAACGTGTTTGATCTCGCCACGCCGCAAGAGCAGGACGCATATATCGCAAGCGTATGGAACGACGTGTTCTACGTGAGCCTGCGCGTGACGTTCGCGACCGACGGCGCGAGCGTCGACATTGCGAACGCGGCGCTGCGCGTACTGGGCGACAACGCCGTGCGCGACGCCGCGAGCACGCAGGACTGGCGCGCGTTGCTCACTGACGCCGGCACGGATGGCTTCGTCGCGCTTTACCGCCACAAGGCGATCGCGACGCACAACGCCGTGGAACTCGCGAAAGGCGCGCTTCAGCAGTATCGCAATCTCGACGAAGACTACTGCCTCATCACGAGCGTGGGCATCGAGGAAGTGGCCGTCTGCGCCGATATCGAAGTCGCGGCCGATGCCGACATCGACCGTGTGCAGGGCGAGATCTGGTTTGCAATCGAGCAGTACATGAATCCGCCGATTCCGTTCAGAACGCTGCAAGAGTTGCAGGACAAGGGCGTGCCATCGGAGGTGATCTTCAACGGACCGGCGCTTGCCAACGGCTTCATCGAGGACGACAACCTCGCGGCAGCCGTGCCGCGCGCCATGTTGCGCGGCTCCGACATCATCAGGCGGCTCATGGAAATCGATGGCGTGCTGGCGGTCAATCGACTGCTCATGACCAAATACGATGCGGAAGGCAACACGGTGTCCGGCGCAGCCGATCCTACATGGGTGAACGAAAAGCCGGTCTACGATCCGCTCAAGGTCAGCGCCATGTGGTTGCTCGCGATCAGTCCGCGGCATAAACCGCGGCTCTATCTGAACCAGTCGCGCTTTCTGTTCTACAAGAACGGCCTGCCCTTCAGGGCGCGCGTGGACGAAGCGACCGACACGCTCAACCAGTTGCGCGGCGACGCGGACCGGCCGAAGAATCCGCAAGGGACGAACGACTTGCCGGTGCCGTCCGGCAACTTCTCGAATGCCGACGAATACTTTCCGGTGCAGTACAGTTTCCCGGCTGCTTACGGCATCGGGCCGGACGGCCTGCCGCCGAACGCCACGCCCGCGCGACGTGCGCAGGCACGCGATCTGAAAGCCTATCTGATGGTGTTCGAGCAGTTGCTCGCCGACTCGCTTGAGCAACTGGCGCATACGGCGGACCTGTTCTCGCTCGATCCCGCGATAGACCATACGTATTTCTCGAAGGAGCTCGACGGCACGCTCATCCAGGGCTTCGACGATATCGCCGATACGACCGTCTTCAATACGGCCGCCGTCGAGGCGCTCACCGAGACGCCGGCGCAGTTCCTCGCGCGCCGCAACGGCTTTCTCGATCATCTGCTCGCGCGCTTCGGCGAACAGTTCGACGAGTACGCGCTCTTGCTCACGGACACAGCGGCCCGTGCCGTGGCGTTGCCGAGCCTCATCGCGAGCAAGATCGCGTTTCTCCTGCGCTATCCGCAAATCAGCCACGATCGTGCGCGCGCCTTCGACTATGCCGCGAATCCCGCCGCGCCCGGCAACAATCCTGGCGTCGAGAGACGCATCGCTCTCTTGCTGGGTTATCCCGATCTCGCGTTCGAATGGACCGTGTGCGCGCCCGGTGCGGGCCAATACACGGTCGGCTATCGTTTGATGGACGCTCTCGGCAAACACTGGCTGGACGGTTCGGTGAAGGTCGCGGCGGCGAGCGAGACAGAGGCCGAACGCAACGCCTACGAGCTGATCGTCGAACGCATGATCCTGTTCGGCGCGTGGCAGATCGCGGTGGGTCTCCACGGGCCGAACACGTTGTCGTTGACGGATGCGGCGGGCGCGGAGATGGGCTTGTCGCCGGATTCGTTCGCCACGCAAGACGACGCCGCCACCCGGCGGGATACGCTGCTCGCGTGGAGCGCGAGCGCACGGATGCTCGTGGTCGAGCACCTGCTGCTGCGGCCGAAGTTCATCGGCGATGCGCTGTATCCGGCCTGTTGCGACAACGGCTGCTCGACCTGCGGAGGCGAAGATCCCTATTCGTTCCGCATGACGTACGTCATGCGCGGCTGGACGCCGCAATACACGGACAACCTCGATCTGCGCCGCTACGCCGAGCGCACCATCCGTCAGGAGACGCCAGCGCATCTGCTGCCGAAAATCTGCTGGGTGGGCAATGACGGTTTCGTCGAGAATCCGTGCGATGAAGTCGTGGACACGCTGGCCGCGCTTCTCATCGCCAGCGGCAAGACCGCCGACGGCACACCACCCACTCCCGCCGATGCCTGTACGTGCGCGCTGTCGATCCATCACGCATTCAGCGATGCCTTCGCCGCCTGGTACGCCGGGCGCGAGCTCGTCTTCATTCATGCCGACGCGCTCGAAGCGCAGATCGCGCAGCAATTCGGCGCCGTCGCCATGTTCACGGCCGGCGCATGCACGACCGTTTTCGACGAGACCTTGTGGGACCAGATTCGCGGCGTGATGACCGCGCGCTTCGTGGAGATCGCGCGCGACGGCTGGCAGTTCGAGCGCTTCGAATGGGCCTGGCGCCACTGGATCGAGGCCAGCGCCGCGATCGACTGGACCGGCGAGCGGCTCGTCGAGCGCGTAGAGGCCATTCTCGCGGCCAATGTCGTGAGCACCACGGTCACAGAGGCGCAGTTGTGCGACTGCGCGCAGGGCATTGTGATGGCTTACGGCACGCAGTTCTACACGTGGATGCAGGCCAACGTAAGGGCCGGCAACGCACTGAGCGAACTGACCGCCTTCGCCGCCCCGGACATCGCGCTGTGTCCGGGCATGGATTTCGGCGACAACGCGCAACAGACGCAACAGACGATCGAAGCGCTGCTCAAAGAGCGTTACGCGGCGTACGCCGAACCGTCGTGGTGGCTGTGGGCGGTGGTGACGCTGCTCGCCGGTCTGCACAACTCATGGCCAGGGGCGACGCTGCACGATTGCGACGACGGCAGCGACCAGAATCCGGTTCGGCTCGACAGCACCGCTCTGGGTAACTATCCGCGTCGTTCAGCCTCATAACCTCCTGATGACGGGGTGTGCCATGGAAAGCCTGCTCGATCATTTCCCGGTCTTCCAAGCCAATCAGGTGCTGATGAGCCAGCATCTGAACGATGTATTCGATTATCTCGATCAGCAAGAGCGTCAGACCCGCTCCCATCTCATCGGTATCGGCATCGTGTGTGGTCTGGAGATCAGTCTTTCGGGCAGCACGATTGCGCTCACCAAAGGCTGCGGCGTGACCTCCGAAGGCTATCTGATCGTCGTGCCGCTGGATGAGTCGCTGGTCGCCTGCCGCACGTACACCCTGCCATCGGATATCGCCTATTCGCCGTTCAGCACTGCGGGGGGCCAGTACGCGCTATGGGAACTGTTCGAGGACGGCGTGCCCAACACGACGCGGCTCGACACGCCGGCCGGCTTTCTCGATGACAAGGCCGTGCTCCTCTTTCTCGAACTGAGGAAGGACGCGCTGCGCAACTGCAGCCCGAACAACTGCGACGACAAAGGCTCGCAGGTGACGGCTACGGTGCGCCGCCTGCTGATCGCAAGAAGCGATCTCGACAAGATCATCGCGGCGACCAATAATCTGGGCAGCGGACTGACCGCGACCGACCTGGACGCCGTGCTGTCCGCACGGCTGAACTTGCCCGATCTGCGCCTGCGCCGCTTCGGCGTGATCGATCCCACCATCGTGACGTCGAACGATCTGTACACCGCGTTCCTCGACATGGTGCGCACGGACGGCCTCGCACAGGCAACCGCCGATGCGTTGAGCGCGGCCTACGCCGCGTTCCGTCCACTGCTCGCGGCGCAATATCCGAACGATCCGTTCACCGGCTTCGACGCGGCCTACGGCTTTCTCGACAGTGCGCCGGAAAACAATGCGCAGGTCGTATTCCTGCAGTATTACGCGGACCTTTTCGACGACCTGCTGCGCGCCTATGACGAGTTTCGCTGGAGCGGCCTCGACCTGATCTGCGCCTGTTGTCCGGATGACGCACTATTCCCGCGCCATCTGATGCTCGGCCTCCTGAAGCCCGGCGGCGTCGCGCAGCCGGCAGGCTACCGGCAAGGTTTCCTGGCGTCGCCAGCGACGGGCGATTGCGCGGAAAAGACGGCGGAAGTCGTGCAACTCTTCGCGCGTCTGGTGGCAATGACGGTCTCCTTTACTAACACGCCGTCACTGCCGCCAGCGAGCCGCGCCTTGCGTACCGATCCGCAGATCCGCATCACGCCGAGCACGATTGCGCGCGACGACCATGCACTCGAACGCAAGGCCATTCCGTATTACTACGCGCAGAACGGCAAGCCGCCGCTCTATCAGCTATGGAGCCCGGTGAAGACGCGCCGCAACCGCGCCAACCAGAACTTCAGCTACAACGCCGACCTGTACGCGAACCCTCCCGCGCCGGCCTTCGTCACCGATCCGCTGCGTTACGACATCGAGCCATACGATTTCCTGCGCATCGAAGGCCATCTCGGCAAGGACTATCAGGCGGTCATGCAGTCCCTGCTCACCCTGCGCTCGCAGTATCGTCTGCCGATCGACGTCATCGCGCTGCGCACCGGCCTGTACGACGACACCCAGCCCGTCGATCCAGCCAGCGATGTCGCGCGCTTTCAGGATCTCGAAGCGCTCTACGGCGCACTGCGCGGCGAACTCATGTCCGCTCTCGCGGAAGGCGTGATGCAGCTCTACGTCAAGGACATTGCGCCCGTGGCCGGGCTCACGCTCAAGGCAGGCACACCCGGCCTGCCACTGCTGCAACAGTACGCGCCGCACTACAGCTATGCTCCGAACACAGTCGGCTCGTGGTACGAGTTCTACCTGACGCAGTTCGAGAATCAGGGCTATCTCGACATCGATCAGAATGCGGTCGATCCGAACGTCGTGCTGACCGTCTACTGCACGCTCTTCAACAACACGCGAGCGCCGGACGCCACCGCGTATCCGAACGTCGTCGCCATCTACTACATCAGCAAGCTCGCAGAGAGCGTGCCGCCGACGCTCGACGCACTCGACTATGCGAACTTCGAGAACAAGTATCAGGACCTCATGAGCCTGATCCGCTATCTGCGCTCGGACGCGATCAAGAGCGTCACGCCAGACCTGAAGAATTTCCTGCCAGAGGACGCGTTCATCGACATCTGTGAAGGCATTCTGTTCGATGCCCGGCTCGACGCAGTCAAGGCCGTGCATGACGAATATGCCGCGCGCGTGAGCGAGCTGAAGAAGCGCCAGTTCATCTCGACCTTCCTGCAGAGCGACCCCGGCATCCAGCACAAGGCGGGGGTGCCGCCCGGCGGAACGTTCATCGTCGTCTATCACGGCATGCCGCAGCGGCAGCGCACGATGACCGGCATCGGCAACATCCGGGCGCTGCAACAGGCGCTCGACGTGCAGCCCGCCGCCGCGCCCGATCCGGCGGAAACCTCCTCGGTAATGAAGGCCATCGGCAATATCGCGGCCAACCGCAATCTGATCGCGAACGACGACATCAACCTGCTCATCGGCCTGCTCACGCGCCCGACGCTGAACATTCCCGGGATCAGCCGCAGCGACGACGCCGATCCCGCCGGGCGCATCATCGATGCGGTCGTGAATGGGCTGGCGAACGGTATCGTGATCGCGGATTTCTTCCTGCCCTATCGCGTTTCGGGCGGCAGTCCCGGCATCCAGTATGTGCTGCCGAAAGTGCCGCCGTCGTTCACGGTCACGGTCGGCTGCACGGCGACGAACGGCAACGCCGCCGTGTCGATCAGCGCCGAGGGCGGCTCGCCGCCGTACGACGTCGCGCTGGACGGCAACGCCTATGAGGCGCTGACAGGCCCGCTGCAACTCACCGCAGGCAATCACGAGATCAAACTGCGCGACAACGACGGCTCCGAGACGCTGCCGCAGACCGTCACGGTGGCGCCGACGCTCGTCATCGGCGAACCGGTCTTCGAGTGCGCTCAGGGCGCCTACACCACGACCGCGCCCATCGTCGGCGGCACGCCGCCTTATCAGATCGGCGGCGGTGTCCTGCAGGACGACAAGACGCTTCGCGCCGGTCCCACGCAAAGCGGCACGCCGGTTTCGGTGACGGTCACGGACAGCCTGGGCTGCACGGCAACCACGCAGTTCACGCACGAGTGTCCGCCGCCCTGCACGCTGCCTTGCGCAGGCATTGCGCTCAATCGGGGATTCCGCTTCTTCCTGCCCGACCCGGACCCCTCCGACGCCTACGAAGCATTCGAACTGACCGACCTCATTTTCACCGTAGAGGCCACGCCCGGCAATCCAGTCGATCTCAGCGCGCAGGTCAGGCAGATCATCAAGGTGTCGTCCAAGGATCAGCTCACGGCGGCCAAATTTCCGGCGCTCGTCAACGGCTGGCTCACGAAGATCAACAGGCTCATTGCGAGCACGCCGGGACTGAACGAAGCCGACGGCCCGCAATGGCTCACGCTCGCCTACAAGGCCACTGCGCCAGGAAGGCTGGGCGTGCTTTCGATCGAGTATTTCCAGTGTCTGAAGTTCGATATCCAGGTCAGCGTGGGCTATGCGCTCGCATTGGGCAAGACCACCCTGCACGCGGCTTATACGCCCGAGGGCACGACGATCAGTGCAAACGACACGCAAGTCACCGTCCCCGCCTTCGATGGCGTCTCGACCGACAAGTGTCAGCAGACCGAAGCGTCCGCACTCTGTCCGGCGGAGGCCGACTTCACCGTGCAGATCGCGCTGGGCAACGCGGCGGGCGCTACGCAGACCTTCACCGTGACGGCATCGGTGCCGGGGGGAATCACCTTCCTGTGGGAAGCCCAGGGCGGCAATCCGCCGATGGGCAACGGAGCGAAGTTCAAGACCCGGTTCGCCACGTCCGGCTCGAAGCTCGTGACCGTCACGGGCTTCAATGCGAACGGCTGCTCGGCCACGAGTTCGCAGATCGTCAACGTGGGCTAGGCGTTGCCGCGCGCGACAACAGAGGCACAGCATGGACAGCATTTCGCATATCGTTCGCCGTGAATTAGTGGACCTGTTCGTCGTGGGTTCCGAAGTGGACGGCTTCGCGCTGCAGCGCAAGCTCGGGGAGTTGTGCGGAGGGCTTACGAACGCGCTCGACGATGCCTTCGCGCAATCCGTGCCGCGCGACGAGCACTGGTTTCTCGAACGCCTCGAAGTGGACGCGGGATGCTTCACGCCCGCAACCTTCGAGCGCGATTTCGTGCACGCGGTAGCGCAAGCCGTAGGCGCACGCATCCGCGCGTGCGCGAGCTCGTCGGCCAGTCGTGACGAAGCGGGTCCTGGCGTCGTGCGGCGTCTGACGGGCCCACAGTCCGTGCACGCGGCATGGCTGCATTTTCTGGCGACCGGCGCGCTGCCGTGGTGGTTCCGGCTCTCGCCCGGACAGTCGCTTGAGCAGGCAGTCGGCGCATCGTGGCGGGAGACGCCGCCGGGCGCCGGGTCTTTTGCCTTCATCGAACTGATGCGTGCGCCCGCCGCGCGTACGCGTTTGCAGCAGCAATTCTCTGCCGCCTTCGTGGATGCGCTCTTCGAACGCATCTCGCCCCCTGCGGCCTCGGCTTCTCAGACGTTGCTCGTCGAAGCGGCCCGTCACGTCGATGCGCGCAGCACCTTGACGCGTGTTTCGGCGCAGTTGCGCGATGCGGCGCTCGACATGCTGTCCTCGCGCCGGATGGTCACTGTGGAGACACTCCTCGCGCAATGGGCGCAGTCGACGTATCGCGATGACCATGCAGGCTCCGGCGACGAGCGCATGGCAGCGCGACGAGCGTTCGCGGACATTGCCCTGGCGCTGGACGTGACTACCGGCGATTCCGCGCTGCCCGAGCCCGACGGTGACGCGCGGCCTGCGCCGACCTCCGAAGCATCCGACACGTCACACACGCGTGTCGATGCAGAGGACGCGCTCTTCATCGATTGCGCGGGAATCGCGCTGCTGCATCCGTTCCTTCCCGCGTTGTTCGAGCGGCTCGGCGTTGCCGCAGACGGCGCGCTCGTGCAGCCGGATCGCGCGCTGGCGCTGCTGCATTTTCTCGCGACCGGCGCGACGTCTGCGCCCGAATACGCGCTCGTGTTGCCCAAGCTGCTATGCGGTCTGCCGGTCGATGCGCTGGCCGGGCCGCCCGTCGAACTGACCGATGCGGAAACGACCGAAGCGAGCGATCTGCTAGCGGCCGTCATCGGACACTGGACGGCGTTGCGCGGTGCTTCATCCGATGCGCTGCGCGGCACGTTCCTGACGCGGCCGGGCAAGCTGAGCAAACGGGGCGACGACGATCTGCTGCAAGTCGAGACGCAGACGTTCGACATACTCCTCGACGACTTGCCGTGGGGTATCGGCACGATCCGGCTGCCGTGGATGACGCGGCTGCTATGGGTCGAATGGCGTAACTGAGACCGGGAAAACATCGCGTGGGCGCCCTGAAAGCCACGGCCGAGAAGACATCCGGCACCGCATCTGCGGCGCGTCCGCACGCGGCCAGACAGCCGTTCTTTGCGCGCGTCCAGACGAAGATGACGGTCAATCGTCCCGGCGACAGCTTCGAGCAGGAAGCGGACAAGACTGCGGAGCGCGTGATGCGCATGCCCGCGCCCGGCGGTGCGAACACGCTTCAGCGGGAACGCGCCGATCAGGTTCAGCGACGCGAAGAGGAAAGAATCCTTCGCGCCGCTGCCGAGCCTCGCATCCAGCGACGCGAGGAGGAAAAGATTCTTCGCGCCGCCGCACCCGGTGAAAACGCGCAGCAGGCGCTTGAGCCGCATCGCGCGGAGGAGCAGATCCTGCGCGCGGCGGACGAGACCATCCACAAGGCGCAGTCTCCCACCGGAGTCGACGGCTCGCCTTCGGTCCAGAATGACGTGCAGTCCGCGATACGCGGCCGGATGACCGGTGGCGAACCGCTCGGCGCCGACGTACGCGGTTTCATGGAACCGCGCTTCAACGCGGATTTTCAAGGTGTGCGCGTGCATCGTGACGCCGAAGCATCGCACCTGAGCAACCGGCTGAGCGCGAGGGCGTTCACCTACCAGAATCACATCTTCTTCTCGCGCAATCAGTATCAGCCGGATTCGAGCGACGGCAAACAACTGCTTGCTCACGAACTGACGCACACCATCCAGCAGGGGCAATCGATCCAGCGCACGCCCAAGGTTTCGACATCGGGCGCGACGCCTTCCGTGCAGCGTCTGGGGGTTCAGGACGCACTCGACAAGTTCGCCGACTGGGCCAACGCGATTCCGGGCTTTCGGCTGCTCACGCTCATCATGGGCGTCAATCCGATCAATCTGCGCACGGCCGACCGCTCGGCCGCGAACCTGCTCCGCGCGCTGATCGAGCTGATACCGGGCGGTGTCTTCATCACGCAGGCGCTGGACAATCACGGCGTCATCGCGAAGGCGGCGACGTGGGTCGAGGGCAAGCTGGCCGAACTCGGCGACATCGGTGGCGGCCTTTCGGCAGCGCTGCGGACCTTTCTCGACTCGTTGAGCTGGACTGACATCTTCAACCTCGACGGCGTGTGGGCGCGCGCGAAACATATCTTCGCCGACCCTGCCGGCAGACTGATCCAGTTCGCCTTGTCCACGGCTGGCGAATTGCTGAAGATGGTGAAGGACGCGATTCTCAAGCCGCTCGCCGCGCTCGCGCAGGGCACGCGCGGCTACGACCTGCTGTGCGTGTTGCTGGGCGAAGACCCCATCTCGGGCGAACCTGTGCCGCGCGGCGCCGAAAACCTGATCGGCGGCTTCATGAAGCTGATCGGCCAGGAGGAGGTCTGGGAGAACATCAAGAAGGGCAATGCCATCGCGCGCGCGTACGCGTGGTTCCAGAATGCGCTCGGCAGCCTGATGGCCATGGTGCACGCCATTCCGATGAAGATCGTCGGCACCTTGGAAGCACTGAACTTTCAGGACATCGCCACGCTTGCGGGCGCGTTCGGGAAGATCGTCGGCACCTTCGTCAACATCGCGGTCGATTTCGTCACCTGGGGTTTATCGACCGTATGGGAATTGCTCAAGATCGTCATCGACGTGGTCAAGCCCGGCCTCATGGGCTATCTGCAACGCACGGGCGATGCGCTCAAGAGCATCGTGCAGAACCCAATGCCCTTCCTCGGCAATCTGGTGAAAGCGGCCAAGCTCGGCTTCACGAATTTTGCCGACCGTATCGGCGAGCATCTGAAGACGGGCATCATCGACTGGCTCACCGGTTCGCTGGAGGGCGTTTATATACCGAAGGCGGGGAGTCTAATCGAGCTGGGCAAGTTCGCGCTCAGTGTGCTCGGCATCACCTGGGCGCAGGTGCGCGGCAAGATCGTCACCGCGCTCGGCCCGCGCGGCGAGAAGATCATGCAGGGGCTCGAACTCGCCTTCGATGTCGTGAAGGCGTTCGTGACGGGCGGCATTGCGGCGGTCTGGGATCTCGTCAAGGAGAAGCTCGCCGATCTCAAGGATCAGGTGATCGAAGGCATCATTTCCTTCGTGACCGATACCATCGTCAAGAAAGCGATTCCGAAGCTCCTCGGCATGTTCATTCCGGGTGCGGGCTTCATTCCGGCCATCATCTCGATCTACGACACCATCATGGTGTTCGTCGAGAAGATCAAGAAGGTCATGGAGGTCGTGACCGCTTTCGTCGATTCCATCGTCAATATCGCGGCGGGCAATATCGGCCCTGCGGCCAAGCGCGTGGAGAGCACGCTGGCGGGGCTGCTTTCGCTCGCGATCAGCTTCCTTGCCGGCTTCCTCGGGCTTGGCAAGGTCACCGACAAGATCATGGACGTGGTGAAGAAGGTGCGCGCCAAGGTCGATGCGGCGATTGGGGTGGCGGTGAATTGGGTGGTTGGGAAGGCGAAGGCGTTGTTTGCGAGTTTGTTTTCCGGGAAGGACAGTAAGCCGGATGAACGTACGCCGGAGCAGAAACTGCGTGATCTGGATCTGGCTTTGACAGAAGCGGAGACGTTGCAGAAAAAGCCAGACACGAGCGAGGAGGAGATCCGGGAGGGGCTTCCCGCGATCAAGAAAAAGTACAACATGCAGGCTCTCGACCTGGTGATCGACAGTGAGAATGAAGACCAGGAGACCGTCCATATGGAAGGCTCGATCAATCCTGCTAAGGACAAGCCAAAGATAACGATTCCAAAAAGACAACGGTACTTTTCGGTAAGCGGGCATCCCGCCGACCCTCCTAATTTCGCGAAATCGACGAAGCCGGAGCTTAAGATAGGAGAGTCCCACCACGTGCCCGTGAAAGTCCTGGTGTCCTGGTTCGCATCGAAACTCGAAGAAGCAGCAGCGCTGGCAGACGATAAGGACCTAAGAAAAGAGCTGAAAAAAAAGGCCAAGAGTCATAGAGCAAATGAGGAAGGAAAAGAGTTGTCTGCAATCTGGCTACAGAAAGAGGTTCACACATTCATTCACCGTGCGATTCCCAAAAAATTGGGAGAAAAAGCTAAAGTCATAAGAACGAAGAAGGGCAATATTTCAGTAAAACCAGGACAGTCGACTCTCGAGCATAATTTTCCAGGCACCGTTATTCCCACTGAGGAGGATGAAATAAATCCAGACATGGATCACGTTGAGGAAGAGTTTCGCGCAGCGTATAACCAGGCTTTGACAATGGGCAACTCAACGGTAAGTAATCTCCGCTTACCTACTCGGCTCCCTGGTAATGAACAGACTCAGAATCCCGTGACAGCGCTCACCAAACTAGCCAAAACGAGTTGGGAGCCTTATCTAGATGTCCCCAAGAAAAAATGACACTCCCCAACTCCAGCCCCCCCAACCCCAATGCAGCCAACATCGAGTTGGCTTTGGACTGGCTTGCGAAAATCATAGCCGGCAGGCTGAATGTCCATTTCGGCAAGACCGAGCAATACGTTTCGAAAGAGCTGAACTTCCGGGACGACGATTCGTGGATAGCGCGCTTTGTCAATCGCAAGGAGACCGGCTTCCACGAGTTCGTTACGCTCATGCTCGCGCTCGCACCGCATTTCCGACCTGCATTGCTGGACAATCTCATCGCCGCATGTCTGCCGGAAGGCGCCGACTTTCTCGAATTCGGCGGGATGAAAGGCACACATCATCGTGGCGTCCTGCCCACTGGCGAAACCGTGCAATTCGTTCTCGCAGGCGACGATCTTGAGCAAGGTCTCGAAGTTCGGCGAATCCTCTCGAACGACCACTGGCTAACGCGCAATCGCATTCTCTGGCTCGAACCCGTGCGCGAAGGCGAGCCCATGATGAGCGGCCGCCTGCTCGTCAACCCCGAAATCGTCGAAGAAATCGTCACCGGCAAGGTCAGCCCTCCGGCCTTCAGTCTCGACTTCCCCGCCGAGCACATCGAGACCGCGATGGAATGGCGCGATCTCATACTCAATCCTGCCACCGGCTCGCAGATACGCGAGATCGAGAATTGGATCACGCACAACGATACGCTGCTCAACGAATGGGGCATGCGCAAGAGGATCAAACCCGGCTATCGCGCGCTGTTCTACGGCCCGCCCGGCACCGGCAAGACCCTCACCGCGACGCTGCTCGGCAAGCATACCGGCAAGGACGTATTCCGCGTGGATCTTTCGCGCGTGATATCGAAGTACATCGGCGAGACGGAGAAGAATCTCTCCCGCCTCTTCGACAAGGCCGAGAACAAGAACTGGATTCTGTTCTTCGATGAAGCCGACGCCCTCTTCTCCCGGCGCACCGACATACGCGACGCGCACGACAAGTACGCGAATCAGGAAGTCGCCTATCTGCTGCAGCGAATCGAAGGCTATAACGGCCTCGTCATTCTCGCCTCCAACCAGCGCGCGAATATCGACGATGCCTTCGTGCGCCGCCTGCAGGCCATCATCCCCTTTCCGATGCCACGTCCCGAGGAACGCTACGAAATCTGGCGCAAGACCTTCCCCGCGCAGATCGAGCTCGCCGACGATATCGACTGGCATCGCATTGCGGCGCGGCACGAACTCACCGGCGCAAGCATTCTCAACGTCACGCAGTTCTGCGCAATCGATGCCCTCGCCCGAGCCTCGCGCCGGGTGGACCTGAAAAGCCTGGAGGCGGCCATCAAGCGCGAGTACGTCAAGGAAGGCAAGATCGTCTGAGCACGAAGATGTCCGCGGAACCATCCACGCATCAAGGCACGCTCCAGTCGAGGATGGTCTGCGCGGCGCTCTTCGCGCCCGTTCCGCCCGTGAAGCCAATATACGCGAGCGCGGGCGTGCCGAGCTTGAGAAAGCCGGTCAGATCGATGTTATCGATCGTGAGCGGACCCACCTTCGCGCCCGCATGGTCGAGGTCCTCGACACTTATCACGCTGCGCGAAGACTCGGATGCTGAAGTGCAGATCGACCTCAAAACCGATGTTGCTCCAACACTGCGCGATATGATCGAGCAGGAGACCGTGAGGCTTGAATCCGAATCCTTCAAGGTGCGACCTTCGGAACCTCGCACACTGGACCTAAGTCAGGGGGCGGGCACCGCGCGGTACGTCATTACGCCAACCGGGCCGGGCGATAAAATGCTAAGGGTGTTTGCGAGGCACGAGGACGGAGACGAGTATGAGGAAATTCTGAAGATCCAGGTAGTCCGCGCGCAGTCGACCTTTTTGGGGGGGGCGGCACCAAGGTCTGGACAGCGTTGCCGGCATCGGAATACTCGCCGCCTAGCGCGAATAACCGCCCATCTTTCAGAACGCCGGATGCATAGAACTGCCTCGTGTTGGTCATCATGAACGGTCCTGACCAGGTCACACCTGCGATGTCGTACCTGCCGTTTCCGTCCGGCCTCAGCCGATATCAGTCCTTCCCACCGGTATCGTGAATCAACACACTCGCATCGGTCATGAGGAGCGTGGTGTCAGGTGTGAACGATGGGACACCTGACAGTGATTTCCAGCTACTGGCCATATCAACCTTCAACTCTCTGATGACGCCTGCTTCGCTCGACGCGGCAAGCCTGATCATGGCTTCATGCGCGCTGTGGCGAGAAGGAGCATGCTCTCTCGGTGCAGACAAAGGAGCGGAACTGTCCACGATGAACACGGGACACGGCCGGTTCCCGGGTTAAGGCCTGCCTTTCATTGACGAACAGGAACACTTTCTTTTGAAATTCCCTGGCGGATCGTTTGCTATTGCGTTAACGTCGATCTCGACCCAACTTGGGGACGGTTTTTCAATTGACTCGGGAAGTGATCCCAATCCTCACATCGGGCGCTCACTCGACAAGCAATATGCTTTGCTGCATGATTCGATTCGAGCACGACATCGTGTCAGAGGCCCGGTGCACGCCGGTACGCCGCTGAGTTACTGACGGGGCACGCGATGAACGAAGATCCTGAGCGTCAATGGGAAACGCTCCTCGATTCCATCGAGGATGGCCGCGTCATCCCGGTGATCGGCCCTGAACTCGTGCTGCTTCCCGACGACGGCACGCTCGTACCAATTGACCAGTGGATTTCTAAGAGGCTGCTTAAGAGGCTAAACCTGCCTGAATCCGGTCTTCCAAAGCGCCTCACGTACAACGACGTGGTGTCGAAGTACCTGAGCGACGGCGGCGACCGGCAGGAAATCTATTCGGATATCTATGCCATTCTCAAACCAGGCATCGCGCTCGCAGACGATCACGCGTTGCGCGATCTCGTATCCATCGAACCGTTCAAGCTGTTCGTATTGCTGACCTGCGATCCCGCGCTCGCGCAAGCTATCGATGACGCCAGGCCGCAGCAACGCGCGCAAAGGATCGCCTATGCGCCGAACAACGTCAGCGACCTGCCTGTGCCGTTCGAGGATCTGACGCAGCCGGTCGTATTTTACCTGCTGGGCAAGGCATGCTGCGCGCCCGAATTCGTGACCTGCGAAGAAGATTTGCTCGAATTTCTGCATGCGCTGCAGGACCGGCAGCGTCAACCCGAATATTTGTTCGATGCGCTGCGCGAGCATTATCTGCTCATTCTCGGTTGCGGCCTCAACGACTGGGTGACGCGCTTCTTCCTGCGTGCATCGCGCAGTGCGGGGCTCTCGCAATCGCGCCGGTTCTGCGAAACGCTCGTCGGCGAACAGGCCGATGACGCCGCCGGCCTGCTGCTCTTTCTCGAGAACTTCAGCCGCAAGACGCGCGTGATCAAGACGAGTTCTTACGCGTTCGTGAAGGAGCTGACGCGCCGCTGGCGCCTCCGGCATCATGACGACACCCCGTCGCCTCGCCCCGTTGCCGCCGCGCCGGTCTTGAAGATGGTTGCGCGTGGCGCGATCTTCATCAGCTATGCGAGCGAGAACCGGGAAGCGGCGAAGCTGCTCGCCAGCGCGCTGAGCGTGCACCACCTCGACGTATGGTTCGACCGCGAAGCGCTGCAGGCGGGCGACGAGTGGGACGAAAAAATCCGCCGCAACGTCGAGCGATGTTCCTTGTTCGTGCCCATCGTGTCGCGCGAAACGCTCCGCGAATCCAATCGCCGCCGCTACTTCTGGAGAGAATGGAACAGCGCGAGCCGAATCGCGGATGGCATCGCCGCGAGCGAGCCGTTCATCGTGCCGGTCGTGATCGACGACACTCGCATGGGCAGCGCCGACGCGCTGCCCGCCTGCTTCAGCCGCGTTCAGGCGATCGACGCGCCCGGTGGAAAGATCGACGCGGCATCGGTAAGCCGGCTCGTGAAGCTCGTGCAGGAATTCCATCGGCGTCAACCGGCGCATTGACATGGACGACTTCGCGCGCGACCCGCTGACGCCGGAGAATCCTTGGCCGGGACTCGCATCGTTCAGCGAACGCGAGCACGGCTTTTTTTTCGGCCGGGACCGGGAAACGCAGGCCCTGCTGCGCCTCGTGCGACGCGAGACCCTGACGGTGCTGCACGGGCGTTCAGGACTCGGCAAAACCTCGCTGCTCAATGCCGGTTTGTTTCCTCTCTTACGCGACGAAGCTAGGCTGCCAGTCTATATCCGCCTCGACCATGCTCCGGACGCGGCTCCCCTCGTACAACAGGTGTTCGATTCCCTGCTCGCGGCATGCGAACGCGCCGCCGTGCGATGTACGCCGCCCGCGCCGGACGAAACTCTGTGGTCTTATTTTCAGCGCCACGACGTCGAGTTCTGGAACGATCGTACTCAGCTAGTCGCGCCGGTGATCGTATTCGACCAGTTCGAGGAGATCTTCACCGCGGAGCGCGACGACGAAGCGGCGCGCGCGCGCGCCGCCCATTTCTTCATCGCACTCTCGGAAGTAGTCGAGAATCGCCCGCCAGAAGCCGTCCGCTCGCTGCTGGAACGCGATCCCGCCGCGGCAGGCCGTTTCGAGTTCACGCGCGCTCGCGTGAAGGTCATATTGAGCCTCCGCAAGGACTTTCTAGCGGAACTGGAGGGTTGCAGAAAGCTCATGCCGTCGCTGATGTACAACCGGCTGCCGCTCACCGCCATGAGCGGCGACCAGGCGTATTCGGCCATCACGCGCGCGGGCGGCGGGCTGGTTGACGATGACATCGCCCGGCGCATCATTCAGCTCGCCTGGAAGAACGAACCGGCTCCTCCGGCCGAACGATCGAACTTCGAGTTCATGGAGATCGACCCGCCCCTGCTGAGCGTGGTCTGCAGTGAACTCAACCGCAAGCGGATCGACAGAGGGCTGCCGTTTATCGACATCGGGCTGCTGGAAGGAGCGGATCGCGAGATTCTGTCGAGCTTCTATCATCGCAGCATGAAGGGGTGTCCGGATGACCTGCAAAAGTTCGTCGAAGAGGAACTGATTACCTCGCGCGGCGACCGTGACAGCCGCGATTATCTCTCAGCGCTCACGCGCGGCGACCATATGCGCGACGGGCTCGAACTGCTCGTCAGGCGGCGCCTGTTGCGTATTGACGAGCGGCGCGGCGTGCGACGGCTGGAGCTGGCTCACGACGTCCTCACGAGCGTGGTCAGGGAGAGCCGGGACATTCGGCGCGCCCGCGAGGCGATGCTCGAAGCGCGGCGCAGGCGCATCCGGAATGCGTGGCGCGCGTTCGGCGCGACCACGCTTTGTGTGGCCGTGATCGCCGTGCTGGTGGCCACGTCGGAGCGGCACCGCCAGCGCGTTCGGCACGACACGCTGATGGCTCGCGCCGACAGCATGGAAAAGAGCAACTACGATCGCGCACTGCTGCTGCATCTCGAAGCAATGCGGACCACGCACGACGCGGGAGACAGCGCGCGTCTCATGCAGCGGATCCTGGCACATCCCGAGCTGATCACCTTTCTGCGCGGACATGAAGCGCCTGTATTCGGCGTCGCCTACAGCGACGACTCAATGCTGCTGGTTTCCAGCAGCTACGATCACACCACCGCAATCTGGGACGCAGCCACGCACGGGCTGCTCGGCGTCGTCACATCGGCGCCCACTGAGCTCTACGGCGCGGCGTTCCGGCCGAAGACGCACGAATTCGTCACCGCGAACGGCGACGCGAAAACCGTCACGCTATGGGATGCCGACACGCGCACGAAAATTCGGGATTTCGGTGGCTTCCGCGCGACGGTCGTGAGCGTTGCGTTCAACCGAGACGGCACGATGCTCGCCGCATGCGATATCGCAGGCAACGTCCTCGTGTGGCCCCTCGCTGGCCATGCGGAAGGCACCGCCTATCAAGGCGCGCAGAGTGTGACGAACCTCGCCTTCAGCGGCGACGGCAAGCTGCTCGCCGTCAGCACGACGCAGCGCATCGTCGTCTGGCAGGTCACGAGGCCCGACCGGCCTCTCGCGGTCTTGAGCGAGAAACGGAGCGGCGGGTTCTACGGCGTCGCCTTCAGCCCGGACGACCGCACTCTCGCGATGGGAGAAACCAGCGGATACATCGACATGTTCGACATGGGCTGTATGAGCGGCAGCGCTGCGCAGACTGTTTTCGTCGACTTGCGTAATGTCATGTGCGGCGGCGCAAGCCCGCGCAAGCCCTTGCAAGGCCACACGGAAGCGGTCAGAAGCCTCGCCTTCAGCCCGGACGGGCAACAGCTCGCTTCATCGAGCGGCGACAGGACCGTCATGATATGGGACGTCGCGACGAGCAAGCCCGTCGTCACGCTGAGTGGCCACACGGACAAGGTCTTCGGCGTCGCGTGGCGCGCGGATGGACTCCAGATCGCCTCTGCCAGCCAGGACCGCTCGGTGATTCTCTGGCATCCCGACGCAAGCGGAGCCGTCACCAAGCTGCCGGTCGACGACCGGGTGGTCACCGCGCTCGCCTATAGCCCCGACGGCAAACGGCTCGCCGCCGCGAGCGGCTCCGATCAGGTCGTGATATGGGACCGGCAAAGCCTGCACCGCGTCGCACTGTCCGCACACGACGGCGTCGTGACTAGCATCTCTTTCAGTCCCGACAGCACGCTGTTCGCGTCGGGCGGATGGGATCGCACAGTGAAGTTATGGCGCTCGGACGCCGACGCACAGTCCGCACCGTTGCGCATCTTCCCGCAGCCGGGACGCGTCACGAGCGTCGTCTTCTCGCCCGACGGTTCGCTGCTAGCCGCGGCCGCCGAGACGGAAACCACGCTGACGGATCTGCGCACGGGCGCAGTCGTCGCGAGGTATCCCAGACGGGGCGTGAGACAAGAGGAGCTCGTACTCGCGTTCAGCGTTGACGGCACCGGGCTCATCAGCGGAAGGGCGGACGGCAGGATTCTGCTACGCGACCTGCGCGCCGTGCCCGGCAGTGCGCCGCGCGAACTGTTCAAGTGCCGCGACGCCGTGAGCGGTCTCGCTCTGAGCCATGACGGAAAGAGGCTTGCGGCGTCGGACTGGCATGGCGTCGTGTATGCGTGGGATACGGCGAACTTCGACAAGCCCGTAGTCATGGAAGAGCATCAAAAGCGTGCGACGGGCGTCGCATTCGGCGCGACATCCGACGACCTTGCATCGGTCGGATGGGACCGCAACGTAATCCTGCACGACATGAGGGAGATTCGTTCGCCCGTGACGATTGGAGGCGCGACCGCGCGTCTGCAGGCTGTCGCCTTCAGCCCGGACGGCAAGCAGCTCGCGGCGGCGGGCTTCGACGGCTCGGTGAGTCTTTGGGATATCGATCCCGCAGCGCTGCGCGAACAGGCCTGCGCGATCGCCAATCGAAATTTGACTTCCGCCGACTGGCCAAAGTCCGCCGACGGCGCACCGTCGTTTCATTGCGTGTGCGAAGGTGTTCCCTGTGCGGAAGCATCGGCAGGCGAAGCACGCACAGCGTCGAGCGAACGCCGTGAGTGAATGAAGAAAGGCATGGATAGTCGACACAAACTGACATACCTTGAAGTATCCGCGGTGCGAAAGCGAAGTCTTCTGCCGCGGCAAGCCCGAAACCGGACGCATCGACGGAGCCCCTCCATGTCACGCTTTGGTGAAGCAGAAGATCCGCGCCGCCGCTTGGTGATCAGTGCCCTCGTCGGCACTACGCTCACAGCCTGGGGGGTGGCGGGCCAAGCCTACGCGATGAGCCTGTTCGGCGGCGTGCCGCGCAAGTTGCCGCCGGGCCAGTCGGTGTTCAGCATCGACGGCACATGCACGATCAACGGCGAGGCCGCGACGATGAAATCACGTATTGCTCCGGGCGACACGATCGTCACGGGGCCACGCAGCCAGTTCATCTTCGTCGTCGGCGACACGGCCATGCTCATGCGCGACAACACGCAGTTGCTGCTCGACAAGTCGACCGACGTCAACGCGCCTTCCACGCCCGTGTCGCTCAATCTCGCGATGGGCAAGGTGTTGTCGGTCTTCGCGCCGGGGAGGCCGGTCCGCATCGATACGCTGACCGCGCTCATCGGCGTTCGCGGCACCGGGCTCTATCTCGAGACCGATCCGGAGCAGACCTACTTCTGCACCTGCTTCGGCACCACCGATGTCGTCGCGAAAGACGATCCGCAAAGCAGGACGACCGTGGTGTCCACACATCACGACCGGCCGCTGTTCATCAATGCCGGCAAGAAATCGGCCGGCAACAGCATCCGTAATGCGCCGTTCGTCAATCACACCGATCAGGAGCTGGCGGTAATCGAGACGATTGCGGGACGCGTGCTGCCACCGTCGTTCCCGAGATTCGACACGTTGTATGAGCGCGACCAGAGCCGTTATCGATGAAGCGCGTCGGCGCATCGCGCCGACTTACGCGGTCATTGCGGTGCGCCGTTGGATATCCAGTTCACGAAGTTGTCGTAGTCGACTCTGTCGGCAGTTCCCGGGTTGGCGAGCGATTTGAACTGAGGGAGCGGGTCGCTTCCGCCGGCGTGCGGTACGAGGGCAGCCGGTTTGAGCAGGAGCTTGCTCAATCGAGTATCGGAGAAATTGATTCGGCTCGTGATTCTTTCGTACTGGCCCGGAGCCGACTGGAAATCCACCGGCGGCGTCGGTTCTGACGATGGCGAGGAGTGGCATGAGAAGCAGGTATCCCTGCTAAGAATAGTGTTGATCTGAGTAAGCCCGATCGTGTTCTGATCGAAGAGGGCGTTGTCGTTGCTTACAAACACCTCGACGGTCGCGGGATCGCTCTTCATGCCAGCCCGGCTCGTCACCAGTTGCACCTTGTAGGTTCCCGTGGACGCGGTTGCGTTGAAACGGGCCCGAGGCGTGTTTGCGTTTTCGATCTGCACCGCCGCCGGTGCGATGCCCGCAGGCGCGGAAACGACTGTCCAGCTATAGGCGTCGTTGAACGTCTGAACTGCTCTCAATGCCACCCATCCCGTGCGCACCGTGCGGGTAAGCGGCCCGGGATCCGCGATCGGACGCCCCGGCTGGATCACCTTACCCGATGCGTCGCGGATGGGCAGCGGTTCGGCGGGAGTCGGCACGAGTGTCTGTTCGAGAAACTGAGCGAGCTTTTCCGGGCCGTCCGTTTGCCAGAAGTTGTCGTACACAATCTTGGCAAGCGGCATGGTCCCCAGATCGATCATGTAGTGCCGTGTCAGCGGGGCGTAGTTCTTGAAGGTCGCGTAGTCGTCGAAGTCCAGATGGATGTAGGGGAAGTCGGCAGACCTCGCATCGTCCCGCAACATGTGACACGCGCGGCAGGATCGTGCGATGACGCTGCGATACAGGTCCGGATTGTTGTTGGCCCATGAAACCGGCATGTAGGTATCCGCATAAACGTCATTGGGAAGTCCGTCGCCGCCGTATGCGTTACGGATCAGATTCGCCGCGCCGCCCTGCCATTCGTTCACGTTCGCTTCGCGCCTGAAGGCCGGTTCATCGGGGCAGTTGTTGCCGCCGCTCCCGGCGGGCGACGGGTATGAACACAGGACGAAGCGGTTCATCAGCTTCAGCGCGGCTTCGTAATCGGCGCGCGTGTTTCCGGTCATTGTCGAGAAATCGAAGGTGCCAACCTCGAACGGCTGCAGGCGCGCCTGTGCATCACCATTAGCGTTGGAAGTCCCGGGCAATGTTGCGAACAATGGACTGCCATAGAAAAGTTGACCGCTTGCATTTCTGTCCAGTGCATCGGCGCGTCCGCCGTGACAACTGAAGCAGACCGCCGGCATCGCCTTACTCCCTCGCCCGTCGATATCGACCGTCAGTTGGCGCTGTCCCGTAATCCGATCGAAGTTGAAAAACTTGGCGAACGGTGCATCGTTCGGCCCGGCGCCAGGCCTCGGACTGAATTCAATGGCGTTGTAAAGAATGCGCCAGCGCGTGTCCTTCACGATTGCAGCGCTGAGACTTTGCGGCGTGTAGCCATAGACGCCGCCCGGACTCGTCAGGTAGTTCTCGACGAGAAACGCAATGGTCCTGCGCGCAGGATCGCGCCGCGCCGTCATCCTGCGCCCGTAACCAAGATCGCGCACATCGCCGAATACAGCGGTGACTTCGGTTCCCGTACCACTTCCGAAGCCGTTTGCGGCCTTCCACTTGTCGAGCGTATCCCGCTCGTTGAGCGGATCGATAGCCGCGTAGTACGCCTTCGCATAGTCTTCGGACAGCGTCTGCGCCTGGGCCAGTTGCGTGGCGTCGGGAGGCAACTGCGGGTTCGGGAAGATCAGGAACATGTCCGAACTCGTCGGCGCCGCGACGGGCGGTGCAGAGGGCGACACATCGTTGCTGCTGCTGCTGCCGCCGGTGCAGGCGGCGAGCCAAGACACCAGCGCGAAGGCCGGGAGTCTGGCAAGCGGTCTCAAAGTCATGGCCCTGCCCTCAGAAGCGGTGCTTGTAGGTGATGATGAACTGACTGGACACATAGGGCACGTCGCTCGCCCCTTCAAAGTCGGGCCGCTCCGTCGGCGTCACATGCGTATAACGCCACGAGACATCCAATGATCCGTTCGGACCGATCGGGTGGACATAGCCCAGCGACGTGAACCACATGTGCGCCCGGAAGCGGTAACTGAAGAAATCGTCGCGATTGAACGCGTCGTCACGAACGAAGACGTTTGCAACGTCGATGTTGTCGAGCGTCAGCCGTCCCGACGACACCGCGTCGCCAAGCCGGTATTCCACATTGGCGTAGAAGCGACCGCCCGCGAACGTCCGATAGTTGACGCTCAGTTGCGCGGCGTTGTCGATGGCCGCGAATACATCGCTCTTCGCGTAGCGCTGGTTATGGGCAAGCGTACCCGTCACCCGGATCCGGTCGGTCACAGGCTGATCGATCATGCCGCCCACCGAATAGCGATAACCCCTTCGCAGGTCCGAGCCGTACTGGTCACCTTCGAAGAGACTGAAGACAGAGAGCACGGGCGCATAGAAAGCAATTGACGGCCGGTATTGAAGCTGTCCATACAGACCTGCGTAGAGGTTCGACAGTTTCGTATAGGTCCGGAACCCTTCGGCGCCGCCGTATACGTCGAGCATGACCTGGAAGGAATCGCCGAGCGGAATGAAGAATGTCTTCGCGATCTCCCCCTTCAGCGACTCGTCGGAGAGCTTATCAATGGAATCGCGCGCGCGGCTCACGTTGTTGTCATAGCCGACTCCCAGACTCACCGCGATGTCAAGCGGCTTGCGCGGAAGCACCCCCTGGCTCGCGTCGCTGGAGGCGGAAGCATCTGGAACCGTGGGCTCGGGTGTATCGGCGAAAGCGACGTCGCTCATCGCCGCGACGAGCAGCAGTGCGGGAAGCCGTCCGCGCCCGCATGCTCCGCACGCCAGCCCCAAACACGTCATCCCGAAAGCGGAAGCAAATCTCATAGCATCTCCGCAGAAGAGGTGCCGGCACGATCATTCGTATGACCGCGCGCGACGGTCCGGAGAACGTCGGCATTCGAACGGAGAACTCGTCGAATCCATTTACAGTAGTCGCTAGCTTGTGAACTTGTAATGGATTTTTTTCTGACCGTGTCAGGACAAGCCGCGGGAATGGCATTCCCGATCTCTAGACGCTGACGTGCGCGTCTTTTTAAAGTCGGTGCGCATAGCTAACTTCCTTTTTACATCCAGAGGAGATCGTCTATAGTCCGACGCGGCGTATCTGGAAGGTATATTGGCTGCTGAAGGTTCGCTAATTCCGCTAGTGACGTTCATTCATATTGCTAATGGCGAATTTTCGTATCTCATTGTTTCGGTGTAATTTTTTGACACGTTGCGGGATGTCGAGAACCGTTGCGCCGAGCCCACAGGACGGCCTCAACGTTGACGCAGCCTCAGCGAGCGAAGTGCCGAGCGTACGCGCGAACTCGGTACCAAGCGCCGCTCGTCCGCGCGACAGCGCGTCACGGATCTTCGCCCAGAGCCTCCGGCATCTTTGGATGATCGCCTGTGCTCGTTCGAATGTGCTCGCGAACAGCGGAGTCCGCACCGCATGCAGCTTCATAGCCAAGTGAAACCAGTCGAGCATTGGTGTTGCAACGTTCGGTACCACATCGGTGACTAGGGAACGCATGCCTTCTGCGCCGTCGTTCACAACATCAACCTCAGTTTCGGCATGCCAACCGGTGTTCTTCAGCGCCGAAGCAACGAGCATACTCGTGAGACTGCGGCGCAGTGTGACGCAGGCGAAATCGCGTCCACAGTAGCCTTGCCAGATTTTTTGACACAAACAACAAGCAAAAAAGTGATGAAAGTGTTGACGGCGCCGGAGCGCCGGCGACGATGGTCAGCCGATGAAAAGCTGACGATGGTGCGAGAGAGTTTTGAGCCGGGCAAGTCGGTCTCGATAGTTGCACGCCAGCACGGCGCCGGTCCGAACCAGCTGTTTCACTGGCGCAAGCTGCGTCAGAACGGTAGTCTGTCAGCGGTTAGTGTCGGCGAGGACGTGGTCCCCGCGTCCGAATTGAGCGATGCACTGAAGCAAATCAGGGAACTGCAGCGCTCCCGTGATGCCACAGTCGTTCGGATGGCATCGATGCCTCGTTTCGGCTACCGCGAGGCTTTGCAGACCGTGGCGGAATTGGCCCGGGTGCGAAGAATTTATTTTCAAGATGCAGCCTAATCCGCTGATCGCGCAACAATGCGAGGAACATACCGAAAAACTCCCGTGTGCCAACCTCCTATTGCGTCGATTCCCGGCGTTCGCTTTTGCTGCGAGTCGCCTAGAATATGTGCGACTGGCGCAAGCCAGTTTGGACCAGCTAGGTGGATCGCGAAGTACAAGGTCAGAGCGTCGCCGACGCTGTATGTAAAAAAAGCTCGTGGGTGCAAACCTGCTCACAGCCGATTCCAGCATTGATGGTACCGGATTGAAAAGCGGCCGGGTAGCCATTTCGTGCTAACCACGAAGCGAAGATTCGCGTAATGCGTAGTCGCGTTTCTCCCTTCTGGCTAGCGACAACAATTGATCCTGGCGACTTCCGTTTCGACATTTACCACCCAGGGCAATCGCACGAAAAATTGTTTACACACAATGGGTTACGAATGGGGGTTGTAGACTGCTGCGAAGAAGCGTTAACTCTTGGTTTTGCCAAGAGCCGAGAGTGGTGTGGACGACGAATACGAGCCGTTGAGTTTGCAAGACGCGTTTGGGGACCTGACGGATCCGCGTGTACGCACTCCGGAGCATGATCTGACGGAGATGCTGGTGGCTGCACCGGCGGCGATCCTGTCGGGTGCCGACACCTGGGTGGGGATTGCGTTGTGGGCGCAAGGACAACTGGAATGGCTGCGCCGGTACTTGCCGCTGCGCAACGGGATTGCCTCGCACGACACGTTCGGGCGCGTATTCGCGGCGCTTGATGCGCGGCAGTTCGAGGCGTGCTTTGTGCGATGGGTAAGCGGCATTTGTCCTGCAGTCACGGGCCAGGTGGTGGCAATTGACGGCAAGACAGTACGGCGCTCGCACGGCATGGGGCGAAGCGCGATCCATCTGGCATCGGCCTATTGTGGCGCGTTGGGGGCGACCTTTGGCCAGGTCAGGACTGCAGACAAAAGCAACGAGATCACCGCGATCCCGGCATTGCTGGATGCCTTGCTGCTCAAGGGTGCGATCGTGACGATCGACGCGATGGGTTGCCAGCGGGAGATCGCGGCGAAGATCGTGGCTGGAGGTGCCGACTATGTGCTTGCGGTCAAAGGCAATCAGCCTGCCTTGCATGAAGCAATCGTGCAACTGTTCGATGCACAGCGCACACAGTCTTTGCGCAACGTGCGCTTCGCGGAGCACTGTCAGACAGGCAAGAAAGTGCACGGAAGAATCGAGACGCGCCGGTGCGTTGCGACCGACATGATTGACTGGCTGGATGAGGACGGCAAATGGGCCGGCCTGCGTTCGGTGGCGATGGGGGAGGCCACCCGCGAGATCGAAGGCCGCGTTTCGCTGGAACGGCGCTACTACATGAACAGCCTGTCCGCTGATCCGAAACGGATCAACGAGGCGGTGCGCGCCCACTGGGTCATCGAAAACAGCATGCATTGGGTGCTCGATGTCGCCTTTGGCGAGGATCAATGTCGTGCCCGGGTGGACAATGCAGCACAAAACTTCGCGATCCTGCGCCGTATCGTGTCGAATCTACTGCGCGCTGACAAAGCTACCAAGGTCGGCATAAAGAACAAGCGCCTCAAGGCCGGATTCGATGAACACTATCGGGCTCGAGTGCTTGGAATGCAGGTCTCTTGATGCGATTGCCCTGATTTACCACCCAGACGTAGTAGTCGGCAGGCGCAACCCGTGGTAGCGTTTGAGCATCGCCAACCGGCGGTTCGGTGCTGGCGGCCGTGATTGCCAATTCCAATTCCGCTTCATCTATCTCGGAACCTAACATGAGCGAACGTCGTCGCTACCGCCGCAAACCGGGGCAGTTCGTTGTCGCGGTGCGCTTGCAACTCGACACAGCCGGTTTCAGTTACTACAAATGGGGCGCGGATCAGCGCTGCAAGCACGGTGATTGGCTTGTGGACAACGACGGTGACATCTATACCGTTGATGCTGACGTCTTTGCCCGAACGTACCGCGAAATTCGCCGCGGCGCCTATTCAAAGATCACGCCGGTCTGGGCTGAGATCGCACAGATGGCTGGCGAGGTGATGACCAGGGGAGGCCAGACCCGCTATGCTGCCGGCGACTATCTCGTCTTCAACGACGAAGACGGCAAGGACGGGTACGCCATGACATCCTCCAAGTTCGAATCGAGCTATGAGCGAGACGATTAGCCGATCATGTAGTCCGGCGATCGACTCTTCATCCGCTTCCGAACGTTCGCGGTGCATCGATCGCGTGCAACGATCCCGCTCCCACCACATCGAATATGCCGCAAACGTAGCAGGCTTGTGCATGCACGATCACCTTACACGTTACCGACATCGATCACGTCCACCTCAAACCCATCGTCTTGCCATAGCCTGATCGCGTCGGCGGTTCCCCCTGGACCATCGCCCTGCTGCCGGTCCCAAACCGCCAGGACGATCGGCGTTTCGTCCAGCCGGCGGGCGAATTCGAGCGCGCGCTTCTGCACTTCGCGATTTGCTTCTTCGAGCGCCCTTCCCAGCTCAGCGTCCGGTGGACATGGGTCCCGAAGCGGCTTGCAAAACTGGACCCGTCCGGTGGCCTTCACTTTGTCAAAACGCGCCTTCCATTGGTCACCGACTGAGATCGCCACGAAATCGGCCTCGGGCATCGGTAACACGACAGTCGCTCCGCGCCCATGGCTCACCAGTTCCTCGAGCACGATTAAGTCGGTTCCGCGAGCCGCCTGGCCGAAGCCATACAGGTTTCCGTACCTTATAACCCGGTCTCTGATGGCCTTGCGCACTTTACTGACCTTGCTTTGCGGAAAGCGCGGGCTCGGGCGATCATCCGCATCTGTCATGTGCCCAAAGTAGGCAAGCACATGAGGCACCGTGAGCAGATCATCCAGCCAATCCGGCGGTTTGCCGAGTGCACTCAGATTCAGACGAGCTTGCCTGCGCATCATGGCGATATTGTCGTGCAGACCTGCGGCCTTCGCGACCGCCTTTCCGTACCATTCGCGCGCATCGTCGAACTTTCCAAGCAACAGGCACGCCTCACCCAGGGTCGCCAGATCCCAATGCGGAAGAGTCGCTTCGTCGTTTGTCAGTAACGCATCACGGACCTTGCCTGCAGTCTGGAACATGCGCGGCACGTCATCGCACTGCAAGGCCATCGCTGCCGCGTTGATGCCGTTGAACGCATCACCAAAACGTTCGTACGTTTGAAGATAGGTTCGGTAGGTAAGTTGCTTGAACGCCGGATCGTCCGTATCAAGCCAACGCTGCTTGTAGCATCCGGCCAGCAAGCCGCCCGTCTCCGGATCGACCACGCCCTCCCGATGCAACGCCTCCAGCATATGGATCGCTTCGTCAACGTCACCCTTCTTGCGTAGCGCGAACGCGCGCAGTTGCCGCACCCGAACGGTCGGCTCAAGCGGTTTCAGCATCTCCAGAGCGGATTCAAACAGTCCCTTTCCGTTGAACACCTCGGCCGCTTTGATCAGCGGGGCACTGTCCGACAACTCGGTCTTGCGCCACTCGTCCAGAACGGCGAGGATCCGTCTTCCATCACCCTTTGCCGCCGTCATGATTTCGGCTACAAACCGGTCAGTCACGCGCACATCGGCCGCGTCCGCGCGAACGGCTCTCGGGTCCCTGCCGGGATCGAGATCGGCCAGCACGCTAAGCAGACTATCCAGTTTCGGCCCCTCGGCCCGTTTCGAGCCCTTGAAATCGACCCAAACACGCGTATCCAGAAACGTGGGCATTGAAACGTCGCCGACACGCAATGGCACGAGCTTGAACTTCGCGTCTTCGACGGCCCTTTTTACGAGGACATTCGCTTCCTGTTGACACCATGGCGACTCGAGCCAGTCTTGGCTCACCAGAACGACCGCTGCTCGGCTGCGCTTGAGCGCAGATTCGAGTTGACCCGCGAGATATTCCCCCGGCTTCAGCTCTCGCTGGTCGATGAACACACGCAGCCCTGCTCCTTCCAGGCGCGCCACGAGACTCATCGCCCACGCGCGGTCGGTCGAGCGATAGCTCACGAATACGTGATACTCATTCGTATTGAGGTGGGGAATTGATTCCGCTCGCGTTTCAATCGGAGAAGGCGCTATCTCCACCGTTAGCGGCTCGACATCGAGAAGTTTGACCACTTCGTCGATCGGACACGCGTAGACGTAACCATATGCGGCCCGGCGCTTGTCGTCGGCGTCGCCGATATGTTTCGTCAGATGACCGACCAATGCACCCGCCACCACAATCGGCCCGCCCGAAAAGCCGTGCAGCGGTGAAGCATTGCCGGCGGCGATCTGATCCGAGTAGAGCAAAACCGCACTTTGACCGACATCATTGCGGGTTCGGGCGTCCATTACGCGGCCATCGATCGGCAGGCCGACCGGCAGTCCCGTCTTGTCGGCCAATGTCGGGAAGCCGTAACTGGTCCACGCCACGTCGCGTACGAGCGTCTTCGCGACCGGCAGTGCAGCCACCATCAGATCTTCCTGGAAGCCAAGCACAGCCGCATCGGCTTCGGGATCGGATCTCAGCAGAGTTGCCTCGACCGTCGGGCCACCCACACCGACGGTTACAGCAACCCGTTGTCCTGGCTGCAAGTGCCTGACCACATGCAGCGCGGTCGCGATCCGCTGCGGGGCGACGAGATAACCCGAACCGGAACTCTCTGTACTGCGGATGAAGACGCTGCTCTCTTTCAGCCGGTCGATCGAGTTGCCGTTGTTCTCAGGCATGTGCAGGCCCTCCTGCAAGACGTTGCAAGAGCCCGGCCGTGCTCACAGGTTCGTCGGCATTGCCATCGGCGAAATAGACGTCCGCGCTGAGCACGGCATCACCGTCGATCTCTATTTTCGCGTACGTCGGAACCGCACGGCGCCATTGGTCGAGCGAACTGCTTTCGAGATCGGCCACAAATGCCATCAATGCCTTGCGCGCACTGTCCTCCGTGCCCCAGATGGAATCCGGCATACGCATCAGATCGGCCCAGGTCCCGGTGTTGAGATAGACGGGCAATGCGCCATCGACTGCGGAAAGACCGACGCGTTTGACAAGATGCGTGTGCCCATAGACAACGACCTCGAAGCCCGATGCCGAGGCCGTGCGCGCCGCGCTCAGATACGGAGCCACCTCTTCGCCGACCTCGAACGCTAGTCGATGCTTGCCAGCGCTTGCGCGAATTGCCTTGAATAGCGCTTCGCGGCGGCCCTCACGAACCATTTCCGCCACGGCACCGCCGACGCCATGCAAAATATCGCTTGCCGCGTTGATCTGCGCGGCATCACCACCGCTCGCGATGTCCTGCGCGAGATCGAACATTTTCTGGTCGCTCTGGTCACCGCTACCTATATACTCTTCGCCGAGCGGCTCGCGATTTTCATCGTAATCGACAGCCCACGTTTGACGATATTTCTGGAAGAACTGCCACACGTCCCGAATACCAGCCGCGCCAAGCGCGGCGACGATAGGCAGTGCGCCCGCATCTTCAGGTTTCAGCAGGTCGACAAAAGGGTATTGCCGCTTGAGCGGGTTCATCACATCCACAACCAGGCGGCTGCCCGGCAGCGCCGGAAATTCCGGCTTCAGCGGCAACGAGCGCGACAGTTGAGACCGCACGCGTCGAAGCGCACCATGCGGTACCGCATTCCACTCGTCGAAGCGATTTCCATGCTCGATCAGTACCGGGCCGCACGTGAATGCTTCATTATCGTAGATAAACTCGATCCGGCCTGGCCCTATGGCGTCCAGAAGCAGTTGTCGTGGCCCCGGCAATGCAAGCTCGATATCGTGGTTACCGAGCATCAGCGTTACCGCACCATCGCGGCTGGCAATGAATCGTTTCAGCGCCTCCCACACGGGTGCAGTCTCGGCCAAAATGTGGTCGAGTTTCGCACGCGCCGCCTGAGGGTCTCCGGTGAACGCCTGGAATGGCTCCTCAGCCAGAAAGTCGACGATGTCGCCCGCAATCACAAGGCGCACGTCGCATTCTGGACTGCGGCCCGGCAGGCCATCAATGAAGCGCGCCAGTAGGGCCTGGGTACGTGGCGGCGTGATCTGAAAGCCACGGAGCTCTTTTGTCCCTGGCGCGCCGCCAAGATGTAAGTCCGAGATAACAAAGAGCGTCTTGCGCATGCATGCACCTCAACTTTCGAGAAGAGCCGATCGAAACAGGCACCGCTTCGCTCAATTGAATTCGACAACGCAGATCGATGGCGCCGCATTCGAGACCATTCATGTATTCGCATCGTTGTGTTATCAACCAGGGAGTAGCGAGACCCTTGTCATCGATCGCGTCGTCAGGCCAGCGAATTGCCGTGTTGCGCCGCACCGCCGGCTTGCATGCTTCGCCGCAAACGCAGCGCATCGGCAGTCTGCGCGGACGTGCCATATGCACAACGACGAGCCATTGTGCCGCAAGCAGCCCGGCCTTGCTGCTTTGATCAGCTTATACCGTGCGCCTGTCGTTCCGCCCTCATTACATTTTGTTATGTTCGGTAACGCACATTAGTCCATTTCGATTTCAGCTGCTTAACCGTCCACGGAAACGGGTCATCTCCCGGAGACGTTGATGACAACGCGCGAATCGTTGCACGGTCGCCCAGCGGCATTGCGCCTGCACGAGCTGCTCGCGCACCGGCCGGAAGTGGCCGCCCCTGGCATACTTCTATCTGGCACTTTGATGCCGACGGCCAGTATAGGTCCACTTCCTTTCAGCTTCTTCTGCCTGGTAGGTGGGGGCGTTCGTTCATTTGACGCCACGCAGTGCCTGCTGTCAGCGAGCACGTCATATCTTCGTTGAGTGCCCGTTTTTCTGAACGGAGTTTGATTTTAAATAAAATCCCGACCAATCGTTTTCATGTTGTCAGACCGTCGTGCTCGACCCGGCACTCACTCGCATTGGAGTTCGTTACAACCGGTTTCTCAGCACAAAAAGCTCCGTGATTCAGCTAAAGCTGTTCATCGACGTCTACGCACTGTTGAGATCTTCGTATCGCTCAAAAGGAGTTGCTCATGTCCCACGAAGAAGTTGTCGCGTTTCGCGCCAGCGACGGGCATGCGTGCAACCTTATTCACATCGGCGCATCCAGGCAGGCCTCGAAGGGGCCTGTTCTGCTGGTGCATGGGGCAGGCGTGCGCGCCAACATCTTTCGCCCGCCCAACACCATCAACTTCGTCGATGCATTGCTCGACGAGGGATACGACGTCTGGCTGGAAAACTGGCGCGCGAGCATCGATCTTCCGCCATGCCAATGGACGTTGGACGAAGCGGCTTTGTATGATCACCCCGCCGCCGTAAGGAAAATTGTCGATCTGACGGGGGCCCCCACGATCAAAGCTGTAGTGCACTGCCAGGGCTCAACCAGTTTCCTCTTGTCGGCAGTTGCCGGGCTCGTCCCGCAAGTCGACACGATCGTATCAAACGCAGTATCGCTTCATCCTCAGGTCGGTTGGCTTTCATATCGCAAAGGTCGCTATGCAATGCCCATCGTCAGCCTGATGACCGACTATCTCAATCCTCAATGGGGCGAGCACGCCTCTGGTGTCGTACCCAACCTGCTCAAAGGTCTGGTGCGGCTTACCCACCACGAGTGCACCAATGGCGTCTGCCGGTTTTCCAGCTTCACCTTCGGTATAGGATTTCCGGTGCTGTGGCGCCATGAAAATCTCAGCGATGCCGTGCACGACTGGATCCGCCAAGAATTCGCCAATGTGCCGATCTCGTTCTTCCGGCAGATGAACCGGTGCCTGGATGCAGGTCACCTGGTGTCACAGTTGCCGGGGCTTCTGCCGGACCCGACAGCACAGCCGCCGAAGACGCAGGCGCGCTTCACGTTCATCGCCGGCGAGCTCAACGACTGCTTCAAGTGGCAAAGTCAGCAAGCTACGTTCGACTGGTTCGAGCGCCACCGGCCTAACTATCACCGTCTGCATGTGCTGGGCGGATATGGGCATCTCGACGTCTTCATCGGAAAGAACGCGGAGCGCGACGTGTTTCCCGTGCTCATGGCGTCACTGGCCGCCCCGCACTGACTCTGGACCAACAAAGGGAGCCCGTCATGGCGATACCGGCACGACAGAAGTGGCTTGCTGGCCGCCATGCACGGGTGGATGACATTCCATTCGAGATGCCGGTCGCTTCCCAGAATTCGCCGGCGCTGATGGCGGTCTTTTCAATCGACCTCGACGCAGCGCGCAGTGTGATCCCGGGCAATGAAGTCCATCCATTCCAGCTCTGGCGACGAGGCTTGCTTGTCGTGACCGTGATCGACTACGTCATCACCAACATCGGCCACTACATCGAGTACTCCATCGCGATCGCCTGCACCCGCGGCCGCCGCCCGGCCCCGCGCCTGTTGCCGGGCCTTCTCATGAAGACCTTCGGCACAGGGCAGTACGTGGTGGACCTTCCAGTGTCGACCGAGATTTCGGTCAAAGGCGGTCGTGGCATCTGGGGCATGCCGAAGCACCAGGCGAACCTCGACTTCGTCATCGGAGAGCAGTGGGTCAGCAGCCAGTACGACCTCAATGACGAGATGATGATGCGCATAGACGTGCAGAAGCCACGGTCGGCGTGGTTGCCCGTGACCACAGGAGCTGTCAACTACTGCTCCTTTCGCGGCATGCTCATGAAGTCGTACATCTATTTCAAGGGCAAGCTCGGCTTCTCGCTGTTCGCTCCCGGGTCCGCTCGCATGTTCATCGGCGATCATCCGCGCATGGGTTGGCTGAAGGCGCTGGATATCGATCCCACACCGATCGCCACAGGCTTCTTCCCGTCGACAGCGGGCGTGCTGGACGACTACTTCGAGTGCTGGTTCGTTACCAGCGCTGAGCCTCCAAACCGCCCGATGCCGGGCCTCGAGACCACGTATCCGCTCGGGCAGTCCCAGCAGTGGCTTGCACCGCCCGCCCGGCCGGCAGACTGGGAGTCCGCGCCATGATCGGCCGCTTTCTCATCGCCAACCATGCCTTTCTCCTGCTGTGCGCATCGATGTACATGGGCACGGGCGGCTCATTGGTGCTGTTTTCATTTCCCATTGCCTCGCAGCTCACCCCGGACAACTACTACCTGCAATTCGTCCCCCAGGTGTCGGCAGCTACCGCGTTCTTCACGACGATGACGAAGCTGATGCTGGCGAGCGGCTTCATCATGCTCATCGCCGAATGGCGTCAGCCCACGCGCTGGGTGCCGATTGTCGTCCTGCTCGGTGTGTTCATTGCTACGTTTCTCACACTGAAATGGATCTTCCCGCTCAACGCAGAAATGGCCAGTCACATTAAGGATGCGACCCGGTTGCACCAGGTGCTGAACGAATGGATGCGGCTCAATCGGATACGTGCCGCGTTGTGGTGCATACAGTGGTTTGCGATGGCCTGGTATTTCGCGCGTTGGACATACCGTAGCCGCTATTCAGCGTTGGGGCGATGATGCAAATCCTGGTTCTGGAACGCCTCGCGACAAAAGTGATAGCGGCCATAACCGTATTGACGGGAGCTGCCCAGGTCATCGCCCCGGGTTCCTTGCTGGCCCTCATCGCGGACACGCCGCCCGATCGGCTCGCAGCTCAACTGTTCGCCACGGTGGGCATGTTCATGGTGCTGTTCGGCGGCATTCTGCTAAACGCACAGCGGCGCACGGAAGCCCTTTCCGTCGTGCTTCTCTGGGGAGCGTTCCAAAAGCTACTGGCGTCGGCGTTCGTAGCGTGGGGCGTCACGCATGGCGTCTTCATTCCCGCGGCACTGCTGGTGGCCATGTTCGATGGGGCCAGCGGCTTGCTCTATCTTGACTTGCGACGCCGCGGAGGATAGCCAATGGAACGAATGGCGCGCCTTTTCTTCTGGGGCTACACGCTGATGCTTCTGGGCATCGGTGGAAGCGGAATCTTCATTGCCGCGTGGGAGCTTCCTCACATCTTCGAAGTGCGACTGGATTCGATCGACGAACTGCACTGGGCCACCTTTCTCAGCCAATATCGCTTTCTCAAAGGGATCGAACTGGGCTTCGGTGCGTTTTGTCGGGTTTTTCGGAACGAAATCTTTTTGCCTCGCACTGCATCACGCGTGTTTCTCGGCGGCCTGTGCGCCGGTGTCGCGGCCCGCGTACTGAGTTGTATCGTCGATGGCATCCCCACCAAGGCCTTCATCGCGTTCTGTGTACTGGAGGCTGTGACGGGATTCCTGGTGTGGGGGGTAGTCTGGCGCGGGAGGACGTCGTGAGCGCAAACCATTGCCCGCCTATCGCGGCTGACAACCCCTCTGTTCGTCGCGCACTGGTGCTGGCCGGCGGCGGCATGCGTGTGGCCTATCAGGCGGGCGCAGTCAAGGCGTTAATTGACGAGGGCCTGCGATTCAGTCATGCCGACGGTGCCTCTGGCGGCACGATCAACCTGGCTGCCTTGTTGTCCGGCGTGCCGCCCGATGAGTTGTGCGCTCGTTGGCGCGCACTGCCAGTCAAGGAGTTCGCCGCGCTACGGCCGGCACCTGAATATTTGCACATAGCAAACATGAGCGCGTTGGGTAGCGCTGCCGGCCTGACGGAGCACGTCTATCCAGCTCTGGGCATCTCCATCGATCTGATCCGCGCGGCGATTGGCATTGATGGGTCCTTCAATGCCTGTTGTTTCGACGACAAGACCGTGGTGCCCATCTCCCACCCACAGCTTGACCTGCAGCGGCTAGTCGCAGCCGCCTCGCTACCTATCTTCATGCCCGCCGTGAAGGCCAACGGCAAGACCTGGACGGATGCAGTCTGGATCAAAGACGCCAATCTACTGAGTTGTGTCGAGCGGGGCGCGCGCGAACTTTGGCTCGTCTGGTGCATCGGCAACACGCCCGTCTACCGCAATGGCGCATTCAACCAGTACGTGCACATGATCGAGATGAGCGCTACAGGCTCGCTTAACCGGGAATTGGAGACGATCGCGGATTTCAATCGCAGGATCGCGGGCGGCGAGGTTGTCTTTGGCCATGACCAGCCCATTACCGTGCATGTGATCAAACCGGAGCGCCCTCTCCCCCTCGACCCCGATTTTTATCTGGGCCGGATCGATGCCGCGACACTGATCGACATGGGCTACCGTGACGCGCGACGCACGTTGCGCCTCGGTACTCCGTCACCGCTGAACCCGAGCGCATCTGCCATGCGCGAGCCCGGCGTGGGGCTGAGCTTCCGCGAGACGATGGCGGGAGGCTTTCGCATCGGGGCTACCGACCCACTTGCCGTCGAAAGCGATGCAGATACTTCCCCGCTGACCATGAACGCCACGATTCACATCGACGACATGGCTGCCTTCATCGCCGACCCTCGTCACCTCGGTGGCCTGACGGGCCACATAGATTTCACCCCTTTTGGACTCGCGATGCCATCGGAGTCGGGCCTCTTCGGCCTGTTCACGCCCAGCGACGATCCACAGCTAACCTACATGATCTACGAAATCGGATTTCGTTACGCGGGCCAACCGTACTATCTTGCGGGCAAGAAGCATGTCCGCATTGGCAGCCTGTTCAGGATGTGGGGCGAGACGACGACGCTTTACACGACGTTGCATCAGGGCGGCGATGCGAACGGACCCGTGGTCGGCGCCGGCGTGCTGCACCTTGGCGTGCCCCAGCTCCTTCGACTGATGCATACGGTTCACGCCACGAATGCTCAGAACTCGCAACAGGCAGCACATGCGATCTGGCGGTTCTTCAGGTTTTTCGTATCTGAACTGTGGCGCATCTATATCAGGAGATCGCCGACATGAGCACGTTCGAGCACGATGTGATTGTTGTTGGTAGCGGCTTTGGCGGTGCAGTTGCGGCCTGTCGTCTCGCGGAGGCGGGACAAGACGTGCTGGTGCTGGAACGTGGCCGGCGCTGGACCCCGCCGCAGACCTATCCGCGCAACGATGCCGAGTCCTGGTTGTGGAACCAGCAGCGACCGCAACGATTCAATGGCTGGGCCGACCTGCGCACATTCTCGAACATGTGGGTGGTCGCTGCCGCGGGTGTGGGCGGAGGATCGCTGATCTACGCCAATGTCTCGGTCGAAGCAAAACGTGACGCCTTCGACCGCGGTTGGCCGCCGGAGATCACGTATGAAGCGCTTAAGCCCTACTATGAGATCGTTGGCAACATGCTCTGCGTACAGGAGCTGCCCGACAACCAGTTCAGCGAACGCACGCGACTCATGCGCGAGGCCGCCGAGGCGTGCGGCTGGGGCGACCGCTTTCGAAAGCTACCGCTGGCCGTAAGCTTCTCGCCCGATTACGATCCGTCATTGCCCGATGCCCGCAGCGACAGCCATTCGTTCAGGTTCACCAACGTGCATGGAGTGGAGCAAGGCACGTGCGTACACTGCGGCAACTGTGACATCGGCTGCCAGGTGTCGGCGAAGAACACCCTCGACCTTAACTATCTCGCCGTAGCCGAGCGCCACGGCGCAAAGATCCTGCCGCTGCATGTGGTGCAAAAGATCGAGCCACTCAGCCCTGGATGGCGTGTGCATTTCAATGTCGTCGACCGCTCAGGAGGCAGCTGCACGCCTGGGACCGCCACGGCAGCCAGGATAATCCTTAGCGCCGGGTCAATCGGAAGCACCGAGTTGCTGCTACGCTGTCGCGACGAACATCGCTCGCTGCCCAATCTGTCTTCGCGACTCGGCTGCGGATGGGCGTTCAATGGCGACTTCGTCACTGCAACGTTCTATCGGAGCCGCAAGATTTCCCCATCGCATGGCGTGACTATTTCCGCCGCGATCGATCTGCTGGACCATGCTGGCGCCAACGGCCAGTCACTGTTCGTGGAAGACGGTGGGGTGCCGGATCTTACTCATGACCTCGTGCAACGCCGGCTTCAGCGAACGCCTCATGGCGCGTTGCGCACCTTCTGGCGCAGCTTCGCGCGCCATTTTGATTCCGAGGACCCCTTCAACAACATGATGCCGTGGTTCGGGCAGGCGGTCGATCCGGGCGACGGGCGGATGCGCCTAGGTCGCTGCTGGCATGCCCCGTGGCGCCGTGAGCTGCGACTCGACTGGTCGTACACGCGATCGCAGGTGGTGGTCGATGCGATGATCGACGCACACGAGCGCCTGTCGGTCGCCACCGGCGGCCGTCCTTTCATCCCACCGACGTGGAGCAAGTTGCACAAGCTGATCACCCCTCACCCGCTTGGCGGTTGCAACATGGGCCTCACTGCGGCGGATGGTGTCGTCGACGCGAATGGGAAGGTATTTGGCTACGACGATCTATACGTGATGGACGGCGCCATTGTCCCGCGAGCGTTGGGGCTGAACCCATCGCGCACAATCGCTGCGCTGGCTGAACGCAACGTCGCCTTGTTGCTCAACAAAACCTGATCGACACGTCCTGAGTCGGCCCCGAACTAACGCGTCCGACGGTCGCCGAGGCTCTTGCACGTCTCGAAGACAATTGAGCGCTCAGTGCCGTCTATAAGGAACAATGCCAATCTTCCCAAGACATCCCCAACCGAAATGGCTGTGTCGCATGAAAGATCCTGTGAAGTATTCGAGTTGTCCACGTATCAGTTGGGGTTTTTTTCGCAATGCTTCTGCAAGCAAACACAACCCATCGTGAGGCAAACCGATGAAAATCATCCCGTCTATCTGTGCCGTCACGCTGTGGGCATTGTCGGCTAACTGCTTCGCGGCCCCGATCACTTACCCGCCGCTACCGGCGCTGAACATCGACATCAGCCAGACGTCTGTCTCGGGAATTTCGTCCGGCGGTTTTATGGCGGTGCAACTGGCGGTGGCATATTCGTCCATCATCAAGGGCGTGGGCGTCGTCGCGGCCGGCCCCTATTACTGCTCGCAAAACGACGTGCTGATCGCGACGACAAAGTGCTCGTGCACCATCCAGCCGCCAAGCTTGTGCCAGGTCACGCAGACCAGCACCGACGTCCCGACGCTCGTGGCGTTCACGAAGACATCCTCGGCCAATCATCTCATCGACGACGCCGCAAACATCGTGCGACAACGCGTCGTCACCCTCTCCGGTGCGGACGACACCACCGTGCCACGGCCGGTGGTCACGCAGTTGCAGGCGTACTACGCGGCACTCGGCGTGCCTGCGCAAAACGTGTCGACAATCGAACTGAACGACGCGGGCCATACCATGCCGACACTCAACTACGGCGTGGCATGCTCGAAGACCGTGTCGCCATTCATCGGCAAGTGCAATGTGGATGGCGCAAAGGACATACTCAGCTGGATCTATGGTCCCGCCCCACTCGCGCCGCCCGCAACGACGACAGCGCAAAAAAGGCCGCTACCTGCGTTTCGATCAGAACCGCTACCTGCCAACCGACCGTCCTTCGAGTTTCACCTGGACCACGGGCATGGACAGCAGCGGCTGGCTCTACGCGCCGAGCGCATGCGATGCCGGTGCACCGTGCCGCCTGCACATCGCGCTACACGGCTGCGAGCAGGGCCAGGACTATTTGCCGATCGATTCGCCGCCGGGCAGCGGCCTCCTCTTCGGCACGACGTTCGTTCGGCATGCGGGCTACACGCAATGGGCGGACAGCAACCAGATCGTCGTGCTATTTCCGCAGGCGGTGTCGATTCCCGGCTTGAATCCGAATGGATGCTGGGACTCGTGGGGCTACACGGGCAATCACTTCGCCGACCAGCAAAGCGTTCAGATGCGCGCGATCCGCAACATGATCGATCGGCTGACTTCGGGCGCGAGTCACTGATCGACGGAAACGCGAGGCAGCGGTAGATCGAGGAGAGACACGCAATGAAACTCCATACCGTCTTTCGTGCGGCGGCGACGGTCGTCGCCGCACTGCTGATAGGCGCCGCTCATGCAACGAGCTCAGGCGAGGCATTTGGTAGTCCCGGCTTGCCCGCGATGCATGGGCCGGCGCAGAAGTCCTTTCTCGGGACGGCACTGAATCCGGCGTCGCAGATCTATTTCACGGGTTATCGCGGCATCGTGTCGGAGGTCTACTACCCGGTGCTCGACACGACGGCGACGGTCGACTTGCAGTTTCTCGTCGGCGATACCGCTGCCACTTTCGTCGACGAGGAGAAGCTCCAGCCCTATACCTCCGCGCGGACCGATCCGCACACGATGAGCTGGCAAGTCGCGACAGGCAATGCCCCGCACAACTCGCAGATCGTCAAGGTCATCTACAGCGATCCCACGCGCAATTCGCTGATCGAGCGCGTCACGTTCCGGGCATTGAACGGCACCCACGTTAGCGATTACAACCTCTATCTGCTGTTCAAACCGCATCTCGACAACGCCGGTTCTGGCAACACGAGCTTCACCGCAGAGGCGAGCAATGGCCGCACGATGCTGGTTGGCAACCACAACTCGCGCTATTCAGCGCTTGCATCATCGCTGCCGTGGAAGGTGCAAGGCGGCACGATGATGGTGTCGAACGGCTTCATCGGAAAAAGCGACGGCTGGACCGATCTGCTCGGCGGGACATCGCCGGATAGAAAGATGGACTGGACCTATTCGTCCGCGACCAACGGCAATGTCGCGCAGATGGGCTGGCTCGACCTTGGCGCCGGCCGCGCAACCAGCCTCTCGTTTGACATCGTGCTGTCGTTCGACAGCACGTCCGCGAGCAATGCGATGCAGACGGCAAGCGCTACGCTCGGCGACAGCCTCGGCGGTTTGCGCTCGCAATACGACATTGCCTGGCATCGCTATGCATCGGGCCTCTCGACGCAGAACGGCACCGCGAACGACGAGTACTACCTCTCCACGATGACGCTCAAGACAATGCAGGACAAGAGCAATAGCGCAATGATTGCAGGCATCGGCACGCCATGGGGCGAAACGCAGGGCGATAGCGACGCCGGTGGTTATCACCTCGTGTGGGCGCGCGATCTATTCAAGTTCGCCAATGCGCTCATCACCGCCGGCGATACTACGACAGCCGCCGCGGTCGTCAACTATCTTTTCAACACGCAGCAACAGAAAGCCGACTGCGGCAACGCCGAATACGATGCCAACAAATGCCAGCAAGGTTTCAGCCGCATCGGCCGTTTCCCGCAGAATTCATGGGTGAACGGCGCGCAGTATTGGCAAGGCACGCAGATGGACGAGCAGGCGAGGCCGATCCTGCTCGCGTGGCGTCTTGGGCCGGCCGTCTACAACGCGCTGTGGCCGAATATCCGCCTGAGCGCCGACTATATTGTTCGCACGGGGCCGTGGACCTATGAGGACCGCCGGGAGGAGAACTCGGGCTATTCGCCGTCCACGATCGCGGCGGAAGTCGCGGGGCTCGTAGCCGCTGCGCGCATTGCCGAAGACAACAGCGACAACGCGCGCGCTGCTACTCCGTCCATCGTGTGCGCGCGTTATAGCAACTGCGTGATAAAACCCGCCGCCGGGCAGGTCGGCGTCACGATCAGCGTCAACGCAAAGACGCAGCCCGGGCAGTACATGTACGTGACAGGTAGCACCCACGCTCTCGGCAACTGGAACACCGATCTTGGCTTGCCAGTGGACTCCGCCAACTATCCAGTGTGGAACAACACGGTCAATCTACCGGCGAGCGGCAGCGTCCAATACAAGTACTACCGCAAGAATGCGGACGGCAGCGTGACGTGGGAGAACTTGCCGGGCAACGGCAATCGCATGCTGAATGTGCCGCCTTCGGGCAGCACTGCGTTGAATGATTCAGTGGGCTGGTAAACGCCGCGCCCGCGCCGTCTTGTTTAAAAGCCAACTGGTTGCGGGTTTCCCTCTAGCGCGAGCTGGAGGCAGCGAAGCGATGTGGCATGAGCGTGCAGGGGAGATCTGAGTTGTGAAAAAAATGCGATCGTTATGTTACTTTGAGCGATCAATTGTCAGGATTGCAGATGACATGGGCGTGGCGCTTCATGGCGCGCTGCGCCATCGCCATGGTGCTGGCACCAGCGCTGATTGTCAGCAGTAGTGCCGCAGGTAGATCATCGTGTAAGCGAGGGTCTTGAAGGCGTAATGGACCGGGCTCAGACGCTCGAAGCGAAGCAGCAGGCGCCGGAACTTGTCCTCCCAGGCGAAGACCCGCTCGATGGTCCTGAAGCGCTCCTCGAAAATGGCTGGGTCGAAGCGCAGTTTTCGGCCCCGCTTCGGCGCTTTACGTCCGCGCGGATTTTCGGGAATGTTGGGAATCATGTCCCGGTTGTAAATCGCCTTGCGGTTGGCCCGGCAGTCGTAGACGCCGTCCAGGCTGACCGTTGAGCCTTGCAGGTCCATGCCGATGGCGCGGGCCATGTGGCTCAGTCTGGGCAGCGCGTCACGCAACAGCGGCGATTCGTTGCGGTTGCCCGGGGCAGAAACGAATGGTGCGATCACGTTGCAGCGGCGATCGCAGAAGGCGACCACCTTGTCGCCTTTCAGGTGTTTGTGTCCGCTGTACCCCAGGTTGTCGCCGCCCTTCTTCGCGGCAGTGGTCGTGCCGTCGCCGTGAATGACCGTGAGGTCCAGGAGCTGGTCCTGATGAAGCCTGTGCACCGAGACTGCGAAAATCGCGTCGATGCAGCCATCGGCTTGCCATCGCCGCAACGCCCGAGAGATGCGCGTGTAGTGGATTTCAGGACGACCTTCGTCATTCTTTTCGATCGGCAGCACCTTCCACTGACAGCCCATGTACAGCAGCTGAAGGATGTAGTTGAAGATCTTGTGCAACGTCAGCGTCGGTGCCGGTCCGCGCCGGCCCCGGCTCAGATGCGGCAAGACACCCACCCATTAGCGGGCCTGCGTCAAGTGAGCAAACACCACCATCGACTGCCTCAACAGCCGGTTTCGAACTCTGGTACCCGAATGCGTCGGCCGAACGCGTCCGTTTCTTCATTTCCTGGCTGCGACGAATCGCACCAGACACCCATCAGGTTCAAGCGAGCGGCAATGCTACCGGCGCCTTTCGCCCTGGCGGCGGTGCCGCCCCAGAAGAACATTGGTACCGCAATACGTCCATGGGGTTCGTACAAATTCAAGGGTTGCCCAACATCTGGGCGCCAATCCATCGGTGGCTCGTATTGCGGGCGATCCGCTTTGACTGCACATCGGGGGACGGCGGCACGGCATCCCATTCAAATTCCCGGAGCTGGAGCTCAGTCTTGCCACGGGGCTTGCCGCCCGACGTCCGGAAGCTTATGTAAAGCAGCGTGTCGTATCGAACGGTTTGTGGTCCTTCAGAATATGGAAGCATGCGCGGGCGAGCTTGTGCGACAAAGCCTTGCGGGCCAGGATAGTGTTGCTTCTGCCTTTCTTGCGCTCATAGAACCGTCTGGCCTCGGCGCAATAGCGCAGCGCGAGGTTGGCCGCTTCGATGAACGCCCAGGACAGATACGGGTTGCCATTCCTGATGTTGCCTTCGCCTTTTTTCTTGCCGTTGCTCGTGTGCTGGCTGTCCACGCAACGGGCGTACGACGCGAAGTTACCGGCGCCGGAGAAGCGCTCGATGGGGCCGGTCTCCAGCAGGATGACGGTTGCCAGTGTCTGGCCGATGCCCGGCACCGTAGTGAGCAATGCATAGTCGGGGTTCGGTGCGACCTTTTCCTGAAGACGCTTTTCCAGGACGTCGATTTGCGCACACAACGTTGTGATCACTGCGACGTTGGCCCGGAGCGCGAGTGCGACGTCGTCTGGCAGCCGCATCTGATTGATCGCTTCTTCGCCCAGCCGCTTGACCTGATTGCTCGTGATCCGCGTGCCGAACTGGCGTGCCGTAATGTTCTCAACCGCGAGAATATGGCTGGTGCGGCTGCGGACCAGTTGCATGCGTTTCCTGGCCAGATCGCGTACGGCACGGTGCTCCGGCGAGAGGATGGTGCCGGTGGGAAGAATTCCAAGGCGCAGCAGCTGCGCCAGGTAACGGGCATCGGTTTCATCGCCACTGTGCTTGAGCCCGTCGTATTTCTTGATGGCCGCGGTGTGTGCCAGGTGCACAGTGAAGCCGGCCGCCTGCAGACCATCGACGAGCCAGTACCAGTTGAAGGTCGACTCGACCACGACGCCCGCGAGCTCCGCTTGCCATGGCGCGAGAAACGCGAGAATCTTCGACAAATCGTTGGGGAGGCGCTTCTCAGCGACAACCCCGTCTGCTTCGTCGGTGACACTCACCACGCTGTTGTTCGAATGCAGGTCAATTCCGCTATATTTCATCTCAGCCTCCTTCTGGTTAAAGCACTTCGCAAACTCACTTTAAACCCCGTCGCCTCCATGGCGACGGTGGGAGGCCCGCTAGATGATTTTCAAATTGCTCGAACTGCTCAACACTTAGTTTCGTTGGAATCGCTTGCCCGCATTGACCTCCAGCCATCCGCAACATCCACAAATCTGGACTTTAACCGATCCGGCCGCGCAGACCACCAAATCCAGTCCTGATGCGGCTCGCAGACAAATTTAGCCCCCTCAGAAAACCCGCAACCAGTTGACGGCGACGGCACGACCACTGCTGCGAAGAAGGGCGGCGACAACCTGGGGTACAGCGGACACAAACACCTGAAAGGCGACAAGGTGGTCGCCTTCTGCGATCGCCGCTGCAACGTGATCGCACCATTCGTTTCTGCCCCGGGCAACCGCAACGAATCGCCGCTGTTGCGTGACGCGCTGCCCAGACTGAGCCACATGGCCCGCGCCATTGGCATGGACCTGCAAGGCTCAACGGTCAGTCTGGACGGCGTCTACGACTGCCGGGTCAATCGCAAGGCGATTTTCAACCGGGACATGATTCCCAACATTCCCGAAAATCCGCGTGGACGTAAAGCGCCGAAGCGGGGCCGCAAACTGCGCTTCGACCCGGCCATTTTCGAGGAGCGCTTCAGGACCATCGAGCGGGTCTTCGCCTGGGAGGACAAGTTCCGGCGCCTGCTGCTTCGCTTCGAGCGTCTGAGCCCGGTCCATTACGCCTTCAAGACCCTCGCTTACACGATGATCAACCTGCGGCACTACTGCTGACAATCAGCGCTGGTGCCAGCACCATGGCGATGGCGCAGCGCGCCATGAAGCGTCACGCCCATGTCATCTGCAATCCTGACCATTGATCGCTCAAAGTAACATAACGATCGCATTTTTTTCACAACTCAAATCTCCCCTGCGCGCTCATGCCACATCGCTTCGCTGCCTCCAGCTCGCGCTAGAGGGAAACCCGCAACCAGTTGAACGTAAAAGCTTGGCTGCGGTGAGCGTGCGCTAGGCAACATAAAAACCCGTTTTGTTCTGGAGATTTCCGCGTTAGCGACTAATGTCTGAACTATCCAGATTTAGCGCTCCAATAACTGGCACGCGCTTGCGGAAGAGCAGTAGGAGATGGCTATGCCGACGGGACCGCTTCAACAGGCAGACAGCGGTGACGACGTGAAGGCGTTGCAGCAAGCGCTCGCACAGCGTGGTTTCAATCCCGGTGCGATCGACGGCATGTACGGGCAGGGTACTGTTGCGGCGGTAATGGCCTTTCAGAAAAGCGAGGGCCTGTTGCCCGACGGCGTGGCAGGGCCGCGTACCCTCTCCGCGCTCGGCCTCGCCGATTCGGATGCGCTACCCTCTGCCATTCCGGGAGTGACAGTCGAGGTCGTCAGTCAAATGTTTCCGCAGACACCGATTGGACACATCAGCCAGAACTTGCCTACGGTACTTCTGGCTCTAGTGAATAACCGGGTGGCCGATAAGCCGATGGTCCTAATGGCTCTCTCGACCGTGCGCGCGGAGGTGGAGTGTTTCGAACCGATCAGCGAAGCACAGTCGCGCTTCAACACGTCGCCATCGGGAACTCCATTTGATCTTTATGACCATCGGAAGGACTTGGGCAATGAGGGTGCCCCGGACGGCGAGCGGTTCAAGGGGCGCGGTTACATCCAGCTCACGGGCCGACTGAACTATGCGACATACGGCCCCAAGCTCACGACGCCGGTCGACTTGGTCGAGAACCCAGACCTCGCTGGCGATCCGGCCATCGCGGCCGACCTTCTCGCGCTCTTCCTTGCGGACCGGGAGCTTCCAATCAAGAACGCGCTGCTTGCCGGCAACATGGCGACCGCGCGGCAACTTGTCAACGGTGGCACAAATGGTCTAGTTCGCTTTGAAGACGCATATCAGCGTGGAGTCAACTTAATTCCCGATTCGCCCAGCGTTTAGACGCATTGCAGAGGCATTCCGATGGCCGATCCTGCAGTAGATGACCCACACGTCGTCCAAGCCTCCACAGGCACTTTCGATGAACTCATTTTTAGTCGCGACCTCAATGAAGTGCATCTGCTATTGGACTATATTTCCGGGCGGCCTGACGTTCATATCTCGGAAATCGGCGACATCAAGTTTCCGGATCGGTTTTCTGCCGGAACATTACTCTCAGCGAACGAGGTTCTTCGACGCATTTGCGAGATGCGGTATCCGCCACAACCAGTGGCGGACATCCAAGCTAAGGCCGACAATTCGGCACTACTCCTGTCCGTAAAAGACAAACTCAATGCGATCGCATACCCGACTTCCGGTGTAACGATTGCTTATACCTACCTTTTTCTTGCGGAGACCGACAAATCCATTGTCAGTAAAACGCCCCAAGTGCCCCCCCAAACACGCGCCTCGGTTGCCGGGACGGCATATCCCGGCCTGATAGCAAGCGCAAAGCGCTTTCGATGGTTTCATAAGGGTGTGGCGCGGCTGGGCGTTGTGCTCACGCTGTTCGCTGCATTGCTCTTGTGGCTCGTGGTTTTCGGCGTGCAGGTGACTTCTCGGTTCGAGGAAGACCAGAAAAGCGCGGCCGACCTGACCAGTCAGATTTACGCGCAGGTCGACAAGGAAAATGCGGCGTTGCCCGCCGCGCAGCAAACGCATGACGCCGTTCCGGTGCGTTGCCGCGACGACAAGATTGCACAGCAAAGTAACCAGATCAAACTGCTATGCAATCAGTGGTCCTACTATCAGGCGCGCTATATCAAGTCAATTACCGACGCCGCGAGTTTTGCCAACCAGTGGCCGTCGAAATGGTTGATGTGGCCGTTTCCGACGTCGCCTGGAATCGAGGAAAAGGGTGGCAACGACTATGTGGCTAAGCAGGAAAATATCCAGTCGATCACCTTGGTGCTTTCCGCGTATGCAAGCTACGTCTTGCCGGTAGTATTCGGCGTGGTAGGAACAATCGCGTCGTTCCTTCGAGATATCGGCAACCGGATCACCTGCAGCCTGCTTGCGCCACGCGATGAGACGCTCGGCATCATCCGTCTTATTATCGGCGCAATTGCCGGGTTAGCTGTTGGGCTGTTCTTTACGCCGGCCTCGGTCGCTGCGCAAGTCCACTCCGGGGCAGGCGTGCTGACCTTGTCCGCGTCGGCGATCGCATTCCTCGCGGGCTATGGCGGCGACGGATTCTTTAGAATGATCGACGCGATGATTGTGCGGGTGTTTAGCCTCGACTCACCCGACAGGGCTCCGCTCACGAAGTGAAGTGCCGGTGACCGGTGCGGCCCTCTCCGGCTTTGTCAATACGCGGGAAGGTGATGAGAATGACCATATATGAGAGTGACACGTTGGTAATCAGTTTGATCAAGGGTATGTTCGTCTAGCCAACGTTTGGGTGCACGTCTAAGTGCGCAGCCGAATGGCAAAAGGCGGCTGTAACCGCCCTGCGACTCGATCGGCCGTTTCCCTCCCCTCGCTGCACAAGCGAGCACTCTGCCCGGGCACAAATGTGCGAGGACGTAATCTTCGCGTTGGCCAAGGCCAAGGAAAAGTTGATCGTGCGAGTTTCCGCTGCCGCATCGCCCTAGCACCCCACGCCGCATCGGTGCGTGCTCGAATCGCGCGCAACCGATCATGAATGGTTGTGTCGCAGTAAGAGATGGACGGTAGAACTCCGGCGATACAAAGTCACCGATGAGAGAATCGATGAAGACGCTGAACCCGGCGTTGGCCAAGGTACTGAAACGCTTGCACTATCCGCTGGAGGTGATTCTGACGTGCGTGCGTTGGTACGTCGCGTATCCGCTGAGTCTGCGTCATCTTGAAGAAATGATGGCCGAACGTGGGATTGCGGTCGATCATTCGACCGTCCATCGCTGGGCGCTCAAGCTGTTGCCGGTACTGGAGAAAGCGTTTCGCCGTCGCAAGCGGCCAGTTGGAAAGAGCTGGCGCATGGACGAGACATACATCCGCGTCAAGGGCGACTGGAAATATCTCTACCGCGCCGTCGACAAGGACGGCAACACCATCGACTTCCTGCTGCGCGCCCATCGTGACAAGACTGCCGCCCGGCGTTACTTTGAAAAATCTATCGCCCAGAATGGCGTCCCCGAGAGGGTGACCATCGATAAAAGCGGTGCCAATCTCGCCGCGCTCGAAGCGATCAATGCTGATCGTGAAACGCCTATCAAGATCCGCCAGTCCAAATATCTCAACAACCTCGTCGAGCAGGACCATCGGGCGATCAAGCGGCGCACCCGGCCCATGCTAGGCTTCAAGACTTTTCGCAGTGCCCGGATCCTTCTGGCCGGTATTGAGCTTATGCACATGATCGCGAAAGGACAGATGAAGTGCGCTCGCGGAACCTATCCGTCCGCCGCCGATCAATTCTACGATCTTGCAATATAAGCAGTACTTCTCATATCGATCTCGTTCGTCCCTCGATCCTTACCGCGACAAAGCCTCGTGAGCGGGATACTCGCGATGAATACCACAATGGCGCTATGTTTGGAGCGTAAGGCCTGTGGGCAGTCAACGCGATCCGCATGCCGCCTGCCACAGCGCCGGTGACAGCGACGACCGCCGCCCCTTTGCCCGCGTCGCCAGCGATCGCTCCGACCAGCGCCCCCGTTGCTGCGCCACCTGCGGCGCCGCGTCTGCGCTCGCCCTGCGGCCCTGGCAAACCCGGGAGCATTGAAACCTGCGGGGCAAGCGCACCCGGGTCCACACCTGTCGTCTGTTTCGCCCACGTCTGACACTGTGCGGTGTCGGGTGCTGAAGCTGCGGAGGCGCTGTCAGGTTAGTGGAAAGGCGGCGGTAAAATGATGAAATGAAGAAGACGAAATCGCTTTATCACGGCCACCGGTTCCCCGCTGTCGTTATCAGCTGTGCTGTTCGCTGGTATTGATATGACTTTGCGTGTCAATCGCGAAATTGGTTTCCAGGTTGCATCGACGCATGAATTTCCTGAGGGCGGCGCAGCAGTAAGTCTCGACGGTGGATCACACTGACATCCGCGGGTTGGATACCGCATTACAGAGGTCCGCCTCATGAGCCTGCCGCTAACTTCCGCCGCAAGTTGGTGATGCCCGTTGCGTAATACCATCGCGGGTTGCTCGGATGCCGGGCTGCGCCGCCTTCAGGAAACTCCTTCCGTTGTTCGGGAAATCACACACAGGCCGCGGGCGGTTTGCTGCGAGGTATTGCAAGCGCCATGGCCAGTCGACTGATGTCCCAGATGAACGCCGCCAGTTCGCGGGCAATAGCCACGACCGTGATGTTGATGGGCTTGCCTCGCGCGGTCAGCCGGCGGAATCGTCGGCACAGCCGCACCTGGGCGTCCCAGGCGCGGTCGATGATGGCCTTGGGCAGACCTTCGAGACGGGCCTGGATTTCCGGACTGACGCGGGCAGGATGGCGGTAACTCCAGGCCGCTTCGACCAGCAGTCTTCGGGCGTAGCTGTTGCCGGTTTTGGTAATGCTGCCCTGGCGGCGTTTGCCTCCCGATGAATGCTCGGATGGCGTTACGCCGAGCCAGGCCATCAGCTGACGCGGGTGTTCGAAGCGGGACAGGTCGCCCACTTCTGAAATCATCCCGACGGCGGTAACGAACTGGACGCCCCGCATGGCCTGCAGGGCCAGCACTACCGGATAGAAGCGCCAGGAGATCACCGCTTCGCGTACGGCTGTTTCGAGACGGGCGCACTGCGCAAGCCGGTCCTCGATCGTGCGCCGGTGTTCGTCAAAGGCAAGGTGCTGCCAGGCGCTGGGAAACGAACAGCGGCCCAGCCAGCGACGGTGCGCCTCGCCCCAGTTTGCGCTACCGGTATAACGGACGCCATGCGCGAGCAGGAACGACTTCAGTCGATGCCGTGCACGTCGCAGATCCTCGCGGGCAGCCGCCCACGCGCGGGCGAGATCCCGGAATGCCTCGTCTTCAATGCCGGGCACGTACACGGCCGACAGGTCGTCGGCGCGCAGCGAGCGCGCCAGCTTGATGGCATCACGCCGGTCGGTCTTTACGCGCTCGCCCGGCTTGCGCGGGATCAGTGAAGGTGCGCAGACCATGCAGTCGAAGCCCTTCTGGACGAGCTGACGGTACAGCCCGTAACCACATGGACCTGCCTCGTACACGACGCGCACGTGCGGCGCCTTGGATTGCAGGCGTGTGCACAGGCGATCGATGTCGGCCCCGGTCGTACCGGTCTTGCCCAGCAGCTCGATCTCGCCCGCGTCGATCGCGTAGGCGACCGTGATCGAGTCCTTGTGAAGATCCAGTCCAACGTACACCGTGCTATCGTTTCGCAGGCTTTGTCAACTTGACGAGCACAGGCTACGTTTCTGGTTAAATATAGGTATCCTGATCAGATAGTATGCTGGAATTCAACGTCGACGGTCCAACCATGCCAGGCGGCGATTCGTTTCGTGAGTATGGCACGATGACATGCCGCGTTCATCTGATGTCTGGGCAAGGCGAAGTGCTGCCTGATCGGGCCAAAGCATGAGAGAAACGCCTGTGTGCGGCGTGCATCGCGAAAGCCGCACATGTGTCGTTCGCGTCTGCGGGTCGGCTGATGGCTGTTCTCGGCGCGATTGTTCACACGTGCCGCCGCTTTGACAAATACGTGCTTCACATGAGCGAGTTCGGGAATATCCGCTTTCGCTGCCGGGTAACTGCGCAACTGGTCTGTAACGATCCTGCGCGGCACCGGGTTCGAACGCAGCACCCGCCGGAAAAAGCGCTTTGCCGCAGCCTTGTCGCGACGCTTTTGCACCAGCACATCCAGTTCGGCACCATGTTCGTCGACCGCACGCCATAACAGATACGGCTCACCGCGCAGCTTCACGAACATCTCGTCGAGGTGCCACGTGCTACCCGGCTTGCGCCGCACTGCCTTGGCGCGCTGAGCGAATCCGGCGCCGAATTTGTCACACCAGCAACGGATCGTTTCGTATGTGACTACGACACCGCGCTCGAGCAACAACTCCTCGATGTCGCGCAGGCTCAGGCTGAACCGAAAATACCAGCGAACAGCACAGCTGATAACGACAGCGGGGAACCGGTGGCCGTGATAAAGCGATTTCGTCTTCTTCATTTCATCATTTTACCGCCGCCTTTCCACTAACCTGACAGCGCCAGAGCCGGAGATCGTCCTCGCAGTCAACAGCAAGGGCGAGGTGGTGGGCGCCACATTGGGTAACGACGTCAATCTGCGCGACATCGAAGGCCGCTCCGCGCTGCTGCTGGGCAAATGCAAGGACAACAACGGCTCATGCGCGATCGGCCCGTTTATCCGCCTGTTCGACGGACGGTTCACGCTGGACACGATTCGAGAAACGAGTGTTTCGCTGCGCGTCGAAGGTACCGACGACGGCTTCCTGCTCGAAGGCGTCAGCCATATGCGGGAGATCAGCCGTGACCCCCTTGACCTGGTGAGTCAGACATGGGGCAAGCACCATCAGTATCCCGATGGCTTCATGTTGTTCTGAGGTTGACCCGGTTGGACGGACAGATTTGCAGTTGGGTTTAATGTGTTGTTGATCCTCCATGGCTTGCTGGATCTCGGGTTGTCCACGGCCGGGCGGCGGGTCGCCTGTCACGACCGTGACGCTGCCCGGCGGTGGGCAACCCGCACTGCGATGGCGTTTGCTCCTGCGCATGCAGGCTTTCGAATTCGAGCGGTGCGCGATAACCGATGCTGCTGTGCAGGCGGCGTACGTTGTACCAGCCCTCCAGGAAGGAGAAGATACGCCGCCTGGCCTGATCATGGGTATCGAAGTGTTCGCGCATGAGCAGCTCGGCTTCGAGCGTGCCGAAGAACGACTCGCACATCGCATTGTCATAGGCGTCGCCTGCGGTGCCCATCGATGGCTGCACGCCTGCCTCGCGGCAGCGGCGTCCGAAGGCAATCGACGTATATTGCTTAGGTTCAAGGAGTCGTTGCAACACTTGTTTTTTAAGCTGTGGATAGTAACTCTTCAAGCGCTTCAGCGGGGGTCTTCCACTGAAGGGCTTTGCGCGGTCGGGCGTTGAGTGTGTTGGCGACCGCATCGAGTTCGCGTTCAGAATATCGACTGATGTCGGTGCCTTTGGGGAAGTACTGTCGCAACAGGCCGTTGGTGTTTTCGTCAGTTCCACGCTGCCACGGGCTTCGCGGATCGCAGAAGTAGATTGCCAAACCCGTGTCGATTTGTAGCTGCGCATGCTGGGCCATTTCCGCGCCCTGATCCCAAGTTAGTGACTTGCGTAAATGCTCGGGCAGCATCGCGATCTTCGCGGCAATGGCATTGCGAACAGCCTCGGCGCCGTGGCCAGCTAACGCCGGCCCGTTCTTCACCCGAGCGCCAGAATTGTGGCCCGGCATGGGCGGTAGGTGCAGCAGCATTGTGAATCGGGTCGTACGTTCAACCAAAGTGCCAATTGCAGAGCTGTTCAGGCCGATGATCAGATCTCCTTCCCAATGCCCAGGTACAGCACGGTCGGCAACCTCGGCCGGGCGCTCACTGATCAGCACCTCGGAGGTGATGAAGCTTTTTCCTCGCTGCTGCGTTCTGGCCCGTGGCACGCGCAGTGCCCGGCCGGTACGCAGACACGCAGAGAGTTCGCGTCGCAATGCACCACGGCCCTGAATGTAGAGTGCTTGATAGATGGCTTCGTGTGAGATCTGCATAGACTCATCATCGGGGAAATCAAGTCGCAACCGGCGGCTGATCTGCTCCGGACTCCAGCAAGTGCCCCAACGCCGGTCGGCCCGACGACCATGCCGTCTTCCCTTCCACGGTACGTTGGGTCCCGGTATCGGCCGGCCCTTCTCATCGGTAACCGCATTCGCCAGTCGGTCCTGCACATAAGCCCGTAATCGCTCGTTCTCGGCGAGCTTGCTGGTCTTGGGCCGCCTTGCCGCTCGCTCGGCTTTCCACTGCGCGACCGTCGCCCGATAGGTCAGCGTACCGCCACGGGTCGCGGCATTGCGGCACAGTTCGCGTGAGATGGTCGAGGGCGAACGACCAAGCCGCCGTGCGATCTCGCAAACCCCGCAGTCCTGCGCCCGAAGCAAGGCAAGCTCCTCACGCTCCGAGAACGATAAATAGCGACCCGAGCGCGGCGCCAAATCTATCGGCGGCATGCCTCCAGCCTGGCGAAACCATCGCGGGCCCAAGGGCTGCGACACGCCGCACGCCAACGCGGCGGCATCACTCTCCATTCCCTCGGCAATGCAGTTCCAGAATGCTTGTTTCGTCTCTAACTGATTGACACCTGGCCTGCCCGGTGAAGACATCGATGCCCGCCCCGTCTGTTGCGCAGCCCAACCTCGTGGTCGTCCCATTTAACACCTCCAATCTCGAGATGTTGCAACGACCGATTGAATTCGCCTTGACACCCCTGGTCCGAATGATGGATCACGCCCACGGGCCGCCGCTGCAACAATGCCATGTCCAGTGCGCGTAGCATCAGTTCGGTGTACAGATGGTTAGACATTGCCCAGCCCACGATACGCCGGCTGAATACATCAAGCACGACGGCCAGATACAGAAACCCTTCGCCGGTCGGAATGTAGGTGGCATCAGCCACCCACAGCACGTTCGGCGCGGCGGCGCTGAAGTGGCGGCGCACCAGATCGGGCGCGCGCCGCGCTCCCGCGCGCTGGTGTGTGGTGAGCTTCCAGCGCCGGCGGCTGGCCCCGCACAGACCAGCCAGACGCATCAGACGCGCCACCCGTTTGCGCCCCACGTGCACTCCCTCACGCGCGAGCTGCGCGTGAATACGGGGCGCGCCGTACGTGCCGCGCGAGCTCGCATGCAGGGTGCGGATGCGCGCCAGCAGCTGCGCGTCACTGCATGCATGCGCCGATGGCTCTCTTGCCAGCCACCCGTAATAGCCGCTCGTGGAGACCCTGAGCAGCCGCGCCATCGTGGCGATGGGCCAGCGGGCCCGGTTCGCTCTCATGAATCCGTATCCTTCGGCGATACGGCTCCCGTCTCCCGGGCAAACCAGGCCGCTGCGTGAGAGAGGATGTCTCTTTCCATCTTCAGTTGCCGATTCTCGCGACGCAGCCGCGAAAGCTCCTGCCGCTCGGCGGTGGTCAGCCCGTCATGGCGCACGCCCGCATCGCGACCGGCCTGTGCCACCCAGTTGTAGATGGTCTGCGCGGTCGGCTCGAACTCCTTTTCCAGTTCCTCCGGCGTGCGCCCGGCCTTCACCAGCTCAACCATCTGCGCCCGGAATTCCGCCGGGTACGGGGTACGATGCTTGCCCATTTCGGCACCTCCTTCTATGAGGAGAACTTTGTCAAGGTCTGCTTTCACGGGAGCAGTCTAAGTCCACATTGGCAAAGCCTTCTCCTTGTGCGCCTCCTGTGGCGAAGGCGCATGAGCTGTGTCAAGGGCGGGCGAAGCCTGGCGCCAGCGGACCCTTGACACAGGAAGAGTTCGATAGGCTGGCGTATGCCTGGCGAGCACGGGTTATGCTCGCCAGGCATACAGGCGCATGATGCATCGAAATTTGCTGCGATCCGATCTACGTCCCCCTGGTCTGAAGCCGATGGTTGCGCGCGTCAGACGTGACGTCCGACCACCTTCTATCCGCTGGCGCCTAGCCAGCCTTATCCTGCATGCGCGATGCGCCGGAATCTTTTCCGGGAGCATGCCCCATCTCTTGACCGGTTACGTCAGTAACCCGGAGGTGCCACGGGCATGTTCACTTCAACGTTGTGTATATCGGGTTTCACTCATTGGGTGCTCATCGTACCTTTCGGCTCAGGCTGCCTTTAGCTGTGCTCCTTCGGGAATCACGCCTTCCTTCAGATAGCGCCACAGCGCAATCGCCAGGCGCCGCGCCACCGCGACGATCGCAATGCGTCGCGCGCGGCGGTTCGGTCCCGTGCCCTGCGTGCGCTGGTTGAACCACTGCGTCAGCGCACTGCCGGGCTGGTAGCGGATCCAGTCCCACGCCATCTCGACCAGTAACGCGCGCACCCGTCGGTTGCCCTGCCGGCTGATGCCTTGATCGACCTGGCTCTGGCCGCTGTCGTAGGGCTGCGGCACCAGTCCAACACAGGCACCCACCTGGCGCCGGTTGCTGAACTCCCTCCAGAACAGTTCGAGCGCCAGGCGCGACGCGCCCACTTCGCCAATCCCTTTCAGGCGCGCCAGGGCATCGCTTCGCCGGCGCGCCGGCGCCGGCACGCTCGCCTGTCGCGTCTTCTCGAGTGCCGCGAGTTGCTGCTGCGCCAGCGCCAGCCGTTCGCACTCGCGCAGCAGTCGCTCCCGTAACTCGAGCGGCAGCGGCGCGCCGTCGTGGCACCGCACCTCATCACGGGCGAGCCGGCTCGCGAAGGCCTTGTGATCGACCTCATCCCAGCAGCCAAGCGTGACCAGCAGTTTGCGCATCCGGTCACGGTGTTGCAGCACTTCCTTCTGCAGTTGTCCGCGATCGCGCATCAGCTGGCGCGACGCTTCGTCCTGCGGTGACGGCACGTGAACCACGTGCATGCGGTCACGCTCTCCACGCAGCCAGGCGCGCAGGTTGATCACCAGCTTGATGGCATCGAGCCGGTCGGTCTTGGCGCGCCGCCGGTGGCGTTCGACCGGAATGCTGGCCGGATCGACGACGTAGCACTCGATGCCCTGTGCCTGCAGCGCGCGACAGATCCAGAACGCGTCCTGGCCAGCTTCGTAGCTGACGACGATGCGCACGCCGGCCGGTAGCGACCACTTCAGCTTTTGCTGTTCGATCACGTTCAGTACGGCCTGCAGGCGGGCCGCGGCCTGTGGCTGCGCAACCGTGTGCACGGCCGGCTTCTCGCGACGACCGTCGTGCAGCGCGACCTTCCATTTCGCTGCCGCCAGTTCCAGCGACACCGCGAGCACGAGCGTTTCGGAACACGTCGTGTGTGTATCGTCTGTGCGCATGATCCTCTCCTTTGAGTAAGGTTCATACGGACTGATTTTACGATCAGCCTATTGGGTGTCCCCCCTATACATAGGATCTCTTCAAAAGGATAGGCGTCCGTTTTTGCGGGTCAACTTCAGTTCCTCGGCACGATGTTCTCTCCGATCAAGGATCGCGATGCGCCGGGTGGCGGCTTTACACATCAGCTCGGCGACCGCGTGACGATCAGCGCCCGTCCGCTTGGCGCACTCGTCAACATCGTGCGGCTGTCGACCGCAATCGCTCCGTGGACATTCGGCGTGCGTGCGCTGTACGCCAACCTCGCCGAGCGCTCGCTGCTGAACCCCAGCTGATCAAGCAAGTATTTAATCATTGACGGATTTACGATGACACAATTCAAGAACTTCATTGGTGGCGAATGGGTCGATGGCAACGACTTCGCTGCTAATGTGAACCCCTCGGACACAAGCGACGTGATCGGCCATTTCGCACAGGCCAGCGCAGATCAGACACAGAAAGCGATGGCGGCTGCACGCTCAGCCTTTCGCACATGGTCGCTCAGCACTCCACAACAGCGCTTTGACTTGCTCGACCAGGTCGGCGGCACCATCCTTGCGCGCAAAAACGAACTCGGTAAGCTTCTTGCACGCGAGGAAGGGAAAACGCTCGCCGAAGCAGTCGGCGAAGTGGGACGCGCTGGACAGATTTTCAAATTTTTTGCGGGCGAGGCATTGCGGGTCGGCAGCGAGATTGTGCCGTCCGTTCGCCCGGGACTGACGGTCGAAGTCACACGCGAACCGCTGGGCGTCATCGGTCTGATTACGCCGTGGAACTTCCCGATCGCTGTTCCCGCCTGGAAGATCGCGCCTGCGCTCGCGCATGGAAACTGCGTCGTCATCAAGCCGGCGGAACTCGTGCCGGGAAGCGTATGGGAACTCGTCAAGATCATCGCCGAAGGCGGTGCACCGGCGGGCGTAATCAGTCTCGTCATGGGCACGGGTTCGATCGTCGGCGAAAACACTCGTCAAATCAGCTGACGTAGATGCCATCAGCTTCACGGGCTCGGTTGGGACCGGCCAGGCCATCGCCGCGAAATGCGTCGCCACCGGGAAGAAGTTCCAGCTCGAGATGGGTGGCAAGAACCCGATGGTCGTGCTCGACGATGTCGATCTGGACGTCGCGGTCGAGGCGTGCATCAACGGCGCCTTCTGCTCCACCGGCCAGCGTTGTACCGCATCTAGCCGCCTGATCGTGACGAGCGGCATCCACGACCGTTTTGTCGAGGCCATGCAGGCGCGCATGCGCAGTCTCAAGATTGGTAACGCGCTGGATGCGTCGACGCAGATCGGTCCCGTCGTCGACGCCAAACAGCTGGAACAGGACGAGCGTTATATCGAACTCGCACGCACCGAAGGTGGCTCGGTGTTTGGCGGTGGTCGTGTTCCCTCGGCAACAGAAGGATTTTTCCTGGCACCCGCTCTCGTCACCAACACGACCCCGGCGATGACGATCAACACGGAGGAAGTGTTCGGTCCTGTCGCTTCCGTCATCAAGGTCGCGGATTACGAGGAAGCGCTTGCCGTAGCCAACGACTCGCCATTCGGCCTTTCCGCCGGCATCTGCACAATGTCGCTGGCTCATGCGAGCCATTTCAAGCGTCACGTACAGGCCGGTATGGTAATGATCAATACGGCGACCGCGGGCGTCGATTACCACGTTCCGTTCGGCGGGCGCAAAGGTTCGAGTCTGGGTCCGCGTGAACAAGGCACCTATGCGTGCGAGTTCTATACGACCGTGAAAACCGCTTACGTCGCTCCCGGGAACGTTTGAGCAAAGCGATGAAATAGCGAGCGAGAACTGGCAGCCTCGGAGGAGGTGATCGAGTTCTTGCTGCATTTAACACGACTGCACGGCCTGCGTGAACGGTACCCGGCTACCCGGCAGCTGGGTACACGACTCTTGAAATGCTTAAACAATCAGTTGTATCGAGGAAGCATTCGATGGCAGCAGACCCCTTGGCGTCAGGCTGGCCCTCTAGCTCGTCGACTGCCTGCAGCGGCTACTGCTGGCAGCCGCGCCGTCGGCAGACATCCGGCCGACGGCCTGCGTCCGGTCTCAGGCGCCGTTCACGGCATCCTTGAACGCCTTGCCCGCCGTGAACTTCACTGTCTTCGCAGCCGCGATCTGGATTTCGGCGCCGGTCGCCGGATTGCGGCCGACGCGCGCGGCGCGCGCCCCCGTCGAAAACGAGCCAAAGCCGATCAGCTGCACCGTGTCACCTTTCGTGACGGCCGCGGTGACCGTGTCGATAAACGCATCGATCGCCTCGCCGGCGGCCGCCTTGCTTGCGCCGGTCTTCGCGGCGACTGCATCCACCAGTTCCTGCTTGTTCATGGTGACTTCCTCGTTGTGGTTGAAATCTCGTCACCCTACCCGATCGGCGCGCCTTCGCGCAATCGGCACGCAGCGGCAGGTGGTCCGCGACAGGCCCGTCGTCCTGTCGTGCCGGGCACGCACCGGAAGAAGTCGTCTGGGGGAATCTGACCCGTGCACGGTCCAGGACGCTGACGGAGAAACGTCAAACTCCGGGTTCTGCGCCGGAGGTCCAGTCTTTTCCGAGGGTCGCACGTCTCTGCGTTTTCAACGTCTTCCGTTGCGCGTACCGCGCGCTTCGCGCCTGCGGACTACCACAGCGATCCAGTCCCGCGTCCTCAGGTCACGGTCGGCGCACCGCGTCATCACCCCATGATGCGATCCGGCGACGCCGTCCGGCTCATATTAGGCCCAGTGTCCGCAAATGAAGGGGTAGATAGCTGCAACTATCCACCCCTTAATTCCGCGCCGACTTTGAGAACGGCTGCGCGGCATCCATTCCGGCGCTTTTTGATCGTTTCAATGGTGATAAGTCGTATTATTTCCATTGACGCCGAGAGCGTCACTTTCGCCCCCCTGCACCGCCCATCCGCCCTGCCGGACGGCAAATAAGAATTGGCCGACCGCCCCAACGGGACGGTCGGCCTGAACACACACTAAAAGTCGGGAATCGCCCTTACTTCCGGAGCAGTAACCGTAAAGCACGAGACTCCGTATAACGAGACTCCGTATAACAATTCCTGCCAGCGAAAAACAACATCTGACACTCTGCATGCGTCGCCTAAACGCGGGATATCGGGCTGGCGGGCGGAAGCGCTTCAGGTCGCGACGGGCCAACACTAATTGACCCCGCCAGAACCGGGATCAGGTCTTGCTGCGCAGTTCGTCCACGGGAGACCATCATGCTCAGACTTCTCGGCTTTCTAGCGCTGGCAGCGGCCCTCTCGGGATGTGTTGCTGCCCCGCCGTACGGTTACAGCGATCCTGCCTATGGTCCTGGCTACTACGCGCCGGGCCCGAGCATAGGCGTGGGCGTGGGAGGCGGCAGCCTCGGCGGTGGGGTCGGCGTCGGCATAGGTGTCGGGTTCTGAGCAAGCGCGCGGGAACTGCCGCCGCCTGCCCGGACCGACCTGTCTTCCGCGATACCGATACCGCGGACGTCGTTGCGGCACGCCGATAGCGCAAAGCGAGTGGGTAACTTACAGCGGCAACGTCACGCGCCAGCGTGCCGGCGGTCACCCCAAGCCGCTCCGACCATTCCGTCTCCGTCGGATCCATGCCGCCAGATACCAGGTGCCCGCGCCGTCGCGCCGCAGTTCGCCGGCTTGAACCCGACGCCTCGATGCGTTCCCCTCAGGCTTCTAGTGCTCACTGCCACCGTCGTGTCCGCAAGCGAAGGGTATGAAAGCCACAACTTTCATACCCTGGATGTCAGGACCAAGTGGCAGCTCGTTTGATCTGAACGAAGTCGGCGAGTTGCGCCGTCTCGCTGCCCGTCAAAGCATCAATAATGGGCATCCGTAGGACGCCCTTGCTCACCGGTCGCAAATCGAATCCCCGAACAGATCCAAGGTGGTGCCACGCTGCCGTGCGGGCAGATCCCCGCTGCGGACCTGCGCAACCACCTCCTGCGGCAGCCACGCGTCTTCCATCGCGTCGATGCCCTTCTCGATCAGCTGCTTGAGAAAAAACGACTGGCTGCGCCCGGTGACCTCCGCCAGCACTCTCAATCGCTGTTCGATTGCCGGCTCGACGCGTACCGCGATGACCTGCGACCTGTTCTCTGACTTCCTTCTCAACCTGTGCTCCTGATTGCGTCTGTGCGCCGCACACCGGCGCATTCGCGCGCTGTTTTACCACGACCGGACGGGGCGGTCCCGGACAGCACAGATCGCGGTCTGCCAAAGGCGCAGCGTCGATGGCGAACGTCATCCACGCTGCGGTTTCATCTGGGTGTCTGCTGGGTCTTCAGGGTCTGCAGGGTTACCGGCGTTGTGTCGGCGCTGACATCCCATATCCGCACTAAGGCGCTTGCACGCCAATCCGTGAAGCTGCGTTTTCAAAAGAACCCATTCTGAAACCGTGGTATTAAGATAATCCTTCTTATTTTAACGACGGGATTTACGAGCGAATTTCTGACAGCGGCAGCCTGGCCGGTATTTTTCGGATTCCTATCCATTGTGATTCAGAACATTTACATAAAAGAAATGATCAACACTCGACATGACATGAACATGGACGGTCGCGCTTTTTTACAAGATTGCACCCAAGGGACAGCGATCGGAGTCAAATCAATACCATTTCCGCTTACCGTGCCCAAGACTCGGCCTCCCTGACGTCTCGCGGCGAAGTCGTGACTGGTCAGTCGAACCGGATAGCCCGGCCGAGCCGCATTTTTCTTTGCGCGACCGCGACGACACGATTCCGGCCGTCGTCGAAGGCTTTGAACATGCGGCTCGCATTGGCGCGTGGTGGCAGCCAGAAATGGACTTCGAGTGCTTCGCGAGTGATTGCACATTCGGCGAAGTCAGTCGCTTGGGCCAGCCGGAAATCGATTCTGCTTCCGTCGGCGGCCGACACGATCGGTTAGTCGTTTTTTTCGAAAAGCAACGTTCAATGGTGAGGCCTTTCGGGAGTCAACAAACAATGTCTGTCAGACGGGCCGCGCAATTGGGCCGTGGACCGTCCCCAGTAAAAGTGGTTACCCCGCAACCCTGTGCCGGCATTGACGTCACACATTCCTGTGAGTCATCTGCTCGGCGGCGCCGACGCGCGAGCGCATCGACGAACAGCACGCTCGTCTGTACAGACTGGCAACTATTCCTAGCTGACTGCGCCGTCCAACTGCCGTCGACGATGCCGCGATAAACTCGACAATGTGGTAGCGATCAACTACACGGGATTTCAGGAGGTAACAGTTATGGACTGGACGGACACACGACCCGTAGCGCCGGGATACTACTGGGTGCGATTTACGGACGACCGGTCGCCGAAGCAAACAATCGGGGAGATCGCAGACGTGCCTGGGAACGGTTCACGGCAGTTAGTTGTGGTCCTTCTCGGCGACGATGAAATATTGGAACTGGACGACCCGTTCTTCGACCGCGCACTGTTTGCTGGACCGATGGAACCGCCGTCGATGGAATGACCGCCGTAGCCGGACTTGCTGCCACTCGCCCCGCAGAGCTTCAGGCGTTTTTGTAATTCGCGCCACAAGGCGAAGACGTTTCTACAGTGTGAACGACAGTGGGAAACCGACACTTAACGTAAGCGGCTCGCGCCCGCCGTTATAGACGGCGAGACCAAAGTGATGCCCATTATTTCCGATCTGATGGGCGCCACTTTGTCACAGTCTGAAGAGAAGACGCTGGGTACCCGACAGGGCTGCCAGAATTAGGGGGCGGACCACGCTGAACGCGAATTTCTATCGAAATCGCTGGGGTTATATAGATGCACAGAGCTATTCGGAAACATCTCAGCCGGTGTCAATGCAACAAGACATCACGCATAGGCTCGCCTAGCTTCCGCGAGGGCGCTTCACACGCGCGCGTAATGCGTCGATCTCGTCGAGCAGATCGAGGGCTAGCGCGACGCCGGGAGGGTTGATCTGAAAGTCGTGTGCCAGCCGCTGCGCAGTCCGCACGCGCCGCTGAAGCGCCACTCCTGCGGCCGCTCGCCCATAGGCTCAAACACGCCTTCAGACACCCAGTGCGTCAATTCCTCCTCCGATGCCCCGCTCACCCGGCTCAATTCAACCAGGGTGAACTCGACGTTCTCGTCGACAATCTGCCCTTGCAAATAGGTCGTCGTACTCGTCTCTTTCACGATGATCACCGATAGAAGTGCGCGCGAGGATTGAAGTTGAACGTCCGCTGCATCGCATCGTAAGCGGCCTTCGCAGTGTCGCTATCCGCCGGCGGCAGCACGATGTTCAGAATCACATATAGGTCGCCTGGCGGGTTGCCTGGAATGCCCTTGCCGTTGAGCCGCAAGCGCCTGCCGCCGGCAGAATCCGCTGGCACCGTCATCTCGACCGAACCGTCAGGCGTCGGCACGGTAACCTGCGCGCCGAGGCCAGCTTCCCACGGTGCCACCGGCAACTCGAGCGGGACGTCGCGCCCGTCCACGCGAAAGCGCGGGTGTTCGCGAAAGGCGATTTCCAGGTAGAGGTCGCCGGCAGTTCCGGGCGTGGCGCCTGCGGCTCCCTGCCCGCTCAGCCGCAAGTGCTGGCCCCCGCGAATCCCCTTTGGAATGGATACATCGAGCGTACGCGTTTCTAGCGAAACATGGCCTTGCGCATCGATCATCGGCATTTGCAGCGAAATCGAGCGCTGGGCGCCGCGATAGGAATCTTCGAGATCGATCAGTACCTTCGCGTGATGGTCTTCGCCGCGCACATCGAAAGGCCGCTGCCGCGGATGCGCGCCACGCGCGCCGCCGAACATCTGCTCGAAGAGATCGTGGAAATCGGCTTGTTGGCCGGCCTCGTTGCCCGCGCCGCGGAATTCGAAGCCCTCGTCCCAGTTCGGCGGCGGCTGGAAGTCCTGACCGTTGCGCCACTCGCTGCCCATGCGGTCGTAAGCCGCGCGCTTCTCCGGGTCCTTGAGCACCTCGTAGGCTTCACCCAGTTCCTTGAAGCGATCTTCGGCGTCAGTGTGCTTGCTGACGTCCGGGTGGTACTTGCGCGCGAGCTTCCGATACGAACGTTTGACGTCCTCCTGAGACGCTCTGCGCTCGAGACCCAAGAGTCTTTGTATTTCATACTGGCGGCAGACCCATGGGGAACGGATGCGGCAATGCGCACCCATCGCGTAGCGGTCGAGGATTGACTTTATACCAATCCGGATAGGCCGGCAAAGTTGCACCTTCGGTACGCGGCTTCACTGCGACAGGCCTGTCTCGGATCGGATCAGCATGACTGGGCAAGTCGACATGCGCAGGAACTGCTCGGCGATACTGCCAAGCACGGGCCTGCCCACGCCATGCCTGCCCCTGCGTGCCCATCACGACAAGGTCGCCACCCTGACGTCGCACGCAGCGCTTCAGGCAACTCGTGATGTCGTCTGCAATCGTTCCTTCGGGTGCCCGCACAGACGAACCCGCCTGACGCGAATGGGCACAAGCGTTGCCTGAAGCGCCGATTATTGGGTAGCCCGCGAAATAACGCGATGCGGAATCAGTCAGCCCCGGTCCGTGCGACAGGTAGTGAGACTAAGCTGGCACCGGGTGGCCGGTCAACTCTTACCTGCAGCTCAATGAGATGTGGGATCTCACTCCTGCTTATCGAAGACACCAGCTTCCAGATCCTGCCTGAAATGCTGCACCCAGCCGGTTTCGAAGCCGATTGGGTATTCCCTCGCAATTTGTGTTGATAGTCTCGTTACGGTGACATATCCCTGCAGACCGACATTCTCGTCGCCCTTCGGGTCAGTCGTATCCGATTCCAGCAGTTCGAATTCACCTTCTGCCAGTCCCTTGCGCTGCAAGGTCGCCAGGAAAGCCTGGCGTTCATCAGGTTCGATCAGTCGCATCTTCCGCCCTCCCGTCTGTTCGACACCGATATTCGTGGTCCCCTTCGCGACGTCGCCATAATCCCAGAACGTTACGCAGTGCCCGAGTGCGTCGCAGCTGCGCCTGAGGTGATGAAAGCCGGATGCCGTGCGCTTATCTGGGTCCGATCCCGTCGCGGTCGGGAACCACCAGCGTACAGCTTTCGTGCACGCGCTCGATGGAAAACTGTCCAGACAGTTTTGTCATAGTTCCTGCCATGCTTCATGACCCGTCGCAATTTGCATCGGTGTGCGCATCGCCATGAGCGGTCGAAACCGCCAGCAGGTGCCGCAAAAGACGCAAAGCCACGCTCGAGGTATGTCACTTCTGCGCAAGGCCCCTGCGTCGAAGCATGTCATCGCGTGACGTTGTCCCGCCCGGAGATTGTTTGCACGGTGCCGCTATCAGTAGCAATCGCGCAAAGCGCCCGAGCTCGTATCTGCGCCGACAGCAACGTCTGCTCGCTGGACGAGCCGATGCGAATGGACGGATCAGTCCATGCGCAGACCGATAGTTGAGGCTCGTTGGCCACAACAGGGCTACACTCAAAATGGGATAAATCCGGAGCAATACCATGACCGACGCGGCTCTGGTGCAAACAGCTGGTGAAACCGAGACATCTCCAATACATAAGGATGCCTTATTTATTGAATAGGACAGAATTCCAGACGGCGGGTGCAGTAGTATCCTTGAGTCCGAGAGTGCGGAGATTGAACTGACCCTTGCGGATGCGGTGCATCAACTCGATGCCTGAAATCGTGGTCTTCGCACACCTGAATCGTTTGAATCCGAGCATCACGTTCGTTCTGGATTTGATGTTTCGATGATCCTGTTCGATCACGTTATTCAGATACTTCGAGGAGCGCACACGCGTCCCCTCAGGCAGCAGAGCGTCAGCGATCATCTCGCGCACGGCCCGGTGCGAGGCGGCATACCCATCGAGCGTGATCGTCTCCGGTGGCTGGCCCTGATGTTTGATGGCCTTGCTGAAAAAGGCTTTGGCCGCGCTCACATCGCGCTTTGCCCTGAGCATGAAGTCCACTGTCTGGCCGACCCGATCTACCGCCCGGTAGAGATAGACCCACTTGCCACGAATCTTCAGATAGGTCTCGTCAACACGCCATGACCGGCCAGTGGGCATGCCAAACCGGTTCCAGCGCTTGACGAACTCCGGCGTAAAGCGCTTTACCCAACGCATGAACGTGGTGTGTGCCAGCGACAATCCCCGCTCGGCCATCATCTCGACCAGATCGCGCAGGCTGAGCTTGTAGCGAAGATACCAGCGCACACACAGGACAATGATCTCCCGATCAAAATGCCGGCCATCGAACAACCCCTCCAGCCCCTTCCTCTTGCTCATCGCCGCCCACCAGATTGATTGGATCGCTACTTTAACCGGTCCAATGAGCATATTTGCACCAGAACCATCAGCAGGACGAATTGCCCGGCGATCGAGCCCTCGACCGGACTCGACCGGGCGATTACCAGACCTTCATTCCGCCGTCGACGACGATGTCGACGCCGGTCACGTACGAACTATCATCGGAGGCCAGAAAAAGCGACGTTCGCCACTTCCTCGGGCCGTCCAAGTCGACCGACGTCTTGCCAAGCATGTAGCCGGCCCACTCCGGATTTTTCAGCTGCTCTCGCGTCTGGTTGGTTTCGATCACCCCAAGCGAGCCGAGGTTCTTGAAGCTCATGAGAGCATTCAGGGAAGCCGTGTTCACAATCACGCCGCGGCTTGCTTTCAGATGCGGCCATGCGGCCCGCGCGAGGTAGAACACCAGATCAACCTCTTCGCGACGATTGCGGTCCCATTCGTCGTCCGAGATGTCCTCGATCCAGTTGAAGTACGCCATCGCGGCGTTATTGAAAAGGACGTCGAGACGGCCAAATGTCCGCACAGCGAGGTCGACGAGTGCCCCACAGTCGGCGGGTCTCGTCAGATCGCACGGATGCAGCGACACCATCGTGCCGCCGGCGGTGCGCACTGCATCGACCGTGGCTTGCGCATCGTCGGCATACAAACCGCAGCCGACCACGAGCGCACCTTCTCGCGCGAACGCCAGCGCGGCCTCGCGCCCCATGCTCCCGCCTGTTCCAGTGATGATGCACACCTTTCCCGCGAGCCTGTTCGACACGGTGAATCTCCGTTTGAGGATAGCGATGCGACAGAGGAACCAGCCGGACGAGACGATCACCCACCCGTTCAGGCAAGCGTTCGCCTCGACGGATCCGTCTTCCTGGCTCGCCTAGCTCGCGCTGAGCGGCGCGGCACGCGAGGCGATCCGCCCGGCGCGCGCGTCGAGGCTGAACGCACCGGCACCAAAGTAGGTGATCTGCAGAAGGCCGCCAGCCATCATCACATTCTTGAGGAAGTGAATCATCTGGTTCTGATCTGCGAAATTGTGGTGGAAGAAAGCCGCCGTGACGAGACAGAACACCGCCATCGCGAGCGACACGTAGCGCGCACGATATCCCGACAGCAACAGCAAGCCGCCGCCCAGTTCGACGGCCACCGCGGCAATGTACGCGAGCGGCGGTACCGGCAAACCCATCGCCGCGATATAGCCGACCGTCGCGGCGTATGCGCCGAGTTTGCCCAGCCCGCTCGCGGCGAACGGTGCTCCGATCATGATACGGCCCAACAGCGGCAGAAACTTGTAACGATCCATGATGACCTCCTGAAATTGACTCACGTAGGTGGACTATGAAAATTACACCTGGCCGGTGTCCACCATCATCAGCTCGGAATCTTCGAGCGCCGTTATTTCGACCGCCGGCACTTTCGTAATCGCGGCACCGTCCAGCGGACCCATGAGTTCGCCGTTGACTTCGATTCGTCCCGGTGCCACCACCAGATACGCACAACGCGACGGACTCAACGCCTGCCAGATGCGCTCGCCTGCCTTTAGCGTTGCGCCAAGCAGCCGCGCATTCGCACGAATGGGAAGCGCGCCTTCGTCTCTGGCGAAACCGCTCGCAAGCACGACGAAGCGCCCGGAGCGCTCGCCCTTGGGAAACTGCTTCATGTCCCATCGGGGTTCGCCGCCGGCCTCGCGAGGCACCAACCAGATCTGATAGAGCTTGAGTGGTACATCGCCCTTGTTGAACTCGGTGTGGCGGATACCGGTGCCCGCGCTCATCACCTGAACATCACCCGCGCGGATTGTTCCTTCGGATCCCAAAGTATCGCGATGCCCGAGCACACCCTGGCGCACATAGGTGATGATTTCCATGTCGCGGTGCCCATGCATCGGGAAGCCACCGCCGACCGCAATCTCATCGTCGTTCCAGACGATCAAGGGACCCACAGCGTCGTGTTCGGGATTGTCGTCCGCGCTGACAGCAAAATGGTGCTTCGCGCGCAGCCAGCCGAGATCGGCTCTTCCCAGTGATTCCCAACGCCGGTGTTCAAACATGTCGCTTCCTTTTTCCCGCCGCCCAAACATGGGACAGTCGCAAGATCGGCGGCCACCGATACCGTAATGATTCAGACCGTCACGGAATGCTATATACGCAACGATCATGCGCATATCTCCTGAATTGCAATGCAACGTTGCCCGTGATAGAAAGATGAAACTCCATTGAGACTCGCCAATGAACCAGATCAATGACCTCAATGACCTGAGGATCTTCGCGGAGGTGGTCGAGCACGGAAGCTTCACGGCTGCCGCCCGAACCCGCGGCATGCAAACGTCAAAGCTCAGCCGGCGTGTTCGCGCATTGGAAGAGGAGCTTCAGGTCCGCCTGCTCAATCGCACGAGCCGCAGCCTGTCGCTGACGGAAACCGGCCGGCAGTTCCATGAGCATTGCCTCGCCGTGGTGGCGGAATCGAAGGCTGCCAAAGACATCGTCGACCAGACGCGAACCATGCCTCAGGGCACGGTTCGCGTCAGTTGTCCGGTGGCATTACTGAGTTCCGGTGTCTCCGCGATCATTTCCAGATACATAGACGACAACCCGCAAGTCCAGGTACTGCTCGATGCGACCAACCGCCGTGTGGATGTCGTCGAGGAAGGTCTGGATTTTGCGATCCGGGTCAGGCGTCCCCCGCTCGAAAACACCGATCTCGCAGTCCGGCAACTCGGCTTGTCTATCCACATTCTGGTTGCCAGTCCGGAATTGGCGGCGCGCCATCCGGCGCCCGGCTCCCTCGAATCGCTGAAAGAATGGCCAACCCTCTCGATGGCGAACGGCAGCGGACGGTTTGCGTGGAACCTGGTCGACACCAAGGGTCAGGCGACCTCGTTGACACATCACCCGCGATTGGCGACAGACGATCTGGCCAGCCTGAGGATCGCCGCAATGCAAGGCGTCGGCGTGGCCTTGCTGCCTCGCGAACTTGTCGGGGACGACATTCAGGCTGGCCGGCTACGGCACCTGCTGCCCGACCTGGCTTCGACGCCAGGCCTCGTGCACGCGATCTTCGCCACGCGCCGAGGCATGGTTCCGGCTGTCCGACACCTGCTCGACGCACTCGTTGCGGGATTCGAAGCGTTCAACGAAAAGTGGTACGGCCATTGATGAGTCAGCGCGGTGCGTCGTGCGATTTTTTAAACTAGAGCTGGGGCCGCTGCACGATTTTGCTGCTAACCGACGTGACACCTTGCACCTTGCTGGCAGCGTCCGTTGCGATGTGTTCCTGGTCTGGGGTATCAATGAAGCCGCTCAGAATCACCTCCCCCGTTTGTGCGTTCGCAAATACCGCAATGTCCGTCCCCGCCAGGCCCTTCGTCCTGTTCAGCACCTGGTGCACTTTCTTCGCAAATGAGCGGTTCGCGGCCCGGTCGGCTTTCTTCGAGCCCCCGGGTTGAGACGCTTGACCGGTTACTGCGGCGTCGCTTTGCGCAGCCGGGGCCGATGTCGGTCCCTGGGCAAGAACAACAGTCGAAAGACAAGCCGCTATCGCCAACAATGCCGCTTTATATGTCGTCCTCATTGGTTCCACCCTGATGTTTTAAAGAGCCTGCATAGTAGTCACGGCAGCGCGATCAGCTTGCATCGTAATCAACCTGGTGACGCGCCTCTCGCAGACCGGCAAGCGCCTCGCGAACCCGAAGGTGTTCCGGGTGGTTCGCATAGACTTCGAGGGCGGCGCGTGATTCGAAATCGGCCACGAGAACGACGTCGCACGCATAGTCGACTTCACTGATATCAAGCCCCACATCCATCTCCAGCAAACCCGGAATCAAGCCTCGAAGGCTCTCGAACTCCAGTTTGACGCGTCTGGCCGTCTCGCGGCGCTCCCTCGCGGTCTTGCCTGCCACACGCCACATCACAATGTGCCTGATCATTGCTCTGTCTCACGAAGCGGATTCAAAACGAAGTCGTGGTCGAAGCTGTAGCATTTCTTTACCATCCGCTCCACCTCTTTATATTTTCCGGTCGCCAAATTTTGAGTTAACGATAGATCTGTTTCCGGGCAAGAAAAATGCGCGTGCGGAAAAATTGATTTCCACTTAGTGGAAGAATGGCGTCAGAAACCCGCAACGCACGCTGTCGAGCTATCCGGAATCAGCGAACCGGGGTTTTCTGCGCGGTTCGTGCAGCGAGGGCACTTTTGGGCACTGCGTTCCAGCGATTCTCCAGGTCCAGATTCCTGACGTGCTCGGTCAACGCGTCGGCAAATACCCGAATCTTCGCAGGCTGGTTTCGTCGACTCTGATAGGCGAGATTGATTGTCAGCGGTGGCAAATCCCAGTCGCCCAGCAAAGGAACCAGCCGTCCGGCGATGATATCGTCGTGCACGATGTAGAGCGGCTGCACCACAATGCCGAGCCCGGCCCGCGCCGCTGCGCAGATGACTTGTCCTTCGTTCGACTCCAGCACCGCGCTGATTGCAATGCTGCGCCGCTCCCGGCCTCGCTTGAATTCGAGCAGAAAGGGGTTCGTCGCGTAGCTATAAACGAGCACGCCATGGTTTGCAATGTCGTCGGGCGTCTGCGGCACGCCGTGCCTGGCGAGATACGCCGGGGACGCGGCCAGCACGCGGCGCGTGTGCGCCAACCGCCGTACGGTTATGCCCGAGTCCCCCTCGTGTTCGCGCGTGCGAATCGCGCAATCGATGCCCGCTTCGATAAAATTCGGATAACGGTTCGCCGCCGTGATCTGCACGGACAGTTCAGGATAGCGTTGCCTGAATTCCGGCAGCCACGGGGCAATATGCAAGACAGCGAACGACACCGAACTCGTGACACGCAGTACGCCCCTCGGCCGCCTCGCCATATCACTGACAGCGGTATCGGCATCCGCGATCTCCGCGAGGATCGACGCGCAACGCTGTTGATACTCGCGTCCTGCGTCCGTGAGCCACAGTCGGCGCGTAGTGCGCTCGACCAGACGTGTCCCTAAACGATCTTCGAGCGCGCTCAGCATCCGGCTCGCCGCTGCATTTGAAATGCCCAGGCGTTCCGCAGCTTTGGACAGGCTGCCGAGTTCGGCTGTCAGCGCAAAGAACTCCATTTGCGTATAGCGGTCCATGCGATGATTCTTCCGCCCAATGGAAATATGTTTTCACTATAGCGCATATTTTTTCTTCTGGAACATCGCTAGAGTGCCGACATGGCCACCTTCCCGTGGTGCGCTCAGCAAGCAAAATCCCGGAGACAATAATGCGCAATATCAGCGAGGACACCATCACGCAAGCAGTGCTTGCGGCAATGTCTGACTGCAGCAATGACAGGCTGCATACGGTCATGATCAGTCTCGTCCAACATTTGCATTCCTTCGCACGTGAAGTCAAGCTGACCGAGAGCGAGTGGACCTACGCAATCAATTTCCTTACCGAAGTCGGCCACATCACTGATGACAAACGCCAGGAGTTCATCCTTTTATCGGACACCCTAGGCCTGTCGATGCTGACCACGACGCAAAACAACCGCAAGCCTCCCACCTGCACCGAGACCACCGTGCTCGGGCCGTTCTTTGTCGAAGGGGCGCCCGACTATGAGAACGGCGAAGACATATCCAATGGCGCAGCAGGGCTGCCGTGCTTTGTTAGCGGCTACGTTCGCGGTCTCAATGGGGAACCGGTGCCGGGTGCGACGATCGAAGTCTGGCAATCGGACGAAGATGGCTACTACGACGTGCAGTATGCTGCCCAGCAGCAAGCCGAAGTAAAGCATCAAGGCCGCGGTCGCCTGCGCACGCTTGCTGATGGACGCTTTCACTTTCGCTCGATCCTCGCCGAGGCATATCCGATTCCTCATGACGGTCCGGTTGGGCGGATGCTCGAAGCGCTCGGACGACATCCGTGGCGGCCCGCACACCTGCATTTCTGGATCAACGCGGCCGGGTACGAGCCTGTGATCACGCATATCTTCCGTAACGGGGACAAGTACCTCGACTCGGACGCCGTGTTCGGCGTGCGCTCGACCCTGGTGGCTGACTGGATTGAGCACCCGCCAGGCGTGGCACCGGACGGCACGTTGATGGACACGCCGTTTTACACGCTCGACTATGAGTTCGTTCTCAATCCTGTCGGCCACGCGTCGTGATCCGGCGTTTCTAGCTGCCCGCACCTGAAAGTCTGGTCTTGACCAAGGGCCCTCGACGAGCTCGTCAACAGAAAATTCTCTCCTTCCACGAGGTCCCCCGTGCCCCTCTCCGACTTTGTCTATAACGGTCGCGCAACGCGTGTCGTATTTGGTAATGGATCACGCGTGCATCTAGGGCGCGAACTGCTGGCGCTCGGCGAACAGCGCGCGCTGGTTCTCTGCAGCCCGGAACAGCACGCACTCGGCGCGTCGGTGGCGGAGCAGCTCGGAAGCCACTCAGCGGGTCTTTTCGATCGCGCCGCCATGCACGTGCCACTCGAACTGGCTGTCGAAGCACGAACGGTCGCGGCCTCGTTGGGCGCCGATTGCATCATCGCTGCCGGTGGCGGGTCAGCAATTGGGCTCGCCAAAGCGATTGCGCTCGAGTCGAGCCTGCCCATTCTCGCGTTGCCCACCACTTATGCCGGTAGCGAAATGACACCGATATACGGGCTGACGGACGCAGGCCTGAAGCGAACTGGGACCGATATTCGCGTCATGCCCAAAACCGTGATATACGACCCGGACCTGACGCTCACCCTCCCCGTTGGCATGTCGGTAACAAGCGGGATCAACGCTATTGCGCACGCGGCAGAAGGCCTATATTCGCGTGACGCGAATCCGCTTACGAGCCTGATGGCGGAAGAAGGCATCACGGCGCTCGCGCGCAGCCTGCCCGCCATCGTCGCCAGTCCAGACGACCCGTCTGCGCGCGCCGACGCCTTGTACGGTTCCTGGCTATGTGGCGCCGTTCTCGGAAGCGTCGGCATGGCCCTGCATCACAAGCTCTGCCATACGCTTGGCGGCAGCTTCGATCTGCCGCACGCGCCGACTCATACGATCGTGCTCCCGCATGCGCTCGCTTACAACGCCGAGGCTGCGCCCGACCCCATGAAGCGCGTCGCGAGAGCAGTGGGACATGAGAGTGCGGCACAGGGTCTATTCGAGCTCGCGCGTACAAACGGCGCGCCCATCGCGTTGAAAGACATCGGCATGCGCGAAGACCAGCTGGACCACGCCGCCGACCTCGCGTGCAGCAATGCGTACTGGAATCCCCGGCCGCTGGAACGTAATGCGATTCGTGCGTTGCTTCAGCGCGCATTCGAAGGGAGTGCGCCAAAGCCGTGAAACTCGAAGTATTCACCCGCCCGCCGGCGCCCTCTGCGCCGGTGATGTCTTGAAGACGAGCTGCTCGATAGTGCGCCAGCATGCATCGACCAACGCCGGGTCGGACGGTGAGAGATTGCTTGTCACCGAGATTTCAGGGCCGAAGCCCGATAGCGTCGACGTCAGACTGACCAACATATAGTGAAAAATGATAGGTTCGACCTTCGGCAAAGCATGCTCGTCCTGAGCGGCGCGAATTTGCGGTAGGAGCCACGCAATCAGTGGTTTGAGAATCGTATCGGCGATCCATTGCAGCCTCGAACTGTAGCCTAGCTCTTCCTGAAGCATGAAGCGATGAAACTCAGGGTACTCCACACTGAAGCGGAATAGCGCCCGATAGGCCAGCTTGACCCGTTCGACTGCACTTACCGAATCCGAGCCCGACAGATTGGCATCGCGTTCACTGCGCACACGCTCGAATACGTATCCGGCAACGGCCTGCCACAGAATTTCCTTGGATCGGAAATGGTAGGTGATGAGCGGATGCCGCACGCCAATCCGGTCGGCAATGCTGCGGATGCTTGCAGCATCGAAACGCCTCGACGCGAATTCAAGCAACGCAGCGTGCAGAATTGCCGAACGGGTTTCCTCGGCCCTCTGCTGCCCAGCACGCTTCAGTTCCACCGGCTGGCGCGTCCGGACGGAATATCTAGCGGTAGAGTTTTGTTTCATCATGACGCACCCGCTTGGGAAAACGATCGGTCCCACATGGTGTCCGCGGCATCCACTCCTTCACCGTTCTCTCCTGCTATTGCGCGTCCTACCCCTTGGACGCCGCGAACGCCCCGGGGTAAGACGCGGCCGGCAGCGCCTATTTTGCGAGTACGGTCTGCATGACGCGGCGAAGTTCGGCAGCCGGATCAACCACCCCTTCAAAGCTGCGCCAGGCTACGTGGTGGTCCGGGCGGATCAGCAGACAGCCGAAGTCGCTGATCCCCTTCACGCTCGCCCACTCGCCGGCATGATCCGCATACGACTGACGCGGGCCAATGACGCGCACATCGATTTCGACGCCAAGTTCCTCCCCGACATGTGCAGCGGCCTCGACCCATGCCTCACCTCCGAGTCCTGTGAAAACCGTGAACCGTCCATGCCCGGCGAGATCAAGCGTCGAGTGCTGCCGTCCCTTTTTGTCGAACACCCAGGCGTGGGGCAAGCGAGCGCCTGGCCACGTCGTCGGCTGGTAATACAGTTCTGAATCGCGCTCGAAGGCCGGCTCCTCCTGACCGTCGGTGACAATCGCGCCGGAGTGATAGCGTTGATTCATTTCGACCCCGTGGGCGTCCAGTTCATATTTCTTGAACGCCAACGCTTCGCGAATTTCCTCTCGCTGCTTTTCCGCAGCCGCAGTCGACAGACTGCGAGCATGCATGTTGGCCTGCATGACCTTCGCATCCGTCGTTTCCGCAATTCCAAGCGCCTCGTAAAGCGGCGCGAATTCCGCAATCGACTGATTTGCGCGCGTGACGATCTGCTTTGCGATTGGAGCGCGCTCCAACGTATAGCTATCGAGAAGCGCTGCACCCGCTTTCCCGTTGATCACTGCGGCGAGTTTCCAGGCGAGATTGAACGCATCCTGAATGGAAGTGTTGGAACCCAGGCCGCCCGACGGCGGGTGCCGGTGCGTGGCGTCTCCCATGCAGAAAACCCGCCCGTCCTGCATGCGCGTGGCGTACATGTTGTTGACCGTCCACGTGTTCGCCCCCAGCAGCTTGATCTCGAGATCCGGCTTACCGACCAGCTGACGCGCGATCTCCGTGGCCTTGGCTTCGTCGATGACCGGAGCCGGGTCGTTGATGTCATAGCCCCAGACGATCAACCACTCATTCCACGGCCGCACCATCCGGATCAGCCCCATCCCGATGCCGCCGACTTCCGCCCCCGGCTGCATGATCGGGTAAAGCACCGCGGGCCGATGCGCGACAAGCTCCGAGAGATCGGCGCGGAACCAGATGTTCATCGAGCCGCGCACACCCATCTTCCCTTCGAAAGGCAGCCCCGCATTCTTCGCGACCTGGGAGTTCCCGCCGTCCGCGCCGACCAGATACTTTGATTTGACCGTGAACTCCTCACCGCTCAAACGATCACGGCATACTGTGATCACGCCGTCGTCCGTCTGCGTGTGGCTCACGTAGTCCGTGCTCATGCGCGCCTGAGTGCCGCGCGAGCAGGCCGTCTTGAACAACAGCGGCTCCATGAACGTCTGCGGCAAATCGTTCACTTTGGTGGGGCTCGCCAGGCGGCGCTCCCCTCGCGACGTGGGATGCAAGCCCCAGCTCGGCGCGCGGCCGATTTCCTCGCCCGTCAGACTTTCACAGAATACCGTTCCGCCCATGAGATCATCACTGGTCGCGTGCAGATAAGCCTCCTGCTCTACTTCCTGTCCGAGGTCGCGCAAGACCTCCATCGTTGGCTGGTTGGTAATGTGCGCACGCGGCGTGTTGGCCAGCCAGCGGTACGTGTTGATGACCATGTTGTCGACACCGTAGGTGGAAAGCAGCGCTGCGCAAGCGGAGCCTGCGGGCCCTGTCCCCACGATGAGTACATCTGTCGTAATTTCTGCCATGTCGATTTCTCCTGATATCAGATCCTGTCACCCAATGCACGCGGATATTCGATGTGGATGCCTAAATAAATAGAGAGCTGGTATTGCGCGTTATGCTTGCCAATCCGGCTTTCACATCCCTCTCACGCTGTCTTTGTCTCGCTCAAACTCATCGATCGAATCATCTCCTCTCGCATCACGAATTTCTGAACCTTCCCTGTAACGGTCAACGGCATATCGTCGACGAAGCGAACATACCTGGGGATCTTGTAGTGCGCGATTTGTCCCTGGCAAAATTCCCGAATGTCTTCCTCGGTCACATACTCTCCTTGCCGAAGCACGATCCACGCACAGAGTTCCTCGCCGTTCTTCTCGTCCGGCACGCCGAACACCTGTACGTTCTGAATTTTTGGGTGCCTGAAGAGGTACTCTTCGATCTCGCGGGGGTAAATGTTCTCGCCGCCACGAATCACCATGTCCTTGAGCCGGCCCACGATATTGCAGTAGCCGTCGGCGTCGATGGTGGCCAGGTCGCCCGTCCGCATCCATCCGTCAACGACGCTTTCACGCGTCCTTTCGTGGTCGTCCCAGTACCCCAGCATCACGGAATATCCTTTTGTGCACAGTTCTCCAGTCTCACCAACGGGAACCGTATTGCCAAAGGTATCGACGATCTTCACTTCGAGGTGCGGCTGAATCCGTCCGACGGTGGTCGTGCGCTTATCGAGTGGGTCTGTCGTTGCGCTCTGAAACGATATCGGGCTGGTCTCCGTCATTCCATATCCAATGGTGACCTCCCGCATGTGCATCTTCGCGACCACCTGGTTCATGGTCTCTACCGGACACGGTGAACCCGCCATGATGCCCGTGCGCAAACTGCTCAGGTCGAACGTCGAGAATTCCGGATGTTCGAGTTCCGCGATGAACATGGTCGGCACCCCATGAAGCGCCGTACAGCGTTCTTCAGCGATCGCCGCGAGGGTCGCGCCGGCATCGAACCCTTCACCCGGGAAGACCATCTGCGCACCGGCCGATACGCACGCCAGCACGCCGAGCACCATCCCAAAGCAGTGGTAGAGCGGAACGGGGATGCAGAGCGAATCAACTTCGGAAAGATTCATCGCCATCGCAACGAAGCGCCCGTTATTGACGATGTTTCGATGCGTCAGCGTGGCGCCCTTCGGGTTTCCCGTCGTGCCGCTCGTGAACTGGATATTGATTGGGTCGCGAGCCGACAGCGCTACAGTCGTTGGTCCTTCGGCCCGAAGCATCGCCTCGCCCTCCAGCATCACAGCAGAAAACGGCAGGATCCCGTGTACGCCGGAGTCCCCGACAGATATCACGGTGCGAAGCTCTGGCAGGCGTGCGCACTGCAGCTCGCCAGGACGTTGCGTCGCAAGTTCCGGCGCGATGTCGAGCAGCATCGAAACGTATTTCGATTTCTTGAATTGCTCGGCCGTCACGAGCGCTTTGCACCCCACCTTGCGCAGCGCATACTCGAGTTCCGAAACCCGGTAGGCAGGGTTGATGTTGACCAGCACTGCCCCGACACGCGCCGTGGCGAACTGCGTGAGCAGCCATTCGAATCGATTGGGCGACCAGATCCCGACGCGGTCGCCCTTTTCTATCCCCTGGGACAACAGACCCGCGGCAAGCCGGTCGACCCGCTCGTCAAATTCTTTCCATGTCCAGCGCACGCCCTGGTCGCGGAACACCACGGCTGGCCAGTCGGGAAAACGTAGCGCCGTATCCCGCAGAAACTCGCCGATTGTGGCTTCGGTCAACGGAACATTCGCGGCGCCGCGCACATAGGCCATGCCGTCGGCAGGTGCAATAAGCGCAAGGGGACCGGGTAAGGTTTGCATAAATCCATTCTCCAACGCTGCTGTGAATCACAGTTCAGGTGTGCACTGAACCAGGGTCATACGTCTGCTGTAACAGCCGCCGCGCTATTTGCCGTAAAACACCAGATCGCCAGGCTCCTCGTCGCGGTCGAACGCTTCGGCCGTGTTGGCGAAGCCACGGATCGCGTCTTCCGTGACGTACAAGCCCATGGTGATATCGAGCATTGCCGCATCCGCGCCTGTCACCCCGCCACTCGACCACGTCTTGAGCAGGGTGCGCGTCGCCGCAAACGACAGCGTCGGGCCGTCCGCGAGTCGCGTGACCAGTGCCTGGGCGACGCTTTCGAGCTGATCCGGTTCTGCCACGTGTGTGGCAATCCCAAGCTCCCCGGCAAGGCTCCCCGGAATCGGTTCGCCCAGCATGGCAAAACGCGAGGCACGGCTACGCCCCACGCGCTCGGCCAGCCGCTGCAGCGCACCCGCGATGGGCAGCATGGCGGTGGTGACCTCGACGCATCGGAACACCGCATTCGACGCGGCCACGATGAAATCGCAGGCAAGAGCGAGCTCCAGTCCGCCACCGAAGGCCAGCCCCTGCACGACCGCCACGGTCGGCACACGCAAGGCCTCGATGGCGCGATACGACGTATTGACCTCGGCAACGAACGTGCGGAACCAGTTCAGGTCCTTGCCCGGCCATTCGCGAACCTCGCCGCCGAGACTGAAATGCGGCCCTTCCGCACGAACGACGAGAACCCGGATATCGCTTTCGCTCGCCTCGTGAACCGCGTCCCGGAGACATTGGGAAAAACGCGCGTCAAGCCGGTTGTAGGGCGGATTCGCCAGCACGATATGCCCTTCCTTTCCGCGACGCTCAAAACGAATGCTCTTCATTTGCTAACCTCATGTTGTCAGTCAAAGTCACCGGGCGCGCACGGCGCCCTTCAAAGTTCCTTGATTCAGGATGACGAATCATTCAGCGGAATGATGGGGAGCAGCAAATGTGATGGCCGGTCAGCGTCGCGGTAAATCTTGTGAGTCACCGTATTGCTGCTGCCTACGTGATACGGAATGTATTCGACGTCGGTCATCGCGCCGGTTCCGGTCGGCACGTCAAGACTGCAAATCTCGACGCAGATGCGATGGCCAGCCTTGAACTGGTTGGCAGTCGCCAGCACCTGGATCTCGTACCTGACGATCTCGCCCGGAGTAACAGGCTTGATTGAATCCCTGGTCAGCTTGTGGAACGGCTCCCCAGGCTTGGAGCGGTCCGCATCCAATGCCCTGTACGACGCCTTCAACCAGCCGCGAGTCAGCTCGCGTTCGGGCAAAGTATCGGGAACGCTGCGCTCGCCGACGCGCGCGGTAACGACCGACACATCCGGACCCACGTCCTTGAGCACGACGATCCAGTTCGTGTCCGGCTGGTCGATCTCTGCATAGAGCGTGAGCGAGATTGGACCGGCCACCAGGACATCGTGCGCAAGCGGCTCCGTCATATAGCGCAGGCGCTCGACCTTGCTTGTCTTCTTCAGCGGCATCTGGGTGAAGACGTCCGGCTCGCGCAACGCATTGCCCACTTGCGCCGCGGGGCGCGGCTCTTCCGTGGAAAGCCGCTCCCAGCCACCAAGGTAATACTTCGCCCATTGGGTCTCGGGCAGAGGCCAGTCGGTGCCCGTGCGCCATTCGTTGGCGCCCATGACCCAGTAACGGACGGGGGGCTCGTCCATGATGCCGGTGTCGACCCCCTTCAGCCAATAGTCGTACCAGCGGATCACTTCGTCGTGGTACTGGTGGAACGGGCGTTCCAGGTGTGCCGGACCGGTAAAGACCAGCTTGCGCGGTTGCTTGACGTTGGCGAAATAGTGCTGGGCGCCCAGCCAATGCAGTTTGTAGGTGTATGCATAGGCACCGGAGCCCGTATAGAACGGCACCTTGATCTTCTTGAAGAGCTCTTCGCTGCCCTCGACGGTCCCGTCCGGCTCCCAGGGGTTCGTCATAATGTGATACATCACCCACGTACGCTGCCCCTTCTGCGTCAGGATGTTGTAGAGGTTGATGTACATCTTGTAGTCGGGATTGCGCATGGCCTCGCGCCAGAGCGCTTCCTGCTCATCCGGCAGCGGTCCGGGCACATTGCGCGACTCATGCACCGTGCTGAAGACATCAAGCAGATAGGGGAACGTATGCACGACGCCGCCGGGATTGAAATCGCGAAAGCCGAACATGCCGCCGTAGGCGCTGCAAGCGTCGTAGGGAAAGATCGCCTTGAGCGCCGGATGCCCTTGTGCGGCAGCGCGCCATTGCTCGCCTGCGAACCCCGAGATGCCGACCATTCCGACTTTCCCGTCCGACCAGGGCTGTTGCGTGATCCACTCGATCATGTCGTAGTGGTCGGTGTTTTCTTCGCCATAGTGGCCTTCGGACTTGGCCGAACCGCGCGGCTGGGCGATCACGTGCACATAGCCATTGGCCACGAAGCGCCGGGTGTCGCCCGCTTCCACCGGCCCAAACCATAGCGGAGCGTGCGCGGGTTGCGGAGGCAACACGTCGGCAATGTCCGGACCCTGAAGGTCCTTGTTATGCAAAGCGGAAGCGTAGAGCACCGGATACTTCCCGCTCCCCTCGGGCCGATAGACGTCGACGGCCAGACGAGTGCCATCCCGCATCGTTACGTAGACGTCGCGTTCTTCAATCATGTCTCGCCTCCAGATACATAGGTATGTTCGGCTTCAACAGACGGCCGCTGACGAATTCGAAGGCGGCCCGGATATTTGGAAGTCGGACTCTTCGCGCCTGCCCTTCGGCGGTGTCCCGCGACAATACGACCTCTGCAAATCACTATACTTCACGTTCGTAAAGTATGCAAGGCAAGTAACACCTGTTAGCAGGAACTCGAGCACGGAGTTGGCAATGCTCGTGTCGTTGCTGCTACGTCTTTCTTATAACGCGGTATTGGCAACCCGGCGCGCCGGATTACCGGTGCGCCGGGGATTGAACGTCATCAATGCACGGGGATGTCCGGCAGCGCGCTGTCAGGCGGCGCCGAACTGATCGCTTCGAGATGTTCGCTTTCCAGCCGGTGCTGCGCCGAGAGAATACGCGCCATCACTGCCATGCAGACGCTGGCTATCACGAGCGGTATCGACAACACAGCGCATACGAGCACAAAGGGGTAACCCGAAATGACTATCAGGCCAATCAGCGATGAGCCGATGATTGAACCAACCCGCCCAACTGCAACTGTCCATCCTGCACCGGATGCACGAAGCGCCGTCGGATAGAAGATGCCCGGAATGGTGTTGATGCAGGTTAGAGGGCCGCCGGTAGCCAATCCGGCCAGGAAGATGATTCCCGCGAGCCATGATGCCGCTTCGGACAGGCCTAGCACGACGACGAGCAACGCCCCTACGGCAAAGGAGCCGCAAATGACCGAGGCAACGTTGATGCGGCGCACCAGGAACACGAAGAGCACCGCGCCGGTAAGCGCGCCGAACTGGAACATCGACGACACCTGGGAAGCTTCCTGCATCGACAGGCCACTCTGCTTCAAATGCGTCGGCAACCAGTATCCGACGAGAAAGAAGACCAGATATCCGGCAAATTCCGTAATCCAGGTGAGCACTGTGCCGAGCCGATAATCCTTTCCTACGAGCCCAAGGCTTCCTTTCTTCGAACCGGCTGGCGCCCCCATGACGAAATACAAGCCGGAACAATCAACCGCAGGGAAGACTCTGGTCAAGACTCGCTTGACAACTTCGTTGGACTTACTACTCGCCACCAGATAGAGCGGCGATTCGGGTACTTGCCAGACGAATAGACCCGCGACGCAGAGCGGCAGGACGCCACTCAAAGCCAGCATACCTCTCCAGCCCAGCACACCTATTCCGAAAGAGGTGACAAAGCCAGCGGCCGCTGATCCGAACAGAATCCCACACATGATGGTAGCGAGCATCGCGGCGCGCGAACGGTCGGGGCTATATTCAGCGGCAAACGCTGACGTGGCAGGCATGGCGGCGCCAATGCCGAGACCGGTGACAAAACGGAACAAAACGAGTTGCACGACTGATTGCGCCTCGCTGGATGCGATCGCCGCAATACCAAACCATGTGATTGCCGCGATGATCACCGCCTTGCGCCCTACCCGATCGGCCAACGATCCGCCGATGACTGACCCGAGCAGCAGCCCAAACAACCCGATCGCAACCAATGGCGCGAGGGCTGCGGGAGGAAGGTGCCACTCGTGACTGACGGCGGGTGCGATGAACGCCATGACGATCGTATCGAATCCCTCGGTCGTGGTCGCCGCAAAGCAAAGGATAAACACCACCCACTGTTGCTTCCCTATCGGATGATCATTGAAGAATCCGCGTATGTCGCGATGAACGTAGTCTCTGCGTTCCATTACTTGTCCTTGAGGCGTGCGAGGCAGGGTTCACTGAGGATTCACTTCGGCTTCCTGCCGCGATGAAGCGTGGCCGCAGTGTCGTATCAAACATGTCCGGTTCACTCTCCCGAAGGCGACCGGACAGAAATAACGTGGTCGCCTCAAGTCACCACAAAGCGCCACTGACGTACTTCGGACATATGTCATCTGCGCTCGCGTCGTCGAACTTTATATTTTCCGATCGTGCAGGTTTATTCTAGTTAAAAGCTTTCCGATCGTACAGGATTATGAGACTGGGACTATCCCTATGGGGCGCCGACTTACGGACGGACCGTCGACGCGCGAAGCGCACCTGGAATGGTCACGGGGATGGATGAAGAAGCCCGGCAGTTGCGATACCGATGGGGGTTGCAGACCTGCATTTCGTCTGCCCGGTGATGGTATTTACGCAGCGCCCCCCAAGCGCGCCGGACAGTACGATCCTGGCAACGTCATTTCTGGAACAGACGGCGTGTATTGGGAATTGGCCTGGCGGTCAATCCCTTGCTCCAGGCGGAATTCAGGTCGGCGATTTTGCTGGCGAATTCGATCGTCCGACGAATCCGGCGACTCGCTGACTGAACGCTTCCGTGGCGGCACACCTCAAAAACGCCTGCTTTTCGTCCTCGAGATGTTGTGCGAGCCCGTACTCCGATGCGTTGCCGACGAGTGCTTTCATCTCGCTGACAGCAACTGGCGGCACGTCGGCTACACGCCGCGCCAATGCGAACGTAGCTTCTTCCAGCGAAGCTGGATCGACAACGGCCTGCACCAACCCCAGCGAGTTCGCTTCTTCCGCATTCAACGAATCCCTCGCCAGCAGAATTTCGAGGGCGCGTGCCGACCCCAGGCGCCGCGCCAGATGGAAGGAAAGTCCCCCGTCGGTCGAGGTGCCCAGCTTGCCGTACCCGACGACAAATTGAGCCGCACGTGAGGCGACAACGAGGTCGCACGCCATGACCAGCGAAAAACCTGCACCTGCCGCGGCCCCCTGCACACTCGCAATCACGGGTATCGGCAGTCGCCGCAACTTCAGAATCAGGTCGTTGAGCAGGCTGATCAGGGCTTCGAGAAAGCCGTCGGACCTTTGCAGCCCTTCGAGAATCTGGACGAGATTCCCACCGGCTGAAAATATGCGCCCGGAGGATCGCAGAACGACCGCGCGGTACCTGCCATGCGCCTCGATGTCCGCGAGCGCATTCAATAGATCCGTGCAGAACGCCAGGTCGATCGCGTTGGCCTGCGCTTCGTTTCCCAAAGTGATGACCGCGAGATCTTCACGGGAGGTCAAGGTGATGTTTCTCTGCATTTGGCGATGCCTGCGTTCACAGTGTTCTGGTGGAGGAACCGGGATCCGTTCAGGTGCATGCCCCACCAAGGTGGCACTGACTGGGCGCGTCAATTCGGCACTTTCTTAACACATCTGTATAGACCGGGGACATGATTGACACATGTGCGGGGACATCGTTGACACCTTATGGTCAGGGATTGTTGCTCCTCAGGTCAGGGGTGAGGATGCGATGATGGGCAAACCAGAATTCAAATACGCCGTCTTCGCCAGGCTTTGCGCGTGCCGCAACCGGCGGCCCATAAAGTGCATTCGAGACTTTAAGTTTCCGTCCTTCAAAGCGTAGCCGGCCATCGGACTTGACCCGCAATACCACATCATCCGGGCCGTACTCCGGCTCGCGCAGGATCGATGGATACGCCCGGGGGCTCGGCTGGTAACGGCTGATCGGTGTGTTCATGCCAATCGCCTCGTGCGGGCGCTCGCAGTTGTAGATGGTGCGCCAGCGGTCCAGCTCCTGCTGCACGTGCTGCTGGGTGGCGAAGCTTCGTCCGTTCAGTACTTCAGCCTTCAGCGTACGGTGAAACCGCTCGTCCTTGCCGTTGGTCTGCGGGTGGTAAGGCCGGCTGTAACTGATGCGGATACCCAGCCGGATCAGCCAGACGGCCAGCTCGGTAAGCTGACCGGGACTGCCGGGCGACCCCCACGGCGAGCCGTTATCGGTGTTGATGCGCAACGGCAGGCCGTAGTGCCCGAACGCCTCCCGTAATCCCGCCTGCACGGTCGCGGTGTCGGTGGGTCCACAGGCGCGTAGCAGGATGCTGAAGCGCGAGTGGTCGTCCAGTACCGTCAGGGGACTGCAACGCTCCTTCTGGAGGGTCTCGAAGTGCCCCTTGAAGTCCATCTGCCAGAGCACGTTGGGCTGCTCGTGCTCAAAGCGCTTCCAGGGTTCGCTCATCGCTGAATCGGCCGGCAGGATCAGGTTGTGCCGGTGCAGGATGTCGGTCACGGTGCTGGACTGCGGCACCGCCTCAAAGCCCAGATCCTGCAGGCGCCGCCTGATCTTGCGGCCGCCCCAGCGCGGATGCGCCTGGCGCAGCCGCACCACTTCCTGCTCCATCGCAGCGGGTGTCTTCGAGGGGCTGCTGGCAGGGCGCCGGGACTGATCTGACAGCGCGTTCTCGCCGCGCTTGAGCCATTTGTAGCCGGTCTGCCGGCTGATGTTAAAGCGCTGGCACAACTCGGTGATCGTCAGCGTGCGCTGACTGGCCAGATGAACAAATTCCTGTCGGAGGCTCATGGTGTCTCTTGCGTTCCAGGGCATGGTCGGGACCGGGCGTTTTAATACCCGGAAGTGTCAACCATGTCTCCGCACATCTGTCAGCTATGTCTCCGGTCTATACACACATCACGTGGACCTGATACGGGATACGGGATTCGGGATCTTCCCGTGTCCACGATGACATTATATTTTACCATCGTTCAATTTAAAAGCGCGACTTCTGTGCGCAAGGCTTACCGCAAAGAGAGGTTGGGAAACACGCGGGTGGTCGCCCGGAGGAGTACGCAGAACGCGGGATCCAATGTATTATACTTTTGTACAGTTTTTCAGATTGCCCCCACGGCGCGGCACCTAAGACCGGCAGCCGAAAGCGGCATCGAACACTACCGTCATGCCAGGCCCCCGCGAATGTGCGGTCCGGCAACCAGCTTCCTATTCGAGAAACCATATGGCGCAACGCACCGTTTCCAGCAAGAACTCTGCCCGAAAGGGACGTCCGACAGCGCTTCGGCGTGCGGAGCAGCAACGTGCGCAGGAGACGCGTTCCGCCATCCTGAATGCCGCGCTGTCGGAGTTCGCCGCGAAGGGCTTTGAGGCTGCGAGCATACGCAGTATCGCGGACCGGGTCGGATTGCAGCACCCGCTCATCACCTACCACTACCGTTCGAAAGACGTTCTCTGGCAGGCGGTAGCCGAATACGTGTTCGAACATATTCGTCACGAGTGGGACGCCTATCTGGCGGAGACGCCCGCTGTCAGCGCCGCGGACCACGTGAAAGGGATGTACAAGGCCCTGTTCAAATTCACGGTCGACTATCCCGAGTTCCATCGCTTCATGCTTCAGGAATTCCTCTGCTATAGCCCGAGGCTGCAATGGCTCGCCGATACGGTGCTCAAGCCCCTGCTAAACGGGCTCCTGCCGCAGATTCGTACTGCACAGGAAGAAGGCGCGTTGCCCCAATGCGAACCCATCATCTTCCATTATTTGTTGATCAGCCTGACGTCAACCCTTTCAGGCTTCGGTCCGGAGATGCAGGCAACCGCCAATATTTCCTCGTCGGATCCCAAGGTGGTGGATTCATACTGGGAAATGGTTGAGGAACTCATCTTTCATCGAGAGACTCGCCCCAGCCGGTCCGCGACGGTTGAGCCGCGTCCGGGCCGTACCGCGAAGCAGCCGCGCGTGTCGAGTCGCGCAAAGACCGCCGCCTGATTTCGCGGGCTCTTCCGCCATAGCACTTGAGCCCCGCTTCTGTTGCCGGACGGGGTCTCCAGACAGGCGAACCTACTCCTCCTCGCCCCTCGGTCGCCACGAGCCTTGGGCCGTCGTATCGCTGACATGAGCCCGCAAGGATCTGTTCGACGGTGAATTGATCCCTACGCTTCGCCCGTCCAGGGTGAGGTGACGAACATATCGCCGGCATGGTTCTGTGCCGGTTTTGTCATCGTGTCGCCCATTTTCTCCAACAGAAATTCTGCGAAGACCGCTACTGCGGGCGGCACCGGCGGGCGGCTCGTGCAGACGAGCTGCAGGCCAAGGCTCGCGCTCGCGCGCCGATAAGTCGGCAGCACGCGCACCAGTTTCCCCTGCGCGATGATCGGCTCGACGATCAACTGCGGCAGCAGCGCAATCCCCAGTCCGGCTACACAAGCCTGCGCCAGCACTCGCATGTCGTTGACCGCGAACCGGCTGTTGATCGACACCTCCTGACTGCCGCGTGGACCCTGCAAACGCCACGTGCTGCGACCCTGGCGATTGGAAATCGTCAGACAGTCGTGTTCGGCCAGCTCACGCAGCGTGCGTGGCGCAGCGCGCCGTTCCAGATAGGCCGGACTCGCCGCCAGGATCATTGCACCCGGCCCCAGCCGACGCACCTTGAAGCCACTGCCGGTCTCGATGCCCATGCGCAAGGCCAGATCGATGCGCTCGGTGATCAGATCGGACGGCGCGTCGTCGAGCAAAAAGTCGATGCTGATGTGCGGATAGCGCGCGTAGAACTCGAGCAGCCATTCCAGGCGGAAGAATTCGAACAGGCCGGCCATCGCGGTGACGCGAACCGACCCCGACGGTGCCTGCTCATCGGCATGGAGCCGCCCGATCTCGAGGATCTGGTCAAGCGCCGGCGCATAACGCTCGAACAGCGCCTGGCCTTCCGTGCTCGGCGCGAGCTTGCGAGTCGAGCGATGCAGCAGACGTGTGCCGAGTTGCCCTTCGAGTTGATCGATGCGCCGGCTCAGCGTATTCGCCGGCATGCGCAGACGCCGCGCCGCCTCGGAAAAGCTGCCGGAACGGACGACCTGGACGAACATCGCGAGGTCATTCAGATCGAGCATGGCATTTCTCCATAAATGGATTAATCCAATCCTATTTTACCATCTAGTGTGAAGCGCCCTTGATCCCCATACTTGAGGTGTCGCACAGGAGGCCGCTGTTTCCAGGCTGCCGGCGGGGCAAGTCGATTCGTGATCGAGCTCGCCGGCGCGCGCCATCAGGGTGAACCGATCGCAAGGACGGCGGACAGGCTGTCCGGCTGAACGTCAGCCGCCATGCGGCACCGTCGACGCGTGAACGAGTCAACCAGACGGGAGACTGCCCGGCCGACACCGATTGCGACCTTTCGCCATATTGAGGAGCTTATGGTTTCAAATTCCATCCCGGCCGCGCCAGCCGGCTATACGCGGACCGCGGTAGCGCTGCACTGGCTGATCGCGCTGCTGATCATCTGCGGCTTCGCGCTCGGCTGGGTGATGACCGGCATCCCCGGCTTCACGCCGACGAAACTCAGATACTTCTCGTGGCACAAGTGGATAGGCGTGACCGTGTTCGCGCTCGCGATCGTGCGTGTGGTGTGGCGCGCGACCCACGTGCCGCCGGGGCTCCCGGCCGGCATGCCGGCGGCGCAGCGGATCGGCGCGCATGCGGTGCATGTCCTGCTGTATGGGCTGATGCTCGCGATTCCCGTGGCCGGCTACCTCTACAGGTCGGCGTCGAACATCCCGGTCGTGTATCTCGGCATCGTAGCGCTGCCGCGCCTGATCGATCCCGATCCGGTGCTGAAGGCAACCTTCAGGACGCTCCATGTGATCCTGAATGACGTCTTGTTTTCCCTTGTGGTGTTGCACGTGCTGGCGGTAGTCAAGCATCAGGTGCTGGATCGCGACGGCCTGCTGTCGCGAATGCTTCCCTTTTCCAAATGAAGGATTCGATGAAAAAGTCATTCTCCCGCTCCATGGCGGCAGCATTCGCCGCAGTGTCGCTCGTTGCGTCGAGCGCAGCGCTGGCCGACCTCGACCTGTCGGCGAGCAAGGTGTCCGCGATCTCGAAGCAGATGAACGTGCCGACCGAGGGCGTGTTCAAGAAGTTCTCCGCGCAGATCAGGTTCGATCCGGCGCAGGCCGCGCAAGGCAGCGCACAGGTGTCGATTGAGGTCGCGAGCTTCGACATCGGCGACCGGATGTACAACGATCAGGTCGCCGGCAAGGACTGGTTCGATGCGAAGACGTATCCGCGCGCGGCCTTCGTGTCGTCGGCGATCGAGCCCGCGGGCGGCAACAAGTACAACGTGACCGGCAAGCTGACGATCAAGGGCAAGACGCAGACGCTGACCGTGCCCGTCACCGTCACCGTCACGCAAAGCGGCGCCACGCAAACGTTCGACGGCGTGCTGCCGATCAGGCGTTCGGTGTTCGACGTCGGCACAGGCGAGTGGAAGGACACGTCGATCGTCTCGGACGACGTGCAGATCAAGTTTCATATCGTTGCCACGAAGTAAGCGTGGCGGCGTTGCATCACCCGATACCGCGCACAGCTGCGGCAACCTGACGTTTCAAGGAGATTGATTTGAAGAAGCATTTGATGATCGGGGCTGGAGCACTCGCCGCCTCACTGTCGCTGTCGGCATTCGCGGACGTGTCGACGTACCAGTTTGATCCGGACCACACGTACCCGAGCTTCGAGGCCGACCACATGGGCGGCGTGTCGGTCTGGCGTGGCAAGTTCGACAAGTCGCAGGGCACGGTGACGCTCGATCGCGCGGCCAGGACCGGCACCGTTGAAGTGACGACCGACATTGCGTCGGTCAACACGGGTAGCACGAAGCTCGACCAGTACCTGCAGGCGGATCAGTTCTTCAACGCGTCGAAGTTCCCGGAAGCGACTTACAAGGGCACGATCCAGTTCAAGGGCGACAAGCCGGCCGCGGTCGTCGGCAATCTGGCGATGCACGGCGTGACCAGGCCACTGACGCTGGCAATCGACTCGCTCAAGTGCATGCCGCACCCCATGCTCAAGCGCGAGGTGTGCGGCGTCGACGCAGCGGGCGAATTCGACCGCAGCGACTTCGGCGTCGATTTTGGCAAGTCGTACGGCTTCAGTATGAAGACCAGGCTGCTCATCTCGGCCGAAGCACTGAAACAGTAATCCCATTCGAGGGTCATTCTCATGAAACTGTTACACGTAGATTCCAGCATCCTCGGGCAAGGCTCCGTCAGCCGTGATCTGTCAGCGGATGTCGTCGCGACCTTCCGGGGCCGCCATCCCGACCTTGCGGTCATTCGTCTCGACCTTGCCGCCACACCGATCGGCCATCTGAGCGCCGCACACCTCGCGGCCGCCCAAGGCGCTCCGGTCGACGATGCATTGAAGGCCGATGTCGCCCTGGGCCAGGCCGCGCTCGATGATTTCCTGGCAGCCGACATCGTGGTCATCGGCGCGCCGATGTACAACCTCGGCGTGCCCTCTCAGCTGAAGGCCTGGATCGACCGCATCTCCGTCGCGGGGAAGACGTTCCGCTACGGGGCGGACGGCCCGGTCGGACTGTGCGGCGGCAAGAAGCTGATCATCACCTCGTCGCGCGGCGGCGTATACAGCGAAGGCTCGCCGGCCGCCGTCGTCGATCATCAGGAAACCTATCTGAAGGCGGCCTTCGGCTTTCTGGGCATCACGGATATCGCCTTCATTCGCGCGGAAGGGGTGGCGATGGGTCCGCAGGCACGCCGCGAGGCCATCGCCTCGGCGAAGAAAGAGACCGCCGCACTCGCTGCGTGAAGCAGCATCGCCCTAACGAAACACTCGCTGGAGAACCACCATGCCGAACAACCCGAAGCTCATCGCCGTCGTCGGCGCCACCGGCCAGCAAGGCGGCTCCGTCGTGCGCGCGCTGCAGGCGAGCGGTCAATTCAAAGTGCGCGCGTTGACGCGCAATCCGGCCACGCATCCGAAGCTGGGTGACGAAGTCGTGCTGGCGGATTTCAATCGTCCGGAAACGCTCAATGCCGCATTTGCCGGAGCGCATGGCGTCTTCCTGGTGACCAATTCGTGGGAAGCACAAGCAGACGAGCCCAAGCAGGCGCTCGCGGCTGTCAATGCGGCGAAAGACGCCGGCGTACAGCACTTCATCTGGTCGACGCTTCCCAATGTGGAGACGATCAGCGGCGGCACGATCCATGTCCCGCACTTCACGGCCAAGGCGAAAATGGAACACGTCGTGAGCGAGGCCGGATTTGCGTACCACACGTTCGTGATCGCGCCGTTCTATTACCAGAACCTGATCGGCCTGATGGCTGCGCAGAAGCAACCGGATGGCGCTGTGGGATGGGCGCTGCCGCTCGATCCGGGGCGGCGCGTCATCCATATGGGCGACATCACCGAACTCGGCCGTCTCGTGGCGGGTGCGTTCGAGCAGCCGGAACTCGCAGGGCACGGTGAACATCTGCCGCTTGTCGGCGATTTCCTGAGCTTCAACGAGATCATCGCCACCCTGAATCAACAAGGAAACACGCTCTCGTTCAAGCAGGTCCCGCGTGAGGTTTTTGCTGGCTGGTTTCCGCACGCCGAGGGGATCGCGGCGATGCTCGCGTACTTCGAAGCGCACACGTATCTCGGCGCGGATTCGCGCGACGCGATCGCGCTCGCCAACAAGGTCGCCGGCCAGCAGCCGACGAAGTTTGCCGCATGGGCCAAAGCGAATTTCGTGATCCCGGCGGCGGCCTGACAGCAAAGCCTCCCTGAACACCAGCATCCCGTTTCACATCCGCTGCGCAGTTTTGCACTGCCAGCATCCGACAGGAGCAGTTCCATGACGCCCGCTTCGGGATTCGCGCGCCGCTCTCGCTGGGTTTGCTGGCGGCGGCGGCCGGGCTGTTGCTGTTTGCGCGTGCGCCGGCCGGGGGCAGTTTCGTGCTGGACGTGCTGCCGGGCATGATGCTGATGGGTCTGGGGGCGGGGGAGGCCTTCGATCCGGTGTGGCTTGCCGCGATCAGCGACGTAACGCCGGATGAGTCGGGTCCGGCCTCGGGTGTGGTCAACACGTCGTGCATGATGGGCGGCGCGCTGGGCCTCGCCATCCTGGCGAGCCTCCGCGGCAGCGCGCACCGATGGCCTGGCCGCTGCGGGTGCCGATGCCGCTACTGCGCTCAATAACGGCTACCACCTGGCTTTCCTGCTGGGGGCCATGGCGGCGGTAACGGCCGGCGCGCTGGCCGCGGCTTTCGTGCGTACGCGCACGCACGGTCAGGCGCAAGGCGAGGCGTCGTCCGCCGCTTCCATCTAAAGCAGGCTGGGGATGCCTGCGCACCGGAAGCCGACAGAGGTGTTGACGCGGCTATGACGGCATTGAATCCAGAAAGACGTAGAGTGCTTCAATCCTTCCGTCGCGAACGATGATGAAGTCCACACCCGTATAGTGCGGTGCCTCGCCACGGGGACCCGAACCCCAGGCCAGCCGGCCAGCACCCGCCTGGAAGAGCGGCTGGGGGGCAGGCTTTTTAACCGCACCTCCCGACGACTTGCACTGACCGACTACGGCCATCTGCTGGCCGAGCGAGTCGCAAAAATCTACGCGGACGCAGAGGAGGCCGAGGACTTCGCACGTGAGACCTCGAGCCGGCCGCGCGGTCCGGTCAAGCTCGCTGCACCGCTCTCCTTCGGCGCTCGCTGGGTCGCCCCGCTGCTGCCCGAGTTCTTTCGCACCTACCCGGATATTTCCGTTGATCTCGATCTCACGGATGCCCATGTCGACCTGATTGGAGAGGGCTTCGACGCCGCCCTCCGCATTGCCATCATGGAAGATTCGTCACTCGCCGCACGTCTCATTGCACCCGTGCGCCGGTTTGTCGTGGCATCCCCTGCCTATCTGTCCCGCTATGGTCGACCGCGGCACCCGCATGATCTTGGCGCCCATCAGTGTCTTACCTACGCCAACAGGAACAAGCGCGACGTCTGGCGCTTCACCCACCAAAGCGGCGAGGAATGCACGATCACGCCAACGGGGGCATTGCGGGTAACAAGCGTGGAAGCGCTACTGCCCATGCTGCTCGCAGGACTCGCCATCGCGGAGCTTCCTGAGTTTGTCGCGACACAGTATTTCCCGGACAAGCAGCTCGAACCGATCCTGGCCGACTGGCGACTGCCTGAAGGCGCTCTGTATTTGGTCACCCCCACTGCCCGCGCGCGGCCAGCCAAGGTCAGCGCGTTGGCCGATTTCTTCATCTCCAGACTTGCCTCAGCGCAATGGAGCGCAGAGACGCTGCTGGGCTGGAAACCGCCCGGCCATCGCGTCAAGTGATTTCCCGTTGCGTGTTGGCCGGAAAACGCAGAGAACCGCAAGCAGCACCGCCACCGATCCGCACGCCACTGGCAGTTCCCGTTTTCAAGCCGCATTGTAATTCGGTATGCGAAATATATTGATCAATCCATGCCGTCAAACGCGCTCGTCAGATCAGAACTTATGACGCAGCCCAATGTGCACGATGGATTGTGTCGCTCCACTCGATGGGGCCGACACGGTTGTAATCTGCGATTGCGTCGCAGAGCCAGCCGCCTTCTGCACCTGGGCAACCAGGTAAATATCTGTCCGTTTTGACAAGATGTAATCTGAAAAGAGACCAAGTGCGCGATAGATTGGAGACTGGTCCGTTGCGTCGACCTTCCCGTGGGTGTAGATGTACACTACGCCGGCAAAAACGTCCGGCCGGACCTGGTAGCCCAGATTTGCTTCATAGTTGTCGAAGCGAACATCTGCGCCGTCGAAGGCATTTCCGAACCGCGTGGACGTGTACTGAAGTCCGAGGGTGGCCTTGCCAAAATTGTATTGGGCACCCGTACCCCAGATCTGCTGGCTTTGCGCATGGGGCACGTACGCTGAGAATGCAATTGCGTTCGGGGCGACGCCGCCGAACACAGAGTTGAGCGGATTCTTGATGTAGGTATAGGCCGCAGCAGCATACAGCGGCCCGTTGGCGTAGCTCAGACCAAACGACTTCACGCTGTTGGTGGAGAACTGCCCCGCCACTCCGCCAAAGCTATAGAGTGTTTCGACGGTGAATCCGGCAAGAACGGGGCTGGCGTACTTGACGGCATTGTTAATACGGTTGACGCCGGCGGTATTGTCAACGTCATTGAGGTGGGCCAGAAAGACCGACCAGTTCAGGCCGGCGTTGGTTTTTGACAGCAGATTGGCCATCTCGTCGTATTGACGTCCAAGTGTCACCGTTCCGTACGGGCTGGCAATGCCCACATACGCCGATCGACCAAAAAGCGCGCCGTTGTTGCCGAGGTTACCCGTCGACGGGTCAAAGCCACTCTCCAGAACAAAGATGGTTTTCAGACCACCGCCCAGATCCTCCGCCCCGCGAAAGCCCCATCGCGATATCGAGGCCCCACCGCTCTGCAACTGCCAGTTCGAGTGGCCCTTTTGATTGCTGGTGTACGTGATGCCTTCATCGATGATCCCATACAAGGTCACGCTGCTCTGTGCGTACGCGGACGCCGATGCTGCACATAACACAGCGGCGCCGCACGATAGCCTCTTCATTTTCAGTCTCCTCTGACGATACATCCGAACATTGCCGTTCGCGCGAATGAAGCAACTCTTCTTTTAACTTTACCGTCCGTACAGCATTAGACTACTCGGTAATTTTCCGGTCGTACAGCTTTGTTGGGCTAGTGCTATCCCCTATAAATGCTTCTCGCAACCGAGGGACATTCCGGCCGCTCAACCGTGAGAGTGACTGGAAGGCCGACACGCATAGGGTTGGAATGAAGCAGTTTGCGAAAGTCCGTGAAAGACCGTTCCGGTACACGGCACTGTGCAAGTGTCGGGAAGCCCTCTCACTATACTTTTCATTCGTAAAATTTAGTGTATAGTGGAATTGAACGAAGCGAGGGGCGCAGCGGGCCTGCCCTCCTGCTAGTCCGGAATCCAGATCAGGAGACGATAGTCATGCCGACGCGAAAGATAGACACCCACCAACATTTCCTTCCCAAGCTGTATGTGGACGCTGTAGGTCTCGACATACTGAACGCCGCCATGCCCAATGGGGTTGCCCCAAGCTGGTCCGTAGAGGCGGCCCTCGCGATGATGGATGAAAATGGCATTGACGAGGGCATTCTGTCCATCTCGTCGGGCCCGACGATTCCGGATGCGGCGACATTGCTCCGCAAATGCAATGACTATGCAGCCGATCTCGGGGCACGCCATCCCGGGCGGTTTGGTTCCTTTGCCAGCTTGCCGCTGCCGGACATCGACGCGGCCTTGCGCGAGGTGAGTTATGCCCTCGACGAGCTGAAGGTCGACGGATTCATTCTCTTCACGAACTACGACGGCATGTATCTGGGGGATCCGCATTTCACCCCGCTGCTGGAGGAACTGGACCGTCGTGGCGCCGTCGTTTTCGTGCACCCGAATCAACCGCCTCACGAGATACCGCGCGTCGCTCCGGCGTCTGTGCTGGAATATCCGTTCGAGACGACGCGCACCGCGGCGAGCCTGATTATTTCGGGCGCGGTAACCCGGTTCAAGAATGTGCGGTTCATTCTGTCCCACGCCGGGGGCACGTTGCCCTTCCTCGTACCCCGTCTTGCTCTCTCCATTTCGATGATGCCTGGGGCAATCGAGCGCGTGGGTGACCCGCTTGAGGCGGTCAGATCCTTGTATTTCGACACGGCCCTTTCGGGAGGAACGGCGCCATTGAGCGCGCTCGCGCAAATTACGACGCCTGACCACATTCTGTTCGGCACGGACTTTCCGTTCGCCCCGACTGCCGCGATCCGGCAGTTCGGCGCCGTACTCGACGACATCAAGATTCCCGGTGTGGAGATGAACAAGGTGTACGGCGAGAACGCTGCGAGATTGCTGGGTCGGTAAGCGGGGATTTGAATCGACAGCGCGCGGGCGCTGTCAAGTTGACGAACGGGAATCATCTGCGGGGTTAATCCATAGCTATCCTTAGCAGATGATTTTCTCGCCAACGGGAGAGAACCTCCCACTGTGAAGCCGCACGTCTGGCGTTTGCGCCTGCGGGTTGGTGCGCCCCCGCGCGAAATCTCCCCAACGCCAGACAATCCCGCGTCCGACTCCAACCCATGTGTCGGCTTTAAGCGGACGCGGGAACATGCAGCTGGAGCGTCGCCAGCCCACGGTAGACCGGATTGCGATTCCATCGAGGCCGAGGCTCGGAAAGAGCCAGCGCGGGCCAGCGGCGCATGAGCTTGTCGAACACGATCTCGGCTTCCATCATCGTCAGCGCCGCGCCGATGCAGACATGCGGACCGCTGCCGAACGAGAGCGGCGCGAACGCGCGCCGCCCGATGTCGAGCCGGTCGGGATCCGCGTAGCGACGCGGGTCCCGATTGGCCGCGCCAATCAGCCCGAGTGGTGGTCATCCTTCTTTCAGCGGGGGTGGCTTACATCCAATGCGCAAGGGCTTGCTGCGAGCGGTTTCGCGCGAGGCTACCGCCAGATTTAACGCGGAAAGGACGATTACCCCAGGCTGCGCCCACGAACGGGTTTTCCCGGTAACCGGGGCATTCCTTGCATTAGTTGTCACCGGATGATAACATACAAGCCATGACAGATCGAGATCACAGCCTGGACACCCTGCTCGAGCTGGACGGCGTGATGTACACCGTCGACGACACCGGGTGTTGTTGGGTGAAATTTGAAGTAGCGCGGATCGCAGCATCACCGGAGCGCCCGCACGGGCTGCGGTATTCGCTGACGTTGCACGATGAAAAGGGTTCTCGCCTGTTGGGATTCGATAACGCGCATCCGATCCGGGAGGGTTCAGGCCCGGGTGCCAGGACGCGAATCGAGTACGACCACAAGCACGCCGGCGAGCGCATCCGGTTTTACGATTACGCGGATGCCGCGACGTTGCTTGCAGACTTCTGGACCGAAGTCGAAACAGTGATGAAGGAAAGGAGCGAGAGCGATGACTGACGTACACATCCTGAAAGTCGGTATTGCCCCGATGGAGAAATTCAAGGCGCGGACGATGGCGATCGCGCGGGGCGAATACAAGCCGTCACCCGATGAGCCGAAGATCTGGTTCTCGTCGCCTGAGTCGTTCGCACAGGTGCTGTCGGGCAAAAATCAGGCGTTGCTCGCGCTGATCGCGAAGACGAACCCGGCATCGTTGACGGAGCTGGCCGAGGCGTCTGGACGGGCCAAGTCCAACCTCTCGCGCACGCTTAAGACAATGGAGCGGTACGGCATTGTGTACTTCGAGAAGGGGGAAGGTCGGGAAGTCGCGCCACGGGTGAACTACTCGGGCATCAGCCTCGAAATGTCGTTCGCGTAACGCCCCACCATACAGCATCAAGCCCCGCGACTCGCCGACCGGCATCGCGGGCTTCTTCATTTGAACCGCACATGAATCTGGCCAACGCCCCCGTGCAGCCTGCAAAAGCACCTGTCGCGCCCCCGCCGACGTTGCTCGACGAGCTGCTGGCCCGGATCGCCGCGATCGACGAGCAGAACAGCGGCCAGCCGCCGACGAAGATCAGCGAACTGGCTGAGCGTTACGAGCGCGACGCAGAGCTCGTGCGGCTGCTGAAGCACGCTCGCGGCCGTCAGTGTCAGGTCTGCGACCACACCTTCAGGATGCGCAATGGCGGCACGTACACCGAGGCGCATCACCTCGAAGAACTGGCGAACGGCGGTCTCGACATGTCGCGCAACACGCTGATCGTCTGCGCGAACCACCACCGCCAATTTCACTTCGGCGACGTCGAGATCATCAAGCACACTGAAGACAAGCTCGTCGTGCGGCTCGACGACGAAGTACACACGATCCCGCTCGCGTTCGTGCCACCGGCTGAGCAGCCCGCGGTGGCCGCCGTTTGACGGCTGCCCGCGGGCTTCCGCGATGACGCGCACGATGCGCGTCCGGTAGGAAGCAACGCACCGATGGTCGGACACAAGGTCTGCCGGGTGGTCCGGGGTCGTTTCTTTTCAATTCGGGTATATAGACAGGCAGCAAAAGCGCGGGCGTCGTGATACAGCGCGGCATCTCGCAGCAAATGCTACAGGCCAGCCAGCCGATCTGTGTCCGTGCCGGCTGCCTGGTCACTACATCCAATGCGACTTCCGCCAACCTGCCGCCGGTTTCAGGCGCCGTTCACCGCATCCTTGAACGCCTTGCCCGCCGTGAACTTCACTGTCTTCGCGGCTGGAATGTGGATTTCTGCACCAGTTGCCGGGTTACGCCCGACCCGTGCGGCGCGCGCGCCCGTCGAAAACGATCCGAAGCCGATTAGCTGTACCGTTTTGCCCTTCGTCAGTTCGCCCGTGATGGCCGCGATCACCGCATCGATCGTCTCGCCTGTGGCGACCTTGCTGTCGCCGGTCTTCGCGGCGACGGCGTCCACCAGTTCCTGCTTGTTCATTGCGCTCCGCCTTATCGAGGTTGTGAAGAGCTGCCACCCTACCCGATCCGCACACCTCTGCGCAATCGGCACGCAACTGCGTCACCCGGCTCGCCGGGATAAGCCGGCCGACGCGGCTTCGCTAGCTGTAGCCGTGTACGATCGCGGTCCACGCTCCAGTGAGGGACTTTACCCCTCAAATTCCCTCCGCAGTGCGGAGACAATCTTCACGTCGCTTCCGGTTTGGCGTTTTCAGTTTCAAAACAACTATCCGGTCGGGCTTCCGGGGAGTGCCCGCTTCACATTGCTAGCGCTGAGTTCTCCGGCGTCTGGCGGAAGTCGTTATCCGCTCGTCAGGCTAGCAGCGAGCCCGTGCACTTCGTCGCCCCACAGCGACACACGTAGTCAGCGACAATCTCTGGGGACTTCTCCTCATCGATCGTGAGTCCGTAGGCGATAAAAAGCTCGTCGCCCGGCTTTAAGTGCTTGATGGTTTCGATAAAAACCCGCCCCCGCCCGTCCTCGATAGCCTCACAGTTCGGCTGGCAGGAGTGGTTCAGCCAGCGGGCGCTGTTGCCCCCGACGCTGCCGTCGATCACGCGACCGTCAGCCAGCCCGAAGATGAAGGTGTGACCGTGCACGCCGGATCGCCGGTACCGGGCCGATGCCCGCCGCCACGACGTCACCTCCCCGCGATATTCGAAGACCCGCTGGCCGGCAGGAATCGCCTGTAGCGCGAACACACCTCGTCCATGAACCGATGATTTTCTGACCGTCACGCGCCGCACTTCGTCACTCACCGATTGGTTGAAGCCATGGAGCATAGCGAGCGGCGCGCTGCACGGCAACCGGGGTGGTCGCGTCAGAACAGCCTGGTCTGTCGCGGATCGCATGGCGGCGGTGGGGATACGTCGGTCCGCCTGGTTTGCCGGCGGTTACCGCGCCTGCCTCCGACCCGCTGCAGCCGTGCGAGCATCAGGCATTCCCCTGCACCATCGTTGAAGCGCAACTCGAACACGCCGGTTTCGCCGGACGGACATGGCGTCGTTGCGCGAAACGACAGGCGCACACCACGCCGTTTCGCGCGGGCCATCATCTGCGTGCGACTCATGCCGTGCCAGCAATCCGACACGAACAGCGTCACGGCTCCGGGCAGGGACTCATGCGCGACGCCCTGCGGAAGCGTCAGTCCGGCGAGCAGGTAGAGGTCGGCCATGCAGGCTATCCTTCAGCGACGAGTCACCCTGCATCTATACCGTTTTTTTGCGACGCGTTGCTGGCTTGACGGACGGCACGGTGCGGGTCGAACGGGTCGGGCGCGGGGCCTTCCGGACTCCGGCCGGTGCGGACGACACCCGGGCTTCCCGTGCGCGCGTTTCCATCTGCCGCAGCGTCATCATCTCCGCCTGCAGCCGCGTATTCTCCGCCTGAACGGCATCCAGCCGCCCCTGCAGCACGCCCGCCTGATGACGTGCATCGCCCAGCTGCGCCTGCATGGTTTCAGAGGCACGGCGGCGGTCGGCGTCCTTCCGGTCCGCCCGGCGCGTGGCCTCATCGAGCTCCTTCTGCAGCTTCGTCGCGGTACTGCGCTCGCGGTCGATCTCCAGCAATGCACGCTTCTCGGAAGCCCGGAGCCGTTCCTCTGCGCGTTCAGCCGCTTCCCGCTGCTTCGCCAGGTCGCGCGAAAACCCTTCCCTTGCCTCCACCAGTTCACGGTCGCGCGCGGCCAGCGCCGCCTGGACCCGCACCAGTTCTCCCTCCAGCGCCTGTCGCTGGGCGTGGCCTTCGGCCTGTGCCCTGTCCAGATCCCGTATCTCGACCTGCGCGGCCAGCAGCGCCGCCGTGCGCTGCTCCAGCGCGGTCTCGACGCGACCCAGCTCATCGCGGGCGGCAACGACCGACCGCTGCGCCTCGACCCGCTGCGTCTCGACCTCGTCGCGCAGCGCGTCGAGCGCGGCCCCGGCTGATGCGGTCGCGCGCGTCCACAGGGTGGCGACCAGTTCCCCGGCGGCCGCACCGAGATCGGCAGGCAGGTCCGGATGGTCGATGCGCACCCGGCTCTTTTCGCGCAACTCCGACCAGAACTCGCCCAGCACGGCGGTCGGCGTGCCCATGCTACCGCGCCGGACCAGCTGGTACAGCCGGTACAGCCGGTTGGCGGTCGGCGTGATGCCGTGACGGAAGAACAGCAGCGCGCAGATCTCGCGATACAGCTCGCGCGTCTTCGGAAACGTCGCCTTCAGGCGCTCGATCTCGGCGGCCAGCGCCGCGTCGGGGGACAGGCCGTCATTCATGAGGTCCTCACCGTTGAATTTCCTCATATATTACTACGTAAACCGCCGTATATCTGACGCACGAAGCGATGAATTTTGACATTAATCCTATAATGTTGATTTTATGCGATCTGTTGCGCTCATAATTACGTCCATGCCAGCAACCCGGGCCACCGCCGCCTCCGACCATGACAACCGCCCTGCCCGCCCCGCGCCCGCTCGATGCGCTAGAACTGTCCCCCGACCTCGATGGCCGTCACGGCACGAATCGCGCAAGCGGACGCATGCAGGTCGCCGCTGACACCGACCTCGACGCGCTTCGCGCGTGGCTCGCCCGCTTCGCCGATACGAAGACCACGTTTGACAACTACCGCAAGGAAGCCGAACGGCTACTCCTGTGGTCGGTCCTGCAGTTGGGCAAACCGCTCTCCTCGCTCACGCACGAGGACCTGCTCGTCTACCAGCACTTTCTCGGCGATCCCCAGCCTGCCGCACGGTGGGCAGCTAACGGCGGGCGCAAGCATCCCCGCAACGATCCGCGCTGGCGGCCGTTCTGCGGGCCGCTGTCCGGATCAAGCCAGCGCCAGGCCATGGTGATCCTCAACGTTATGTTTGCGTGGCTCGTGCAGGCCGGTTATCTGGCCGGCAATCCACTATCGCTGTCGCGTCAGCGCGCCCGACGGGCGAGGCCGCGCATCGTGCGGTATCTGTCGCCCGAGTTGTGGCTCGAGGTCAAGACCTACATCCAGGGCATGCCAGTGCAGACCGGCCGCGAGCGCGAACACCACGCACGCGTGCGCTGGCTCTTTACCCTGCTCTATCTGGGCGGTCTGCGGATCACGGAGGTCGGCACGAACACGATGGGACGGTTTTTCCGTCGTGGTGACGAAACCGGCAAGGATCGATGGTGGCTGGAAGTGATGGGCAAGGGCGGCAAGGAGCGGCTGGTGCCCGCCACCGCGGAAATGATGACGGAACTTGGCACCTACCGGCGCTCACGCGGACTGCCAGCCCTGCCCTCGCCGGGCGAGGACACGCCGCTCGTGCTGCCGGTTGGCCAGTCGCGCAAACCGCTCACGCGCGCAGCGTTACACCGGATCGTGAAGGATGTTTTTAGCGGTGCGGCGCAATCCCTGCGCGCGCGTGGTGAAGACCATGCGCAGCGCGCGGAGCGCCTTAAGCAGGCATCGGCACACTGGCTGCGGCACAGCGCAGGGTCCCACATGGCGGACCAGCAGGTCGATCTGCGACTCGTGCGCGATAACCTCGGGCATGCGTCACTGACGACGACCAGTCAGTATCTTCACGCCGACGACGATCGCCGGCACCGCGAGACCGACGAGAAACACCGTATTGACTGGTGACAGACGGCAGCCACGCCCTACCGCCTGATCTGGAAATCCGCGGCCGTGAGCCTGACCGGTTCACCCGGTCGCAGGCGGACTTTTCATCCGGCGACCGCGATAATGCGGCGCCGTTCGTCCGCAAATGCTTTGAGGATGCGGACCTCGTCAGCATCTTTGGGCAGCCAGAATTGCGCTTCGCCTCTCGCGTAATCACACCGGTGACCTCGCTTCGAGCGCCTCTCGCGTAATCGCACCGGTGACCTCGCTGCGATGCCCGCTCAGGCGAAGCGAAATTTCATGCCGGTCCGCCGCGACCTCGGACATCGAGTCAATAACGTCCATCACTTCTACCCTCCACATTCAGCTGCGAACTTTTACTCTCCCTGTTGCCTGTATTCAATTTTACAGAACGGAGAACGGGAGCGTGCAGCGATCCAGGCCGCCTGGAGAACCGCCGGAGCAGGTTCAGCCTGCCCCACTGAAGACGGGGCTTGCGGTTAACAAAGATGCAGAGGCGTCGACTGTTAGTTATACGATTATGATCGGCACCGATTTTCAAGGTGAATCTTTAGGGGAGTTGAACTTCGCAGCGCCATGCGAAAGGCGAAGAATCTTCTGATCGACCTAAGGAGGCGGATTGACGCTTCACAGGACCTTCACGATGTCGCGAGGCGCCATAGGCATAACAGCTATCGATCTTGACCGGTTTACCGGGGCTCTGTCACGTTAATTTGTTTGACACAAAATAGCGGAGAGGACGCGCGTTTGCTCAGAAAACGGACGGAACTTGGGTAACGTCGGTGAAACGATACCGGTCGGGGAAGCGTGTGGCGAGTTGTTTGTATGCGGTCCATTGACGACGCCCCTCAGAGTGACGTCGAGGAACGCGTCATATTTGTTGGTGACAGGGATAAGCGGAGTTCGGCAGGCATCTTCCAGGGGAGAAGCGCGTCGTAGTCGTCGACGGCTTTTGCCAGCGCCAGCTTCGTAAATAGCCAGGTAAGGTATCGATATGGGTCGATCTGATTCGCCTTCGCAGATTCGACCAGGGTATAGAGATTCGCGCTTGCACGGGCACCGTCAACGGTGTCAGCAAATAACCAGCTGCGGCGTCCAAGGCAGAAGGGGCGGATCGAATTTTCGCAGGCATAATGCCGCCGGTGGAATTATGCCGCGCGCACTGGATTGCCTCACTGCAGATGCCGGCGGCGCTCGGATCGAACGCTTGACGAGCGGCATAATCAAAGCCCCTCGAGGAATGCAAGCAATGAGTCCGGCGGCTGATATCGACCGGGGACTTGCCCGGATCGCGACACATGAGACAGAGCACGTTCCTTGAGTTCCATGTCAGCGTGCAGGTAAATCTGTGTTGACTCGGTAGATTCGTGGCCGAGCCAAAGTGCGATGACACTCAAGTCCACACCTCGTCTTAACAATGTCATTGCAGCGGCGTGGCGTAGCGTGTGTGGCGTGACGTTCTTGAGCTTCAGCGAAGGACAGATCTGCTCTGCGGTCGCGACATGACGCGCAACGAGCCTTTGGAGAGCGTCGGCGCTGAGGCGATTGCCGGTCAGAGCGGGAAACAGCGGATCATCAGGCGCACCGTGTTGTTCCTCGAACCATTCCTTGAGAATCGCGACGACGTCTGGACGCAAAGGCGTACAGCGTGCCTTGCGACCCTTTCCCATGCAGCGAACATGGGCGCCGACTCCCAATTGCAGGTCCCGGTTTCGCAGCGACGTGATTTCGCTGTTGCGAAGGCCGGTCTGGACAGCAAGCAGCAGTAAGGCCCGATCGCGCCGACCGATCCAGGTGCGAACGTCAGGTGACGCTATAAGCGCACTGACCTCGTCATCCTTGAGGAACTCGACGGGGTGATGTTCACAACGCTTTGCCGGCATCGCGAGGACTCGCTGGCAGTGTAATGCGAGCGCCGGCTCATTTAATGCCACGTATTGAAAGAAGGCATGAAGCGCGGAAAGACGCGTATTGCGCGTACGCGGAGTATTGCCTCGGTCACGCTCGAGATGATCGAGAAACCTCGAGAGGAAGCGGACATCAAGGTTCTCCGCCAGCAATGAGGAAGGCGCTCGCTTGAACTGCTCTGAAGCGAACAGAAGCAGTAGGCGAAATGTATCGCGGTAACTCGCGACTGTGTGTGGGCTCGCGCCCAGCTGGCCTAATAGCCGATCGGTAAAGAACCGTTGAAGTAGCGGGGCCAACGTTGGCGTATTCATACCCGGCCTCTCGACACATGAGAGCCTAGCCGCTCGGCGGCCAGGCCAAGCAGTTCCGGAACTCCTTCGACGTACCAGTAGGTGTGCCCCACGTCTACGTGACCAAGGTAAGTGGCCAACTTCGGCAGTTCCAGGCCTACGTCCAAACACCTCGGTACCAATCGATGAGCGTTCGTGTGGCGAAGCTGTGACGGATATCCTGCAATCTGGGACCGTGGCCGACGCGCCCATTCCCAACGTCGACACGCAAGCCGACAGTACGAGAAACCTTCGCGAAGGTACGGCGAACGGATGTTGCATTAAGTCGCCTTCCGCGCTCCGATAGGAAGAAGGCTTCGCTGCGCAATTGCGGAGCGCATTCAATCCTTCGCTGTTGATATCGCTCAAGCGCCAGTCGCGTGGATTCGGAGACCGGGACCAAGCGCGACTTGCCGAATTTGCTTTGCCGGATCGTGAGGATGCCGCTGCGCAAATCTACATCCGACCGGTCGAGAGCCCACGCTTCGCCGGGGCGCAGCCCCGTTGCCGCATACAGCCCAATGAGCGTCGTGTACGTCGCCGCACGCAGTCCCGACGGCGAAGACAGTTCCGCTGCCGCACTCATGAGGCGGGTTATCTCGTCGTCCGAGAATATGTACGGCAGTTTGCGACGTCTTCTTCCGGCGATAAGACGTGGAGGTGGCACCTGCGTAAGTGGTTCGCTAGCGCTGAGCCAGCATGCGAATCGCCTTACCATCGTAAGTCGTCGTGCCCATGTGGCATGTTGTACACCCTGAGGTTGCATGGCCCACTGCATGGCCAGCTTTGTGGTGATGAGTCGCGCTCCCTTACGCTCCATGAAGTCGACGAAATATCCGAGCGTTTGTGCGGGCTCCTGATACTTGGTTCCAAACGCACGGCGCAGATCAATGTATTGCTTCAGTGATTCACGAAGAGTGGTCATCACATGTCTCCCGGGACAGGCCAAGGCTTCGCCACGGCACGTAGTGCCTCGCAAGAAACCTTCGTATAGATCGCGGTGGTGTTCTCCGTGCGATGTCGCAACACCTCGGCGATTTGCGAGAGTGATGCCCCATGACGGATCATTTGTGTCGCGAGGCTGTGCCGCAGCAAATGGGCCGCTCCGCGACTTGTTCTCTCGATTCCCGCACGCGCAAGCGCCTGACATACGATCTGGCCGATGGCCCCCGGCCCGGCCAGTTCACCACACGGAGCTTTCTCTCGTAGAAAAACGCGTCGCGATCGACAGATGCCGCGATCCTCACGAAGGTATGCCGCCAGCGCTTCGCCAACATCGGGAAGTAGGGGCAAACATTGCACAGCCCGTCCTTTGCCGTGTATTGTGATCTCACCGGTTCGCCAATGGAGATCGTCAAGCTCAAGTGCCGCAACTTCCCCGGGACGCAAGCCAAGCCGTGCAAGTAAAAGCAGGATTGCGCGATTGCGGCGCCCACTTGACGTAGGCCGATCGGTGGTCGCCAGCATTCGCTCGACCTGTTCAGGCGTAAGAAACGCGGGAATCTCTGCGTGGCGCCAGCGACGTACGGTAGGAACGCAAACTGAGAGATCACGTTCTATGTGACCGTGAATGAAAAGAAATCGGCAAAACGATCGGAGTGCTATAGCGAGCAGGCGCGAATACTCGCTTGAGTGGTTTCTGGCGTGGTCCAGAAGGAAACTTCGGATTGCAGCTGCACTGAACCAGTCCGCCGCATCGACATTGATTCCAACTGCTCGCTCGGAGAGAAATGCCCGGACAAAGGGCGAATAGACACGAACCGAACATTCGGTCAATCCACGATCAGAGCGCAGAAATTGAGTGTAGGCTCGCAACAGTTCGTCGGCGCGAGAATCAACGTTCGCTGATATGGTCGGCGTCGCAAACTCAGTTTGCGTGCGAAGATACCTGAACAGATGCGTCAAAGTGCGCCGTACGAACGGCAGCCTGTAGGGTCCGGCGCGGTACAAGCATGACGAGAACACTTCGATGTCTTGGTCTTTGAGAACAGTCATCACGGGCTTCTCGGACCGAATCCATTGCGCGAACGCGGCAATCACTCGCCGTTTCTTACGAAGCGTGGACGGAGCGTAGTCAACCGAACGAAGGTAATTGAGATAGCGTTCGACAAATTCGTCGAACGTATGAGCCGTCGGAACTCCGGCGGCCGGTGGGTGGGTATCTACGGACATGATGCACCTCCTTCTCTGGCGTCAAGCCAGTTAAAGGAGAGCCCAAGAATTATGCCGCGTCAATGCTCGGTCCGAGCGCACACGACGTGGTTTGGGTGCTTCCAGCGCGGCATAATTCGACCGGCGGCATTATCCTTGTCATGCCGCTAGCGGCATGACAGGGATTGTTTGATATTGGCCAACTGCCATTCTCGACGTAGCGAACGAGCTTCGGCCATTGCCCGCGCAGGTAGTTCAGCGCCTTGCCAAGCAGGCTATTGGGCAGGACGGCAGGCAGCTGTTCGAGCATCAGCTTCTTGATCGCGTCGAGCACGTGTGTGCTGTATCGGCGTCGCAACCGCTGCCGTCGCCCGACGGTCCACGTCTCGCTGCGCGCTTCGGCGGCGAACAGTTTGCCGAATAATTTATGAAGCGGGTCGCAAGCAGATCCGGCGTGCGCGCAGCCTTGGGAACGTTGTCCTCTGCCTTGACGAAGTACCGTCTCGCGTGAGCCAGGCATCCAAGGTGGACGAGCTGGTAGCGCTCCGCGATGCCGTTGTAGGGTTCATACCCGTCGGTCATCAGGACTGCACCCTCGCGGATGCCGGCGAACAGTTTGTCGGCCAGCTCACCGCCACGTCCGGGTGTATAAGTGAAGCATCGTATCGGGATACCCGAACCGGTCATCTGCGCCCACAGGTAACTCTTCGTTTGTGGGCGACGTCCTTTCTCTTTCAGGACCTGGAACGTTGTCTCGTCGCAATAGATCACCTCTGCATCAAGTAGCGCGTCGCGCATCAGGTTGATCACGGGCTGTGCAGCCACACCAACCCGGACCATGCTCGCGGCGACCGTGTTCGACGAGATGTCGCCGCCGAAGCGGCGCAGCAAGCCCGACTGACGGTAAATCGGCATGCCGAACTGATATTTGCCGGCCGCTATCCACGCAAGGGCCGATTCGGTAAACAGCCCGCGCGGAATGATCCGCGGCGGCGCCGGCGTCACCTTGATGCCGAGATCGCAGCACGGGCACGCGTATTTAACGCGCTGGTGCTGGACCACACGAACCTGTTCCGGGATCACGTCGAGCTGCTCGCTGGTCTCGACACCGATCTCAACAAGAGCATGACCGTCGGGAGCGCAGAAACGTTCTGCTTCGGAAAGTTCGTGACGACGGACCTCGCGGGGCAGATTGGGATCGAGCAGTTTGCGGTGACCACGCTTTTTGCGTGTGTGTTCAGCGACCTTCGTTTCCGGAGTATCTTCCTGCGCGGGCGTGGTGTTCGTGCCGAGCGCTTCGGCTTCATTGAACAGACCGGGCTGCTCAGAGGCGCGCGCTTCGCTCTTCGCGCCGAACAGTTCACGCCGATAAGCTCGTAGCCGCTCTTCGGCGAGATCGCGTTGTGCGGTCACAAGGCGCAATTCGCCACGTAAAGCTTCGCGCTCGTCCCGGAGTTCACGAGCGGCGTTGCGCTCGTCGAGCAACTGCTTCAGCTCTTCAGCAGTGATCGTCACGTTGATCGGCATACCGCTTAGACCAGTATGCTGATGACATGTTCAGCTTACCCGGGCATAGTTGCGTTTGGGATGTCGCTGGACCGCAGTGATGTTGATGCTCTCGATAAGCCAATGCAACTGCTCGACGGACAGCGTTACGATCTGCGTCTTGCTATCAGGCCAGACGAAATGGTCCTTCGCTTCGAGTCTTTTCATCAGGAGCCAGAAGCCATTGCCACTCCAGCCGAGAATCTTGATCTTGTCGCAACGCCGGTTGCCGAACACGTAGAGCGCTGACGACATTGGATTCAAACGCATCGCCTGCTCGACAAGTATCGACAGGCTGTTGATGCCGGCCGGAAATCGATGGGATCGCGGTGCAGGTACACCTTCAGATCTTTGTCGAACCGGAACACGGCATCCTCCCGAGCGTGTGGATCACCGTGATCAGTTCGTCGATGCTAGCCTCACCAACATCGCATTCGACGCCGTTCGAAAGACGCACGCGCAACGAGAGCGTCATCGAAGGAACTGGAGCCGACGATGTTGGTGGCAGTGCCACCGGCGGAGCAGCAGTCGACACGACCGGCACGAATGCCGACGGTGTACCCGAGAGGTCGATCGGGACGCAATCGGCGACCATCGGCGCTTGGGCGACCTTCTCGCGCTCTACCTGGGCCTGGCTCTTCTGATACCGCGCGATCCAGCTGCGCAGCAGGTTCGGATTGAGTTCGTGCTCCATTGCAGTCCTCGCGATGGAGACGCCAGGCTGCAGACAAAGCTGCACAAGTTCATCGCGAGCGGCATCGTCGTATTCACGACGACCATCTCGTTTCCGGCCGGTCACCAACCGGGTAAGCAAATCTCGTTTCTCACTCATACACTCTGATGCCAGCTGTCCACGTGGACACGTAGCATCAGAGTGTTACGAAATTCGCTCAAGGACGTCGCTGACGGACCGCATACAGTTCTTTGCGATAGAGTGAGGCGCGTAGCAGGTGTCGCTTGAGCGCGAAGTGCTGACGGATCGGACCGAAGCTCGATAAGAAGACTTGCGTACGTTCGGGATCGCGGAAGCCACGCATTCGTCGTTCCCGTTCGCGCGTCGGCTGATGACTGTTTTCGGCCCGGTTATTGACCCGGGCGCTGGCTGTGACGTAGACATGCTTGACATGAGCGAGTTCAGGAATCTCGGCTTTCGCCGCCGGATAGCTGCGCAGCTGGTCGGTTACGATCTTGCGCGGCACTTCCGCACATGAGGCAAGCACACGCTTGAAAAACCGCTTCGCTGCAGCCTTGTCGCGGGGCTTCTGCCGCAGGATATCAAGTTCAGCCCCGTGCTGATCGACGGCGCGCCACAAAAGATAAGGCTCGCCGCGCAACGTCACAAATAGGTAAGTAGGCCCGGGGGATTTCACCCCGAGCCTCTCGCAGAACCGTGCGTAAACCTCTCGATTTACACGGCTCCCGTTATCCAACCTTTACCCCCAGAAACTGCCAGTGCACAAACTGTCGCGGGTACCCCTTCCTCATCTTGTGCAACCACTCCTCGCTACGCCGTTTATGCCGTCGTAGTGTCTTGTACTTGCATCGGGCCCAGCGTGCGAGCTTGCGGTCGAGATACAGACCGAGCCCCTGCATGGCCGTCCGATAGAAAGCCCCGTAATAGTTCCACCAGCCACGTATCGTGGGATTGCATTGATCGGCCAGTTCGACCAGTGACCGAAACGTCTGACGAGGTAGTCGCCACCCCCGTACTTTCTGCCTCATCCGTGTCAGGGCATCACGACTCACCCCGGGCAGAAAGCTCGTTGAGAGCTGCCCAGACCTGGTCATCACCCTTCGCGGACGAAACAGGAAACCTAGAAATGTGAAGGTCACATTCGGGTAGGCTTGAGTACGACTTCGGTCCCTGCAATACACGATGCCTGACTTCTCAGGATGCATCTCCAACCCGCATTCCGCCAGCCGCTGGGCAATGGCGTGCATGACCTCCTGCGCCTGCGCCTCGCTGCGGCAGTGAACCACCGCATCATCGGCATAACGCGCAAAGGGACATTGCGGGAAGTGTCGCTGCATCCATGCATCAAGCGCATAGTGCATGAACAGATTCATCAGCATCGGGCTGACCACTCCACCTTGGGGTGTACCGCGCACTCGCGGCAGTCTCGCTCCGTCCGCAGTCTCGAACGGCGCTGTCAGCCACCGCTCGATATACAGCAGGATCCAGTCCGCCTTGATATGCCTGCGCACCGCCTTGAGCAGGAGGCCATGATCGATCTGATCGAATGCCGCCTTGATGTCAAACTCAACAACCCAGTCGTATTTCCAGCAGCGCTCACGCGTTACCGCAACCGCCTGTTTCGCCGACCTCCCCGGCCGGTACCCATAGGAATCTTCATGGAATATCGGTTCGAGTATCGGCTCGATCATGAGCTTGACAACTGTCTGGGCAATTCGATCAGACACGGTGGGCACGCCCAGCTTTCTGGTACCACCCCTGGCTTTCGGTATCTCAACCTGCTTCACCGGTGGCGGGAAGTACGACCCCGATGACATCCGGTTCCACAACTTGTACAGATTGCCCGACAGGTCCTGCTCAAACATGGCGATCGTTTCATCGTCCACGCCTGCAGCACCCCGGTTGGCCCTCACCAACTGATACGCTTCCCACACCGTGCGCTTCGCAATGCAATACGGTTTTGTTGAGCTCATGTCACTCATCCCCAGCAAGCAGGTTGGTGACCGTCGCCAACAGGATAACGCCGCCCCTTCGCTTCACCCTCATTACAAGGGCTTCAACACTACTACGGGCAGCTCCGCCCCTCGTTGCGGCATCGGTATTCTTCCTCATGGTGTCTGATCGCGGTAGGGATGCCCGTTACCGGGCACCCCCCGCACAGATCCGTACGTGCCCAATTCGGGCATACGGCTCCTACCTCGGGTGCTTGACGGCAAATCGCTGGTTCGGCCACGGGTGAAGTATGCGAGGATGCGGGAGCCATGCGTCTGCGATGTGCGTCATCCGCGTCCATGACGTGCGGTCTTTCTGACTACGCCGCCGTAGCGCGCGCATCCAGAGGGATCGGACGTGGTGGCGAAAAGCACAAAGCGCGCGGAAGTTCGTGGGCACCGCATGATATGCGAAGTACCCCTGAACGACCTGTTTGAGCCACTTCCCTTGCTCTGGAATTGACTCGTGCATACGCCGACGGAGTGCGTCCTTGATCTGTCTGAGCTTCGCCCGCATGCGATCTCCGCGAGTCTTCCGCTGTAGCTGGAAGGCGCCGCGGCGTGAACGCCCGCAGATGAAGATGAAGCCCAGAAAGGTGAACGTCTCTGGCCGACCAAGACCCTGATGCTTTCGCCTGTGCGCTGCATAGCGCCCAAACTCCAGCAGTCTCGTCTTGTCCGGGTGCAGCGCAAGCTCGAACTTCGCCAACCTCGCTCGCATCGCGTCCCAGAAGCGCCTCGCGTCTGCTTCGTGTTCGAAACCGACCACGATATCATCCGCGTACCGCGAGATGATTACGTTGCCTTTGGCTTCTCGCCGTCGCCACTGCTGCGCCCAGAGATCAAACACGTAGTGCAGGTACACGTTCGCGAGCAGCGGCGAGGCCACTGCCCCTTGCGGTGTACCGGTTTCACTGACGCTAAGCTCTCCATCCTCCAGAACGCCCGCCTTGAGCCACTTGCGCACAAGGCGGATGATGCGCTGATCGCCGATCCGGTTCTCCAGAAAACGGACTAGCCATTCCTGGCTCAGTCCGTCAAAGAAGTTCCGAATATCGGCGTCCAGTATCCAGTTCACCGAGGTGCGATCGATGGCGGTTGACAACGCATCCATCGCATCATGTTGACTGCGCCCGGGCCGAAACCCGTACGAGAAGCCAAGAAAATCTTCTTCGTAGATAGCGTTGAGAACTTCAACCACCGCGCGCTGGACGATTTTATCCTCCAGCGCGGCAATTCCCAGCGGGCGCTGTTTGCCATCCGGCTTGGGTATGTACTGCCGCCGAACGGGCAACGCCCGGTACGCGCCGCTCTGTACCTGTGCGTGCAGGCGCTGGAGATTCTCCTCCAGCGCCGCCTCGAAGTACTGCCATGTCATACCGTCCACACCCGGAGCCGCCATGCGCTTAAGCGCACGGAATGACTCCCGCAGCCGGTCGATAGTGACATAGTGCAGCAACGCAGTGAACCGCTCCTTCTTCCGCTGCCTTGCTGCCTGCCGTACACGTTCCAGCCCGTGTGACACGCTTTCCCGGTTCTGTGCCCGGCACGTGTTGGACTGACCCGTGCTCCCCTTGGTCCCCGCCCTTGGCTCCGCCCACTCCGCAGCCGGTTTCCCGGCGTTGTTCGCAGGCTTCGTCGCTACTACGGCGGAGTCTGACTTCTCACGTCCGTCCATCATCGGCTACGGCTCCTCGCCTTCCCGATGCGGACCTGCCCGTGCTGCGACAGGCCAGACGAGAGATCTCCCGGTTCCCGCACAAGGATCGTCCGTGCATGCCAGGGTCTGCGACCGCGCCAAGTCGTCGAGGCACTTGCGATGGCGCGCCCCTCCGTGTTGCCTTCCGCCAAATGGACGACGTCGGCACCTGAGACGTTAAAGATATCGCGGCTCAATGGCTGGCCTGCACGCTCCCCTACCGACGCTTCGCCGACACCCTCGCGGGCGCCTGCGCACGGCTCGGGGCCGATGTGGTTCGCTACACCTTCATCGTAATGGACTTTCACCATCTACTCCTTGCCGGTCTCCCGGCGCACCCATTTGTCATTTCCCTTTGCATCCGCAACAAGGTTCTCACGTTCCGTACCGAAGCCTGTGTTGAGCTCATGCCGCCTTTACGCCGGCTGCCATCAGGTCCGTAAGCAGGTCTCGTCCTGACTGATCCTGGAGTGACGAAACGACTCCAGTTTTGACAGCGCTTTAACACCTTAACGACGCGTCATCGAACGGTTTGCTTTCGCTCATCTTCTCAACACCTACCTGCCACCCTGATGGATGACTTTTCCGCGGTCGCTCACCACCACGCCTTTTGAACGCAGCAGCACCGGGCGGTTTGAAGCCTGCTCCTGCAAGCCGACTCCGGGAGGCCAACTCCCATCTTCAGTACAGCACCACAAGCTTTCGCTTGTGTTCGTGACACACCTTCGTCAAGATGCCAGGTGTTGCCAAGCTTGCGCCGCGCGGCTTTCATGCGGTGTGCGAAACATGCACCGAATTTATCGCACCAGCGACGGACAGTTTCGTAGCTCACGATAACCCCGCGCTCGAACTGCAGCTCTTCGATATCACGCAGGCTGAGCGGAAACCTAAAACACCACCGCACCGCGCAACTGATGACCGCCGCCGGAAAGCGATGACCGTGGTGGAGCGATTTTGCATTCTTCATCACGCGATCTTACTCGACCATCTCAGCAACGTGACAGTGCCGTTTGCGCCATGCGATGGACTTTCGCCTTCGAATTGAGGCTGACCATATTCCGCGAGAAGTGCTTGGGCGACTCCCTCCCCACCGACCCGATTGCTGAACGGAATGTCTACCTCAACGGAGGCAAGCTTGTCATCCTTGAATGTCAATATCTTAATTACGGCTGGCACCTTCGCAATCGTCGTTTGAACATTTTTCGGCAAACACATCTGCAAATCTGATCGGTTATCGATATTCACACATCGCGCCAACGAAAATTCCTTCTTGCTCTTTCCAATTACGTATTCTTTAAGCCCAACCCGGTCGCCGGATCGCTGCCATCCGTGACGGTGCCGACAACTTGCGCGCTGGCTGGCTTCAAAGCGCCTTGAATCGATGGAGTTGCGGGGCCAGCACTTATGGGTTTTGTCGCAGTAAGGCGCGATGGACGAGGAAACGCAATTGTTATGTATTGCTTATGAAACGAGCGAGTAAAACTGCTGCGCGGCGGACAGTTGGATTTTGCCAAAGTCCTGCATCTGTCCTTTTTTGATCATGTGCATGACTTCGATGCCGCTCAGAATGACACGCGCGCAGTCAAAATTCTTGAACCCGAGCATCGGTCTAGTGCGACGTTTGATAGCCCGGTGGTCCTGCTCCACCACGTTGTTCAAATACTTGACCTGCCGGACCTTGATGGGCGTCTCGCGCTCGGCGTTCACCGCATGAAGCGCCGCCAGATTGGAACCGCTTTTGTCGATGGTCACCGTCTCGGGTGCGCCGTTCTGAGCGATGGCTTTATCGAAGAAGCGGCGCGCGGCGGCTTTGTCCCGCTTGGCCCTGAACAGAAAGTCGATGGTGTTACCCGCCTTGTCCACGGCGCGATACAGGTATTTCCACGAGCCTTTGACCTTGATATATGTTTCATCCATGCGCCAGCTCGTGCCCACCGGGCGTTTGTGCTTGCGAAACGTCTTTGCGAACAACGGTAGCAGTTTGATCACCCACCGATGCACCGTCGAATGATCGACGCCGATGGCGCGCTCAGACATCATCTCCTCGAGATTGCGAAGACTTAGCGAATAGGCCACATACCATCGCACGCACAGCAGCATCACATCCAGCGGATAATGAAGCCGCTTCAAAACCTTCGCAATGCCTGTAGCAAGGGCCGTTCGTGGTATCGCGGTCTTCTTCATCGTGAGCCGAAGCAAAGTTTGTGCATCCCGAACTTTAACGCGGCATCGTTATTGCGACAGAACCTGAGGGAACGCAAGTGCGCTCCTCGAAGTATCTGAATAACGCGATCGAACAGGATCATCGAAACATCAAGTCCAGAACGAACGTGATGCTCGGATTCAAACGATTCAGGTGTGCGAAGACCACGATTTCAGGCATCGAGTTGATGCACCGCATCCGCAAGGGTCAGTTTAATCTCCGCACTCTCGGACTCAAGGATACTACTGCACCCGCCGTCTGGAATGCTGTCCTATTCAATAAATAAGGACTCCTTATGTATTGGAGACGTCTCGGTTTCACCGGCTGTTTGCACCAGAACCCTCACGAGGCCGCAATCAACGCATAACATTACCGGCGTCGTAATCTCGACGCCCGATGCTTGCCGGTATGATTTAGAGATCAATGCAACGCGGAGCGTCAAATGCGAATCCTGGTGATCGAGGACGAGCTGAAAACAGCGGCCTATCTGAGAAATGGTCTGGAGGAATCCGGCTACGCGGTCGACGTCGCCAACGACGGCCCGCAAGGCCTGATCCTCGCGCAGGAAGAGGAGTACGACGTCATCGTGCTCGATGTGATGCTGCCCGGCATGGACGGCTGGACCATCGTCAAGACGCCGGCGCGTCAAGCGCGGCGGTATCCGTGTCGATCTCGCGCCGCGCGAGTTCTCGCTGCTGCAACTGCTCGCGCGCCGCCAGGGCGAGGTGCTGAGCCGCACGCAGATCGCATCCTATGTGTGGGACATGAACTTCGATAGCGACACTAACGTTGTTGAAGTGGCGATTCGCCGGCTGCGCACAAAGATCGACGACAATTTCCCCATCAAGCTGATTCATACGGTGCGTGGCGTTGGCTACGTGCTTGAACTCAACCGTGCGCGCGGAAAGCGACATGCACGGCACGCGCTTCATTCTCACGTTCCTGCGGACTGCGTAACAGGCCGCACTTCGGACTGCACTTCGGGTCGCATCGCACGCTTGCCTGCAAGCGGGTCAATACCGGTCTCAGCGCCGGGCGTCGCGGCAACCGCCGCAGCCGCCGCAGCCGCCGCATCAGCCGCCGTTGGGCTTCGCGGCAACCGCCGCAGCCGCCACATCAGCCGCCGTTGGGCTCGCACCAACGTCATGCCACGTGCCGCCCAACGCCTTCATCAACAACACGCTCGACTCCAGCCGGCGCGCGGCAATCTGATCCGCCGTGCGCTCGTTCGTCAACGCGATCGTCTGCGCAGTCACCACGTCGAGATAGCTGACCGCGCCCGCGTTGTAACGATTGGTCGTGAGGCGCAACGACAGATCGGCGGCGCTGGTCGCGCGCTGCTGGCTGGCGGCTTCGTCCGCAAGCGAATTCAAGGCCGAGAGGTTGTCCTCGACCTGCTGAAACGCCACGAGCACCAACTGCCGGTAATCGGCGACCGTGCCGTCGTATTGCGCGGTCGCGCCGTGCAGCGTGGCGCTGCGCTGGCCGCCGTCGAACAGCGTGCCGACGAGTTGCGACCCGATCGACCAGAACAGGCTCGGCGCGCTCAGCCACGGCGCGAAGAAGCTGCTTTCCAGCCCCGCACTCGCCGACAACATCAGATCGGGGAAGAACGCCGCGTGCGCCACACCGATCTGCGCATTTGCCGCCGCCACGCGCCGTTCGGCAGCGGCGATATCGGGCCGCCGTTCGAGCAGTTGCGAGGGCACGCCGACCGGAATGGCCGGCGGCGCCATGGCCGAGCCGTTCGCCGGCAGCGCAAAGGTCGAAGCAGGTTCGCCGATCAGGGTCGCGATCGCGTGCTGCATCTGCGCGCGGGTCACGTCGATGTCGGTGTCCTGAGTGCGTGTCGCTTCGAGCTGCGTGGTGGCCTGAGCGACTGCGGAAGCGTCGATCGCGCCGTTCTTCAACTGCTGCTGGAGCAGATTCAATGCATCGGCGTACGCATGCACGCTGTCGTCAAGCAGCTTTTTCTGCGTATCCAGCGAGCGCAGCGCGAAATAGTCGACGGCGAGATCCGAGCTCATCGACAGACGCACCGCTTCGAGGTCCGCTGCGCTGGCATCGGCATTGGCTTGCGCACCCGTGACGCTGTCGCGCACCCGGCCGAACAGATCGGGCTCCCAGCTCGCCGACACGCCCGCTGAATAGTCAGGTATGGTCTTGCCCGCGAGCGAGCGTCCCACGATGTTCTGCGAGGTCCGAAAGCGCTCCTGGGCGGTGCCGGCGGTGATGGTCGGGAAAAATCCCGCGCGCTGATAGTCGACCATCGAGCGCGCCTGCTGGACCTGCGCGACGGCCTTGCGCACGGTCTGGTTCGAGACGTCGATGCGCGCTTCGAGCTGGTCGAGCACGGGATCGCCGAAGATCGTCCACCAGGGCCCGCGCGGCGCGGCGTCGGCGGGCGCCGCCTGCGCCCAGCCGGGCGTGGCGCCCGCGAATTGCGAGGGCACATCGGCAGTGGGCCGCTGATAAGCGGGGAGCGTCGAGCAGGCGGCCAGCGCGCCGGTCAGCGCCACGGCCAGCGAGCGCCGCAGCAACGGGCAAGTAAAGCTAAAAGACATGGCAAACATCCTTACGATGACGGGCGCTCAGCTATGCGTGGCCGGCGCGATCTGCACGGCCTGTCCCGCACTCAGCGAATCGCCCGGGTTGTCGATCACGCGATCCGTGGCCGCCAGGCCCGTGGTGATTTCCACATGTGTGCCGAAATCGCGGCCGATGTGCACGGTCTTCAGCGCCACCTTGCCGTTGCCGTCCACCACCGCGACCGTCACGCCATCCGGGCGAAACAGCAGTGTGCTGACCGGCAAATCGAGCGCGGGCGTCGACGATTGCAACGCCAGATGCACCTGCACATAGGCGCCCGGCATCAACGCGCCGTCCTTGTTGTCGACGTCCACCTCGACGCGCAACGTGCGGCTCGCCGGATCGATCGAGCCGGTGCTGCGCGCCACCCGCCCGGCAATGTGACGGCCGGGATACTGCTGGGCAGTCAGATAGACGGCGGTGTCCGGCGTGACATACGGCGCGTCGTTCTGCGGCACGTCCACGAAGACCCGCAGAATGCCGTTCTGCTGGATATGAAACAGCTCGCCCGACATGCCGGCGGTGCCGGGCGTGCCGCCCGCCGTCACCAGCGCGCCGACATCGACGTGGCGGGCGGTGATCACGCCGTCGAACGGCGCGGCGATTTTTTCGTACGAGACCAGTTCGGCCAGATGTGCGACGTTCGCCTGCGCCGAGTCCAGCATCGCGCGGCGCGCTTCCATGTCGCTCGTTTTCGTATCGGCGTCCTGCTGCGCGACCGACTGCGTTTTCAACATGTCCTGCCAGCGCTGCGCGGTGGTCTTCGCGTAGTCGTAGTTGGCCTGCGCGGTGCTTTCGTCGGCGCGGGCCTGGCGCAGTTGCGCGTCGAGGTCGGGGGCGTCGATCGTCGCGAGCGTCTGGCCGCTTTTGACCTGGGCGCCGATATCGCTCGTCCAGTGCGCCAGATAGCCGCTCGTGCGCGCGTAGATCGACGCTTCCGCGAACGGCGTGACCGCGCCGGGCAACAGCAACTCGTTCGAGGACGGCGCGGGGCGTGGCGTGAGCACCGATACGCTGAGCGCGCTTTGCGCCTGGGTCTGTTGCGTCAGTGCGGCGCTCGCGGAGACACGCGGCAGGATGCCGGCGAGCAGCAAGGCGGCCGCGAGGCCGGTCAGGGCGAGTGGCCACAGGCGCCGGCGCGGTGTCGGGTGCGCGGCCGCCGCGGGCGCTTGCGCCGCGCTTTTCGCGGAATTTCCCGCGGCATTTCCCGCGGCATTTCCCGCGGCATTTCCCGCGGCATTTTCCACGTGACGGTCAGCGCGGTTCGCGGACGGCCCGGCGCGATCGTCGAGTTCGGGCGGAAGAGATGAATCGTTCATGGGGAGGCTCTCGTCGGAATCAATGGGTGCGGGCGGCAAGGTCGGCTTCCTGCGTGCTCTGCTCGGCGGCGCGGCGTTTGTCCCGCCACGCATGCACCATCCCGTAGACGACCGGCACGAACAGCAGCGTGGAGACCGTGCCGAGCGCGAGCCCGCCGATCACCGCGCGGCCGAGCGGCGCGTTCTGTTCGCCGCCGTCGCCGAGGCCGAGCGCCATGGGCAGCATGCCGATCAGCATCGCCAGCGCGGTCATCAAGACCGGGCGGAAGCGGCTGAAGCCCGCTTCCAGCGCCGCCTGCAGGGGCGGCTTGCCGCCGTGGTGCAGTTCACGCGCGGTGTTGATCACGAGAATGCTGTTGGCCGTCGCGATGCCGATACACAGAATGGTGCCGGTGAGCGCCGGCACGCTCAGCCGGGTCCCCGTGCTGAACAGCATCCACGCGATGCCCGCGAGCGAGCCCGGCAAGCCGCTGATCGTGATGAACGGATCGAGCCACGACTGGAAATTGATGACCATCAGCAGATAGACGAGGGCGATCGCGAACACCATGCCGCTTGCGAGACCGGCGAACGAATCGTGCATCGCCTGCACCTGGCCGCGTACGACGATCGACGCGCCCGGCGGCAATTGCGGCCGGATCTGGTCGACCAGACGGTTCACGTCGGCCGCCACGCCGCCGAGGTCGCGGCCTTGCGCCGAGGCGAAAATGTCGAGCACGGGTTGCACGTTGTAGTGCGAGACGACGGCTTGCTGAGTGCCGCGCGACAGCGTGCCCAGCGCGCCGAGCAGGTTCTGTGGAGCAGCGCCGGCGCCATTGGCAAAAGCGGCCGCGCTACTGGCAGCAGAACCCGCGCTGCCGCTTGGCGCCACTGGAATATTGGCCAGCGCCTGCAGCGAGTCGATGTCGTACTGCGGCATCATCGCCATCAGCGGATAGCTGACGCCGTTCTTCGGATCGAGCCAGAAATTCGGCGTGGTCTGCGAGCTGCCGGACAGCGCGATCAGCAGATTCTGCGACACGTCGCGTTGCAGCAAGCCCGCCTGGATCGCCCGTGTGCGGTCCACGTTGACGTTGATCGCCGGCTCGTCGCCCGGCTGCTGGATGCGCGCGTCGACGAGGCCGCGCACGCCGCGTAGTTGCGCGAGCAGGCGGTTCGCCACCACGCGGTTGGCAGCGAGCTTATTGCCGACGATCTGGATATCGATCGGTGCGGGCAGGCCGAAATTCAGAATCTGGCTGACGATGTCGGCCGGCAGGAAGGCGAAGCTCACGCCCGGGAAATCCTTGGCGAGCGTCGTGCGCAGGGTCGCGACATAGGCCGCGGTCGGCTTGTGTTTTGCCGCGAGCGTGATCATCACGTCGGCGTCTTCGGGACCAATCGGGTCCGACGAATCGTAGGTGAGGTTGATGCCGCTCACCGGCACGCCGATGTTGTCGAGCATCGCGGACAACTCCTGTTTGGGAATCACGCTGCGCACGCGGGCTTCGACTTCATCGGTGAGGCTGGCGGTATCTTCAATCCGTGTACCGGTAGGGGCGCGCAGATGCAGCCGGATTTCGCCGGTATCGACAGCGGGAAAGAAGTCGCGTCCGGCAAACGGCACGAGCGCGAGCGAGCCGATGCACAGCAGCAGGAAGATCGCGACGAAGCGGCGCGGGCGGGCGATCCCCGCGGCGAGCACGCCGCGGTAGCGTTCGCGCAGCAATTCAAAACGATGCTCGAAGCCAGCCTGAAAACGTACGAGACGCGCGATCGGTCCGTTGCCCGTCACCGGCGCATTGCCGCGCGGCCGCATCAGGTACATGGCGAGCGTCGGGATCAACGTGCGCGAGAAGAAATACGAGGCGATCATCGCGAACACCACCGCTTCGGCGAGCGGCACGAACAGATAGCGCGCGACACCGGAAAGCAGGAACATCGGCACGAACACGATGCAGATCGACAGCGTCGACACGAAGGTCGGCACGGCGATTTCTCCCGAACCGTTCAGGATCGCGTCATGCAGCGGCTCGCCATTCTCCAGATGATGCGTGATGTTTTCGATCGCGACGGTGGCATCGTCGACGAGAATCCCGACGGCGAGCGCGAGGCCGCCGAGCGTCATGATGTTGATGGTCTGGCCGAGCGCGGCCAGCGCGATCAGCGAGGTCAGCACCGCGAGCGGAATCGACACAGCGATGATCAGCGTGGCGCGCCAGCTGCCGAGAAACAACAAAATCATCAACGCGGTCAGGCAGGCGGCGATCAGCGCTTCGCGCGCGACGCCGACCACCGCGGATTTGACGAACACCGACTGGTCGGCTAGCGCCGTGATATGCAGCGCGCTCGGCAAGCCGGCCGCGATATGCGGCAGCATCGCCTTGACCTGCTGGATGATCGTCAGCGTCGACGTGCTGCCGGATTTCTCGATGGTCAGCAGTGCCGCGCGCTTGCCGTCGCTGCGCACGATGTTGGTTTGCGGCGCATAGCCGTCGCGCACATGGGCCACATCGCGCACATACACCACGCCACCGGCCACCGTCTTGATCGGCAGGTCGTTCAGCGCGGCGACCGTGTCCGTGCTGCCGTTCATCTGCACGTTGTATTCCTTCGTGCCGATCTTGGCCGTGCCGCCCGGCAGGATCAGATTCTGCGCGTTCACGGCGTTGACCACGTCGAGCGGCGCGAGGCCCTTGGCCTGCAACGCGCGCGGGTTGATATCGACCATGATCTGGCGGACCTTGCCGCCAAACGGCAGGGGCACGGAAGCGCCTTGCACCGTCGCCAGTTGCGTGCGGATCTGGCTATTGCCGAGGTCGTAGAGCTGCTGTTCGGACAAGGTGTTGCTGGAGAGACCCAACTGCAGGATCGGCACCGTCGACGCGTTGTACGTGATGATGTTCGGCGGCAGCGTGCCGGGCGGCAGCACCCGCAAGATCGACGCCGAATTGGACGCGGCCTCGGCGATCGCGCGATTGATGTCCGCACCCTGATGGAAAAAGATCTTCACCACTGAAACGCCGTTCAGCGATTGCGACTCGATGTGCTCGATATCGTCGACGTCGGAAGTCAGCGCGCGTTCGTAATTCGACGTGATGCGGTTCGCCATGTCCTGCGCGGAGAAGCCGTTATACGACCAGACGATGCTGACCACCGGAATGTCGATGTTCGGAAAGATATCGGTCGGCGTGCGCAGTATCGCCAGCGGGCCAACGATAAAGATCAGCAGGGCGAGGACCACGAATGTGTAGGGCCGGCGCAGCGCGAGCTTGACGATCCACATGACGGATTCCTGAAAAGAGGCAGATGGAAGCGCCCGTCTTTTCAATGCAACGGACGGCGCATGGCATGCGCTTCATGAGTCGGAAGTGTGCTGGCTGGGGGCTTACGGGCTACGGTCCGATAAATTACAAGTCTGTTATCTGGAGTTTTTTTATCGCTTGCGTGCGGTTAACAGAACCGTAATCTGCGGGTCAGTGCGCCGACAGGTGAAATGACAAGAATGTGAAGCGTGGTTCGGACCACTCATTTCTTGCACACCATCGGAGAGACATCATGAAACTGCTTACTGCTTTTGCCGTTGCCGCCCTTAGTCTGTCGTTCGGCAGTGCCGCCTTTGCGCAATCCAATCCGTCGGGACTGACGCATGCGGAAGTCATGGCGCAACTGCAACAGGCCCAGGCCGAAGGACTGGTCCCGTCCCACAACAACGACTATCCGCCGTCGGAAGCCACGATCGCCCGCAATCGCGAGATCTACGCGATCCAGCACCACACGGACGGGGCACACGAGGTGAACACAGCTGGGATGCCTGCCGATCATTCCGCGCCGGCCTCGAACTGATGCCCGGGTGGTTCAACATGCCAATGCCGACGCCTGCGTGGGCGCCGACTACACCGGGCAAGGCAATTGGGACATGGTCGGCATTCACTGGCCAAGGCTCTGCCAGGTTGATGGTGAGGCGGCAGTACAATGCGGTGATGAAGAAGAGAAAGTCCCTAGAAGAGAAAGTCCCTTTTATCACGGCCACCGCTTCCCTGCCGCCTCACCATCAACCTGACAGAGCCCTTGGAAAGGCCGAGATCTAGAACGACCAGAGCATATTTCGTGGTACCCAAAGCAAGTTGCGCATCCCGGCCGTCGCGCGCCCCGTCAACAGTGAATGCCGCCTGGCGAAGTCCTGCTTCAACACCGCTACCAATCAGATTGTCGTCTTCAACAAGGAGAGTGCGCATAAAGAGGGGTACCCCAAGGTATCGTCATCGACGGCGTCTTTCACTTTCAATGCTTGTCTGCCGGCCAATACGAGTTTAGCGGCCTTTCTCGGTTTGATGCACGTTACGCTGATTTGGCTAAGTTTTCCTTCAGGACCGCGGGGTAGCATCTCCGAAAGAGTCTGTTACTGTAGAAAGGCACATAGAGTTGGAGCGCCGCGCTGCCGCTGCGCGATAGGTGAAGGCGCTGCGCAAGCGTCTTCGAGATTTTTGGCATTGACACCGTTGAACACCCTTATGAAACCGTCCACCATGGACATGCTTCGAGCGTATCTGATGACAGCGTCACTGGCATCTGTCTTCATCGTGGCGCTCGCGCTGGCCACGCTCGCGGTATTCGGTTTATCCGACGAGACCTTTCAGACTCCAGTCTTTCGGACCGGTGCTGTTACAGCCATCATCTGCCTGGTGCTGCTAACCAAAAAGGCGGCTAGACTCGCGTTCCACTCAGCAGTCGCCGGTCGCCACGTCACCCCCATCGGCCCAATGGGCCACAGCATCTCCGGCTCACGCGAGTGTCCAGGACGTCAGCTTGTCATCCTGCAACCTGAGATTCAGTCGCAGACTATCTGATTTGGTGGATTACTAGTACTCGCGCTGGGTACAGCGGTCGGCTATTGGACCACAAGGTGGGATAGGCCGGTATTCGTTCAGTTGCTTCCGCGTGGCTTTAGCATCGGCTTTTCCAAGCGGTTCTGACATCACCCATGTATCTGCGGCGGCCATCGACGCACGAGAATTGAGCTTGAGCTCCTGTTTGTAATTGAGGTGAAGGTCGGCACACAACCTCGCGCAATAGTGTTGCTTGCGTGTGGAATTGCTGGCGAATGCTTCGCTTCGGTGCTGCGGCAAATCGATGCCGCCCGGATGTACGAAACATGGGAGTATGAACGTGCGAATCAGCGTCCCAGCAATAGTTCCATTGGTCAGTTTAACGCAAAAAGTGCCATAGTCCACAGGAGGCGGAAAGCAATGACGGTGTATTCGCTTCATATATTTGAGTGGCCGCTGGTTCTGCTGTGCTCTGTTGCTACAATCTACGCGGGCATAGCCGCCGTTGCGATGCCTTTTTTAGCAAGCGCACCTGTGCCCGGCAGCCAGGCTTGTCCTCCGTTAGCGTGCTTAAGCCGTTGTGCGGGATTGAGCCGCGTCTGTATGAAAACCTCGTCACGTTCTGCGAGCAGGCGCATTCATGCTTCCAGTTGCTATTCGGCGTGTCTTCGCCGGTTGATCCGGCCATCGCGGTGGTCCGGCGTTTGCAGGCCGCCTGTTCGCATCGCGACATCGAACTGGCCGTCGATTCGCGCGTGCACAGCAGCAACCGGAAGGTCAGCAACCTGATCAATATGCTCGAGCGGGCGCGGCACGCTTGTTGTTAACGCTGTCGATTAGCACGGTTACGGGTGTCAGTGCGCGCATCCTGTTGCATGCGCGCAGCGCCCGCTATTCGAGCAGCTTCTGGCGCGACCTGCCGCTCGTGCCATTGCGCGACACCTTGCTGGCGCTGCAGTGGTTGAGCGCGGCGTTCGGCTCGCACGTCGTGTGGCGCGGGGCGCGGATGCCGGTAGTCAATCGCGTGACGCGGCCACGCACGTCGATCGTGGAGATTTCTGATCGCGGGTGAGGTTGCCACGCATCGGACATGTCCGCGCGCTTTCGCGCCGTTGCAGCATCATTCATTCAATCGGTTGTCGGATCCAAAGCACGTTGCACAGCGTCTCTGTCGTGTGTCTCACGATCGACTGCGTCGCCCGTCAGATTCAGTAACACTGTATGTCTTGTTGGTAACCAGTCACTTGCTCCTAGGTTGTATGGTTGTCGATTGATTTCGCGAACGGAAACGTTCAACTGAGGCTCGGGTGCATCGGAGCGGGTGCTCGTGGTGCGGGGCTGTCCAAGGAGGGCTTCTCCTCGCCGAGTCATGGCGCATCCTGGGTAGGGAAACTTTTGAAAAAACTTGGCTTTGCGCTCATGGTAGCGTTGCTCCGCATATTGTCCATGCTTCCTTACACGTTTGTCGCGAGGCTCGGCAGTGCACTTGGGGGAGCGCTTTATACCCTTCCCAGTCGTCGCAAACATGTGGTCCTCGTGAACCTTCGTCTCTGCTTCCCGGAGAAGACTACGCGTGAACACGACGAGCTTGCGAGAGAACACTTTCGGCATGTAGTTCGCAGCTATCTTGAACGGGGCATTCAGTGGTTTGGCAGCGCGCAGTCGATCAGGGATTGTGTGCAGCTTGAAAGTGAAATTGATCTCGATGACAAGAATGCTCCACCTACCATCTTTATGGGCTTTCATTTTGTGGGCATTGAGGTCGGCTGCATGCTCTACTCGACACATTTCCCGGTTGCCTCGCTTTACACCCGTATGTCAGATGCCCGGATGTGCGACCTGGCCAGGCGACAACGCGGCAGGTTTGGCGCAGAGATGGTTTCGCGGCTCGCAAGACTGGGGCACGCGCGGGTTGTGCCATTCGTAACTGAAGTGCTTATAAGTTGAAGATCTTCAGGCCGCTAACCGATTTCCCGTCAGGGAGTGACATTGCCGACGCGCGTCGCATGAATGAATTTCTTGAGGAACAGATCGTGAGATTCCCCGAGCAATATTACTGGGTGCACCGACGCTTCAAACATCGGCCGCCAGGTATGCCTGCGGTGTATTGAATGTTTCGCATTGTCAAGGATCCAGCCGGAGGCTAGTCCCGAGGCAAAATCAGGAGAGCAGTAATGGTGACGATACGCGCCACAGGGATGGTGGTGGCGGCAACATTTGTACTGGCGGGCTGCGCGACGGTAAAGACGCCGACGAAAGGCGATCCGCTCGAAGGACTCAATCGCACTGTTTTCACGCTTAATGACAAGGTCGACCAGTATGCCTTGAGGCCAGTAGCACAGGTGTATGTATGGGCGCTTCCGCAGCCGGCACAGGACAGTGTTACGAACGTCTTTTCAAACATCGGCGACGTGTACACGGCTGCCAACGATCTGCTGCAGCTGAAGATTACCGATGGCGTCGAGGATGTCATGCGCGTTGCCATCAATACAGTCTTTGGTGTCGGTGGCCTGTTCGACGTCGCGACGATAGCGAGGCTGCCAAAGCACACGGCCGACTTTGGACTGACGCTCGGCCACTATGGCGTGCCGCCGGGGCCGTATCTCGTTCTGCCGCTGCTCGGTCCAAGCACCGTGCGTGATACCGCGGGGATGCTCGTCGAATTCGAAGGCGATCTGACAACGTTCGTCCAGCCGATCTGGCTCCGCACGACCCTTTATGGGGTGCGGGTGGTCAGCTTGCGCGCATCGCTGCTCGGAGCAGGCGACCTCCTGGCGGGAGCCGCCCTCGACAAGTATTCATTCGTGCGGGACGCGTATCTGCAGCGTCGCCAGTACCTGATCTCCGACGGCAATCCGGCGCCGCCGGTCTATAAAGACGACCCGGGTTCCGACGCGGACTCGTCCGGCAGCAGCACACCGGCGTCCGAAGCGGGCCGACAGTCCAGTACAGTTGTTCCCGCACCCGCTGCTGCAAGCGCACCTCGGGCCGCCTCCGGCGCTGCTGGGTCGACCGTCCCAGGCCTACAGATAATGCCGCCGGGACGGTATTACAGTTTGCCGAACCCACTGCCAAGGTAACGGGTATTCGCGCGGGTGAACCGGGCAACGTACATCCAGTCCAACGGAAATCGTGGGTGGGGATGCACAGGTGGTCAGGCAATGAAAGATATGGCGATGATTTGCTCTGTGAAAGACGCACGTGATGTGCTCAAAAGCGAGCCGGACAATATGATCTGTATGGATCGGGATTTCAGATGCTGGATCCGGAAAGGTATTCGCGATAGTGTGGGTGTCATGACTGCAGACGGCGAAAACGTGGTCGAGATATCCATAGACGCGTTTGATGTGTTATCGGAAGGCATGGGCCAGGCATATTCCTCGGAGTTCTTCCAGGTGGCCTGACGCCGATAGCGCCAGCTTCCTGCAAGGCATATGATCCACAGACAGAGCATTTGCACGTGCAAGACGTCGGACGTTCCGATCAGACCTGACCGCGGTTTCCAGCGCACACCAAACGACAAGATCCAGCAGATCCCGATCTGGTCTATGGGTCCGCAACTGAATCTGTGATGGCACCATGTACTGATCAAGCGATACAGGGCTGCATTCTTCTTTGGCGCCATGCCTCCTCGCCCGATTCTGGTTGTGTGTCCAGATGGCCCGCGGATGTGGAGTGCTAGTGTCGTGAGTTAGAAGTTCGTTGAATCAACTCCCTGTTCCTTCCGGAATGACAAAGTGCCGATTAAAAAGTCGCTCGGACTCTCGCAGTCCTCCTTCCGTAAAGATCACGGATTTCGTCTTGTTGACAGGGTCTTCGATGAAGCCTCGTTCATGGAGTCGGTTCAGCACATCCCAGTCGAAGCCCTTCCATGCACGGTATCGGTCATGCAGGGTCAGATAGAGAAGCGCCAGGGAAACTTCATCAATTGCGTCGGTATTGATATTCATGATGCTCCTGCCGCAGCCTTCCGGACCCGCACACAAAACCGTTCGAGGCTGGCCAGAATCTCATCGGCCGACTTGCTCCAGACAAACGGTTTGGGGTTCGCGTTATAGACGTCCAGGTAATGACGGATCGCGTCTTCGAGTTGACGTGTCGACCGATGCGTACCGCGTCGAAGGTATTTTTCAGTGAGCGCAGCGAACCATCGTTCGACCTGGTTAAGCCACGACGCCGAGGTGGGTGTGAAATGAACATGGAAGCGGGGATGACGAGCGAACCAGGCTTTGATCGAGGGCGTTTTGTGCGTGCCATAGTTGTCCATCACCAGATGCACCTCCAGGTAAGACGGCACGCTGGCTTCGATGGTGCGCAGAAAGCGTACAAATTCGCTGCTGCGATGGCGCCGATGTACCTCGCCGATGACTTCACCAGTAGCGATGTCCAGCGCCGCGAACAGCGTGGTCGTGCCGTGGCGCATGTAATCGTGGGTGCGTCGCTCAGGGATACCGGGTGCCAACGGCAACATGGGTTGCGTGCGATCGAGCGCCTGAATCTGGCTTTTCTCGTCCACGCACAGCACCATGGCCTTGAGCGGCGGGTCCAGGTAAAGCCCGACGATATCTCGCACCTTGTCGACGAACATCGGATCGCTGGAAAGCTTGAACGTTTCCTGCCGATGCGGCTGCAAACCAAAGGCACGCCAGATCCGCGTGACCGCCGTCTGCGACAATTTCATTTCGCGAGCCATCGTGCGCGTGCTCCAGTGAGTCGCTCCGACAGGCACGGACTCGAGCGTCCTGGCGATGACCGCATCGACGCGCGCGTCATCAATCGTCCTCGGTGCGCCGGGCCGTGGTGCATCGAGCAGTCCGTCCACACGATGGATCACGAACCGCGCCCGCCACTTCGAAACCGTTTGCTGAGTGACCCGCTGTTTCGTCGCGACTGTCTTGTTGTCCATGCCATCGGCACAGGCCAACACGATGCGCGCCCGCAATGCCAGGGCCTGCGCGGTCTTGCGTCGCATCGTCAACGCTTGCAGGTCTTCGCGCTCCGAATCGCTCAGCACGAGTTCCCCTTTGGACCGTCCACTCATCGTTGCCTCCGCGTATCAAGTGCTACACAGAACACTTTAGTACGTGATCGGCATCATTCAATGAATTTTTAACTCATGACACTAGCCGACGATCAGGTCACAAGCAGTTGAGGCGTTTCTTAATCCATAGATCGGCTCCAACATCAATGAAGCCGCGTCCCTTACAACTGGACCTATAGTCAAATATTATCGACCGGCTCGTTCAATGCGTCTGAAACGGGAGCGTGAATACCCGCGCCGTGTCCAGCAAGCCCTGCGCCTGTTCCTTCAGCGTCTGCGCCGCAGCGGCCGACTGCTGCACCAGCGTCACGTTTTGCTGCGTGTTTTGCTCAAGGTTCCCGATCACGCCGCGTACTTCGCCAATCTGCTGCGTCTGCGCACGGCAGGCCTGGTGCATCGCTTCCATGATGTGCGTGACGCGCTGCGATGCTTCGACGATGTTGGAGATCGTCGTACCGGCCGCATCGACCTGCCGCTCCCCCTCGCTAATCCGCGCGCTGCTCGCGCCGATAAGTTCCTTGATTTCCTTCGCGGCAGCTGCGCTGCGTTGTGCGAGCATGCGCACCTCGCTGGCGACGACCGCGAAGCCGCGACCCTCAGTACCGGCCCGCGCCGCTTCGACTGCGGCATTCAACGACAGCAAATTAGTCTGGAATGCGATCGAATCGATGACAGAGATGATGTCCTCGATGCGGTTCGACGATTCGCTGATCGCGCGCATCGTGTTCACGACCTGACCAACCACGGTGCCACCCTGTGCTGAAGTAGCCGAAGCATGCTTTGCCAGTTCGTCGGCGTTGCCCGCGCTTTGGGCATTGGCCGCCACGCTGGAGTCGAACTCTTCGAGCGCGCCGCTCGCCTGTTCGAGCTCGGTGGCCTGTCGCTCGGTGCGCGTACTCAGGTCGGCGTTACCCAGCGCGATTTGCTCCGTGGCGGCCGCGACGCCCTGCGCGGCGTCGCGCATTTGCGTGACGATTTCGGCGAGCCTTTGCTGCATGCGCGCCATCGCGGCGATCACGCTCGACGTATCGCCGCGCCGCAACTCAATCCGGCGCGCGAGGTTGCCCGCGCGGATCGACTCGGCCAGCTCCACCACGTCGCCCGGCTCAGCCCCGAGGGCCTGGGTGATGTTGCGCACGGTCGCGTAGACGACGGCGATGCCAACCCCGCACGCAAGCAGCGTCAGCACGATCATCAACCAGCGAAAATCTGTGCTGATCTTGCGCGCCTCGGCGCTTTCCTGCTGGTTGAGGTGCTCCTGATAGTCGATCAGCGCGTTGATTCCGGCCAGCCATTCGACAAGCGCGGGACGCGCATCATTGAGCAGGATCCTGCGCGCACCCTCGACGTCGCCCGCCTGCTGCAAGCTGATCACCTGCTGGATCAGCGGCAGGCTTTGCTCCCACGCGGCGTTGACACGTGCATAGATGGCCCGTTCCTCCGCGGTGATGTCGGTACGTTCGGCATAGATCCTGGCGAGCGGGCCAGCCGATTCTTCGTACTGGCTCGCGAGCCCATGAATGTGATCGATGACCGAAGGAAGTTCAGCTGCGGATACAAGCGTCACGTCACGCACTGCTATGGAGCGGTCGTGGACACTTCCGCGAAAGTTAATCGCGTAACGTTCCTTTACGCCGTTTACGTCGATGATGTCGTCGAGCCGCGCTCGAACCATCTCGACCTGGCTGATCGCGATTACCGTCAGCGCGACGAGCGCGATAAGAACCACGCCGAACCCCGCGATCAAGCGCGCCCGAATGGTCAATGTCTTCTTGTTTGTGTTCATGGGGTTCCCCGTGTGCTGACGCAGCCTTGACTTGTATGGACCGTTGGTTCTCGCGCTCGTTCCAGCTTGTCTTGCGGTGCCACGCGATCAGACCTTCAGAGTAGGACAGACTCGACGGCCTCCGGCTTGCCATAGAGCCAGCCTTGGGCGAGTTCGATACCGCAACCCCGCAACGCGGCATGCTGATGTTCTCTTTCCACGCCTTCGGCGAGCACCAGGCAACCCAGCTTGCAGAGCCGCTCTGCTGACTCACGAATCGCGGCCATAAAGTGCGAGCCCTTGTCGGCGTTGCGTATCACCGTGATGCAAAGTTTGACGATGTCCGGCCGCAACAGGCGAACGGTGTCGAAGTCGGCGAACCCGCATCCTGTGTCATCCAGAGCCAACCGAATCCCCAGGGTGCGCAAACGATTGACCACTTCCACCAAACCCTCTGCTTCGTTGAGCGGCAGGTGCTCAGTGAGTTCGATCATCACTTCCGGTCTGCCGGCTAACGCCAGCTTGTCCGCCGCAAGGGCCAAGGCATCCGGGCCCAAATTGATGGTCAGGAAGGCGCCTGGCGGTAATTTGTCTTTAGTGCGCTCAAGAGCCAATTCGGCACACAACAATTCCGCATCCACGGTGCGCCCGGCGGCGTAGGCCGCATCAAACAACTTATCCGGGCGCTCAAGAGGTGACCCCTGCGGACCTCGGGAAAGGGCTTCGAAACCAACCACCGCACGATCGCTGACGCGAACGATCGGCTGCAGAAATGTCTGTATGCAGCGGTGGGTCAGAATCGCTGTCACGTCGGTAGAAGATCCTGTCTGCTCCACAACCTGACGTTGGGGTTCAGACCTCAACTGGTCTTCGGTCCATTGAGTCCAGCATGCCTTTGCATCCCGTTCGCCTGTTTCGGGGGGCATGAGGAATACGGACAAGTCGGCGGTTATGCGAGCGCCCGTCGCGCCCCCGAAAACAGCCAGCAGTGACTCCCGGATCAGGTTGCGCCCTGCGTGCTCTATGGTCTCCGTCACTTCCCTGGCATCTCGCGGCAGGCCGTCCGAAAGGACACGAAAGCATGCCGCCCACCTTCCATCGGCAGCACGACCATATCGGTCAATCACCGCATGTTGCGCCAGCAAACGCGTGAGCAAGCCATCTGCTGCTTCGCCAAAATCGGCCATTGCCTGGCGGGCAGCTTCATCACCGAAGATTTCAGACAGGTGCTTGCTGTCCGCAATGTTCACGCTCAGGACGCCAATGCTCCCGGTCATTTGCGACAACCCCGATCGCCGCGGCACGTACACTTCAGCGACTTCATTTGCATGTATCAAACTATTTTCTGGATCTCGTGAGTATCCGATCCGTGAGCTACATGCTCTGTACGATCCGGATTCGGTAAAGCTGCCGTGTGTTGCGTCAGACGACTATTTCGGGCAAAGGGCAGAGGACCCAAGTGGCCCCGGGATCATGAGCATCCCGTTTCTGTTTTGAATCCTGCTGCTGCACCATACTTGATCAGTGTGCCTTCACCAACATGAGATGATCCGGTCGTCGAGATGGCATCTTTGTCATGTCTGCCCCATCCGTCAAAAAGTGGTTAATATTCGGACATTCGCACGCTTATGTCGAAGGGCAGTTCCGGGGTAGCACTCAGACGCTTCCGCTATCAGCCCATCACAGCGCACCTGGGTTTTGTCGCATTAAGGCCGCAGTGTGGACATCTCGCCACGAGTTTGTCCTAAAGTCCTGAAGAGAACCTTAACTGACTCACGAAGGGCCCAGCGACCATCTCGTGCGACATACGTTCAACTGTCAGGAGACGCGACGAGCTGGCCCCATCCAGCTTACTTTGCCGCGGTCATCGGTTAGCCGCCCGCAGAATTCACACGCAGGTGGCACCATCGCGTGCAATAGGTCAAGGAAGCGTTCAACTACATTTCTTATATCGAGGGCTGTGAACTCCGAGAAAATGCCGGGTCGGTCTGCGCCGCGTAGCAGGGTCCTTTAGTCGCGAACGTTCCCAAGGATGGGCGAGACGCACGCATCAACCCTGGCGCGACGATACGACCTGGATGTTTCACCATGCCACGACCGTATGGTGCTCCCTCAGCGCAAATCCGAGTGGTACATTACATGCGCGAACTTGTCGGGAGGCGCGCTTCTTAATGGGGCAGGCTACCGGTAAAAAAAATTTCCAATGCTCGTTACTCATCCTGTACCGGCGACAGCAAACCATCGCCGTCCACCTTGAAGCTGAAACCTCGCCAGATCACCCGCGTCGAGAAAAAGCTCGCCACGAAGATCGAAAACGACACGATATCCCAGAACGGTAACAGCCACAGGTCGCGATACGCTTGTTGCAAAGCGTGATCCGATTGCACTTTCAGCGCGAGCCGGGCGAGCAGCGCCGCGGCCACAAGCGGCCATGCCCAAGCCATACCGCCTGAAAGTGCCACGGCAAGCAACGCAAAAGCGAGCGGATGCATCAGCGAGGAACCCAGATGACCGATCGGGTCGATGATGCGGATGGTGCGGCTCCAGCGCAATTCGTGCGCAATCAGCTTGGTGGCGCTGGTCTCGACGCAGGCATGCGATACCGTGAATGGCGGAATCGCCACCTTCTCGCCAATCATACGCACGGCCTCGCCAATTGCATGATCCTCCGCCAGGTGGTGCACGAATTGCGCGAAACCGCCGATCTTTTCGAGCGTTTCCCGCCGCATTGCAATGGTCTGTCCAAAGCATGGACGCGCCATCCCCAGCGCGAGCCCCGTCACAACGCCAGGCAGGAACTGGTAATTGGTCGCCTTGGCCGACAGGCGTGGCCAGAAACCCGGATCGGGTTGACCGCGATAGACGCAGGTGACGAGACCCACGCCGGGCTTCTGCAGCTCGCCGATCACATTGCGCAGATAGTTCGGCCCCACACTGACGTCGCTGTCTGCAAACACCAGCACATCATGCCGTGCCTCGGGCAGCATATTGAGGATGTTGCTCATCTTGCGGTTGGGCCCATACAGACGCGCATCGGCCGGTCCACTCGTGACCATGCAGCGGCTTGACGATCGTCACGGCCGGATAGCTGGTGGGCTCCGCGGTGGTACGGGCAAAGAAACGCCCGATCAATGCGCCGGCCAGCACCGTATAAACGATGCCGAGCGCGGCGCCCGTACCGCAGAGAAACGCCAGCGCCATGAGGATAAGATGCTCCCCGTGCAGAGGACCTTCAAGGGCAATCAGTCCGCTTGCGAGCAGCAGACCGGTCAGGCAGGCAAGCCACGCCAGAGACTTCATTGCCGCATCACGCTTGGTGAGCGTGCAGGAAGCGGAAGAATTCGACGCCTTCACGCAAGCGCCGTTTCATCATGTCCCAGCTCGTCAGCATCTCACGCAGAATTTCCCAGATCTTCGACGGACGGAAATAGAAGCGCTTATAGAAGTTTTCGAGCTGGTGGTAGATCTCGTCGCGCGGTAGATGCGGATAGCCGATCGCCGCCAGTTGCACCCCGGACTTGCTGACGAGATTGATCACCTTGTTCTCTTCCAGCCAGCCGTTTTCGACCGCCTGGTTGTAGAGCGTCGTGCCAGGATACGGCGCGGCGAGCGACACCTGGATCGTATGCGGATTGATGTCCTTCGCGTACTCGATGGTCTTCTGGATCGTGTCCTGCGTCTCGCCGGGCAGCCCGAGAATGAAGGTGCCGTGAATCTTGATGCCGAGCTTGCGGCAATCTTCGCTGAAACGCCGGGCAATGTCGGTACGCAGACCCTTCTTGATGTTCAGCAGAATCTGGTCGTCGCCGGACTCGTAACCGACCAGCAACAGGCGCAGGCCGTTTTCCTTCATGATCTTCAGCGTCGCGTACGGCACGTTCGCCTTCGCGTTGCATGACCACGTCACGCCCAATTGCCCAAGACCGCGGGCGATTTCCTCGACGCGCGGCTTGAAGTCGGTGAAGGTGTCGTCGTCGAACATGATCTCCTTGACTTCAGGCATGTTGTCGCGAATCCACTTCACTTCTTCGAGCACGTTCTCGACCGAACGGGTGCGGTAGCGATGCCCGCCCACCGTTTGCGGCCACAGGCAGAACGTGCATTTCGAACGGCAACCGCGGCCCGTGTAGATGGACACGTAGGGGTGCTTCAGATAGCCGATGAAATAGTTGTCGATCTTCAGGTCGCGCTTGTAGACGGGCGCCACGAACGGCAGCTCGTCCATGTTCTCGAGAATCGGACGCGCTTCATTGTGCTCGATCGAACCGTCGGGGGCGCGATAGCTGAGACCTTTGATTCCGGCGAACGGCTTACCCTCGGCGACTTCCTGGCAGGTGAAATCGAATTCTTCGCGGCAGACGAAATCGATCGCCTCGCTCGCGGTCAGCGAATTGTGGGGATCGACCGCGACCTTCGCGCCGACCATGCCGATCAGCATCGAAGGCTTGCGTTTCTTCAGGTCTTCGGCAAAGAGCGCATCGGTGGGAAACGACGGTGTGCTGGTGTGAATGACCACCAGATCGTATTGCTGTGCAATATCGAGCGACGCGTCGACGGAGAGACCGTCGGCGGGGGCGTCGAGTACGCGGCTGTCGGGCACGAGGGCGGCAGGCTGCGCGAGCCACGTCGGATACCAGAACGAGCGCACTTCACGCTTGGCCTGGTAGCGCGAACCCGCGCCACCGTCGAAGCCGTCGTACGATGGGGCCTGCAAAAACAGCGTTTTCATGATTACTCCCGCAACCTGCGTTGATTCCGACTGCTTAACCCGGTGATACTGCACCGATGCGCCGGACAAACCGCGCACCCGCTGTTCGATCCACAGAAGCGCCTATCCGCGATCGGAAATCTCCACAATCGACACTCGCGGCTGCGTCACACGATTGACGCCCCGCATCCGCGCACCGCGCCACGCGACATGTGAGCCGAACACTGCAGCGAGCCACTGCTCCGCCAACAGGGTATCGCGCAACGGCACGAGCAGCAGGTCGTGCCAGAAACTGCGCGACGTCTCTTCATGGCCGGCGGACTAAGCCGTTCATCTTCCGGCCGAGGCGCTTAGGGGGTTCTGTCGCGGTAAGGCAGTTGAGTCGTACAAAGGCCGATATGATAAGGATTGCTTAAGTCACCAACGAGTAGAACTGGCTTGCTGCAGATGGCTTGATTTTCCCAGTGTGTTTCATCTGCCCTTTGGCGATCATATGCATGATCTCAATGCCACTCAGAATGACACGCGCGCAGCGGAAATTCTTGAACCCGAGCATCGGTCGGGTGATGCGTTTGATGGCCCGATGGTCCTGCTCAACTACGTTGTTCAGATACTTGACCTGACGAATCTTGATGGGTGTGTCGCGCCCGGCGTTCACCGCGTGCAGTGCAGCCAGATTGGCTCCGCTTTTGTCGATCGTCACCGTCTCGGGTACGCCGTTTTGCTGGATCGATTTTTCGAAATAACGCCGGGCTGCAGTCTTGTCCCGATGGGCGCGTAGCAGAAAGTCAACGGTGTTGCCGTCCTTGTCGACGGCCCGGTAGAGGTAGCTCCATTCGCCCCGGATCTTCACGTAGGTTTCGTCCATCCGCCAGCTCTTGCCAGCTGCTCGCTTGCAGCGGCGGAACGCCTTCTCAAGCACGGGTAGAAGCTTGATGGCCCAGCGGTGCACCGTCGAATGATCGACCGCAATCCCACGCTCGGCCATCATTTCCTCGAGATGACGCAAGCTAAGCGGATAGGCGACGTACCAACGCACGCAAGTCAGAATCACCTCCAGCGGATAATGTAGCCGTTTAAGCACGCGTGTCACACCCGGATCCAGCGTCTTCATTCTTCACCCACGCAACCATTTCGATTCAGCCAGATTACCAGAGCGCCTTATTGCGACAAAACCGGCGCGAACGCCAGATGTGCGGCTTTCGCGATGCGCGTCGCACGCAAGCGTTTCTCTCATGTTTTGGCCCGATCCGGCAGCACTTCGCGCTGCCAAGACATCAGATGAACGCAGCATGTCACCGCGCCGTACTCCAGGAACGCCTCGCCACATGGCACGGTTGGACTGTCACTTCCGCATCTCAGAAAGCTATTTAATAAAGACAACTACGCTTCATCCAAACAGGTAGCCTACAGCCGTCAACTTGACACCCATTAGTCGGCCGGAGTCAAGGTACAAATCTCTTCCCCCTTGCGATTGCCATGTCGATATGTTTTTCATCGACATGGCAATCGCAAGGACGCTTGTGGTGCGTCTCCTGTCTGCATGATCAGTATCGCATCCGGTTTCTCAAAGCTGGTTGCGAAACGGATCGCACCAGACACCCATCTGGATCAAGCATGCCGTGAGGTAAGTCACGTGTGCCCTGGCGGCCATGGCCGCCCCGGAGAAACGTTGGTGCCGGACGAGGTCCAAGGGGTTGGTCAAAGCCGTGGCTGTTGCGTTTGCAGCGCCAGTCAAACGTGGCTCCCCGCCCGGGCGACCCGATTGCTTGCAGACAGTCGGTGAGGTGAAGCAAAGGGAAGACCCAATCAAAGCCATGGCTGTGCACCAGTCAAGTTACCGGGTTCGTTCCCCTTGCATCACCTGCTAGCCAAAACAGCGAACTGTCTCAAATGGTTTGTGCTCCCGAAGCATGTGATAGCAGGCGCGGGCCAGCTTGTGCGCCAGTGCCTTGATCGCAACGATGCCGTTACGCATTCGCTTCTTGCGTTCGTAAAAGCGCCTGGCTTGCGGACACGTACGGATCGCGAAGTTGGCCGCTTCGACAAACGCCCATGCCAGGTAGCGGTTCCCGTTCTTCGTGTTGCCTTCGCCTTTCTTCCTGCGGTTGCTTTCGCGCCTGCTGTCCACGCAGCGACAGTAGGAACTGAAGTGGCCAACGGTGGCAAAGCGCGAGATGGTGCCGGTTTCCAGCATGATGGTGGTCGCCAGCACTGGACCAATGCCGGGCACCGTGTTCAGCAGCGCGTAATCCGGATTCAGTTTCACCTGCTGCGTGAGTCGCTTTTCGACGATCTCGATTTGCTGCTGAAGCGTTTGCAGGACCGCTAGGTTGGCCCGGATCGCGAGCGTTACGTCGGGCGCAAAACCGAATCGGCTCACCTGCGCGCCATCGAGGCGCTTGACCTGCGGCCCGTGCATCTGAGAACCAGTATGCCGCGCGAACAGGTTGCCGATCGCGAGAATCTGGGCGGTGCGGCACTGCACGAGCTGCATCCGTTTGCGTGCAAGGTCGCGTACCTGCCGTCCGTCCGCGGGGTAGATGTAGCCTTCGGGGAGCAGCCCCAGACGCAGTAATTGTGCGAGATGGGCCGCATCGGTGAAATCACCACTGTATTTCAGCCCCTCGTACTGCCTGATCGCTGCGGGGTTGGCGAGATGAACATGATATCCATCCGCAAGCAGTGCATCGACCAACCAGTACCAGTTGTACGTCGCCTCGATGACCACGCCTTCCAGTTCTTCGCGATGCGGCGCCAGTGCGGCGCGGATCTGCACCGCGTCGTTTGGCAACCGCCGCTGATAGACGATGTGGTCCACCTCATCGCTGACCACGACCACACTGTTGTTCGAGTGCAGGTCGATTCCGCTAAACTTTTTCATGCCGGCCTCCTGTGCGTCACGTTGGTGTCGCAACCCTGACTCTACGCCAGCCGTCCTATCGGAACGGCGCGAGGCCGGCTATATGATTATCAAAGCCGCTCAAAGCACTACAGCAACCAGGAGCGGATAAACGATCACTTTGCACTGCCAGCGGTGATGTGAAGCGGGTTGGACCCGCGCAAGGCATACCTGTCAGAGAAACGGGGATTTCTATCCCGCCCAACGAATGAGGTTCTTGCGCGCGTCTTTCATCAGGGTCCGGGCCAGCAGCCCAACATGACCGGTTGTAGTACAGCAGTCCTTCACCTTCTCACACGCACTGACGCGGCAATGCAGAATGTATCAACGTGCGAACTTCGATTGAGCTTGTGCTCAAAGGGGAAGCCCTTGTAGTTTCTCTGATGACTTGTTGCTTGAACGCCAGCGAGTATGTGCGGTGGGGGTGGCGAACCTTGTTGTCCGTGTCGTTCGGCATGCAGATAGATCCCATCCATGATCAAGAATCGTGGGTACGATCCATCCGGATCTCCACGGTGTGCTCACATCATGCCCAACCCTCTCGCGGGATAGGAAACGGCCGCCGTGAGCCGCTTACGAATCTGCCGCCGGCGGGCGCCATAACTTGGAGGCCGTCCATTCACATGCCGCGCGCTCTGTCGCGCATCACCCTCGAGGTAACCGGCGTGCGCGTCGAGCGGCTACAGGACATCAGCGAGGCGGATGCGCTAGCCGAAGGCGTGTACGACGGAAACGCGTGCCGTTGTGGTCCTGATGACATTATCAACATAGTTCCGTCGTGCGGACATTGCGGAAACCGTCTCGTTGACGCTATTGGGCTCTATCGCGACCTGTGAGACAGCCTCAGCTGCCGAGGCCGGCTATCGGTGGGATGCAAACCCTTGGGTGTGGGTTTTAGAGTTTAGGAGAGTCATTTGATGACGTGCTTTGCCCAATCGAGCCAGCCGAGGTTGATGGCTGCATTGACCAAAATTCCGACAGCGCTAGCGATTGCCGCAATCATTGTCCAGAAGGCCGAATTGCGAGCGGCGGCTGCAGATTCTTTCGATGCATCAGCCGCCTGCTTTGATGACGCAGCGGCAACTCGTGCGATGTTCGACGAAGACTGCATTTCGGCCAACGACTTCAGCGCGAAAGTTCGATCTGACTCATCCTTTGCCGCGCGCGCCTCGCGATCTTTCTCGAACAGGTATCGCCGACAAAACGGGGTGAGTGGATGGTTAGGGTTTTCTTGGGCGAAATGCAGTGCGTACGGCTCGCCACCATTCTCTTCGATCTCTCTGTACGCCGAGCTTTTGTCCATCTGACAGTCCCGAAACTCAGTGTTGACCGGCGTTCAGCAGCATCTAGACCTGCCGGTTCGGTGCACCATGAGCGGCCACAACCGCTCGATCTGCAAGGCTATCGGGGTCGTCCCAGCACTGAGGCAATTACCGCCTTCCTCAGGGCATCGTCGGGAGCCTGGCGCTCAGGAACTTGCGGGACAGGAACGCTCGACCCGCATTCCCACCAAAGGCCGGCCGGTAATCCATAGGACGTGTTCTGCTTCATCCAGCAACCGCAAGAGGTGCATCGGTAAAGGACGTAGCGTGTTATCGGCGATTTTGGCGTACCAAAGACACCGGCTCCAGAGCACTCGAGTTTTTCGTGCGGGGGGACTGTTGAAGCTCTTCCGATCAACGTCTCGCAAGCAAGGCACCGTTCCATTTTGCCCTCCCTCTACGACACAACTGACCTGTGCAATAAGCATAGGTCATTCAGATAGGGGCGAAGCAGACCTGATCGAAAAACGTCGGTGGTCGATTAAGCGGAAGCTGCGCACAACGAATTATGTAAACCACGGCAAACGCTGGCGTCGCAGTACCCGTATTGCGTAGTAAAGATAGCCGTTTCCAGATAAACCAAAAATCCTGGCGCGGTCGCCCGCGACCACATTCGGCCGCCCCGGGCTTCGATCACATGAGGCATCGAGCTGGGCGCGCCTCACGCTTCAGGACGCTCTCGGCGCTCTGGAGCGTACGTCGTCTGGCCCTCAGAATAGATCGATGGATTCGCAGTGAGCATGCCGTCGATGAGCGTATGCGCTCGGTCCTCGGCGTACCGGAATGCCTCATTTTCTGTGAGGAATTCCAGCTGCTCTGGAAAACTTGCAAGCGCCTGCGCAGATTGACCAAACGAACTGATGGTCCAAGACACCTCGTATCGGTGCCCTGGTGGGTGGAAACACAGAGACTTGCCTGTCGTGGCCTGAATATCGATGTTGAATTCACGGTAGGGAGCGCAGATTGGTAAGGCATGATCGTTCCCCTGACGAGATGACGCGCGGTGTGCGAGAAGCATCGCGCGACCACCGTGCCGAACCGTGGGGCGCCTAGGGAAATCCCGGTCCGACGCCGCAGAGTCACCTGCCGCGCCTAAGTCGTCCGCTTCGTCAATGGTGTCGGCGAAGTAGGTAAGCACATCACTGAGGAACTCATTGACTATGGTCTCGCGCTCTTGGGAGCCGGGCACGCAGTCTTCGGGATTCTTCTTGCCGCGCGCCTTGCGGATTGCGCGGATCGAATTTTCAATGGCTAACGCGAAGTTTCACATCGGGTCGTCGCGGTGCAGTTTAGGTGGATTGTTGTATTCCATTTGGGCGATACCGTGGAATACGTGCTGACCGACTGACGCAGCGACACGAATGCCGGTCAAGTCTATCGGCGGCATGCCTCCAGTCTGGCGAAACTATCGCCGGCCCAAGCGCTGCGACACGCTGCACGCCAACGCGGCGGCATCACTTTCCATTCTCTCGGCAATGCGGTTCCAGAATGCTTGTTTCGTCTCGAACTGATTGACACCTGGCCTGCCCGGTGAAGACATCGATGCCCGCCCCGTCTGTTGCGCAGCCCAACCTCGTGGTCGTCCCATTTACACCTCCAAACTCTAGATGTTGCAACGACCGATTGAATTCGCCCAGTATGCGGCAAACGAGTACCGCAGCGTCCTCGCCGCACGCGGCATCACCGTCTCGATGAGCCGAAAGGCGAGCTGCTGGAATAACGCACCAATGGAATCGTCCAACCGGACCGTGAAAGTCGGGTGCGTGTATGCAGAGCACTACGCCACGCGCGAACAGGCCCGGTTGTCCATCATGGAGTACCTCGGGTACTAACCGCGCTCTTTGCCCGCGCGTCCTGGCTTCGCGCGCTGGCGAATGGGTGCCCTCCGATAACTGTCTGCATTCCGGCTGCTGAGGAAAACATCATTCCAGCCAGAGAACGGCTGTGTTTCCGTTATTAAACGACTTTTGGGCTCACGCCTCTCCGACCGTGCGACCATCGCACCCGGGAGTTCCGCCCATAACGTCGCGCGGGGGGCTCCGAGGGCTTCTGCGTCACTGAGGTCGGTGTGCATCACAGCGCCAGTGCGCCGCCGTGCAGATCTGCTCGGCCGTTTCTCCGGGGCCGTGGGTCTGATACGATCAACGCGGCGTCAACGTCCTGTCGCGCTGCACCAGCGCGCTCATGTGACCCATGCTGGACAGGCGCCCGCAACGGCGACGGTCTATTCGGGGCATCATGCTCGCCGATTGTCATGGTTCCCGTTTTTTTCTTCGAGGAACCTGGCTACTCGCTTTTGCGCGGCCGACTGTCCGCCGCCGGTTCAAGGTCTGGATCGAGGTGATCATGCTCCGGAACGTAAGGCCTTTCCTCGGGATGATCCTTGCCTTTCGGCACCATGGTTTCGTCCATATTGCCGTGCGCGCGTTGCTCGACCGTGCCGTCGCGTTTGACGTGGACGTCGTTGTCGCGGGTGGATTGTCGCCGCTGATCGGCGCGTTCGACCGGGTCGGAAGGTTCGTGATTCATCTTGCTCTCCTTGTCACGCTGAATGATCGAATGCCTGATGCCACGCAAAGAGGATGCCTGCAGTTCCAATCAATCGGAGCGATAGTGCAGAGGGCGGGTTCCCAGCGCCGGGTGACAATGGAGCGGTGCCCATTCCGTGGACGCCATAAAGTGGCTTTCGAGAGTTATCACGGCCGGTCGGCGGGTCGCCTGTCACGACCACGACGTCGGCCGGCGGCGGGTACTCGACACTCATTATGACTCGGGCTCACGTAGTCCAACGACGAATGCAGGCGTTCAGTGTTGTGCCGATGGTAGCCGTCGCTATCGCGTAATGTCACCTGTTCACGACTGCGCGCCCGGACTGCGTTATTGGTATACGTCTTTCGCATTGCGCCGAACAGCCACCGCCCCTCACCGCTACTGCTCGTTACCGACGCCTTTCGAAACGTCCGCCGGGCTACCGTACTGCTGATCTGGTAGCCCGGCCAGCGCATCCAATACCTCGTCATCCGCACCATTGGATCTGGCCGTCTCGATCAGGCTGTTCTTGTCGGCCGGATACGACATACCTTTCAGCGCTTTCTGAACATCGATGAATTTGCCGATCGGGCCGCCATTCGAGTTTGACGTTGCCATTTGACATCCTCCTTCAGTGACAGTATTGCCGGCCGTCGTACCTCGGCGCGGCGTTGCTGGTCAAAATCACGGATGGCGCCGCTGCAACGCCTGCACATCACATTTGCGTTTGCTATTCGGTCACGCCCTTTTTCGCCGCCAGTTCTTGCGCCCGCTTGTAGTGCTCCTGGATGGTCGGCAAGGCTTTTTGCGCCGCCTTCTTCAGATCAGCGTTCTGTCCGTCGGCGATCTCCTTTTCGAAGGCCGAAATCGTCTTTTTGTGCCCTTCGAGCCCGACCTTCCGTATATACGCCTGATCGAACTCCTTGTTCTTGAGCGGCTTCAGCGCGTCCAGAACGGTGGTGTCCGAGTTGTCTTTCGGCACCTCGACGCCGTGCGGCGCCGCCATCTTCAACTGGGCTGTGAGCTTCGTGTGGTCGAGCATCATGTGGTGTGCGAATGACTTCACATCCTTGTCGCTTGAGTTGCTGGTTGCAAGCTTGGCCGCATCAATCTCTGTCGAGGAAGACATGCTGGCGGCCTCGACAAAGTCCTTATCGACCCGGGGCAGCGGATTGGCAGCCGTCGTGGATGCGGCTTGCGTTCGCGCGACGCCGGCGACCGGAACCAGGCTAAGACATGCGCATGCGAGTGTTATTCCTGTCATCTTTCTCATTTTCTTCTCCTTGCACATTCAAATGGGTTGATCCGTCGATGCAGCGTTGCCATGCGGTGTCTGTCGTGTAGCAACGCGCATGCCGAACCGTTCCTGTGGATGTCTTTGGGACGTTGAAATGACGCTCGTGCTTACAAACAAGCACCGCGCGCCGGAATCGCGAGCGGATCCTTCAGCCGAAGCCAGTTCGCCGCGCTTGACAGGTTTTGCAGGCATTGATAATCATATAGCCGGCCTCGCGCCGTTCCGATAGGACGGCTGGCGTAGAGTCAGGGTTGCGACACCAACGTGACGCACAGGAGGCCGGCATGAAAAAGTTTAGCGGAATCGACCTGCACTCGAACAACAGTGTGGTCGTGGTCAGCGATGAGGTGGACCACATCGTCTATCAGCGGCGGTTGCCAAACGACGCGGTGCAGATCCGCGCCGCACTGGCGCCGCATCGCGAAGAACTGGAAGGCGTGGTCATCGAGGCGACGTACAACTGGTACTGGTTGGTCGATGCACTGCTTGCGGATGGATATCATGTTCATCTCGCCAACCCCGCAGCGATCAGGCAGTACGAGGGGCTGAAATACAGTGGTGATTTCACCGATGCGGCCCATCTCGCACAATTACTGCGTCTGGGGCTGCTCCCCGAAGGCTACATCTACCCCGCGGACGGACGGCAGGTACGCGACCTTGCACGCAAACGGATGCAGCTCGTGCAGTGCCGCACCGCCCAGATTCTCGCGATCGGCAACCTGTTCGCGCGGCATACTGGTTCTCAGATGCACGGGCCGCAGGTCAAGCGCCTCGATGGCGCGCAGGTGAGCCGATTCGGTTTTGCGCCCGACGTAACGCTCGCGATCCGGGCCAACCTAGCGGTCCTGCAAACGCTTCAGCAGCAAATCGAGATCGTCGAAAAGCGACTCACGCAGCAGGTGAAACTGAATCCGGATTACGCGCTGCTGAACACGGTGCCCGGCATTGGTCCAGTGCTGGCGACCACCATCATGCTGGAAACCGGCACCATCTCGCGCTTTGCCACCGTTGGCCACTTCAGTTCCTACTGTCGCTGCGTGGACAGCAGGCGCGAAAGCAACCGCAGGAAGAAAGGCGAAGGCAACACGAAGAACGGGAACCGCTACCTGGCATGGGCGTTTGTCGAAGCGGCCAACTTCGCGATCCGTACGTGTCCGCAAGCCAGGCGCTTTTACGAACGCAAGAAGCGAATGCGTAACGGCATCGTTGCGATCAAGGCACTGGCGCACAAGCTGGCCCGCGCCTGCTATCACATGCTTCGGGAGCACAAACCATTTGAGACAGTTCGCTGTTTTGGCTAGCAGGTGATGCAAGGGGAACGAACCCGGTAACTTGACTGGTGCACAGCCATGGCTTTGATTGGGTCTTCCCTTTGCTTCACCTCACCGACTGTCTGCAAGCAATCGGGTCGCCCGGGCGGGGAGCCACGTTTGACTGGCGCTGCAAACGCAACAGCCACGGCTTTGACCAACCCCTTGGACCTCGTCCGGCACCAACGTTTCTCCGGGGCGGCCATGGCCGCCAGGGCACACGTGACTTACCTCACGGCATGCTTGATCCAGATGGGTGTCTGGTGCGATCCGTTTCGCAACCAGCTTTGAGAAACCGGATGCGATACTGATCATGCAGACAGGAGACGCACCACAAGCGTCCTTGCGATTGCCATGTCGATGAAAAACATATCGACATGGCAATCGCAAGGGGGAAGAGATTTGTACCTTGACTCCGGCCGACTAATGGGTGTCAAGTTGACGGCTTTAGACTACCTGTTTGGCTGAAGTGTAGTTGTCTTTATTAAATAGCTTTCTGAGATGCGGAAGTGACAGTCCAACCATGCCATGTGGCGAGGCGTTCCTGGAGTACGGCGCGATGACATGCTGCCTTCATCTGATGTCTTGGCAGTGCGAAGTGCTGCCGGATCGGGCCAAAACATGAAAGAAACGCTTGCGTGCGACGCGCATCGCGAAAGCCGCACATCTGGCGTTCGCGCCTGCGGGTCGGCTGGTGGCTGTTCTCGGCACGGTTGTTCACACGTGCAGCCGCCTTGACGAAAACGTGCTTCACATGAGCGAGCTCAGGAATGTCAGCCTTCGCCGCCGGATAGCTGCGCAACTGGTCCGTCACGATCTTGCGCGGCACCGGGTTTGAACGCAGCACCTTCCGGAAGAAGCGCTTTGCCGCAGCCTTCGCTCCGTTTTTGCACCAGCACATCGAGCTCAGCGCCGTGCCCGTCGACCGCTCGCCACAACAGATACGGCTCGCCGCGCAGCGTCACGAACATCTCGTCCAGATGCCATATGCTGCCCGGCCTGGGTCTCACCGCTTTGGCGCACCGGGCGAATTCAGCGCCGAATTTGTCGCACCAGCAACGGATCGTTTCGTAAGTGACCACGACACCACGCTCGAGCAACAACTCCTCGACGTCGCGCAGGCTAAGGCTGAACCGGAAATACCACCGAACCGCGCAGCTGATGACAACGGGAAGCGGTGACCGTGATAAAGCGATTTCGTTTTCTTCATCACTTCATTCTACCGCCGCCTCCCCATCAACCTGACAGTGCCCTCCAGATGCAGCAGCCCGACGCAATACCGGATCGCATAGGTCTTGCCTCAGCGAGCGCATCCATAATCGCGGCGACGCCACGCCGGATAGCTGGCGCACATACGCACACATGGCCGCGATCGCCGCGGTCGACTCCATGTACGTCTGGTTCTCGAGCGGGTGCGCCGATGGATCAACAGGACGTCTCCGCAAATCAGGCACCGTTCACCCGAACGGACTTCGGGTCCAGCGCGGAGTGTCCGCCAAGTTTTACACGGCCGTGCTCGCAGTTTTGATAACGGCACATGCGGCACATGCGTTGCTGCATCGTCGGAGACATCACATTCGCGGCCCCTGCCGCCCCCTTCCAGGTGAGTTTACCATGACCACGCACCGTAGCTTCACATGGCTCAGCACAGCCGCATTGACATTGATGATCGCCCTGCCGGGCTGCGATCGCTCAGGATCGGCAGGTGGCGGTCAAGCGGGCGGTGCCGCCGCAGCAAGCGCCGCCGCGCAAAGTGGCCCGGCAGTGGCAGCGCCCACCACGGCCGCCAGCGACAGATCCGCCGGAGCGAGCCAATAGCGGCCATCGAGCGGAGGTTCGTACGCTTGCGGCAAGCCGCAGCCACCCGTCCCCCGCGGGCCCGCGATCAGAACTTGCCGCCTTTGACGGTTCAACGCGTGAGCCGAACAAACGCGGCACGCTCTTATCCACATCGACGATGTAGTTCGGATGATCAGTCCGCACGGCGCTAAAAGGCATTTGGGGATCGCGCCTCCTCTCGGGATCTGGACGATAGGTATGCCCCGGGCGTCGCCTATTGCGATTAGCCCATTTGTTCGATCATTATCGCCGCCCGACAACACGACTCCGAGATCGCGCGCGCCGAAGATACGAGCCGCCATCGCAAGCCGGCGGTCCAAGGCGGGTAGTGGGTGGCGGACCTTGGGCCCCTGCTCCAGCTCGAGGTTCCTCAGTGGCATGAGGGAAAGACTGCCACCGTAGCACGCGGGAGCCACTATGGGAATGCTGTTCGCTCGCGGCGAAGACCCACGCGCTGCCACGCGCACGTCAGGATAAGCTCATGAATTCTTCCGTCCGACTGCTCGTCGTCTCTCCACATCTCGACGACGCAGTGCTCAGTTGCGGCCTATTCCTGGCCGGGCATTCGAATGCGGTCGTATGTACGATCTTCACGGCGCCACCCGAAGCGAACATGACGACCGACTGGGATCGCGATTCAGGATTTACGGACGCATTTGAAGCGATGCGCGCACGCAAGTCGGAGGACGCACGCGCTCTGAGTACGCTAGGTGCTTCGCCCATTCATTTGCCATTCTGTGACGCGCAATACCTGTCATCGCCCTCGCACGCAGCGCTGGTCGCAGCGTTAAAAAAGACGTTCGTCGAACTGGAGCCCGCGACCTTGCTGATGCCCTTGGGACTCTTCCATTCGGATCACGTCATGGTGGCGGACGCCTGCCTCGCATCGATGCGATCGTTCGAGAACATGTCGGTCCTCGCTTACGAAGACGTGCCCTACCGAAAAATCCCCGGCATTCTCCAAGACCGTTTGAGCGTGCTACTAGAACGCGGGTTCATAGCAGATCCCGCGGACATCACCAGCGTGAAGACGGACGCGCGGCATCATCAGTTGAAGCAGACCGCAATCAACTCCTATCAGAGCCAGTTACGCGCATTTGGTCCTGACGCGCAAGCCAGCCTCGATTCACCTGAGCGTTACTGGCGACTTCTCGACATCGCCGGCCACGATACTGCTCGCGCGCAGGACGATGGGCACAACGCTTGCTCGATGCCGTTACCGCCTCTAAGAAGAATCTCAACAGGTTGCCGGGCCCCGCGCTGGTCTGCTATAGGGCCGGGCGCGTGCGTGCGTGTTTCGCGCGTCGGTGTTCCGTGAGGTGGGTGGCTACGAACCACGGCTCTCCATTGGCGGCGGAGAAGAACTGGTGGCGCTCGACCCGCTCGCCGCCTACCAGGCGATCCCACCAGTTAGCGGTGCACTATCACGCACCGTTCTCACGCGATCGCGGCTTGCGACGCCGCACGCTGGGCCGTACCGCCGCCAGGATCGCGTGGCTGCGTCTGCCGTGGCAGGAGGCCTGCCGCACGACCTTGCGCGCGGTGGACCTGCTCGCGCGCGAGGGCAACTTCGCGCGCGACAGTGCGGAGTTACTGCGCGGCTCGCGTGGACGTTGCCGCGGCGGCGGGTCGTTCCGGCGCAAGTATCCAACCTGCGCACGCGTGTGCACGCCGTTGAACGGCATATCCCCGCGACAGCGGCGAAACACCGACGCAAAACCCCGGTCGGCAAGCTCGACGCGCGCATCTGACCCGCCAGGCTCGAACGCGGGTAACGCGCAATCTCTTTACAAGCCGACGGGCAAACGGACACTACCCCCGAGCTTACTTTTTGCTCATCATGGCACGTGCGTCATTGACCTGCGTTTGCACGCGCATCCGCACTTGTCAGCTTTCTGATTTCGCTGATTAACCTATCAGGCGAGACCGGTTTGCTCAAATGCGCCTCAAAGCCGGCTTGCTGCGCGCGCAGGCGGTCCTCCACTTCGGCGTAGCCGGTCAAAGCGATCGCCGGCAGATGCGACGCCGGCGGCAAGTTCCGTTCGCCTTCCAGCGCCCGCAGTCGCCGCAGCACTTCGTAGCCGTCTTCGTCCGCGAGCACGATGTCGCATAGCAGGACTTGCGGCCACTTGTTTGCGTCGGCGTGGGTAAGCCACTCCAGCGCCTCGTCGCCAGATGACGCGAGCTGCACGCGCGCACCGCTCGCGCTCAACACCGCTTCGAGCGCATCGCGCGCTTCTTCCTGATCGTCGATCGCCATGACGAACAGATTGTCCAGCGGCCGCGTGCCGTCCGGCTGCTCTGTCGGCGCTGCGCGCGACTCCGCACCCGCCACCGGATGCAGCGGCAGCATCGCGATATACGCGAGCCGCCCATGCAACGGCATCAGCGAAAAACTGCCACCTGCGGCGGCCAGCGACGCCTCGATATGCTGCGCGGCCGCCTGCGAAAGCTCCGCCGGCTCGCCGCCCATGCCGAGCATGCTGACCCATGCATGGTTGTTATGACGCTCCCCGCGCAGCGCGATTCGATGGCCCGGCTTCGCCTGCGCGATCTCATTGCGGCACAACTCCACGATCAGCGGCTGCAACACGCTCGGATCACCCGTCACACGCAGATCGTTGTCACTGAGTTCAGTGTGGATGGTCACACGCTGCGCGGCGATCTCATCACGCAATGCGCTGATCACGGCCGTCATCAGCGCGGCCACGCTGACCGACTGCGCGGTCAGCTTGCGCTGCGCATGTTCCAGTTCGCCCTGCTGCCATTGCAGTGACCACATCTTCGCGTAGACGCCCTCGCGCGAGAGCAGTTCGCGGTGCGTACCCTGTTCCACCACTCTGCCGTGCTCCATCGCCAGAATCCAGTCGGCGTCCACCACGGTCGAAAGACGATGCGCAATGACGATCGAAGTGCGGCCTCGCGCCAGACGCGTCAGCTCAGCCTGGATCGCGCGTTCTGAGCGCGTATCCAGCGCGGAGGTCGCTTCATCGAACACGATGATGCGAGGATCTTTCAGAATCGCCCTGGCAATGGCGATGCGCTGCCGCTCGCCGCCCGAGAGCCGCACGCCGCGTTCGCCCACGCGGGTATCGTAATGGTCCGGGAGTCGCTCGATAAACTGGTCCAGTTGTGCGGCGCGCGCTGCGCGCACGACCTCCGCGCGCGTTGCGGAGGGCCGCCCATAGGCAATGTTGTAGGCGATCGTCTCGTTAAATAACACGGTGTCTTGCGGCACAATGCCAATCGCCTCGCGCAAACTTTTTTGCGTCACCAGGCCGATCCCCTGGCCGTCGATCCGGATCGTGCCGCTTCCTGGCTGATAGAGCCGGAAAAGCAGCTTCACGATCGTCGATTTTCCCGATCCGCTGCCGCCGACCACAGCCAGCGTCTTGCCGGCATAAGCGTGAAAGTCGACATCGCGCAATATCTGGCGCGCCGGGTCGTAACCGAAATTCACATTCTCGAAGTCGATTTTCCCCGCACTCACTATCAACGGCTTCGCCGCTGGGTCGTCAATATCTTCACCCACTCGCCCTTGTGTGCCGAGAATGGTGAACATACGCTCCACGTTGACCAGCGCGTCGTTCGTCTCGCGGAACACAAATCCGAGCGTGTTCAGCGGCATGCAGATCTGGACGATATAGGCATTCACCAGAATCAGATCGCCCACGCTCATGCTGCCGCCCACCACGTGCTGCGCGGCGAGCAGCATGACCGCCGCGATGCCGAGCGCGATCGCCGCGCTCTGCCCGACGTGCAAGGCGGTCAGCGCGCGTTGATTCACCGTTCTCGCGTGAACCCACTTTTCCAGCACTTCGCTCAGCCGGCGCGTTTCGGTTTCTTCCGTCGCAAAATACTTGACGGTGTCGTAGTTCAGCAGACTGTCGACGAGCCGGCCATCCGATTGCGCTTCCAGGTCGTTGACAGCGCGCTGGAAGGCGACCCGCCGGCGCGTGAAAATGAACGTGTACACCGCGTAGCAAACGAAGGTGACGGCGATTGCCAGCGTGAATTCGCGCGCATAGTTGTGGACCATGATTGCAACGATCGTCGCAATCTCGAAAGCGGTCGGAACGATGGTGAACAGCGCAACGCCTAGCAGAAACCCGATTCCGTCGGCCCCTTTCTGGACGTCGCGGACAATCGCGCCGGTCTCGCGCCGCGTATGAAAGCGCGCGCTCATCCGATGCAGATGCGCAAAGGTCCGCTCAGTGAATGCAGCCACCGTACGCTGCGTGACGATACTGAAGACCACGTCGCGCGCTTCGTTCAGCGCATCGCCGAGAAAGCGCAGCAACGCATAGGCCAGCACAAGAAAGACCGGAAACAGCGCCTGCGCCACCGGCCGCCCGAGTTCGTCGACGATGTGCTTGAGCGCGAGCGGGATCAGCACAAGGGACAGCTTTGCGGCCATCATGAGGACAACGGACACCACGGTTTGCTTGCGATAGCGCCATACGGCACGCGCGAGGTCGCCGGCCATGCGGGCTGTCAGTCGTGAACGGGGCAGCTTCGCGGAGGGCATGGTGCTCCTGTAATTGCACGCGCGATAGTGGTTGACTCGTGGTTGTCCGGCAATTCCGATGCCGCGCCGCGGCATTGCCAACATTAAGCGAAAAGAAATGCGCAGCGAGCGACCTTTGAGCAAGCAACGCGCCTGCAAATTGGTCAAAAGTGACACCTGTGTAGCGTCGCGGCTCGATCCGTTTTTCACATTGAAATCATCGTAGTACCAACAAATGTTTCGGCCACGTGAATTTACATCCGCGTTGTAAAAACAGGGAACGCCACAGCGTTTCTCATGTGAAAAACGGGGCGCGCACAGCGAGAAGTCCGCCTGCAAAAGCGCTGCATCTTTCTAAGGCCTCTGTTCACGCGAGTGGCACACCGCATGCTGCGGTCGAGTGTCGGCTTCGTCGCGTGGGGTTTCCAAGCCGCATTAGACAAAGCAGCCGTATCGACTTCCGATACTGTCCGCTAGCGAAGGAACGTCATGAAGATCGCTCTCATCAGTGAACACGCCTCGCCACTTGCGGTTGCCGGCGGCGTCGACAGCGGAGGACAAAACATCTACGTTGCCAACGTTGCGCGCCAACTCGTGGAGATGGGCCATGAGGTCGATGTCTTCACGCGCTGCGACCGGGCGCTGCTCCCGCTCATCTCGGACATGAACGGCGTACGGGTGATTCATGTGCCAGCCGGGCCGCCGAAGCAACTGCCGAAGGAACAGCTACTGCCGTTCATGGATGAGTTCGCAGCGTTTCTCATCGAATTCTTTCAGCGGGAAAGAGACCCGTACCAGGTTATGCACGCGAACTTCTTCATGTCCGGCCTCGCCGCGTTGAAGGTCAAGCCGGCCCTCGGCGTTCCGCTCGTCACCACCTTCCATGCGCTGGGACGCGTACGCCGGATTCACCAAGGCGCGGACGATGGCTTTCCGGACGAGCGTTTGACGATCGAAGACGAACTGGTCGCCCAATCCGACATTGTCGTCGCCGAGTGCCCGCAGGACGAGGCCGATCTGATCGAGCACTACCGGGCCGATCCGTCCCGCATCCAAATCGTGCCCTGCGGTTTCGACGCCGACGAATTCCGGCCCATCGAGCGCGCCACTGCGCGCGAGGCGCTTGGCTGGCACAAGGACGAATTTACCGTGCTGCAACTCGGCCGGCTGGTGCAACGTAAAGGCATCGACAACGTGGTGCGCGGCGTGGGCGTTCTGAAGCAGGTTTTCCGAGCCTCCGCGCGACTGTATGTGGTGGGCGGCAATTCTGACGCGCCGAATGAACTGGCCACGCCGGAGATCGCGCGTTTGCGCGGCATTTCCCGGGAATGCGGCGTGGCCCGGCAGACTACCTTCGTCGGACGGCGCGGACGGGCGCAACTGCGCTATTTCTACAGCGCCGCCGATGTCTTCGTAACCACGCCGTGGTACGAGCCCTTCGGCATCACACCGGTCGAGGCAATGGCTTGCGGCACGCCCGTGATCGGCGCCGACGTCGGCGGAATCCGCTATTCGGTGGCCGACGGCGTGACCGGATTTCTGGTGCCGCCGCGCGATCCAGTCGCACTTGCCGCGCGCCTCGACCAGTTGCGGCGCGACCCGGCGCTCGCGCGCCGCATGGGCGAAGCGGGCCTCGCGCGCGCACAGGCGGAATTCACCTGGCAGGGCGTCGGCGAAGCACTAGCGCAGATCTATGCGCGCGCGGCGGGATTCGTGCCGGAAAGAACCGGAGTGGAACAGGTCGAGATACCGAAGCGCGCCATGGCTGGCGCGTCTTTCGGCTGAGATAGCGAGCGCGCCGCGCCTCTTATTGTTCTGTTCGCCCGACCTGCAGGCGCCGACCCGCGGCGCCGCTGTCGATATCGCCCCTCACGCTTCTTGTCTGGACGATCATGATGCAACCCGCTGTGTTCCTCGACAAGGATGGCACGCTGCTCGACGACGTGCCGTACAACGTCGATCCCTCGCTGATGCGTTTCGGGCCGGGCGCGCACGAGGCACTGACGTTGCTCGCAGCGCATCCGTTCGCACTGTTCGTAATCAGCAATCAGTCGGGCGTGGCGCTGGGCAAGTTCGAGCATGCGGCATTGAACGAGGTTGAAGCCCAATTGCATCGCATGTTCGCCGGGTGCGGCGCGAGCTTGAGCGGCGTGTACTGGTGTCCGCATCATCCTCACGGCAGCGTCGCGCGCTATGCGGCCGTGTGCAGCTGTCGCAAGCCTGCCCCTGGCCTCCTGCTGCGCGCGGCGCACGAACACCGGCTCAATCTCGCCCAATGCTGGTTTATCGGCGACATTCTCGACGACGTCGAAGCGGGCAACCGTGCAGGCTGTCGCACCGTGCTGCTTGACAACGGCCACGAAACCGAATGGCTGGACAGAGCGCAGCGTGCGCCGAGCGCGCGCGCCGCCGATCTGCACGAGGCCGCGCGGATTGTCGTGCGCAGCGGCCGTGACGGAACGCAGCGAGCCCCGAGCCGCCAGGAAGCTGCCCGATGAACGCCCCGCTGCTGCTCGCCCAGCCGACCCAGGCGCACGCACGCGTGCCCGATACGTCGCAGCCGTCATGGTGGGGCGAAGATGTCAAACGGATCCTCTGCGTGCGTCTGGACAATCTGGGCGACGTGCTGATGACCACCCCCGCAGTGCACGCGCTGCGTCGATCCGCCGCGAATCGTCATATCACACTGCTCGCCTCGCGCAGCGGGGTCGCTCTCGCCCCCTTTCTCGATGACGTCGACGAAGTGATCGAGTATGACGCGCCGTGGGTCGCCCAACCGCTGAGCGACACGCGCACGCTGGTCGACGATCAGCGGATGCAGGATCGTTTGCGCCGCGGCAGTTTCGACGCTGCTGTGATTTTCACCGTCTACAGTCAAAGCCCGTTACCTGCGGCGATGCTCTGCTATCTGGCTGGCATTCCACGGCGCCTCGCTCATTGCCGCGAGAACCCCTATGCGTTGCTGACCGACTGGCTGCGCGAACCGGAACCGCAGCAGCGCACGCGCCATGAAGTACAACGTCAGCTCGATCTCGCGCGCCACGTCGGCGCACACACGCCGGATACGCGCATGCGCTTCAGCGTGGACGAAGCCGACCGGCGAACACTCGACGCGCAACTGTCGGCGCGCGGCGTCGATCGCGAAGTCGGTTGGTTCGTGTTGCACCCCGGCGCCACCGCCGCGTCGCGCCGCTATCCGCCGGAGCGGTTCGGCGAAGTGGCCACGCGGCTGGTGCGCGAAACCGGCGCCCCGGTGCTGATCACCGGCAGTTCGAGCGAACGTTCGCTAGTGGAAGCGGTAATCCGATCGGCCGCGCCCGGCGTGCGGACGCAACTGCACGATCTGAGCGGCGCACTCACGCTCGGTGAACTGGCCGCGCTGATCGAGCGTGCAGGCGTGCTCGTCTCCAACAACAGCGGTCCCGTACATCTGGCGTCCGCGCTGGGCACGCCGGTCGTCGATCTGTACGCACTGACCAATCCGCAACATACGCCGTGGCAGACACCGCAGCGCGTGCTGTTTCGCGACGTCGAATGCCGCTGGTGCTATCGCAGTGTGTGTCCGCGACAGCATCACGCCTGTCTGCTCGGCGTCGCGCCGGGCGAAGTCGTGCAGGCGGCGCTCGAACTGCATGCCCAGGCGCCGTCGCGCGTTGCCGCCCCCGCTGCCGAGACGCGCGACAGTGCCCGTAGCACCGACACCCCGCCGCTTGCCGATGTGCCCGTAGCCCCCTGAACCCTCTTCCATCGCGAACGCCCATGTACACACTCGGAATCAATGCCGTCTATCACGACAGCGCCGCAGCCCTGCTGCGCGACGGGGTGGTGCTCGCCGCCGCCGAGGACGAACGCTTCACCCACGTCAAACATGCGAAACGTCCTGTGCCGTTCTCGACCTGGCAACTGCCTTTCGATGCGATCGACTATTGCCTGAAGGCCGCCGGCATCACCCTCGCCGACGTCGACCACGTGGCTTATTCGTACGATCCCACCCTGTTCGGCGGCAGGCACAGACGGCCGGGCGCCACCATCGAACTGCCGTTCGATCCCGCCAGCACACGGCTGACGGACGCGTCCGCGTCGCCCTGGGATCCCCTCTTCCTCAGCTACATCGCGACTGCCAAAGGGCAATTGCTCGACGGCGCACCGCATCATCTGCGCAAGCGCTTCCAGGGTGTGGGCCGGGACACCGGCTTCAAATGGCACTTTGTCGAGCATCACCTCGCGCACGAAGCAAGCGCCTTCCTCGCCGCGCCCTTCGGCGACACCGCGGTCCTGACCATCGATGGCCGCGGCGAAGGCGTGACTACGAGCATGGGGCAATTCGTCGGTGGTGAATATACGCGGCTTAAACAGGTCGAGTTACCGCATTCGCTTGGCTTGCTTTACGAAGCCGTCACCGACTGGCTCGGATTTCTGCACTCATCGGACGAATACAAAGTCATGGCGCTCGCCTCATACGGCCAGCCGCAATACGTCGATGTATTCCGCGACATCGTTCGCTATCGCAACGATGGGAGCTATACCGTGGAAGCGACGCGTCTTGCCGAGCGCTTCGGACCAGCGCGCGAACGCGGCGCTCCGCTTGAACAGCGTCACTTCGATATCGCGCACTCCTTGCAACGTGTGCTCGAAGAGACCGTGCTGCAACTGGCGGGCTGGCTGCATCAGCGCACCGGCTTGAGCAAGCTGGGCATGGCCGGCGGCGTTGCGTTGAACTGCGTGATGAATTCGAAACTGCGCGACGCGGGTCCGTTTTCCGACGTCTGGGTTCAGCCCGCTGCGGGCGATGCCGGCACGGCGCTGGGTGCCGCGCTGTGGATCGACTACCGGGAGCGCAGCGCGCACGGCGACCGCCAGCGTCACTGGGTGATGGATCACGCGTATCTCGGACCGGAATACGGCGAAGCGGAAATCGAGCAATTCCTGAGTTGGTCGAAAGTGCCCTACCGGCGCCTGTCCGACATTGCCGGCGAGACCGCCGATCTGCTCGCCGACGGCAAGGTCATCGGCTGGTATCAGGGCCGCACGGAATTCGGACCGCGCGCACTCGGCGCGCGTTCGATCCTCGCCTCGCCAGTGGACCCGCACATGCAGGCGAAGCTCAACGAGATCAAGGACCGCGAAGACTTTCGCCCCGTGGCGCCGGTGGTGATGGAAGAACACGCCAACGAATGGTTCGTCGACGCCAAGGTCGCGCCTTTCATGCTGTTCGTCTTCGACGTGCGCGCCGACAAGGCCGCCCGCATTCCGGCTGTGCGGCACGTCGACGGCACGGCGCGGGTGCAAACTGTCAACCGCTCGCAGCATCCGCTGTATTACGACCTGCTGGACGCGTTCAGGCAGCGCACGGGGGTGCCGATTCTCGTCAACACGTCGTTCAATACGCGTGGCGAACCGATGGTGAATTCGCCGCGCGACGCCGTCGAATCGTTCTGGACGTCGCCTCTCGACGCGCTTGTGATCGGCCCGTTCCTCGTCAAAAAATCTGGAGCCGGCGCATGAGTTCAGTGACCGGTCCGATCGAACCAGCCGGCGCAATGGCCAACCCGCGCGTTGTGAGCGAACCGGTCGCGTCCGGCTATCCCGGCGCGCTGCCGGCCCATTTCGATGTCTCCGTGGTCGTGCCGACCTACCGTCGTCCGGCAATGCTCGCCGCGTGTCTCGCCGCGCTGTCCGAGCAGGATTTTCCCGCCGGGCGCTACGAGATCGTAGTCTGCGATGACGGTCCCGACGAGGCTACGCGAGCCTGCGTCGAGCGCTTTGCCGAAGCCCTGGCCGCGCGTGGACCCGCCGTCCGCTATGTGCCGGTCACTCGCACCCAAGGGCCGGCCGGCGCACGCAACGCCGGCTGGCAGCAGGCACGCTCGCCAGTGATCGCCTTCACCGACGACGACACCCTGCCCGACCCGCACTGGCTGACGGCCGGCGTCGCGGCGCTCGTGCACGGCGCCGCGGCCGCCCCCGGAGCGATCGTCGTGCCGCTACCGCCCTTGCCGACCGATTACGAAGCCGATGCAAGCGGCCTCGAACGCGCCGAGTTCGCGACCGCGAATGCCTTTGTCGTCCGCTCGTTCCTCGCCACGACGGGCGGCTTCGACGAACGTTTCACGTCGGCATGGCGTGAGGACTCCGACCTGCAGTTCACGCTGATGCAGGCGGGCGGCGAGATCGTGCGCGCGCCCGGTGCAGTAGTCGTGCATCCGGTCAGGCCCGCGCGCTGGGGGGTCAGCATTGCGCAGCAGAAAAAAAGCCAGTTCGACGCGCTGCTCTACAGGAAACATCCCGAATTATTCAGAACACGCATTCGCGCGACGCCGCCGCTCCTGTATTACGCGACTGTGTGCAGTGCGGTGGCGGCGTTGGGCGGTATGCTGGCCGGCAACGCCCCCACAGCGCTCACGGCGCTGATTGCGTGGCTGGCACTCACGGGCTACTTCTGCGTGATGCGTTTGCGCGGTCGCGATCGCAGTTGGCGGCACGTCGCCGAGATGGCATGGACGTCAATCCCCATTCCGTTTCTTTCGATCTTCTGGCGGCTCTATGGCGCCCTTCGCTTCAAGGTGTTCTTTCTATGAACGCACCCTCGTTCCTGACGGCATTCGCGCCGCGCCGTATCGTCATTTTTCGCGCGCTGCAACTCGGCGACATGCTGTGTGCAGTGCCCGCGCTGCGGGCGCTACGAAATGCAGCCCCGCAAGCGCATATCGCGCTGATCGGGTTACCGTGGGCGCAGGCGTTCGTCGAGCGCTACGGCGATCTCATCGACGAGTTGATCGTCTTTCCCGGCGCGGTGGGCTTCCCCGAACAGTCAGAATCGAACGCCGGGCTACCCGCATTCTTTTCGCAAATGCGTGGAAGGCGTTTCGATCTCGCGATCCAGTGGCACGGCAGCGGCGGCATCGCCAATGATCTGTTGCACGAACTCGGCGCACGAGCCCATGCCGGTTTCGTACAGCCTGGCGAACCGGTGAGGCATGGTTGCTTCATTGACTGGCCAGACGACCTGCCAGAGTCTGAACGCTATCTTGCCCTGACCAGCGCCATCGGTGCGCCCGTGGTCGAACGGCAATCTGCGTTTCCCTTGACCTGGCGCGACGGCCACGAGTACGCCGAGCTTGCGGCGGTGCATGGCGTGGAAGCACAGCGGCTTGTGCTGATTCATCCCGGCGCGCAATTGCCGTCGCGCCGCTGGCCCGCGGAGCGTTTTGCCGCGGTGGCCGACCACCTGGCCGGCGACGGCTGGCAGATCGCCAACCGGCACCGCCGCCGAAGCGGCACTGACGGGCGCCGTGTTAGGCGCGATCACCGCGCCCGCGCTGTACCTGGCGGGCGCCACTTCGCTCGGTGGACTGGCCGCGCTGGTTGCCCGCGCGCGACTCGTGGTCTGCAACGACACCGGCATCTCGCACATTGCCGCAGCCGTGGCCACGGCATCGGTAGTGATCGCGTCCGGCAGCGATACGCGCCGCTGGGCGCCGCTGGACCACGCACGGCATCGCGTCCTCGCCGACTACCCCGCGTGCCGGCCGTGCGCGTACCGCGATTGCCCGTACGGGCATCCTTGTGCATTGAACGTCAGCGTCGAACACGTCGTCGAGGCCGCCCGCGCACAACTCGCGCAAGTTCGGGGTGCATGTCCGGGCGCGCCGAACGCATTGCACGCGGACAGCCGGACTTTGAAGGAGATGCCTCATGCTGCATAGCCTCCGCCGTCTGCGCGTGTTGACCTGGCACGTACATGGCAATTACCTGTACTACCTCACGCAGACGCCGCACGACTTCTATCTCGTCACCAAACCGGGCAATCCACCCGGCTATGCGGGCAAAACAGGCGTTCTGCCGTGGGGTGACAACGTCCACGAAATCGCTGTGGACGATGTGCCCGATCAGGAATTCGACGTGATCCTGTACCAGCACAAAGACCATTGGGAACACGACCGCAAGCACGTATTGAGCGCGGCGCAACGGCGCCTGCCGCGCGTCTATATCGAGCACGATCCGCCGCAGGACAATCCATTCCAGCAATGGCATTGGGTCGACGACCCCGACACGCTGCTGGTTCACGTCACCCACTTCAACCAGTTGATGTGGGACTGCGGCGTCACGCCGACGCGTGTCATCGAGCACGGCGTGTTCGTGCCCGCGGGCGTGCGTTACAGCGGTGAGCTTGAGCGCGGCATCGTGGTGGTGAACCACCTGGCGCAGCGCGGACGGCGGCTCGGCGCGGATGTATTCAGCGAAATCCGCACGCGCGTGCCGCTCGATCTCGTCGGCATGGAAGCGGAGCGCCTGGGTGGTATTGGCGAAATCGGCAATCTCGATCTGGCCGCTTTCAGTGCGCGCTATCGCTTCTTCTTCAATCCGATTCGCTGGACCAGCCTCGGGTTGGCAGTCGTAGAGGCCATGACGATCGGTATGCCGATCGTGGGTCTAGCAACCACCGAACTGGCCACCGTGATCCGCAACGGCGAAAACGGTTTCATCCACACGGATGTGAACGTGTTAGTGGAAGCCATGCGGGCGCTACTGCGCGATCCCGGCGAAGCGCGGCGTCTCGGCGAAGGCGCGCGACGCACCGCGCTCGAGCGCTTCCATATCGACCGTTTCGCCCAGGACTGGCATGACACGCTGCAGCACGTCGCTGCCTGACCCAGCACCCGCCGCACTCCACCGAAGGACGATGCACCATGAAAGAACTCACCCGCAAGCGGATTCTGGTTACCGGCGGCGCTGGATTTCTCGGCTCGCATCTATGCGAGCGGCTCGTCGCACAAGGGCACGACGTGCTGTGCGTCGATAACTTCTACACCGGCACCAAGGACAACATCGCGCATCTGCTCGATTGCGCCAACTTTGAACTGCTGCGCCACGACGTCACCTTTCCGCTCTACGTGGAAGTGGCTGAAATCTACAACCTCGCCTGCCCCGCTTCTCCCATCCATTACCAGTACGATCCCGTGCAGACCACCAAGACCAGCGTGCACGGTGCGATCAATATGCTCGGACTGGCCAAACGCGTGAAGGCAAAGATCTTCCAGGCGTCGACAAGCGAAGTGTATGGCGATGCGCTCGTGCATCCGCAGACCGAAGACTACTGGGGACATGTGAATCCCACCGGCCCGCGTTCATGCTACGACGAAGGCAAGCGCTGCGCCGAGACGCTCTTCACGGATTACCGGCGCCAACATGGGCTGTCGATCCGGATTGCCCGCATTTTCAACACGTATGGGCCGCGCATGCATCCCGCCGATGGCCGCGTCGTATCGAACTTCATGATGCAGGCGCTGCAGGGCGAGCCGATCACGCTCTACGGCGATGGCTCGCAAACGCGCTCGTTCTGCTACGTGGACGACATGATCGATGCGTTCATCCGTTTGATGAACACCGACGACAATCCGGCGGGCCCGGTGAATCTCGGCAATCCCCACGAGGTGACGATGCGCGAGATGGCCCGCCGTATCGTGGCGATCACCGCTTCCACGTCACCTCTGGAGTTGCGCCCCTTGCCGACCGACGACCCCTGGCATCGTCAGCCGGATATCACGCGTGCCCGAGAGCTGTTTGGCTGGCAACCGCAGATATCGCTGGACGACGGTCTGGCCGCCACCGCCCGTTATTTCCGCGCACGGATCGCGGCCAGCAGCGAGGCTCTGTGTGGCGCTATGCCGGGCGGCTTCGCCGCGCCACTCGCACATAGCTCGACATGAAGGTGCGTGTGCGGCCGTCTGATGCGGCAGTGCCTGAAACTGGCAAGGCCCGCGCACGCCCGAGGCCTTCGTGATGATCTCGGCAAGGCGAGACGGAAAAAGGCAATGGACGGCAGCCCCTGCCACGGCGATCCCGTCGAGTAGTGGCGTCTGGGTCGACTCCGCAACGGACACCGACGGGCGAGTGATTTCTGTCAAGCGACAAACCGCGAGGCTTGCAATGAAAATGGATGCCAATTCCCGGGACCGGTCGGTCGCGCAGCGCATCTCGGTAGTCGTCCTGACGCATAACCGGGCGAAGGAAGTCATGTGCACCCTCTCGCGCCTGGTTGCGTTGCCGGAGCAGCCCGAGATCATCGTCGCCGATAACGCTTCGAGCGACCGAACCGTCGCGCTGATCGAGGCAGGCACGCCGGGTGTGCGCGTCGTGCAGTGCCTGTCAAATCTCGGCGCCGCTGGCCGCAACCGGGCCGTCGCGCGCGTAACGACCGACTACGTCGCCTTCTGTGACGACGATATGTGGTGGGAGCCCGGCTCCCTGGCGCGGGCGGTTCGTGTGTTCGACGCGACACCGCGTGCCGCCGTGCTGAGCGCCCGCGTGTTGGTGGGCAAGTCGCTGGAACTGGACGAGACGTGTGTTCGTATGCGCAACAGCCCACTGGAGAGCCATGATTTGCCCGGCCCGTCGCTGACAGGCTACCTGGCGGGTGCCTGCGTTTTCCGGACCGATGTGTTTCGCGCGGTCGGCGGTTACCAGCCGCGCCTTTTCATTGGCGGGGAAGAAGAACTGGTTGCGCTCGACGTACTCACTTCCGGCGGCGCAATCGTTTATGTGGACTCGATGGTGGTGCATCATCATCCGTCGCGGACGCAGGACAGCCGTTTGAGACGACGGCTGCTGGCACGCAATGCAGCATGGATTTCCTGGCTGCGTCTGCCACTGCGCGACGCATGCTGCGCGACCGGGCGAGCCTTCGCCGTTCTGTGGCACGAAGGCGCTTTCGTGCGTGATGTGCTCGCCATGATGCGCGCGCTCCCGTGGGCGCTGGCCCGTCGCCGGGTAGTCCCGCCTTCCGTACTTGCAATGCGTCGGCAGGTGCATGTTGCCGAACAAGGTCGAAAGGAAGTCGACCGGCGCGCGACGAGCTGACGTACCGGGTTTGGTCGTAGCCGTTTGGCTCGTCGACGGATATGACGATGGTCATGCGATCCGCCCCCAGCGTCATTGCGATGGACGGCGCCCCCAACCGTGACGGGTTTCGGGGCATCGATCATCAGCCGTCCACCAGCACTCCCTCCCGCTCAGCCGATAAGGCGCGAACGCTGCCAGAGCCAGTCTGAGATCATTGTCAGCCGCTTGCAGTACCGTACCCGGTCCCCGCTCGTTGATTACGGCCACCACGGCGATATTCGAGTACAGATCATGGCCGGCATACCTCGGTTGAGCCTCCTGAACGGGTCAGTCGATCGTTTGCCTCTCAACTGTAGACCCCGGTCGCCCCTTCTCCGACGGCCAGGAAGCCCTTCAATGATTGTCAACTCGACGGTGGTCCGGTCAATCCAGGCAAGCCATACGAGGTGACGATGCTCGCGATTGCCCGGCGCATCGTGGCGATCGCGGCTTCCACCTCGCTGCCTGAATTGCGCCCATTGCCGACCGACGACCCACAGCCAGCCGGATATCACGCGTGCGCGCCAACTGCTCGGCTGGCAACCGTACGCCTCGTGGCCAACGATTGACCGCGGACTGCCCTTTGTTTTCGCGCCGCATCGAAGCCAGCGGCAACGCTTTGCCAGGCGCTATTCCGGGCGTCGTCGCGCCGCTTGCACACAGCTCGGCATCAAGGTTCGCGTGCGGCCGTCGGGAAACTGCACCACCACCTGTTCACCGCTCGCCAGCGCAACTTCACCGGCGCCGTAACGCGGTACGCGAACCGGATCGCCGGGTGCCCAGTCACGCGACCCGTGCGGTTCGCTTGTGCGCGGTTGCGCGGGCAACAAGGTGTCGAGGACGACGACATCCGCGCCGGAACGCACGTCGATCTGCGGCGGATTCAGACAGTTGTCGCACACGCCGCAGCGCTCCATTTGCGGCGTATCACCGTAGTAATCGAGAATCGCGCGCCAGCGGCACTGACTGGTCTGCGCGTAGTCAATCATCTTTTGCAAGGTCTCCTTGTCGTGCACGCTCATCTGCTCGAATTGTTTTGCGCCTTTCGCTACTGACTCGCGCGCCGTTTCAGCGGCAGCATCGCTGGACGCTGCCTGCGTGAGCAACCGGTAGCGGCGCTGCCGGTCACGGCCGGCGATGCGCCTCCACCAACATGTTCAACAGAACCTCCAGCTTGCCGGCACCGACCTCGGCCATGTCGCGCTTGAGCGTAGCGAGGGTTGCGCCCTTCGCGTTCTCCTCGCGATGCGCCGCCAGCGCGTCGTACACGCGTTGCGCAAGTTCCGGGCTCGGGTAGCGGCCCGCCAGAAAAAAATGCTGGATGCGCCGGTCGTTCAGATCAAACAACAACACGCAGTCGGCCGGTTTGCCGTCGCGCCCTGCACGGCCTGTCTCCTGGTAATAGGCATCGAGGCTGCCAGGCATCTGATAGTGAATCACGGAGCGGATGTCCGCTTTGTCGATGCCCATGCCGAATGCGTTGGTGGCGACCATCACGCGCGTCGCACCGGACATGAACTGCTCCTGCGCCGCTTTGCGCACATTGTCGGCGAGGCAGCCGTGATAACGCGAAACCGATTCGCCCGCCTCGACGAGCCAGCCGTAGATGCGGTCGAAGTCCGCTACCGTTGCCGGACAACGATGCGATCAGCTCGCGCAGTTGTTCACGCTTCGCTTCCACGGCCCGCGTCGCGCCGTCTTTGCCGTCGGCCGTACTGACCTGCACGACCCGGTAGCGCAGGTTTTCACGCAACGTGCCGGTGCGAACGACGCGCGGCTCGCGAAAGCCAAGTGAGCGAACGATGTCGTCCAGCACCGCGGCTGTCGCCGTTGCGGTCAACGCGAGCACCGACGGATGGCCAAGCGCCGTTACCGCGTTCGAGGAAGGCCGGCCGGAAGTCGTGACCGCATCGCGACAAGCAATGCGCTTCATCGACGACCACGAGTCCGACGCGGTGCTCAGTATGGGAACGCAATATGTCGATGAACGCCGGTTGCGCGAGGCGCTCCGGCGTCACGAACACAATGCCGCTCTCGCCTGCCGCGATACGTCCGGCGCCTCGCGTTCCGCACGCCTTCGCAGCGTGCTGTTGACCAGCGTGCAGTCGATGCCGGTCGCAAGTGGTGTGTCCGTCTGATCCTTCATCAGCGCGATGAGCGGCGACACGACCAGCGTCATGCCGTCCAGATGCAGCGCGGGCAGTTGATAGCACAGCGACTTCCCGGCGCCTGTCGGCATCGTGGCCAGCGTATCGCTCCGTTCCAGCTCGCTGCGAATTATATCTTCCTGGGCGGCACGCAGCCGGGAGATGCCGAACATGTCGCGCATGGTCTTGCGCATGCTTCGAAGACGCTGGTCGAGTGTCATGAAGTCAGATACCGGCCGGGAAAAGCGGGGAAACTCATGCGCAATCTTTTCTTTTGACAGTGGTGATCTGACAGTCAGCAACCGTCGTGCCGGGAGTCGTCTACGGCTCGTAGCTTGACCTTGGTCCAAAGGTTTGCCGGTCGAATGCGCGATAGGCCGCGATCGCGCCGGTCATCGGTTCGTGTTGCGTATTGACGGGTGCACAGCCAACCCATGCACTCCACGGAAAAGATGCACTGCAGACGAACGCAGTGGATGTCCACACGATTGCTGCCAGGCAGCGCAGACATACGGAGCCTGAAACTGCAACGGGCATTTGCAGTCAAGCGAAGCGGGGAGCCGGGGCATGAGTGTTCCCCGCCCCGCGGACCCATGAATAGCTTCTTGGACCGATTCATGCTGCGCTGCTGTTGACCGGTAGGAGGCCATCATGAAAACCCGCATTTTCACTTACGTCGAATGGCCATGCGGACATCGCGGAGCCCTCATCGAAAGCCTGGACATCGGCGATCTTTCCGACCGCCGGCATCGGACGGGGCTGCGTAACCTGACCCCTTCTGGGACGTACGACGGCGGAGACGGACCGTTCGCAAAACTGAAGCCCGGTTGCCCGGCGTGCGGTCGAAGCCTGGATCCGGACGATGTCGTCGGACGCAGTGAGTTGCACGGGTCGGGCGAAGCGCTCCGGCCAAAAGAGGATTCAGGATCGACGGAGCCCATGCTCAGCGTCGGTTGCTGACAGGCGTGCATCGCACGTCCGGTTGGTGGCTTCCGGCGGTGCCGCGCGACATGCGACTGCTTCCAGTTCAAAGGTTCATGGAACAGACCGTCTCCGCTCGCGCCATGTTCCACGCACGCTTCTCACAGGCACCGTGATGGACATCGACATCAACCCGTCCGACAAGCCGGATCCCGAGGTTCAGTCGTGGCTGGAAAAGCTCGGCCCGGGCCTGGTTCCCGGCGCCGCGGACGACGATCCCAGTGGTATCGCGACCTATTCGCAGGCGGGTGCGCAGTTCGGCTTCAACATGCTGTGGACCATCATCATCACCTATCCGCTGATGGTCGCCATCCAGATAGTCAGCGCGCGACTGGGGCGCGTCAGCGGTCACGGCCTTGCAACAAACATCAGGCGGCACTATTCCGCATGGCTACTCTACGGCTCTGTGGTCCTGCTGCTGGTCGCCAATACGATCAACATCGCGGCCGACCCCACGGCAATGGGCGCGGCGGTCAACCTGGTAATCGGCGGCCCAGCACGTCTTTACACCGTTGCACTTGCACTGATATCCGTGCTGTTGCAGCTCTTCATTCCCTATCGCAGTTACGTACGCGTACTGAAGTGGCTGACGCTCGCGCTGTTCGCCTACGTGGCCACGGTGTTTGTCGTCCAGGTCCCATGGCAGACCGTGCTGGTCCGTACCTTCATTCCGCACCTGTCCTGGAAAAGCGACTACCTCACGACAGTCGTCGCTGTATTGGGCACCACCATCAGTCCGTACCTGTTCTTCTGGCAGGCTTCACAGGAGGTGGAAGAGATGCGCGCCGAAACGGGCCAGCGCGCACTCAAAAACGCACCTGGGCAGGGCCAGGCTAACCTGCGCCGCATCCGGATGGACACCTGGATCGGGATGGGATTCTCGAACGCGGTGGCTTTTTTCATTATCCTGACGACTGCCGCGACCTTGAACGCGCACGGCGTGACTGACATACAGACGTCCTCACAGGCCGCTGTTGCCCTGAAACCCATCGCTGGAAACTTCGCGTTCACTCTTTTCAGTCTGGGGATCATCGGCACGGGCCTGCTCGCGTTGCCAGTGCTCGCGGGATCAGCAGCCTACGCGATGGCCGGTACGTTCAACTGGCGGAACAGCCTCGCCCTGAAACCGCAACTGGCAAAACGTTTCTACGGCATCATCGCCCTGTCGACGCTAGTCGGTCTCGTGATCGGCTTTACACGGATCGATCCCATTAAGGCGCTTTACTGGAGCGCCGTGATCAACGGCGTGGTTTCCGTCCCGATCATGGGACTGATCATGTTCATGGCGGTGAATCCGAAGATCATGGGCAGCTTCATGATTCCAGTGCACCTTCGCATCACCGGGTGGGCCGCGACGATTGCAATGGGCGCTGCCACGCTCGCCATGTTCTGGTTCATGCTCGCTCCTTGAGTGCGTGTGCAGTGCGGGCGCGCGAACCACTTTGGATTTACATGGCATACCTGATTTGCCCATCCAATGTCCGGTCCTAATGGAATCGGTCCTGAAGCGCCAGGCTCGCGACCGCTGTCAAGGAAGAGGACGCCCGACACGGGCCTGTGTCGGGGACGGTCGACCGCGGAAGCAGAAGCGATGAATTGCCAAGATCGAAAAATCAATGGTTGTTCGCGGATCATCAGGGCGAATGGGACAAGTACGGCACTGCCTTAGCTGCAGGTTAAAGGCTTCAGCTCCATTTCCATTCACCTCCTGTCGGTCTTTCCGAGTTCTGATGCTGTGCTTCCTGTCGGCAAGTGTACGGCCTCAACCCGGGCGCCGTCAGATGGATAGCGGCCTGTCGTCTGGCAGACGGACTGCTCTCCAACCGGCAAGCATGCGCGCATGATTGGAGGCGTCCACTGACCGTTTCTCATCTTCTCCTGAACTGCGCGTCAATCGCTTCACGATCGGAGCCCAGAGCCGTTCCTGACACACTGGCGAGTCAATCGGGCTTCTTCAGTCCGCTTGGATTCTCAGGTCCTCCGCGCGTCACCCCCTGATCAGCAGCCGGCGCGCTCGCACCGTGGTTATCCGGCGCCGTCTCGCGTCGTCCGAAGGCCGCCGACGCAGAGTGAGGCGCGCGGATTGCGCCAGGCATGCGCGGTCGATCGCCACCTGGAGACGTCTCAGCGACGTTGGCGTCTCGCATCCCCGCCCCGGCGCGGGCCATCCCTACACCACCCACTCCAGTCTCGCGGGCCGCGCCTGAATTCGGCGCGGATCCGGTCCCCGCAAAAATCAACAACAGTGCTGCAACTGCGAAGCTTTTGGAGAGAACTTTCAGTTTCGTGTCCGTCCTCAGGTGCACGCACCCCGCCGGTGTCCGAGCGCGTTGACTCGACGAATCTCTGCTCACGCGCCGAAGCCTTCTTCCATGAAGGCGGACGGAATTCGCCGAATCCACACTGAGGGATCTGACGATCACCGAGGCGGGATAAAAGACGGGATCTCAGCGAGAGAAAACGCCTACTCACGTATTGCGCCCTCCGAGTTTGATGAAATTCAATTTACGGTCTTCCTTCCGGTGGTCTGGGGTGTTGCCGCGATGTGGCTGGTTGTTTCCGTTGTCTCTCTGCTCTTCATTCGTTCCCAGAAACCGGGACGTTCGCTTCATCTTCTGCAGAGGGAGCTCCGGAGCGATCTCGACACGTTGAAGGAGGCGCTAAAATGAACCGCGTACCGACCAATAGGGGAGCCGAGACCGCCATCCTGCTGCGCATGGCGGAATCACGCATAGCGTTGCTGGCGGCGAATAGCACGCCACCGTCGGTCCCGGCCGTTCACGGACAGACGCGGTCTCCTGCGGTCGGCCTGATCGCTTCGCTGGCCGACGCGCCGCGCGTCACGCTGCTGCTGGCGTTGTGCGTGGGCGCCATCGTCCTCGGACCTCGCCGGACGATCGTTATTGCCAGCCGTTCGGGGATCACCGCGTGGCTAGGTGGCACCGTCCGGAAAGCCATTCTCAGGTCTATGTGAGTTGCATGTAGGGCTGGGCGGCCAGGACAGTTGGAATAGGTCAGACATTCGAACCGCGGCGACTGGTGTCACGGCCCCAGCTATTCGTTGGCCCGTTCAGAACCCGTCGCGCTGCAAATTGGCCCGTGATGCGCCGTGGCGGTCATGGCAGGACTGCCGCACGTCCTTTGGACACTCTGTGTGTTTTGAAGCCCGCGCGCAACGCTTTATCGCGGGTAAGTCCACGTACAGGCGCTCGCCCGATTTCTCGCTGGCCGCCGACGCGTCGTGGTGTCGGCTGCCAGCACGGCGCGCCGGGCGAACGCGGGAGACTATGATCCCGTCGCCGTCGAGTCTCCCCAAGATCCCACTCATACCTGCCAGTGCCCAAACAGGTCGATGGCGGCCGAACTGTTTGCTATGTCGCCTGCCAGCACCAGCGCGTCCGCATTGGACGGCGCGACCGGGTTGTAATCCGGAAAACGGCGATGAAGCATTTCAAGATGCTGGTCCGAGGCGATCGGGATGCAGATGGCAGCACTCGGGCGCACATCGGACATTTGGAGAGGAGTCTCCTAGTCCGCGATCCCCTCTTCAATCTTCCCTTCCGGTCGTAGCGCCCATGGATGCGCATTTCCTCTCGAAGGACCCTGTCATTGAGAATGTGATAGCGCCGTCGGTAGGTCATCTAGTCAATCCGAATATCGGGCCTCTCATTCGCAACTCGAATTGTCCGTTCAATACACCGTACTCCTGACCGATCACGGCGAACCCCATCGCGAATGCTCGTCTTCGGACAGACCATGCGACTACTCTCAAGATTCGATGTCACTGGAATCGAATTGTTACGCAACATTTCTAACGTAACCGAAGATTACAGGATATTCCGGTGGGCGCCTAGTACAACATCCCGCAATTACTTTTAATAATTGATTGCATGGTTTATCCTGGCGGTATGAGTCGAGGACGCCATGCAACGCCAGTGAAGCTGGCCAGGAAGGAAAGACAGGAGCTGCAGTCGCTGATCCGACGCACGACGGCTGCACAGCGCGATGTGACACGGTCACGCATCGCGTTAATGGCTCACGAGGGCTACACGAGCGCGGCGATCTCACAGGAACTGGGCGTGTCCGTGCAGACCGTCAGCCAGTGGCGCCAGCGCATTGCGCGGCAAGGCGCGCAGGGGATTCGGGAGGCAGAGCGCAGTGGTCGTCCGCCGCGCATCACGCAGGAGACGCGGCTGCAGCTGATCGCACTGGCGTGTGAAGTGCAGGAAGCGCAAGGTCGGGCCACGCCGACGCTCGATGAGATTGTGACGCGTGCAGTCGAGCGAGGGATCGTCGAACAAATCAGTCGCAGCCATGTGCAGCGCATCCTGCAGGCTGGCGACGTTCGCCCGCATCGGGTGCAGCAGTGGCTGCATAGTCCGGATCCGGCGTTTCGCGAGAAGGTCAACGTGATCTGCAAGCTGTACCGCAAGGCGCCGAAGAATGCGGTGGTACTGAGTATTGACGAGAAGACCGGCATCCAGGCCATCGAGCGCAAGCATCCAGGGCGCGCCCCGGCAGCCGGACGGTTGCGCCGCCGGGAATTTGAATATATCCGTCACGGTACGCAGTCGCTGATTGCCGCGCTGGATGTTCATACCGGACGGGTACTGGGAAGCTGCCGCGACCGGCGTACCCAAGACGACCTGGTGACTTTCATGGACAGTGTGGCAGCCGCGTATCCGGGCAAGCAGGTGCATGTGATCTGGGATAATCTGAACACGCATCGCGCCCAGGCCGTGTGGCAGGCATTCAATGCGCGGCACGATGGACGGTTTCATTTCCATTTCACCCCTTTGCACGCGAGCTGGGTGAACCAGATCGAACTGTGGTTTGGGCTCTATACGCGCCGTGTGCTACGTCACGCCAGCCACACCAGCACGGCGCATCTTCGCGAGCGTACAGAGCAGTTCATCCGCGAGCGCAACCAGACGGCACGTCCCTTCAGATGGACTTTCCGCGGCTACCCGTTGCAAACTGGCGCATCCTGAACCGGAGCGGTCATGCCTGCCTTACCCGCGAAACATCATGCAAGCGAACTGCAGCGTCAGCTGCGCGAATTGTTGGGCCACGACCAGGTGGTCACGCAGGCTTACGGGCGTCATCTGCTGATCAAGCGCCTGGACAATCAGGAGTCGACCGTTGTGGCACGCCTGAGTGAACTCGGCCGCAATCTTTATGGTGCGGCCTTTCGTAGCCATAGCGGGCGATGGGAACCTCTGCCTGGCTCAGGTTCGCTCGCCGAAATGGCTCAACTGGTTGTCACGCTCCTGCAACCTTATTTGCAGCCAGACAATTATTAAAGCTATTTGAGGGATCTTGTACTAGTTCCGACAGGAATATCGTGAGGGGGATTTGAAAACCGGGCGCATCGTGGAGACGAGGTTGGCCGACAAGCGACACTTCTCGGCAGAGCAACGCCTCGCAGATGAGCGAAGTCAATTGCATGGGTTTGCGTTCCGGGACGGACTGACCGGCGTTTTTAACCGCCGGTACTTCGACCGCGAACTGGCACTTCAATCGCAGCCGGAGTTCTCGAAAGACGGCCGCAGTCGCCTCGGGATTGTCATGGTCGATATCGACGCATACAAGAGCTATGCTGTCGGATATTTATAGCGCGGAAAAGCAGATGACGAAGTCGCTGCCCAGGATGGCACGGGCGTCGACCAATCGGGGCCTCAGGTCGGCATTCGAGATGCATCTGGAGGAAGCGCGTGGTCAGATCGAGAGAATTGACCGGGTCGTCGAGGCTACTGGAATCAAGCTCAAGCGCATCAGATGCTTGCCATGGAGGGTCCTAACGAGGAAGGTCAGGAGCAGATCGACGAGATGAAATGAGCCCACTGCTGGACACGGCGCTTATCGCAGCGGCGCAGAAAGTGGAACACTACGAAATTGCAGGATATGGCTCGTTGATAGCGCTGGCGAAACAGTTGGGCGAAACAGAGTCTGTCAAACTTTTGGCCGCTACGTTGGAAGAAGAAAAGGCCACCGCCCAGAGACTGTCCCTGATTGCCGAGGAGAATTGGCGGCCGAGGCTCTCGGCCGTTAGTGCCGTGCGGCTTTCGCCAGCGGCGCCCCGGCGCGGCTGGCACTGTGTAAGTCTGCGAACAGGAGTGTGCCCGTCTGACCGGACGCACTCCACAACCGGCCAACACCGTTTGTTTCTTTTGAGGGCCGCCCCGACAGTCACATCGTCAGCGGGCGCCCAGCATCCCGACAATCACGCCGCCCAGCACCGCAAACGCTATCGCCTTCCGAGGGCTGTCGTGAACAAAGTCGTCGGTCGGTTCCGATACGACACGATACCTCGTAACGACGGCGTCTTGCGTGTCTGCAAGAAAGTCTTTCATCACAGCTGGCGCAGGCTTCGCCTTCGACGCGGCCGTATTATCCGTATCGGGCAATTTACTGCCTTGCCCTTCAGCTCTCTCCACGGGCTGGGCGAGCACAGCAGGACCACTGCGTTGGAGACCGCCGCCTCCAGAGTCGGATGCCGGCGCACTTACCGCCGATTCCATTGCCCCTGAAACTGCTGTCCGCGGCAAAGGTGACGTCACTACCGTGGCTATCAATCCATGCCCGCGGCCACCCAAGGCCAGCGACGTGGGCATCTTCTTCAATCTCAACGCTCCCAGGAACACCTGAGGCCTCGACGAATTTCGAGTGACTGCGCTGCATTTCATTTGACTGGTCCGAACGGACTCGCGAACGAATTTATTGGCGGTGCGGCAACAAAGCCCGCATCGTTGGCGTTTTCCGGCACAACCGCAATCTCAAAGATCCATACGAACGGAGGTCCCTGTTTCGGATCGCTCGAATTACTAAGCAAAGTCCGTTGCCCGGTCTGCCGGTCAATCCGGAAGAGCACGGTTGGCTCGGCGGCCCGATTCGCTGGGTTACCGGCGCCCACAATTATTCCACCCGCCCCCCGCTGCTCCAGGGCGATGCCGGAAAGGCGCCACCCCAGCGGTCCTTGCGCAACATTGTCGAAATCGCTGACCACAGCACGGTTCCCGGTATTGGGATCAATTCGCAGCAGTAGATTTTTGGGGACGGGCGCAATTGCCGACCCGTGCGAATTGACCAGGATCTGCCCGGAGGTTTCGATGGCAATGCCGGTTGAGGGTACCAGGTCGGTGGCACCCTGTGCCGGGTTGGTGAAATCGCTGAGCAGCGATCGTTGACCCCTAAGCGGATCGACCCGGTACATGTCTCCTACGTCCCGGCTCGGGCCGACGGGGATGAACCACGTAACGCTTGCGACGATCGCCCCGGTTTTCTCGAGCGCGAGGTCGGTAAAGTACGCGACACAACAATTGAACACGTCGCCTTGGGCTGTGTTCGTGAGATCGCTGACCACAACGCGGGTGCCCGTCAGTGGATCTATGCGAACAATTGACCTCGGAGCGCCACCGTATTGCGGTTGCGCCCAGTTTGTCATGAGACGTCCGGACGCATCCACTGCCGAGCCAAAGACGTCTCCACGAAATGCTCCGCTAGTAAAGTCGCTCACAAGGGTTCGGTTACCGGTACGTGGATCAACCGCGTAAATGCCGACGGTGGCAGCGGTGACGAATATCTGCCCCCGTCCTATGGCGACGCCCGCGAGAAACGATCTGTCCACGGGCCCTTGTGACGGATCCAGAAAGTCACTGATGACAGTGCGGGCGCCAGTCCTGGGATCTACAAGAAACAGCTTGCTCGCACGAGCGTCGACAACCAGGATATCGCCGCCATGGATAGTAGCAGCCTGGGCGAGGTTGCCCGCCAGCAGAAGGGCGCAGAGGACCCTGAGCCAAACGCGAAGGCAGCGCCAACAAGAAACGCGACTTGCTGTTTTTTGACCTGACCCGGCAATGCAGTGGCTTAGAACCGTGGCCCACTTGGTCGCGTTTGCCATCACTATTCTCCTTTTGAAAAAAGCGTGTCGCGTGGAAAGCCCAAGAAGTCGAACAACGAAAGGCGCACCTCTAGCGTATGAAACTGGCGGTCAGTCGCCAAGTGGTGTGATAGCGGAAGACGTGTTGCGGCGGCGGCCGGCAGTGGAGATGCGCCTGCCCCTCCGCCGCGCAACGAACAGGATCGAAAGGGTACCGGTGGCAGCCAGGCCGAATTTTCTCGTGATGGTTTGCGCCCTATTGAGCGTGTGGTGGCTGGCGAAAGTGGCGGTAGTGAATGTCGTACGCATGGCCTGTCCCTCTTATCGGCGAAATGTCTTCTGGGGAGCAGAACCGCTGGTGGCCAGCGGGCCTCCGTGGCGGCTTATCGAGCAAAGCCGACGCCGGAATGGCGGATCAATGGCACTGCCGAATGACCCTTCATGGCCGATGCTGTTGAAAAAGTCGCTGCTCTGTTTTTTCAAATCGCCGGTGAGAAAATCGACCTCTCGGAGCGGCCTACAAAGCGCTGGCGAACGCCGGTTTCACGCCCTGAGGTAGTCCGTCAAGCTTTTTCAACGGCATCTGGTGCGGAGCCGACGTTCGAATGTCTGCGCGACGGCGTGGGTGAATGCCCGAAGATGGCCCAGGTTGTGTAAAAACGCGAACCGATGTGGCTCGACGAGTTCGTACCTTCGATCACGGCCATTGGCGGCTGTTTTAGCCCGCTGTATGGTTGGAGGACCTTCGGGCTGGTCAGAATGCGAAGATTCATCGACGAGTTCCAGAAGCGCTCCGGTTCGCCGCAGTGCAGCCGGTTTGATGTAAGGCCTCTCTTCAGGCCCTCATCTTTTGCATTAACGCCGCAGTGCCTAAGATCGCCATGACACGCTTGAGGTTGTATGCGAGCACATGCAGACTCATCTCGGTGCTGACATGCTCGCGTGTCTTCATCAGGAAGTGCGTCGCGCCCATCCAGAACTTGAGCGTACCAAACGGATGCTCCACGGTCTGACGGCGTATGCGCATCATTTCCGGCTTCTGATGGAGTCGCTGCTGCATTGCTTCGACTACGCCCTCATGCTCCCAGCGCTTTATCCGGCGGGCCTGCTTCCCGGATGTGCATTGCTTTCTGATTGCGCAGGTAGCACAAGCCGAACTCGAGTAGCAATGCAGCGTCATACCGTGCTCGATGTTTGTGAAACGCCAGGTGAGCCGCTGTTGCGCTGGGCAACGGTACTCATCATCTTCGGCAACGTAGACAAAGTCCTGCTTGCCGAAGTACCCATCTGCTTTACTGCCCGACGTCAGTGGTTTGGGAACGAATGCCGTAATACCCGCCTCATCGCATTGCAGGATTTCCTCGCCCTTGAAGTACCCCCGGTCAGCAACAACGGTCAGATTTTCGATGCCAGTAGCCGCTCGCGCCTGCCCGGCCATGTTCGTCAGCTGGTTACAATCATTGCCAAGATTGGTGACCTCGTGTGCCACGATCAGATGCGACGTGGCATCAACGGCCGTCTGAACGTTGTAGCCAACCATCCCTGTTCCCCGACCGCTGGCGGCCATGGAACGCGCGTCCGGATCAGTCAGCGAGACCTGTCCATCGGGTGAGTCGCGCAGTCGCTGCTCCATTGCCTTGAGGTCTTGCATCTGCTGCCTGAGCTTCTTGATCTTGTCGCTGATGCGGCTCGTCTTCGCCTCGGCGACATCGGATTGCGTCCGGTCCGAGGTCTCCATCGCCGCAAGGTAACGCGCGATGCTCTCATCAATCTGCTGCATGCGTGCCCGGACCTTACCACTCGTGAAGTTGCGATCACGATTGTTGACGGCTTTGAACTTGCTGCCGTCAATGGCCACAATCGACTTTGAGAACAGGTCCAGGTTACGGCACAACACGATGAATTGCCGGCATACATTGCGAATCGCTTTGCCGTTGTCACGGCGAAAGTCGGCAATGGTCTTGAAATCCGGTGAAAGGCGGCCCGTGAGCCACATGAGCTCGATATTGCGTTGAGTCTCGCGCTCCAGGCGCCGGCTCGACTGAATGCGATTGAGATAGCCGTAGATATATATCTTAAGCAGAACGGATGGATGATAAGAAGGCCGCCCTGTTGTAGCTGGCGCAGTTCCGTCAAAGCCGAGATCACGCAGATCAAGTTCGTCGACGAAGACATCCACTACACGGACCGGGTTGTCGTCGGCGACATAGTCGTCGAGATACTCGGGTAGCAAGACGGCTTGTCTTCGGTCTTCGCCTTCGACGAATCGCTTCATATGCCCACCCGATCTGAATGCGTTGCTTCAGTTTAGGCGATCAGCACGTTTTCACACAGGCCGGGCCGCGTGCTGCCACAGCGCAAAATGCATTCGCAATCTGAACCGCGCCCCTTTGTGATCGGCGGCACGCGCCCCTCTACGGACATAGGGCCCTTCGTCACCTGTACGCGACCGCTTCCAGCGTACCACGTTCGTTGTCTCCGTCGCGTAGGCTGGTCAACGATCCGGCAGCGTTTTGGGACGTTCGCAATGATTTCGCTTTGTACAGCGCGAATGGCCGTTTCGCGCCGCCGACTTTAGCCGGAAGGCCTGGGCATGCGACGTCCCCCGGCCTGCCTTTAGGCACGAGCGTGTCCTACTATAAGTGCAACCGTTCTGCTCTTGCGGGCGTACGAGCCGCGGCGCGCCTGACCATGGCAATCATTGCATTCGGCGGAATGAGCGTGGTGGCCCCCGGCTCATTGCAAAGGGGAGCGTCCAGGTTCGCTTCCAGCCACACAAGTGCCAAAAGCACTGTGACCGCAATCCGCAACCGGGAGCATCCATAACGGGCGCTTCTCTGTCCTTCGTCTTCCCATTCGCATCCGCTATGGCCGAGATGGCCATTTGGCGAAAGCGGAGCCTTTCTGCGGCGCCGGCTGCTAAGCTTATGTAAGGTACGTAATATCGCCTTCGCGCAGGCCACGCCTTTCCGCGCCGGGACAGACTTTTGTAACTATTTTTTGATTAAAAGTTTGTGTGATCGCTTCCAGCCTGTTTGATTCGACGGGCAAAAGCCGGGAGAACTCTGATGAGCAAGGAATCCCTGTCCGACGATATCGGCGGCTCAAATGAAACGACCGAAGCGACGCTGGTGGCACTGACAATGCAAATCAACTCGTTCGTCCGTGAAGGCACGCTCGATAGCCGGTGCGGGGCGAAGCTGGTCAAGCGACTGAAAAGGGAGGCTGAATTCATTTCTGAAAGCGGCAGGCAACGAAGCCGGCGCGCAAGGAATTGAAGACCGCTTTCGACACAATCGATTCGGCGCTGCGCGATCACGATGCTGGGCTGCTGGTCATGGCCAACGCTGCGTTGCGCGCGACAGATGATGCGGCCAGTGCCGGATAGTCGCAGCAGAGGACGAAGATCTCCGAATGACGGAAGTTGCAGGGGCGCGAACGTGGGTATTTTCACATGGCTGCGCCGCAACGACAATTCGAGTACGGAGCGTCGAGACATGGAGCAGGTCAGGGAAGCCGTCAAGCGCGTCATGACGTTGAATCCGCGGCTGCGAATGGCGCAACACTGCGCTGAGCGTCTCGCGCCGGCGGTCAGAGTATCGCTCCGGTATGCGCGCGACCTCGTCGCGTCGTCCGCAATGGTCGATGACCCGACTAGCATGATCATCGGTTTCAGGTTGGTTGTCAGGCTCAGACCAGCGATCTCTGTGGGATCTATCGTGGCTTAACAGGAGCGAGAAATGAAAGCAATCAGGACATTCAAGCTGATGGGCGGCGCATTGATCGTCGTGGTATCCGTCAATGCGTGGTCGCAGACTAGCGAATCCGCTGCGCCGTCGACTCAGTCCAGTATGGCGCCGGCAGGCGGAGGAAGCGCGAAAGCCACCAGACAGGCGAATCGCGCACTCGGCAAGAAAGTGCTTGTCGCGCTCTCGAAGGGAGGCGTCACCACTTCCCGGCTCAACGTAATTGCAAAAGGCGGCGCAGTGGCGCTCGCAGGATCCGTCACTGACTCGACGCAGATCGAAAAGGCCGGCGAGATAGCAAAGGGTGTGCCCGGCGTTACGTCCGTGAAGAATTCTCTGACACTTAAAGAAGTGGGTCAGTAATCCCTCTTGATCGGGGCGGCTCGCGCCTGCCAGGAATCGCCGATGACGCGAAAAACATGATCGTCAGGGAAGGTCGGATACCTGAGTGAAGCCGACTTTCGAAGGTTCGCGTGACAGCGCGGCTGAATGGCTGTAGTTGGCCGATGCTGTTGAAAAAGTCGTAGCGCGTCGCCCTAACACCGCAAGCGAAAAATTCGACCTCTCAGATCGCCCCACAAACCGCTCGCGAGCACCGGCTAAGGGTACAGCGACCCATGAAAACCGGGTAAAACGACAGTCACCGACTTTTTCAACAGCATCGGCCGCCTACCGTCTGTCGCCGATCGGTCCATTGCAACCCACAGCCGCCATTCAACTGTTCTGGCACCGGAGGTTCACGAGGGGCGTCTACCGACATGCTGTCACGGGCTCGGCGCCAGGTCGCCTGCTTCATCGCGTCCGCGAGGATTTGAACCGTGCCCGATTCTATGCCATGCTGCTCTCGCCCAACATCGTTAGAAAAATGAGGGCGTGCGCCGGAGACCAATCCTGTTGTCCATTCCTTCGGAGGAGACATGATTGTTACGTCGAAAGTTCGCTGCAACATTGCCATCGCCCTGACTTCATCACGCCCTGCAGCCGGCACGTCTCGACAACGAAGCGCGAAGCAGGCGGCGGCCGTTTCGGGATTCGTTGTCCTCACCTGTCTTTCTAAGGTCTGCTTCGCAGACACCCAGGTCGGTGGCGCGCTTCCACCGCCTCCGGACAAGCTGTACGGCGATCTATTCATAGCGGTCCAGATCGGACAGATCTATCCGGATCAGAAGACATTCGTCGATGCAACTCCGAACGCGGACCCTGCCGCGATCGTCCAGCTGTATGAACAGCAAAAGAACAACCCCGGTTTTTCGCTGGCAAGCTTTGTCAACCAGTACTTCACACCGCCCAGCGAGCCGGTTATCACACCGCCCCCGAATCAGACGCTGCGCGAGCATATCAACTGGCTGTGGCCCGCGCTCACTCGGACCACGGCGAGCGCGCCGGCGAACAGTTCGCTGATTCCATTGCCGAAACCCTATGTCGTGCCAGGCGGACGCTTCCGCGAGGGCTACTACTGGGACACCTATTTCACGATGCTTGGGCTCCAGGAATCCGGCCGAGAGGATCTCGTCGACGATATGCTCGACAACTTTGCGTACGAGATCGATACATTCGGCCACATTCCGAACGGCAATCGTACGTATTACCTGGACCGTTCGCAGCCGCCGTTTTTCTCGTACATGGTGACGCTCGCGGCGAAGGTCGAAGGCGGCAAGGTGTATCAGAAATATCTGCCGGCCCTGCGCAAGGAGTACGCATACTGGATGCAGGGAGCGGGCTCGACCCGGCCGGGCGACGCGACTCGCAACGTCGTGGTGATGCCGGACCATACGGTGCTCAACCGCTATTGGGATGAGCTCGATACACCGCGTGACGAGTCGTACCTGGAGGACGTGCAGACTGCGCAGCAGGCCACAGGCCGAACTCCAGGCGAGGTTTATCGTGAGCTGCGCGCGACAGCCGAAAGCGGTTGGGATTTCAGCTCACGCTGGTTCGGCGACAACATGACGCTCGCGACGGTCCGCACCACGTCGATCATCCCCGTCGATCTGAACAGCCTCCTGTTCCACTCGGAAACGACCATTGCGCAAGGCTGTGGCGAGACCCACGATTTCCGCTGTGTGGGCGAGTTCGCCGAGCGCGCGGTCAAACGTGCGGTGGGCATCAACCGGTACCTGTGGAATGCTAACGGCTATTACGGGGACTATGACTGGAAGCTCGGGAAGCCGCGGGACAACAAGACGGCGGCGATGCTGTATCCGCTGTTCGTAGGTGCAGCATGGCCGGAACGCGCGCAGAAGACGGCTCACCAGGTGCAATCGACGCTTCTGCAGCCGGGAGGGCTCGTGACGACCACGTACAACACGACACAGCAATGGGACGCGCCGAATGGCTGGGCGCCGCTGCACTGGATCGCGATCGAAGGTCTGACGCGTTACGGGCAGGATGCGCTCGCGCAGCAGGTCGGCACGCGGTTTCTGACGGACGTAAAGGGCGTCTATGCGTCCGATAAGAAGCTGGTCGAGAAGTACGTGGTAGAAGGCGCGGGAACCGGCGGCGGAGGCGGAGGCGAATATCCGTTGCAGGACGGCTTCGGGTGGACCAACGGCGTGACGCTCAAGCTGCTCGATCTGTATAGCCCGGGCGAGTAGTGTCCGGTACGGGAAGGGGCGCGCACGGTTAGCAGCTGAGGTGTGCGCCGCCGTTCCTGAAACAGAAGGGTACGGTTTGCACAACGCGGGGCAAAGGCTTGCTGAAAGGCGTACAAAACGCTTGATTGCCCTGACCCGGCGCAGGCAACGTCGCATGTCGACCCCGTAATGGTCGAACATGCCTCTCCATCGTATGTGTCCGAGACGGCCTAAACGAGACATTCGCGACACCTCCGAATGCCAAGCACATGAGGCTCAAAGGATTGGAACCGCAGTCCCGCGCATTGACGGTCGTGGATATGCGTTATCGCACCTATTTACCAGCGGACTTCCGAAGCGCAAGCATGGCTGCCAAGCTATGTTTCAGTTAAGTCACTGTCAGTTCGCACCCGGCATGGTCTCCGCTCCCAATTTGCAGATGCTTCACCCGTTGCCGCGCCTCCCCGATGCGGGATAACGTCAGGCGTATCACGTCGTTCGCCTGTTTCCGGTAATGCTGCCTCTGCTGATCGTCCATTCGTTGCCCGTTGACGCCGACGAGGGAGTATATGGTGGCGACGCCCGCCCCGCCTGGCATAGCGCCCGCTTGTCCTCGCTGAACCCACCGGTTATACCTTCTGTAAGCGGGTAGTCAGCATTTCGCGCAACAGAGCGGCTCCGTCCGCGCTGGCACGCGGCCCAAGGTGACACTTGATAGGAAAGCATCGGAAAATTCACTACACTAAATGGCACGTCCCGGGGATGACTTTCTACTTATGACCGATGCGCTCATGCAAGTGCCGCCCGCTTTGGCCGAGCGCGTTGAACTTGTGCTTGCCAGGCTGGAAGACGCCTTTTGCCGGATGATGGCAGAAGCAGCAGCACCTCAGTTTGGTGGCAAGGCATCGGACACAGCCATTTTGGCCTATGAGACTGCGTACGTCGTATGGCGAAGCACTCTGCTGGAGTTGCGCGCAACAGCCTTGGGATCTGCACCGCGTGCAAGGGACCGGGCGTCTGCCTCTCCGGCTTCGGCTGCCCCGCTTCGTGCGCTCGTAGTACACAGTGACATTACTGTGGCAGAGTCGATCGCGATCCTATTGAAGGTCAACAACGTGCCTGCCCTTGCTGTCTCGGAGCCGTTCCCATCCATTCCTTTCATCCAGACGTTCGAACCGAGCGTTGCCGTGATCGCGGTTCCCCACCGACTTTCTGAAAGTCTCCTGCTAACGTTAGGCGCGCGTGCGGCAGCCCCGCAGGCCAGAACGGTTGCGCTTGTGCCTCTAGCAGCTGAAACCGATGTCGTCGACCTCGCCGCTTGCGGGTTTGACGCTGTATGTCCGTGGCCTTCCCGCATCCAGGAGCTGGTCAGAGCTTGTTCCGTGAGGTGTCGCGTCAGCTGTCACCCAGGACCAACCTTTTGAGCAGCGGCCCGATCTCATCGACTGGTGTAATGAAATTGGGATGATCGTCTCGATCGGCGTTGAATGGCATCTGAGGATCGTACGCATCGCGTGGGTCTTGAACGATAGCCAGGCCGCCCGCAGGTTTGATTGCCTCGATCCCGTCTGTGCCGTCATGATCCCCACCAGACAACACTATTCCGACTGCGCGAGCTCCGTAGGTTGAGCGACGGACTCGAACAACCGGTCCACCGCCGGCCGTGCGTGACGAATTTTTGGACTATGATCCAGACTTACTATGCCCGGTGGCCGAACCGTCATATGACAGTCAGGAGGAGCTAGAAGGAGTTGCCCCGCCTGAACCTCGTCGTTTTCAGCGTAGGCCACCTTCAAGGACGTCGACGATCCGACAATCTGGGCAAGCAGTCGAGGACTTGTTGGCCCGGTATGCAGAACACCCAGAAACGCCGCAGGAAAGTCCGCAGGCAACGTGCAGACCAGCCGGCGCAATGCGTCAAGCCCGCCCAGCGATCCTCCGATGGCAATAATGTGGCGCTTTCCCATTTGCTCCTCCAAACCGACGTCCACGATATCCAGCTTGCCAAGCCTGTCTGCATGAGTGTTCGGAGTGTGATCGCCGGTCCGCGCAGACGCTCGTCGAAATGTCGTCCAGTGAGCATTCCAGCGCAGATAGGGGCGTTATGTGAGCGTCAGCTTGTGCCGTTACCTCTGCCATACATGTTACGCGGTTGACCGACTGTCCCAGATTTCCGGCAGCTTCAGCGGCGGCTTCTGTGCAGATAACTCGCCTTTGTTCCACGGCACTCGCGCCGGATGGATGGGGTTAGGGGTCTCCATGGCTCAGGCTTACATCTGGCTATGTTTCCCCAGTAATGGTGAGCGAGCATCCATGCAAGGAGCACGGCAATGAAGATCCAGTATTTCCTTGTGGCGGCCGCCGTCGTCATGATGACCGGCCCGGCATTTGCCCAGCCACAGACGTCTGTGGAGATCACAAAAGGAACAGACAAGACCACCGTGACAGGAACGGCAACGGTCATTGCCACGGTCGTCGCCATTGATCCCGCTACCCGGACCGTCACGCTCAAGGACAAGAACGGCCGCGTCGAAAAACTTGAGGCGGGCGAGGAAGTGCGCAATTTTGATCAGCTCAAGGTGGGCGATGTGGTCACCACCGAGTACCGGGAGGCGAGGTCTCTGAGTCTCAGAAAAACAAGCGGCCCGCGGTCTGCCACGGAGCGGCAGATCGTGCATCCGGCCGCGTCCGGGACCGAACCGGGCGGCGCAATCAGTCGTGAGGTGACGGTAGTGGGCGATGTCGTTGCCGTTGATGCAAAGGGGACACACGTCACAATAAAGGGGCCGCAGGGCACGATGGATATGTTGGTGGACCCGGAGCAGCTGAAGAACATTCGCCAGGGTGATCAGGTTGAGATTGTGCATAGCGAAGCGGTTGCGATATCCGTCACGCCCGGAACGAGCAAGTAGTCACCGGGAGAGTTAGGTGTCGCGTTTTGCGCCATTCTGCCAAAGCGAGACTGGCTTCCCTTGAGCCGGGTCGTACCTGTAGATGTCCATGGTTCGGCGATCACTCATGACATATCTCCGGGACAATTTGACTGGACGCGGCCGTGACCGCCAACTGCACGTCGGTCTGGATACAGTGCTGTTACCTGCGCCGACAACGGACAGTGCCCGACCGGTCGCGCAACGGCTGTTCCCGCAGGCGAAGCCGTGATTGCGCAAAGGAGGCCGTCGAGGCTTCGATCGAGCTGTCCATACGTCAGTGGCGACACGAGCAGTAAGCGAACTGCGCCATTCCCATATATCTCGGTTCTGTCAACCTTGGTCGCGCTCAAGACGCTTCATTTCATTCGTCCGCTGATTCTCAAACGGGATATCTCACACACCGGAAAGTCCCGCATCGGTCGCGCGGGAACGGGACTTGCGCGCTCCAAATTATCATTTTTTGAGGTGCCATGATGACGAAAGAAGAGGACGACAAGGTTGCGCAAGAACGGCTCAAGAGCGGCGATTCGAAAAAGATCGATGACAAACTGGACGAGCTGGGCGTCGCCAAAAGCAGTTCAGGGAAAGACCAGCGAAATGAGCCCGACAAAGAGGGTTCCGCCAGTTCGAGCAAGGATACTACCCAACCGTAGCGACAAGGCCATCGCTGCGGGTGGTGGCTTGTTCGCGCTGACGGCGACGCGTGCCGGTAATCAGGCTGGTGCGACGAGCGAATTCAGGATACAAACCATGTCTGGCCACGACACCGGCTCCAGCGACACATCTGGATGAGGGCTTCCGGCCCGGCGGCACTCCCCGGTGGACCGCCGGCAGCGGTTCGTCACACGGCGAACCGCACATCCGGACCAGTGCTGCCGGTGGTCAGACTTTCGAAGCCAGCAGCAGTATTGGCGAGGCACTTGCAGCCAGCAATGTTTGCATCCGCCAAGCTTTGCGGCGGGGGATGCGGGTAAACTTCCGGATTCGGAAGGCGGTCGGCACAGCCGAGCCGCCGGACGCCGGTTCATCGGTGCAATACTCACTCGCCGGTCGGCGTAACCTGTCCTCTTCACGGATTCACCCATGGACAAGACGCTTACGCGGCTATCAAGCGACGTTCCCGGACTTGACGAGATCTACGTGGCGGGCTGGTGGCAGGATCGTCGTACATCTTCCAGGGCCGACGGGGAGCGGGCAAGACGATCCTCGCAAATCAGATCGCCTTCGCGCAGGCGAGGGAGGGACGCAAGGTCCTTTACGTGACACTGCTTGCTGAGTCGCACGACCGGCTGTTCCAGTCGTTTCGACGCTCGAGTTCTACGATGCATCACGGGTTGGACATGAACTGACCTATGTCAGCCTTTTCCGTATCCTGCGAGATGAGGGCCTCCCTGCCCTCGTGGCGATGCTACGCGGCGAGCTCGCGCGCCTGAACGCCAGCATGCTTGTGCTGGACGGGCTGCTTGACGCACGCGAAACCGGTCAGACCAACCTCGACGTCAAAACCTTCGTCGCAGAGCTGCAGGGCCACGCCGCATTCACCGGCTGCACCATGCTGTTCCTGACGAGCGCACGCATCGACGAGTCCAGTCCGGAACACACGATGGTTGACGGAGTGCTTCAACTGGAGGAAAGCCTATTTGCCTCGCGCACCGTACGGCGCCTACGGGTGGCAAAATCGCGCGGCAGCCGCGCACTGGGCGGAATGCACCTTTTTTGAAATCAGTAGCCGCGGCATTGACGTGTACCCCCGGCTGGAGGCAGCCCTCGCCAATCCGTCCGGAACGGATCGACCAGGCACGGACATGCGCAGCACCGGTACCGATGGGCTCGACGAGCGTCTGCATGGGGGCATCCCGGGAAGCTCGGTAACGGCGGTCGTCGGCCCTGCGGGCAGTGGGAAGACGACTTTCGGGATCGGCTTTCTGCGGCTCGCGACGCCGGAGCGTCCTGCCGTACATTTTGGCTTCTACGAAACGCCGGAGCGCCTGGCCGCGAAGGCTGCCGCGCTCGATATCGACCTGCCGGCACTCGTCGGGTCGAAGGCATTGACAGTACTATGGCGTCCCCTCACGGAGAACCTGCTCGACAAGCTCGCCTACGATCTGCTGAAAGCAGTCCGCTCAACGAATGCTGAAAGGCTGTTCATCGATGGTCTAGCGGGCTTCGAGCGCGCCACGGTTGAACCGCATCGTATGGTCGAGTTTTTTGCCGCGCTTACCAATGAGCTTCGCTCCCTGGGAGTAACGACGGTCTGCACCTGGGAAGTCAAGGAATTGTCCGGCCCCTGGGTCACAAATCCGTCGCCCGAAATCCTGAGTCAGATTGACAACGTGATTGGCATGCAGCACGCAATGGTGGACGGCGTCCTTCGGCGGTCCCTTTCCGCCGTGAAGGTTCGGGACAGCGTGTTCGATACGTCGGTCGCGGAGGTTGCAATCGCCGGTTCCGGTGTCGGCTTACACGTGACCGGCACCGTGCCAGGTGCGGCTATCGGCACGGTGACCGGTCGCAAGGCGGACGGCCGGTAAGCGCGGGCCAGGCGCATGGGTCCCCTGATTGTGGTTGACGACGAGTCGCTCGTTACTGACTTCCTGACCTTCCTGCTGGAACGCGAAGGATATGCAGTCCATGCCGTCTCCAACGGCAGGGAGGCTCCGGACGTTGTAGACCGCGTGCGACCAGCGCTTGTCATCACCGATCTCATGATGCCCGTGATGTCGGGCCTGGAGCTTGCTCAAACCCTGCGAGAGAGAGATGAGTTCCGCCATCTGCCAATCATCCTGTGCAGCGCGGTGCCCGAGCCTGTAACGCAACGCGAACGGCCCCTCTTCGCTGCGATCCTCCGGAAGCCCTACGCTCCGGCCCGTCTGGTTGGCCTCCTTGCGCAGCATGCGGGCCATTGCAATGACGCAGCCGATGCCAATGGTCCCAGCTCAGGGGAGTAGCTCACTCACCTGCGTCGTGGTGTTTTTCGGTCGGTCTAACGCATTGGTTTCAGGCTGTCCATGACGCGTATTCTTCTTGTTGATGACGAACCCGAGTTGCTCGAAGCGTGGAGTTTCGCGCTTGAGCACGTCGGTTACGACGTGGAGCGGGCACGCGATGGGCGGGAAGCGCTTGAGCTTATCACGCGTCGCGCACCCGATCTTCTCATCACGGATCTGATGATGCCCGGCATGAACGAAGAGGATCTTTGTCGAACGGTCCGCGAGAACCCGGCGTGGGCGGACATTCCAATCCTTTTACATACCTCGGCGCACATTGGCACGGTCGCGGGCCATAGATTGTGGGACTCCGTTCTCAGAAAGCCGGCACGGATGGAAGCTTTCCTCGCAACGATTGAAAATCTGATACAGGGTTGAAGGGAAAATGCACCCCACCCGGCAGCAACCGCAATCTGAGCAGCGTGCCCGTCAGATGTCGCGCGGGGCAGTCGGATTTGCGCCGGGTCCGGCATGGAGAGACCGATGATCGCAGTGGCCGCCTTGTTCGAGCGCCTTGCCGAGCCGTACCTCGTGCTCGGCAGCAACCTTGCGCCGGTCGCGGCAAACACAGCGTGGCTTGCCCGGTTCGGCAGCAGTCCAACCATATCGGGTGCACGCGCCGGACATCCGTTTCAACTCGACCAGCGGCACAAACAGTTCATCCACTCGATCGCAGGCAATCTGCGCGTCGGGCAGAGCGGCCAATCACCCGTGGTCGAGCTGGACGTAAAGGCAGATACGCACGACCATGGTTTCTGGCAACGGCGCGAATGGCAGATATATGCTTCGTTCATTCCCGGGGTGGTCTGCGAGCCGGCCCTGATCACCTTGCGCTATGACGACGTCGCGGCGCGCGCCTGAGGTCAACGAGGACCGCGAAAACGCGGGAGTCCGCTCAGATGCCGGGTGGCAGCGGGCACCCATGGTTCAGGCAGAGAACTGATCTGATAGTCACGCAACTCAGCTTGAGCAGGCGCTTGCACTTACAGGTGTCGGCGCCTGGGAGATGGATGCCGCGACAGAATGCGTTAGATGCGAGGGGGGCCGGTGGAAGCCGTCACGAACTGGCGAGCGCTGGAGAGTGGACGACCGTTCGAAGCGGAGCAGAATGTGACGTCGCCAAACGGACAACGCTGGGTGCTCGTCCGTGGCGTAAGTCAGTTCAGCGAGGATGGGACGATGCGATCCGTGATCGGTTTCACGCTCGATGTCACATCGCACAAGGAACGTGAGCTTGATACGCTCGCAAACTTAGAGCGCTCAGCGCGCGAGCACAGCGAAGCGCTGACGCGCACGATGGACGAGTTCATTGCATCGGTGAGCCACGAGCTTCGTTCGCCCCTCCGCGCGGTTGTTTCATGGGCGGAAGTGCTCCAGCTCCGCCGCGGGCCCGTCAGACGTGGCGCGGGCAGGCGAAGCCATCCGCCGCAACAGCAGACAGTTGACACATATGGTCGACGACCTCCTCGACAGCGGCGCGATTGCTACCGGCAAACTTTCAGTGACCCTCCAGCCCGTCGATCTGGGTGCTCTCGCTGCAATGGTAGCGGACGTGCGCAAGCTCGCCGAGCACAAGAGCTTGCAGTTGCATGCCCTCAAAATCTCGCCCTGCGTCGTAATGGCTGACGAGAGCCGGATGAAACAGGTCATATGGAACCTTCTGACCAACGCCGTCAAATTCACCGAAACCGGCAGCATCGATATATCGGTGAAAGCGGTGGACGGTCATGCCGAAGTGACCATAGCTGATACGGGGCGCGGGATCGCTCCTGCCGCGTTGCCACTCGTGTTTGACCGCTTCCTGCAGATTGCGCCTCAATCGAGCGGCCGTGTTGGCGGCCTCGGCCTCGGACTGTGGCTGGCAAGACATATTGTGACTTCACACCGAGGAACCATCGCGGTGGCTAGCGAAGGTCGCGGCTTCGGCGCAACGTTCACGGGCACGCTTCCGCTTGCGCGCGCCCCGGCCGGTTCCCATCGGGAATGATCGCGGATTACGCATCCGCTATCTGGATCGCAACATTCGACAGTGCCGGTCAGGTGTCCTCCGCGGACAGATAAATGGGACGCTCTGTGAACGCTGCGCGGTAGTCGTAGAACGAATTAAAGATGTCGACTTTACGACTAATAAAGTTGGAACGTCACGTCTTCATCTGTTTCAGGCCAGAATATCTGCTCATGGTCCAGGGGGATGGCAAAGTGTTTGCGCTCGGCCGCCGTGGCTGCCTGTAGCACAGGAAACCAGTCCGATGGAAATTGAACAGTGGACCGTCGGACATGTCCAGAAACATGTGCCTGGTGTCAAAATGCCACGTCCACTGCAGCTCGATCCATGGTCGTCTCCTTAAAACGGAATCATCACAAGGATAGGTTGCCCCCAGCGGCATTCAAGGCGAATGCGATTCGACAATCCACCCTGAAAGCTCAAGCTATCGATGGCCCAGCGGCGTGCAACTTGTGAGATAGGACTTATCCACATGCGTTGCGGGACACACGAGTTATCCACAAAATCTGTTCACAAGTCTGTGCATAACTCATCGCAGGCGTCTGTCGATTGCCAGCTTCGATGCGGTGCCGCCCGTTCAACCAAATGCGACAGGTGTTGCAGTTCGGATAGAAGGCCGTTCGCGCGGACTCGTGGCCAAACACAGGCAACCAGCCGGCTTTTTACCCGGAGCCGAACATCCTGTCAGACGAATGTGTGCGCAAACAGACAAATGCGTGACCGATATCGGTAAAGGATGTGCGCGTGGCGCACGAAGAGCCCAGCCGGCGCCGGACGGCGATTGGCGCACAAGAAACAGTCAGGAATCGGCACCACTGATCGACCCGCTACCGCGGGCATAGCGGTCCGCTTTTCTTTCGCAGACGAAGAAGCACGAGTGCAATGCCGACGCACGACACACGGACCGATAAAGACCTTCGTGCACTGCTCGCGTAATCCCGTCGGAGAGGTGCCGCGCCCCCCGGCTTTTTTGCCGCCCCGAGTACCGGGCGACCTATTGTTGGGAGACCGTCATCGCAACGCAACGAAGTGACAGGTTTTGCCCGATGAAGGTGGCACTAGGCTGGTAAACGTGCGTGGCTCATTTAGTACTCCAGAATGCAGGCACGTTCATGGGTAGCGGCCAGGATCGACCTCCATGCGCCGCCTCACGAGGCGCCGATGCGCATGCGTCTCACGCAGGCGCCGAGACGCGTTTGGTAGGGGTATGCAGATTGCTGGCGAACCGCAATCGCGGGGACCCGCGCCCCGCACTCCTGCCAGGATGCTCGCCCTGACCTCGACTCGCTCGAACGTCCGGAAAGAGGCCCGCGCCGCGTGCTCAGCGGCGCGTGGCGATCCGCTCGTGAGCGACGAATCCGCCGGACGACGCGACGTCGAATATCTCCGCGAACGTCTGAAGCGAACTTCCGAAGTGCTCCTGCATCGCCGAGAAGAGCTCATTTCGCGTGCGAACAGCGATGTCTTCCACATGCCGCCAGTATGCAAAGGTCTTCGTGAGCGCGGCCTGGAACTGCTGTGACTGAAGATCGATTACTTCGCTGACGGATTGGGCAGAAAGCGCCGCGTCGCCCAACGCCTGCTGCTCGGACAGTGAGGTTTTGACAGTCTGGACGTTCAATTGGACAACCCTCTCAATTCCGGCAAACACCTCGTTAGTGCAGGCAAAAGCTGCTTCGACGGCCGTTTCAGGTTGACGCGGGGAGAACGGGTTCATGGTCTCGGGGTACATAAGGGCTCCGTTGTGGTGAGGCGCACACAGCTTTGTGGTACCGCATGCTGGGGACGACCTGTTCGCGCCACTCGCACTGCGCTGAAGATCGAACAGGTCTCGCCGTCGCCTGCATTGAGCTGCCGACTACCTTGATTGCTACTGCTAGCGCTTTTACTTCGATACTGCTAATCGGGCTGGTTTTGAAGCCCGAACAGCGGCGCGCTGCATCGGGGCAGGCGCACCCTGTCGGGCGTCCCGGGTCTCGCAGCAAACTGCTCCGGCGAATGTGCAGCTCAGGCCGCACGCTATGAAAAGCACTGCGCTGCTGACTGCGCATGCGGCGTTCCCGAGTGGGGGCAAAGTTTGGCGTTTGACTTATGTCCCGGTTTTTGCCGGTTCCCGATTTTTAAAGAAATCGACTTTCGCCTTCGGAAATGCGAAAACGGCGTGCGGACGCCGCCTCTCCGCCCGAGTAGGGGTCCCGCGGCTCCAGAGCTACTCCCTTGGTACTCCGGCCAAGACTGCCGCGGGCCCGTCTGGTCCGCAGCAAGTGCGCGAGCGTTCAACCGCGGAGTTATCGTCCGGTCACCGTGGCATGCTGGTTGCGCGGAGTCCGGTACGCCGCGCTTTCTGGAAGCTGCGGGGCCCAACCGACTGAAGGAGGAACTATGGCTACCAAGACCCTGAAGGATTTGTTCATTCATTCCCTATCCGACATTTATAGTGCCGAAAAGCAGATGACGAAGTCACTTCCCAAGATGGCGCGGGCGGCAACCAGTCCTGACCTCCGGTCGGCATTCGAGACGCACCTGGAAGAAACGCAAGGCCAGATTGAAAGAATTGACCAGGTCGTCGAAGCCAGCGGAATCAAACTCAAGCGCATCAAGTGCGTTGCCATGGAAGGTCTGGTCGAAGAAGGCCAGGAGCAGATAGACGAAATCGAGAAAGGCCCGGTTCTCGACACGGCCCTCATCGCAGCAGCACAGAAAGTGGAGCACTACGAAATTGCATCGTACGGCTCGTTGATAGCGCTGGCCAAACAGCTCGGTGAAACGGCTGCTGTCAAGCTGCTGGCCGAAACGCTGAAGGAAGAAAAAGCTACCGATGACAAGCTTTCTCTGCTCGCTGAGGAAAAGGTGGCGGCAGAGGCCTTAGGCAAGTAAGCCGACTCGTCGCCCGGCGGCCAGCGCCGCCGTTGTCAGAGTCCACCTGATTCTTATCTACCACGACATCTGTTGATTGCACTGCGACGCAGCGGGTATCGACGGTGCAATCAACAGTCTCAAAACCGAGCTCTTGTTGGCCGCCGGCGTGGCGGCTCCAGGAGAACTGAATGGACCCGGTCTCGCATGGAATCATTTTCTGGCTAATTATTGGCGGCATCGCCGGCGCGTTGGCTGGTCGCATTGTCGATGGTGGCGGCTTCGGCATTCTTGTCGACATCCTCGTGGGGATTGTTGGCGCATTCATTGGAGGATGGCTCGGTGGAGTTCTCGGATTGCACCTGGGCGGCGGCATCATCGCGACGCTGATTACAGCTCTAATCGGTGCCGTCATCCTGCTTGCTATCCTGCGCCTCTTCAGTGGCGGTCGCGCGCGTTCACTGTGACGCAGGTACTTGATTGACCCGTAGCGGCAAAGCCATGATCACTTGACTGTTTTTCTGGAGTTTGAAATGGATATGCCAGTTACCCAGGACCAGATTCGTACGCTCGCGTTCTATCTTTGGGAGAAGGATGGAAGTCCGGACGGGCGTTCCGAAGAATATTGGGAGAAGGCGAGACAGCAGCTAGGCGTGGCCGGTTCGACGGCGGAGCCGAACTCAGACGACAGCCCGACTTGAGTAATAAATCTCCTGTCGATGGTTCAGCGCGAGTGTTCGCGGCCCCATTCGCTGACGCTCGCCTGCCGGGGCCGAAACGCCCCAGCTCGCATGAACCGGCAGCCTACCTCTTCTCAATTGCCCTGATAATCTCATCGACAGAAACCGGCTTGGTCAGATGCAAATCAAAGCCTGCATTTTTTGACCTTTGAACATCGGCCTCTTGACCAAAGCCGCTCAACGCAACCATCCTCATTCGACTTAGCGCGGAATTTCCGCGAAGGACTCCCGCAAGCTCGCCCCCGCTCATTTGCGGCATCCTTTCGTCATGAGCGCCACATCTGACAAGAACGTCTCGGCGGCTCTTAGGGCGTTCGCACCGCTGCCAGCAACGCGCACATCGTAACCTTCCAGCTCAAGTAGCAATGACATGGCCTCTACGGCGTCAAGCTCGTCATCGACAAGCAATACCTTCTTGCGAAAAGTCATGGCAATGGACCCAATGAGTTCGAGTTTGCTTATATTCGCACGCCTGACAGGAAACGCGAATGGAAAGATCCTTGGTTTCACGTCGCCATTCCTCGGTTTGCTTGGACCCGCCACATGCGGTGGAGTGCTGACGCTGTCGTGATTCGAGAAGGTTTGGTCTCCGTCATCGATTCGATGATTGAAGCGTATGCGGTCCATCAGCGACGCCGCTCAATTCAGGTGGTGGAGCGCGTGAAGCGTGGTAGGAACGCGATCAGCGGAGATTGGCCGGCAGCTTCCAGGGAAGCAGCGCGTCGTAGTCATCGACCGTCTTTGCCAGAGGCAACCGCTGGAACAGCCAGGTGAGGTAGCGATACGGGTCGATTCGATTGGCCTTGCAGGTTTCGACCAATGCATAGAGATTGGCGCTAGCATTCGCGCCATCGACGGTGTCTGAGAACAACCATGAGCGGCGCCCTACGCAGAAGGGGCGAATCGCGTTTTCGCAGGGGTAATGCCGCCGGTGGAATTATGCCGCGCGCACTGGATTGCCTCACTGCAGATGCCGGCGGCGCTCGGATCGAACGCTTGACGAGCGGCATAATCAAAGCCCCTCGAGGAATGCAAGCAATGAGTCCGGCGGCTGATATCGACCGGGGACTTGCCCGGATCGCGACACATGAGACAGAGCACGTTCCTTGAGTTCCATGTCAGCGTGCAGGTAAATCTGTGTTGACTCGGTAGATTCGTGGCCGAGCCAAAGTGCGATGACACTCAAGTCCACACCTCGTCTTAACAATGTCATTGCAGCGGCGTGGCGTAGCGTGTGTGGCGTGACGTTCTTGAGCTTCAGCGAAGGACAGATCTGCTCTGCGGTCGCGACATGACGCGCAACGAGCCTTTGGAGAGCGTCGGCGCTGAGGCGATTGCCGGTCAGAGCGGGAAACAGCGGATCATCAGGCGCACCGTGTTGTTCCTCGAACCATTCCTTGAGAATCGCGACGACGTCTGGACGCAAAGGCGTACAGCGTGCCTTGCGACCCTTTCCCATGCAGCGAACATGGGCGCCGACTCCCAATTGCAGGTCCCGGTTTCGCAGCGACGTGATTTCGCTGTTGCGAAGGCCGGTCTGGACAGCAAGCAGCAGTAAGGCCCGATCGCGCCGACCGATCCAGGTGCGAACGTCAGGTGACGCTATAAGCGCACTGACCTCGTCATCCTTGAGGAACTCGACGGGGTGATGTTCACAACGCTTTGCCGGCATCGCGAGGACTCGCTGGCAGTGTAATGCGAGCGCCGGCTCATTTAATGCCACGTATTGAAAGAAGGCATGAAGCGCGGAAAGACGCGTATTGCGCGTACGCGGAGTATTGCCTCGGTCACGCTCGAGATGATCGAGAAACCTCGAGAGGAAGCGGACATCAAGGTTCTCCGCCAGCAATGAGGAAGGCGCTCGCTTGAACTGCTCTGAAGCGAACAGAAGCAGTAGGCGAAATGTATCGCGGTAACTCGCGACTGTGTGTGGGCTCGCGCCCAGCTGGCCTAATAGCCGATCGGTAAAGAACCGTTGAAGTAGCGGGGCCAACGTTGGCGTATTCATACCCGGCCTCTCGACACATGAGAGCCTAGCCGCTCGGCGGCCAGGCCAAGCAGTTCCGGAACTCCTTCGACGTACCAGTAGGTGTGCCCCACGTCTACGTGACCAAGGTAAGTGGCCAACTTCGGCAGTTCCAGGCCTACGTCCAAACACCTCGGTACCAATCGATGAGCGTTCGTGTGGCGAAGCTGTGACGGATATCCTGCAATCTGGGACCGTGGCCGACGCGCCCATTCCCAACGTCGACACGCAAGCCGACAGTACGAGAAACCTTCGCGAAGGTACGGCGAACGGATGTTGCATTAAGTCGCCTTCCGCGCTCCGATAGGAAGAAGGCTTCGCTGCGCAATTGCGGAGCGCATTCAATCCTTCGCTGTTGATATCGCTCAAGCGCCAGTCGCGTGGATTCGGAGACCGGGACCAAGCGCGACTTGCCGAATTTGCTTTGCCGGATCGTGAGGATGCCGCTGCGCAAATCTACATCCGACCGGTCGAGAGCCCACGCTTCGCCGGGGCGCAGCCCCGTTGCCGCATACAGCCCAATGAGCGTCGTGTACGTCGCCGCACGCAGTCCCGACGGCGAAGACAGTTCCGCTGCCGCACTCATGAGGCGGGTTATCTCGTCGTCCGAGAATATGTACGGCAGTTTGCGACGTCTTCTTCCGGCGATAAGACGTGGAGGTGGCACCTGCGTAAGTGGTTCGCTAGCGCTGAGCCAGCATGCGAATCGCCTTACCATCGTAAGTCGTCGTGCCCATGTGGCATGTTGTACACCCTGAGGTTGCATGGCCCACTGCATGGCCAGCTTTGTGGTGATGAGTCGCGCTCCCTTACGCTCCATGAAGTCGACGAAATATCCGAGCGTTTGTGCGGGCTCCTGATACTTGGTTCCAAACGCACGGCGCAGATCAATGTATTGCTTCAGTGATTCACGAAGAGTGGTCATCACATGTCTCCCGGGACAGGCCAAGGCTTCGCCACGGCACGTAGTGCCTCGCAAGAAACCTTCGTATAGATCGCGGTGGTGTTCTCCGTGCGATGTCGCAACACCTCGGCGATTTGCGAGAGTGATGCCCCATGACGGATCATTTGTGTCGCGAGGCTGTGCCGCAGCAAATGGGCCGCTCCGCGACTTGTTCTCTCGATTCCCGCACGCGCAAGCGCCTGACATACGATCTGGCCGATGGCCCCCGGCCCGGCCAGTTCACCACACGGAGCTTTCTCTCGTAGAAAAACGCGTCGCGATCGACAGATGCCGCGATCCTCACGAAGGTATGCCGCCAGCGCTTCGCCAACATCGGGAAGTAGGGGCAAACATTGCACAGCCCGTCCTTTGCCGTGTATTGTGATCTCACCGGTTCGCCAATGGAGATCGTCAAGCTCAAGTGCCGCAACTTCCCCGGGACGCAAGCCAAGCCGTGCAAGTAAAAGCAGGATTGCGCGATTGCGGCGCCCACTTGACGTAGGCCGATCGGTGGTCGCCAGCATTCGCTCGACCTGTTCAGGCGTAAGAAACGCGGGAATCTCTGCGTGGCGCCAGCGACGTACGGTAGGAACGCAAACTGAGAGATCACGTTCTATGTGACCGTGAATGAAAAGAAATCGGCAAAACGATCGGAGTGCTATAGCGAGCAGGCGCGAATACTCGCTTGAGTGGTTTCTGGCGTGGTCCAGAAGGAAACTTCGGATTGCAGCTGCACTGAACCAGTCCGCCGCATCGACATTGATTCCAACTGCTCGCTCGGAGAGAAATGCCCGGACAAAGGGCGAATAGACACGAACCGAACATTCGGTCAATCCACGATCAGAGCGCAGAAATTGAGTGTAGGCTCGCAACAGTTCGTCGGCGCGAGAATCAACGTTCGCTGATATGGTCGGCGTCGCAAACTCAGTTTGCGTGCGAAGATACCTGAACAGATGCGTCAAAGTGCGCCGTACGAACGACAGCCTGTAGGGTCCGGCGCGGTACAAGCATGACGAGAACACTTCGATGTCTTGGTCTTTGAGAACAGTCATCACGGGCTTCTCGGACCGAATCCATTGCGCGAACGCGGCAATCACTCGCCGTTTCTTACGAAGCGTGGACGGAGCGTAGTCAACCGAACGAAGGTAATTGAGATAGCGTTCGACAAATTCGTCGAACGTATGAGCCGTCGGAACTCCGGCGGCCGGTGGGTGGGTATCTACGGACATGATGCACCTCCTTCTCTGGCGTCAAGCCAGTTAAAGGAGAGCCCAAGAATTATGCCGCGTCAATGCTCGGTCCGAGCGCACACGACGTGGTTTGGGTGCTTCCAGCGCGGCATAATTCGACCGGCGGCATTATCCCTGTCATGCCGCTAGCGGCATGACAGGGGTTGTTACTGATCGGCCACGCGCCATTCTCAACGTAACGGATCAGCTTCGGCCACTGTGCGCGCAGGTAGGTCAGCGCCTTGCCGAGCAGGTTGTTGGGCACAACACCGGGCGATTGCCCGGCCATCAGATTGTGAATGGTATCGAGCACTCGTGTACTGTACCGCCGTCGCAATCGTTGCCGTCGCTCGGCCACCCATGTGGTACTGCGGGCCTCGGCGGCGAACAACTTCCCGATCAGCTTGATGAAGCGCGTCGCGAGCAGATCGGGCGAGCGCGCTGCTTTCGGCACATTTTCCTCCGCCTTGACGAAGTAACGTCGGCAATGAACCCAGCATCCAAGATGCACGAGCTGGTATCGCTCGGCGATACCGTTATAGGGCTCGTAGCCATCGGTCATCAAGACCGCGCCCCGGCGGATGCCCGTGAACAGTTTGTCGGCCAGCTGCGCGCCGCGTCCTGGCGTATATGTGAAACAGCGGACCGGATTTCCCGAATCCGTCATCTGCGACCAGAGATAGCTCTTCGTTTGAGGCTTGCGCCCCTTCTCCTTCAGCACCTGGAACGTCGTCTCGTCGCAGTAGATGAGATCCGCATCGAGCAGTGCATCGCGCATCAGGTTGATCACCGGTTGGGTCGCGACGCCGACACGAACCATGCTCGCGGCGATTGTATTGGACGAGATATCGCCACCGAAGCGCCGCAGCAGGCCTGCCTGACGGTACAGGGGCATTCCGAACTGGTACTTGCCGGTGGCGATCCACGCGAGCGCCGATTCGGTAAGGAGTCCACGCGGAATGATGCGCAGCGGAGCCGGCGTGACCTTGATGCCGAGATCGCAGCAGGGACAAGCATATTTGATGCGCTGGTGCCGGATGACCCGGAGCTGTTCCGGAATCACGTCGAGCTGCTCGCTGGTTTCAACGCCGATCTCGACAAGTGCGTGACCGTCGTTAGTGCAGAAGCGTTCGGCTTCTGGCAGTTCGTGGCGCACGACCTCGCGCGGCAGGTCGGGATCGAGCGGCTTGCGGTGACCACGCTTCTTGCGCGCGTGCGCGGCAACCTTCGTTTCCGGTGTGTCTTCCTGGGCGGGCGCGCTGTTCGCGCCGAGTGCTTCGGCTTCGTTGAATAACCCGGGTTGATCCGAGCCCCGTGCTTCGCTTTTCGCACCGAACAGTTCACGACGGTAAGCACGCAGCCGTTCCTCGGCGAGATCACGTTCCGCTGTCACGAGCCGCAGGGCGCCGCGCAAGGCCTCTTGTTCTTCGCGCAACGCGCGGGCCGCATCGCGCTCAGCGAGCAGCTCTTTCAATTCGTCGGCGGTGATCGTGACCTGGACCGGCATGCGGATTAGACCGGCACGCCGATGACGCGTTCAGCTGACGCGTAGATACTCGCGCTTCGGATGTCGCTGGATTGCGCTGATGTCATCGCCGTCGAGCAGCGCATGTAACAGATCAGGTGTCATCGTCACGACCTCAGTCTTCCGGTCGGGCCATATGAATCTATCGTTCTCGAGGCGTTTCGTCAGGAGCCAGAAGCCGCTGCCATCCCAGCCCAGGATCTTGATCCGGTCGCGGCGACGGTTTCCAAACACATAAAGCGAGGAGTCCATCGGGTTCAGGCGCATCGACTGCTCGACGAGAATCGACAGGCTGTTCATGCCGTACCGGAAATCGACGGCATCGCGGTGCAGGTACACCTTCAGATTCTCGTCGAACCGGAACACGGCATTCTCCCAAGCATCTGAATCACAGTAGCCAGTTCGTCGATGGTCACGTCCTCGATGTCGAACTCGACGCCGTTCGACAGACGCACGTGCAAGGCGAGCGTCATTGACAGCGACGAGGGTAAAGACGTTCTTACCGAGGCACTTCCTTCGGGGGGCAACGCCGGCGGCGCCGAAACGACTGAGACGAATGCAGATGACGTACTTGTGGGGGCCGCCGCCTTGCGCGGACCGCGAAGGTCAATGGCCGCGCCGTCGATCACTTCTTCCGCAGGCGGGGGCTCGTGCTGATCAGCGGCAAGCTCCTGCGGTCCTGGCGCAATGCCTTTCTCCCGGTCCAACAGGTATTTCGTGATCCATTTGCGCAGCAGATTGGCATTTATCCCGTGCTCCTGCGCCATGCGGGCAACGGAAACGCCGGGCTGCAGTGCCGCCTCGACCAGAGCACGCTTACCTGTCTCGTCGTAGCGACGCCGACCATCACGGCTCTGTCGAACTACTCTTAACTCTGAGTCTTTGTCAGCCATAGGTGTCCACCTCGAATTGGTGGACACCTATGCTCCTCGCTCCTGGCAATCACTGCCAGACGTTATAGATGGACCGCATACATTGAAGCAAACACTTGAACCCTGTTCGTTTCTTTGGGAGAGCTACTACACGAGCATCCAGTCCTTAGCAGCCAGAAACCGCAGGAGCACATCATGTAAGCGCTGCATGTGCGACGGCGGCGTTCACGAGGCATGGGAATTGCGCGAATCAGGACGCGGGCTCGCACCTTCCGGTGCCAGCGAACGCTTCGGTCTTGAGGAGACTTGCCATGAGAGTGACGAAAGGACTTTTGATTGCAGCACTATTTGTCGGTATATCTGGGAGTGTCTACGCACAAGGTGCGGGTGGCGGGGCCGCCGGGGGGCAAGGAGGCACGGGAATGAGCAAACCGAACGCAGGTGGTTCGACTGACACGGTGTCGGGTGCGTCGGGGGCGAATAGCATGACCTCCTCTGGGACTACTTCGCACAAGAAGATGCATAAGAAGTCCGGCGCCGCGATGCCGGCGTCGGCCACCAATCCGGGTTCAGGTGGCAGCGGTTGAGGAATAATTGGAGAGCGCCGGCCGGCCCTGGCCTCGAGCGGCGCGCTCGCAATTCCGGGACCAACGGAGAGCGCTACGGCCAGCAGCGCGGGTTGACAGGCCATCACCGGAAAGCCGCCCGGTCCTCGGCGCCAGGCTGCGCAGAGACCGCCGCCAGGCGCTGAGCTACAAACGTGTCGACCGTGCGCAGTAGCATGACGAGGTCCGCGGGCTTGCGAAAAAACGCCGACCAGCAGGGCGGACCGTCGCGGGGTTCGGGCATGGCTGACAGCATGACTATCGGCAGATGAGCAAATGCGATGGTAACCGTTCGCGGTCCATCTTGACCGGCGGTCGAACATCCTATGAAGCGTTTGGCGCATCGCTAGCCGATGTGCCGGGGTTCGATTTCGAAATTTCATGTGGAGCGTCTGACGATTTCACCGGCGTGTGTGAATTCTCAACCATACCCTTAGCTCCCTATCGAACCGGACATTCCAGCGTTAGCATGCATCGGCAAATCGAGCTTGGGTCCCTTCCTCAGTAAGCGAAGCTGCCGTCATTGCGCGCCCGATGCAGCCGTATCTGATGCGCCTTTAGCATGCGGGTCATTCTGCGGCATGCGGGTCGGCGCCTTCGTCGTACTTGAGCCCTTCGAGTTGGAAGTCATGCCGGTCGTCCCGCCAGCGTTGGGCATACTCATACCGGCGCCCCCTTGTCCGCCGCTGCTGCCGCCGGCACCGGCACCGGCTCCTCCACCGCCGCCACCTCCCGCGCCCTGTGCAAACGTTGCACTAGACAAAGCGAGAAGTACAGCAGAACAAACGGCAGCTTTCCTTATTGCTTTCATGATTGTCTCCCTGATGTGATGAATTGACATCGCCGGCAACCAGACCCAGTCGTGGCGCAGGACAACTCCAAGGCGCAACCGGTATGCCCGGCGTGTCCCGACCCGGCGGTGTCAATGGAGGCATCGCCCAGAAGTCTGACAGACTCTGTTTCACCCAACTGTTTAGCCAGTGCTATCAGGGAGCCATATGCGGCGATTTCGTAGTGCTCCACTTTCTTGGGCCGCTGCGATAAGCGCCGCAACAACTGGCAGGAGCCGTCTACGCTCAGGCGGCGCATTGAGACAGGTGTATAGGACGCCTTCGGGAGCCTCTGGCGGACCTCCTATCGAGTACGTGTCCTGCCGTCGACGATTGCACACCTGTGCGCACGCGGCGCGGAACGTGGCTTGCTGCGGTCCCGATACACCGTTAAGGAGTTCACCATGGCAAATCAACCGACAGAGCAACGCGCTCCGGACGACAAATCGGAAACGAGTGTCGACGACGCCGTCGAAGACACTTTTCCCGCAAGCGACCCGCCGTCGACGGGAGGGGTAACCCGGATTGGGTCGGACGACGAAGCGACTGACCAGAGTGAGGCGGAAAGCGATGTTCCCGGTACCGAGCCGGACGAGGACATCCCCGATGAAGAAACGCCGGCAGAGCCTTCGCCAGGCGACACCCCCCCGGACGAGGAAGCACCGCAGGGCGATGCATTGAATAATCGCAGTTAGGGGGCTTGCCTATGAGTAGCAAGCCCTTTTCCCAGATGGCTTGCGACGCACTGGAAAATACGTTCCCGCTTGCCTCAACCCGGTTCGCCGCCTACCGTTGAGCGCTAAGGACATAGCCCTGCGCGAGAATTCCTTTCCGGAATTTCGCCGGGCAGTCCCGTCGCATGAACGCCGAACCCCTTCCTCGCATCTTTTCCGACGGTCACGGTGGAGCGGTACCCATTCTGTGGACGCCATAAACTGGCTTTCGGGAGTTATCCACGGCCGGTCGGCGGGTCGCCTGTCACGACCACGACGTCGGCCGGCGGTGGGTAACTCAACGCTCATTATGACGCGGGTTCCTCGTTGCGTTGATTCCCGGCGCGCCAGCGCCGCTCGAATTCACTCGGGCTCACGTATTCCAACGACGAATGCAGGCGTTCAGTGGTGTAGTACGCGAGGTACTCCGTGATGGACAACCGGGACTGTTCGCGCGTGGCGTAGTGCTCTGCATACACGCACTCCGCGTCGCGGCCGATCCGAGTTGCTTTGTGTAGCAGAGTTACCGCAAAACCATTAGCGAGAGGCATCCGGCGCCGGGCGGCTGCGCCGATTGTACGAGGGAGCAGTCAGCACGACGCGCCGGACTCCGAGCGAAGTAGCCCGATTGTGCGCTCGGTCATCGCGTCGAACTGGTCTGCCGTGCTACCGGCAGACTCGGCGTCCGCTCGCAAGGCGAAGGCTTCACGGTCCATCGCGCGCGCACGCGTGGGGGGCGCCGATACGCGGTGGATGCTGACAACCGGCCAGTGCTCGACGCGCCACTTCGACGTACTGAACACACACAGCGGTGACGACAGCCTGGTCGCCGGCATGGCGGGTCGTCTCGTAGGGAAGCCGCTCATCGTCCGAACGCGCCATCTGGCGCTGCCTACTACGTCGCTGGCAACGGATAACTGGCTGCCTTAGGCTCGAGTCCGTGGGACATGCCGCTGGCCCTGCGTCCATATTGCAAGGCTTACCCGTTAGTTCTACAAAGAACGCGGTCCACTCCCCAGCATGTGCCCCGAGCCGTCACCGTGCTGTTGCGACATGTCCGTGATGGGCCTGGCCGCGGCGCGCGCCGGTCGGGCCTGGCGTTAGCGGCGCTGTAGCGAAGCGGGTCCAGCAGTCGCGGACCGGACCGCTCCTTGCTCAAGTGTGGTGAAACAGCCTGTCGACAAACCACCCGGAGCGGTCATGAATATTCCCATGCAGGTCGTGTCGTTCCTGTCATCCCGAGGTCTCAAACTCGCGACAGCGGAGTCCTGTACCGCGGGTCAGATTGCATCTTATCTTGCAAGCGTGCCGGGAAGCGGCGCGTGTCTCGACGTCGGGTTTGTGAGTTACTCCCCTTCCGGCAAGGCTGGCTTTCTAGGCGTGAAGCAGTCGACAATGGAACAGTTTGGGCTTACCAGCGAGGCAGTCGCCCGTGAAATGGCCGAAGGCGCGCTCAGACAGGAAGGGTGCTGTGCCGATATTGTCGTGTCGAACACGGGGCTGGCGGACGGAGGAGCGGAAGGTGGGCCGCCGCCGGGCACGCAATGCTTTGCATGGTCTTTCCGCACGAGGCAAAGCGAAATACTGACGTTCGCCGAGACACGGAAATTCTCCGGAAGCAGAAAGGACATCCGTTCGGCGGCAGCAATTTATGCCCTGTCGCGCATTGAACATTACTTCAACGCGAGCGTCGCCGCAGCGCAGCGCACCCCATAACAGGTCCGAGATACAAGCCTGCGTGTTCAACACCGCGCCTGGCGACAGAGAGTCCACCATGGAGGCGGCTATGACATTGCCTGTGCAGGCACTCGAACTCATTCGTCCCGGCGAAACTCTGACTTCTCTACGTCAAGGATGCGATGCGGTGCGGCTGTCACGCGCAGGTGGCGGCGCCGATACGTCCATGATCGACCGGGAAATTCCGACCCTGAATTGGAAGGCGCGGGCCGTCGCTGAAACGTTGCGGGAACAGCGGTTGCGCGAATCCTTGCAGCGCTGGCATCCGATCCAGAGCGACGCCGGCCGCACCTTACCGCGGTTGTGAGAGGCAGCACATGACAAAGCCCAACGAACATCTGGTCGACTGGTTGCGCGATGCGTACGCGATGGAAAAGCAGGCCGAGAGCATGTTTAAGGCACAGTCCTCTCGTCTCGAACACCACCCGGAACTGCGGCAACGCATTGACCAGCACCTTGAGGAAACGCTGTGCCAACAGGCCCTGCTCGAAGGATGCCTGGACCGCCTGGGAAGCAGCCCTTCCGCGATGAAGGATCGCACCGGCCGCATTGCGGCGTTCGGGCAGGCCGTCGGCGGCATGACGATGACTGAGGAGGTCGTCAGGGAAGCAATGAGTGGTTATGTCTTCGAGCAGACGGAGCTCGCTTCGTATTCGGCGCTTATCGCCGCTGCGCGTGCTGTCGGCGACGCGGAAACCGTGCAGTGCTGCGAGCAGATCCTGCCCCAGGAGCTCGAGATGGGACGATGGCTGCTCGATCACCTTCCGGACATCGTAGCTGCCTATATGTCGAGGTCCGCAGATGGTCGCGACGATGCAAAACGTTAGCGACCTCGGGGATGCGCCGATCATCGTCTGGCTGACGCTGGTCTCGCTGACGCCGGCGGGCATCGTCGAAGTAGAGACCGCGATCTGCACCAGTAAAGGTGTATCCGTTATCGAGGTGCGTTGTCCTGGCGACCGGTCGCAACGCATCAGGCTGTCCGCGCCGTCCGCTCGCGCGGTCTCGCGTCTGGCTTACCGCCTCGCCTCGATTGAGGGCGTAGACGAAGTAAGGGTGGAGAGGTGCTTCGGCGGCGCGCCCTGACCGATCCTCGCAGACAGCAGTAGAGCCGCACGAAAGCCCTCCGCGCGTCATCGGTCCGTCCAAAGCCAGGCCGGAACGTCGTCTTGCACGCCGGGCTCAGCACCCAAAAAGAACGGCCCGCCATCAGCGGGCCGCCACGCCACGAGGCGCGTTAAGCCGACGCGCTGGAGCCGCCGACGCGCCGTTCCCCCAACTCCTGCCATCCTGTCTTTGCTCCCGCCGTACGACGTATTGCCGCACGAATCTCTTGCAGCCATCGTCGAACGTGCGCAAGGCCCGTAGTCCGCTTCATGAAGTCGGCAGCCTGGGCACGTATCTGGGTCGACGCCAGCCCGGGCCTTGCCAGACCCGACCCGCGGAATGTTTTACCTCAGCTGCCGTGACGCTCCTGCCCTTCCTCGATGAGACCCTCCATGGCGACACACTTCATCCGTTTTAAGGCGGATGCCGGAAGCTCCCACGACCTGATCGATTCTTTGCACCTGGCCGTGTGTTTCTTCAAGGAGCGTCCTGAAAGCGTCACTGAGCGCCGGGTCGACGCGCGCGGGAAAGGGTCGCCAGAGCTTTCCTCAACAGTTTCTCCGCGCTCTAGGTGTCGGAAAGCATGTGAACGAACAGATCGTCAACTGTTTTACGCTGTGACATTTTGAGGCTCCTTTGGGAAGAACCCTTTTCCGCGCAAGGGGTGTGCCCGTGCAGCGGCCATTCCCCTGTTCGGGCGACGCGTTACCAGGGATTTACCGGTGAGCCGGCGGGCATGGCACATGCACGCCTTTTCAGCGTTGCGGGGCGTCATCTGCTGCCTTCCCCGAAAAGGGACGCGTCGGCATCCTGCTCGCAAGCCATACCTTCGTCTTGCCCGGATACGTCATGACTGATACGCGCGAAATCGACATCTACCGGTACGATCCCGATGTGGACGCGCATCCATGGTCCCAGCATTTCACGATCGAGCCAGGCCCGGGCGACCGGATGCTCCTCGATGTGCTGGAACGTCTCAAGGGAATTGATAATTCGTTGTCGTACCGCCGGTCGTGCCGCGAGGGGATCTGCGGCTCCGATGCGATGAACATCAACGGCAGGAACGGCCTGGCCTGCGTCGCTAACCTGAAGGAACTGCCACAACGGATCGTGCTTCGCCCGCTGCCGGGTCTGCCAGTCATCCGCGACCTCATCGTCGACATGACAAGCTTCTTCAGACAGTACCATTCCGTGCGACCGTATCTCCTCAACGACAGCCCTGCGCCCGAACGTGAACGGCTGCAGACGCCGGCCGAGCGCGATCAGCTTGACGGCCTGTACGAGTGCATTCTATGCGCCTGCTGTTCCACCGCATGCCCATCGTACTGGTGGAACCCGGACAAGTTCGTTGGTCCCGCCGGGCTGCTGCAGGCCTATCGCTTCATCGTCGATTCGCGCGACGACGCGACCTCCGCTCGCCTGGACAATCTGGAAGATCCCTACCGGCTCTTCCGCTGCCGGACAATCATGAACTGCGTTGACGTCTGTCCGAAGGGGCTGAACCCCGCCAAGGCGATAAGCGAGATCCGGTCGATGCTCACGCAGCGCACGGTATAAATTCGCGGCAAAGGCGCCCGATAACGCCGGCGGCATACCTGCAGGGGTGGCGCCTGCATAAGGCGACATTCACAACCCGGTGCGGCGCCGCTATCCGGAAAAATAGTCCGCGCCGTTCAGCATCGCCGCGTCGTCATCAACAGTTGGCATGACGCAATGTCAACCTTGACCTGGCCGCGTCAGGCACTGCTGGCGCCTGCATGCCGGAAAAGAAACACTCGAATGTTCGCGCTTGCGCCCCCAACGTCGCAAGTGTCGCCGGATGCTGGTGCGGCGCTGCACCGTTGATTCACTGGGTGGACGTACAGGGTTGGAAAAATCACACTTCCAACAGAACAATGTCCGTGGCCGCCAGTGCTGCCTGGGGTAATCCTGGGCCTGGATCCGCGGCCGCGGGCACGTGGGCTGCGCGCAGCGATCGCCGGCCGCGACTGGAAGGCGCGTGGGCAGAAAAAACTCATTCCAACTCAGGAGAAAACAATGAACTTTAACGTGCAACGAATGGCCACGATTGGCACCCTCTGCGCCGGCGCCTGCATCGTTCAGGGCGCTGCAATTGCGCAGACACAGGCCGCATCAACGACCGTGGCCAATTCCCTGTCTTCTGTTGACAAGGACTTTGTGCAGGCCGCATCAATGTCGTCATCGACCGAGATCGATGTCTCCCGACTCGCCACAAGCAATTCGAGCGACCAGGATGTGAAGTCGTTCGCGCACCACATGATGCTCGACCATACGAAGCTTACCTTGCAGTTGAAAATGGCAGCACCGCACGGCGTCGAGGTCCCCAAAGACAACTCGGACACCGTCCTACTTGACTCACTGAAGCCGCTCAAGAGCGCGGATTTCGACAAGGCCTACATCTCGAAGGTCGGCCTGGAAGGTCGCAAGCAGGCGATCGCTGCGTTCGAAAAGGAAGCCGCCGATGGACAGAACGCGGACCTGAACAAGGCAGCGCAGAAAGCGCTACCGACCATCAAGGAACACTACCAGATGGCGCAGCAAGTAGCCGCGAAGAAAGGCGTCTCCCAATAACGACCGTTCACTTACCAGGGATAACTGAATTGAACCTGTATCACATGCCGTAATTTTCTGGCAGGTAACCGGCCGCAATGCAGGCGCCCTTATCGGCGAATCTGTCGGAGGCTGGCTGGCGGACTTTTCGGGCTTCATCCCGGTAGCGGCATCATCGGCTCCCTGCTCGCCGCACATGTAGGCGCCGTGATACTCCTTCTGATCGCGCGACTCTTTAATCGGGGGCGCTCCTAGCTAGGAGCTACCGAAGGACGACGGGCAGTCTTCGCACTGCTGATGAAAGGCTCCCGGTCTTAGGGACTGGCGCGTTCCGTTGGAAAACTTTGTGAGGATGAACATGGAAACGCAAGTGACAGAAGAGGAACTTCGCGCGCTGGCATATCGCCTGTGGGAGACGGCGGGATGTCCCGACGGTCGTGCGGATGAATTCTGGCAGCAGGCCCGGTTGCAACTGTGCCCGGACAGAGGTCCCTCCAAAGCCGACAGCATGAACGACTCAGACGATTTCGTCGATGCACCGGAGGCGGGATCGAGCGCGCGACCAGCCAATGACAATCCGGGCCAATCGCAGACGTAAACCGCGTGAGAAGCCCGCCTCACAGGTGCCGGCGGTTCGAATCCGGGAACTCAGACGCCCGCCGCCCGGCACGGCAAAGGCTCTTCCTGCGCCGGAATGCGGTCTATGCACCATTGTGGCATGGCACTTGCGCTTTCACCGCACACGCCGTTCTGGATAATCCGCCTCCGACGGTGCCCTCAGCCTGATCAGGGAAAAACGCCATGAAACTACTTACCACCCAGGATGGGCTGCCGCGCCTCTGCTGGGGCTCCGTCATCGCCGGCGTGATTCTGTCGTCGATCGTCTATCTCATCATGAGCGTGCTCGGCACCGCGATCGGCGCCTCGCTGCTGTCTCCGTTATCGCAGCCCAATCCTCTGCACGGGTTCGGGTTCGGCTCTGGCGTATGGGTCATCGTTACTACCGTGCTGGCTGTCTTTGTTGGCTCTTACTTCGCTGGCCGGTGTGCGCCGGTCCTTGGCTGGCTGCACGGGTTGCTATCGTGGGCGGTGATGACCCTGCTGGTCGTGTACGGGATGTCCTCCCTGCTTGCCGGCGCGGTCAGCGCAGCAGGCAGTGTGGCGTCGACCGGCGCGAAGGTGAGCGCCATGGCCGCCAATCAGAACGGCAGCGCCGGCGACCTCATGAATTCGGCGAAGCAGCAGGTCCAGGCAGCCGTCGCTTCAGCCGCATCCGCGGCGTCCAGCCCCGAAGCCCAGCAGGACGCGCGTGCGAGCTGGTTTTCGTTCGCTGCACTTGTGGTTGGCGCCATTATTGCCGCCGTCTCCGGAGGCGCGGGATTCCGTCATCAGCCGCCGTTTGAAGACGCGGGCGGTGCGGGTGTGGAAGGCGATGCCGCGTCCGCTCGAAGCCGCGTTGTGAGACCGGGCCGCCCTCTTTAGCCCGAGCCAGCGCGCGTTATGAGCCGGGGCCCTGCCCCGGCTTTTTCAACGGGAGAAGCACCATGGAACGTGATACCGAGAACAAGCCGGTTGTCGGAGGCGAGGCGCCTGACATTCGCGCGGACGAGGAACTGCGGGTGGCCGCCGTTAGGGAAGAGCTTGAGGTCGGCGTGAAATCGATCGAAACCGGCGCGGTACGGGTTCGTACAGTCGTCCATGAAGATATGCACCCCGTGGCCGTTTCGTTGCGAAGCGAGAAAGTTACCGTCGAGCGGATACCTGTTGGTCGGGCCGTCGAGCGCAGGGATGCTCCGCGGCAGGAGGGGGACACGCTCATCATTCCGGTGTACGAGTATGTGCCGGTGATCAGAATGCAGCTGACGCTGAAGGAAGAGGTTCGCGTGACCACTACGGAGATTGTCGATCAGACCTCCCGGAACATCCTGCTCCACACCGAGGAACTGGTGGTCGAGCGTCGCCACGGCGCGGACGGGGAATGGCAGCGCGAGGATGGCGCCGACTAATAATTCGCGGGAACGGCCGTTGCGCGGGTAGAAGTTCATGCCGGCCCCGGCGCTCTGCGCCCTCATCACTTTTTGGAGAAGAGTTATGTCCCAGACTATTGTTGGCCTGTTTGATTCCATTTCTGACGCGCAACGCGCGTCAGACCGTCTTGCGCAGGACGGCATTGCGCGCGCCGATATGCACGTCCACGCGCAGGATGACCGCAGCGGATCAGACATCTCGCGCGATACGTTGCGCAACCCTGCGACCGCCCGCACGGTTGCCGCCGACACTGGGGAAGCCCCGAAGCATGAAGGCGGCATTGCCCATTTCTTCAAAAACCTCTTTGGAAATGACGACGCACCGGAAGAAGTCGGCCACTATCGCGAATCCGTTCGCCGCGGCCACGCGCTGCTCAGCGTGGAGGTGATCGATGACGCCCGTATTGACGCCGTGCGCGCGGCGATGAACGCCTGAGAGACGGTGCCGATTTGCGCCGCGGTCCATGCACTGCTCCCGCATTATCGGCGTCTGCCGAAACTTCTTCAGGCCTGACGGGCAAGCCAATCGCAGGTTTCTCTTTCCGGCTGCGTCCAGTTACGCGAAACCCTGAACGGGTCTCGCGACGCCTTCAGTTAATCCCGAATGGCCTGAGTTTTGCGTAACCGTTGGCAGGCGCGCGACAGCCAGGTCAACGGTTAAGGAAAGGGTCGCTCTCGACATCCGCAGGACAAATTCTGGACTACAGAGGAGCAGACAATGGAAACGACGAAGGAAGGAACTCGACCAGAAGACGGCGGCGACGCACAGCGGGACGCCGGAGATGAGCTTCCGGACGCCGGTGCGCATGGTAGCGGCACGGCCAGGGAACTGAACGACAAGGCACAGCAACTCTACGCTGATTTATTAGGTGTGGGTTTCGGCCCTACCCTCGGAAGGTGGCCGAAGCATTTCTCCGGCGCGCTCGGGTGACCGCGCCGGTTCTTTTTGCGGCGATCTGCGGACAGTCTTTCGTTCCCAGAAACCAGGCCATTCGCTTCAGGTTCTGCGAAGAGAAATCCTTGACGATCTTGACACACTCAGGGAGGCACTGAAATGAGCCGCGAATCTGCCAGTGAAACTGAGACGGCCATTTTGCTGCGCATGTCTGCATCGCGTGGGGCCCTGCTCGCAGCGAACCGCACCCCTTCATCGATTCGGGCCGCACGCGGAAATTCACGAGAACATGCCGCATCCACCATTGTCGCTTCGTTGGCTGGTGCGCCGCGGGTCGCGCTGGTGCTTGCCCTGTGCGCCGGCGCGATCGTACTCGGCCCACGTCAGGCGATAGGAATTGCCACCCGTTCAGGAATTACTGCGTGGCTTGGCCGCACCGCCCGGGATGTCATGCTCAGGGCCATATGAGAATCTGCATTGGACCGGTAGGCGCACACTTGCGGCAATCCATAGCGCTTCGCATTTACGATGAAAGTAGCAGCGGCGCTCCGGCAGGCGGCGCTGCCGGGACACACGGCTGCCAGGACAGCGCCTTTCCGCAAGATCCCGCGGCGAAACATGAACGACGGACAGACGGCCTTCGCGATGCGAATGGATGTCCGAACTATCTCGGCGCCTACGCCCCGCCAAGGCCCCTCTGCCACGAAGAGCTCCGGTCGCAGAGTCGCCAGGCAGACGTCAAGGATTCCGCACAGCGTTTTCACGCTTTGTCCCAGAAAATGGCCGTTCCCCGCGGAAATTGCGAGCACGAGATACGGTCGCTATCATGGAATCAGCACAGCGTCAGACAAGAAGCGTCGGCGCACGCGCGGGTAGTGTTCATCGAAAGCAGACGTGGCACCTGTGGCGTCGATCCCGTCCGGTTGACGAACCGCCGCACTGCGCGCCGCTTGAAGTGCCCGGGTATGGCTTGAGGAGAACAGATGGTCCGTTATTCAGATGATGAGCACGACGCATATGCGCAGAGCTTCGGGCGTGATGGCATCGTAGTGTTAAAGCAGCATTTCCCGAAGGAAACGCTGTCACGCTGTCGAGCGGCATTTGACGGACTGCTTGCCCAGCGGCTGGCAAGAAATGCGACAGCGGTGCGGGGAGAGAACCGGCATTACATCACTCTGCCCTTTGCAGGCGTGTTCGCCGACGAGGCGATTTTTTGCGATCCCGATATTCTGGCGATCGTCGAACGGGTCGCCGGCGATGATCCGGTCATGTGCCAGTTGGCAACAGATACACCCCTGAAGGGGTCAACATACCAGGACGTGCACCGCGACACGCCTGCGCTGTTCGATGGTTTGGACGAGACGCCCTCTTTCCAGCTCGCGGTCGACTTTCCTCTGTGCGACGTAACGCTCGGGAACGGTCCGTTCGAAACCACGCTCGGCACGCATAGAATGCGGGCGGATGAAGCGTTGATCGCATACCGGTCCGGCGCCCGGCCGCTGCAACCGGTAGAAATGGAACTGGGCGACGTGATGATCCGGGACGTCAGGGCCTTGCATCGCGGCACGCCCAACCGGACGGCGCTTCCTCGGCCAATGGCCGTGATCGGCTATAGCCGAAGCTGGTATTTCCGGCCCGAAGTGCACGTCGATGTGCCCCGCGACGTGTATCAGAACCTGGGCGCTCGTGCGAAGCGTCTGCTGCGTCATATGCCGCAGGTCGATGACGCAGGTGCAATGGACAGCGGCGAAACCTATCTCAAGTTTGCTTACTGAGCGATGCACTGGCGAGCCCGCCGCTTCGCGCTGGCTACGCTCCGCCGGACTCGGCCGGTATCCAGCGAAGTCCAGAGCGCCATGCCGGCCTGCGTTCGGGCGCCCACCCACCATTGGCCGGGGAGCAGATGCTGTCGGTATCTGACGGAGAACCGTGACTGCAAGGGGTACCCGGCCTCTTGCCGGCACGCGCATGTGTGCCAACCTGGCAAGCACACCATCCGGGGGGAGACGGGGGGCCCCTGGAAGGAGCGGATTGCCTGCTTCCCGCACAAGCTCACCATGCTTTGTCGCATATGGCGAAGGCCGGTCGAATTCCCGCACCGGGTGGACCGGCAGGCGGCTGCGCAGCCACCCCTGTTGTATCGCCAGGTCTCTAGAACCCGACGCCGACCCCTACTCCGCCGCCGACACCGCCGCCGCCGAAACTGCCCCCTCCAATCCCGATTCCCAGACTGGTGCGCGGCGCATAGTATGCCGGTTCGTCACCGGTCCCGTAAGCCGGCGGCTGCGCAGCGACGCAGCCCGCGACACTGAATGCGAGGGCCACGATGCTGAGTACCCTGAACATGACGTCCTCCCTTTGCAAGAACTGCACGATTACACAGCAATATCCAGGCCTCCCGATGTCAGCTGCTGTTCGTCCCTTGCCGCACACGCGACATGGCTAGGCAGGCGGGGATGCCAGCGCATAACGTCTAGCCCGACCACGACCGGCACGCACCCAGAGCCACCCGGGCTTCTGAACGCGAACGGCGGGGGCGGACGCGGGAGCGGGCTCATTCCGGAGACTTGCGCTGCGCTAGGTTTGCATTTGGGCAGATTCACGGAGCTGACGCCGACGGCACGGCCGCCGCGGCCGGGGCGGCGGTGGTGGATAATGCTTCGTGTCGCCGCCGACCGGTTCACGCCGAAGCGCGAAACGTTCGCCGGAGCACGACTGACGTCGACCGCTGGTGGTCTCGACTATCGTCATTGCAGTCACGGCTTGATCCTTCGTGAAGTTCTCCCCGGCAGTCGACCATGCTCCCAACCAACGACCTTTCCCTTGAATTGCGCGACAACTGCGACCATTTCGTCCATTTCTACGAAACCGAGTCCGGCCTGACCGAGGAGGTCGGCGCCTTCCTGCAACGCGCAGTGAATGCAGGCGGTAGTGCGATCGCTATTTGCCTCTGGCTGCAGTGAGGAAGTTATCGGCTTGTAAACGCCCTTTTCAGATCAGCAGCAGCCTGATTATCTGCCCGCTGGGCTTCATCGAGCACCGCGCCCATGCAGAAAAATTCATGAGTAATCCCAACGAAAGTCCGGAAGTCCACACTAACCCGGCGTTGATCAGCGCTTGCGCATAGGCGGCTCCTGAAGCCCCTTCAGGTTCGCACGCAAAAACGGAAAGTTCTGGATCCTGATCCGACGATGTGGACTCACGCAGTGCGTCACTGCAGTTACGCGCAAACCCGTCATGCCACCGGCAACGTACGCGCGAGCGCCTCAGCATCTAGAGTCATCGCGGTTTCCCATTCTGTCACTCGACGACGCGTCACTCACGCCAGCGCTCGGCAACGCGTTCAACCGGAATGGATCTGGCCACAGGAGTCCATCGTGTCGATCTTGCGGCAATTTCGGCTTCTGATCGTATGGCGTCGACCCGACGCCAGCAGACGGCTCGCAGCCGCCCGAACGCGGATTGACAGTTTTGTAAGCGCAATAGTGAAGGTTTTATCTCGGTGTTATCTCGGTATACAGACGGATAGGGCGGCAGTCGCGTCGGAGCGTAGTGATCATGCTGCCGGCCTGGACCCAGGTCGGCTGCGATAGCGTCGCGGCGCGCCTGGCCGGACAAGCGTGCGTCCTCCGCTCGCACACCGCCGTGGAAAGGCTGACGTGTCACAGACGAACGAGCGTCGGGGGGCGCGACGCGTTAGCTTTCCGGCGAAGCCCGATCTGCTGCGACGATGGCGCGTCCGTACTCGATCGCGGCGCGGCGCGCTTCATCCGGGCGATCGCAGGGGCCGATCTCGGGCGCACCGTCGAACGGAAACAGGAGTCTGCGATCGGCTTTGCGGATCACCTTCAGCGCGCCGATATATCGGCCGTCGGCCCTGCTGCGGTAGCTCGCGTAGATCTCGAATTCGTCGTCGGCCACGTCAGCCTTGTGTCGTGCCATTTCAGATTTCTTCTCCGCGCTAAAAACTTCTATGTGATCCAGCGCGATGCGACCGACGCAGTTACCAGACGCCGGCCGCCGGGCTTAGAAAAATGCGAGCGGAAGGACCGCGCGTGCACCGAATCGAGCAACAGCCGTTCCTGCGCGCAAGGCAATTGCGCGCGCAATGCGACGCTCCAGGCGCAAGCGTCCCCCCGTCAACGACAATAGTTGTGGCGGGTTCGAGGTAAAACTGCATTGCGCCTGATTGATCCACGACTCGTCGTAAAAAGTAGGGGAGCTGTGGATCGCCTGCTGCCAAATCAGACCACATTCGGGTCTCTTCGGGAGAGGCAACGGTAAGCTTCGCGGTCAAAGGGACCAAAGGGCGAACAGGCATCCAATATTCAGCGAGCGGTCCATTCGACCTACGGTGTGTTAGACCAGGCGCATCGAACGAACAGAGCGTCGAAACGCAAGCGCGATCGCGCGTTTCAAGGCGGCCAAGACACGCACTTCTAGATGCGTCGGGCCGACATCCTTATCTGCCCGCTGAGGAAAAAACATGTTCGACGCCGAAATTGCCGCGACGCTCCTGAACCGGCGGACCGTAACCGTGCGCACCCAGAAGACCCGTCAGCGCTGGCACTCCTGCAGGAAGGCACGCTGCATTTGAGCCATGAACGGGGGACGTCCTCGCGGACGCTGTTGCCGCAGACCGTCGTCTTCGCGTTGGATGTCTGACGTTCGCCGACGGCTCCCGTGGTTTGCGCGTCATGGACGCGACCGGACGTCCTGCTTGACCCGGTCCATCGGTCTCATGCCGAACTTCCGACGTGGACGCGGAGCGGTCGCTCAGACGCACCGTAAACGGCCATTCAAATCGTCGATAGCATCGCGCGCAGCTTTAGGCACGGGGCTGAGCTGTGCTCGGTCGCTGCCAGTGCGCGCTTGCTGCGTCGAGCTACGCAGTGTTTTGGGTATTGACATGCGGAAAGCCGGCACCGCGATCGCAAGCAAGGCCGGCCGCGGCGGCTCGGCGTCGTGGCCTTGGCAGTGGTCCCGCGCACAATTCCGTACGAAATATTGGAAAAATCGGCGCCAGAAACCATTCGGCCTGCCGTTATCGAGAAGATAGCCTGTGGCGATTGCCTGGCAGCGCCAAAACCGCCATGTACCGTTTCGAGTCAACCGAGCGATTCCATGCAGATTCAGTCAGCAACCGCCGCAACGTCCTTCACTGCTGCCGCGGCGACCGAGACCGCCTGGGGTACTGGCGGGTCGTCCGCTTCGCAGGCCGGCAGCACCGGCGCATCGTCCGCGACGAGCACAGTGGCCGCCGGCACGCCCGCCTCGACCGGAGGGGCGACCGGCGGTACGTCGACGTCGTCGAGCGGAGCGACGGGCGGAGCTTCGTCCGGCTCGACACCCTCCCCCTCCACTTCGGGTTCGCGCGGCGCAGGCGGCGGGGGTGGTGCATCAGCGTCTTCCGGCAGTTCCTCGACGACCGAACTCGACGAGATGAATGCACTGGTGATGTCGCTTGAAGCCCAGCTGGCGCAGGTCTCGTCCAGCACCGGCAGCGCGGCGGGCGGCGCTAACGCCGCCCAGATCAACGCGATCAAGGCCCAGTTGCAAAGTGCGCAAAGCGCGTTGAGCGCGGCGGCGCAGAGTTCGAATACCACCGAGGTCAGCCAGATCGCGACTCAGCTGCAGAGCGCGCAGGATGCCCTCGCCCAGATGATGGTGGCCAGCGGTCAGACGACGGGCCTGCTGTCGACGAGCGCATAGGCGGCACGTCCTGGCCCCGGACGGTATTTCTTTGGAAAGCATGGCGGCATCTGCCACATACACTCATTCGAAGGTAGCCGCTATGCTTATGCGATTGCCTTGGGGCACGCTCTCGCAGAATGACCGCTTCTGTCGGCACTGAGCCGAACAACGACTGGCTCAGGCCGACCAGCAAGAACCGATCAGGAAATTTCCGCCGGTGCGGGCGCGGACCGGCACCGACGCTGACGTTGCACAAGATTTTCAACTACATCCTTCAGCTGCTGTACATGGGCTGTCAGTGGAAGGTGCTGCCGATCGAAAAGAATGACGAAGGTCGTCCTGAAATCCACTTCACGCGCATCTATCGGGCGTTGCGGCGAAGGCAAGCCGATGGCTGCATCGACGCGATTTTCGCAGGCTCGGTGCTCAGGCTTCATCAGGACCAGCTCCTGGACCTCACGGTCATTCACGGCGACGGCACGACCACTGCCGCGAAGAAGGGCGGCGACAACCTGGGGTACAGCGGACACAAACACCTGAAAGGCGACAAGGTGGTCGCCTTCTGCGATCGCCGCTGCAACGTGATCGCACCATTCGTTTCTGCCCCGGGCAACCGCAACGAATCGCCGCTGTTACGTGATGCGCTGCCCAGACTGAGCGCCTCGCGATCCAGGCGTTCCTGTCCACTGCCTTGATTTGACCGGTTCCTACGGCCTGCTTAACCACTGGAACCTCGCCCACTGACCGCGCCGAAACGGGACAAATGTAGTTCACGCCGGCGCATCGTCGGGTTACGCTGCATCCTGCGCCGCATCAGCACTGTCGGCGCCCGCGCTCTTCCTCGACAAGGCGGCGAGCCTTCTGCCAGTACTCATCGGCGCAACCCTCCATGCTGCCGTCAGCCTCCCAGAGCGCATACGGCTTCGCGCGGACCAGTTCCAACCGGCGGCGGATGCGCCCGGCCCCTATTCCTCGTGCCTCGTAATGATATCGCGGTCTTGTTGTGGCAGTTTCAACCAGCGCCGGTGCAGCGCACGCTCGACCGGACGACCAAGGATCAGCAGCAGGACCAGAAGCACGGTGGCTGTGAGCGCAATAGACCATGCACCTATACCGCAGACGATGCCCAGCGCCGCTGTTACCCATATGGACGCCGCGGTCGTAAGCCCACGAATTTTCTCTTCGCCGCCGTTATGAACGATAACGCCGGCACCGAGGAATCCAATCCCAGTAATGATGCCCTGGATGGCGCGAGAGGCATTCGCATCAATCCCCACTCCGCTTACGGCAACCCCTGCGCCTGCCATGGTTACAAGGCAAGCGCCGAGCGCAACCAGACCCAAGGTTTTCACGCCGGTGGGTTTGCCGCGGAGATTGCGGTCCACGCCCACGACGCAGCCAACAAGCACTGCGACGACCATTCGCAACAATACTTCACGGAAAACTGACCCAGCCAGCATGACCGTTACCCTTCTGCAGCCTACGTAGGCAGTCTACAGCGAGTTCACCATCACGGAATGGTTCCCTGACTGCCGACCACTACGTCTCCAGGGGCCCTGAAGCCGGTAGCAAATGCGGAGCAAGACCGCTCCCGGCTCCATAGTGCTCGCTTGCTGTCAGCCCTCGGTGCCAGCCAGCTTTCATGTTCGGGCACCCACTCGAACAAGAAATCCCCCTGCGTGACGCGGCGTCTCACCTGCCGTTTCTACACGGCATTCCCTGTATTTCAACAATCGCCACGCTGGCGGACGTCGCCCCTCCTTCCCGGGTCCCAACGTCAGAGGCAGCGCGCTCCAGCTGGTCGCAGGATATATGGCGAACATCGGTACTCTTACCAACGTAGACAACGCACTCGGCGAAGTTGGTCGCATGGTCGCCGATATATTCGATGGCCTTCGCAACGCGACGACAGGCACGCGCCTGTGCGACACCATTATCAACCGCCCATCATCGGATTCACCATCACGCAGAGAAAGGCGACGATTGAAAGGGATGTGTTCGCGAGTGGAGAAGTGGAGACACAGAGCACTCCTGAATCAGTGCATGGGACGTGTCCCAGGTGTCAAGCATTTCCAAATATGGACTTGGGCAGAAAATGGTGGCAGGTGACCGCACCCGGAGTACTGACCCATCCGGAAGGCTGACGCTATCGTTCACGGTGCTGTTTACCGGCAGACGCGCAGACAGAAACTGTCCGAGGGAGGCAGGTCGACACGCTTATCGAGGTCCGGCAGGCGGCCGCGCGGGCGCGTGCCGAAGAAGCTTTGGTGACACGGGTTGCTGCGAAGGTGCACGGGAGACCGCTATGCCGTCGGCATTCTCTCTCACCACGGCGGCTCATGCCCTGTCATCACCTATGTCACGTTCACCCCGAATCCCGCGCGTCCTGAAGATTGCGAAACTGACTCACCTGAACGGTAAGTCAGTCCAGGCAATTTTCGGATAAGGTATGGAGGAACAAATGGACACTGACGACGTACTGTCCTTTGTGCGTCTTGCACTGTTGTATCCGGCGCTCGTTTTCGTTGGACTGTGGTTCATGCTTCGTGGCGACCGGATCGTCAGCTCAGTCCGCCGTTTTCCTGAGGACGCCGCCTTCCGGCGGCATACGAAAAGAGAGAGAACTCCATATAGGTGCTACATCGTCGGCCAGGCAGGACTTCGTCGCGCTCGACCCGTCAAAGTCTCGCGTACACGAGAGGCGAGTCCGATACTGTCGCGTCAGATGCGCAAGGAGGCGTTTCGCGCTTGAGGTGACGACAGAATTCGACGCCGTCCATAGTGTGCATTGACCTCAACGCTTCAGCAGCGCCGTGGGGTGCGAATCGTTGCCGCCTACAGTCAGCGAACGGTAAAGCTCGGCTTCCTGTTCGACGCCTTCCGCGAGCTGGCCCCTCGCCCCCTTGTTGAGCATCGCGACGATAGACCCGATGATCTCGAGATGGCGCATCTCTTCCGTCGCAATGTCGAACTGCATGTCGCGCCCGCCTGGGTCTTCCCCGCCCACCGCCTGACTGAAATAGCGACACGCTGCACAAGCAATTCTCAACGTCCAAGTGGCACCGACAGGCAGGTATCCGGCTTGCTCCTCCGACAACATCGACCCCATAGGGGCGAAGCGATTGCACGGGCAAAGCCACCGCGCAACATGACGATCGCTACAACTCGGCCTTCCCGGGTCCGCCTGCACCCTGATCGTCCGGCGCCGTCATCACACAGGGCACTCTGGAGAACTGTCATGCCTGACACCGCTTCCTCGATGTCTCCGACCATTACCTCAATGATCCGGCTGGATCATATGCATGTGCTCGCAGCGTTCCATCGCTATCACGCCGACAGCCCCGGGTGGCGCAAGCGCGCCATCGTTAATTCGACCTGTGCCGCTCTCGAGATCCACGCGCAACTCGAGGAAGAGATCTTCTACCCGGCGTTGGCCACAGTACTGACCGACGACCCAACGCTCAGCAAGAGCCGTCCCGAGCATACCGAAATGCGGGCTACGATCGGCAGCCTGCGCACGCTGGGGCCGGAGAATGCCGCTTACGATGGGCTGTTCCATCAACTGATACGGGAGGTGACGCATCATGTGGCAGACGAAGAGACGGTGTTGCTGCCGGCCGCCGAGCGGGCGCTCGCCAGTGACCTCCGCTCTCTGGGCGCCAGGATGACACATCGCCGGCTTCAGCTGCTCGGCGAGCGACCGCGCGAAATTGCCGTCAATACGGCGGGCACGTTTCCGGTGGCGACCTTTCTGATTGCCTCGCTCGCTGTACTCGGCATCACGCATTGCCTGCCAAAGTCGCGAAGACTGCGGGACGATACTTACTGAGCCGGCCTTGGGCTGGATGGGACCAACTGGTGCCCGGCCGGAGTGTCGTTGAGGGCTGCTCCGCGGACAGCGCGAAGCGCACCGGTTTGTTGTCACCTGCCCCTTGACGCGCAATTCGCTCGCAACGACGGGGGTCGGCTGCTGCGGGCGTGGCCCCGAGCAAGGGCGCCGTGCCGAGCGCGCGGCCCTCGACGAGCATCAAAGCCGCCCATCGGCGCAATGCTGAAACGCGTCATGGACCGCAGAGGCGCAGATGGGGCATCGACAGCCGGTCTCGCTGGGGCGCCCGCAGGTGCATGCGGATGGCGAACAGCGACACGACGAGTCCGATTTCCGTGAGCATCCGCATACGGTGCGCGTCGCGCGTTAGGTCGAGCGTCCCCACGCCGTGGCGGCGTTCCCTTGACCACGCCCACGACGAGAGAGATCATCGCACCGGCTAGCGGCAAACGCATGGTCGGCCCGCGCGCCGGTGCGAGAAAGGGGAGCAATGCGCCAACAGCAGGAACCAGACGGCCTGCCTGCTCATATCGAATGCTTCAAAAGGGAGCAAGAACGGCCGAGCGCACGTCTGCCCGAGGTCCCTTTCAGGTAGGCAAAAGCAGGCGACGTTCCACAGCCCTTTACAGGGCGACGATCCCTAGCGGGACGCGGTGCTATTTGTGCAGCTTCTGCCGTAGCGAACTCACGTCGTTCGCCGTGATCGGCTGTGCGTTATTACGCCCGCGAAAATGGCCCCCCATGACACGCGAGGCAGGCCGGTTTGAGCGTCAAGAATTTGCACGATTGCGTCTCCCAGAGGTAAGGCAGTTCAGACGCGGTCCCGGCAACTAAATTCCGAAGCTTTGCCCGCGCTATGTCGCCGCAACGGACGTTCCCGGGAGACGCGGAGCGGCGCAAACGGCGACAGGGTCCAGCTCCGCGCAAACGTACAGGAAGCGAAGTGATGCTGCAAACCTGCTGAAGCTCGCGGCTACGGCTCCATCAACAGAACTGCGGCAAGCGACGTTTCTTATCGGATGCGGCGAATCGAGTGAGCGACGTTTTTGGCGGAAAACACGGGCATGTGGTTTGCGGCCCTGACCGTCACACCGCACTCGCCGGTAGGTGAGTTTCCGAAACTGACTCGATGGAGTAGCCATGACTACGAAGACGCTGAAGGATCTGTATATTCATTCGCTGTCCGACATTTACAGCGCCGAAAGGCAGATGACGAAGTCGCTGCCCAGGATGGCACGCGCGTCGACCAATCCGGGTCTCCGGTCGGCATTTGAAACGCACCTGGAGGAAACGCAAGGTCAGATTGAAAGACTTGACCAGGTCGTCGACGCCAGCGGGATAAAGCTCAAGCGCATCAAGTGCGTTGCCATGGAAGGCCTGATCGCGGAAGGCCAGGAGCAGATTGACGAGATTGAAAAGGGTCCCGTCCTCGACACCGCACTTATCGCCGCGGCCCAAAAGGTCGAGCACTACGAAATCGCTGCATATGGCTCGTTGATAGCATTGACGAAACAGCTGGGTGAAACGACTGCTGCCAAACTCCTGGCCGATACGTTGGAAGAAGAGAAGGCCACGGACCAGAAGCTGTCCCTGATTGCCGAGGAGAAATCGGCAGCAGAATCTCTCCGCCAGTAGTCCCGCTCTGCTTTCGCCAGCTGCGGACCGGCACCGCCGGTACCCTGTCAGGCTGAGAACAGCGCCCTGTTCGCGCCGGCGACAGGCGCCCTCAGCCTGGCTGAGGCCAAACGATAACCGCCTTCCGGAAGAGACGCTCAAGGGTAGTGGGAAGTTGCACCGCACGGACAAGCGCCACGTGTCCGTAACCAGCCGTGGAGCTGGTGCTCAAGCGTCCTCCTCTCTCCCGGATGTCAAATGGATCTTCCATTGGAACTATTGCCGTTCGTTGCGCACGTGGCTGGAGGCTCGTCTATATTTCGGCGCAGAGCCTTGTCCGGGCGCGTCTTCGTCGACCATTGCACCCCCGAACTGAGAGAGGACGAAGGAATCTCACGCGCGCGGGCTGATCACAGCTGCGCACCGGAGGGAGCCTCTGGACTCCAGATGTTCTCTGACCTGCCGCGAGTTCCTCGTTGCCGAGACCATGTTCGGCAACCTGCCCTGAACGGCCAACGACGGGGAGCCGTTCGCGGATGCTCGCTATCCGGCGCGCTGCCAGGCATACCGCATGCGCAGGTGCGATAACCAAGCGGTCTGCGCGATGAGCAGGATATTGCTGGTCCACAACGAGCCTGACCTGGTCAAGGTTCTGCAAATGTGCCTGGAGTCAGAAGTGGCTCGATCCGGACAAACCGGGCCATCACGCGGTCCCTGAACGGGCTGTCTCGAAGCGCGTGCAAAAGCTGTCGGACCCAAGGCGTTTTATAGTCTGGCAAACGCTAGCTTTTAGCGTTTGCCGCACGAGGTGGATGTCACAAACTTCACCGCACCGACCACGTTGCTTGAGAAAGCGTAGGGGAATGCATCGCTCAACTTGCGCGACAACAGGGGAAATGCATGGCTCAGGCAGAACGCTACGACTGGAGAGCATGGTTCCACACATGCATCGGCGGCAGCCCGGCTCTCTGTGCGAATGTGAACGACCTGCTGCGGATTAACGTGCTGCCATGTGCACTCGTGTATATCGATACGCAAGGCAAGGGAAGCCCTAACTGTACCCGTGTTGACCCTTTCTGCTACGTCGAACAGGCGATAACGTTAAACCGGAGCCTGCTCGCTGCCGGGATGCCCACGCTCACCATTTTCACGAACGCACGCCGCGAAATACAGCGCTATCTCGCCAGCGTCGATGCGTCGGTGCGCCCGGAATTGCGCGACCTGACACCATCATTGACGCTGCCCAGAACGACCCGCTTCTATGCGGCCCACTTCAAGCTCGATCTTCTGGAACAGATCGGCAAATCCGTGGGCGCGGGGACGCTGGTTCTGCTTCTCGACACGGATATGGTCGCGTTGCGACAGCTTGATCAGGACGTATTGCGGCGCTGCTACCGCAGCGGTGTGGGGGCCTTCGACATCTCCGACCAGGAGTTCTTCGCGTATGGAGCGGCGCGCGTCGTGGGCGATCTCGAAATCGTGGCCGGAAAGCGCCTGAACAACCCGCGGTGGTTTGGGGGCGAGTGCCTTCTTGTTTCAGCAGGCTTCATCCAGGTGCTGATGCCTCGTGCGCGCGAGTGCTTTGAACGTTATACCCTCGCAATGCACAGGCTCAATCACAACGGCGACGAAGCATTTATTTCCGCCGCGCTTAACCTTCTGGCCGACAACGGACATCAGATCATCGACGTTGGGGCATATCAGTTGGTCGGTCGCCACTGGTCCGGAAATACCCACAGGGATCTTCGGTGGTTCAGACACTGTTCTCTGCTCCACCTGCCGGGTCGAAAAAGAATGCTCGAGCGGCAGGCCCGGATGGCTAGTTTCAAACCGGACCGTATCTGGAGGCAGATAGTCAGCGCCCATCTCTTGCCTGCATTGCGACGCCGACGAAACGCCTGTTGCGACGAAAGTGGAATGCGTCGCGCCAGCGCGCCAGTGTGTCCCGCGCGCTCCGCCGGGCAGAAACCCGGCTCGCCGTGCTGCTGGTCGACAGCGAGCCGAAGACGCTCTCGCGGCTCGCGTCCATGCTGACGTCGCGCGGCATGACAGTGATGTGCGCGGCCGATCCGGCAGAAGCGCCCGGAGCCGCGAAGTCTACGCATCCGCGGGTCGTGGTGATGGCGAACATGTCGAGGGATCGCGAGGCGGTCCCTGAGATCGAATCGTTAAGTACCTCGCGCGAACGTTCCCGGCCGACCGGCTTCTGGACGTGAACGTTTCGGGTACGTTTTCGATGGTAAGCACTTGCCCTGGTCTACTTCCCCAGGCACATGTGATGCGGGTATTAGTCGCTAGCGTAGACGTTGTCGTCGAAGGAAGCCATGTCTAGCCAGTCTTATGCGCCGTATCGCGGCTACTGCATCGAAGTTCACGCCACTCCAGCACGGGCAGCCGTGATGGGCGGCATCGCGCGTCGATACCGGGTGTCATGGACGGTTTCATCGCTGGAGCATCCGGAGCAGTCCTTTGCAAGTTTTCCAGAGCAATTCGACTTTCTTTCCGAGCAAGTGGCTTCGAGATTCGGCGAAAACCGGGCGCATACATACACCGATTCCGTGGTGTGCGTTCCGTCCAGGATACGGGCAAGCGAATTTCATATTCCGCGCTGATTCGATAACCCGGCAGGACGACGGAGACCCGAATGACTACGTTTGGCATCGACGGCATACGCATTGATCCCGCTGGCCACATCACGCATGTTCGCTGGGCCCCCATCGATCCTAAGACTCATGACTGGCTGTCTCCGACCAGGATCGTTGAGGTCGGCGACGTGGTAAAAGCGATCCGCGCGGGGGAAGTGTGCTGGTCCATTTTTACCCTCGGTGGCAAACGATTTCTCGGCCCAGGCATACGGGTCGTTGCGCACATCAATGGTCCTGATGGGATCGACACGGATGTCCCCGGCGGAAGTATCGAAAAGTGCATGGACGACCTCGCGCCGGTCTGATGACCAGATCGGTACGCGACAGGGTGCGTGCGACCATGATGACGGCGCCGAGCCCAAGTTGGACGCCGGTCATTTCGCCCAACGCGATGAGGAGCCAGCCAAACGACAAGCCGAGTCGCAAGCCATTGAAAATACTCGGCGACGCGCCACGCAAGGTCACAGAACGGAACTGCGCCGTGCCGGTACAGCCGAGCATGGCGGCGACGTCGAACAATCGGGCAGCGACCGAACGCACGCCAAATACGGTGTTGAGCATGATCGGATAGAACGCACCAAGGAGAACCAGGAAAACTGCCGAACTGGAGCCGAGGCCAAAGAAGATCATGGCCAGCGGCAGCGGCGGTGACCGGAATCGGTCGCAGCAGCGACAGCAACGGATCCAGCAGCATTCGCAGCAGGCGCGAACGCCCGAGCAGTAAGCCCAATGGCACGCCGGCCAACGCTGCCAGCCCGAAGCCCATGAACACCCTGCGCGTGGAGGCCAGAGATGCACCAGTAGGGTGGCGCTGAAGGCATCGTCATAAACGCCGCCAAGCGTGAAATCCCACATCATGATCGCGACGTCTGTCGGCGAAGGAATCAGCGTGATGCCCGGACCAATCGACCAACATCCACCACAGCGCCAGCAGCAGGATCGGCACGACCAGCCCTAGCGCCACAGCGCGCACAGTGCGGGATCGATGGACGCGGGTCTCTGGGTGCCGCGCCGGCAGCGCCCACCGAAGGTCTACCAGCCGCGCGCCCGGCGCGCATGTTTCGGCGAACTGGTGCAGATCGATGGCAGCGATCACCGCTGGTTCGAGGACCGTGCGCCGGCCTGCACGCTGCTGGTGTATGAAGTTGACCCGCAAAAACGGACGCCTATCCTTTTGAAGAGGAGGTGCCGAAATGGGCAAGCATCGTACCCCGTACCCGGCGGAATTCCGGGCGCAGATGGTTGAGCTGGTGAAGGCCGGGCGCACGCCGGAGGAACTGGAAAAGGAGTTCGAGCCGACCGCGCAGACCATCTACAACTGGGTGGCACAGGCCGGTCGCGATGCGGGCGTGCGCCATGACGGGCTGACCACCGCCGAGCGGCAGGAGCTTTCGCGGCTGCGTCGCGAGAATCGGCAACTGAAGATGGAAAGAGACATCCTCTCTCACGCAGCGGCCTGGTTTGCCCGGGAGACGGGAGCCGTATCGCCGAAGGATACGGATTCATGAGAGCGAACCGGGCCCGTTGGCCCATCGCCACAATGGCGCGGCTGCTCAGGGTCTCCACGAGCGGCTATTACGGGTGGCTGGCAAGAGAGCCATCGGCGCATGCACGCAGTGACGCGCAGCTGCTGGCGCGCATCCGCACCCTGCATGCAAGCTCGCGTGGCACATACGGGGCGCCACGTATTCATGTGCAGCTCCGGCGTGATGGAGTGCACGTGGGGCGCAAACGGGTGGCGCGTCTGATGCGTCTGGATGGTCTGTGCGGGGCCAGCCGCCGGCGCTGGAAGCTCACCACACACCAGCGCGCGGGAGCGCGGCGCGCGCCCGATCTGGTGCGCCGCCACTTCAGCGCCGCCGCGCCGAACGTGCTGTGGGTGGCTGATGCCACCTACGTTCCGACCGGCGAAGGGTTTCTGTATCTGGCCGTAGTGCTTGATGTATTCAGCCGGCGTATCGTGGGCTGGGCAATGTCGAACCATCTGTACACCGAACTGATGCTGCGCGCACTGGACATGGCATTGTTGCAGCGGCGGCCCGCGGGCGTGATCCATCATTCGGACCAGGGGTGTCAACTTAGGTTCAAGGAGTCGTTGCAACACTTGTTTTTTAAGCTGTGGATAGTAACTCTTCAAGCGCTTCAGCGGGCGTCTTCCACTGAAGGGCTTTGCGCGGTCGGGCGTTGAGTGTGTTGGCGACCGCATCGAGTTCGCGTTCAGAATATCGACTGATGTCGGTGCCTTTGGGGAAGTACTGTCGCAACAGGCCGTTGGTGTTTTCGTCAGTTCCACGCTGCCACGGGCTTCGCGGATCGCAGAAGTAGATTGCCAAACCCGTGTCGATTTGTAGCTGCGCATGCTGGGCCATTTCCGCGCCCTGATCCCAAGTTAGCGACTTGCGTAAATGCTCGGGCAGCATCGCGATCTTCGCGGCAATGGCATTGCGAACAGCCTCGGCGCCGTGGCCAGCTAACGCCGGCCCGTTCTTCACCCGAGCGCCAGAATTGTGGCCCGGCATGGGCGGTAGGTGCAGCAGCATTGTGAATCGGGTCGTACGTTCAACCAAAGTGCCAATTGCAGAGCTGTTCAGGCCGATGATCAGATCTCCTTCCCAATGCCCAGGTACAGCACGGTCGGCAACCTCGGCCGGGCGCTCACTGATCAGCACCTCGGAGGTGATGAAGCTTTTTCCTCGCTGCTGCGTTCTGGCCCGTGGCACGCGCAGTGCCCGGCCGGTACGCAGACACGCAGAGAGTTCGCGTCGCAATGCACCACGGCCCTGAATGTAGAGTGCTTGATAGATGGCTTCGTGTGAGATCTGCATAGACTCATCATCGGGGAAATCAAGTCGCAACCGGCGGCTGATCTGCTCCGGACTCCAGCAAGTGCCCCAACGCCGGTCGGCCCGACGACCATGCCGTCTTCCCTTCCACGGTACGTTGGGTCCCGGTATCGGCCGGCCCTTCTCATCGGTAACCGCATTCGCCAGTCGGTCCTGCACATAAGCCCGTAATCGCTCGTTCTCGGCGAGCTTGCTGGTCTTGGGCCGCCTTGCCGCTCGCTCGGCTTTCCACTGCGCGACCGTCGCCCGATAGGTCAGCGTACCGCCACGGGTCGCGGCATTGCGGCACAGTTCGCGTGAGATGGTCGAGGGCGAACGACCAAGCCGCCGTGCGATCTCGCAAACCCCGCAGTCCTGCGCCCGAAGCAAGGCAAGCTCCTCACGCTCCGAGAACGATAAATAGCGACCCGAGCGCGGCGCCAAATCTATCGGCGGCATGCCTCCAGCCTGGCGAAACCATCGCGGGCCCAAGGGCTGCGACACGCCGCACGCCAACGCGGCGGCATCACTCTCCATTCCCTCGGCAATGCAGTTCCAGAATGCTTGTTTCGTCTCTAACTGATTGACACCTGGCCTGCCCGGTGAAGACATCGATGCCCGCCCCGTCTGTTGCGCAGCCCAACCTCGTGGTCGTCCCATTTAACGGCTTTGTCAACTTTCCGTATTCAGGCGGACTTCAGGATAACTGGCAATCGCTCAGAAACCAGTCGACGGATTTTGGGTGAGCTCAGTGAATCGATGCCACGCGGCAAAGCGTTCGCTGAGTTGTTTGCGGTACAGCGAAGCACGCAGCAGATGTCGCTTGAGCGCGAAGTGCTGCCGGATCGGACCAAAGCTCGATAGAAATGCCTGCGTGCGTTTGCGCTCACGAAAGCCCCGCATGCGACGCTCACGTTCGCGCGTGGGCTGATGACTGTTCTCGGCTCGGTTGTTTAACCGGGCGGCGGCCTTAACGAACACATGCTTGACGTTGGCCAGTTCGCGGATGTCCGCCTTCGCGGCCGGGTAGCTGCGCAGCTGGTCGGTGACGATTTTGCGTGGCACCGGACACGAACGAAGCAGGTGCTTGAAGAAGCGTTTGGCGGCGGCCTTGTCGCGTCGCTTCTGCAACAGGATGTCGAGCTCGGCGCCATGTTCATCAACCGCGCGCCAAAGCAAGTAAGGCTCCCCGCGCAGCGTCACAAACATCTCGTCGAGATGCCAGGTGCTGCCTGTCTTGCGTCGGGCCGCTTTCACGCGGTGAGCAAAGCCTGCACCGAATTTGTCGCACCAGCATCGGATCGTCTCGTACGTCACGACCACGCCGCGCTCGAAGAGCAACTCCTCAATGTCGCGCAAGCTCAACTGGAAGCGAAAATACCAACGCACGGCGCAACTGATAACACCAGCGGGGAAACGGTGACCGTGATACAGCGATTTTGATTTCTTCATCGCGCCATCTTACGCGACGACCCCAACAACCTGACAACGCCTACTCCACCATTGCCAGACAGCGCCGCACACACCACGGTACCTTCCCGCAGAATCGCCGGCAACCCATCGAAATTACCTACGGACCAGAGCCACCCGCTGACGAAATCTGCTTGCTGAAAGGTAACTGTATTAAACGCGCGCCGCATGTTGTGCCGCATCGGGTTGTGTCGCGCTAAGGATGCAGGAGTAAAATTTAGGCGCACATTTTCCTGAAGTGAAGCGTGATATGAAGAAGGCGACTGCGAGAAAAGCCCTGCCTGCCGGCGTAGCGAAGGTACTCAAGCGCCTGCACTATCCGCTGGACGGTGCGACACGTGTCGCCGTCAGCCGCGCGTCAAGCGGCAGGTAGTTGGCGGTAAAGCTCGTTCTGGTCTTGTCGTACGCGGCGATCCGAAACGATCGCAGTGCTGCGACCTGCTGTACGACCAGCAGTTGCCTATCCAGACATGCGCAGCCGGTAACGGTTGGGTGTGAAGCTCTGGAGACAACGTGCCTGTCGACAGAAGGTTCACCCCGGCGACGGGGAAGGAATTGGCACTGCCAGCCGCCGTGCGGTGTGAGGTGCAAGGCAAGTTCCGCATGCGCAACATAGGTGAACTGTTGATAAACCTCGTGAGGATAGCTGGGCCAAAGCGGCTGTCAGGCCCTGCCAAAAAGGCGTGTAGCCGGTTGCTTCGGTCATCCAACGAAGCACGTCGTCACAAGTGCTGCCGGGGGAAAGACAGGCGCTAAACGGACAGGCCCGGGAACATTCGGGTCGGCGAGGACGGGAACGTGGTAAGTCCAACTGTCCGCCTGCGCCAGAAGATTGGCGCAGGCAGGTGACCTGCAAGGGAAGCTGTTGGGCAAGTGGATATGAGAACGCGGAAAAAGCGAACGGTGGCCGGTAATAGGTCGCATAGGGGTTCAAGATTTGCCCTGACTCGAAAGAGTGCAGACTTCCGTGTGGTGCAGTTGTCGCAGGCCCTCATCTGGGATTCGATGAAGGGCAGCTTGTGAGAGACCGGTATTTCTACGGTTCAGCGCCCTTTGCTTCGGTAACGAAGTGAATCGACGATGCGACGCGTGCGAAGGTTGTCGGACGTGCTTGGCAACCAGCGTCTTCGTGACGCTTAACGCTGTGCGCGCGCGCAGTGCGGTGAAAGTCGCATGCTGCGTTCTTCGGGGGCCGCGTTCCTGAGAGGGGCCGCGGCTACCCTCTTGATCCTGCTATGTGTGCGGTGGTATGTGGCCTACTCGTTGAGCCTTCGCAATCTCGAAGAGATGATGGCTGAGCGCGGCTTTGAGGTTGACCATTCCAGCGTGCATCGCTGGGTGATCAAACTGGTTCCGTTGTTCGAGAAGGCCTTTCGCAGGTACAAACGCCCGGCCGGCAAGAGCGGGAGGATGGATGAAACCTACGTTAAGGTGCGTGGCCAGTGGAAGTACTTGTATCGCGCAGTGGACAAGGCCGGTAATACGGTGGATTTCCTGTTGCGGGCGCATCGCGACAAGGCTGCCGCGCGCCGCTACTTCGAGAAAGCCATCGATCGGAACGGCGCGCGTGAGACCGTGACCATGGATAAAAGCGGTGCCAATCTGGCCGCCCTTCAGGCCATCAACGCTGAACGGAAAACGCCCATCAAGGTCCGGCAGGTCAAGCATTTGAACAACATCGTCGAACAGGACCATCGGGCCATCAAACGCCGAATCACGCCAATGATGGGCTTCAAGGATTTCCGGTGTGCTCGCATCATCCTGTCAGGCATTGAGACGATGCATATGATCAGGAAAGGTCAGATGAAGGACGACGACGTTACTCGAACCGCTGCCGATCAATTCTATTCGTTGGTGGCATAAGGATTCCTTGTCATCGCGGAACTTTTTTGCCTTGCCAACCTTATCGCGACACAACCCCTGTTCACGCTGCGTCGGCCAGCATCGAGTGACGACAGTCCGCCGCGGCGCACCGACACGCGTACTGCGCCCGAACGTCTTCATCCAGAGGATCGTCAGTGGCCAGCAAATATTCAATAAACAGTTCTTCACCGGCCTCGATAGGCCGGAGCGTGTGGATGAAGATGCGGCCAGCGTCTTCGATCGTCTCGCAGTTGGGCGCGCATGCGTGGTTAAGCCATCGTGCGCTGTTGCCACCGCGGCTGCCGTCGATGACGCGCCCGTCCGACAGACCAAACAGGAACGTGTGTCCCTCGACGCCTTCACGCCGGTGCCGGCGAACGGCATCTCGCCACGCGGTGATTTCACCTTTGTACTCGAGCACGCGCTCGCCAGCTGCAAGCGGCCTCACTGCGAACACGCCCTTGCCGTGAACTGACGATCGCCGGACGATCACACGCCTCATGCTGTTACCTCGACTGATATGCGCGCCAGTATACAAAAGGCATAAATTCACATCCACACCGACGTGATGCGTTACTTGCGTCAGGGTGGCGGCTCCGGTAGTGGAATGCAGCTGGAAGTTCAGGTTGTCGCAACCAGCCTGAGGTTGGCAGCGCGACCGACCGGAGAAGGTGCCCAACTAGAACAGCTGGGCGCCGAGCTCGCACAGCCTGTTCCACTTCCCAGTGCTGACAAAGATCCTGCCCGTGGTATCGAGCGATTCGATCATCGCGCGCTGCCCACGCGCTTCTGCGATAACGCGCACGATGCGCGTCCGGTAGCGCCACAGCGCACCGGTCGGTGGACACAAGGCTTCCCGCCGGATCCGCGATCGTCCCGAGTTCCAGGTCCTGGCCCTGCCCGATCACTCCGTGCCGTTGCTGCCGCCAGCACCGGTAGCGGCTGCCCTGCCGACAGCCGCGCCATCGGCAGAAATCTGGCCGACGGCTTGCGTCTGGTCTCAGGCGCCGTTCACGGCATCCTTGAACGCCTTGCCCGCCGTGAACTTTACCGTCCTCGCAGCAGGGATCTGGATCTCGGCGCCGGTCGCCGGATTGCGGCCGACCCGCGCGGCGCGCGCGCCCGTCGAAAACGAACCGAACCCGACCAGCTGCACCGTGCCGCCTTTCGTCACTTCGCCGGTGATCGCCGCGATCACCGCATCGATCGCCTCGCCGGTTGCCGCCTTGCTGCCGCCCGTCTTCGCGGCCACTGCGTCGACCAGTTCCTGCTTGTTCATTGCGTGTTCCTCGCTATGGTTGTGAATGCCGCCACCTTACCCGATCCGCGCGCCCTTGCGCAGCCGGCGCGCCGTCGCACCCGGTTCACGACACAGACCAGGCGCGCACGTCGAGGCGTGGCCGCCACAGGACGCCGCCATGAAGCCGGGTCTGCGCACCGGGACTACTCTGCTGTCGACCGGCCGTATCCGCGGGATGGATCTGATAGGCAGGCGGCCGCCGACCGCGCCGCAGACACACCGGCGTGCCGGTGCGGTGGGTCTGTGCGTCATTGCGCTGGTTGAAGGCTGTTGAAACGAAGTCGGCGAGTGCACCCTGTTGCCGTCCGCCAAAGCGACGATACTTGCGGGTACGTTCTGCGACCCTGCTCACTACTCGCAAATCTGATCGCCGAACAGATCCAAGGTCGTGCCATGCTGCTGCGCCGGCAGTGCCCCGCTGCGGACTTGGGCGACCACTTGCTGGGGCAGCCAAGCGTCTTCCATTGCGTCGATGCCCTTCTCGATCAGCTGCTTGAGAAAAAACGACTGGCTACGCCCTGTGACTTCCGCCAGCAGTCTCAATCGCTGTTCAATTGCCGGCTCGACGCGTACCGCGATGACCCGCGACCTGTTCTCTGACTTCCTTCTCAACCTCTGCTCCTGATTGCATCTGTGCGCCACACACCGGCGCATTGGCACGCTGTTTTACCACAACCGGACGGAGCGGCGCCGGGCAGCGCAGTTGGCTGCCCGGCAAAGGCAGCGCGTCGATGGGCGAACGTGATCCATGCTGCGATTTCCATCCGGTTGCTGGGCGCTACCCGCAGGGCTGACGACGTTGTGTCAACGCGAAATCCCTTTCCCGCATACGGGCGCCGCGCGCTACTCCGGAAACTGAGCTTGCAAAAAACGTGTATCAAAACCGCGCCATTCAGATAATGCAGAGCGTTTTTTCGTTAGCGATCGCGGCTACAGGCGCATCACCAGGCCGATCGAGATCACTCCGCGGTCGGTAACGAAAAAACCGTTTGCGCTAAACCGCTCCGCAGGCGGTGACCGCTATGGGCAGTGATTGACTGCCGCGGTAATTTGCGAGGCTCGTGGTGGGTTATCGCACCTGTGCTCGACACCATCGCGTGACGCCTGCGTGGCGAGAGACGCACGAATGTAGTGAGCCGCGGACCAAGGCTTTGACTTTTGTGCCATTCGGGTGCTGCGACGAATCGAAGGTACGAGTGCAGCCGCGCTTGCCTCGTCGGGATAGGCAAACGTGTCCAGAAACAGGTGCATTGGCAACTAGTGCGCATGGACGGAACCTGGGGGGGCTCGTGGGAGGCTACCGGGCATACTTTCAATGCGGAGCATGCGGCCCGTGCCGCACACGGGGCAGTCGCGCAGCGACTTGCCGGTCAGTCGCTGGTAGCGGTCACGGTAGTCTTCGCCGGGCTCGGTTGACGCAGCGGCGGGAGCCTCGACGCCGAGCAGTTGCCGGCAGGTAGCGAGCCTGTCAGAGCGGTGGCAGTTGGCCATCCATCCGTAGCTGCGGATGCGCTTGAAGCCCTCGGGCAGCACATGCAGCAGGAAGCGGCGAATGAACTCATCGGCCGTGAGCGTCATGGTCCTTTGCCTGGCCTCGTGCCGGTAGTCCTTCCAGCGGAACTGCACGGTGCGCTCGTCGAAGGCAAGCAGCCGGTTATTGGAGATGGCGACGCGATGGGTGTAGCGGCCCAGGTAGTCGAGCACGTGTTCGGCGCCACCAAACGGTGGTTTCGCGTAGACGACCCAGTCCGCGTGAGCAGCGGGCGCGAGCCAGGCGGCGAACGCTCGCGGGTCACGCAACGGCTCAAGCTGGCCACGGAAGTGCAGCGCGCCGGCGTCAAACGCGCGGCGCAGCTGTTCGAGAAACAATCGGCGAAAGAGCCGTGAGAGCACCCGCACGGGCAGGAAGAAGCCAGGACGGCAGGCGATCCAGCGCTCGGCGTCCGGCGCGATGCCCCCGCCTGGCACAACGCAATGCACATGGGGATGATGCAGCAGATTCTGCCCCACGTATGCAGGATTGTGATGAAGCCGATCTCGGCACCCAGGTGATTCGGATCGGCGGCGATCGTGCGCAGCGTCTCGGCGCTGGCGCGAAACAGCAGATCGTAGAGCGTCTTCTTGTTCTGCAAGGCGAGCGCGGCGATGGATTCGGGAAGCGTGAAGACGACATGGAAGTACTCGACCGATGAGAGGAGTTCCGCGCGCCGACGTTCGAGCCATTGCGCGCGGGCGAGCGACTGGCACTTCGGGCAGGCGCGATGCCGGCACGAGTTGTAGGTGATGCGCTGATATGAGCACGTATTGCACTGCTCGAGATGGGCGCCGAGCGCGGCGGTGCGGCACAGTTCGATGGCGCTCATCACGCGACGCTGGACACGACTGAGCCCCTCGGCATGGGTTTGCCGATACTGAGGTCCGCAGCGGCGGAAGATGTCTGCCACTTCGATCGCCGGCCGCATGACTGGGTTCAGACGTCCTCTGGCACAGCGGGCGCAGACGGAATGGGTGCGGGGTGCGGAAGCAGGTCGAAGGGGCTGGTGGTGGAGCACACGGCGCTCGTGGCCACCGTCAGGTACCGCGAAGTGGTGGCAAGGGACCTGTGGCCCATGAGCAGTTGGATCTTGCGCACATCAGTACCGGCTTCGAGCAGATGAGTGGCGAACGCGTGCCTCAGCACATGCGGCGTAATCGGCTTCTGGATGCCGCTGCGCTGTCGTGCCCTGTTGCATGCCTGCCAGATCGCGGCAGTGGTAATCGGGTGTCCGGGGACGTCGCCGGGAAAAAGCCAGTCGCGAGGGTGAGCATTGAGCCAGTACGTTCGCAGGATCTCGAGCAGCCGTGGTGAGAGCATCACGAAGCGATCCCTACGGTTCTTCCCCTGGTTCACGCGGATGACCATGCGCTGGCTGTCGATATCGGTGGTCTTCAGGTGCGCCACTTCTGAAATTCGAAGACCGGCGGCATATGCGGTCATCAGAATGGCACGGTACTTCAGGCTGGGAATTGCGTCGAAAAAGGTTGCTACCTCATCGAGGCTCAGGATGACGGGGAGTCTTAGCGGCTTCTTCGGCAATGGAAAGTCCTCGTCGCTCCAGTCGCGTTTAAGCGTCACGCGGTAGAGGAAGCGCAGTGCACCGATCGTTGGGTGGAGACTGGCGGGCGCTAGCTTGCGCTCTTCCCGAAGATAGATGAGCCAGGCCCGTATCTCCTCGGGACCCAGTAACTCGGGCGAACGGCGGAAGTGCCGGGCGAAGCTTGAAACCTGAATAAGATAGGATCGCTGAGTATTTTCGGCGAGATTACGGATCTGCATGTCGTGTAACATACGTTGACGCAATGGCGTCATGGCGCACCTCCTGGAAGCAATGATGAAGCCCGGGTGGGCATCCATATATTGCTCCTGGAAACGTCCGCTTCTCCTCGCTGATGATCCAGCGCCTGATTACCATCTCTGATGAACGTCAGTTATAGGCGCTCGCTCTCCACCCCTACCGCGTCAGCGGTTTAGTGCATTAAGATTATCACCAAAAGCACGCTCGTGCTTTTTAATGCCAGTTCAACGCTATCTTCGACCCGAAAATCACCGCCGGCCAGCGGCCCCTTTAACGGGCCACGAAGTCGTTGACCGTCAGCGACAGTCGCTCATCTGGCCGCGCAAGTAACTTTCTTTGTGCGACCGCGACGATGCGGTTGCGGCCGCTTTCAAATGTTTTGAGCATGCGCGTCGCGTCGGCGCTACGCGGCAGCCAGAAATGCTCTTCGAGTGCGTCACGCGCAATTGCGCCTTCGACCTCGCGCCCGCGGATTGACAGCATGAAAACCACGGCGCGTCCGTCCGGCGAGACGGCGGGCGCGCGATCAAGAACTTCCATGACGTACCTCGACGATATCATTCGCGGTCTTTGTATTTGCACTGCGCCGCGCTGCGATAAATCTACCAGAGTTACAGGCAGCGCGATCGCCAACGGCATAACGATTCAGCCGGTACCCGGCGTCCGTGATCCCTGGTCACCATGAGGCTTTACTTCGAACTTCAAATTCCCCCCTCTCGCTGCCAGACGGGTTTTGTCCGGTAGTGTGTGCAGTTTAGACAGACGGTTAGTTGCAAATTCCTGAGTTAGCTCTCGCGAGTGGTGAGCTTTTACAGGAGTACCCGTGCAAACAGAACGGAACACCTAGTACAACATCCCGCAAATAGCTTTAATAATTGTCTGGCTGCAAATAAGGCTGCAGGAGCGTGACAACCAGTTGGGCCATTTCGGCGAGCGAACCTGAGCCAGGCAGAGGTTCCCATCGCCCGCTATGGCTACGAAAGGCCGCACCATAAAGATTGCGGCCGAGTTCACTCAGGCGTGCCACAACGGTCGACTCCTGATTGTCCAGGCGCTTGATCAGCAGATGACGCCCGTAAGCCTGCGTGACCACCTGGTCGTGGCCCAACAATTCACGCAGCTGACGCTGCAGTTCGCTTGCATGATGTTTCGCGGGTAAGGCAGGCATGACCGCTCCGGTTCAGGATGCGCCAGTTTGCAACGGGTAGCCGCGGAAAGTCCATCTGAAGGGACGTGCCGTCTGGTTGCGCTCGCCGGATGAACTGCTCTGTACGCTCGCGAAGATGCGCCGTGCTGGTGTGGCTGGCGTGACGTAGCACACGGCGCGTATAGAGCCCAAACCACAGTTCGATCTGGTTCACCCAGCTCGCGTGCAAAGGGGTGAAATGGAAATGAAACCGTCCATCGTGCCGCGCATTGAATGCCTGCCACACGGCCTGGGCGCGATGCGTGTTCAGATTATCCCAGATCACATGCACCTGCTTGCCCGGATACGCGGCTGCCACACTGTCCATGAAAGTCACAAGGTCTTCCTGGGTACGCCGGTCGCGGCAGCTTCCCAGTACCCGTCCGGTATGAACATCCAGCGCGGCAATCAGCGACTGCGTACCATGACGGATATATTCAAATTCCCGGCGGCGCAACCGTCCGGCTGACGGGGCGCGCCCTGCTTGCGCTCGATGGCCTGGATGCCGGTCTTCTCGTCAATACTCAGTACCACCGCATTCTTCGGCGCCTTGCGGTACAGCTTGCAGATCACGTTGACCTTCTCGCGAAAGGCCGGATCCGGACTATGCAGCCACTGTTGCACCCGATGCGGGCGAACGTCGCCAGCCTGCAGGATGCGCTGCACATGGCTGCGACTGATCTGTTCGACGATCCCTCGCTCGACTGCACGCGTCACAATCTCATCGAGCGTCGGCGTGGCCCGACCTTGCGCTTCCTGCACTTCACACGCCAGTGCGATCAGCTGCAGCCGAGTCTCCTGCGTGATGCGCGGCGGACGACCACTGCGCTCTGCCTCCCGAATCCCCTGCGCGCGTTGCCGCGCAATGCGCTGGCGCCACTGGCTGACGGTCTGCACGGACACGCCCAGTTCCTGTGAGATCGCCGCACTCGTGTAACCCTCGTGAGCCATTAACGCGATGCGTGACCGTGTCACATCGCGCTGTGCAGCCGTCGTGCGTCGGATCAGCGACTGCAGCTCCTGTCTTTCCTTCCTGGCCAGCTTCACTGGCGTTGCATGGCGTCCTCGACTCATACCGCCAGGATAAACCATGCAATCAATTATTAAAAGTAATTGCGGGATGTTGTACTAGTCCCAATACTCAATCACCGATACAGCTCATGCTAGCGTGGGGAGTTCAGAATTATGGGGTGGCAGTTCACGCATCTCAGATCTGCGACGGCTCGCTTGCAGCGGTCAAGCAGGTGCGATCCGCTTTGACGCGACTGCATCCAGCGACGAGAGGACATCCGGAACTTCACTTCGCCGCGCCACAGACGGACGATCACCAGCATTTAGGCGTAATCCGTTGAAGACAGGCCGTGCGGAGGGTCATTCCTTACTGGCGTGAGCGCAACAGTCGCTTCTGAAGAAGCGTGCGCAAATCGCGGCGCGTATCAGTGACGACGTGAATGTAAATTGTGCCGTCGCGCACCTCATATATAACCCGGTTCTGGCCGCTTAACGCTTCCCGGAAGTTCAGACCGCCGAAATCTGAAAGCTCCGCCGGAACGTAACCGCTTTGCGGGAACTGCCTGATATTTCCAAACGTGACGGCCAATTGTGTGGACGTTTGCTTCCACGTCTCAGCACTGAAGCTCTTGAGGATGTAGCGACGCAAATCTTTTGTATCCTCTTGCGCCTCTTCGAGAATCACGAGCTTGAACTTCGTCTGCACCATTAGCCGATCTTCTCCTTCCGATCAAGGTCGTCGAGTTCGGCGAGAAATTCGTCGGCATCCTTGAATTTACCCTGCTCGATGTCCTTCTGGCCCAAGGCCAGAATTTTGAGCAGCGCCAGCGTTTGCTGGGTGTCCTCATAGCTTTGCACGTCCTGAACGACGAGCTTCGCTTCGCCGTTCTGCGTGATGAGCAGCGGCTCGCCAGAAGCCGTCAAATCTTTGACGATCTGCGCTGCGTCGCTTTTCAGGTAGCTGATTGGCTTTACGTGGTCTGCCAGGCGCATGTCTGATCCTCCATTCGTCGCGTCATTAAGACCGAATATAGACTAAATTCAGTCTTATGCAAAGTCCTGAATCAGGCTGCGCCGCTCGCGATCCGTCCCTGGGAGCTCATTTGCCCGAGTCCCCTACAGACAAGCGGGTTGCAACCGAAAGCTGACGATTTGAACTAAGACGTTCACTGTCGAGGCCATTCTGAAATGTCAAATTTAGTATTCCCATCTATATTTCCGCAGAGAAAGCGACTCACCAGAGCCTCGACTAAGGCGACATCGAAATCGGAGAGTCGCTATTCCCCGTCAGAAAACACCTCAGCTGTCGCTCGGCTTCCAGGACCTCATGCAGTCGCGCGCTTGCGAGCTGGGCGTCATAGAGCGAAAGCAGCGTTTCGAAATCACTGATGACATCAGACGCAATTCGCCATTTACCGGTCTCATGCGCGTGCGCCAGCGTGTTCTCAGCGGCATATTCGGCGATCTTGAACTGCTCGGGCGGCAGATTTCCATAACCGGCGCGCTGCAGGTACCAGCTCAGGTACACCGCATGCATGAGCTCGTTGATCAGGTGGCTATTGCCATGGCCGTCACGACAAGCAGCCAGTGCAAGATGACACGATAGCGAACGTTTACTGGCAGAGGACCGGTCCATCGGCAACAGAAGCGTTTTCGTGAGAGGCTTGCGGGCTTGGCCACCGCGAGACTTGCTTTGCCTGAAGGACATTTTTGACGTTATGGCTGGAGAAGCGAGAAATTATAGCGAACCCTGTCCGCGATTGTCCGTAGTCGTTAAGGGTTATTCGATGCCTGCCATCGGCCACAGGAATGTGACGGGGTCTGTGCGCGTGTTGGCAGGCGTCGAATAAGCCTCGATGGAGGAAACCGCGGAGTGCCCCGATGCGGTTGGAGCTTCGCGGCTATGGCGATTGATCGGGCAGGATGCCCAGCGGTGCCGGATGCGGCGCGGCCAGGCGGGATGCTTGATGCACGCTGACGCAGTGATGAAGCGGCGCAGTGGCGCAATTGTGGTGGCGAAGCGGACGTGCGAGGGACTGCGCGAAGCGACACGCGCAAACGTCCGCTCGTGGGCCGCGTTGCCGCAGAGCCGACGTTCGACAGGCAGATCGAGCAACTGTTGCGCTCATGTCTGACTCCGGTACATCGGCGGTGCGCGGATCGGGGCGCTGCGCGCGAGGATGTCGATGACGATCATCGGTGCGCCGCAGTGCCGGCAGATGAAGACGGGCCGGGTCTGGATGACGGTGTCATCGGGTGGCGGGCTGACCTCCGGTGCGACGTGCAGGAGGTCCCGCACCTTCGCGAGACTGGCGCGGCGCACCGGGTTGGCGAGCAGTCCGTAGTGACGGATGCGATGGAAGCCACCGGGCAGCACATGGAGCAGGAAGCGGCGCATGAATTCGCCGGTTTCGAGGGTCATGGTCTTGTAGCGGGTGCGTCCCTTTGCACGGTAGTCCTTCCAGCGGAACGTCACGCCGCGCTCATCGAAGGCGACGAGGCGCCGGTTGGAGATGGCGACGCGGTGCGTGTAGCGTGAGAGGTACTCGAGCACCGCTTCCGGTCCGGCGAACGGGCGCTTGGCGTAGACCACCCATTCGCAGGTACGTAGCGGCGCAAGCCACCGGGCAAAGGTGGCGGGATCAGCGAGCCCGGTGTACTCGCCGAAGAACTGCAGGTCGCCACGGTGGTGAGCCGACTGGAGTGCCTCGAGGAAGCGGCGCCGGAACAGGCGTGACAGGACACGCACGGGCAGGAAGAAGCCGGGCCGGCAGGCGATCCAGCGCTCACCGTCAGGCGACAGCCCGCCACCGGGTACGATGCCGTGCACATGCGGGTGATGCGTGAGCGCCGAGCCCCAGGTGTGCAGTACGAGCGTGGCGCCAATCTGGGCGCCCGAGATGCCTGGGATCCCCGGCGATCGTGCGCAGCGTGTCAGCGGCGATGTCGAGCAGCAGGCCGTAGATGATCCGTTTGTTGTACCAGGCGATCGCACTGATGGGTGCGGGAAGCGTGAAGACGACGTGGAAGTACTCGATGGGTAGCAGATCGGCCTGGCGTGCGTTCAGCCAGCGGTGTGCGGCGCTGGCCTGGCACTTCGGGCAATGCCGGTCCCGGCACGAGTTGAAGGACACCTCCGCCTTTGCGCAGCCTGAACAGCGCAAGACATGTCCGCCCAGTGCCGCCGTGCGGCACCGTTCGATGGCTGACATGACCTTCAGCTGCCCCAGACTCAGGCGTGTCGTGGCTCGCCACGCCGGCCCGTGGCTGCGGAAGATGTCCGCAACCTCCAGCATGAGATGCTGCAGGGTATGGGCTTATCCAGGTGGCAGGCGGTCCAGTGGACTGGTGACTTCATGCAGCAGGTCGGTGGCCACCTGCACATAAAGTGCGGTGTTCTCAAGCTTGGCGTGGCCGAGCAGAACCTGGATCACGCGGATATCCACCTTCTGTTCGAGGAGATGCGTCGCAAAGCTGTGGCGCCTATGTCGCCGGGTAGATAGGCGTCACTATGTGCCGTTCCCGACTATGTCGGGTAATCCGGAGATAGCGCGGATTTCACGGGCGATTCAAGCGATCGACTGGAGATAGTCTTGACTCCTTCCACCAGCCCCCGCATGTCGGGAAGGAGCTCATCGTGAAGTACGTCGTCCATGATCAGGTTGTGCTGTCGCGACCGCCTGAAGGGCCGCTTGCTGCCTATATCGCATCATTTGCGAGATCGCTCAGTGAGCAGGGATACAGCGCAGGATCGCTGAAGCAGCAAGTACGGATCGCAGCGGGGTTTAGCCGTTGGCTTGAACAGACGGGTCTCGGAGTGCGCAGCATCTGCGCTGATCACGCGATACGGTATTTACGATATCGTGCGCGACATGTTCAACCCCGCCGGGGGGACCAGGCTGCGCTCAGACACCTCATTGATTTTCTGCGCCAGGAGCAACTGACTCCTGCGGAGCGGGTACGACTGACCCGACTGCTGCCTACTGAGTGCTGCGTACAGGCATACGTGGCGTACTTACGCGAAGCGCGTGCCTTGGCCACAGCGACGATCGTCAACTACGTGCCGTTCGTCCGCGGTTTCCTTGAAGACTGTTTCGGTAAAGGACGCGTCACACTCTCTCGCCTCTGTGCTGGCGATGTCGTGAGATTTGTACAACGTCAGGCGCCGCGTTTGCAGCCGAAGCGTGCGAAGCTTCTGACCGCCGCGCTGCGATCCTTCCTACGCTATGCGCGCTATCGCGGGGACATTACCCTGGATTTGTCCGCCGCAGTTCCAGTCGTGGCCAACTGGTCGATGCCGTCAATACCACGTGGGATTACCCCAGATCAAACACGGCAGTTGTTAGCCAGCATCGATCGACGAAGCGGAACCGGTCGTCGCGACTATGCCATTTTGCTTTTGCTTGCTCGATTGGGGGTCCGCTCCGGGGAAGTAGCAGCACTTGAACTGGATGATATCGACTGGAGCGCGGGACGTTTGAACGTGCGAGGTAAGAGCGGGCAGCGCAACGAGTTGCCATTGCCCGTCGACGTCGGCAAAGCGATCGCTACATACCTGATTCGTGGGCGACCGCGTAGCACATGTCGTCGTGTGTTTCTGCGCGCCCGAGCCCCGATCACAGGGTTTAGCGGGCCAAGTGCAGTTAGTTCGGTTGTGCGGCATGCCCTCCAGCGTGCTGGCATCGACGCCCCAACTATGGGGGCCCACCAGTTTCGTCACGGATTGGCGACTGAGATGCTGTGCCATGGTGCCTCGCTCGGTGAGATAGGAGAGTTGCTGGGGCATCAACACCCGCAGACCACGACGATCTACACCAAGGTTGACATCAAGGCGTTGCGCACGCTGGCTGTGCCATGGCCGGGAGGTGTGCAATGAACTCGCTCCGGCAGGCTGTTGCTGCGTATATCAATCTTCGACGCAGTTTGGGATTCAAGCTGCATGATGCGGGCAAGTCGTTACTCGATTTCGTCACGTTCATGGAGCAGCATCGCGCCCCCTACATCACGCAGGCATTGGCTCTCGCCTGGGCGCAACAACCACTCGGCGTCCAACCTGCACACTGGGCGAAACGACTCAGCTTCGTACGCGAGTTCGCACGTCATCGCAGCGCCACCGATTCGCGCACCCAGATTCCAGCGCAAGGGCTGCTGCCGTTCCAACCGAAACGGGTTCGACCGTACCTGTATTCGGACGATGAGATTCGAAACTTACTGCGGGCCACCCTTCAAATGCGATGTCGATATGAGCGCAGTGCACTGCGGCCCAGGACGTTCTATTGCCTGTTTGGGTTGCTAAGTGTGTCAGGTATGCGGCTCGGGGAAGCCCGCAATCTTGAGGTTCGGGATGTGGATCTCACCACTGGGGTGCTTACAATCCGTGGCACCAAATTCGGTAAGTCCCGCCTCATGCCTTTGCATGACTCGACTCGCGAAGTGCTTGCCGACTACATCGAGCGACGTAATCGTCATTGGGCCGGTCGGCCAGTGTCTTCCTATCTGTTCGTTTCCAACCGGGGCAATCGTCTGGATGGCGCAGAGGTACATCGGACTTTCTATGCGCTGTCGCGACAGGTCGGCCTGCGTGGTGCTTCCGACCATCAGGGACCACGCCTGCACGATATGAGGCACACCTTTGCGACGAACACACTTGTCCACTGGTACCGGTCTGAACAGGATCCAGAGCGTCGCCTCCCGATCCTGTCAGCCTACCTCGGCCACGTCAATGTCGCCGATACGCAGTGGTATCTAAGCGGCTCACCGGAACTCATGCACGAGGCCATGCGCCGGCTCGAGCAGCGCTGGGAGAAGCGGCCATGACCACCCCCGCCAGCTTCGCTCCGTTGCTCGAGCGTTTCTTTACACAGCGACTGATGCAGCAGCGCCAGGCGAGTCCTCACACAATCAGTTCCTATCGCGATACCTTCCGTCAATTTCTGAAGTTCGTACAGCAGCGTTTGCATAAACTACCGTCACGCCTGAATTTTGAGGAAATCGATGCCCCTTTGATCGTCGCGTTTCTGGACGACCTGGAGAAACACAAGGGCGTAAGCATTCGCGGTTCTGTCGCAGTAAGGAAATTAGGAAGAGTCGGGACGGAACCGATAGGAATGCTTATTTAGCAAGATCGTAGAACTGTTCGGCGACTGAACGATGCCGTCCACCGTCACTCTTCATCTGCCCTTTCGCTATCATATGCATGAGTTCGATACCACCTAAAATGACGCGGGCGCAACGAAAGCTCTTGAATCCTAGCATTGGTCGTGCGATGCGTTTGATCGCTCGATGGTCCTGCTCGACCACGTTGTTCAGATACTTCGATTGTCGAATTTTGATCGGCATTTCGCGATCAACATTGATCGCATTTAGCCCTGCAAGATTCGCCCCACTCTTGTCGATCGTCACCATCTCCGGTACGCCGTTCCCAGCGATCGCCTTTTCAAAATAGCGCCGGGCGGCGCCCTTGTCCCGCTTGGCGCGGAACAGGAAGTCAACCGTGTCGCCGGCCTTATCGACGGCCCGATACAAGTACTTCCATTCGCCCTTGACCTTGATGTAGGTCTCATCCATTCGCCAACTTCGACCGACCTTTTGCTTGCGCGGTCCGAATGCCTTCCCGAGCGCAGGCAGCAGCTTGATAGCCCACCGGTGCACCGTCGAATGGTCGACCGACACTGCCCGCTCGGACATCATTTCTTCCAGATGACGCAGACTCAACGGGTAGGCGACGTACCAACGTACGCATGTCAGCATTATGTCCAGCGGGTAGTGCAGCCGTTTGAGCGCCTTGCTCACCGCTGCGTTCGGGGTCTTAATCATTCGATACATCGCTCGTCTCGTGACCGATCACCATAGCAGATCGGCTTACTGCGACAGAACCCCCACTACGACGTGACCGTGCTGCGCGGTTGTGAAGTTGAGACGATCCGGCGTCGTGAAGGCGGCCGATTCGACATCGTTTACCGTGACGTTAGCGACCGAGCGATCCAGAACACCGTGTCGAGCGACACCATCGTGATGAATCTCGGTGGCGCGCAACGCGCGGACGAGATCGAAGGACTATGTCGCGGACTTGGGCTTCCGTCGCCGGGCATCGACGTCAAGACGTATGCTTCGGACGATCTGCTGACACTGACGACCCCAACGCTGCTGGCGAGGTTCGCACCTTGTTTCGCACACGGCGAAACGCGGCGTACGAATCGGATTACGATCATCGGCGGTTCGCACAGCGCGTTTTCGGTCGTCGACCGTCTCGCGGTGGAACTCGGCTGCGTCGGCCTGGACGAAATCGCCGTGATTCACCGTTCACCGATCCGGCTCTTCTTCGAAACGGTAGAAGAAGCGCATGCCAATGGCTATGCGGTCGACGAAGCGAACGACATCTGTCCGGTTACGAAGCGTGTGAATCGTTCGAGCGGCCTGCGCTACCGAGCATTCGACGTCGCGCGTTCGATCATGGCTGCGGGACACGTGCCCGGCGCAAAACCCCACGTTGAACTGATCGAGACCGGATCGGGGGACGCGGCCCGCACGCGCGCCAGGTACTGTCTACGTAATTCGATCGCCGTGATCCATGGGGCGGGGTATGGCCCGAATTTGCCGGCACTGGTCGACCACTGCGGCAACGCGATCGCCTTGCAGTCAGGTCAGGGGGGGCTCGTGTCCGATACGTTCGGCCGCCCGTTCGACATGAACGGCGACGTAGTGCGCGGGCTGTTCTCGTTCGGCCTCGGCTCCGGCTTCCGGCCCGACGAGCAGATTGGAAGCGAGGCAGCGTTCCACGGACGCATTTATGGTGTGTGGATCTTCCACCATGCCATCGGCGCCGAGGTGTTGAACGGCGTGTTGGAAGCGCTGGTGCCGGCGTCGGCGGAGGAGGACGTCGCAGCGGCGCGTGACGAGCGCTGCTCGAAGTTGCCGGAAACGGCGCGCTCATATGCCGGAGGAGCCACTTGATATACCGATGGCGAGCAGGGCGCGGCGGCGATCTGCCACAGCCGCCTTCCCCGTTTGTCTTTTTTCCCCAACACGGCAGAGTCAACCGCGTCGAGCTACTCATGCCGTCGCGCACTGCCTTGCAATTCAGGACGCGTGATGCGCAAAAATGGCAACATCGAGGCGGACCGGGACAGCACACCTCAACGGCTCTGTGTCCTGGATTCTGTGCGCGGAGTTGCCGCGCTGATTGTGGTGATCCACCACTGCCTGCTGACGCTGCCGGCATTCAGCGACTACTTTTTCTCGACCTGGCGCACATCCGCTTCGGGTGTGTTCCAGACCATCATGTTCGACACGCCCGGCCGTGTGCTGTGGGCTGGTTTTGAAGCCGTCACACTCTTCTACGTTCTGAGCGGCCTTGTGTTGGCCTTGCCGTGGATCCAGGGTCGCCCACCGCGCTACGACACGTTCGCGATCAAGCGGATATGCCGTATCTACCTGCCCTATCTGGTCACGATGGCGATCGCTTCGGCACTAGCGGCGGCCTGCTCGTCATCAATGAACATTGCGGGGATGAGCCGCTGGTTCAGCCAATGGGGCTGGTCGAACAACATTACGGGCGTTGTGCTGCTCGACGCTGCCGTGATGGGCGGCGCCTACAATTTTATCAACGGGGCGGTTCATTCGCTGATCTGGGAGCTGCGCGTGTCGGTCATCTTTCCGCTCCTCGTGTGGCCCATCGTGCGTTGGCGCCTGCGCGGCGCGGCAGTCGTTATGACGGTCCTCGTGGGGATTTTCGCGGTCGCCCGAAGGCTCGAATATGGCAGTTTCGCGCCGGCCGGAGCGAACCCAGGCAGCGGCGTGCTTGCCAACGTAGGGTTCATTGCCTACTACGCCACATTCTTTGTACTCGGCATCGTCATCGCGCTCAACCTCACCCCGCTGCGCCGCTGGATGACCGCACTTCGCGGCCCGGCGCGTGCGGGGCTGCTTGCCACCGGGCTCGGTATCATGATGACACACTGGACGCGGATGAATCTGGTCCAGGCACTTGTCGTCGGCATCGGCGCCTCGATTGTACTGATCGCCGCGTTGTCGCCCGGACGGATCGAGCGCGTGCTTTCTTTACAACCACTGCGCTGGCTCGGGAAAATATCTTACGCGTTGTATCTCATACACCTGCCCCTGCTGCTGGTAAGTGTTGTCGCCCTGCACGGGATCCTGCCGCACGCGGTGATCCTCATTCTGGTTCCATTCGTTTCAATCGCCCTCGCCTGGCTCTTTAACGAGTGGGTTATAGAGCCGTCCGTGAAGCTTGGCAATACGTTGGCGCGGATGTGGCTCTCCGCTTTTGCCCCGGTGAAACAAGGAGAGCCTCTCTTCGAGTCCTCCTTAACCGGCAGCGTTGCCGATAGCCCAGACGTCGTCAACCAGCGGCGCTAATCTAATAACTGCGAGAAAGACCATGCAGAAACGCAATCTCGGCCATTCGGACATACAGATTGTGCCGCTTGGATTTGGCGGCAACGTGTTTGGCTGGACCGCGGACGAAGCGACTTCGTTCTCGTTGCTCGACGCGTTGACCGATGCGGGTTTGGACTTCATCGATACGGCGGACGTTTATTCGGCATGGGCACCCGGCCACACCGGCGGCGAATCAGAGACGATTATCGGCAAATGGTTCAAGCAAAGCGGCAAACGCGACAAGGTTGTGGTTGCAACGAAAATCGGCATGCTCAAGGGACGCGAGGGTTTAAGTGCCACCAACGTCCGCGCGGCCGTAGAGGATTCGCTAAGGCGCCTGCAGACGGACCGCGTAGACGTCTATTTTTCGCACAAGGACGACCTTGGCACGCCGCTTGAAGAGACGCTAGGCGCCTATCAGGATCTGATCAAGGCCGGCATGGTGCGTGTCATCGGTGCGTCGAACCATTCGGCTGAACGCCTCGTCCAGGCGGCGCGCGTCGCACAACAGCATCGCCTGCCTGGATATGAAGTCCTGCAACCGGAGTACAACCTGTACGCCCGCGCAGACTACGAGCAGAAACTGCAGCCGACTGTGCAAGAGCTCGGCCTTGGGGTCGTCACGTATTACAGCCTTGCGAGCGGCTTTCTGACTGGCAAATACCGGTCAGAGGCAGATCTGAACCAGTCTCCGCGCGGCTCGCGTCTTGGCACGTATTTCAACCCGCGTGGCAAGCGAATTCTGGCAGCCCTTGACGAGGTTGGCGAACAGCATAATGAGAAGCCAGCAGCGGTCGCGCTCGCCTGGCTGATCGCGCAGCCGACCATCACCGCGCCGCTCGCCAGTGCGACGTCAGTCAGGCAACTTGAATCGTTGTGCGCGGCGACGCGCCTGAATCTCAGCACCGATGACATCACAAGGCTGACTGACGCCAGTGCGTATTGAAGGCTGCGCAAGAGCGGCAGCGGTCGCATCCACGCGCTGCCCCCGGCGTCCACGCGTCGGCGCCGCTGCAACAGTCGACCGGCGCGGCGGCCCGCACTGGTCGTATAAGGTGCCACACACGACGTGCCATCCGCCTCATCCACGTTGGCGCGGCAACGCTGACGGGAATTATGACAGCAGGAGAACAACTAATGCGAGGATTCCTGTTCTGGTTGTCCGGCCGGCTGCCGTGCAAGATCATTCACGACAACGGCCAGTTGTACCTTGAGCGCTATTACCTCTTCACCGTGTTTGGCACCCGCTTCTACCTGCATCGGTTTATGGCGAGTGACCCTGATTGCGGACTGCACTCCCACCCGTGGCGCTGGGCACTTTCGATCATCCTCGCTGGCTGGTATTGGGAGATCAACAGCTACGGCACCGAGCGCGTTCGGTGGTTTAACTTCCTCGTCGGTGACAGCTTCCATCACGTTGTGCTGCCGCTCGATCGCGGCGTCAACAGTGTATGGACGCTCTTCATCCACCGCGCCGAGCGCGCCAAGTCCTGGGGCTTCCTGCGCGACAAAGGTCAGATTGGCATGATGTATGTGCCGCATAAGCCCGGTCCAGACGATGCATGGTGGATCGGGGCGCCGCGCGGCCGCTACGAGGTGCGGAGGATGCCGCGCCTGTGACAGTACCTCATCGAAACATCAAGTCCAGAACGAACGTGATGCTCGGATTCAAACGATTCAGGTGTGCGAAGACCACGATTTCAGGCATCGAGTTGATGCACCGCATCCGCAAGGGTCAGTTCAATCTCCGCACTCTCGAACTCAAGGATACTACTGCACCCGCCGTCTGGAATGCTGTCCTATTCAATAAATACGGCATCCTTATGTATTGGATACGTCTCGGCTTCACCGGCTGCACCAGAACCATAACGCGAACCCCAAACCGTTTGTCTGGAACAAGTCGGCGGATGAGATCCGGGCCAGCCTAGAACGCTTTTGTGTGCGGGTCCGGAAGGCTGCGGCAGCAGCATCATGAATATCAATACCGACGCAATTGATGAAGTTTCCCTGGCGCTTCTCTACCTGACCCTGCATGACCGATACCGGGCATGGAAAGGCTTCGACTGGGATGTGCTGAACCGACTCCATGAACGAGGCTTCATCGAAGACCCGGTCAACAAGACGAAGTCCGTGATCTTTACGGAAGAAGGACTGCGCGAGTCCGAGCGACTTTTTAATCAGTACTTTGTCATTCCGGAAGGAACAGGGAATTGATTCAACGAACTTCTAACTCACGACACTAGAAGCCTAGACTATTTGTCTGCAAACTTCCTGACTAATGAGTAACTGAACCAGCGCAGCCCAACGTGCGCTAAGCCACAGACTCCGAAGTGGCAAAGGCGGTATTGATATCACCCTTGCCCAGAGGTGCGTCGATGGACGCGGCTGCGACGAATCGGCGAGTGGCGGACCAGGCAACGACATCAATTCCGAGCCGGCGAGTCGCCGAACCAATGTGAATGTATCGATTTCGACCCCAGGCAAGTCCCAGGGCCGGTATCCAATGATCGACGCGGCGAAGCTTGTCGAACCATCGGAAAGCTTGTTACCCCCGAATCCAGGAGATGGCGCCTTTGAACACGCATATTCTCAATTCCGGATCGTCTCGCGCAGGCAACGAAGATGGCAACTTTTCGTTGCGTGACATGCTTCACCTGTTGCGAGACCATATCTGGACGCTGCTGGCATTCATCGCCATAGCGACTACGCTTGCGACCGCGTACGCCTTCCTCACGGCACCGACGTACACTGCCGACGTCATCGTGCGTGTCGACCCGTCCGCACCGCCCGACCCGAATGCGCTAGGCATTTCCCGCCAGGACGGCACGGCGCAACAGCAACCGGGCTTGCAAGCGACCGCCGCGGAAATCTCCGTCATGCAAAGCCGCTCCGTGCTGGAGCCGGTGATTCGCCGATTTCAGTTCGATGTCGAGGTCGTGCCGCATGCGTTCCCTATCCTCGGACATTTGGCAGAACAGTTTGCCTATCCCGACCACCCGTCGAAGCCGTGGTTGGGACTCAGCTCGTTCGCCTGGGGTGGCGAGAAGATCCAGATTCCTTCGCTCGAGGTGCCGCCAGGTCTAGAGGAAAAACCTCTCGAACTGACTGCTCTCGACAACGGACAGTACGAACTTCGCGCGCCCAACGGAGATCTCCTGATGCGTGGCGAGACAGGCAAGCCCGCGACCACGCCGGATGGGCTATCGATCACGGTCAAGGAACTCATCGCGAGGCCCGGCACCCAGTTCACGATCACCCATCGCAATATGATGGATGCAATCGATATGTTGCGCCGTCAACTCAAGATCGCCGAAGTAACCAAGGACACGGGAATCGTACAGATTTCCTTCGCCTCGGAAGACCGGTTGCTGCCCCCGGACGTCGCCAATGCGGTGGCTCAGCAATACATTGCATCGTCCGTTTCCAGCCGCCAGTCTAACGATGAGAAGACACTCAATTTCATCGAAGGCAAGTTACCGCAGCTAGACAAGGATCTCAAGCGTGCCGAACAGGCGTTGAGCGACTATCAATCGTCGACCGAGACCATGCGCCCGACGACTGAAGCGCAATCCTATCTGCAGGGAAGCATCGAGCTTCAGCAGCGCACCTCGAACTTGCAATTGCAACGCACGCAAGCGTCGTCGCTCTTCACGCCCAACAGCCCGCAGGTCAGGACGATCGACACGCAACTCGCCCAGTTGGCCGAGGCAAGACGTGCTTTCGACGCGCGCTTCACCAGCATGCCGACCTCTGAACGGCGCAACGCTGAGTTGACCCGCGACGTGAAGGTGGCGGAAACCATCTATCTGGGTATGGTCAACAAATCGGCGGAGCTTTCCGTTCGCCGCGCAAGTGCGACCGGTGGTGCACACGTTGTCGACGCAGCGTTGCAGCCATATCGACCGGTCAAGCCGAACCGCCCGTTGGTGATCGTTGCGGGTTGCGGGCTGGGCTTTTTCATCGGCGCATTCTTCATCGTGCTACGGCGCTATGCGACGACCGGCGTCACCGACCCGCTGTTTGTCGAACGGCGGCTGGACGTGCCAGTCCTCGGCGAAGTGCTGTTCAGCCGGCAACAGGCTCAACTGGAGAACGAGACATCGGTGCAGCCCTCGCAGGAATCGCTATCCGGGCGTGACGACAGCCTACCGGGCTTGCCCGATCCTAATGCGCTGACGTTGGACCCGCTTGATTCACAGCAGTCGAGGCCCGCTTTCGGCGCTGGATTAGCACGCGAGGCGGCCGCGCGGATTCTCGCCAGCCGACTGCCGCATGAGCCGTCAGTCGAGGCGCTTCGCGAGGTACGCACGCACGTGTGTCGCGATCGTCTGAACAAGAAAAACAACATTGTCATGTTGACGGGTCCGAGCCCGTCCACCGGCAAGAGTTTCGTCGCGACCAATCTTTCCATACTTCTCACGGAAGTCGGCTTGCGCATCCTGCTCATCGATGCCGACATGCGCCGCGGCAATCTCGCTTCCTTCTTCAAGCAATCCAATCGCGGCGGCCTGTCCGAGGTCCTCCAGGGCAAGCTCCGCAGCGCTGACGCCGTTCGGTCCGTTGGTGTTCGCGGCCTCTCCTTTATTTCGTGCGGTACCTATCCGGCCAATCCGTCAGAGCTGCTGATGATGCACGACTTCAAGCAGGTCGTTGATCAGTTAAGCGAGCAGTTCGACCTTGTACTGGTCGACACGCCGCCGTTCCTGGTGGTAACCGACGCCGCGATCATGGCACCCCACGCGGGCGCGACCGTCCTCGTGCTTCGCTCCGGCATGCAAAGCGAAGACGAGATCTCCGAAACAGTCAAGAAGCTGCGGCGCGCCGGAGGACGACTTCTGGGATCGGTGTTCAACGCGATACCCAAGCGGGCCAGCAACTGGAGAAGCTATGAGCAGGCCGCGCAGTACACGCGCACGCTCGACGAGACGAATGAAGTGTGACGCTGCTGAGCTCTACGGCAAGCGCGTTCGCGCAGCTTGCTCCCTGAAACACCTGTCCAAAACAGAGGAAAACAAATGAACGCTACTGTGCTGCTTCGCGCTATCGAGTCACCGATCGAGGAGCGTATCCACGTTACCCAGCCGCATCTCCCGCCGCTCGAAGAATTCATTCCCTATCTTCAACAGATCTGGGACAGTAAGGTGCTGACCAACGGCGGTCCGTTTCATCAACAGTTTGAAGCGGCGCTGTGCAAGTATCTCGGCGTCAAGCACCTTGCGCTGTTCACCAACGGCACGCTGGCCTTGCTCACCGCGCTGCAGGCGCTGCGCATCACCGGCGAGGTGATCACAACGCCTTATTCGTTCGTTGCCACCGCGCACTCCCTGGTCTGGAACGGCATCAAGCCGGTATTCGTCGACGTCGATCCGCACACGCTGAATCTCGACCCCGCCAAGATCGAGGCAGCGATCACGCCGCAGACCACCGCCATCATGCCGGTGCATTGCTACGGCAAGCCGTGCGACGTCGAAGCGATCCAGAAGATCGCCGACAACTACAATCTGAAGGTGATCTACGACGCGGCCCATGCTTTCGGCGTGCAGACCGAAACCGGAAGCGTGCTCGAGCACGGCGACCTCGCGGTCCTGAGCTTCCACGCGACCAAAGTCTTCAACACGTTCGAAGGCGGCGCGATCATCTGTCGGGACGCCAAGACGAAACAGCGCATCGACCATCTGAAGAACTTCGGTTTCGTCGATGAAGTGACCGTGGTTGCGTCCGGCATCAACGGCAAGGTGAGCGAGATCAACGCAGCATTCGGGTTGCTTCAACTGCGGCACATCGATGAAGCGCTGGCACGGCGCGCGCGGATCGACGCGATCTACCGCGAACGGCTGCACGACGTGCGCGGTATTACCTGCGTGCCGAAAGCGGGCGCGAAAGTGGCCAACCACTCGTACTTCCCGATTCTCGTTGGCCCGGACTACCCGATGAGCCGCGACGCGCTTTATCAGAAGTTCCGCGACGAGGACATTTACGCGCGCCGCTATTTCTATCCGTTGATCTCGGAGTTTCCGATCTACCGCGGCCTGCCTTCCGCGCACCCCGAAAACCTGCCGGTCGCGCACGCCGCTTCGCAACAGATATTGTGCCTGCCGATTTTCCCGGCACTGACGGACGGCATGCTCGATCGCATCATCGGGGTCATCGCGGATACCTGAACGTCATGAAGCTCGCGATCACGCAGCCCTACCTGTTTCCGTACGTCCGATGTTTCCAACTGGTGGCAGCCGTCGACAGGTCCGTCTTTTACGACGACGTGAACTTCATCAAGAATGTGACAGGGACACAACAAATGCGCGCGGTCGACATTTTAGTCGCACTTCTGAAATAGGGCCGGCCGACTAGCAAACAGGCGTGCGAAAAGTGCGTCCGGACGCTGACGAACGGTCTTCGTCGGCGGTCCGGATGTCATTCATTCGCGGCGTGGTTCGAAAAGCGCTGTTTTTGGGTGACACGCCGTTCCGTGGTGAACATGCACTTGGCGCGCGATGGTGCCGGCACGCCACTTCTCGACGTGGTAATAGCGCAGAATTTGCGCCTCAAGTTCTGCTCCGATGGTCATGGGGGCGCTGTCACGTTGCTGGGATGTTGCCGGAAATGCAGCGACAATTGTGGGTATGAAACGAACTGCTCTCCAACACAGCGCACCTGCCAACGATGCTATCTCCTATGCCGGCTACCGATTTCCGCCCGACGTGATCAGTTACGCGGTATGGCTGTACTACCGTTTTCCGTTGAGCCTGCGTATGGTTGAGGAGTTGCTGGCAGCTCGCGGCATTGACCTTACCTACGAAACGGTGCGCCGCTGGTCGGTGAAGTTCGGCCTGGGTATCGCCCGGCGCATCCGCTCTACCGCGCTGGCCCGAGGCGATAAGTGGCACCTCGATGAGGTGGTCGTGACGATCAACGGCAAGAAGCACTGGCTGTGGCGCGCGGTAGACCAGTACGGTGCGGTGCTCGACGTACTGGTGCAGAGCCGGCGCGACAGGCACGCGGCCAGGCGGCTCATGCGCAAGCTGCTCAAGAAGCATGGTCGCGCTCCCCGTGTGTTGATCACCGACAAGCTCAAGAGTTACGCCGCGGCAAACAGGGACCTTGGGCTGAACGTGGAACACCGGCAGCACAAAGGACTGAACAATCGGGCGGAGAACTCGCACCAGCCAACGCGGGTGCGCGAGAAGGTGATGCGCCGCTTCAAATCAGCGCGCCACCTGCAGCGATTCACGTCGGTCCACGACCAGGTGGCAAACCTGTTCATGCACTGCCGCTACAACGCGAACGCACAAGACAAGCGGCAGGCGCGCACGCAGGCTTTTGAAGCGTGGGAACCCGTGACCGGCAACTCAATGCTGGATCGCCTCTCCGCATAAATCAGGAATACTGATGTTCCACGTCTTCGCTCGCTCGACCATCAACAATGTGACAGTACCGACGGCACGCAGCAATCGCACGTTGGGCTGGACGCTGAAGTACGCTGATCCGAGCTGATCGCGCAGATGTGCCGGCCCTCTTGCCAGGGACGGCACTGTCCGCCTCTCCCATACCGCGGGATTTGTGCAGCTTTTCTTTTGTCACCGACGCGTGCCTTAGCCAAGAAACTTAAACAAGCGCTGCAAAGTTTCTCGGCGAAGCTGTTGCGCGCGCGAGTGACGCTCAAAGCCGCTGTGCGGCTGAAATCGGCCGCTGATCTCGCGCGACAAGGACGGCGCACCTTCGCTCCACAAATTGCAATTTGCGTAAAAATCGATTGATCGTACGTTAGCGTACACAGCGCAGAAATGTGCCGCTGCTACGATTGCACGTCCCGATGGACCGTGCGGCGCTTCGCGGTACTTCCCAGCGGCTACGACATCCAATGTTTGACGGCAGCAACGGCTTCTACCCATCGTGGAGGAAAACGTGATCTCGTCACAAAGTTTGTCCGTGGACTGGTCGAAGCCGTTCGACCGCACCCATTCGTCCTCACCCCATTCCGCCAATGACGCGTGCCGCGCGATGCCCGCCGCGACCCCACGCGCAATCGCACTCGCCGTCTCACTCGCGTTGCTACATGCGGGTGCTGCGCACGCGGCGCCACTGCCGCAAACTGGACAGTTCGTGGCGGGCAGCGGCTCGATCAGCGGCGGCGGCCAGGCGCTGACCATCAACCAGACCAGCACGCGCGGCGTGATCGACTGGCGCAGCTTTTCGATCGACGCCGGACGCAGCGTCACCTTCAACAATGGTAGCGGCGCGACGCTCAATCGCGTGACGGGCGGCGATCCGTCGGTGATCATGGGCCGCCTGATGGCCACCGGCAGCGTGTATCTGGTCAACCCGCAAGGCGTGCTCGTCGGTCCCAGCGGCGTGGTGTCCACCGGTGGGCGCTTCGTCGCGTCGAGCCTGGATGTGAACAACAAGGCGTTCATGCAGGGCGGACCGCTGACACTCTCCGGCGGCGGCAATGGCACCGTCGTCAATCTTGGCCAGATCGGTTCGAGCGGCGGCGACGTGTTCCTCGTGTCACGCCAGAGTGTCAGCAACAGCGGCAGCATCGATGCACCGCGAGGCACGGTCGAACTCGCGGCGGGTCAACAGGTCTTGCTCAACGATTCGTCCGCGGGACAACAAGTGTTCGTGCAGACTGGCTCGCACGGCGCCGTGCTCAACGAGGGCGCGATCCGCGCCGCGCAGGTGAGCCTGCAGGCAGCCGATGGAAACGTTTTCGCGCTCGCCGGCAATCATGCGGCGATCCGCGCGAGCGGCACTGCGTTGCGCGACGGACATGTCTGGCTCGTGGCGGCCCAGGGCACCGTGCATGCGCATGAGGCGATCTCGGCGGTCAACGCCAACGGCAGCGGCGGCACCGTCGAAACCACCGGCAACGCGCTCGACATCGCCGGCGCGACCGTGAGTGCGGGTCTCTGGAAACTCGGCTCACCGACCTTTACGCTCGATGCGTCCAGCGCGGCGACGCTCGCGAGCACCCTTGGCAGCGGCACGTCGGTCGATGTCCAGGCGACGGGCGCCAACGGTCAAAGCGGCAACCTGCAGGTGAGTTCGAACGTGCAATGGAGCGGCGGCGCGTCGTTGACACTGGCCGCCGCGCACAGCGTGACGATTGCGCCGAGCGTGACGCTCAAGAACAGCGGCACCGGCGCCCTCACGCTGCGCGCGGATGCGAATGCCATCGACAACGGCGGCAACGTGGCCAATCGCGGCACGATCGACTGGTCGGCGAGCAAGGGCACCGTCAGCATGCTGTATGACATGAACGGCAGCTATACGCCCGGCACGATCCTCGCGAACGCGGCCTGGAAGCCGGCGGCATTCAGCGGGCTTGTCACGCAAGTCACGGCCTACAAGCTGGTCAACAACCTCAAGGACCTGAAGAACGTAGCGCAAGATCTCGCCGGCAATTACGCGCTCGGCACCGATATCGACGCAAAATCCACGTTCAATTCGCCGTTCACGCCGATCGGCGCGTCGAGCGCGACACCCTTCACCGGGCAGTTCGATGGCATGGGACACACGATCGCCAATCTGTCGGTCAGCACCGCGACGTACACGGTCGACACACCGTTAGGGCTGTTCGGCGTGACGGGCCCGGCCAGCGTGGTGCGCAACGTGGGCGTGACCAATGCGGAAGTGGGCAACCCATTCGGCATCTTCGGCGCGCTTGCCGGCGTCAACTACGGGCTCATCACGTATGCGTACTCGAGCGGCGACGTGCGAAATCTCTCGGTTTCCGGATACGTCGGCGGCCTCGTCGGGCAGAACTACGGCACCGTCGAACGCTCGTGGAGCAGCGCCGGCGTGGGGTCTCAGACCGTCCTGGGCGGGCTGGTCGGCCTGAATGCGGGCACTATCACGCAATCCTACGCCACCGGTGCCGTGGGCGGCGGCAGCCATGCTCAAGCCGGCGGTCTGGTCGGGGTGAACAGCGGGACGATCAGCGAGTCGTACGCGACGGGGAGCGCAACCTCGCTGCTTGGCGCCGCCGGGCTCGTCTTCGAGAACACCAAAACCGGTGTGATCAAGCAATCGTTCGCCGCGGAGCCAGTGGGCGGCGGACCGCCGTTGGCCGAGTACGCCGGCGTCGTCGCCGCGAACGACGGCACGATCGCCAACAACGTCTACTGGAACGCGCAGGTCAGCGGGCGGCCTCATGCCGTATACATTGGCACGGGCAAAGCGCCACCTGATTCCAACGGACTGACGACCTCGCAGATGGGCATGGCGTCGAGCTACGATTCGTCGTGGAACTTCAGTGCCGCCGGCGCGTGGGCGATACCGTCCGGTGCGGTCTATCCGGTACTGCGCTGGCAATTGACGCAGTAACGGACCACGCGGCATGCGGGGTTCGGCGCCGGAGCGCAATTGCCGTGGCACAGTCGTCGCGCTGCACGTGGCCATCGCAACGGCCCTCGCCGGCGTCTGCACCCGCGCTGAGGCGCAGGCCTACCGCGATGTCGCGCCGATCGCGCCGCCATCCACGGCAAAGCCCGCGGCGCCGGTCTTGCCGCCGGAGCAGGCCGACTCGTCGCAAGACATTGCCGTCGCCACCTTGCGCGGGCTGCAGTTCGAGGCGGCGGACAACACCGCTGCGCCCGCGGCCCGCCAGGCTATCGTCGCGCTCGACTTGCCGCTGCTCGCGCCGGCCTTCCTGCAAAGCTTCGATGCGGACCTGGGCCGCCCGCTGACGTTCGACCGCCTCGCGCAAATCCGCCGCGCCGTGGTCCAGCGTTACCGCGACGCGGGCCAGCCCCTCGTCGATGTCTACGTGCCCGAGCAGGACGTCAGCGACGGCGTGGTGCGAATCGTCGTGGCGACTTTTCGCGTCGGCCAGGTCGTGGCGCGCGGCAACCGCTATTTCAAATCGAAACTGCTGACCGCCGAGATGCCGCTCATACCCGGTGAACCGGTGCACGAGGACGACGTGCAGGCGGGCATGGCGCTGCTGAACGCCAATCCATACCGGCGCGTTGACGTGATCTATGCGCCTGGCGCCGCGACCGGCACGACCGACGTCGTCCTGCAAACCGAGGACCGATTGCCGCTGCGCGTGTATGCCGGCTACAACAACGACGGCGTCCCGCAACTGGGCCGCGACCGGTTCGTGGCCGGCTTCGATTACGGCAATCTGTTCGGACTGGACCAGCGCATCGGCTATCAGGCGACCGCGAGCAACGACCTGTTCACGGGCAATCCGGATATACCGGGCCGGCCGAACCACGCGCGCTACATCGCGCACGCATTCAACTATGTGGCGCCGCTGTCCTGGCTCGACCGCATCGAGATCTTCGGGCTGTTCGCGCGCGCCACGCCGCGTTTGCCGGAGAGTTTCGGACAGACGGGGTTGAGCAGTCAGTGGAGTTTTCGCTATGACCATCGCTTGCCGACGCTAGCGGACTGGCAGCAGCAATTGCAGGCCGGCTACGACTTCAAGCGCTCGAACAACAACCTCGAGTTCGGCGGCTTCCAGGTTTTCGGCACCAACACGCATGTGCACCAACTGATGCTCAGCTACGACGCCGTGCATAGCGACAGCCTCGGCCAGACGCATGCGACGGCCACGGTGTTCTTCAGCCCGGGCCGTCTCGACTCCTCCAGCAACGACGAAGCCTACGACACCGCACGCGCCGGCGCCACACCGCGATACGGCTATCTGCAATTGTCGGCACAACGCGACCAGCCGCTTTACGCCGGCTTCGGCGTGACCGCGCACGGGCAGTTCCAATGGACCGCCAACACGCTGCTGCCGAGCGAGGAATTCAGCCTCGGCGGCGACGCCAGCGTGCGCGGTTACGATCCCTACGTGGCGCAGGGCGACCGGGGATGGAACCTGCAGACCGAGCTCAGCGCGCCACCGCTGACACTGGGCAGCGCGGCATTGCAGCCGTTCGTGTTCTTCGATGCCGGACACGTGTGGAATCGCAGTGTGCAGACGCTTGAAGCAAACAGCGTGTCGCTGGCAAGTGCCGGAGCGGGCCTGCGGATGCAGTTCGGCCGCTACGTGACTCTGCATGGCACGATCGGTTGGCCGTTAAAAAGCGTCGTGCCGAATGGATCGAAGGCGCCGCTGTGCGAGGTGTTTATCGTGATCGGCAGTTAGGATGCTCGTCCGTCGGCGGCTCATTAGCGCCGCAACTCGGAGACAATCTTCTCCGCCAGAAAATCGCACGGCGGACGCTTCGAAGCCGTGCTGCGCGCCAGCACCATTTCCAGCGCAGGGATCTCGGGCAATCCGTGCGCGCGGCCAAGGAGCGTGAAGTGTGCCGGCACCGCGCATCGCGCGAGCGGCACGATGGCCAGCCCCGCTTCGGCCATCGACAGCAGGCCCAGCAGACTTGGACTTTCATACGAGGTGGGGTAGGGAATCTTCGCGCGCTCCAGGCTGCGAATGGCGTTCTCCCGCGCGACGCTGCCCGGCAGGAACACCGCGATCGGCAACGGCCGTTCGCGCCATATTTCATCGGCGCTCGGTGCCGCTGCCCATTCCATTGGCTCGAGACGGATGAACTCGCCTGACAGGCCCTTGACTCGCGTCGCGCACACGAGATCGACCGAACCATCCTTCACCATCGGCGCAAGCGCGACGCTCGGCAGACCGACGACCTGAATCTTCACCTTCGGATAGGTCGCGGAAAACTTCTTGAGGATCGGCCGCAGCAGCGACGACGCGTAATCGTCCGGCACGCCGATGCTCACGCGCCCGGTCACGTCCGGCCGAACCACCGCCGCCCACGCCTCGTCGCGCAATGCGAGCATGCGGCGAGCGTAGGTCAGCAGCACTTCGCCGTCCTGCGTCGGGACCACGCTTCTCGGCTTGCGCAAGAAAAGCCGCTTGCCGAGCGCGGTTTCGAGCGTCTTGATCTGCATGCTCACCGCCGATTGCGAACGATGCACGACTTCCGCCGCCCGGCTGATATTGCCGGTGTCGGCGACGGCGACGATCATGGTCATGACGTCCAGGTCGAGACCTTTCAATTGGCCGATATCAGAAAAGTAGATAGATTCGATAAATATTACGCGATTTTCTCAATCGGCGACATCGGGCATAGTGGCCGCAAAGGAGCTAGTCCATGAACGCCCGTACCGACCTAGCATCGTTTCAATGTGTCGCGCGAGACTCACGTTTTCGATAGTCGTGTTGGCCGACGAGACAAAGTGCGATGCCTGCGTATGGCCCGTTGCAGCGACGCGACGGACTGCCTCGAGCATCAGGATGGTGGCGCAGGTCGAATCCTTGCCGCTGGCGGTGCCGCAGAGCGGGTGCACCGCGTGAATGAGACCGACGAGGACAGCAATCGCTGTCTCCATTTTTTCGAGAATGTCGTCGAACATAGTTGCTCCTTTGGACGGAGCACTCCCCTGCGGGAGTGGCTCCCGTAGGGGGTGAAGACTTGAGTCAGGCTTCCGCCACCGTCTGGATATGTTTCATCCATTCGGCAGCGGACTGGAGTCGTTGAACAAGCGGTTGTGTCGCGATAAGGCCGACAAGGCGAAAATTTCTTCTGTGGTAAGGATTCCTTACACCAGCAGAGAATAGAACTGAGCAGCCGCTGTTTGCGTGATGGTGGCGTCCTTCATTTGCCCTTTTCTGATCATGTTCATCACTTCGATGCCTGACAGAATGATGCGGGCGCACCGGAAATCCTTGAAGCCCATCATGGGGTTGATGATGCGCTTGATGGCACGATGGTCCTGGTCGGGTAGCAGCAGCGCATTGCTGCGCTGCTGCCCCCTAAGAACCGTACGTGCGCCTTTAGGCGCATACGGCTCAAGCCTCTGCAAAGGCATCTGTCGACACCCGGCAGTAAAACTTCATTTTCCGGCGTACTGCGGATTTCTACGGCAATTGAGATGGTTAACCTGGAGGTTGCTTGCTGCATCCGTGCCGCCGTCAGTTTGCTTCACAATATGCGTAACATCCCAGCGGGTGTTCATTGTGATGGGCTGCTGACAGTTGGAACACATGCCATCTTGCCTTACCCAGACACGGTACAGCTTACGGCGACCGCGCGTCGAGTTCAGCATCTTCTGGCCCCATCGGGATTCGAAGTATGGTGCCCATTGCGGATCGTGCGGATTTGCGCCCGCTCGGATCTTGATGTGCCGTTTTATCGGCGTGGCCGATTCCTTCAGCAAGGTGACCTCTCTTGTCGTGCCATCCTCTTTTTTTTCTGTGGCGGCAAATACCCAGTCCCGTAGACCTTTGGCCCTGAAGTATTTGCTTTTTATCCATCGGGCGCCTTTTTTAGGGTGCCTTCTGGCCGCCCATCGCCATAGCATTGACCAGACCTCGTGATCAACCCGATCGAAGGCTTTCTTGGCGACGACATGGCTATGGTAATTCGCCCATCCTCGTAAAACAGGATTGAGCAGCTTTACCAGGTTCGCCTGTTTAGCCGTCTTGTTGGCCTTGATGATTTCACGAATTTTGTCAAGATGTGCCTTGACGTTCGCTTTCGACGGCTTCATCAGTAGCTTGCCGTTGTACTTGCGAATGCTCCATCCGAGGAAATCAAACCCATCCTTGATGTGCGTTATCCTGGTCTTTTCTGGTGATAGGACCAGCCCGCGTTCCGCCAGGAATTCAGCTACTGCCGGCCTGACTTCATGTTCCAGCCACTCCTTCGAGTGGCCGGTAATAATGAAGTCGTCCGCGTAACGCACCATGTTCATTTTCAGTCCTCTCTGCTTCGCTCGCGGGAATTTTTCCGCTAGCATCGCTTCGAGGCCATCGAGCGTCATGTTGGCTGCCACCGGGGAAATTACGCCGCCTACAATGTTGCATACTTTTCACTCCATCGTCTGAATCATTCGAATTCTCGCCTGCGAGGAGACCTCCGGGCTGCGGATCGATCCGGAATACGACGAGGATTTCATCCTTGTGGATTTCGACACGCTTGACCAGAGCCAGTACGATCTTGCGCTTCGTTTCGAGATCGATCGTAGCGAGTTTGTCCGTAACGGCACTTGCAAATTCCTCCAGCCGGTTGATGACCAGAAACAGTTCACTTTGAGCCACCCCGTGCTGCCGGGATTCCTGGATCTGCTGATCGACCTGCTCTAGCCGGTTCTTCAACTGCTGTATCTTCGGCTCGAAGTCCGTCCTGTCGATGATACCGTCGGCATAGCTGTCGATGAGCCGGGACTTGCCTTTCTCCAACTGAAGCCTTTGCCTTTCCAGGCTGGCCGTATCGAAGCCACTATTCTCATTGCGCTCCATCGCATCCAGTCGTCGTTCATATTCCTTCTTCAGTCGACTCGGATGCCTCAACAGATCCGCGACCTGCTGCCATACGAGGTCATCGAGACGATCCGTTCGCACTTGCAGGTTGTCGCAGATGCGTTGACCACCGAAGCGATAGGCATCGGTTCCGACACAGCGGTAATAAGCATAATCTCGCTGATGCCCCTTGGCCGCCGCCTTGCTGACTTTCTTGCCGTAGTACGCGTAACGGCATTGCCCACAAACAGTCAGCCCCTGAAGCAGGTAGATCGGCGCGTTCTGGCGGCGTTGGCGCGCCAGCTTGCGATTCTCGGCAAGCTGCTCCTGGACTGAATGGAACATCGCTTCGCTAACAATCGCCGGCACCGGGATTTCGATCCACTGCTGCGGGTCCGTGGATGTTGTCGAGTATGCCCTCCTTGGCACATCGGCGCTGTGGCGTTGGGTGCGCACGCGGACATGCGGCAGGCGATCACGAGACTGGGTTTTACCGAACGCGGCCCGCCCCATGTAAGCGGGATTACGCAATATTCCCCATACCACACTACGGTCCCAGTACAGCTTGCCGGATGCCGTCACCGTGCCCGCCTCGGCAAGACGACGAACCACTTCGCCTATGCTCAGCCGGTCCATCCCGATCCACTGGAAGATAGTCTTTACCGTCGCCGCTTGCGGTAGTTCAATCACGTACTGGGCCGGTGTCCCATCGAGCTGCTTGCGGATATAACGGTAACCATAGGGAGCCGTCGATAGCACATTCACGCTTCCGCGCTTTGCGCTATGAAGCTTACCGCGTCGATTACGCTCGGTGATCTTTGCCCGTTCGTACTCCGAAATCATGCCCTGCATCTGCAACAGCAGCGACTCTTCCGGTGTCGCGCCAATCTCATGATTGAGAAACACCACCTGCACGCCACACGCAGAGAACTCCTCCATCAGCAATGCCTGGTGTGCATACTTTCGCGCCAGCCGGTCGGGAGACAGGATGTACAGCCGATCAACCAGCCCGAGTGCGGCACGGTCCCTGAGTCGCTCTAGCTGCGGTCTGATCAGCGTCGCACCGCTTATCCCGGCGTCTATGAAGCACATGTCGTCGACAAGATGCGCATCGTCAGCGGTAATGCGCTCCCTCAGCGCGGCAATCTGGCTTTCAATGGTGCCGCGTTTGGTCTGTTGTTCGGAGGATACCCGCGCGTAGAGCGCGACCATTGCAGCGTTGCTCATCGCTTACCTCGCTTGATAGCCGCTCGCCGTGTCGCCACGGGCCGAACAGCGGATGGCTGTGCCGTAGCGCGTGAATCTATCGGACTGAGCTGCTCGTACGCCTTCTGCAGCTGTTCGCCGGCATACCGGTTCGGTTCAAAGGCAAGACGGACACGCCAGTTCTTACGTCGTCCTCGGGTCATTGTCGCGCCTCCCTGTCGGCGGGAGCGAGGGTCTCAAGGACGAGAACCGCATCGACGTCAGGCCATCCTCTGGACCACGGCGCCAGACACTCCCTTGAAATGCGCAGGCCCCATTTTACCCGCGAGTTTGCTATGTTGTTGGCAGAGCTAATTCCCCGGTGGCAGCCAACATGACGCTCGATGGCCTCGAAGCGATGCTAGCGGAAAAATTCCCGCGAGCGAAGCAGAGAGGACTGAAAATGAACATGGTGCGTTACGCGGACGACTTCATTATTACCGGCCACTCGAAGGAGTGGCTGGAACATGAAGTCAGGCCGGCAGTAGCTGAATTCCTGGCGGAACGCGGGCTGGTCCTATCACCAGAAAAGACCAGGATAACGCACATCAAGGATGGGTTTGATTTCCTCGGATGGAGCATTCGCAAGTACAACGGCAAGCTACTGATGAAGCCGTCGAAAGCGAACGTCAAGGCACATCTTGACAAAATTCGTGAAATCATCAAGGCCAACAAGACGGCTAAACAGGCGAACCTGGTAAAGCTGCTCAATCCTGTTTTACGAGGATGGGCGAATTACCATAGCCATGTCGTCGCCAAGAAAGCCTTCGATCGGGTTGATCACGAGGTCTGGTCAATGCTATGGCGATGGGCGGCCAGAAGGCACCCTAAAAAAGGCGCCCGATGGATAAAAAGCAAATACTTCAGGGCCAAAGGTCTACGGGACTGGGTATTTGCCGCCACAGAAAAAAAAGAGGATGGCACGACAAGAGAGGTCACCTTGCTGAAGGAATCGGCCACGCCGATAAAACGGCACATCAAGATCCGAGCGGGCGCAAATCAGCACGATCCGCAATGGGCACCATACTTCGAATCCCGATGGGGCCAGAAGATGCTGAACTCGACGCGCGGTCGCCGTAAGCTGTACCGTGTCTGGGTAAGGCAAGATCAATGAACACCCGCTGGGATGTTACGCATATTGTGAAGCAAACTGACGGCGGCACGGATGCAGCAAGCAACCTGCAGGTTAACCATCTCAATTGCCGTAGAAATCCGCAGTACGCCGGAAAATGAAGTTGTACTACCGGGTGTCGACAGATGCCTTTGCAGAGGCTTGAGCCGTATGCTCCTAAAGGCGCACGTACGGTTCTTAGGGGGCAGCAGCGCAGCAATGCGCTGCTGCTACCCGACCAGGACCATCGCCACATCAAATCCAGAACGAATGTGATGCCCGGTTTCAAACGGTTCAGGAGCGCCGCGACCACGATTTCAGGCATCGAGCTGACCCATCGAATTCGCAAGGGCCAGTTCGATCTCGCGAAGCTTGGCCTCAAGGATGCCGCTGCGCCCGCCGTGTGGAATGCTGTCCCGTCCACTCGATAAGGTATCCTGCCTATAGGAAACTTCTCAACCGGCTTACCTATTTGCACCAGAACCCCAAAGCCCCCTGCGTCACAATAGATGTCGCCTCTGAATTTTCTTGATTTAAAGAGATCAGAGGTGCAAGTTGAAGTTGAAACAAACGTATTCTGTCGAGTTTAAAGAGCAGGCGCTATTGAAGGTCTTTCACCGCGGAAGTCGCACCATCGGATCCGTGGCCGATGAATTGAACATGAACGTAATGACCTTGAAGAACTGGATGAAAGGTGCCGCTGCATCGACCCGGGGCGATGGATCCGAACACGCAAAACGTCCGGAAGACTGGTCGTTGGAAGAGCGCCTGCTGGCCTTGCAGCAGAGCCATGGGCTGGTCGAGGAGGCCCTGAACGCGTGGTGTCGTGAACGGGGCCTGTTTGTCCATCATCTCGATCAATGGCGCGCGGACTTCTGCGCCGCCGGCGGGACAGGAAGCCGGCGCGAGAGCGCCCAGGCAGTCCGTGAACTGAAGCACGCCAATATGCAACTGCAGCGCGAATTGAACCGCAAGGAGAAAGCGCTGGCTGAAGCCGCGGCGCTGCTGGTGCTGCAAAAAAAGTATCGTGCGCTGTTCGGGGACGAGGCCGAATGACGGCCCTCGAAGAGCGCAAAACATTGATTGGTTTGATCAGCGAGGCGACCATGGGCGGTGCTCGCCAGGCACGCGCGTGTGAGGTGCTGGGGCTGAGCGCCCGGACGGTACAGCGCTGGCAGGGCGCAGAGCCTGACGCGGTGGATGGGCGCTCGTTACGCTGCTTTGAGCCGCCTCACAAGCTGAGCGCTGCCGAACGTGCCGAATTGCTGGCTGTCGCGAACTCAGCCGAATTCGGTCAACTGCCGCCGAGCCAGATCGTTCCACGCCTGGCTGACCAGCAACGCTACATCGCCTCGGAATCGACCTTCTACAGGGTACTGCGCGAGGAGAAGCAACTCGCACACCGGCGTAGTGAACGCCCGACGACCGTGCGCAGCAAGCCACGCGCGGTCTGTGCCGACGCGCCGAACCAGCTCTACAGCTGGGATATCACTTACCTGCCGGCGGCGGTTCGTGGGCAGTATTTCTATCTGTATCTGTTTATGGACGTGTTTAGCCGCATGATCGTCGGCTGGCAGGTCTATGCCGAAGAGAGCAGCGCCCAGGCCAGCGAGGTACTCAAGGATCCCTGTGCGCGTGAAGCAATACAGCCCAACCAGGTCATTCTGCATTCCGATAACGGTGGTCCGATGAAGGGGGCCACGATGCTGGCCACCTTGCAGGCGCTGGGCGTTATGCCGTCATTGAGTCGTCCGGGCGTGAGCAACGACAATCCCTATTCGGAATCGCTGTTCAAAACGCTGAAGTACCGACCCGCTTATCCGCTGGAGGCGTTCGATACCCTGTTCGCCGCGCGGACCTGGGTTGCCGGGTTGGTGCGCTGGTACAACCACGAACATCGTCACAGCGCGATCCGGTTCGTGACGCCAGCCCAGCGTCATGCCAATCTCGATCAGGACATCCTGGATCGACGTGCAGCGCTCTACGAGACTGCGCGGCAGCGTAATCCGCTGCGTTGGAAAGGCCCCGCCCGCAACTGGAAGCGCATACATGCCGTGCATCTGAATCCGGATCGGGCCGACGACGATGGCGTCATTCCACAACCCCGCTACCAGGAGCGAAAAGCCGCCTGAAATTTAATTGTCGAGGCGACAACTACTTTGACAACGGCCGAAAGTGCATTAACGCACTCAGGAGGTTCAACCTGGAGTAGGGACCGCCGCGCCGGATCGGCCGCGGTCCCACAGAATTGGAATACGGGCCGCCATGACACGCGGGCATGGCGAACGCGCCGGCAGTTATGCACCGGCAGTTTGCGCGCCGCCGGCGCTCAACCTACCGATTCACGCTCGAGCATGCTGCCTTTCGCGCGCCGTTTCGCCAGCCAATGTGAAAGACGGTCGAACCACAGGTGCACGACCGGCGTCGTGAAGAGCGTCAGCATCTGCGAAAGGATCAGGCCGCCGACAATCGCGATGCCGAGCGGGACACGCAATTCCGCGCCCGCGCCAGACCCAAGCGCGAGCGGCAGCGCGCCGAACAGCGCGGCGAGCGTCGTCATCATGATCGGCCGGAAGCGCAGTACACACGCCTGACGGATTGCTTCGCGCGGCGATAAGCCTTGCTCACGCTCGGCCACGAGCGCGAAGTCGATCATCATGATGGCGTTTTTCTTGACGATACCGATAAGCAGGATGATGCCGATCATCCCCATGATCGAGAGATCCTGGCCGCACAGCATCAACGCAAGCAATGCGCCCACCCCTGCCGAGGGCAGCGTCGAAATGATGGTGAGCGGATGAATCGCGCTCTCATACAGAATGCCGAGAATCAGATACACCACGACGAGCGCCGCCGCGATCAGATACGGTTCGCTGGAAAGCGCCGCCTGGAACGCCTGCGCTGTGCCCTGGAACGACCCCGTCAAGCTGTCGGGTTTGCCTGCCGCGACTTCGGCCTGGTGAATCGCCGTCACGGCATTGCCGAGGGATTGCCCCGGCGCCAGATTGAACGAGATCGTCACAGCCGGGAACAACCCCTGGTGATTCACCGAAATCGGCGACACGTTGTTTTTGATCTTCGCGAGCGTGTTGAGCGGCACCAGTTCATTCGTCAGCGGCGAACGCACGTAGAGATGCGCGAGCGCGTCGGTGGTCAACTGGAAGCCCGGATCGACTTCCTCGACGACGTGGTACTGGTTCAGCTGCGTGAACAGCGTGGCGATCTGCCGTTGGCCGAACGCGTCGTAGAGCGTGTCGTCAATCGCTTGCGCGGTAATGCCGAAGCGCGAGGCGGTACTGCGGTCGATCACGAGCGTCGCGCTGGTAGCGGCAGCTTGCTGGTCGGAGGTGACGTCGGCGAGTTGCGGCAGCTTCGACAGCTTGTCGGTCAGCACGCCTGCCCAATGATTCAGTTCGTTGATATCCGGGCCTTGCAGCGTGTACTGATACTGCGCGGCGCTGATGCGGCCACCTACCTGAATATCCTGGCGGACCTGCATCGACAGTGAAAGGCCCATCACCTTCGCCACCTGCAGCTTCAGTCGATTGAGCACCTGCGCGGCGCTGTCCTTGCGCTGCCCGAACGCCTTCAGGTTGATCATCACGTGGCCCTGGCTCACGGTCGGATTCGCACCCATCCAGTAGTAGATGTTATCGACGGCGGGATCGGCTTCGATGATATTGCCCAGCTGCTGCATTTTCAATGACATCGCGCGCGGGGAAATATCCGGTGCAGCCTGTGCGACACCCATGATCAAACCGGAGTCTTCCTGCGGGAAGAAGCCCTTCGGGATCTCGACAAACAGCGCGCCCGTCGCGACGATCGTCGCGATCGTCACGCCAAGCATCAGTTTCGGGCGATTCAACACCCAATCGAGACCGCGCTCGTAACGCCGCTCCACCGCGACGAAGCCTGTTTCGAGCCAGGCTTCGAGCTTGCGCATGCGCCCTGCTTCATCCGGCTCAGGCAAGCGGATCAGCCAGCCGCATAGCATCGGCGTGACGGTCAGCGAGACCAGCGCCGACATCAGGATCGCCGCGCTCACCGTCACCGCGAATTCGCGGAACAGGCGTCCGACAATGCCGCCCATCAACAGGATCGGAATGAACACGGCAATCAGCGAGATCGTCATCGAGATAATAGTGAAGCGCACTTCCATCGCGCCGAGCAGCGCGGCTTTCATGCGCGGCACGCCTTCCTCGATATGCCGCATCACGTTTTCGATCACGACGATGGCATCGTCCACCACGAAACCCACCGCGATGGTCAGCCCCATCAGCGAGAGATTGTCGAGGCTATAGCCGAGCAGATACATCACGCCGAACGTCGCGACCAGCGACAAAGGAATCGTCAGGCTCGGAATGAACGTCGCCCACACGTTGCGCAGAAACGAGAAGATGACCATCACGACGAGCGCGATTGTCAGCATCAGCGTGAATTGCACGTCATGCACCGACGCATTGATGGTCTGCGTGCGATCGCCCACCACATGCAGATGCGCGGCCGCGGGCAGCGACGCTTCGAGCACGGGTAGCTTCGCCTTGATGTTGGCGATCGTCTGCACGACGTTGTAGCCCGGCTGCTTGTGAATATCGAGGATGATCGCGCGCTCGTGCTGAAGCCATGCAGCCTGCTGGTTGTCCTCAGCGGCGTTAAGAACGGTGCCGAGATCCGATACGCGAATCGGTGCGCCATTTTTGTACGCGACCACGAGATCGCGATACTGCGAGGCGGTCGTGATCTGATCGGTCGCATTGAAAATCACCGAGCGATCCGGCCCGTTCAGGCTGCCCTTCGGCGCGTTCACGGTCTGCAAGCCGACGATCGAGCGCACGTCTTCGAGCGTGAGGCCGCGGGCGGTAAGCTTGTCGGGATCGAGCTGAATACGCACGGCAGGCCGCTGCTGGCCGTGGAAATCGACGAGACCCACGCCTGGCATCTGCGAAATCTGCTGCGCCAGATAGTCCTCGGCGTAGCTGTCGAGTTGCGTGAGCGTGAGCGACGGCGACGTCAGCGCCAGTGACAGCAAGGTGAAGTCGGCCGGATTGACCTTTTCATAGGTCGGCGGGTTCGGCAGGTTCTTCGGCAGGGTACCGCCGGCCGCGTTGATTGCTGTCTGCACGTCCTGCGCCGCGCCGTTGATCTCGCGCGTCAGATCGAACTGCACGGCGATGTTGGTGGTTCCCAGCGAGCTCGACGACGTCATCTGCGTGATGCCCGCAGTCAACGAGAGTTGCCGCTCGAGTGGCGTCGCCACCGAAGTCGCCATGGTCTCCGCGCTCGCGCCCGGCAATTTCGCCACGATCTGGATAGTCGGAAAGTCGACTTGTGGCAAGGGCGCGACCGGCAGCAGAAAATACGCCACCGCGCCGGCCAGCAGCACCGCGATGGCAAGAAAGCTGGTCGCAATGCGCCGCTTGATGAACAGTTCCATCAGGCTCATGACGGATTGTCCTGATTAGTCTGGCTGTCCGCCGGGTTTGCGTTGGCCGGTGCCTGGGCCACCGTCGGCACCGTGGTCGCCGCCACGCGCACGCCTGGATTCAAGCGGCTTTGTCCATCGAACACGACCCGATCCCCGAGCGCGATGCCACTGCGTATCTCCGTCATTCCGTCGACCGTCACGCCGGTTTGCACCGGACGCATCTGCGCCGTGCCGTTCGCGTTGATCACATATAGCTGCGTGCCGTTCTGCGTGTTCACCACCGCGCGGCTCGGCACGGCGAGCCGCTGCGTATCGGTGCGCAACAGCACGCGCGCATTCACCAGTTCGCCCGGCCACAGCTTGCGGTCCTTGTTGGTGAACGAGGCCTTGAGTTTGATCTGACCGGTGGTCGGGTCGACCGTACTGTCGATGAACACGAGGGTGCCGTCGGCGAGCGCCGTGCTGCCGGAACGCGTGGTGACATTCACCGCCAAAGGCGCCGCCGCCTGATTCGCCAGCAAGTCGGGCAGCACGTCTTGCGGCACGGCGAACAGCACGGTGATCGGCTCCATCTGCGTGACGGTGACGATGCCGGTCGTGTCGGTGGGATGCACGATCGCGCCGATGTCGGCCTCACGCGCGCCCACGCGGCCGGTGAACGGCGCGAAGAGCGTGGTGAAGCTCAGTTGCAGGCGGTCGCTCTGCACCAGCGCTGCGTCTGCCGCGACAGTTGCGGCGAGTGCTTCGACTTGTGCCTTCGCGGTGTCCACGGCCTGGGTGGTCGCGGCACCGATGCCGACCAGCTTCGAGTAACGCGTGAGATCGAGCCTCGCGTTATCGAGCGATGCCTGGTCCTTGCGTTTCGCCGCTTCCGCTTGATGCAATTGCGCGGTGAGCGGTCCCTGATCCAGCTGTGCGAGCAACTGTCCGGCTTTCACGTCCTGCCCTTCACTGAAGGCCACGCGCTGCAACTGGCCGTCCACACGCACTTTGACGTCCACGGTGTTGAGCGCCTGTACCGTACCCACTGCGGCCACGCGAATCGGAAAGTCGCGGATCACCGGATGGCCGGCGTTGACCGGCACGGCAGCCGCCGCCTTGACGGCCGGATGCCTTGGCCAGAACCACGCCACGAGGATCACCCCAAAGACGACGAGCGCCAGGACTAAAGGCGCACGGCCGCGCGCGCGGGGCGCCTCGTGGTTCCGAAGGTCGGTAGATTTCATGAGCGGGAAGGCATGGAAGAGGAAGCGGTGGTGCTATCGGTCACGCCGAAGCCGCCGCCGAACGCGCGAAACAGGCTCACCGAGGCTTGCAGACGCGCGAGCCGCGCCTGCACCAGCGTGTCTTTGGCTTGATAGAGCGTGCGTTGGGCGTCGAGTACGGTCAGAAAGTCGACGGTGCCGAGCTTGTACTGGGCTTGCGCGAGCGTGGCGGCCTTGCGGGCGGCGTCGGCGGCGGTCTGGTCGGCGGCTTCCGCGAGTTGCTGCTGTTGCGCCGCCGAGAGCGAATCCTCGACGTCCTGCAGCGCAGTCACGACGGCCTGCCGGTAATCGGCAACGCCCTTTGCTTCGGCGGCCTGGCTTGCGTGCAACTGGCCATGCAGTGCGCCGCCGTCGAACAGCGGCGCGGCCAGCGAGGTGGCGAGGCTCGCAAACGGACTCGACAGGAAATGCGAAAGGGACTTGCTGCTGAGGCCGCCGTCGGCGGTCAGCACGATGTTCGGCAGGAAGGCCGCGCGCGCCGCGCCGACGCTCTCATTAGCCGACTGCAACTGCGCTTCCTTCGAGCGGATATCGGGGCGCGTTTCCAGCAGGCTGGCCGGCAGATCCGGACGCGGTTGCGGAATGGCGATGCCGGCGAGCGCGGTGTCGTTGACCGTGAACTGCTCGGGCGCGGTGCCTACCAGCACGGCGAGCGCATGGATGTTGGTGTCCAGCTGCTGTTGCAACGCCGGCACCGCCGCCTGGAAGGTGGCGAGCGCATTGCGCTGCTGCTGCACCTGCAGCTCGGTCGCGACGCCCGCCTCCTGTTGCGCGAGCAACAATTGCAGAATGTGCGCGGCATCGTCGGAGATGGACCGCGCGATCGCCAGACGGCGGCGCAGGCTCTGCACCTGGAAATAGATGTCCGCCACCGATGCAGTCAGCGTCAACGCCACCGTATCGCGATCGAACCCGGACGCGCGCGCGAGCAGGTCTGCCGCGCCGGCGTTGGCGGCGTTAAAGCCCCAGAAGTCGACTTCGTAACCAGCTTCGGCAAACAGGCTCTGGGTTTTGGTGGTCGAGCCGCGCCCCTGGTGAGCGCGGTCGAAGGTAGCGCCGACCGATAGCGACGGATACTGCGGCGCGCCGGCTTTCTCGGCGTTGCCGCGCGCCTGTTCGACGCTCGCAATCGCCGAAGCCAGCGTGAAGTTGTTACTCAGACTGCGATCGATCAGCGCATCGAGCGCGGGGTCGTGATATTCGCGCCACCAGCCGCTTCTGACCGGAACGGTATCGGCGAGCGGCGCACTCGCCGCGCCGTCAAAGTGCTGCGCGAGCGGCGCACCTGGCCGCTGATAGGCCGGCACGAGCGAGCACCCGGCCAGAGCCACGACGCCCAGCGCGCAGACTGTGCCGCATACGGCGGCGCGCACCATCAAATGAGGCGCACGAGGACTGACGACGCGCGAGAACGGCGCCGAACGGGGCAGCCCTGACATTGGAGAACGCTCCGGCAACATGGGAATGTCGCCAGATTAGTCAGCGGGGCCTGTCGGCGCTTTCGCCCGATAATTAAAAAAATTTAATGCAGAGCAACATGCGGACGGAGCGGCCTGCGCGAGGCGTCAACGTCGCCCAAAGGTGCCTAAGGCGCCGGGTTCAGCACATAACCCGCACCCACCACCGTATGAATCAGCGCTACGGGAAAATCGCGATCCACCTTCGCGCGCAGCCGATGCACGTGCATATCGATGATATTGCCGCGCGGTTCGAAATCGTAGTTCCACGCCGCCTCGAGCAGCATGCTGCGCGTCACGACCTGGCCTTCGCGGCGCGCCAGGCATTCGAGCAACAGAAACTCGCGATGCTGCAGGCGCAGATCGCGGCCGCCGCGCGTCGCGGTTCGCGACCGGGTATCGAGCACCAGATCCGCGCATTCGAGCCGCTCGCTCATCCGGCTGCGATCCGCGCGCCGCGCGAGCGCCTCGATTCTCGCCAGCACTTCGACGAAGGCATACGGCTTCACAAGATAGTCGTCGCAACCGGCGCGGATGCCCTCCACGCGCTCGTTCAGGCCGCCGACCGCGGACAGCATCAGGACCGGTGTGGTATCCCGGCCGGCGCGCAATTGTTGCACGAGAGCGACGCCGTCGAGCGCCGGCAGGAGCCGGTCGGTCACAATCACGTCGTAAATGCCCTCGCGCGCGTAGGCAAGCCCGGTCGCGCCGTCGCCCACGGTGTCGACAATCAGACCGCTTTCCCTCAAGCCGCGCGCCAGGAACTGGCTGGCGCGCGTATCGTCTTCGACCAGCAGGATTCGCATGCGCTAAAAGGTTGATAAAGGCTTACATTAAAATTTTTTAATGTTGGCGCGAAACGCCTGTGCAGTTTCGCGCGGCATACTTTGGTGCATCGTAGGTACGAGCGTAGTGTATATGGCAGGCTCGCACTGAGCTCGCCGCCCGCTTATTTCTGGAAAAACGCATGTCGAACGTATTGGTCGTCGAAGACGACGGGCAAACCCTCGCGGAGATCGTTGAAGCGCTCACCGATCACGGCTGCAAGGTGCAGGCCGCGAGCACGGGCCGCGACGGTTTGATGCTCGCGGTCGCCAACAGTTACGACGCCATCGTGCTCGACCGCATGTTGCCAGGCGGCCTCGAAGGGCTCGGCATGCTGGCCGCGTTGCGCAGCGCCGGCGTGCTCACGCCGGTGCTGATTCTGAGCGCCCTGTCCGCGGTCGACGAGCGCGTACGCGGTTTGCGCGCCGGCGGCGACGATTATCTGACGAAGCCGTTCGAATTCATCGAACTGACCGCGCGGCTCGACGCGCTGATGCGACGGCGCGAAGCCGCGCCCGGTGTGCAGGAATACCAGGTCGGCCCGTTGCGTCTCGACCCGCCCAAGCGTGAAGTGAGCTGCGCCGGCCGTTCGGTGCCGCTCTTGCCACGCGAATACCGGTTGCTCGAATACCTCATGCAGCATGAGGGCCAGGTGGTGAGCCGCACGATGCTGTTCGAAGCGGTATGGGATTACCGGCTGGACGAGCGAACTAATGTGATCGACGTGCACATCAGCCGCCTGAGAAGGAAGCTGGACCCGGACGGGACGGCTCCGATGATCGATACCGTGCGCGGTTCGGGGTACATGCTCCATGCGCCTGACTGAACTGCACCGCACCACTGGTTTTCGCCTCGCCACGCTATTCCTGATGCTGTTCGGCGTCATCGCGATACTTCTGTTCGGCTATCTGTATCGCGAGATCACCGGCTTCGAACAGGAGCGCATCGACGACTGGCTGATTCGCGAGCACGCACAGTTGCAACGCGAAGAGCAGGACGAACTGGTCGCGCGATTCGAACATCAAAATCAGTTCGATCCGCGCCGTCAGCGTCCGTTCGGCCTGTTCGACGCTACCGGCAAACATCTTGCCGGTGGCTACGCGGGCGATCAACCGGCTATTCCGGTCTTCGACAAACCGTTTTCCATGCGGCTCGCGAAGCTGCCCGGCCACCCGCCCGGCCGATGCATCGCCGCGCGCGTGCCGGAGAGCCGCATTGCGTTGCTATGCCAGAACACCCGCGAGCTCGACCACTTCGACGAAGAGCTGTTGCACGCACTGCTTTCCACCGCCATGATTACGCTCGTGATCGGCCTGGTCGGGGCGAGCCTGATCGGTATTTCGGCAATGCGGCGGCTCGACGCGGTGACCGCCTCGATCGAGGAAATCGTCGCCGGCAATCTCAGCAGGCGTCTGCCCATGCATTCGAAACGCGACGATGTCGATCGCCTGGTCGGCGTAGTAAATGGCATGCTAGACGAGATCGAGCGGCTGATGCACGAAGTCAAGGGCGTGTGCGACGCGATCGCACACGATCTGCGCACACCGCTCACACGGATGCTCGGCGGACTCGAACGTGCGCAGCGCCGCGCCAAAACTGAAGCGGAGTATCGCGCGGCAATCGATGAAACCATCGTCGAAACCAGTGGGTTGCTGCGCACCTTCAACGCGCTGCTGCGCATTTCGGAAATCGAAAGTGGCGTGCGCCGCGCGGGATTCACAACGGTCGATCTGGCTGCCGTTGCCCATGATGTGTTCGAGTTCTACGATCCGACTGCCGAGGACAAGCAGATCGCTTTCGAACTGCAGCGAACCGTATCGGGGCCGCTCGACATCCAGGGTGATCCGAACCTGCTGTTCGAGGCGCTGGCGAATCTGGTGCAAAACGCCATCAAATTCGCACCGCATGGCGGCCATGTGCGGATCACCGTGTTCCGCGACAAGACCGGTGCGGGCGTCACCGTTTCGGACGACGGGCCGGGCATTGCGCCCGCCGAACAGCAAGCCGTGTTGCGGCGCTTTTATCGCGGTGAGGCGAGCCGTCACACGCCCGGCAGCGGGCTCGGCCTGAGCCTTGTGCTGGCAGTGGCCGGCATGCACGGCATGTCGATCTGTTTCAAGGACGCGATGCCCGGATGTGAAGTCCTGTTCTGTAAACCCGCTGAATAACGCCATATTTATGGTCGACGCACACGGCCTTTGTCGCCTGCTCTGACGAGCAAGCGCCGTTTCGAACGGCGCAGCGTTTGAAAGGTAAGCGCACGGGGAACCCGTCTTGAGTTGCGTTGAAATAACCGCACATTGCCATAAGGGTGCGACAATGATCCCCACGTGTAAGATAACTCGCAAGCAATACCCGCGGCAAGCGTCTTTCGCGGTGTTTCCGTCTTCTTCATCGGCCAGCCAAAGCATATTTGTCAGCCTCGAATACTACCTCTCCCGCCTTAACGCGACAAAACCCAGCGATGCACATAAAGTGAGGTGTGACGATGACGACGCCCGATGAACGCGCGCGCTCACTTCGGCGAGTCCGCGACCTGCTAATGGAACTGGCGTATGGCCACAAGCGGCTCGTGCGCCAGGAGTTGCGAAACGAGGCCCGTGTGATATTGCGCCACTATCCGCATGAGGACACGGTATCACCGGACGATTGCTGGCCACAGCGCGAGCAACCGTGAGCTCGGACGGATGGCACAACGTGCAGCGACGCGCACATCCTCTTTGCTCGCAAAAAGTTGCTCGATGTACTTGTCGCCATCTAGTACGCCCGCTTCGGCCGCTGCAGCGAGACTGTCCATCGCCCACACCAAGCCAGGATTGCCCGGCATTGTGAGCAACGCAGACAAGTGGATTGGTGTCAGTGTTTTTTTTCGCGATTATTCCACCCGCCGAACTCGATACTAGCACCTGCCATTTTTTACCGTCTTCGGTCTCGAACATCAGCCTAGCAGGCCGGTGAAATACCTCATGTAGCGGTCATCCGGGACGCAGGCGTAAACGTTGAACTGATGTCATCAATGAGAGCGAGATGGAACGGATGCGTGGGCCAGATGGTTTTACCGAGTCAATGTTCACGGTGTTGAAGCTGGACGATTTTGTACCGAAGGACCATCCGTTGCGTCTGATTCGCACCTGGCTCAATGACGCGCTTAAACGCATGGACGATGTGTTCGCGCGGATGTACGAGGCTGACGCGAAAGGAGGTCGGCCGAGCATTGCGCCGGAGAAGCTGGTGCGAGCTCTTTTGCTGCAGGTGCTGTATTCGATTCGTAGCGAGCGCATGCTGGTGGAACAGATTTCCTACAACATGTTGTTCCGCTGGTTCGTCGGCCTGCCGATGGACGGGACCGTGTGGGACCACTCGACGTTCAGCAAGAACCGCGACCGGTTGCTCGAACACGATGTGCTGGTGTTGCTCTTCAACGAGACGGTCGAGACCGCGCGCGAGCGCGGATATCTTTCCGGGGAGCACTTTAGCGTCGACGGCACGTTGATTCAGGCATGGGCCGGGCACAAGAGCTTTGTGCCCAAGGCAAGTCCAGACAAAGACGACACGCCTCCTGACGAACCGCCCGCGCCGAATGACAACTGGCACGGACAGAAGCGCAGTAACGAGACGCACCAATCCACGACGGACGAGCAGGCGCGCCTGTTTCGCAAGAGCAAAGGAACCGGAGCGATGCTCTGTTATATGGGCCACGTGCTGACCGACAACCGGCATGGCCTGGTGGTCAACGCACAGGTGACGCTGGCGACGGGCACCGCCGAGCGCGACACGGCCGAGCTGATGCTTGCCGATGCCGCAAGTGTTGCGCCGCTCGGCATCACGGTCGGCGCGGACAAGAACTACGACACCGCCGGTTTCGTGGCCAGTTGTCGAGCGAACCGTGTGACGCCGCATGTGGCGCAAAACGATGGGCGTCCAGGAGGTTCAGCAATTGACGAGCGAACTACGCGCTGGCCGGGTTACGCGGTCAGCCAGCAAAAACGTAAACGCATTGAGCAGGTGTTCGGATGGGGCAAGACAGTCGGACGAATTCGACAAGCGATGTATCGGGGACTTGAACGCGTAGACCAGCTCTTCGTGCTGACGCAGGTCGGCTACAACCTGACGCGTATGCGCACACTTGCCGGTTGAGGGGCAGGAAGCGATGGATAACACCGATATGGTGAACCCGCGAGTAACGCCGAATGCCCGCAAACGTATTCCGCGTTTCAAAAGTGCAAACCCAGCATCCGTCGTAATGCATCTGAGCGCATCAACGACGGATATTTCAACGGCCTGCTAGAGGCTTGCGGTAGGTAACCCCTTTCCCGCACCCACAATTAGCGCAATCTCAGCTTGACTCACGATTCCTCCGGAATCAACAGGGGGCGATGCTACGGCGTATGCGGTGCCGTGTGTCCCCGTTCACGCTCAGCAATTCGGCGATGGCATCGATTGGTAGTGACCGGATTCGATGACGCTCCAGATTCGCTCATTGGAATCGCCCATGAATCGTCTGGCGATAACAGCCCGGCACTTATCGCAGCGATAATGCTCAAGTGCAAGCCTACCGTTGCACTCGGCCACGCCCATCAAAGTAATTCCTTCTCGCCGCTGTGTATCAACTGGCCGGCCGTCGATGTCGGCACATCCACCGCAGACTTCCATGGCACCTCCAGAATCACGTCACCGCCACATGGCATTGGCGGGCCAACAATTCGTCATGCTGAAAACCGTAGTCGAAATAGCAAAGCCACGGCAAACTGCACTCCGTCTCGCCAAGTGTCTCGGCATGAAAACGTCAAGGCGCCTGGCGGCACAATGCGTAACGACTGGAGTTCATTGCATGGTTGCGACACGCTTCACATAAGCGTCAACTTGCATGTCAATTAACGGAGTCGCAGTCACTGCGACGGCTACGTTACCCGACGCGGGCAGTAAGCCACCAAATGCTGCGATGCCAGTTCCGCAGAGCACCGCAACAGAGATAGCAGCGACGGCGACAACTGAAGAAGCACGCGTTGGACTGAAATTAGCGAAACCCTGCAAGACGCTCATGATGGCAACCTCCGTTGGCGCAACCATAGTTGCAACGACCGTGCCGACGGAGATAGGAGTTTCTGCTGCCATATGAGCCGGGCCGCCCGCCTTGTTGATGCCCGGCGTGCGTGGGCGAAAGGACGACTCTATGTTGGCTTCAGACAAACGTTTCGGCTTGTGCGTTGCCTCCAAACCCAACACTTACGCGAAGCGCGGGCTAGGTCAGGTCACGAATCGTCATTCCAGTGGTGACGGCGCGCGCGGCGCCGCGTACGTATCTGGAGGGCCATAGTGCGGCTGGTAAGTCACCGGCGGTGGCGGGGTGGCTACCCGACATCCATTCTGTGCATGCAGCGTGGAATTGCGATTTCGGGGACGCATGCAAGCCGGGTCGGGAAGAGAGGTTCGCGACGAGCGACCTGTACACGCTTTCGAATGCGTCGGCGTTGTGCGGAAGCAGTCACTTGTGCGCTCTAGTGGCGCCACCCGCGATGCCCGTAGTAGCCACGTCCATAGTACCCACGTCCATAGTAACCAGGGCCGTAGTAACCGCGTCCATAGTAACCAGGGCCGTAGTAACCGCGGCCGTAATAGCCTCGATATCCGCCGTACCAGTAGGGATAGCCATAGTATCCGGGCCAGGGGGGCGGTCCATATATCACCGGCGGCCCGTAGATGACGGGCGGCGGCGCATAGACAACCGGCGGACCGACATACACGGGGCCTGGCACACCGATGCCGACGCCTACAGACACACCACGGTTCTGTCGCAGTAAGGAAATTAGGAAGAGTCGGGACGGAACCGATAGGAATGCTTATTTAGCAAGATCGTAGAACTGTTCGGCGACTGAACGATGCCGTCCACCGTCACTCTTCATCTGCCCTTTCGCTATCATATGCATGAGTTCGATACCACCTAAAATGACGCGGGCGCAACGAAAGCTCTTGAATCCTAGCATTGGTCGTGCGATGCGTTTGATCGCTCGATGGTCCTGCTCGACCACGTTGTTCAGATACTTCGACTGTCGAATTTTGATCGGCATTTCGCGATCAACATTGATCGCATTTAGCCCTGCAAGATTCGCCCCACTCTTGTCGATCGTCACCATCTCCGGTACGCCGTTCCCAGCGATCGCCTTTTCAAAATAGCGCCGGGCGGCGCCCTTGTCCCGCTTGGCGCGGAACAGGAAGTCAACCGTGTCGCCGGCCTTATCGACGGCCCGATACAAGTACTTCCATTCGCCCTTGACCTTGATGTAGGTCTCATCCATTCGCCAACTTCGACCGACCTTTTGCTTGCGCGGTCCGAATGCCTTCCCGAGCGCAGGCAGCAGCTTGATAGCCCACCGGTGCACCGTCGAATGGTCGACCGACACTGCCCGCTCGGACATCATTTCTTCCAGATGACGCAGACTCAACGGGTAGGCGACGTACCAACGTACGCATGTCAGCATTATGTCCAGCGGGTAGTGCAGCCGTTTGAGCGCCTTGCTCACCGCTGCGTTCGGGGTCTTAATCATTCGATACATCGCTCGTCTCGTGACCGATCACCATAGCAGATCGGCTTACTGCGACAGAACCCAACCGGTTGCGCAATTTGCAATGGCGGTGCCACAACGGCGGCCGGACTTGCGACTGCCCATCGTTCGATGGCTTAGAGGTCATCGGCGCACCATCAAGGTATCACCTCGCGATGCGCCGATTCCCGCACATAGTCTAGCTACGGGCTTCCGTTCCTTTCAGGTCGCTATGCTTGTGTAAATGCGTCGCCGCGTACTTCAACTCGAAATGCGCACCTTTGCCGCTACGCGTTGGCGGAAAGTGTTCGCCCTCAACACAGGTGACTTCGAACGTGTCTTTCCCATCATCATGCACGACCGAGTAGATACCTGAAACTTTCACGATTTCGCCCGGCTTGTATGAATTGTCGCCTGCCATCAGCTTTCCCCTTTAAATGGTGGAGAACAACCACGCAGCAAGCGACGTTCCGAGACTGCGATGCCTCGAAGGGCCGCTCTGGCTTAACCGTCACGTGAATAGGTTGACTGCCGGGCAGAACGCTCGCATGAGTACGCAAGCAGTCTAGCGGGGCCGTCCCCCAAGACCGAAGATAGCTCGCAAACCTCCGATTGGTAGACCCCGCGAGCCTGCTAAGTGAGCTACCTTCTCCTGCGCGACAAACTGCCCGAATTCACGTTGCGACTTGCGCGTTCGTTTCTTCGCGTTCAGGAATCATCGGCGAACGTGTCATCGTCAGTACCACCGTCGCACCGGCCAACAGAAGCAGGCCGGCGATGCCGAAGGCCCAGTCGAAGCTGCCCGTCTCTGCGATGACGTATCCCGTCGCAATCGGCGCAATCATGCCAAAGATTTGCCCGCCAACCACGACGAATGCCATAGCCTTCGCGACATCACGTGAGCTTGGCAACAGGTCATTCAGAAGCGCGAAGTTGAGCGACGTAGTGGACGCAATTCCGGTCAGCGTAATGGAAAACACGACCAACAAAACCAAGAGATTCGACGTGAACGGCACTGTCAGAATTGTGGCTCCGGTCAGCATCGCGAGTGCGACTGCATTACGACGACGTCCCGTGGCCACATCTCCCTTCTTGAGGTACCAGTCACTCAGCCGACCTGCGACGATACAGAGAATCACAGATGCTGCGTAAGGGACGGCAGAGAAGAGCCCGGTGTGTGTAATGCTCAGGTGACGCGTCACCTGCAGGTAACTCGGCAGCCAGGTCAGAAAAAGGTATTGCGTGTAAACGTTGCAGCCTTGCGCAATCGCCAACCCCCACAACGTCGGAGACCGCATCAGCGAAAGGAAGCTTGAAGGGCTATCTCCGTGCAGCGTTGCGCCTACGGGCTTGGAATCCCGCTGCTGCACGATTTTTTCGCGCTCTTCAGGTTTCAGCCACCGCGCCTTCTCTGGTGCATCGAAAAATATGAGCCATGCCGCGAGCCAGACAAAGCCAATTGCGCCTGCGATAACGAACGAAATTCTCCACCCGAAAAGCGCGATGAGCGAACCCAGCAAGACCGAGCAGATAGCCGGGCCGGCGTAGGAGCCGCTGTTGAACACGGACGTCACCATTCCCCGTTCGCTAGCGGGAATCCATTGGCGAATGACTTTTGCACCAACCGGATTGCTGGTGGATTCGCCTGCACCCATCACGAGTCGAGCACACATCAGACTGACGAATGAGGTCGTGAGACCCGTCAGTGCGGTGGCCGCAGACCATACAAAAATCCCGACTCCCGCCATGCGCTTTGTCCCGAACCGGTCAATCATGTACCCCATCGGCAATAGAAATAGCGCGTAGCTCCAGATGAACGACGAGAAAAGGTACCCCATTCCGACAGCGGACAGTTTGAACTCTGCCGCAATGGGCTTCGCTGCAATTGAGAGCGCGATACGGTCCATGTAATTAATCATGGACAGGCAAAAGAGAAAAAGGGCTATCCAGCCTCGGCGATACGACATGCTCGTCTCCATGTTCCAGAGTCTCGGACACCCGATATGGGGCGGCTCGGTTTTAAGCGTTTTATGAGCACAAAACGCACTTGGTTGCAAAAAAACGCGGTCGAGGGGACCGCAATGGCTAATCTGCCTCACGTTGGGGTCGTGAACACCTCCTGCGCGTGAACTTTGGCGCGTCGCGCACCTTCGATGTGGTCGCGCAAGAGCGCCGCTGCACGAAGCAGGTCGTTTTGAGCGATGGCTTCGAGAATAGCCAGGTGCTCCAGCGCCTGTCCCTGCCGGGGCTTGCGAGCTTTCGCCTGCCGGTACTCCACGAGGCGGCGAAGTCGGTTCATGCGCCGCACCGATTGCGTAATGAACCGGTTCCCCGACCACTTCGCAATCGTTTCGTGGAACTCGCTATTGGCTTCGAAGAGTTCAACCGAATTCATGGTCAGATAGCCACCTTCAGCAATGAACCGCTGGCGTCGGCGCAGGTCATCCAGTTCCAGTCGATTAACGCTGAACGTCGGTGACATTATCCCGGTCGGTTCGATGGCCGCACGAAACAGATAGCTCTCCTCGTACGCCTCAACAGAGTCAATCATTGGCATGAACTGCCAGCCGTGACCGACTTGCCTTTCAAGCCAGCCTTCTTCCTGCATGCGCGAGAGTACGCGCCGGAGCTCGCTGCGCGAGACATCGTACTGCCGCATCAGGTCGGCCTCTGTCACATCGTCGGGAAGCCGGCGGGCAAGGCGGTCTTCTGCAATCTTCAGATATAGCGGGTCATCCGGCTCGTTGAAGAATTGCTCGGCAACATCCGTCATGTCGCGCGCGGGCTTTGCCATGAAGAACCCGCGATTCACGTCGTAGTAGACCACCCCCAGCGATACGAGATGATGAAGGGCCACATTGACGGGTGTGCGCGAGGTGCCGATTTTCTCCGCAAGCACCGACTCCGCAAGCCGGTCGCCATAAGCAAGGTCTTCACGCCGGGCAAGCGCGAGGATTTCACGTGCAACCCGAGTCTGCAACGGTGTTAGCGCGGAAGTGGATTCAGAGGATGCGGTCATGTCTGTGGCGGGCAGCAAATGGCCATTCAGGCTAGCCGGGTGTGGCGATGCTGCTGAAAAGCCGGGATGTGATTGTGCCATTGCCAGATACCTCCAGTGACCGGCGGGACCGTTGCCGCCAGGGAAACCACTCACATCGACTGCGTTTGCATATTGCGTTTTCTAATCATAGAATGCACTTCATACGAACGCAAGCAGCCCTGCAATACCCTGGAGAAAACCCCGATGTCCACCTCGCTTTCCAATCATTCGGTTGAATTCGCCCACGTCGCCGCGGCACTGGAATCGCTCGACGCCACTGCATTTGCCCGTATGCCATACAGCGTTCGCGTGTTCGCCGAAAACATCGTTCGACGACAGTCGGCCCACGATGCGGCCCGTTATCTGGAGGTGCTCGCCCAGCGTCGCCGCGACATGGACTTTCCGTATTACCCCGCGCGCGTCGTCCTGCAGGATTTGCTAGGCACGCCAGCCCTCGTCGACCTCGCCGGAATGCGCGATGCGATTGCGGAAAGCGGCGGCGACCCGCGCACCATTAATCCCGTCGTGCCAACCCAGCTCGTTGTCGACCATTCGCTGAACGTCGAAATTGACGGCAGCGACCCCGAGGCCATGTCGAAGAATATGGCTATTGAGCAGCAGAAAAACGCGGAACGATTTGAGTTTCTGGGATGGTGTAAGCAGGCGTTCTCAAACCTCGACGTCCTCATGCCTGGCAACGGCATCCTGCATCAGGTGAACATCGAGCATCTCTCACCTGTCATCCAGGTGAAGGATGGAATTGCATTTCCCGACACGCTGGTCGGCACCGATAGCCACACGACGATGATTAACGCGATTGGTGTGCTTGGCTGGGGCGTTGGCGGTATTGAGGCGGAATCGGTCATGCTGGGCCGCGCGGTCTGGCTGCGGCTTCCGACCATCGTAGGTGTCGAACTGAAGGGACGACGACAGGCCGGCGTAACGGCAACTGACCTTGTGCTAGCTATCACAGAATTCCTGCGGCAACAGAAAGTGGTCGGCACAATTATCGAGTTCTACGGTGATGGAGCGCGCGCAATGACGCTGAGCGACCGGGCGACCATCTCGAACATGGCGCCCGAATTCGGTGCCACGTCGGCCCTGTTCGCAATCGACGAAAATACGCTCGACTTTATGCGCCTGACCGGCCGGACGAACGCGCAGATTGCGCTGACCGAAGACTATGCCAAAGCACAGGGTCTCTGGGCCGACGACCTCGCTGGCGCTGAATATGACAGGCTGCTTTCGTTCGACCTGTCGACCGTCGGTCGGGCGCTTGCAGGACCGGCGAATCCGCACGACCGCGTACCGCTTTCGAGCCTGGTTTCTAGCGGCATTGCGAAGCCTCAGAGAAGGCTTGAAGGAAGCGACGCGGCTGCCGCGGGTAAGCTCGCAAATGGTTCAATCGTCATAGCAGCCATTACAAGCTGCACCAACACATCCAACCCTCGCAACATGATTGCCGCTGGCCTGCTTGCGCAGAAGGCTCTCAAGAGAGGCCTGCAACGCAAACCGTGGGTCAAGGCGTCGCTCGCGCCTGGCTCGAAACCGGTGGAAAGCTATCTGCGAGCGGCAAACCTCATGGCGCCGCTCGAAGCGTTGGGATTCGGCATCATCGGGTTCGGCTGCACCTCATGCAACGGCATGTCGGGTCCGTTGCCCAAGTCTATCGAGGATGAAATCGTGAGCCGTGACGTCCACGCGGTCGCGGTGCTATCCGGCAATCGCAACTTCAATGGCCGTATTCACCCACGAGTCAAGGAAGCGTTCCTCGCATCGCCGCCGCTGGTAGTGGCGTATGCAATTGCCGGAACGATTGACATCGACATTGAGCGTGCCTCGCTGGGAACTGATTCTGAGGGGAATCCCGTCTACTTGAACGAGCTCTGGCCGAGCGACGACGAAATCGACCAGCTACTTAAGGAGAGCATTCATGGCGAGGAATACGTCCGTATCTACGCCGAAATGTTCCGGAAGAACGAGCAGCTTGATTCCAGTAGCGACGTCCCGGCGCGCTTCCCGTGGCGCGACGACAGTAACTATATTCGCCGCCCACCATACTGGCAGAAGAGTCTCACGCAACCTGCGGCCTTCGGGGCGATGCGCGCAATCGGCGTGTTTGGTGACAATGTGACGACGGACGACCTCTCCCCGTCCGGCGCGATTTTGCCGGAAAGCGCGGCTGGCGAGTACCTCATATCGCACGGAGTCAATCAACCCGAATTCAACTCCTATGGCACGCGCCGCGGCGACCACAAAGTTGCCATTCGCGCGACGTTTGCGAACAACCGTCTACACAACGAAATGGCAGGTGGAAAGGAAGGCTCGGTGACGCGTGTCGAGCCCGAAGGCCAGATGATGCGTCTCTTTGATGCCGCAGAGCATTACATGGCGAAGGGCCAAGAGCTGATTGTCGTGGCCGGTAAAAATTATGGCTCGGGCTCATCCCGCGATTGGGCTGCCAAAGGCGTACGGCTCATCGGCGTGCGCGCGGTTGTCTGCGAAAACTTCGAACGTATCCACCGTTCGAATCTTGTGGGGATGGGAGTATTGCCGCTGGAATTCACGGAGGATGTGAGTCGCCACACCCTTCAAATCGACGGCTCCGAATTATTCGCAATTCAAGGCACGGGTGAACGCATCGGACCCGCCATGTTGCTAACGCTGCGCATCACACGGAAATCTGGCGAAGTGATAACCACGCCTGTGCGTTGCCGCATCGACACGGAGGAGGAAGCGGAAATCTTCTGCGCTGGCGGGTTGCTGCCGCGTATTGCAGAAGAGCTTCGCATGGCGGCTTAATCATGACGCGCATCTTTGCTTATGTCGGTTGTCGAACGACGCGCGAGCGCCGTGCCGAGGGAACTGGAATCAGTGTCTATGAGGTAGATGCGTCTGGCGCCTGGCAGCATTTACAGACAGTTGAGCCAATCACGAACCCCAGCTTCCTTGCCCTCAGTACGTCACGAAAGACACTGTACACAGTACATGGCGACGGTGACGCGGTCAGTGCATTCAGAATCGACTCACGAACTGGACAGTTGACGCTGCTCAACAGCCAGACGGGCGCAGGACACAATCCCGTGCACCTTGATTTCAACCGTGATGGGACGATGCTCGCGGTTGCTGGCTACGCCACCGGTACCGCAACCTTGTTTCCGCTGGCGGAAGATGGGTCACTCGAACCACCCCGTGCGCCTCACATGTTCGAGGGAGAGCCGGGTCCGCATCGCATCGAACAGAAATCGTCTCACCCCCACTACATCGGGCGCTACGTCACACAACGCTTCGATACGGACTGGCACATCGTGCCGGATAAGGGGCTCGACACGGTGTTCGCCATCAGCTGGACCGACGACGGCCACCCAGCAGTTCAGGCAGCGCGTACGCGCGAAGGCGCAGGTCCACGGCACGCATCGTTCCACCCGGTGCTGCCACTGGTCTATGTCGCAAACGAACTCGATTCAACATTGACGACATGGTCCTTTGACCCTCGCAGGGGTCAGCTCGATGCGTTGCACACCGTATCGACAATCCCTTCGCATTTTCACGGGTCCACACGTGCGGCCGGCATCGCCATATCCCCCGATGGACGTGCCGTGTACGTCAGCAACCGTGGTCACGACACAATCGCGACCTTCCAGCTCGACGCGTCTACAGGTCAGCCCGGCAATGCCCATTGGGAGTCCACCAGAGGGCAGTGCCCCCGCTTTCTGTGTATTGGCCCTGACAACCACACGCTCTACGTCGCCAACGAATCCTCGCACAGTATCGAGCAGTACCAACTCGACGCAGACAGTAAAACCCCGGTATCGACCGGACGCTCCATCAAGACAGGAAGCCCGGTAAGTATCACATTTGCAATCGCAGAGGACTAGAACATGGCACAGATTGGCATCAAGGCTACCTATATGCGCGGCGGCACGAGCAAAGGCGTGTTTTTTCGGGCAGACAGCCTGCCGTCTAACGTCGAAGAGCTCGACAGAATTCTGTTGCGCGTCATTGGTAGCCCCGACCCCTATGGCCAGCAGATTGACGGCATGGGTGGCGCGACCTCCAGCACGAGCAAAGTTGTAATTGTTGGCCCATCATCACGTGAAGATTGCGACGTCGACTATCGGTTCGGTCAGGTTGCAATTGACAGGCCTGTGGTTGACTGGTCGGGCAACTGTGGGAACCTGACGTCCGCTGTTGGACCCTTCGCCATCGCTCAAGGCTTTCTCGATGCGCCGCGAAATGGCATTGCAACCGTTCGAATCTGGCAAGCAAACATCAATGCAAAGATTGTTGCCTATGTACCGATGCGCGACGGCGCCGTCGTAGAAGAAGGTGAGTTCGAGCTCGACGGTGTGACCTTTCCCGCCGCCGAAATCAAGATTGAGTTCCTTGACCCCAGCGGGGACGGCGGCGACGAAGGCGGCAGCATGTTTCCGACTTCGAGCGCCTTGGACACTCTCGATGTGCCAGGAGTGGGTCCCGTCGAGTTGACGATGATTAACGCGGGCAATCCTGCAATTTTTGTCGACGCATCGGCACTCGGTCTCAAAGGTAACGAACTGCAGCGCGACGTTAATGGCAATGCAGAGCTTCTACGCAAAGCTGAGGCTATTCGCTCACACGCAGCAGTTCACATGGGTCTCGCAATGTCAGCTGAAGAAGCTACAAACCTTCGCCCTCACACTCCGAAGCTGGCTTTTGTCGCAAAACCGTTGAGCTACGTCTCATCCAGTGGCAAGGAGGTCGACGCGGCAACGCTGGACATCAACGCGCGCATTTTCTCGATGGGCAAGCTCCATCACGCGATGACCGGCACAGGAGCCGTGGCTATCGCGGTGGCTGCTGCCATCCCCGGGACCTTGGTTAACCGACTCGTGCCAGACTCGACCGGGTCAATAAACTTTGGGCATCCGTCGGGTAGCCTCGAAGTGGGCGCTGAGGCAAGACAATACAATGGAAACTGGACGGTCACGAAAGCAATCATGAGTCGCAGCGCGCGTAGGCTGATGGAAGGATTTGTCTATGTGTCTTCTTCGGTACGTGAACAATGAACGCAGTCGATAGTGCACTGTGCGAGGCATTCGCACCGTCGGGTGTACTGCGAGTGTCGATAAACTTCGGCAATCCGGTGCTTGCGACGCGGGGGACCAACGGCGAGCCACAAGGCATCTCCGTCGACCTAGCGACCGAACTTGCACGGCGAATGGACCTGCCACTTCGGTTCGTCACATTCGATGCAGCCGGAAAGTCTGTGGCGGCCGTCGCAGCGGGCGACGCTGACTTCGGCTTTTTCGCTTTCGACCCAGTCCGCGGCAAAGAAATTGCGTTCACCAGGCCGTACTTGCTCATTGAAGGCAGTTATCTGGTTCGGTCAGAATCGCACATTCAAACGAACGACGATGTAGACAGGAGCGGCGTGCGGCTCGCCGTCGGCACAGGGAGCGCGTATGACCTATTTCTGACGCGCGAACTCAAGCACGCTGAAATCGTTCGGGGCTCAACTTCCCCAGAAGTCGTGAACACGTTTCTACGTGACGGGCTGGACGTTGCAGCTGGCGTAACGCAGCAACTGTTGGCTGACGCCAAACGTCTTGGCGGCCTGCGGCTGTTGCGTGGGAACTTCATGGTAATCCGACAGGCCATGGGTGTTGCAAAATCTCGAGGAGATGAAGTCGCCACGTGGCTTGATTGTTTCGTTTCGGAGATGGTCCGAACCGGCGTTCTGCGCAGAGCCGTAGCGCGACATCAAATAGGTGCGATGTCCGCACCTGAAGTGAAGCCGTAACACCGATGGTAGCCGCTGGCCGGCCGCGAGATTTGTTTCCCACAACAGACTGACTGTCAACGCGATGCAAGCAGCTTCAGTGTCGCGGCGCAATTGCCTTCGAATCCAACGCCATGCGACGGGCTCGTGTTTGGGTCCCGAAGGTTTATGCGAATGAGCCTACCACGCGCGTTCCGCTCGCTGAACCGTCGTACTGTTGGCAGGGCTTTCCCCGCGCCGAGTTCGATAACGACAGGTTTCGATACCAACGAAATCCAGGCTTCCAGACGCTCCCGTTGCCTTTCATAGGTCACGTCTACCCACCCCCAATCTCCGAACATCAGGATATTTGGCCGCGCAAGCGCACCGCAGCGCGGACAACGGGGCAGAGCGCTTTCCAGCTCAGAGGTTTTTTCATTTACGAGCGGATGAAATTCCTCAGCCGACCACGTATCGTTTGTACAGGCATCAAGACATTGAAGTGTGTGAATCGACCCGTGGCATTCGTGGACTCGGCCTTCGGAGAACCCCGCTTTTTGGAACTGTCCATCAACATTACTCGTGAACACGAATGCGCCCCGAGGAATGCGGTCCGCCCATCTGCGCAAAATCGAGAAGCCCTCGTGCGGGACCGTCTCACGATAGAGTGACACTCGTCCATCGTAAGACCCCGTCAACTGACGCTGACGGATGACGACAGTTGAATACTGAGAGCATGCCCATCGGTTGCGCCCATAAGCGTCCCGGACATTAAGGTTGAAGCGGCAGTCAGTGCACCTGTGATCTGTCCAAGATCCAGTTGGATGCCCTCCCCCGCCGTGGATCTCACGGCGTCGATGCCGTCCTGTCAGTTCAGGGACGGGCCTGTTTTCAAAGCCGCTCCGGAATACATCGTGCGGCCCCTAAAGCTACGGTTCTGCCGACTAACGATGGACGTAGTTGCGGTCGGAGAAGATTAAAGATTGGTGCGCTCCCCTCTCGTAATCGGGTCGGATCAACGCTGATCGTCGCCCAAGCTAGCCACGGGTCCAGTACAGATTACGTAGTATTTGATACAGACATAGTGTTCACCCGGATGCATGGGCACGATTTCGGGCCATCAGGACGGCCGGCCGGGGCGCGAAGAAAGTCACAACGACGAATTTCGTGAAACATTTCATTTGACGCATTATTTTTCCGCAACAAATCAATGACTTAGTGCTTCCAACTTCGTGTCTGGTGTGTTTCACGGGCACTACATCGGAAAATGACCTTCCGCTGCGGGGCGTGGTGCCTGACAGGGCACAACCATGGCGAAAATTTGACGTTGTTGATCGTACTAGGCCAAATTCTTTAGAGATACTGAACATCCTCCTGTGTTGTCCAATAGTTTAGGTTAGGCTTCATCCGTCCATCAACCCAGAAACCGCGAAAAAGCCATGGACACCCCCCAACAAGCTGCACCGTAACGACGGGTGGTGTAGTTTGCAGCGATTCTCGCGATCACGGTCTTTCAGTTATCGTTCGCGCAGAACTATCACGCCGCTCAAGGTCTGGCTCGCGCTGTCCACAGTGCGCCGTCTACATGTTCCTGCGTTGCTCGTTCCGCGAGGAGGCGGCCCGCTCACTGACGGCCAAACTCTGGCGGTACGGCAACCCTATTGCCACTTGTAGACAGGAATTACCCACCACGAGCACGGCTTTTCGGTGTGTGCGCTTTTTTGCCAAATTCAGTATATCGATTTTTGGTCAGGCCTCACCGGCCGCTGGGCTTTACCTCGCGGAGCCACATGGCCATCATCGCAACACGAGTTTCGTTGGCGGGGTCGTCTGCGTCGCAGTGAAACTCGAGAACCAGCTTCCCTGTCGTTCCGCGCTTCACCTTTACGGCGACAGCGTTCCCTTCGAGCCCCACGAACCTGTTCATTAACTCCTGTTGCGACAGTATCGGGATGGACGAGCGCGCCGCGATTGCCACCTGTCGAATAGCCTCGATTCCACGTAGCTTTATTAATTGAATCAATTGCCAACCCACTGTAAATGTCAGAGCTTGGCCCGGAAAGAGCAATTTAACTTCTTCCGGTAGACCCGCGATCTTGGAAGCTTTCACCAGTCGGGCATGGTCAACGCTCAAGACTTGAGCCGCTTCGCGCGTCGATGACCACAGCCCTGAACGTAGTCCATCCCGATACCTTTGATCGAGCGCTAAAGGTCGCTCGTTCGAATACGCCCGGTATGAAGTGCCAGCGACCTCGTCGCCACACAAAAGCGCGCATAGTTGCGTCCTCGACTTCCCGGCTGGATCTATGGTCACCGCGCGCATTTTAAGCCGTTCGAGGCCTTGCTCATTGCTGGCACGGATCAATTCCCGCGCCGTGCGATTCACAATACCTGTGTGCTTGAAGAGACCAAGAATTTCGCCTGGAAACTCCGAGATCTTCACCGCTTGTTGAAGCCGAGTAGCGCTTGCCTTTAGATTGAGGGCTGCGAGTTGCCTCGATCCCTCTCGCAGCGTATTCCAATGTCGGCCGAGCCCTGCCCGGTAGATTTCCGCAAGGCGGAGCGGATCGTCCACTGCAGCCTTAGCCGCGATAGTTGTTCGAATCATCATGTACTCAGGTTAAGGCTGCAGTATCACCGATACGCCGCAACTATTTTTTTGGAAGAGGCGCAAAAAGGCAGTTCTATCCAGAAAATTTAACGATCAAACCTATGCATACTTCCGGCGAACTCAGTCGCGATACCCAGGCACCGTCCTATTCGAGAGCATTTTCCGCTCGGATGGTGATTCTCCTAGATGCTATGGGAGGGCTGTGGAAGTGAGCCCGCTGAAGTAAAAGGAGATTTCCAGACTCGTTTCTCCAAAGGAGCACGCAAAATGGATGCGACTGACACAGCCCTCCCATAGCATCTAGCAAATAGATTTTCTTGAGTAATACCCACGCCATTTGCGTGGTGAATTGGGAAGCGCACGCCGCCCTGGTTGAGTTGTTGCGCGCAACGGGCTTCTTCACGCCCCCCACAGACCAGCACGCGGTGACGTTCGAGGGTCGGAAGGTCGGCCCTCCCATGTCGCTCGATCTCGTTCCGTTCGGCCGCGCCGAGCACCGCAAGGCGCGATCGCCTGGCCGCAGAAGGAAGACTTCGTGATGAACGTGCTGGGGTTTCGCGAAGCGGTAGACAACGCCATCCAGATCGACATCGGCGAGGGCGTCGTCGTGCCCGTAGTGTCTCTGCCGGCCCTCGCCCTCCTGAAGCTTCTTGCATGGCATGACCGGCGCGCGCGGGGAAACAAGGACGCTTTCGACCTTCGCCTTATCCTTACCCTTCCCAACTACCTGGAGGCGGCGGAGGAGCGGATCTGGGAGATCGCTGGTGACCTCCTCACGGCCTACGAGTTCGACGTTGATCTCGCGGCGAGCGCTCTTTTCGGCCGCGAAGCACGCTCGATTGCACTGTCAGGATCACGGAACGCCGTCATCTCATTCCTCACGGATGAGCAAACGTGAGGTGGACCTGTTAGCTTCCTGTGCCGAGCGGACTATGCGCCGGAGGATCACACATCCGACTCCCCGTTGATTTCAAGGCTCCATTCCTCCACTAGCGCCTTTACACGGTCGGCGAGCTTGTGCTGCGCCACCCCTTGAACGCCCTTAAGACTCAGTTCTGTGCGGCCATCGCCGAAGAGCTTCAGTTCCCCTAAATCGATGCCAGTTGGGGTCTTGAATTGAACGCGCGACTGGTAGTGAGGGCGCCGAGATCCCGGGCGCTTGACCGTCGCTTCTGCCAAAGCAGCCTGCTCGAGGCGGCGCACACTGGCCCGGCCTTCCACGATCTCCTGCAACCAGTGTTCCGCGACCTGCTCGCCGGCGCGCTCGTAGATAAGCTTCAGGTTGTACGCATGCGAGAGCCCGAGCGGCTTCGCCGACTGTGCCAGTTTGTTGAAAAAAAGCTGGGGCAATTGGGTCAGGAGCGTGATTTTCGTGACCTGGTTGACCGACTCACCAACGGCCGCAGCCAGTTCGTTGTAGTCGATATAGATACCCTCATCGAGAAGCTTTTTCCACGCGACAGCGTCATCAAATACCGTCTGTTCGTCACGCTCCTTGTTTGCGCGATACGCACGAAGATACAGCTCCTTGGCGCCCAGTGACTCCTCAGAGAGTTCGGCATCAATGTATTCGTTGCCGAGCGCCTTCGCTGCTCTAACGCGCCTCTCACCATCAACTATCACTCGCTTGTCCGGATACTCCGGAAGCTCAGTGATCTTGATGGCGTCTATCTGTCCTTCGTCGCTGAAGCTCTTCGCCAGCGAGTCGATGGTTTGCGGGTTGTAAAACGTCCGCGGGTTATAGGGATTGGATACCAGGTCCGCGAGACGAATCCTGAACCTTCCTTTCCGTGGCAACATTGACGGAGCCAAAGTCGACACTGCGCCCGTTACCCGCGCTGCTTCGCGCTGCGCAGTTTCCACGACGTTATTTTGGGTGAGACGTTCGTCTGCGGACAGGCGTTCTACAGCCATTCCTTGCCGAACGCGGCTTGTAAGATCAAGACGCCCTTTAGCCATTTGCCGCCTCCTCGGTTCGCTCGTTGCTCAAAAGTGCTATCAGCTCCTCCACCAGCGCCTTCAGTTCCTGCTTTGCTTCCTTTTTGCCGGCCCTGACACCTGTCGCGTCGAATACTGTTCGGCCCAGCGCTGCAGCTTGTGGATAACACTCCCGGTCCGACATTGTTGACTCGAACATCAAAACCGACGATTCAGCCAGGAGCTTGCTTAATTCGCGATACAAGATCGACTTTTTATTGGATTTATTCACTAAAATCGCGAATTTCGCTTCCGGACTGGAAGCGCGCGTGCGCTCGATGAGCGCGATCATGCCTTGACTACTCCACATCTCTAGCGGGGAAGTATTGGTCGGCACGATAGTCGCGTCCGCCACGGCGAGAACACGGCCTGTTGTCAAATTCGCGATATTCGGCGGACAATCAATCAATACAATGTCAAAGTCGTTCGCAAGGTTGGCGATTTCCCGCCCGATGTTTCTTTCCAGCTTCGCTATGCTTCCCACACGAAAAGGCAACGCTTTGCTTGGGTCGGTTGTCGCCGCCCAGCTCATGCAAGACTGCTGTTCGTCCGCATCTGCTACGTAGACGTTGTAGCCTTCTTGCGCGAAAGCGGCTGCGAGATTCATCGTAACCGTGGTCTTCCCTACCCCGCCTTTCTGATTCGCAATTGCTATTGCAAGTCCCATTTCATTCTCTCCGTGAATAGCGCACCTGAGTTACGCGCCCCCGAACGGGGATCTCGATTCGCTCCGCGCCGCTCGGGCAAAGGCGTACGGCGCACAAGCTAGAATTTACTTGAGCTCGCCAGAAATGCAAGACCTAATTTCACATATGTGGCACTATTTTTTTAACCACGGTTTGGCGCAACCGCTCATCGTGCATTTCCGGTCGACGAATGAACCCTTCGCCACAACGATTTGATGAATAGCACGGACGGGATGTCACGCTCTTCCACGTGGAAGAATTTGACCCTCACAAGTGCTCCCTTATCAACTCGCTCTGCGTTCCGCACCTACTTTATTTCACGTCGATCACCCCCTTCCTTTCGCAGTTTCAGAATTCGATTTGCGTCGCCCACTGGAACCTCGATGCGAGTGCGGACCGCGTCGTTGGACTGTCGTACGGAAACGGCGCCAACTCGATTCGCAGGGGGACATGGTGTGGTGCACACAAGTCGATGCCTACGGAGGTCTGAGCGCCTGCCGGCAGCCATGCCCCGGGGGCGGCCGCAGTTGAAAGGAACAGAGATCTGCCACGTGGAAGATTTTCCGCTCGCTAAACAAGCCACAGCGGCCACCTTCGTCCCTCACGACAATCTTCCACGTGAAAGACGTGAGTCACGCTGGCATACCGGACCGTGTTGCGCGCGAAAATCACCGCGGTTCTTCCACGTGGAAGAACCGTGTCGGAGCGGACATGGCTATTATCCTGGTGGCTGCGCTGCTATCTAGTCGTCCAATCGCAAACCGCAATCGGTACACAACCTTTCCACGTGGAAGACCCAGATGAGGATCATCCTATTGAAGGCAGCGAGACGCTATCGAATGCAGTACGCAATCTTCCACGTGGAAGACATGAACCAGTTTACTCATAACAAGCCAGGACACCCACGCAGCTGACCATCAGCTGGTGAAGATTGCACCGCCAACTTGTGCAATCGCAAGACCCTCTCAAATGCAGCACCCAATCTTCCACGCGGGAGATTGGGTGCGGGCGGACGTTTATTTATGGAGCTTTGCGCTCTGAAGTGGGCTGACCCGCTGGGTGTCCCGTTGGCCTCGCGCGACTAGCGACTTTCGAACTTTCGGCGCTTTCCGAGTTGTAATTGGTGCGGCCGGATGCCGGGGGTTGGCCTGCATCTTCCACGTGAAAGATGCACGCGCTGCTCGCGACGGACGGAAACATGGCCACATGCGAGTCGACGGCCGTCTGGTTAGCTACCCGTCACTGTCTGCACTCGCGACTCTGGCACGCGGTACGCAGCGCCTTACCATTTGACGCCGCAGGCCCAAAGGGTGGTGACTCGGCTTGTCGATGCCTGCGCGCTGCTCGCCGATCGCACGACCGCCGGGACGAGTCGCCCAACAATGAAAATTCAAATAATAAAAGAATAAATTATAAATTTTTATATTTCATTATTTGTTAGTTACCCAAACAGGAAGGGCACAGAGAGGTGGCCCCGGAAATCTGGACAGTCGGTTAGGTGGAATCGCTGGGTTCTGAGATAGGCATAATGCCTACAAAGGAAACCAGACGATGACGAAGAGAACCCGGCGCACGCACTCAGCGACGTTCAAGGCGAAGGTGGCACTGGCAGCGGTACGTGGCGAGCGCACACTGGCAGAATTGGCGCAGCAGTTTGAGGTTCATCCGAACCAGATCACGGAATGGAAGCGGCAGTTGCAAGACCGAGCGGCCGATGTGTTCGGCGCGGCGGGCGCGCCCGTCAATGAGCCGCCGGTGGATCTGAAGACGCTTCACGCAAAGATCGGCCAATTGGCGCTGGAGAATGATTTTTTGTCCGGCGCGCTCGGCAAGGCAGGCCTGCTGAGCGCAAAGAAATGATTGATCGTGCCCACCCCCTGCCGGTTTCCCGGCAGGTCAAGCTGGTCGGCATTAGCCGATCCTGTGCGTACTACGCGCCGAGCCCGGTCAGTGCCGCGGATCTGGCGCTCATGCGCCGCATCGACGAGTTGCACCTGGAGCATCCGTTTGCCGGCGCGCGCATGTTGATGCGCCTGCTCAAGCGAGAGGGCATAGTGGTCGGACGCAAACACGTCGGCACCTTGATGCGCAAAATGGGCATCGAGGCGCTGTATCGCAAACCGAACTTGAGCCGCAAACATCTGGCTCACAAGATCTGGCCGTACCTGCTGCGCGATCGGAAGATCGAGCGCAGCAACCAGGTGTACGCATTGGACACGACATACGTGCCTATGGCACACGGCTTCGTCTATCTCACTGCTGTGATCGATTGGGCCAGCCGCCGTGTTTTAGCGCACCGAGTCGCGATCACGATGGAGGCTGAGCATGCGGTAGCAGCGCTCGAAGAAGCATTCGCAAAATATGGATTGCCTGAGATCGTCAATACTGATCAAGGCAGCCAATTCACCAGTACGGTCTTCACCGACGCGGTCCTCTCGCGCGGAATCGCTTTGTCGATGGATGGCAAGGGAAGCTGGCGGGACAACGTTTTTATCGAACGACTGTGGCGCAGCGTGAAGTACGAAGAGATATATTTGAAGGCTTATGAGTCCGTCGGCCAGGCACGCAAGTCCATCGCTAACTACCTGACGTGGTACAACCAGCAAAGGCCTCATTCAAGTCTGTCGGACAAGACCCCGGATGAAGCTTACTTCGCGATGCTGCCCGCGATGAAAACGGCAGCGTGACCGCCCAGCGTTCCACTTAAAAATCGAAAAAACTGTCCGAACGAACGGGGCCACCTCTCAGTCGGACCTGAAACGCTTCGGATAGTTGAAAGTCCGACTTTCTCGTCGGATACCTGGGCGGGAGAAGATCCAGTTGAACTTGAGCGCGGCGCAGCCGCGAATTAGCGCTGCGATCAGCGACTTGTGCACCGACGCGCGGCTGAACTAGACTTTGCACGCTGCCGGGGCTCCGCGTTAGCACGATTGATTTGGAGCAGCGGGACGAAACTAAGACGCGCCTGACGCCCCTCCACGAGAGCATCGTAGTTTGGTCAGGAGCAAGGAGGGCTATCAAGATAGCCTCCTGTGAACGGCTGTTCGAAACCGACACTAAACGGCGGCGTCGATCAGAGATACGGAATGGTCGTGCTCTGCTGAGCGGTTTGGTAGTGGTTGGCGCGAAGAGCGGGAGGGCGGTACTGGGTGCGTCGGAAGGAGCCCGTAGGGCGAGTGCAGACGCACCCGACGCGGCTCGTTTCAGGAAGAGGTGACGCTGAAGTCGGGATGCGGTAGAAGGAGGCTTACCGCCGAAGAAACAGGCCCGACACCGGCTCAAACCGCCAAGTTCATTCCGATGTCGAGCCCCACACGCGCACGGGGCACGGGTGCCGTGGAGTTGACCCGGTTTCGTGGACACCTATTCTTTGGAACAGGAGGTGTCCATCATGCAGAGACATCGCACCCCGTACCCGGCGGAATTCCGGGCACAAATGGTTGAACTGGTGCGTGCCGGACGTAAGCCTGAGGAACTCGCGACGGAGTTCGAGCCGACCGCGCAGACCATCTACAACTGGGTCGCACAGGCCGATCGCGATTCAGGTAAGCGTCACGACGGACTGACCACGGCGGAGCGCGAGGAACTGACGCGGCTGCGTCGCGAGAACCGGCAACTCAAGCTAGAGCGAGACATATTGTCAAAAGCCGCGGCCTGGTTCGCCCGGGAGACCGGGACCGTGCCCGACAAGGGTTCGAGTTCATGAAAGCGAATCAGGCCATCTGGCCGATTGTCACCATGGCGCGGCTGCTGGAGGTCTCCGCCAGCGGCTTCTACGCCTGGATCGAGCGCAAACCGTCCGCGCATGCGCGTAGCGATGCGGATCTGCTGTCACGCATCCGTGCAATCTATACGCGCTCACGCGAGACCTACGGGATGCCGCGCATTTATGCGGAGCTCAGCGGACAAGGTATCCACGTCGGGCGCAAGCGGGTTGCGCGCCTGATGCGCATCGCAGGGCTGCGCGGCGTGAGCCGGCGTCGCTGGTTCAGTACTACGCAACGGCAGCCCGATGCGCGGCCAGCGCCGGACCTGGTGCAGCGGCACTTCAACGCCGACGCGCCGAACCAGTTGTGGGTGGCCGACGCCACCTATGGTATGCCCAGCCAGCATGGCCCGCCTGTACGGGGGTGAAGCTGCTTGAGCATGTCTGGAATGCAGGGCCCGGAAGGAGTTGATGGTGTAGTACCGGGGCATGCCCTTCCTCTGCTGCGAGAGGAAGTGAGCCGAAGCGGCGGTGACTTGCTGACACTGGCAAGGTGACGAAATCCGTGGGAAACGGGGCTTGCGGCGAAGCGATTACGCCAAGATGAGCCTCCAGGCTGAGCATGGGACGGTTGAGGAACACGAACCTGTTAAACCGCATCTGAGGGTTGAAGTGTCACCCTTGCCCACATCGCTTTATGGGCAGGACGCAAACTGTCGCTGTACACATGTAGGGATCGGCGACACGAGTGCTGACTGGATACGTATGCCAGTCGGTATGGAACCATGGGGAGTGCGCAGCTAGACCTTGGTGTTTGCGACGACTTGCGGCAAGCAAGGATAAAGACTGCGACAGGCAACCTCGCCCGTGTGTTGAGTCCAGCATGTGAACTGGGGAAGGTCTGCACGAATGCCAAGGGAGTGTGCCCCCGATGACGTGCAGGCTGGCGGAGCCTCCGTAGTAGTCCGAGGTCGGGAAAGCCGGCCACATGGCGAAGGGAGGCAGTTTAAGTGGTTTGCTGGGTTAATTAACTGACCATAGTGAGGTGAAGACCTTTGATAATCAGTGAAATGCAAAGCAAACTGGCGACATGGTCGACGGAGAAAAGAGAGCGCAAGTTCGATCGACTTCTGAGACTGATTGCTGACAAGGATTGGCTGAGCGAAGCGGCTCGTATTACGCTGGCATCCAGCGGAGCCCGCACGCCGGGCGTGGACGGCGTTGACCGGCGCATGATGGAAGCGAATCTCCAGCATGAACTGTCGACGATACGCGATGAGTTGCTGGCGGGCTCGTATAGCCCGCTGCCTGCACGTCGCGTGTACATACCGAAGGCGAACGGCAAGCTCAGACCACTCGGCATCCCTTGTCTACGGGATCGGATTGTGCAAAGGGCTATGCTGATGGTCATGGAGCCTATCTGGGAGAGTGACTTCCATTCGGCTTCATACGGCTTCAGGCCCGCCCGTAGCGTACACCACGCCATCCGCGCCGTGAAGCTTCAGTTGCAGGACGGTGGTGAACACAGTGTCGCCGGACGTTGGGTCATAGAGGGCGACCTCGCCAGCTACTTCGACACCGTTCATCATCGTTTGCTTCTGAAGGGAATCCGCAAGCGGATCGCCGATCAGCGCTTCCTTGCCCTGCTCTGGAAGTTCATCAAGGCGGGCTGCGTTGATCGTGATCTGTTTCGTGCATCGAGCGAAGGCGTTCCTCAAGGCGGTGTCATAGCTCTGCTAACAACATAGCAAACTCGCGGGTAAAATGGGTTCTACGCATTTCAAGGGAGTGTCTGGCGCCGTGGTCCAGAGAATGTCCTGACGTCGATGCGGTTCTCGTCCTGGAGACCCTCGCTCCCGCCGACAGGGAGGCGCGACAATGACCCGAGGACGACGTAAGAACTGGCGTGTCCGTCTTGCCTTTGAACCGAACCGGTATGCCGGCCAACAGCTGCAGAAGGCGTACGAGCAGCTCAGTCCGATAGATTCACGCGCTACGGCACAGCCATCCGCTGTTCGGCCCGTGGCGACACGGCGAGCGGCTATCAAGCGAGGTAAGCGATGAGCAACGCTGCAATGGTCGCGCTCTACGCGCGGGTATCCTCCGAACAACAGACCAAACGCGGCACCATTGAAAGCCAGATTGCCGCGCTGAGGGAGCGCATTGCCGCTGACGATGCGCATCTTGTCGACGACATGTGCTTCATAGACGCCGGGATAAGCGGCGCGACGCTGATCAGACCGCAGCTAGAGCGACTCAGGGACCGTGCCGCACTCGGGCTGGTTGATCGGCTGTACATCCTGTCTCCCGACCGGCTGGCGCGAAAGTATGCACACCAGGCATTGCTGATGGAGGAGTTCTCTGCGTGTGGCGTGCAGGTGGTGTTTCTCAATCATGAGATTGGCGCGACACCGGAAGAGTCGCTGCTGTTGCAGATGCAGGGCATGATTTCGGAGTACGAACGGGCAAAGATCACCGAGCGTAATCGACGCGGTAAGCTTCATAGCGCAAAGCGCGGAAGCGTGAATGTGCTATCGACGGCTCCCTATGGTTACCGTTATATCCGCAAGCAGCTCGATGGGACACCGGCCCAGTACGTGATTGAACTACCGCAAGCGGCGACGGTAAAGACTATCTTCCAGTGGATCGGGATGGACCGGCTGAGCATAGGCGAAGTGGTTCGTCGTCTTGCCGAGGCGGGCACGGTGACGGCATCCGGCAAGCTGTACTGGGACCGTAGTGTGGTATGGGGAATATTGCGTAATCCCGCTTACATGGGGCGGGCCGCGTTCGGTAAAACCCAGTCTCGTGATCGCCTGCCGCATGTCCGCGTGCGCACCCAACGCCACAGCGCCGATGTGCCAAGGAGGGCATACTCGACAACATCCACGGACCCGCAGCAGTGGATCGAAATCCCGGTGCCGGCGATTGTTAGCGAAGCGATGTTCCATTCAGTCCAGGAGCAGCTTGCCGAGAATCGCAAGCTGGCGCGCCAACGCCGCCAGAACGCGCCGATCTACCTGCTTCAGGGGCTGACTGTTTGTGGGCAATGCCGTTACGCGTACTACGGCAAGAAAGTCAGCAAGGCGGCGGCCAAGGGGCATCAGCGAGATTATGCTTATTACCGCTGTGTCGGAACCGATGCCTATCGCTTCGGTGGTCAACGCATCTGCGACAACCTGCAAGTGCGAACGGATCGGCTCGATGACCTCGTATGGCAGCAAGTCGCGGATCTGTTGAGGCATCCGAGTCGACTGAAGAAGGAATATGAACGGCGACTGGATGCGATGGAGCGCAATGAGAATAGTGGCTTCGATACGGCCAGCCTGGAAAAGCAAAGGCTTCAGTTGGAGAAAGGCAAGTCCCGGCTCATCGACAGCTATGCCGACGGTATCATCGACAGGACGGACTTCGAGCCGAAGATACAGCAGTTGAAGAACCGGCTAGAGCAGGTCGATCAGCAGATCCAGGAATCCCGGCAGCACGGGGTGGCTCAAAGTGAACTGTTTCTGGTCATCAACCGGCTGGAGGAATTTGCAAGTGCCGTTACGGACAAACTCGCTACGATCGATCTCGAAACGAAGCGCAAGATCGTACTGGCTCTGGTCAAGCGTGTCGAAATCCACAAGGATGAAATCCTCGTCGTATTCCGGATCGATCCGCAGCCCGGAGGTCTCCTCGCAGGCGAGAATTCGAATGATTCAGACGATGGAGTGAAAAGTATGCAACATTGTAGGCGGCGTAATCTCACCCCTGTTATCCAACATCATGCTGCACGAATTCGATGTGTGGATGGAGCAGAACTACCTGAGCAAGAAAGTGCGGAAGGATCGGTGGGCGTGGAACTTCGCAATTATCAAGCAGCGTCCGATTACTGTTCGAGAAAACCGGCAGTGGAAACCAGCTATTGCCTACTGCCGGTATGCAGATGACTTTGTGATTGTGGTTAAAGGCACTCGTGAACATGCCGAGACAGTACGTGAAGCATGTCGCGGGTTCCTCGAAGGCGAACTGAAGCTCACACTGAATATGGAGAAGACCCATATTACGCACGTGAACGACGGCTTTGTCTTCCTCGGTCACCGCATCATCCGCAAGCGTGGGGCACGCGGTCGCATGCGACCTGTGACAACCATTCCGTGGGAGAAGTATCGGGGCTTTGCCGGGCGGCTGGTCACACAGCTGTCGGGCAACTACAGCATGAACCGGATGGACCTGATGGAAAGCCTGAACCGGCAGCTTGTCGGCTGGGCTGCCTTCTATCAATACACCGACTTTACGGCCACCATATTTAGAAAGCTGGACCGGGTTGTATTCTGGAAATTCGGATACTGGCTTGCGCGCAGGTATCGGCGCGGCTTCAGGTCGCTAATGCGCGACCATATCCGGGCGCCAGAGCCGGGAAAGGCCACGACATGGATGTTGCAAGGCCAGAATAGCCGGGGTTGGTATGGGGTGGTGGCGCTTCGGCGTCTTGTTACCAGTCGCAAGGGCCGTTTCACCTGGCGCACCCCGATGGAAAATCCGTACATCATGCGCGATGAGACACGCAGCACCATTGAGTCGCGCTATGCCGATGTCGCCTTTGCTATGAGCAACACTTGAATGGAGAGCCGGATGCGCTGAAAGGCGCAAGTCCGGTTCGGGGAGGAGAGGCAAGGAAATAGTTCGACTACGCCCTGTCTCTTACTCCACTACCGACCCGCGTCGGGTTTCTGTACCTTGCGGTGGTACTGGACGTGTTCAGCCGGCGCGTGGTGGGCTGGGCGATAGCCGACCATCTGCGCACCGCGCTGATGCTGCAGGCCCTGGACATGGCGCTGGGACAACGCCATCCCAACGGGGTGATTCACCACTCGGACCAAGGTTGCCAACTTAGGTTCAAGGAGTCGTTGCAACACTTGTTTTTTAAGCTGTGGATAGTAACTCTTCAAGCGCTTCAGCGGGCGTCTTCCACTGAAGGGCTTTGCGCGGTCGGGCGTTGAGTGTGTTGGCGACCGCATCGAGTTCGCGTTCAGAATATCGACTGATGTCGGTGCCTTTGGGGAAGTACTGTCGCAACAGGCCGTTGGTGTTTTCGTCAGTTCCACGCTGCCACGGGCTTCGCGGATCGCAGAAGTAGATTGCCAGACCCGTGTCGATTTGTAGCTGCGCATGCTGGGCCATTTCCGCGCCCTGATCCCAAGTTAGTGACTTGCGTAAATGCTCGGGCAGCATCGCGATCTTCGCGGCAATGGCATTGCGAACAGCCTCGGCGCCGTGGCCAGCTAACGCCGGCCCGTTCTTCACCCGAGCGCCAGAATTGTGGCCCGGCATGGGCGGTAGGTGCAGCAGCATTGTGAATCGGGTCGTACGTTCAACCAAAGTGCCAATTGCAGAGCTGTTCAGGCCGATGATCAGATCTCCTTCCCAATGCCCAGGTACAGCACGGTCGGCAACCTCGGCCGGGCGCTCACTGATCAGCACCTCGGAGGTGATGAAGCTTTTTCCTCGCTGCTGCGTTCTGGCCCGTGGCACGCGCAGTGCCCGGCCGGTACGCAGACACGCAGAGAGTTCGCGTCGCAATGCACCACGGCCCTGAATGTAGAGTGCTTGATAGATGGCTTCGTGTGAGATCTGCATAGACTCATCATCGGGGAAATCAAGTCGCAACCGGCGGCTGATCTGCTCCGGACTCCAGCAAGTGCCCCAACGCCGGTCGGCCCGACGACCATGCCGTCTTCCCTTCCACGGTACGTTGGGTCCCGGTATCGGCCGGCCCTTCTCATCGGTAACCGCATTCGCCAGTCGGTCCTGCACATAAGCCCGTAATCGCTCGTTCTCGGCGAGCTTGCTGGTCTTGGGCCGCCTTGCCGCTCGCTCGGCTTTCCACTGCGCGACCGTCGCCCGATAGGTCAGCGTACCGCCACGGGTCGCGGCATTGCGGCACAGTTCGCGTGAGATGGTCGAGGGCGAACGACCAAGCCGCCGTGCGATCTCGCAAACCCCGCAGTCCTGCGCCCGAAGCAAGGCAAGCTCCTCACGCTCCGAGAACGATAAATAGCGACCCGAGCGCGGCGCCAAATCTATCGGCGGCATGCCTCCAGCCTGGCGAAACCATCGCGGGCCCAAGGGCTGCGACACGCCGCACGCCAACGCGGCGGCATCACTCTCCATTCCCTCGGCAATGCAGTTCCAGAATGCTTGTTTCGTCTCTAACTGATTGACACCTGGCCTGCCCGGTGAAGACATCGATGCCCGCCCCGTCTGTTGCGCAGCCCAACCTCGTGGTCGTCCCATTTAACACCTCCAATCTCGAGATGTTGCAACGACCGATTGAATTCGCCCAATACACTTCGCTTGCCTTCGGCCGGCGTTGCAGCGAAGCAGGCGTGCGTCCGTCCATGGGCACAGTGGGCGACTGCTTCGATAACGCCATGTGCGAGGCGTTCTTCGCCACGCTTGAATGTGAGCTGCTCGCGCGCACGCGATTCGATACACATGAACAAGCCCGACAAGCGTTGTTCTCCTTCATTGAAGGCTGGTATAACCCGCACCGCCTGCACAGCGGCATCGGCTATCGCTCGCCGATGATTTACGAACGGATGCATGCCGCGAAAAAACAGACCTCGTCCGCATGCGGGTTGCCCACCGCCGGCCAGCGTCATGGTCGTAACGGGCGACCCGCCGTCCGGCCGTGGACAACCCGCAACGTCACATCAAAGGGAGGACCCTCACCCGGGCACAATTCAACTACGTAACCGTCCACTGAAGCGGGTCACCCCCAGCTCGCCGTCGTCGAACTCATCGACGATCTACGCGAGCGCATCGTCGCGCACTATCAGATTGCGCTCAACGAACTGCTGCGCGAGCAGCGTGCGCCTCCTGGAAACCCTCACCCTCGTGACAACGCGGCAGATCCCTTCTGACTGACGACCCCGCACGCTCGATCACTGGCGCCAATACCGTTCACGGTTGTTGGCGCATCTACTGAACCTTGCGCCGCCGTTTAATGTCGCTTTTACACCGCCGCCAACACCTCCCACCTCTAAGATCTACTCAAGTGGATAATCTGGTTTAAATGTCACCACGACAACATCGTCGCACGGTGTTCAAAGGTCCTCAGGCTGTGGCCGTGGACGCCAAACCTTTAATCACGAATTTAAACAGGTCCTCAGTCGACGGCTCGCCCCACGTTTCATGGGCCAACCACGACAGGAACAATTGCTGTGCAGCGGTGGATTGTTTCTTTCCACCTTCCAACCGCCACTTCTGCATCGGTTGCCACGCGTTGTAACGCGCTATCAACTCCGCCTGATCAGCAGCGCTTAACTCATCAAAGTACGCCCTGGCATCCCCAAGTTGGGACGCGCGGTATTTCTCACGGATTTCCTCCTCCGTGATACCGGTTATGGACAATCCCGGGCCTGCGGCCGCCTTTTTGATGCCGCTAGACTTCTCCGGTGTCACCCATTTCTCCGCAAGCGCTTTGCGGAAGTAGGCTGGAACATTTGTAATCGGTGTGGCGCCCTTTTTGGCTTCGCGCGCGCGGACATAGTCGAGCGCGTTGCGCACATCGCTCTCACTATGGCGGCCCAGAGTTTTTCGCGCTTCCGAACTCGGAATACCTAACTGCGTGACCGACATTAGAAGATCACTATCCACCGACTCCATGCGCGCGGCCTCTTGCTTCCGTGCCACGGTAAAGCGAACTCCAACGACGGCGCGCCCCTGTCGAACCTCGAGTACTTCGATCGTGTGGTCACTGACCTCATTCGCCTCCCGCACTGCGGGCGTCAAGACGTTTCGCTTGAACTCCTTGTACTCGGGGTAGATTGTCTTCGCCCCTTCCTGGCCCAGAAAGAGTTGGCGAAGTTTCTCGATCGGGATTACCGCCGACTGGCCAATGCCCTCGTAACGCACGGAGTTTTCCCACAGCACCAGCGCTGCCGCGCGTTTGAACGCACGAACAATGCGCATATCAATCGTCGCGTACATCTGAGGATGAACGAGAAAATCCCGAATCTTGGCCGAAAACTCATAGGTGAGGGTGCTACGGTCCATCTCTGCCGTAGATAGAAGACCGGTCGCGGCCCAGACTTCTCCGCGCTCGGCTTCCAGAAAGTCCCAGTTCACGACCGTACCGATGAGTGAATTGATGACCCCTTTCAGATAATCGCGGTTGTTGCTGTTCAGACCTACCTTATCAACGAGGTCCGTAAGAGCGATCGAGAACTGGGAAAGACCCACATTCGTGCCGGCATTATCGCGGTCCTGCTCAATCGCATTTGCCAACAGCGCGTTGTAGATCTTGTGCTGAACAAGAGTCAGCGCTTTGTTTTTTGCGCTGATGTGAACAGCCGGCGTCGCTTTCTTGAAGGGCTCCGGTTCCTCGACAGTGAAGAGTCCGATCTGAGTCGTCCTGGCTTCGGTTTTCGCACCTTTCTTGCCCTTCAATCGCTTTGGGGGCTGCGGCGACTGCTGAGCGAGCGTTACAGATTTGGATGCCACGCGTTGACCTCAAATTCCGTTTTATTTAGTTCTCGGTGATTGATAACAAACCTCAACACGTCAATGACTTAGCAAACAATGTTGAGATTCTACCCGATATCGTGTCGCGGTCCCGGCCAAGCGGGGCGTCCACCATACGCCTACACCCCTATCACAATCTGACCGCAATTCTGACCTAAAAAACGACCATACGACTACACCTTTCAACATTCCAGGGGGCTCAATCTACCACTATTCTTCCTCTAACCCCCGCCCTGGTGAGCGCTTACTTCCGTTCTGAGCCGCGTGAAATGGTGCCTGCGGCGCTCGCACTACGGATCGTCGATCCGAACTCACCACCATAGCTCTACACCTTCCACCCAATTGTCGCCGGGCCGCCGGCTGGTGCAAGCCGTCCAGGGGTCGTGCCACGGCCCGAACTTGCGCCGTGGCGGACCATAGAACTACACCTTGCCGATCGTCCCATAGACTCCCGACCTTAGCGGACAACTGAAGATCATTCTGCGCCAATTGGCTTCCCAACAAATACCATAGAACTACACCTAGCCAAACAACAACCCGCTGCGCACGGCATTCCGTCTCCTCTGGCCTACAATCGGGTCGCGCCGTTGCCCGTACCATAGTCCTACACCTCAAGCCAACGGTGCGAGGCGCCTCCGACGACGACGCAGAGATCCGCATTCCCATAGGACTACACGTTCAAATCAAACCATAGACCTACACCAGGCACCCATAACCATAGCCCTACACGTTGAGGCCTTCGGTGAACTGACTTTTCGATTGCGAGGAAAAAGTCGTTCCAATTCAAAGGGAAACCCTTGGGTGCCTGCGGTAGATTTGCGAGCCTTGGGACTTTTTGGCTGCTCAGGAATGATGTTGAGCTGCACGGGAATAGCGAGGTGGAATTTCGTGCTTTACTTTCTTCCTAAAGACGACGAACGCCGTTTACGTGTTTACGTATACGCTTAACACCTTTAGTAAACCTTTAGCTCAGATCAATCCCTTACCGGGCGGGACTTTAAGCCGGGCAAGGTGTAGACCTCTGGTGCCCTTGGTGGTGCTTTATGGTTCCGCCGGCGTGTGGATATGGTACGGATGGGGTAGTTGGCTGGTACGGAAGGGCGTGTTGTTATGGTACGAACGTGTAGCTTTGTGGGATTCCGGTTCGGCGCCTCCACCGCCGATCGCTGGGCCGGCCCGCGGGCGACCGATTGCCCCAATTGTCGGGGCGGTTCCGAGAATGGACGCCCCCGGTGTCGAAGCATCCCGCGGAGACGCAGTTCAACGATGTAAGCATGATTCAGCTGTTCAGCACTGACGGGAGGAGAGGCGACGTAGAGGCCGCCGTAGCGTTCGATTGGCCCGGCTGTGCCGGCGGCGCCCCCCGGAACCCGCCCGCGGCGCGCGAGGCCGTTGGCGCTGCCCGCGCAAGCGCAATTCCAGGCGCGCAGCGTTTTCACAAATTGCCCCCTTTGAAGATTAGACTTTCCTTTTAAATCAAAGAAGGGGAATACGTCATGGAGTGTCCGCTCGAAAGGGATGCTTACGCGGCGCCGGGTGGGCGTTTCGATTTGGACTGATGTCGGCGGTGTTCGCCCTGCGGCAAACCACCCGGAAAATGTTCACCAACCGCCACGGCTCCGAGGGCCGGCGAGTGCTGGACAGCTCGAAGCGTCGAGGACGACGAACTATACCCAGAGCCCCATGCGCAGGGAGTTCATGCTCGCTGCACGGTTGCGACTGACGAGCGCGGCGGCGTGGAAATCCTCGAAGCGTTCTGGCCGAGTACGTCCCTCCCGGCGACGCAGCCACCGAGCGTGCATCCCCTCGTCAAGCCCTTACTCATTTACGCCGACCTCGTAATGCACGACGATATTTGAAAGGCGATGACCGTCGGGTTGTGACGATATCTCCCATTCACCGCGAGTTGTCGACGCCCTGATAGCCGGTGCCTTTGCGTGTGGCACGGATGCCCTATTGCCGTTAGCGTCAGTGCGAACGAAGCCGGTATCTTCGACGGTCCAACGATAGCGATTTGGCGCACGATATGTTTTGCCCCGATGCGCTAAGCGCTGCTTGTTCCTCGCGGTCACCAACCTTGATTCGTGCTCGTTCAGCTTGCTCGGCCAGTTGCATCTGCGCGGTTCTGGCCAGGAAAGCATTGTCGAGCGACTTGCTGATCAAGGCCCGGATGTATGCGTACGGGGTTTTCACAGTCGTTGATTGCAGCGCATGCTTGGCTGTATTTCCCGGAGCGGTTGCCTTCGACCGTTCTCACCCGTGCTAAAACCGCGGAACGAGCAAGAGGGGTACTGGGTGGTCTACGGTCACGCTTGATGCGGAGACGCTTTGCCGAGAGCTGCACCTGCTAACGCGTTATAACGTGCCGCAGATCCGGTCGTAACTAAACCGTTGAAAATATGTGGTTTTAAGGCCCACCTCTTGTTTCCAAAATTACACCAGTGCCCCATTGGAAACAACGGAACGTCATGTAATGCCGGGGTAACTATCGGTGCGCGCTCGTCTTTGGTGACAGAAAGACATCAAAAATCGCTGCCTTTGTCCGGAACTGGCTGTAACACGTTATAGCCTCGACCCAAGAACGCAGCGGCCCGAACGCAGGACAATCTCAATAGCTAAAAGACGCTTGAATCTCGGTGCCTTTCGTCGAAAACGCTGACTTAAAAATTGTTCCAATGGTAGCCATTCATCAAGGGTTGCCATGCGTCTTTTCAGGAACAAGCGTCAGGCCGCGCTATCGACGGCCCCCGGCATGTACGCCGAGGAAGATCCGAGCACTGTGATCTTCGAAACCAGCACGAAGCTGAAGGTCGAGAAGAATCGCTGGGTGCTCATGGCCTTTGCCCTCGCTGCGATTGCTGCCGGCGCTGTCTGGACCCGGCAGCCGCCCCCGTCGGTTACGCGCGTGGTCGGCGTTTCTGCTGATGTGAGCGGGCATCCCGTCGTGACGGAGCTCGTTGCGTACAAGCCCGACTCACAGGCTACCCGGACAAGCATGAAGGATATGGTCGTTCGCTGGTTCACGATCGAGCCGGTCCTGACCGAAAGCCTTCAAACCTCCCGCATGTCGGCCAACATCAATTCGGTGAAGGCACAGATGATCGGCGCGGGCTCGGACCAGTTCCGAAGCTGGCTGCGCGACGACGCGCCGTTTCAGGCAATCACGGCCAATCCGAAGCTGATCCGTGAAGTGAACGTGCGCAACATCGCACTGCTGGAGGATCAGACGGTCCTCGTTGAATTCACAACGACGACCTCACAGGCGGGCGCGACTGGCAAACCTGACGTCAAGTCGTATGCCCTGACGTTGCGCTACCAGATTGTCGCACCGACCGCGGATGCGGCCCTCACTGCCAATCCCTTCGGCATTTATGTTCCGTTCTTCCGCCTTGAGCGGACCGGTGGAGCTTGACCCCAATGATCTCGAAACACCAACGGCCGGTTCTCGGCATTTTCGTCACGCTCGCGGCCACTGTATTCGCCACTCAGGCGGCGCACGCAAAACGTCCTTCGGATACAGGTGCGCTGAATATGGCGATGATCGCTGGCGACCCGATGAGCCCCGTCAATCCGTTTAACGGCGGCGCCGATCCGCTCACGATGCCCGGTGATGCCCGAATCGGCGTATTCCCCTACAGCCGCGATCAGATTTTTCGCGTGCTCACCGCGCCGTTGAAACTCACCACGATTGAACTGGAGCCGGGCGAGAAGCTGATTGCGGACCCCGCAATGGGCGACAGCATCCAGTGGGAAATCGATGACGACAAGATGAATCACGTATTCATCAAACCTCACAAGGCCGATCTGGTGAACACGCTGCACCTGACGACCAATCGGCGCGAATACGATTTAACGCTGATCGCCTCGCCTGCTGGCGGCTTCTTCTACCAGACGGTCCGCTTCCAGTATGCGCACGCGCCGGTGGCCCGCACAAATGTCCGTGATGAGGCTGCGGGCACGGGCGAGCGGGGCGGCGATTCCGGCAGCATCAGCGTTGCGCCCGACAAGCTGAACTGGGATTACACCGTTGACGGTAGTGCCGCGTTCAAGCCAGAGGTGGTGTTCGATGACGGACATTCTGTCTGGATGCGCATGCCCGTCAAGGCCCAGACCTGGCCCGTCCCGATGTACAAGGATCACGGCGACCGCGTGGTTGGCAATTTCATCCGGCGTGGTGACTTTCTGGTTTTCCAGCGTCTCGCTGACGAAATCGTTCTTGTGTCTGGCAAGGACGAGGTGACCGTTACGCGCGGTCGGCATCGCGTTTTCGGGGTCTTCTGATCGTGGCTAAAAAAAACGATGCGGCCAGGCCACACGCCGAGCAGCAGACACTCGTTAAAGGCAAGACCCCACGCAACGCGATCATGACCATTGGCCTGATGGCTGGACTTGTCATCGGCGGCCTGGGCTTTTACTACGAGCTGAAGGCAAGTAACCAGGCAGAGGAGGACGCCCGACTCAAGAAAGCTGCTGCGTTGAAAAGTAGCACTGAGGCGCCGGCGGCTCAAACATCGGACATTGACCAGGTCATCCGTCAGCAGCAGGAAGCTGCGGCGTCTGAGGCGGCCGCGCGCGCAGCGTCCGATGCTGCGGCAGCGCGGCGACCAACGGTCAAGCCGATGCTGACTGACAACGACTTCCAGAATGAAGTCGCAGAGACGGCGATGACACACACGCGCTTGCTGAAAGCAATAGTAAAGACACAATCTACACGTCGTCCATCTTCAAGCAGACGGGTGCTTCCAGAAACCCGAACCAGCAAACATCGGCTCTCCCGTCTGGCGTTCCGTCGCTGGACGACTTTCGGGCTGCACGTGCGGCGGCGACTGCCGGAGCCCCAAACGCCGCAGACGCCAAGGCGCTCGCGCTCGCCAAACAGGGCCAGGCTCCCGAAGACCGCGATCGTGCATTTCTGAAGGAAACCGCAGCGCAGGGCGGCATCGAACAGTCGACCTTTAACGGCCGTTCGCGAGGCTGCACGCTGACGCCGCCGCACAACATTCACGTAAAGACCGTTGAAGGGCTCAACTCGGACAAGCCGGGTCGCATCGCTCTGATGGTCGACGAAGACGTCTACGACAGCCTGCAGGGCGACTGCCTGATGATCCCGAAAGGTTCGTTCATCAACGGCGCATACAGTGCCGACATCAAGGTCGGCCAGGAGCGTCTGCTCGTCGCCTCGACCAGTCTGCGTCTGCCGAACGGAAAGAGTGTTCCGCTGAACGGCATGCAGGGCGCCGACGAGAACGGCTACGCCGGCTTTTCTGGTGACGTGAACAACCATTTTCTCGCGATTTTCGGTGCTGGCTTCATTACCGCGGTCCTGCTGAAGACGTTCGACAACGGCGCGACAACCGCGACAACGGCAAGCCCAACCGGTGTCACGACCTATGGAAGCACCGCCGGACAGGTTGCCGCAACCACTGCGCAATCGGTGCTTCAGCGCAATCAGAACATCGCACCGACGATCACGGTGCCTCCGGGCCAGCCGTTCCTTGTTCAGGTGACGCAGGACATTGTCATGGAGCCGTACCATGACTAGGCTTGCCGTCGCAGCGCTCGCGCTCGCCGCAGCCTGTTCGGGTGCCAACGCGGCAGTGATCGACACGGTCATAAGCCCCACGCAATTTGTCGTGGCGGAGGGCGACCAGCGCTCCGTCGTTGAGCTGCCCGGCACGCCCGTGTATGCGTGTGGTTTGAAGCCGTTCCTCGCGTGGGCGCAACGGCTGCAAGGCCAGGATATCGAGCCGGGCAAGGACGGGTTTGCATCGGTCACGGTCGACGGCGCATCTGAAAGCGTCCAGAGTCTGCTGGTCCGAAGCGGCTGGCTGCAGCCAGCTGTACTGACCGACGACGCACAGGCAGCGTTGACCGAGCGCCGTGGCGGCTGGGCGTGCGCGTCGGCGCAAGCGCCATTCGACGCAATGCGTACGAGTGTCGACGCGAAAATTCTCGCGGGCATCGCACTGAACGAATCCGCACACAACGGTAGCGCCTGGCCGTGGACGCTGAATGTCGCGGGCCGAGGATTTTTTTTCCGGACGCGCGAGGACGCGTACAAGGCGATCCGGTTTCTTATCTCGGACGGTCGGTGCGACTTCGATGTCGGTCTCATGCAGATCAACTGGTGCTACCACGCAAAGCGCTTTGCGTCGCCGTGGGATGCGCTCGCGCCTGCGACCAACATTCACGTAGCAGAAGACATTCTCAACGAGAACTTCCGCAAGACGAATTCGGCCGTGAAGGCAGTCGCCTACTACCACAGCGCAAATCCCCAGCCGGGCCGCGAATATCTCGCGCGCTTCATCCAGCATCTCTCGCAACTCGACCGCGGTCTATGAAGCACACGCTAACCATTATCGCGCTGGCAGTGATTTCGCTGTCCGCGTCGGCCGCGAGCACCGATCCGCTCGACTTCGATTACCAGATTGACGGCAACGTAAGCGAGCGGCCGGCGCTCGCGTTCAACGACGGCACCGACACGTACCTGCAACCGCGCGCAGGCCAGACGCTGAAGGTTGAGGGCGGACACGCCGAAGGCCCCTACATCGTGGTTTCTGGCGTTCCGGAAGTTATTGGCTATTCGGTCGGCGGTGCGAGCGCGACCGCACGCTGGAAAAAAGCAAACAGCTTCACGGCAGAGCGGGGCAACGCACGCGGGGACATGCCGGTCGGCTTCGCGGGCTTCTCCAACCGTCTCGCGCTGATTGGTGCCCGTCCGCGTCTGGAGAGCACGCGCGCGATGAGTGCGACGTTGCCGCTCGCGCAACTCGTGAAGGCGCTTGTGCCCCAGGGCTGGACAGGGTCCGCGCAAAAGGACGTCGATCTGACGACCGCGCAGAGCTTCGCGACGCGTGATGGTGAAAACTGGATGCAGTCGCTCGATCGGCTGCTCGGTTCGGTTGACCTTTATGCGGACGTCGATTTCACCACGCGCCACGTCTCGTTGCGTCGCGCCGCTGCAAAGTCAACGGGCGTGAATTACGTCGCGAGCGCCGCGGCGGCGAACACGTCGGTTGCTGCACCTGTCGATGGTGCAGCTTCAATGAGTGCCGCTTCGGCCGTTGCTGCCGGGGAGGGTGTTCCGGCCCGCGATTCTGCGCTTGCATCGAAATTCAGTGCGCTGGCCATTCGCGATGGTGACGACACGCATATCCAGATCCGTTTTTCACAAAGGCCAGCAAAAGAGACCGTCTTTCAGGACATGGACGGGCACTCTCTCAAGCCAGAATGGGACGACTCAGGCAATGTCGTGACGCTTAACCGTGCAGACCGGTTCGTCGTATCGAATGGCACAGACAGCGTTGAGGTCGCGCGTGTCGCAGGACAGATCTATTCCTTCGACCCGAAAAACAGTGCGGGCCTCGAAGCGGTGTTCGACAAGGATGGATCGACGTACTTCAAGTTCGCCGACACGGTTGGAAACGTCAAGGTCTCGGACGTCGGGCACCTTGGGTCTGGCGAGCAGAAGGGGCGCTATTACCGCTTCAACGGTACTGCCGACCAGTTCATCGTGAACGCGGACGGCAACATCGTGAACGTGACGCGCAGGCACGACGTCCGTTTCTTTGACCGGCCGAAGTCATGATTGGCCGTACCGTCGCAGCGCTATTTGTGGGCACGCTGGCCTGCAGCAACCCGGCCGCGGCAGATTGCCTGGACGACGCAGCGCAGTTCCATCACGTCAACGTCGTGCTCGTGCGCGCGATCGCGCAGCAGGAATCAGGGATGCGCGCCAGTGCAATCAACGTCAACAACGACGGGACCGAAGACGTCGGACTGATGCAGATCAACTCGTCATGGCTGCCGAAATTACGGCGCTATGGCGTTACCCGCGAGGCGCTTTTTAACGCGTGCGTGAACGTGTATGTCGGGACATGGATCCTCGCGTCGAACATCAGGCAGTTTGGTCCGACGTGGAAGGCAGTCGGTGCGTACAACGCCGTCTCCGCCAACAAGCAACTGGTGTACGCCAACAACATTTATCGGCGCATTCAGCGCGCGGCCCACTGAAAACTCATGAAGCCAATGAACATCATGCCCACCCGTCGTCGCGCCGCACTGCTTGCGCAAGTTTTCGCATCGCTCACGCTGACCGGACTTGCGACCGCTTCGTTTGCGACCGACCCGAACCAGTCGCAGATTTCGCCACCGGCAGGCGATGGCTGGCAGCTTCTCTCCGGTACATCTGCTGCGCCGGTCACCGCGCTTGCAATGGGTGGCCCAAAGTCGACAACGAAGCCCGTTGCGCCCTCTGCAATGGGCGCCGTGACGCCACCGATGCTGGCCGCTACTCCTTCGCAAGCTGGACAGAGCCCGTACGCGGTTGCGCCTGTGGTGCTTCCGGGGGCGAGCGGTGCTGCGCCGGGCGGCGTCCTGACGCTGGCGGTCACGCCGCAGGACATCAACCTGCGCAATGCGCTCGACCGCTGGTTGCAACAACAGGGCTGGCAACTGGCCTGGAAAATTGACGATGACCTGCCGCTAGAGTTCAACGCGACATTCAGCGGGGATTTCGACTCTGTGCTGACGCAGGTGATGCGCGCCACGAACCATATGCGCACGCCGACCCGGGTTTGCGAACACACCAACAACGTAATTCGCGTGGTCGCCCGCGCAGCCAACTGCCAGGACTGATTGACGATGCGTGCGAACCGCTTCCAAGCTGCTGTATCCCTTCTCGTTGCATCCGTGCTTACGGGTTGTGCCGTGTCGCAATCGGACGTGAACGGGGCATATGACGCCGCCACGGCCGACGCATCGCACGCGATGGCAAACATGGGCGACTCGCTGGCGCTCGTCGAACATGTGCCGACTGCGTTCCTTGGTGACCGACTGGTGCCGGTCGCATACGAAGCAACCCTTCCGGCGGTATTCCGCGAAAAGAGCGTCACGTTCCCAGCGAACCTGCCGATCACCAGAATCGCGACGCTCGTCTCCGACGCTTCGGGCTATCCGGTTCACCTGAGTCCAGACGTATTCATCCCGCGCGAGGCACTGGTTGAGTCCATCTCGGGATCGGGCGGTGGTCAGGCGAACATGGCGGCCACAGCCAACGTCGAGCCGGTCTACAGGCAACCGGGCAATGCGAGGATCGGCCAGTACCTGCACAGCGTGACAGAAGATCTTGGCCTCGCCTGGAACTTTGACGGTGCGACGATCAACATCTCGCGTTTCGTGACACGAACTTTCCAGATCGCAGCAATTCCTGGCGCCGTAAGCATCAAGTCGTCGATGTCAAAGGGCACGGATACCTCCACAGGTACGCAGACCACGGGAACGGGAACCACGAGTGCTAACACCGGTTCCTTCTCGGCAGTGACGTCGACGGGCCGGGATGGCACGTTCAACCAGATCGACCTGATCACGAAGGAACTCCAGAATCTGAAGACGCCCCTCGGCAAGATCACAGTCAATCCGCAGAGTCGGCTCGTGACGGTAACCGACACGAAGGAGGCCGTCGATCGGATGAATGAGGTGCTGACACGCGAGAACGCAGTTTCTACGCGTCAGGTGTCGATCCGCGTGCGGACGTTGCAGATCGCGCTTAACGACGGAACGCAGGCCGGCGTGAATGCAGACATTGTGTTCAACCGGATCTCGAATGGTCTTTCGAAATACGTGATCAGCGTCTCGTCGCCGACGTCGCTGGCGACCTCAGCCGGTTCCGTGGGACTGTCGATCCTCAAGCCGAACGCGCCGCTCACGGGTACCAATGCAGTGATCAACGCGTTAAACACGTTTGGCAAGACGATCGCGGACAACACCCAGACGAAGATGACGCTGAACGGCCTGCCGATGTCAATCGGCTCGTTCGAGACAAAGGGGTATCTCGCGGCGACAACGCCGTCGACCGGCTCGATCAGCGGGACGGCGGGCGCGCCGGGGCTGACACCGGGTTCGGTGACCGTTGGCGACTTCGTGAACATCCTGCCGGCGGTGAACGATCACAACCAGATCATCCTCTCGTACTGGAGCGATAACTCAAAGCTTAATGGTCCTTTCACGACCATTGGCACCGGCACGGGCGCCTCTGCCCAGCAGATTCAGTTGCCTGACATCGTTGGCAGCAAGGACGACCAGACTATTGCGCTGTCCGATGGCCAGACGGTGGTCATGTACGGCGCGATTACGAACAACTACGATGGTTCGAGCAACAACGGGATTCTTGGCATGAGTGGCGCATGGAACAAGGCCAAGACGTTCCAGGTGATCATGCTGACCGCGTCCGTCGTTCCGTCGATGTGAGCGGCATGATGCATTACGAGACGATACCCAACGAAAAGAAGGCGAGGCTCGTCTTCGGTCTCGAGTGGCGTGCCTATGCGACCAGGGGCGGGGCGGCCGAGCGTCGGCGTTATGCGCAGGAGTTCGACGCGACGCATTTCGCAGAGATCAAAGGTAAAGAGGAAACGGTTGCAGGTTTCTGCGCGCCGGAAGCGGGCGAGCGCAAGGGCGTGAAACTCTACTCCGCGGCCGCCCGCATCGCCGGCCTTGAGCGCGTTCGTTCGAAGCCTGCCGTGCTGGTCCTGATTCAGGACGGCAAGCGTGTGCACGTTGTGCTGGTAATGCGCGGGACCGTTCGGACTGACGAAACAGTCGCGTTGAACGCGCTGGAGGCACGTCGCGTCGCGCTCGAAGACGAGTGTCTAAAGAATCGCGCCGAGCTCGTCACGATCGGCTACGGCTCCGACCTTGCTGACCTCGATGAGCCATTCGCGGTGAGCGAACTGCTCCGGGGCAAGAGTGTCGGCCTGGTGAAGAAGGTGCCGGTCAAGGTACCCACTGCGGTGCCGGTGATCGTTATCGCCGGCGCCCTGATCTACGGGGTCAGCCAGGCGATCACCTACCTCTATCCGCCGCCACCTCCGCCCGCGCCACCGCCTACCTACATGCACGATTATCAGGGGGCTGTCGCGCGCACGTTTGCGGGGCCGCTCCCGCTTGCTTCGGCCTTCGCACCAGCGCTGCTCGACCTTTTCCGCAGCCAGGAAACGAACGTGGCGGGATGGCAGTTTCAGAAAGCGTCGTGCGGCGTTGCCGGGGCGTGCTCAATCACGTTCAAGCGCGAGGGCGGGACGTTCAGGGACTTCGACACGCGAGCTTCCGCCGGGATGCGGCCCGTCGTATTTGATGCCGGCGGTCTGCTCCTGCAAACCAGAGGTCCGGCCGTTCCGCATGTCCAGAAGGTAATGCTCAGGGAGGCAAGGCAGTGGCCCACGGCACAGGCACTCATCAAGCAGCTACAAACCGACCCGCAACGGCTTTCGACCACGCCCGACCAGTTGAGCAGTCACGGCTACGTCGTGACGCTGCGACCGCCTCAGCGCATGCTCGCCCGCCAGCCAATGGCGGGTGAGGTGACCGGGCCAATCGTTCAGGCGGGTGACTGGACCATCGATGGCTATATGTGGCAAAGCCGGCTGCTCGCAACTCTGCCAGACAGCATGGCGCTCGACACCCTTGAGCTTGAACTCAAGGAAGACGGCACCGGCGTTCATTTCACGGCGAAGGGTAAATACTATGTTCTCCAATAACGCCGCCCGTCGCGCGGCAGCATCGCTTTTTGTGCTCTGCATTGCAGGGCTCGCGCATGCTGATGACAAGCACCTGACACTGGACGACATTGATGGACTTGCACGTCAGAACCTCGTCAACTCGATGCGTAAGACAGACGGCGCGCAGCCACCGGCCCAGGGCATTGGACTGAATGCTCCGCTTTCGGCGCCCACGGCGGCTTCAGATGCACAGCCTGTGGCCCTGCCCAAACCGACGAAGCTGCCAGGTGTGCCGGTTCGCCAGACCACGCCCGTCACTTTCGTTGGTGCGTACAGCGACATGAGCGGCGCACACGTGCTCTACGACTATCAGGGCGGAATCTACCCGGCCGAACGCGGCGCGAAGCTGCTGAACGGCTGGATTGTCACGCGTGTCGATGGCTATCACGTCACCGTGTCAGAGGGAAAGCGGACATGGTCCGAAGTCATCTCTGCGCCAGCGGCTTCGGCCCAGATCGGAACCACCCCTGCACTGCTGGCCATTACTGACCTGGGTGGACCATTGCCGCCGGTGGGCGGTTTCCGGAACCCTGTTGTTTCAATCGGGAGATAAGCAGATGGGTCTCTTTTCCGGCATCGAAGCGAATGACGATGCAGTGCGCGGCGGCTTCCTGAAACGATTGCGCGGTGCGCGCCCGACCGCTTTTTTCGAAACCGGGCGTACGTCGACACGACCCGCGCAGGAACCACACTTCAATGAGCCGACGAAGGCGATCAATCCGACAGTGTCTTTCCTCGGTCGCAAGCTGTCCGGCGACGACATCATGGACGTCGACGAATTTACGGAATCCGGCGGAACCGCGACAAACCCGCGCGCGCAGACGGCCTCGAGTGAGCCACGCAGCTTCGTTGAGACGCCGGTGAACGTTGGTGCGAGCGTAGCAACGGCGCGAACGCCAGAAGCGGTCGCCGCTGGCGCGGCTGATGAACCGATCGGGAGCCTCGGGGACGCGTATGCGGAAGGCGAAGAGGCGCTGCGCGAACTCGACGAGATGATTGCAGCGCAGTCACAACCGATGGCCCGGACGCAGACTCCATCGGTACCCCCGGTCACTGAAGTGATGCGTCCTGCTGTCGTAGCAGGACCGGCGCCAGCACCGGCGCCAGCACCGGCACCAGCAGTGGCAACGAAAGTGGTAGCGGCGTCTACACAGGAGCCAGCGGATGGTGCGACTGCTGCGCACAGTGCGGCGGGTTCCGCTCACGTAGCGGCGATGCGCGCTGACGATGAGGACGATGACCAGGAACCGACAGGCACACTGAGCGGAAGGCCCGTACTCATATCGGCGGACGCGCTGCCCGACTTCAAGCGGATCATCACGGGCACCGACGCAGAATCTACGCTGCGCGTCTCCGGGGCCATACGCAAGGAGTGCGTCGCGGTCGAGATCCAGCCGGGCATCGCGATCGTCGCCGCCACGGCACGTTTCAGTGAACGCGCGCAGTTTGCGACGTACCTGAAGGATCTGGCGTCGCATGACCTTCTCGTACAGGAGGAAATGATCGCGAGCGAGGAAGTCATTGCTGCGATCTATGACCGCAAGCGCGACGTTGCGGTCAGGGGCGAGCGCGAAGCCTCGCGCGCGATCGGCAACTTCCGCGACATCATCGAGGCGGCGCATTCGTATGGTGCGAGCGACGTCCATTTCGAACCGCGTGACTTCCTTGGGGCAGTCGAGGTGCGTTTCCGCGTGAACGGTGACCTGTACACATACCGTCGCCTGCCGAAGAACATCGTTCGCCGCGCGCTGTCGGCCGCGTATTCGGATCTCGTCCAGAAAAATACGAACTCTGGCAATTCGTTCCAGCCGAGCGCTCCGCAGTCGGCAATGGTCCCGCTGGTCCTCGGGCGGGACACGGTCAACCTGCGCTGGCAATCGGCCCCCACGGTCGGTGGCTATGACGTCGGCCTGCGTCTGCTTGACGGTAATTTCAAGAATTACTCTGTCCTGATGCCCGATCAGATGGGGCTTTCGCCAAGCCAGCTCGCGCTGATCGACACACTGAACTACGTGAGCGGTGGGATCACCGTCCTTACGGGAGAAACGGGTTCCGGAAAGACGACGCTGCTGCGCGCGCTTTCGTACATGCTGCCGGATCGCGAACTCAAAAAGCAGTTCGCGGTCAGCGAGCCGTCCGAATATCCGTTGCCGTGGCTCTCGGAGATTTCGATCATCCGTCGCCCGGACGAGTCGGACGATGAAGCGAACCGCAAGTACGCCGAAGTGATCCGTACGCTGATGCGGATGGACCCGGACGACGTGACGATTTCGGAGGTGCGCGATCGCGTGGTGATGGGTCTTGTCTCCGAACTGGCGCTGACCGGCCATCCGGTGCGCTTCTCGTTGCACGCGGGCGACATCATTTCTGCGGTCATGCGCATGGCGGGCGGCCGTCTCCAGTTGCCGATTGACGAACTCGCGGCGGAAGGATTCATCAACGCTGTCGGCAACCAGAAGCTGGTCCCCACGCTCTGCCCGAACTGCAAGCTGCCTGCCGACGACCTGATGCCGAAAAGGGATCTTGACCTGCTGCGCTCGAAGTTCGGCCTTGATACATCGAAGATGGCCTGCCGCAACCATGAAGGATGTCAGCACTGCCGTCTCGATGGTCTGTTTTCGCGGGACGGGAAGGTCGCCGGCGGCACAAAGCTGCCGACACTTGTGGCCGAGCTTTACCGCCCGACGCCAGAATTCCGCGAGCAGATTGCAAAGCGCGACTGGAGCGGTGCGCGCGCCGTGTGGCGTCGCGAGCGCACCAGCACATTCGATAACGAGGATATGACGGGAAAGACCCTCTATGAACACGCTCTTTTCAAGGTTTCGCGCGGCGAAATCGACCCACAATTCATCAACCGATCGATGCAGTCGTTCGCGCAATACCGCGTGATGCCGGGTGCAGACGGGAAACTTTAACGAGGTCGCTGCGTTATGTTCAGTTCGTTGGTCGCCATGCTCCCCGAAGCGACACAGATGCGCATCGCGCGCTGGCGTTTCCAGAGTGTGCGCGAAACCTTCTACAAGGAAACGCGCCTCGATATCGAGAAGAAGGGGCTTCGTGACGTTGAAACGCTGCGTGAACGTCTCGAAACCTATGAGAAGCGCAATAAGGCGCGTGACCGGATCGAGTGGAAAGTGTTTGCACGGGTGCGCGAACGCCTCGTGAAGGGCGACTCGTTTTCCGTCGCGATCAAGCCGTTTATTCCGGGTGACGAATACACGCTGTTCGACATCGCTGCCGAATCGACGCAGAAGGATGCGGTCGTCCGGGGTTTCGAGCTGGCCGAGATGGCGGCGTTCGCCAAACGTACGCTGTCGTCGCAGACTGCGCTCCAGGTTGCCTACCCGACGTTCCTGCTGGTCTACCTGTACGGCTTCTGCATGATGTTCGGTGGCCTGATCTATCCGCAGGTCACTGAGATAAAGCCACTCGAACAGTGGCCTGATGGCGGGCGTTTGCTGTTCCATATCGACACGTTCGCCTACGAGTACTGGTGGCTTTCGGCTTCGGCGGTTATCGGGGCGATCGCAACGTACTTCTATTCGCTGAAACGCTGGGTCGGTCCCGTGCGCAACCGGTTCGACGGGTTTCCGCTGATGTGGCGCAACCGGCGCGATATGCGTGCCGCGCTGCTGATCGTGTCGCTGGCGGGGTTGTTCGACTCCAACCTGACGTTGCGCGCGGCGATCAACCGGGTGGCGAAATCCTCCGATCCGTGGATGCACTGGCACCTGACCACCATGAGCAAGCGGCTGACGCAGCGCCCAGAACAGCCGATGCGCGCCCTTGATACGGGCATCTTCTCGGAAATGATTGTAGACACGATCACTGATGCATCCGGACGCGATCAGTTCGAAGCGGCGATCAAGTCGCTTGGGCGTGACTCGCTCCAGCGTGTGGTCGAAGCCGTAAAGCGCAACGCGCGCCTTACGCACTACATGCTGCTCGGGATTGCGGTCGCACTGTTTCTGTTTATCGGTGTCGGCTCATACATCGTTACCGGCGCCGTGAACATGAGCGGCGGCATTCCGGCAGCAGGCGCGCAGTAAGCGCTCATTCGGTAGTTATTTTTTTGCCGCACTACGCGGCGTGAACATTGGGAGATTTATATGCGACAAGTAAAGACGAAGGCCGCCCGGTTGCGTTTGATCCAGACGGGGCGGCGCAGAAAGCAGTCGGGCGAGCTGTCTCTGATCGAGGCGGGTGCCTATATGGCTGGTGCCGCGCTTCTGGCAATCGCGGTGATCAAAGGCGGAGCATATGTCTACACCACCATCAGGTCGTCGCAGTTCACGAGCGAGGCGCAGATGTTCCATACGGGCATCCTGAACGCCACACAAAATGATGCAGATTTTTCTGCTGAAACATTGACCACGCTCGCAACGAACCGTGCGTTTGACGCTGCGGGGCCGCGACTGGCGTCTGACAAATCTTCGTTGAAGGGGATCTTCGACCAGCCGGTGACGATCACTATCGGCACGCTGAGCACGGCCAATGATTCGATCATCATGTCCTATCAGGTTCCGGCAGCAGTATGTGCAATGAGCGTGGCGGCCTTGACAAACACGTATTCGCAGGTCGGCGCGAATTCGACGACGCTCGCCGGGCCGACGACCACCTTTAACAGTGCGACAGCAGGCACCGCCTGCGCGTCGGCCGGCGCGTATGCGACGTTGTCCCTGTACATGTCCCGCACATAATACGGCGGGTCGATTATGGGCAGCCTACTGGAGATGATGATCGTCCTGCTCGGCGCGGCCGTGCTTACCATGCAAGGCATCAAAGAGGATGTCGCTCATAAGCGGGTCGCCCTCCTGCAGAACGAAGGGCAGCATCAGGCGTCGGTCAACGCGGCGCTCGGTGATTACATCACGAACTCCGTCGGCACATTGATTCCACCCGGGTTTTCGCAAACCAGTTCCACCGCTTTGACGGCACCGACGCTGGCGCAGTTGAGCGCGCAAAGCAACACGAACGTGACCTATAAGACAGGGCCGTTCTGGGGTGGGGCGTATCAGATCAGCCTGAGCGTTGTCCCTGCGAGCTGTTCCGCGAGCGCGGGCAACTGCCATATCGCATCGCTACTTTATCCGAGTCAGCCACTGTTGCTCGCGGGCAAACCGGATGTCGCAGGCGCCGGAGTGATCGCTTCAGCCGGTGGCAGCCAGTTCGGCTATTCAACGAATCAGGCGCCGGGCACGATTTCCGGGCTTAACGGGCAGTGGACGACGCCCAATCCCAATGGCAACGTGGCGGCGTCGATCGTGGCGATCAACGGGTTTGGAAGCGACGCTAATTCGCCTTATTACCGGCGCGATGGAGCGCTTCCTCTGACCGGTAAGCTGGCGGGGGGCGGGCAGGACGCGGATAACCTGAATAACATCAATGCGACGGGGACCGTCAGTGCGGGCGGCGCCAACATCCAGAACACGAATGGCGTTCCTAATGTAGCGATCGGTAACAGTTCTATTGCCAATAGCAATGCGGCTCAACAAATCTCGGTGCAGGCTAATGGTGGTTTGAATGTTACGAACGCTAGCGGCACCGCAAGTTCGCCAATCTCGGCCGGCAATATTACGTCGAACGGGACCGTAACAGCACCAACGGTGAACTTCAACACGGCGGCTGCGAACTGCACATGGAACACGGTAACCATGCGCTCGAACAACCAGATGTGGGTGTGCAACGAATACGGCAACTGGGTGCCAATCAGTCAGCTGATAAGCAACGTGATGACCGTGCAGAAATATCAGGGATACGCGGACGGTTCGGGTGTCTCCAAGCCGCCGTGTACCGGTGGCACGCCGACCGCAACTATCATCCCGCAGACCAACGGGGTCAACGTGGCGGCGAATCCTCCATGGCAGACATCTGTTTTCAGACTCCTTGACGAAGGCACCTGGTGGTACGTTCAGATTCTGTTGATTGACACGTCCGGTAACGCGTTCACAGGAAACAGTCTCGGCCTGACCGCCGAGGTAGATGCTCAGTGCACTTTCGGCAACACATAAGCGGTACCATAAATGATGAATGTCAGGCGTTTGCGAGGTGGGTTGGCGGTATTGATGACGCTTCTGGGTGCGACGCCGCTGGTGTCGCTTGCCCAGGTATGGAGTACGGGGTCCAACGGACAGATGGGCTACTACGGGACGCCTAATCCAGTGTCACCGAACTGCACAGCACCGCTTTTATGGACACTCACGAACGGACACTACTCGTGCCAGCCGCCCCCGCAGCCGACCTGCGGTGTCGGATACACTGAAATGTCGGCCCCATCGTGGAACGGTTCGGCTTCGGTCGGCATCGTATGTGTTCCAACGGTTCTGCCCCCGCCTCCCCCTCCGACAGGAAGCTTATCGCTGTTCATTGCTAACTACTTTTGCGAAGCGAATGAAGTGGGCGGCCCGTGGTTTTCTTCGATAGCTGGTAACACGCTTAAGATTGTCACTGCGGCGGGAGCCACCTATTACTGGGACGGGTCGGTCGTACCGTCGAATTGGTCTACATACACAGCAGACCAGATGTACCAGATGCTCTCTAGCAACAGCGCCTCCTTCCAGCTTCAACTAATGCCAAGTTTAGGTCAAAATGCCGTCACCTACTCCTCGTGGCTATGCGTGGAACCTGACTGAAGAAAAAAAAGCGCCCGCAGGGCGCTTTTTTTCAACAAGTTTACTTATCAACCGACAAAGCTTCCCGTCGTAAAACTGAAGCTTCGCGAGAATGCTTGTCCATTCACAGTGCCTGTGATCGACACGACGTAGACCGTATTCGGAGCTAGCGGCGCGGTAGGGTATGCGACGCCTTCGAACGCGGGAAGCAGTTTGTTCGGATCGCTAGCCGAATCGAGCAGTTGCAGGTTGATGACGTTGCCGGACGTATCGGTCATCGTGCCTGACTGAAGCGCTATGGTGTCAGTCGGGTTTCCAGCAACAGCTACCGGTGTACCGAACGCGCCCGACGTATTCGGCGGTGTTGGCGTTTCTCCCCCGCCCTCGTACGCGATCCCCGTAGTCCCTTGGCAAGGGAACGTCAGCGGGCCGCTTGTTGTCATGGGTTGCAGATTCGCGATGCTCAACGAGCTCTGAATCACCGGAGCACCGTTGAAAGTTGTTTGGTTAAATCCAACTCCAACGGACGTTACCGGCCATACGCCGATAGCGATGTGATAGACACCAGACAACCACGCATAGACCAGATTCTGTCCATACTGCGTGTTCGAGAGGGCGGGATATGTGTAATAGCCTCCACTTACGCCGCCAGCGTAAGTGGAGGTTGGGTAACCAAAGTGTGCGGCCCGGTCAGCATAGGTCGCGCCGGTAAATCCAGCATTGCCAGCTACCTCTGTGTCGGTGATTGTGCCGCCGTTCTGCCCCATGTAGAGCGCATGTGCGCCCGCCGCGCTATCCAGTTGGGTATTTTCGGTAAGCGCGGGGAAACCGCATTGCTGCCGTTCTTGGTTGAGCAGGTTGAATGCGGCCAGTTGTGCGCTGCCTGCTAGATACTGTGGCGTCGTCACGTTCGCACCGGTCGCCGTGCTGCTTGCCGGCGCGCTTGCGCCGGTTGCCGCCGCTGTGCCGGTGCTGCTGCCGCCTCCACCGCCGCCGCATGCGGCGACGAAAAACGCAGCCGCGATTGCAGTCGAAGTAAAATTGAATGTGCTCCTGGTCGTCATCTTTTCTACCCTTGGTTGTTGATGCAGTCGCTCCCGCGATCTGCTTACTTTCATCTTATCGAGCGCATTCCAAAGTCAAGGCAGCCTCGACTGCAACTCCGGACTGCCCGTTCATCGTTGCTGCTTTGGTATGGGTTCTTGCAAAAGTGCACGCAAAAAGTGGTGGCTACCTGCGTCGTGCGCGCCCGCGCCATGCCTTGACGCGCATCGCGACGAAGAGCGCGCACAACACGACGCCGGCCGCTACGGGCTGGGACTTACCGACCGTAGGCAACAGCAGGGCACCTCCCCACAGGATCGTGAGGAACAGCATCAGACGCCTGAAGAACTTGCTGTCGAGAATCTGAACGAGGCGGTTGCTGGGTCGACGGCACAGCGACGCATACTGCTCGTTGGACCGTTCCAGGTCGAAGCCGTCTGCCGCCCCGTGCGCCGAAGCGCGACCGGCGCGGTAGTAGCGCTCGTATTGCAGGAATCGGGCGTCGCCATGTCCTTTTAACCACGCTGCGACGCTATCGCTGAAGAGGTAAGCGAAGTCCTGCATTTCAATGCACCACATCCGAGCTGAATTCGACCGCGACGATCGCGTCATTGATGCACTGGCCATCTGCCTCCGAGTGGAACGAACCTGTCACGAGATCGAGCCATCCGAACTGCGCGCGACCGCCGACAGAAAACGCCACCAGACCCGTTTCTACGGTGAATTCGTGGGACATGATTTCCGATTCCCTTGAGTTAGTTTGGCACCTTGCGCTTGCCAGCCTGGCTCTTCGGCGTCAGCAGATAGTTGCAACCGGGGCAACTGAAGTCCTTCGCGAGTTCGATCTTTCCTTCTCCATTCGACAAGACATAATCAGTCGAGCAGCTGCGGCAAGCGGCCATCGTCAGGCGTGAATCCATCGCCATGGATCGGGTCAGATGGTTGGCACGATCGGCCGTGATCAGCAGGTTCTTGCCGAACATCTTCGCCATGATGTCGTTGGCGGCGATCAGCGCCTGCGGGATGTTGCCGTCGTTGTGGAGCGCGCTACGGTAGAGCCAGGCATATACCGAAGCCTGGAGACGGTGGACTGACTGGTCGACGTACCAGGTCAACGAACTCGGATTGCATCCGCAAGGCGAGCTAACGCCGTGAATTTCCTTGTAGGTTGTTCGCGCCTTGGTGGGATTCAGGTTGAACAGGTTGGTTGCGGTCGATGCCCGGCACCCTTGCGCCATCATCATCCGGGCAAAGATTTCCTTCTCGCTTCGCTCAAGACGCAGGTCCGTCCAGGCACTCTTGTAGGGGAGGGTTGCGGCGCTTAGCGGCGACGTGCGCATCAGGTAGTGAGCAACGGTTTCCTCAGTGAGCCAGCCGGCGCCGTATTCCATCCAGAAGTTAGGGTCGTCGAACCGCCATCTGAAGAGCGGAAACCTGATCGCGCCGATTGCATTTTCGAGTCGCGCCATCGGCAGGTTCCTGAGATAGGCGGCCAGTTCCGTCGAGATACCGAGCAGCGGCACGGCGATGAGATTCATGTGCAGCACATCCTTGAGCAACTGCAGGTAGGCGTGGTTGTAGTGAAAGATGTCGCGGCTCGTGATCTGGTCAACCCGCGGCATTTCGGCGGTCAGTTTTTCAATCTTTTGAGAAAAGATCGCACCGTCGACAAAGGTCTCCCAGTCGCGCGGATCGTCCAGGACAGGCGCGAGTGCGAGAAACGGCATGTTCATGAGCGTGGCTTTGGGCCTGATCTGTTGCTTGAACGTCTCCATGTCGTCAAGCGACAGGCCAAGCACGTTCTGCATTTCCCGGTGGCCGGCGAGAGCCAGATGCATGAAGTCGGTGAGCGCGAAATTGGCGCGCTGGATCTTCTCGGCCAACCAGTCAGACAGCAGGATGGTGTTCGACTCGTTGTTTCTCGTAGTTTCTTTTGGCATCTTGTTCAATTCATTATTTTTCTGGGGCGAGCGACAGGTCCTGATCGCTCGCATTCCGTCGCTATCGGTCGGTCAGCAAGGTTCAGCGGTTGAGTGCTGCTTCGATTTCGGCAACATATTTGCGAAGCATCCCCGCGAGAGCTTCGAGCGTCGGGTTGTACTGTTCAGGTTCGCTGGACGCCTGAACTGCCAGTTGAACCGTGGCCATCTTTCCAGCTACGTCGGCCCATGTTGCCGTGAGGTCGTCGAGTGCCCGCTTTATTGCTGTACCGGCTTCGAGTTCTGCCTGTTTGCTCGCGATAGCGGAATTCAGCGCCGCGACTTCATCCTCAAGACCCGATTTCCGCGCTTCAACGTCCTTGAGTTCGGAGAGCGCTGTCCCGACGGCCTCGGAGACGATTTTGTACGGCTCGGGAAGCTTCTCGACGGCCACTTCAACCGTTTCAACCCTGGGTTTTGCGTTGCGCAACGCAGCCAACTCTGCGGTCAGTTCGTCGAGCAGCTTCGACTTGTCGGCCAGGTCCTTTTCCATCGACCCGTAGCCTGATGTGCGCGTGGTCAACAGGTCGCGCAGATTTGCAAGACTCTTCTCCTTTTCGGCAAGGTGGCGCTCGTGTGCTGCCAACTGCTCCTTAAGGTGATTGCTCTCGCGCGCTGTAACGTCGAGCTGGATCTTGTTGTCCTCCAGAAGTCCCTGGATATTTTCGAGTTGCTTGTCACGATCGCCGATCGCTTCTTCCTGGCGCTGAAGCGTTTTGAGGAGATCCTTGATGTCAGAGCGCGTCAGATCGCTGTTAGCCGCCTTCTTTTCCATAAGTACGGTGATCTGTTCTTCCGTCACGTCCTGAGCCGACAGCAGATTGAGTTCGCCGTATGTGAACACCCGAACGGCCTCTGCGTCATCGCCAAATTTCTGATGACAGCGAATGTAACCCCGTGCGCTTGAACGCGTAATCCCGAGAGACTTGTGGAAAAAATCAAAACACAGGGTCGCAGCTTTTTTCTGAGCCTGGAAGGTATTCCCGACTTTCCCGGTGTGGTGACTGATCGCTGACTTCATCATCTGCTGGAGATGCCCACCCAGGATGACCAGTTCGCCGACGACCTTCGAGCGCGACTCGGACACAGCCAGCATGTGCTCGACAAGTTTCGCGATGAACTCCGCATTTTCGGAGCCGCCGCCAAAAACCTCGCGTGCGACGGTCGACATGTTCTCGCGTGTCACGGCGTTCGGGTCCTGCATGCTAAAGACGAACTCATCCATCGGGTCGAACGCGACCACTTCATTCAGCGTCTTCGAATTCATCCTTTTTCCTACTGTTTCGAGACCCGTGCTGGACCTCTTGCTTTCTTGCATTCTTCTCTCCAACGATTTTTTTACGGCGACCACCCGGTGCCGTTCGTAACTGAGAGTAGCCTTCGAAAACGACCGGTCGTCTTGGAAAGAGGTGATTTTTGACCCCTCTTTCGCCCATAGCGACCGTACTGACCATACCTTTTGCTATGTATGCAAACGCTTAACGGTTGCCTTTCTGAAACATTTAGTGATTTTTGTAAGCAAAACAGAATTGCCGAATACGAAACAGTAATGTCTAGATGCTGACCCTTCTTTTATGGGCGTCCACGGCGGCGGGCGAAGCATCGGAATGCAGGCGTACTGCTGCTGCAGCTCGCGAAACGTCAATCGCCGGCAACCCGGTATAGGCATCGCGGCGAGTGCGCAACCACTGAGGAAGGTCCACGCGGGAAAGCAGGTCCGAGTGAAGGCCGGGACCGAGCTGCGCCTGCGGCGAGGTGAATAGGCCCGCACCCATCACAGGCCAGCTGGGGGCAGGCGGGAGCGGAAGAACGCGATTTTGTCCGGTTCTGATCGAGCGGTGAACGACGGTCCTCTGCCTGGCGGTTGGAACCGATGCGGGTCACCATGCCCTGCGCAGTGGAAGGAACAATGCGCCCCGACCAGTTCGTTGTCTCGAAAATGAAGACGCCGAACGGCGTCACTGCGAGATGGTCAATTTCCGCCGTTGGGCACGCGGTACCCGGGGCAAGCTCGACTCGAGCGGGCCTTCGTGCAGGTAATAGTCGGTGCCGCACAGCCAGTCCAGCGTCTCCTGGAGTTTTACGTGCGCCCAGGCTTCGCCTGCCGCGCCCAGAGTTTCCGAGGGGCTCATAGGCGACTTCAGCTGGCGCCAGCAGAGGTCGGGTCACTTCCTGCGGCGAAGAAACTGATACGCGGCAGCCGTCAGTGCTATCTCAAGGAACATCGCTTGTCCTTCGGTGTTGATGTGAGACCAACTTGGCATGCGGTTATAGAAGTCAAGACGCGGAAAGACCAGTGGCAACGTCGCGCAAAAGCCCCTATGTTTTCGGCAGCTTTCCCGCTCCCCGGCAACGCGTGGACGCGTAAATTTCCTTTCATCCCCGCGTTTCTGACGCATCGACCCTGAGACACCGGCCCTCATAGCCTGACGGGCAGCTTCTCCATTCCCTTTTCTCGTTGACTGCTGCTTTCGCCACGCCTTTCGGAGCCGTGACGAAAGCGTCTCTCCGCGCGCCCGTTTTCCCTGCTCATCTGAGCATCGAAACGGTCCAGTGCCTTCCAGCCTGGACATCCCTTAGTGCGTAATTTTTTCTGGAGAGAAAAATGCCGAAGCAGTTTGTTTTGAAGGCAACCCAGTCGCCCCTTTCGTTTCTCGCGGTGTGCTTTGCTCTGTGGTTTGCTGCGCATTCGTTTTTTGCCGCGCTGTTCGTCGGCGTCATCGTCGTGATGTGGGTCAAGAAATCGATTCACAACGCAATAAAAACTGAGACGGATACGAGCGATGCGAAAGCGCCACCGACTGCCGCTGCTTCACAGCCGAAGGCTGAGGAAAGCATAGCGGTGCCAGTGACCCCGATTAAACGGCAGTACGCAAAGTCGCCTGTCGTTGTTCCGCTTAAGACAGGCACCGACAACTAGTCGCAACGCCTCTAACGCAAAGACGCCCCTGACGGGCGTCTTTGCACCTTCACCCCAACGGGAAACCATCCCGTTGCGGGCATGGGATCCCGCTCAACGGAGAAATTCCATGCAAAACGAAATCACAGCATGGCAACTCGACATGTTCGGTGGTACTTCCCTGATCGTGACCGCCCCGTCGAAAGTCGATCCGCTTCCGGACCCGCAGTTCTGGAGCGAGGCTGTACGCGACAAGATGGTCGACGCGCTTGTCAGCTTCGCGACAGACAGCCGTCGTGGCGACAACATGCCCGAGTCGCTGATGGACTGCTGCACGCTGTTCAGCGAAAGACTGAAAAACCGCAAAAAGCTGGAGCTCGAAGACTATCGCGCAACCCTTGGCTGGGTGATGGAATTCTGGGATGGCGCTGTGCCGTATCGCTACGTCTGCATGATCAACGGCGTCGATCCAGAGATCCTGCAGGACGTGATCATGAGCAACCCCCTGCTCAAACGCGATATGGAAGAAGTCCGACGCAACAGCTTTGGCACGTTGCTGTAGGAGCCGGCATGACGACTTCGACATTCGGCAAACTGTTCGGCGGCATCTTTGGCGCTGTCGATCCATCCCGCTCACAACCCAAGGGTTCATCATCCCCGAAGGCCGACGCAACGCCGGTAGTGGTGGGACGCGGCGCGGCGAACGAGCGTCACGTGATGATCGCCGGCGAGGCCATGCTTTTTCGCGATGAAGGCGACGTAGTCGTGCAGTTTCATCCGGCCTTCAACTTCGAGTTACGCGAGACATCTGTCGGCATGAAGCTGATACCGTCGCTCGAGCCCCACTGGGCTGTACTTTGCGAATATCAATCCTCGCTGACGGAGGCGATCGCAAAAGCGATCAAAGCGGCGCGTCCTGGCGGAACAGTGGAAGTTGGAGGCGAACGCTCTAGTTCGGCCGCCAACGCCACGCCGCGCGCGCGCGTTCCCCGCGCGCAGCTTGAAGCGCCGATGGTCATGGAAAATGACGTGCGGGGTCTGGAGTCCGCAGCTAGGACACAGCCTGCGCAGCGGCCCGAAAGAGCCCGATACGGCGTGGTCAAGGAGTGGGGCGAGAAGACATTTCCGGACGGCAAGCGCCCGGGGAAGACGTATGAGTCCTTTTGCCTGACTCTCGAGCATCGCGGAGAAACGCACGTTCTACAGGGCGAGGGTCTGCGTGACGCAATCGCTGAAGCCCACTGTCATATTGGCGATCGGGTCGAGGTGGGGCGTCTTGGCAAAACCAAGGTGCCTGCCGTCGATAAACAGGGGCATCCAAAGCTGGATGCGACAGGCGCCCAGATCCTGTGGGACAAGTGGCTGTGGTCCATCACCAAAAAGTCCTGAGGGTCACGTAGCACGCAGGTCGTCTGGTCCTGTAAATCCTCACCGTCGATCCTGTATTGCCTCACCTTTCGTTGCTTTGGTCCTTCCCGTTGGGATGACCGAAGTGACGAAGGTGACTTTTCTCCAGTCTTCAGTCGGCCCCTGTTCCGACATCACCCTGTAGTGGTCAAGTTATTTCGGACAGGCAGATAGGGTCTTTTGCTGTCGGTTTCGCCTCGTAGGCAACGGGCGACAGATAGCCCAAAGTCGAATGCAAGCGTACGGCGTTGTAGAAACCGACGATGTACTGGTTGATGTCGCGCCGTGCTTCTTCGTGGTTGGCGTAACGACGCTGCCACACGCGCTCCATCTTCAGGTTCAGGAAGAACCGCTCCATCACCGCGTTGTCCCAGCAATTTCCCTTGCGACTCATGCTGCAAACCACGTGATGCTGCTTCAGCAATGCCTGGTACTCGTCACTCGCGTACTGGGCGAATTCAATCGGTCGTTGCAACATCTCGAGATTGGAGGTGTTAAATGGGACGACCACGAGGTTGGGCTGCGCAACAGACGGGGCGGGCATCGATGTCTTCACCGGGCAGGCCAGGTGTCAATCAGTTAGAGACGAAACAAGCATTCTGGAACTGCATTGCCGAGGGAATGGAGAGTGATGCCGCCGCGTTGGCGTGCGGCGTGTCGCAGCCCTTGGGCCCGCGATGGTTTCGCCAGGCTGGAGGCATGCCGCCGATAGATTTGGCGCCGCGCTCGGGTCGCTATTTATCGTTCTCGGAGCGTGAGGAGCTTGCCTTGCTTCGGGCGCAGGACTGCGGGGTTTGCGAGATCGCACGGCGGCTTGGTCGTTCGCCCTCGACCATCTCACGCGAACTGTGCCGCAATGCCGCGACCCGTGGCGGTACGCTGACCTATCGGGCGACGGTCGCGCAGTGGAAAGCCGAGCGAGCGGCAAGGCGGCCCAAGACCAGCAAGCTCGCCGAGAACGAGCGATTACGGGCTTATGTGCAGGACCGACTGGCGAATGCGGTTACCGATGAGAAGGGCCGGCCGATACCGGGACCCAACGTACCGTGGAAGGGAAGACGGCATGGTCGTCGGGCCGACCGGCGTTGGGGCACTTGCTGGAGTCCGGAGCAGATCAGCCGCCGGTTGCGACTTGATTTCCCCGATGATGAGTCTATGCAGATCTCACACGAAGCCATCTATCAAGCACTCTACATTCAGGGCCGTGGTGCATTGCGACGCGAACTCTCTGCGTGTCTGCGTACCGGCCGGGCACTGCGCGTGCCACGGGCCAGAACGCAGCAGCGAGGAAAAAGCTTCATCACCTCCGAGGTGCTGATCAGTGAGCGCCCGGCCGAGGTTGCCGACCGTGCTGTACCTGGGCATTGGGAAGGAGATCTGATCATCGGCCTGAACAGCTCTGCAATTGGCACTTTGGTTGAACGTACGACCCGATTCACAATGCTGCTGCACCTACCGCCCATGCCGGGCCACAATTCTGGCGCTCGGGTGAAGAACGGGCCGGCGTTAGCTGGCCACGGCGCCGAGGCTGTTCGCAATGCCATTGCCGCGAAGATCGCGATGCTGCCCGAGCATTTACGCAAGTCACTAACTTGGGATCAGGGCGCGGAAATGGCCCAGCATGCGCAGCTACAAATCGACACGGGTCTGGCAATCTACTTCTGCGATCCGCGAAGCCCGTGGCAGCGTGGAACTGACGAAAACACCAACGGCCTGTTGCGACAGTACTTCCCCAAAGGCACCGACATCAGTCGATATTCTGAACGCGAACTCGATGCGGTCGCCAACACACTCAACGCCCGACCGCGCAAAGCCCTTCAGTGGAAGACCCCCGCTGAAGCGCTTGAAGAGTTACTATCCACAGCTTAAAAAACAAGTGTTGCAACGACTCCTTGAACCTAAGCTGGCTGCCCCGGTCCGAATGCAGGACCAGTCCCGGCGCTGGTCGGCGCTGCTGTAGCGCCATGGTCAGTGCCGACACGACCAGTCCGGCCGGCATGGTAGGCGCCATGGACCAGCCGACCACCTTGCGTGAGTACAGGTCCAGTACGACCGCCAGATACAACCAGCCCTGCGCTGTGCGGATATACGTGATGTCTGAAACCCACGCGCGATTGGGCTGGGCCACATCAAACTGCCGATCGAGCACGTTTTCCGCCACCGGTAGCGTATGCCTGCTGTCGGTCGTCGAGACGAACTTGCGCTTCCAGTTCGTGCGCAGCCCCGCCTGGCGCATCAGCGTACGCACCCGGTAACGACCAATCTTCAGCCCTTGCTCCTGCAGCGCATGCATCACGCGCCGGCTACCATAGCTCGCGCCACTGGCGGCAAATGCTGCCTTGACGTGAGTCTGCTCCTGCAGGCTCCTTGCGCTCGGCCTGGCACGCCGGTGCGCGTAGTAGCCAGAGCGGCTCACCTGCAAAACCCGGCAGGCGTGACTGACCGATACGGCCTCCTGTTGCAAGTGAGTTACCGCGCGGTAACTCACTTCAGTTCCCGTGCAAAGAAGGCCGACGCTTTTTTTAACAGCGTGTTGTCCTCGCGCAATTGCCGGTTCTCTGCTTCGAGTTGCCGGATGCGCTGCTGTTCCGCCGTCAGCGGCTTGCCCTCGCCGGGACCGCCAGCACGTTCCGCATCGTACTGCGCTACCCAGCGCCGCACGGCTGTATCAACCAGGTCCATCGACCGGCAGACTTCGCCGACCGATAAGCCCTGGTCTCGAACCATCCGTACCACTTCCAGCTTGAAGCTGGCGTCAAATTGTCGGCGCCTTCTTGTCATCTATCGTTTTCCTCGTCGATTCAGGATTGTCCTCCTATCGACCTGTCCGAGGAAATTAGACCACTACACCCTTCGCCCGATTTTCCTTGCTGAAAAAAGCCGTTCGCGCCGGTGCGCATAGTCGCGCCTGGACGGTTTTTTTGAGCAACGGTTTCACCGCCTTTTCAAAGGCATCGACCTCAACCACATCCACAATTGGAGTGACAAATGAATGTTAAGGACGTCAAGCTGTCCCCGGAACAGTGGGTTGCGTTGCTCCAGAAGTTTGGAGTGACCGCAAGCTCACTGACCGGGAAGGGCGCACCGTGCCCGATATGCGGCGGCAACGACCGCTTCACCTATGACAACAAGCGCGGCCGCGGCGACTGGGTTTGCCGGAAGTGCAACGACGGCGACCGCAAGGCTGGCGATGGCTTCGAGCTGATCTGCAAAACCGCAGGAATTACGTTTCGCGAGTTGATGGTTGAACTCGACGGCGGCATTCCCGCTGATGTGCGAACTGCTGTACGTCGCGCGAGCAATGTGCCGCCGGCGCCGCACCGAAAGGTCGATCCGGCATGGGCTCAGAAGCGGCTCGACTCGATGTGGGAACGTGCGAACGCCATTGGCCGCGATGACCTGGTCTCGCGGTACCTTCGTTCGCGAGTGCCTGGCCTTGATGTCGCGTTCTTGGGTGCGTTGCGTATGGGGATGCTCGAATATCGGCACGAGAAGAAGGTGATTGGCGAATGGCCGGGCATTCTGGCTCGGTTCACCCTGCCGGATGGTCGGCTAGGCACGTTGCACCGCACCTTTCTCGAAAGGTCGAAGCCGGCGAAGGCAACGATCATCACTAGCGATGGTGAAGTCCTGCCGTCGAGGCTGAACGACGTGACGCTTAACAGGCTTAACGGCGGCGCAGTCCGGCTGATGGATCCGGTCAACGGGGAGATAGGTGTAGGCGAGGGACTGGAGACGGTCCTTGGCGCACACATGAAGTTTGGAGTGCCCGTCTGGTATTGCCTGAACCGGAGCCTCCTGTCCGACTTCGCTGTTCCGGAACGCCTCGGTATTCGCGTCGTCCATATTTTCGCGGACTTCGATGCGGTCGATCCGAAGACACGAAAGTCGCCGGGTATGGATGCTGCCTTGATTCTCGCGAAGCGGCTGCGAGCGGAAGGGTACACGGTGATCGTCCACCGGCCCAGGCTGCGAGAGACTGACTTCGCGGACGAGTGGTTGGCTTTCTGCGCAGCGCCTGTAGCTTCAACGGTACGTCCGGGGAACGCAACGGTGCATCACGCGCTGCACGTCTGATCGAAAACTTTATTCACGGCGGGGTTCCCCGCTGAAGTGTTGTTTCTTAAACCGCCCGGTGGGGATTCGTCCCCATCGGGGCCGCAATCCGTCCGGGCTTTTCTACCTGGAGAAGAGCATGTTCACGATGATTGTTGGCCGGTTTCAGATTGTTGCTACCTCTGGCGTTGAAAACGGTTCGGTGCGTGTCGGAAAGTCGGAGGCGCTGGCTTACGACGTGATCGACCGGGACAAGCGCGGCAACGCGAGAGCTGAAAAGATCGGCGTCCCGTTCGACGATGCCTGGTTCTACTGCGTGCGCCGTCAGGCAAATGCACAGGGCGTCGCGTTACTGCATAGACCCAACCCCATAAAGACGAAACTCGGCCACTGGCCGGGTTTTTTTTCGTCCGCGCGAAACATGGCGGGAGCGGTGTGAACATCATCGTTCATTTGTAGATGTGGTAGCGAAACACCACCCTCAGCAAATGGTAAAGGAACAGCAGAGTGGGCCGCACGAGTCCGATCGTGTAAAACCATGCAGAGAAGCACACAACAAAAATGAAATCGGTGATGCCACTCTTCGGCAACTCGTCGTCGATGCAACAGATTGCAAACAACACGACAGCCAGAATCGCGCGCCGTGCGAGCGGCGGAAGGCTCATGAATTTGTTAAACATTGCTGTTGTCCTTTTTAAAATAAGCGCTGAAGGCACGGCGGAAGTGGAACGCCGACTCCCATGCCGCTAAACCGGCTGCGACGAGAATCCAGAATAGTCCGGCGCGCGTCCAGTCAGCGTGGGTGAGTACATCGAGAAGGTTCATAGCATCTGCTCCTTTGGATAGGTAGGTCATGATTTCAGTCTGCGCAGTGAGCCGATGACCCATCTTCGCAAATCTACCGCGAAGTCAAGGCCATCGGACTACCTCAAAAATCCGCGAACTGCTCGCCAATCGCGTCCGTATCGAACCGCTTGTGGGCGTGCGTCGGATCCGCATGCGAGCGAGGATCGCTCACAACGGGCGGTGGCTCTGTCCAGGTCGTCGCTGCCGGGGGCGGTGGGATGAACGTCTGATGCTCTGCATGGGGTTCGTCCACCACGCGAGAACGCGACGTCGGGCCCGCCAATGGCATCGTCACCTGAGCGGCGCCGCGTGTATGAACTGCGACGTCGGGCCGCGCCCGGTCACCGCGGGCAGTGGCGCTCGCCAGAGCCCTGAATGCGCCGGCTCGCAGACGAGCATTGTCGAACTGACTGAGATAAGCGAAGAGATCAGGGTCAGTCGCTTCGTTGAGCGTTACCTTGATCAGCATCTTCCCATTCATGCAGCGACCCCCATTGCCTTGCGCTCACGCGCGAGGGTGGATTCGCCGACGATGAGGAAGCCCTTGACGTTCGCGTAGCAAGGCGACTCGAGAACATCGAGCTGGACGCGCGGGAACGCTGCACGGATCGCAGGCTCGTAGAGGCCCGCGCCTCCGCCCGTCAGTACGATAGACCGAAGGTCGGCAGTACGGCCGACGCGGTTCTGCATCTCCTTTACCGTTGCGTTGATGACCGCCTGAGACTGCTCGAGTAGCGGCGCGAGGTCGATGTCCTTGCCATAGAACAGCATCGGCTTCTTCTCGCGCAGGCACTTGTCGATGCGCTCGACGTCGTCGGCAGGTTCCCCCGCCTGCGCCGAGATCAACGAAGCGATGCGTTTGTAGATCTGCGATGCGCCGCCCGGGGCACCGCCGCTGCGGCGGTCATTCATCGTAAAGCCGTTGGCGACGACCCAGTCAGTCGTGAAATAGCCGACGTCGATAACCAGGTGCGCGTTTTCGCGATCGAAGCGACTGCCGCCGTACTCCGAGAACGAAACGAGCGATCCCAGCGGCTGCGGGACAACCTTAACGGAGCCGACCTTCACGGGACCGTGACCGAAGTTGAGCGTTCCGGTGAAAGCGTCGCGCAGATGCGCCGAATACTTCGTGATGTTGTGAACCGGCAGGCCCAGCACCATGCGTTCGACTTCGGTCACGCCCGCGAAATGTAGCGACCCGCCTAGCAGCGCCGCGTAGTTAGGCGTGAGGCAGAAGTCTTCCGACAGCGTGCGGCCGGCGTTGCCATAGGCAGACGACAGTTCGACGCCGGGACCGATTTCGTACGTCGTGCCGTCGACCTCAATCGGCGCCACCTTGCGTGCGGCGAGGACGCCCTGGCCGTAACCGGATACCGCATCGCTAACGGCGAGCGGAGCCAGCGATGGAAACATCTGCGTGGCGATGTCGGAGCCCATACGAAACGCGCTCTTGGTGTTACCGTATCCGACGTCTACTGCGAAAACTGAAACTTTCATGGCTCTCTCCAGAGTTGTTAAAGTTTGATCACTGCGCGGGCTGGGGCCGAATTTGGCCACTTATGTGCCCAAGAGAAAATTCCTCAGGGGCTTGGGCACTTATTGGCCACGTTCTGGCCCACTAAGTGCCCAAGGGGGCGACCGTGGAATCTCACCTCAAACCCTTGGCCTCTTGTCGGCCACTTAAATGTCCAAAATGTGCCCCAGCGCCGTTGCAACGATCCAACTCTATAGGTGTGGGAGAGGAGTCAAGGCAGCAAAAGCTCGCAACATTTACGCAGCTTTCGCACCGCCGCGTGTCGCGCGTGCGTTTAATCTCTACGGTACCAACCGCGCGATCAGCGCATCGACCTCCGAGTTTCACCATTGAAGGAATCGCTTTGCCTGGCGAAAACCCTTCCTGTCACAGGCCGCAAATTGATGCGGCCTTTTTCTGAATCAAATCAAGTACACCGTGGGCCAACTTGAGGACCCCGGACACGCGATATCCATTGGGTTAGCGGGCGGTTTTGCCCGAATTTGCAACTTGAGACGAAGTGGCTGCGGACAGTCGGACAGTTTTGACACCGCGAATCACGACGAACTCGATGAGCATGGACACACCCTTTCGGCACACGAAGCTGGGTACGTTGCATGAGGCCCGACACACTGCGGCGGATTGAACGGACTTGGGGGTGGGGGTATGTGCGCGCCATTGCGGCGGGCATGTCCCTGTACGGAAGACGAACGGTAGGCGCAGCCGGAGAAAGAAATGCGCAAAAAGAATTACCGGGCAAATGGCCGTGGTCGTGCGAGTCGCGAGACGGCAGCACACGGGCACGCCGAGGCGTGTCAGGGCCGGCACGGTAGCCGTAGCAGCCGCATAGCCGGGTTCGCGGAGCGAAAAGCTCTGTGGCTCGACCAGCGACAGCAGCGGATGCGATCAACGACGATGGACTCTGCAACGGCAGATCCGGTTCGTGGATGTGTAACGCAGCAAGATCGCCGGCAGTTGTCACGCGGAGCGTGGCGTCTGGCAGCAGGTAGCAGGACGGACAGTCGATGCACGTTTCTTCGACGTGCGGGGCTGATCGAATGGAATCGCTAAAGGACAGGAAGGCAGGACCCGGCGGGGCACGCATCGCGCAGCGCGACAGGTTGATGCAGGGGATAGGCTCCCGGGCGTCCCGCGCGTAGCGCAGAAAAGGCGGCCGTGAGTGATAGCGGCTGGCGGCGCAAAAACATCGGAATTTGTGGCGCGCGCGAAGACCGGCTTTGATGCGATCGCAGCACATCCCACTGCGGCGTTAGGCGGGCCGAACTGTAGCTGCACATAACTGAGATGGCCGGTGCTTCATGTCGGCGACAGAGACCTGCATGGTGTGGGCTGGGGTCGATTCGAGCCGGCATGCAATCGACAGCGCACAAGGCCGCGCAGAGCGGGTCACGGATTCCACAGGAATTAGGGAGCGACGATGTCAACAATACTGAACGTGCGCGCGGTGCTGCGCGAATACCGACTGCCCGCGGACTTCAAAGGCGCGCTCGAGGAACTTCTGCTGGGGAACGTGAACCGTGTACATAGTCGTACGCGGATCAGCGCGAAGCCGCTTTCGGTCAAGACACAAAAGTATCGGACCCAGGCGATCTGCAAATCTTTCGAAGAATTGAGACAGAACGGCTATGCGCTGCAATCCCCGTATGCGTTGAAGCAAAAGCATGTTCAGTTTCTGGTTGGGTTCTGGATCAAATCGAAACTGAGCGGTGGCACGATCGAAAACAAGCTGACCTACCTGCGCGCGCTAAGTGAGTGGATTCGGAAACCGAGCCTTGTTGGTACGCTCGCTGACTACGTGGACCGTGAGGCGTACGACCTTGTACGCACGTATGTGGCGCAGGAAGACAAGTCGTGGGAAGGCCACGGCATCGACGCGGCGGCGAAAATTGCCGAAATAGCCGTCACCGATGCAAACGTCGCGGTGCAGCTGAAGCTTCAGGCCGCGTTTGGGTTGCGCGTTGAAGAGAGCTTCCTTCTGCGGCCGGCGGAGGCTGTTCGCGACGACAGACTCTTGAATGTAACGCGGGGAACGAAGGGTGGTCGGGATCGCGTCGTACCGATCGAATTCAAGTTCGCCGTGCTTGAAGAAGCTGCGAGACTTGCGAATCCGTTTACTGGCTCAACGATCCCGCATGGCCGGACGAAGCAACAATGGAAGGAGCGCTACTACAAGGTGCTCAAGAAACACGGTGTGACCCAGGCGGGCATCGGCGTGACCAGCCACGGTCTGCGTCACCAGTTCCTCCAGCAGATGTACGAGCGGCTGACGGGTGTTCCTGCGCCGGTCAAGCAAACGACAGAGCGCGTCGACCGTGATCTGCACAGGGAAGCGATGCGGCGCGTCGTCGAGGCAGCGGGCCACAGTCGTGCGACCAAGGCGAATGCCTATCTTTCGACGCACAACGCGCAAGCAGAGAAGAAGAATCGCGCTGTTACCCGGGAGATTGCCGAGCAGGCCGTCCTGAAAGCGAATGGCGTCAAAAGTCATGCGGCGGCGGCTTTGGGAATTTCCCGACAGGCGCTATACCGACTTTTGGACTAGCGGGCGTAGAGGTGACGAATCCGATGTCCTGTCGCGCTTCATGCCAAGACTATGCCGCGTGCGGCGGCCAGCATTGCAGGTATGTTCGGCATGGCGTTGACTCTCGCGCGTTGACGACGGCCCGACAAATCGCCGGGTTTAAGGTGTAGCCAATTGAGGGTGTCCAATTTTGGCTACAGATGCCCTCTGAAAATTCCCAAAAAAATCAATGAGATGGCTGCGTCGCTGTTTTCAAGTGGTTGTAACGTGTTATAGCCACTCGTGCGTTTCGCCAATCCCTTCAAGCTCAGCGGATGAGCCAGTTCAGTATGGGACTGGTCAGCGCGTGGTAGGTGAGAATGACGCCAAGCGCGAGAACCGTGAGCAGTTGCGGCACGAGTTCGTGACGGTGGCGGTAGGCTGCGCGCACGTATTCGATCGGGGACATGTGGTTTTCTCCGGTGGTGCTTCTCACCGACGCGGCGAGAGCTAAGTCCAGTATGGCGGCGCCAACTGGAAGTCAAGTCACCACCGGCTCCGTTCGGGCAGATCATCAACGGCCGCGGCAACGCGATCCTCGAACGAGCGCTCCTCGTCACCGCCTGTTGCGGGAATGCGGGGAAACTGCACGGACGGGACGCCGTCGATGTAGACGAAGCGGGCGAGTTGTTGAAGGGTGCGGTATCGGGCGGCGTCGATCAGCACGGGATCGATCGGCCAGAAATCGCGCGCGGTGATTTTGCCGTCCGCGATCTTTTGGGCGAGCATTGCGAAAAGCGGGCCGCGTTTCTCCCAGTCTTCGGAGGTTCGGGAGAGCAGGTCGAGTACATAGGGCGCGTCGACGGGCGTGATTTCCTTGCGGATCAGATCGAGGAGATCACCCTCAGTCGCGGCAGGCCGATTCAGCCGCTGATTCCAGATCTTTCCGGCTTGATCCAGCGCGGCGTTCTTGTCGTCGCCGACCGGGATCCACGGCGTTTGCATGCCACACTCTTCGCAAACGATGCAGCAGACCCTCTCGGTGGGCGGCTCGTCCGGCGGGCGCGATTCCATGTCGCCCATGATCAGCGCGCGGCCGGCCCCAGTTCCGATTTGCGAGAAGTCCAGGACGGGCCTTGAACGACGGCCGATCACTCGTTGGGACCATCCGAAAGCCCAGTTACCGCCGCAATGGGCGCAGGGGAAAAGTTCGTCAGTCATCGCGATTCAGAAGATTCAGATCAGATGTCATGTAATTGTATTTCTGTTTTTTGTTACTTTCTCTCTATCCGAATCGTTACATAAAAGCGCGTTACCCCAAAGACCAGATCACACAAAATCGCGCCGATCACACAGGACGGCGGGAATCGACGTATTTGTTGTAGGTTTCATGCTAATTAGCCGCAATGGTCTAAGAGAGCCAGACTCAAACATCAGGCGATATGATCTTCCAACGGGCACGGACAGCAGTTTGCCGTCACAGGATTTAATCGGCTTTCCATTGAGAGCGTACGGGTGCATGCCGCCCTGGACTTTCGACAGCAGATCTCGCGCCTCGCGCTGCACTGCGGCCAGATGAGCAACTGCCGACAGGTCGATCGTGTCTGCGTCGGCCGCCTGAATTCTCGCCGCGCGCTTTTTTTCACGCGCAGCGCGGTCGGCGTCTTTCTTTTTCGCGATCGACTCGCAGGTGTGGCAGTACTTCCCTTTTCCGGAATGCCCGCATTCAAAGGTGCGCTTCATGTTTTTCCAGTTAATTGAACGAAGCCTATTGCACCATGAAGCTGGCGTCAGTCAAGGAACGGGTGGCGACGCTTTTGCGGTCCTTTCGGTGTAGGTTTTCGCGTCGAGCTCTGCCGACAGTTCACGGATGCGACCGTCGGCATGAGCGATACGCTCGTCGAGTCTCTGGATCTGGGCCGACGCAATAGCATACTGGTCGGCCAGCATGGTGAGCGCCCAGAAGGGTGTCAGCGTCGCGCCGCACTCGCGACAGCTTACGATCCCACCTCGGGGATCAAGCCTGATGTGGTGGTGCGCGCATTCACCCGGGCGATGGGTGCGATCGTCTTTGGTAACGCGTAAGCGTGCAAAGGGAATAACACTGCTCATGCGTTGGCGATCCTGTAGGCGGGAATTTATGCGGCGTGAGGGCGGGACTGTAGAGCAAAAGATCCCTCCCGTGGAAACAGGACGCGCGAAATCGCTTCGTCGCGCCGGTAATGCATTTCGATGGCATCGAGGTAACGACGCAACGCGGCGTCGTCAGCGGGCCTGCAGTCGATGACGCCATTGGCGATCCGCGCGTCAGTCGGGGCCTGCGCGTGGCGTTCGATTGCGGCGAGTGCCACGATATTGGGAAGCCACCAGCGATTCCAACGAACAGTGAAGGCAAGCCAGCCGCGCGTCGCGTCGTCAAGATCATCCCATGAAGCGTGAAAATCGAGGATCGCGCCAAGCGAGCTGAAGAAGATCATGCGGATGTGCGAATCGTCGGCCGTGGCCACAACGATCTGCTTGCGTCGTTCGTCGACAGTGTCCGTCGAGCTTGCCATGCAAAGCGCCGGATAGCTGACCTGCAATTCGGCGCCGCGCGCGATGGCGCGTTGCAGGAAAAAGGAGTTGGATTCCATCTGTGCATCCCTCAGGAAAGGTTACTTGCGATTGGCACAAAAGTATCCCGCGCCGTGACGATGTCAAGTCGCAGCAGGCAGCGCCACAGTCGAGATCGGTGCCGGCGGAATCCATTCGACGCACGGCAACTTGTGCTCGGCGTAAAGCGCCTGCTTCTGTGCCTTCCGGATCCGGTACGCGTCGTTCGACTCCATGCCGTAGACCTCTATCGCGGTCTCGGGCGAGGTGTCGGTGAGCCGAAAATCCGGCAGCATGACGTCACCATCGTCGAGGCGCATGGGCTTGATGAAGCGCCGCCGTTCGTCGACCAGCCGGTTGGCCATGGCGACTTCGTAGCTCGAATCGCAGGGATGAAACGACTTGTTGCAGAGCTGAACCGCGAGATCGATTACGCGCAGGTTTCCGTCCTTCGTTCGCTCGAGCACGAGCACTGCGACCACGCGTGCATCAGCGTTGCCGATCATTGGCCACGCGTGCCGGAATGATCGGGCCGCGCCTTCAATCAATTGCTCGAAGCAAAGAACGTCTCGAAGGTCTGACGGAGTTTGATGACGAACCCGTATTTCGACGGGTCGACGGATTTACTCATAAGTCAGGAATTTAGCGGACATATGGTCTATGCTTGAGCGAGGGCTACTGACAGGATCGCTCATGAAACGAGATGGCCGGAGCCTGGCTCACAACACGCTGGAGGAGATGCGCATCCTGGCAGTTCAACGCATGGTTGAGGGAGAACATCCAGGCGATGTTGCAGCCTCGTTTGGAATGAATCGCTCCTGGGCATACAAGATCCGGGCTCAGGCGCGCGGTCGCGGTCGTGGGGTGCGTGTGCTGCTCTCGACCAAAGGCACGGGCCGCCCTCGTAAGCTTACGCAAGCACAGGAACGACAGGTACTGCGCTGGATCAATGGCAAGAATCCAATGCAGTATGGATTTGACTTCGGCCTGTGGACGCGCAACCTGGTTCGCGAACTGGTGCAGCGGGATTTCGGTGTCACGTTGAGCCTTGCGTCGATTGGCGCGATGCTCGCGCGCTTAAACCTGACGCCGCAAAAGCCGTTGCAGCGTGCTTACCAGCGAGATCCGGACGCAATCGAGCGCTGGCAGCGTGACACGTATCCGGCTATTGTCAGACAGGCTCGCGAGGAAAGTGCCGACATCTTCTTCTGGGACGAATCCGGCTTTCGGGCCGACTCGGTGCATGGAAGGACTTGGGCGCAACGCGGCGAAACGCCAGTCGTCGAACGACCGGGTCAGAGGCAAAGCATGAGTGCGGCGTCCGCCGTCAACTCGAAAGGGGCTTTCTGGTTTGCAACGTATGAAGGTGGGCTCAGCGGTGAGCTGTTCGTGACGCTGCTCAGGAAGCTGATGTCCAATCGCCGCAAGGCAGTTCATTTCATTGTCGACGGATTGCCTGCGCACAAGAAAGCTATCGTCAAGGACTACGTCGCAAGCACCGGGGGCAAACTGACCTTGCACTTCCTGCCGGGTTACGCGCCAGACCTCAATCCTGATGAACTGGTGTGGAGTCACGTCAAGCGCACCGGAGTTGCCCGACGCCCTTTGCGAAAAGGCGAAAAGCTGGGTCCGCGAATTCACGAACAGCTTGCTCAAATTGGACGGGACCCAACTCTCGTGCGCTCCTTCTTCAGGCACCCATCTGTCCGCTATGTTTCTGACCTATGAGTAATTTCCGCGATCACGATACCGCGTTCGGAGACCGCGGGCGTCGTCTGGATACGGTTCAGGAAGGCGACAAATTCTGCTTTAAGTGCCGCCTGCGCCGCTTCCTCGTAACGGCGCATGACGTAAAGGACATCCTGAATCGGCTTGCCGTTCATTTTGCCGTCGCCGAGGAGGGCCAATATCTGTGCGTTGCAGGTGCCCCAGTTGCGCTGCGTGCCACCCCCCACTGGTTGAGGCCGGCATCCATCCAGATCCGCTGGAGGAATCCGAGCAGCGGTGCGGACCTGCGCGTTGATCGGCTAGTACCGGTCGATGCGCCGCGAGTCACGGTCCCAACAGTAGGGACAGAGAGCCAAACATCGAGCTTGGCATTCAGGCCGGCCGGGGTGTTCCTGATGGCGTCATGCGCCCTGCCGGGCGACTCCTCTGTCGGACCCGGTTCTGCAAAGAAGGTGCAGTGATCGCGGTCGTGCCGGTAGCCTTCGTCTGGCCAACGCGCGAGATGAAAGAGTGCGCCGTACCGGCGCACCACCAGCCTCAACGGCGTGTCGCCGCTTGAGGGGCGGCAGCAGCACACCGCATAGCCGGGACTTTTCTTAGCGCGCTCGAGCCGCGTTGCAAAGCGCGCCGGATTGTCCTGCACCTCTTCGAGAGGCACGTTGAGTCCGTCGAATGAAATCAAAGCCATTTTGAATCTCGTGAGAGTAGGGCCAACGCGTATCCTTGCGGCTCGCGTTGTCGAGAAAGTGTGATCGAAGCGTCTATCAGACTCCGTCGCTATGGACGACAGCGCGAGTGCCCATCAGATTGCTGACCTGACGCACCGACACCGCAAACTGGTCCCGATGATCGCGTGTTGGAAACCGCGCGGTGATGCTCCTGAGAACGCCAGGCGCGACATAGTCACGCCGTTCGACGCAGCCGGCCCCAATCAGGGCATCGAGCCAGCTATCGGGCAATCCCATTGCCGGCTTGGCGCCGCTGCGGGTGCTCCGTGGATCAAGTGTGATATCTGAGAATTCGACGCGGATCGTGGTCATGGCTGCGTACAATCGGGTTGCCTCAGGGTATCGGCTCGCATTGCTGCGCGCCCGAGCGGCACAAGGCGTTCGATAGTCGTGGCGTCTATAACCTGACGCGAGCCGTTGACACTCTGAAATTCAAGAAACGTAATGCCGTCGACGAGGTGCTGCTTGATAAATGTCCGTTCAAGCAACAGGCCCGGAAAGTATCCATTCGAGAGTGAGAGACCGCGGGTCTCGATGCGATAGGCCATCGTGGGTTGCAGGGCACTCATTATTTCTGGACGGCATTTCACTGCGTGCTGTGGCTGCGTTTTGCCCGATAGGCTTCGTAAAGCGAAATCGTGCCCAGCGTGGCCGCGGAGACGTTGAAGAGCGCAAGTACGAGAAGGAGGGTGAACCGTCTGTCGCTGCGCGCGAGTTCATCAGCCCGCTCCCGCTCGGCGTGTGCCAGATTCGCCCGCTGGGCTTCCAGTGAATCGGCGAGCGCCTGTTCGGAAGTGACGCCATGGCGGGCAAACACGCCACTGCGCGCGGCCATCGGCATGTCCTTGACGGCGTCAGACACGCCATTGAGCTCGCCGACGATCGCTGTACTGATCAAGACGTCGACGGCGCCGCGCTGCGGCCTCAGCTGCAGGGATGTGAGTCCGATCGAGCCTACCGATGCGACGACCGCGAGGGCGAGGATGGACACCGTTGCTCGGTGAGCGAGTTTCATTGATTTTGTGCGGGTGGTTGGGGATGCTCGCGTGCGTGCGCGAGGTTATGCTGTATTTTCGGGCGACGACTGGACGCATGGACGTATAAAGACGCCAGAAATTCAGCGTCTTTGTTTCCACCGGGCCGAGCGCGCCCATATCCTGCACCGCAAGCAGAACGTAATGGAATCGGCGAAAGGTGCAGCGATTCCGGGGCCATTCGCCGGAACTGGTTGTAACGTGTTAAAGGCTGTAGTGAGTCCGCTTCGTTGCGGGACGGCAGGATGCCGCGTTCACCGAACCATGAAGGTCGGGGAGGCTCAGAACTCAGGCACCCGGCGTGGAACCGCCAATGGTGGGCCGGTCGGAGGCAACCAGTCATAGTTATGCACAGGTTTCTTAACAGAAACTGTGGATAACGATAGCTACGGTAGCGCCGAGAGGCGTGCCAAAAATGTAGCCATTCACCCGACCATGCGCTGTCTGCCCCGGTATCGTTCGTGGATCACCCGCGCGATCGCGCATCGACCACACAACGTCCATCTCGGACGTTCACCAATCTTCACCACATCCATTTATCTCGCAGGGGCATGCCCCCTCGCGGGCGTGCTCCCGTTCATCTCTACAACGGACGGCACTATGAATCGCGAACGCATCTTGCGCTTCGGCTTGATGATCTTTCAGACGAGCGGGCTCCCACAGGAGGCGCTTGTGGACATCGTCAAAGCAAAAAAGCGTTATTCGTCTCACTTCCGCGCGGCGGCTCTGCGCAATCTGATTTGCGATGCACCGCTTTCGGTGACAGGTGGTCAGCCGTTTGCTGAACGCCGCCGTCGCGTCCGGCGCCACTACGGCGTCTAACCGCCGGAAGTCACATCTTATTTTCCCTTTGGGGCATGTCCCCAAAGGGGCATGCCTCGTCCACATGGAGTCAGGCGTGTCCAATCATTTCATCCAAACTTTCATCGATGCGCAGACAGCAGCATGGCGTCACTACAGTGCTATCGCTGCAACCGAAAAGCGGCTGTTCGGGGAGAGTGCAGATCCAGCGGTGCAGGTGCCGGGCACGACACAGATCCTCAATGAACTGCGTCGCACCTACACGACGTTCGCCAGCCGGATCATCTCCAAGGCGCGTGATGATTTTGCCGTAGGTTCGGCCCGTCCAGTCGTCTGCCGCGAGAAGCTGTTCAAGTCCGCGGCGTTCGATATCGAGCGTTCGCTTTCACTGGGCGAGGTGCCAGATTTCGACCGTCTGTGGAGCATGCTGCTCGCTCAGCTTTCGAACATCGGAGCTCCGGCGGGAGAAGCGCTGTGAGTCGAAACTCCGCACAACGCAAACACGATCTGACGGCCGACGAGTGCCAGAAGGCTCTTGTTAGGCTGATTCGGTCGTTTTCCCATGGCCATCATCTGCACACCGTGTTCTCGGATTTCGTGGAACTCAGCGCATTGGCTATCAGCAACAGCGTCGACCTTTCGCAGTATGAGCCGCGTGAAAAACGCTATCTCGACATCATCGGCAAATACAAGCGCGAAGAAGTCGAACGCTTCCCACAGATGCTGGGGCTGCTCACCGAGTCATTCGAAATGCGCGCGCAGGCCATGCGCAAGGCAGGCTCAGGAGGCTTCGCGATGGCATCGGGTGGCCTTACTGATGTACTCGGCGAAACCTACATGATGCTGGAACTCGGAAACGCGAGAGCGGGGCAGTTCTTCACTCCCTATCACGTGAGCAGGTTGATGGCCATGATGACAATTGGCGACGGCGGCCCCGCCGTTCGCGATCATGGCTTCATCCGTGTTCAGGAGCCAGCGTGCGGGGCGGGCGGCATGGTGATGGCAGTCGCAGAGTCTCTTCACGACGCCGGCCACAACTATCAGCAGGCCATGCACGCAACATGCATTGACGTCGATCCATGCTGCGTTCACATGGCGTACGTTCAACTAGCCCTGCTACATATTCCTGCGGTGATCGTACACGGCAACGCACTCACGCTCGACGTCTGGGGCATGTGGTACACGCCCGCGCATATCCTCGGTGGCTGGAGGTGGAAACTGCGCAGACGTGAGGCAGAAGTGCATGCCTCGGAGGTAGTCGCGGTTGAGGATGAAACCGCCGCGACTCGCGCGTACGAGCTTGGTCCCGCGATCGCCGCGACTTGCAACGAACTGGAGGCCGACGTCGCTGTTCTCGATGAGATTGAGCATGCTGTGGCGACGCAAGCAGTACCTGCTACGGTGCAGGCATCGTCAGCGAAGCTTTTTGTGAAGGTAGACCAGCTGGCGCTGTTCTGACCGAGTATCGTTCAACCAACCCGGCTTTGCCGGGTTTTTTTTCGCCTGCGCAAAAGACACGGCGTTTACGCGAGCTTTGCGGCGCCACCCCCTGGACGCGGGCGGTATCTTTCCCAAATCATCCGCGTCCCAGACGCATCGACTCTTAACCCGGCTTCGCCCGGTCCAACTTTGTTCAACCCTTCGGGAACCACTCCCGATGGGGCGGGTTCCCTTCTCGGAGATCCGCAATCCAACAACAACCTACTCTTGCCCTCAGGCACATCACCGTCAGCACCAATCCCCGCACGTATTTCGATGCTGCGGAGATGGAAGAACTGACGGCGTCGGTGCGCGAAAAGGGCGTCATCCAGCCTGTGATCGTTCGCACGCTCGCAGACGGTGGCTATGCGCTCGTCGCCGGCGGCCGTCGATTCAGAGCGGCCATGACCGCACACGGCGAGGATTACGAGATACCTGTCGTCGTGAAGGAGATCGATGAGATCGAGGCAAAACAGCTCGCCATCATTGAAAACATCCAACGCGCCGATATGTCGCCCGCTGAAGAAGCGATCGCCGCAGCCGAGCAGGTCGGGCTGTGCAAGGGCGATCGCGACGAGGTAGCCCGAATCTTCGGCTGGTCGCGCGTCACGCTCGACAAGCGCCTCGCGCTGATGAACTGCAGCCCCTCTGTGCTGGAATCTCTCTGCACGCGGCAAATCCTCCTGGGCCACGCAGAATTGCTGGCCGCTCTTCCCAAGGAGACGCAGGACAAGCTGCTGCCAGTCATCATCAAGGAAGGCAAGCCGGTTGCGGAAGTGAAGAAGACGATCGAGCAGGTTTCCTGTTCGTTGTCGGCTGCGATCTTCGACAAGACCGACTGTGCCGGCTGTCCGCACAATTCGTCCACCCAGGGCGAGATGTTCGGCGAATCGATCGGCACCGGAAACTGTACGAACCGCACCTGCTACAACGAGAAGACCGAAAAGCAGCTTGAGTCGGTCGCATCGAGCCTTCGCGATGAATATCCGGTCGTGCGAATCGTGCGCGCCGGGGACAACCACACACGCATCCAGCTCGCAGTTGAGGGGCCGAAAGGTGTGGGCGAAGAGCAGGCCAAGGCGTGTCACGCGTGCCAGAACTACGGCGCGGCGGTGAGCGGTCTGCCTGATTCGATCGGCAAGGTCTACAAGGGCCAGTGCTTCGATACCGTCTGCAACATGAAGATGGTCGCAAAGCGCCTCCAGGCTCAGAAAGCCGTAGCGGAGCCGAAAGCTGGCGAAAAGCCTGCCTCGGCTGGCAAGGCGGCTGGCAAGTCGAACACGGCGGCGCCGTCGACGACGAGCAATCCGCCGGCGACGGTTGTTGCCGAGTCGGACAGGATCAAGGCGTATCGCGTGGCGCTGTGGCGTAAGGCCCTGCGTCGCGAGGTGGGCGCGGATCCCGCGCTCGCGCAGCGATACCTCGTTTCGATCGCGCTTGCCGGGCAGGCACGCTGTGTGGACGATTCGACGCTCTCCGCGATCTGGGAGAAGTTGACCGAAGAGAAGATCGCTTCGGGCGACGTAGCCAAAGCCGCGAGCGCAGTTGGTGCCGTGGATGACGGGAAGCTCGCGCATGCCGTCACAGGCATCACGGTTGCCGCAATCCAGGGTCTGGACGTCCATCATCTGATCAGCCTGTGTCGTCACCACCGTCTCGACCTCAACCGTCACTGGAAACTCTGCAAGGAGTTTCTGGAATTGATCACGAAGTCGGAAATGATGGTCGTCGCCGACGAGCTGGGCATCCGCGCCGCGCTCGGCGATGACTTCAAGAAGGTGTTTGGCAAGTCGAAGGCGGAGGTCATTGACGCGCTGCTGGACGTCAAGGGCTTCGATTACGCCGGCAAGATTCCCAAGGTTCTCAAGTTCTAAACGCGTCTTCGGGCGCATCGACTGAAGCGGATATGCGCCGCTTCGTTTCCTCTCTCTGGACCGCCCTCGGGTGGTCCTTTTTCTTTCTGTGGAGTGTTTTTATGTTTGTTGCACTGGAACCGTTGTTGAAGTCCTGCGGGACGCTGAAGCTGACGCTCAAGACGAAGGGCGACGAAATGGTCGTCTTCGTCATGCCGGAAGGCCAGACGAAAGATGCAACGCTTCGTCAGCCTCTTGTCATGACGGCAAACGCAGCTGAGCTTGATGCTGGTTTTGTCGAGCACCTGGCCACATACACCGGCGCGCATGCGTCGTTGGCTGAACAGGTGGCGGCAACCGCAGCGATCCTCGGGGAAGCCCAGAAGACGCAGGTCACGAAAGCGACCAAGGCGTTGGCCGGCAAGGGCAGCAGACCCGCCTTGCCAGCACCGGGCGAATCATCAGCGAATGCGGATGAGTCGGACGATGACGACGACACTGGTTCGTCGGACTCGGAACCGACAGCGGCGGCGAGCGCTCCGGCGAGCGTTGCTCCCGCTTCCAGCGGAACCGACATGACGTCCCTTTTCGATTGAGGAGGACCCGCCATGTCGATTTCCATTACCAAGCTGATTCGTGAATTCACCTACAACGGCGTCGCTTTGCTGGACCCGGGCCCCACGTTTTCGCCCGAAGAAATCCGCGATCTCTTCTCCGCGCAGTATCCGGAGTTGACGACCGCGGCGATCGACGGACCGGAATACAAAGGCGAGGTGATGTGCTTCAAGTTCGTGCGTGCGGCCGGTGCCAAAGGCTGTGTTGTTCAAGCCAGTTCCGGCCATGCGTAAGCGTGACCTTCTTAAAGCGCTGTCGAGTCCGGCAGCTGCTTCAACTTCCGAACCGCCCGAAAGGGCGGTTTTTTTTCATGACAAGGAGATCGCAGCATGTTCTTCGATCCTCGACCGGCTGGTTCAGAAGTCGCTGAAGCAGGAGAGCGCTGGCAACCGGCACGCATTGCCGCTGCCCGACATCGACCTCCCAATGATTTTCTGACACTGCCGGCGTTCGACGCATCGGTCACTACCCAGGCAGTGATGCATTGGGGCGCAAGCCCCAGTCACGCTGCACTGGTGGCCTCGCACTTTGACGCTGGTGCTCTGCGCGCCCGCGACATGGACGCGTTTCAGAGTGCTGGACAGGCTTTGGCCAGCGGCTTTGCTGGATTTATCAACCGCCATCAGGCGAGGTGGCTCCGGCTCAACGTCAACTTCGTTCTGTGCGACGTTGAAGCGATACGGGAGCAGATCCAGTATTCCTGCAACTCAGACGAGTTTGAACCTACTTCATCGCTTTATCTCGGTCTTGAAGTCGGCGACGAGCGACTGTATGAGTTCGGCGCGCGCGTTCACGAAATGCGTTTGGTGCATCCGCGGCTGGTGTCCACGGTCATGACGCTGATCAATCGGGCGGCAGGCCGGACGGTCTGGGTGCGGACCCCCGATGAGTTCCTAGGGATGTTCGCCCAGTGGTTCTGGGACGGCGATCCGACTTCATCGGACGAAGATGTCGCGAAAGAGCTTAGCGAACGATTCGGCGATGACAAGGATGAAACAGCCCACTACCTCCCGTCGACGGTGCGGCCGGAATTGTGCCCGTCGGATATGGACGTCGGTGCGTGGTCACCAACACGCCGGCGCTTCGTGCTGAACCATGCTCTTGGCCTGGCGTCGTTGCGGCGTCTTCAGCGTTTTCACACTGGCTGGGTGCGTCGGCTATGTCTTGAGCTCGAAGAGTTGACGCTGCTGTTGCGTCGCGCTGGCAGCCGGAGCCTGTTCGACTGGGGCTACCGGCCCGAGAGCATCTATCCCGCCTGTTCGCTGATCAACGAAGACTGCGAACACATTTCTGAACTGCTTGATAGCCATTACGAGTATTTCAACTCGGGTAGCGACGGTTCGCTCTTTCTCGGCTTCGTGCCACTCGCTGAAACCCCCGACGAAATCCGCAAGCAGTACGCGGATTGGACTCTGGGGTTTTCCATTCTGAACTGTCTCGATCGCGTTACCGCGCTCGTTACTCCTTAATTAAGGTATTTCAATGACTGGTTTGATTGGTTTGAATCTGGGACCGGGCCACGGTTCGGAGGTCTCGGCGACGAGCGCAATCCTGCTCTATTCGCAGAAGACCGGGGGGGTTATCTACGGCACGGTTCATCCCGTGTCGCAGCCCTCGGACGGCGAACGCGCTGCGATCGGCCCTGGGCGCCCACTCGACCGGACGGCATTGCTGTCCTGTCTGGGCGAACTCTCGGCTAACGGAGCACCGAAGGCGGAATTCCTGCCTGAAACCGTGCTCGCTGTTAGCCAGTCCGCGGTGACGTGGTGGTGCAGACCGGGCTTGCGACGTGTCTTCTTTGACTGTCGTGAGCTTGGGAAACGCACTGCGATCGTGCCGCACCCAGGCCTCGTGTTTCATGCGGCAACGAACGGTTTCAGCGTCTTCGCCCTGCAAGGGGACGGTCGCCCGACACCGGATTTGGTACTGCAGGAACCGCCTTACTTCAACACCTGGGATGAGGGAAAGATCTGCATCGGTTCGGCTCACGTGCCGAAGCGGATCGATATCGAATCCATCGCCGGCTGGGAAAGCGGCTTTTTCGAATCCGCGTTCACGCACCCAAATCATGGGGGCAAACGCGTGAACCACCCGAAAGGGGAGTTCGCCTTCTGGAAGGCAATGCTCGACGGGGAATACCCGGTTGAGTTTCCGAAGGATTTCCTTATACCCATGAAAGCAACCCTCGCTGATCTCATCCGCGGGAAACTTGGAGCCAGATTATGAATGCAGGAGATTCCGTATTGCAGCGCTCGTTCCCGACAGTCATGGTGCCCCGGCTTGAGCCGGTGGCGCCGATGGAGGCGTTCGGTGAGCGGTTGCTGATCGCAAAGAATGGCGTTTTTCTCGAAGTGAACCAGCCGTGGCTTTCGTTGGTGCGTCGCATTGCGGCGTACACCGTGGCCACTTCGATTCCCTACGGCGACGTGACCGAATCGACGCATCTCATCTGCGATCGCGTGCCCGAAGCGTTGATTGGTGAGTTCGCACGCATGGCGCGTGCGGCTTCACCCAACGAGACGGGCGCCTGGATCGTCTGGAACGCGGCGACCACGCAGTTTCGTCTCGCGCCGGTCACGATCCTGTCGCACACGCCATCGGCCCTGCGGTATGAGCCGCCGGCGCTGGAAGCGGGTGAAGTGCGGGTGGTTGATTGCCACTCTCACGGCCGGCATCCGGCGTACTTTTCGTCGACCGACGACGCCGACGATCAGCACGAAATCAAGTTCGCGCTTGTCATCGGCAACTGCACGTCGGATTCGCCGAGCATGGCGCTTCGCCTTTGTGCGAAGGGAATTTTCGAGCCATTGGAGCGTGTGCCGTCGTCCTGGTACAAGGCTGTAGCGATGGCGCTTGTCGCACCGGAGGCAGCATGACCGGAGCGATCAGGCATCAATTGCCGAACCACATGGTTGAGAGGGCGTGGCAGGTCATTGTCGTTGGTGCAGGCGGAACCGGTAGCGCGGTATTGTCGAGCCTCGCGCGACTTCACCACGCGATGATCGAGCTCGGGCATGGCGGCGGGATCGAGTGCACTGTCTACGACGATGACCGGGTCAGCCCGACAAACGTCGGTCGGCAGGGTTTCTATCCGAACGACGTGGGCGAGTTCAAGGCTTCGTTGATGGCAACCGACTGAACATGCTCATGGGTACGAGCTGGAAGGCCGAGACGACGCGGTTCTCCCCAACCACGCATTGTTACAACGTGGACCTGATCATCGGTTGCGTTGATACGCGTGCTGCGCGTCGCGCCATTGTGCAGGCGGCTAAATCCTTGAACCTGTACTACCTGGACTGTGGCAATGACACAGACCGCGGTCAGGTGGTCATTGGACAGATGCCGGGCCCGCGCCATACCAAGGCGAATCTGGAGCGTTTGCCGCATGTCGGCGAACTGTTTCCGGACCTGATTGACGCGTCGCTAGACGCTACTGATGAAACGCCTTCCTGTTCGATGGCCGATGCACTGCGCAAGCAATCGCTGGTTATCAATCAGGCAATCGCGGTTCAGGCGTTCAACCTCCTCTGGACGATGTTCAGGACAGGGGCGGTGCCGTTCTCGGGCGTGTTCGTGAACCTCAAAATGGGACGCACGAACCCGATACCGGTTGACCGGGCCGCATGGTCGCGCTTCGGATATGAAGTACCGAAGCCGCCCATGAAGAAGGCGAAAAAGAGCCGTAAAGATAAACAGATTCTCTAAAACAGGTGCCCTCGGAAATTGAGAGGTGTTCGTCATGGGTCCATTCCGACGCTATATGTAAAGGATGGACTCACTTTTCCTCAACTTCATGGATAACCAAACGACATGAAAAGTATCAAAAACTGGTTTCAACAAGGCGCTTCGGCGCGGTTCGGCTACAGCGCTGGCGGTTTTGTCCTTTGCATCTGGACCGCATTGGCTTTCGTCGCTGCAGCGTGCGTTCATCGCATGGCGGGGTATTATTTTCCTCACCACGTGTTCTTCCGTAACTGGGAAGCTGATGTCTCGACGGCTCTGCCGAGCACGCTTGAGCACGTCTTGTGTGCCTTCGGACTGGTTGCGTTCCTGACCATTCTGATGGCTGGCAGGGGCGCGACGGTGCGGCTTCGCGTTTTGGGGACTATGTTCCTTGTCGTTGGCTATTTCGTGTCGACCACACTCGCCTGGGACTATAAGCAGTTCCTCTCCACCCACGACGGCGCTCAACTTGCGCAGATGGGCGGCGATGCCCTTGGGCTGGTCGTTGCTCTTGTCGTCACGTGCTGGCCGGGGCGTACGGCGGCATTGATACAGCAGTCTGCGTAGACGCGGGCTGTGTCTTGTGGACGGCCATCGATGGTCGTCCTTTTCCTTACCCCTGCGGGACAGCCCCGCAGGGGCTGCTCCGCAACTGCATATTCGGAGCTCCACATGGGTGCAACTGTTTTGACGGGCAAGCGCGCGGCGGCATTTAAGGCCCAGATGGCGAATGGATGTTCGCGTTGTTCGAGCGGACCTACGAGAAAAATTGCTATCCGCATGAGGACCACTGGTCGGCGATCGCTTTCGGGCGCTACGCCGAGGTGATGCATAGAGTGTTCCGGCACGCGTCGTCGTGCGAGGGCGGGATGTTGCAAAGCCGTGCCGGCGACATCAAGCCCGAGAACTATATTGAGTCCCGGCGCAAGGAACTGGCGAAGCCGTTTCGCCTGCCTGACTGCCAGATCCGGCTCGAGGTGTCGCCGTCATTGCGCGCGCCAATTCCGGAAAAGTCGCTCGATGAGGTTCGGCAGAGTCTGACCAAGGCCGGATTCGAAGATCGTATCGAGGCGATCGCGCGAGGCGAGGTGGCAGTTTCGCTGGTCGCTGACACGACGCTTCTCTCAGCCATCTACGGTGAGAAGGGGCCGCTGAGCCTCTGGCGCGTGCTGGATGTGAACGACTGCTCGAGTGTGGTGGTTGATGCTGATCTGGCGCTTCCTGCACGATCTGCGTTTGCAATGGACCGGATGCCGGAGGTCCAGTGTTATGCGGTAGGCCGCGAGAACCGGCTCGTCTCGATTGATGCGCACCCGTGGCATGAGGCAGGCTGGCAGTATAAGGCGGTGGGTGATTTCATTACCGGTGTTGCTTACGCGGTAGAGACGGAGGCGCCCGGGTTCGCAAAACGCGCTATCCCGGCGTTTCGTGACATTCTCCGCAGTGCGAATCCGCTACCGAACGAGACAGGGATTGTCATTGCCCGGTTGCCGGAAGGCGTCGACGACCACTATGCCCGCACGGCGGACGAACTGGCCCGCGGTCTGGGGCTAGCGGATGCCGAGGGACGTGCGCCGGCGCAATTCAGGTTTCGCCTCGGTGATATTCCTGTCGATCCGGATGGATTGCTTCTGTACCGCTTGTGCGGATTGCGACGCGAACAGGTGACGTTGTCGGTGCCCAAGCAGGAAGACGCGGTTGAGGCATTGCGGCCGGTGGCTCACACCGACCTGACGCAGCTAGCGCTTGAATGGATTTAACCTCTCTTGAAGCAGCGCCGCCCCCGAAGTCTGGGGACGGATTTTTTTGCCAATGGCGCGTCACGAATCACCAGCGCCGGCGCTGGCGCATGTAGACGGCGAGGCCAAGCAGGCCGACGAAAATGACCTCGACGCCCCACGTCATCCACGCACTGTTAATGAATGGTGACTGCATCGGATGGCAGTAGCTTTCCGTGTCGCTTCCGCCGTTCGCGATGCTATCGAGAACCGGCCACGTAGTAGGCCATCCGATCACGAGAAAGCCTGCGGCGATCGGTACAGCGAAGTCATCGAGAAAGCGCCACGCGGCGAAGGAAATGCCGGCCACAACAAGAACCGATAGCGCTGTGGTGCAGACCGAAGAGAAGCTGGCGCCGAGTGCGCGTGAAACCCACAGGGTCGCACCAAAGAAAAGCAACAAAACGATCGCAATGACTATCATGGTACCGTCGTCACGGTTCTGCATTTGAAACACCTCTTATGGTTGGGGGAACGGATAACCACCAGTAACGGCGTGTCGTCGCCGCTTCTGTAGGCTCAGAACGCGAACGCGCTCCGCTGGGGGCTTGCGGTTGCCGGATGACTGTCGGAGGTCGCGAGCAATTGCGGGGCGCGCGCGGCAAGGAGCGCGTCGTAGCGTTGCGCGACCGAGCCGGCCGTCGTGTGTTCGACGTCAATGGCGACCGGCGCCGCGACGCGTGTGCGTACGCTCGCGAGAAGCGCGGCTTCTTCGGCAGTCGGACGCACAGCCGGCCAACCGGACGTGAAAAGCAGATGTGCGGGTATTTCCGCTTCGATCGCCTGACTCGATGTCCACTTTCAATGAACGCGAAAGCAGGTCGGGCGAAACGTCAGCGAGCCAGCGTTGGCCCTGAAAGGCGAAGGTGGACACCGCTTCCATTGCGACCATTTCGCGGTAGAGGTCGTGGTTGTCGGCGTAGCCGGCGCCAGCATGCAGCTCGTCGAGCGAACTCATGATGCAGAACGTGCACCAGACCCGCGACGCGCCCTCAGGAGATTCAGATGCAACCAAAAACCAAAAACCGATCCCGATTGACACGGAAAGTCATGTCAGTCCATCGACCCGAACTAGCCAGTCATATCGCAGCGGCGAAGGGCCGATAAGAGCGAGAGACCGGACATAGGCGGACCGACCATGGGCAATCCTTTGCACCGCCCCGGCCTGTGTGTTCAATCAATGTCTCGACTAGCGGGCGCATGAGTCTGCATTCTTGAATGCAAATCAGCAATTTCGGATGTGTCGCTCTCACTACCCAGGTGGTCCTCCCGCGCTAATCGATAACATGGAAGCCAGGTCAGGGAAGCCTCATGTGTTGCCGTCCCGCATGGGGGCGGGCAGATGGATACCTTCGTCCATTCGCAGCAGCCGGCCCGCGTTGGCGATCACGATGAATGTACCCAGGTTATGCAAGAGCGCAACCCAGACGGCGCTGAGCACGCCGGTCGCGGCAAGCGCGATCACCGCGGCAGTCCACCCCAATCCGATCGCGGCATTGACCGCCGCCGTGCGCAGGCAGCGCCGCCCGAGGCGGACACACGTTGGGATACGACGCAAGTCGTCGCCGAGCAGCACGACATCGGCCGACGCCACTGCAATGTCGATACCTCGCTCGCCCATCGCAATGCTGGTGGGGCCGGCTTTGATGGCGAGCACATCGTTCAGGCCGTCGCCCACGACTAGCGGGCGATAACCCGCCGCCATTTCCCGCACGACGTAATCGAGCTTGTCGTGCGGCAGTGCCTGCGCGACGACCACGGCAATGCCGGTCTCCGCTGCCAGTTTGCGCGCCACCGGCTCGCGGTCTCCGGTCAACAGTGTCTGACGTGTCAGCCCGAGCTCCCGCAACTCCGCCAGCGCATCCTTTGCTTCCGTACGCAGTGCGTCGGCAAACCCGAACCACGCGAGCAATCGGCCGTTCAATGCAAGACCGACGCAAGGTCCTTCGATCTCGCGGCGCGGTTCCGGCAAAGCCTGTACGTAGTCCGCGAGCAAGCCGTAGCGGCCCAGCACCGCAACACCTTCCGGCGTCTCCGCAAGGACGCCCAACCCGCGCCGTTCGCGGGCGTGTTCGAACGGCGCCCGTTCGAATCCAGCCGGTCCGGCTTCAGTTGCGTAACGCAGCAGCGCGCGGCTCACCGGATGCGCACTGCTGCCGCCAAGGCGCGCCGCGAGTTCGAGAACCTGGGCCGCGTCGGCGCCGGGTTCCAGCATCACGTCTTCAACACGCAATTCGCCGTAGGTCAACGTGCCGGTCTTGTCGATCACCAGCGAATCGATCTGCGCAAACTTGTCGAGAAACGCGGCGCTTCTGAACAGGATGCCGTGGCGCGCGCCCGCCGCGATGCCGGCAATGGCCGTCGATGGCGCGGCGAGCACCAGCGCGCACGGACACGCCGCGACAATCACGGCCAGCATCGCCGATGCATTCGCCGACACGAACCACACGATCGCCGCAATCAGCAGGACGAGGCACAAATAGCCGCCCATGTAGCGTTCGAGAAGCTGTGTAATCGGCGGCTTCGCCTGCTCGGCACGCTGCATCAACTCGATGATCTTGCCGAGCGTCGACTGCTTGCCCGCATGGGTGACTTCGATACGCAACGGGCCGTCGAGATTCATCGCGCCGCCGAATACAGTCGAGCCCGGCTCGACATCGAGCGGCACCGACTCGCCGGTAATCGGCCCATTGTCGACACTGGAGTCGCCATGCTGAACGACACCGTCGGCAGGAATCCGCGCACCGGCGACGACTTCGATGTGGTCGCCCGCCCGCACCGCGTCATACTGCACTTCTTCGATCGAACCATCGGCTTTCACGCGCCGCACCTTGCCCGAGGTCAGCCTGCCGAGCGCCCGGATCGCCTCCTGCGATCCGAGCACGCTGCGCTCTTCGAGTGCGTGTCCGAACGTCATGACGATCGGCAACAATGCGGCCGTCGCCATGTCGCCCACCGCCCACGCCGCCAGCATCGCGAGTGCGATCAAACGGTCAGTCACGCCGTGCAGACTGGGGGACTTCAGGCTGTGCCACGCGCCGGCAAACACTGGACCGGCGACAACCAGCGAAGCGAGGCCGGCCAGAACCTGCGCAAGCGCTTCATCAGCTGGCGCAAAGGCGCGCCATGCTGTCGACATGATCAGCAGACCGCCGGCCAGCAACGCAAGCGCGACTTGCCGCGTAACGCCGCGTTGCTCGGAGGCCGATAAAACAATCGCGCGCCCCTGGGCGACGCCGTTCGCTTCGTCGACATGCGAGGCGTGCGCGTGGGCGTGCTCGCCTGTGTGCGTTGTGTGCTCGACTCCGGTGCTCATCGCGCGTTTCCCGGCAGGATCAGATTCGATGTGTCGCGCGGTCCGATGGTCGTCACGCTGCCCGCTTTCGAGAGGACCGACTGGACGCGATCCCGATACACGCGCGCGAGAAGCCCGGGATCGCTGTTGGTGCGAAGCGGCACTTCCAGTTGCTGAATGGTCATGGTTTTAGCCTGCGCGGTGGCGACCCGCTCAACGGCGCTCGCCTGCGCGTTCTGCACGATCCGGTCGGCATCCTGTTGCGCGTCCTGGCGTGTCTTTTCAGCAGACGTGCGGGCCTCGGCCATGCTGCGCTCGGCCACCTGCAACGAGGTCAGCACCGAATTGAACGCGCTCACGGCGGCGGCCGGAAACGTCACCTCGACGTCGACACGCGCGACTTCCACGCCGAGTCCCGCATGCTGTGCTTCGAGCTCGCGCAAGTGGCGTTCGACTTCCTGCGCGAGATCGCCCCGCAAACGCTCACGCTTTATTGCGACCTGCTGATCCGCTGACAACAACTCGGGACGCGCGACGAGAATCGCATCCAGATCACGCCGGGCCACGACGCTGACCGCGGAGGCGGACACGATCCGCTCGAGCGCCGCAGCAAGCCGGTCTTTCTGCAGGACATACGCATAGGGGTCGACGACCTGGTAGTACAACGTGGCGCGCAACTGCAATACGCCGTTGTCGCCGGTGAGCACATAACCGGAGCCGGCTAGCGCATCGGGCAGCCGCGCAACGGGCGGCGCCGCGTCGGGGCCGCCCGCGTCGTCCGGCGCGGGCGGTGGGCCGGGTGGCCCATCCTCCGGCCCGATCACGGCCCCGGTGCCGGACGATCCTTGAGCCGGTGGCGTTGCCTCCGGCACATTCATGTCGGCGGCGCGCGCACGCGGGTCACGTTCGAGCGACTGGATGCGTTGCTCCAGAACCCGTGCACTGCCGGGCACCAGCAGGATCGACTCGAACGGGCGTGGCCAGGCAATCAACAGGCCCGCGTCCTGAGTGCGCACGAACGCGCCGAACCGCAACACGACCGCACGGCTATCCGGCGGAATCCGCCGGATGTTCGACCCGGCCCAGGCGCCGGCGGCGAGCACGACCAGCGCGGCGACAAACCAGAACGAGAGTCGTACCGCCTGGGCGCCCGGGCCGAGCGGGGGCAAGCCGGTGTCCGTGCTCATCGCGCGGACCTGATTTTTTTCGACGCGGACGCCGAGCCGGCGCCGGGCTGCGGCAACGACTCGGGGCTCAGTGCGGTGGGGCCCTGCACCAGAGCCTGGAACGGCGCGGCATCGGTGCGCAGAATCAGATTCGTATTGGTGCTGACCACCGAGTCGAGGGTGTCGAGCGAGCGCAACATCGTGTAGAGCCGCGGATTGCCCGCGTAGGTGGTGCCATAGATTTCGGCGGCGTCTTTACGGGACTGCGCCTCGATCTGCGCCGCTTTCACATTCGCATCGGCGACGGCAAGCCGGGCATCGCGGTCCGCATCCGAGCGGATCTGCGCGGCCTCGCGGTTGCCGTCTGCCGTGCGCTGCGCGGCTACCGTCTCGCGCTCGGCGCTCATCCGGCTGACCGTGGCCGCGAGCGTCACGGCCGGCAGCGTCAACCGCTCCAGCCCCACTTGCACGACATGTACGCCGTAAGCCGAGTACAACTGCGCGTCGATCTGACTGCGCAACGCGTCTTCAAACGCGGAGATGTGCACCTGGGACGGATCCGTGTTGACCAGCGACGCAAGGTCGAACCCCGCCGACGTGGTTTGCAGCGACGAGCCAAGCAAAGAGCGGATTTGCTGCGCGGCCTCGTCGGGCTGGTTGCCCACGGCCCGAACGAAACGGCGCACGTCGTTCGGGTCCGCCGCGACGCGCCACGCAACATACGCCTGCACGATGATCCGCAAGCCGTCACGCGTGCCGACGTCCTGCAAACCGCTCGACGTGGTATGCAGGCGCAGGTCGACCGGCACCACCGCTTCGATCGGCGCAGGCAGACGCCACGCGAGGCCCGGTTCGAGCAGCACGCGCACGGGTTGACCAAAGCGCGTGATCACCGAGGCTTCGCCCGCACGAACGGAGATGAAACTCGCCACCGTGATCGCCACGGCCACGCAGAGCAACGCAAGCAGAACCCGGCCATAGAACGGCCCGCCGCGCGCAGCCTGCGCATCGCCGCCATCGTGATGATGAGGGTGGTGATGCCCGTGATCGTGACCGTCTGCATGTGAATGGAACAAACTCATGTTGTCACCTTAAAAACAGCTTCGCCGACATCGGGCGTGCGTCTCTGTACGACGCGTGTACGACGCGGCCCGGATGTCAATTGCCGTGAGGAATGCCGGTGAGATCGCCCGCGGTGAACGAGCGCAAGTCGATGGTTGCGCGGCGGTCGGCGGTCAGCCGGTCGTCGATCACCGTGATGCGTGCGTTCTGCAATCCTTTCTGCAACTTGCTCAGGTAGTACTCGAAGGGAAAAGCCGGCCCGCCGAGCCGGTATGCGACCGTGTCGGCTTCGAAGTTGATCTGCTGCACGCGCGCCGCCGCCATCGTGTCGGCCGCCCGGGCGCTCGCCTGGGTGACGCTTGCCTGGGCCTGTTGCCGCGCATCGCCGAGCAATCCCGCCGCAAAGCCGTGCGCCTCGGCAACACTCGCCTGCGCACGAATCTGCGCGGCCTGCACGTCGTGATAAGCCGCGGCCGCCCCCGACGGCGGATGGACGCTTTCGATCACCACCGCCACGACTTCGATACCGCTGGCAAGCTGGTCCAGTTGCCGTTGAACGGCACCGCGCACACTCTCGGCCATGGCGGTCTGGCTCGTCTCGAGCAAGGCCTGCAGCGTATGCGACGCGAGGTAATGCACCACCTCGCGATTGGCGATCGAGCGCACTGTGCTCTCCGGATCGACCGACCGGTAGAGCGCCGCACGCGCTGCCGCGTCGCTCAAGCCAACGCGGTAGTCGAGCCGCACGTCGGCGTTGACGATCTGAAAGCTCTGCTGCTCGCCGGTGGCACCCGCGATCACCTGGCTCGTGTCCCATGGATGCTGGACGTCCCAGAGACGATTCAACTGTTCGGGCGTCGGGCCGTCGGCGGGCGTGGCCGGCGCGGCGACGCTGCTGTCGTCGGCGCCGCCTGACACGATGATCTGATGCACGGCACCGTTGTCGACGAGACGAGCCTTGCCGAAAGGCCAGGGCAAACCGAAATGGACGCCCGGCGGCCAGACCGCCACCGGCGCACCGAACCGTTCGTATACCGCACGCTGGGACGGACCCAGCACGACGACTGACGTCAACAACCACGCACACGCCACCATCGACACGACGGTGACAGGCAACAGCCGCACAAAACTGCGCAGCACCCAGTTCTGACGCAGATCGATACCGTAGCGGTCATGCAACTCAGCGCCGATGGACGAGAGCGGCGAGCGGCGATAACGCAACATACCCGCGATGACGCTCGACGGGACATGAGTCGCGTTTGCACCGGCGCGCGGCGCGAAGAACCACAGAAGCGTGGCGCGGATCATCATTTCGACGGTAATCGCAGCACTGAGCACAGCCGCTCCATGCACCACCAGATCGAGCGCCGTGTGCAGGTAGACGAACCACGCGGCCGATAGCGCAGCAGCGAGCGCGCACACCACCAGAACGCGCAGCATCCCGGCGAGCGATACAGATAGCGAGGCACGGGATTGCTCCGCATCCTGTGCGTAGAAACGCTCGGCGACGAGCGTGAAAAAAGCAAGCGCCAGTGCAGCAGCGCCGCTAACGATCACAAGAGACGATGAGACCAGCGCGTGAACGAGCGCGGTGGGCGAAAGCGGCTGCAACGCCGTCGCGGCGATCGCGACGGAAAGACAGCCGCAAATGGCCATGCCCCACGGTTGCCAGTGGAAAGCCCGGACTGCGAGACTCAAGGACGGCGCCTCGGCATCGTGCCGGACAAGCTGCCTGAGGAAGCTTACGCCCAGCTTCCAGCCTGATCCCTGTGCCGGATTACGTGGCGTGCGTGCCATTGACGGTTGCCAAAACGTGGCAACGAACACATTCAGGCACGCGCTCGCCAGAACCGCGCTCCAGCGCAGATCGACAGGTGGGGTTTTCAGAAGGCTCAGAGTGCCAAGCAGACCCGCGAGTCCTAGGGCCACCCATCCAATCATCGAAGCTTCGCCACGTCCAGACGGTCGCTTGCCCAAATCGTTTTCTTCGCCGGCAGGCCGATCTGACATCAGTATTCCTTGCGAACACGTTACAAACCGGGAGAGAAACAGCTTCCCCGAGGGCAACCGCAATGCTGCGCGAGCCGCAATTTAGCGCGCCAGGATAGGAAACTCAAGGTTAGTCTGCGAATGAATCGCCGGGCAGGAACACACGCGGAGCGTGACTATCTTTGCGGTACTGACTTTCCATGTTTATGTGTAACGGCGCGCGCACCGTCATTGGCAGTTTTGGTTGACACCACTCATTGGAGTCACTCAGGCAATATCTACCAGCGTCCGCTTCCAGACCGACAGGAGATGCGTCAAGCCAGTTAGTGAGCCTTGCGGCACTGGACGTTCCTACATCAGGTCGCTGCCAGTGCATACGCCAGGTATGCGCTACTGGACCACGAGGTGGACGCGAACGTCCTGCTGGCTCTCGACTGGCTTGCCATTCTCGGTGGCGGGGAAGAAGCGCCAGTTGTGCAGCGAGGCAAGCAGCAGCTCGTTCAGACGCGGCTGTTGCGTCGGCTGCAGGAGTTCGACCTCGACGGAGCCGTCCGCGTGAATCGTGAAACGCGCAAGCGCAATGGCGTGATACGCGGCTTCGCGCAAGTCGTCCGGGATTTCCGGCAGTGGCTGCGCGATTACGTGCGCGCCAGTATGGCCGCTGCCGCTTGCGGCGAGGGCGGTCGCGGGCGGTGAACGATTGACGACACTCTCCGATGACATGGCCGATGCCGGCGGCGCAGAAGGCGCGGGGGATGGCGCCGCAGCGGCCGAGGGCGCTGCTGGCGGCGCCACATGCGCGGCAGCTTGCTGGGACGGTTCCTGGTGTACGGGAGTTGCGTGATGTGCCGGCGCGGGCGTTGCATGCTTGATGTTCGCCGGCGGTGCCGGATGCGCCGGCGCGGCCTGCGCGGGCGTGTTTGTGGCTGGCAGCGGGGGCTCAATTTCAACGAGTTGAGCGTCGAGATTCGGAGGCGACGGCGGCGTGATCTCAGGCGTCACGAGCAGTCCGCCGACGAGCACGAGCGCTGCGCACCACAATGCGAATGCGACGGCCACCGCAACGACGATGCGTGCTCTCGGTTCGTCCAGCAAGGACGTATTGCTGAGGCGGCCGACGTTACTCATGGTGAACGGCGATCAGGAAGTGCTGCACGCCGGCTTTCCGTGCTTCGAGCATCGCCTTGACGACCACGCCGTGCGACGCGGCGTCGTCGGCGGCAACCACCAGGTTGCCGTCGGGTTTCAGCAACGGCCGCAGTTCGCCCGCTAGCGCCGCGAGCGGCACCGGCTGCCGATTGACGAAGATAGCATTGGCGCGCGTGACGGTGAGGGTCAGCGGCGTGTCCAGATTGAGCCGTTGCGCCTGGCCGCCCGGCAAGTCGATCTTCATCGAATCAAGCCGCTGCATCGAAAGCGATGCGAGCATGAACGTCGCCAGCAAAAAGAACATCACGTCGATCATTGGGATGATTTCGATCTTCCCGCGCCGAGCCTGTCTTGAGCGTTTCAGTTTCACGTGCGCGGTCCTTGCGCATGCTCACGGGCGAGCCACAACTGCGCCGGCCCTTCCGCGCGCTCCCGGTCGAGCCGGCGTTGCGCCACTTCTTCCGGATCTTCCTGGTCGAGTCGGAGCTGCCCGATCAGCCGTGTGCCGACCCGCTCGAAGTGATCGAGCAACTCGCCGACCCGCCGGGAAAAATAATTGAACGCGAAGAGCGCGACCAGAGCAATCAGCAGGCCAATCGCGGTCGCGATCAGCGCTTGCGCGACACCGCCCGTCACACCGGTCGGGTTCACCACGCCCTGTCCGCCGATCAGCCGGAACGAGTGCATCATGCCGATAATCGTGCCGAGCAGTCCCAGCAGTGGTGCGGCCGTCACGATGGTTTCGAGCAACCACAGCCCGCGGTTCAGCGCGCGCTCGATATGCTGCGCGGCGGTCTCGGCACGTGACTCGATCCACCAGATCGGCGCAGTGCCGCCATCAAGAATCGGCGCGGCGAAGCTACGCAGGGCATGGCGCTCGGGCAGCGCCGCAATCTGTGCGCGTGTCTGCGCGAAATCGACGACGGGGGCTTCGATCAGTTGGTCAATGCGGGCTGGAATTCGCGCGAACCGATGCAGCGAATAAGCATTGTCGAGGATGATCGCAAGGCCGGCCACCGCGAGGACGGTCAAGGGGTAGATGACCCATCCGCCCAGGCGCACGGCGAGAAACAGTTCGGAAAAATCGTTCATGGTGTCGTGGGTTCCTGCTCACGCGGCGGGACGCCGCGCGGGCGGCTTAAAAGTATTTCGTGACGCCTGCGTAGAAAGCGCGCGTCGGTGCGAACTGCGGGGCGCCAACGCCAATTCCGGAACCGTCGCGCAATTCGTAGGCGCGATTGAGCAGATTGACCACGACCAGGCGACCATCGAAGTTGCCGATAAGGGGAGCCTGGAAGTGATGGATGACCGCGAGGTTGATATTCACATAGAACGGCACATGGTCCGTGTTCGCAAAGCCGCTGCGCAGACCACTGCCGAAGGTGGTATCCGCGCTGTAGGTCGTGCGCGCAAACGTGTAGGCGATCCCCGCCGAACCAGTAATCAACTGGTCGTGGTCGAGGTTGACGGGATGGCTGGCGATGTACGCAAGTTCCGCGGGATCGAAATTGAACTGGCCCGAGACGATGTTTTCGCCAGTTGCGCGGCTGAGCGCCAGGTTCGCGTACGCGGAAAAATGGTCATCCTTGTAGTTGGCGGTCAATTCGACGCCGTAATCGTGGCCGGTCTGGTAGTTGAACGGCGTGTTGATCAGGGCGGTGCCGAACTGCCCTTCGTCGAGCAGATCGGTCGCCTTCTTGTAGTAAGCATCCACGCCTACCGTGACGGCGGAGGTGACACGTTGGGTTACGCCGACGTCGAAGTAGTCGCTGCGCTCCGGCTGCACCGGCGAATTTTGCGGGTTCGCAGCCTGGTTCGTCGTATTGTTGAACTGCGCCACCGTGGTCGGCGCGATCAGTTCGAGAGGGGGAGGTGTGAAGTACCGCGCGTAGCCTGCATGCAGCGTGGTGCTCGGCGTTGCCTTGTACACCAGGCCGACGCGCGGGCTCAACTGACTGGCGTCGACAACTTCGTTCATTTTGTCGTAGCGTAACCCGTAGTTGATGATGAGCTTGTCGTTCACCTTCCACTCGTCTTGCACATAGACGCCGAAGAGCCTGCCGATCGTCGTGCTCGCGCTGTTGATCGTAAACGGCTGGTCGGAGGACTGTGCGCCATCGACCGTGGGGAACACCGAGACGCTGTCGTTGGCGACCGCGCGGTCCTGTTCGAAATACACGCCGGCGCGCAGCGTGTGCGAACTGTTCAGCCGGTAGGTGGTATCGCCCTGCAGTCCATTGGCCCAATTGCTGCGGAAGTCTTGCGAAGCGACGCCGTTAAAGAGCAGGTCGCCGATCGGATCGGGGTTGAACTGCGTGCGCGTATAGCGCGTGAAGTACGCGACCTGATAGTCGAGCTTGTCGCCGTTCGTCCCCTGCAACGCGACGGTCGCGAAGTTGTTGAGTTCACTCTGGGTTTCGTTGAGCGCGGCCGAATCGAAACTGGTCTGGCCGTTGAGCGTGAAGTTGGTCGGCTGACCGGGTGTATTCGGGATCTGGAACTGGTTGCTCGCGGTGCCAAAGACGACGCTGACGCGGGTAAGCGGGTTGATCAGGTACGACATGTAGCCGAACGCATTGCCTTGCCGGGTGTGGTCGTGCAGCGGCGAGCCGTCCGAGGTGGGCGCTTCGATGCCGAGATCGTTGACGCCGGCCGAACCGCTGAAGAAGTAAGTCAGCGCGCCCTCCGTGCCGTACACGTTGCCGCTTGTCTGCGCGGTGCCGTGGCTGCCGCCGTACATGTCTATCGATCCGCCGTTGCCCGCTTCGCCCGACTTGGTCTTGATGTCGACGATGCCGGCCGTGCGCAACCCGTATTGCGCGGGAAGCGCGCCGGTGAGCAGGTCCACCTGGTCGATGATGCGGGTATCGAACGACTGGCCGAAGCCGGAGATCGGTTCCGGAATCATGATGCCGTTGATCCGGTACTGCAGGTTCGCGTGTTCGCCGCGGACATGGATCTGGCCGTACGAATCCTGCGCGACGCCCGGCGCTTGCAGCAGCACCTGGTTCAGCGTCGTCGCTTCGCCTTGCGGCATGTTCTTGATGTCCGAGTTGGTGATCCGGTACACACTGCTGCCGGTTTCCGGCGACAGTCCGTTGCGCGCCTGGTCGAGGCGCTGGGCACTCACCTGCACGTCAATCGCGTCGCTTTTTGTGAGCGCGACGGTAACAGAACTTGCCGTTGCGAGGCTGGTGGTGGCAACGCTGCTCCCGCTAGCAAAACCCGTTGCGCTAACAACGATCGCATAGGTCCCCGGCGCGACGTTCTGCACCGCGAAATGCCCGCTTGCATCGGTTTTTGTTGTTCCTGCCGACGCCCCGGTTGCGGTTTGAAGGACCACATTGGCATCCGCGACGGGCTTGCCGAGACTATCCGTAACGAGGCCGCCTACCGAGCCGTCGCTCGGTGCGGCATAGACATGGCCCGCTAGCGCTTGCGCGAAGAGCAGCAGCGCAGCGTGAGAGAAAAATGTGCGGTGTTTCATTAAGTCGATTGTGGTTATTGAATAGGTCGCATCGCGCTACGCGGTATCCCCTGCGTCATCGCGCCCAGTTGTCCTTGTCCCGGGCAATACCGCACTGCGGCGGTACTTCTAAAGCCACCGCTATCGGGATCAGTAGCCTTTGAACGCGAACTGTTAAATGCAATAGGAGATGTTATAACATAACATTGAAAAATAATACACGCATGGCGTTTTTTTCTCGCTCGTGACTGCATTGCGAGGCGGGTACAAAAGGTCACCCGGCATACGAGCAGGACTCGCACAACCCCTTAATTTCCGTTTCCTGGCCATCGACGACGCAGTGAGCGGTGCGCGCCGCGCACTCGAGCGTCTTTCGCAGCGTCTCGTCGTGGACCACCGAAACCGACCCGCAGCGCTTGCACACCATGAAGACTTCGTGCTGTCCATCGACGTCGCCGCACACCATAAAGGTACTGGTCGTGGCGACGCGCCTCACAAGGCCTTGCTCCATCAGGAAATGCAAGGCTCGGTAGATAGTGGATGGTGCGGTTTTGGTGCGGACCGCCCGCATGTCTTCCAGCAACTGATACGCCGTGGCGCGGGCGCTCCGGCTCAGCAATAATGCGAGGACTTGCCGGCGCCGGGGCGTCAGCCGATGCCCATGCAATGTGCAGCGGGCATCAGCCTGCCGTAAGAATGCATACGTCGCCTGTATTCCGGTCATCGAGTCCTTGCCTGGATAACAGGGAAAATCATTGGGTTCTATGTGCGTGATATGTCATCACGTCACTTGTAGCCGCCGGCTCCGCCACTATCGTTACATGTCAAAGGCCGCCTGCTATCTTTCGTGAATCGTGACATCTCCTCGTCAAGCCATCGCAGCCGTTACGGCCGGCGACACATGACTTTTTGTGAGCCTCACTTGCCGGCACCAGTTGGCGTCTTACTCGTGTGAACAAGGACACGACCGCTAACGGGCTGGCGCTACAGCAATTGGCGAGCTACGGAGCGCCCTACCCGCGGCTTTACCCAACCCGAACCCCTGTCCTTTCCCGCTGACACCGATCGCAACACCTGCGTTCGGAGTCGAGAAGGGCGTCAACTTCAGGGGTGCTGGTCACGAAGCGAGCGAGGCTCGCAACCTGATGTTCGAGGCGCTGGCGAAGCGTCGAAGGGTCAATGATCTGGAGGGACATGGCGTGTCCCCCTGCGTCACAATAGATGTCGCCTCTGAATTTTCTTGATTTAAAGAGATCAGAGGTGCAAGTTGAAGTTGAAACAAACGTATTCTGTCGAGTTTAAAGAGCAGGCGCTATTGAAGGTCTTTCACCGCGGAAGTCGCACCATCGGATCCGTGGCCGATGAATTGAACATGAACGTAATGACCTTAAAGAACTGGATGAAAGGTGCCGCTGCATCGACCCGGGGCGATGGATCCGGACACGCAAAACGTCCGGAAGACTGGTCGTTGGAAGAGCGCCTGCTGGCCTTGCAGCAGAGCCATGGGCTGGTCGAGGAGGCCCTGAACGCGTGGTGTCGTGAACGGGGCCTGTTTGTCCATCATCTCGATCAATGGCGCGCGGACTTCTGCGCCGCCGGCGGGACAGGAAGCCGGCGCGAGAGCGCCCAGGCAGTCCGTGAACTGAAGCACGCCAATATGCAACTGCAGCGCGAATTGAACCGCAAGGAGAAAGCGCTGGCTGAAGCCGCGGCGCTGCTGGTGCTGCAAAAAAAGTATCGTGCGCTGTTCGGGGACGAGGCCGAATGACGGCCCTCGAAGAGCGCAAAACATTGATTGGTTTGATCAGCGAGGCGACCATGGGCGGTGCTCGCCAGGCACGCGCGTGTGAGGTGCTGGGGCTGAGCGCCCGGACGGTACAGCGCTGGCAGGGCGCTCAGCCTGACGCGGTGGATGGGCGCTCGTTACGCTGCTTTGAGCCGCCTCACAAGCTGAGCGCTGCCGAACGTGCCGAATTGCTGGCTGTCGCGAACTCAGCCGAATTCGGTCATCTGCCGCCGAGCCAGATCGTTCCACGCCTGGCTGACCAGCAACGCTACATCGCCTCGGAATCGACCTTCTACAGGGTACTGCGCGAGGAGAATCAACTCGCGCACCGGCGTAGTGAACGCCCGACGACCGTGCGCAGCAAGCCACGCGCGGTCTGTGCCGACGCGCCGAACCAGCTCTACAGCTGGGATATCACTTACCTGCCGGCGGCGGTTCGTGGGCAGTATTTCTATCTGTATCTGTTTATGGACGTGTTTAGCCGCATGATCGTCGGCTGGCAGGTCTATGCCGAAGAGAGCAGCGCCCAGGCCAGCGAGGTACTCAAGGATCTCTGTGCGCGTGAAGCAATACAGCCCAACCAGGTCATTCTGCATTCCGATAACGGTGGTCCGATGAAGGGGGCCACGATGCTGGCCACCTTGCAGGCGCTGGGCGTTATGCCGTCATTGAGTCGTCCGGGCGTGAGCAACGACAATCCCTATTCGGAATCGCTGTTCAAAACGCTGAAGTACCGACCCGCTTATCCGCTGGAGGCGTTCGATACCCTGTTCGCCGCGCGGACCTGGGTTGCCGGGTTGGTGCGCTGGTACAACCACGAACATCGTCACAGCGCGATCCGGTTCGTGACGCCAGCCCAGCGTCATGCCAATCTCGATCAGGACATCCTGGATCGACGTGCAGCGCTCTACGAGACTGCGCGGCAGCGTAATCCGCTGCGTTGGAAAGGCCCCGCCCGCAACTGGAAGCGCATACATGCCGTGCATCTGAATCCGGATCGGGCCGACGACGATGGCGTCATTCCACAACCCCGCTACCAGGAGCGAAAAGCCGCCTGAAATTTAATTGTCGAGGCGACAACTACTTTGACAACGGCCGCGTGTCGAAGTGAACTGGATGATTCATCTTCGCAGCCACAGCATTCAGTCAAGCCGCGTCAGACGCCGCGTCGGCAATGAGCGCCAAATATCTTGTCTTTCGAAAGGGGCAGACGAGACGCGCTCGATAGAATGAAGTCTCTCTCAGGCTCGTACACCGCACCCCGGAAGTATTGCGGCAGAAACATCCCGATTTCGAACCAGCTTTCACCGCAGCCAATTTCCAACGGACGAAAAAAGCCAGCCTGAAGACCGGCAATAAAGTTCGGCTTGAGCTACGGATTACAACGAGAAGGGCGTGTTGCTAACCGATGCGATCGCAGCAGCAAGGGCCACGACGCAAACCAGAAAGGTGAGCATCTTCCAAGCTTCAGCATCCTGCCTGGCGTACCAGGCGAGGCTACTGACTGCATGTTTTAGCCGGGCTGATGCCCGTCGAATATCAATTTCACCCATGTGGGGAGCCTCTTCCCACAGGGAAAGGCTCCCCCTTCTTCAAGGAGCTTTTCCCATGTCTGCAATCGCATCCACTCCGATCGTCAAGGTTCAAACGCTGAATGGCTTCACGGCCGATCAACGTGTGAGTGCAACGGACGTAGAAGCGCATCCGCCCAAGGTGTACAGCGGCACGATCAGTTCCGTCTGGACCGATGGATCCGCCATCGTGAGATGGGATCCGGGCTTTACGTTTGAAGCGGCAAGACACCTCGTCAAAAACGGGAACATCGATCTGCATCATCTTCGCCGTCTGTCGTAATCGACGGTTCAGCACGAGTGCGGGGAAGTCGCTCCCGCTCTCCAAAACCGCTTCCCATCAGGCAGGCACCCTTTGCGGGGTGCTTGCCATTTTTTTGAGCCAGCCATGTTCAAACTTCTTCTCTCCACGCTCGTTCTTTCCATCCTGACGGGTTGCGCTTCTGCGGATTTCGGTTCGCCGAACACGTACCAGCGTTACGACGTGCAGCGCATCGGCCAGATGGAGGCAGCGACGATCATTCGTGTGCGTTCAATCACCATCGAAAGCAGTTCCGACTCGTCGGGGGTGACTTCGATTGTCAGTGCGGCGGCGAGTGCGTTTCTTGGCTCCCAGATCATCGGGAACGGTCGGGGCCGCTACATTTCCGGCGCCTTGTCCGGTGCCGCTGCGGGCGTGATTTCCCAACACGTCAGCGCAATGATGTCGCGTCACAGCGGCATTGAGGTCTTCCTGCGACGGGCCAACGGTGAAACGGTGGTCGTGTCGCAGGTCGACGATCAGCAGTTCTCCCCCGGCGAACATGTCTATCTCATCTCCAGCGGGTCCGGTTACCGGATCACCCACTGAACCCCTTCTACGCACCTTAATTAGCGCGTTTCCCTTGCGGGGCAGCCCCGCAAGGGCGCTGTCTCGCCTTCTGAGACACAACCATGAAACTACCCAAGTTGTTCCATGCGGACCGCACGTCCGCAGGCGCGACCGCTGCCCTTCAGCAGCAGGCAACGCGTGTACTTCGACGTGTCGCGCAAGACCTTCGTCTGCGTTCGCATGAAATCATCCTTCAACCGGCCCGGCGAAACATTCCAGGCCGCGTTTCGCTTCGTACCGAGACGCTGTTTGTCGATGTGCTGGACCAGCCCTGCCAGAAGCGCGTCGCACTCAGCTTTCGCACGCGCTCCGGCCGCTCGGACCTGACTGGCGGTGGCGAAAACTACGTGCCGATCGAGCAGATCGAATCGACGCGCGGTTATCAGTCGTTCCTCGAAGGCCTGCGTCTGGCTGGCGGCATTGACACCAGTTCGGGAGGTCGCCGATGAAACTCGCGAAAGTTAAGGTCGAATACACCAGCGGCACAACGATCACGGAGCGGGTAAAGCTCGACCCGGGAACGGGAAAGGTGATGTTGCCTCCGCGCCTCCACGCGTTGCTGAAGACGATGGATGAGTCGGAATGTTCACCGGCTCTCGGGCTCTATTTCAATGGAATCGTTCTGCGCGTCCGGGTGCTTGCCGACGGCTCGTACGGTGTGGACCTGCCGACCGAACCGCAACCGGGTTTCCGTCGTGTGATGAATGCCATTACTTATCCGTCAAAGGACCAGCGACAACAGAATGCGCGTTACTTGCATACGTTGTCTGCCGCGTCGATTGGCGGCCTCGTGGGCTACGTCCACGCGCCATCGCAACGGTCGGCACGAGGTCCATGTTGCTTACGCGCTCGCGGACGGGATGCCGGTTCCAGAGGCGGTCCTGGCCGAATATCGCGAGCTTCCCGACAAGTTCTCGACGGATGTGCGCCGGGGCAAGGTGCTGCTCGATGTCCCGGAACTGCGTGGAGCGATGTCACCAGAGAAGGTCCGAACGCTCGCGAGCGTGATGTCGCGTGAAAAGGGCGGAATTACCTCCGGCAATGCGGCACTTCTCGCGCTGGTGATGCGGCTCGCACCGAACGAACCGTCTTTCGTGGAAGTCGACGATCTGCTGTTCCGCCACGGTCTGGTGCAGGCGTACGGCCTGCCTGACCGCTACGCTACCGCGCAGTCGCTGGGCGCCCCGGTCTCGGCGTTTGCGGAGGTGTTTCGCCGGCTCATGGCGGATTCGCGTCGCGATACGTCGATCGTGCGTCTTCGGCAGGAGCGCGCGGCAGGTCGGATCAGCCAGCGCTCGTTCGACCAGCAGATGCAGATTGCACAGCTTGAGCACGGTCGCGAAACGTTCGAATTCGGCAACGAATTTTCGAACGCCATCGACAGTGGCAATCTGCCGTATCTGCTCGACCTGCTGGACCGACCGGACGATGCGAATCGCGTGTCGAAGAAGGCGGTGCGCGGATCGTTCGGGGTGAAGCTGCTCGGCGTTCGCGCGGCCGCACGGCGCCGCGCGGTTTTCGAGCTTGCCGGCTTCGATGAGGCACAGCAGGCCGAATGGGAAGCTGCTGGCGCGGCGCAACGCGAAGTATTGATGCGCACGCACAACACAATCCGCGCGGGGGGCGTCGCGTTGATCCATCCGGCTGTCTATGGTGGAAAGACGATGGTGGCTCAACGCGCAGCCTGAATCAGCCCAATTCCTTGAACACACCCGGCCTCGCGCCGGGTTTTTTTACGTCCGTCTGTCGCGGCCATCGGCGCGGTTGAGCAACGGGCGCCGGTTAAGACGGTATGAAAATGCAACGATTCGACGCCGCCGACCGTGCTTCGCTCCCTACACTGAGGTCTTCACCCGCGTCATTGACGCATCGACCTCGCCGACACGTCGGCATCCTTTTATCGCCCCCAAGGGACCACGTCCCTACGGGCGTAGTCCTTTCGGGGCTTTCTCTTTTCTGGAAAGCCATCATGAAAGTTACGCCCGCTCAACTCACTGAGCTGCTCTCGTTGTATGTCCCGAAGCGTCTGCCGGTACTCATCACCGGTCGCCCGGGTATCGGCAAGAGCGATATCGTCGAGCAGACAGCGCGGGACACCGATCACGAACTGCTCATCAGCCACCCGGTAGTCGAGGATCCGACCGACTCGAAAGGGTTGCCGTTCCCCGGCGCCGACGGCACCACCGCCAAGTTCCTGCCGTTCGGCGATCTGGAACGCGCGATGACGGCAAGACGCCCGCTCATCTGGTTTCTGGACGATCTGGGACAGGCCTCGCCCGCTGTTCAGGCAGCCAAGATGCAACTGCTGCTTGCGCGTCGCGTCGGTGAGCATGTTCTGCCGCCGCAAGTGACGTTTCTGGCGGCAACCAACCGTCGAACTGATAACGCTGGCGTGACCGGGATTCTCGATCCGGTCATTTCGCGTTTCGCCACGGTGGTCGAGCTGGAACCGACCATCGACGACTGGACAAAATGGGCCGTGCGCTCGAATGTCCAGGCGGAACTCATCGCGTTCCTGCGATTCCGTCCGGACCTGCTGTCCGTCCAGAAGACCTCGCGTGACATCGAAAACGCGCCGAGTTCCCGTAGCTGGGGATTCGTCGCGAAGACGATGGAGATTGTGCCCAGGCATCTTGAGCACATCTCGTACGCGGGGTCGGTTGGCGAAGGCGCCGCAACGGAGCTCGTGAGCTTCCTGCAGATCTACCGCGAGCTGCCGTCGCCCGACGCGATTCTCCTTACGCCGGACACGGCAGTGATCCCGGAGAAGACGTCGGCCCTCTACGCCGTGGCAACTGCACTGGCTGCTCGCGCGAGCGAGGCGAATTTCGATCGCGTGGTGACGTACACCGAGCGGTTGATCGACGCGGGGCACCGCGAGTTTGCGGCGCTGCTGGTTCGTGATTCGGTACAGCGGACGCCGGCAGTCCAGAACTCGTACGCCTTCATCCGGGCTCAGGCCGGACAGATCGGCGACATCATCCGCGGCGATTAATTTCGCCTCAGTCTTTCTCACGCTTCATCCCTTCATGGCTCTGACGTGTCTTCGGACACCCAGGGCCATTTTTTTCGCTTCATCCATTCCCTTTCTATACGGAGTTTTCTCATGAATATCTCTAACATCCAGTCGAAGGTCATGCTGTGCTCGGTCACGATTTCCACGTGGGTTGCCCGTCGATTCGACGGCAAGGCCACCGAAGAGGTCGAAACCCGGCACCACACGAAGGGTATCGGCAGATTCAACAAACGCCTTCTGCCGGAACACGCACCGAGCTTCAAGGAAGTTGTGACGATCGCCGGGCGGATCCGGTCGTATTTCTACGATCATTCGTTGAAGTACGACCAGCTTGGCGTGCGGCTGCTGCCGACGATGGTGTACATGGAGTTTGCCGAAAAGATGCGTTCGTTGAAAGACGAATTCGATCTGGCGGTGTCCGTGTTTCTCACTGACTATCTGGACCTGAAGGAACGCGCACGCGCGGAACTGAACGGACTTTTCAACGAGGCGGACTATCCGACCCTCGCGGAACTGTCCACGAAGTTCGGCGTCAAGATGGCCGTGCTGCCGTTTCCGGACGCCAGCCAGTTCGGCGTTGACCTGCCCGAGAACGTGCTGACGACGCTGAAAAGTGAGCTCGACCAGCACGTTCTTGCCTCGGTTGCGACCGCGAACGAGGAACTCGTCCAGCGCCTGTACGAGGCTGTGTCGCAGATGGCTTCGCGCCTGTATGCGACTGGCAATGTCCGGCTCGACGTCGCCAACAACGTGCGCGATCTGTGCGCGTTGCTGCCGAAGCTGAACTTCGCCAACGACCCGAAGCTCACCCATATCCTCGAACAGGCGAAGACGCACCTCGCGGTTCACACGGGTGCGGATCTGAAGGAGTCGCGTGTGCTTCGGTCGCAGGTGGCCAGCAAGGCACACGAGATCGAGGGGCTGATGGCCGCGTTCATGGGCATTACGCCTGAATCGGAAATCGAGCCGGCGGAACAGACCGCCCAACTGCGCCTTGTCGCGTAAGGAGGGAGGTCATGGACCGCACCATGATGGTGGCGAGCAACGGCGCGGTTCATCCGCGCATTTCGAAGCAGCGAACGGAGCTGGTTCTGTCGCAACCGTTTTTTGGCGCGCTCGCGTTGCGCCTGAAAATTGTTGAGGACCGGTCCGCCAGGACGTTCTGGGTGGACGGGGAGTCGCTGGGTTACAACCCCGACTACCTGGACACGTTGAGCGATATCGAAGTTCGCGGCGTGCTCGCGCACGAAGTACTGCACGTGGTCAATGGTCACTGTTGGCGTAAGGACGCGCGTGAGGACGAGCGTTGGAACGACGCCTGCGATCACGCGATCAACCCGATCGTGATTTCGTCGGGAATGCAACTGCCGAAGGGTGCGTTGCGTGATCCGCGCTTTTCGGGCAAGTCCGCCGAGGAGATTTATGGCGCGCTTTCCCAGGACGCGAAGCAGAAGCAGCCCCAGCCGCAAGCGAACGCACAACCGAAGCCGGACGGTCAGCCTTCAGGACCGGATGGAAAGGGTGCGGGTGGGCAGCCGCGTGACAGGCGTGGTGAACCCCAGCAGCAGGCAACCGGGCAACCGGGTGATCCGTCGCCCGGCTCCGGGGCTTCCTGCGGCGAGGTCCGGCAGTACAAGGGGCAGGATAAGCCGGTGAAGGAAGCCGAGTGGAAGGTCGCCGTCGTGCAGGCCGCGAAAGCGGCTCAGATGCGCGGCAAGCTGCCCAGTGACCTTCAGGCAATGGCTGGGGAAGTAGTACGGCCGGTCGTTGACTGGCGCGCGGTCCTTCACCGTTTCGCGCAGCAGTCGTCTCCGACCGACTATAGCTTCGCCACGCCGAACCGCCGGTATCTGCACCTTGGGTTCTATCTGCCCTCGTTGCATACGCCGGCGGTCGGTGACGCGGTCTTCGTGCGTGACTCGAGCGGATCCGTCTTTGACGAGACGCAGGCGCAGTTCGATGCCGAGATACTTTCGGTGTTTCATTCACTCAGGCCCGCGCGGCTGATCGTGATGGACTGCGATACGCGCGTCACGCAGGTGCAGATCTTCGAACCGGGCGACTCGCAGGAGATCAAGCCTGTGAGGGGCGGGGGAGGGACGACGTTTACCGAGCCCTTCAACCGCGTCGTCGCAGACGGCCCGAATCCGGCGTTTCTGGTCTACCTGACGGATATGGAGGGGAAGTTTCCCGCCGTCGCGCCGCACTTTCCGGTGCTGTGGGCCTCGACCACACCGCTCGCGCGGGCACGTCGGGCGCCTTTTGGCGAAACCGTGGAAGTCATCTGTTGAACCGGGGTCGCTCCCGGTGAACGCTCTCGAACGAACCCGGCCTTGTGCCGGGTTTTTTTTCGTCCAGACGTTTTGCGACCTGTCGAACGTGGAGGGATGCTGGCGACCAAAAGCTATATGTTTTTCGGGGTCTTTCTCCCGAAATGGTTGTAACGCGTTAAAGCCTTCTTCCCATGCGCGCGAGTCTTTTCCAGCGACGGGAGCATTCCGCAATTCTCCCTGCTACGTGGCGCGAAAGCCGTTTGATTTCGCATCCCTTTTGCAGCCTGCCCGACAGAGGCAGCAACAACAATAGTCCCATGTTAGACCGCCCCAAAGCATCGCATGTCCGACCTTGACGATAACCCTGTCCTGAAGTTGCAGCCGTTGAAGGCGGGCGCCGTCGAAATGTTCTTCCAGGCGCTCTCGCCGGTAAAGGATTTTCTCGACGCGCCTGACATCGCGGAAATCATGATCAACGACCATCGCAACATCTGGATCGAGCACCGCGGCGTGATGTCGCGCGTCAACGTCGATCTGCGCCCGGAGCATCTGGAAGGCGCGATTCATTCGCTGGCGTCGTCCGTGGACAAGTCGGCCCGCGCCGGCAGCGACAAGGGAATCATCAACGCTGGTCACAAGAACCTGCGTATTGCGGCAGTGATGAATCCGACCGCCATTGACGGCCACGCGCTCAGCATACGGAAACACCGCGAATCGAAGATGTCGCTCGAGGACTACGTGAGCATGGGCGCCTTCGCAAAGTCCAATGCACGGCCTGAGGAAGCCGAGGCGGTCCATTTCGAGGATGGCATCGAGAACGAAGCGCTCATGCGCGCGCTGAAAGCGCTTGTCCAGTCGCGCAAGAACGTGCTCGTCGCGGGCGGCACATCGGCAGGCAAGACGACGTTTCTCAACGCACTCGTGAGCGTGATCCCCGAGGACCAGCGCGTCATCACCATCGAAGACACGATGGAACTGAAGGTGCAGGTTCCGAATCGCGTCCGGCTGCTCTCGAATGCTGACACCAACGTCACGACGCAATTGCTGGTTGCTCTCTGCCTGCGGTTCCGTCCCGACCGGATCATCGTTGGCGAAGTGCGCGGCGGCGAGGGCTACGACCTCCTGCAGGCGCTCAACACGGGCCACGACGGTGGCCTTGCGTCACTTCACGCCAACAACGCGCGCACTGCGCTCAGCCGTCTGGAAAGCCTCGCGATGCTAGGCATTCCTCCCGGCTCGCGCTGGGAGTTGGCCGACATGCGCAAGAACATCGCCGACTGTTTCAACTACGTGGTGCATTTCAAGCGGACCGGTGAAATGCGGCACGTCTCTGAAATCGTCGAAATCCGGGGTTTTCGCAGTAACGATTACGACCTACGACGTGTTTTTTAACGGGAGCATCAAAAAATGAAGCAAAAGAAGTTTTTCAGTACGGCCCTCGCAGTAGCAAAGAGGCTGCGTCCGGGCAAGCCGATGGTCATGGGTATGGTGCTGAGCGTGGCGTCGGCCGCGGCGATGGCTGCGGGAGATTATTCAACGCTCACGGGTCTGACCGACATCATCTGCACGATCAGCAACCTGATCAGCGGCCCGTATCTCTACGGCATCGGCATCGTGCTGATTACGCTGGGCGGCGTCGCGGTGGCGAACTCCGAAAGCAATATCGCGAAGACATTCTCGGTTGTGCTGGTCGGTCTCGGTATCGCCTCGGTCGCGGTGCCAGTCATGCGCGATCACTTCCACATGGCAGTCGCCTGCTGATATGCGCCAGCACAAGGTCAGTCGCGGGCTTTCCTTGCCCCGCCAGATGGGCGGCGCCGATCGCATGCTCGCAATCCTGAACGGCACGCTGACCGCATTGCTGACGTATACGAGCTGGAGTCCGTCGTTCCTGCTGGTGGGCGTAGTGGTTCATTTCTATCTCCGCTGGCGTAGTTCGAAGGATCCGTGGTGGCGGCTTGTCATGCTCGTCTACAACCGCTACCCGGACGTCTACGAGGCCGAACCCAATGCGAAATTCAGTGCGCGGTTCAAGCGCCCTTACGGTTTTGATCAGGACCTCCCATGCTGAAAATGCCGTTCACGAAACGCGCGGTCCAGGAAGTTGCTCCGTGGATGACGTTGGTAACGCCCGAGCTTGTCCTCGACAAGGATGGCTCGCTGCTAACGGTCTTCGAGTTTGACGGCATCGACGCAGACACCCCAAATCCGGCGGACATCACCGCTGCCAGGGACAATCTGGACCACGCGTGCCGAAATTTCGACCACCGCGTCACTGCGTGGTGGCGGGTTTCCCATCGCCGGGTGAGGGGTGGAATTGACGGCGACTTCGCATCCGCGGCGGACGCGCGGGTTGACGCCATCAACCAGGCCAATATCGGCAGTGGCAAGTATTTCCGAAACTCGCATTCTCTTTCACTCGCGTTCACGCCTGAAACCGGCCTGTCACGCATTTTCGACAAGATCGGCTATCACATGACAATCGGTGGCAAGAATGTCGCCGTCGCCATGTTCGAAGCGGCCAAGGATATGCTTCTCGCTCGCAGCGCTTTCGTGTTCGACCTTACCAGGATCCAGAACGAGATCAAACGGTTCGAAGCGGTGATCGACGGCTTCACTGGAGGCGTCACCCGCCTGAAAGTTAAGCGCCTCCAGTTGCAGAACGTTCTGTCGTTCCTGCATCAGCGTGCGAACCCAAGCACGCCCAAACGGCGCGTTCGCTATCCGGTCACGATGCTGGACACGCATCTGACCGAGACGACCGTCACGATCGGCGCAAACGAGTTGATGTTTGAGTCGGCGCACGGCAAGGTCTATGCGCGCATCATCGGCGTCAAGGAATGGATGGGCTTCCAGGAGGCGGCGCTGGACGTCCTGTCGCAGATTGACGCGGAACTTGACGTATGCGTGATGTTCCGGTTTCTGGATTCGTCGCGCGCAAGCGCCTACATCAAGAAAATCCGTGGTTTCTACAAGGCGGCCGCATTCAACCCGGTCGCCATCCTCAAGCAGTGGGCAACGAAAGAAGAGCAGAAAAACGACGAAGGTCGCGAAGTTCTGGCGAAAGAAGCGAGCGAGGCGCTTGCCAAGCTTGACGCTGAGGGGCAGCAGTATGGCTTCGCGAACATTTCGATTGTGGTCTACGGCAGCACACCGGAGGAATGCGAAGACGCGACCCGCCAGGTCGTGGGCGTCATTGGTAACGCCGGCTTCGGGGTGATTCCCGAGAAAGATAATCTCTTTGCCGCGTGGTGTTCGACATTGCCGGGGCGCTGGGACCAGCAAAAGCGCCTGCAATTTGTTGAGACACCCGCGGTCTCCGACATCGCCCCGCTATGTAGCGTCGGCGAGGGTTCGACCGTCAATGACTGGCTGACACAACAGTCCGGTACCCGGACCGGGCCGCTGACGTGTCTGCCTACCCGCCACCGGACGTTGCAAAACGTGGATCTGCATCATCCCGGTGGCAAGGCTCACACGCTTGTCGTGGGTCCTATTGGCGCGGGCAAGTCCGTGCTGCTCAATTACCTGATGTCACAAACTGGACGACATGGCGCGCGCCGCATCCGCTTCGACAAGGACCGATCGACGCGAATTCCAACGCTCCTCGGCGGCGGTCGCTTCATCGACGCGACCGGGCGGTTCGAGGCCGCGACTTCGGTGAATCCGCTTTCGCTTATCGGTGAAGAGAAGCACTGGTCGTACGTGGCCGAATGGGTAAAGCTTGTGATCGAGGGTGAGGAGTACACCTGCACACCCCAGCAGGAAACCGACATCTATGAGCGTATCCGCGTGCTCGCAACCGCGTATCCGCCGGAGAAGTGGTGCCTGTCGGGCCTGATCACACTGCTTCCTGCAGAACTGCGCGAACGTCTGGCCGTCTGGACCGCCGGGCAGAAAAATGGGCGCTTCTTCGACCACGTTGAGGACGGCTTTTCGCTCTCGGATGACCTGTCCATCGAGATGGGCGATCTCTTCCAGAATTTCCCCGTTGCTGCGGCGCTGTTCATGGACTACGCCTTCTACCGGATCGCGCAGATTCTGGATGGGAAGCGCTACACCGTGATCGAAATCGAGGAGGCGGGCTTCTTCTTCACGTACCCGAAGTTCTATGCACGTCTGGAAATCTGGGCCGTGACGATCCGGAAACTGAACGCGGCGCTGTTGATGGCGACGCAGTCATTGCGCCAGCTCGCGCGCGTGCCAAACTTCGAGATCCTGAAGGAGAACATTCCAAACCTGATCTACCTGCCAAACAGCGACGCGATCAACAATCAGGCGCTGTACAGCGAAATTTTCGGGCTTACGCAGCACCAGATCGGGATGATCTCGAACGCCGTCCCCAACCGCGATTACCTCTGGGTGACGTCCACACAGACCCGGATGTTGCAGGCAGCCTTCCCGAAGGAGGCGCTTGCCTACCTGCGTTCGGACGGACGTGCCCAGGCTCTGCTCGACAAGCACGTGAAGTCGGGCGTCGATAACTGGCAGGACGCGTACGTGCGCGACGTCCTTGCTAACGCTTAACGTCTGGCTCCCGGAAACCCTCACCATGATGAAAAAACTGCTCAGTACCCTTACAGCGGCCGGCGCACTGACCTTCGGGTTTGCGCAGCAAAGCAACGCACAGCTTGCCGTCATTGACCCGACTAACCTCATCCAGAATACGCTGTCAGCGATCGGGGCGGTCAAAGGCGAGGTCTATCAGGATACGAACCTCATCTACCAGTATCAGATGATGCTCAACCAGCTGAAACAGGCGACGAACCTGAATCCGGCGGCGATGCTCGCGCAAGCCAATACGATCACGAATGACATCAGCTCGCTCACGAAATACACCAGTTCGTTGACATCGCTCTACGGCGGCCTGCAATCCAACGCCCAGTACGCGACAAAGGTCCAGGCGCTCATCACGCAGTCGGGCAAGACGCCGAGCCAGTGGTTCACAGACCAGAGCACGCTGATCAATAACAACGACCAGACAGCGAAGCAGCTCTTCCAGCAGGGCAATGATGTCATGTCACACGTCAACACTCTCGCCCAGCGGCGGCAGGAAATCCAGAACCAGTTGAACATGTCGCCCACGATGGAAGTGACCTCACAACTTACGACGCACATGCTGGACATCGTGGCCAGCCAGAACGGCGATATGTTGCAGATGATGGCCGCGAAACAGCAGGCCGACAGCGTCGCACAGGCAGCCAGGACTGCCGGCGACCAGACGACCAATAACGCGCGTATTGCACTGCAGTCGCAGATGGACCGGGAGCGGGCGGCTTACAACGCCACGATCGGCTCGTCGAAAGTCCTGGGGCAATAAGTCGTGAGCAATTTTTCCTTCCTGGCATTGCGTGCAATGTTGCTGGCGCTTTGCGTTGTTGTCGCGACGTCACTGGCATCGCAACCGGCATTTGCACAATCCACGGGGGCGGGCGGTTCGTTGACCACTACCGCGCCCCTGTCGAGCAATAACGGAGACTTCACGAAAGGGTCAACGGATGCGATCAGCCAGATGCAGGGGCTGCTCGGAAATATCATTCCGGCCGCTGTGACCGCGAGCGCCGGTGTGCTCACCGAGGCCAACAAGTTTGCGTGGGGCCTTGGCGTCATCAGTCTGGTACTCGTTGGAATCCGGTTTTCTGGCACCCATCATCCGATCTCCGCATGGGTCAACCTGTTCGAAGAACTTGCGATTCTCGGGATCTTCGTTGCGTTGTACCTGGGCTATAACACATCCGCACCGGGATTCTGGAACTGGTTTCAGACGCTTGCCACCGATATTGGCGGCGGGGCCAATAATTCGATTTCCACGCAGATGAGCACACTCGCGGGGACCGTTCTCGACGCGTTGAAGGCGAAGATGACGGTCATCACCGTACTGACCCAGTTCAACGCAACGCTGACAGACGTGATAGTGCTGCTCCTGGCATTTGTGGTGATGTGTCTCGCGTCGGTCGTCTTCATGTATTACTCGGCGGTCGGGCAGATTCAGGCGGCCGTCGGCATCGTCCTCGGGCCTATCGCTATTGCGCTGGGCTTGTCCAGCTACACGCGTGGCTATTTCCAGAAGTGGCTGGACTGGATGATCCATTCCGGCATGTATGTCGTAATGGTGGCCGTCCTGATGAAGCTGATGGGCACGAATATCTCGTCGGCGGTAACAAAGGTGACCACCGTAGGCGGATCGACGCAGGTCAGCGGCGCGTATGTATTCGATCTCGCGGTGTTCATACTGCTGCTGTCGTTTGAGATTCCGAAGCTGGCCGGGATGTTTGGCAGCGGTGCAGGTGCGAGCGGTACCGGCGCGCTCAAGCTGATGAAGGGATTCATCTGATGACTATTGCCCATCGTCCCCTCGCGCCGGACGCGCTGCTTGCGACCCATCAGAAGCGCATCGAGCTCGTGCGCCAGTGTGCCAACGAAAGCACACTGGCGGAGTTCGAGCGGAAATGGCTCGCGGTCCTTCAGCGGTGCGCCGGCTGGTTCTCGTCGATGCCGCTCACGCCCGAGTTGCATGCGGAGCCGGGTGGTGCATTCCGGGCCACCATCGAATCGACGTTCTATGCGATGCGCCTCGCCGGCGGTCAGAAATTCGCGGCTGATATGACTTCGGACAAGCGGCGGCGGCTTGAGCCGCAGTACATCTACGCCGTATTCCTCGCGGCCGCATGTTCATCGCTTGACGAGCCGTGCAGGCATTTCGACTTCACGCGGGCATCTGATCGCGCGCAGTGGAATCCCGCCGCGCATGGGGCGTTCGGTAGCTGGATTGGCGACAGCGAATATCTGGTGCAGCGTCGAACTGCGCCGCTCAAGAGCGAGCGCATGCGCACAGCGATGTTCGCGCAGACGGTCATTTCACCGGAGTTACTGTCGGGCCTCGATACAGCAGTGCTCGCGGACCTGTTCGGGGCGATCAACCCCGAGAAAAGCCCGCAGGGATTTGAGCCGCTTGTGCATAAGGTGGTACGGCAGGCGATGGACGTGGCGGTCGATTTTGAACGCAAGGCGCAGCGCGGCGTTTTCGCGCCGGTCAAATTTGATGTGCCATCGGCTGTGCACGTCGCGCTCGAGCTTCAGCCACAACAGACTGCGCCAGCCGCATCTGAGCCGGCCGCTCCCGCTCCCGCTGCCGCGGCGGCGACCGGCGTGTCGCCCATCGCGAATACCCAGAGCATGGTCGTCGTTCCGCCAGTGGGCGAAACTCGCCCCGATGCACCCGCACTCGCTCCGACGTCCCCGGCCCCGACCGCCCCAGCACCAGCGCCGGCCGGTCCCCAGCTTTCCCAGTCGCTGCTCGATGCGTTGGAGCGCAGCGACGCACAGGCCGCAGCCGCAGCCGCGACTGGCCCTGCGGACCAGGCTGCGGACGTCGCACGCGCGCCAGCGGTCGATCCCTCTCAAATGCCGACAGCCACCGCGGCGCCGAAAGTCGGGCGCGCTGGACCAACGGACGACGAGCTTAACGAAATCCTCGGTCCCGGCTCGGCGATGATGCGGGAGTTTTTCCGGGCGCTGGCGGATGACGTGGCGTCCGGGAAAGCCAGGGTGACGTGGGATGAAAAGGGGCTGACGGTGCAGAAGCGCCTGATCGGTGCGTATGGTATGACAAGCGACACGCTCGTTGAGCAACTGAGAAAGCGCAGCCTCCTGCTGCGCGCGGCCGGCAATGACATCTGCATGGTTGAGCGCGCTGGCCGCCTGATCATGGAGCGGCCTGCCGCATGAACTACATCAACCACTTTCGCCCGATCTATGAGTTCCGGCCGTTGATTGTCTGGCCGTTCGTGATGGTCGGTATCTTCGCCTCGGGTATGCCGTACGGCTGGGCGTTCGCGCTCGCGTGTCTCGCGCTGCTCGTCATTCGCGGAGTTCAGGTCTGGCGTGCGCTCAGCTTCCGGATGGCCATTTCCACGAAGTGGTTGAGCAAGATCCAGATTGGAAAGCTGCTCGACACGCAGAACAGGATGCGTGAGCGGGAAAACTCGATGTTCCTCGGTATTGGGTTCGAATGGACCCAGAAGCACACGCAGATTGCGCACGACATTTTGCGCATGCCAGTGACTGACATTCCGTCGTTGCCGAGATGGTTGAACAGGACAAATATCGGGCGCGCGGTCGAAACGCGTATCGAGCTCCTGTTCGCGCCGGGCGACAGCGTCCGGGACCGGATGCCCCAGGGTTCGTCATGGATTCATGGCATGGAGCCGAAGAAGGTCCGTGTGCCGTTTCACTACAAGGCGATGGGTGGACACACGCTGGTGGGCGGGACGACCGGTTCGGGCAAAACGCGGACGTACGAGGTGATCTCGACGCAGGTCATTCACACCCTGAACGACGTGCTGATCATCGTCGACCCCAAAAACGACGATGACTGGAAAAACCGCGTTGAGAAAGAGTGCACGCGCACCGGCCGCAAATTCCTGTACTTCAATCAGGCGAAGCCGCACGAGTCGATCCGGCTGAACCCGCTGGAAAACTGGTCACAGCCTTCGGAAATTCCGTCCCGGATTGCGCAATTGATGGAGGAGGGGCCGTTTCGTGACTTCGCCTTTCTTTTCATCGACCGCGCCGTGAAAGGCGAGCTGTACGTCGGTGACAAGCCGAACCTGCGCTCGATCCTGAAGTACGCGCAGTCGGGTATCGGCACACTGCTGGACCGCAGCCTGCGCCGCTTCTTCGTTGAAAACGGTCTGCCGAACTGGGAAGAACTGACCGTCGCGCAGACGGTCAAGGATGCCCAGCGCAAGAACGACGTTTCGCTCGTCGACGGGATGGCCAAACTCTACATGGACCGGTTCGCGGCGCACGATCGCGGACATGAAACCATCGACGGCCTGATCGCGACCCACACGCACGATCGCGAGCATTACATGCGGATCATCGCGTCGGCGCTACCGCTGCTCCAGATGCTTGCAACCGGCGAGACCGGCCTGATGCTCGCCCCGAAAGCGGACGACTTCGAAGACGAGCGCGAGATCTGGGACATCGACAAGATCATCAAGCAGAAGGCCGTCCTGTACATGGGGCTCGATTCACTGTCAAACAACATCGTTCAGAAGGCGATTGCGTCGATGGCCCTGTCGGACGTCGCGGCGGTGTGCGGCTCGATCTACAACTTCTACAAAGAAAAGCCGGAGGTGGTGCTGATCATCGACGAGATCGCGGAAGCGATCAACGAACAGGTGATCCAGATCCTTAACAAGGGGCGCGGCGCGGGCTTCAAGGCGTTCGTGGCATTTCAGGCGCGGGCGGACCTGGAGGCAAAGCTCGGAAACGTCGCGAAAATGCTGCAGGTTTTGGGCAACCTGAACAACCAGATCATTCTACGATTGGAAGATAGCGACACCGCCAAGTGGTTCTCGGACAAGGTAGGGGAGACGGCTATTCGGGTGGTCAACATCTCGAACAGTACGAACACCACGACCGAATCCCATGCGATGGAGTTCAGCGGATCCCAGTCACGCACGCTGCAACTGGAGAAAGTGCCGTTGATTCCGATGCGCCTGATTCACAGCTTGCCGAACCTGCAATATTTCATGCGCAATTCGGGCGGTGCCGTATACCAGGGTCGAATTCCCATCATCGAAGGCTGAAAAAAACTATATGTCCGCTGTTTTCAAAAACATCATTCGCGATCACAAGCTGTCGCACAAGCTGGTACCCGTGTTCAATGTTGCGCCAGACCTGGAGCTTGCGTGTTCACGGGTGGCCGACTTTGTAGGAGAGCGGTTCCTCGGAGACAAGGGACCGCTGGCAGCCGAGATGATCGAGTCGGCGCTGAGCGGATTCAAGCGCGCCAGGCGCACGGGCGATCAGCACATTGCGTTCATGCAGGGGCTGTTTGAACCTGCGAAGTCACTGTATGCGCGCCGCTACGTGGCGCGTCGCGGCGACAAGCTGAGCGTCTGGTCGCCGATGTTCGAAGCCATCCCGGCGTTTGAAGAGCGTCACGCGAACAGCGAGTTCGAGACGGTCGACGAACGGTGCCCGGAACAGATCACCGAGCGCACCGCCGCTTTTCAACTGGCGTCGCGCGTGCTGCAAGGCGAAGCCTTCCGTCGCTACTTCGAGGAATACGATGTCGCTCACCGTTACGAGCATAGCGAAGTTGTCGGGGGTTGATGCCGGCATGGCCCGGCGCGCGCTGGATACTGCGAGCGCCTTTGACGAGCCGGATGCGACCCCGCCCGAAGAATTTACATACGGCGCCGGCGCGCGCTGCTACGCGCTCGCCTCGATCTCGCTTCACCGGCCGCACCTTTTCTGGGGCGGTCTGCTGGCAGTTGTCGCGATTCCTGTTCTATTCGTTGTGAGAGTTTTGCATCATGGCTAGCCGGTTCGGTTCGCACCTGAAAGTCTGGTTCCTCCTGGTGCCAGTGCTGGCGATCGCCGTGATGCCCGCGATTCCCGACCGTTCGCTGTTCGAGGTGCCGGATGCGGAAACGGCGTCGCTCGTCGCCTCCATCGGGCAGGCGCGCGCCGACGAGGCGATCAGAACGGCGAATGACCTCTTCAGGCGGTCGTTCGTTGACAACGGTGTCGTGCACCGCACGTTGACTGCCTCTGGAAACGTCGCTGACATGAACGACGGCGGCATGTCGACCTTTGCGCACACGTGGACCGAAAACTTCTGGCTGCTGGCCTACCGGATGATGTTCCGCGCGATGGTCATGAAAGTCTGGATCTTCGGGACGTTACTTTTCGCGTTTGGCATGTTCATCGACGGAACCGCCAGGCGGAAAATCAAGGCATCTGCGGCCGGCTTTGTCAGCCCGCTCTCCTTCCATCTCGCCGGCCATGGCCTCCTGCTTGTGACGGGGACGCTGTTTGGGGTCCTCGTTGCGCCAGTGCCGGTGCTCGCCGGATACTGGCTAGTCGTGGCGGCACTGCTTGGCGCATTGCTCTGGAAGGCCGCAGAGTCGTTCCAGTCGTCCCGATAGAAAGCATCGCGTAATACCGTCCCGGAGTCATGCGGGAAAAACCGGGTCTTTCTCCCTGACAGGCTGTAACGCGTTACAGCCTGTTTGTCATGTCCGCGTCCCAAATCCTGTCTCATGCGCCAGTCCGGCGTGAACCACGCTCAACATCCGCGGTGCCGGCGTCGCGTCCCCCATTAACCGGCTTCCAGCCAATCGGGGGAATGCGCTAAAGCCGTTCGAAATAATGCGTGTTTCGGACGTTACAGGCGCGTAGCCCCCGCAACAATGAACATTGCTGGGACACGGCTCGCGTGTCCGATTGACCAACAACGAAACCGGACACAGGTCCGACCGAGGAGAAGCGCATGAGCACAGTGGCAGAAACCGAACTCGAAAAAGCCGTAACCGCCAACGCGCCAGCCGCGGCTCCCGTTAATGCGCCGGGCGCGACGCCCGAAGGAGCTAGCGGCGCCGATGTCGCTGGCGAAGGCGAACTCGAGCTCGAATTGACGCAGATGGAAGCGGACGCCGACCGCTTGCAAAAGGAAGGTGTGATCTCGAACGATGACGCGAACATGAAGCGCGCCGAAGTGGCCAGGACCCGTCGGTTGTTCCGCGATCTGCCCGCCAGCGAGCGTATCGCGATCATCAGGCGTCGTCGCGAAATCGGCCGCGAGTTGATGGAGCGCCAGCTCTCCGGCGCAGCGGTGGTGCCTGCGCAGGTTCGCCTGAATCACACGCGGCTGAAGCCGCTGTTCGAACAGTGGTGGCCGTATCTGAACCGCATGAGCGTCAACATGCAGCGCTTCGGTGACACCACCTTCGGCGCCGACGACAAGAATACCGTCAATACCTTCTTCGAAAAGCAGATTGCGTCTATCGAACAGTACGTCGATGAAGTGACGCGGGTGACAGACGGCTACCGGCAGCAGAAGGAAGCGGAGCTTCGCTCGAATGGCGAATTTGTGTTCGAGCCGACGATTCCGATGCCGGCGCTCGATTTGCAGGTAGAGGTGTATTCACGCTTTTCGATGCGCGTGCTCACCGCAATCATGAAGTTCGATCGTGCAATGGATCACTTCGACTTCATGGTGTGGAATGGCATCCGCGACCAGTCCGACGTGGATGATGAAACGGTGCGCTTCCTGAAAAAGGTCAATCCGCTGGGCGTTCGCGGGTACATGACGCACCTGCGCCTGATGACGACGGTTCGCGGCCTTTAAGGAGGCGGCATGCTGGACGAGTTGAACCCCCAGCAGCGGGAAGTCGCCCAGTTGCGCCAGAACTGCGTGGCGATCGCCTGCCCAGGCGCGGGCAAGACGAAGACGATCGCTACCAAAGCGGCGCTTCTGCTTCAGGAAGACGCCGCGGTGGTTGGCGCAGTGACATTTTCGAAGGATGCCGCCGTCGAATTACGTGAGCGGATTCTCGCGGTGGCTGGCAAGGCGGTGAAGAAACGCCTGATCGCCGGCACGTTCCATTCGCTCGCATTCAAGCAGCTTCAGCGGCCCGGTTCGCGTCCGCCCGATATTGCGAGCGACGGGGACCGACTCGGTTTGCTGATTCGCGTCATGCAGGATCTGGGACTCGAGGGCAAGGCCGAAGAGGTCATTCCAACGATCGAAAAGATCAAGACGAACTTTGGCCGGTGTGACGCGGAAAGCGCCGACGGCCAGCTTTATCACGCGTATCAGGACGCGCTCACGCGCAACGGCAAGATCGACTTCCAGGACATGCTGCGTCTCGCTGTCGAAGGCATGCAGAACGGCACGATCCTGCCGTACCCATTCAAATACCTGCTTGTAGACGAGTTCCAGGACACTGACCCGCTGCAGTACCGCTGGATAGAGCTGCACGCGAAAGCCGGCTCGATCGTGACGGTCGTTGGCGACGACGATCAAAGCATCTATGCGTTCCGCGAGGCGCTGGGCTATCGCGGCATGGAATCGTTCATCAAGGAATTTGACGCAAAGCCTGTTGTACTCGGCAGCAACTATCGGTGCCGCTCGGAGATTCTGGCCGCCGCTGACCGCGTCATCCGTAACAACGTCGACCGTATCGCAAAAGTGCTTCGTGCCGAGAAAGGTGCGGGCGGCCGCGTGCTGGCGTCCAGGCACGCTGACGAATATGTCGAAGCGACCGCGGCGATCGAAGCGCTCGCGCCAATGCTGGAGACAGGTAAAAGCTGTGCGATCCTCGCGCGCACAAACCGGATTCTTGATCCGCTCGAAGCCGTGTGTCGCTCGCACGGCGTGAAGTATTACCGTGCGTCTGGCGCGTCGGTCCTGAGCCGACCGGAGGGCGCACTGATGTGCAATCTGCTCGAAATCATCGAGCGGGTAAAGGAAACCGGGCTGGATTCCGTGCTCGCGCACCTGGGCCTGCGTGCTGATCAGTTGCGGGCGTTGCACGCGAGCATGGGCGCTGAACTGACGCAGAAGGGGCGCGCAGAGCTTGTCGAGATGGGCTTGCCCGAAGACGTTGCGACGAACTACCGCGAGTTTATGAAACGGCTTTCCGAATGGCGTAGCCTGTGCGACCGGAAGTTCTATTCGTTAGTGCTCTCGGGCGTGAACGAGTGGATGCTGAAGTACACGAAGAAGGAAAGTGCGATCCGGACCATTCAGGCAACCTACGACGTGCTGTCGCGTCTCACGGGCATTTTCGCCGAGCGGTTGCTGTTCCTGCGCCAGGACAACAACGAGCCGGCACCCGGCGCGCTGATCCTGACCACCATGCACAGTTCGAAAGGGCTGGAGTGGGATCACGTCTGGATCGCGCGATCGGAGGAAACCGTCGTTCCCGACGCGAAGTCCACAGAACCCGAGGAGCGCCGACTCTTTTACGTCGCCATGACACGCGCACGTGAGTCGCTGATGATCTCGGGTACGGCCAGGAATTTCGCATCACGCTTCGTCACCGAAGCCCAGATCGAATCCGTAGCCGAGGCGGCATAGCTATAACCGCGCGGAGGCGCGGCTTGCTCTAGCTGGAGGCATTTCTGCAGTCTCGCGAACTCCGAAATCCGGAACTTATGCCCGAGTCTCACTCCTTCAGTTTCCCTATGCCCGGGACTCGTCAGCGCGAAGGGCACCTGTCGACCCTCTCTGGCCATTGAAGCTAGCGCGACGTGAAAGGCTGCTTTCGAGGTCCAGCGGCCAGTCATTTGAACGGTTGCTGCCCATTGAGGTATCGGCATCGCCGATACCAGTCATTCGCATCAAGCCGATTGCGGCCACCGCGCGCGTCCGTCTCCCTTTTCGTAAAGAGGAACTTTCAAGCAAACGATGAACAGCAACTGCTGTCCATCGATAAAGACAAAAGCCGGCCAGGAAGTCGTTTCTAAATCCCTTGTCGGTGTCCTTCATTGTGTGCCCGGTCTGACTCACCAAACGAGATAATCGCGCGGATCAAGTCCGCCTGGCGAAGTGAAAACGGACGCCCAGCATTAACCGTGGAGAACATGTTTAAAGATAGATTGCGCAAGCTGCCGTGGTTCATCGAACGTAGTCGCAAGTTCAAACAACGCGACAAACATGCAGGCGTACGAAACGCTTGGAAACTTGTCGATGAATCGCACGACGGGTGGCGCAAATCGCTCCATGACCGGTTTTCGCGTTACAGCGCAGGTAACGCCAACGCCAAGGATCATTCCTGCCAGAACGTCGCTCGGATAGTGCAGGCCCAGATAAACGCGCGGAAGACAGATAAGAAAGGCGCATTGCAGCAGCGCGAGCACGCCCAGCCATCTGGAGACGAGAAAGATGCCCATCGCGACGGCCGCCCACATCATGGCATGGTCGCTAGGAAACGAACTCCAGGTTCGGAGAACCGCTTCTGGAGTGGCCGCTATCGGAAACGTCAGATGCAGGCTCAGGTCGTAAAGCGGTCGCCGGCGGAAGGGCAAATAGTGGGCGAGAACTCTGCCAATGAAAAGCGCCACCAAACCGCTCAGGATTGTGGCAACAACCATTTCCCGTTGCCACTGCCGGCGCTTCCTTGTGTCGAACCAGATGGCACACAGCATCGCTAGTGGCAGGACACCCTTGAACAGGTAAAAGGCCGCAACGACGCTGACTGCGTGGTTGAAAGTCTCCGACTGCAGCGCATTGCTTGTCAGGATCGTCAGGATTTTGGAATCGAAACTGTTCATGACCTGGCCTTGGGGGAAGCGCGTCACGAATCGCCGACTTATTGATGGAGCGACCCAGCAACACAGCGCGCGTTGAACGGTATGCGTCCCGGCCGAGAGATGAGTGGTTTTAACTGGACCGGCCGGAACTTGATCATTAACGCACTTCGCAAGTCATTGATATGTTTTCGAACGCACACGCGTTCATAAAATTGTCACAGCCACCAGCGAACCGTGCGCCCGCAGCATAATTGTTAGTTAGCGACATCGTGCGAAACCCGGTGAGGCCACCAGTAACGCAAGGCGTTGACATCTAAGATCGACCGCCCGCAAATGGGCGAACAACAAAGACCGCCATTGGACCCATTCACCCGCAGGGGGTCAGCCGGCGTCTTGACAGTGCGCGACAATTGCCAGCTACCCTTATATCGAAGCTGACCCAACTCGCGCGCGCGACAAATCCACAGGATGCGACGCAAGCAATATGTAATAGTCGCGGCAGCCGCGCGATCGGCTGCAATGTGTCCGGAGCTTGGCGCGAAGCCGACGTTCAAACGCGCGTGTTAAAGGGTGGGCGAATGTCCGTAGGTGGCCGATTGCAGGCGCCTAGCTGGTCAGTCCGACGGCCTTGCGCATAGATGCGGTGATCGCTTGTTTAACCGCGTGACGGCCTTCCCACGGAGCGCGCTTCACTCCTCGCATCCGGGCGACAGCGCTTTTCATGGACTACGCGTCGCCTCCAGAGACGTCAGGTAACTCGTCCCATGAAATCGGCACAGAAGCCGCCAGTCCCGGCCGGGCACGCACCGAATATGCGGTGGCCGTCGTCGCACCCTTCCCATTGCGAAGGTAATCCACAAAGATCTTTCCGATTCTGTTCTTCGGGCCGGAGACCGCCGAAAAACGCTGCGGCACGACTCGCGCAAGGTGGCGCGCGATTGCATGGCTGAACGTCTTCACATCGTTCCAATTGTGTTTTCCGGACAGCGGCACAACGATATGCAGACCCTTTCCTCCGCTTGTCTTGCAGAAGGACGTCAGCCCTATCTCATCGAGCAGCACCTTCGCCAACGTTGCCGCTTCCTGCATCGTCGTCCAGTCGAGTTGCGGGTCAGGGTCCAGGTCGAGAATGAACTGGTCCGGCCGGTCGAGATCCGCAGCAGTCGCATTCCACGCGTGAAGCTCGATTACGTTCAGTTGTGCCATCTCGATCAGAGCTTCGACGGAATTTGCGGCGAGCAACGGAGGGTGGTGCGGATATAAGGAAGCGGGCAGTTGTATCATGGCTTTGAGCCTCTGCTGCTCGGCATGCTTTTGGTAGAACATCTCGCCGCGCAGACCGTCGGGCGCCCTCACCAGCATCAGCGGCCGGTCGACAATGTGCGGAAGAATCCAATCTGCGATCGTCTCGTAGTAGCGCGTGACGTCCATCTTGGTCAGGCCCGTCGACGGGTCAGCGACGCGGCCGGGATTTGTGATGAAAATGCCCTTCACTTTTGCCCGGCGGCTGGAGGTTCGCGGTTCATTGCTTTTCTTCACTGGCTTCGATCGGCTGCGGCTTCTCCTCGACGATCTGGCTGGCTTGTCCTCACGAACACCTTTGAACACGGGCTGGCGAAGTTCTCCGGCAGGGGGCCACTCGAGAATAGAAACCTCAACGACCAGTTCCGGCCGAACCCAAACAATTACTCGATCCCGCTCAGGCGATGGCGGGTTGAAAAACGGGGCTTTGCGAACAGGTTTCAGGCCGCGGTCCACCAGATCGCGAAGAGCGGCCCGCAACGGCGGCTTGACGGAGCCGGCATATCGTAGAGATCCATCGCGCTCGTAGACTCCAAGCAGAAGCCCACGGACACCGCTCGTCGCGCCCCTGGTGCGCGTGAACCCTCCGACGACGAATTCTTGCCGCGCAAGACACTTCACCTTGACCCAGTCTACCGATCGTCCGCTCACATAAGGCCGATCGAGGCGCTTGCCTACCAAGCCTTCTAGGCCCATTGCCTGAGCCGAAGCGCGTAGTGAATGGACGTCGTGCTCGAAAGCCTCGCTGAATCTCACGTTCTCGCGCGGAAACTTCTCCAGGAGAGCGCGCAGCCTCGCGCGGCGCTCCTTTAAGGGCTGTTGTCGAAGGTCCCGCCCGTCGAGGAATAGCAGGTCGAACGCGAAATGCGTCACGCTTGCCGTCTGGCGCCGCGCGAACGCATTCTGAAGCGCGGTGAAGTCCGGAGTACCTGCCTTATTGAGGAGACTGCGTCGAGGTCGATCCATGCGCTCTCGTCCGGCAGCGCCGCGAGCGCTGCGGCAAGCGCCGGCAGCCGGTCGGTCCAGTCGTGGCCGTTACGGGTGAAAAGAGTTGCCCGTCCGCCATCGAGGCGACAAAGCATCCGGTATCCATCGAACTTGATTTCGTACGACCATTGTTCGCCTGACGGAGGCTTGTCAACTAGAGTCGCAAGCTGCGGCTTGACCAACGAGGGGATCGGATCGACCTCTCGTGCACCTTTTTCAGCGACTATGATGTTTTTACGCGCCACCCGACTTTCCCGCTGCGAAACTCCGGCTTCGAGTGCAACGTTTGTGCCCGCCGATACTGACTGGCGAGGATCTTGCTGAATCGAAGCGCTAACCACCGTATTGAGGATGATTATGGCCGCTCCTCGTTCGCTCGCCTCGTTGACCATCAGCTTTGGACTGGTCGCCATACCCGTAAAGCTTTTCACGGCGACCGAAAGCAAGTCGGGGGTCGGTTTCAACCTCCTTCACAAAGACTGTGGGGCGCGGGTTAAGCAGCAGTACATATGTCCGGTGCACAAGACGGTCGTCGAACGTGCGGACATGGTCAAAGGCTACGAGTTCGAGAAAGACAAGTACGTCGTGTTCGAACCGGCAGAGCTGGACGCCCTTGATGCCAGCGCTCGCCACACGATCGATATCGTCTCGTTCCTTCCCGCGGACGCCATTGACCCAATCTATTTCGACAAAGCCTATTACCTCGGCCCTGACAAGCGCGGCGCCAAACCCTACGCTCTTCTGTCGGAGGCAATGACAGACACCGGCACCTGTGCGCTCGCAACATGGGTAATGAAAGGCAAACAGCACGTGGCGCAGTTGCGCCCCGGGCCAGACGGTTTGATCCTGCAGCAGTTACTCTACGCAGACGAGGTGCGCGCGCAGTCTGCGCTGATATCGAAAAGCCGGACGTCCAGCCGGCGGAGCTAAAGCTCGCCGAGCAGTTGATCGGACAGTACCGAGTCGATGCTTACGATCCCGAGGCGTTCAAGGACGAAGAGAAGGAGCGCATCCTCGCTGCGATAGATCAGAAGATCGCAGGCAAGAAAATTACCCTTCAGCCCGACGCGCAACCTGAGGGCGCCGAGATCACCGACCTCGTCGACGCGTTGCGCGCGAGCTTGCGCAAACGCGGCGCTGCGCCGGCGAAGGAATCTATGGAAGCAACGCCAGCGGAGCCAAAACAGCGGAAATCCCCTAGACGGGCAGCCCCTGTTGCTGTACCCCCCGCACGGAAGACTGGTACGCGGAAGTGACTTCCATGACACGTGGCGAACGCTATCGTATGCGGGATGTGCAACGCATGTTAGGTGTCTCACGCACCGTTATCTCCCGGCTGATCGCAGGTGGATTCGTCCAGCCCGAACGCGGCCGGGGCCGTGAACACCTCTTTTCATTCCGCGACGTCGTGATGCTGCGAACGGCGCATTCGCTGCGCAAGGCTGGCATCCCACCGCGCAAGATTGTTCGCGCGTTGGAAAATCTTCGCAGCACGTGGTCGCCGGACCGCGACTTGACATCCATCCGCATCAGCGCGATGGGCGCCGACGTCGCTGTGCACGACAGCGCGGGACGGTGGGCAGCCGACTTCGGCCAGTTGCTGATCGACTTCGAGCCGGTACCGGCCTGTGTTAACGTCGCCAGGATTGCGAGGCTTGAGGCCACGCCTGTATCCAACACCGCGTTGGACGATTTCCATGAGGCAGCAGAACTGGAGTCGGACGGCCGACTCGATGCTGCAGAGACGGCCTACTGGCGAGCGATTTACGCGGATCGCTCGTTTGTTGACGCGTACCTCAACCTAGGCTGTCTTCTGTGCGATCGGGGACGCTATGACGATGCGGTCTCGTTATATGGCGATGCGGTCCTGGCAGTACCGGGTGGCGCCCTTCTACACTTCAACCTCGGCGTCGCGCTCGAGGACGCCGAGCGGCTGGCCGATGCGCTGGACGCATATCGCCGGTGTATTGATCTGCAACCCGACTTCGCCGATGCCCACTTCAACTCGGCGCGTATTCACGAGGAGCTTGGCGAGACGCAGCATGCTATCCGGCATTTCAACCGGTACAGAACACTCAACAAGGATCCGTGATCTTATGCCAGCGGGTATGGCGGATGCTTCCGTGATGATCATTAGATACCGCTTGTTGTTGCCGTCTCTCCAGGGTTGCACGTCAGTTACGCGCCGCAGCGGGTTTGCATGCGCTGAGATGGTGAACCCCGGTCCACAGAGACGACGATAATGTTCGCTTCTTACCTGATTGACCCGCTGGCGCACTCCGTCGAGACGGTCCGAGACGGCGTCGAGCGGGCTGCCTCGCTTATTGAGTCCGACAGACTAGAGATCGCGACGCTCTGGACCGGCCCGCTTGACCCTGACGCCTCAATTGACATTGTCTTCGCCGAGGACGGCTTCCTTCAGAAACCACTGTCTGACTCATTTTTTCGTCTCCGTTTCGTGATCGGCGGCAAAGTCACGGAACGGATCGTTGCCGGTAAGGCTGTCCTCGGGGCCTTCGGCGAAGTACCTGACGACATCGCCGGCCAGGTGAGGACACTTCCCGCCATGGAGGGCGCAATCGACTTTATTGACGATGCAGCGCTCGCGTTGGAGCGCGCCCCGTCTACGCCTCAGGGCGGCGTTCTTCAATGGAATGACGCGCAAACGAGGGGAGCGTCGCGCCGGTCAGAAAGAACAGCGGCGCGGTCTAACCGCAAGACGCTCGTTTATCTCACCTGCACTGTAGTTAAGCCTCAAACACCGCCCGGACTCACTAATCTGACCGAAAAATCGGGATAGGGGCGAGCCTCACGGCCCGATGGCTTTGCTACACGCTTCTTTCAGACCCCGCCTCGCGGCGACGCCCTTGCGTTTCGCTAGTCCTTCACCACCATCAGGTTGGACAGGGGACTCGCACCCCAACAGTTGCGCATGTTCGGCACAAAAGAAAAAGCCCGCACGCGGCGGGCTTGAATCCATATCAGTGGAGGAGACATGGAGGAGACGAGCTGAGTATAAACCCTATGTCATCAGTGTGCGCGCTCTAACGGGTGAATTGCTGAAAAAATTTCTCAGACAGTGAGAAACCGAGGTTTGCACGCGCCACGTCCAAGCTGTGCTGGAGGCCATCAACGGAAACAAGTCATGCCGGGCTAGCAGCGCCGACGCGGTACCGGCCGGCAGGCTTCGAATGTCGCCGTTAAGTTCCGACAGACGGCGAAGTTCACTTTCACGACTCACAAACGTTGCGGTCGCTATGGAGTTGTCGACATAGGCGGCCACCATATTGACGGCTGCCAGTGGCATCGCAGTAGACACGACGATTGCGGCCCATCCAAGCAAAGTGCGCAGCTTCATGCTTGTCCTATTCAGGTGAGATTATTCGATCCGGATCACGCCTTGGCGCGCGAGAGTTCCGTCACGTTCGAATCCGGTCGCTCCTGTGGCGCGTGTGCCGCGCTCTGTTCGGCAAGCCGTTCGCTATCGGCGCCGATCTGTTCTGCCTCGATGGTGAGCATTCGCGCGACGCGCTTGATCGTGCCGTTGAGTGCGGCGCGGGGGCCGAGCCTGATCGTGCCGCAATAGAGAATGTCGCCGGAAACGTGACCGTTGATCTCGAGGGTGCCGCGCGCGTGGACGTTTCCGTCGACGCGGCCGTCGATCCGGACATGCTCGCCTTGAGCCGTGCCTTTGACGAGGCCGCCTTCGCCAACGTGCAACAGTCCCTGGGTCGACACGAGCCCGCCGTCGATGAGGCCAAAGCAGCTCACGCCGTGATCCACGATCATGTCGCCACTGATCGTGCAGCCGGGAGAAATGAGGGTGATGGAGAGTTCGTTTTTCATGACGGCCAATTTCCTAAAACATTTGCACTTCAGGGGCACCAGCGCGGGTCGCAGCTGCGGGTTTCGACGGTATGTCGGACTCGCTCGGCTGCTCGGCGCGTGGACGCGAGATGTGCCGACGGATGGGGTGCGCGGCTTTGCCCGTTTCAGCGTCCGGCGTTGCAGGAGCCGGGACGGCGGCAGGCGCGGTGGCGGGGGTCGTTTGCGTTGGGACGTTGACAGCCGTGCTGTTAGCGGCGCTCGCCACTGGCGTGGGTGCCGGCGTCGGCTGAGGGGCAGCAGTCAGTTGCTCGCGATTTGCGCTTGCGCGATGAATGGGCGACGTCGCAGCGCGCTCGGCTTCGGTAGTCAACGTTGGCGAAACTGCTGCCGTCCCGGGGCGCGTCGGGGTCTTCATTGAGTTCCGGAACTGATCCGCGGTGAGTCCCAGCGACGCGGCCGAATCAAACTCACTCGCGCTGAGAGCCGGTGCAGCGTCAATCTCCTTGAAGCGAGGCGTCGTCTCTTCGACTGCAGGGGTCTCTGGTTTCAGCGATTTTTGGGGGGGCGCGGCGATCGGGGCAGTCTGATGCGCTGCGCGCCAGTTCGTGTAGACGGATGCGGCGCCCATGCCGGCCATGCCCACTACCGCAGCGACGGCGAAGGAGATCACCGCTAGGCGTGCGCGTGGTCCAGCCTTCATCCATCGTGCGCGTGCGGTTGGTGCCGAATCAGCAGAAAAATCACCCGGCGCGGGAAGCGCGGCGATCTGGCGGGGAAGGTCAATGACCATCGAATCCGGGGCGAACTGCGCATGCAGCCGCTGGATTTCTCGCATGTCCATGTAGGTGCCTCTTCTCGTTGTCTGGGATAGAGCCTGGCCGGCGCGGCGCGATGTCAAGGACGTCGAGGCACGGCCAAAGAAAACGCGCCGCTCAGTGAGCGTCGCCCGGATTGGGGAGTAGCACCCCTTCGGACGCGTAGCGGTCGTTATCCGGGATGCAGAGAAATGGAAGCTGCCTGATTCGGGCTTCGGCGCTATCGAGTGCCGCCTTGCGATCGTGTGGCATCACCGCGCGCGTGATCAGCGCCTCCATCGTCTTGAGGAAGAGCTGGTCATAGAGCGTGAGGAGGCGAACCAGTCGTCCGGAGAGCGGATGCTTGATTTCCAGTATCACCGTCTCGGGGGAGTGACCGGTGCTGCGACCGTGCAAGCGGTTCGCCCAGCCAAGGGCTTTCCTGAAAAACGCTTCGGCGTTGCGAAACTCGGCCTCGAGCGCTACCAGCTTGCCGTCGCGCGCCAGCGTCATTTTCGCAGCGCAAAAGTTGAAGTCCGAACGGCAGAATTCACGCGCGAAAGTGGAGTAATACTGCAACTCTGTTTTCGCCAGTGTTTCGGGGTTTATCCGCGCGAGCCGATCGTCGCTTGTCAGGCGCTTGAGCGGACGCAGGCCGCTCGGGCCAGAAGCCGGGGCGCTTTGGGGAATTTTCCGTTCTGGATCAGCCCCTTCGGGAGTTTCCGTTTCGAAGCCAGACATAACTGTTCTCGGGTGTATGTGTTCTCTCACGCACATTCTCACTGAACAGTGGATAGTCAAGCTGGCGAAAGCTATACGAATTTCGCGAGCTTTAGAATGCACACGGGGGCGTTTTGCCCTAATACTTCAATCCATTCCCCGCGTCTCTGACGCATCGACCTCGACTCCAAGCCCGGAGTCCATCTTTTTTCTCCAAGTCGTGCTCCTGAGCATGCTCCGACCGGTTTGCTACCGGTGTGGAAAACTTCTTGTGCTGAGTTTGCTCGCTACTTACTCCCCAATTTCAGCTGTGATACTCGTACCTGGCCTGCATTCATTTGCGCCGGTACATCGTTCGAACCCGGGTTTTCGGGTGTTCTCTCTCCAGAGCCTGATCTGGGTAGAACGATCGAAGTTGGCTGATCCGTGATTCCTGCGGCGGAATGTATTTTCCGAAAAGGGCTGTTGCGCGGCGTGACCATGCTGCGCGAGGACGACTTTACGTCCTCTGACAGAGCGATCCGGTTTCCGGTCGCTCCCTGCTCGCCACGTCCCCGGAAGGGACGTGGCGCGTAGGTCTCAACTATCCTGATTTCACGAAGCTCGCTCCCTGACCGGAGCGGGCTTTTTTTTCGTCCGTCGCTTCGATGGATTTTCTCAACCGGAGGTGTTTATGTTGTTGCCCAACCGCCTCGATCAACGTATCGCCGAGGCTATCAAGCATCAGATCGACAACGAGCGTACCGCCTCGAACACCACGTCCGATGCATGGCGTTCGCGCTGTGAGGTCGCGAAAGTCGCGATGTTCAGTGACGCCGAGCGCTCTGTCTTTATCCACCATGTCAGCGAACGTCGAGGCAGTGTCGCGGCTCACGAGATCGAATCTCAGGCCAAAACGCTGCGGACTACCGCCATCTTTTTTCTCGCAAGGAAGCCATCATGAACGCTGTCGTCCAGATGTTCGATACCACGCCCCGCAGTCTGGTCGAAGAGCGCGCCATCCGGCCTCCGATCATCGGCAAGATCCGCCCCGGGATCAAGGTATTAACCCGCACGGCCCAGGCCAATCCTCAGGCCGTCGCGTTGTACAACGAGATGGTTGCCGCGGGCGATTCGTACGAAACCATCGGCAAGACCATCGAATCAAAGCTGAAACTTCGCAATGCGCTGGTGCCGCGAAACGTGTCGCACTTCGCCTGCAGACGCTCGGACTTCTCCAATCCGGAAACGGCTGACGAGATCCTGAGGTTGTACGGAGAGGACCGCGGCGGCGGTGTCAAGCTGCATCGCTTTCCGGTCATATTTGCGTTCGACGACTGGCTGCGCAACGTGCCGAATCAGATGGCGGCCTACACTACCGCTGGGCGCCAGTACTTCTCCGAGTACGAGCGTGACGGCAAGCGCTACTGCAAGACGTATGCGCCGGTCCAACGTGACGCGCGCGTACAACGGGCGAGACGTTCGTTCGGTGGGCGTCTGGTCGTGCAGCGACAGGACGATGACATCCCGGACGGTATTTGCGATCCGCATGTGTGCCCGCAGTATCAGGACCGTAAATGCAATCTGACCGCGACATTCGTCTTCGCGATACCCGATGTGAAGGGACTCGGGTTGATCGAATTGCCGACAAACTCGATTTACGTGTTGCAGAAGGCGTATTCGGCGATGCAGACCGTGTCGCTCGCGCGCGGCAAGCTAACCGGCACGCGGTTCTGGCTGTCGAAGAAGGAGTTCGACATCACGCGGATCGACGACAACGGTCAGCCAGTGCGCCAGAAGCAGATGTTGACGGTGCTGGATGCCGATATCGACCTTGGCGCGCTGCTGGACACGGGCGACGAACCACAGCCCGCGCTCGAAGCTGCCAGCAGAGCCGTAGCACTGATCGAAGCCGCCGGTGCGGTTGAGGTCCTGGACGACCCGCTCGCGGAATCGGACGACGATGTCTTGGGGTCTGGTGGGAAGGAAGGCGAGGGGAGTGAACAGGCCGATCCGGACGAACCACTGGAAGACAAACGTCACCGCATGTCGGATCTGCTGCACCGCCTGGGTTTGAGTCAACCGGCGCGGCAGCAGGACTTCCGCAAGTATGGCCATGTCACCTACGGGCGAGGCTGGGCGGAGCGTCCATCAGACGTCGATCAGATGAATGCCCGCCTTACGGCGGCTCTCACTGATCCGGTTGCGTTTGACGACGAAATCAAGCAGGCAAATTCTTTCGTGTAATCCTTGACCGGCCCTTATGGGCTGGTCTCCTTTTCCAACTGCGCATTAGAGCATTTCAGCAAGCAGACTTGCTAAAGTGTTTTCGACCGCGCCCTATCTGCGCATCGAATTCGTCCGCTTCGGCGGCCCATCTCCGTTGATTTTCAAGTCCGCGCCCCTGGCGCGTTACCCATTGAGGCTGCCGTCCGGCGGCCTTTTTTCGTTCACAGGAGGCGACGTGAAAGTCGCTCATTTTTCTGACCTGCATTACTCACCGGAAAACCTTGATGAGGCCGACCGATGCTTTTCCTTCGCAGTCGATGACGCATTGAATCGCTGTATGGACTTCGCGGTCATTTCTGGCGATTCAACTGATCATCGTCTCGATGCTCACGCGCCATCGCTGAACCGTCTGGCGAAGAATATCCACCGCCTCACGTTGAGCATGCCGGTTCTGATGCTTCAGGGCACGTTTTCGCACGAGCCTCCCGGCACGCTGCGCAACTTCGCTCTGATGGGGACGAACCATCCGGTTTTCATCGCGGAGCGTGTGCAGCAAGTCAGTCTGTTCGAGGGACAGTTCTTCGAATCGGCTGGACCTGTTTTCAACGAAGAAGAGCTCGCCAGCGTGCTGAAACTGGGTGCCGACGTCGTGTTCACCTGTCTGCCCACGGTCAACAAGGGGCAACTGGCGGGCGCAGTCGGCGCGAAGGATGCCGCGACCGGGCTGGAAGCCGTGCTGGGCGATTATCTGACGGCAGTCGGGCGGATCAACCAGCAGCTTCGTGCAGCAGGTATCCGCACAGTCGGTGTTTCGCACGGCACGGTCAACGGATGCACGACCGAACACGGCGTAACGATGGCTGGCTTCGATCACGAGTTCTCGCTCGGTGCGTTGTTTGAGGCCGAGTGCGATGCGTTCATGCTCGGGCACATTCACAAGTGCCAGCAGTGGGAGCGCGGCGGGCGTGTTGTTGCCTACCCCGGATCGATCGGACGGTTTCACTACGGCGAAGAAGGCGATAAGGGCTATCTGATCTGGGACGTTGAGACTGGTGGTGCGAGAGCGCAGCTTGTTCCGACACCATCGCGCCAGACGATCTGTATTGACTTCGACGGGCCGCCTGATATGGAAAAGCTCGCGGCGATCGCCGCTGATGCGAACGACAAGTTTGTTCGTGTTCGTTGGCAGGTTGACGAAGAGCATCGCCAGTCAGTCGATCGGGACGCGATTGCCGTGCTGTTCGCGCAGTCGGCCGGGTTGAAGGTCGAGGCGCGAATTCTTCCGGTGGTGCGTTCGCGTTCGCAGGGCATCAGCCTCGAAGCAACCGTCGACCGAAGGATAGAACGGTGGTGCGAGCATGCGAACGTCGAGTCCGCTCCGCTTGTCGAGCGGTTTCAACTGCTCGATACGGGTGACGCGCAAGCGATCGCGGCGGGAGTCCTCGCCCGCCTCGATTCGCTATCGCTTGCGGTGCCGGAGCAACCGGATACCGGGACCACGCCGGTTAAGTCGTCGGGTGACGATTTCACGCTGCCTGAGTTTCCGGATGCAACGGTTGAAGTTGCTCCGGTCGCTCAGAAATCGTGGCTCGATGACGATCTGTTCGCAGCGTAGTTCGCTGCCGTAGCGCAGGAGAGGCCAGTACGGCTCTCCTGCGCCGGGACACAGCCGTGTTCCGATAGCTATCGCAGCTATCCGAAACAGAGGTTTCACCGCGTCACTGACGCATCGACGTAGTTGTAGCAACACCTTTCTTAGCAGTTCATTTCCTTTACCCTGGCGGGGAGCGATCCCTACCGGGCGCACTCCGTCCAATTTATTCCGGAGTGCAATCATGTTTGGTCTTTATCCCGCCGGATCCGACTGGGTCCGCACTTTCGCCATGGACGATCAGCCCATGCGCGATATTCAAAAGTCGCTTGTCGATCATGCCGGTTTCGCCCCGGCAATTCTTCATCAACCCTTCGGGGAGTATCGCGGGGCAGTCATGGCGCAGTCTGGCCAGATCCTCGTGCTGTCCGCAACGACACCGGGGACGGCTCAACTCGCCGTGACGCCCACTGTCGAGATGCAGCACCTTCTCTGGTCATACCGCGAGGGATATGCGACGCAGTGGTCCGCGTTGGAAATTCGAAGCCTGACGGGTTACGCCGGTTGGGACGAGCTTCTGACGCGCGCACGACGTGAATTCACCCGCGCGTGTGAGAGTGTCGCTGCGGCCATCGCCGGAGCGCTTCAGCCGCCGGTGGTTACGACGGCCAGAACCGATCCGACGAATGAGCCGTTTCCCAACGAAGATGACGATGCGTTCTATTCGCGCATGGCGGCCATGTCGGACATTCAGGAGGTGCCCTCATGCGTCCTCTGAAACTGACACTGGAAGGCTTCTACGGGGTTCGCGACGGCATGAAGCGCGAGAGCATCACCCTCGATCTTGAAGCGCTGCCGGGAGGCCTTATCGCTCTTGTCGGTCCTAACGGCGCCGGCAAGACCACGATCATGGATAACCTCCATCCGTATCCGATCATGCCGTCGCATGCGTCGACGCTGTCGGTCGATGCCTTTTCGTACTGGGATCACATTTGTGGCACCAGCGCGCTGAAGGAACTGGAATGGGAGCACGACGGTATCCGATACCGTTCGTCGTTCGCGTTCCGCAAGCCCGGCAAGACTGGAAAGGCGGAGTACTACCTTGCCTATCGTGGCGCGGACGGCACATGGCGACCGGTTTCATTGCCAGATGGGACCGTGTCTGATGGAAAGGCGGCGACGTACAACCGCTGCGTCGAGGCTATCAACGGCTCGCTCGAAACGTTTTTTACAAGTGTCTTTTCCGCGCAGAACCGGCGGCCGCTCGCTTCGTATGGAGCGGGCGAGATCAAGACACTGCTCGCGGAGATGCTCGGCATTGAACACCTGAAAGCGTTGTCGGCGAAAGCTGGTGACGTCGCAAAGATGCTCGGTCGTGCGCTCGATTCCATCCAGGCGGAACTGACCGCACTCGTCGGCAAGCGCCAGCGTAAGGCAGAGGTCGAGCGATCGGTACTTGCTCAGGGTGACGCCTTGCGCAGCGCCCGCTCGCAGCGTGATTCGACACTCGAGGAGGCTTCGCGGCTAACTCTGGAACGAGCGACGTTTGCGGCAAAGCAAAGCGAGTCGGCCACGGTCGAGGCGCGGTTGCGAGAGCTTTCAGTGCGACGTGACGAGTTGGCCAGAGCGCTAAAGACGGCTGTGGATGACGACCAGGCAGCATCGGTTAGAACCCAGCAGCGTGTAACCGCCCTGAGTCGCACGGTTGCCGCGCATCAGGCGACGCTCGCCCGGAAGGAAGCAATTATTGGCGCCGCGTCGAAACGCGATGAGGCGCAGTTGCTGATCACGCGCGAGGAGGCACGACTTGAGCCTTTGCAGCGGGTTATTGCTGAACTTGAAGCAAAGCAGGGGACGCTTGCTACGCTGCAAACGACGCTCTCCGGGTTGATGACGGAGGGGCAGACCAAGGCCGCTCATTTCGATACGCTGACGCAGCAGGCGGCGGTTGTCGATCAGGTGCCGTGCGTCGGTCATTCCATGCATGCGCAATGTCCGTTGCTTTCGCAGGCGCTGGTGGCTAAGACGCAAGCAGAGGTTCAGCGCGTTTCCGTTGCCGATCTTTGCGCAAAGTACCGCGAGAAGAAAGCGCAGGCAGACGCACTCGCACCGGTTGTTGCTGAACTGGCTGCGAAGCGCAATGACCTGAAGGCGCTGAACGGGCTGATCAGCACGGCACGTCAGACCTTGCAGACAGCGACGGAACTCGCGGCGAGCAAACTGCTTCTCGATGCTGCTGTTGCTGGACTTGAGGCCGCGCAAGCGGAACTCGGCACGGTGACGGAAGAAGGAACGGCGCGCACCGCAAAGTTCGAGTCTGAAAAGACCCGGATGAACGCGGAAATCGCCAGGATTCAGGAAGAGTCGAAGCAACTCGCAGCCGTCGACGTGACGGGCGCTATTGCGGAGACTGACCGGAAGCTGGCTGCCAATCGCGAGGCTGTTGCGGCACTGGATGGACGGATCGAAGCATTGATCCGGTCTCAGACTGTTCTGCAGGCCGAAGCCGACGCACTGGGCGTCGATCTGGACAGGTTCTCGGCTACGCAACAGCGTGCTGATCGTCTGTCGGGGGAGATTGCGTACTGGAAGCTGCTCGCCAAGGGTCTCGGTAACGACGGTGTCGTTGCCCTGACGATTGACGACGCAGGGGCCGCCCTGGCCAATACCGTGAATGAGCTGCTCCTGGCTTGCTACGGGATGCGGTTCACGGTCGAGATCCGCACGCAGCGCGCGCTCGCTACCGGCGAAATGCGCGAGGGTTTCGAAATCCTCGTACACGACGCCGAAGCCGACAGCACTAAGTCTGTAACCGTGATGTCTGGCGGGCAGAAAGTCTGGATCAACGAGTGTCTGACGCGTGGCATCGCGTTGTACCTCGCGCAAAACTCCGGTCAGCCATATCAGACCCTGTTCAGCGACGAATCCGATGGTCCGCTCGACCCGCAGCGCAAGCTGCAGTTCATGCGGATGAAGCGGGAGGTGCTGCGGCAGGGCGGGTATGAGCGGGAGTTTTTTATCTCGCAAACGCCTGACCTTGTGAATGAGGCTGATGCAGTCATCGATGTCGAGGCGTTGGCCGCCTGACATCAATTTTCTTAACCCTGTGGGGAATAACCGATAGGGGCGTTCCCTCGTTTTTTGGAGGAACGCCATGAAATCGAAGCAAAACATGTATGCACGCACCGAAACCGTCACGGTCTCGGTACGTCCTGCAACGCCGCGTTTGGGTAACACCTATACGTACGTCCTGAACGGCACGCTCATGCGTGACGTTCTGGTCGACGGAAAGTGGATCACCCTCCACGCAGGCAATCCCCTTGAATCGCGCGCCGCGCAAGCGGCCACTTTCCTTTCCGTTGAGCAACCCATGCAAAACCTTTTGATGCTGCTGATGGCAGCAGGTAGTTCGTCACTCTGCGCGTGTACGACGCAACCTCAGGCAAATGTGGCGCGTCCGCGGCCCGTGATCGTCGTCCAGAAACCGAGAGGGGAGCCGGGCGATTTCACAATCTGTGCTGACGGCCGGGTACTTGTCTACCCGGCAAGTCATCCGAAGTCGTGTTCCTGATTGTTTGACTTGCCATCCCCTTGAAAGCCCCGCCTCCCGTCGTTCGGGAGTCGGGGCATTTCCACGTAAAACCACGGAGGTTTCTATGAAAAAGCAGATTGCGGGTGTGGCTTTGATTGGCGCACTGGTCGCCGCCGGCGCCATGTTGTGGGAGCAGCCTTCGTTCGGCGCCGCGCCGGACGTTCAGGCGGCGTTTTCGCCTGATGGTGACGGCAACCCGCAAGGGTGTTACATGGCAGTGCACGCCTGCTTTCCGGGATCAGTGAAGGGGTACGCGCCGTGGTACGGTCGTGTTGCGGGACGCAAGCGAACTGCAGGAGCTTGTATGAGACGGAAACGCCGCCAACGCGATCGCGCTCTCATGCTGGCCGGAGCGTGTGCGGATGTGGTCGGCCTACTGGTCGGTCAAGCGAAGACGGCCGCTCGAAAGCACGGTTGCAGTTTCGCTGATGACAGCGGCATCGATGCCGTACTTGAAGCTGCCGAGGCGCTTGGTATCGGGCCGTCGGACACGGACATCGAGTCAGCGGCAAATCGTCTGTTGGGCCGCAAACGAATCGATGAGCAAGACCCAACATGGCATTGCTGGCACCTCTATTAGGAGTATTAGGGCGAGGAGCCTTAACAAGTCTTTGCAATTTTTTATTCACCCTTGACCAAGCCCACGAGTTTTCGGACCGTGGACTTTCATCTTTTCGCGCTTGAACTGTTCTGCCGTCGTGACAGCTTCCGTTGAATACGACGCGCCCGATGTTGCAAGGGCGTTAGCCGCAAACTGGCAATCAGTATTCAGAAAGAGGGTAGTTTTTTAGAGGCGGTTTCAAGAGTGAAGCGCAAAAGTGACTAATCTCAGCAAATCCACCGCGCCACAGGCGCATCGACTGGCCCGCTACAGCGGGCTTTTCTATTTTTGTCCCTACGGGAGCTTTCTCCCTGTGGGAAGGCTCCCAGTTCTACTGGAGCCTTAGTGAAGAGCATTCATCACAGCGTGCAGCGCTACCGTTCCCGTTCATGGGAACATGTCCGCGCAGCATCCACCAGCGTCCCCGCAGATTTTGCGCGTTACCGTCTGCTCGATCGTCCGTTTCATGTGATTTCTCCTGGGTGCAGGTTGTCTGCTGCATCGTTCGCGCCACGACCGGGGGCGCCGTCATGGCCGGGTTGCAGGCGGCGCAGTGGCTCCAGCCTGACCCGCCCCTATTTTGAGTCTTTCGGTCCGATCGGGATGTTTTCCGAGGAAAGCTCACTTCATGCGGCAGGCAGGGTGTTTTTTACGACGTTGGCCGCAAACTTCCTCGTAACGGGCGCTGAAGCAGGGGCTTTACGAGGCCAAGAACTCGATTTCCCATGCCGATATTACTTGCGAAGCCGTGACGAATGATATACGATGTATATATCATGCAACGGAGGCTGTAATGAGTCGAATCTTGGTTGACCTGCCCGATGCGCAGGTCGAGGAACTGGCGGCACTGGTGGAGGCGGAGCAACGTTCCCGCGCCGCTGTGATTCGTGATGCGATCGATACCTATATCGCACAGCACAAGCGAGCGCTTGGGGCCGACGTTTTCGGCCTGTGGAAGAGCAAGAAAATCGATGGCCTTGAATACCAGCAGGAACTGCGCTCGGAATGGTAAAGGCCCTTTTCGACACAAACATTCTGATCGACTATCTCGGTGGGGTCGGCGCGGCGAAGAAAGAACTGGCGCGCTACGAATATCGATCGATCAGCACGATTACGTGGATGGAAGTTCTTGTTGGCACAACGGCAGACGATGAGGCGGCGGTTCGAGCATGGCTCGGCTCATTTGACGTGATCGCGCTGGACAGTTCGATTGCCAATCGAGCGGTCGAGATTCGCAAGCAGAAGCGAATTCGCCTGCCTGACGCGATTGTTTGGGCCTCGGCACAGGTAAATTCCCTGTTGCTAGTTTCGCGCAACACGAAGGACTTTCCTGCGGATGAGCCCGGCGTGCGCGTACCCTACAAAATCTAAAGGAAAAGCAGCGCCTTCGTTCGACGGGACTAGCCCCTTGCCAAGCGACGAAAACGAACTACGCTTTGTGAAGCGTAATTGCGCTTACGAACGGAGGTCGCCGTGACTGATTTCGAGCTTGCGTTGTTGAGACTGAAAGTAGCCGAAGCGTTGATGGAGTCGGAAGAGCTGCGGCAGTCTGCGATTATCCGAAGCCCGGTCGCCAAAGCGCATCATGGACGACTGGATGCTGTACTTGAAGACGCCAAAGCGCTGCTAGCCCGACTGACGAGCGGCGACGCATAAGACGGAAAGGTGTCATCGAGCTTGCAAGCCATCACGTTAGACGTTCAAAAGACAAGAGCAGAACAAATGAGAAAAGCCTACTCCACGGCAATTGTCCTGGCTTTAGCTGCTTGCTCAAGCACCGGTGTTGTCCCAATGGACGGGGATACGTACATGGTGTCCAAGAGAAGCGCACAGGTGGGATTTGGTCCGGCGGACGGCGCGAAAGCTGACCTATACCGTGAGGCGAATGACTTCTGCGCGAAGCAAAACGAGAAGGTCGAGACCGTGTCACTGCAAATGACCGACTCCGGGTTCGCACAACCCGCCAGCGCCTCGCTCCAGTTTCGGTGCAAGTAACTTAGGTAGGAAAAGCCGTCCGCGCCGGCGCAAAGTAAAACTGGAGAAGTTGATGAAGAAAGGGTTCTTGCTGGTCGCTCTAGCAGCCATTTCAGCGGTGGCAGTTGCGGCAGAAACGCCGTTGATGTGCCCAACTGGTCAGCAGAAAGTCTTGGTTGTTTATCAGTACTCGGCCCGGCAGCAATCCTGGGGATTTGGCAACGCATGTTCATGCTCTGGCGACGTTGACACCGAAGCCGGGATCGATGCATTTCTGAAGATGGTGAGCCGAAAACACGATGGATTAAAGGCGCTGATCGTAAATATCGTGCCAATGCGCGGATGATTAGGAAAAGCGGATATGTCGAGTTTTCTTCCTAGCCTATTAGGCGCTGTAGCCGGTGATACCGCTTCGGCTGCCCATTTTGTCACGGCGAATGTAACTGGATGGGTGGCATCGGAGTTCCTTGATCGAGTAATGAAGAGGCGGCGAGAAAGCGCGCAGGCCATCGTGCTCGCTGAACTGCGGTCTGGGGCTGCGCCCCTTCGCGAATCCGATCTTGAGGACTCGGCCGCCGTGCTCTCCCGCTATCTTCGTGCTGCCGAGGAGGGTGCTGCTCGACTGAATCTTCGCCTCCTCGCTGCAGTCTTTGCCGGACAGGTCCGTGAACGGGCGATTGCCGCGGATGATTTCCTCTATTACGCGGACATGCTTGCGTCGCTCTGGCGGCATGAGATCATCCTGCTTGGCACATTGCTCCGGACGTCAGCTGCTCATCCTTCCAGACCGGAAGATGATTTCTCAGTGAAGATGGCTGCCAACCTCGCGGCGCGGAGTCAACTACTTCCAGGCGTCTTTTCCGACGGCGAGCATTTCAACGCGGTTGCCAATTCTCTGCAACGTACAGGCCTTCCATTGGCGGCTCCGATCGGCGCGAACTTCGCTGGCGTGGGCGTTCAGTATAAGCCGACCGTGTTGCTTGAGCGACTCAATGCACTCGCGGAGATTGAGGGGGTGATCGAGCGAGACGGGGAGCCCGAGCACCGAGATTCCGCCAGCGAGTAAGAAAAAGCCGTTCTCGCGTGCGAGAAAATCAAGGAGGTAGGCAAACTTGTTCACGAAAGCTATCGCATTGCTTATCCGAAGGTTACGGCGCTCGAAGAAGTAGTGTCGTGGAAGTACCGATCGTGGAACCGGATGCCTGCCCCTGAATGAAATCAGAAAAAGGATGCTTGCGATGAGACTGCCTTTGCATCGGTTGGTAACGGTATTGCTGCTTTTTCTGATTGCGCATCCTGCCACCGCTCTTCCGCAGCAAGACGGCCCCGATACAGTGTACCGGTCAGAATATTTTGAGTTACACAGCAAGGTGCGGTCCCTTATGCATCGAGCATTCAACGCAACGACGGACGAACAGAGAATGCCGATCGCCGAGCAACAGCTTCTGCTGACGCGCCGTGTCCACGCGCTTGGCGAAGAAGTTGATAGGGCCAATCTAGAGGGACTCAAACGTGGCGAGCCGCCCAATAAACCCTTGTTGCTGATCTCCCAAGGGTGTTACATGATGGATGCCACGCTGAGCGCCGCGGAGAATTACATGGACGCCGGAGACAGCATTTTCGTGATTGTCGCAAAGGAATCTGACGGACTGGCAGACAAATTGTCCAGTGCGATTCAATAGGCTGGAAGAGGAGATCACATGGGTAACGTTAGCTTGCCTGGCTCGATCGACATCGGGCTCCAGGTGCGAGCCGCCCTGCCGGCGTCGTTCGGTTCCGCCGAAATCTCGGGCCACAATCATCCTGCTGGCGTCGTGGGTCATGTCGTCCACTCGCAGCAGTGGGCCGACGTGAAGGACTATCTGGACCGCAATGCCGTACCGTACGCGTGGCACTTCATGCACGGTGACGATACATCGCTTCACCCGTGCAACGGCGCGTACTGGTGCTAGTAGTAAGGAAAAGCCGGTGCAGCCGGCGCAAGGAGAAGCGATGGAACACGAAGCGCTCTACGGTGCAATCCAGAATGCGTTTGACCTACTCGCCGCGCATGACGGCAGGAACGAAGACAAACAGCGCGCTCTCGTTGCTGGGCTGATCGAGCGATGCGAGATTGCCGCGATGAACACAGATGCCGACCTTGGACCGTGGGAGCGCAGAGAATTCGGTTTGGCTCGTGCGGCGCACGCAGCTGGCTGGCTTCGCTTGTCCTTGACTGCGGCGCATAAGGCGTTGCAGGTAAGCGAGTTGCCGAGGGATCAATACGAATACGGCTGGACCTACAGCCAGCATCAGATTGAAAAGTCTGCTGATTGACCGGGAAAGCACGTCCATGACATCCATCACACTCGAACTACCGACAGAGGAAGCGCAAAGCATGCCGCTTAGCCAGCTTCTTCCTCAACCGAGCGGCCCCATTCCCGGGACGAGACTATTTTCACGGTGAATCTGACAAGCGCTCAGTGGTCTGCTGTCTCGCACGTCCTGGCTGCGGATCGGATCCCATACAAGATTCTTCGAACGGGCCGCCCTCATTGGGAGGCTCACAACGGCGCGCACTGGTGAACGGGAAAAGACGATGACCAATCTACAACAACAGATCTTGATTGTTGTCTCCGCGAATGGCCGTTTTCAGGAAAACTGACGGTCCGTTCAGGGTCGCGTGCGGCCGATCGCAGCTCGCGGGGACTTCGGTCGCATATGCCTATAGCAGAGGCGGCACCCGGCCAAGAACGGGCGTCGAGGTACCAGCTTAGGATCGCTCCGAAGCGGACTTTCGCGAACTGTTTCGCGTAGCTTGCACGCACCTGTGAGGTCCAGGGACCTCGTGCGCGAGGAACGCGAACCCCCGGGAGTTCGGTTAGACCTGATTTCATTCACGCGTCGCGCTGATCAGTTTCGGCGCGACGTGGACACTCTTCAAGCTGCGCGCGACACAAGCAAGTCAGCCAGCAACGACGACGGCAATGTCGGCAGCGCGTTCGCGCTGAACACCACCACGCGGCGCGGGCGCACGAGGCCGTGCGCGTAGATTCACGCTTTCGGACTAATGTTCTGGTTGACTCGCAACAGGTTGTTGGGATCGTACTTTGCCTTGATCGAGGCAAGGCGCTTGTAGTTGTCGCCGTAGCTTAGTTCGACGCGGTTCTCGGCCTCGTCGGCGTCCATGAAGTTGACGTAGGCGCCCTCCAGATTGAACGGGTGGATGGCCCCCCAGTAGGCACGGCCCCATGTCTTAAGCGCCTCCGCGTCCTTGGGATCGGGGCTGATCGCGGCAATTACCATCGAAAAGGACGCGTCCCGCGCGCTCCACGGCGTGGCATCCTTAGCGACGCGCCGAACGGCGCCGTCTATGGGGTAAAGGTGCATCAGGCAGAAGGGGGTCGGTGCCTTGAGCGCGTTGGCGATGTGCACGTCGATCGCCTCGTCCGGTAGCGCCTTGACAAAGTCGCCCTTCCAGTACCACTGCAAGCCCTTAGGGAAGAACGGGTCGAACAGACTGTTGATGGCAGTCCACGGCATCTCGCCCATCCAGTTGAACAGTGGGGCAGGCAGTTTCTCGAGCAGCGAGGCCATGAGCTTCTGACCCTCTGCGATCGGCCCGTTGAAAGCACCGATCAGAGCGCAGGCGCGTTTGTTCCAGTGCTCCTTGGGGAAGGGATCGACTGGAGGCACAGTTTTGAGGCCGACAAACAGGCCAAGCTCTTCGGGGGCGTTCGGGATGAAGTCGCGATACATCGCCATAACCTGCCTGGCGTCCCTGGCGTCCCAGAAGATCGGACCAGCGAACACCATTTTGGCTTTGTGGGCCTGAAATAGAAAGCTCGTGACCACGCCGAAGTTACCGCCGCCACCGCGCACCGCCCAGAAGAGGTCAACGTGCTTGTCCTTGCTAGCGGTGACGAAAGAGCCGTCGGCCAGCACTATATCCACCTCGAGCAAATTGTCGACCGTGAGGCCGTGCTTACGCGTCAGATAGCCAGTTCCTCCGCCCAAGGTCAGACCTGCGACGCCCGTGCTGCCGACGATGCCGAGCGGTACGGCGAGGCCAAAGGCGTAGGTCGCGTGATCGAGATCCGCTGCAGTGCAGCCTGGATCGACACGCACGGTGCGGCTCGCTGGGTCGACGCGCACGCTGCGCATCTGCGACAGGTCGATGACCAGCCCGCCGTCGCAACTGCCCAAACCGGGGCCGTTGTGTCCGCCTCCGCGGATTGCGAGAAGCAGCTTGTTATCGCGTGCGTAGTTGACCGCCGCTATGACATCGGCGGCGTCGGTGCAGCGAGCGATCACCTTGGGCCGCTTATCGATCATGCCGTTGTACAGCGCTCGCGCCTCGTCGTAGTCCTTGTCTGACGGACCGATCAGCCTTCCGCGAAATCCCTGAATCGCAAACTCGTCCATGACACTGCCTCCTTGAAGAGTTTATCCATCGCGCGTACGCGCGACGACGATGCCATACCCAGAAGCCTCGTGCCGAACGTCGAGAACGACATCGGGCACGTGGGATCAATCGGCATTTATGCATCTATCTGGTAGCCGTTCGCGAGCCTTAGCCTCGTACCTCACTTGATGAAAAGCATAGTGCTCCGACGCAATTGCCGGAAGGAACTTCCGATTGACGACACTGACAGCAAGACGAGCGAGCAACCCGTCGAATGAAACCCGACCAATCGTCGGCCGCTCTTTGGCCCAAGAGAAAAAGGGGCGCGTCCAAGCGGAGACTGGACCGGCCAGACGGCTTTGAAGCGTCCGACGCAGCCTCAAGTGGGGCCGCTACCGGGAATTCCGCAAGTCCCTTCCGGGCCGGGTTCTGCCGACCGCGTCGGACAGCAGTCGGCCCATGAAGCGACTGTCGCATTACCCAAGTTGAACGGATGCTCCTTTGCTCTTACCGGCCGTTTGTGACTGGCGGGTCGAGCGCGACTCGGTCGGCGGGGTATCCGTCCTGCAAACTGCAACCTCTTCACCAGTTGTCCGTGCAATGCATCGCCAATCTGCTGCAAGATGTCCGGTAGCAATACCTGCGCATCCAGAGGGCCGATCACTGAATATCCCGAACCAGCCGCGCCGTCGACGACTATCACGACTGCGCATCGGGCCTGAGTCATATCGCGGACGGTGTTGCATGCGGCATCAAATAGCCCCGGTGATTCACCGCCAGGAACGACTTTTCGTCCAAAGTCGTCGCTCATAGTCTTTCCTATACAGTGGATGACGCTCGGGGACAGTGCGTCGTCAATTCCCGCGGGCATCTGCTGCGCGGGAGCGGTAGCGCAGCAGATGATCGGTGCCGGACTCGGACAGCCAGACTTCTCCTGGGCGGCCCATCATTTGCCGTACGTTCGAGTGCGGACGCGGCAGCGCAAACACATCGAACCGCGTAGTGCGCGAGTCGAAGCGCACTAGCGCGTTGGCGCTCCATTCACTGAGCCAGACGATGTCCTGGTCGTCTACGAATATCGCGTATGGATGGGGATCGTCGCCAGGCAGGCGCCATTCGCGCCATCGACGCGTCGCTGGATCGAATACGCCGACTTTTCCTGCGTTCCACTCGCTGACCCACACACGCCCCTTCGAATCGGACCATACACGGCGCGCACCCTGATCCGGCGTCGGCGGATCGATGACCTGCGTTGCGCCGCTTCCGGGATCGATGCGGCCGAGATAACTCCCCGCCAGGGACGCGAAATACAGGCTGCCGTCCGGCGTCACGCAGATGCCGTAGGGGCCGTGCCCGCGCGGCGCATCGAAGACGCGCATGCTGGCGCGCTTCGGATCGAGCTCGCCGTAGACGCCGCTTTGGCCGGTAAACCACGGATGCCCTTGCTTGTCGAAGACTGCGGTGTTCAGATTGGCGTCCGGACGGTCCTTCGGCAATGGAAAACGCGTGACGGCGAACGTCTTCGGATCGACGCGCACGATCGCGTTCTGGCCGCCGTCGGTGATCCATGCCGCGCGATCAGGACCGACGATCACGCCGTGGGGTGCCGACCCATCGCCAAGCGGAATCCTGTCGACCCTGCCGCTACGCGGGTCCAGCCGACCGACCGCGCCCTGCGCCTGCGCGGTGTACCACACGGCGCCGTCGGGTGCCGGGGCGACGTCATGGGGCGCACTACCGGTCGGGACGGCGAAGGTCTCGAACGACGGCGACTGTACCTGCGCCTGCACCGGACAGATGGTGAGCGCGGCGCTCGCCAGGCCCGACACAAAAGACGCGGTCAGCCGGAATTCGAGAATCTTGTTCACCGTTGCCATGACCCGATCTCTCGCGATTTCCAGCATGTTCGCCTCCATGTCACAGGATGAGTTTCAAAGGGCGCTGACTGCATTTTATTGTTGCATTTATCTGTAGTTGTCGCTGCGCCGACTCATTCACAGGGCTTTGTCAAGTTGGCGGCTGTAAACTACCTGTTTAACTGAAGCGTAGTTGTCTTTATTAAATAGTTTTCTGAGATGCGGAAGTGACAGCCCAACCATGCCATGTGGCGAGGCGTTCCTGGAGTACTGCGCGATGACATGCTGCGTTCATCTGATGTCTGGGCAGCGCGAAGTGCTGCCGGATCGGGCCAAAACATCAGAGAAACGCTTGCGTGCGACGCGCATCGCGAAAGCCGCACATCTGGCGTTCGCGCCTGCGGGTCGGCTGGTGGCTGTTCTCGGCACGGTTGTTCACACGTGCAGCCGCCTTGACGAAAACGTGCTTCACATGAGCGAGCTCAGGAATGTCAGCCTTCGCCGCCGGATAGCTGCGCAACTGGTCGGTCACGATCTTGCGCGGCACCGGGTTTGAACGCAGCACCTTTCGGAAGAAGCGCTTTGCCGCAGCCTTATCGCGCCGTTTTTGCACCAGCACATCGAGCTCCGCACCGTGCTCGTCGACCGCTCGCCACAACAGATACGGCTCGCCGCGCAGCGTCACGAACATCTCGTCCAGATGCCATATGCTGCCCGGCCTGGGCCGCGCCGCTTTGGCGCACCGGGCGAATGCAGCGCCGAACTTGTCGCACCAGCAACGGATCGTTTCGTAAGTGACCACGACACCACGCTCGAGCAACAACTCCTCGACGTCGCGCAGGCTAAGGCTGAACCGGAAATACCACCGAACCGCGCAGCTGATGACGACGGCAGGGAAGCGGTGACCGTGATAAAGCGATTTCGTTTTCTTCATCACTTCATTCTACCGCCGCCTCCCCATCAACCTGACAGTGCCGCAGGAGTTGCATCTGAAGGATGAAGTCGCCGTGCTCAAGGGTGAGAAGAAGCGCCCGAAGTTCAAACCGAGCCGCATGCATGAGGAGGCCGGCAAAGCGTGCGCGCCCGATCGGCAGCAGCAAACGAAGCCGGCCAGACGACGTGGTAAGCCCAGCAGGAGCAAGACCGCCCAACTGAAGATCGATTGCGAAGAGATCATCGAGCCGGCCGGGCGGATCCCGCGAGGCTCCCGATTCAAAGGGTATCGAGACTTCGTGGTGCAGGACCTGGTGATCGGCTCTCGTAACACGCGCTATCGGCTCGCACGCTGGCAAACACCAGACGGTCAGACCTTGCCCGGGCAGCTTCCCCGGGCAGTCGCCGGCAGCCACTTTGGCGCGATGCTGGTCAGCTATGTGCTGTACCAGCACCACCATTGCCACGTGACGCAGCCGCTGTTGTGCGAGCAACTGCGCGAATGGGGCATTGAGATCTCGTCCGGGCAGCTGAACGCGCTGCTGCAAGAGGGCAAGGAGCGCTTTCATGCGGAAAAAGACGGGCTGTTATCGACTGGCCTGGCGCTTTCAGCGTATGTGACGGTCGATGACACGGGCACGCGGCATCAAGGCAACAACGGCTACGTCACCCACATCGGTAACGAGCATTTCGCCTGGTTCAAAAGCACGTGCTCGAAAAACCGCATCAATTTCCTCGAGTTGCTCGGTGCGGGACATGGCTACCAGATCAACGAAGACGCACTCGCGTACATGAAAAAGCAAGGGCTCTCGCAGGTGTTCCTGCAGGCGCTGCGTGAGCATGACAGCGCGAGCTTTGCCGATCAGCGCGCTTGGCAACTCTACCTCGACAGTCTGGACATGGACGTTGCCCGCTACCGCAACATCGCCACCGAGGGCGCGTTGCTGGGCAGTCTGAAGCGGCGCGGCGTGGCCCAGGATCTCGCCATCATCAGCGATGACGCCGGACAGTTCAATGTTTTGATTCACGGCTTATGTTGGGTACACGCGGAGCGCCTGATTCACAAGCTGCTGCCGTTGAATGATCAACACCGTGAGGATATTGCACGTGTGCGCAGCGGGATCTGGTCGCTGTACGCGGACCTCAAGGACTACAAGCGGCATCCCACCCTCAAACGCAAGCGCGAACTGCAAGCGCGCTTTGACGCGGTCTTCACCCAGAAGACGCGCTACGCGACACTCAACCGTTTGCTCAGGCGGATTCACCTGAACAAGTCGGAGTTGCTGCTGGTGCTGGAGCGACCTGAGGTCCCACTGCACACGAATGGCAGTGAGCGCGATATTCGCGATCACGTGAAAAAGCAGAAGGTCAGTGGCGGCACGCGCAGCGAGCTCGGTCGGCAATGTCGCGACACCTTCTCCAGCCTGAAGAAGACCTGTCGTAAGCTGGGCATCTCATTCTGGGATTACCTAAACAATCGCGTTTCATACAGCGATCACATCCCACCACTGCCGCACTTGCTTGAACAACGCCTCGTTCGCTCTGCTTGAACGTACCCGTCAGCGCGCTTCGGAGGTCAAACCGCGTAGCCTTGATCATGCCAGTAGTGCCAGTCGGTAACTGCCACTCGTGTCGGCTCATCAGGTCTCACCGGGTCGAGTTGAGCCAAGGGCACCACCAGATCACGCTGGTTGCACCGAACCCACACGAAAATGCCGACCCGACACAGGTCTTCATGAGCAAGCCCGGTGACCAAAGCAGTTTCACCAGGCCGCAGCGGTGAAGCAGCCATGGCCTGGCGGATGCGAGCTTCGAATGGAAACGTGAGTTGCTCTTCGAGATAGCAGTACCACGCCATCGCCCGCTCTTCTTCGTTGTAGGCATCGACGACGATCTCCATTGTGATCCGATGTTCGCGCTCTCTGTTGATTCTGGGCTTGGCCATGATGGGAGAGACCAGAATAGGTCAGGTTATACGTCGACGATACGCCGCAGTAGCGCCATCGTATCGCTCCTGTCTCCGAATAGCGAAGATGCCGCCGTTCGCCCCAGGTTATTGAGAAGCTACAACTCATTGCTATAACTCATTGCTTGTAAACGGGTTTTGGCGCTCCGGCCCTGGCCACCATGTGGCCACTTCATTCCCTTCTCCTTGACTGTGCTCGCCGAAACAGCGGGCACAGCAAAATATAGGGAGGTCTGCATGGCGCACGGATAAACGTGAAATTACAAGAAAGTCATCAACGGCGCACTCACTCGACGCTGGACTCGCAGGAGAGGTTTAACCGGGGCGCCGGAAAGGAAGCGCCTCGTGACGGAAGCCTGAAGAACTTTTTGCTTCTATGCCTGAAACGCTCAGGCCTCATTTCATCTGGCTTCTCAGGAGGAGCTGGGAGACACAGCCGGGCACTCGGCGTGCACCGCGCGAGGAGCAATGGTTGCGCTGGCGTCCACGACACCAGTGTGTTGCATTTCGGCTCCGTCCCCGCACCGTCAAGGTTTTCCCCAACTTTGGTTGGCAACGCTGTGGATAACTGGCTGGCACGCAGCGTAACGATTGGATGGCAAAGCAAAAGACTCCACTGGCTGCAGTCGCAGCAGTGGGGAGTGCATACCGTTTGCGTATCTTGCGGTCGCGGCCACGCGCGGCACGTCTTCCGCGTGCGCCAGCAGGCGCCGCCCCAAGCCACCGCCAGCCGCAGAACTGCCCGACGACAGGCAATACAATCGGCGTCCTACCGATGCGCATAAAGCGGCAGGAAGGGGTCTTTAGCACGCGGCGTACCGGCGCTCGATGGACGCACATTTCCGGCGACCATAGGCGACGGACACTTCGGGATATCGGACCGAGCGACCGGCAAAGCCAGCATTTTCGAAAAATCGGCGGCAGCGCGCACGCGGGTAGTGAGATTCAGTAAGCCGTTCACCCCAAGCACGGTATCGACAGTTTTCAATATCGACGTATGGTCATATTGCGTATGGTCGATGGTTCCGGCCGCGACATAGGGGGAGATGACGACGGCCGGGACGCGCACACCCAGACGGTCAAAGGGAAAGTTGTGCGTCTTAAGCTTGGGGTTCTCGCTTGAGCCCGGAGGCACCGCTGGCGGAGGGCGTACGTGGTCGAAGAAGCCGCCGTGCTCGTCGAACACGATAACGAACATGCTGCTAGGCCACATGCTTGAGCCGCTGATGGCATCGTACAGCGTTTTAACCAGCGCCTCGCCTTTGCGCACGTCGCCGGCCGGATGCATCGAGTCGCCGTTCCGGAAATCGTTTTTCGCGTCGTATGTCGGTTCTATAAAGACAAACTTCGAACTCAGGGAGCCGTCGGCGAGCTGAGACAGGAGCGTGTCCATCCCGACAAATCGGTTTAGCTGGCCCTGCATGCCTGAAATAGCGCGCGTCTGGGCAACATCGCCTTGCACAATGAGCCAGTCGGTCTGGCCCAGCTTCGAAAATACGGTGCCGTTCGGAAAGTTGAATATCGGGGCATTCAGGAAAACGGCCTCGAGCACCTGAGCATCGCTAGGTGAGTGGTCAAGTCCAGAGGACGTTCCGGCGACTGCGAAAAAGCGGTTCGGCCAGGTGGGACCGGGAACCGACGCGAACCAGTTGTCACATACACCGAACTGCCTGGCGAGAAAGTTCAATACTGGCAACTGGTCGGGAGTGAACGTGCTGAAGGCGTCAGCCACGACGTCACCGTGGTCTTCGTACGTTGCGGCGAACCCGGTGGTCGACGGGTCCACGGCCAGGGGTGGGTAGCCTGTTGAGCCCAGGACAAGCGAATCGCTTCTAGCCATGTCCGCGCTTGCGAAAGGCAAGCCGCACAACTGGACGCAAGTGTCAGTAAATTCATGGCCCGGGTCAAAGCCGAGTGCGTAAGGCGAACCTTTGCCAAGTTGATAACGTGTACCTGTGCGGCCAAAGTTGACAACCGGTTGTATGGTTAATCCGTTGGCCGTCGTTGTACCGCCGCCTGGGAGGTTGCCAGCAAAAGCCGACAGGCCAAAGATGCTGTCGTACGAGCGATTCTCAAGCATAAGAACAAACACGTGCTTTATCGTTGCCATGGCTCTCTCCCTGGAACCGTTACTGGCTACTGGCCGAGCGCTTCTGCTGCCAATTTCTCCTCGGCAATCAGGGACAGCTTCTGGTCGGTGGCCTTCTCTTCTTCCAACGTGTCGGCCAGAAGTTTGACAGACTCTTTTTCGCCCAACTGTTTCGCCAGCGCAATCAGCGAGCCATATGCCGCAATTTCGTAGTGTTCCACTTTCTGCGCCGCTGCGATAAGCGCCGTGTCCAGCAGTGGGCCCTTTTCAATCTCGTCAATCTGCTCCTGGCCTTCCTCGTTGAGACCCTCCATGGCAACGCACTTGATGCGCTTGAGCTTGATGCCGGTAGCCTCGACGACACGGTCAATTCTCTCAATCTGACCTCGCGTTTCCTCCAGATGCATCTCGAATGCCGACCTGAGACCCGGATTGGTCGATGCGCGTGCCATCCTGGGCAGCGACTTCGTCATCTGCTTTTCGGCGCTGTAAATATCGGACAGCGAGTGGATGAACAAATCCTTCAGCGTCTTCGTAGCCATGGCTAACTCCTTCGAGTCGGTTTCGGAAACTCACCTAGCGGCGAGTGCGGTGTGACGGTCAGGGCCGCAAACCACATGCCCGTGTTTGCCGCCAAAAACGTCGCGCACTCCTTCGCCCAATCCGGCGCGAAACGTTACTCCCGGCAGGTCTGATGACGGAGTTGTAGCCGCGAGCTTCAGTAGGTTTGCAGCATCACTTCTGCTCCCTGTACGTTTGCGCGGAGCCGGACCTGTCGCCGTTTGTCCTGTCCGCGTCTCCCGGGAACGCCCGTTGCGCCACCATAGCGCGGGCAAAGCTTCGGAATTCCAGTTGCCGGGACCGCGCTTGAACAGCCTTCAACCTGGGAGACGCAATCATGCAAATTCTTGCTACTCAAACCGGCCTGCCTCGCGTGTCATGGGGTGCCATTTTCGCCGGCGTAATCCTGTCACTGATTGTTTATCTGGTCCTTAGCGTGCTTGGGACAGCCATCGGCGCAACACTCCTGTCTCCACTGTCGCAGCCTGACCCGATGCGCGCGTTCGGCTTTGGCTCAGGCGTGTGGATGATTGTCACAACGGTCATTGCGGTCTTCACCGGCTCGTATCTCGCTGGCCGATGTGCGCCCGTGCTCGGATGGTTGCATGGCCTGCTCGCGTGGGCAGTCATGACTCTTTTCGTCGTGTACGGCATGGCTTCCGTCCTCGGAGGTGCGGTCAGCGTTGCCGGCAACGTCGCCACGGCGGGCGCGACCGTGGGCGCCGCGCAGAGCCAGGGGCCCGGCGGCAACCCGGTGGTCGACTCGGTCAAACAACAGGTTCAGGGCATGGTCGCGTCCGCAGCCTCGGTGGCTTCGAGCCCGCAAGCTGAGCAGAACGCACGCCAGGCTGCGGACACCGCTGCCCGTGCGGTCGCTCGCGCGACGTGGTTTTCGTTTGCGGCGCTTGTCGTGGGCGCAATCATCGCTCTGGGGTCCGGCAGTCTCGGCTTTCGCCATCAACCCCTTTACGAGGAAGGAGGCGGCTCGGCGAGCGACGACGCGATACGCGCCGCACGCGGAAGTGGGGGTGAACGTGGTCACAGCCCTGCCCATTGACGCATGAGCGGGCTGGCGTTCGGTTTTGCGCGAGGAGCATGCTTCTGTTGAGCGTCGCCCGGTCGACCATCCGGTGCACCCGGCCGACCTGAAGGAGACTGCGTCGAAGTCCGCGGGACCAGCGAGCGGCCAGTCGTCTCGAAAACTGCGCGAGGGGTCCAGGAGGTCGTCGTGGGCAAGAAGCGACCAGGCGTACAGAAACCATCAACGACACGGTACGGGGCACGCAGGTCGAAGTTGAACGGGTCGAGTCAGCACGAATCCACCACGTCGGCGAAGCCTGTCTGAAACCAGGCCGTCGCGGCCCCGCCTGCCGTTAGGTGAGGCTGTCCTGTAGTCATGCGAACAGCCGGGCCGAAGTGCCGCGCTCGCCAGCGAGCGCAGCCGCTGATACCAAACAAGCCACGATTTTCAACGCTCTTTAGTCGCAGAGAGCTGCTAAATCTGGCTCAACCGGAAATGGCCTGCGAACACTTTTAACGGCTGAACGCGGCACCCGTATCCGCGCCCGTGTCCGTCCCCCGCGCGCAAACTTTGTGGGAACAGGCTGGTGGCCCGGAAGGACGGGACCTACATTTTAGGAACGGGCAGCTAGCGAAGCGGATGCAGAGTATCGCCCGCGAAATTTGGGCATAGAACCCCCCGTTCGCAGGTTGTTTAAGACGCTGCCGGTTTGTTCGCGTAGCGCTCGCTGAGCTTCTACCCGGCTTCCGAGACAGCCTTTACTGTAAGGCCGCGCGGCCGCGACGGATGCTAATCTAAAACAACGGGAGATGACAGTGCGTGTGTGCTCTTAGTGGATGACGATGCGAACCTTCTTCGGACACTCGAGACGCTGGTTTACGCCAATGGCTTCGCTTTCTGGACTCAGTGGCATCGCTTGCAGACATTCACCAGTCGCCCGGATGACGGCAGAGGCACGCTGGGTCGCCAACGCCCACTCGAGCGACGATAAGTCCTGCGACCTGTGATGGACAGACAGTCCGATTTGTTTGGAGGGGACATGAAGTCAGTATCTATCAACGAACTGCGTCCGACCCAATTGACGCATGGTCTGCGCGAGATACGCCAAAAGACCCAGTTCTACCAATCGCTTTCCCGCCATGACCTTGAGATGGCAATTGCGGAAAAGCCTGTCCCTCTCGTACTTGGTCTGGACGGTTCGCCTTTTGCGATTGACCATCATCATGTCGCAACCGCTTTGTGGCGCGCAGGGATAAAAACGATGCCTGCCGTGCTGGTAGCTGATTTCTCATCGCTCTCGTATCAGGAATTCTGGTTGTCGATGGAAGGCCGCCGCTGGGCCTATCCGTACGATGCCGGAGGTCAGCGCAAGAGCTTTTCTGAAATGCCCGACCATATCTGGGAGTTGGCTGACGATGAATATCGCAGTCTTGCCGCATCGGTCCGTGACGCCGGCGGGTATGAAAAAACCACCGTGCCGCTGGAAGAATTTCGCTGGGCGGACCTGTTTCGCTCCTATCTGCCGTACCCAGGAACCGACGACGAATTCGCGTCGGTTCAACGGCAGGCGCTCAAGCTGGCAAAGAGCAAGGCCGCTGCGGGATTGCCAGGTCACGTTGGTAAGGCGATGCCGTAGGCGACCGAATATCGCAAATTGTCATTCGGCGGAAAAGAGCAAACCGTGCTTTGCCCAGCAACTCAAAAAAGTCCGCGGCCGGGTTCAGGAGTCGAGAACAGGAGTTAGACATGCAGGCGCTCATTGCAATCTTCGGTGAGGGAAAGGACCTCTCTTCCTTGCAAATGGGAATGCGAGCAGCAGCGACGTTTTTCGCCGCGCTGGTTTTCATTCGGATATCTGGACGACGGTCCTTTGGCCAGCGGTCACCGTTCGATTACGTCGTTGCCATCCTGCTAGGGGCGACATTGAGCCGCGCAATAGTCGGAGCTTCGCCGGCAGTTCCAACCCTGGTCGCCTCGCTGGTTATCGTCCTCGTGCATCGTGCGCTGGCGTGGGCATGTGTTCGGTCTCGAGCGCTTGAATCCTTCGTAGGAGGAGTTGAGCGACAGCTATACCAGGACGGGAATTTCGATGAACGGCAAATGTTAGCCGCGCTTGTCTCGCGAACCGACGTCCTGGAGACAGTTCGCCAGGAATTGGGTACTGACGCATTGGATAGGGTGAAGGGCGCAATTCTTGAGCGCAACGGTGAGATAAGCATTATTCGCAAGCACGATGTGTGAAGCAGGTAACCTGCCCAGGGCCGGAGCATCAAATTCTGGGAAGTCGCGTGAGCTGGAGTAACTCGAATAAGTAGTCGGGATTCCAGCCGGCGACCTTGCGACGTGCGGCCACGCTGCGCTTTTTCTTACCGGATTCGGGCCGCATGCGCAGCAAATTCAAAGTGATGCGGCGCAAGGTGGCGAAATTGGCCGTCGCATTGCGCAAGCGCACGGTGCTGGCGTCCTCGCGGAAGGTCACGTCAAGGCAATGATGCAAACCATTCTCGATGGCCCAGTGCATGCGGCTCGCCTCAAGTAGGTATTTGGCGTCGGGTGCTGCGGAGCTGATCAGGTACTGCGTCTGCGAGCTGACCTGGCCCGCGATCTCGCGTGTCCGCTCAATGCGCACCAGGCTCTTAAGCCTGGGCCAGCGGTCCAGTTCGCTGAGATAGTCCGGCGCTGCCACTGCGACACAGTGACGGGTTTCAAGGCGACCATGCCCTTTATCCAGCGTCTCAAAGATCGATGGATTCATGTGCGCCCAATCGTGGGCTTTGCCGATTCGCATATAGTCTTCAACGGCCTGAGCCAGACCGGGCTGGTTATCCTTCGCAACCAGCAGATAGTCGCCACCACGCTCAGTGATCTTCTGGGCGATGGCCACCTGAGTGCCGATGGCGTCTATGGTTACCAGGCTGCCCTTGAGCGACAGGACGGGCAGCAGAGCTTCAATGGCAGTGATCTCGTTTGACTTCTCCTCGCAGCGCTGCTGCGCCAGCACCAGCCCACTTAGACTCGCGTAGGCCGTCACGCTATGCAAGGCACGCACACCCCTGGCGTGCGTGCCCGAACCACGCACACTCTTGCCGTCGATTGCGATGACCGAATGAAGATCCGGACACACCTCGCCTACCCAATTCAGCAGGCACGCATCCAGTTGCTTCGGATCGAGCACCTCGAAGATCCGTCGGATGGTGTCGTGCCCCGGGATGCCATGGGGCAATTCGAGGTATTGCCGAAGCCTCGCTTCGTTGGCAAGCCCCCATTCTTCCATCTCGTCCCACCCTTGTGCGCCGGCCAGCACAGAGAACAGCGCAATCGACAGAACGTCGATCAACTTGTGCCACGTTCGTCCAACGACGCGGGGATCTTCTATTGCCGACAGCAGACTGATCAGATGTTTTCCCGGGCTCATTTGCGCTACTCTGAAAAACCAGAAGTAAACGCTTTTTCCGCCAAGCTTACAACTCGTTGCTGTAACTCATTGCTTGTAAACGGGTTTTGGCGCTCCGGCCCTGGTAACCTGCCCCGCAGCGAGGTTGCCGGGCCCCGCGTGGAATCTGATTGCGTTCAACTTCCTCGGCACCCATTCAGCAGAGCGCCTATGGCGGACCAAATGTCTATTTCGCCCTAGGGGCCTCAAGGTCTGCGTCTCCGGCTCCTGAAGCCTGGCCGCAGGGATATCAAGGCCACTGGCACCGCGCTCGCCGGTGAACGTATCCGTTCCCGCCGGCACGCGGTGACGGCCGCAAATACAGGACTGGAAGGAACAGCGCGCAGCTTATATCAATGGTGCAAGGTGACCTGTCACCTGAACTGCGATAGCCGAAACAAACTGGGCTGCCAGAGTTATCAGACGATGTCTGCGGTCGACCTTCCGAACCGTCGCTAATACTGGGCACTTCTTCGTGTGCAGCAACAGCGACGCGCGTCCCGACGCGTGACCGCTGTCGTATCGACACGCCCGCGAATGCCATTCCACGCAGTGCATCGTTAGTCAAAATCGGGCATCGAAGACGCTTGTCCGTCTTGAGGAGCGGCCCTCCGAAGTACGGCACACTTATGCTTCCCGCGGAAGCCTAGAATGATGGTGGCCAGGTTTCAGACACAAGTATCATGGCAAAATGCTGGACGAATTACTTCGCTACTCACGCAAAAATTCGTCCTTCGGGTGGGTCAATTCCTGTCGGATTGACTGCGAATTCCGGAACTGCTGCTGTGGCCCCTTGTTTTCGCCCAAATTTTGGAAGCTAGCCCAGACGTCATGGAAAGCAATCGCGCGCCGGCCAGTAACGACGAACTCGCTAATCGGACAGCGAGGCAGCCTGATTACGCCTTGGAAAACCGCGCGCTTGTTCGGCTTGCAAAAGCGCAGACGGGGCCGAAGGCCAACCTGCTGCAGGAAATTGCGGAGGCCGCGCTCACGGTTTGCAACGCCGGCAGCGCGGGGATTAGCCTCGTCGAGACTGTTGGCGAAAGCCGGCATTTCCGATGGCTGGCGGTCGCAGGACTCTGCGCAGACCTGCGCGGAAAGACCACAGCATGGGACGAATGCCCTTGCGGAGTGACGTTGCAAGCAGGTGCGCCCCAGCTGTTCATCCAGCCGCAAGACCGTTTTCCCAGCCTTCAGTTTCCTGGCGTTAATGTCGTCGAAGGTATCGTTGTCCCCATACCAGGCGGAGACTCAGTTGGGCGCGATATGGGTGATGTCCCATGTGCATGAGCGCCGATTCGACCGCGAAGACGTCCGGCTGCTTTCAACCCTGGCGGTGTTTGCCGGGGCAGCGTTAACCCTCGTTGACGAGCGCGATAGCGGAATTGAGAGTGACCGGCGGCATAGCGAATTCATTGCAATGCTTGGACACGAACTGCGAAATCCAATGGCGCCCATCGACAGCGCTATCGGCGCCGCCAAGCGGTTGTGTGCTGACAATGAGACGGCCGTTGAGGTGCTGACCGTAGCCCAACGACAGGTGAGACACCTGCGCACGCTTGTCGATGACCTGCTTGACGCAGCGCGACTGAAGCACGGCAAACTTGCCATCAAACATAGTGACACGTCCCTCAACGAAATTACGTTTGACGCCGTTACCACCGTCAAACATCACTTCAAATCCCGCCGACATACGTTGAAGCTTAATGGGCTCGATGCTCCAATTCCTGTTCGCGCGGACCACGTCCGTCTGAGCCAGGTCATAGGCAACGTCCTCTCGAACGCGGCTAAGTACACGCCGGTCGGAGGGACGATAGAAATGACCGTCGACGTTGACGCGGGTGAGGGCAGCTCTCTCCCGTACGGACAGGTCATCATCAAAGTCAAAGACAACGGGATTGGCATCGACAGTGCCGTGCAGCCACACGTCTTTGAGCTGTTTGCGCAGTCGGCCCGGGCTCACGCCAGAGCCGAAGGCGGACTTGGGATTGGCCTCGCTGTCGCTAAGCGTATGGTTGAACTTCATGAAGGGACCATATCACTTCAGAGTGAAGGAGCAGGCACAGGCACCGTTGTAACGCTGCGTTTGCCAATCCTCCGTACGGCATCGGTGCCTGCCCAACCTGAACAGACTACTGAGACTTTGGCACTCGGTCCGGTACGCCTTCTTCTGGTTGATGACAATCAGGACGCTTTGCTTTCGCTAGGGATATTGTTGGAGCTCGAAGGGCACATTGTGACCACTGTGAACAATGGACGTGACGCGATTCGACTGATGGCCGAGATGCGGCCGGAGGTGGCAATTGTCGATGTCGGAATGCCGGACGTCGACGGCTTCGATGTTGCGCGCGCCGTTCGCTCTGACCGGAACCTGCATAACATCACGTTAGTCGCATTGACTGGCTACGCCGCGGAGTCTGACAAATCACGAGCGCTAGCTGCAGGCTTCGACTACCACTTGACCAAGCCGCTCTCGCTTGAAAAGCTGCAATACATCCTGATAAATCGAATTGACGGCAAGCTGGGTGGGTTGGTTTGACAGCGACTGAAACCGCTAGGAGGTGAACGTGCGGAGCATTGAGTGAGAATGCCGTCCGGACTGCTGCCCTAAGCGGCATCGGGATATCAATGCCGAAGATACCGGATGCCACTGCGCCACTGCACGGTCAGAACACACTGGGCGAAGCGTCTCACGCAAAGGTCGCGATAGCAGCAGTCCCACCGTGGACTCGAACGCTTTAAGGTCTACCGCTTTGAGGAAGAACGCAGGCGTATGCGACGCCCGGACTCCTGCAACGACAACGGGAACGGCTACAGCGGTTGCTCGACCGTCTCGCCAGCGCTCCCGAAGATTCGAGGCGTCGGATGCAGACCGCCTGAGACTGCTCCCTCCACCTGGCGGGCATCTGATGGGCGCAGGCGTGGAACGGCTGACTTGCGTCGCACAAGCAGATGGCGCCGCTGCCTGCCCTTCGAGTTCCATCGCCGCAGGCTTGCAAACCGAATAACCATTCGCAAGCCCGGACATTGTTCTTACCGGGAACCGATAACAGCCTTTTCCGCGGGCGTCAGCACGCTTGCACCAGCGCCTTCAGCGCAAACTTTTAGAGTTTTTACGGCGGGTCAATGACTCTTTTTTAACTTCCTTGGAATCAGATGTATGCGGTCCACGAACGACGCCACTCAGAGGTGCTCTGAGGCGTAAATTGTGTGGTAGGGAGAAGGGTCAGCGGAGATTGGCGGGCATCTTCCACGGCAACAGCGCGTCGTAGTCGTCGACGGTCTTCGCCAGTGGCAGACGTTGGAACAGCCAGGTGAGGTAGCAGTACGGGTCGATGCCGTTGGCTTTTGCTGACTCGACCAGCGAATAAAGATTCGCACTGGCATGTGCGCCAGCAACTGTATCGGCAAACAGGAAGCTTTTGCGTGCGACGACAAACGGGCGAATGGAATTTTCGCAGGGATAATGCCGCCGGTGGAATTATGCCGCGCGCACTGGATTGCCTCACTGCAGATGCCGGCGGCGCTCGGATCGAACGCTTGACGAGCGGCATAATCAAAGCCCCTCGAGGAATGCAAGCAATGAGTCCGGCGGCTGATATCGACCGGGGACTTGCCCGGATCGCGACACATGAGACAGAGCACGTTCCTTGAGTTCCATGTCAGCGTGCAGGTAAATCTGTGTTGACTCGGTAGATTCGTGGCCGAGCCAAAGTGCGATGACACTCAAGTCCACACCTCGTCTTAACAATGTCATTGCAGCGGCGTGGCGTAGCGTGTGTGGCGTGACGTTCTTGAGCTTCAGCGAAGGACAGATCTGCTCTGCGGTCGCGACATGACGCGCAACGAGCCTTTGGAGAGCGTCGGCGCTGAGGCGATTGCCGGTCAGAGCGGGAAACAGCGGATCATCAGGCGCACCGTGTTGTTCCTCGAACCATTCCTTGAGAATCGCGACGACGTCTGGACGCAAAGGCGTACAGCGTGCCTTGCGACCCTTTCCCATGCAGCGAACATGGGCGCCGACTCCCAATTGCAGGTCCCGGTTTCGCAGCGACGTGATTTCGCTGTTGCGAAGGCCGGTCTGGACAGCAAGCAGCAGTAAGGCCCGATCGCGCCGACCGATCCAGGTGCGAACGTCAGGTGACGCTATAAGCGCACTGACCTCGTCATCCTTGAGGAACTCGACGGGGTGATGTTCACAACGCTTTGCCGGCATCGCGAGGACTCGCTGGCAGTGTAATGCGAGCGCCGGCTCATTTAATGCCACGTATTGAAAGAAGGCATGAAGCGCGGAAAGACGCGTATTGCGCGTACGCGGAGTATTGCCTCGGTCACGCTCGAGATGATCGAGAAACCTCGAGAGGAAGCGGACATCAAGGTTCTCCGCCAGCAATGAGGAAGGCGCTCGCTTGAACTGCTCTGAAGCGAACAGAAGCAGTAGGCGAAATGTATCGCGGTAACTCGCGACTGTGTGTGGGCTCGCGCCCAGCTGGCCTAATAGCCGATCGGTAAAGAACCGTTGAAGTAGCGGGGCCAACGTTGGCGTATTCATACCCGGCCTCTCGACACATGAGAGCCTAGCCGCTCGGCGGCCAGGCCAAGCAGTTCCGGAACTCCTTCGACGTACCAGTAGGTGTGCCCCACGTCTACGTGACCAAGGTAAGTGGCCAACTTCGGCAGTTCCAGGCCTACGTCCAAACACCTCGGTACCAATCGATGAGCGTTCGTGTGGCGAAGCTGTGACGGATATCCTGCAATCTGGGACCGTGGCCGACGCGCCCATTCCCAACGTCGACACGCAAGCCGACAGTACGAGAAACCTTCGCGAAGGTACGGCGAACGGATGTTGCATTAAGTCGCCTTCCGCGCTCCGATAGGAAGAAGGCTTCGCTGCGCAATTGCGGAGCGCATTCAATCCTTCGCTGTTGATATCGCTCAAGCGCCAGTCGCGTGGATTCGGAGACCGGGACCAAGCGCGACTTGCCGAATTTGCTTTGCCGGATCGTGAGGATGCCGCTGCGCAAATCTACATCCGACCGGTCGAGAGCCCACGCTTCGCCGGGGCGCAGCCCCGTTGCCGCATACAGCCCAATGAGCGTCGTGTACGTCGCCGCACGCAGTCCCGACGGCGAAGACAGTTCCGCTGCCGCACTCATGAGGCGGGTTATCTCGTCGTCCGAGAATATGTACGGCAGTTTGCGACGTCTTCTTCCGGCGATAAGACGTGGAGGTGGCACCTGCGTAAGTGGTTCGCTAGCGCTGAGCCAGCATGCGAATCGCCTTACCATCGTAAGTCGTCGTGCCCATGTGGCATGTTGTACACCCTGAGGTTGCATGGCCCACTGCATGGCCAGCTTTGTGGTGATGAGTCGCGCTCCCTTACGCTCCATGAAGTCGACGAAATATCCGAGCGTTTGTGCGGGCTCCTGATACTTGGTTCCAAACGCACGGCGCAGATCAATGTATTGCTTCAGTGATTCACGAAGAGTGGTCATCACATGTCTCCCGGGACAGGCCAAGGCTTCGCCACGGCACGTAGTGCCTCGCAAGAAACCTTCGTATAGATCGCGGTGGTGTTCTCCGTGCGATGTCGCAACACCTCGGCGATTTGCGAGAGTGATGCCCCATGACGGATCATTTGTGTCGCGAGGCTGTGCCGCAGCAAATGGGCCGCTCCGCGACTTGTTCTCTCGATTCCCGCACGCGCAAGCGCCTGACATACGATCTGGCCGATGGCCCCCGGCCCGGCCAGTTCACCACACGGAGCTTTCTCTCGTAGAAAAACGCGTCGCGATCGACAGATGCCGCGATCCTCACGAAGGTATGCCGCCAGCGCTTCGCCAACATCGGGAAGTAGGGGCAAACATTGCACAGCCCGTCCTTTGCCGTGTATTGTGATCTCACCGGTTCGCCAATGGAGATCGTCAAGCTCAAGTGCCGCAACTTCCCCGGGACGCAAGCCAAGCCGTGCAAGTAAAAGCAGGATTGCGCGATTGCGGCGCCCACTTGACGTAGGCCGATCGGTGGTCGCCAGCATTCGCTCGACCTGTTCAGGCGTAAGAAACGCGGGAATCTCTGCGTGGCGCCAGCGACGTACGGTAGGAACGCAAACTGAGAGATCACGTTCTATGTGACCGTGAATGAAAAGAAATCGGCAAAACGATCGGAGTGCTATAGCGAGCAGGCGCGAATACTCGCTTGAGTGGTTTCTGGCGTGGTCCAGAAGGAAACTTCGGATTGCAGCTGCACTGAACCAGTCCGCCGCATCGACATTGATTCCAACTGCTCGCTCGGAGAGAAATGCCCGGACAAAGGGCGAATAGACACGAACCGAACATTCGGTCAATCCACGATCAGAGCGCAGAAATTGAGTGTAGGCTCGCAACAGTTCGTCGGCGCGAGAATCAACGTTCGCTGATATGGTCGGCGTCGCAAACTCAGTTTGCGTGCGAAGATACCTGAACAGATGCGTCAAAGTGCGCCGTACGAACGACAGCCTGTAGGGTCCGGCGCGGTACAAGCATGACGAGAACACTTCGATGTCTTGGTCTTTGAGAACAGTCATCACGGGCTTCTCGGACCGAATCCATTGCGCGAACGCGGCAATCACTCGCCGTTTCTTACGAAGCGTGGACGGAGCGTAGTCAACCGAACGAAGGTAATTGAGATAGCGTTCGACAAATTCGTCGAACGTATGAGCCGTCGGAACTCCGGCGGCCGGTGGGTGGGTATCTACGGACATGATGCACCTCCTTCTCTGGCGTCAAGCCAGTTAAAGGAGAGCCCAAGAATTATGCCGCGTCAATGCTCGGTCCGAGCGCACACGACGTGGTTTGGGTGCTTCCAGCGCGGCATAATTCGACCGGCGGCATTATCCCTGTCATGCCGCTAGCGGCATGACAGGCATTGTTCGATATAGGCCAGTTGCCGTTCTCGATGTATCGGATCAGCTTGGGCCACTGCCCATGCAGATAGGTTAGCGCCTTGCCGAGTAAGCTTTGCGGCACGACGCCGGGCAACTGTTCAAGCATCAGCTTTTCGATGGCATCGAGCACGCGTGCACTGTATCGTCGTCGCAATCGCTGTCGTCGTTCAACCGCCCACGTTTCACTGCGCGCCTCCGCCGCGAACAGCTTGCCGATCAGTTTGATGAAGCGTGTGGCGAGCAGATCGGGGGAGCGTGCCGCCTTGGGCACGTTATCTTCGGCCTTGACCAGATACCGTCTCGCATGAGCCCAGCATCCGAGGTGCACGAGCTGATACTGTTGTGCGATGCCGTTGTAGGGCTCGTATCCGTCGGTCATCAGAACCGCGCCCTTGCGGATGCCGGCGAACAGTTTGTCGGCCAGCTTCGCGCCGCAACCAGCCGTATAGGCGAAACAGCGGATGGGCGTTCCCGATCCGGTCATTTGCGACCAGAGATAGCTTTTCGTTTGCGGCTTGCGCCCTTCTTCCTTCAGGACCTGGAACGTCGTCTCGTCGCAGTAGATCACGTCAGCATCGAGCAACGCGTCGCGCATCAGGTTGATAACGGGCTGCGTCGCGAGACCGACGCGGACCATGCTCGCGGCGAGCGTGTTCGACGACATGTCGCCACCGAAGCGTCGCAGCAGGCCCGCCTGGCGATAGATCGGCATGCCAAACTGATACTTGCCGGAGGCGACCCACGCGAGCGCCGATTCCGTCAGCAGTCCACGCGGGATGATGCGCAGCGGCGCCGGCGTGACCTTGATGCCAAGATCGCAGCACGGGCAGGCATACTTGACGCGCTGGTGCTGGATGACGCGAAGCTGTTCGGGGATCACGTCGAGCTGCTCGCTCGTTTCGACGCCGATCTCGACGAGTGCATGGCCGTCGTGGTTGCAGAAGCGTTCGGCTTCGGGAAGTTCGTGCCGAACGACTTCGCGCGGCAGATTGGGATCGAGCGGTTTGCGATGACCGCGCTTCTTGCGCGTATGCGCGGCGATCGTGGTTTCGGGAGTATCTTCCTGCGCGGGTGTCGCGTTCGTGCCGAGCACTTCGGCTTCGTTGAACAGACCGGGCTGCTCAGAGGCTCGCGCTTCGCTCTTCGCGCCGAATAGCTCGCGACGGTAAGCGCGCAGTCGTTCCTCGGCGAGATCGCGCTCCGCCGTCATGAGGCGCAGTGCACTGCGTAACTCGTCGCGCTCTTTCTGAACGACACCATGCTCCTCACGCATCGCGAGGAACATCCTGAGTTCGTCGGCGTCAATGGTCACGTTGATCGGCATGCCACTTAGACCGGCACGCCGATAACGTGTTCAACTCACGCGAGCATAATGGCGTTTCGGATGCCGCTGAAAAGCAGCAATGTCGGCACCTTCGAGAAGCCAGTGCAGCAGATTGACGGTCAACGTCACGACTTCGGTTTTGCTGTCAGGCCAGACGAAGCGGTCATTGGCCTCGAGTCTCTTGAGCATGAGCCAGAAACCGTTGTCCTGCCAGCCCAGGATCTTGACGCGATCGCATCGCCGGTTGGTAAAAACGTAGAGCGAGGAATCCATCGGATTCAGGCGCATCGCCTGTTCGACGAGAATCGACAGACTGTTCATTCCGTACCGGAAATCGACGGGATCGCGGTGCAGGTACACCTTCAGATTTTCGTCGAACCGGAACACGGAATCCTCCCGAACATCTGGACCACGGTGCTCAGTTCGTCGATGCTCGCTGCACTGAGATCAAGCTCCACTCCATTCGACAGTCGCACATGCAGCGAAAGCGTGATCGGCGCAGTTGCAGTCAACACAAGTGGCAACGGCGGCACCGATGGTGTTGAGACGACCGGCACAAATGCAGAGGGAGACGGTGCGGACAGGAGGTGCTTACGTTAGCCCGCAACGTCGATCGATGCGTCATCCACGCCACGACGAAAGTCCTCGTGGGCAATCACGTCGACGGCAGATGACGGTAGATCGCGCTCGCCGGCGCGCGTTTCCTGCGATGCCAATGCGATGCCTTTCTCGCGCTCCATCAGATACTTTGTGATCCATTTGCGCAGCAGGTTAGCGTTGATCCCGTGCTCCTGTGCCAAACGGGCGACCGACGCGCCTGGTCGCAACGCGGCCTCGATCAGTACGCGCTTGCCTTCCTCGTCATAGCGACGGCGCCCGTCGCGGCTTTGACGAACTACTTTCAACTCTGAGTCTTTGCCAGTCATAGGTGTCCACCTCCAAAATAGGTGGACACCTATGCTCCTCGCTCAGAGCGTCGTTGGGTAGACGCCGAATATGGATCGCTTACAATCAGATGATGCAGACGGGCACAGTGAAGTGGTTCAACGATGCAAAGGGCTTTGGTTTCATCACGCCGGACGGCGGCGGCGAAGACCTGTTTGCCCATTTTTCCGAAGTAAAGTCAGAAGGCTTCAAGTCTCTTAGCGATGGGCAAAAGGTCAGCTTCGAGGTCAGGATGGGGCCAAAGGGCAAGCAGGCCGCAAATATCCAGCCGCTCTGAGAACATGCCCGTTTCATGCCGCGCGCAGCGTGCGGCGTGAAAACTCACGCTCTAAGTTTCGCTTCTCGCATCCAGGCCCACGTAATCCAGCCGACGGGAGGGACGCGGCTCAAGGCCGGCCGAATCAGTCGACACGCCTTCATTTAACACGGAGTTTTCAAGGCGTCGCGGGATTCACGTTCCACGTGTGCGCTTTGATGCGCAACGCGGAGCCTTCCTTCTGTGCAATAAGTAGGAAGTTCCCGCTGATGTCCATGGTCCGTTCGTCCGGTACGTTGATATTCCCAGTCCAGGTTCCGGATTCCCACGCCACATTTCCATCAGATGTGCAAAGCCCTTGCTGGATTTCCAAATGGTTCCAGATTTTCGTTGCCATTTCGGCCCATTCTTCGATTCCTTTTCGGCCGGTCACGACTTCCTGGCCCGTCGGGATGAGGATGGCGTCTTCGGCAAACAGAGCGACCCAACTGGGTGTGTCGTGGGAGTTGACTGTATCGGCGAACCTGCCGTTCAACGCGGTAAACGCCTGCGAGATGTCCATGGTTCTATCTCCTTGAGGTGTAATGAGATGGAGTTTGGGCGGATTGATGACGTGACAACTGGCTTCGCACGGCGTGCTATGCCACGTCCATCTCCGGATGGTCCGAAAAAGGCGAGCTCAACGTAATCGCCCGCCGTCGGCGCTTCGTTAGTCACAGCGACAAGCGCATGCGTACGCCGGAGGGGCGCGCCAGGGTGCAATCGACCGGTTATCGAGAGTATGTGCTGGAAGCAGGCGTCCCTAGTCACCGATTCGTCTTGATTCACTACTCCGCCCTGGAAATCAAACAACCTCACGACGTGATAAGGAATATATGGATAAGCCTACGGCAGCGGTTGGTGGATGGCAAACCAGGAGGAATATAAACTGCGCGACGGCATGTGGCTGAAGTTGTTACGGAATAAGGATGCCCCACCTTCGATTAACAACGGCCGAACAAATCAAAAACGAGCCCGGTCTCCACAGGGACCACTGGCCATCCATGGCGGATGCGCAATGGGGCGCCACGGTCCATCACTCACGGGCCGCGATGCAGAGGTCCTGATGGTGGGGTTTAGCTCCGCTCAACGGCTGATTGAAAACGCGCTCGAACAGCTGGTTCTGTCGCAGTAAGCCGATCTGCTATGGTGATCGGTCACGAGACGAGCGATGTATCGAATGATTAAGACCCCGAACGCAGCGGTGAGCAAGGCGCTCAAACGGCTGCACTACCCGCTGGACATAATGCTGACATGCGTACGTTGGTACGTCGCCTACCCGTTGAGTCTGCGTCATCTGGAAGAAATGATGTCCGAGCGGGCAGTGTCGGTCGACCATTCGACGGTGCACCGGTGGGCTATCAAGCTGCTGCCTGCGCTCGGGAAGGCATTCGGACCGCGCAAGCAAAAGGTCGGTCGAAGTTGGCGAATGGATGAGACCTACATCAAGGTCAAGGGCGAATGGAAGTACTTGTATCGGGCCGTCGATAAGGCCGGCGACACGGTTGACTTCCTGTTCCGCGCCAAGCGGGACAAGGGCGCCGCCCGGCGCTATTTTGAAAAGGCGATCGCTGGGAACGGCGTACCGGAGATGGTGACGATCGACAAGAGTGGGGCGAATCTTGCAGGGCTAAATGCGATCAATGTTGATCGCGAAATGCCGATCAAAATTCGACAGTCGAAGTATCTGAACAACGTGGTCGAGCAGGACCATCGAGCGATCAAACGCATCGCACGACCAATGCTAGGATTCAAGAGCTTTCGTTGCGCCCGCGTCATTTTAGGTGGTATCGAACTCATGCATATGATAGCGAAAGGGCAGATGAAGAGTGACGGTGGACGGCATCGTTCAGTCGCCGAACAGTTCTACGATCTTGCTAAATAAGCATTCCTATCGGTTCCGTCCCGACTCTTCCTAATTTCCTTACTGCGACAGAACCGGCAGAGGTCGAGCGATCGGTACTTGCTCAGGGTGACGCCTTGCGCAGCGCCCGCTCGCAGCGTGATTCGACACTCGAGGAGGCTTCGCGGCTAACTCTGGAACGAGCGACGTTTGCGGCAAAGCAAAGCGAGTCGGCCACGGTCGAGGCGCGGTTGCGAGAGCTTTCAGTGCGACGTGACGAGTTGGCCAGAGCGCTAAAGACGGCTGTGGATGACGACCAGGCAGCATCGGTTAGAACCCAGCAGCGTGTAACCGCCCTGAGTCGCACGGTTGCCGCGCATCAGGCGACGCTCGCCCGGAAGGAAGCAATTATTGGCGCCGCGTCGAAACGCGATGAGGCGCAGTTGCTGATCACGCGCGAGGAGGCACGACTTGAGCCTTTGCAGCGGGTTATTGCTGAACTTGAAGCAAAGCAGGGGACGCTTGCTACGCTGCAAACGACGCTCTCCGGGTTGATGACGGAGGGGCAGACCAAGGCCGCTCATTTCGATACGCTGACGCAGCAGGCGGCGGTTGTCGATCAGGTGCCGTGCGTCGGTCATTCCATGCATGCGCAATGTCCGTTGCTTTCGCAGGCGCTGGTGGCTAAGACGCAAGCAGAGGTTCAGCGCGTTTCCGTTGCCGATCTTTGCGCAAAGTACCGCGAGAAGAAAGCGCAGGCAGACGCACTCGCACCGGTTGTTGCTGAACTGGCTGCGAAGCGCAATGACCTGAAGGCGCTGAACGGGCTGATCAGCACGGCACGTCAGACCTTGCAGACAGCGACGGAACTCGCGGCGAGCAAACTGCTTCTCGATGCTGCTGTTGCTGGACTTGAGGCCGCGCAAGCGGAACTCGGCACGGTGACGGAAGAAGGAACGGCGCGCACCGCAAAGTTCGAGTCTGAAAAGACCCGGATGAACGCGGAAATCGCCAGGATTCAGGAAGAGTCGAAGCAACTCGCAGCCGTCGACGTGACGGGCGCTATTGCGGAGACTGACCGGAAGCTGGCTGCCAATCGCGAGGCTGTTGCGGCACTGGATGGACGGATCGAAGCATTGATCCGGTCTCAGACTGTTCTGCAGGCCGAAGCCGACGCACTGGGCGTCGATCTGGACAGGTTCTCGGCTACGCAACAGCGTGCTGATCGTCTGTCGGGGGAGATTGCGTACTGGAAGCTGCTCGCCAAGGGTCTCGGTAACGACGGTGTCGTTGCCCTGACGATTGACGACGCAGGGGCCGCCCTGGCCAATACCGTGAATGAGCTGCTCCTGGCTTGCTACGGGATGCGGTTCACGGTCGAGATCCGCACGCAGCGCGCGCTCGCTACCGGCGAAATGCGCGAGGGTTTCGAAATCCTCGTACACGACGCCGAAGCCGACAGCACTAAGTCTGTAACCGTGATGTCTGGCGGGCAGAAAGTCTGGATCAACGAGTGTCTGACGCGTGGCATCGCGTTGTACCTCGCGCAAAACTCCGGTCAGCCATATCAGACCCTGTTCAGCGACGAATCCGATGGTCCGCTCGACCCGCAGCGCAAGCTGCAGTTCATGCGGATGAAGCGGGAGGTGCTGCGGCAGGGCGGGTATGAGCGGGAGTTTTTTATCTCGCAAACGCCTGACCTTGTGAATGAGGCTGATGCAGTCATCGATGTCGAGGCGTTGGCCGCCTGACATCAATTTTCTTAACCCTGTGGGGAATAACCGATAGGGGCGTTCCCTCGTTTTTTGGAGGAACGCCATGAAATCGAAGCAAAACATGTATGCACGCACCGAAACCGTCACGGTCTCGGTACGTCCTGCAACGCCGCGTTTGGGTAACACCTATACGTACGTCCTGAACGGCACGCTCATGCGTGACGTTCTGGTCGACGGAAAGTGGATCACCCTCCACGCAGGCAATCCCCTTGAATCGCGCGCCGCGCAAGCGGCCACTTTCCTTTCCGTTGAGCAACCCATGCAAAACCTTTTGATGCTGCTGATGGCAGCAGGTAGTTCGTCACTCTGCGCGTGTACGACGCAACCTCAGGCAAATGTGGCGCGTCCGCGGCCCGTGATCGTCGTCCAGAAACCGAGAGGGGAGCCGGGCGATTTCACAATCTGTGCTGACGGCCGGGTACTTGTCTACCCGGCAAGTCATCCGAAGTCGTGTTCCTGATTGTTTGACTTGCCATCCCCTTGAAAGCCCCGCCTCCCGTCGTTCGGGAGTCGGGGCATTTCCACGTAAAACCACGGAGGTTTCTATGAAAAAGCAGATTGCGGGTGTGGCTTTGATTGGCGCACTGGTCGCCGCCGGCGCCATGTTGTGGGAGCAGCCTTCGTTCGGCGCCGCGCCGGACGTTCAGGCGGCGTTTTCGCCTGATGGTGACGGCAACCCGCAAGGGTGTTACATGGCATTGCACGCCTGCTTTCCGGAATCAGTGAAGGTCGCCGATGCATTTGTATTGCGGCAGGGAGGTGTTGCCGGCGGTGTACAAGCGCGGCTAGATGGCGGCAAGGGATAAAAGAGAAACAACCGAGGCCGATGTCGGCCCGCGGTTGGGGTTAAAAGGGATCGTCAATGCTGTTGCTGGCGGCGTTCAGCTGCCTCGCTGCTGATCTGCCCGATCCTGCGCTGACGCCAGGGGTAATCAATCCGGACGTTACTCAGGCCAACATCAGCAGCACGGTCTGCGTGAGGGGCTGGACCAAAACTGTGCGGCCGCCCGCGTCTTACACGAAAAGGCTCAAGAAATTCCAGATCAGGCAGTACGGGTACGCGGATGCGGATCCGCGCGACTACGAGGAAGACCACCTGATTCCGTTAAGCGTTGGCGGCAATCCGACCGACCCTCGCAATCTGTGGCCGGAGCCTCGTAAATCCGAGTGGAACGCTGATCGCAAGGACGAACTGGAATTCGCGATGTACATGGGTGTGTGTCACGGCGAGATTAGCCTTGACGACGCCCAGCGCACATTCGCGACGAACTGGATCGAAGCCTGCAAGCGGTACGGGGCGCTGCTGCAACGATACCGCTATGGATCTGCTGACTGACGGAAGTTTCTATGACAGCCGCAATGAGTAACACCCATCGGGTTACGGTTCATCCGAAGTTTATCGTCGTTGACCAGACGACTGTGGAGACCGGTATCCCGTGCCTCACATCGAGCCAATGCACAAGACCGGCATCGTGTTGCACGGATGGTATCCGGTGGGGCAGTACGATCAGGATGCACCGGCCACGGGGCTTCGTGATTTCGATGCGGAGCAATGGAACCGCTATCTGCATCCCGAGCGACCCAGTCGATATGCCAGAACCACAGGCGGCGAGCAGACGGTGTATTTCGAGGAGACCGCGCAGTTCGAGGTCGACGCTGAAGCGGCGTGTGCGTTCGTGACGTGTTCATATGACACGGCATTCATGCTGGAGACGCAGCATCGCGACGCCATCGAGTCGGGGCGGTTCTGGTTGAACGAAGGCATCGTGAAGTTGCCGACCGGCATGGCCCAGCGCTATCAGGACATGGCGAAGCGGGGGCAGTATTTCAGCAGGCTCGCACAGCGGCTAAACCTTGCGCCGCACGAACTGGACGCATACCTCGTCGCGGGCAGTATCAGCGACAGCGAGCATCGGGCGCGGACGCAACCCGAATCACCGCAGCTTGATCTCTTTGAGGAAGCCGCCTAACGCGCGGCCAGTCGATCTTTTGACATCCCCGGGCTAACACCTCGGGGATTTTTTTGCGTTGCGTATCCTGGGTGGCGCAGGGCAAGCCTGCTGCTCCGCATTTGTCGCGTTTTCCGAGAACCAGAACAAACACGGGCGTCAGCGGGCCGTTTTGGCGAGCCAAGGGCGAAACCGCATCAGAATGGGCTACCCCAACGCGCATGTTCCGATATGGCAAAAGCTCCGGTTATTGAGAAGCATCAGTTCGCTCATATGGTAAAGGTCGCGGCCGTAACTGGGCAGTCGCCCCAGCGCGACGTTGCACTTCTCGCGGTCGCATACGGGCTTGATTGCAGCCAAATGAGACTTCGCGGCTCCTAGTGTCTGACTACCTCAATGCGGATGGCTCGGTGCGGCGTGACAGCGTGTTACGCGCCGAGATAGCGTTCAACGGCAAGGAACGAGACCTCTACTGGGTAGCTCGATATGTCACACAGTCCCTCGATGCCTACCTGGATTCGCGGTTAGCGCGTGGGCACGGCGTCACGACCAGGCCACAGGCGTACCGTGGCCTAGATAACGCTGGCCCACTGTTTCTCGCGGCGACTGGCACGCCGTTTCTTTTCACGCGGCGGCACACGTCCACCGGCAAAATCAGCTACTCGTGTGAGAGTCTGACTGCCATCTACCGCCATTTGCATCATCAGGCCGGAATCGAAAACGGCTCAGCGAGCGCAGCTCGGCGCACGTTTGCGGTAAATCTCCGCAGGAGCGGTGTCGATCTGGACACGATCCGTCGCTTGCTCGGCTTGAGCTTGTCGGCTGTGAAGCGGATCGTAGACAGCGATCCGGTGCGCCTTGGCGCGATTGTGGCGCGGGTCATTTGATTGCCCTGATAAGCCTAAAACGCAGCATTGTCGCGGTCGATAAACAAGGGGCAAAAAGCATCTGATCGAGGTGCTATCAATGCTTGCATTTATCCGCGCATACGCTATCATTGATAGCATTCGTTGCTGGAGGGTGAAATGGCAAATCTTTTGGTTCGTGGGGTTGATGACGCGTTGGTGCAAAGCCTTCGAGAGCAAGCCGCTGCGCATGGGCGTAGCGCGGAGGCGGAGCATCGGGAAATCCTGGCGCGTGCGTTGCGTCGCCCGAGAAAGCGCAGCTTTGCCGAGGCGTTGATGAGTATGCCGGATGTGGGCGAGGACGCAGACTTTGAGCGCGTGAATGATTCGGGTGGGGCAGCGCGTGTATTTGCTTGATACCAACGTCGTGAGTGAAATAAGGAAGAAGGAGCGGGCCAACAAAGGTGTTCGCGCCTTTTTCCGCCGAGCGGCGAAAGAAGATATCGACCTGTATCTGTCTGTGGTCACCGTAGGCGAGTTGAGGCGCGGCGTGGAGATAGTCCGGCATCGGGGTGATACGGCCCAAACAGCGACTCTCGAAGCGTGGCTGACGGCGGTGCTCAACGAGTTTGTGCAGAACATCCTTCCCGTAGACGATGACATTGGGCAATTGTGGGGGCGGCTGCGCGTGCCGCACCCCGAGCATGCGCTCGATAAGTTGATTGCGGCGACCGGGCTGATTCACGATCTGATTGTCGTGACGCGGAACGTCGATGATTTTTCACCCACAGGGGTTCGCCTATTGAACCCGTTTGATTGACGGAAAAGCCATGGCTGCGAAGCAAAGTGCTGCTGACCGCTTGAAGCGCCTTGACGAAGGGCGCTGCCCGATTCACGGTCTGGATATGACCCAGGTTGGACTTGCGAACGACGGGCGTCTGTTCATAGTCGCGTGTCCGAGAAAGGATTGCTCTGTCCAGGCTACAGAAGCTCGCCCGTTTGGCGAGGCTACGCTGTTGCCAGCGTTTTCGCATTTGATTGAAATTGACGAATCTCGTCTAACGCACGAAGAGCAGCGCGCCGAACGAATAGCTCTTGCAGCTAACGTGCGGGCGCGCTTCCCGAAGCCCACTAGCTGAGTCGGAAAAAGCAGGATTTTCAGGAAGGTCGAAAACTGGTGTGAGATCGGTATTCTCAACACGGCTCGCCGCAGCGCTGCATGTCATGGACCCCGTGCCATCCCAGCGGGACGTAGCCACGCGATTCGCGGTCTCGGCGAGCGCGGTGAACCTTTGGCTCAAGGGGGAAACGATTCCGGACGTCGAGCTCTTGGCAGAGGTTGCCGTGTGGCTGGGCGTGAGTGTCGACTGGCTCTTTGGCTTGCAGTCAGATCGAGCGCGTATCAAGGCCGCGCCGCTCTCGATTGTGGAATACAACTACATCGTGTGCCAATTGCAACGACGTATCTTCACCTCGTCCGAACGCGATGCATTGATGGAGCTCGTCAAGTCCACTTCGGTGTCTGACGACGTAGTATCCGGGGAAGTTGGCCTCACCGCGTAGGAAAAGCACGGACACTTGATCGTTGCCGATACAGGCGGAAACCGTGAGTCGTCGGACTCAGCTAAAACATACGCACCCTAGATTTGATGACGCGCTGAAGTCCGGACCTGCACGTCCCCCGTGTGATTTAATAGACGCTTATTCACACGGAGTTTGCGGATGTACCAAGTGCACCGCAGCCGGCAGATTGAGATTAAGAGTCGGTCCAATTTGAAGCGATTAACCTATGCGCCTGATCACCGAGATCATCGATTTGCTCAGCAGCGAAAACGCGAATCTCGCGGACGCCCTCTTTAAAGCCAAGGTGCTTGCCCATCGAATGGGGCAACCGGAGCTGAAGGCGTGGATCGATTCCGAGTTGGATGGCTATCCCAATGCCGCTGACTTGCCACTATATCGTGTACTCGCGATCACATGTGTTGCGAACGTGACGGATGGCTATACCCAGTACAACGGACATGCGCTGCCTACATGGAATTTGGAAGAAAGACTGCGTGCCCGTGTAACGCGCAGTGATCTGCGCCAAAGTATCGTGGTCGTCGAGCAGTTCTCGCGCGCCGAAAAGGAACTCGTCATTCCGTTTCCCCCTGAATACCATAAGGCGCTTGAGAAGGGTTTGCGCCCGGGCGTTCATATCATGTCGGCTTGGGGGCGCGTGTCCGCTGGCGCTCATTTACAGGTCGTGGTCGAAGTGCGTTCCCGTCTGCTGGAGTTCATGCTCCAGTTGGAGGAGAAGGTGCCAGAGCAACTGGACGGGGTTAGCTTCAAAGACCTCGCAACTCAGATTGGAGTCGGAACCATGTTCAAGGGCGCAGTTTTTGGGGATAACGTCAACATCAATATCGGTGGCGGTTCGCAGTCGCACATGACAAGTAGCGTTCGTTAAAAACGACCTTGCGAGCCTGATGACCGAGCTCCGTAAGCAAGGCCTCGATGAAGGGGATCTCGCGGGTCTGGACACCGCCATCGCAGAAGACGCGCCGGCAAGCGCCGAAAGTCCGGGAATCGGGCCGAGCGTCAAGGGTTGGATCGGAAAGACGCTTTCGAAGGCGGGGACGGCCGCGTGGGATGTCAGCGTTCAGGCGGCAGTGGGAGTTCTCGGCACTGCAGTGTCGGCATTCTACGGCATCGGTAAGTGAGCGCAGAGCCACCGATGTCCCAAGCACGCCTCAGTGAGTCAGGAGCGATGACCGCGTCGCCCAACGCATTCCAATCCAAGGTTGGGAGCGCTGAAATGAACGCCCGCTATTGGGACGCGATACGTCCCATCCGCAACCAACTGCGGCGGTTCAGCTTCCAATCTGTATTGCAAGCGCTAAGTGCGTATTTGCAAGTGGAAGTGCCCGACACTGACGAGCGCGTCCGTCGACTTCCGTGGATTGCGGAGCGGCTGGTTCTAGTTGTGCTGCGTGATAAACCCAGCATGTATGGCCGCGAGCGAATGACTGAGAAAGACCTGCGCGTCTGCTTGGACCGCGCATGGCGAAGCGCCGATACGAATTTCTCGATGCGTCATATGCGCTATCCGATGGAGCTCGTCGTGCGGCAGTTGATGCTCGCACAATTGCCTCATCAAGAGCGGGTTTCGATGGGCGCGTTCGGACGCCAGATTGACCTGCTCAGGCGCCTCGGCCCGGGCGATCGGCTACGCGCTTACCTTGAATCGACGTTTGGCATCCCGCTTGATGACTTTCTCCAGTTGGCGGCTATCTTCTGGTTGAAGGCTCCCGGAACAATACCGGAGCTGCTTTCGCGTCGCTACTGGCAGACACTCGGACAAACCTATTCACCGGCAACCGCCGATCGTTTCTCGCAGCGCTTGATGCCCGAGTGGCAGTCGGTACGTGGCCTTGTGGGCGAGGCGGACGCCGACGAGTGGTTTCAGCCGTGGATTCTGTATCGGTTGCCCTTCGTCAGGCGGGACGGGTCTGTCTTCTATTTCGGAAGTACGAGCCTCCGGCGCAACCTCGAATACGCATTTTCGGACGCGGTCAGCGAGGCCGCCGACGTGGGGGTGAGGCAGCCCTTTGACGATCACTTCGAGGCCTATATCGGCGAATCGCTTGCTCGCTGCGTTGGCGAGACGCTCAACGAGAAGGAGACGCGTGCGCGCTTTAGCGTGGAGGGTCAATGTTGCGACTTTGCGAAGATCGACGGCGATGACGTTGTGCTCTTCGAGGTGAAGAACAAGACCCTTGCCTACGACATACCCGCGTCCGCGAGCGTGAGAGGGTACCGGTCTAAATTCAAAGCAACGGTGGTCAAAGCGGAAAAGCAGCTCTCTAACGTCGCGCGCGCAGTCGCGCGCACCCCCGGGTACGAGCGGGTGCGGATCTATCGCGTGGTGGTCACCTCGGGCGATCTGATGTTTGGCAACGCAGACTATCTCTTTGACGATGCCGACGAGAGCTCGACGAAAATTGTCATGCTCGGGATTGATCAACTGGACCGGCTGGTCGAAAAAGCCTCGCGCCTTGGCCATTGCACGATTGCGTCGTTCCTTGCGGAGTTGGAGGCACGCAATAGTAAGCCCGAGACGGCGCTCTTTTTTCCGCAGCTATTGCTATTCGAGCACCCTTACTCACTGGGTGCTTCGCCCGTGCACTTGCAGGCGCTGTTCCACGGACTCGAAGAGGATCTCGCTGCGCGTTTGAACGGCGCGGAGGAAGCACAGACGAAAACGAATGCGGTGTTGCGCGCGATCTAGCATGCGACATCCGGAAGGGAACATGAAATGAGCAAACAACTGGAAAAGCTGGCGAACATAGACACAGGGAAATTGATGGAAGAGCAGGAAAACGTTGAGAATTTGAGGGACCGGCTCGCAAGAGCGGAGTCGGAACGGGATGCTTGGCGAGGAAAGTCTGAGCATCACTACAAGATGGCTTGTGCTTTCGTCGATGCTCTGCGCAAGCAACTCGTTGCGACAGAGTCTGCCCAGCCCTGAATCACGGAAAGAAAATGAGTACGGAATTCCTCAAAGCAGACGACTTCACAAACATCGCCGTCGATATCGAAGCGAGCGATCCAAAAGCGTTGATGGTGTTTTGGGAAAAAACACCGGCGGGGACTCGCGTGAGTCAGACGCTGACGCGCTCTCTCAGTTTCGCTGATGTCGGCGCGTTGCTGATCATGGTAAAGGACGGCGTCGACTTGGCGGTAGCTTTGATTGAACTAGGAAAGACACTTCGCGGCATCAAAGAATCGAACCCCGACCTGTCGCTCCGACTTCGTGTTCGCTACGGAACTAAGGTGACTGATTCCGAACTCGGACCACTTCGAACGACGGAATGGGGAGTCGAGTTTAAACGGCAGTCGAAGTCAAAATTCATCGGTGACGAAACGCTCCTGGCCGACGCTCGCCGACGCGGTATCGATGAACAAGCTGACGATCAGTAAAACAACGGAAAAGCCACACATGGCCGGGAAAAAACCACACTATCAGAGAGAAGGTGGAATGAAGGCAAACGAGTGTGTGAAATGTGGGACGTTGGCGGCAAGCAGGGTGACCGTGTGCCCAAGCTGCGGGACACCGATGAAAGAAGAAACGCCAGATCGGATTTTGGGGCGGACTGGTCCTATTGTTCATCGGCGGCAGTTTCATCAAGGGGGGCTATGAGGCAAGGCACGCCCCGGATAAGGATACCCAAGAGGCACAGGCAGCAGCGTCCGCAGCCGAATCGCAGCACGAACAGGAATACAAGCGAACAGTACGTCGTGTCCTGAATGGTGTCCGGTCGTTAAAAAATGGGATGCGAGATCCCGACAGCTTCGTGCTCGAAGACGCTATCGTGACCGACGCGACTGGAGCCATGTGCTTTAACTACCGCAGCCGTAACGGATTCGGCGGTATGAATCGGGGCGCTGCTTTTGTGATCGCCAATACGACAGTCCTCGTGACGAGTGAGCATCTCGGATTCGACTCGGGGTGGAGGAAATACTGTCAGAACAAACAGGGACGTGACTACGTGAGCGACCTGAAAATCAACGGTTTCATCCCCGATACGACGAAAAATTGATTGCTGCCGGTCCGGTTGATCACTGGGGGGTGTCATGCGCAGCCACAGCAGCGCGCCGTCCTTCGCGCATGACGGTGATTTGTGCGATGGGGACTGGCCTACATGCTGTCGCGTCGAGCTATGTGGAGTGCTCGAGACTAGGAAAACGTTCAAGTACGCCATGCGGAAGCGATCGGTGGCCGTAGTCGGCCCGCGAGGCGGCTATATCGTTGACCCGGATTTCGAATAGGAAAGGCTTGCGTCAGTGAACTGATAGGGTTGAAGGTAATGAAAATTAAGCCAATAAAGACCGAATTCTTCGGAATGAGCGTAGTGCCCGTACACGAAGGCTTCTATGACGTTAGTTTTCAGAGTGGCACGATCGAGCGCGTGCGTTTCAGCGACAGGGCGTGGGGGCAAGACGTTCGACTTGCGCTTGGTTGGCGCGGCCTAGAAGTCGCTCTCTCGAAAGACGAAGATGTGCATCTGCGGCGGCGAGTTTCAGCGTACAGGCTTCATATCGAACAGACACACGGTCCGGCGATGGAGGCAGCTGGATGGCTCGCACGGTTCTACGCTGGAAAGCGTACGCGAATCAAGGCATACCGGTTCTACCTCATCGCGCATCGTCTTGACGACGTGCGGCTGAGGGCCTACGACAAGGCGTGGCAGGCACGAACCGCGGCTCACCTCGGCGCTTCGCGCGTGAAAATCGATGTCGAGGTCGACCAATTTTTCAGTAAGCGAGGCGGTGCACCGAAGAAGGACATGAATCCGCTCGGCGCACAGGAATCGTGGTTTGACCGTGAGGCGCAGGCGCTGCCAAATGCATCGGAATAGCCGTGAAACGGATGCTCGAATACCCCCTCTGCCGTACCCGCAACAATGCGCCGCTGGTGACGCTCGATTGCCCGTTTGGGAATGGGCAAGAGATGGAGCCTGCTGGACTGCGAGCGCTCGCCCAGGCCACTTGCAAGCACTAAACTTGAGGAGAACAGAGGTGCCCTCAAGAAAGGGACTTTTCCCCCGCCAGGCATGAATCTGCGTGCGCTCCGACCCAGTCTGTGGTGGAATTATTTTTTTCGTCACGCACGCTCGATGTAACGGTTAGACGCGGTTTCGTCGTCGTACAGTGACTTCGTAAGGGTGTCGTCGGCCCAGTCGATCAGGCGCTCGATCACCGCGGGTTTGGACAGGCTGAAATGCGCGACTAGCCGCTCCAGCGCGAAAAACTGGGTGCCCTTCATCGTCAGATTCAGGCGTCGATCGCCAGAATCGGTGTCCTGCGCGCGTGGATGCCGCCCAAGGGCTTTGTCAAGTTGACGGCTGTAGACTACCCGTTTGGCTGAAGCGTAGGTATCCTTATTAGACAGATTTCTGAGATGCGGCAGTGATGGTCCAACCATGCCATGTGGCGAGGCGTTGCTGGAGTACGGCACGATGACATGCCGCGTTCATCTGATGTCTGGGCAGTGCGAAGTGCTGCCGGATCGGGCCAAAACATGAGAGAAACGCTTGCGTGCGACGCGCATCGCGAAAGCCGCACATCTGGCGTTCGCGCCTGCGGGTCGGCTGGTGGCTGTTCTCGGCACGGTTGTTCACACGTGCAGCCGCCTTGACGAAAACGTGCTTCACATGAGCGAGCTCAGGAATGTCAGCCTTCGCCGCCGGATAGCTGCGCAACTGGTCCGTCACGATCTTGCGCGGCACCGGGTTTGAACGCAGCACCCTCCGGAAGAAGCGCTTTGCCGCGGCCTTATCGCGCCGCTTTTGCACCAGCACGTCGAGCTCAGCGCCATGCTCGTCGACTGCTCGCCACAACAGATACGGCTCGCCGCGCAGCATCACGAACATCTCGTCCAGATGCCATATGCTGCCCGGCCTGGGCCTCGCTGCTTTGGCGCACCGGGCGAACTCAGCCCCGAATTTGTCGCACCAGCAGCGGATCGTTTCGTACGTGACTGCCACGCCACGCTCGAGCAACAACTCCTCGACGTCGCGCAGGCTAAGGCTGAACCGGAAATACCACCGAACCGCGCAGCTGATGACGACGGCCGGGAAGCGGTGACCGTGATAAAGCGATTTCGTTTTCTTCATCACTTCATTCTACCGTCGCCTCCCCATCAACCTGACAGTGCCGGCGAAACGCTTTCTCCAGCACCGGCAACAACTTCACGGCCCAGCGGTGCACGGTCGAATGATCGACCGATACACCGCGCTCCGCCATCATGTCTTCGAGATTCCGCAGGCTCAGCGGATAGGCCACGTACCAGCGCACGCAGGTCAGTATTATATCGAGCGGATAATGCAGGCGTTTGAGCACTCGGGTCACCGCCGGATTCAACGTCTTCATCGAGCTTTCAGTCATTCGTGTCGTTTTCACGCATCATAGCCGAACGCCTTACTGCAACAGATCCCTTTCAATGATTGCACGGGGAATGGGCGGTGTGCGATTCCTGTAGCTTTCGCGCGGCGCGTTCGCTGGGTGCGCACACCATGGGCGGGTCTCTGCTCCTCTCATTGACAGTTGAGCGAGTCGAATCGATGGAATGCTCCGGGCAACGCCTCCGCTACGCGGCGAGCGCAGCGTCCACCGCAGGCAGATAGCTGTTGAAGCCGGCGTCCACGAGGGCTGCGCGTGCACGCTCGAGTTCGCGCCGCGTTTCTTCCCCGGAACGGTCTTGCTGCGCGTGAGCGAGGGCGCGGCCACGCGTCACAAACAGATCCGCCCACGGCAGCGGTTCGAAGCGCGTATACTTTTCGAGGGCGGTGACATAGTGCAATGCGCCGGCCGCGTCGCCAGCGGACATCATCGCTTCCATGGCGTCGCGATAGAACCACAGATGATTGTGACCAACCGCGCCGCGGTCCAACATGTCGGCACCTTCGGCGAGCAGACGCGCGCGTTCGCCGTCGTCCTCGACGGCGCGGCTCAGTGCGCTCACCGCCTTGGGTGCGCTGAACTGCGTTCCCACCTCACGGCAAATTGCTAGCGCTTCACGCAACAATTCGGCGGCCTCTTGCCGATGCCCGCTATCGAGCAGCACCCGCGCTCGCATTTCGATATTCTGTGCCTCGAAGCGGCGAGCTCCCAGTTGACGGATGATCTGCATCTCGCGCTCGAGATGGATGAGGGTAGCTTGCATGTCGCCCATTTCGCAGCAGGCAAAGACGCCCAACGTTTCGCACAGCATCTGCGCACGCGGCTGACCGACCAACGCGGCGGCGCGTGCGGCGGCATTTACGTCCTCGCGCGCCGCGCGTGCCTGGTTGAGGTAGATCCTGCTGAAGCCGGCCATCGAACGATTAGCGACCTCGATGTGGCCGAAGCCGTGCTCGCGACACAACGTTACGCAACGGCTAAAGTGATCGAAAGCGGTGCGCATGCGCCCTTGCGCGTAGGCAGCATCCGCGAGGCCGCCGAGCGCACGCGCCTCCGCTTCCGGCAAGCCGAGGCGTTGCGCATAGGCGAGCCCGTGCTCATGCTCGGTGCGGCAATCTTCGATCCTGCCAAGCGGGAAGAGGATGTTGCCGCGCAGGTGATGCAGGCGCGCGAGTTCAGGCACCTGATCCAGACGTTGCGCCACTTGCTGGGCCGCGTCGAGCAGCGAGAGGGCTTCGACGAGGCCTTCGCTCACCCGCAGACCTTCGGCGAGCCCAAGCTGGGACTGACAGAGACTCGCTTCGTCTGGCGCGGCGGCCACGGCCGCACGGTACGTCGCTATCGATGCGGCGACGTCGCCGAGATCTCGTTGCAGTTCGCCCCTGAAACAGATCAGCGCGTGGCGATCCATATCCGTTTGCGCGATTTGCAGACCTCGCTCGACTAGCCGCAATGCCGCCTCGGTGAAGTAGGCTGCGCGTTGTGCGATCGCGGCATCGAGGTAGGCTCGCGGTGCCCGCTCGTCCTCGGCGCGATCAAGATGTTGGGCGCGCAGCACTGGGTCAGTCGCTGCAAACCAGTCGGCCGCCAGACGGTGCAAGTCGCGTCGGCGCGCCCGCAGCAGCGTCGAGTAGGCGCTCTCCTGGATGAGCGCGTGGGCAAACAGGAAATCTTCTCCTTCCGGCAAGACGAGCGCGTTGGCAACGAGCCCGTGACAAACGTACTCCGGTGCATCGATCAGCCGCCGGAGCAAGGCAAGGCCAAAGCGCTGTCCGATTACTGCGGCAGCCTGGAACGCCACGCGGTCGCGCGAAGTCAGCCGGTCCATGCGCGCCAGCACGAGGCTCTGGATTGTCGCGGGGACTGCCTCCTCGCTACCTTCCTCGGCGTTATGCAGGAGTTGCTCGAGGAACAGCGGATTGCCGCCGGCTCGCTCGATGCAGGCACGCGCGACACGCTCGGTTGCATCGATAAAGCTGCCCGCAAGGTTCAGCGCCTCGTCGCTGCGCAGCGGGCCAAGATCGATCGTGGCGAACGGCGTGCCGCGGCAACTTGCCCGCCATGCCACGTCGAGCGGATCGCCGTCCACGCGCGAAGTCATCACAAGCAGGCCCGGCCCGTTTGCGATAGCCACGGCGAACGCGGCCAGGTAACCGAGCACCTGTGGGTCGGCCCAGTGAAGGTCTTCCACGACAATCATGGTTGGCCTATGCCGGCAGACATCCTCCGTGATCGCTGCCGTGACCGCGCGCTTGCCGCGCGTGCGTGCGGCATTGTCCATCGCGTCGTAAAGCGTGCGCCATTCGCCGGTTTGCGTGAGGTCGAGGATGTCGTGGAGAAACATCAACTGATCGGGGCCGACGGCCCCGGATGCGGCCACCTGTCTGGCGGCGGCGCGCTGTTCGTCGGGCCCGGCCGCGGGCCGCAGACCCAGCAGGCTGCCGACAATGGTGCGGATGGGGTCCTGGCCTTTGCCCACGCCGAAATCCAGCACAAGGCCGCGATGGCTGGCAAATCCCAGGGTTTCGACGAAGCGGCGCATTTCGTTGACGAGCCGCGTCTTGCCGATGCCCGCCTCACCGCGGACATAGACGACGTGGCCGGCGCGCTGCTCGAGGCACGCGCGGGCGAGGCCCTTGAACTGCTCGAGTTCAGCCTTGCGGCCGACAAACACGCTGCGGCTCGCCATGACGGGTTCAAAGGCGAGACCGCGCAGACGCCACACGCGCACCGGAGAGTCGATCCCCTTGAAACGCATCTCGCCGACGGCGTCGCTCATCACGCCGTTGCCGAGCGCGCGATGCACGCTATCGGAGAGCAGCGTTTCCCCGGGGCCGGCGGCGGCAACCAGCCGGGCGGCGAGGTTCACGGAGTCGCCGATCACCGTATAGTCCTGAACGTCGGCACGGTCGAGCGGACCCGCGAGCACCTCGCCGCTAGCGATGCCCACATGCGCCCTCAGCGGAGGTGACGCTTTTCCGCCCAGTCCGTTAAGTGCCTCATGAATCTCCAGCGCGGCACGCGCCGCGCGCAGCGGATCGGTGTCGTGCGCGCGTGGTGCACCGAAGATTGCCATTACGGCATCGCCGATGTGCTTGTCGATTGTGCCGCCGTAACCGAGAACGATCCCATCGACGAGCGCTGTGTAACGACCGGTCAACTCGCGCAACTCTTCAGGATCGAGCGTTTGCGACAGCGCGGTAAAACCACACAGATCGGCGAAGAGAATGGTGACTTGCCTGCGCTCGCTTGCGGGCGCATTCACAATGGGCGGCGCTGCGCACTGTGCCGCGTCGCGCTGGTCGGCAATCGCCGCCAGCAGGCGCTTGCGGTGGCCAAGCGAGAGGACGCCGAGCTCTTTCAGGTCCGCTTCGTCAAGCTGTGCCAGCACCGCGAGATCGATGTCGTTCCTGGCAAATGCGGGTGCGTATTGGTCAAGCCCCAATGCATGCAGCCACTGATCGATATTCATCGCCGCCGCCCAATCCGGTGCGTTCGAACACGCATACTGCGGTCGCAGTTCGTTGCCGCGCGGGTTGTCGAACCGTATGCCCGAATCGGGCCGCGTTGCACCGACAGATCATACGAATCAACGCACCGCCTGGCGCCGCGCTATGGCTGGCGCAACGTACTCCGTGTTCAAGTCCTGCCTGCCGAAAATAGAGTGTACGTCCAGCGCAAAGGAAATGGATACCGGGCATGAGCGACGAGGTCGATGCCGACTCGGCCAGGAGCGCGGCGGCGTGGCCGCAGCGCGTTTGACACTGGTTGCGGCCACGACGGATACTGCATAGCGTATCGGCCACGATGTCGGGTAAGCAGGCAAGCGCAACATCCAGTCGTTCGTCATTCGGAACGATGGGTGAGGTCCGGCCAAGGCACAACCGCAGCGCGCCGCGTGAACCGCACGGCCGAGGCGAGATTCCATCCGTCCTCACTGGGAAACACTGTGAAGCCAGTTGCGACAGGTTCCTCGCGCGATGCCCACTCCGGGCGACGCATCACGGGCCTGGTCGGAGACCTGTCGGCCGGCATGGTGTCGACATTGGTCATGCTCTGCTACGCAATGAGCCTGGGCACCCTGATCTTTAGCGCGGATCTCGCCCGTTACGCCGAGCTTGGCGTACCCACGGCCTTCATCAGTTGCGTAGTGACGGCACTGGTGATCGCCTTGACGAGTTCGATGCGCGTGAATATCGCCGGACCCGACGGCAACGCGACGGCGTTTCTTGCCGGCGTGGCGGCCGGCGTCGCGAGCAGCGTGCGGGCTGACGGCGGTACGCCTCAGACAATCCTGCTGACGGTGCTGATCGCCATCGCGCTGTGTTCTGTGGTGACGGGCGTCATTCTGTATGCGGTCGGCTCGTCGAAGCGCAGCCGTTCCCTGCAATTCCTGCCTTACCCGGTCGTAGGCGGATTCCTTGCCGGTACTGGATACCTCCTGCTAGCTGGCGCGTTTCGGGTCGTGACCAGCGAGTCCTTGAACTGGCACACATTGGCGCTGGTGACGCACCTGAACTGGCTGCTGTGGACACCCGCTGTGCTGGTGTGTGCGTTAGCCACGCTCCTGTCGCGCAGCTGGAAACACGCTGCGGCGCTGCCGATCACGCTTGCATTCGGCGTCGCGCTGTTCTACCTGCTCCTGCTTGCTGCAGGCTTGTCGATCGACGACGCCCGCAACACGGGATTATTGCTTCCACGCGTGGCGCTGCACCCGATCCGGATTCCAGAGCTGCATCTGCCGGCATCGCTGGCGCACGGGAGCGTCGACTGGTCGGCAATCGCTGCGCACTTGCCGGAGACGCTCATGGTCACGTCGATTTCGGCAATCACGATCCTGATGAATTCGACGGCGATTGGCGCAGCCACGGGCGAAGACATTGACCTGAACCGCGAAATGAGGGCGGCCGGCATCGCCAACATCGCAAGCGGGATGTTAGGCGGGATGGTCGGTTATCAGTCGTATAACCGATCGATGCTCAACGCGCGCGCGGGTGCGACAAGTCGGATGGCGGGCGTATTCGCCTCCCTCGGGTGCCTGTTCGTGCTGGCCGTCTCCCCAGACCTGGTGGCGCTATTCCCGGTGCCGGTGCTGGTCGGGCTGCAGCTCTTCATGGGACTGCGTCTGTTGATCCAGTGGCTAGTCGATGCGTATCGCAAGCTCAACTGGAATGAGTATCTACTTGTACCGCTTATTTTGGGCGCTATTGCGTTCTACGGCGTTGTCCCGGGCGTGGTGGCGGGGGTCATCGCCGCATGTGTGATGTTCGCACTACTGTATGGCCGCGTCAGTTGCGTTCGTATGGAGTTCGACGGCAGTACGCGCACTTCGAATGTTGAGCGCAGCATCGAGGCAACCGAACGGCTTCACGAACTCGGTGCGCAGGTGTGCGGAACGTGTCTGCAGGGGTTCCTCTTCTTTGGCACGGCCAATTCGATCTTGCAGCGCGTGCGCGAACGGCTAGCCACGCACGGACCGGTACCCGTTCGTTTTGTCATGCTCGACTTCGCATCGACCAACGGCATGGACGCGTCCGTATCCATCAGCTTCGTCAAGCTCAGGCAACTGTGTGCGACGCTTGAGGCGGACCTGGTGTTGACGGGGCTGCCGACACGCTCGCGTGAACTGCTCATGAAGACCGGCACGCTGAACCTCCGGATTCACGAGTTCGCTACGCTGGATGCCGGGCTGGAATGGGTCGAAGATACGATTCTCGCGTCGGATTCATGTGCGCCGCCGCGCGGCGAACCGGATTTCCAGGCGATGCTCGCGCCGCATTTCACGTTGTGCGCGCTCAAAACGCTGTTGACCCTTCTGGAAGTGCGCGAGCTCGGCATGGGGCAGCCGGTGTTCCGTCACGGCGAGCCGGGGGACGCCATGTACTTTGTCGAGCGCGGTCGTGTCACCATCTTGCTGCCGCTTGCGGACGGCAGTTCTCTCAGGCTGCGCTCGTTCGGGCCAGGTACGATTGTCGGCGAAATGGCGGTGTACACGCAGCAGGCGCGCAGCGCGGATGTGCTTGCAGAGGGTCCCGCTCGTGTCCGGCGTTTGACGCTCGAGTCGTTGCATGCGCTCGAGCACGACGATCCCGTGACCGCGCAGCAAGTTCATCGTTTTGTCGTCAAGGTCATGGCGTCACGGCTGGCTGTTGCGGACGAGGCATTGCGCGCGGCTCATTGACAGGGTCGTTCAATTGTCGCGCACTGACGCGAGATGACCACTCCCGGACCAGATCGCCCTTGCTTAGGCACCGCAGAAAGATGCCTTCGCCCTAAGCGTGTGGAGTACAATTCGCCATGAAAAACCGTACTCGGTACATAACGGCCAGCACGACGTGCGGGATTCGCGTTAGGGGAATGCCATGCCGACTTACCAGTATCGTTGCGAGAAGTGCGGTGAGACGTTCGAGCATGCCGAACATCTCGCTGAACATGAAACCGCTCATCCGAATTGCCCGAAGTGCGGAAGCGAGAAGGTTCAGCGCATACCCACGCCATTTGTCGCGAAAACGTCCAGAAAGAGCTGAAACCTACCTGCTGACAATTCGTTCCTCCTTGCTGCGGGTGAGCAACCGGGCAGGCAGGTCCCCTCGTTTTCGGGGCGATGTACTGCGGTCTACGAAATTCATGTTCGAGTGAGTCCGTCAGAGTAATTTCGGACAAAAGCGCGCTGTCCTTACTCACACCCCGTCAGATCAAATTCGTCCCGATTCAGCGCGTGGATCATCCGCTTGTATGTCAAGTCTGGGCACGCTCCGTTGCAAGCGGATGTGTGCGCCCAGATTTGCGGCAGCCGTCGCAACGCATGCTTGTGCGAAGCCATGCATCAAGGTCATGGCTTTCCCGACATGAGCAAACCTCAGTTGCCTGATGCTCTAGGAGCCAGCGCCTCAGGCAGTCATGCCGAAGCCCAGAATGCGAATCTGGTTGCGGAATTTCTCTTCGTTTTCAAGGCGGACCACCCGATCGCTAGCGCGAAGACACAAACCGGCTGCTTCCTTATGCGTGACGATCATGGCAGCGATTTCCGTATTCTCACAATCGATCAGCAATGCGGTTCCCGAGATTTTCAGCGCCTTGCCCTGTTTCCCGCTGATTTTGATGAAGGACTCCACTGTTTCGGGCAGGGGCTGGTCCTCCCGGGTCTGCAGAAACGCCCGAAGTTCGGCAATGTCGTGCCCTTTTTCAATCGCTCCAACAGCCTTTTGACGGTCCAGCCGCCAACTTTTATCCGTTGCCTCTACAGCCCAGGTATCCAGCGTCAGCGATTCTTCCGTCGACAGGCTTCCGCCGACGACATTTACCTGCGGGCTGGGCAAGACAGAAAGCCTGACGCTCGGCTGGATGGGGGCGGGCGTGTAATCCTCAGCCGATCCGAGACGTCCGTCCCCCACAGGTCGCCCAAGTCGTTACGCGCTCCAGTCGGTTCGATGTAGGCGACATCAATGATGCCGATGGCGGCGGCGTATTCGAACAGGACGCAGAGCAGATAGCGCAACTGCAGAATATCCCAGTTATGGTAACCATCGTGACCTAGGCTGCCATATTGCTGGTCGCTGATGTAAAGCTTCCACGGGTTGTGCGTCACGTCAAGCGTGTGACCTGTCGCCTGCATGAATCGGGAAATGTCATCGACGTCGATGATTGCCTCACTCGAGCGGGAGTCGGTGGAGACCGAAATCACCCACGCCAGATGGTTGGTCTGGCATGGCAAGGGCAGCAAGGCGGCGGAGCGGATCAAGGGACTCGACAGTCGGCTGCTGACGAGGGCAGGGGACGAATCCAGCACGCTGAGGAACAACGCGCACATGTTGGTCAACTACGGTGCCCGGCATAGCAAGGGCCTGCCGATCAGCACAGCATCGCCAGACCGGCCCCGACCAACGAACAGACCAGACCGTGCAACCCGGCCGCAAACCAGGGCGGCCTGACGAAATCGACCTCCCCAACTTTTGCACGCTCTCCATACGCCAGGGTATCCGGATTCCTGGCATACGAGCGCGCTTTCTCGTCGGAGCGGTGCCTGGGCGTGTCGTCGATCTCCCCCCAAGGGTGTTTGGCGCGATCTTTCGCTGAAAGTACCCGGCAGTCCGGCCCGGACCGGCGATGCCCTGGCAGCAACTACCGTCTCTGCCATTTTGGAGTAAAATAGATGCCAAATGGCAGGAGGTGAAACTGTGAACGTCATCGAGAAGGTATCAGCCGATTCATTGCTGGGAGGTCGGTCGGTATTTCCGCGTTCTCCCCGATCCGGCCTTGAATGGGTGGACGTGGTCCGCCACGGCATTTCGTCGCGGGCGCTGGACGCGATGCTCAAATCCATCGGACTTTCGCAAGCAGAACTGGCGCAGGCGCTCGATATCCCGGAGCGTACTTTGGCGCGTCGCAAGCGGGAAGGGGTGTTGAGCCGTGAAGAGTCAGCCAAGCTGCTGCGACTCGCGCGTGTCGCCGCGCGCGCTGCCGAGGTGTTTGACGATCTCGACCTGGCACTCGCCTGGCTTAAGACGCCGGTTGCTGCCCTGGAAGACGCCACGCCACTGAGTCTTGTCGATACCGACATTGGCACCGATAGCGTGATGGATACGCTGGGACGCATTGAGCATGGCGTGTTTGCGTGATGTTCACGGCATGGCGGGTGGTGACCGAACGATATGCGGATACCGCTTTTTCTGGGGAAGGCGCGCGATTGTACGGTGGCCGATGGAACCCCAAAGGTGTCGCGATGGTGTATACGGCGCAGACGCAATCGCTCGCGCTGCTGGAGATGTTGGTCCAGGATTCACCGCTGCGTGCCCGCTATGTCATGATCCCGGCCCGTTTCCCCGAGAAAATCGTCGAACATCTCGATCCGGCCAGTTTGCCTCGCGAGTGGCGGGATCTCTCGGCGCGGGCCGAGTTACAGCAGATTGGATCGGCGTGGGAGCGGAAGCGAACCAGCGCAGTGCTAGCTGTTCCCAGTGCGGTCGTTCCTGCGGAATCCAATTATTTGCTCAATCCCAATCATCCAGACTTCGCGCTCGTCGTGATTGGAGCGCGTGATGAGTGGTTGACCGACCCTCGGCTATTGCGGCGCGCTGCTGCAAAGGGATCGTGACGAGCACCTCATGTGGCGGTGGTAAGCGGACCATGGCGAGTGATCAATCAACCCGCCGTCTATGCTTCGCTGGCTGCCGCCATTCAAGATGCCGTGTCTGTCAAGGCCAGATTTTATGCAAAGCCGGATGCTCCGCGCTGACCGTGGCGAGTCAGCGGCGGAAAAGCGTGACGCGTCCGGCTCTTGTATCACCCCCGCACCCGTTATCCCCCGAGTCTTTCAACACTAATAATGGAGACGGGAAGTCCTCCTATCAGGGAGCCCCGCGTGCGGATCACGCCGTGGTCGCGCAGGTTTTATGAATGATGTTTTTCCCACTCCCAGGAATTACATGCTCGCACGCGAACTCGCCATCTCTGTCGTCGGCTCAACGCTAGGCGAACTTTTCGGGCCGCTCAGTCTGCCGCCAGATGAGCCTACCCGACTATTACCCTCGTCCCCGTCATCAATACCAACCCATTGCGATCTCAGTGCCGCGCTCGCCGGAGCGCGTGCATATGGGCTGCCTCCCGGCACTGCGTCAGGGTGACTATACTCAAAGAGGTCGCCTCTGATTCAGGTTCGCCCGGTTTCAGGTGGTCGAGGCGCCGAGCAGGATTTCAACTCGAACCAGGCGGGTCGCGGGGGAGAAATGTATGTTCAAGCATCTGCTGGTGCCGACCGACGGCTCGGCGCTTTCTGAGGCCGCCATTCAGATGACGGTAACGCTCGCCGTGGAAAGCGGAGCCAAAGTCACGGGACTCCATGTCATCCCGGAGTTTCATGTCCTCGCATATGGCACCGAGATGATCGCGGACAACGAGGATCGAATCATTCGGGCCGCGCGACAGCGTGCGGATAACTACCTCGGGGTGATCAGAAAAGCTGCTGCGCAGGCAGGTGTCGAGTGCAATACGGTTGCCGTGAATCGCGCCCATCCTTATGAGGCGATTATCAGCGTTGCAGCACAACAGAACTGTGATCTCATTGTTATGGCGTCCCACGGCCGAAGCGGCATGCGGGCGTTTTTGCTCGGCAGCGAGACCCAGAAGGTCCTGACGCACAGTCAGATCCCGGTCCTCGTCGTCCGGCAGTCGACGCCAACCGGCGTGCCTCCAGGGTGATAACCCGGTCGGTGGCTGAGCGAGGGGCGCTCGCACGGAAGCGTACGGGGGGTCCTTCAAAATAGGGGCCAGCATCTGCGCCGCGCGAGCGGTTTTTAACTCGTGTCGTGCAAGTACCTTGCCGTCTGGACACTTCCGCGGTTCGCAATACAATGGGCGTGAGAACGGGGTCTGTCAACGCAAGCGTACGGTCATAGCCGGACGTGGTCCGGTAGTCTCGTGCGTAGTGTTCCTTCTGCGCGCTCCGCTGATACCGGAGCCATTGAACCGGTTCGTATGCGTGGTGGTGTTCGAGTATCCGCTCGTGGACCAATGGGCGGATGACACTTGTTTCCGCATATCCAGGACGGTTTTATCGACTGGCATGCTGGGTTCAATCAGGAACGGCGGACAGTCGGCCGCTGTCGGCCCAGAAACGGTCAACGGCAGTTGACGCTTTATAGCCGTTCGGCCTGCCGTGGACAACTCGCCAGGCGAGCGCACGACGTTTCTTCGACATACGCCGTTTCATGAACGAGCGACGCCCGAAGCTACAAGGTCAAGGATGTGGGCTGCACATGCTCTCGGAAAAACCTTGACTGACCGCCCTCAAAGGCGTGAAGCGGAAGGTCGAACGAAGGCTGGGCGGCGGTACCCGGTTGGCGTGTGAGAGGGGAGCGAGGCTGGCGGCTAAACCTGCACCGCCGACTTGCTGGCCTCCTTGGTACGCCACAGGAAGGGTGATGCGCCCCGGCGACCGCTCAACTGTTGCCGATGAGCGGTCCACCAGACCACCACCCCTTAGCGCCCTTGGCGTGCTTGGTTTTTCTCGCCGCGTGCCGACCACACTCCGTCGTCATAGAATTGTCAATACGGGGGGGCCACAACATGAAACATGGACTGGTAGTTGGGCTGCTGTGCGGCGCGCTGCTTGCCGGTTGCATGTCGGCCGGGGTCGAAGTGAAGCCTGAACAGATGTCGAGCTTCAGGCCTGGCTTGACGGCCCTGCAAGACGTGACAGCCAGGCTCGGCCCGGCGTCGGTGCAGACCGCGCTGGACGACGGTTCGACGTTGCTCGTCTACACGTTCGTGACGTCGAGGCCGCATCCTGAGAGCTTTCTTCCGTTCATCGGGGCGCTGGTTGGGGGTGCCGACACGCGGTCGACGGCGGCGGTGTTCCTGTTCGATGCGCACGGCATCCTCAAGAGTGCAAGCACCACGACCTCGAACGTCGGCACGGGCCTGAGCACCGGCTTGAGCACCGACCTGCACAGCGCGCCGATGCCAGGCGTTGAGCCGCCCGTCGTGGTCAAGAGCATTCAGCCACCCGCCGTGCAGAGCATTGAGCCGCTTCCGGAAGACGAAGTCCAGCCGGCCCCGGAAGACAGTGTCGAACCGCCCCCAGACCAAAGTGTTCAGCCGGCTCCGAACAAGTAGCGACGAACCTCAGCCATTTGTCACCAATGAGTGTCCGCTGCAAGCCGATGCAATGGGAAGACCGTGAAGCCAAGGCTGCGCTCGACGGCCAGCCCACTGGCCCTTGCAGCTTGAAAGCGGCCCCCTTTTACCTGAATGTCATCGTATGCAACCGGGGTGCCTATGATTGGTACAGGAGAATCGGTTTTGTCGAAATCGAAAACGATAGCAAGGTCTCCACTCTGGTGTTTGCTCTTTCGTCATGACCGGCCCTTATGCGGCCATTCGCGACCAATGGCGATGATGGTCCCGCAAATGGCCGTTTTGCCAATGAGCGACCAGCCGGGCAATCTTTTTTCTCACGCGTTACCTCTTATCCTGCGAGCTAGAGAATGAAAGATCCTATGCAGGACGGGCCCACGGAACGCGCCCTACGCCGGTCGTAAAATCAGCCGTGTGGCCGTTACTCGAAGGAGAGGATCATGCGCACAGATCAGGCAAACATGACACATTCCGAAGCGCCCGTGCTGGCAGTGTCGCTGGAACTGGCTGCGGCGAAGTGGAAGGTTGCGTTACATGATGGTCGGCGCGATAGCCCAGCGGTGCACACTGTAGCGGAGCCACAAGCCGTATCCCGTCTGCAGGCGGTGCTAACGTTGATCGGGCAGCAAAAGGAGAAATGGGCCCTGCCAGCGGATGCACGAGTCGTCGTCAGCTATGAAGCGGGTCAGGATGCGTTCTGGATCTTTCGGGCGCTACAGGCTTGCGGGATCGAATGTCATGTCGTCGATCCTGCGAGCATCCCGGTTGAACGCCACAAACGGCGCGCAAAGACTGACCGGCTCGATGCAATCAAACTTGTCATCAGTCTGCGTGCGTGGTTACGCGGCGAACGTGATCGCATGTGGGTGATCCGGGTGCCATCGGCGCAGGACGAAGCGTCCCGCCATCTGATGCGCGATCGCGGGCAACTGCAGAAGGAAGTCCTCCAGCATCGTGACCGCATGCGCAAGCTGCTGGTCACACTCGGTTGCTGGGATGAGGTCGATAGCAGGAAGTTCGCCGGCCGACTCGCTCGCGGAGAGCTACGGTGTCACGATGGTGCACCACTCCCGGCAGAGCTCCACGAACGGTTGGTTCGCGAGTGCGCGCGGCTGACACTCGTCGAGCAACAACTGGCTACCTTGGAGAAGACGCGCGAAACCAGCCTGCCCGAGCCTGCGCGTGAGCGAATCGATCGCCTCACGCGCCTGAACGGCATTGGGCCAGTTGGCGGATCCAGACTGGCGCTAGAACTGTTCTGGCGGCAATTCAGCAACCGCCGTCAGGTCGGTGCATGTGTTGGCCTCGCGCCGCAACCCTTCGACAGTGGAGAAAGCCGCGTGGATCAGGGCATCAGCAAACAGGGCAACCGGCGAGTGCGTGCGCTGCTCATCGAGATGGCATGGTCCTGGCTGCGCTATCAGCCAGGCAGCGCGCTCACGCTCTGGTTCCATCGGCGCACGCAGGGTACGCCCTCGAGTCGCCGAATCCGGCGGGTTGCGGTCGTGGCGGTCGCCCGCCGTCTTGCGATTGCGTTGTGGCGTTATCTGCAGGATGGCGTATTACCCGAAGGCGCCCAGTTGAAGTCTGCATAATCCCTGAAGGGTAGACAGAAGGGAGGGAACCGTCCGTTAGCCAATTAGCGAATCCAAACGGTTTGGAGTGTACGCGTCCGTGGGAAGTCCTGGTTGCCTGTAGTGCAACCGATTGAAAGATGGGACGCGTGCCCCGGAGATATCCGGGCGAAGCGCGCATGCAGGATGAGGCTGGTCACACCGTTGGCCAGCGGATAGAAGGTGAGTGCAGACCTTGAGTCTCACGAGCGCGATTGATCGGCCTCAGATTAGTCATGGAAAGATGTGACGGACCTTAATGCAAACACTGCTTTCTCGTCGCTAAACTGCAGTCCAAAACATCGGCAACCAGCTGTTTGTCAAGCCACAAGCGGCTTGACAAACAGCTCCTCATAGAAGGGACTTCCCCGTCCCGAGGCTGCGGCGGAAGCCGCGAGTCGGCATCGACGTGCCATGATGAAGTTTCGAACGTTCATCAACACCAGCGAGAGGGGAAGTCCATGCCTATTGTCACTGTCGGAATCGATCTTGCCAAGAATGTATTCGCCGTTCATGGTGTAGATGAAGCAGGTAAAGCGATGCTGGTCCGGCCGCGTGTTCCGCGCGATCAGCTGGTGACGTTGATCGCGCAGTTGACAGCGTGCCTCATCGGGATGGAAGCGTGCTCTGGCGCACATCACTGGGCTCGCATGTTCCAGCAGCACGGCCATACGGTCAAACTCATGGCGCCCAACCTTGTGGCGCCTTATCGCATGTCCGGCAAGCGTGGCAAGAACGACGCGGCGGATGCCGCTGCGATCTGCGAAGCGGTGACGCGCCCGAGCATGCGTTTCGTACCGCTGAAGGACGAACATCAGCAGGCAACGCTTTGCCTGCATAGGACACGACAAGGTTTCGTGGAAGAGAGGACCGCGACCTACAACCGGTTGCGAGGCCTGCTCTCGGAATTCGGCGTGGTGCTGCCACTGAGCCCGGATAAGTTGCGCAGGCACATCACGGAACATCTGGACACATTGCCTGGCTGGGCGAAGCGTAGTATCAGCGATCTGCTTGAGCATGCCGGCAATATCGAGGACCGCCTGCTGTGAACGGCTGTTCGAAACCGACACTAAACGGCGGCGTCGATCAGAGATACGGAATGGTCGTGCTCTGCTGAGCGGTTTGGTAGTGGTTGGCGCGAAGAGCGGGAGGGCGGTACTGGGTGCGTCGGAAGGAGCCCGTAGGGCGAGTGCAGACGCACCCGACGCGGCTCGTTTCAGGAAGAGGTGACGCTGAAGTCGGGATGCGGTAGAAGGAGGCTTACCGCCGAAGAAACAGGCCCGACACCGGCTCAAACCGCCAAGTTCATTCCGATGTCGAGCCCCACACGCGCACGGGGCACGGGTGCCGGTCCAGTATGGCACGGCCCACCAGTCCCGTCGATACCGTTTCGGCATTGACGGGGATTGCCGATGCCGGCCACAGGCCGCCTGTTTGTGTGTGCCCGCTGTCGGGCGCAGGTCATCGTTTGCCGCCGTTGCGACCGCGGCCAGATCTACTGCGACGGCGACTGCTCTGAGCTCGCACGTCAGGCCAGCATGCGCGTGGCCGGCCAACGCTATCAGCGCAGTCGTCACGGCCGCTTTGCGCACGCCGAACGGATGCGCCGCTATCGCAGCCGCCAGAATAAAGTGACGCATCAGGGTTCCGCTGTGCCTGCCGCCGATGCTCTACTGGCACCGACTTCGACGACGTCGGCGGCAAGAGCGGCGGTACCCGCCACCGCCCCATCTGTGCCTGAGCATTGCCACTTCTGCTACTGCGTCTGTCCGGGCTTCGTACGCCTCGGGCCACTGCGCCGTCGGGTCTTCCGTGATGTTCGTACTGCTACTCACTGCACAGGAAGTGACCCATGACCATCGGAGTTGAACTCGAGGCGCAGATCCTGCGCTACTACCACGTCGAGAAGTGGCGCTGTGGCACCATCGCGCGCCAGTTGCACGTACACCGCGGCACCGTCCAGCGCGTACTTGCGCAGGCCGGTCTGCCCCGCATCGGCGGGATGCTTCGACCGTCGCAGATCGATGCCTACCTGCCGTTCATCCATGAGACGCTGAAGAAGTTTCCGTCGCTCACGGCCAGCCGGCTGTATGCGATGGTCACCGAGCGCGGCTACCGTGGCAACATTCATCACTTCCGGCACCAGGTCGCACTTCACCGTCCGCGTCCCATATCTGAGGCTTATCTGCGCCTGCGCACGCTGCCCGGAGAACAGGGCCAGGTCGACTGGGCGCATTTCGACCATCTCCAGATCGGCCGCGCGCGTCGGCCGCTGATGGCCTTCGTGATGGTGCTGTCATGGTCGCGGCAGATCTATCTGCGTTTCTTCCTCGATGCGCGCATGGACAGCTTCCTGGCAGGCCACGCCGGTGCGTTTGCGGCATGGTCCGGCTTGCCGAAGGTCCTCCTTTACGACAATCTCAAAAGCGCTGTGCTCGAGCGCCAGGGCGATGCGATCCGCTTCAACCCGACGCTGCTCGCGTTCGCCGCGCATCATCACTACGAGCCCCGTCCGGTGGCAGTGGCAAGAGGAAACGAGAAGGGCTACGCTGCATAGTGCACCTCATATGTCGGTTGCGTTGGTGTTTATGCGGCCGAGCGTCGGCCACGGGTCTTTCCCTGATGCTGGAACTTTACTGGTGCGTCGGCGCCCGGAGGTTCGAAGAGATATCCGCCCTTGTCGTCGTAACGGTGCGCTACAAGCAGGCCCGCACGACGCCAGCTCTTGACGGTCGTCGGCGCCACGTCCAACCGCTCTGCGATCTCGTCTTGTGTAAGCATTCCACGTGCGCGCAGCCTGTCATGATGACTCGGTAGCCCGTGGGACAGCCGAATCCGCGTGATCATTCTGGAATTAAACCGCTTACCCCAGCCGGAGATGAGCTGCTGACGATTCAGCTGCTCCGCCGTTTCACCCTCGGTGTACTCGTCGAGAAGCCGGTCCATTTCGGCAACGACTGCGCGTGGGGTCTGCCGTAATATCCACGCTGGCATGGATAGCGGCACATGTAGCGTATGCGTGGCGCCGCCGTTAAAGCGTATCTGAACGCAGATGTCTGCACCCTTGAGCAAAGTCACGTCAGCGATGAGCAGTCGCGCCATGCGCTTTCGCTCGCGATCAGGTGTGCGCGGATCGTTCCACAGACGAGGGAAGTCTCTGGCTAGTGCCATGATGCGCGCACGCTGTTTGTCGTCAAGTCCGGCATGATCAGCCTCACGCTTCTTTTCGTAGCAATCCTGATCTTCGGCGAGAGCGCGAAGCGCATGGTTCCATTCCGCTTCAAGCGAGTCCGCAACCAATCGATTCGCTGGATCCACCTGCATATAGCGGCGACGCGCCAGATCGGCCTCGTAGCGTGCCCGCTCGAACTCCTGGCGGTGCAGTCGGTCGCGCTCTTCAGAACGGCTGTCAAGTTCTTCCTGTACCGCCAGCGCGACCTCAAGCGTGACCGGCGTGACTGTCTCCACGAGCAACCTGCCAACAGCATCGTCAAGCTCGCCACCGTGAACATGCTGGCATACCGGCCGCCCATGTTCGATGCCGTGACGCTGGCACATGTAGTCCGGCACCCTGCGGGTGCCCTGGACGTGATAGCGCACCGTCATTCGCTCACCGCATCTGGCGCATATCGCCAGGCCCTGCAGCAGCGCCGGCCCCTCACGTGGCGCCCCCCTTTCCCGGTCGATGCCCAGTGCGTGGGCATTCTCGCGCAACACCTGAACATTCTGTTCGAACTCTTCCCAGCTCACATAGGCCTCGTGGGCGTCAGGGATCAGCGACACCCATTGCGCAGAGGGCAGCCGGACGGAGACCGTCTGACCATCGGGATGCTTTCGATAGCGCGTGCGCCCGAAGCAGTATGCACCTGCGTAACGCGGGTGATGCAGGACCCACAGCACACGTGAGTGATCCAGTTCGCCCCACTGCACATCGCCCTTTCGTGCCCCGCGGTAAATCCGGTGGGGGAACAGAAGACCCTGCACGCGAAATGCCTTGACCGTTGCCGTGGCCGAACCGGTGCGCCGGAACGTGCGGAAGAGCTGCCGGATACTTTCCTGGATACGTGCGTCGGGATCCAGACGCACGCGTGCCTCGGTGTCATACACAAAGCCGATGGGCAGCCGCATCTCCAGCTCTCCGCGACGTGCCTTGTTGAGAATTCCGCCGCGCAGTCGTGCCCGCATGACATGCAACTCAGCCTCGCTCATCGTGCCCTTCAGGCCGAGCAGCAACCGATCATTGAAGTGCGCGGGATCGTAGACGCCATCCTCGTCAAGGATCAGGCAGTCGGCCAGTGCGCAAATCTCCAGTAGCCGATGCCAGTCGGTGGAATTGCGCGCCAGGCGCGACACCTCGAGGCCCATCACAATCCCGGCGCGGCCCAGACTCACCTCGGCGACAAGACGCTGGAACCCCAGGCGATCAACCGCAGACGCGCCGGACAGGCCGAGGTCCGAGTCGATTACAACCACCTGATCAATGCGCCATCCAAGAGCGACCGCGCGCTGTCGCAGGTTGTACTGGCGCTCAGTGCTCTCGGTATTCTCGAACAGCTGTCGCAACGTGGACTGGCGGACATACAGGTAGGCGCTTCTTTTCAGATGCCGGGCCTGAACTTTCGCGTGCGTCTGATCGGTCATGCCATCACCTCCGCTGTCGCAATTGCCATCGCCGCCACAATGACGATCAGGTTCTGTTCGAGACCGACAGGCAGATTCAGCCCGCTCGGGCGCGTGACCGGTAATGGACTAAACGGAAACGCTTCGGTCACCGACTTCATCCAGACCGCCATGCCCTTGAACATGAACAGCGCCCGGCCTCGCATCAGCGTGGGACCACCTCCGCCTGTATCGAGAACCTCCTGGCGCAAGACCTCGTAGCATCGGCTCAGGGACTGGGCATCGCGCGCCGTTACGGGGGGATTTACCGTCGTTTTTTTTTCAAACGCGCCAGGGCGCGCTCCACGGTGCGTCGATGCACCGCCAGGCCAAACCGCCCCGCAATCCGATCGACCAGCTCCTGCACTTCCAGCCCAACGTGAGTCGCGCGCGCTTCTTCGATGAAGCGCGTCACCTCATCGGTGATCTTATGAGGTCCGTGCGGGCCGCGCTTGACCGGCAGCAACCCAGCCAGGCCGTCGCGCTCGAAGTCGGCCTGCGCCTTGTAGAAGGTCGGCCGACTGACTCCGAAGTGTGCGGCGGCATCCGCGATGGTTTGCCCTTCCACGCGTACGCGTCGCAGCATTTCGTAACGGACCTGAACCAGATCCCGGGGATCGAAGAAGTCGCTGTCGCTGAAGGCAGGATCATCGATGTCCTGCGGGCGCGGATTCACAGTGCCACTATCTTCGAGAGCGGCGAGTTTGGGATCGGGTTTTCGGGTACGAGCCATATGTAATATAAATTATGACCATTTACAGTCGATGTCAAGGTCTTTTTCAAGACTGTCACCCGGCGCGCCTCATATCTTCAAACAAAGGCTCTCATCTGCTTCATCAGCTAATCATTGGCGGAAGTATTGCAGGCGCATCGAATGGCATAATTACATTTACACAGATGGCATTATTTCCTTGACAGCTTGCGCTTGCCTGTGTGCCCTTTTGAATGTCCGTTTGTTTCTCTGTACCGGGCGATTAGCATGGTCAATTGCAACAGATCTTCGATGCGGAAATGCGATCGTCCCGCCGAAACTGTCTCGAATGCATTTGGCGGCGCTGCGCTCGTCCAGCCTGCCGGCATACGTTTCAGATTCCCCATGTCGTCATGGAAGTAGACGCGATCCTCTCCCCACGCCTTGCGCCGGTCCACTAGCATGAACTCTCGCCCGTACAGCGGATGGAAGGGATGGGTGACCCGGAACAACTGCGTCGCATCGGTCAGATCGCGTGCAGTTGACTGCTTTGAGGAAGGGGCGCGTCGAACGCGCCATCCGCTATGTACGCGAGAACTTCTTTGCCGCGCGCAAGTTCGTTGACCTCGACGACCTGAATGCCCAGGCCGCGCTCTGGTGCGCGGGTCCCGCCGCCGATCGTCCCTGCCGGGAAGAGCCCACGATCAGGGTGCGCGAAGCCTTCGCCCGCGAACAGCCCAGCCTGCTTGCGTTGCCGGCCAATCCGTACCCCTGCGAACTGCAACTGGCCGTGAAGGTCGGCAAGCAGCCGTATGTGCGCTTCGATCTGAACGACTACACGATTCCGCATACCCACGTGCGGCGCACGCTCACGGTACGGGCCGATCCCCGCCAGGTACGCATTCTCGACGGCGCCGATCTGCTCGCTACGCATGTGCGCAGTTACGATCGCGGCGCGCAAATCGAGATTGCCACGCACATCGACGCCCTCGTTGCACGCAAACGCGAAGCCCGTCACCATCGCGGCCTCGACCATCTCGCCCGGGCAGCGCCAGCCAGTCACGCACTCATGCTGCGCGCCGCTGAACGCGGCGCCAATCTGGGCAATATCACCGCCCACCTGCTGCGGCTGCTCGACCGTTATGGCGCGGCCGAACTGCAGGCAGCGATCGAGGAAACGCTCGCCAGCGATGCCGCGCCTCACCAGAATCCGGTGCGTCTGGCGCTGGAGCGTCGGCGCGAGTCGCGCCAGGTACCGCCGCCAGTTACGGTCAACCTGCCCGAGCACGTGCGCAGCAAGGACACGCTGGTGACCCCTCACCGGCTCGACATCTACGACCAGATAACGGGAGGTGCTGATGAGCTCGCCTGAGAACCTGCAGGAGCGCGCAAACGCCTTGCGCCTGTATGGGCTGCTGGCACACTGGCCGGATCTCACTGACGCCGGCTGGGTTGCGCCGCTGCTGCAGTGGGAAGAAGACGAGCGTGCCCGCCGTTCGCTCGAGCGACGCATCCGGGATGCCCATCTGGGTAGCTTCAAACCGCTGTGCGACTTCGACTGGGCGTGGCCCACGCGTTGCGACCGGGCCGCCGTTGAAGAACTGATGTCGCTCGAGTTCGTCAGGGACACCGCCAACGTCGTACTGATCGGCCCGAACGGCGTGGGCAAGTCGACCCTGGCGCTGAACCTCGCATACCAGGCGCTCGTCAACGGGCACACCGCGCTGTTCACAACCGCTGGCCAGATGCTCGGTGAGCTCGCCGCGCTTGACAGTGACTCAGCGTTACGCCGACGGCTGCACCGCTACGCAACGCCTGACGTGCTTGTAATTGACGAGGTCGGATACCTGTCCTACTCGAACCGACACGCCGACCTGCTGTTCGAACTGATCAGCCGCAGATATGGCGCAGCGAGCACCGTCGTCACTACAAACCGGCCGTTCGCAGAATGGTCGGAAGTGTTTCCGAACGCCGCCTGCGTCGTCTCGCTGGTTGACCGGCTGGTGCATCGCGCCGAAGTCGTCGCGATCGAAGGCGAGTCCTACCGGGTAAAGGAGGCACGTGAACGGGCCGAGCAGCGCACAAAGAAACGCAGCGCGGCACGCATGGAGAAGAAGAAATCATGAAGCGCCTTCACCTGCCTTCGGGCATCAGTCACGGGCTCGACTTCCTGATCCCGGACAACTGGTCCGCCGATCAGGCGCTCGCCGTCGTCGAACTCATCGACGATCTACGCGAGCGCATCGTCGCGCACTATCAGATTGCGCTCAACGAACTGCTGCGCGAGCAGCGTGCGCCTCCTGGAAACCCTCACCCTCGTGACAACGCGGCAGATCCCTTCTGACTGACGACCCCGCACGCTCGATCACTGGCGCCAATACCGTTCACGGTTGTTGGCGCATCTACTGAACCTTGCGCCGCCGTTTAATGTCGCTTTTACACCGCCGCCAACACCTGCTCGAATACGATCGCGCGATCGCCGAGATCGCGCGTGAAGACGCGCGTAGCAGGAGGCTCATGCAGTTGCACGGCATTGGCCCAACCACAGCAAGCGCGTTGCTCGCCAGTATCGGTGCCGGGCACGACTTCAGAAACGGCCGCCAGGTGGCAGCCTGGATCGGACTTACGCCCGGGCAGTACAGCAGCGGCGGCAAGGCGCGGCTGGGCAGCATTACGAAGGCAGGCGACGCCTACCTGCGCGGCCTGCTGGTCAACGGAGCTCGCGCCGTCATTGCCAGTCTCGGCGAGAAACAGGACCGCTTCAGCCGGTGGGTCCGAACCCTGGTCGAACGCCGGGGCTACTGGCGGGCAGCGATCGCGATCGCTGCAAAGAACGCGAGATTGGCATGGGCCTCGCTGAAATATGGCGATGACTTCAAGCTCGACCCAATAGCCGACTGATTTCGGTTCGAGCCTGTCGATCAAACGCCAACGAGATATGAGTGCGGACATCATGAGCACATAGAAACGATCACTTTGCACTGCCTGCGGTGATGTGAAGCGGGTTGGACCCGCGCGGGGCATACCTGACTAACACAGCGGGGATATCCATTCCCGGCTAGAGAATGAGGCCTCCGTGCGCGTCTTTCATCAGGGTCCGGGCTATTAGCCCAACATGACCGGTTGTAGAACCGCAGTCCTTCACCTTCTCACAAGACCGGCGCGGCATTGCAGCATGTATCACAGCGAACTTCGATTGAGCTTGCGCTCAACGGGGAGCCCTTGTAGCGTGTTAGGAACTTTGAAGTACTGGCACTGCGTGAACGAGCATGAGCATTGCGAAGACCACGAAATGAAGCCCGGCAAGGGTTTCGGGTAACCGTTCATAATCACGTGCGAGACGGCGGAAACGGTTGAGCCAGCCAAAGCTGCGCTCGACCACCCACCGTCGTGGCAGCAGTACAAAGCCCTTTTTCGCTTCCTCCAGTTTGATCACCTGCAGTTCAATGCCTTCATCGAGTGCGGCCTGCGCAGGCTCTTTGCCCGTGTATCCCTGATCGGCAAATGCCACCTTGACCGTGTGTCCCGTTACCTGCTGGACCTGACGCGCAAGCTCTGCTACCTGCGCGCGCTCCTGTTCATTGGCCGGTGTCACATGTACCGCCAGCAACTGTCCCAGGGTGTCCACTGCAATGTGGACCTTGCTACCGCGCTTGCGTTTATAACCGTCATAGCCCGTACGCGGGCCGCTCTCGCAGGTCGACTGTATCGTGCGGCCATCCAGAATAACGGCGCTGGGCTGTCCTTGCCGTCCCTGTGCCACGCGTATTACCGAGCGCAGATCGCTGACCATGTGCTCAAAACAGCCTGCCTGTAACCAGCGTTGGGTTTGCTGATACACCAGTTCCCAAGGTGGGAAATCATTGGGCAGCATCCTCCAGGGAGCGCCAGCCCGAGCCATCCAGCGCAACGCATCGAACATGTCGCGCAACTCGTATCTGCGCTGCGGCGCAGTAACGTCCATCAGCGTCAGATAGGGTGCCGCGAAGCTCCATTCTTCGTCGGACACATCGGTCGGATACCCTTTGCGGTCTGCTCTTTTCATCCCGCCAGGATACCAGGTCTCACACAAGGTGCCTAACACGCTCTTCTATGGGGAATCAAAAGTCAAGCCCTGTACGAGATAAAAATTCGTCATGCGAAGTAAATCTCCTTACCCGTTGTCTACGGCCAGTTTGCGTGGTCGCCTGCTACGACCAGACGCAGACTGGCCGTAGACAACCTGTGATTCGCAGGCTGCGACGATGATGACCGACATCATTTGCAACCTGGCATGTCAATGTCACTCAGGTCAGGGTGTCTGTTGACCGGGTCAGTGCCGGGTCGACCTTCTATCCGTGCCGGCCTGGCAGGCCGGTTACCTCATGCCGCATGCGCGAAGCGCTGGCGCCACCCTGTTACCGACGCGCCCCATCTAGGTAAACGGTCACCCGCAATGGGTAACCCGAGCGTGTTCCGGGCGCGTTGACCTTTACATGCTGTCGCTGCATCTCATATGGTTCAGGCCCTCACGTGTTAGCCTCTCCCGACTTGAGTATGGCGCCCTCGGGGATCTCGCCGTGCTCGAGAAATCGCCACAGGGCAATCGCGAGACGCCGTGCGAGCGCCACGATACCGATGCGTCGCAGCCGCTTGCCGGTTCCGGCAAAGCGCTGGTTGAACCAGTGGCTGAGCTGGCTGCCGGGCTGCAGGCGCAGCCAGCTCCAGGCGAGCTCAACCATCAGCCACCGGCATCGTTTGTTGCCCGCCTTGCTAATGCCCTGTTCAACCTCGCTGGTGCCACTGGCGTACGGCGTGGGGGTGAGGCCGAGGCAGCCAGCCAGTTCCCGGCGGTTGTGAAACTGCCGCCAGCCAAACAGTTCCCTGACCAGGGTCCACGCGCTGCCTGTACCGATGCCAGCGAGCTGTGCCAGCAACGCCATGCCTGGATGTGCGCCGCTGCGTACCTGCTGGTCCTGCTGCACTTCGAGCGTGCGGATCTGCTGGCGCACCAGTGCGAGCCGCTCACATTCGCGCTCAATCTCGGCGCGCAGACCGGGCGCCAGCAGCTCGCGCTGCCGGGCCCACCAGTGCGTCCAGATCCGGCCGCCGACATACCTGATGCGGAGGTTGTGCAGCACCATCAGGGAACGGATCCGGTTGGTATGCGCGGTGCGCTCATGCCGCAGGCGTTCGAGCTCGCGGTGCAGGCGCCGGTCGTCTTCCTGCTCAGGCGTGGGGATGCGGGCCACCGCCCACACGCGCCGCTCGCCGGAGTGGTAGCGCATCAGCATGGAGAGCAGCTTGTCGCTGTCAAGCCGGTCCGTCTTGGCGCGACGGGCACGGCGGTTCACCTCGATACTGGCCGAATCCACCACGAGATTGACGATGCCGTGTTCGGTCAGCCAGCGGTGCAGCCAGAAGCCGTCACGGCCAGCCTCATAACAGCTGTAGACCGGTGCATCAGCGCCGAGATGGCAACGCGCTCTCGTGTTCGCGACGGTGGTGAGAACCGCCGTGGTATCACCTGCTGCGACTGTACAGCGGCTGGGTGCGCGCCGGCCATCACCCAGTGAGAGCTTCCAGTTCTTCTCGCTCAGTTCAAAAGCCATGTACAGGCGGCCACCTGCCGTCGTATTCTGCCCACGGAGGGCTGTGTCAGGCGTATCCATTTGTGTGCTCCTTCGGAGAAACGAGTGTGCAACTCCCGTTTTACTCCAGTCGGGCTTACTGCCACTGCCCTCCCACATAGCATCTAGGGCCACCGAGCGCCTCGAGCAGCGGCCGCAACGTATCCAGTTCCGCGCCGAAACCGCTCCAGTCTCCTGCCTTCAATCGCTCGATCGCACGGTCATAATGAGCAAGCGCCTCGTGGGCACGCGCGTCCGCCGTGCCCTGAGGCGGCGATGCGAGCGGGGCGCTTTCCTTGAAGAGCGCAGCGAGCGCTTCGCCCAGGGTTTCTTTCATCACCACCCGGTCCCCGTACGCGGCGATCACCCGCTTCAACTCGGGTAACTGACCCGACTCCGCACGCAGGTAGAGCGGAGAGACGTAGAGGATGGAATTCTCAATCGGCACGACGAGAAGATGGCCGCGAATGACGCGCGAACCCATCTGGTTCCACAGCGAAATCTGCTGCGAAATCTCGGTGTTCTGCTGGATGCGCGCCTCGATCTGGAACGGCCCATAGACGAGTTTGTCCTTCGGGAACGAGTAGACGATGAGCTTGCCGTAGTTGGGTGGATCACAACGCGCAGCGAGCCAAGCGATCAGATTGTCGCGCTGGCTGGGCACCATCGGCAGCATCAGGACGAACTCCTCGCGCGGTTCCTCGGGCAGCCGCATGATCATGTAGTAGGGCGTCATCGGTGTGCCGGGACTATTCGCACCATTAATGCCGACCAATTCCCGGGGGAACTGCCAGAGATCCTCGCGGTTGTAGAAGACCTCCGCTGCATCCATGTGGTAAAGCCGATAAAGTTGCGCTTGAATCTGGAACAGGTCTTCGGGGTAGCGGATATGTTGCTGCAGATCTTGCGGCATCGCCGCGAGAGACTTGAACAGACTCCGGAAGATGCGCTGATAAGTCCGCAGGATCGGATCGGCAGGATCGCTGACATAGAAATCGACCGTGCCGTTATATGCGTCGATCACGACCTTGACTGCGTTACGGATGTAGTTGGCGCCATCGCCGAAACCCGGCTGGGCGTAGGGGAACCAGCGGCTTGTCGTATAGGCGTCCTGCATCCAGAAAAGGCGCCCGTTGCTTGTGACGAGATAGGGATCATGGTCGAGGCTGAGGAGCGGGGCGATCATGCGCACCCGGTCCTGAATGTTACGGTGCAGCAGGATGCGGCTAGCGTTCGTGATGTAGTCGGTCAGCAGGATGTTCGGATCGTCGAACTGCCAGGCGAAGAGGCTGCGGCGCGCGTTGCTGCCGATGGCAACACCATCGCTCCCGTTGTAAGTGGTGTAAGCGTTGTCCTTGCCCTTGGGGTAGTCGAATTCGGCGACGCTGCCTTTTACAATGACGTAGCCCTCAGCACCTTCGCCGAAATACAGACGTGGCTCGCGAACGGCCGGCCCGCCATGGGCGACGGGCGGAATATCCTGCAGATAGAAGGAGGGCAAACCTTCCGTCGATTTCTCGGTGACTGGCGACATCACGACGCCGTTGCCGTGCGTGAACAGGAGGTGCAGGTTCACCCAGGTCTGGGCGCTCGCGGGAAGCATCGACGGCTCCAGTTCGCGGGCCGACAGCATCACCTGCCGGTAACCGGCGTCGAGCCGGTAGCGGTCGATGTCGACGGCGAGAAATTTGTAGTAAGTCCTGATCTCCTGTAACTGCGCGTAGGTATCCATCAGCGGCTGCACATCCCACAGGCGGATGTTATCGATGGTCGCGCGATTGGCCCCGAGCGAGGCGGGATTCAATCCCTGCTCGGCCGGAAACGGTTTGACCGCGACCTGCGTAAGGCCGTAGGCCAATCGCGTCAGCGCGATATTGTGTTTGATATAGGGCATCTCCAGTTGCAGTTCGCTCGGCTTGACATAGAAGCGCTGGAATAGCGCCGGGTAAATCAGGGCGAACACGAACGATGTGCCGAACACCAGCACCACCGAGGCGGCTGGAATCCGGTAGTCCGGCCGGCGCAGATTGACCCATGATGCGAGGGCCGCGGCGGTGGCAAGGCCGATGAGCACCCACAAGACCGGCAGTTCGACGTGGATGTCGGTATAGCCGGCGCCGACCACGACGCCGTTATCGCCGTAGAGCAGCAAAAAGCGGTCGAGTGCGTAGGACCAGGCCTTCAGGACGAAGAACGCACCGAGCAGCACAGAACCATGAGCAGCGGCAACAGCCGAGAGTCCGCGCTGCGGCCGCTCGAACGTGATGTCGCCGCGTACCCCGTAGACCACGCCTGCAACGATCAAACTGCAAAAGAGCAACTGCAGCAGCCAGTTCTTGAACGAAATATAGGCGGGCAGCGAGACCAGAGAGAAGCTGATGTCATTGCCGAAGACAGGATCGCGCTCGCCAAAGGGCACCTGATAAAGGAAGCGCAGCACCAGGTCCCAGTTGGCGATTTCTCCAGCAGCGATGATCAGCCCCAGGACGATGGCTATGCCGGCAATGCTGGCACGCCAGGGAATGTACGGCGCGAACTGGTGCGCCAGCCCGTTGATGATTTCCGGCGTAGCTGACGGATGAGCGGGTTCAACTTGCCAGCTACCGGGACGCCGCGCGTAATGATGCGCGAGGAACCCTGATGCGCTTATCGCGCCCGCCGAGGCGGTGAACACCGCGGCAAACAGAAGTGTCTGGGCGGAGATGACCGTCCAGAAAACCGTGGCATAACCGATTGAAGAAAACCACAGCCAGTCGACCACGATGCCCGTGATGCGCCCGACGACGATCAGGCCGATGACGATGGTCACTACCGTGACTGCGGTGCGTTTGAAGCGCACGCTTGCCTGCGAACGCATCGACCCTCCTTTGCCGGGACGCTGCTCATGGCTCGCTGCGATCGGGCCTGTTTAAACCGCTGATCTGCCGGGAGCGTGGCAGAGCGTTCCATCAATGCGCCCGCCGAAAAGCCGGCGCACCGCCAGAGCTTAATTGGGACCACATGAATGATTGTAGTCCGGGTGCGGCGGGACGCGGATGCTCGCTTGGCCCAGACTGGCGGTGGAATAAGTGACCCGGATCGAGAGCGGAATTCGACACGAAGATCTAATCTTCATGTGGAGATCGGTCACCGCTGAGGGCGCGACGAGGACTATGTGTGACGTTCAATCGCCGGGCGCTCGCGGAAAATACCGCCTCGCCACGATCGGGACGTGATGCTATCGCTTCAAGGCTGAACATCATATGGTGGACATGTGGACAGGCGCTGATCGTCCACCGCACGGCCGACGGTGAAGTGATACAGGCTTTGCCAGGTGTGATCCGCCACGCCGAGCAGTGCGTGCATTTCATCATCGAAAAAGCAGCCAATCCCCGTCGCGCGCACGTTGGCGGCTTCGGCTTCGAGATAGAGCGCCTGGCCAAGAATGCCGCATTCCCAGAACAGATGGCGATAACGCCACGGCTGCTTCAACGCGATTCCGAATCCAGCGATCATCCCCAGCGCAAAGCAGGAATCGGCGCCGATATCCTGGTGACAGCAGATCAACTTTGCCGTGGCGCGCAAATCGTAAGGCAAGAGAAGATAGAGCGGCAGATGATCGGGGCCGGTCTTTTGCCACAGCCATTCTGGACGTAGAGACCGCTTGAGATCCGCAAGCGCGCCCGGATTTCTCACGAACATATACAGTCCCGGCTCCAGGTCGCCCACGCGGTGCACCATTAGCGCTGCATGCACTGCTGCAGGAGACATCAGCGCATTCCACGGCGGCGTGTCATGACGTGGCAACAGGCACGCCAGCATGCTGAAAAACGCCGCCTTGGCGATGCACGTGGTACCGTCGAAATTCACCGCGCTGCGGCGCTGCCGCGCGATCCGGGCCAAGCTGAGATCAAGGGCGGGCGACGCGGGCGACGGGTGCTCTTCCTGATTCGGCAAGGTCGGTTCGCGAGTACGGGCCTTATGCGTGGCGCGATGGATCGAATCGATATCCGGCAACTTCACATGCGCCTGACTCAGCTGATTCGCGCGTCCGTGCCACTGTGCGCTATCCAGGACGATCAGCATGCGCTCAAGATCAGGCTGCAATTCAGGGTTGCCCGCGTGAGTGCTCCCGCGGGACTCTCCAACTTATCTCTGTCGGTGGTTGATCATGGGATTCGCGAATACGGGGAAACCACGGGCGGTAGGCCCGACTGCCGGGCAAGCGGGCGGCTATGTTTGGGTGATTCCGCTCCGGAACCTTACCTGCTGCGAACTCATGAGATCGATTGTTTTTGGGGAGGCGTTCGCGACAGAGTCCGCCGCAAAAGATGCGGGCGACGCGCGCGTGAAGGCGACCTCCGGAGAAAAGTTGGTCCACCATTGATTTGCCCGTCTTGCGGCGGTGCGGGAACCTGAGGTCTTCATGCGGCGAATGGTCGAATATCGCGGATTCGAAATTCACGTTGTTTTGCTGTCCACATCGAAGGACATCTGAACAGATCACCCTGTGCGTATGCGGTTTCTGGCTTTCCCGGATGAAGCGTCGGCATGAGACGAGAAAGTCATTCAACTGGTTGCTAGTTTCGCTGCTGTGGGGCTCGCGGGATGCCAGCGACATTCGCGAACCTGCGAAGCAGGATGGATCGTTGCGAAAAATGGCGGCTATCGCGTTGTCGAAGAGGATAATATAGTCAGTAATGCAAATTGACGTGGCGCGACAGTTCATGGCGCGATGCGCCATCCATGAGCTGCGTGCCCTGCGATGACGCTCAGTAGTAGTGGCGCAGGTTGATCATCGTATAGGCTAGCGTCTTGAACGCGTAGTGCACGTCACTGATGCGTTCGAAGCGCAGCAACAGACGGCGAAACTTGTCCTCCCAGGCAAAGACGCGTTCAATGGTCCTGAAGCGCTCCTCGAAGATAACCGGATCAAAGCGCTGCTTGCGGCCCCGCTTCGGGGTTTTACGCCCGCGCGGATTTTCCGGAATGTTGGGCACCATGCCCCGGTTGAAAATGGCCTTCCGGTTGGCCCGGCAGTCGTAGACGCCGTCCAGACTGACGGTCGAGCGCTGCAGGTTCATGCCGATGGCGTAGGCCATCCGGGTGAGTCCGGGCAAGGCGTCGCGCAACAGCGGCGATTCGTTGCGATTGCCCGGCGCGCATATGAATGGCGCGATGATGTTGCAGTTCCGGTCGCAGAAGGCCACGACCTTGTCACCCTTGAGATGTTTGTGACCGCTGTAGCCGAGATTGTCGCCGCCTTTTTTCGCCGCCGTCGTGGTGCCGTCCCCATGAATGACCGTCAGATCGAGCAGCTGGTCATCATGAAGCCTGCTCACCGAGCCGGCAAAGATGGCATCCATTCAACCGTCGGCCTGCCAGCGCCGCATCAGCCGGTAGATACGCGTGTAGTGGATTTCGAGGCGGCCTTTGGCATTCCTTTCGATCGGCAGCATCTTCCATTGACAGCCCATGTACAGCACTCGCAGGATGTAGTTGAAGATCTTGTGCAAGGGCAGCGTGGACTTGCCAGCATGGGTTTTCGGTCATTCGCTGCGTCCAGAAATCCGGACTCTAACCGATCTGGCTTCACCGATCAGAAATCCCGTCCTGGCGCGCCTCGCAGACGAATTCGACGGCCTCGAAAAACTGGCAACCATGCATGGACGCCCCCGGTTTGCCAAGCTCTCATTGGTGATGGTTTGAAGGCATCGATTGCAGCCATGCATCCGGACTTCAATGTCAGGCGCATGCCTGGCTGTCCCTGATGGAATCCGCTGGTCGAGTCCCAATCAGTTGGGCGCACTGCAATCGTGCGTTGGTTGCGTCGGGTTTGATCGACCACGGTCTGACCTGTCTTGCCATCACTGCTTGATCGCCTGAGCAATCGGTGGTTTGATTCTCCTTTGCTTGATTGCCGTTTTCAGATTTGGGCGGCCGCCCCGGCTACGCGCTCGCCGGGGCGCTCGTGTAGCCGGGCCGGAACTCACGGTCGTGAGCCAGCAGTGCCCACACGATGCGCGCATTCTTGTTGGCCAGCGCAACGGCAGCCACATTGGGATTTCTCCGCGCCAGGAGTGCTCCCAGCCAGCCGTCGACCTTGTCCTTCTTGCGCTGGAAGGCGCAAATCACTGAGCGCGCACCGTGGATCAACAGTGTTCGAAGATAGGTATCCCCGCATTTGCTGATGCCGAGCAGCACGTTCTTGCCGCCGCTGGAGTTCTGCCGCGGTACAAGGCCTATCCACGCTGCCAATTGACGTGCATTGTCGAAGTTCTTCGCATCGCTCACCGTCGCCACCAGAGCGCTGGCGGTGATCGGTCCAATGCCCGGAACCTCCGCCAGCTTGCGGCTGAGTTCGTTGTCCCGATGCCACGTGACGATCTGAGCCTCGATTTCACCGGCCTGGCGGTCCAACTCCTTCAAGTGCTCCATCAATCGCTGTACGAGCAGGCGAAACGAGCCCGGTAGCTCATTGGTGGCGTCCTCGAGCAGCTCCCGTACTCGCCTGGCGATGTTCGCAATGCCTTGCGGAATGATGAGCCCGAACTCGGCGAGCAACCCCCGGATCTGATTGGCTTGCGCGGTGCGCGCCTTGATGAATCCCTGGCGCACCCGGTGCTGTGCCAGCACGGCTTGCTGCTCTACGTTCTTGACCGGCACGAACCTCATGTTGGGCCGCGCCACCGCCTCGCAGATCGCCTCTGCATCAGCCGCGTCGTTCTTGTTGGTCTTCCGTAGGGCTTGACGAACTGCGGCGCAATCAGGCGCACGTCGTGTCCAAAGCCCCTCAGCTTGCGCGCCCAATGATGAGCGCTCCCACAGGCCTCCATTCCGATCAGACAGGGCTGCAGATTGGCGAAGAACATCGCAACCTGATCGCGTTTCAACACTTTCTTCAGGACCGCTCGGCCATGCTCATTTACGCCGTGCACGGCAAAAACGCTTTTCGCCAGATCGATGCCAATTGTCGTAATCTTCATGGTGGACGCTTCCCTCGTTCAGGTGGTTGCTTTGACACTTCCACTTTGGCACATCGATGCCGTTTCGGGTGGGGGCGTCCATTCCATTAGTTGGGTTTGACAGCGGTCGTTCGCCGGCCGGAGCCGCCGGATGATTGGGGGTGATTCACGCGGCGCCACTGCGGACGCCTTATCGCGTTGCCTCGTCTGAAGCGCATACATCGCCGTGGAATCCAACGGCCGCGAGTTTGCTCGGCGTAGCATTCGCCACCACCCTGCATCTAGCCAGCAAACTCCGCTGGGCCGAGCAAATCACGTTTTTCAGGTCTGATACGCTCCGGCGCGTACTTGAAGATTGATCTCACTTTATTCCTACCACGTGTATCCTTGATTCATATCATATGAATAAAATGAAAAATCGACAAACGTAAGGAGTCCATGGCGGCCATGAGAACATGGCAAGGAAATATAAAGTGCAAAAAATATCCTTTATCTCCTGTTATATGGGTGTATTCCGTGAATTTAGTCGCACCTCTGAAAATGTATGTATGTTGTTACCGTCCCTGATGATTGTGGCGGCAGTTGGAACGTGGTTCGAGATTCGGATTGCGGTATATGGTATTGCTGCTGCGGTAATTTCTGCCATTTTTGTGGCGTTAACGTATGTTGTGGCACGCGTGTTTGAGGGCCACACAAAGCGAGCGCGATTCGCGCCGCTCCAACAATTGGCCGAGGCGTTGCTCTCCACGAGCGAAGACATGCTGGTACTGCTTGACCTGGACGGCCGCCTGATCATGGAATCAGCGGGTAGCATTGGATTGATCCGTCAGCGAGAGTTTACGAGCCAATCTACCGGATCTGATTGGCTTGAAGTGTGGACCGGCGACGATGCGATTGTTTCCAGAAATGCCTTTGGTGGCGCACTGGCGGGACGGCAAGTATGTTTCGCGGGGTATCGGCCGTCTGCCGATGGCATTCCAAAGTGGTGGGCCTCGGCGTTTTACCCACTGAGAGATAAGGACAACAAGGTAAAAGCCGTCTTTTGCCGCTCGCGGGATGTCACAAATAAAACACTTGCGCTGGGCCAGGCGGACGAGGCTGCAATCTTGCTCTCTGACATCGACATTTACATGCCACTGGTGTTCTGGTCCACGAGCACTGATTTTTCGAAGATATTTCATGTCAGTTCGGGTTTCGAGCGAATGTGGCAGATACCAGTTGCGACCCTTTACAGCGACGTAACGGTTTGGCAGTCCCGGGTATCTTCCGAAGGTCTGAACGAACTCAAATGTGCCATGCGCAAAATGGCACGTGACAACATTCCTACGGAGACGGAATTTCCCCTTCTACTGGATGGCGGCGTTGTCCGCTGGGTGAGGGTGAATTCATCGCCCGTCGGTATGCCTGGCTCGAGCAAGCGAGTTATTAGTGTATGCGCTGACATCACTGAAGAGCGGACCAGAATGGCTGAGCTGCATCGACTCGCCAATGTCGACGTCCTGACAGGGATGTCGAATCGGCACGCTCTTACAGAGTACCTGGCTTCTCGTTGCGAGGAGACGCTACCGTTTTCGCTGCCGGTGGCAGATGTTGACCGTTTCAAGGTTCTGAACGATACAGCCGGCACCGTGCTGGCAGACCGCCTTCTTCGAGGTATTGCCGCCGCAATGGCCGATGTGCTCTGGCCTGGTACGTTTATGGCGCGGCAAGGCGGAGATGAATTTTCCATCGTCATACCCGGTGATCATTCACAGATAGACTGCGCCGAAATCTTTGAAAAACTTCGCGGGTCTGTCGCGCATTCCCAGCTCCTTGGAGACGCCCCGATGGAAATCACGCTATCGGCCGGGATAGCAAGATTCCCGGAGCACGGTCGTACACCTGAAGCGTTGATGAGCAGCGCAGACATTGCGATGTACGCGGCAAAAAAGAGTGGTCGAGACACCTTTCGGCTATTCGGCATCAACGAGAGCGCCTTGTTAACCGGCTTCGAAATGGAGCGGGATTTGCGCCATGCGATGACGAGAGGGGAATTTGAGCTGTATTATCAACCGCTCTTCCGAACTGCGACAGAAGAGATGGTCAGTGTCGAGGCGCTAATTCGCTGGAATCGACCGGGTCGTGCGATGGTACCGCCCTCGATATTTATTCCGATGCTCGAAGACACGGGACTGATTCGAGAAGTTGGGCAGTGGGTCTTTGATAAGGGCGTGAGCCAGATAGAAAAATGGCGCGAAAGTTGCGGGCGGCTCGTCCCAATATCGGTCAATGTCTCGGCGAAACAGTTGCACGACCCAACCTTACCCGCTCGATTTGCCGAGGTCGCTGCGTTATACGGGGTGTTGAGCAGTGAAATAACGCTGGAAATAACAGAATCGGTTCTCGTCGAACCCGCAGACTCCTGCAGAGCTGTACTGGATGAGCTAAAGCGGCTCGGCTTCCGCATCGCTCTTGACGATTTTGGTACGGGTTTCTCGAGCTTGAGTTGCCTCACCGATTTGCAGCCGGACACGCTAAAGCTGGATAAGTCGCTCGTTGATCGAATCGACGAGAATGCAAGTGCGAAGACGCTGGTGGTGGGAGTCATAGCACTCGCCAGGACATTACATATGGCAGTCGTCGCTGAGGGTGTCGAGCGGCGAACGCAACTCGCTGTACTCGCGACGGCGGGCTGTGAAGTGGTCCAGGGATACCTGCTGGGGCGACCCGAAAAAGCCAGTGATTTCTTCAGGAACTTTCTTTTGGCGCCGCCATTTTCCTTCCCGGAAATTGATACCGTTGTACCGTTGAATTTTCAGGAGACCAATGCGGTCGACATTCGAATTTCTCCCGTCGTGAATCTACGGTCGGGCACAGCCCTGAAAATTGCTGACCGAGATGCTGATATGAATCTGGAGATATTGAAACAGGCCGTTCTCGACTCGCGCGATGGCATAACGATCTCGGACAATAGCAACGCCGATCAGCCGTTGATTTTCGTCAACCCTGCATTTGAGCGTTTGACCGGATACACGTCGGAGGAGATCATCCACCGTAATTGTCGTTTTTTGCAAAATGGTGATCGAGACCAGACGGAGTTGCAGTCTGTTCAACAGGCAATACACGATGGCGAGTACTGTCTGGCGACGTTGCGTAACTATCGCAAGGACGGCTCGATGTTCTGGAACGAGCTGAGTATCTCGCCCATCTACGATGTGCAAGGTTCCGTCACACACTTTATCGGTATTCAGAAGGACGTGACGGCGCGGGTGCTCATACAGCAACAATTGCGGGACAAGAACCAGTCGCTTGAGGAAATGAGAAGCCATCTTGAGCGGCTCTCCGTGACAGATAGCCTGACCGGTATTTACAACAGACGCTTTTTTGACTCGCAACTCGACGTCCAGTCGAGGATTTCTCGCCGCAGTCGGCAAGCACTGACGCTGATGATGGTCGATGTCGATCATTTCAAGTTGTTCAATGACATTTACGGGCATCCTGCCGGAGACGTCGCTTTACAGCGTATTGCTACCAGCCTTGACCAATCTTTTCTTCGCGCATCAGACTTTATCGCCCGCTACGGCGGGGAGGAGTTTGTCTTACTTTCAACTGGCATGACACACGAGCAGGCAACGTATTGGGCCGGTATGCTCTGTGAGAGGGTAGAGAGCCTGCAGATACCGCACGCCGCGTCGAGTAGCGGATATTTGACGATTAGCATCGGCTTTGCAGTTCAGGTCATTGCTGCCGATGAGGATGCGGGTGCGTTGGTGAGCGCCGCCGATCAGGCGCTGTATACCGCGAAGCAGAATGGGAGGAATCGGTCATGTTCCTTCGTGACATGATGTTTTGCCGCCGCGAACACATTACCAGTCCGCTTCATCGTAAATGTACGATTCAGTTGCGCGTGGCATGATCACGTGATCGCGTCGGCTGAAGGTCTGTTTGTAGCTCCACAACGGACGTAGATCGATTCAGTCCGAATGGCTCCGATGGGTCGGGTATCGCCCCCTGTCGTTAGCGCAGACTGAATCTCCCTTCCCTTGAAAGGAGATCGTCATGGAAGCGACTATTACGAATAGTGTTTCGCGCGTACCTTGGAACAAGGGCAAGTTGACCGGATCGCATACACGGGGGGATCGTCGCCACCGGATTCCGCGCCACACGTGATGCGATGGCTCGCTGCGGGCTGGAGGTACCGGGCGTGCCGAATGCCGTTGCGCTGTGGGTGCTGATCGGTGCCGCCACGATGTTCCTGCTATCGCGCACGACCTTCGGCCGCACGCTGTACGCGATCGGCAACACTGAACGCGTGGCGTATCTTTCCGGCATCAATACGCGGCTCGTGACAGTGGCCGCGTTCCGCGTGTGCAGCGCGTTCGCGGCGTTCGGCGGCGTGCTGCTCGCGGGTTATGCGTCGAAGGCGGCGCAGTCGATGGGCGATGCTCACCTGTTGCCGGCGATCGCGGCGGGTGGTGCTCGGCGGCACGTCGATTCTGGGCGGCCGGGGTTCGTACCTGGGTACCGTGGCTGGCGCGATCCTCATCACGCTGCTGCAGTCGATCCTCTCGGTCGCACAGATGCCGGAGGCGGGGCGCCAGATCATCTACGGCGTGGTGATCGCGGCGATGCTGCTGCTATATGGGCGCAGCAGGCGGGAGGTGTAGGTTTCGAGTTGAGCGGCCGATTGTGAACGATTGGAGCGACGGCGTTGGATGACCGCAACTGGCCGGATTTTGCTTTTGCTCGGTCAGGCAGATTTCAGCTCTTTCTGGACGTTTTCGCGACAAATGGCGTGGGTATGTGCTGAACCTTCTCGTTTTCGCACTTCGGACGATTCGGATGAGCGGTTTCGTGTTCAGCGAGATGTCGGCATGCTCGAACGTCTCACCGCACTTCTCGCAACGATACTGGTAAGTCGGCATGGCATTCCTCTAACGCGAATCCCGCACGTCGCGCTGGCCAGATACTGCCAGCGATGCCCGGCAGCGTACTTGCCCACTGCCCACTGCCCACTGCCCACTGCCCATTCTAGTGCAGGAAACGCCCGCGCATCAATGCGCGAGGTACGCCCGCGGCAACCGGTTGTACCGATAACTCAGTCCCATCTCTGACGGATTTGGGGGTTACCGGCTGTCAAAACGTAGGTCGGCGGAGCAGCAGTTCATTCGATTAAGAGAACCAGGGATGTGTGCTGGGAACTAGCAGAGAGTGGGTTGCGTAGGAACGTATCGTGACCTACTGAAATGACCGCTTTCTCCGCACGCGGTTTCGTATGCCATAAAAACTATGGTTTCTAAATTTCACAAAAATACCGATCCATATACACCCCACAGCAACATCAATTCACCACATCGTCATCCCACCATTTGCAACACGGTACTAGGGGAAAAGCCTAATGTCTGACGAATCCTTACGCGTGCATATTTGAACTAAATATTCATAGGTGGATTCAGCATAAATTCCTAGCAGGAGACACGATGAAAATTCCCACCAGTCAAAAGCGTCGCAAGCTGCTGAAGTTAGGCAGTGCTGCTGTCATCCTCCCGGTTGCAGCACGTGTTGGCGCTGCAACTCTTTCCTCGCCCGGCGCGACCGGCGATCCCGCTTCAGTTCCATCCAATACTCTCGATTCTTTCGATTCAGCCAACGCCTCGACGCAGGCGGATTCGGCGCGCGTGTCCGTCGATCAGGCACTGCTGTTCCAATACGACTCGCCTGCCGTCGAGTCCAACATCCAGTTTCAAGGCCTGCCGGTCGGGAACGGGCGACTCGGTGCGATGGCCGGCGGCGCGAGCGAACGTGAGGTGCTCTACCTGAACGAAATCACGTTGTGGTCGGGCAGCAAGAACGTTGTCGATCTGGCCTACACGACGACAGGGATGGGTACCTACCTGTCGCTCGGCAAGCTCTATATTGATCTGCCCGGTCACGCCGGCGCCACGAACTACCAGCGTTCGCTCGACATCGGCAATTCGATCGTACGCACGCAATATCGTGCCGGCGGCAAAACCTATCGGCGCGAGATCTTCAGCAGCTTCCCCGACAACGTGATCGTCGTGCGGCTCACGTCCGACGGCGGCACCTATAACGGCGCGGTGTCGCTGGTCGACGGCCAGGGGACGCAAACCATCGGTGAATCGAATCAAGCGCTGTCGTTCTCGGGCGCGGTCAGCGGCAGCGGCGAGCTGTATGCGACCTACATGCTGGTCGTTCCAGATGCAGGCGTCGCTTCGCTCGACTCGGCCAATGCGCAGATCACTCTCCAGGGCTGTCCGGCGCTCACGATCATCATCGCGGCGCGCACCGACTACAACGGGCGCTACGTCGAAAACTATCTGACGGGCATCAATCCGCGCGGTGCAGTGATCGCTGACGTGAAGGGTGCCTCGTCCCAGCGTTACCGCGACCTGCTCCAGCGTCACGTGCGCGACTATCGTTCGCTCTTCGGGCGCATGGACATCAATCTCGGCAGGTCGAGCGATGCGCAACGGGCACTGACGATCCCGGAGCGGTTGCTGGCGCGTCAGGTGAATCCCAACGCGGCCGACCCGGAGCTCGAAGCAATGTACGTGCAGTTTGGACGCTATCTCACGATAGCGTCGTCACGCGGTTCGATGCCGGCGAATCTGCAGGGTTTGTGGAGCACTACGAACAACCCGCCGTGGATGGCCGACTACCACACTGACATCAACATCCAGATGAACTACTGGCTCGCCGATCGAGCCGGTTTGCCGGAGTGCCAGCAACCGTTCGTCGATTACGTCACCGGGCAGTTGCCGTCGTGGGTTCAGTCGACGAAGAATCACTTCAACGACGCCGCCAACGTGAACTACAGCAATTCGAACGGCAACGTCGCGGGCTGGACGGTCGCCATTTCGACGGGCATCTACGGTTGCATCGGCTGGGATTGGAGTCCGCCCGCGAGCGCCTGGTATTGCCGCACGCTGTGGAATCACTACCAGTATACGCTGGACAAGGCGTATCTCGCCCGCATCTATCCGGTAATGAAGTCCGCATGCGAGTTCTGGCAGGCGCGTCTGATCAGAGACCCCGCTACGGGTCTGCTCATCGACGACAAGGACTGGTCGCCGGAGCAGGGACCGCATCAGCAGCTCGGGATCACCTTCGCGCAGGAACTCGTGTGGGATCTGTTCACGAACTACCTGACGGCGAGCCAGCTGCTCGGCAAGGACGCGGATTTTGCGCGCTCGATCGGGAGCATGAAGGCGCAGCTCTATCTGCCGAAGGTAAGTCCCACGACAGGGCAACTACAGGAATGGATGAACGACAGCATCGTTGGCGAGACGGGGCATCGGCATCTGTCGCCGCTGATCGGCTGGTTCGAAGGCGAGCGCATCACGCTCGACAGCGATCCCAAGCTCGTGGCCGGCGTGAAGGCACTGCTGCTTGCACGCGGCTTCGACTCGTTCGGGTGGGGGCTCGCGTGGCGCATCGCCTGCTGGGCGCATTTCCACGACGCCGCCAACTGCTATTCGATGATCCCGAAGCTGCTGCGCTATTCGGTGGGTAATGACGGCGTGAGCGGCACGTTCGCCAACATGTTCGACGCGTATGCGCTGTCGAGCAACTCGTCGGCATTCCAGATCGATGCGAACTTCGGCGGTCCGGCGGCAATACTGGAAATGCTGCTGCAAAGCAGGATGGATCGCATCACGCTGCTTCCCGCGTTGCCGTCGCAATGGAACACGGGGCATGTCACGGGTGTGCGGGCGAAGGGCGGGTTTGCGGTGGACGTCGAGTGGAACCGCGGCGCGTTGTCGTCCGTGAAGCTCACCAGCGTCGGCGGCACGCAAACGACACTGCAATACGGCAACGTGGCGCGAGCCGTGTCGGTAAGGGAAAACGGAACGGCACGATTCGACGGCAATCTGCAGCCGGTTTCCTGAACCCCCGAAAGGGCCGGGCAGCCCGAAACAGACGCCGCACAGCAGTTTACCCGGAAGTCCCAGTTTCATTTTTCAGCAAAGGAAAATCATGAAGATCCTGGGTCGTACACAGGTGTATCTGTTTTTCGCGAGCATCATGATGGTTTTCGGTTTGTCCGGCTGCGGAGGCGACCAGCAAGGTTCCTCCGACGCCGCGAGCGTCATGCAGGCCGCGGCCAACTCCGCAAACGTTTCCGCGCAAGGTGCGCCATCGCAAACCCCGGCCCAAGGGTCGATTGCACTACCGCCTATGGGTTGGGCCTCGTGGAATGCGTACGGCTGCAACATCACCGAGGATCTGGTGAAAACGGCCGCGGACGTTATCTCCGACGGCCTGAAGAAAGATGGTCCGCTGATGAAAGCGGGCTACAGCTATATCAACGTCGACGACTGCTGGTTCGCGCCATCCCGCGATGCGCAAGGCAACCTGGTCGCCGACCCCGTGAAGTTCCCCAGCGGCATCAAAGCGCTGGCCGACTACGTTCACGCCAGAGGTCTGAAGTTCGGCATATACGAAGTGCCCGCAGCCGAAACCTGTGCTCAGCGTAACAATCTGTACCCTGGACACACCAATCCGATGGGCAGTCTTGGGCACGAAGTTCAGGATGCCAATACATTCGCGGCATGGGACGTCGACTACGTTAAGTACGACTGGTGCTCGCCGGATGGCACAGTCGACGATCAGGTGGCCGGTTTCCAGAAGATGCGCGATGCGCTGAACAGTGCGGGTGCTGCCGTGAATCGGCAGATCGTCTACAGCATCAACCCGAACAGTTTTCACGCCGACAAGACGGGCAGATCGTATGACTGGGGGCAAGTCGCGGATCTGTGGAGAACGACCGAGGACATCACTTACGACACCGGCACGCCGGGTCATCAAAGCACGCCTGATTTTTCCAGAATCGTGAACCAGAATTTCTACGGCAATCTGTTTCCGGAAGCCCAACATACGGGGGTCTATAACGATGCGGACATGATGCTCGCCGGGTTTGGTTTGACCGCCGCGCAGGATCAGACGCACATGAGCCTGTGGGCCATTTCCGGTGCGCCGCTTATCCTGGGTCTCGATCTCACGGTGCCGGTCAGCCCGGCAACGATGGCGACGCTGACCAATCCGGAGGTGCTCGCCGTCGATCAGGACCCGCGTGGCCTTCAGGCGATCCGGGTGGCGGTGCCGCAAAACGGTCTGGGCGTGTGGGCCAAGCTGCTCGCCGGCCAAGGTCGCCGTGCGGTAGTTCTGCTCAACACGACTGGGTCGGCCGCTCCGATCACGGTGAACTGGAAGGATCTCGGGCTGGACCCCGCTGCATCGGCCAGCGTGCGGGATATCTGGGCGCAAAAGGATCTTGGTTCGCACACGTCCGGGTACACGGTGCCCGCTGTTCCGCCCGGCGGCTCCGTCATGCTGACCATCGCCGGTGCGGACGATGCATCGAAAATCCAGCCGGCTAAACCGGTCACGCATGAAGACGGCGTGGCGCGCTATACGGTGAATGCAACCTCGGGCGGGTACATCGACGTGACGTACCGGAACGAAGGAACGTCTTCGCTGAAGGTGCCGCTGATTCTCAACGACAGCGTACTCACCACGATCCAGCTTCCCGTTACCACCGGACAGGGCCAGGGCACCGTCACGCTGTACATGCCGTTCGTGCCGGGAAGCAACAAGCTGACTTTCGTTCTTCCGGACAAGGGCCACCGCGCTCCGTCGATCGGCAAGGTGACGCTGATCGCCGCTCCGCAACCCGCATTGCCGCCCATCGCCTATGAAGCTGAAAACTCTACCAACATCATTCAGGATGCGGCAGTCCAGGCATGCAACATATGCAGTGGCCACGAAAAGGTCGGCAATTTTGTGAACTCGGATTCGAGCGTCCAGTTCAACGGAATCGTGGCGCCTGCAGATGGCGAGTATGCGGTCCCCGTGGTGTATATCAGCGCGGACGACGGTGGCGGTTCGCCTCGTACCATGAGCGTGAGCGTCAACAATGGCCCACCGGTTCCCGTGCAGTTTCCCGGTGAAGGCACCTGGGACTTTCCGATCCTGTCGAGTGTGCAGGTCATGGTCCCGCTGAAAGCCGGTGCTGCCAACACCGTCAAACTCTCGGTGATTTCCGGCAACTACGGTCCCGATATCGACGGCCTGGGCCAGGCCGTCAGCCAGCCGGTCAAACAGTGAACCGGCGATCCATGGAGACAGGCATGAAGAACTTCTTGATGCGGATTGCGCTGCCGTTCGTATTGGCAGCGAGCGGGGTGCAAGTGTCCGTTGCCGCCGACGCGACGGCCCAACCGAATGCTGCCGCGGTGCAATCGTGGGAGAAAGGATCGCGATTCCGGCACGACGAAGTGGCGGTCCTGTTCGTGATGGGGCAGAGTAACAGTGCCGGTCTTAACGGCCTGCCCGCGGATCTGACGTTGACGGGAGCCTCGGGTGCAGGCGCGGGCACCGGCGGGATGCCGGCACCCAATGTATGGGGCATCCGCAACGACGGCTGGGAGAACATCACCGGCAACGCCGACGGGCCGGGTGCGCCATTTACCCAGCCGATCTCCACTATCGATCACGTGTCGTGGGTGAACTGGTCGGACAGCACGTCGTCCGACATGAATCTCGGCTACTACGGCGGCAGCGGAAATGCCGCCAATTTCGCCGCGTATGCGTGGCAGGCGGCGATTAATGCAGGCGAGCCGCTGCCCGATCTGTACATCATTCATATCGGCTGGGGCAGCCAGGGCGTGGACGTCGCAGACGATGCGTTCAGCGGCTGCTGCGGCTGGACGGTGCATGGCGTCAATCTCTGGCAACCGATGCTCGATGCGAGCAAGACGCCGACGTATGCACTTGCACCGTTCGCGCGCCGCATGATGTATCTGGGACTGAAGCAGATTCTGGCGACCGGCAAGAAGCCGCGTATTCTCGGCCTGGAGTGGAACCAGTGGGAGGCAGAAGCTGCACCGCTGAATTCGGCCGGCAACGCACCGACGATTCAACGTGCGCCGCAGAATTACGCTCACCTCTTCAGCAGTTTCTTTGCTGCGGTGGGTTCAACCTTCCCGGTGCTGATCGTGAAGCCGTTGTCGACCGCTTACGACAACGTCACCAACGCGGTCGCGCCTTATAATCCCGCCGCGCTTCTGTCGATGCAGAAAGTGTTCGGCGGCTTCGTCGACGCGAATCCGCGTATCTTCAGTTTCGTTGATGCGTCGCAGTCGCCGGACTGGAATGGACAGCCGCCCGGCTTCGGTATTTTCCAGGGCGGCACGTTAGGCGGTGGAGACGGCAGCGTGCACTACAACCTGGACACGCAGAAATGGTTCGGCGAGCAGGCGCTTGCATCGTGCCTCGGGCACTCCCGATTCTGTGGGCCGCGCATCACGGATCTTCCGAGGCGCCTGCCGAATTAACGAACGGATCACTCCGCACCACTCGACGCTGCGGTATGACGCCACGGCGCCGAGCCATAAGACGACAGGCTGATCAGCGTGCTGCTGGAAGAGCTGCCTCATAATCCTGATTTGAAGACTCTTGAGCGGATCATCAAAGACAGCGAATGAGTAAGGCTTGTGGGGCGGCAAACAGCGCGCCCTTCCGAACCTGGTCGAACAGCGGTTGGGGGTGGTAAGCGCGTTTCCGAATTCGACAAGGCTGGCCGCTGGCCACCGCCAAGTTTCGAATGTCCGGAAAGCGCAGTGTAGCCGCCGGACAAGGCCGATCTTCGAATGACGGCTAAGGCCGACAACTTGCCGACCAACTCGGCGGGCGAGCGTCCGTTGTACCCCGGAAGCTGTCATTGCCGCGCCAGGAGTCTGAACGGCAGTTGTGGGTCGCGTGCTGCCGATCGCGGCCTTGCGAGGTTCAGGCTGTGTAAGCCCATTGCATGAGGCGGCACCCGGCCGATGCTGTTGAGAGAAAAAGTCGCTGGCGTTCGCCAGCGGTTTGTAGGCCGATCTGAGAGGTCGATTTTCTCACCGGCGATTTGAAAAAGCAGAGCAGCGACTTTTCAACAGCATCGGCCATAAGCCGCCAGTGATGCGACCGCGTCAAATGAACTTTCGGTGGGCTGCCGTAGCCTGGAAGCGGTAACTGGCACGCCCTTGACCCGAGCGGTGCCCGCCGATGCACCGTAGTGGCGGGGCTGAGATCGGGCGGCTGCGCGCGCTACGCGCTGCCGCGTTCGACGATGGAGAAACCGAGATCGATGCGCGGATTGGCCGGCTGCTTGCCGTCGAGATATTCGAGCAGCATCGCGCCCGCCGTGCGTCCTATCTCGAGCGACGGCACTCGGATCGTCGTGATGCCGGGATGCGTGGCCGACGCGATCGGAAGATCCGCGAAGCCCATGATGGACACATCTTCCGGCACGCGTATGCCGCGCCGCTGAAAGTCGAACAGCGCGCCGGCCGCGAGCATGTCGCTGGAGCAGAACAGGCCGTCCAGATCGGGACGTGTTGCGAGCAGCGTGTCGAGCATGGCGGTGGCATCGGTGATGCCGGATGGCCGGTCGAGTATCACGGCTTCGGGTTTCGGCAGGCCCGCCTGTTTGGCAGCGGCGCGCAGTCCTTGCAGACGCGCGTTCGAGCGGGCTTCATCGCTGCCGAGATACCCCAGGCGACGCCGGCCCTTCGCGGCGAGATGGCGCGCCGCCGCCGCGCCTGCGTCACGATGCGAGAGACCGACGAGCATATCGATCTGCTGGTTCGACGTGTCCCACGCTTCGACGAAAGGAATGCCGCATCGCCTGATGCGGTTCTCCAGATCGGCCGGGCGTGAAGTGCGGATCAGCATGATGCCGTCCACTCTCCGGCCGACGAAAGCATCGATCAGCCGCATTTCCTCGGCGGCGTTGTAAAGGCATTGGCCGAGCAGCAGCTGATAGCCCTTCCCAGCCAGCGTCTGCGACAGGCCGCTGATGGTCTCGGAGAAGAACGCATTCTCGATGGTCGGTATGACCGCGCCGATGATCCGCGATCGGTTCGACGCGAGACTGCCCGCATTGAGGTTCTGCACATAGCCGAGCCTTTCGATGGCCGCGTGCACCGCCGCGAGCGATTCGGGCGATACGAGTTCAGGCTGGTTGAGCGCGCGCGATACAGTCATGCGCCCGACTCTGGCCTCGCGCGCGACGTCTTCCATCGTGGGCCGCGGGAGTATCTCCCGTGATACAACGTCCGTTCGTTCCGTGTTCTTCATGTGCGAGGCTGTAGTCAAAGAAGACCGCGAATGAGGGTTTCCCGTTTCTTGACACCCCCGATGAAGCACTATACCTTGAATGGGAGCGCGCACATACCGGACAGGTAGATCCGCCGATGAATGCTGATCCATGAGGTAGGTGCCGCGAAATGGGAGCGCTCTCATAAGCTTCCATCGGTATCGGTTCATTTCTGCGAGGAGACGAAAGTGCTGACGAAGGAGCAGGTGAAGCAATACGACACAGACGGCTACGTGGTCGTCACCGATGTATTCGGCGACGAACTGGTGCAGCGCATGCGCAAGGTCACCGACGACCTGGTCGAGCGGTCCCGTTCGCTCATGAAATCCGACGACGTGTTTGATATCGCGCCCTCGCACACCGCGGAACGTCCGCGCGTGCGGCGCATCAAGGATCCGATCAAGGTCGATCCGGTGTTCATGGAAGCGCTCCGACATCCGAAGCTGATCGCAGCGCTGACCAGTCTGCTCGGGCCGCATCTGCGCGTGCGCAACGCCAAGCTGAACCTGAAGGAAGCGCATGTCGGCGATCCGGTGGAATGGCATCAGGACTGGGCGTTCTATCCGCACACGAATCAGGACGTGCTGGCCGTCGGCGTGATGCTCGACGACTGCGAACTGGAAAACGGGCCGCTGCTGATCATTCCGGGTAGCCACAAGGGCGAGGTCTACAGCCATCATACCGACGGCTATTTCTGCGGCGCGATGGACCCGACCACTTGTGATGTGGACTTCGGCCGTGCCGTGCCCTGCACGGGTAAGGCGGGTTCGTTCTCGATCCATCATGCTCGCGCCATTCACGGCTCGGCGGAGAACACGTCGAATCGTCCACGCCGCCTGTTGCTGTATGAAGTTGCAGCCGTCGACGCGTGGCCGCTGCTGAACGGCCCCGGTCAGGAAAAGAGTCTCGACGAATTCAACGAGCGGATTATCGCCGGGGAGCCGACCATCGTGCCGCGCATGGAGCATGTGCCGGTGGTGATGCCCCTGCCGCCCGCGCCGAAGCAGGGCTCGATCTACGAGAACCAGACATCGCTCAAGAACCGCTTCTTCGCCACCACGGCTGTAGCGATGTAAGTCGAGTAAAAGACCCGCGCCCGCGTCGATGCGGGCGCGCGCCGTCGTCGAGGACACTCAATGCAGCAGTTCAAGGTGTATCAGTCGCTATGGGCCATGGAGCGCCGCCGTCCCGACGGACTGGAATGGCCGCTTGATGAACAGCTGCGCATGATCCGCGACGCGGGCTTCGACGGCGCGGGCGTGCGTTTCTTCGACTACGCCTTCGCGAGCCGCGTGACGCGCACGCTGAAGGATTACGGCCTGACGTGGCAGGCGCAGTGCTATCCGCAAACCGTCGACGACCTGAAGCCGATCATCGAGCACGTACAGGATCTCGGCGCGGACCACATCAATCTTCAGCCCGATGTGCGGCCCTATACGGTCGATGAATGCATTCCGTTGATCGAAGGATGGCGGCGCCTCGCACACGATGCAGGCGTGGCCGTTCATATTGAAACGCATCGCAACCGGATGACGACGGATCTGTTCTTCACGCTCCGGCTGCTCGACTGCTTTCCGGATCTGCGTCTGACCGGCGATCTCTCACATTACGTGGTCGGGCGCGAGTTCGCGTGGCCGGTCAGCGACGAGGATCACCGGCTCATACGCCGCATCATCGACAACAGCTGGGGCTTTCATGGGCGCGTGGCGAGCCGCGAGCAGATCCAGGTGCAGATCAGCTTCGCGCATCACCGTGAATGGCTCGAGCTGTTCCTCGGTTGGTGGGAATACGGCTTCCGTAGCTGGCGCAAGCGTGCGCCGCGCGATGGCGTGCTCACCTTCCTGTGCGAACTTGGCCCGAAGGAATATGCGATGACCGATCGCAACGGCTATGAACTCTCGGACCGATGGGAAGAAGCGCTGTTGATGAAGGACCTTGTCAGGGATATCTGGACACGGCTCGACAAGCAGGATCGCGACGCGAAGGAGCGCGCGCATCAGGAAACTTCCGTCTGAATCGAATAGCACGTCACGCATCAACAAAAGGAACGCCCGCAGCCGAACACAATCCCCCGACGAAGTCTCGATCAAATGAGACACAGGAGACAAGCAATGAACGATGCAGCCCTCGAAAGAGTCGAGTCGTCGGGTAAAGCCCGATGGTTCCGGATCACGCTCGTGATCTTTCTCATGTACACCATCTCGTACTTCGACCGGACCAACATCGGGCTGGCGCTGCCATCGATCCGGCGCGATCTGGGCATCGATGCGGCGCATGCGGGCCTCGTCGGCGGCATTTTTTTTTGGGGCTATGTCATCACGTTTCTCGCGGGCGGCTGGCTGGTGGCAAGATACGGCGCGCGGCGCGTGGTGCTCGTGTGCCTGATCTGCTGGGGTGGGGCCGCAATGGCGACCGGACTCGTGCGCAACTTCAACGAGCTGTTGGCGGTGCGGCTCGTGCTCGGCATCGCGGAAGGGCCAGTGTGGGCGTCCGCGTCGAGCCTCACGGCGTCATGGTTCATCCGGCGTGAGCGCGGCAAGGCGTTCGGCCTGTGGACCATCAGCGCGCCGCTGGGCGCGCTGATGGCAGGGCCGATCTCGGGCTATCTGCTCGCGCATCACGACTGGCGCGCGATGATGATCATCGAAGGACTGCCTGCGTGGATTTGGGCCGTGGTCTGGTGGGCCACCATTCCGAAGAACATCGCCGCCGCGCGCTGGCTCACGGAAGATCAGAGAGCCGGCCTCGTGCGCATGCTCGCGGATGAGCAAGCCGATTTCGTGGACCTCAAAGGACAATCGACGATTCGCCGCGTGCTTTCGCTCAAGGCTACGTGGTTCCTCGGCGCGGGTTTCTCAATGATTAACCTGCTGGTCTATGGCTTCATGCTGTGGCTGCCGACTTCAATTGCGGCGTCGTCGCAGAATCTTGGGCAGGTGGAAGTCGGGATTTTGTCGGCGTTTCCATGGGCCGCGTGCATCGTCGGGATGCTGGTCGCGACGCGCAGTTCCGACGCCCGGCAGGAGCGGAGGCTTCATGCGGGCGTGCCAATCATCATCGCCGCTGTGCTGCTTTTCGTGGCGGCCAATGTGCCATCCACATCGCTCATGCTGAAGATGTCGCTCTTCACCGCGATGGGCTTCTTCGTGGAGATGTTCCTGCCGATTATCTTCACCTACGTGACCGAGCTTCTTTCGGCGGCGGATGCGATCGTCGCGACTGCGTTGATCGGTGCGTTCGGCAATCTCGTCGGCGGTTTCGTCGGGCCGACGCTGGTCGGCATGCTCGCGGGCAAGGGAACGGACTTTCAGTTTCCGTTCTCGGTGCTGGCCTGTATCGGCGCGGTCGGCGGTGTGCTGATTCTCTGCGCGCGGCCGCATCGTGACGTGGCGACGGAGGCGCTCGCCGCGCAATGAAGCAGGCGAGGTGGCGGCATCGGATGCGAGGTGCTGCCGCCTCTCAGGCGCTTCGGCGATACGCCATCAGGCGGTCTGCGAGCAAATTGAACGCGCCCGCGAAGACGCGCGGTTCGCCAGGGGCGGCCGTGATAATGCAGGGCACGTGTCACGCCGGAGGGCCTGGCGCTGGACATAGGCGGTGAATAAGGTAGGACTGAGTGGCTGGTTTTGAGTCCGCAAGCCGTCGGATTAGCGTACGCCGGCGAGTGGCGCAAAGGGGGCGACAGAGCGGGTTCGAATCGCGGGGAGCGGTCCGTGCATGCGCTGCGCTTTGCTCTGGCCGGGAAGAGCCGGATGCCGGAAGGGTTTGTTGAGTTCATGGACCGCATCAGCGAAGCCGAGCCAGTTGCGACAGCGGCCTGACGTGAGATGGGCTCGTCAAATGCCGCGGCTGTTATTGGACGCCGACGCATAGGTCCATATCGACCTCGGAGTCGCAAGCAATCGAATGGCCACTTTGTTGCCCTTGGCGGCCAAAAATTGCAATGGAAGACGACGTCCCTAAAGGGTCGGACTGCGCCTCCTGTGTTCGGCAGAGTTCAGCTATGTACCGGGATGAATTCGTCATCGGTCTTATTGTCAAAGTAACGTTGCTGGAGTTCACGCCATCATGAAGCCCTTTTGCTTCGCAGCGGCCTTCGTCGTGCTCACCACCGGCTGCTCCTCGATACGGTCGCCCGCGAATAATCAGACCGCCTGGCCAAGTCCGGCCGACACGGATACCTACATTCTGCACGCTACTGATGGTGCGGCGCCCGGTGACTCCACGTCAATGCCACCGAGGCTCAGCGTCGGTGTCAGCTATCCCGATACGCAATTGATTCTGCCGTGGTTCCTCAATGACATCATCAACTTTATTAACTATCGCTAGTCTGACAGCGACTTGCTGCGGAGTGACTGGGAGCGGCTTCTGACGATCTTTTCTGGGGCGGGCAACGCGGATCGGAAAATGTGCCAGTGCGGCCAGACAGAGACGCTCAATCAGACCTTTACGCTGACGTTCGAACGTCCGCTCCGCCCCGAACAGCGGGATTACGCTCGCGATCATGTGGTCGACGCTCCGTCTCCTTGGGCAACCATGATCGTGTTCGTTGCGCCGGTTCGCCGGCATCACGAGCACCGGTGGCCTCGATACCGCGATGGATCGGAATGTGACAGGATCATCTCGAAAAGACGCAGGTATTAAAGGGCGAAAACCTGGGCACAAGGTCGGGCTCGGCGCCACTCATGGCGAGCGCCTTAGCAAGCGTGAGCCCATCTGGAGCCCGACTAACGGAAGCCGTAGACCAGGACCTTTTTCCCCTCAAAGCTTTCTTGCACACCTTGCTCGCAATGCGGTGGACACATTGTGTGGTCGAGGCTCTCGCCTGACACAGTGACCGCCCTGTAGACAACGGATTCGACGAGCGTCCCGTCGGCAGCGACGACGATGTTCAGATCCGTCTCGACGCCGGCCGGCACGGTCCCGCCCGGCAGATAGACGATTTTCATGGTGCCGGTGCAATCGGGGTTCACCGTGTAGGTGCCTTCCTGTGTCGGATTGAATGTCGTCTTCCCCCCTTTCGGCAACCCGCCGATCATGCCGAAGTCGGTGCGGTCAAATTTGCCCATACCGTTAAACGTCACTAGGGCGACGTCATCGAGGATCGACGGGGCAGCGTACGGATGCAACACACCATCGTCAGTTTTCAATCCAAGTATCTCTCCGTGACCGATAAAACTAAACGGTCCCTTTAGCGTTGCGTTCGAGCAAAGGCCGCCGTGGCCGTCGTGGTCACCGGCCTGTGCGACGCCACTGAGCGAGAGAAGTGCAATGGCTGTCGCTGACCAAATGCTTAAATACTTGATCTTCATGGTCCTCTCCTTGTCACCGAATCACGCAGGGCGTATTGCCGGAGTGGATCAGGCGCCCCGACTCAAATAGATGAAACAAAAGATGGCTGCAGTAATCCCTGCAGCCGCCGTTTGCGGAGCAAGCGATGAGAGAATGTGGGGCCGTCGGCACGGCCGCCTCTTGAGAAATGTTGCGTGGGCCAAAATGATGAATGGCGATGCCCTTCACCAAGCAGTCATTTTTCCGCTCGGTGTCGGCAGACACGTGCAGAAGCGGGTTGCACGAAAGTCTGCGCATTTGTGACTTTGCGAGTCAGCCGAGCTTGAAAGTCGCATCGCAAGAATACTGTAATCCACGATGTTCGCGGCTACCAAGTAAATTTCGGACAAAAAGCAGCCGTAGCCAGAATCGCACAGTGCGAATAATGCGCTCTCGCGATGTAGCGAATGCCCGAGCAGGCCTCAGAGGTCGGTCAGCATGCAGGCGCGGCCATTGCACCCCGGAAGCTGCCGTTGACGTGACCTTCCTATCATCGTCCGAAACGGGGTCGAGCCGAGACGATCGGGTCGACGGACCCTATTGAATCAACCCTCTTTCACCGGCCGCGTCCGCCAAAACAGCATCACTCGACCGCGAAAAATACAGCGAGCGACACAATCGCTCCCACCGTCCCTGCGATCTCACGCCCAAACCGGCTCGTCACATAGCAGCACGATCATACTGATCGCCATGTCCGGCGCCCCGAGCCCGCGCAGCGCAGCGCTGCGCTGCGCGGCGATGATAGCCGAGCCAGAACGCCACCCGCGCGGCGATCCAGGCCACGGTCGTCGCCACGATCGCGCGCATGGACGAGCCGTCGAGGCAATAGGCGGCCAGGCCGAACAGCGACGCCGCAAACACGATGATCTGCTCCACCGTGTTCTGTAGGTATCGTTGATTGACGCGCAACCGGTGTGTCTCGAAGGCCGCCAGCGGATCGAACGCCGGCGAGGTCAATCGTCGTGCGCCACGGCTTCGACGCCCGTCACCAGGCAGAACAGCACCGCAGCACAGCAGCATTTAAGTGTCAGCAGCATCCGCGCGCCGAGGCTGTCCATGCCAGGAAGGGGCGACATAAAAAGCTCGATGCCGAGCCAGAGCCCCGAAGCAAGCAGCGAGGCGACCGCGATACCCGCGACGCCGACGGTGCGCTGCCGGCGAAAGTCGGAGGCGTGACGGGCCGGGTCGGTCATGGATTTTTCCTTCGAGCATTTCGTTCGGCGGCATTGGCCGCGGTCTGCGCGGCCGCCTCGAGCGACGTAGTGTATTGCGTCGCTCTGGCACAGTACATTTTGCGAGCCGAGGGAGTTTAATCCGGCATTTGCGAGCACGCCGCCGTATTGCAGGATAGGCGGGACTTGCTGGGCCGCGATTGGACTCGTGGGAAACGAAGGTGTCACTGGCTCGCGCCGAGTGGACCTGCGCGACGCTGGGATGCACATTGCCGCGCGCTCGCAACCGGCACTACCCGGCCAGGAACGGCCCTTCACAATCCGTTCGCAAACGTCCGCTGACCAGGGGCGAGCCGCCCTTCGGCGTCCTGAGGTTGAGCGGCAGCTTGGCGAGCCTTTGACCTCGATCCAATTCAAAGGTGACTCAATCTCCTTAACGGCATGTGCGAGAAGGTCCAGCAGGTTGGCGTCGACCTCGCCCCCGCTTTGTCCGTCATCGGGATCGCGTGTTGGCCTTCTGCACTGGCTTGGGTTATAGCGGCACGACACGTTCTGGGCGCATCTCCTCGCCGGGCAGGGTGAACTGAAACGTCGCACCCCCTCCTGTTTTCGGACTGGCGCACAGCCGGCCGTCATGCGACTCGATGATCCGCCGACTGATGGACAGTCCCATGCCGGTGCCTTTCGGTTTCGTCGTGAAAAATGCCTCGAAAATGCGCTCGGGTTCATCGGTAGGAAGCCCGATGCCCGAATCGCTCACCGAGATCAACAACTGACGACGCTCGATCCTCTTCGATGAGACGATCAGTTCACCACCCGTGTGTTGCATCGCCTCGATGCCGTTGAGCATGAGGTTCATCAAGACCTGCTGGAGCTGTACACGGTGTGCTGTTGTCTTCGGAAGCCCCGTGTCGAGTTCCGTTCGGATCGAAATGGACTTCCGATCGGCGGTATCCCGCAGCAAAACCGCCATCTCCTGAACGATTTCGTTCAAGTCCACCAATTCCCGCTCTGGTGTGCTTCGCCTGTAGAGTGAGCCAATTCCGTCAATGATGCCAGCGGCGCGCATGACTTCCGCGCCCATTGCCGAGGCAGCGGCGCATGCTTCTTTGATATCGGGTGCATCCCGACAGAGCCAATTAATGCACGCGCCCGCGCCCGTGACCGCGGCAGCCATCGGCTGCTTGATGTCGTGAGCCAGCGCAGCGGCCAGTTCGCCCATCATACTGACGCGGTTAATGTGCGCGAGATCCGCCTCTAACTGGCTCAAACGCCCGCGCTCTACTTCGGCAAGTTTTCGAGGGGTGATATCGTTGCTCGACTCCAAAGCGGCAACCGGCATGCCCCTTACATTTCGTTGCAATGACCAACGGCTCGCCACTGTTACCTGTGTTCCGTCTTTCCTGGTACGCACAACCTCGCCTTCCGAGTGGTCGCTACTGCTCAGCTCCGCTGTGGTTCGCTCAACCGGTACTGGAAAGATCGTCTCCAGCAACTCGGGAACAAGCTTGCCTTTGGCCTCCTCTGCCGACCATCCGTACAACGCCTCCGCGCCACGATTCCAGTACGTGACAACTCCGTTCATGTCATAAACGAAAATAGCGTCATGCGTCAAATTAAGCAAATTAGCCTGCTCCCGTAGGGTTTCTTCAGTGCACTTGCGCTCCGTGATATCCGTTACCGCTCCTACGAAGAGGAAACTATCCGGATTTTCGCCGATGAAGCCATGAGACACAGCCCGAACGTATTTAACAGAACCATCGGTCAGCACCAGGCGATGCTCGGCCGTAAAGGCGCGCCTTTCGATCGAGGCGCGGTCGAGGATTTTCCGCAAACGCGTTCGGTCGTCCGGATGAGTTAGGTCGATCACCATCTGAAGGGTGGGCTTTATCGCAGGGTCGCAGGCGAATATTCGATAAGTCTCTTCGGACCAGTAGATTTCCCCGCTCGTAACGTTCCAGCCGAAACTTCCCGTGTTGCTGAGTCGCTGCGCCTCCGCCAGATACATTTCGCTTCGGCGTAGCGCCTCTTCCGCCTTCTTGCGTTCGGCTCGTTCCTGGGCTTCGCGCAATGCTCGTTCAACTGAAGGCACTAGCCTTGATAGTCGCGTTTTCAGAACATAATCCGTCGCCCCAATCTTAAGTGCTTCGATCGCCACTTCTTCGCCAAGCGTGCCGGAAACAAAGATAAACGGCAGTTCTGGACGGACAGTCAGCGCGAGTTTTAAAGCCGAGAGACCATCGAATGAAGGAAGTTTATAATCAGCGAGAATCAGTTCAATTTCAACCGTTTTTAGAGCCGTCAGAAATTCCGCACGAGACTGGACGCGGACTACCTGGCAGACGCGATGAGCTTCTTCGAGGAGCTCTTGAATGAGCTCCGCGTCATACGTATTATCCTCTAGCAACAGAATGCGGAGCGGAGACATTAGCGTACCTTTTTGACACTGCCCGGCGGCGGCTCATTGATGAGTGCCCAGAAGACGCCTAGTTCCTTGACGGCATTGATAAACTCGTGAAAATCGACCGGCTTTACTACATATGCGTTAACCCCGAGCTTGTAGCTTCTCACCATGTCTTTTTCCTCGTGGGACGATGTCAACACCACCACCGGTATTATCTTCAGGTGCTCGTCCGATTTAATTTTCTCCAGGACTTGCAAACCATCGACCCTGGGAAGTTTCAGGTCGAGCAGCAAGACCGCCGGATTTTCGCTCGAGCGCGCAGAAAACTGTCCCCTGCAATATAGGTAATCCAGAGCCTCTTTTCCGTCTCGGGTGACCACTACGTCGTTT